>WGMH01000013.1 GCA_016125165.1 Alphaproteobacteria bacterium
ACGACGGCATGGGGGATATGGCTCTGTTCGGCGAGAAGGAGCCGGCCGGCAAGGTCAATCGCGCGAGCTTGAAGAAGCGCGCATCCCGCGGGACGCTGTTGGAGCAGGTGTTGCCGTATTACGCGTTCGGCGAGCAGGTCGATACTGAGGCGGTGCGCAAACGGTTGGAGGAAGCCGGAACACGCCTTGGTTCATATGGGCCGGATGCCGACTTCGGCGATCCGCATTTCATGGTGCAGGTCGCCCTAAATCAGATCGAGCGAGCTAACTATCAAACTCGCACCGTGAAGAACCGCGAGGGGAACGACCAGACAGTTTATGCATATGTCTCGCCGAAGGACGAGGCCGAACATCTCGCGGCGATGCAAGCGCGGGCCGCTCCGCGCATGCAAGATGCCAACATTCGTGCGGAGATTGCGCTCGCCCTCAACGATCCGTCGAAGCGCTCGGCAGACTTAGCAGGCCGAGCCGCTGTGTGGGCACGGGATGCGCAAGCCCGTGGTGAAGAGCAGCAAGACTTCGACCAGTCGATCTTGATCGCAGCACTGCTGCTGATGCGGGATGGCGATGGCACGCTGCGTGCCAAGCACGGTGTGTGGGCCCGGGCGCAGTTCGACGCCGCTGCGGTCCAGCGCGAAGACCCCGTGCACCGCATGCGCAATGGTTTGCAATTCAATCCGCTTGGCCTTGCCACGGCCGGCCTGGTGCTGGCAGCCCGGCATGGTGCCGGGCTTGCCGACGCGCGACCTTTGCTCGAATTGGCGGTCAAAGGCGATCCCGCTGCGGCGCATGGTTTCGGTGCATTCTTGGATGAGCTTGCGGCGATCGATCCCCGTTTGCCGAGAGCGGTGATCCGGTGCGCATTTGTGGGCAACATCCGTCCACGCCTCAAACATTATGATGCGAACGGCGACGAGGACGAGATCCGCAAGCGACAGGTCTCGGATTGGCGTGACGCGGCCCTGAGTGCCGAATGGAGTTGGCTCAGCGGCCAAGGGCCGGAATCAGCATGGCCGGATTTCCCCGACGCGGAGCTTGGCGTCCGCGCGAAGACCTATATTGGGGGTGCCGGTCCGAACCGGCGCCGACAACCTCGTGTGGAAGCAGAATACTACGCTGACCATCAGGCAAATGCGGTGTGGCTATCGAAGCTCATGGGAGGCGAACGGATTGCACCCGAATGGCTGCGGGGCATTGCACATCACTATCGCACTTGGACCTCCGATTTGAATGGCGCTGGTCGCGAAGTGGGCCTGGAGCTATCGCACGCGCCCGACGAGTGGAACCGGGCTTACTATCGGCTGGTCGCGCGCAGTCTGTCGGACCTGGACCCTGCTGCAATCGACGCACTGTGCCTCGAGCCGGTCCTGTGTTTGCCGGATGAACCCTTCCTGGATGTGGCCGCGGCTCTCTTGCTGCCGCTCGACGTCGTCTATTTCGATGGCAAAGGTCTCGCCGCCGTTGATCTGCTGCGGATTCGGACGAAATTTACGGAACGGCTGAAGACGACATCGCAATGGCGGCGCTTTGCGGCCAATCCAGGCTACGGAATACCCTATCATCTGGACGGTGCCCTCGGTGCGATCTTCCTTTGCCAAAATGGCTTTCGCACCCCGCCGGAATGCTACGTCACCAAGACCGGCATCGCGCGAGCTGTGCCCTTCATTCCGCTGTTGACAGAACTGGCGACCGCGACGCCGAGCCTGTTCGTGGCGCTTGCAGTGTTGAGCACGGTGAACGTGTCGCCGGAGTTTCCATTTGTGGCGTATGCCGTCAAAGCCATCGAGGCGTGCATGGCGGCCCATCCGAACGACGTTAAATTGTGGGTCGACTACGGTGCCGGAGATAAATTTTGTAGTTGGATCGCCAGCGTGTTGCACAAAGATGGTATCGCATCGATCCAAAGGGAAAGCGTTCGCGCCGCAATCGAGAAGATTATCTCTGATCTGATCCGTCTCGGCATATCTGCCGCAACGGCGATCGAACAGGACCTACTCGGCATTGCCGTCGCATGATGGTAGGTGTGCCTTTGTCACCAAAGCGAGAGCGGACATCGCAAGATGTAGGACAAGATATTGAAGGGGCTGTGTGACCCGATGGCGAAAAGGCCATCTCCGGATCCGCCTTCTTGGCTCGAATTGCTCAAAAGGCATGTCGAAAGCAAGCCCGTACTCATTTTGCGCCTGTCGGAGACTGAATGGCAGTCCTTGTTGGCGTCACGAAAGGGGATTGGCGAATTCACGACGGCGCTGCCGCACTCGGAATTCGAGCATGTGAAGACGCCAACGCTTTGCTTGGTTTTGGCGGAGAGCGATGACGACTACTACGCCTATCTCGCTTTGATGGACAACCCCGGGCCAATCACGACGCTTCAGTCTCGGGTGAAGATCAAGCGCGGAGTTGCTATCTTCCCCCCTTCTCCGGAAGCACTCGCGCAAATCCCTGCCTCGCCGGCGCACCGGACCGCGTTGGCGCGGCGTCTTGAGCAGGGAACGCGCCTTACTGTGCTGTCACCGAAGCTCAGTTCAGAATTGATTGATGGTCTTGCCGCAGTCGACGGGAATGCCGGACCGATGCGAACGGTCGCGGCGGGCCTAGCCGGGCCCAAGACGTTCAGGGGTAACATTGCGCTTCAGGAAGACGCCATTCGTTCGGCGCTGAAGGCATTCGGCCTTGGACCCGATGACCGGGCACAGCGGCTTGAATTGATATCCGGTCGGGAGACGGCATTGGCCCGCATTCCAATAATAGAAGACGGCGTGATCGAGCACGACGCCCGAACAGTGCCTGGCTACGACCTCGTTGGGAGCGATCTCACGGGGCGCGCAATATTCACGCGGGGACGGGAGCGGTTGGAGGTCTTCACGGCAAACCGGCGACAGCTCGAAAGGGCGTTCGGAGTGGATCTCGTGTATTTGAATATCACACGGCGCAATCTGGTCATGCTGCAATACAAGATGCTGGAACCGCCGCGCGGAAAATCGACCGATTGGACCTTCGTTCCGGACAAACAGCTGGAGAAAGAACTCGCGCGTATGCGCAAGTTTGGGATCCGCACCAGACCACCGGCGGGCGAATATCGCCTAAATCCTTCCGTCTTCTATCTCAAATTCGTTAAGCGCGACGGTTCCTATCGCCAAGCCGGCATCATTTTGCCGATCGATCACTACGATATCTTCGTTCAGCTTCCCGAAGCCCGAGGAGCTAAAGAGGGCATTCGCGTCAGCTATCAGGCGCTGGGCGGCAGTTACATGCGAGAAGGACCGTTTCTGGACCTTATTCGCGCAGGCTACGTGGGCGCTTACTCTGACACGACAGAGCATCTGGAAACGCTACTCAAGGCGATCTTGAAGCGCGGACGCGCCGTCGTCGCCGCGATTCAGACGGATACGGAATCGGATGACCAATTAGACATCGAGGAGATTGCAGGCGACCTGTCAGACCTCGATGGCCTGCAGGAATGAGTCGGAGTTGCAATACGAGGGCTTTTCGTCCGTCAGCACCATTGGGTTTGCAATGACCTCTGAGGCAGGAATTTCGCTAGATGCTGGCATGACCGGGTTCTTTGACAACAACGGCGTGGGGTTTGGCTGCGCCGATATATTCTGCTTTGGCCGGGGCGCAATGCCAGGCCAGATTCTCGACATCTTGGGCCAGATATTTCGGTTCATGGACGCGGGTGGGAAATCTCCGGTCCGGCAATGGACAATTATTGTGACGACCGATGTTGCCAGACGATATGGGGGGTTGGAAAATGTTACACGCCAGCTACTCGACTTTTTTGCTGAAGGCGGTGTTCAGTGCCCGGACGGCGTGAATGAAGCCGATTGGCTGCGGGTTATATGCTCCCCGAACCAGAGCGCCGATGCCCTGTATGAGATTGTCCGTGCGGTCCCAAGGGATGCCGTTATCATTGTGGCCAACGCCGCGATATATCGAGACCGCGAGGTGAAGTCTGCTGTGGAACCCGCGAATGTGGGTTTGTACGAGGATTTTTGGGTACCACAGCTGACCGTCATTGCGCGCAAATTGCTAGCGCTGACAAGACAGACCGAATCGTATGTCGCGCTCATCGCAGGAGAGCTTTCGCCGCGGCGACGGGCTATGGCGGCGCTCCTTATGTCGATCGATGGCGTCGGCGTTGTTGGTGCATCGGCCAGCAATGACCTGGAAGAGATACTCGCATCGAAAGATGCATCACTGAGTGCGGATTTGGCCGCAGGGCGCGTTGGTTCTATTTTCCGCACCATCGATAGCTTGCCTGCGTCGATGGACGCAGAGAAGCCGTTCTTAAAGGTGCAAATGCTGCATCGCGCGCGGTTGTTCGGCCAGGCAATGCAGGTGATCGAGGAAGACATCAAATTCGACGGAAGCGAAGATCCGTTCGCTCTCGCGAAACTGGGGCATATCGCAATGGATTTCGGATCGCGGCAAATGGCGATCCGCCTGGTGAGTGCTTCGATTGATGGACTGACCACCCGCGAAAGCCTGGAACTGGCGGTCGACACG
Source organism: Alphaproteobacteria bacterium (assembly GCA_016125165.1). GTDB lineage: Bacteria > Pseudomonadota > Alphaproteobacteria > Micropepsales > Micropepsaceae > Rhizomicrobium. The sequence goes on from WGMH01000013.1 coordinate 4,510, forward strand.
GCCGACGACATTGGGGACAGTGCGCTTAGCCATCGTGCGGAGAGTCGGTTGGCTGCGCTGTACCCCGACTCCGACGTGTTGCGGCGTGTTCGGGTACGCCGGGCGATCGCAGAGGGTCGTTACGCTGACGCCGCGGAGACAATTGCCGCCGAAGCGGACGGGACGAACAGCGCTGAATTTTTCGGCGCACTGGCAGAAGCCTTCGCGGTGTCCGGAATTCCAGATTACCTGGCCAACGTAGAGGCCTTTGTTCAAAAATATCCGGACCGGCGGTCGAGGATATATATTGCTCTTGTAAAGGACGCATTGAAGCGCGGCCTCATCATACACGCCTACGATTTGGCGTTGCGCAGCGGGGAGCATGGCAAGCCCAGCGTCGGTCTTGTGCAAGACGTACTGAGCCGGCTCGTCTTGGAACGAGATGAGAAGGGGAATTTGCCGATACCGCCGGATCGGCTTCAAGAGGGTGTTACCAAGGTCGTTCAGTATCTCGCGGACCATCCGGAAGACGGCTATCGCCGTCTGGAGTTGACGCGGTTGCTCTCCGTCGGAACGGTGGGTGATTGGGGCGTACCCTTGGCTACGTCGATTGGTATCGCCGGCTTCGGCCGTGCGCTTGATCTGCAGAAATCGGAAACGGTGAGTGGTTATTCGGCAGACGAGCTCAATTCCCGGATGGACTTTATTAGACGTGCGTTCGACTGGCTGGGTGAAGAAGGGCCGCTACTTATTGGCAAGGCAAAGCTCCCGGTTGAGCTGATGACCGAAGATCCAGATCGGTTGCTTCCCGCTATCACGGCCGTACTCCTTCGCCTTGGCGAAGATGTGACAAGCGACGATGACGTCAAAGCGTTGATGAACTGGACGATGCTTGGCGTCTGTATCGTTCCTTATACGAAGGATGCCCATCAGGATTTGGCGCTTATACGCTTTGCCGCCGGCAGATTGGTGACGGCGGGACGCATGCAATGGGCGCGCGACTTGGCCGAACAGGCGCTACAGTCCAGTGCCGGTGATCCAGTTCGCGCCCGCATTGCGTGGTCAGTGATGGCGGACACATATCTTCGCATTGGCAACGTGCTTGAAGGATTGATCGGTTTTGCCGCAGCGGCATGGGGCGAAACAAGAGTGGAAGACGAGCAGGCATGGCATGAAGTGCATGCTTTCTCCCGGGCTTTGCGGGAAATCGGGCTGCTTGAAGACGCTCGGCGCGCGGCAATGGCCGGGATACGCCTGAGCGAGATGATGGGGCATGGTGAGTCGAACCGACATCGCGCGGAGCTGATGCTCTTGACGATTGACATGCTTGCCCTTGTGCGCGATCCGCTTACCCAGCCGGCAGACATCGCATCGCTGCTGAACCGCGTGACGGCAAATGCTCAGAAGGTCATCGACAAGCATGATGAGCCGACGCCCGCCGCGATGCTTTTGGGTCAGATTATTCGGTTGGCGAAGGAGAATGGCGTTGCGGTGCCAAGCGCGGCCCAGACCGCTTTCGCCGCGTTGCTGAAGGACACAGGAGCATCGGGTTCTGAACTCGTCCGCGCCATGTCCGAGCTACACCCGAGCGTTGAACAGGTTATGGAGATCCATCGAAGGACGGAGCGGGCGAGATATTCGGATGACGTCGCTTATGACAACAGGCCAGTTGTGCTCGCGGCTCGGCGTATGTTGGCGGGCGCGGAGGCGTCGTCGGACCCGGCGGTCGTTGCGTTGGGCGTCGAGCTCTTGAGCGACCGGGCGATTGCATTGCCCGGTTGGGAAGCGACGTCCAAGCCGGTCGAGCAATTGAAAGATGCGGGCGAAGCGGCTCGCTCGGCGTCCGAAATTTCTGGTGAAGGCCTTTGTGTCGTTATGGCGGGATTCGATTCAATGCACCGGGTCTTGCGCGCGTCGTGGGAACACGGCGTCTCCGATGTTCCTGCCGTCGAACCGAAGGAGAGGATGTCGGCAGCTCGTCTGGAGGCTTGGGCAGTCGACTTTCCTTATGCTTACGGTCTTGAAAACAACCCCGCGAATATTTTCTACACCAGCACGGAGGGACTGGAGTTCGGCGTCATGCCAGCGGGACCAGCGGTACTGATACTCGACACCCATCTGCAAGCGATACCGCCAAACCTGTTTCGGAGCGGTGATGTGTTTGCGGGGCAGAAAATACCAATCGCGTCGGCGCCAAGCCTATCCTGGCTCTTTCGAGCCCGAAAGCAGCCCGCAGCTGCCGACGGAAGACGCACCGCATGGATTTCGACAGCGGACGCCCAAGGTCAAACCTTGGCAATGATTGTCGACAGGATCGGGCCGACGTTGGCGCAGTACCAATTTGGACTTGATACCGGCGCGTCCTTGCCGGAGGGCTTTGCAGGATCAGAATTGGCGGTGATCGCGGCGCATGGTGGGCTGGAACCCGATGAGCATTTTTTTCAACGCGTGAGCGATGAGGGCAATACACGGCTTTCCATATCGGAGATGGCGAGCGGCCTGCGAAATGTGGGAGTAGTAGTCCTTTTTGTCTGCAGCGGTGGCCGATCGGACAAGCATCCGACAGCGGATACGAATTTGGGACTGGCAAAGGAGATTCTTGACCGAGGTTGCTCAGCCGTGATCGCGTCGCCATGGCCGCTTGACGCTAGGGTCACCTATCATTGGCTGCCAGAGTTCATGGCTGCGTGGGATAAAGGATGTACCGTCGTGGAGGCCAACTTCCTCGCCAACCTTGCCGTGGCAAATGCGATGGGCGGTGGGCTTGAGACCTGTCTTGCAATGAATGTCTTCGGTGATCCGTTGCGGCGGGCGAAAGAAAGAAACTAGAGATCGACTTTTCCCCAGCCTGTAGCGTTATGCGCTGGCGACGCCAAACACGTAGCGTGATCGCGGGGCGGGGGCCGCACATGAACTTCGCGCCGGATGTTTGGCATTTGCAGTGAGCGCGATACGCAGAACTGCGCGGTGGTGCGACACTTTTTGTTCGAACTGTGACCTCCCGGTGCGCTGCCCAGGATGTCGCTAATGAGCAAGCACGCGCGCATTACGAGCAGCTAGAGGTACGAGAAGGTACGGCAAGAAGTTAACTCCTTGCTTGGCGCGAGAACGGTACGTGCCGGCTCGCGGACCGAACTCACGAATTGTTCATCTCCTGGACCGATCCTTGAACCGTGACGTCTTGGGTTATATGTTCGGCGCCATGTTCACTCGGCTCGCCCGGCGATTTGCGGTGCTGTTCCTCGCGCTTGGGGTTCTCCTGAGCGGCGTGGCGCCGAGCTGGGCGATGCCCGGCATGGCGGGCCAAGGATCGCCTGCCGGCACCATGATGGCAGGCATGGGTATGCCCGGCATGGACATGCCGAGCAGCTGCATGACCGCCTACGACAAAGGCGTCTCCGGTAAGACAATTCCTTGCAAGAACACGGACGGCGGCTGCGCTGTGTGCACGTCCTGCGCGGTTCCAGCGGTTATGCTTGAACAGACTTCACCAGTCCGATTGCTGGTTCGCGACCGTGAGGTCGTGTTCACACGGGACGTAAACCGTAACGGCATTGCCGTTCCTCCTGCTCTTCCTCCTCCTATTCTCCACGCTTGAGTAGACGCACGTCTCGCTGACCGCGAGCGCGTTCGTCTGAGCGTTGCGACGTGTCTGCGCTTCGCGCGGGCCGCTCGAATCGCTGCGATTCCCCATTCCCTCAAAGCAATCGGTTCCGCGTTTTCGCGCGGACAGGAGAACCTCATGAACATCAACCTGAAGAACCATCCCAAGCTCATCGGTTTCGTCGTCGCGGCCGCTTTGTCGTTGGGCGCGAACACCGCTGCTTGGGCAAGCGAATACAAATTCCAGACCGTCCATTGCATGTCCGGAGATGCGCTTGCCGTTCGCGTCGTCGATGAGACAACCGGACAACCCGTCAACAACGCACAGGTCTTCGTCGTTCACCGGCAATGGCTGCCGGGTAAGGGAGAGCCCCGATACCTCGACCATCGGGTCGCGCTTACGCCCGACGGCAAGGGCGACTTCACCTACGAAGGCAGCGATGTTCAGGCGGGTGCGACCATCAAGCTCGTCGCGCAGATCGACGGTTCGGAAATCCCGGGAACCGCCGGCATCTGATGACGGCTAGCCTATTCAACAAGGCGGATCGACCGATCCGCCGACAACCACAGGAGACCATGACGTGTATCGAACATTGATGACCGCAGCAACGGTTCTGTTGCTGAACCAATCCCTGCCGGCGCTCGCTGGCGGGATGGATATGCCGATGAGCGGCTCGAACGCGATGGCCACGACGGCTGACTATCGTTTCGCACTTGCCGGACCGCCAACTTCGGCGGGCTCGGGAAAGAGCATCGTTTCGATCAAGCTTGTGCACGATGGCAAGCCCGTCACTGGCGCGATCATCATCCAGTCGCGGGCTGACATGGGTCCGATCGGCATGGGCGCCATGACCGCGCCGATCAAATTGCTCAGCGAGGAGCCGCCCGGTACCTACCGCTTCGAAGTCGCCAATGGCCCCGTCTGGCAGAAGCCGGACAACTGGTCGCTCAGCTTCGGCGCCAAGGTGCAAGGCGTCGCGCAAACCGTGAGCGGCGCCGTGATCGTCAAACTCACGCCCTGACCGGTTCCCCCATGAGTGGCGCAAAGCGCGCCGCTCATGGGCCCACCGACACTCATAAGCGACAACGGGAGTTAGACCGTGAAGACAATTCGGGTTCAGATTTTTGTGCTCGCCGGAGCGGCGGTCGCACTTGCCGGTTTTGGGGTCGCTGCAGGGTATTGGCTTCACGCCGATAGCCCCCCGACACCGGCGGCGCTCGCAAACGCGGCCCCCATGGCGGCATCTCCGGCACCCGATCGCAAACCACTCTACTATCAGGACCCCGCCGGCAAGCCGGACTACTCACCGGTACCCAAAAAGACAGCCGACGGACGTGACTTCAAACCGGTCTATGGCGACGATGCGCCAGCCGCCGTGACAGCGTCAATGTCGCCCAAGCCTGCCAGCAAAGGCAAGATTCTCTACTATCGTAATCCCATGGGTCTTCCCGACACCTCGCCGGCGCCGAAGAAAGACTCCATGGGGATGGATTATGTCCCCGTCTATGAAGGCGAGGACGAGACCGGTATCGTGACCGTCAGCCCCGCGCGATTGCAGATGCTGGGCGTGCGGACAGCATCTGTGGAACGGCGTGCGTCATTGGCCCATCCGATCCGCGCAACGGGGATCGTCCAGGCCGACGAGAGCAAGCTCTCTCTAGTCACGACGAAGTTCGACGTGGTCGTGGAGAAGCTTTTCGTTTCCACCACCGGCGCCGCCGTGCGCGCCGGTCAACCGCTGGCACGCGTCTGGATCGACACGCCGGACACCATGATGCAACGCGGTCCGGACGTGATCACGCGCGAGATCGACTACGTGGTGGCGCTACAGGACAAGAACCCGGTTGCTATCGCGCAGGCCGGCAATGTACTGCGCCAATATGGATTGCCGGAGTCGGCGCTTGCCGAAATCCGCCGCACCGGCCGCGCCACGCGCGATATCACGATTACCGCGCCGCGTTCGGGCGTTGTCCTGGACAAGCCGGCGATCGAAGGCATGCGCATCAACACCGGTGACCCGCTCTTCAAGATTGCCGATCTGTCTTCCGTATGGGTGCTGGCCGACGTGCAGGAGCAAGACCTGGGCGCACTCCAGCCCGGAGATCCCGTGAACACGACGTTCGTCGCCTATCCGGGAAGGACATTCACCGGAGTCGTCGACTTTGTTTACCCAACGATGATGGCCGCGACGCGAACCGGACGGGTGCGGATCGTTCTTCCCAATCCGGAATTGGCCCTGCGGGAGTCGATGTACGCGACCGTCGACATTCAGGCCAAAGCGCTCGCAAACACGGGCCCGATGCTTGTCGTCCCCGATTCAGCCATCATCGACAGCGGTGCGCGCCAGGTGGTCTTGATCGTCAAAGGGCAGGGCCGCTTCGAGCCGCGCGTGGTGCGCATCGGCGCTCGCGGCGACGGCTTCACGCAAGTCGTCAGCGGGCTGAGCGACGGCGAACAGGTCGTTACCAGCGCCAATTTTCTGATCGATGCCGAGAGCAACCTTCGCGCCGCACTTCGTGCCTTCACACCGCCGGACGGCAAGGGCCAGCATGGAGACACGCCGTGATCGCCCGTATCATCGAACTTTCGGCGCGCAACCGGATGTTCATCCTGCTGGCGACGGTGTTCATCGTCGCGGCGGGACTCTATGCGGTTCTCAACACGCCGCTGGACGCGATTCCCGATCTTTCCGACCCGCAGGTGATCGTCTTCACCGACTATCCGGGCCAGGCGCCGCAGGTGGTCGAAGATCAAGTCACCTATCCCCTGACCACGGCGCTTCTGGCCGTGCCGAAGTCGAAGGTCGTGCGCGGCTTCTCCTTCTTCGGCGTCTCCTTCGTCTATGTCGTGTTCGAAGACGGCACCGACATTTATTGGGCACGCAGCCGTGTCCTCGAATATCTCAATTTTGCGCAGAAGCGATTGCCGAGCGGCGTAACCCCATCGCTGGGGCCGGACGCGACAGGCGTCGGCTGGGTTTACGAATATGCCGTGATCGGCGTGCAAAAGACGCTTGCCGAACTGCGCTCCATCCAGGACTGGTTCGTTCGCTACCAGCTCACCAAAGCCGGAGGCGTCGCCGAAGTCGCCAGCGTCGGCGGCTTCGTCAAGCAGTATCAGGTGGTGGTCGATCCGGAGAAGCTGCGCGCCTACGGGATTTCATTGCCGCAAGTCACTGCGGCGATCCGCGCCAGCAACATGGATGTCGGCGGCAGCACCATCGAGATGACCGAACGCGAATACATGGTGCGCGGTCGCGGCTATCTCAAGGGCACCAAAGACCTCGAACAAATCGTCCTGAAAAGTGCGGGCGGTACGCCGGTCCTGCTCAGCGATGTCGGCCATGTGGAGATCGGACCCGACGAGCGGCGCGGCCTGACCGAATTGAACGGACAAGGCGAAGTGGTCAGCGGCATCGTGCTGCAACGCGACGGTGAGAATGCCTTGTCCGTCATCAGAAACATCAAGCAGAAGATCGCCGAACTGGCTGATGGATTGCCCAAAGGCGTGTCGATTATCCCGGTCTATGACCGCTCCAATCTCATCTATCGCGCCATCGACACGCTCAAGCACACGCTGCTTGAGGAGAGCATTATCATAGCCCTTGTTTGTCTCATCTTCCTGCTTCATGCCCGCAGCGCGCTGGTCGCCATCATCATGCTGCCCATTGGCGTGCTTATCGCCTTCGTCATCATGCACATGATCGGCATCAGTTCGAACATCATGAGTTTGGGCGGTATCGCCATCGCCATCGGGGCGATGGTGGATGCTGCCATCGTGATGATCGAGAACGCCCACAAGAGACTGGAGAAAGCCGGTCCCGGCGAATTCCGCATAGAGGTTCTCATCAAGGCGGCGACCGAGGTCGGTCCAGCGCTGTTCTTCAGCCTGCTGGTCATCACGGTATCCTTCCTGCCGGTGTTCACGCTGGAAGCGCAGGAAGGGCGGTTGTTCAAGCCGCTGGTCTACACCTACACCTTCTCGCTGGCGGCGGCGGCGCTGCTGTCCGTGACGCTCGTTCCGGTGCTGATGACCATCTTCGTGCGCGGGCGCATCATGCCGGAGCAAAAGAACCCGGTGAACCGCGCGCTCATTTGGGCCTACCGCCCGGTGATCGACACGGTGTTGCGCCACCGCAAGCTCACAATTGCCGCCGCGCTCGCCATTCTCGCCATATCGATCTACCCCGTTACGCGCATCGGCAGCGAATTCATGCCGACGCTGAACGAAGGAACGCTGCTTTACATGCCGGTCAGTCTTCCGAGCATGTCCGTCACCAAAGCCGCCGAACTGATCCAGTTGCAGGACAAAATCATCAAGAGCTTCCCCGAAGTAGAGTCCGTATTCGGCAAGGCAGGCCGCGCCGACACGGCAACCGACCCGGCCCCCACCGAAATGTTCGAGACCGTCATCAATCTCAAGCCGGAGGAATCTTGGCCGTCCGGCATGACGGTGGACAAGCTCATCGCGGATATGAATGCGGCCTTGCAGTTTCCGGGAGTCAGCAACGCTTGGACCATGCCCATCAAGGCCCGCATCGACATGCTATCGACCGGCATCCGCACGCCGGTGGGCGTCAAGGTCTATGGCAACAGCCTCACCGAACTTGACCGCATATCGAGCCAGATCGAAGCCGTCGTGAAGAAGGTCCCTGGCACGACGAGCGCCTTTGCCGAGCGGGTACTGGGTGGTTACTACCTCGACATCGAGCCGGACCGCGCCGCCCTGGCGCGTTACGGCCTGACCATCGACGATGTGCAGGAGGTGGTCCGCACTGCACTCGGCGGCGAGATGGTGACCGAAACCGTCGAAGGCCGCGAGCGCTATAGCGTCAATGTCCGCTACCCGCGCGATTTGCGCGACGACCCCCAAGCAATCGCCACCCAGGTGTTGGTCCATACACCCGACGGCGCTGCCATCCCGCTTGGACAGATAGCCTCGGTTACCATCGACCAAGGCCCACCCTCGATCCGCACCGAGAACGCGCAGCTCGTGGATTATATTTATGTCGATATGCAGGGCCGCGATTTGGGCGGCTATGTCGGCGATGCACAAAAAGCAGTGCAGGACCAGGTGAAGCTGCCGCCCGGTTATCACATCGAGTGGAGCGGCCAGTTCGAATATCTGGAGCGCGCGGCAGCGCGGCTGCAAACCGTGATCCCGGTCACATTGTTCCTGATCTTTCTGCTGCTTTATCTGAACTTCCGCCGCCTGACCGAAACCTTGATCGTGATGCTCTCGGTGCCCTTCGCACTCACCGGCGGCTTCTGGCTGATGTATCTCATGGGCTTCAACATGAGCGTGGCGGTGGCCGTCGGCTTCATCGCGCTTGCGGGTGTCGCCGCGGAGACCGGTGTCGTGATGTTGATCTACCTCGACAACGCCCTGAACGCGATGATCAAACAGCGGCAGTCGGAGGGAAAAACACTCGATGCAGCCGATCTCTACCATGCCATCATCGAAGGCGCCGTCGACCGTGTACGGCCCAAGATGATGACGGTCTCAGCCATCATGGCGGGCTTGCTGCCGATCCTCTTCAGCACCGGAACCGGCTCGGAAGTCATGCAGCGTATCGCAGTGCCGTTGGTTGGCGGCATGATCTCGTCGACCTTGCTGACCCTGGTCGTGATCCCGGCAATATTCGGACTCGTCAAGCAGCGAAGCCTCGTCGAGGCTTAGAGGAGGGCACATCGTGGAACACGATCACCGTCATCATGGTCACATGGACATGATTGCCGATTTTCGCCGGCGCTTCTGGGCTTCTCTTGCTCTCACCGTGCCCGTGCTTGCTCTCTCGCCGATGATCCGAAGCTTTCTCGGCTTGCAAAGCGTGCTGACATTTGCCGGCGACGACTACGTTCTCTTCGGATTGTCTACCGTCATCTATTTCTACGGAGGCTGGCCATTCCTGAAGGGGATCTACGAGGAGCTCTCCGCCCGCCGCCCCGGCATGATGACACTGATCGCAGTCGCGATCTCGGCAGCGTTTTTCTATTCGAGCGCTGTCGTGTTTGGGCTCAAGGGCAGTATTTTCTTCTGGGAGCTGGCAACGCTGGTCGACGTCATGCTCGTGGGCCATTGGCTTGAGATGAAGTCGGTCATGGGAGCGTCGCGGGCACTCGAAGCCCTCGTGCAATTGCTGCCGGCGAACGCCCACCGTCTCAAAGCGAACGGAGATGTGGAGGATGTTGCGATTGCGAGCCTCAAGCCGGGTGACCATGTTCTTGTTAAGCCGGGCGAACGGGTGCCGACGGACGGGTTGATCGTCAAGGGCCAGTCGAGCTTCAACGAATCCATGCTCACGGGAGAATCCCGCCCCGTCGACAAGGCGGAAGGCCAAGAAGCTGTCGGCGGCGCCGTGAACGGCGAGGGCGCGGTCACGTTGGAAGTGCGCAAGACGGGCGACCAGACCTATTTGAGCCAGGTCATCCAACTGGTGAAGCAGGCCCAGGAGACGCGCTCGCGGACACAGGATCTCGCCAATCGCGCTGCTTTGTGGTTGACCTACATCGGCCTCTCGGTCGGCAGCGCGACCTTCGTGACCTGGATAGGGCTTGGTTACGGCTTTGCTTTCGCAATAGAGCGCATGGTCACGGTCATGGTGATCACCTGTCCGCACGCGCTCGGTCTTGCTGTGCCGCTGGTCGTGGCTGTCAGCACGCGGTTGACCGCACAGAACGGTCTGCTCATCCGCGACCGTGCCGCGTTTGAACGCGCGCGGAATATCGGTGCGGTGCTGTTCGATAAGACCGGCACGCTGACCGAGGGCAAGTTCGACGTTGTCGAAATCGTGCCCCTTGCCGGCATACCCGAGGACGAGGTTATCGGTTGGGCAGCCGCGCTGGAAAGTCAGTCGCAGCATCCCATCGCCCAAGGCGTCGTTCGTGGCGCTGCCGAGCGCGGCATAATGCGCAAAGCCGTGGAGCAATTCCAGAGTCTCACCGGCCAAGGTGCCGAGGCAAGGATCGATGGTCATTCCGTTCGGGTGGTCAGCCCAGGATATCTGCGCAGCCGCGGACTGACTGCTGAACGTGCCCGTAACAGCGCCTTGGATGATGAGGGCAATACTGTTGTCTATGTCATCCTCGATGAGAAAGTGATTGGTGCCATCGCGTTGGCCGATGTCATCAGAAAAGAGTCCTTCGAAGCGGTCTCTCGCCTCAAGGCGATGGGCATCAAGTGCATGATGGTCACCGGTGACGCAGCCGCGGTCGCGAAGTCGGTCGCAGCAAAACTCGGCCTTGATGACTATTTTGCGGAAGTTCTGCCGAACCAGAAGCTGGAAAAGGTTCGGGAGGTGAGGTCTCGTGGCATGGCGGTCGCGATGATCGGGGACGGCGTGAACGATGCGCCGGCTCTGGTCGAATCCGATCTCGGAATCGCCATCGGTGCCGGGACGGAAGTTGCCGTCGAGTCGGCAGACGTTGTTCTCGTCCGCAGCGATCCGCGCGACGTGGTGGCAATCCTTGAGCTTTCGCGCGCGACCTACAACAAGATGGTGCAGAATCTCGTCTGGGCGACCGGCTACAACAGCTTCGCCATCCCACTCGCTGCGGGCGTTGGGTTGCCCTGGGGGGTCGTTGTTGGGCCTGCTGTTGGCGCCGCATTGATGTCGGCCAGCACCATAATCGTTGCCATCAACGCGGAGCTCCTCGAGAGATCGGGCAAAGTCTCCCTTCAATCGCGTCATTGACCTTCGTAGACGTTAGAATTGCAATATCATCAGCGGAGCAAAACCTACCGCGCACTAACGGGAATACGCGCTGTGCAGAGATCTTTCCTCGCTTGGCCGGGAGCACCTCTTGCCCTCGTATCGGCAGTTCTGTTTGGCGCCAGCACACCCTTCGCCAAGCTCCTCCTGGGCCAAGAGGTCAGCCCTTGGCTGCTCGCGGGCCTGCTTTATCTCGGTTCCGGAAGCGGTCTGCTCGTGTTGTATCTCGGTCGAAAGCTTCTCCGCCTGCCACAAACCGAAGCGCCGTTGGTGCGCGCCGATCTTCCCTGGCTTGCCCTGATCGTGTTGTTCGGAGGTGTCGTGGGGCCGCTGCTCCTGATGATCGGGCTTGCCGGCACGCCAGCGTCATCGGCGGCGTTGCTACTCAATCTCGAAGCGCTTGCAACGATGGCTATCGCGTGGATCGTCTTTCGCGAAAACGTCGACAAACGGCTTTTTATCGGCGCCTTCGCCATATTGGCCGGCGCGCTCTTGCTGTCATGGCAGAGCGGTCCATTCGGAATTGGCTTGGGCGCCTTCTGCATTGCCGGTGCGTGCTTGGCGTGGGGTATCGACAACAATCTTACGCTCAAGCTCAGCGGTTCCGACCCAGTGGAGATTGCCATGATCAAGGGATTGGTGGCCGGTACTGTAAATCTGTCGCTCGCCCTGTCGTCCGGCGCTCATTATCCTTCAGCGGCCTTGATTGCCGGCGCCGCCGTCGTCGGGTTTTTCGGATTTGGAGTCAGTTTGGTTCTATTTGTATTAGGTCTGCGTCATCTCGGGACGGCGCGGACGGGTGCGTATTTTTCGACGGCACCATTTGTCGGCGCGGTGCTCGCTATCGCGATGTTCCATGAGCCGCTCAGCGCACGCCTGCTGATCGCCGGAGTGTTGATGGGAATTGGGCTTTGGCTCCATCTCTCAGAAAAGCACGGGCACGAACATTATCACGAAGCGATGGACCACGAGCACAAGCACGTTCACGACGGACATCACCAGCACGCTCACGGCCCCGACGATCCTCTGGGCGAGCCGCACACGCACCGGCATCGGCACACGCCACTACGGCACAAGCATCCACACTACCCGGATTTGCATCATAGGCATGAGCACGTCTCATAGCAATCGCGTCGGCGTAGCCAACGGTCGTCACCGATGCCCGGAGTGGATGATGATTGATTTCGAAGTGCATACGAACTGCACATAGCGAGTCGCACGGGTTTGAAATACAATATCGCTCGCTGCTATCCCTCAGGAGAGGTACGAGCAGGTACGGCAAGAAATTAAGCCCTTGATATTGCTGTGAACGCGATTCAACGAGATTGAATGCAGAAGTCAGGTTTTCCTTGGTTTTTTGGTTGGATGCTTGGCGCTCATAACGGTCTGGTCGCAGGTTCGAGTCCTGCCCGCCGTAGCATCATGCAGCGATCGCTTATTTAAGAAAACGCCGTCTCGCTTAATTAACGGGGCTGCCTAATTAAGCGGCCCAACTCGGGTGTGGCTATCTCTGCGTGATAATTATGTGATGGCAGGTTGAACAAGCCATTGGACTCAGCAGACTCTCCGTCCCGTGCGTTATCGGAGCTCACTATCGATAACTTCGAATTATGGCGGCCGAAACTATCGACGCCCCAGCTCGATACAGAGGGCCGCGCAACGCATTACGTCGTAGATGTCCCGGACCAACCGTCGTTGTGAATGCGCCCGCGATGTTCTTGATGACACAGAGCATCGGGGAGCCCGGGGTCGTCACAACTCACAAAACGGGCTGTACGGGTGATCGTCATCGCGCATGTCAGGTTTTAGGAGGCGTGTACCAAATGGGAGAGGTCCACGCGCGCTCCTGAATCGTAGCCGCCGCCTCTTTCGGTATAGGCAAGTGGTTTTTGATCGCCAGAAGCGTACTCCATCGGGGCGTCGGAATTTCGAGCGTGCGTGCGTAGTAGACGGCTGCCTTCTTGGGATCGAATTCCGGATCCCTCCAGACGGTTGTGAGGACAGCGGCGCCAATCGAATTTCTATAGCCGCCGGTGCGGAGGTTGACTGTGTTCCCGACGGGCGACACATGACCGTTCTTGTCCGGATGGCGGTTGCCGGACAGCGACACGTCGAAGATTTTCTCCTTGTAGCTACCGCCATCGAGCCACAGCTTGATGATTTGGATGCGGTCCAGATTGGCGCCATCGGGGTCTTTGACAGCTTGCAGAACGAAGCACGGCGCTGTCGTGCCGGACGACATCGGGGGAAGATCGCCGCCCATTGGCACGCCTTCCGCGTAGGCGCGGCTGACCCAATCACCATTGCCAATCATGTTTGGATCGAAACTCCAGCTGGCGAACATGCGCACGCGAATGCGCGTGCCGGAGGTCGCAAAAGTCTCCTTGCGCTTGAGCGCAGCAAAGATGCTGTTGCGCGTATTGTCGTGACCGCAGAAATCCCGCCGTGACGATCGCGCGTAGCCTTTCAAACACCTTTTCGGGCATTGCGCCCTCGTCAGTACCTTTCTTCATGGCCGCTCAGATCGTCGGCGCTCTTGTAGCGGTCGCTCTCTTTGGCTGGCTTCTTGGCTCCAAGCCTAAGACATAGCTCTTGCCACTCTCAAAGATGTTGGTCGGTCCTATCCGGGATTGCCAATTCCAGTGAACTCCATGCGCGGCGCGCGAGATTTCGTTCTTCGTCACCAATTGCGCTTGCATAGATTGCCGTCGTCTCAATTCGAGCGTGCCCAAGCCAGCGTTGTACAGCCGCGTAATGAACGGGAAGCGAGGCGTTGAGAATGTGGAGCCGTTCCCGTCCGACGCGTCATAGGTCTGACGTCGCAGGGCGAACAATTTTCTGTATGCTATTCACGGCCTCATATTCGGACACCTCAAATGACGCCGCTATCCCTGTTCGGTTTATGCGCCGTAACGGCGATGCTGATTGCTTATGCATTTGAAGAGCGAAGCACGTGGTTCACGCTCGGCTTCGCCGTAGCGTGCGCATTTGGTTCGGCTTACGGTTTTCTCCAAGGCGCTTGGCCGTTCGGGTTGGTAGAAGCAATTTGGTCCGGCGTCGCCTTGCGCAAATGGTTCAATCGCATCGGGCGATGATTGCACCGCGCACTTTTACTGTGTTCTGTTCAGCGCCGACCCTAAGGGTGTTCAATCGCCGAGAATATCGGTATTCTCAAGCGTGTCTCAGCCCGAAAAACTGCAAGCAATTGGTAGCGAGAAACTCCACCGACATGCGCAAGCATTTGGTGGTGGCGGCATCGTTGGCGCGCTTGGCGGGTTGATGGGATTGGGCGGTGCGGAGTTTCGTTTGCCGCTACTCATCGGGCCGTTCCGCTTCGCCGCGTTGGAAGCTGTCATACTGAACAAGGCAATGAGCCTCGTGGTTGTCGCATCATCGCTCTTCTTCCGTGCCGGCACGATTCCCCTTGGCACGGTCGCAAGTCATTGGTCCATCATTGTGAACCTTTTGGCCGGGAGTTTGCTGGGCGCATGGTTCGGCGCTAGTTGGGCGCTGCGCCTCAAATCGGACTCCCTTTATCGTGTGATTGCCATTTTGCTGCTTGCTATCGCCGTCATGCTGGTGATTGGCCACAACACGGCGACCGGCGCGCCAATCCTGACAGGGAGCGCCCAGACAATTGCGGGCGTTTTGGCCGGGCTCATCATCGGCGTTGTCGCCGCGCTGTTGGGCGTAGCGGGTGGCGAATTGCTGATACCAACTCTCATCCTGCTATTCGGCGTCGATATTAAACTGGCAGGAAGCCTGTCGCTTGCGGTGAGCCTGCCGACCATGATCGTTGGGTTCGCTCGTTATAGTCGCGACCAAAGTTTCTCGGTCATAGCCCGCAATTGGATATTCGTTCTGGTGATGGCCGCCGGTTCGATTGTCGGCTCTTTCATTGGTGGCAGATTGCTCGGGACTGTGCCGACAGCGATCTTGCTGCCCCTTCTGGCTGCAATTCTGGTGTTCTCTGCCTACAAGGTTTGGAATCATAAGTGAGGCGCGAACGTTCCGCGCAATTCAGATGCGGGGAAGCGGGTCGCGAAACAGCGTGTCGATTATCGGACACTCCGGTGCCTTTCTGCCGGTGCATTGCCTGGACACATTATCCAGCGATCTTTCCATGCGGCGAAGGTCCGCAATTTTTCCGCGAATGTCCGTCAGATGATGCATCGTCAGGTCCCGCATCTCTGCACAGGTATAGCCTCGATCAACCAGGCGGAGGAGGGTTCGGATTTCGTCCAGGGAGAAGCCCAGCTCGCGAGCGCGCCGCACAAATGTGAGCACGCGCGTTTCCGCGCTGCCGTAAACCCGACGACCGCCTTGAGTCCGTGGCGGCGGCTTGAGAAGTTTTATCTTTTCGTAATACCGAATGGTCTCAATGTTCACGCCGGTCGTCCGCGATAGCTCTCCGATGCCGAACGACTCGGATTTTCTTATTCGCGATCCTGTGCTTTGGGTCATCGAAGATTCCTCTTGCTCCTGTAGTTGCTACAGGAAGTATCTAGTGGCAGACGAATGTCGAGCAAGAGTTTGTCGCGTGGGCCGGCAGGCCCCGCGTCAACGCAAGGACGATTTCGCATGACAAATAATTCCAACCGTCCGGACGTCGCAGGAACGGCATCCGCGCTGTTCACGCTTGGCGGCATCGGAGCCGCGTTCGGCCTGGCTGCATGTTGCGCCCTACCGATGGCGCTTGCGTCGTTTGGTTTGGGCACAGCATGGCTGGCGGGCATTGCGCTGTTCGCCGCTTCGCACCGGCCCGTATTCCTGATTGTGGCCGGCATTGGTCTGATCGGCGGTGCGGGATTGCTTGGCTGGTATCGACACCGGGTCCCGGCCACCCTGCGATGGCTGACGGCGATCGGCCTCCTGGTGGGTGCGGTTCTCCTCTACTACGGCTTCACCTATGCCTGAGAAAACAATGATCCGGGAATCGACCATCACCTGTCCGTCGTGCGGTCACCAACACACCGAGATGATGCCGACCGACGCCTGCCAATTCTTCTATGACTGCAAGGGTTGTGGCACGGTCCTTAAACCCAAGGCGGGCGACTGTTGTGTGTTCTGCTCGTTTGGAGACGTTGCATGTCCGCCGGTGCAGGAAACAGGGAAGTCCTGCTGCTGAGGAAAAGTATTGCGAACATGACAGAAACGCAGAACGACTTGGTGCGCCGGCCCGTGAGCGCCCTTATTTGGTGGGGATTGCCAATAGCGATTGGAGCGTCCGTCGACCTGTTCGGCCTTTCTCTTCGCGCCCACGCAGCGATTTGCGCCGTCTTGTTCGTTTGGATGGCTACCGGCTGTCTCCTCAACGCAAGGCGCTGCCACCGAGTGCACTGCTACATCTCAGGCCCGGTGTTCCTGCTTGGTGCGGCTCTCGCTGCATTATTGGCAGTTGGCTTGATTGACCTCAGTTCGCGCGAATTCAGTAATGCCGTTGGGGCGGTCCTGATTCTGGCGCTCCTGTCTTTCATCCCGGAGATCGTTTGGAGGCGCTACGCTTGATGTGGATCGGCCTGCCTGGTTCGATCCGGTATTGCCAGTTCCAACGAACTCCACGTCCTTCGGGCCAAGTAGCGTTCCTCGTCGTCGATGGCGCTTGCATAGATGGCCGTGGTCTCAATTCGGGTATGGTCCAGCCGCCGTTGGATGCCCTTGCACCAGCGTAGGGCTCGCGTTGGTGCTGATGTTATCGAATGCGAAAAACCGATAAGCTTCATTCGCATAGGCCTGCGGCTCTTCGAGCATCGGCAGATGCGCCGAATGGGTCATCCACACGATCCCTTTGGTCCCCGGAATATCGCGTGCCAAACGCTTGGCGATCTTAGGCCCGAAGTTGGTGTCCTTCTCGCCCCAGATGAGGAGAACAGGCTTGGTGAAACGCCGCATGGCGGGGACCGCCTCCAGCGTCAAATGATTGTTTGCAGGGTCCATCTGCCAGCCTAAAAACCGGCGCAGCCGTTGCCAGCGCAACGCGGTCGCGAGGTGTTCGGTCGCAAACGCGTCCAGCATCTCATCGCTTAGCGTCGCCTTGTCGACGACGGCGATGGAGTAAAGATCGCGCTGGACCCAGCGTGAATGCAGCGCCGCGAAGATGAGCGGGCTCGTGACGGGGTTGGTGATGAGGTGCAGGTCTTCGGTCTCGGGCTTGCTCGGCCACTGATCGTAGGCTTCGACATTGGTCAGGATCGCCATGTCGATGCGTTCGGGGGCATATTGCATCAAAAGCTGCAGGACAGCGCCGCCATGGTCGTGGCCGATAAACCGCGCCGAGCGGATGCCGAGCTTGTCCATCAGAGCGGTCACCATCTTTACATCCTGCGGCAGCCGGTAATCGTCATCGAGGCGCACGGGTGTGTCGCCGAGACCGAGCAGGTCAGGAGCAATCACCCGGAAATGACGCGCCAGAAGCGGAGCCACTTCGTGCCATTCGTAGATGCTGAACGGGCATCCATGGAGCAGGATCACCGGCTCGCCCTCGCCGATGTCGATATAGGCCAGCTTGGTGCCGCCCAGATCGATCAGCTTCTTTTGGGACGCCCAGGCGTCGGGGGTGAACTCTCCCGGCTTGACCGCATATCTTGCATCATCGGGGATAAACGTGCCCGATTCGACGGCGAGCGCCAGCCAGGCGACCGCTAGGACCAGGAAGATGGATGCGGCAATGATCCAGATGCGCACGGTTGCACCTCCCATGTTGTATGCATATATGCACGATAATGCACATATAGGCAAGCCGTCCAACGGCGCAGGAGGAGTGATAGCGTGAAGGCGTCTCTCAGGAAGGCGGTGAACGAGTGTGTGTCGGTGTTCGACACGACGTTCTTCAAGGCGTTGTGCGAACCCTCCCGCATCGCGGTGCTGCGCGAACTCATCCTGCTCGGCCGCTCTGACATTGGCGGCATTGCCGCGCAACTGCCGCAGGACCGTTCGGTGATCGCACGTCATCTCCAGCAGCTGGCCGCCGCGCAGATCGTGACGGCGGACAAGCAGGGCCGCCACGTCTATTACCAGGTGGATCCCGAGGCCATCGCGGTGCGACTGGAAAGCATCACCGAAACCACGCACAAGCTCGCTGCCGCGATGGCGGGCAATGCCTGCAGCACGCCCGCTAAAACGAAGAAGTGAGGCGGGGCGGACCAGGAAACGAAAGGTCGAGAGGCCACCGGCGCAGATCAAATCAGAGGCAGCGCCATCACCGCGAGACCGGCGTTGGCCGCCAGCCACACGACCGAGCGCAGCATCGGAATTCCGCTTACATAAGCTGGCACATAGATGACACGCGCGAGGAGGAAGATCGCAGCGCCATGCACCGCTTGGGACGTGTCGCCGCCCTTGATCAGCGCCAGCAGCGCAAGGGTGAGAAAAAGTGGGAGGGCTTCCAGCATATTGTTCTTAGCACGGTCCAGTCTGGCCGCGATGATTGACATCGTTGGTGGGTTGTCGCGATTGCCGACGATTGCGAAGACGTCGAATCTGAAGCGCGACGTCTCCTGAAGGAAGAGCTGCACCAGATAGAGGGCGAGCACGAGAAGGATGATGGTTGTAAGCGTCATCGGGTTAGCCCTCTCAGTTTGTCGGAATCGGCGAATCGAGGGGCGCGCAGCGTCATGTTGTCCGGAAATGCTTCGTCGCCTTCCGCTCCCACAGGCAAATTTGCGCATACATGTATCCGCATCATCCGACGGTAACGGATTAGGGACTTTGGCTCTACACCGAGTTGCGCGGTGTGGGCCGCCCTGCCCAAAATGAAGGACTTGACGGACCTTGCCCGAAATGATATGCATATACGTGCCTATATGCTCATGGTGTTGATGTGGCAGATGCGCGAGAGAACGCCGTGCGTTTCTACGAGGGTGCGCTCAAAGATCCGGCGGGCTGCTGCGCCGCCCGCAACCCCTTTGCCGCTTCAGCCGGATATGACGAGCAAACGCTTGCCATGCTTCCTGAAGATGCGGCGTCGAACAGCTTCGGCTGCGGCAATCCGCTGGCATTCGCCGATGTGAAGCCCGGTCAAACCGTGCTGGACCTTGGATCGGGTGCGGGCGTTGATCTCCTGCTGGCGGCCGAAAAGGTCGGTTCCGGCGGCAGGGTCATTGGCGTCGATCTCTCAGAGGTCATGATCGAGCGCGCACGGGCGAACGCCGCAGCGGCCGGTCTCGATAACGTCGAGGTGCGGCACGGCGCAATCGAGGACCTGCCAGTGGAGTCTGGCAGCGTCGACTGGATCATCTCCAATTGCGTCATCAATCTGTCCCCCGACAAGGCCCGGGTGTTCCGGCAAATCCATCGCGTGTTGCGCCCCGGCGGACGGATGTTGATCAGTGATATGGTCGTGGACCGGCTTCCGGATTGGATCGTCTCCAACAGTGACCTGCGCTCGGCGTGCATAGCGGGAGCGATCCCCGAGAAGGATTACCTGGATGTGGTGCGCGCCGCGGGCTTCGACGACCTCTCGGTTGTCGATCGCTTTACCTATGACGACGCTGCGCTGCGTGCGCTGATCCGCGATGCGCTGCCGGTCTCGCTCGACACGATCGCCCGAAATCTTGGCCGAACGGTGGACGCCACAATCGGCTTGGCAATTGCCGCTGTGCGTGGTTGCGTTCACAGTCTGCGGATCGCCGCACGCAAGCCCGTTTAGGCGACCGATCCCGTATGGTCGATGTGCTGGGCATCAAGATACCCTCGACCTCTCCGGTCTTTCTCGGGCTTGTCGGCCTGCATGTCGTGGCCGGCCTCGTCTGCGTTGTTACCGGAATTGTTGCCATGCTGAGTCGAAAGGAGCGCGGTCGGCATCCCACTTTTGGGACGATCTACTTCTGCGGGCTTGTCGCCGTCTTCGTCACGGCAACCGCAATATCGGCCATGCGATGGCGCGAGGACTACCACCTCTTCATCCTTGGAAGCTTCGCGTTTGGTGCAGCGCTTCTGGGACGCGCGGCACGAAGTGGAGCCTGGCCGCACTGGGTTCCGGTCCACATTTGCGGCATGGGGTCCTCTTATGTCCTGCTCTTGACGGCGTTTTATGTAGATAACGGAAAGAACTTGCCGCTCTGGAAGTATCTTCCCTCGATTGCATATTGGACGCTGCCGGCAATTATCGCCGCGCCCATCATTGTCTGGGCGCTCCTGAGCCATCCGCTTGTTCGCCAACCGAGCAAGCTTTGATGCGCACCACGTCGTACGTGACCTTTGAGCAATACGACCGAGCTCGTCAGTTGATCGCGTTCCTGCGCAGGAACGAAAAGGAACGGATACGAAAGAGAACGCGAACGCTCTGTGTGATAGACGTGTGATGGCCTACCAGTAAGTCTTTGAAAACAAAAATCAGTCTGCACAATCCATCATGGGCGCGACGCTGAAACGATGCATCATGCCCGGTGTCATAGCGGTTCGACGCGGCGGGGCAAAGTGTGCGCCCCGCCGGCCGAGGATGCGTCAGGCGGCGCGGGCGATAAAACCCTGACGTCCAGGCGCGCG
>WGMH01000001.1 GCA_016125165.1 Alphaproteobacteria bacterium
CCGATGATGGATTGGACGAACCGGCATTGCCGGTTTCTCCATCGTCAGCTCACGCGCCATGCCCTGCTCTACACCGAGATGGTGACGGCAGATGCGATCCTGCATGGCCAGCGCGACCGTCTTCTGGGCTTCGATCCGCGCGAGCAGCCGGTGGCATTGCAATTGGGCGGATCGGATCCCGCCAAGCTGGCCGAAGCCGCGAAGATCGGCGCGGACTATGGTTACGACGAGATCAACCTCAATGTCGGCTGCCCCTCGGACCGGGTGCAGTCTGGCCGCTTCGGCGCCTGCCTGATGCAGGAGCCGCAGCTTGTCGCCGAATGCGTGGCGGCGATGCGCGCGGCGGTGAAGATTCCCGTCACCGTGAAATGCCGCATCGGCGTGGACAAGCAGGACCCCGAAGTCGCCCTGCGCGATCTCATCGGGCTTTGCGCGCGCGCCGGTGTGAAAGTTTTCGCTGTGCATGCACGCAAGGCCTGGCTCGACGGTCTTTCGCCCAAAGAGAACCGCGACGTGCCGCCGCTCGACTACGATCTCGTTTACCGGATCAAGCGCGAGCATCCGAAGCTCACCATCCTCATCAATGGCGGCATCGCCAATCTGGATGAAGCCGATGCGCATCTCGCCCACGTCGATGGCGTCATGCTCGGCCGCGCGGCCTATCATTCGCCCGCCATGCTGGCGGAAGTGGATGCCCGCTATTTCGGCGGCGCATTGGTGGATTTGGATATGGCCGTGGAGAACTACCTCGCCTATGTCGAAGACCAACTGACGCGCAAAGTTTCGCTGCTCGCGATGACCAAGCCCATGCTCGGCCTTTACAACGGCAAGCCCGGCGCGCGTCTCTTCCGCCGCCATCTGAGCGAATATGCCAATACCAAAGGCGCGGGCATTTCTGTTCTGCGCGATGCGCTGGCGCATGTGCACCTGCGCCGCGAACAGGAAGCTGCCTGATGGAATTGTTCTTCGCCTCGTCCGCCTCCGATCTCGGCACCTTCGCGCTCGGCCTTGTGCTCGCGGGTGTGGTGGGCGGACTTGTGGCCGGCATGCTGGGCGTCGGCGGCGGCATCGTGATCGTCCCGGTGCTTTATCATGTGCTTGGTCTCGTCGGCATCGATGAAGGCGTGCGCATGCACACCGCGGTGGGCACGTCGCTCGCCACCATCATTCCCACCTCCATCTCCTCCATGCGTGCACATAATAAGAAGGGCGCAGTTGATCGTGAGCTGTTGAAGCGCTGGGCGGTGCCGATGATCCTCGGCGTCGCCATCGCCAGCGTGATCGGCGCAAATCTGCGCGGACAATGGCTTGCCGTGATCTTCGCCAGCGTTGCCCTTCCCGTCGCGCTGCATATGGCGCTTTGGGGCGATACCAAACGCATTGCTGATCATCTGCCTGCCGGAACAGGCGGCCTTCTGCTGCCCTTCGGCATAGGCGGGCTCTCAACGCTCATGGGTATCGGCGGCGGCACGCTGGGCGTTCCCACCATGACACTGTGCGGCGTTCCCATTCATCGCGCTGTCGGTACCGCAAGCGCGTTCGGCGCCATCATCGCCATTCCCGGCACCATCGGCGCCATTCTTGGCGGTTGGGGCATGACAAACCTGCCGCCTTATTCGGTGGGCTTCGTGAACCTGCTCGGTTTCATCCTCATCGCACCGGCATCGTTCTTGATGGCGCCGGTGGGCGCGAACCTCGCCCATTCCATCGAAAAGCAGCGCCTGCGCGCCGTCTTCGCGCTCTTCATCGCGATCACCGCGGGTCGGATGCTGTGGGATGCGCTAAGTTAGGCCTTCCGCGCCGTGACATGCGCCCACTGGCGCGGCACGCCGTCATAGCCGCCGCCCTCGCCGGTTTCGAGATCGTAGTGCGCCCAAGCCGCGGCGGCGCGATAGGCATCTTCCAGCATCTGCGCGCTCGGGAAATTGTAATAGCGGCCGAGAGAATCGCGCCCCTCGCCCTCGCCCATCTTGTAGCTGGCATAGAAGAGGCCGCCCGGCTTCAGCGCTGCATGCACGCGCGCTAGCACATCGGGCAGCGCCGCGAACGGCACATGCAAGAGGCAGGCATTCGCCCACACCGCGTCATAGGCCTCGCGCGCATCGAGTTCGGCGAATTTCATCACGCGTACCGGCAGGCCAAGCCGCGCCGAAGCCTGCGCGGCCAGTTCTGTTGAGCCGTCCGTCGGCGTCACATCGAAGCCGCGCTTCAACATCTCCGCGCTGTCGCGCCCGCCGCCGCAGCCAAGCTCCAGAATCTTCGCGCTTGATTTCAGCGTCGCGAGAAACGGCTCAAGCCGCGGCGAAAACTCCTGCACCGGTCGTTGCGCATAGACCTCGGCTTCGCGGTTGTAGAAGCCGAGCGTAGCCTCGTCATGCGCATCCATAGGATCAAATCTTCTGGTCGTATTCACCGACTTCGGGGTGCTTCGAAAGCCGCGTATCGATCTCCTGGAACATCGCGCGCATTTTCGCCTCGCTCACCGGGCTTTCCACCACCACCACCAGCGACGGCTTGTTGGAGGAGGCGCGCACAAGGCCCCATGTGCCGTCTTCCAACGTCACGCGTACGCCATTCACGGTCACGAGCTTGGTGATCTTCTGGCCGAGGATCGTTTCGCCCTTGGCCTGCGCGGTTTCGAACTCCTTCACCATCGCATCGACGACGGCGTATTTTTTGTCGTCCGGGCAATAGGGCGCCATGGTCGGCGAGCCCCATGTTTTCGGAAGCTCGTTCACCAGCGCGCTCATCTTCTTGGTGCCGGTGCGATCCAGCATCTCCAGAACTGCAATGCCTGCCACAATGCCGTCGTCATAGCCGCGCCCGATCGGCGCGTTGAAGAAATAGTGGCCGCTCTTTTCGAAGCCCGCGAGCGCCTGTAATTCATGCGTGCGCCGCTTCATGTAGGAATGGCCGGTCTTCCAGTAATCCGTCGTCGCGCCGTTTTCCTTCAGCACCGGATCGATTTCGAAGATGCCGGTGGATTTCACATCGGCTACGAATTTCAGACCCTTCGTCTGCG
This sequence comes from Alphaproteobacteria bacterium, assembly GCA_016125165.1. GTDB lineage: Bacteria > Pseudomonadota > Alphaproteobacteria > Micropepsales > Micropepsaceae > Rhizomicrobium. Next base: position 3,023 of record WGMH01000001.1, read on the forward strand.
CGGAAAGATCGCGCGCCAGAAGCACGCCCACCTTGTCGGCGAAAATTTCCTCGCCCGTATCGTCCACCACGCCGCAGCGGTCGCCATCGCCATCGAAACCGATGGCCAATTCCGCGCCATGCTTGCGCACCTCATCGGCCATGGCGTGCAGCATGTGCAGATCTTCGGTGTTGGGATTGTATTTGGGGAAGGTGTAATCCAGCTCCGCATCCATCGGGATCACCTCCGCGCCGATGCGCTTCAAGGCTTCCGGTCCGAACGCGGCCGCCGTGCCATTGCCGCACGCCACCACAACCTTGATGGGGCGCGAAAGCTTGTGGCCCTTGGTCACCGCTTCCAGATAACGCTCGCGGAAATTCTCGACCATGCGATAGGAACCGCCCGCGCGCGGCTTGCCTTCGCCGCCAAGCACGATTTCTTTCAGCCGCGTGATCTCATCGGGCCCGAAGGTGAGCGGGCGTTCGCAGCCCATCTTCACGCCGGTCCAGCCGTTTTCGTTGTGGCTGGCCGTGACCATCGCAACGCCGGGGCAATCCAGGTCGAATTGCGCGAAGTAGCACATCGGCGTTGTCGCAAGACCGATATCCACCACCTCACAGCCCGCATTCATCAAACCCACGATCAGCGCCTGTTTTATCGAGAGCGAATAGGAGCGGTAGTCGTGCCCCGTCGCCACGCGGTTCACGCCGCGCTCATGCAGATAGGTGCCAAGGCCGAGCCCCAGCGCCTGCATGCCGAGAAGGTTGATCTCCTTCCCGAACAGCCAACGCGCGTCGTATTCGCGGAAACCGTTAGCGGTCACCAGCGGCGAGTTTTCATAGTCGTAGGTGTTGGGCTTCAGGTCGCTTCGGGGCTTCAGGGTCATGATATCTGCTGCTTGAGGGGCCGCTCTCTATAACGGCTCGGGCTTGGAAATGCCGCCCCTTCTTCTTGTCGCGCCCTTGCCGGTGGAGCAGCATTTCCTACATTCCATCTATGTGATATAATCATAATCACATAAGGATCGTGTAAATATGACCGTCACGCCGCTCACCACCGCCGAACATGCCGCCACGGCACGCATGGCCGATGCCCTGGGCCTGCCCGCTTTCGAAAAGGGCTGGGTGTGGCTGGCGGGGGCGGGACCGGGCGATCCGGGCCTCATCACGCTTCTGGGCGCGCACGCCATCGCCGCCGCTGACATCATTCTCTACGACGCGCTGGTGAACGAGGCGTTGCTGAAACTCGCGCGCCCGAACGCAGAAATCCTGTTCGCGGGAAAGCGGCGCGGCCAGCCTTCCGCAAAGCAGACGGATATTTCGCAATCGCTCGTGGGCCTCGCGCGCAAGGGCTTTCGCGTGCTGAGGCTGAAGGGCGGCGATCCGTTCGTATTCGGGCGCGGCGGCGAAGAGGCACTGGCGCTCGCGCGCGCCTCCATTCCTTTCCGCATCATTCCGGGTGTTACGGCGGGCATTGGCGGGCTCGCCTATGCGGGCGTTCCCGTTACGCATCGCGATACCAACCATGCGGTGACCTTCATCACCGGCCATGGCGCGGGTGGCACGCTGCCCGACCTCGACTGGACTGCGGTGGCGAAAGGTTCGCCTACGCTCGTTCTCTATATGGCGCTCGGGCAGGCCGAAGCGATTGCGAGCAAGCTCATCGCCGCCGGGCGAAGCACCGATGAACCGGCCGCCATCGTGAGCAACGCCACGTTCGAAACGCAGAACATGATCACTACGACGCTCGGCGGCTTGCCCGCCGCCGCGCGCGGCTGCAAGGCGCCTTCAATCGTTGTGATCGGTGAAAATGTGAAGCTGGCCGCGGGGCTGGACTGGCTCGGCGCGATGGCCGGCAAGGTCCTCGATCCCGATCCGCTGGATCGCGACATGCTCGGCAAAGCTGTCTGAACGAAGATTGTGAAGCGCCTTTGCGGCGCGTCTGCTAGAAACCTTGCGACACACAATCCCGCCGCGGGGCAATAATCAATGACCGAACGTGTCGTGCCGGACAGCCAGCTACGTCTGCCTGCGTTCCTGATGCTGTTCATGCCCATGGGCATCACCAATGGCTATGCCGTGGTGGCGCTGGCGTATCTGCTTTCGCAGGCCGGTGTGAGCGTCGGCGAGATCGCAGCGCTGGCGGGATTGAGCCTTCTGCCCCAAACGTGGCGCGTGATTTGGGCCCCCCTTGTAGACACGACGCTCAGCGTACGCGTGTGGTATCTGATCTCCGCCAGCCTTTCGGGCATCCTGATGGCGATCACCGGATTCGTCTCGCCCACACAGGGCAATCTCGGTCTCATCGAACTTCTCGCCTTCGGCTTTTCGCTCACCGCCACCATCACCACCATCGCCGGTTCCAGCCTGATGGCGCATGGCACCTCCGACGAAGAAAAAGGCCGCGCGGGCGGCTGGAGCCAGGCCGGCAATCTTGGCGGCACGGGGCTTGGCGGCGGCGTGGGGCTTTGGCTCGCGCATCACGGACCGGGCTGGACGGCGGGCGTCGCACTTGGCGGCATATGCGTTGCCACATCGCTCGCACTGCTTCTCCTGAAAGAGCCATCAACGGAGCACCGCGCGCGCACGTTCTTCGCGAGCCTTTCCAATGTGGCCCGCGAATGTTGGGACTTGTTCACATCGCATCGTGGCGCGCTCGCGCTCTTTTTGATGTTGCTGCCCATCGGCGTGGGCGCGGCACAAAATCTTTGGTCGGCTGTCGCGGACGACTGGCACGCCAGCGCCGATGCGGTGGCGCTGGTCAATGGCGTGCTTGGCGGCGTGGTCGCCATGGTGGGCTGCCTGATCGGCGGCTGGATCTGCGATAAGATTGACCGCAAGTCTGCCTACATTCTGTTCGGACTTGTCATCGCCGTCGCTACGGTGGCGATGGCCGTATCACCGCGCACGCAGGATATGTTCGTTATCTTCGTGCTGCTCTACGCTTTCCTGACGGGCTTTTGCTACTCGGCTTATGCCGCCGTGGTGTTCGAGACCATCGGCAGGGGCGCGGCGGGCACAAAGTCCAATCTCATCTCCGGTATTTCGAATGTGCCGCTGATCTATGCGGGCATCTTCGATGGCTGGGCGCACGACCGCTGGGGCGCAACCGGCCTGCTCTACGTGGATGCTATTCAGAGTGTGGTTGGCGCCATGGTGTTCATCTCGGTGGCCGCATTCGTGCGCACGCTGATGATGCGCCGCGCTGCACCATGACTTAGGGCCAATAGACGTATTCGAGTTTCAACCCGTCCGGATCCGCGAAGAACACCGCATAGTAACCTTCGCCATACCGCGGATAATCAGCGGGCGGATCGAGCACATTGGCGCCGATTTTTTCCAGCATCGCATAAAGCCCATCGACATCGGCGCGGCTTTCCGCTTCCCAGGCGATGTGATGCAGCCCCGGCGAATAACGGTCATGCACGCGGCCCGCATTGGGGCCTTCCGCCTTCATCACACCGATGGAGCAGAAATCGCGCCCATGTTCGCCATTGTCAAAATCCATGCCGCGCGCATGGCGATCCTTGCACTGGTAGCCCATGTAGCCCAGCACCGCGTCGTAAAACGCGAACGAAGCCTCTGGATCGCGAACTGTGAGATCGATGTGGTTGATGCCGCCGCGTTTGCTCAAATGCGCCAGCCACCTTTTTCGACGAGCTGCTGAAGGAACTCCGGCGTATAGGCCTGTTCCGGCATTGCCCGCACCTGCTCATCGAGAATTTCAGCATCCTTGCCGACGAGGATGCGCCAGCGTTCCGCCTTCACGCCATCGAGAATGATCTTCGCCGCCTCGGCCGCGCTGGTGGGGGCATTGTCGCGGAACGCCGCCGCCTGCATCTCGATCATCTGCCGAACCTGATCGTCGGTGAATGCCGAAGCGTCCATACCCATGGACTTCATCATCTTGCGGGCGTTCTCAACATCCGCGCCGGAATCGCCTCCGAGAATCTTGCGCGAATTGGCAATGATGTCGGTGCCGATGTGTCCGGGCATCACCACCGAGCATTTGATATGCGGCGCATTCATGGCCAGATCGGTGATCAGCGCTTCGGTGAAGCCTTTCACGCCGAATTTCGCGGCACTGTAGGCGGTGTGCGGGCGGCCTGCCCCGATGGAGGCCCAGAAGCCGTTAACGCTCGATGTGTTGACGATGTGTCCTTCGCTTGCCTTCATCAGCAACGGCAGGAAGGCGCGAACGCCGTTCAGAACGCCGTGGAAGCACACATTGAATGTGCGGTCCCACTGCGCGCGGTCACCGCTCACGAAGCTGCCGCCACCGCCAATGCCCGCATTGTTGATGAGCAGGTGAATGTGGTCGGTGTCGAGGTCTTTCTTGACCGCGTCGGCCCACGCGTTCATGCGCGCTTCGTCCGATACGTCCGCAACGAACGTCGCGATGCGTGTTCCCTGTGTGCCCTGCGTTTTGCAGCGCTTTGCTGTCTCGGCCATGTTCTCGGCGGAGACGTCGCACATCGCGACATTGCAGCCTTCCGCAGCAAGCTGAATGGCAAGCTCGCGGCCCATGCCCGTGCCACCGCCGGTGATAACGGCAAACTTTCCGCTGAAATCCTTCAAGTTCTCTCTCCCGGCTCAGGTGTTCTGTATTTTCGGTGGCACGAGGCCCTTGTCGCGCATGCGTGCAGGCAAGCTCGCCATGATGCTGCGGCGTTCATCTGCGGTGATCCGGCCCCAGCGCGCAATCTCCTGCAGGCTGCGCCCGCATCCGGTGCAGATATCATGCAACGGATGCAGGATGCAGATCTTGATACAGGGGCTGTCGATGGCGCCGCTTTGCATCAGCCCATCTTGAAGACGCAGATCTTGTTGCCGTCTGGATCGCGGAAATAGGCGCCATAAAATGTCGGCAGACGCGCGCCCGGCGCACCTTCATCCGGCGAACCCAGTTCGAGCGCTTTTTTGTATACCTTGTCCACGGTTTCGCGGTCGGGCGCGGAAAGCGCCAGCATCACGCCATTGCCCGTGGTCGCGCTTTCACCGTCATAGGGCTTGCAAACCGCCACCATGCCGCCCTGCCCACCATTGCCATAAAACTGGATGCGGTCGCTGCCGAACACCGGCCTGCCGCCCAGCTCTGCGAGCAGCGCGCCATAATAGGCTTTGGCCTTCTCGAAATTGTTGGTTCCAACCGTCGTGTAACCCAGCATGTCTTCCTCCGTTGACGCGACGAGCTATCCCTCGCCGCGGAAATTCATTTCCACCATGATCCCATTGGGGTCACGCACAAACAATTGCAGCAGCTTCGTTCCAGGTACCACATTTTCGCGGTACGCGATGGCGTACTGCTTCAGCTTCTCTTTCATCGCGCCGAAACCGCTTGCGCGAAAGGCGATGTGATCGAGCGAACCGGTTTCTCCACCCGGCGTCACATGGCTGTTTTCCGGCAGCGCGCCGTCGCGGCCCAGAAGATGGACCACCGGCACCCCACCGCAATACATCCAATAGCCCGCGAAATTGAAGGGCGGGCGCTGGCCGTCCTCGAGCCCGAGCACATCCCGATAGAAGTCGCGCGTCTTTTCCATGTCCGCGCAATTGATCGTGTAGTGCTCGAGCGTTTCGAGGCCCATCCGCTATCTGCCGGTCGGCATCTTGTTGAACGGTACATCCTTGTCCACGCGCACATCCTGGGGCAGACCGAGAACGCGCTCGGCGATGATGTTGCGCAGAATTTCATCCGTGCCGCCGGCGATGCGAAGGCCCGGCGCGCTCATCCAGCCCATCTGGAATGCACCGGCAGCAGGCGCATCATCGCCCTTCAGCGCACCGACTTCACCTTCAAGCTCCATGGCGAACGCCGCCAGATCCTGCAGCTTGGCGGCCACGACGATCTTGGCGATAGAGGCTTCGGGCCCCGGCTGTTTGCCCTGACTGAGCGCTGTCATGGTGCGATAGGTCGTGTATTTCAGACCCGCCGAACGCACATACCAGTCTGCAAGGCGTTCGCGCACCGATGCATTCTTGATCGCGGGGCCGTCTTCCAGTTCGAGCGTGCGCGCAAGGCCCATCAGCGCCTTTTCATCGAGGCCGCCACCCTGACCGCCGCCCACCGCGAGGCGTTCGTGCATCAGTGTGGTCAGCGCCACCTGCCAGCCCTGCCCCACTTCACCAAGACGCTGAGAATCCTTCACGCGCAGGTTGGTGAAGAACACTTCGTTGAAACCGCTGCCGCCGGAAGCCTGCTTGATCGGACGCACTTCCACTGCCGGATCATGCATGTCGATGTAGAACATCGTCAGACCCTTGTGCTTGGGCACATTCGGATCGGTACGGGTGAGTAGAATGCCGTAATCGGAGAATTGCGCGCCGGTGGTCCAGATTTTCTGACCGTTGATGACCCATTCATCACCGTCACGTTCGGCCTTCGTGCGCAGGCCCGCAACGTCCGAACCCCCTGCCGGCTCGGAGAAGAGCTGGCACCAGATTTCATCACCGCAGACCGCCGGCCAGACATAACGTTTCTTCGCGGCTTCGTCGCCATAGGCCATCAGGGTTGGAATGCACATGCCAAGACCAATGGCGAACGGCCCGCCGCTCGCGACATCGTATTTTGCCTCTTCCTGGCCAAAGATGATCGACTGCATCGGCGTTCCGCCTATGCCGCCCTGTCCTTTTGGCCAGGTGATGCGGGCATAACCGGCCTCGGCCTTCTTCTTTTGCCAGGCCTTTGATGCAGCCATTTCGGCAGCAGCACCATTTTCCATTTCCGCCATGTCGTCGGCGGATTTCTTGGCGCCGCGCAGCTTGGCGTTTGCGGAAAGCCACTTGTTCGCTTCGGCGCGGAAGGCGGCTTCTTCGGGGGTATCTTCGAAATCCATTGTTCTGTTCCTTGTCGCGCGCCTTAGGCCGCGTTCGAGAGTTCGAGTTCGGTGACGAGCTTGTCTTTCCAGGTGCGCTGCGGCCCAAGGTTCAGGGCAAGATCGCGCGAGCGCTTGTAGAAAAGGTGACAGTCCATCTCCCAGGTGAAGCCGATGCCGCCATGGGTCTGCGTGTTCTCCTTGGAGGCATAGTCGAAGGCCTGCGTGGCCGAAACGCGCGCCGCTGCCGCTGCGAGCGGAAGTTCGCGCGCACCGGTGGATAGCGCCCATGCGCCGTAATAGGCATTCGAGCGCGCAAGTTCGGTATTCACATACATGTCCGCAAGCTTGTGCTTGATCGCCTGATAGGATGCGATCAGACGCCCGAAGGCATAACGCTGCATCGCGTAATCCTTCGCCATCACAAGGCAGGCATCCGCGCCGCCAACCTGTTCGAATGCCGTCATCACTGCCGCACGATCGAGAACCTGCGATGTGTTGCTCCAGCCTTCTCCCGGTTTGCCGAGCGCTTCGGCTGCCGCACCGTTGAACGTGAATTCCGCGTGCTTGCGCGAAGGATCGATGGAATCCTGCGCGCGGCGCGCAACGCCTTTGCCCTTCAGGTCCACGACGCAAAGCTGAAGTCCGCGTTCGCCCGGCTCATCGGAGCTGCGTGCGAGCACCACGGCAAAGTCCGCATCCATGCCGTCGGACACCGCGAGCTTCTTGCCCGTGAGCGTGCCGCCCTTGAATGCGGCGCGCGTGGATTTCGGCGTCACCGCCCCTGGGCCTTCGCTCCGCGCGAAGCAGCCGATCAGTTCGCCCGCGGCGATCTTCGGCAGATACTTCGCCTTCTGCTCATCGCTGCCCGCAATCATGATCGCTTCGGCAAAGAGATAGACGGTGGACGAAAAGGGCACAGGCGCCAGCGCGCGGCCGAGTTCTTCAGCGATCACACACAGTTCCAGATAGCCAAGGCCAAGGCCGCCATGTTCTTCGGGTATGGCGGTTCCCATCCATCCCATGTCGGCGATCTGTTTCCACAGCGTTGCGTCATAGCCGTCGCTGCCTTCGAACACCTTGCGCACGGTTTTGGTTGTGCACTTTTCGGTGAGGAACTTGCGCGCCTGGTCCTTCAGCAATTTCTGGTCGTCGGAGAAGTCAAAATTCATGGCGTTTCCGCACCCCTTTATTAGCGAATTTCGCGAACATTAGAGGGCGCGCGCGCAAGCGGCAACGACCCCTTAACCGGGGTTTAACAAGGAAGTGCATATCCTTCCGCTACGGAATTGGGACGGTGGATAATGGCCAAAGCACAATTTCATAAAAACCAGCGCGTCTATGTACGCCCGGTTGGAACCTGGGCACTTGTAGAGCGCGTCGTGCCGCATTGGGCCAAAGGTCTCGATGAGCCCCTGCGTGTTTTCTATGACGTCGGTCTTGGCCGCGAATTCGCTGCGGAAGAACTGCAGATGGAGCAGGTCACCGTCGATGACAAGACGCACAGCGGCGAACAATGGCGTGTCACGCGTGCGCGCAACAAATGGCAGCCCGCCGAAGATTGCGCGCGCCATCCCGTACCGGGAACATATCCCGTCGTCGTGACCGGCCATGCCGATTGGGGCGGCTGGCGCGTACCCGGCGCGGAATACGATCTCAATCCCGAACGCATCGAAGAGCAGGCGCGCCTCATCTCAAGCGCGCCGCAGCTTGCGGGCTTGGCGAAACGCATGATCGAATGGGCGCGCACCTCGGGCGAAGATATGCCGAGCGAACTCGTCAACCTCGCCCACGATGCGCAGGACATCCTCGCCCATGTGAAGGGCGAGGGGCTGTAAAGTTTCAAAAAGCCTTCAGTGCCACGCGCCGAGGATGAGGCCGATCAGCGTGAACTGAACAGTCACGTATCCGCCGTCGATCAACCATAACCTCAGGCTTCTGCGCGCGAACAGATAGTTCGTGCCGAAGCTCGTCGCCACCCAGCCCGCACCGGCCGCAAAACCCACTGCGGCGCCGAATTTCCAGTCCGCTTCGGGACCAAGGAACATCGCGAACACGAAAGATGCGATCAGCGAAAGCACGAAGGAAAGCCCGAATATCATCGGCATGTTGCCGCCCTTCGGTTCCGCTCCGGCATTGACCTCGCGCATCCACGCCTTCTGGAACAGCGCGGAATACCAGACGCCGCCCAGCAGGAACGACGAAAGCGCGGCAGCGATAACGGCAAGAAAATTGACTGGTGGCATGACGTTTCCCCTTCTTAGTGAACGCGCGCAGGCTTGGCGCGCTCTTCCAGCATGTCGAAATACTGACGCAGGCACTGCACATTGCGGTCGAAATAGGCGACATCGCGGTGCGTTCGCGCCTGCATGATGCCGCCTTCCATGGCGGTCAAAACGAACTCTGCCAGCGCGTGGCGATCTGTGTCACGCGGTATCCGGTCGCCGGCTTCCACGAGGCAGGCTTCAATCGCCTTTACCCAGTTGGCAAAATTTTCGGCCATCAGAAGCCGCACGCGTTCGTCCGGTTCATGCAGTTCAAGCGCCAGCGAACCGATAGGGCATCCATAGGTGCAATCGGTGGTGAGAAGATGCGTGCGATAGCTGTTCAGCAGAGCAAAGATTTTCCCGATCGGGTCGCTCACCCCGCTCCAGGCCGGCTGCAGAAGCATTTCGCCGATCCCGTCACGATAGGTTTCCAGCACGGCTATCAGTACATCCTGCTTTCCGGGAAAGAAGTGATAGAGACTCCCCGAATGAATCTGCGTGCGGCTGAGGATGTCGGCGATGGAGGTAGAGTTGAACCCCTTGAGCCAGAACAGATCCATCGCAGCAAAGACGATATTGCGGCGCGTATCGGGGCTCATGGCTTCTTTACCTCCGGGGAACCCGTATCGACAAAGCGCGTGAAGCGTCCAAACTGTTCGCCAAGCACGCTGTTCACCAGCGGTGGCCAGTCCACACCTTCTCCCAGCGGACCCGCCACGCGGTAGATCAGCGTCACATCGGTTCCGCCCGCCGCTTTCGCAAAGCTCCAGGTCATCACGCCGGTCGCCGGTTGATCCTGCATGGGTCCAAGCGCGCCTGAGAGCCGAAGCGTTTTTCCGGGCGCGGCAAAAATCACGCGCATGTGCTGCACCGATCCACCGCGCGGTAACGCCTCGCACCAGCAGCCGCCAGCATTGGGCTCCAGTGTGAGATTGTGCGCATCGCCAGAGAAGGTGTGCCCCGAACTCCACCACTGGCCCAGTTTTGCCACGGCCGCATAGGTTTCATCGGGTTCGGCGGCGACATGCGCCTTGAGCGTGATTTCAAACTGGCCTGGCACCGCTTTGGTCACTTCGGCCATCGCGGCCGTCGCTTGCAGAGCGCCAGCCAGCGCCACTACCCAGACCCAACGTGACATCGACATTCGCCGCCTCTTGATTGAATAATCAACTCAAGCCTGCCATCATTTGAGCGATCAATCAACACGCTGCCTAGAAATTAAATTTCAACCCCTTGAAACATCACGCTACTCTCACCATTTCTCTTAAATCCCGACATTTGCGTCCACTTTTAGCACTGGAGCCATGCGCTTCCGGTGTGCGGACGTATTCGTTAAGACCAGCCGTCCCCACTGATCGAGGCTTTCATGCGTACCGAAGAACCCCGCGCCATCCGCCTGAAGGACTACCGCGCGCCCGATTACCGCATCTCCGATATCCACCTCGCCTTCGATCTCGATCCGGAAGCCACGCGCGTCACCGCAGTCTCGAAGGTTTCCCGCGTGGGTGTGGGGAGCGCCCCGCTGGTGCTGGACGGTGAGCACATGAAGCTCATCTCCGTCGCAATCGACGGGCGCGCGCTCGATGCACGCGAATACACGCTGGGCGAAGAAACGCTCATCATCCTGAACCCGCCCGCGGCCTTCATGCTGGAAGTGGTCACGGAGATTTCGCCCGCGAACAACACCTCGCTGCAGGGGCTTTATGTTTCGAAGGGCATCTTCTGCACGCAATGCGAAGCAGAAGGCTTCCGCCGCATCACCTATTATCTTGATCGCCCGGATGTGCTCGCGGTTTACACCACGCGCATCACCGCGTCGAAAAAGGACTATCCGCTGCTGCTTTCGAACGGCAATCCCATCGAAAGCGGCGATCTGCCGGATGGCAAGCATTTCGCCGTGTGGAACGATCCGTTCCCGAAGCCCTGCTATCTCTTCGCGCTGGTGGCGGGCGATCTCGGCAAGATCGAAGACAGTTTCACCACGATGAGCGGGCGCAAGGTGGATCTGCGCATCTTTGTCGAACATGGCAATGAGCCGAAGGCGCTCTACGCCATGGATTCGCTCAAGCGCGCGATGAAGTGGGACGAAGAGGCCTATGGCCGCGAATACGATCTCGACATCTTCATGATCGTGGCGGTGTCGGCCTTCAATTTCGGCGCGATGGAGAACAAGGGCCTCAACATCTTCAACGACAAGGTGCTGCTCGCCTCCCCCGAAACCGCGACGGATGATGATTACGGCCGCATCGAAGGCGTCGTCGCCCACGAATATTTCCACAACTGGACCGGCGACCGCATCACCTGCCGCGACTGGTTCCAGCTCTCGCTGAAGGAAGGGCTCACGGTATTCCGCGACCAGAATTTCTCGGCGGATATGCGCTCGCGCGGCGTCAAGCGAATCCAGGATGTGCGCATGCTGCGCATGAGCCAGTTCGTGGAAGATGCCGGCCCGCTCTCCCATCCCGTGCAGCCGGACAGCTACATCACCATCGACAATTTCTACACCGCCACGATCTATGAAAAAGGCTCCGAAGTGATCGGCATGCTGAACACGCTGGTGGGCCCGGAAGGTTACCGCAAGGCGACTGATCTCTATTTCGAACGCCATGATGGCGAAGCCGCCACGGTCGAAGACTGGGTGAAATGTTTTGAAGACGCCTGCGGGCGCGATCTGAAGCAGTTCCGCCTCTGGTATCACCAGTCCGGCACGCCCACCATCGAGGCCAAAGGCGCATACGATCCCGCGAAGAAGACCTACGCGCTCACGCTTTCGCAGATCCTTGCGCCGACGCCCGGCCAGCCTACGAAAAAGCCGATGCACATTCCCGTGCGCATGGGTTTCGTTGCGCCGTCGGGCCGCGCCTTGCCGCTCACGCTCGAAGGCGAAAACGCCATAGGCCCCGAAGAGCGCGTGCTCGAACTCACCGAGGCCACGCAAACCTTCACCTTCGTGGATGTGACCGAGGAGCCGCTCCTCTCCATTGGCCGCGGCTTCTCCGCGCCGGTGAGTTTCAAGGTGCCGCTAGACCGCAGGGCGCGCGCGCATCTGATGGGCAAGGATGCCGATCAGTTCAACCGCTGGGAATCCGGCCAGGCGCTCGCCACCGAAATGCTGCTGGAAATGGCGGACAAGGCGAAAGCGGGCGCAACGCCCGCCACCGATCCCATCTATGTCCAAGCCATCGGCGAGGTGCTGAAGCGCGCAAACGATGATCGCGCCTTCGCCGCGCTGATGCTGGTGCCGCCGCTCGAAAGCGAACTGGCGCTTGCCCGCTCGCCCGCCGATCCGGATGCCATCAACGCCGCACGCTTGGCAGTGATCCGCGACATTCAGGCGGCGCATGGCGGCAAGATCGAAGCGCTCTATCGCGAATCTGAGAATACTGGTGATTTCTCGCCGGATGCGGAATCGGCGGGCCGCCGCGCGCTGCGCAACGTGCTCCTGCGTTTCCTCACCGCCGCCGACGATGAGAATGCCGCCGAGCTTGCCTTCGCGCACTATATGAGCGCCACCAACATGACGGACATGATCGCAGGCCTTGCCGCGCTCACCCGCATGGAATCGAAACTTCGCACAGAAGCCTTCGCGCATTTCCATGATCGTTTCAAAACCGATCCCTTGGTGCTCGACAAATGGATGGGCCTGCAGGCCGGTTCGCCTCGCCCCGGCACGGTGGACGACGTTAAGGCGCTGATGGACCACCCGCATTTCGACTGGAAGAACCCCAACCGCGTGCGCGCGCTCGTCGGCGCATTCTCGGGCAATCATCTGCGGTTCCACGCGACGGACGGGCGCGGGTATGCGCTGGTGGGCGACACCATCCGCAAGCTCGATGGCATCAACCCGCAGGTGGCCGCGCGCATGGCGGGCGCATTCGACTCCATCAGGCGCTACGACGCCGGGCGTCAGGCGCTCATGCGGGGGGAGCTTGAGAAGATCGCGGCGAAGAAACCGCTCTCCTCCAACCTCTACGAAGTCGTGTCCAAGATGCTGGGTGGCTGAAAAAGCCCACAGATTCGCAAAAATAAGCTGCGCCGAATCATCTTGACTCGTTTGGGCCGTGACAGCGACTCGCTGAGTCGTATCATCGTTGAGACGCGAATCAGTGAAGGGCGGGCGGGCGAATTCCCGCGTTCATGGCGCACAATTCAGCCGCGTTGGGGCCATTGGAAGCCATCAGACTGGCCGCATCGCGGGCGGTGGATGCTGCGTCGCGCAGAGTGCGTTTCACCGTGGTGTTGAGCCTGGCGCTGATCGCGGGCAGCTTTGCGAGCGCCGCCCTCATCCAGATGCGGCTCGACCGTGCCCACGCGCTCGATCAGGCCGCCTATTTCCAGTCGGTGCGCGCGCGCCAGATCGCCACCGATCTTTCGACGACGCTGGAGCGTTATGCTGCCCTCGGCGTCGCGTTCGCCAATGCGCAGGGTGCCGAAAGCTCCGCGGCCCTTGCAGAAGCGGGCGGCCCCGCATTGCGCAATCTTGCGATCCTGGATCGCGACGGCACCCTGCAATCACAGATGAAACGCGCTCCGACCGAATTTCTGCCTCTTACCATGGCCGCGCTAGCGGCGGCCAACGCCGGTCGCATGGTGCTGCCTTCGCGCGATGCCAAACATATGACAATCGTATTTCGCGCCGGTGATCGTCTGATCGCGGTGCAACTCAATACAGATGCGCTTCTGCCCGGCGCATCGATGGAAGGTGCAGTCGCCGCCACGCGAGATGGCCGCATTCTTGTGCTCGGTACCGGTTGGACGGAAATACCCTCCTTCGATACGCTAAGCCTCGCTGGTGCAGCCGAAACACGGAACGTGGAATTTTCCGATGGAAACAGGCTTGTCGCCCTGGCTCCTGTACCCGGATGGCCTGCGACTGCGGGTGCGTCCATAGCGACTGGCGAGGCGTTGGGCGCCTGGTATGGCGCACTTCCACTCTATCTCTTTTTCATTCTGGGGCCCGGCATAGCTGGCGCAGGTTTGGCCGTCATCTTTGTGCGCGAATTTGAGCGTCGTGCGCGCGCCGCCAAGGTGGTGAAGAACTTGCGCGCCACGCGGCCTGGGGAAGCAAAGTTGCTGATCCGCCTGGCGGATGCCGAACGACGTGCCGCGGAAGCTGAACGATCCAAGGCCGAATTCATTGCACATATGAGCCACGAACTGCGCACGCCGCTGAACGCCGTGATTGGCTTTTCCGAGGTGATTGAGCGTGGAATTTTCGGTGCGCCAGGACATCCCAAATATGTCGAATATGCGCGCGACATCGGCAACGCGGGACGCAATCTTCATCACAAGATCGGCGACATTCTCGAATTCGCAAACGTCGAGGCCGGCAAGGAACACATTGTCACGGAAGCGGTGGACATAGCCGATGCCGCACGCGCGGCCATCGACCGGATCGCCGGCCGCGCCTTCTCGCGCCGGATTCATCTGACCGTGTCCGTGCCTGACACCGCCATGGCGATAGCCGATGGGCGCGCGGTAAAGCGCATTCTCGGTAATCTTCTCGACAATGCTCTCGATTACACAGCGCCCGGCGGACAGATTCGCGTTCAGGTGAAGAATGAGGAAGCAGCCGTATCGGTCAGCATCCGTGACGATGGCTTTGGCTTCACCCAGGCAGAACTGGAAAAAGCCGGAAAGGCCTTTGCCCGCTTTGATCGACCCGGCGCGGTGACGGGCGCGGGGCTGGGTCTCGCCATTTCCATGGCATTGGCGAGACGCATCGATGGCGCACTCTTGCTCAATGGCGGCGCCGGTGGTGCATGTGCCGAACTGCGGCTGACAAAGGCCTAAGCAACTTCAGGCGTTTCCTCGCGCTGCCAGCGCCTACAAATACCAATCATATTCTGCTGTCGAAATAATGCGCGAGAGCCGTTCAGCTTCGACACGCTTTGTTTCGCCATACAGGGTAAGTGATTCTTCGCCAAAATAGCTCTTCAGCAGTGCGGAAGCCTGCATTGCCTTCAACGCGTCGCCTAGAGAAAACGACAGCGCCGTGTCAGGTTCTCGCGAAACGCTTGTATTCGCCGGCGCGCCCGGATCGCTCCGGCTGACAAGGCCGTGATGTACACCCGCCAGAACGGCTGCCAACGCCAAATAGGGATTGGCGTCCGCACCTGCCACGCGATGTTCAACGCGCCGCGCCTCGCCGGGTCCTGCAGGAACGCGCAAGCCAGCCGAGCGGTTGTTCACCGCCCAGCGCCGGTTTACCGGCGCAAACATGTCCGGTTGGAAACGTCTGTAGGAGTTGATGCTGGGAGCAAAAAGCGCCATCGAATCCGGCATCAGCGTTTGCATTCCGCCAATGGCGTGGCGCAATGCATCCGATCCGGTTGATGTACCATTGTCGAAAATGTTGCGCCCGCTTTCATCGAGCACGCTTACATGAATGTGCAAACCATTGCCCGCGCGATCCGGATAGGGCTTGGCCATGAAGGTCGCCTCAAACCCATTGGCGCGCGCAGCCGCTTTCACGATCTGCTTGAGCAGGATGGCGTGATCTGCGGCGGCAACCGGATCGCTCTGATGTTTCAGATTGGCCTCGAACTGGCCAGGCGCATATTCCTTGCTGGCGGCACTCAATGGAATGCGCTGCAGCTTAGCCGCCTCGGTCAGCGCCTCGAGAAAGCCGCTGTAGCGATCCAGATCATCGATGCCATAGACAGACACGGCAGCTTCGCGCTCGCCCGTACGAGGACATAGCGGTGGTTGCGGCGAGCCATCCACGGCGCGCTTGAGATCGATCAGATAGAATTCGAGCTCCAGCGCGCAAACAGGGTGCAGCTTGAGATCGACGAAGCGTTGCAGCACCCGCTCCAGCACCGCGCGCGGTTCGCCAGCATTGGTATTTCCATGTTCATCACGCAACGTCATCAGAATTTGCGCGCGTGCAGGCCCTTCACCCCATACGGGCGTCAGCGTTCCAGGAAGCGGCCAAGCGGTACCGTCCGGGTCACCATCCCCGATACCCCGCCCGAGCGGGTTGGTCATCACGCCGCGCGCGTCCATGAGATAGAGCGAATGTGGAATCTGCATCCCGGAATCGAAGATCTTGTCCGCTTCCCCGATAGGCATGCGCTTGCCGCGCAGCACACCCAGAATGTCCGGGAGCAGGCAATCCAGATAAAGCAGGTCACCATGGGCTCTGCCAAAGGCCTCATATTCCTTCTGCGCCGCCGCAACAAAGGCAGGACGCAGGAAACTGGGCGGGGTGGCGATCTGATTCATGCAAGACCTGCATACATATTGAGCAAAACATCATAAACGCCTGGCAGGGTGGCGGGAAGGCTCCGCCGGACGGTGCTCAAACATTGCGGATGGCGGTGTCCCCCGATACCGTTAAGGTTCATTGCCGCCGCGCGCCCATTGCGGATGTTGCGGCGGGGACGCAAACCCAATCGGCAGGGGGCACTCATGGGGCGTATATTCGGCATCATTGCGATCATCGTGCTGGCAGTTGCTGGCTACTTTGCCTGGAAAACTTATGGCGGTGGAGGAATGACACAGGTCGCATCCAGCGGCCCGCCAACCCTTTACCAATGGGAAGACTATATGGATCCGCCCTTCCTGGCGGCTTACAAGGCGCAGTACAAGGAAGACCCAAACGTCAAGATTTTCTCCGATGAAGACGAAGCCTTCGCAACCATGCGCGCAGGCTACAAGCCTGATGTGATGGGGCCCTGCTACTACGAATTCCCGCGCTGGAAGGAAGCTGGTCTCATCCAGCCTATCGACACCTCGAAGCTGAAGAACTGGAGCAAGATTTCCGCCGCTCTACGCAATCTGCCGGGAATGGACGCAGGCAACGGCAAGGTTTGGTTCGTGCCTCATTATTGGGGAAATACCTCCGTCACCTTCCGAACGGACCTGGCGCCTGAATATGTGAACAAACCGAGCTGGGAAATCCTGTTCGATCCAAAATACAAGGGCCGTATCGCCGTCATGGACGGTGTGGATGACACCGTTCCGCTTATCGCCAGCATGATCGGCGTCAATGCCTACAACATGACCGAGGATGAGTGGAAAAAGGTACAGGAGAAGCTGCGCGAGGTCGTGAAACAGGCCCGCATGGTCACGAGCGACGACACGGCGCTCGCCCAGGGCCTTGCCAGCGGCGAACTGGTTGCGGCGATCACATGGCGCGTTACCTACGCAACGTTGCACAAAGAAGGTAAGCCCGTTGCCTACATGAACCCGCCGGGCGGCATGTTTACCTATGTGTGCGGTCTTGTGATGCACAAAGATCCATCAGACGAGGCCAAGGCGCTGGCGCTTATAGACTCGGCGCTTTCCAACGAAGCTGCCGTCTACACCATCGAACATATTGGCGATGAACCAGCGAATGAAACCGCGTTGGACAAGGTTCCAAACGCGACCTTTGAAGCGCTGGGCCTGTCACGAGACGTGGACAAGTTCCTCAAGAGCGGCATTTTCCAGCAGCGCTTGAAGGACAAGGACAAGATCGTCAACGCATGGACTGAAATCCACGCAGGGCTTTAGTCTTGTTCGTACTCAGCGCCGGTGACGCTCCACAAAGCGAAACCGGCGCTGGGCACGATCCGCCAGCACCTTGCGCTCATCCGGTGTCAGCGTGGCAATCGTGTCGGCGATGGTGGCGCCCAATTCATCTGCCACCGCATTGTCAGCATCTCGAACCCTTTTGAGAGTGCTCTCGAACACCTGGCGAGAATAGCGAGGAGCGCGTAGCGCATCGATTACCTCGCCACGACGATCAAATGCCTCATTCCGCAGGTTCAGCAGTTTTTCCCTATGCGACTCAACAATCTTGCGCGCGTGCTCGCGTTCCGCGTGCGGCAGGCTTCCAACGATTGCAGTGGGTGCAAGCGCGCCGCCAAGAGACGCAGGGTCATTGCGTGCCTGCATAACGCGCAATGACCCCATAATGATCACACCAAGAAGAAGAGCATTGAAACACAGCGATGCGATCAGGGCGACGCGGCGACGTCCGCGCGTTTCGCCAGTTGCGGAAATTGTGCTCATGTCAGGAACCCTCCGCCAGATCGAAATAGCCAGGCACTTCGAACGCGAAGGCCGTGTCGCCGGATTGGTTCAACAGCATCGAAGGCAACACATAGCCGACTGCGAGACCCAGCGATAGCGAAGCCACCAGTGCCGCAGCCGGTTGCCAGATGGGCACTTCCGGCCATATGGCGCGCGAAAGACGGCTGAAGGGGCCAAGGCCTCGTTCTGCCCATGCGTTGTCGAAGTCCTTCATCACCCGCGCCTGAAGGTTTGCGGAAGGGGCCACTTCACCTGCTCGGAGACTCGCTAGGAATCGATCCAGCTGTGCTTCGCTCAAAATCGGTTCGTTCTCAGCCATATTGGCCTCCTAGTCCCGGTAAGCTTTCAGACGTTCCCGCAGTGTCCGGCGGCCGCGCGTCAAGAGAGATTCCAACGCTTCAACGCTGATGCCAAGAATTTCCGCCGCTTCAATATTGCCGCATCCCTCAACGGTGCAGAGCAGCACGGCCGCGCGCTGCCGTTCGGGCAAGGCTTGCACCGCCGCAGCAATCGCCAATCCCGCCGCGTTCGCCGCAGCAATTCGCTCCGGACTGGGTGAAGGATCAGGTATGGGGATGGTATCATCCAATCGCGCTGGCCTTCGCTTGCGCAGCCGGTCGTAACAGGCGTTCAGGGTGATCCGGTAAATCCAGGTTTCGAAGCGCGCTGCGCCGGGTTGCCAGCGCCGGGAATGAGTCCAGACCTTCAGAAAGGTTTCCTGTGCGACATCTTCCGCCTCAGCCGTATCACCCAGCATACGGCGGGCAAGCGTGAGCACACGGGGCAGGTGTCGCGCAACGAGTTGAGCGGCGGCGGCTTTGTCGCCTACCCCTGTGCGCCTAACCAGCTCGGCATCAGGATCGATCACGCAACGGACGTTTCTGTGACTCTTGCCTTGTTGAACGCAGAGGCCTGGCCTTTCCGTCGCCCAAAGCGGCACCAACAATTTTCAGGAGCGCCGCCTGTTCATGGCCGGACGTTGCAGGAAACCGCTCGAAGTCGTCCGAAAGCCGCACATCCGCATAGAGACATTCGTCATGCTCATGAAAGTGCAGAAATGCCCTACCCCCGTAATAGAACGCGCCACGTGACTTTTCCTTTAGCGCCGTGAGCGCTCTCAGTTTCGCGAGAAGCGGCTCAAGCTTGTCCAGCGCATGCGATCCCGCGTGCTTCATCAGGCTATCGGAACAGGACTATTCAGAAAGGGCAAATCCCCAATCCAGGCTGCTGCGTCACGCGGGACCGGCGCTTCCATCGAAGGCGGCAAAGATACAGTCAGCTTTGTCGCAACGGCAGAATGATCCAGATCCACCAGAGCCAGGGCAATGGCGCGGCGAAGTCCCGGCGAATAAACGGAAGTCATCGTATGACCGACTAATTGCCCATCACGAAATAGCGGTGCGTGTGGTGCGGGGATATCACTTTCGAGTTCCAGTCCGATCAGGGTGCGCCTCTGAATGCTCCTGCTGGATATCCATCCCGTCCGGCCATTGAAGTCGAGCTTTGCATCGTCAATGAGGCGTTCCAGTTTCAACGTGAAAGGTGAGGGTATGGAGGCATTGCCATCGTTTGCCGGCATCCAATCGCGCAGAGGCCGCGCAACCCCTGCTTCGACATCGAGCACATCGAGTGCCGACAGTCCGGCAGGTTGAATGTTGAACGGCGTGCCAGCCGTGACAATACGATCCCAGACGATAATCGCATCCTCCGCGCCACACCAGATTTCGTAACCACCAAGTTCACCCCATCGCGAAAGCGTGACATCAAGTCCGCGCCAGAACAGCTTGCGGAATTGTAGCGGTTCAATTTCCGGGTCCAGTCCAGCCGCCGAAAGCGTGTGTTGCGCATAGGGGCCAACAACCGAAATGCCGCCCTGTTCCAGCGTAATGTCATGGGCTCTCACGCCAAACAGAGCCGTAGTCATTTCAATCCAGCGGGCGTCCCTCGCGGCAGATACGAGAAGAAAGGATTCTTTGCCGAAACGTGCAATTGCGCCAGCACCCCGCACGCCACCGCCATCGCTAAGCCACAACGCCTTGAGCGAGCTTCCAGGTTCAAGCGGCCCAACATCGCGCGTCAGCAAACGATCAAGGCATACCTTTACGTTGGGGCCCTGCAGCATCACACGCCAGCGCCATGAAATGTCAGCAATAACTACGCTTGTGCGCGCCGCCAGCGCTTCCTCGCTCGCGCTTGCATAGGCGGTCGCCAGCGTAAATCCGTTTCGCGAGGTCCAGGCATTCTGGATGTTCGACGAAGCCGTGCGCGCATGAAAAGGCGATGCGAGGATGGGAGTCATACCAAGCCTCGCTGCAGTGCCATCTCTGCTGCTATACGACCTGCGCGGCCAGAAATCGCGCGTGAAGGTTCGGCGGTACGGCCGCACATGTACAGACCATCAACCGGTGTCATGATACGGTCAGCCCATGTGGTGCAAAGCCTGATCGCAGCTGGCATGGTCGCGTCCATACCATATCGTGCCGACAGGTCGCCTGGCATAAGCACATGCGAAGCCTTCACATGCCGTGTGATTTCTGGCACTCGGCGCGCAATTGCCGCTAGAACCTTCGCAACGAGGCTCTCGCGCATGCCCGCGCTGCTGCCATCTGTGGTTCTTGGCACCGCATAAACTGTAACTGACATAAGATGCTGACCGATTGGCGCGAAGGATCGATCGAAAATACTGGGAAAAACGAGTTCAAGAGGCAACTCGTCTGGCATCTGATCAAACTGCGCGGCGCTATGCGCGCTTACGAGGCTTGCCAGCCGGTCTATGATAAAATACCGGGCCTTGCCATCGTTAGTGGACGCAAATTCCGGCAGAGCATCCAGCCCGAATGCAAGGCGGGCAATTCCCGGGGCAGGCCAAGACACCGTGCTATCGGCTGAATGGGCAATTCCTTCAATAGCAGTGGGCAACAGGCTTGCGAATGTTTCGGCTCTCGACGCACTGCAATGAACCATTCGAGCGAATATTTCCTCGCCATTGGCGAGGACAACACCGGCAACGCGACATCCGAGCGTGATGATTCTGTCGACGCGCACGCCGGTTCGAACCGTTACGCCCGCCGCACGCGCCGCATGAACAAGTGCCTCAGCAAATTTCGCTGGTCCGCCTGCGGGAAATGCGCAAGCGGCCTGCAGCCCCCCGGCCTCCTGCGCCAACCGCCAATGGAGCTGCAACGTCGATCCAATCTCTGCCGGCGAGCACCCGGATTCCAGGATTTCAAAGGCAAGCGCAGTCTTGAGGGCATCTGACTCGAACTTGGACTCCAGCCAGGTGATGAGCGGCAACCGCAATATTTGATCGAAATCGACATCCACACGCTGTTCTGCCGACCACCACATTGCGCGCAATGCTCGTGCCAACCCCAGAGCCTTATAGCGGAAAATGCCCCAGGCTTCGGAATCGACGCGCGATGTTCCTCCAAGATTCCGGGAGGTCAAAAACGCGTCACGGGAAACTACTAGCGGCTGCTGTGCGCCGCTGATGACAACGGCCGGCAAATCTCGCGCAGCGAGTCGGAACCCAAATCGAGCGAGCTTCAAGTCCCGCACAACCTGTGGATCAAGAGCATGAACCTCATGCAGAACCGGCATGACGAAACCATCGGAAAATGCAATGTTCTCGCAATCTCCACCCAGTTCGTTTCGCGGCTCCACCAAAAGTGTCTTGCGGCCCGCGCGCGCAAGATATGCGGCTGCTGTCAAGCCGTTTACGTCTCCGCCCACAACGATGGCATCGAACGTATCGTTCATTTCAGATAGCCCGCCTTGCCATCGGCAAGCAAAGCCCTGGCCGCAACCACACCCGCCACACACGTTCCATATGGCGCGGCAGCGGCGGATGGACCTGCGAGATAGAGCCCTGCAAAGGGAGTCCTTGGACACGATCCGTCCAGCCAAGGCCGGTAGCCGAACACCTGATCTCCTGCGATCTCGCCGCCGAAAATATCTCCCTCCGTTGCTCCCAATTCCTCTTCTATATCTGGCGGAGCAATGACACGCACTCCCACCAAATGCTCACGAAACCCAGGAATTACCGTATCGGCTGCAGACAATGCGATCTCGCAAAGACGTTCGCGCTTTTCATGCGACCATGGACCATCGAAAAGGCGAAACGGGATCGCAGAAAGCGTCGCTGTCGCGACCGTCTTGCCTTTTGGCGCCATTCGCGGATCGCGATGAATGCGAAGCGTCACGGGCGCATTCCCGGACAGCAGACCATCGCGGAAATTCGCGTGTGCCTCTGCAATTGATTGCAACGATGAGACAATGTGGGTGGTGGGGCGTACGCCTTTAAGCGGCGCATCAAGGGCAAACAGCACGCGCGCTCTGGAAGCGCCCATGCGAAATTGGCTGGTGCGCGAAACGACTTCGGGAGGCAGCTCGTTCCACGGAAACAGCGTAAGGAAGGTGCGCTTCAGATCGAGAGTTGAGACAACTGCGCGCGCCTCGATCTCGCCGCCGTCCGCCAAACATATCCCGGAAACCCGCCCCCGCGAACGCTTGATGTCAGTCACCTCAAGACCAAGTTTGACCTCAGCGCCTGCCGCCCGCGTCGCACTTTCAAGCGCCGTTGCCAACACCCCCAGACCACCGACGGGTTCCTCGTATCTGGATATGCCCACAAGCGCTTGAACTGCGGATCCGGCTGCAAAAGGATCGCACGACCGCCCATCGAGCAAACTGGCGGCCAGCTGAGCGGGAGAAGTTTCCGTCGACGAGCCCGCAATTTCGGCAAGCGAACGGATACACCAATCCTCACTTGGCCAGACTGGCCGCGTGGGCGCTTTCGCAAAGAGGCCGCGGCGGGCGAAAGGGGCGCGCACCTCGGATGCAAACTTGAGGAGTTCCAAACGCCGCACTGCGAGGTCGTTAGCCAACAACGCCTCTGCTCCGCCGCCCGCCACCATGGTCAGCGCGCCACGCCGACCCAGATCGAGCTCCCAGAACAGTTCCTGAGGAATGGCCGCGACATGGTCGGCAAAAGGAGGCGCCCAAAAGCCTGGACAGAATTCCGTGGTGGCAAGTATGCCGCCGACCCGTTCATTTCGCTCAAGCAGGATGGCTTTCAGCCCGGCCCGCGCCAAAAGCGCTGCCGCAGCCAAGCCATCGGCCCCAGCGCCGATTACGGCCGCGTCGTAACGCACCACCACCGCCCTTGTTAACCTCCGCCATTCTGGCGCAGGTGATCTTGGAGCCACGTTAATGGCCCGAGCTTAAGGCGGATCGGCAAGCCGTGGCCACGGCGCGGAAATGGCCATTCGAGAGCCAAATCCGCGCATGGTTAATCGATCGTTTGGGTAAACGCCCTAGAGGACGCCGCGTTTGTGTTCGCCGATGACGACGCGCGCCGGGTCGAAAGCATCCTTGAACACGCCAAGGGCCTTGCGAGGCTCCGCATCGCCGCACATGAACACGTCGAATGCTGCGTAACCCTTTTCCGGCCATGTATGGACGGAGATATGGCTTTCCGCGAGCACGGCAACGCCAGATATGCCGCCACCATCCGTGAATTTGTGCAGATGGATATGCAGCAAGGTTGCGCCGGCTGCCTTAACGGCATCCACCAGCGCCTGCTCCATACGGTCGCGATCATCCAGACCCTTGGCTTCCCAAAGGTCAATAATCAGGTGACTGCCCGCATAGGTCAGCCCATCGCGAGTGATAAAGTGATCTTTGTAGTCATCGTTCGTCGGTTGGACGACTACAGGAGCGGACTTCGCGGAAGGCCGGACGCGCTGCGTCTTTGCTTCTTTGGTCGCCGCCACAAGTGCGAGTTTAGCCATTTCGGGCACCTACCCAGTTAAGAGTTGACACCTGCGCCTTGGCCTTACGGACTTCCGGACGCGCCTTAAGAAGAAAGCGGCGCACGGGAAGGCCCGCCGCCGCTTCGTTCTGTTGCCAGAACGGAGCGGAATATATGCGTGATCTCCCGCGACGCAAGAATTTTATCGGCCAAGCGACAATTTTTTCTGAAGCTTTGCCCCAGCTGGCTGCCAGATCGCGCTTGGAGCACCGTCACAATCCGCCTCATTCCCGCACACGTCGGAACCTTTGGCGGTAGACACGGGCCTCGCGTGGGCCCTAGAAGGGCCGCCGCGCGACGAGCACCAAGGAGATCCGCCCAGATGACGAGCTTCAAGGAACGCCTGCACAAGGGCTACGCCCAGAGCATGGAGTTGAACGGAAAGCCGCTGGTCGACGAAAAAAGCCGATATCAGCGTATCAAGATCTTCGACACCGTCGCCAACGGGCGCGTCATGACGCTGGATGATATCGTCCAGATCACCACGCGTGACGAATCTGCGTATGCCGAAATGCTCACTCATTTGCCGATGCTGGAACACGGACATGTCGAACGCGTCATGATCGTGGGCGGCGGCGATCTGTCCATTGCGGATGAGGCACTGAAACACAAGGGCGTGAAGGAAGTCGTCCTTGTGGACATCGACGGACGTGTGGTCGAGGTTTGTAAAACGCATTTCGGCGAGATCAACGCCAAGGCGTTCAAGGATAAGCGCCTCAAGATCGAAATCGCGGATGCTTTCGAATATCTGGGACGTCCCGCCTCCAAAGGCCGCTTCGACCTGATCGTGGCAGACAGGCCCGATCCTGTGGGGCCCGGAAAGGCCCTGTTCGGCGACACCTTCTACGACCGCGTAAAGACCGCGCTAAAACCGGGTGGCTACGCCACGTTCCAGACCGGCGTGCCATTCTACCAACCGTGGGAGATCACCGAAGCGCTCGAAGAACTCGCCCATTTCTTCCCCCAGAGCGGCCTCTACCTTACCGTCGTGCCGACCTATATCGGTGGCTTCATGGCCCTTTCCTGGGCAGGCAAGGGCAAGAAGTTAGGCACACCTCCGGGAATCAAGCGCGCCGCCCGGGCCTATAAGGCCGCGAAGCTTAAGACCGACTACTACAATCCAGACATCCATGAAGCGTCCTTCGCGCTGCCAGAATGGATCAAACGACTGATCCCCTGACGGCGGCACGAAAGCAACGGCCGCCCACTTTCGGCGCCGATGCGATTGCGCCGGGCCTCCTGACTTTCTAACAATTCCCCTCAAGATTGATGGGGAAGGGCCTTGGCGCCTGCGAATCTGAGCACGCGAATTCCGACGGCAGCACGCTTCGGCGCCCGGGTGGAAGCCTTCTTCCGGCGCTCGGATGCCGCGCGCGGCTATCTGCTCCTCTCGCCCGCCATCCTGATCATGCTGGCGGCGCTTGCTGCGCCGCTACTTCTGCTCGTGCTCTACAGTTTCTGGTCGCAGGACGGTTACCTGGTGAACACGCAGCTGACGCTCGATCAATACAGCACCGCGCTCGGACGCGAGGCCTATCGCACGCTCTTCTACCGCTCCCTCTCCATCTCCGGGATGGTGACGATCGTAACCGTGCTTCTGTCCTACCCGATGGCGTATTTCATCGCCTTTCAGGTTCAGAGAAACAAATTCGTCTGGTTGATCCTCGTCACCATTCCGTTCTGGACGAGCTATCTTTTGCGCGTTTTCGCGTGGAAGATCATTCTTGGCTACAATGGCGTCATCAATTCCGGGCTTATGAGCCTCGGTATTCTGAAGCAGCCGCTCGAATTCCTGCTCTATAATCCCACCTCCGTTGTTGTGACGCTGGCCCATGCGTGGGCGGCGTTCGCGATTCTTCCCATCTATGTGAGCCTCGAAAAGATCGACCGTTCGCTGCTGGAAGCCGCGAGCGATCTGGGCGACGGGCCAATCCGCCGTTTCTTCCGCATCACGCTGCCGCTTTCGCTGCCCGGCGTGATCGGTGCGGCAGTGCTCATCTTCGTGCCGACCACAGGTGATTATGTGACACCGGCACTTGTTGGCGGCACGGACGGCGTGATGATCGCCAATGTCATACAGGTACAGTTCACGAAGATCGGTAACTGGCCGCTCGGCGCGGCACTGGCACTGGCGAGCATGGCGGCAGTCGGGATCTTCGCGCTTCTGATCGTGCAGGCCATGCGCCTTGCCATTTCACGGGTGAAATGATGGCAAAGGTGCGCAATAAGGCAGGTCAAGGGCGCGGACTCTTCGGCTATGCGATCTTCTACCTCGCCTTTCTCTATGTGCCGGTGCTGTTTCTGCCGATCTTCTCCTTCAACGATTCCGCCTTCATCGCCTTTCCGCTCGTTGGCTTCACCACCAAGTGGTATACGGAGATGTTTGCCGACACGGGTATGCAGATCGCGCTTTGGAACAGCCTGAAGGTTGGGATGTTTACGGCCTTGATCTCGACAACTCTGGGCCTGCTCGCAGCCAAGGCGCTCACGCGATATCAGGTTCCCGGTAGTGCAGCGGTGCTGGGTTTCACCAGCCTTCCGCTCTTCGTTCCCGACATCGTACTCGGAATTTCGCTCCTTATCCTGCTCAATTCAGTTCACATTCCTCTGTCGCTTTGGACCGTCGTGGTCGGACATGTGCTGATTTGCATGCCGTTCGCGATGGCCGTCCTGATCTCGCGCATGGAAGGCTTCGACAAGAGCCTGGAAGAAGCGTCGCTTGACCTCGGGGAAGACGGCTGGATGACGTTCTGGCGGGTGACGTTTCCGCTCGCGCTGCCCGGCGTAATTGCAAGCCTGCTTCTGACATTCATCGTTTCCTTCGATGAATTTCTGATCGCCTACTTTCTCGCAGGCACCGATGCCACGCTGCCCATCTATATTTGGGGCCAACTTCGCTTTCCCTACAAACTTCCCGGCGTGTTGGCGCTGGGTGCGCTCATTCTGGTTGCCTCTTGCGTGCTCGTGATCTTTGCCGAATGGGTGCGCAGCCTTGGCACCGACCCGAACAAAGCCCCGACCGTTGGCGCCTAGGAGAAAACCGTGACCGACGCCTTCATCAAGATCGATCATGTCAGCAAGCGCTTCGGCGGATTTGCAGCCGTGGATGACGCCAATATCGATATCCAGCGCGGCGAATTCTTCTCGCTGCTGGGACCATCGGGCTGCGGAAAAACGACACTGCTGCGCATGATCGCGGGCTTCGAATACCCGACTGAAGGCGCGATCTATATCGATGGGCAGGACGAAAGCGATGTTCCGCCCAACAAACGACCTACGAATATGGTCTTCCAGTCCTATGCCATTTTTCCGCATCTGAATGTCTTCGACAATATCGCTTATGGTTTGCGCAGATTGCGTCTCCCAAAGAGGGAAATGACGGCACGCGTGAACGAAGCACTCGCAATGATCAAGCTGGAGGGCTACGGCAAACGCCGCGGCGATCAGCTGTCGGGCGGTCAGCGGCAGCGCGTCGCCCTCGCCCGCGCACTGGTGAACCGGCCCAAAGTGTTGCTGCTCGATGAGCCGCTCGGCGCCCTCGACAAGCGCTTGCGGGAAGCCATGCAAATCGAGTTGCGCCAGCTCCAGCGCAACGTGGGTATTACCTTCGTGTTCGTAACACACGATCAGGAGGAAGCCCTGTCCATGTCCGACCGCATCGCCGTGATGTCGGCTGGAAAAATTCTCCAGGTTGCCGAGCCCAGAACGCTTTACGAAGCACCGAATTGCCGTGAAGTGGCGGACTTCATCGGTACCATGAATTTCTTCGATGCCAAGGTGGCGAGTCACGAAAACGGCGCTGCTATTCTGGACGCCGGCCCAATCGGCAAGGTGCGCGCGGCGGGCGAAAATCTGCCGGACGTCGGCACGCCTGTCCTGGTGGCGGTGCGGCCGGAGAAAATCACGCTTTCAACGACGCCCCGTGAGGGCGCGATCAAGGGCACCGTGGATGCTGCGGCCTATCTGGGCGAACGCAGCCATTTTCATGTTCGCGTGGATGGCATTGCAACGCCTGTGGCGATCGCATCGCAGAATGTCATGCGATCTGGCGATGCGGTTTCACACGGCGCAACAGTTTTTCTGTCGTGGCCGGACGATGCGGCGGTAATTTTGCCACGTGAATAGGCAGCCCGCGCGCTTATAGAAATGGTGATCCGCAAGGCTCATTTCAAGAGCTGGCAGCCATCACTCTGACAAAAATTTCTCGCGCGCTGTCCTGCATCTCGGAAAGTGACTTTTCCAACGACGCGAAGTCGGTTGCAGCGGCGGCACGAACCAAAAGATTCTTGAGGCCGGGTGATGCTGATTGCGGTTCAAGAATACCATCCAGGGCGATCCGCAGCACATGCATCAGCGCATGCTGCAGTTCCGCCGCCCCGACCAGCGACTCCGCATCTGCCACTGTCAGGGCACCGGCCACGCTGAGCGCACGCAGGGACTGCACAGTATTTGGCGACAGCACATCTGGAAACATTGGCGCAGCGGCCAGTTGAAGTGTTTGGGCCACGAATTCGATATCCACCAACCCGCCCGGCGCAAATTTCAGGTCCCACCGATTCCCGGCAGGAAACTGGGCCGCGAGCTTTGTGCGCATTTCGCGCGCATCGGCGAAAAGTTTGCCGCGATCCATCGGCGTAGTCAGCGTGGCGCGAATGGCGGCGGCCACCTCCCGGCCTAACCTCACGTCACCCCCAACGACACGCGCGCGTGTAAGTGCGAGACGCTCCCAGGTCCAGGCTTCGCGCCGGTGGTAGTTCCGGAACGACTCGAGACTGACAGCCACCGGCCCCTTGTTGCCACTCGGACGGAGCCGCATGTCCACTTCATAAAGACCGCCCTCGGCCGTGTGCGCTGTGAGCGCCGAAATAAATCGTTGGGCGAGACGCGCATAGTAGACGACAGGCGATAATGGCTTCGGGCCATCTGTTTCCTCAATGCCTTCAGGAACATCATACACGAATATGAGATCGAGGTCGGATGCCGCGCTCATTTCACGCCCGCCGAGCTTGCCCATCGCAATGACGCAGAACGCGCCACCGGGGACGCGGCCTGCGCTGCGCGAAAGCTCCTTCTCCGTTTGCGGGAGAAGCTCTTCGATGACGCATTCCGCGACATTGGCAAAGGCAGGACCCGCCGCATTCACCGTAACGGCGCCTTCCATGATCTGAACGCCAACGCGGAAAATCTGCTCACGGGTAAAGCGGCGCGCAGCATCGAGCGCGCCTTCATAGTCGAGCGTGACCGGGAGCTGGTTGCGGAACGCCGCACCAAGTTGCGCGCGAGATGGAAGTTCGCTGAGGAAATGCTCGTCCATCAGCGCATCCAGCGTGGATGGCGATGCAGCCAAATGCTGCGCTAAACGCGGCGCGGAACCGCAAATTTCTGCAATCAGTCGGAGCAACTGCGGATTGTTCAGAAACATCGAAAAGAGCTGAACGCCCGCCGGAAGCCGCGACACGAAGCGGTCGAATTGCGTGAATGCAACATCCGGGTCAGCAGTATTTGCAAGCGCTCCCAGCAACGCCGGCATGAGCTTGGTCAGGATTTCGCGAGCGCGCGCGCTGCGCGTGGCGCGGATACGGCCATGATGCCAGCCCCGTACCGCCCCGGCGATATGCCGCGAATCGCGAAAGCCCAGGTTCGTCAAGGTTTCGAGTGTTTCAGGATCATCTTCCACGCCGGTAAAAACGAGACTTCCACCTTCTTGGGCCGCAAGCGGTGCTTCGCGCTCGAAGAGGCGCGCATAGTGGCCTTGCACGGTACGCAATTCGCCAAGAAGAATATCCGCAAACGCTTCGCGGGTCTCGAATCCGGAAAAGTTCGCAATGTGCGTCAGGCCTTCATTGTCGCGTGGCAAGACATGCGTCTGATCGTCTTCGATCATCTGCAGCCGGTGTTCGACATGCCGCAGGAAACGATAGGCTCGCGTGAGATCGGTTGCTGTCGAATTGGAAACCAGATCGGCCGCCCGCAACGCCTCAATGGCTTCCAGCGTCCCGCATGACCTCAGGGCAGGATTGCGGCCGCCGAGGATCAATTGCTGGGTTTGCGCAAAGAATTCAATCTCGCGAATGCCGCCGCGCCCAAGTTTGATGTTGTGCCCCGCCAGCGCGATCTGGCCATGTCCGCCATGCGCGTGAATCTGGCGCTTGATGGAGTGGATATCCTCGATCGCGGCATAGTCGAGATTGCGACGCCAGATGAAAGGCTCCATGGCCTTTAGAAAATTGGCACCTGATACCGGGTCGCCTGCGCAGGCGCGCGCCTTGATGAAGGCGGCGCGTTCCCAATTCTGGCCCATGGCCTCGTAGTAGCCTTCCGCCGCTTCGGTGGAAATCGCCACTTGCGTTGCGCCTGCATCTGGACGAAGCCGCAAGTCGACGCGGAACACATACCCTTCCACGGTGAATTCGCTCAGGAGCTTCACGAGCCCTTTGACCAGATCCACCGCAGCCCCCCGGCTGTCTCCCTTCTTGGAAAACGGGAATTTCTCCGCGTCATAGAAGACAACCAGATCGATATCGCTCGAATAATTGAGTTCGAAGGCTCCGTATTTCCCCATCGCCAAAACGACAATGCCCGTGCCTTTTTCCAGGATCGCGCCATCGCGCTCGGCATGACCATACGTTTCCGCCATGTCGCGCAACAGGAATCGCAGCGCCCCGCCCACGGCAGAATCTGCAAACCGAGAGAGCGATCTGGTGACCTGATCGACAGACCAGAACCCCGCAATATCCGCCAGCGCAATGCCGAGCGCGGCATTGCGGCGTGCGCGCCGCAGTGCGGTCATCACTGCTTTTGCGTTGTCCAGCATGTGAACGGCAGAAGCTTTGGCCATGACCGCTTCAAGAGCGAGCTCTGGACCTTCCTTCAGCAGGTGGGTGAGAAATTCGGCATCACGAATTGCAAGGCGTGCGAGAAACGGGCTGTTGCCAAATGCCGCTTCCAGCAATGGACGCACGCCATCATCCGGCACAAAGCCCTTCTCTGCGAGAGAATCGAGCGTCCGCGCCGCGCGTGCCGGATCATGGGGAATCGCTGCAGGGCGCATGTCTGCGAAGGCGGGGAAGACCATGATTCGAGCATACCAATACGCGCCCGCTTTGGTAGTCAGAGCTCTTCAGTTCCGCGTCATGCGACCTCGGCGCGCGGGCGTGCGTAGGGAGGAAAATGAATTGTGGCCTTGAGGCCCGGCATGTTGTCGGCCAATTCGAGCCTTGCCTCGTGCATGCGGGCAACGGCGGCAACCAAACTGAGGCCAAGCCCCATGCCAGGTGAATTGCGCGAGGCTTCCAGTCTGACGAAACGCTCGATCACCCGCGCGCGATCGCCGGCAGGAATGCCAGGACCGGAATCGGCCACAGAGAGTGCGGCGCCTTGCGGAGTATCGCGCAACTCCACACGCACCTTGCCACTCTCCGGCGTGTATTTGATGGCGTTGTCCAGAAGATTGGCGAGAGCCTGCGTTATGAGCGACTTGTTGCCTTTCACCATAATGCGGCCGGAAGGCGCTATGGACAGCGATATCCCCTTTTCCTCCGCGACCGGTTCATAGAGCTCGGCTATGCCATCGACAATGGCGGAAAGCTCGATCGGTTCCATCGCTTCGCGTGCCACGCCAGCTTCCGCTTCGGCGATCAGCAGGAGCGCATTGAAGGTACCGATCAGGCGATCAGTTTCCGAAACCGCACCTTCGATCTTGATTGCCTCCGGACTTTCCAGCGGCAGATCGTGCAATGTGTCCTCCAATCGATTTCGCAGCCGATTGAGCGGAGAGCGCAAATCGTGCGCGATGGAGTCCGTGACTTCGCGCATTCCCGCCATCAGCCGTTCGATGCGGTCGAGCATCCGGTTCAGGTTCTGCGAGAGCGCATCGAATTCATCGCCGGGTTCACGCGCAGGAACCCGGCGCGACAGATCGCCCGCCATGATCTCGCGCGCCGCGCGATTGATGGTATCGAGGCGCGCGAGGAAGTTCCGGCTGATGAGCGCGCCGCCAATGAGGCCCAGCGTGAGCATGAGGGCCGCCGTCCAAGGCAGGGTAGTGGTAAAAAGCCGTTCCGTCTCGTAGCGCTCATGCACGTCACGCGCGACGAGCAGCAGAAATCCGCCCTTGAGTTGGAAAGCTCGGCCGCGTGCGCGGCGTACCTGTGTAGTGCCGCCGCTGGTGCGTTCATAGTCGAATTCCACGAAATACCCGGGCCGCATTTCCACTTCCGGCCAGGCATCGAGATTGCCGACAACCGGATAGCGGAAACGATTCACGAGCAGATAGAGGCCCTGACTGTTGCGAACGCGCGTGAGCACAGCGGATTGCAGCCCGTTCAGGCCAAGACGCTGATATTGCTCGATCAGGCCGGTGGTCTCTGCCTCGATCACCTGATCGGTGCCCGCAATGATCGCGCGTTCCGTATTCCAATAGGTGAACGCGATCAGCGCGCCTGCGGATATCGCGAAGAGCGTGACGTAAGCAAGAACAATACGAAACGCGAGGCTTGAGAGGATTCTAGGCGCGCGCACGGATCATGTAACCCGCGCCACGCACGGTGTGCAGAAGGGGCGTATCGAAGCCCTTGTCGATCTTGGCCCGAAGGCGGGAGATGTGCACATCGATGACATTCGTCTGAGGATCGAAATGATACTCCCAAACGCTTTCCAAAAGCATCGTCCGCGTTACCACCTGCCCAGCATGGCGCATGAGATACTCCAGAAGACGAAATTCGCGCGGCTGAAGGTCGATGGGGGTATTGCCGCGGTTGGCAGCACGAGTAAGCAGGTCGAGCTCCAGATCGCCGACCTGCAGGCGGGTTTTTACCGCAGCGGGACTGCGACGCCGCATCAGGGCATCGATCCGGGCGAGCAATTCCACGAAGGCATAGGGCTTGGTGAGGTAGTCGTCGCCGCCCGCCTTCAGGCCTTTCACACGGTCGTCCACATCGGAAAGCGCGCTGAGAAAGAGAACTGGCGTGACGTTGCCATGTTCGCGGACTTCTTCAACAAGCTTGAGACCGTCCATCTTCGGCAGCATCCGGTCGACGATGGCCACATCATAGGGACGTGACAACGCCAGATTGAGTCCGGTCTCGCCATCAGCCGCATCATCGACGACGTGTCCGGCCTCTTTCAGTCCCTGCACAAGATAGCGCTGTGCCTCAAGATCATCCTCGACAACCAGAATGCGCATCACGGGTGCTCCTCCTGTAGGGGCTGCTCTGAAAAGGGTCCGCGCCGGCGGCGGCAACGGGGGGATGGGGCCACCGCCACCGGCACGGTTACCGGACGGATTGCGCTCGGGGGAACACAACACCGCCGGTTCTGGAAACTCAGCTCTTGCCGATATCGAGCGCGACGAAGCGTTGTCCACCCTGCCCGACCACCAGCAGCAAGACGCTGCTACGGCCGGCGGCGCGGGCGTTAGCGACGCGTGCGGCAATATCTTTCGGTGAACGCACGGGCTGATTGCCAACAGTTGTCACCACATCGCCGGGCTGAAGGCCCAGATCGGCGGCATTGCTGTTTGGATCGACACCCGTGATGACGACGCCGTCGACGTTTTCATCGAGATTGTAGGCACGGCGCATATTGGGCGTGATGGCTGCCAGACCAAGACCCATCGCCTTGCCCGTGGAATCATCCGCGTCCGGCGAGCCTTGGCCCGGTTCGGCGGATGCAAGCTGATCGTCCTTGCGCGGGGCAATCGATGCGGTAAGCGTTTTCTGTTCGCCGGCGCGCATCACGGTGAAGGTTGCCTTCGTGCCCGATGCGAGTGCGCCAACGCGGCGCGTCAGCACGCGGGAATCGTCCACCGCCTGCCCGTTGATCGCGAGCACTAGATCGCCTGCCTGGAACCCGGCTTTGGCGGCGGGGCTTCCCGGCACAACGGACGCAACAATCGCGCCCTTCAGGTTCTTGTTGCCAAGGCTGGCAGCGATCTCAGGCGTCACGGACTGGATCTGCACGCCGAGCCAGCCACGCTCGACTTTGCCGTGCGCTTTCAATTGCGCAACGACGTCATGAATGGTGGATGACGGGATTGCAAAGCCGATTCCGATGCTGCCGCCGGAGGGCGAGAAGATCATCGAGTTCATGCCGATGACGCGGCCCTGAAGATCGAAGGTGGGACCGCCGGAGTTTCCGCGATTGATCGATGCATCGATCTGAATGAAATCCGTATAGGCGCCATTGCCCACATTGCGGCCGATGGAAGAAACGATGCCCGCTGTCACGGTGTTCGACAGGCCGAAGGGATTGCCAACCGCGATCACCCAATCGCCAACGCGCACGTGCTTGTCATCGGCGAACTCGACTGTTGGGAACGCCTTGCTGTCGGAAATCTTGAGCAGGGCAATATCGGTGGCCGGATCGGTGCCAATCAGCTTTGCAGTGTATTCGCGATCATCTGTGAGTTTCACCGTGATCTTTTGCGCGCCGTCGATCACGTGGTTGTTGGTGACGATGAACCCGGATTTGTCGATGATGAAGCCGGAGCCCAT
Organism: Alphaproteobacteria bacterium; assembly: GCA_016125165.1. Lineage (GTDB taxonomy): Bacteria > Pseudomonadota > Alphaproteobacteria > Micropepsales > Micropepsaceae > Rhizomicrobium. The sequence goes on from WGMH01000001.1 coordinate 37,409, forward strand.
CGCAACCGCATTGCGCTGCGGTTGATTGAACTGGCGCCCGCGGGGACCGCCAAAGAACTGGCGGAACGGCGCGGGAATATCGTCGAGATCAAATTGCGGCTGGGGCTGCGCCTTTTCGACCACGGTGACGGTGACCACAGCCGGTCCCACGCGCTCGACCAGATCGGCAAAACTGAAGGGCGCGCCCGTCTCCAACATGCGCGGCGTCGCCGCCATCGCTGTGGCGGCCGCCGGAACGATATTGGTTTGCGCGGCTCGTTCCTGGCGTGCCAACTCGGCGCCGGGGTGGGCCCACATGCCAAACGCGCCCAAGCCGATCAGGATGATCGCGGCAGCCGAACCGGCGGCAAGCAGGCGGGTTCGCATAGTATGGGTCATGTGACGCTTTGGGGTTGCGGGGGTTTCGTCCTGCATCGTCAGCTCCTAACGGATAAAGCGGGCCATTGATCCGGCTGCCCGACGCCGCCAGCCTCGGCTCCCTACATAATGGCCGAACATTTCTCAATTATGGTCTATAGATTACAAATAATACATCTAACGGAAATGTAATCAACTCAGATAAACGGCGGCGACTTGTTTCCAGCCTTTGCGGAGCGCCCGGCGCGGAGGATCACCATCGCCGCAATCGCGCCACCCACCAGCAAGATGACGAACGGACCGAACCAGAGCGCCACAGTTCCAGATTTCAGGGGCGGCTTCATCAGGATGAAGTCGCCATAGCGGTCCACCAGATAGGTCTCAATTTGCTGGTCGCTTTCCCCGGCCTTGATCCTGGCGCGGATCAGGCGGCGCAAATCCGCGGCGAGCGATGCTCCAGAATCATCCAATGACTCGCCGCGACAGACGAGGCAGCGAAATTGCTTCTGCAAAGCGACGGCGCGGGCTTCCTGTGCGGGATCGGAGAGTTTCTCCGGGCCGGATGGTTCTGTCTGCGCGAATCCGGCAGGTGCGCCAACGAACAACAGCAAGACCAGAAGGAATGCAGCCCGCTTCATTCCGCGGGCACCGCATCGACAGATGACACAACAACGCGGCGTCCAAAGCGCGCGAAGAGCCCCATCAGTCCACCGAACGCCATGATCGCACCACCAATCCAAATGAATGGCGCGAGCGGGTTCACATAGGCACGGATCGTCCAGGCGTCGGGGCCACGCTGGTCGCCAAGGGCAAGATAGAGGTCCGAAACGCCTGTAGTACGGATCGCAGTTTCGGATGTGGCCTGACCTTCTGTTGGAAAGGAACGCTTTTCAGGCGTCAGCACAGCGATGCGCGCGCCATCACGCAGGACACTGACGGTTGCTCGCACGGCTTCAAAGTTCGGACCCGCATACGCGTCGAGCTTGTCGAGGCGCAGCGAATAGCCGGCCACGGGCATGGTTCCGCCGACACGCACAACATCCAATGCCTCACTGCGCCAAAGCGTTGTACCGGTAACGCCCAGCAATGTGACCCCGAGACCTGCGTGAGCGATCACAGCAGCAAAGGTGGTGAAGGTTGGACGCCCGCTTTGGCGCTTCCGCCAGAGATCCAGCGCGCTTGCACCGATCACCCAGGCCGCCAGCGCGAAACTCAATGCTGCAATCGCGCTGTTCGGCACAGAAAGAAGCAGAACAATGAAGCCTGTCAGCACAGCAAATACGGCGACAGGTATAAGTGCGCGCAGCGTGGCGCGTGGATCGGCGCGATACCATGCCAATTGCGGGCCAAACGGCACTATCAACAGGAGACCCGCGAATACCGGTGCGAAAGTAAGCGAGAAATAGGGGCTTCCCACGCTTATCTTTTCACCACCGATGGCGTCCAACAGCAGCGGGTAAATCGTACCGATGAAGACGCTGGCGAGCGCGCCCGTAAGAAGCACATTGTTCAAAAGCAACGCGCTTTCGCGGCTCACCGGTTCAAATGCCGCGCCGGTTTCAAGACTGGGGGCACGCCAGGCAAACAGCGCCAATGCGCCGCCGATAGCCGCCACAAGCATTCCCAGAATGAAGATTCCTCTTTCCGGATCGTTCGCAAATGCATGCACCGAGGTGATAACGCCAGAGCGAACCAGAAAGGTGCCAAGCAGGCTGAACGAAAACGCCGCAATGGCGAGAAGCAGAGTCCAGCTCCGGAAAGCTCCCGAGCGCTCGGTGGCCAATGATGAGTGCAGCAGCGCCGTGGCAGCCAGCCACGGCATGAGGGACGCATTCTCCACGGGATCCCAGAACCAGAATCCGCCCCAGCCAAGCTCGTAGTAGGCCCACCAGCTACCCAGCGTGATACCGAGCGTGAGCGCGATCCACGCAATGAGCATGAAGGGACGTGCCGCGCGCGCCCAATTGCCGTCACCTTCACGCGTAATGAGAAACGACGCCGCATAGGAAAACGTCGCCGACATGCCGACGTAACCCAGATAGAGCATGGGTGGATGAAATGCGAGACCAGGATCCTGCAGCAGCGGATTGAGCCCCCTTCCTTCAAAGGGTGGCGGATCAAGCCGCAAGAACGGATTTGACGTGAAAAGCAGGAAAACCAGAAATGCCAACGCCAACAGGCCTTGCACGCCCAAAGCCGCCGAAATCAGCCGTTCTCCGCCACGCCTCAGAAAAACAATGAGCAGCGAATACAGCGCCAGCACAAGAATCCACAAAAGCATCGAACCTTCGTGGTTTCCCCATACGCCGGTGATCTTGTAGAGCAGCGGCTTGGCCGTATGGGAATTCGAAGCCACGCCAATGAGAGAGAAGTCCGATTCAACGAACGCGTAAGTGAGCGCACCAAACGCGACAATCACGAAGACGGCAAATCCGATCGTGGCGCTGGAAGCCACCGCACGCGCCACAGCGGCGCCGGGTCGTGCACCGGATAACCCCGAAATCGCCATGACCAGCGCAAGCGCCATCGCAAGGCACAGCGAAAGCTGGCCGATTTCGCCAGTCATTCGCCTTCCTTCCAACGCCCCTGGCGCTTCAGCGCCTGAACCACTTCTGGCGGCATATATTTTTCATCGTGCTTTGCGAGAACCTCGCTCGCATCAAACACACCGGTTTCGTTGAGTGAACCGATAGCGACGACCCCCTGCCCTTCGCGGAAGAGGTCCGGCAATACACCATTGAATGCAACTGGCACCGAAGTTTTCCCGTCAGTGACTGCAAATTGCACGGCAGCGCCGGGGCCGCGCTTGACCGTTCCGGTCTCGACCAATCCACCGATACGGAAAGGAACGCCCGACCGAACATGGCGCTCTGCGACATCGGTAGGGCTGTAAAAATAAAGAACATTGTCCTTCAGCGCTGTGAGCACGAGGGCGGCGCCACCCGCGCCCGCAAGCAGCAGGGCGGCAATGAAGGCAATTCGGCGGCGCTTTCTCGGGGTCATCGGCGTCCTTGAACGCGGGGAGTATACAGTCTTGGCGGGGCTTTGAATGCGGCCTGTCGTCTCCCGCCGTCATTCGGCCATCATCGTCCGGAAAGCTGATGGCAGATCTGGAGGACTTTGGCATGGGCGCGATGCGAGCGGTTTGCAAGCTGGTTCTGGCCAGCATTTTGGCGGTCTCGCTGGCCGGGTGCCTGCCGGTGACCAGCCAGACGCCGGTTGGGACTACCGCGGGCCTTGGAACCGATCGCAGTCTCATCGGCGTGTGGCGTGGCAAGATGCTGGACAACAAGAACGCCAGCTACATCACGTTTCTGGCGGGCAAAAACGACGCCAAGATCACCGCCGTAGCCGTAACACCAACTGCCGGCGACGAAAGCGGCGGGTATGGCGGCTTTGAGATTTCGACGTCGGTTCTTGCTGGAAACCACTACATGAACGTGAAGGAAATTCACGAAGGCAAGATCAGCGAGGATGCACAACAAAACGCTGAGAAGTCTTTCCCCGTCCTCTATCGGTTCCACGGCAAGAACAGGCTTTCGCTGCTGCTTCTGAACGAAGAGCGCACGGCTGCAGCCATTCGCGCCGGAAAGATCAAGGGCACCATAGAAGAGGGCACTTATGGCGATGTTATCCTGACCGCGGATGCGGCAGAACTTGATGCCTTCTTCAAGTCGCACGAAGCAGCTGAATTGTTCGACGTACTCGCCGAACTGACACGCGTGGAATAGCCAACGGGGGAGCCGGCGCCCATTCCACCCGGCCAGGATCAGTTCGCAGCGGGCCATGTCCGCCGCGCCTGCCATTGCTTTCAACGGGTGGCGTATGCGCTTCCTGCGCAGCTAGTGCCCGCCGCGGTGCAGAACCTCATCTGCAACACCTGTGACATAGGACATGCCCTCCACGGTGAGCGTCATGCGATGCGGCCAATCGGAACGTGCGAGGCCCTTACGCTCCAGCGCGTGCCAGACTTTTTCGTTGAAGAGCCCCGTGATGTCCTTGCCCATCACCGTCGAGTCACCGATGTGATAATGATCGCCATGCGCCGATGGAAACTGGTGGATCGTGCGCTCCCCCGGACCCGGGCCGGCTGTCGCAGCAGCCGGAAGATTGGCGAGCAATTGCAAAATCGTGAGCGTGCGTAGCTGCAGCGGATTCAGCTTCAACGGATTGTTTTTGGGCGGCATGCAAGAGCCTTCAGTGACTGAGCCAGACAGGCAGGTCTGCGCCCGGCTGCGGTGGCGGGCACCGCCAGCCCGGCGGCGTTTGGGACATGTGGACGACCGGCCCAAGGTAATCGAGGCGGCCACCTTGGGTTTCGCATGACCGGAAGAATTGGTCGAGTCCCTCTGGCCGTTCCCAAGACGCGGGTATTCTGGCACCGGGGGTGCGCGCGAGCGACTGCAGCCATTGCGCCGTGGCGGTGAGCGATACCTCCACGAGCCAACTCCCGCCCTCGCGAATGCGCCGCAGCAATGCCGCCACCGCCCCAGCCGCCGCCAGATAGCCGGTGATGTAGTCGCAGGCGGCAGCGGGGATGAGAATAGGTCGAACGTCGCGCGATCCATCGCGGGCAGCCACGAATGCGCCCTGCTCCCAGGCGATGCCCGTTGCGGTTTGGGCGAGTTGCTCCCAGCCGCGCCGCCCTGCCCAGGGCCCGCGATGCCCATAGCAACAGATGGCGACATAGATTAGGCCCGGCGTAGTGTGCGCGATCGCCTCCGGTGTCAGCCCGCGATCAGCAAGTGCGCCGGGCCGATAGGAATCCACAAGGATGTGCGCATCGCGCAGCAGGCCACGCAGCGCTTCCGCGTCGCCGGGTTTTCCCAAATCAAGATAGGTACTTCGCTTGCCATGACCCGTGTCGAGATCGAACAGATCGACTGTCGGCAGGCCGGGCGCGCGCACGCCCAGAACATCCGCGCCATGCGCTGCCAACGTGCGCCCCGCCGTAGGGCCCGCAAGAACGCGTGTGAGATCAAGCACACGGATGTCATCGAGCGGCTGCGCGGATTCGCCCAGACGCAGCGGCGGCGCATCACCAATGCGTTTGAGCACAACAGGCGCCACACCCTCCATCGCCAGGCCCTGCGAAGAGGTGCGCCACTCCTCCGCGGTGCGCGCCACCGCGCCGCACAAATTCATGTGGGCGAGCGCATCTTCCAGCGCCCGCGCATTCCACCTTGCGACGGCATCGGCGACGCTTGCCTGCGTGTTATCCGCGTTGAGCAAATTCAGAGCACCACGCTCCAGATGCGCGAAGCCGCCATGCAAATGGATATAGCGATCATCCGCCGTTCGATGCAGCGCAACAGTGGGCTTGTTCTCGGATGGTCGCGGCACCGGCTCGCCGTTCAAGCGCAGAAGCGAGAATGACAACAGCGACCAGGCCACGGCACCCAGATCAATAGCGATCTGCTGCTGTCCGCCGCCACGCAGCCGCCAAATCTCATGCACTGTGGATGCGGCGCAACCCAGCGCTGCGCCAGCTGCGGGGCCAATAGCAAAAGGCGTCGGCGCGACGCCATCGGAACCTGCAAACTCCGGTATACGCAGGGGCGCAAGCCCCACGTCGCGGTTTAGGCCCAGAAAGGCTGTGCGCGCCGTCATGCAATTCTCCGTGCACGGGGTATATTCGCGTCGGGATTGCACCGCAATCGCGAGAGAACCCGTCGAGGAAGAATTCATGCATGCACCGCTTGAAGGTCTGAAAGTCATCGATTTCGGCCGCTACATTGCCGGGCCCTATTGCGCGGCCCTGTTGGCCGATTTCGGCGCAGACGTCATCCGCGTCGAGAAGCGGGATGGGCGCGAAGACAGGACCCTTGTCTCCCTGGCCGAAAATGAAGACGGCAGCCCGCGAGAGGGCGCGATGTTCCTGCAAATGAACAGGAACAAGAAAAGCCTCACACTCGATCCTGCGACCGAGAAGGGCCGTGAGGTTGTGCGTCGCCTGATTGCGGATGCAGATGTGGTGATCGCCAACCTGCCCTATGACACGCTAAAGAGCATGGGGCTCGACTACGAGAGCGTTTCGGCAATCAATCCACGCGCCATTCTGGCCGTGGTTTCAGCATTTGGCATTGAAGGACCCTATGCCGCCCGGGTGGGATTTGATGGCGTGACACAAGCCATGTCCGGTTCTTCCTATTTTTCCGGCACAGAGGATCAGCCCGTCCGTTGCGCCACGCCGTTCGTGGATTTCGGAACAGCTTCTCTCCTGGCTTTGGGCATCATGATGGCGCTGCGATCACGTGAGCAGACCGGCAAGGGTCAACTCGTGGAAGGTGCGCTTTTGCGAACAGCGATGACGTATTTCAGCGCCAACCTCATCGAGGAAGAAGTGCTTCGGCTTGACCGCAAGCCGAGCCTCAATCGCAGCCAGACGGCAGGGCCATCCGATATCTACAAAGCCAAGGATGGCTGGCTCACGGTTGCCGTGAACGGTGACCCGCTGTTTCGCCGTGTGGCGCGCCTGATAGGTGCATCTGAGTGGCTAGAAGATCCGCGCTTCGCATCTGACAAGGCACGCGGCGACAATGGCGAAGTCATTTCCGCGCGCGTGCAGGCCTGGGTTTCCGAACGCACGAGCGCCGAAGCCATTGCCGCTTTCGAGAAAGCGCGCGTTCCGGCGGGACCGGTTCTGAGTTTGCGCCAGGCGATGGACGATTCTCATGTGAAGGCAACCGGGATATTCACGCAGGTCGATTTTCCCGGCATCGGCACGGCGCCTGTGGCCGTAACGCCGGTGAAATTGCATGCAACTCCCGGCACCGTGCGCAACCGCGCGCCGGTCCTCAGTGAACACAGCGATGACGTTCTCACTGCGCTTGGCTACACGCAGGACGAAATCGCGGAAATGAAAAAGGAAGGGACCGTCTAGGCCGCCGCTTCGACGCCAATGGCGGCACGGCCGCGACGACGAAGCAACTCGCCTTCTTCTTCGCTGAACAGAATCGTTGTGAGTTCGGCCGCAACGTTGAAGCAGAGTTCGGCGATCTCTCTGCGTTCGCCCTCCTGCGTCCGCAACTCTCTGACGATGCCCTCATTGTAGCTCTTGAGGGCACTCGAGATTTCCTCATCGGCATCCTTGAGCTTGGCGCCAAAGGAGGCGGCGGAAGCGATATTCCGGCAACCGGCAATCAGGCGCGCAAAAGCGAGCGCGCGTGCAACTTTTTCGACATCCGGTGCGCGCGAGATATCCGGCACCCGCGGACCTCCGCCATACGAACCGGATTTCTGCGAAGCAATAGCCGCAAGAATATCGCGCGGGGCACGCTCCATGAGGGCATCCATGGCGTCACCCACGGCGCCGCGCTGCTTCATCAGCCGCTGACCCCATTTGCCATCGCGACGCATCTCGATTTCCTTGACGATGCCATTCGATGCGCGGGCAAAGAATTTCAAATGGCCAATCAAAGCTTCGGGATCGAACGGCGCTTGCGGCCGAGAGGCGCAAATTGCGGTCGCGCGTGCCTCAATCTCCGAAAACAGGATTTCGCCTGCCAGCCCCATATCGGTGCTGCTGATCAGCGTGTCTTGCGTCTGACGGGCCAGAATCAATGGAATGCGCAGCGCTTCCCACGGACGTTCCATGCGACGCATGGCGACAACGCCCACATAGGGCTTTGCATCCTCTGCGGCTTCGGACAGTTGATCGCAGATGACGCGAATGGCGGCCAGATGTTCTTCATTCGGCGTTGGCGCCGGTGTGGGCAGCAATTCCTGAAGCGCAACAATCTGCGGTCCGGCGGAAATCATCGTTGCAATTTCCAGCGCATCAGCCAGAGCGGAGTCGCCTCCCAGCGCCAGACGCGCTTCCTTGCGTCCCGAGTCACTGGCAAGAGTTTCACGGATCGCCTTCGCTGCCGCGCGCCAGAAGATTTCGCAATGCTCCATCATCGCGCTCTGGCGATAGGTGAGAACAGACTCGCGGACGTTGCGCTCGAAATCTGCAAAGGCATCCGGAACCAACTGTTGCAGCCAGCGCCACAGCGGCTGAATGGTGCTGCGTGCGATAACGCCCTTCTGCTTTTCCTTCCCGGGCGACGATGTCAACAAATCCGAGAACGGTACGCAAAAGAGGCGCAGCGGCGTCGGTGTCCGCTCTGCATGTGCGTGCTGCAATTGTGGACGCAGCCCATCGAGGATGAGATCATGCGGAAGAGACGCGCCGCCGCCAAGGCGATCCACCTCGACAGCTTTCGCGAGTTTGATGGCCACCGTCTCGGGCAAAGTGCCGAGAAAGGCCTTCAAAATCTCCATTCTCTCCGGATTCATCATCTGGTTCGCCCAATGGGCAAACGTCTTCACATCGAAGAGGTTGCCCAGCCAATCAACGCCACGTTAAACCAGCCATCGTTAATTCGGCCTTGATGAAAGTGTTAACGATCAGGCAACAGCCGGCAGCCTCAGTCGAACCTCCAGCCCCCCCATTGGGCTTGCCGCAAGTTCAACGCCTCCGCCGTAAAGCTTTGAAATATCGCTGACAATCGCCAAGCCAAGCCCCGAGCCGGGCACGGATTCGTCCAACCGCCCTCCCCGTTCGAGCACCCGGGCGCGATCTTCGGGGTGAAGGCCGGGACCATCATCCCCCACGACGAGCAGCATCCACGCGCCCTCAGCCCATGCGCGCACGGAAATGCGCGACTTTGCCCATTTGCAGGCATTGTCGATCAGATTGCCTGCCATTTCTTCCAGGTCCTGCCGATCGCCGCGGAACACAACCGGCGCGGGGCAATCGACATCGATGAAGAGGTTCTTCTCCGCATGAATGCGACGAAGCACGCGCGCGAGATCGTCAAGTACGGCCTTGACCGGCGCGCGATTGCCCAACACATCGAGCGCACCGGACGCCCGCGCGCGTGCAAGATAGTGATCCACCTGGCGGCGCATGGTCGTGACCTGACGCTGCACGGCATCGGCCAATGGGCCCGGCGCGGAAGATGCTTCACTCGTCAATACTGTCAGGGGTGTTTTCAGAAAATGGGCCAGATTTGAAACATGCGTCCGTGCGCGGGCCACAATTTCCGCGTTATGTTCGATCAGCGCATTGAGTTCGCTGGCCAATGGCGCGATCTCGGCAGGGAATTTGCCTTCCAACTGGCGTGCCTTGCCATCACGAATATTGGCAAGCGCTTCACGCACTTTCCGTAAGGGTTGCAGGCCAATGCGCACTTGCAGAAACACCGCTACGATAAGACCCAGTCCCAATAGGCCGAATGACCAAAGCAACGTGCCGTTGAAGTTCGAGATCTCGTCTTCAATCTCCGACAAGTCCGCCGCAACCATGAACTGGTAGGCACGCACGTCGTTGGGATCACGCGTATCGGCGATGGGAAACTCCACGCGCTGCTGCAATGTGCGCAAACGCTGGCCAGAAGGCCCCGTGCCACGACCCCAGATGAGCGGGCCTTCCTTCTGACTGTTTGTGACCTTGATCGTCTGATCCCACAGGGAGCGCGAAATCTCCGTATCGGACGGCCTGATATTGGCCCTGTCGACCGGGCCGATCTGCCAATACCAGCCCGAATAGATGCGCTCAAAGCGCGGATCCGCGAAATGGCCCTGCAAGATGACATGGCCGTCCTTGTCCGGCTCCGCAGCGGCAATCATGCCTTCAAGATCAAAGCGCAGACGGGAATCGAAATCGCCTTCCACAGAGGCGCGAAACACACCGGACAGGAGAAAGCCGCCAGCCGCCAGAGCCACCAAAGTCCAAACTGCGGCAGCGGCTATAAGACGGCTTGCAAGCGAATCAAGCCTTGGCGTGATCGCCCTGCTCAACGCTCGGATCTTCGAGGCAATAGCCAAGGCCGCGCACCGTTTGAATCAGATTGGCGTCGAGCTTCTTGCGCAGGCGCCCGACAAATACCTCGATCGTGTTCGAATCGCGGTCGAAATCCTGATCGTACAGATGTTCTACCAGTTCGGTGCGCGACACCACCTTGCCGCGGTGATGCGCAAGGTAGGACAGCAACCGGTATTCGAGACTGGTCAGTTTTACGGGATTGCCGTCGAGCGTGACGCGCGACGCCCGTGTGTCGATACGCAGGGGACCGATCTCGATTTCCGATGTCGCGAGGCCCGCCGCGCGACGCAGCAGTGCGCGCACCCGGGCAAGGAGTTCTTCGGTATAGAACGGCTTGGCGAGATAGTCGTCCGCCCCTGCATCAAATCCCGCGACCTTGTCGCTCCAGCGATCGCGCGCGGTAAGAATGAGAACAGGCATGGAGCGGCCATCCTTGCGCCATTTCTCCAGCACCCGCACGCCATCCATCTTGGGAAGTCCCAGATCAAGGATCACCACATCGTATGGCTCGGTATCGCCCAGAAAGTGCCCCTCTTCGCCGTCGCTGGCGGTATCGACCACATAACCTGCATCAGTCAGCGACTTTTTGAGAAGCCGCTGAAGATCTCCGTCGTCTTCAACCAGAAGAATGCGCATGGTCCCCCGTCGTCAGTCGTCGCGGCCGTGATGCCGTTTGCCGGATTGTCTTTCGCTTCTGTTCCAGTTCGGGCGATCATCGCTGTTGCGCCGCTGCTCGCGATCAAAGCGCGGGCGATTACGACGGGCATCGTCGAACCGCGAATGCTCATCGTCGCGGTCGCCGAAGTTCTGGCCATCGCGGTCATGGTTTTTCCGGCGGTTCCGGCGTTGGTCGTCGTTATCACGATCGCGGGAATTGCGATTGTAGATATCCTCGCGCTCCTGGCGGGGGTAATCCCGAAAATCGGCAGGTCTTCGTTCATCATCGCGATCACGGAAGTTCTGCTGCCGCCCGCTGCGCTCCTGACCGAGCACGCGACCGGTGCGCGCATCGGTGTTCAACCAGATAACGCGCCCTTCCGGTGTCATCCACTTTATGCGGTAGCGATAGCCGCCATTGCCGTCCGGAAATGGCCCTTCGGCATCGTAGAAGCGACCAGGGTGCGAGCGTCCCACCTGCGATATGATTTGATCCAGAGCCTGCACGTCACCCGAACGCACATGCTCGCGCCGGCCTTGCGCCAGCGCGTCACCGCCAACCAAGGCGAAAAGTGCGCAGAGCACGAGCAGAACCACCTTACGCATGGCCCGTTCCTAGCCCTTTTTCCATGAACCGCCGATGAACGCCCCATCCAGAGTGCGTTCAGACCCCTTCTGCCAGATTGCGCCTCAACAGGAACCGACCCGGTTCAAACGAATTAACGATAGGGGTCCATCGCCAGATTGGCGAGACCCTTGGAACAACGGAGGCCAAAATGACCAAGCTGAAAGCAATCCTGACGGGTGCGGCTGTCGGTCTGGCGCTGGTTGCCAGCACGGGCGCGAATGCCCGCGATCGTGACCATGACGGCTGGCGCGACAACAGCTGGCACGAACGCCACGACCATGATGGTTATCGCGATGCCCGCCCCCATCGCCACTATGTTGGACGCGATCGCGTGTGGCGCGAACTGAATCGCCATCATTACCGGCATGTGGGCAATCCCTACTGGTATCGCGGACACTATGTTGTGCGCGCCTATGACCGCCGTGGCCGCCTCGGCTTCGTGCGGGTGGATCCTTACACGGGCTCCTACATCAGCTTCGCTATCCGGCTCTAGCCCGGTGCGATCTTGAAGCGGCCGGTGGCGTAAAGCCCCTCCACGTACACCGGTTGCTGTCAAGCGAGAGCCCGCACGGAGTTGCTCCGTGCGGGCTTCTCAATTTGCGACGAGCTAGTCAACGCTATCGAGAGCCCCATAATCGAATCCCAGGCGCCTGAGATCGCCAAGCATCTGCATGAAACGGCTTGTGACCGCCGCCCCCGCCTCGTGCAATCGCCCATCACGCGGCGAAACCGTAGGATTGATGACGCCCCGGCCGCGCACCCTTATCAGGTCCCTGTCAGCGACCATCGCCAAAACATGGCGACGCACAGTTTCGCGCGGCACCCCAGTAATTGCGGACACTTCCAGATTCGTGACAGGCAAACGCAAATCGTCTGGCGGGGATTGCGCCAAAGTTGCGTACTTCCAAGCTCCTTCCCGATCATGCGTATAGGGACGCGCGTTTGCCCACATGATCGCGGAAAAGACATAGGCTCGCAGCATGTCGCCATCGTGTGGTGGCGCGCCGCTTTCAACAAGCCGCAGCAGAAAATCGAAAATAACATGTTGGACGGCAGGGTCTGTCGCCATAAGCCGGCCACCAGTGCTCCCACCCGCAACATCCAGCCCAATGGCGCGCAAATCCCGCAACATGCGCAAGAAGCCCAGCGACGTTGCCGCCGCAAACTCCACAAACTGAGGACTCTGTGTTGCCGCCTCGGTGACCACATAACCCAGGTTGCGCTGGCGCGCGCACAATCCGAGTGTCACGAGCCGGGAAACGTGCCGCCGCACCGTTTCCTTTGGTTGGTCGAGTGACTGTGCCAGCGACCCTATCGAAACAGGCTTCTGAGAATTTTCCGGCATCATCGCGTCCGTGCCCAGACGCACAAGCTCTGCAAATCGCGGGCGGTTCGCCTGCGCAATCGCCAGAAATATTACACCCCGAACCGGATTGCCCTCGTGCCAGCGTACGAGGGCCGGAATCGCCTGCATCATGAACTCCAGCATGATGCGCGTCACAAGACGGTGTGGCGTATTCCCAGGTGCGCTCATTTCGGGCTGGTGGATCGCAGGTGAGATGCCGATTTCATGGCAATTCTCCGCAGCATTTCCATCCCGTCAATTCGCTTCCGCATCAAGCGGATTGCCGCCATGTGACATATTCGGCGATCGGCGCCCGCTCGCTGATCAGACTGTTCACAGGCGCGGTATCATCAGCATGGCCGATTGCCATGCCGCAAAAGACGATCTCATTGGCGGGCACTTCAAGATATTCCCGGATTACAGAGTGATGCACGGCCCATGCTTCCTGCGGACATGTATGGAGCCCATGTTCGCGGGCCAGAAGCATGATCGACTGCATATACATGCCAAGGTCCGCCCATTGGCCCTGCTGCATCTGCCGGTCCATCGTGAAGATGAGGCCCGCAGGCGCACCGAAGAACTCCCAATTCCCCGAGAAGAATTTGAGGCGCGCCATCTTGTCTTCGCGCGGGATTCCCATGGTGGCATACATGGCTTCACCAATGCGGAAGCGGCGCGACTTGTACGGTTCTGTGAGCTCCGGCGGATAGATATGATACTCCGGTGTTTCGCCCATCGGACTTGTTTTGCGCTTCTCCGCCACGCGGCGCACCAGTTCGTTGCGCGCATCTCCCAACAGAACGTGAACGCGCCACGGCTGAAGATTGCCGCCCGAAGGCGAGCGTGCCGCCGTTTCCAGAATCACTTTCAGCGTTTCCGCCGATACCGGATCTGTTTTGAAGGCACGGACGGTTTTTCGTGTATGCAGCGCTTCGGAGACTTTCATGGTCATTCCTCGATGGCGGATGCGCATTGAAGGCAGGCGACAGTGCATCCGTCAACGCAAGGCGGGCTTGCGTGGCGCGCGGTCGCCGAACCACCACACGATTGCCGTTACGGCAGCAAAGACCAGACTGTCAGCGACATAGGCCCGGTCGATATCGCCGGGGTCCATGGCGAAGAATGCGCAGGCGAGGAACAATGCCAGACCGAGCGTGAGCGCCGGCCTTGTAAGCGCACGCACGGCATTCACCCAGGGATAAGAATTTGCAACACCGCCTTCAGCAGACACCGACGCCGTCAATCCGCCCCAGGAGCCCTGGCTCTGCGCGATCTGCATTTCCTGTTCGGTTTCGGCGGCCTTCGCCTGCATCTGCAGCCTGAGCAGATCGGTTTCATGGCTCCATTTTGCCTGTTCCTGCGTGAATGCCTGCCTGACCTCATAGATACCGACGATCTTTGTCGCGACGTTTCCGAGAAGGCCGAACAGCCCACCACCAAACGCCGAAGCGCCGGTGCCTAAAAGAGTCCCAAGGATATCCATTTGGCCTTGCTCCTTTCGCCATAGAACCAGTGCGCGGGACGCCCCCGCGTATCGAGATGCAGAAATGTCTGGCCGAAGCCGAAGCCGGTGAAGCCGATGCGGCGTGCTTCCTTTGCGAGGCGGGCGGCGTCGAGCCCGGCAAGCGAGACATCGCATGCCAGGTGCTTGTGCATAGAAAGTGGTGCACCGCCGATGCGCGCGTTGTGAAGCGCGCAGCGATGGCCCGAATTGATGCGCAGCGGCGCGTTCATGGCGACGCGGAGCCTCTCGATGGCATCGAGCGCTTCCGCCCAGATGCAGAGATCGCCGCAACAGGGGCAGGCGATCTCGGCCGGAACGAAGTGCGGCCAGCGTCCGGCATCCCAGGCAGGATGGTCTGCAAGATTCGCAATCTGCATGACCGTCAACCGACGATCCAGTTCGTGCCATCGCTCACTACCGGAACCTTGTTCGCGCCGCCGCCGGCAACCGTGGACGCAAACGTGGTCGCTGTCGCATCCGTCACGAATGCACGCGCACCGGCCCCCACCGTTCCGGCGGAGGGCAGCGCAGAGACCACATACGATCCCGTCCGCACATAGCCGCCAAAAAAGCCATTGGCGAACCGGAATGATGACGAGCCAACACTGCGTGTGTTGTCCGCCTCGGGCATGACGTCGCCACCAACCGTCAGGACGCCGTTGTCCGTCGATGTATTGAGCAACGTGTGACCGGCATTGGTGAGTATGCGCCCGGTGCTGAACGTGATGGCAGCACCCGCGGTGCCGCTCGCCGCGTATTGCTCGACATAGGCCCCGCCAGAGGTGAAGCGTGCGCGCCACGCGTAGCTGCTGGAGCGATAGACCACATTCGTGCCGTTGAAATAGCCATTGAAGCTGAAGCCGCCGGAATCGTTCGGCGACATTTCAATTCCAACATACCCATCGCCATGAATCCGGACCGGATAGCTTGAACTTGTCCCGAAGACACTGTGCCCCTTGACCTGAAGCTGGGGCGTTCCTGTTGTCGGGTAGGACGTGGATTCGAGCGCGGAGGCAGTGTTTACGTAGATATTGCCATTGCTGCGCACGATGTTGAGTGCGCCATACCAGGTTGACCCATCCGGCGAAACCTTGAAATGGAAATCGTCATCCCCCGTGAGACCGATCTCGGCGCGGCCGGAATAACCCTTCTGATACAGAAGTGACGCGCTATCCGCGGATGCGGCCTTGTTGATTTTCGCCTGCACGCCATTACCGACATTGTCGAACAGCACAGCCGAAGATTTGACGGCGAATTTGTTGGTTGCATCGGCGGAGGTGTTCACGCCCACCAGCGGAACATTCTGCAGCACCATGATGGCGGCATAGTCCACCCAGGTTGCGCCATCGTAGACGACAAGAACGGATTCATCGATGACGAATACGCTGAGGCCCGCGCGGCGGTTCGAGGGTTCGAACGTCGCGCCCGGAATCACGCGCTTCAATCCGGATTCGCCTTCGATCATCACTTGCCTTGCATCCGCATATGTTGCGGCGAGGAGCGCCACGCGGCGCATTCGCCCCTCGCGGATACCTTCTGCGATCCACTCAGCGCCCGCTCTTGTTTTTCCGGCGCCCCGTCCGCCGAGGAACAGCCAAATGCGCCAGTTTCCTTCTGGCGCAAGCTGCTCTTCGCGCGCCCAGAAGGGCCAGAAGTCGCGGAAGAATTGCGCTTCGTCATGATTCAGACTCTTCAGAAACAATGTGCGCCGGTCCACCGGCAGCGATTCGAGCAAAGCGGCGCTCAAGGGTAATGCGGATTTCAGCATCGTTTCTTCCGGCGTTCTGCTTGCGGGTGTTGCGGGCTTCGGCCTTGTGCATCAGCCGGTCATGCGTGCGCTCGAGGCGTTCCAGCGTGCGCGCATCCCGCTCGCGTCCGGCGGACGATACGTCGGTGAAATCCTTGTTCTTGACGGATTCCAGGCGCAGCAATTGTCGGTTCAGCTCTTCATAGAGTCGCTTGCTCATTTGATCCATCCATCCTTGGGGAATGTCATTGAGATCATCGGTGTCGTTGACCGCCCAGTACCCGCGCGTGGAACGCGACAAGTGCCCGCGGCCCGTTGGGGGGCAGGTTGCTGTCATCTTCAGATCGCTATTGTGGGGATGTAGGTGAAATGGGGTGAGCAGCGTTGCGCTACAAGAGGCAGGCGAAAGTTTTTTCAAAAAAAATTGGATGCGGATAGCAACGTCGGGATTTTCCGTTTGCATGCAATGTGTTGAGCATCATCCGCGTGACGGAAAATTCTTCGGATGCACGATGTTTTTGGGCGCGCGTTTTCGAATCTTGCGCAAGTGTGATCGAAAATTTTTTTGATCAACCCACCCTCTCCCCCTCCGGGGGGAGAGGACCCGAGAGCACGCTCAATCCCCCGCGACAGGAGATAATTCGATGGAAGAATATGGGTACGCATTCGCAACACCCCGAGACATGGTTGATCAACGGGATCGTGCGACTAGATGAGGTGCAGCAATTGAGCCTGCTTTAGCCGACATAGGCCGCTCGCTTAACATCCTGTCATCCGCCCTGCCCCTTAAAGCCTTGAATCCGCCGCAAATATCGGTCATTGGCGCTGCCTATGCCGGGGTTCGATTTGCGTGCGCTGTTGGCGGGGGTCTGGAGCTGGATGGAACACCATCCCTGGCTTGGCCGCGCTCTGTTCATTGCGAGCCTGTGCGTTTCCCTGCCCCTCGTCGCTCTTGTGCTGCTGCCATCCGTGCTTGGCCTGTTCGCGCCCCGGCTGGATTCCGGCCTCGACCTGTATTCGGTGAACCGGCCCGTGGCGTTCACCTTTCTGGATGTCAAAGGCAATGAAGTGGGCCATCGCGGCGCCATCGTGGGTGACCGGCTGAAAATTTCCGACATGCCGGCCTATGTGCCTGCCGCCTTCATCTCCATGGAAGACCGCAGCTTCTACGAGCATGGCGGCATCGACCCCAAGGGACTGATCCGCGCAACGATATCCAATCTGCGCGCCGGGCATGTGGTGGCGGGTGGCTCCACCATCACCCAGCAGACCGCAAAGATCGTGTTCACCAATTCCGAACGCTCCTATTCGCGCAAGCTGGAAGAATTGATGCAGGCGGTGGCGCTGGAGAAATCGCTCAGCAAGGAGCAGATCCTCACCGTCTATCTGAACCGCATCTATCTGGGATCCGGTGCCTATGGCGTGGATGGCGCCGCGCGCGTCTATTTCGGCAAGTCGGCCCGGAAGCTGACGCTGCCCGAAGCAGCCATGCTGGCAACGCTGACAACCGCGCCTTCCATCTTCTCGCCGCGCCGCGATCTGGCCAAGGCGCAGGCGCGCGCCACGCGCGTTCTGAATACGATGGTGGAGACCGGCGCAATCACCCGCGCCGAGGCCGATGATGCCATCGCGCATCCCGCCGTCATCACCGACCGCACCATTACCGACGCGCGCAACTATTTTCTCGATACCGCCGCCGATGAAGCGCGCAAGCTCATCAGCACCGGCGAAGGTTCAAGCACGGTCGATCTGGTGGTGAAGACGACGCTGGAACCGAAAATCCAGGAAGCGGCGCGCAAGGCGCTGGTGCGCACCCTCAACAAGCGGGGCAAAGCCTCCAGGGCCAGCGAAGGCGCGGTGGTGGTGATGAAGCCCGATGGCGCGGTCTCGGCGCTGATCGGCGGCAAGGATTACGGCGAGAGCGTTTTCAATCGCGCCACGCAGGCACGCCGTCAGCCTGGGTCATCGTTCAAGCCGTTCGTCTATCTCGCCGCCGTCGAGAATGGCATTTCGCCATGGGACATGCGCGATGATGGCCCGGTGGACATCGATGGCTGGGCTCCGACCAATTATGGCGGGCGGCAATATGGAACGCTGACGCTGGCAAGCGCGCTGGCGCATTCGGTGAACACCATCACCGCCTCGCTGGCGCAGGAAGTGGGCGTGACGCAGGTGGTGGAAGCCGCGCAGCGTCTGGGCATCACCTCGCCACTGGAAACCAATGCCTCCATTGCGCTTGGCACCTCGGAAGTGACACCGCTGGAAATGACCACCGCCTATGCGGTGTTCGCCAATGGCGGGCTGAAAGTCGAGCCCTATTTCGTGACCGAAGTGCGCGATACCGGCGGTCATGTTCTCTACAAGCGCAGAAGCCCGCAGGAACGGCGCGTGGTGGCCAGCCATGTGGATCAGGACATGACCTACATGCTCAATCAGGTGATGGTGGAAGGCACGGGGCGCGGCGCAGCACTCGCCACCTATCAGACGGCGGGCAAAACCGGCACCACGCAGGACTATCATGACGCGTGGTTCGTCGGCTTCACCGCCGACTATGTGGCCGCAGTCTGGGTGGGCAACGACGATTCCTCGCCAATGAAGGGCGTGACCGGCGGCTCGCTTCCTGCCGCGATCTGGAAGGACACGATGACCGCGGCAGAAAAGGGCCATCAGCCCACCGCGCTCGCCATGTCGACACCGCCGGAAATCCTGCCGCAGGATGGAACCATCTTTCTCAACAGCGGTGTCGACACCGAATCCGGCGGCGTAACAGTGGATGGCGTGGATTTGGATCAATCCGCGCAACCGCAGAAGCCACAGCGCTCGCGCAATTTCTTCGACTGGCTGTTCGGGCGCGGCGGCGACGAGGAAAGCAACGACAGCGCGTACGACCAACAGCCGGAACGGCGCGACAGGTTCGATCACCGCAGCAATTCACACGATGATGAAGATGATGACAGCGAAGCGCCGCGCACGCGGAACTATCGCTGGCGCGACCGCGAGGATTCGCGCGATGGCTCCTCGCCCGATTAGTTCCGCGATCAATTTCATCGACGCATAGCGGCATTGGCGCGCAGGGATGGCGCATAATCGTGGCCTTATGCGTTGATGCCGTTATACTCGCGGGGCGCGGGGGAAATGCGGCAACCATGAAATTGGCAGCAAAACTGACAATTTCGCTTCTGGCAGGAGCGGTGCTCGGCCTTGGTCTGACATGGGCCACGGTGTTTCGCGGCACGCTGGGCACGAGTTCCGACATCCGCAATGGCCCCTGGCGCACCGATCTGTCGATTGGCAGCAAGGCATCGGGCGCATACATGCGCGCATCCGTGGCGGTGCATGGCCTTCTGGCACTCAACCGCAGCGAGACGCTCTATTTCACTGCACTCACAGACAGCGCAGGCAACGCGTTCGATCCAGCCTGCACCTATCGTGTCTCCGGCAATGATCCCAGGGCGCGGTGGTGGAGCATCACCGCTTATGCGGCCGACGACTATCTGATCCCCAATCCGGCAGGCATCTATTCGGTATCGAAGAATTCCGTGCGCCATGATGCGGCCGGACATTTCAGCGCCACCGTGAGCCGCTCGGCCGCGCCGGTGAACTGGATTCCCGTGGACGATGGCGGGTTCTCGCTGACCATTCGCTTCTACAACCCCGATCCTTCGGTGGTCGCCGATCCGGCGCATGCCGATCTGCCCACCATCGAGAAGGTGCATTGCTGATGAATGCGCTGAAGAATTGGGGCGGGTGGATTGTGCTGACGCTGGCCGTGGCGGCGCTGGTGCACATCGGCTCGGTGTGGGCCGTGCCGCGCGTGATCATGGCGCGGGCGATGTCGCGGCTGGGCACCGTGAACGAAATCCATCACGGCAAGCGGCCCGATGCCACCGCACGCGGCGTGGTGCGGCCAAGCCCGGACCTGCTTTATTCGGTGTGCCCCTTCGATCTTTCGCCCGCGCCGCTGCATGTGCGTGCGTCTGTGCCGCGCGACACCTATTGGTCGGTGTCGGCGTTCGATGCGGCAACCAACAATTTCTATGTCCGCAACGACAGCCAGATCCGGCGCGCGGTGGACTTCTACATGGTGGGTCCGGGGACGGACCTGACCCGCGTGCCGAAAGATGCGCGCATTGTGAAATCGCCTTCCAACAAGGGCCTTGTGCTGTTCCGCACGCTCGTGGACGAGGAAGACCGCGAGGACGATATCGATGCGGACCGGCGCAAGGCGACGTGTGCAGCCGCGCCCGGCTGAGGGTCTCGCAACCCGCAAACCGCGATGATAGGTTCCTGTCTCCAGAGGAACCACAACCATGCGCATGATGAGACGGACGGCCCTGATCGCGATGATGGCGGCGCTCGCCGTTGCCGGTTGCGACAACAGCAAGCCCGCCGCCCCCAAGGCCGACGACAAATCCACCGGACCCGAACTGACCAAGATCGTCTTCGTGACCGACTGGAAGGCGCAGGCCGAACATGGCGGTTTCTATCAGGCGCTCGCCAAGGGTTACTACCTGCAGCGCGGGCTGGATGTGCGCATCATGCAGGGCGGTCCCGCGGTGAATGTGCCGCAATTGCTGGCCGGCGGTGCCGCCGATTTCGGCATGGGCTCCAACGGCTTCATTCCGCTGAACCTTGTGCGCGAAGGCGCGCATATCCGCGCGGTGATGGCGGTGTTCCAGAAAGACCCGCAGGTACTCATCACCCATCCGCGCAACGACGTGCGCTCGCTTGCCGACATGAAGGGCAAGCCGATCCTGATTTCCGATGCGGCGACAGCGACGTTCTGGCCCTGGCTGAAAGCGAAGTTCGGCTACACGGACAGCCAGATCCGCCGCTATACGTTCAACCTCGCTCCATTCCTGACGGACCCGAGCGCCATTCAGGAAGGCTATCTTTCCAGTGAACCCTACACGGTGGAGACCGAAGGCGGGTTCAAGCCGCAGGTATTCCTGATGGCCGATTATGGCTATCCCGGTTACGCCAACATGGTTCTGGTACCCGAGAAGTGGATCAAGGAAAATCCGAAGGTGGTGCAGGCCTTCGTGGATGCGACGATTGAAGGGTGGAAGGACTACCTCACCGGCGATCCCACGCCCGGCAACAAGCTCATCAAGCTCGACAATCCGGAGATGACCGACGCACTCCTGATGCAGGCGATCCAGAAGCTGAATGCCTATGGCGTGGCGACGGGAAGCGGCAAGGATGCGGTTCCCCTCGGCACCATGACCGAAGCGCGCTGGAAGACCTTCTTCGATACGATGGCGAGCGAAGGTCTCTACGACAAATCGCTTCCCTACCGCGATGCGTATGATCTGCAGTTCCTGAAGGGGAAGTAGAGACGCAAAGCTCAGGCTGTCATGGCCCGCGAATGCGGGCCACCCAGCTGGTGCCGCACAGATGTTGGTAGAATGTTTGGATTCGAATGCGAGTCGCCGTGCACAATTTTGAGGGCTTGAGTTCGCCGTCACCTGGGTGGCCCGCATTCGCGGGCCATGACAATTGTGTTTCGCGTTTGCACGTATGACTGCCCTCCTCTCCCTTCGCGCCATCGCCAAGACGTTCGACACAGGCACCCACGCGCTGGGGCCGATCGATCTTGATGTGGAAGAAGGCGCGTTCGTTTCCATCGTGGGACCGAGCGGATGCGGAAAATCGACCGCGCTGCGCGTGATTGCCGGGCTACTGAAGCCAGACAGCGGTGCGGTGGCCTGGCCCGGTAGCAAACCGGAGATCGGCTTTGTGTTTCAGGAGCCGACGCTGATGCCGTGGGTCAAGACGCTGGCCAATGTGCGCCTGCCGCTCGATCTGGAAGGCACGCCGCGCGCCGAAGCTGACGCGCGCGCGAAAACCGCGCTTGCCCGCGTGGGCCTTGCCGGGTTCGAGAACGCCTATCCGCGCGAACTTTCGGGCGGCATGAAGATGCGCGTGTCCATTGCCCGCGCGATTGCCGCGGCGCCCAAGTTGCTGCTCATGGACGAACCGTTTGCGGCGCTGGACGAGCTGACGCGGCAAGCACTGAACGACGATCTGCTGACACTGTGGCGCGAGGACGGCATGACGGTGCTGTTCGTAACGCACTCGGTCTACGAGAGCACCTATCTGTCGGAGCGTGTGGTGGTGATGTCACCGCGTCCGGGGCGTATCGCCGCGGACATTCCGCTTGCACCACCGCAGGCACGCGATGCGGGATGGCGTCTGACGCCCCAATTCGCATCTGAGGCTGCCAAAGTCTCGCAGGCATTGAAAGAGGCAATGGCGGCATGAACCGGACGCTTCGCATCGCCATTCCTGTCGCGCTCGGCATAGCGGTTCTTCTTATGTGGGAAGCGTTGGTGGCGGCGTTCGCCGTGCCGCGCATCGTGCTGCCCGCGCCAAGCGACATTGGCGAGGCGTTCGTTTCGGATTTCGGCACACTGATGGCGGCGACGTTCGTGACCTTGCGCATCACGCTCATCGCCTTTGTGCTTGCGGTGCTGGGTGGCGTGGCGCTTGCCATCCTGTTTGCGCAGAGCCGCCTGATCGAAACCGCGCTCTATCCCTATGCGGTGGTGCTGCAGGTGACGCCGGTGGTCGCCATCGCGCCGCTTCTCACCATCTGGATCGGTTACGACAACATCGAAGCCGTTACGCTGACGCTGGCATGGATCGTGGCGTTCTTTCCGGTGCTGGCGAACACGACGCTGGGCCTGAAATCCGTGGATCGAAACCTGATCGACCTGTTCCGGCTTTATGGCGCATCGCGCTGGCAGATTCTGACGCGCCTGCAATTGCCAAACGCCCTGCCCTTCCTGCTCGGCGGGATGAAGGTTTCAGGCGGACTCGCGCTGATCGGCGCGGTGGTGGCCGAACTGGCGGCAGGATCGGGCACCTCCACCGGCCTTGCCTGGATATTGACGCTCGCCACCCGCAACCTGCACATGGGAACCGCGTTCGCGGCGCTGGCGCTTTTATCCGCGCTTGGCATTGCCATCTTCTTCGCGCTCAGCGCGCTCGAATACTGGCTCTTGCACCGCTGGCACGAAAGCGCACTGAAGGTGCAGACGTAACCCCAATTGCCAGGGCCCGCAACTGCGGGCCACCCAGTTGAAGCCGCAATCATGGGCAAGCCAATGCGATGGTGATGTTGAAGACAAACTTCGGCGTGCGATACTCGTGCAAAAGTTCTGTGTCACCTGGGTGGCCCGCAGTTGCGGGCCATGACATTTGGAGTTAGCGCCGATCATGGACACTCCCGACTTCATTGAAATCTACGAAGATGCGCTCACGCCGCAGCAATGCCGCGAGCTGATCGGGCGGTTCGAGGCGAGCGGCAAGGCTGTGCGCGGGGAAACAGGCAGCGGCGTGGACACCGCGCTGAAAGACAGCTGGGACATCACCCTCAGTCATTATCCGGAATGGACCGATGCGGCGAATGCGTTGAACAACGCGATGCTGCGCGGGCTTGTACTTTACCTGCGCAAATATCCCTTCACGGCGCTTGCCCCGTTTCTCACCAAACGCAAGGATCCGCGCAACGGCGCGATTTCGCCAATGGGCCCGGATTCCTTCGGCGCGATGAATGATCGCGAAATCGGCGAAGTGGCAGCCAGCCTGTTCCGGCCCGGCAGCATCAACATCCAGAAATATATTGCGGGTCAAGGCGGCTACCCGCACTGGCACTGCGAAATCTATCCGCAGCTGGGCAACTTCGAATCCCTGCATCGCACGCTTTTGTGGACCATCTATCTGAACGATAATTTCGATGGCGGCGAGACGGAGTTCTTCCACCAGCGCAAGATGATCCAGCCCAAGACGGGCGCGATCCTGATTGCGCCCGCGAGCTTCACGCATACCCATCGCGGCAACCGGCCCACGCGGGGCGACAAATACATCGCCACATCCTGGGTGCTGTTGCAGACGGCAGAGGCCCTTTACCGGAAGTGATGGCCTAGTGGCGTTTGCCGGGTGCGGATTCAATCGTGAAGGCCATGGCGATCAGGCCAAGGATCATTGCGCCGGTCCAGTAATAGGCAGGCGCCATGGGATCGCCGGTGAGCGTGATAAGGCCCTTGATCGTGAATTGCGTGGTGCCGCCGAAGATCGAGATCGCGAAGGCGTATACCGTCGCCACCGCACCCGAGCGGATCGAAGGCGGCAACGATTCGGTCAGCATCACGATCACCGGAACGGACGACACGCCCGCCAGGATCACCATGATCGATTCCGCACCATAGAGCGCCCAGGCATTGTGGAAATGATTGATCGCCCAGAAGCAGGGGAAGATCGCCAGCGCCAGCAGAATGCCGGGAACGATCATGACGGGTTTTCTGCCATATTTGTCGGAAAGAAAGCCGCTCCAGATTTCCGACAGCATCGAAAAACCGCCATTGATGATCGGCACACCGAAGGCGACGGCTGCGGACAGCTTCAGCGTATCAAGCGCATAGGTCGTCATATAGCTGATGGAATAGGCGCCAATGGTGCCCGCTGTCAGCATGACAAGCCCCAGCACGATGATGCGGGCATGCTTGCCATAGCGCTCACGGAATTTCAGCGTGCCCCGCGTGGCATCCGGTGCAAGCGCAGCATCATCGGCCACCGGCAGGGTCTCGGGCATGGAGGAACGCGCCCACAGACCAAAAGGAATGATGAGCGCGCCAAACGACATGGCAACGCGCCAGCCCCAATCGGTGAGCTGCGCATCGGAGAGGTGATTTGCGATGATGACCGAGATGATCCCCGCGATCAGCGCAGCGGAATCCTGCGTGGCATATTGCATGGAAAGATAGACGCCACGCCGGTGCGGTGGCGCTGCTTCAGCCATGTAAGCTGTCGTGGGGCCCACTTCGCCGCCCAGCGCAAAACCCTGAACGAGGCGCAGCAGCACCACGATGATCGGCGCGGCAATTCCGATTTGCGCATAGGACGGCGTCAGGATCAGCCCGATGATGGCGGCGCCCATCAACAGGAACGAAAACATCATCGTGGGCTTGCGGCCGATGCGGTCGCCCAGCCCACCGATAACGATGGCACCGATGGGCCGCGTGACGAAACCGATGCCAAACGTGGCAAGCGAAGCCAACAGGCTGACGGTGGGATCATCGGACGGAAAGAACGTGCGCCCGATATAGACGGAGAAATAGGAGAAAGTGAGGAAGTCGTAGAACTCAAGCCCGTTGCCGACAAAGACCGCCGCGACATGACGTTTCTTCATCGCGGCCGGTCTTGCTGTCATGCCCCGGCTCCGGCAATGGCGGCTTCGACTTTCCTGTTATCGGCGCTCACTTTCACCAGCTTGGCGGTGGAGCTTCCCTTCGCCACCACCTCGCCGGCCTCATTAAGGAGACGACCTTCCAGAAACACGGTGGATCTTCCCTGCCGCTCGATCCATGCCTCGGCATGGTAGAGGCCGGGCCCGGCGGAGCGCAGGAAGCTGATCTTGATTTCCAGCGAGAGCGGGGAAAGCGTGTAGCCGCTGGCGCCCAGCACCGCATGGGCCATGGCCGCATCGATCCATCCGGTGATGAAGCCGCCCTGCACGATGCCGCCCGAATGGCACATATCCATCGTTGCGCGATAGGCGAGAACGGATTTGCCGCTGGCCCCGGTCTCGATCACGCCTTCCATGCCGAGGCGCGCCGAAAGCCCGTCCTTGAACTGTGCGCTCATGTTTCCCCACTTCTGGAGCCATCTAGCGGAGGATTTTTTCCATGCGCAACTTGAGTGCATAATAACATACATACACTGTGAAATTACCTGAACTACATATTTCTTATGTGATGTCTTGAATTTGCCCGGGCGCGATGCGAGATACTCTGCATGGCCGCCCCCAAGCTTCCCCAGGTTCTGACCGCCAACCGCCTGCGTGAAGGCGACGTCGTCTATTGGAATGGCTCGGGCTGGGTGGCCGACCTGCAGTCTGCGCGCATCTATGCCGACAAGGATGACGCCGCACCCGCGCTTTCCGCCGCCGACGACAGCGTGAAGGCGCGCGCGGTGGTGAACCCCTACCTCTTTCCCGTGAAAGCCGATGTGCGCCCCATCGCGCCCACCGAAGAGCGCGAGATCATTCGTGCGGCGGGGCCAAGCGTGCGCACCGATCTCGGCAAGCAGGCGAAGGAGTCGTTCGATGTATCGATATGACGAGTTCGACGCGAAATTCGTGGCCGAGCGGGTGGCACAGTTTCGCGGACAGGTAGAACGGCGGCTGGCGGGCGAACTGACCGAAGACCAGTTCAAGCCATTCCGGCTGATGAATGGGCTCTATCTGCAACTGCATGCCTACATGCTGCGCGTGGCGGTGCCTTACGGCACGCTGAACGCCCGGCAGATGCGCATGCTCGCGCACATCGCGCGCAAATACGACAAGGGCTATGGCCACTTCACCACGCGCCAGAACATTCAATACAACTGGCCGAAACTTGTTGATGTTCCGGACATCCTGACCGATCTGGCGAGCGTGGAAATGCACGCCATCCAGACATCGGGCAATTGCATCCGCAACGTGACGGCCGATCACTTCGCCGGCGCCGCAGCGGATGAAATTGAAGACCCGCGTCCGCTCGCGGAAATCATCCGCCAATGGTCGAGCCTGCATCCCGAATTCACGTTCCTGCCGCGCAAGTTCAAGATCGCGGTGGGCGGCTCACCGCATGATCGTGCGGCGCTGAAATTCCACGATATGGCGATCGAAATCATTCGCAACGATTCCGGCGAGGTTGGATATCGCGTTCTGGTTGGCGGCGGCATGGGCCGCACGCCCTACATCGCCTATGTCGCGGGCGATTTCGTGAAGAAGACGGAAATCCTCGCGTTCCTCGAAGCAGTGATGCGCGTCTACAATCAGGAAGGCCGCCGGGATAATATGTACAAGGCGCGCATCAAGATTCTCGCCAACGCGCTTGGCGAGGACGAGATGCGCAAAAAGGTCGAACGCGAATTCGCGGAAATCAGGGCCAGCGGCACGCTGGAGGTGCCACAGGAAGAACTTGAGCGCATCCATGCCTATTTCGCGCCGCCCGCGTTCGAGGCGCTGCCGGATGTTTCATCCCGGTACGAAGCCGAACGCGCGCGCAATCCGGCATTCGACGTCTGGGCCACAAACAATCTCTCGCGCCATCGTCAGCCCGGCTACACCATCGCCACCATCTCGCTGAAACCCATCGGGGGAGTGCCCGGCGATGCCACGGACGCGCAGATGGACGGCCTCGCGCAACTGATGGACGATTTCGATCTCGGCGAAATCCGCGTGAGCCATGAGCAGAATCTGGTTCTGCCGCATGTGAAGAAGCGCGACCTGCCGGAAATCTTCGCACGGCTGCAGGCGCTCGATCTGGCCACTCCGAATGCGGGGCTCATCACCGATATCATCGCCTGCCCCGGCCTCGATTACTGCGATCTTGCCAATGCGCGCTCCATTCCGGTGGCCCAGGCGATCTCCGAACGCTTTGCAGCGATGGACCGCCAGCGCGATATCGGCGAACTCAAGATCAAGATTTCCGGCTGCATCAATGCCTGCGGCCATCACCATGCGGGCCATATCGGCATTCTGGGCGTCGACAAGAAGGGCGTGGAATATTACCAGCTTCTGCTCGGCGGATCGGGCGCGGAGGATGCGAGCATTGGCCAGATTCTGGGGCCCGGCTTTGCCGCGCACGAGATTGCCGATGCGGTGGAGCGCGTGGTGGATCACTATCTGAACACGCGCGAAGGCGGCGAACGCTTCCTCGATACCGTGCGGCGCATCGGCATCGAGCCGTTCAAGAACGTGGCCTATCAGGAACAGATGTATGCCGCTCATACGGGTTGAAGATGGCAAGGCCGCCGTTGCGTCCGATGCGTTCCTCGCGGCGAACGACGGTGCAGCCCTGCCCGATGGCGCGGTGATCGTTTCGCTGGCGCGCTTTCAGAAGGAGCGCGAGAAGCTGCTTGCGCGCAATGCGCCGCTCGGTGTGAAGCTGAAATCCTCCGAATCGCCGGAAATGCTGGGCGAGGACGTGCAGCGGCTTTCGCTGGTGGTGCTTGAGTTTCCGGCGTTCCGCGATGGGCGCGGTTTTTCGTGGGCGCGGATGCTGCGCACGCGCTTCGGCTTCACCGGCGAAATCCGCGCGGTGGGCGATTTTCTGTTCGATCAGCTTTCCTACATGGTGCGCACCGGCATCGACGGCTTTGATGCGGGCGAGCGCTTCACGCCGGAAGACTTCGCCGCCGCGCTCGCCGAGATGAGCCACGTCTATCAGCCAAGCGCCGACGGCAAGAAGACCATTCGCCAGTTGCGGGCGGGCGGATAGCGAAGCACGGCTTGTCATGGCCCGCGAATGTGGGCCACCCAGTTGGGTTCTGCAGGCTGTTTGATCTTTTCGGGTTCCCGTGGCGCGTAGACGTCAACATACTTTCCGTAGTCACCTAGGTGTCCCGCATTCACGGGCCATGACAATTTGTATGCGTATTCCGCCAACACTTGACCCTCTGCGCCATCGGCCCTACACCGCGCGCCTTGCTTTGAGGCGGTTGCCATGAGTGACAGTGTGATGACACGGGCGTCAGCCAAACGCGGGCAAAACGGAACCAGCGCTGGGAAGAAGGCAGCGTCGGGCAAGGCTGCCGACGCGGTGAAAGCCGCCGCCACCTCGAAAGCCATCGCGGGCCTGCCGCACTTCGCGAACATCGAAGAGGTGATCGGCAAGTTCGTGCTGAAACAGGCCGAGCCGGTGCAGCCCGTCTATGTGCTGCATCCCGACAAGTTCCGCGCTGCCGCAAAGCGCTTCCTCGATTCCTTTCCCGGGGACACGCTTTTTGCTATCAAGGCCAATCCGCATCCGCATGTGCTCGATCTCGTACATGCCGCAGGCATCCGCCATTTCGACACCGCCTCGCTGCCGGAAATCGAAGCCGTGCGCGCCCGCTTTCCCGACGCGCATTGCCATTTCATGGCCCCGGTGCGCAGCCCTGGCGCCGCGCGTATCGCTTTCAAAAAACATGGGGTGACCGACTACGTCGTCGATTGCGACGATGAACTCGACAGGCTGCTCGCCGAAACCGGCAATCCGAAAAAGCTGCGCATCTTCGTGCGCATCGCCACACCGCTTGGTGGCGCGCTGCTCGAACTTTCCAGCAAATTCGGCACCACGCCGGAAGATGCCGCGCGGCTTTTGAAGCGCGTGGCCGAAAGTGGCGCGAAACCCGCGCTTACCTTTCATGTGGGCTCGCAATGCCTTTCGCCGTTCTCGTATGCGCAGGCGATCGAGATGGCGCGGCGCACTGCCGCGATGGCCGATGTGGATATTCAGGCGCTCGATCTGGGCGGTGGATTCCCCGGCCCCTACAACAACAACGATGTGCCGCCCTATCACTGGTATTTCGACACCATCCGCGAAGCGATGGCGATGATGCCAAAGCGCATTCCCGTGCTGTGCGAGCCGGGCCGCGCGCTGATCGCGGAGGGCATGACGCTCATCGCGCAGGTGATCCTGCGCAAAGGCGAAGCGCTTTATCTGAACGACGGCGTTTATGGCAGCTTCGACGAACTCACACTGCCCGGCTGGAACGCGGACTATTTCATCCGCACCTATCGCGGCGATGCGAAGGGCAAGGTGCGGGCGCTTGAAACCGGCCATACGCCGTTCCGCATTTTCGGTCCCACCTGCGATACGTTGGATGTGCTGCCCCGCCCGCTCTATCTGCCCGAAGGCATCAAGACCGGCGATTTCATCGTGTTCGAATCCATCGGCGCCTATTCGGTGGCGGTGCGCACGAATTTCAACGGCTTCTTCCCCGATACCTGGGTTGTAACGGGCCGCTGATACGGCAAACGAAACCTTAACGTCTGCCGGCTAGGGTTCTGGCGAAGGATTCGCCATGCCCATGCTGCAGGAACGCCTGCGCCATCTTCTGGCGTCGGCTGCCGATCTCAGGCCGGAAACGCGCGGCGCGCTTGCCGATGAGGTGCGCGCGCTGCTGATGGACTGGCCCGAAAATCACGATGCGGCGCAGCGTGCGCCGTTCGAGGCACTACTGGAAAAACTGGCCGCCGATCAGGAACATGATGTTCTGGAGGCCGCGCGCGCGGGCGATATGCAGGGCGTTGTCAATGGACTGGCTTCTCTCAGCCATCACGACGCCGACGAGATCCATTCTGCACTGCGCGGCGACGGACATTCGCTGGCGCAAATCTGTGCCGATGCGCATTTGCCGCGCGCCGCCTTCTCGGCCATTGCCATTCTGGTGGGCCCGGCCCGCGATGCCGCGCCGCATGATGCGGGCCGCATACTCTCCGCCTTCGCCTCGGCAAACGACCAGGCGACACTTGCCGCCGAATAGTTCGCGCCACCAATCCAATCGCGTCTATACTGCCATATAAGACCGGCCGGGGCCGAACGGGAGAAAACCATGCGCGTTTTGAAAATTGCCATTGCCATTACGGCGCTTTCGGTGCTGGCCGGCTGCGGCGAAACCGCGAAACTTCCCGCCTCTGCCGGATATGGCCCCAATCCCACGCTGCCGGAACCGGACGCCACGCTGATCCCCACCATCAACATTTCCAAGGTGGTTGGCTGGAAAGACGGCGCGATGCCCAAAGCGGCGCCGGGGCTTGCCGTGAACGCTTTTGCCAAGGGCTTGGAAAGCCCGCGCCGCGTCTATGTGCTGCCGAACGGCGACGTGCTGGCGGCGGAGAGCGATGCGCCGCCGCAACCCGATGAAGGCAAAGGCTTCCGTGGCTTTGTGCAGACGCTCCTCTTCTCCAGCGCCGGTTCGCACAAGGGCAGCCCGAACAAGCTCATTCTTCTGCGTGACACGAATGGCGATGGCGTCGCTGATACGCGCTCGGATTTCCTGACAACTGGCCTCAATTCACCGTTCGGCATGGTGCTGGTGGGTAGCGATCTCTATGTGGCGAACACCGATGGCGTGATCCGCTGCCCCTATACCGAAGGCGAAACGAAGATTTCCGGTGATTGCACGAAGGTGACCGATCTGCCCGCGGGCCCGCGCAATCACCATTGGACAAAAGACCTGACGGCGAGCCCGGATGGCACCAGGCTCTATGTCAGCGTCGGCTCCAACTCCAATGTCGGCGAAAATGGCATGGAGATCGAAAAAGGCCGCGCCGCGATCTGGGAAATCGACATCGCCACCGGCCAGAAGCGCGAATATGCGACGGGTCTGCGCAACGCCAATGGACTTCAGTTCTCACCGGACGGCCAGCTTTGGGCGGCCGTGAATGAACGCGACGAGATCGGCAGCGATCTTGTGCCCGACTACATCACCCATGTTCAGGATGGCGCGTTCTATGGCTGGCCCTATTCCTACTATGGCCAGCATGTGGATGTGCGCATCCAGCCGCAGAGGCCGGAGCTGGTGAAGGCGGCGGTGAAACCGGACTACGCCGTGGGCACGCACACCGCTTCGCTCGGCCTTGTGTTTGCGGGCAACAACACGCTCGGCCCGGATTACGCGAGCGGTGTGTTCGTGGGTCAGCACGGTTCCTGGAATCGCGAGCCGAAACTCGGTTATGGCGTTGTCTTCGTGAAATTCGAAGGCGGCAAGCCTGTGGGCATGCCGTTGGATGTTCTCACCGGTTTCCTCAACGCCGATGGCGACGCGCAAGGCCGCCCGGTCGGCGTCGCCATCGCGAAAGACGGCGCGCTGCTCGTAGCCGACGATGGCGGCAACATGGTGTGGCGCGTATCGAAGAAGTAGGGCTCTAATCTTCCGCGTGCACGTCGGCGCGTTCGCGGGTTTTGGCGAATTTGAGCTTGGGAAATTTCTCGCCCGCATAGCCCAATTCCCATTGGCTTTTGGCAAGGAAGACCGGCGCGCTGTCGCGGTCTTCGGCCATCTGCGCGCGATAGACGCCGGTGAACTTTTCCAGCTCCGCCGCATCGCCCGAAACCCAGCGCGCCACATCGTAGGGCGATGGCTCCATCTCCACGTCGAGACCGTATTCGGCCCTGAGGCGGCTCTTCAGAACATCGAGCTGCAATTGGCCGACGACGCCGACAACCCAGTTGGCGCCGATCATCGGCTTGAACACCTGCGTGACGCCCTCTTCGGCAAGGCTCAAAAGCGCGCGCGAGAGATGCTTCTGCTTCAACGGATCGGCCAGGCGCACACGGCGCAAAATTTCCGGCGCGAAGTTCGGGATGCCGGTGAAATCAATCTCGCCGGATTCCGAAAGCGTATCGCCCACGCGCAAGACGCCGTGATTGGGAATGCCGATGATGTCACCCGGAAAGGCTTCATCCACCGTTTCGCGCTCCTGCGCGAAGAACAGGATGGGGTTGTGGATTCCAATGCTCTTGCCTGTGCCGGATTGCTTCAGCTTCATGCCGCGCTTGAAGCGGCCGGATGCCAGGCGCAGGAAGGCCACGCGGTCGCGGTGGTTCGGATCCATGTTCGCCTGAACCTTGAACACGAAGCCGCTCACATCCGCATCGCCGGGCGACACGCGCCTTTGCTTCGCCTCCATGGTGCGCGGCGGCGGCGCATGTTCGGCGAGCGCATCCATGAGTTCGGTGACGCCGAAATTCTTGAGCGCCGAACCAAAGAAGACCGGCGTGAGATTGCCTTCGTGATAGCGGTGCGGTTCGAAATGCGGCAAGCCCGCCTTCGCAAGCTCCACTTCCTCTTCCAGCTTCGCGAAGATGTCGGCGGGCAGATAGCTCGCGAGATGGTTGTTGCCGATGCGCTCGCCGCTGACGAAATCCACGAACTCGTCGCGGTAAAGATCGAGCACGCCCTTGAAGTTCAGCCCCATCCCGGCCGGCCAGACGATGGGCGAACATTCGAGCTGAAGCTGATCGGCGATCTCATCGAGCAGTTCGAGCGGATCGCGCGCTTCGCGGTCCATCTTGTTGACGAAGGTGATGATGGGAATGTCTCGCAGACGGCACACTTCGAAGAGCTTGCGGGTTTGCGCTTCGATGCCCTTCGCGGCGTCGATCACCATCACCGCGCTGTCGGCGGCGGTGAGCGTGCGATAGGTGTCTTCGGAGAAATCTTCGTGGCCCGGCGTATCGAGCAGGTTGAACACCGCCCCGCCATATTCGAACGTCATCACCGCGGAGGTGACGGAGATGCCGCGCTCCTGCTCGATCTTCATCCAGTCCGATTTGGCGCGGCGGGCGGCGCCGCGCGCCTTCACCTGCCCGGCCAGATGGATCGCGCCGCCGCGCAGGAGCAGATGCTCGGTGAGCGTGGTTTTGCCCGCATCCGGATGCGAAATGATCGCAAAGGTCCGGCGCCGCGCGGCCTGGGCGGCGGGGGTGTTTGAGGCGGTTTCGGCAGCATCGGACATCGCGCGCGGGGGATACACGAGGCGGGGGCGCTTGTCATCCCGGACTGAGAGGTTGCGACCGGATGCGCCGTTCCTCGATCACGGTATAAGAAGTCAGGAGTGCCTCGCCGAATTCCGCAATTGCGGCCTGAAGCTGGGGCCAGCGTATCTGCCACATGCCTGGCGGGATGCGGAAGAAAACAACCCCAAACTTCCGGCGATTGTCGCGGAAGACGATTTCGCCAAAGTCCTTGTCGTCAGTCAGAAGAATTCGCCGTTCCGATGCGGCAAACTCGGCAAGTGTGCGGTCATCGGTTGGGGGAAGGTCTCGGCAACATAGACGACATCGTGACCTGCGCCTCGCAAGGCGTTCACGACGGCAGCGTGAAGACATTCGTCGGCCAGCCAGCGCATCGGCGGCTATTCTGCCGCAAGCCCGGTCATGTATTCGTCCGCGAATTCACGCGCGGCATCAATGTCCAGAACAGTCAGCCGCGGATGCGCGGCGAGAACATCAGCGACGGTCATCCCGCCCGATAGCTCGCGCATGATATGTTCGACCGTCAACCGGGTGCCTTTGACGATTGGTTTGCCCAGCATGACGTCCGGATTCACTTCGATGCGTTCGTGCTTCATGACCTCGCTCCGAACGCATCATAGCATGAGCGTGATGCGGCAGCCAATCGCATCCCTATTGCCAGACTACCGTTTCGCGCGCTTGGCGGGTTGCGCTTCCGGCGCTTCTGCGTCGCGCGGCGTTTGCAGCGAAGCGAAGACCTCTGCGGGCAGCACGGGCGAAACGAAACCCACCGGCTTTTCATCCGGCCCGAAGGGGCCGGCCACCTTGTTGCGGATCGGCTTCAGCGTTTTCAGATAGGCCGCAATCGATTGCGCGTCGGACACCGTGAGATTGGAAAAGCTCATCCATGGCATCGCGGGCGCGAGAATGCGGCCATCGGGGCGCTTGCCGGTGCGGATCGCGGTTGCGATCTCTGCCTCGCTCCACTTGCCAAGGCCGGTGTCGCGATCCGGCGTCAGGTTCGCGCCATAGAAGGTGCCAAGCCCCGGAATCGGAAAACCGATATTGGAGCCCGCCAGCACACGCTTCATATCGGGCTGGCCCATCAGCGCGCCTGCCGTGTGGCAATCGCTGCAACCCATGGCCGTGACGAGATATTTGCCACGCATGGCTTTCGCATCCGCCGCCTGCGCCGTGTTGTTGCTGGCACCGAACAATAGCGCCGCAGACCCCGCCACCAGCCAAACCACGCGCATCACATTCAAAATCATTGCCGCCTCCACTCGTGTTGATGGCATATCGGCACGCGCGGCCAGAATGGCAACATGAGCCAAATGCAGATCAGCCGCGCGGGAAGTGCAAACAGCGCCAACTTTCCGCCGCAATTGGATTTTGCTCACACCACAGGTTCATCGACGAAGGCGCGGCCTTCACGGTCTTCGATTTCCACGATCCAAATGTCGGGATCGAAACGCATCTGCTTTTCGAAATAGGCGTTGGCATCCGCATCGCTTGCCGCATCGCCCAGAACCTTCATCCACACCAGTTCGCCATCGCCGCGCCGCGCCTGGGAAAGAACGGTGGAGGTGCGATCCGTTTTCGCGATCTTCAGGAACACCGCACCGGCTTCTTCGGAACCTTTCTTCACCACGGCGGCAAACGCGCCCGCAACTTCCGCGCGGCGGATGAGCGCGCGCACGAAAATCCCGGCCTTGAGACGGGGAACGAAACTCACTTCAACACCCAGCGAAAGGCGCGCCGCAATTCCGCTGCGCCATCGCGCGCATACCAGCGGCCATGAGCGAGAATGACGCGCTCGGGATTCCAGCCGATCATGCGTTCCACACTCGCGAGCAATGCCTTGCGATGGAAGATGAAGCTGGCGCGCATGTCATAGGGCGCGCTGCCATCGGGATCGGCCGCACCAGCGGCACGAACAAGCCAGCGCAGGAACCGGTTTCGAATACGATCCGGCTCGAAATTCTCGATCAGATCGGTGAGGATCAACGTGCGGCTGGCGCGATGGAAGAAATCCGCTTCATCCATCACCGCGCCTTCGATCAGCACCTGATCAATGTCGGCGGCCCATTCGAAGGGCGGCATATTGCCAAGCACTGCGTCGAGCGCGATGGGCCGCTTCGCTTTCTTCGCGAGGTTGGCCACGCCATGCACCTTGGCTGTGGGATAGGCCGCCTTCCAGTCCGGAACCCACCAATAATGGATGGTGTTGGGCGCGATCAGGTGGCGCACGGGGCCGAGTGCATCGATTTCGCGCCTCAGGGAAGACACAAGTTCGGTGGGCGAATGGATGAAGAGCCCGCCATCGGAAAGACGGATGATCGTCATGCGCGTGGGAAAAGGCAGATGCACGCCCATATAGCCGAATTCGATCTGCGGCCCATCGACGATCCAGACATCCGGCGCGACGGGTTTCAGCGTGTTCAGCGGTGTATAGAGAATGAGTTGTCCGGGCATTGCGAGCGAACCGTAGTCCGCGCAACCGGCAATGTCACGCCGCCGCACCCTTGAACGGAATGACGTTGTCCGGTTCCGGTGCAACGCGCTCGCCCTCGGCGTTCACCGCAGCGAACGGCAGGCGCAAGCGCAGCGTCGTGCCCTCGCCCAGCACCGATGACATCGTGACCTGCCCGCCATGCAGGCCCGTCAGCGCGTGCACGAGCGCAAGACCAAGACCGGTGCCCTCCTGTGTGCGCACATGCGCGCCTTCGGCTTGCTCGAACGGCTTGCCAATGCGGGTCAGGTCTTCCTGTGAGATGCCAATGCCGGTATCCGACACGATGATTTCGATACCTTGCGCATCGCGCAGAACGCTGGCGCGCACTTCGCCGCCGCGCGGGGTGAACTTCACGCCGTTGGTGAAAAGATTGATGAGCATTTGTTTGATTGCGCGCTTGTCGGCGAAAATCAGCCGCGCATCACGCGCCACCTGCGCGGTGATAGCCACGCCCTTGCGCTCGGATTGCAGCTTCACGAAGCGCACGGCCTGGTCCACGGCGTCTTCCATGTCGAACAGTTCTTCGGACAGCTCGAACTTGCCCGCCTCGATCTTCGACATATCCAGAATGCCGTTGATGAGCTCAAGCAGGTGCCCGCCAGATTCATGGATGAGGCCGGCATATTCCAGATAGCGCGGGCTGCCCACGGGTCCGAACATCTGATGCGTCATCACTTCGGAGAATCCGATGATGGCATTGAGCGGCGTACGCAGTTCGTGGCTCATATTCGCAAGGAAGCGCGATTTGGCGATGTTTGCCTCTTCGGCGGCATCGCGCGCCTCGATCAGCGCCTGCTCATGGCGCTTACGTTCCGAGATATCGCGCGTCACCGCTACGATATCGGCGGGCTTGCCATCCACCGGCGCCGCGGGTCGGCAACGCATCTCGGTCCAGACATATTCGCCATCGGCGCGCTTCAGCCGCACTTCGGCGGCGGCGGCGCGGCCGAAATAGCTCGCTTCCATGAAGGCTGCCTGAAGCGCCTTCAGATCGGAAGGATGCGCAAGCTCGGAAGGCGCCATGCCTGCCAGGGATTCCGGCGTGCGCGCCAGCAGCGGGGTTGCGGCCGGGCTTGCGAAACGGATGCGGCCATCGGCGCCATGCCGCGTGATGAGGTCCATCGCATTGTCGGCGAGAAAGCGGTACATCGCTGCGCCTTCGGCGGCGGCCATGTCGGCGGCGCGCTGGCGATCCTGCGCAGCCACCGCCACCAGAGCGCCCTGCACGACGGCAGCGAAGGCCGAGATCGCGTAAATCTGCCAGACGGGAATGCCGAGCCGCGATGGCGGCAGCAGTACAAGGAACTGCAACGCCGCGAGAGCAATCACCGCCAAAGCCGCCGCGATGGCCGCGCGCAGCACCGCGGAGCGACCGCCCGCCAGCGCCGCTTCTGCCGGCACCAATGCGAACCAGATCAGCAGCGGCGATTGCAGCCCGCCGGTGAGCCCCGCGAGATAGCCGATCAGCGCCGCAAACGTGGCAAGCGCTACAGTTTCCAGAAGGGCGAGGCGGATGCGGGCATATCCGAGCGCTGCAAGAAGCGCGGGCACCAGAAGCCCTGCCACGGCCACCCATTCGGCCGGCTTGGGCTCGCCCACGGCCAGCACGAACAGACCGGCCAGCATCGCACCGATTGCAGCCTTGCCGGCCTGCACCGCGATGAAACGCCTGCGCAATGCGCCCGTATCGTTCGCCTGTTCCCCGCTCACCATGCCGCCTCTGACTGTGCGTTCTTTAATGAGTCGTTAGGCACGAAAGCCTCGCGACCGGCGCCATACTCGCCAGCCAAACTTAACGAAACTTGAATGTCCGCATGCGGTATTTTCGAAATTTCAACGTTTTGGCGCCGCATTGTTCACCGCTTTTTAAGGATGATGGCGCGATTCCGGTCCAGTTCCCCAGCGAAAAGCGATTCTTAAGCCGCCACTGCCATGATTTGCCCGTGGGAGTTGGGGAATTCCTGTGAGTTTTGCGCCTGTGCCATTGCTTCGCGAACACGCCGATTCGCTCGAATCGGGCAGCGCTGAAGCCGTGCTTGAAGCACTCGATGGCCTGCGCACCGCGATCACGATTTACGATCGCGATGAACGCCTCACCTATGCCAATCAGCATTTCAACTATCTGTTTCGCTCGCTGCCCTATCGCGGCGATCTGATCGGCATCAGCTATGAAGACATGATCCGGCTGGAAATCGCGGGCGGTGAAATCGCGCCGCGCGAGCTCTCCGAAGGAGCAGAGGCCTTTGTGGCGCGGCGGCGGCGTCAGTTCGCGCTCAACGATTATCGCCCGCTCGACATTCGGCTCACCGATGGCCGCATCATTGAAATCAAGACCCGCAAGACTCCTTCCGGCGGCTGGATCGCGATGTGGAACGACGCCACCTTTGCGCGCCACATGCTGCTGCGCCTCGAAGATACGATCGAACTTTCCGCGGATGCTTTTGCCTTCTGGAACAGCGCCGACAGGCTTATCCTCTGCAACGCCGAGTTCGCGCATCTGCACGGCATTGCGAAGCCGGATGATGCCGCGCGCATGGGCTTCACCGATCTTCTGAGCCAGGCGGTGCGCCGCAACCGCTTCCACATCGAAGGCGATGTGGCCGCATGGATGGACCGGCGGCAGGAAGCACACCGCTCGCCTGCTGGCGCGCTCACTGTGACGATGAGCGATGGCAAGGCCTATCTGCTGCGCGAACGCGCCACCCGTGATGGCGGCCGCGTGAGCGTTCTGACCGACGTGACCGACCGCCACCGCGCCGAATCCGCGCTGGCCGAACAGACGCGCGCGCTGCACACGACGAAGGAGCAACTCGTCGAAACGCAGAACGCCGCAAAGGCGCAGGCGCAATATCTGGCCGACCTCACGCGCCGCCTCGATGCCGCCGAAGCCGAGGCCGACACCGCCAAGACTGCACTGCTACGCACGATGAGCCACGAGCTCAAGACGCCGCTCAATGCCATTCTGGGGTTCGCAGACCTGCTGCGCACCAGCGCCGACCGCTTTCCGGCCGATCAGATCGGCGAATATGCGGGCCTTATCCATGTGGCCGGCGGCAATCTGCTGCGGCTGATCAATCAGATCCTCGATCTCACCAAGATTGCCGCGCGCCGCTATGTGCTGCGCAAGGCGCCGGTTTCGGCCGCCATGGCGCTGGCCACCGCCTGCGATGCGCAAGGCGAAAAGGCCGAGAACAAGCAGATCGTCATCGACATGCAATCGGTACCAGTGGAGCTTTCCGCCGAGGCCGACGAAACCGCGCTCAATGCCATCGTCACACAGCTTGTGGAGAACGCCGTCACGTTCACGCAAAACGGTGGTACGGTGAGACTTTCCGCGCGGCGCGAAGGCGACTTCGTGCGCTTCATCGTGGAAGACAACGGCCCCGGTGTCAGCGAAGCCGACATTGCGCGCATTCTGGAGCCGTTCGAGCAGGCCGGCCGTGGCACTGCCAATCACGCCGCGGGCGCTGGACTTGGCCTGCCGCTGGTAAAAGCGCTTGCCGAACTGCATGGCGGCACGTTTTCCATCGCAAGCGTTTTGGGCGAAGGCTTTACCGCCACACTCGACATTCCCGCCGCCTGATTGACGCGTCGCCAAAGTTCACGCGCGATCGTCGCATTGCGGCGCTGCATTTCAAATTTTACGAAATCTTGATTCACAGCTTCATCGAATTTGAATCTGTGTTGAATCGAAACAGCCACAATCCGGAAGGCCGCGATTTTCCCTAAAATGCGCAATCGGCCGAATTAACCGGATTGCATCGAACTTTACCGAATGGTTTCAGCGCCCGGAAAACGGCCGGGCATAGCCTTCTCGCGTGGGCAGCGGGAAGGCATGACATGATCCTTCGAGCGGTATTCTGGATCGGGCTGGTGGCAGTGTTGATGCCGCATGAACCCGATCTTGGCTTCGGGCGGCCCGGCAGCGTTTCGTTCGCGTCCGGCGCGGTGAACTGGGCGAACGATGCTGCGAAAGCGGTCAATCCCGAGACGGCCTGCGAGGGCCGCGCGGCTCTTTGCGAAGGCGCGGCCGTTGCGCTCGACAGTTTCCAGCATCTGGCCGTTCAGGGCCTTTCCGATGTGAAGGCACAAATCGAAGCCCAGCGGCACGCGCGCGTCACACATTGAATTGCTTTACCTCCTCGGCTCCCCCGACCCGAGGAACAAGGCCCGGTCCAGGCGATTGACACCCCCCAACCCCCCATCGCCTGGGCCGGGCCAATTTTTTTGACGTCCCGCCGAATTGACAGTGCGCGCGCTTCGGCTTCGAAATCGCCGCCATGAGCGATGAACCATTCGATCCCGAAGCCCACCGCGTTGTGCCATTGCGCGGTTTCCA
The DNA here is from genome assembly GCA_016125165.1 of Alphaproteobacteria bacterium. Classification (GTDB taxonomy): domain Bacteria; phylum Pseudomonadota; class Alphaproteobacteria; order Micropepsales; family Micropepsaceae; genus Rhizomicrobium. The sequence goes on from WGMH01000001.1 coordinate 77,585, forward strand.
CGAACTGACAATTGGCGAAATTTTTCGCGCGCCATCACGCACACTGGATGTCGGTAACTTCGCAGCGTTCCAGACCGTGAGCCTCGACAATCATCCGATCCATTACGACGTGGAGTATTGCAGGAAGCTCGGATACCCGGCTCCACTCGCCCACGGACTGCAGGTGCTGGCGTTCACGGCGGCGGGCGCGGGACTGTTTCCGCATGTGATCGGCGAAAAGCTGATCGGCTTCATCGAGGTGACGGCGAAATTCCTCAAAGGCGTCTTTCCCGGCGACACGCTCTATCCCGCGCTGACCATCACGGCGCTGACAGAGCAGAGGACGACCGGCATCGTTGCCATGCGCGCCACGGTTCACAACCAGAAGCGCGAGCTGGTGCTGGACGGCGAACACAAATATCTGCTCAGGCTTTAGCGGTTGCCAAATTGGCGGAACTTTGCTGCGCATTGCACAGCTTGCGAAGCCCGGCCATTGCTGCTTAAGTTGATATCAACATAATGAGGTGCCCATGAGCGAATTTGTCGTTACGACCTATGACTGGGTGCCGGAATGGCCGCGCGGTTATGTGCGCGATCTGCGCATCTGCTGGGCGCTGGAAGAAGCGGGCCTTCCCTATCGGATCGAAAGCACATCCTTCAAGGATCGCGGCGCCGAACATCTTTCCCATCAGCCCTTCGGGCAGGTGCCGTGGCTGACGGATGGTGATTTCTCGATCTTCGAAAGCGGCGCGATCCTGCTCTATCTCGGCGAGCGCAGCGAAAAGCTGATGCCGAAAGACCCGCGCGGCCGCGCGGAAACGATCGAATGGATGTTCGCGGCGCTCAATTCGGTCGAGATGGTAAGCGTGATCTGGACCGTTTTCACAGGCTCCGGCTTTTCCCACGACACGCCGGAATGGAAGCGGGTGGATGATTTTCTGGATCTGCGTTTGCAGCGCCTGGAGCCGGTGCTGTCGTCGCGCGAATGGCTGACAGGTCAATTTTCCATCGCCGATATCCTGATGGCCGATGTGCTGCGCATCTTGAACCGCTTCGAACGGCTCAAGGATTATCCGGCTTGCCGCGCCTATGTGGAACGCGCGACCGCGCGGCCTGCGTTCGTGAAAGCGCATGCCGACCAGATGGCGCATTTCGCGAAGGCAGACGCTGCCGCCTAGCCGCTTGCATTTTCATTCCGCCTGCCAGCCGCGGATGCGCCCGAACAGCGGCGCGGCAACACGCATGCCGTAGTGCTCCGCGAGCCGGTCGAGACCGAGCACCAGCACCACCTTCGCCGCACGCTGCGGCCAGCCAAGCGCGCGCTCGCAATCTTCCAATCCCGACAGATGACAGCAGACATGAAACAGCAGATCGGACAATCCCGGCCCCACCGCCGCCAGCGCACGGCCAAACCGCTGCTTGGCCGCGATCACGGTATCGGAGAGCGGCGGCGCGGTTTTCATCCCGCGCCTGCCACCCATGCTGGGCGCGGAAAGATCGACGGCAAGACGCGGCGTGAGCTGCGCGATGGTGAAATCGCGGCGCAGACGTTCGCCCGCGGCGAGTTGTACCGCATCGATCGCCTTTCGCTTGTAGAGCCAACCCAGCGGTGATTCGGCTTCGTTGACGGTGACGAAGCGCTCGGTGCCATCGTCTTCTGTGATGCGGCGCGTTTCCAGAATGGCGTGCTGCGCGCTGAAGGGCCGCTCGCGTGCCAGCAGGCGGCGCACCACGCCCTGTCCCGCCGGCGTGAGCGCATAGAGCCCATCCTCGCCGATGCGGACCCAGCCGCGACGCGAGAAGGTCTTCACGCTCTGCGCCGAAACATCCATCGCGCGGCGGCGCAGGCCCTGCGCATCCACCAGCGCGAACGCCCCTTCGGTGATGCGCTTGAGACGCCCATCTTCCTCGTCCATTGCCCGCAGCACACGGCGGACATCCCGCATCAGGTCCTTGTCGGGAGCGCTTTTCATGCGTCTGCTCCCGTGGCGGTACGCACCAGCGATTCCAGCCAGCACAAGGTGCGATCCATTTCAGCGTTGTCGCGCATGTCTTCGATGCGCTGGCATGCATAGATCGCCGTGGCGCGATGACGGCTGAACGCGCGCGCGATTTCGCTCGGCGTCATGTTCAGCACGACGGCGGAAAGATACATCGCCACCTGTCTGGCGCGGGTGGCGCGGGCAAAGCGCTTCGGACTGCTGAGATCTTCCGGCGTAACCCCATAGACGTGGGCAACGACGGCCTTGGCGAGGCCGACAGCCGCCGCCGTTCTGTCTGATCGCGATGGTGTTTTTGGCATGATATTCCCCAACCGTTGCGGTTCGGATTTCGCGAACCAACGGAGGAAATATATCCTACAACCAATACGTGTGGAAAACTTTGCCGAAATTCATCTTAACGCATTGAAATATCAGGAATTGTGGCGTGGAAAACAGGCGTGTATCGGGTTGTATTCCGATAGTTGCAATCGGAAGTGGAAAATTGTCCCGCTAGAGGACTTTATGCCTCGCTCGGAACCGAAACCCGCACCTTGCGCGGGGAGCGGGTGCGTCGATCCGAGCCGCGAAAGGGTGGACGCACGCCGGAGCGGCGGTCCGGACCGAAGAACTCTCCGGCCGCGATAAAGGGACGGGGCTTGCCAAGGGCGCCCTGCAGCTTGCGCACCACCGTTCCCGCGCTGACCGGCAGGGCGATCACGTCGGTATAGCCAAGGTCGCGCGCGCGCTCGATATCGCGCCGGCGCGGTTTGCCCGTGACCAGAAAGATCGGCACCATCGGCGCCAGGATACCCGGCGAGCGCCGCGCCATGTGGGCGAAGGTTTCACCGGAGGAACACTTGATCTGATCGGAACACAGAACGGCGGAATAACGATCGAGGTAGAGCTGATCGATGGCCGCGTCGCCATCGGTGATGACCATCAGCGCTTTGACGTTCAGAATGCCGAAAACCTGTCGCCACAGCAGGATTGAGCCGGGATTGGAATCCACGACCAGAATGCGAAGATCGCTGACGTTCAAGGAACCGTACTCACCATTACCCCGGGTTGCAGAATCTAGCGCGCCCCGTTTAAGACCGGGTTAAACTTTACTGACACTTCCGGATGTATCCCGATGAAATGCGCAGCCGCGATGACGACCGCAATGATACCGCTGCGCGCAGATGACAGCGTTGCCGATGCGCTGTCGCGGCTGATCGGCGAGCGCGCCGCTGCCCTGCCTGTGGTTGACGCGGCAGGGAATTACCTGGGCCAGTTCGCAATCGGCGATGTGCTGGAGTTGATCCTGCCCCGGCTGGCTCTGGCTGGTGCAATGGAGCCCAATGTGCGCTTTCTGGGTGATGACGTGTCCGCACTTTCCGCGCGGCTTGGCGCGGCGGGAAAACGGCTGTTGCGCGATGTTGCCGATCGCACCCAGCCGACCGTTTTGCCAGACGCTCCGCTCAGCGAGGCGTTGCGCCATTTCTGCCGGGCAAAGACATTGCTCGCTGTCGTGTCACCGGACAGCGGGGCGTATCTCGGGGTGGTGACAATGTTTGACGCGCTTGCGGCGCTTGCCGCAGACCAGAAACAATCGGGGGAAGTTCATGGCCGAAGCGGCGCACGTTTATGATCCATCATCGCAGATCTTCATCGTTTCCACTGCGATCCTGATCGTCACCTATGGGCTCGTCGTAACCGAGCGCATCAACCGGGCCGTTGCCGCCCTACTGGGCGCGGGGCTGGTCGTGATCACCGGCATTCTGAATCAGGAAGAAGCCGTCAAGGCGATCGACTTCAACACGCTCGGACTTCTGGCCGGCATGATGATGGTGGTGGGCGTATCCAAAAAAAGCGGCTTGTTCGGCTACGTCGCCGTGCGCGCGGTGCAGGCGGTGCGCGGAAGCCCGGCGGGCGCGCTTGCCATCCTCACACTGGTCACGGCGGTGTTCTCGGCCCTGCTCGACAACGTGACGACCGTGCTCCTGATCGTACCCGTGACCTTCGTGGTGTGTGGACAGCTCAAGCTGCCAATCTATCCTTTTCTGTTCACCGAGATTCTCGCCAGCAATATCGGCGGCACCTCCACACTTGTCGGCGATCCACCCAACATCCTGATCGGTTCGGCGGCGGGGCTGACCTTCACCGACTTCGTGCTCAATGTCGGGCCGATCGTGGTCGCCATCCTGTTCGGCCAGATGATCCTCAATCATGTGCTCTGGGGATTCTGGATGCGCGCCTCGCGGGAACAGCGCGATCATGTCATGGCGCTCGATGCGAAGGAGATGATCACCGACCCGTGGCTGCTGAAATGCTCGGTGTTCGTGATCGCCGCCGTGACCGTCGCGTTTATCCTGGCGCACACGCTGCATCTGGAACCTGCCACCATCGCGCTGTTTGGCGCGGCGGTTCTGCTGGCGCTGGAAAGCATTCCCCATCCCAACCACAAGCATGCCGAGCTGGTGACCCATTCCTTCCATGAAGTGGAGTGGATCACGCTGTTCTTCTTCATCGGTCTGTTCGTGGTGATCGGCGGCGTGGAGCATGCGGGACTTCTGCAGCTTCTGGCCGACAAGACCGTGAGCATCACCGCGGGCGATCCCAAGACGACCGCGGTGGCGATCCTTTGGGGCTCGGCCGTTTTATCGGCAATCGTGGACAACATCCCCTTCGTTGCCACGATGATCCCGCTGGTGAAAAGCCTTGCACCCGCGCTCGGCGGCGAGCAGGCGCTGCCGCCCCTGTGGTGGGCGCTGTCGCTGGGCGCATGCCTTGGCGGCAACGGCACACTGGTGGGTGCAAGCGCAAACCTGACTGTTGCTGGTCTGGCGGAGAAGAACGGGGTGCGTTTCAGTTTCATGAAGTTCACGCTTCTGGCATTCCCCATGATGCTGGCGAGCGTGGCCATGGCGCATATCTATCTTCTGTGGCGCTACTATTGAGGCGGCTTCTGTCGCGTGCGGCGCTCTGCTAGGCTCGGTGCATGAAACAGATTGCTCGCATCGGCTTTGTTGCGGCGGCAGGGCTTGGCCTTGCCGCCTGCGCCATCTTTGGAGGACCGGCGGATCGCGCCTTGCGCAAAACGCCCAGCTTTCAGCAGGGCTATGCGGATGGTTGCGCGGCCGCCACAAATGCAGGCGCACACTGGCGCAAGGATCCGCAAAAGGCCGCGATCTACAACACCGACAAAATCTATCGCGCCGGATGGGCCAACGGCTTTCAAACCTGCCGCCGCACCATCAGCCCGCCCGGCTCCAATATCGACAATCCCGTTCCGTCTCCCAGCCCCGGGCATTGACACCCCAAGGATAGCGAGCGCGCCATGATCCGCTTTCTCATCGGCTCTCCGCTTCTGGTCATCGTGCTGTTCGTCAGCGGATTCTATTACGCCTATGGGCAAGTCGATCCCTGCCGCGCGCTGGCCGTTGAACGCGCTCGCCGCGCCGCCCATGCCAGCGGACTTCCCATCGAAGATGGTTTCGAACGCTGGTCGCGGCTGGAAACGAGCCAGATGTCATCGGGCCAGTGCATCGCGGGCCTGCTGGATTCCTGGGGCGAACGGCTCTCGGACAAGACCGGGAACCGTTGACGGCGCAATACCGTTAACGTGTTGTTAACTGTTAACAGCAACTCTGACCGTGTACGGACGAAATATGCTTTCGTCTGTCATGAGAATGCCGTATTATCCGTACACGGTAGTTCTTGTTAGCATCGGAGTGTTGCGATGTTGGGACTGTTGGTTGCCGGGCGCGACGAACGAGACGCCCACTATACCCCTCGCACCATTGGGCACGGCTGGTTCAGCCGGCTGATGCGCACGCTGTTCGGCTAGACCGGACGAATAGACCGATAATCCGGCTTGCACCTTCCCGACGGGGAAGGCGATGCCATCGCTCGGTTATTCCAGAACCAGAACGTCCAGATCCTGTTTCGGCGCGAAATCCTTCGCCGAAAACTCGAAACGTGTGGGCGCGGTCTTCTTCAGATCGCCCTTGAAGCACAGCGACAAGATATTGGCCGGCTTGCCCTTGTCGAGCGCCAGGTGGAAGTCCCCGATGGGGCCTTTCCAGTTGGCCGCGGTCTTCAAGATGTATTGCACGCTGTTCACGAACAGAAGTTCACCCATGTCGCTCTTCGCGGCCTTGCGCGCCTCCAGCGCCTTCCTGGCAGAAGCCTGTGTGGGCTTGTCCATGCAATAGGTCTTGATGAAGTAGCCCTCGCTCTTTGGATCGAATTCGTATTCCGAGAAGAAGGTTTGTCCCACCACCGGCTGATAGCGTTGTTCGAGCATGACGGTTTTCCCGGCGGGGAATTTCTGCGTCCAGTAGATCTTGGTGCGCACCGTCCAGCGCGGCGCGATGTATTCCTTGTCGCCTTCGGCCAGACCTTGCGCAAAGAGCGCCTTTCGGGTCGCCGGCGAAACCTTGTCGAGCGACTGGATGACATTCGGGTGGATGATGTTGATGGGAATGTGAAAACCCTGAAGCGTAGCCGTCACATCCTTGCCTCCGAAGAAGGCGCGCTGTTCCACCTTCACCGGGATGGCGCGACCACTTTCCTTCACCGTAAAGCCCACGAAATTGACGGGATCGTCTGTCATCGTGCCGATGGGCGACTCGTAATATTCGCCGGTTGCGATATCAGGCAGCGGAAAGGCGACGATGGTCTCCATATCCTTGGGACCATCATTCACAAAGCTGTAGCGGATACGGATTTCCTTGGTCGAAATATAGAGATCTTCGCTGGCCATGCGCACATCGGCGGATTTGGTGAGCACCAGTCCACCCGCCGACAGAGCCGCCGAACTGTCATTGGCTGATGCTGGAAACGGCGAGGCAAGAAGAACGGCAGACAGTGCAGCAAGGCAATGACGGCGCATGGCGGAATCCCCGGATGGCGCCGCCAATCTAGCGAAACCGCCTATTCGCGCCAGAGCGCTATGGCCTGCCAGCCCGTGGGATGTTCCAGTGTGTTGTAAACGTCAGGCACGCCGGGTTCGAAGGTCGCGGGCCGCCAGCTGGTGTGAAACAGCACCAGCCGCGCACCATCGGGCGTAATGTCCGCAAACGGAAGTTGCAGTTCCTGGCTTGTCTTCACCCCGCCAAGCCGCGCATCGGCCTGGCGCATGGTGAGCGTGGCCGCCCCGTCGGCGGTGAAGGCGTTGCGTTCGAGACGGCCTGCCCGCTCGGCCTCCGGAGAAAGCGCAATCATGTCCTCGCCAGTGACATCGCGTCCGAACACCTGACTGATTGCCGTGCCCGCCAGGCGGATGCGCACATAGGCACCCTTCTTGATCTCCATGATCATGATTCCCGGAAGCGCATCGCGCACCTTCGACGGCACGAAATCCTTGCGGTGCGGAAGCGCGCCCGACTTCCACAGCGACAGCCAATAATCGCATAGCGCGCGATTGACTGGCGTCAGCGGCAAGGCATCCAGCGCGGCGGATGCCACGGCATGATCGAAGGCGCGAACAGGAGAGTCTGCCAGCATGAGCGCACGATGCGCCCCCAGCTTTGAAAAACCGTAAAGCAATTGTGGTGAGGTTAAGCGCGGTTAACGGCAATTTTCGGCGATGTCAGCGGAATGACGCGAAAAGCAATTGGGCTGCGCAAAAGATTTTGCAGATCTGCGAGCGCGGATTCCGACGGAACCGCACGCCAGCTGGTGTGAAACAGTACCAGACGCGCGCCGTCCGGCGTGATGTCACGGAAGGGCAGTTGCACTTCCTGACTGACCGCCACCGTGCCATCCGGCATGTTGGCGCTGCGCACGCAATAGCTGGCTGCACCATCGGCCACCGGATCATTGCGCTCGCGGCGCGGCGCGCGTTCATCCGGCGGCGAAAGCTCCAGAATGTCCCGGCCTGTCATGTCGCGACCGAAGGCCTGGTTGACCGACTTGCCGGACTGGCGAACGCGCACATAGGCGCCCTTCTTGATTTCCTGAACCATCAGGCCGGGAATCTCTGCGGGCACCATCTGGGGATCGAAATCGGCGCGGCGGGGAAATTCATCGCCTTCCCAAAGCGACAGCCAGCAATCCACCACGCGCCTGTTGCAGCGCATGAGCGGGTAATCTCCCAAGGCCCGTTGGGCGGCCGCGCGGCTGAAAAAAATCATAGGCGATTCGTATCCCGATTTTGGCAATGATAATGCAAAATCTTTAAGATTTACATCCGCGCCGCGTGTATCGCATCGAAAGCGCCGCCTTGCGAGACCTGGCGTAGCGCGCACCGCACCAAATTGGGCTTTGGGACACAAAATTTGTCGCAACTTGTCTCGGTCAGCGCGGGGCGGCGTCTGGATCAGCGCGTGCGCGCGCCAAACCATGCCACGATCACACCAAACAGCAGCATCGCCGCCATGTTGGCAGAGAAGCTGTAAAGCGACGGCTGCGGCATGCCCCGCCCCATCGCCGACAATGGCACGACCACATAGTTCATGACGAAATAGACGCCCACGCCATACAGCAGGCCGAAGGCGAGCCATTGCCGCTTCAACAGGGCGAAGCGTGTGGAAGCCATGATGTAGATCGCGGCGATGACGAACGACATCAGCCACTGCAGCACCATGCCGAGCGCGGCGATCTCCATGCCACCTTTCAACGCATCCGGGCCGAGCAGCCCGCCCGCGACAAAGCGCAGAACACGGTCAAACGGCGCGCCGGAAATCAGCGACGCGGCTTCGATATCGATGGTGCCGGCGACAAAGCCCGCGAGAAGTATGGCCCAAAAAACCGAAAGCCTGTTCATGGTGCCCCCATGAACAGGCTATCGCGATCAGGCCGCGCCCGCTGTCACGAGCGCGTGAACCTTACGAATACTTGCGTTCCGTCCACCACGGGAAATAGGGCGGCATGTCCTTGGAAACGACCTGCGGGAAATTTGCCGGGCGCTTTTCAAGGAAGCTGACCACGCCTTCCTTCACATCATCTGATGCACCGCGCGCATAGATGCCGCGGGAATCGACTTTGTGCGCTTCCATGGGATGATCCATGCCGAGGCCGCGCCACATCATCTGGCGGATCAGCGCCACCGACACCGGCGCGGTGTTGTCGCGAATTTCGGCGGCGATGGCATAAGCGCGCGGCAAAAGCTGATCGGCCGGAACGACGTCACTGACGAGGCCGCCATCCTTGGCTTCCTTCGCATCGAATACGCGGCCCGAGAAACACCATTCGAGCGCCTTGGCGATACCGACAATGCGCGGCAGAAACCACGACGATGCCGCTTCCGGCACGATGCCGCGGCGTGAAAACACAAACCCGAACTTCGCGCTTTCGCTGGCGATACGGATATCCATGGCGAGCTGCATGGTGGTGCCGATACCGACGGAGGGTCCGTTCACCGCCGCAATCACGGGCTTCAGGCATTCATAGATCGCCAGCGTCACGCGCCCGCCGCCGTCGCGCACGCGCTCATCGGACCAGTTCACCGTATCGACCGATCCGGCGTTGCGTTCCGCGCGGCCCGGATTCTGTGTGGCGTCGAAGGTGGCAGCGCCCGCCGAAAGGTCCGCGCCAGCGCAGAAGGCGCGGCCCGAACCGGTGACCACCACGGCGCGCACATCATCATCGTTGTTCACCTTCGTGAACACATCGATCATCTCGGCCATCATCACACCCGTGAAAGCGTTCAGCTTTTCCGGGCGGTTGAGCGTCAGCGTGAGGATCTTGTCCTTCACATCGACGAGGATTTCCTTGTAGGGGCCGTAAGTCGTCATGGGATTCCTCCGCTGGTTCAGGGAATGGTGAGAACGGTCTTGCCGAGGCCTTTGCCGGTGAGCGCATATTCGAGCGCCTGTGGGGCTTCGGCGAATGAAAAACTGCGGCCCGCGACGGGCGCGAGCCTGCCCTGTTCGATCATCGTCATCAGGCGCGCGAGCATCGCAAGATAGGCCGGCATTTCGCGCAAGAGATATTGGCGGATGTCCACGCCGATGAGCGCGGAGCCCTTCATGATGGTGAGATTGGAGGGAAGCGCCGCGATGCGCCCCTCGCCCCCCACAAAGCCGACAACAAGATGCCGCCCGCGCCAGGAGAGCGAACGGAACGCCGCTTCGAACAAGGGCCCGCACACCGGATCGAGGATCACATCGACCGTGCCGCAGAGCGCCTTCAACCGGTCGCGCCAGCCTTCGGGATTGGTGTCGATGACATGATCGGCGCCATGGGCTTTGGCAAAGGCGCGTTTCTCTTCGGTGGAAGCCGCCGCGATCACCTCGGCACCCAGAATCTTGCCGATCTGCACGGCGGCAATGCCGACACCGCCCGCAGCCCCAAACACCAAGAGCTTCTCGCCCGGTTTGATCGCACCGCGATCCTCAAGCCCATGCAGCGCCGTGGAATAGTTCACGCGCAAGGCAGCGCCTTCCGCGAAACCGAGCGCATCGGGCATCTTCACGCACATGATCGCGGGCACCACCGCATATTCTGCAAATCCGCCGCTGCCGTTGCCGACCGCGATCACGCGGTCGCCAAGCTTCACGTTGGAAACACCGGGCCCCAACGCATCAACAACGCCTGCCGTTTCAATGCCGGGAATGAACGGCATCTGCGGCTTGACCTGGTATTTTCCGAGCGCGATGAGCGCATCGACATAACCGACGCCGCATGCCTTCACCGCAATCCGGATTTCCCCGTCGCGCGGTTCCGGCATGGGAAGATCGACTTCGCGGTAATCCGCGAGCGAGTTCAGCGTTTCGGCCTGAAAGGCTTTCACAGATGCGGTCCCTCTAATCACCTCCCCCTCGTGGGGAGGTCGGCGAACCGAAGGTGAGCCGGGTGGGGGCGATCTCAGCGTCGACGCACCCCCACCCGAAAAATCACTCGCCAGATTGGCTCGAGATTTTTCGACCTCCCCACAAGGGGGAGGTCATGACTAAGCAGCGGCCTTCCTCGGCGCGAAGCGGCCATAGAACGTCTCGCGCTTCGCGGCCATGTCGAGCAGCAGCTTGTTGGGCTTGAAGCGTTCGCCATACTTCTTCGCGAAATCTTCGCAGCGCGCCACAAACGCTTTCGCGCCGATGGTGTCGATATACGACACCGGCCCGCCCGTGAACGGCGCGAAGCCCCAGCCGAGGATCGCGCCCACGTCGGCATCGCGCGGATCGGTGAGCACGCCTTCCTCGAAGCAGCGCGCTGTTTCCAGCGCCTGAATGGTGAGGAAGCGGTCTTTCAGCTCCTGAATGTCCGCATCGGTTTTCCAGTCGGATTTCGACTCGATCATGTCGGGCCACAGGCGCAGGCGCTTGCCCTTGTCGTCATAATCGTAGAAGCCCTTGGCGTTCTTGCGGCCCAGGCGGCCCTTCTTCTCCACGATGTCTTCCAGAAACACTTCCATCGGGCTTGTGGTGTTGGTGCCGAGGTCCTTGCGGGTCTGGCGCGCCACCTTGAGCGGCGTATCGAGGCCGACGGAGTCCATCACCTCCAGCGCGCCCATGGGCATGCCGCACATGCGGCCCACATTTTCTACCATCGCGGGGTGAATGCCTTCGGCCACCATCTGCATGCCTTCGCCCGGATAGGTGCCAAAGCAGCGCGATGTGTAGAATCCGCGGCTGTCGTTCACGACGATCGGAGTCTTCTTGATCTTCGCAACGTAATCGACGGCAACCGCAAGCGCACGCGTGCCGGTCTTCTTGCCCATGATGATTTCGACAAGGCCCATGCGGTCCACTGGCGAGAAGAAATGGATGCCGATGAAGCTTTCCGGCCGCTCACTGGCTTCGGAAAGGCCGCTGATCGGCAGCGTGGATGTGTTGGATGCGTAAACCGCATCCTTCTTCATCACCGCCTCGGCCTTCTTCGTCACTTCGGCCTTCACCGCGCGATCCTCGAACACCGCCTCGATCACAAGATCGGCGTTCTTCAGCGCCGCATAATCGGTGGTGGCGTTGATACGGCCCAGAAGCTCGGCTTTCTTGTCGGGTGTGGATTTTCCGCGCTCGATCAGCTTGTCCTGTATCTTCGCGGCGTTCGCCTTGCCCGCATCGGCCTTTTCCTGCGTGGCGTCTATCAGAACCACTTCAATGCCGGCAGCCGCCGACACATAGGCAATGCCGAAACCCATCACGCCCGCACCGAGCACGCCGACCGTTTTCACATCGGTCTTCGGCTCACCGTGCGGACGGCGCGCACCCTTGCCAAGGTCCTGCATGCTGAGGAACAGCGTGCGGATCATGTTGCGGCTTTCCGGCAGCATCATCAGCTTGGTGAAATACCGCGCTTCGATGCGAAGCCCGGCATCAATCGGCACCTGCAGCCCTTCATAGACGCAGGAAAGGATGAACCGTTGCGCCGGATAGTTGTTGTAACTTTCCTTGCGCAGCATGGCATTGCCCATCGTGAACACCTGGCTGCCGCCGGGCGAATAAGGCCCGCCGCCGGGAACGCGAAAATCCTTCTTGTCCCAAGGCTGCACCGGATCGGGCGTTTCCTTGATCCACTTCTTCGCGACGGCAACCAGGTCTGCCGCAGGCGCGACCGCGTGCACGATCTTCATGCCGAGCGCGCGCTGCGGATCGACGGGATTGCCCTGCAGCAGCATGGGCGCCGCCGCCATCGCACCGACAAGGCGCGGCAGGCGTTGCGTGCCGCCGCCGCCCGGAAGGAGACCCACCTTTGCTTCGGGAAGGCCGAGCTGAATACGCGGATTGTCGGCCACCACGCGGTAATGGCAGGCGAGCGTGACTTCGAGACCGCCGCCGAGCGCAAGGCCGTTGATCGCCGCCGCCACGGGCTTGCCGCAAGTTTCGAGTTTGCGCAGCGCATGATGAAACTGCATCACGCCGTTAAAGCGCGCGGCAACAGCTTCCTCTGCACTCTGTGTTTTGCCGCCCGCAGCCGAGGCGCCGGATTCCATTTCATCGAGCGCGGCGCCGGCGCAGAAGCCGTTCGCCTTGCCGGAGGTGATGACGAGGCCCTTGATGGCCGCATCGCCTGCAACCTTCTCGGCAACCTGCGCGATTTCGGCGATGGCGGTGTTGGTCAGCACGTTCATCGTGCGGCCGGGCACATCCCAGGTGAGCGTGACGATACCGTCCGCATCCTGATCCCATTTGAAGTTCTTCAGTTCCATGTTCGCAGTTCCTTTGGATCAGACGCGTTCGATGATCGTTGCCGTGCCCATGCCCGCGCCGACGCAGAGCGTGACAAGCGCGGTGTTGAGATCGCGGCGTTCCAGTTCGTCCAGCACGGTGCCGAGGATCATCGCGCCGGTCGCGCCGAGCGGATGGCCCATGGCGATGGCGCCGCCGTTCACGTTGATCTTGTCATGCGGCACATTCAGCACCTTCATGAAGCGCAGCACCACGGAGGCGAACGCTTCATTCAGCTCAAACAGATCGATGTCTTTCACCGTCATGCCCGCGCGTTTCAGCACCTTCTCCGTCACCGCGGAGGGACCGGTGAGCATGATCATCGGTTCTGAACCGATGGAGCCGAAAGCGCGGATGCGTGCGCGCGGCTTCAGGCCCTGCGATTTGCCCGCATCCTTCGTGCCCATCAGCACGCCGGCCGCGCCATCCACGATGCCGGAAGAATTGCCGGCGTGGTGAACGTGGTTGACCTTCTCCACATAGGGATAGCGTTGCTGCGCCACGGCATCGAACGCCATCTCGCCCATCTGCGTGAAGCTGGCATTGAGTGAGGCAAGCGACTGCATCGTCGCGTCCGGGCGCATGTGTTCGTCGTGATCGAGGATGGTCTGGCCCAGAATATCCTTCACCGCCACCACGGATTTGTTGAAGTGGCCGTTCTTCCAGGCATTGGCCGCACGCTTCTGGCTTTCCACCGCATAGGCATCCACATCATCGCGCGAGAAGCCATCGATGGTGGCAATCAGATCGGCGCCAATGCCCTGCGGCGCGAAATAGCTCTTGATGGCGAGTGTGGGATCAACACTCCACGACCCGCCCGAAGCACCCATGCCCACGCGGCCCATGCTTTCGACGCCACCGCCGATGGTCATGTCGGACTGGCCGCTCATCACCTGCCCCGCCGCCATGTTGCAGGCTTCAAGGCCCGAGGCGCAGAAGCGGTTGATCTGCACGCCCGCGACGGTTTCGGCGTAGTCGGCATTCAGCACCGCGAGGCGGGCGATATCGGCGCCCTGCTCGTTCACCGGATCGACGCAGCCGAACACCACGTCATCGACGATCGCGGTGTCGAGGCCATTGCGGTCGCGCAGATTCTTCAGCACCTGCGTGCCAAGTTCGAGCGCGGTCACTTCGTGCAGCGCGCCGTCCTTCTTGCCCTTGCCGCGCGGTGTGCGTACGGCGTCATAGATGAAACATTCGGTCATGGGTGTTCTCCTTCGAATTCTTCCTCCCCCGCTGGTGCGGGGGAGGTGGACGGCGGCGCGCTAGCGACGGCGGCCGGAGGGGGTGTGAGCATCGGCGAGTGTGTGCTTTCGCGTTCCCCCCCCTCCGGCTCACTTCGTTCGCCACCTCCCCCGCACCGGCGGGGGAGGAAACTTTAGAGGCTCCTCGAAATAAGGAGCTTCATGATTTCGTTGGTGCCGCCATAGATCTTCTGCACGCGGCTGTCCGCGTACATGCGGGCGATGGGGTATTCGTTCATGTAGCCATAGCCGCCGTGAAGCTGCAGGCATTCATCGACGATTTCGCATTGCTTGTCGGTGAGCCAGAGCTTGGCCATGGAGGCCATGGTGGCATCGAGCTTTCCGCGCAGATGCAGATCGATGCAGTGCTGCACGAACACCTTGGCGACCGTGGCCTCAGTTTTCACTTCGGCGAGCTTGAACTGGGTGTTCTGAAAATCGATCAGCAGCTTGCCGAAGGCCTTGCGCTCTTTGACGTAATCCGTGGTGACAGCGAGCGCGCGCTCGATCACCGCCAACGCCTGCGCGGCTATGATGAGGCGCTCCTGCGGCAGCTGCTGCATGAGCTGGATGAAGCCTTGACCCTCGTCGATGCCGATCAGGTTTTCGGTGGGCACGCGCACATCGTCGAAGAACAGTTCGGCGGTGTCGTTGGCCTTTTGCCCGATCTTGTCGAGGATGCGGCCGCGCCGGAAGCCTTCCACCTCGTCGGTTTCCACGCATACGAGCGAAATGCCGCGTGAGCGGGCATCGGGATCGGTCTTGGAAACGACGATGATGAGGTTGGCCGTGCCGCCATTGGTGATGAAGGTCTTCGAACCGTTGATGACATAGTGGTTGCCATCACGGCGCGCGGTGGTCTTCACGCTTTGCAGATCCGAGCCCGTGCCCGGCTCCGTCATCGCAATCGCCCCAACCAGCTCGCCGGACGCCAGACGCGGCAGCCAGCGCTTCTTCTGCTCTTCGGTGCCGTAATGCAGGATGTAGGGCGCGATGATCGCGTTGTGCAGAACAATGCCCCAGCCATCGACGCCTTTTTTGCCGAGCTGGTCGATCAGAACGGCCTCATGCGCAAACGTGCCGCCCGCACCGCCATATTCCTCGGGCATGGAGGCGCAGAGGAGACCAGCCTCCCCTGCCTTGGTCCACAGCGCGCGATCGACCTGATGCTGCGCGATATAGCGCTCCGCATTCGGAACGGCTTCCCGATCCAGAAATTTGGCCACGCCATCTTCAAAGATGCGCAGATCCTCCGTCATGTATGACGGGGCTTCGACCGCGAGCGGGTTCATGCCTATTCCGCCGCCGGCAGAACGCCGAATCCGGAAACGCGCACCTGCGGACGCGGATTGATCTCCTCATGGCGCTCGGTCATGCGGTTGTCGATGCGCGTGACGCCCAGCTTCAGTTCGGCAATCGATTCCTCGATATCCTTGTACTGGCGTTCCAGCGCGGCGATGCGCTGCACGAATTTGGAACGGGCGTGCATGTCCTGTGCGGCGCCGTGATCTTCCTCGTTGTAGAGATCAAGGATCTCCCCGATTTCGGCGAGGGTGAAGCCCACGCGGCGGCCCCGCAGGATCAGCGTCACGCGCGCGCGGTCGCGGGCGGAGTAGATGCGCTGGGTGCCCCGGCGCTCCGGCGAGATCAGGCCTTCATCTTCATAGTGGCGCAGGGTGCGGGAGGTGATCCCGAATTCCCGGGCAAGTTCACGAATGGTGTAGGTGCGGCTCACGTTCCTCTCCGGATGGGCTTTTCGCCTCTTCCGGCCTCTTCCTGGTTCCTGTTGGACGGAGTCGTATTTCCCGTTTACGTGAACGTCAATGGTTTGACCTTTGGAATCATAATTTTCCCCAACCGGCCATTTTGCGCAATTAGTGCAAAGCAGCATGCCAAAAATCAGGCGCTTACCGAGAAATCTTCATTCCTGAGGATTACGCTAGGTAAGGAAATTGCTGCGCCTGCGAAGACATATCAACGTATGGCGCACAAACGCGTATGGCCACCATCTGGGGTGGCCATGGCGCAAGGGTGGCGGGGTACGCGCTTCAGGTTCGCGGGTTCGGAATCACCTGTCCGTCGGCGGTCAGCAGGTCAAAGCCGGTGACCTCGCCGCCCTCGCGCCGGAAGCGCGCGCGCACCTCATCCGAATTGGCGAAGCCGAACAGATCGGCAGCCATCGGCTTCAACTCGGTGGGATCACGGTCCTGCCGCTGATACATGAGCTTGCCGCCATCCACCCAAACCTTGCGCGTGCCGTACTGCCCCGCATAGGCGGCAAGCGCATCGGCCTTTATCGCGAAGGGGTGCAATCTCGTCTCAACTCCCGCGAGCGCCCAATCATATTCGTTGCGATGCTCTTCCCTTCCGGCCGCCAGCAATGATTTCAGCGCCATTGCATAGGCGGTATCGCGGGCATTCGCGGGATCGATCTCCACATCCGGCGCAACACCCACGCCTTCCCAGTTGGAATGCGTCAGCCCGTGTTCGGGGCGGCCGGTGGAAATGCTCTGCAGGAAGAACGGCGCCACGGGAAAGATGCTGTCGTTGTTGGCCGCGCCCGCCGTTGTCGTACCGATGAGCGTGCCAAGCTTGAAATGCTTCACGTGATAGGCGAATTCCTCCGCCGCCGAACCGGTGCTGTGACTGGTGAGCACGTAAAGCGGAATACCGGTGAGACGCGGCCCCGCCAGCGTCGGTTCCACCTTCGACACGTCATCCTTGCCGGTGACACCGTCATGGAAGGTGACAAGCGTCCTTCCATCCGGCGGCAGGAAATAGCTGACGATGGCACGCACAGCTTCGGCCGCGCCGCCGCCATTGCCGGATATGTCGAAGATGATCGCATCCGCGCCCTTCAGAAAGCGCGCCACATCCGCCACGACCGCAGGCGTTTCCTTTTTCGACCAGGCAAAGCTCGCAAGATTCACGTAGCGCACATTGCCCGGCAGGATGCGCATTTCGTCATAGCCCTGGTTTGTGCGCGCGGCGAGTGCCTCGAAATAGGCTTCGGCCTGTGTGTCATCCGGCGGCAGCAGGGCAGCCTTGTAACCTTCGGGATCAAGCTGGAACCACATGTGCTTGTCGTGACTGAACGCCACCATGTCTTCGCTCACCGTTTGCGCGAAGAGGCCAGGATTGGCGATGGTGTAGCGGCCTTCCTTCTCCCGCACCCGCAACTGGGAAACGATGGCATCGCGCTTTTCCGGAAACACATAATCCTTCGCCACCAGCTTCGCGATCTCCTCGATCGCAGCATGGTTCTGCACAGGCGTCAGATCGGGAAGAGGGCCCGCAGCGGTCAGCAGTACGAACGCACCGGCCAACGCCGTGGCCTTCAGCGCAGCGGATTTCACAATGATCGACATGATGGGCCTCATGATCTGCGCCGCGCCTTGTCTTTTGGGGCAAGCGCATGGACGCGCGCAGGAATGGGATTGGTGCGAATGGCATCTTCGAAACGGTCCAGCGCCTGCAGCAGACCGGGTGCATCGCGCGTGACCAGTTCGCGCGAAACCTGCGCCACCGTGGCCCAGAGCGGCGCCAGCCTTTCGGCCTCACGCTTGCCCTTGGCAGACAGTTGCAGGATCTGGCGGCGGCGATCATGGGGATCCGCGGCCACGCGAACCATGCCTGCCCGCTTCAGTTCGCCCCGAATCTGGCTGATGGCCGCGTGGGTCATGCCGATCATGGCGGCAAGTTCACCGACGCTCAGCGCGCCATGTTCCACGAGCGCCGTGACGACGGGATACCAACGCGGCTGGAAATCGGTCTTGTGTGCGGCGTAAAGCGCCTCGACCTGCCGTTCGAGCTGCTCGGAAAGCCGGCGAAAGCGGGTGCCGAGGGCAGCATGGGCCTTGGCCCGGATGAAGTCGTTTGTTGCCATTTGCGTAAGTACTTACGTAATGGCTGGCGCAGCTTCAAGACCGCCCCCGGTCAAATCGGGGTTAACCGGCGTCACGCATGGCGGCCATGCGCCCGGCACGCAGGCGCCGATCAGGCTGCGGCGCGCACCGGATGGTCTTCCTGGGCGAGGTTTTTCGCCGCGAAATCCCAGTTCAGGATACGTGCGAGCACTTCGTTCAGATATTTGGCGCGCGCGTTCTGGTAATCGAGGTAGTAAGCGTGCTCCCACACGTCCACGGTGAGCAGGCAGTTCACACCCCGCGCCATGGGCGTTTCGGCATTGGTGGTCTTTTCGATCCTGATCGCGCCGTTCTCGGAGGTAAGCCACACCCAGCCCGAGCCGAACTGCGCCACGCCTGCTGCGGCGATATCTTCGATCAGTTTCTTTTCGCCGCCATAGGTATCGATGGCATCCTTCAGCGCGCCCGCCGGTTTGGCGGAATTGGGCGAAAGGCTGCGCCAATAGAAATCATGGTTCCACACCTGTCCGGCATTGTTGAAGATGGCCTTGTCCCCGCCCGATTTCACGTGATGCGTCTCCTTCACCACATCTTCGAGCTTCATGTCGGCGTAGCAGGTGCCCTTCACCAGCCCATTCAGCTTTTCGACATAGGCAGCATGATGCTTGCCATAGTGGAACGACAGCGTTTGCCGGGAGATGACGGGTTCCAGCGCAGACTCTTCGAATGGCAATGGTGAAAGCGTGAACGGACCGGACATGGAACACTCCCTTCGCTGCGGCATGGATTTCAATGCGCGCCGCGCATCGGGCTCTGCGCCCAAAGAGGGGATATTCACGGCACGCGCTCTTCAAGACAAAGCGCCAGCCACCAATCCGTTCCGAAATTTCGCCTCCGTAATTTTTGCCTAAGGCGCAAGAAGGCCTTCGCGCACCGCCCAATCGAGACCCTTGTCGAGACCGCGCGTGAGACGCGCGAACAACTCGTCGATTTCGCCGGGCGCGATGATCAGCGGCGGACAAATGGCAATGCGGTCGCCCATCAGCGGGCGCACGATCACCCCTTCGCCCTCGGCGAATTTTGCAACGGTCGCGGCCACCGCTTTCGCGGCGTCGAAGGTTTTCTTCGTCGGCTTGTCTGCCACCAGCTCGATGCCGCCGATCAGCCCCACGCCGCTCGCCTCGCCAACCAGCGGATGCAATCCAAGCGCCGACAGCTTCTTCTGGAAATGCGGCGACACCCTGCGCACATGATCGAGGATCGCTCGCGTTTCATATATTTCGAGGGTCTTGAGCGCCACAGCGGCGGCAACCGGATGGCCCGAATAGGTGTAGCCGTGTCCGAAGGTGCCGATGCGCCCGGATTCGGCCTCGATCAGATCGACATATTCGGGCGACACGATCACCGCCGATATCGGCAGATAAGCGGATGACAGAGCTTTGGCCAGCGTCACCGATTGCGGCCGCATGCCAAAGGTCTCCGCGCCGAACCAGTTGCCCGTGCGGCAAAAGCCGGTGATCACTTCATCGTCGATCAGCGCAATGCCATAACGGGAAAGCACCTTCTGCACGGCGTCAAAATAGCCCTTGGGCGGCAGGATGACGCCGCCCGCGCCCTGCAAGGGCTCCGCAATCATCGCCGCAATGGTTTCGGGGCCTTCTTCCTGAATGAGCCTGTCGAGATTTGCGGCCATGCGCCCGGCAAAATCCACCTCGCTCTCGCCGGCTTCTGCGTTGCGATAATAGTGCGGGCAATCGGCAAAGCGCACGAAGTCGAACGGCAGGTCGAAACTTCGGTGGTTGGCGGGCAGCATGGTGAGCGATGCGCTTGCCAGCGTTACCCCGTGATAGGCTTTCACCCGGCTGATGATCTTTTTGCGCTTCGTCTCGCCGCGGGCGTTGTTGGCATACCAGAACAACTTGATCTGCGTATCGTTGGCTTCCGATCCCGAATTGGCGAAGAACACCTTGCCGTTCGCAAAGGGTGCCATCTCCTTCAGCTTCTCGGCCAGTGCGATGGCCGGCTCATGGCTACGGCCCGCGAACAGATGGCCATAGGCAAGCTGTTTCATCTGCCGTTCCGCCGTTTCGGCCAGTTCGTTTTCGCCCCAGCCGAGCGCGGTGCACCAAAGTCCGGCCATCGCCTCGATGTAATCCTTGCCGGCATCATCGAACACATGCACGCCCCTGCCGGAAACGAATGTCACAGGTCCGGTTTCGCGGTGCTTCACAAGGTTCGTGTAGGGATGAAGAACGCTTTGAACGTCGCGCATCTGCATGTTGGTCAGGGGCATGGCACACTCGCAGGGGTTGTTAGGGAAAGGATAACCCTCACGGTCTGTTAATGCATATGGGGCAGGATCGCACTCTCTTTCGGAGGCGTTTCATGTCCCTTGCCAATCGCGACGCCGCTGTCGCCGCACTCGGCAAGCTCAATCTCACCGGCGGCAATGCCGAGCTGGCGCGCTATTGGCTTTCCCTGTGGGATGGCGACCGCCTGCCTTCGCGCAGCGCCTTCAATCCGGCAAAGATCAAATCGCTTCTTCCCGGCATCGGACTGTTTGATGTGCGGCCCGGTGAAAGCGTGCGCTGCCGCCTTGCGGGCGGTATCATTCAGACAGTGATCAATCACTCGCTCACCGGCGCGGACTGGCGCAGCTACACGCCCAAAGATCAGTGGGAACAGCGCCTGCATCGCAATAGCCAGATCGCCAGCGGCGCCGTCGGCATCGGCATCCGCCATGGCACAGACACCAGCGGGCCCATCCGCGCCATCGAGCTTCAACTTCCCTTCGGCGATGTTTCGGAAGATGGCGCGCGCATGATGCTGTTCCATCTGGACTGGAAGCCCGGTGTCTATGAAAGCTATCGCACGCGCGGCGAAAGCGCCGCCGCCATCGCCGACGAATATGTGGCTATCGGTCTGACAGACGGCTGATCCGCGCCTAACGCTTTTTGCGCAACACCATCGGCGCCGTCTCGGCCATCATCGCGATGGCGATGATCCCGAACACGCCGGCAACAATGGCATAGATTCCCGGCGCCAGCGGACTGCCGGTGACATGGATCAGCCAGGTGATCGCCAGCTGCGTGGTGCCACCAAAAATGGCAATGGATGTGGCATAGCTGGTGCCGAAGGCGCTGCCGCGAATGGATTTGGGCAGGCTTTCGGAAAAAGCCGGATAGAACGCGCCCGCACCCAATACGCCGGTAAAGGTCAGAAGCGCGGTGCCCAGAAGCAGGGCAAAGGTGCTCTTCGCATCCACGATCCACAGATAGACCGGATAGGTGATCAGCACATTGACCACGCGTGGCCACACCATCAGCGGCCAACGGCCCCAGATGTCCGACAGATGGCCACCGAGCAGCGTGCCGATGATACCCATGCTGCCCACCACAACGGTGGCGGCATAGGCCACGCCGGCGCTCATGTGCAGCGTCGCCTGCGCAAAGGTCGTCATGTAGTTGTTGACGTAGGTGAAGATCGTCAGGCTGGCGAGCACCACCAGACCAATGACGATGATGCGCACATTCCTGCGCCATACCGCGGCGGCGGGTTCGCGTGCCGTTTCGCCGTGAATGTCGTCGTCATGGTGCAGCGTTTCGGGCAGCGAATTGCGCAGCACCAGCCCGAAGGGAATAATCACCGCGCCCAGAAGAAAGGCGATGCGCCAGCCATACTGATCCAGCGCATCCGCCGACAGCATGCTGGACAAGGCAAAGCCCACAACGCCGCCCACAAGATTGGCGACATACTGGCTGGCGCCCTGCCATGACGCATAAAGTCCGCGGCGATGCGCAGGCGCCGCTTCCACCAGAAAGGCGGTGGTGGAACCCACTTCGCCTCCCAGCGCAAAGCCCTGTACGAGACGCGCAAGCACCACCAGAACCGGAGCGGCAAGACCGATCGTGGCGTATGACGGAATGATCGCCAGCGCGAGCACCGAAAGGCCCATCATCCCGAAACTCAGCAGCATGGCGGGGCGGCGGCCCGCGCGGTCGGCGTAATGTCCGAGCACAATGCCGCCCACCGGACGCATGGCGAAACCCGCGCCAAAGGTGCCGAGCGAGGCCATCAGGCTGGCATAGGCATCGTCGGACGGAAAAAAGGTGCGCCCGATCTGCACCGCAAAGAAGGCATAAGTGATGAAGTCGTAGAACTCGAGCGCGTTGCCGATTACCGCGGCAGTCACATGGCGCTTGAGCAGCCGGGGCTTTGCCGCGCTCATGCCGCTAGAAACTTTCGCATCACCGCTTCGGCCTCATCGGGCTGGTCGCGGTGAACACCATGGCCAGCGCCCTCAAATATCTCCAGTTGTGCAACGCCCTTTGGCAGCGCCGCGAAGATTTCCCGCGAGCAGGTGACCGGCGTGATCGGATCGTAATCGCCAACGGTGATCAGTGTGGGGCATGAAATGCGCGACAGGCCGGCGCGCGCATCCATCGTGCGCATCTCGCCCGTCGAGAAATACCGCAGCGTATCGCCGCGCAGAATGGCGCGGGCGCGCGCTGCGGCGATAGCCTCGGCGTTCTCGCCCGGCGGATTGTAGAGAGGCATGCAGACCCGCATGTATTCGGCGATGGCCGTATCGTCGGTCGATTTCCAGAAGGTTTCGGCAATCGCGCGCACCTGCGGGCCGCCACGCTCACCGAAGATGCGGAACGTTTCGTCCCAATGCATGCGCGCGGCAGTGGAAGACAGGATCAGCTTCGCGGCATGTCCGGGATGCCGCGCGGCATAGGACATCGCCACCATGCCGCCGAAGGAATTGCCGTAGACGACAGGCTGTTCGATCCCAAGCACATCGCAGAACTCGCGCACGTCATCGCCCCAGCGCGCAAGCGTGCATTCCGGCAATTCGCCGGTGGAGCGGCCATTGCAGCGATGATCGATATAGACGACCTGATGGGTGTCGGCGAAGCGGTCGAAGAATGGCCGCATGGTGGTGTGATCGAAACCGGGCCCGCCATGCATGACGATCAGCGTGGGCTTGCCGGTCATGCGCGGCCCGTCAATTGCCAACCCCGCACCGACCGTATCGAAGAAGATGCGTGCGCCGCTGACGGATGCGTACATGCCGTTTCTTTCACGAATGCGCGGCCTTGCGCGCGAACAGAAGCGCGAATCTTCGCAGATGCGCGCGCGATTGCAAGCGCCGGCTCAGGCTTGGAGGATGCGTCCCAGCGGCTTTGCCAGAACCAGCGCCAGCACCGCGCCGAAGCCGGCAATAGCAGCTTGCAGCGTCCAGAAACTCACCGGCCCGAGCTGTTCGTAGAACGTACCGATCCAGCCGACCAGAATGTTGGACACAAACAGCGAAAGGAATGCTGTACCCATCAGCGTGGCCTTCAGCTTGGCGGACGCCGCGCGTGAGACCAGCGCCAGCAGAGTCGGCCAATAGAAGAGAAACGCCACGCCCAGCAGCACATCGTAGATCACCGGGAACAGCACATTGGCGCGGTCCGAAATCAGCGCCGCCGCCACGAGAAAGAGATTTGCGACCGCGGCGATGGCGGCACCTTGCGAAATCTTGACGATTTCATTCGGCTCGCCGCCATGGCTCTGCTGCCATTTCCACAGCACGATGAGGACCGGCACGAACACGATGCTGATGAACGGATCGATGGAATTGAACCACGGCACCGGAAACTGAAGACCGAAGAAATTCAAATCCACATGAGCATCGATCCAGATCAGACCGATGTTGCTGTTCTGGTAATAGGCGATGGAGTGGAAGATCGTCAGCGCCATCACCGCGATCAGCGCGAAGATCACCCTGGCTTCGCCGGGGCCCTGAACGGGCGCGGCTGCAACATGAACCGGTGCCGGCTCCACCAGCGCGCGATAGCCCACCACATAGGTGACAAGGCCGAACAGCATCAGAACACCGGCAAGACCGAAGCCCGCGTGCCAGCCATAGATCTGTGCCACCAACCCGCAGGCGAGCGGACCGGCCATCGCGCCCACGTTGATCGCCATGGAATAGATGGAGAATCCGCGCGTGCGCCCCGTGCTGTCGGACTCGGAATAGAGTGCGCCCACCTGCGCGGAGATATTGCCCTTCAGAAAGCCGCAGCCGGTGATCAGCAGAAACAGCGCCAGCAGAAACGACTGATCGAAGGCCATGGCGAAATGGCCAAGGCTCATCAGCACCGCACCCAGCATAACCGCGGGTCTGCGGCCGATAAAACGGTCGGCGATGATGCCGCCAAGCACAGGCGTGAAATAGACGAAGCCCGTGTAGAGACCCATGATCTGCGACGCCAGCGCCACGGTGGTGTAAGGCCCGAACACCCCTTCCAATGCCGCGCGGAAGGCCGCAAAGCCCGCGATGTTCTCCACATGTCCGGGAAGTAGAAGCTGCTGCGTCATGTAGAGCGTCAGCAGCGCCGTCATCCCATAATAGGAAAAGCGCTCCCAAAGCTCGGTGAACGACAGATAGGCAAGGCCAAACGGCTCGCCGAAGAAAGTGCGCGTGCGGCCTCCTGCGACCGCTGACTGACCGTCCACCGTGGAGCCCCCAACCCGTTTCCCGACCTGGCGAAGCTAGTCGGCATAGGTGGGTTTGGAAAGGCTTGCCGCATTGCCCCTTCGGCACGCGGTTCCTATGATCCCCCAAAGACATTGCCGACATTTGGGGGTTTTACGCCATGCTGGGACAGATGCAGGATTGGCCGTTGCTGGTCCACAGGATCATCGATCACGCATCGCTCTATCATCATGACCGCGAAGTGGTCAGCCGTTCCGTCGAGGGGCCGATCCATCGCACCACCTATGGCGAAATCGGCAGGCGCGCGCACCGTCTGTCCAATGCTCTGCAGAAGCGCGGTTTCAAGCTCGGCGACCGCATTGGCACAATGGCGTGGAACACCTGGCGGCATCTGGAAGCCTGGTATGGCATCGCCGGCATGGGCGGAATCTATCACACGCTCAATCCGCGCCTGTTTCCGGATCAGCTTGTCTATATCGCCAACCATGCGGAAGATCGCGCGCTGTTCTTCGACATCACCTTTGCGCCGCTTGTCGAAAAGCTGGCGCCGCAAATGCCCACGGTCCGGCTTTACGTTGCGATGACGGACAGGGCGCATCTGCCGGATGTGAAAATTCCCAACCTTGTCGCTTATGAAGATTTCATCGCCGAGGGTGATGAGCATCCGTTCCCCGGCCGCGAATGGACCGAATTTGACGAGAACACCGCCTGCGGCCTCTGCTACACATCAGGCACGACGGGCAATCCGAAGGGCGTGCTGTATTCGCACCGCTCCAATGTTCTGCATGGCTTCATGGCGGCGCAGCCCGATGCCATGTGCCTGCGCAATGCCGACACCGTGTTGCCAGTCGTACCGATGTTTCATGCGAACGCGTGGGCGCTTGCCTTTGCGGCGCCGATGGTGGGCAGCAAACTCGTTATGCCCGGCCCCAAGCTCGATGGCGCCTCCATCTACGAATTGCTCGAAACCGAGAAGGTTTCCCTCACCGCCGCCGTGCCGACCGTGTGGCTGTCGCTGCTGCAGGATCTGGAGAAGACCGGAAACATGCTGCCGCACCTGAACCGTGTGCTGATCGGCGGTTCGGCCTGTCCGCGTTCCATGATCGAAACATTCGAGAAGAAATACGAAGTCACTGTCGTCCATGCCTGGGGCATGACCGAGATGAGCCCGCTCGGCACGCTCGGCACACTGAAGGCGAAGATGGACGATCTGCCCTACGACAAGAAGCTCGACTACAAAACCAAGCAGGGCCATCCGCCCTTCGGCGTCGAAATGAAAATCACCGATGACGAGAACGGCGAGCTGCCGCGCGATGGCAAGGCCTTCGGCCGGTTGAAGGTGCGCGGGCCTTGCGTCGCCAAGGGATATTTCCGCGGCGATGGTGTTTCCAGTTTCGATGAAGCGGGCTGGTTCGATACCGGCGACGTCGCCACCATTGATCCGGATGGCTACATGACCATCACCGACCGCGCCAAGGACGTCATCAAATCCGGCGGCGAGTGGATTTCCACCATCGAGATCGAAAATCTGGCGGTTGGTCACCCGGCGGTGGCCGAAGCCGCGGTGATCGGTGTGCGCCATCCCAAATGGGACGAGCGGCCCCTGCTCGTCATCGTGCTCAAACAGGGTCAGAGCGCCAGCCGCGAGGACATCCTGAAATATCTGGATGGCAAGATCGCCAAATGGTGGATGCCCGACGACGTCGCTTTCGTGAGCGAGATTCCGCACACCGCCACTGGAAAGATTCAGAAGATCACCTTGCGCGAAACCTTCGCCGGCTATCGCCTGCCCACGGCGGCGGAATAGCGCGCGGCGATCGGCTTATGGCGTCTTCGGCGCGCCGCCCACGATGATGATCGTGTTCGGGTGCTGACTGTCGCGATACTTGCCATCGCGGCCCAGTATGAACCGGTTGTTGTCCAGCGGCTTTCCATCCTTGCCGATGATGATGGCATTGTTGTTCTTCGGCAGCTTGTCGGCGCGATCCACGAAATTGTTGTTTTGCGGCTTGCCATTGGGAATGGACGGCTGCGACTTGATCTGCGTGCCGATCATCCTGTTGTGCGTGGCGGTCTCGCAGGCGCCGCCATTCGGATTGCAGATCTTGTCGTTCTGGGCAGATGGCGTCTGGCTGGAACCGGCGGCGGAGGCATCCGCAATGACGACTGGCGAGGCCAGCGCTGCAAGTGCCAGCGCGGCAAGGCCCAAACGCTTCGGAGATTTCTCGTCCAAGACCCGCTCCCAATGCCGGAATCCGTGAACTTATGGTAACTCTGGCTTTCGGCAGGAGCAAGGTGGGGCGCCGCGCATGGCGGAGGTTCAGGGACGGGACAGTGCGGTTGCGAACGCTCCCGCCAGGCGGCTGAAGACGCTGCTGATTTCCATGCCGTTCTATTCGGGTTTGCGGCCCTCCCTGCAGATTTGCGGACTGGCCGCGCTGGGACGTTCGCAGGGATTTGATGTCGATACGCTTCATCTCAGCGTCGATCTGGCGTCACGCATCGGCACTTATCTGAACGAAGAACTGGGCACCTTCTCCGGCTATGAAACCGGCAACTGGCTATTCGCCGCCGAAGCCTTTCCCGATGCGCCGCCCGATCCGGATTGCCGCTATCCCTTCGACTATCCGGAGGCGCTCGAACATCTCGAAGCCTATGGCATCGATGCGCAGAAGCTCATTGCGCTGCGCCGCGAGGCGGTGCCCGCGTTTCTCGACGAGGCAATGCGCGGGATCGACGGTCATGGCTATGACGTCATCGGCTTCAGCTCCACCTTTCAGCAGAACATTCCCTCCTTCGCGCTGGCGCGGCGGCTGAAGTCGGCCTATCCGCACCTTGTCATCCTGTTTGGTGGCGCCAATTTCGAAGGCGAAATGGGCGAAGAACTGGTGCGCGCCAACGACTTCATAGACTACGCTGTCGACGGCGAAGGCGAAGCCGCCTTCGTGGAGTTTCTCGAAGCGCTGGCGGCTGGCCGCGATCCGGCAAACGTTTTGGGTGTGGTCAGCCGCAAGGGTCGCGGCACTGCCGCGCGTAGACCCTTCACCGAACTTTCGGACATGCCGTTGCCCGACTACGGCGAATATTTCGAACGCGCGGCGCGGCTCGGTGTCGTTGGTCCCGCCGATCTGTTTCAGGTGCGCGTGCCGTTTGAAGGCTCTCGTGGCTGCTGGTGGGGCGAGAAACACCACTGCACCTTCTGCGGCCTCAATGGCCTCAGCATGAAATTCCGCCAGAAGAGCGGCGAGAAGATGCTCGAAGAACTCGGCGAGATGTCACGGCGCTGGGGCGTATTCAACTTCGCGGGCGTCGATAACATTCTGGCTCCGGATTACTGGAAATCCTTCATTCCCGCGCTGGCCGCGCAGGAACGCAACTACCGCCTGTTCTTCGAAGTGAAATCCAATCTCTCGCGCGCGCAGGTCAGGGCGCTGGCAGAAGCGGGCATCGTGGAAATCCAGCCTGGCATCGAATCCCTTTCGACCCATGTGCTGGCCCTGATGAAGAAGGGCGTGAAGGCGATCCAGAACGTCAATCTTCTGCGCTGGTCGCGCTATTACGGCGTCAGCGTGAACTGGAATCTGCTCTTCGGCTTTCCCGGTGAGACCGATGAGGACTATGCGAGCCAGACCAAGCTACTGCCATTCCTGCGCCATCTCGATCCGCCCAACACGGCAGGCCGCATCTGGATGGAACGCTTCGCGCCGATCTTTGATGACCACGAAACCTTTCCGGTCAAATACATAAAGCCGCTCGATCACCTCACCTACATCTATCCGGACGACATCGATCTTTCGCGCGTGGCCTACTACTTCGACTATGAGTTCGCCGACCAGCGGCCCGACAGTGCGTATGACGAATTCATCCGTGCCGCGCATGCGTGGCGCGACATGTGGCGCGCCGGTGCGCAGCCGGCGCTCACCTATCGCTGGTCGCCGGGCGTCTTACAGATCACCGATGCACGCGAACCCGGCCAATCGCAGCGCTACGACTTTCCCGCGCCGCTGTCCGAAATCTATGTGGCGATCAGCGAGCGGCCCCTCAGCGCGGCGGCCGTGGCAGACAAGCTCGGCCTCGATGGCGGCGCGGCGGAAATCACCGAAGCCCTCTTGGTGATGGAAGCCAGGGGGCTTGTGATGCGCGATGGCGATCTGTTCCTTGCCCTGGCGATCCCGGCGCGCGCCAACGGTTAATGCATCGGGGCGGGCGCGGCAAAAGTTCCGTTTCCCGCCAGATTCTCCAATGACCCATCGGGATGCAGTGGCATTCGGCGGCAAAATTTTGCATACCGCCTGTCGACAGAATTTTTCGAACGCGCGAGGCAGGGGATATTGGCCGCCACGCGCGATGAGTGGGGGTTCATGCGCATCGTACCGGCCTTGGCCCGAATGGCGTTCTGGACGGCTGCCGTCTCGCTGGCCGTGATGATCGCTGCCGGCTTCGGCACGCGCCTTGGCTTATGGCATTATGAAACCGGCACCGGCACCATCCTGCCCGTCGGCATGGCAATCGGCCTTGCGGCCGTCATGGCCGGGCTTGTCTGGTACATCGCATGGCGGGCAACGCACGACAGCCATTCAATGCGTTATGGCTTGATCGGGCTCATCGGCTCGGCACTCATGATGATCATGCCGCTGCGTGCCGCCTATATGGCGGAAATCTCGCCGCCCATTTGCGATATCACCACCGATACCGAACGGCCGCCCGCATTCAAGGCCCTGCTTTCGGAGCGTGCGGGCGCGGAAAATCCGCCGGGCTATGACGGCGATGAAAAGCTGTTCTGGGACGACGAGCAGCGCACTGTTCGCGAGGTGCAGCGCAAGGTCTATGGCGACATACGCGGAATTCGCATTCTCATGCCGCCGGAAACGCTGTTTGCCCGCGCGCAGCGCGCCGCCGAGAGCATGGGGTGGACCATTGTTTCCGTCGCGCCCGATCAGGGCCGTATCGAAGCCACGGACACCACCTTCTTCTTCGGTTTCGTAACCGACATCGTGATCCGTGTGGAACCATCGGGCATGGGCGCAAAGCTGGATATCCGCGCCAAAAGCCGCGTTGGCCGCTCCGATGATGGCTCCAACGCGGAGCGCATTCGCGGCTTCTTCAAGAAACTGGCGAACAGCTAGCCTGTGCGCTTTCGACCGGGTACTGGCGGCGAGACGCCGGTTCCCTCCACCGCGCGCGGTTGCTATGTCATCCTGAACTGCTCAGGATGATGCCATGCCTGCCTATCGCTCCCGCACCACCACCCACGGCCGCAACATGGCAGGCGCGCGCGGCCTTTGGCGCGCGACGGGCATGCGCGACGAAGATTTCGGCAAGCCCATCATCGCTATCGCCAATTCCTTCACGCAATTCGTGCCGGGCCATGTGCATCTGAAGGATCTCGGCCAGCTTGTCGCAGGGGAAATCGCTGAAGCGGGCGGTGTGGCGAAAGAGTTCAACACCATCGCGGTGGATGACGGCATCGCCATGGGCCATGACGGCATGCTCTACAGCCTGCCCTCGCGCGAACTGATCGCCGACAGCGTGGAATACATGGTCAATGCGCATTGCGCCGACGCGCTGGTGTGCATTTCCAATTGCGACAAGATCACGCCCGGCATGCTGATGGCGGCGCTGCGCCTGAACATCCCCACCGTGTTCGTGTCCGGCGGGCCGATGGAAGCGGGCAAGGTTGTTCTGAAGGAAGGCGCGCGCAAGATCGATCTTATCGATGCGATGGTGGCCGCAGCCGACGACAAGGTGGCCGATGCCGACGTGCAGGTGATTGAACGCTCGGCCTGCCCCACCTGCGGCTCGTGCTCAGGCATGTTCACCGCGAACTCCATGAACTGCCTCACCGAAGCCATCGGGCTTTCGCTGCCGGGCAACGGCTCGGTGCTGGCGACGCATGCCGACCGCAAAAAGCTGTTCCAGGAGGCGGGCCGCCTCGTGGTCTCGCTAGCCAGGCGCTACTACGAGAAAGACGACACCAGCGTGCTGCCGCGCGCGATCGCGAGCTTCAAGGGCTTTGAGAACGCGATGACGGTGGACATCGCCATGGGCGGCTCCACCAACACGGTTCTGCACCTGTTGGCCGCGGCGCAGGAAGCCGAAGTGAATTTCACCATGGCCGATATCGACCGGCTGTCGCGCCGCGTGCCGTGTCTGTGCAAGGTCGCGCCGAGCAAGGCTGATGTGCATCTGGAAGATGTGCATCGCGCGGGCGGCATCATGGCGATCCTGGGCGAACTGGATCGCGCAGGCCTGATCCACAACGATCTGCCCACCGTGCACAGTCCGACGCTTGCGAAGGCGCTGGAGCGCTGGGACATCGCGCTCGATCCGGCCAGCGATGTGCAAACTTTCTATCGCGCCGCGCCGGGCGGCATTCCCACGCAGACCGCGTTCAGCCAGTCACGCCGTTTCGATGAACTCGACCGTGATCGCAAGACCGGCTGCGTGCGTAGCGCCGAACATGCCTTCAGCAAGGATGGCGGACTTGCGGTGCTGTTCGGCAATCTCGCCGAAGACGGCTGCATCGTGAAGACAGCGGGCGTGGATGAAAGCATCCTGAAATTTTCCGGGCCTGCGCGCCTTTATGAAAGTCAGGATGCTGCCGTTGCCGGAATCCTGAACGGAAAGGTGAAGGCGGGCGATGTTGTCATCATCCGCTATGAGGGCCCCAAGGGCGGCCCCGGCATGCAGGAGATGCTCTATCCCACGAGCTATCTGAAATCGAAGGGCCTCGGCAAAGCCTGTGCGCTCATCACCGATGGGCGTTTCTCCGGCGGCACGTCGGGTCTTTCGATAGGCCATGTTTCGCCGGAAGCAGCCGAAGGCGGCACGATCGGATTGGTCGAAGAAAACGACACCATCGAGATCGACATTCCGAACCGCTCTATCCGCCTTGCGGTCAGCGACGACGAACTCGCGCGCCGTAGAGCCGCGATGGACGCGCGCACCGACGGCTGGCAACCGCCCAAGCGCCCGCGCAAGGTTTCCGCGGCACTACAGGCTTACGCCGCCATGACCACGAGCGCCGCCCGCGGCGCCGTGCGCGACGTGAGCCAGCTGAAGCGGAAGTAAGAGACTCTAAGGCCGCCACGCGAGCGGATGGCTCACGAGCTTGTCATCCACCGTAACAAGCCGCATGCCTTCCACCTGGCATTGCGCAAGCAACAATTGATCGAACGGATCGCGCGTGGGCGGCACCACGTTCAGTTCGGCAAGAACATGATGCCGATCGATATCGATGATCTGAATGCCACCGTGCTCGACAAGCGCGGGAACCTCTGTGGGCTTGACGCCAAGCCTGAGCTTGCCCAACCGATGCTTGATCGCGATTTCCCAAAGGTTCACTGCACTGACGAAGAGAACATCTTCATCCCGTACCATTCCGCCAATGGAAAATCGCTCTTCGACGAGTTCGATGACGAAGTGTGTATCCAGCAACAGGTTCATCAGTCAGACGTGGGCGTGATCAGGAAATCTTCCGGCAACGGCGCATCGAAGTCATCGGCCACATAGGTGAAGACCTTATCGATGCCATGCGCGCGCTTGTACGCCCGCATCGCTTCCCAGTTGATACCGCCCTTTTTCGGTTTGTGCGGCACCATGTCGAAAACCGGTTCGCCATTGCGCGTAACCGTGATGGTTTCGCCCGCTTCCACCTCGCGGGCGAGTTCGGTGAGCCTGTTTTTGGCGTCCTTGATGGCGACGGTCTTCATGAGATGAAGGTAGCTACCGGTAGCTACCATGTCAAGCAAAAGTAGCTACCGGTAGCTACCGGCTAAAACGTGCGCTCCGTCACGGCGTTGATGAGCGGCTCGCCCTTCGCGTAGCGCACAAGATTGTCGAGGAAGAGCCTGTCGCCGCGCGCGATGATACCGTCGGACGTCGGCGAGGTGTGCGCGCTCATGCGCACCTTCGGATGATCCCAGAACGGACTATCCGCCGGCAGCGGTTCGGTCTCGAACACATCGAGGATGGCGACGCCGGGCGCATCATTCTCCAGCGCCGCCAGTAACGCGGGCTCATCCACCAGTCCACCGCGTCCGATGTTCACGAGGATGCTGCCCGTCTTCATCGCCGCGAAGAAATTCGCGTTCGCAACATGATGCGTCTCGGCATTGAGCCCCGATGCCAGCACCACAACGTCCGCATTCGGCAGATGCTTCAGGAGATTGGCGGGAACATCCATGACATCGGCGAAGTCATCGCTGCCGCCGGAACGGCGGATGCCGGTTACATGCGCGCCGAACGCTTTCACGCGCTTCGCAATCTCGCGGGCGATGTTGCCATAGCCAAAAATCAGCCAGCGCGAACCGGCAAGCTCGCGGAAGGGCACGCGCGTCCAGCGGTGCGCCGTCTGTTCGTCGCACCATGTAACGTGCGGATACCATGCCCCGCTCACGCGCGCGATCACGAACTCGGCGATGGGTACAGCCTGCGCGTTGCTGTTCGACATCGTCACGCCACGATCGAATATCTGCCGGAACACCGGAAGATCGAGCCCGGCATTGAAAGTCTGCACCCATTTTTTGCTCTTGCCGGTGAGCGCGGCCTTGAAGAACGGCCCGAGTTCGCGCGCCGCAAACGCATCGAGCGTGATCCAGATGATGTCGGGATCGAAGGAATCGGGCGCGATACGTTCGCTGCCATGGCGCACCTGCTCGCCTTCAAGCGCATAGATGTCGAGATCGAGCCCGGTGGCTTCAAGCGCGGGCCGCACGCGTTCGAGCGAGCGGCCATGGAGGAAGAGTTTCATCTGGTCCGGCCTTCAATGTCAGCGCCGGATTCCTGCGCCTTTCGGCAGCCCGCAGCAAGTTCGGAAAGCTCAGGCGAAGCGGTACTGCGCGCCGTCGCGCACGACGCGGCCTTCCTGTTCAAGCTGGATCAGATGCGCCATCACCGACCGCGAGGCCGCCGGATGGAGGCGCTTGTCCACCGCCGCATACATATGCTCCACCATATCCGGGATCGTGGTCATGCCGCTCGCGAGGCAGGAGATGATCTGACCCTCTCGCTCCAGACGGTGATCGATATAGGCCTGAACGAAGGGCTTGGGATCCGTTACCGGCGCGCCGTGCGTGGGATATAGAACGGCATCATCGCGCGACAGCAGCTTTTCGAGTGAGGCCATATAGGCGCGCATGTCGCCATCGGGCGGGGTCACAACGGTCGTGGACCAGCCCATCACATGATCGCCGGTGAAAAGCGCCTTCTCTTCCTTCAGCGCAAAGCACATGTGGTTCGATGTGTGGCCCGGCGTAAACACGCATTCCACCGTCCACCCATTGCCCTCAATGATATCGCCATCGCGCACGGCGATATCGGGCGCAAATTCCATATCGCCACCCTCTTCCACCTTAACGCCTTCCTCGGCCTTGCCCGACCCATGCGGACCATAGGCATAGGTTTTCGCGCCGGTGTGCGCTTTCAGCCATTTGGCGGCGGGGGAATGATCGGTGTGCGTGTGCGTGACGAGAATATGCGTCACGTTCAATCCGGTGAGCGCCTCTTGCAGCGCCTTGGTGTGATCGGGCAGATCGGGGCCCGGATCAATCACCGCAACATCTTTGCCGCCCACGATGTAAACGCCCGTGCCCTTGAATGTGAAAGGGCCCGGATTGTTCGCCACCACGCGGCGGATCAGCGGCGAGACGCGCTGAAGCGCGCCATAATGCGCATCGAATTCGCGAATGAAGGGAATTGCCATGGCGCGCAATCCTGAACTGCGGCAGCATCGTTCGCCGCCAAGATGACAATTCTATATAGGAAGAATGTGCCGGAATAGGAACCGCGCCTTTCCCTTGCGGCAGCACATTGACCCGCGCAACCCGCCCACCTAGCCTCCCTCGCGCCTAACATTGCCCCTAGGGAGGACAACATGAAATTCTACAATTCGGTGGGTCCCAATCCGCGCGTCGTGCGCATGTTCGCCGCAGAAAAAGGCATTGCCCTGCCGACGCAGGATGTGAACCTGATGGCGGGCGAAAACCGTCAGGAAGAACATCTGAAGCGCAATCCGCATGGTCAGATGCCGTGCCTCGAACTCGACAACGGCGCCTTTCTCTCCGAGATCCTGCCGATCTGTGAATATCTGGAAGAGAAGAATCCGAACCCGCCGCTCATCGGCACCACGCCGGAGGAACGCGGCGAGACGCGCATGTGGACGCGCCGCATCGATCTCAACATCTGCGAGCCGATGGCGAACGGATTCCGTTTCAGTCAGGGCTTGCCGCTTTTCCAGAGCCGCATGGTCACCGTGCCCGAAGCGGCGGACGGCCTGAAGCGTATCGCGCAGGACCGCCTGAAATGGCTGGACGGTCAGATGGCGGGCAAGCAGTTCGTGTGTGGCGACCGTTTCACGCTCGCCGATGTGCTTCTGTTTTGCTTCATCGATTTCGGCGGCCAGGTCGGCCAGCCGCTCAACACCGAGTTCAAGAATATTGCCGCATGGTTCGCGCGCGTGAAGGAGCGGCCCTCGGCGAAGGCATGAGGATGATTTCGCGCGCATGGCCGGGACTTGCGGCGGCGGCGTTCTTCGCCGCCGCGCTTCCGGCGCATGCCGCCGCGCCCGGCGTCAGCGCAAAGGACGTTCTTGTCGGCACGCATGTCGATTTGTCGGGGCCGCTCTCGCCTATGGGGACCGCCGTGCGCAATGGCCTGCTCATGGCGTTCGACGACATCAATGCGCGCGGCGGTGTTGGCGGGCGCAGGCTGAAGCTCATCGCCGCCGACAATGGCTATGATGCAAAGAAGGCGATCCTGGCGGCAGAGCGGCTGCTGAAACAGGATCGGGTCTTTGCCATTCTGTGTCCGTCTGGCACGCCGCCGGTGGCAGCCACAATGCCGGCGGTTCTGAACGCGGGCATTCTTCATCTGTTTCCGTTCACCTCGCCCGACGAAACCTATGTGCCATCCCAGCCGCTGGAATTCGCGGCCGATATTCCGGTGTCGCGCCAGATCGCGGTGGGATTGGAGCGGCTGCTGGGCGCGCGCGCGGAGCCCCGGGTTGGCGTGCTCTACCGCGATGATGCTTTTGGAAAGTCGGTGCTGAAGGGTGCCACCGCGCTTCTGAAACGTCACAGGATGCGCGTCGCCGCAGCGCTGGCCTTCAAACCCGACAGCCGCAGCTTCGCCAGGCAGGCCGCGCAATTGCGCAAAGCGGGCGCCAATATCGTGGTGCTCGGCGCCACTTCCACCGAAGTGCTCACCATCGCGCGGGCCTTCCGGCGCGGCGGTCCCGCGCTGCTGTGTCCCTCGGCCTGTTATCAGCCCGAAGTGGCAACGCTCGGCGGCACCACGGTGGATGGGCTTTATTCCGTCACCGTGGCGCCCTGGCCTTATCCGAACGACCGCGACGTTCGGGTCCGCAACTGGGTGCGCCGCTACGAAACGCGCTTTCATGCCGTCGCCTCGGCACAGGCGATGCGCGCTTACATCAACGCCTTCCTCTTCGCCGAAGCGTTGAACCGCGCAGGCAACAACCCCACGCAGACAAGTTTTGCCCGGGCGCTGGAGGCGATGCCGGGCTGGCGCGATGCCGATCTGCCCAGTCTGCCGGTGGATTTTACCGCGCGCGATCACCTTGGCCTGCATGACGGCTTTCTGGTGCAGATACGCAATGGCCGCTGGGAAAGGTTGCCGCCAGCTCCCGCGCCGCGCCCGCTGCGCCGCAGTCTGCGTTAACTGGGCCATCGCGCTGCATTAACGACATTTCGATCATTCACGCGCAGTTCATGCAGCAAATGCCTAAAGTTGCTGCATGTCCTATGATTACCATGATGAGGATGAACCGCCCGCGCGGTCCGCACACCATTACGCTCTTGGGGTGTGGCTGACCTGTGCGACCATTCTTGTCGTGCCCTCATTGCTGGTGTGGTTCGTGCGCTTGTGGGCGCTCGCCGCCGGTTGCGCGCCGGGACCGGAACTCTGCCACGGCGCCACCTTTGGCGGCGGCCTGCGTGACACGCTGAATCTGGCATGGTTCGTTGGATCCAACACCTTCATCACTTTCGTGATTTCGTTCATCGCCGCCGTGGCGTCGCTGATCTGCCGCAAGCCCCTGCAGGCCGCGCTGACCATGTTGCTGTTTCCCATTCTCGCACTGCTGTTGCCCACGCTCGCGGTGCAGAGCGCGCTTTACGCCGATTGCAAGCCCAATGAAGCCGGCGTCGGCGATTGCACGCTCTGGGGTTCGCAGATGGGCATGAGCTTCCACAGCGCCGCGATGACCACCGGCCCGCTCTACGACCTCGTGCCGTTCAACTTCGCGCTGGCGCTGATGGTCGGCGTGATCGGCTTCATCTTCTTCCGCAGGCGCGCGGAGTAGAATTTTCCTTCCCCGCAAAGGCGGGGGGAGGAGACATCACCCAATCCTGATCTTCCCCACATGCGCGGGCGGGCCCAGGCCCGCGGGCACATAGGAATCCGCGACCGCTTTGCCCATGCGCATTGAAACCGGAACCACGCCTGCCCAGATCGGCAGCGCATTGTCTTCCTCATCGTCGATCGGCGGCCCGGTGCGCACCTTGGCGGAGCCTTCCGCGATCTTCATGCCGAGCACGCTCGTGGCCTTCACTTCGATGGCCTTCACCGGGCGCAGCATGTCCCAGCGCCCCGGATAGAGCGCTTCGATCAGGCCCTTGAAGCGTTCGGCTTTCTCCTCCGGATCGGTCACCTTGAAGGCGCGGCCCAGCAGCATCACCGAGCGGTAGTTCACCGAGTGATGAAACGCCGAGCGCGCCAGCACCATGCCGTCCAGCAGCGAGACGGTGAGGCATACCTCGGTATCCTCGGCCGCGCGCAGCATCCGGCTCGCCGAAGAACCATGCCAATACACATGGTCGCCTTCGCGCCATTGCAGCGTCGGCGTCACATAGGGCGCGCCGTCGAACACATATCCCACATGGGCGAGCGGCATGGCATCGAGGATCGCATCGATGCTGGCGCGATCATAGGCGCCGCGCTTGTTGAGCCGCTTCAGCCGCACCCGTTTGGACGCCGGTTTCACCGCATCTGTCATTGCCTGCCTCACAGGGAAAAGATATAAGAGCCCTGATAACTTATTCGAGCCCTGATAATATGGTCAAGCCGCGCCGCACCAAACCCGCGCAAGCCAGCCTTGCAGCAAACACAGATCCACGAACGGGCCTGCCCGCCATTCCGGCGGTGGGCGAAGCCAAGCGCGGCACCGATGGCTACATGACCTATCTGCTCCGGCAAGCGTCATCGGCTGTCCGGCTCGCGCTCGATCGCGCGCTTGCCGCCGAGGGCATGACCTATCCGCAATCTTCCGCGCTTACCATGATCCGCGCCTATGATGCGATCTCGGCGGCGGATTTGGCACGCCTCACCATGCTCACGCCGCAAACCATAAATGTGATCGTCAAGGCACTGGAAGCGCGCGGCGCCATCGTCAAGCATCCCGATCCGGTGCATGGGCGCATCCTGCGCCTTGTCATCACCGAGGAAGGCCGCGCGTTACAAAAGCGCTGCCGCGCCCGCACCGCGCCCATCGAATCCAACTTGCGCGCGCGGATGTCCAAAACGTTCGAACCGGCGCTCCGGCGCTGGCTCGTCGATATCGCGATGGATTATGCAAACTGAATTCTAACACCGTCCCCAAAGTGTCCTGGCCCGCAAATGCGGGCCATCCAGGTGACACAATCTATTCTCCGGAAAGCAAGGCACCGATTTCACGCGGCAGAAAGCGTGCGCCTTCAACTGGGTGGCCCGCATTCGCGGGCCATGACAGTGAGGATTAGCGATATGCTTCGCCGTCGATGGCGCGGATGAGGCCGCGCACCGTGCGGTAGAGATACCAAACAAGGATCCCTGCGAATCCGACAAGCGCGAACGGTGCAACCATGATGAGGCGGATCGGATCGCCATCCGGCACGGCGTAGGCCGCGTTCAAGGCGCCCCACAACACGCCCGCGCACACCAGCGCGAACAGGATGATGCTCACCCAGAACACGGCGATGAGATTGGAGAAATGGCTTTCATAGATGGTGCCGCGCGCATCGGCACGCTTCACATAGGCCACCACAACACCCACCAAGGCGGTGATGCCATTGAGGAGCGCCGCCAGATAGAGCGCGTAAGCGAGGATGGCAGCCAGCCGAAGGTCCGATCCTTCGGCGCGGGCGGGAAGTGCGTGATCGCTCATGGTGTCACCTCAATGGTAGGGGCGCGCATCAATCGCGCGGACCAGACCTTTGACCGAGCGATAGATGAACCAGATATAGAGACCTGCAAGGATGAAGATGCCGATGGCGAGCGGAATGGTCACGCACCCCAGCACGCCGACCACCAGCGCCGTCCAGAAAATCTCGATGGCGTTGGACAGGTGACCCTCGTAGATCGTTCCTCGCATGTCGTCGCGCTTCACATAGGCCAGGATGACAGCCACCACGGCGGTGATGCCGTTAAACAGGGCGGCGAGCAGAAGCCCGTAGATGATGATCGTCATCGTGCGGTTCTGATCGTCGCGCGCTGGCGCGGCTGCGTGCGGATCGGCCATATCTGCCTCCCGTGAAACCCTAGTGAAATGTGGGAATGGCACAGGCCAATGTCAATGAACGGCCTGCAATCTCCAAGTCCTTGGTCTGACGCGACAATTTGAGGAGATTTGTGAAAAACCTATACGTCCTTGTCACTCGACTGACATCGCCGATGGGTAGAGAACGGCGGAACCGAGGGGCCAAACGCTGCCAAGGAGTACGGCCATGCCGAGCTACGAAATCTGCTACCGCGATGCACACGGCGAGAAGCTCGAAACCTTCTGGGTGCCCTGTGGCGGCGACAAGCAGGCGAAGATTCTGGCCCATGCCATGCGCCCGCCGATGGCGCGCCGCATCGAAGTGTGGGACGGCGAAACGCTGATCTACGAGCGCCCGGAAGTGGCCGCCCGCGCCCCGATTGTGCAGTCGCTCACACGCGCCGCATGAAATATTGTTGGGTTCTATCCTGGAACCCCAGCCGCTAAACTCGCACGCGGGCTGGGGGGCTGACCCAGGGAGAATTGCAATGATCGCATCCAGAACTCGTACTGCACTGATTGCCGCCGCAATCGTCACCCTTCCGGCGGCGGCTTGGGCGGACGGACATTCCGAAATCGTCAATGCCGCCGCCCATGCCGGGCTTGCGGCGCAGGCAAGCGATGTCGGCGGCGTGCACACGCACCTGCATCACGCGCTCAACTGTCTTGTCGGCCCCGGCGGTGAAGGCTTCGACAGCACGCAGATGAACCCCTGCGCGCAGGCCGGCAGCGGCGCCATTGCTGATGCGAGCAATGACACCGTGAAGCTCACGCTGAAAAAGGCTGCCGACAAGGCCCGCGAAGGCATCGCGACCGCCGACCTCACGCAGGCCAAGGCCGATGCCGCAACGGTCAAGGAAATTCTCGACGCCGCCAAATAGCCGTCATCGTTCTGTATTTGATGTGTGACAGACCTTTGGCGCGGAACTGGCGCAAAGGGTCTGTCATGCGGAAATCGGCGATAGCGGCGGTGCTGGGCGTGGCGCTCACGGGCGGCGCGGCATGGTCTGCCGGTCTGCCACAACAGAACGACGCCACCTTCAAACAGGATGCCGCCGATCTTGCCGCCAGACTGAAGCAGCAGGAGAACACGAACCGCGCGAAGAACATCATTCTCTTCATAGGCGATGGCATGAGCATCTCCACCATCACCGCGGCGCGCATCTATGCCGGGCAGAAGAAGGGGCTCGACGGGGCATCCTACAGGCTGACGATGGACACGCTGCCCTATGCCGCGCTGTCGCGCACCTACAGCGCCGATTCCATCGTCACTGACTCCGCGCCGTCCGCCACCTCCATGACCGCCGGCATCAAAGCCAAAAACGGCACCATCGGCGTGAACGACAAGGCCATGCCGCGCGATTGCGCCAAGAGCAAAGGCACCGATGTCACCACCATCTTCGAACTGGCGGAGATGGCGCATCTTTCCACTGGCATCATCACCACCACGCGCGTGACGCATGCCACGCCCGCCGCGGCCTATGCGCACACGCCGGGCCGCGATTGGGAAGCCGACAGCGACATGCTGCCGAACGACAGGAAGCCGGGCTGCAAGGATATCGCCGACCAGCTCGTGCACTGGAACTACGGCGACGGCTTCGAAGTCATTTTGGGCGGCGGGCGGCAGAAGATGTTCGACTCGCACGATATCGATCCGCAGGATCCCTCCAGCCGCGGCGAGCGCGGCGACAACCGCAATCTCGTGGAGGAGTGGAAGGCGCGCTACAACGGCGATGCGGCCTATGTCTGGAACGAAGAACAGTTCAAGGCCGTCGATCCTTCCAGTACGAAACGGCTGATGGGTCTCTTCAATCGCAGCTACATGCAATATGAAACCGAGCGCGCGAAGACCAACAGCGAACCCTCTCTCGCCGAGATGACGGCGAAGGCCATCGACATCCTGAAGAAGAACCCCGAAGGCTATGTGCTGATGGTGGAAGGCGGGCGCATCGACCATGCGCATCATGCCGGCAACGCCGCGCGCGCGCTCGAAGATACGATTGCCTTCGACGACGCGATCAAGACCGGGTTTGCCATGACCGATGCCGCCGACACGCTCATCATCGTCACCGCCGATCACAGCCACACGCTACAAATCGTGGGCTATCCGAGCCGTGGCAATCCCATTCTCGGCGTGGCTGACGAGCCGCCGGGCCGCGAGAAATCCGATTCCCCATCCACGCTGGACGGCCTGCCCTACACCACCCTGCAATACGCAAATGGCCCCGGCGCCAGCCAGAGCCGCGAGGGCCTGACCAACGCCATCACCACCAATCTGAACTTCCTGCAACCCGCGCTTGTGCCCATGAGCGGCGAAACCCACGCAGGCGACGACGTGGCCATCCTCGCCAGCGGCCCCTGGGCCCAGCTTTTCTCAGGAATTGTGGACGAGAACTTCATTTATCACGTCATGGCCCACGCCTCGCAACTTCCGCAGCGCGCAGGCGTTCAGTAAGTTCCCATTCCGGGTTCCCCCTGAGGAGATCGACATGAACGCTTGGACGAAGCTCTCGGTAGCGGCGATGACGGCCGTCGCGCTGATCGGATTTTCCGCTGCTCCCGCCGCCGCCCGCGGCGAGCGCGATACGCTCAACAATGCTGAAAAGACCATTCGCGCCCTGGAACGCGATGACGTGTTCCACGATGCGCGCAAGGCCGTACACCGCGCCCGTGCCGTTCTGATCGTGCCCAAGCTGGTGAAGGGTGGCTTCATCTTCGGCGCCGAAGGCGGCGATGGCGTCTTGATGGCCCGCACCGGCCGCACCTGGAGCGCGCCTGCCTTCTATACACTGGGTTCGGCGTCGTTCGGCTTTCAGGCCGGCCTCGAACAGGCGCAGGTGGTGATGATCATCATGACCGATCGGGCGCTGCGGGCGATCAAGCGTTCCAAGTTCAAGTTCGGCGCCAATGCCGGTCTCACCGTCGTCACGCTCGGTGCCGGCGCGGAAGGCGCGACCAGCGGCAACTTCAGCGGCGACATCATCGTGTGGTCGAAGGCAAAGGGCCTTTATGGCGGCGTCTCGCTGAACGGCTCGGTGATCGATCCGGA
Source organism: Alphaproteobacteria bacterium (assembly GCA_016125165.1). Lineage (GTDB taxonomy): Bacteria > Pseudomonadota > Alphaproteobacteria > Micropepsales > Micropepsaceae > Rhizomicrobium. The sequence continues at coordinate 119,824 of WGMH01000001.1, forward strand.
CGACAAGGCGAACGAGAAGTATTATGGCCGCCGCGCCGATGTGGACGACATTCTCGCCGGACGCGTGAAAGACCGCGACACCGAGTCCCTCCGCCGCGCGATGGATCGCACGTTCTAAGACGGCTTGCCGAGGGCGCGGTGAAAAGCCCGCTCGCCATTCGGCGTGAACAACACGGCGCGGCCTTTCGGGTCGCGCCGTGCCCATTTCAGATCATGCCCACTATGGGTATCGCAATCGTCAGTTCACCGGCGCGGGCGGCTTGGCTTGCAGGATTCGCAGCGCCGCATCGCGCGTGGATTGGTAATCGCGCAATTGGCCGTTGATGTCGTAGATGGAACGTTTCGCCGGCGCATCGGCGCGGCAGGCCGAAAGTGCATCATTGGTGGCGGCGTCGAGCTTTTCGCTGCGCAGCTTGTCATAGGCGGCCTCGCCATAGAGCGATGCCTGCAACAACTGATCGATCAGCTTCTGATAGGCCGTATAGGGCGCGGCGCATTCGTTCGAAACCATGAACGAGGTCTGCGCCGCGGCGGGCGATGCCGCCGCCAGCGTCAGAAGAACTGCCAGTGTCGCCGCCATGCCCCGCATCCGCCCTTATAGGCGCCAATCGCGCGCGGCGGCAACTCAACCTTCCGTCACTATTCCATCAGCACGGGAACGGGCGTCTCGGCGTGCGTGCGCCGCGAGCGGCGCTCGCAATCGGCGTCCATTTCCTTCTTCCACGCGATCCGCAGGCGCGCGCGGGGTGTGGAATAGCGAACCGGCAGAAATTCGGCCCGCTCGATGCGGTCGGTGCGGAAGTGACGAAAGGCACTGCGCAATTCGCACCAGCCCACGATCAGCCGCACCGATTCCCAATAGCTCACGGCGATGGGCCAAATGACGCGTTCGCTCGCCTCGCCCTTTTCGTCGCGATAGGCGATGGCGATCTTGCCCTGCGTGCGAATGGCCGCGCGCACACGCGCCATGTCGATGGCATCGGGCACCACGTGCCGCGAATGCAGCGAGGTGAGCGCGGGCTCCATCAGAAGCGGCCGAAGATGCTCGGGGATCACCTGCCCGATCTTGGCCACCAGATCCGATGCCGCGCGCGCCAGTCCTTCATCGGCGCGGTTCATCACCCACTGCGCGCCCAGCATCGCCGCTTCGATTTCGTCGGGTGTCAGCATCAGCGGCGGCATGTCGAAACCGCCGTCCAGCACATAGCCCATGCCCGCCTCGCCGCGAATGGGCACGCGCTCGGCCATCAACTGTGCAATGTCGCGATAGATGGTGCGCTGAGAGGTTTCCAGTTCGGTCGCAATCTCGCCCGCCGTCACCGGCCTTCGCCGGCGCCGCAAAATCTGGATGATGCGAAACAGCCTGTCCGCGCGTCTCATGCCGTCCTCCCAACCTGGATCATGCCAGGCTGCTACTGACACCATGCTGTCAGCAGCGTGTCAGCATAACGGCAGAAGCGCGCTCTGTCAGTCCGGCCCCGGCGTGTAACGCACCCGCGCGCCGCTCCAGATTTCGCGCGGCATCATCCGCGCGTTCACGCCCATGCGGTCATAGTCCTTGTCCACCGGCAGCCAATGGGTGAAGCAACCGCATGTTTTGCAGCGGTGGAATTCGATCATCCGGTCGCCCCACATGTAGACATCGGTCGCGCCGGTAATGCGCACGTCTTTCAGCGGATGATAGGTCAGAAGCGCGCCTGTGCGACTGCAAATGGAACAGGCACACGAGGTGAGTTCAACTGGCGCGGATGCGACCTCAAGGCGAACGGCGCCGCAATGGCAGGAACCTTCAATCATGCGGGCATCAAAACCCAATCGGCGTGCCATGAACAGAGGCGGCGCGCGACGCGCACTGCCGCTGCTGACAACTACATGGCAGCAGCCAGCGGCGCCGGCGCGCTCCGTGGTTCCACGGCCCAATCCTTGCCATCTGCCGTCATTTTGCGCACCACCACGCTCATCAGCAGGCCCTCATGCGAAATCACGAAGCGTCGCGCAAGGAGCAGGTCGACATGCGCTTCAATGTGCGCGGGCAGGCTTTCGCGCGTGCGCGGTTTCTCCAGGTGGACAAGGGCCTCGCCCGCGGCGGGCGGCAGAACGGTCAGTTTTTCCACTGCGTCCGGCCGCGTATCGCGCACCAGAATGTTACCCGAAGGCCATGCATGCGCGGTGAGCTTCGGCCGCTCCTTGCGATTCTGCCACAGCTTGCGCCAGCGCTCCACAGCGGCGGTCAACGCTTCCAGCAGCACCGTATCATCGAGAAGTGCTGTCGTGTATTCGCCATAGAAATGGAACGCGATGTCATCCAGAGGCGCGTCCTTCGGGTAGAGGCCGCGATAGACGTCGAAAGGCTTCAGCACCGCAATGCCCATCGCAGCGTGATCGTCGAAATTCGGGCTGAAGCGATCGATCATGATCTGCACGAAGCCGTCCGGCGGCTGCAGGTGCGGAATGTCCCGAAGCAGCGCAATCGTCTCGCGATAGTTCTGAACGGTCTCGCCGGGAAAACCGAAAAGCAGATTCCAGCCCACCTTCATGCCATACGCGGCGCACATGCGCAGCAGCGACACGTTCTGGTGCGCCGAAACGCCCTTGCGCATCAATTTCAGCACCGGCGTTGAAAGCGACTCGATGCCCGGCTGGATGGAATAGACTCCCGCCCGCATCATCAGCGCGATCTGTTCGGCCTTCAGATTTGACTTCACCTCATAGAACATGCGCGCGGGAAAACGCCGCTCCGCAAGCTGCGGCAGCACATCGGCAAAGAAATGTGTGGGCATGATGTTGTCCGCGGTGCGGATGACCGTGCCGGGCCACTCTTCGGAAAGCTCCGTGATTTCGCGAAGCACGCGTTCCGGAGATTTGTCGCGAAAGCTCATGCCGTTCTGGTTCAGCCCGCAAAAGGTGCAATGATGCTTGGCGCCCCACCAACAACCCCGCGATGACTCGTAGGTCACATATTTCGGCGGAGGCAGCAGTCCTGCCGCGTGGTATTCGCTGACGGCGGCCTTGTAGTCGGAAAAATCCGGCGTCGGCACCACTTCCATTGTGGTCACCGCCAAGCAGGGAACGATGCGTCCTTCGGGGCGCTCACCACGCGTAAGATAGGCTTCGCAGAAGTCGGGAAATACCGTGTCGGCCTCGCCATCGAAGAAATAATCGATGCAATCGAAAACCTGCGCGAGGCCCTTTGCCATCACGCCCGCCACATTGGCACCGCCCATCACGATCAGCGCATCTGGCAAGGCCGCACGCACGCGCCGCGCGATTGCGAAGGATGCCATGTTCTGCTGGAACATGTTCGTGATGCCGACGATGCGGGGATTTACCTGAACGATGGCTTCAACGACTTCATCCAGATGCGCTTTCACTTCGGGTGCGGCCGCTTCCACGTACGCCAAAATCTTCGGGCGCGAGGAGACGGCAGGTAGGGTCGCAAGCACCTCCGGTGGATAAGCATGGTCGCGGAACACAAGTTCGCCCGGTTGCCGCTTGGGCAGGGTATCGGCGATACGGTCGTAGAGCTCTACCCCGATGCGCGCGGCAAACATCATGTGGGCGAATACGGGTTTGATCGAAAGCCCGCGCGCCCGGCAGGCCGCAAGCATCGTCGCGGTGCCGAGCGGCGCATGTTTCACGGATGCGAACGCCGGAACCACGAAGCATATATCTGCCTTACCCGTCTGCAATGCCAAGCCCCCAAAATCAGCTTGCGCATAGTGGCGGGCTTTTCAGCAACTTCCAAGAAGATGCCCGCCCGGAACTTGTCGGGGCGGGCGAAGGTAATGCCGCTTCTTAGTCTTCGCTGGGTTCGTCCGCTTCCGGATCGGCGTCGCTGCTGTCTGTACGGTGGATGATGACGTTGCCCTTGTCATCGATATGTTTCTCTATGGTCACCACCACCGGCCCATGCACATTGCCCATGGCGAGCTTGAGTTGCTGTTCGGCATTGCGCAGAGCCTCATCCACCTGCTTGCGCACGCCTTCTTCCATCTTGACGCTGGCAAGTGCGCGGCGGGCATCGGCCATCGCCTTGTCGATTTCCGGTTGCGCATCGCGCGCACGCTTCATGGCCAGCGCAATCTGCGGACGGGCCTCATCCATGGCGCGCATCGCCTTCAAATGGGCCATGTGCGCGTCCTTCATCACCTGTTCGACCTGCGGCCGCGCCTTGTCCAGTGCTGCGCGCGCATCATCGTGGGCCTTCCTGATGACGATTTGAATTTTCTTCTTTTCCGCATCCGTCAGCGGCTTGCCGTCACGTTCGATGCGCACGAAGTGCACATCGCTGTCATCGCTTACGCCTTCGGGCGGCGTCGGCGGTTCGGGCAGCGCGGCGATATCCGCCGGTTCCGCGGGCAACTCGGCAGCGCTCACCGCTGCGGGCGCCTTTGGTGCAGCGGGCACGTCGGCCGGCGTGGCGATAGCGGGTGGCGCCATGGGTTCGGCTTCATCGGCAAGCGATGGGCAGGCCAGCGCCAGCGCCGCAGTTGCGACAAAGCCCAGTCCAGCAATTTTGAACGCATCCATTGCACGCACTCCATGTCTGGGTTGATCGGGAGAAAGAATTGCCGTCACGCGCGCTTCGAGCGATGAACGCCGCGCCATTGGCACCAGCGATGCACTGGCAAGACGGCTTTCGCGGAACTGTGCGGCGATTGCCACCAGCGCACCGGCATAGTCGGACGGCCGCACGCCGGCGCCGATGACGGCATCGTCTGCCGCCACTTCGGCCTCGCGGGACAGTGCGCGCGCGGCCAGCCACACCAGCGGATTGGGCCAGTAAACCGTACAGGCGAGCTGCGCCAGAAGCTGCGAAAGGCAGTCCAGGCGGCGCACATGCGCAAGCTCGTGCAACAGCACTGGGCGCAGTTTTTCATTGGTCCAGTGCGCGGCATCGCATGGCAGCAAGACCACCGGGCGGATGAAGCCCCATGTCACCGGGCCGGAATTATCGCCCGACATGCGCAGTTCGCAGCGGCGCGCGAAATCTTCCAGCCCCGCACGCGCGAACGGTGCGCTGTTCATGGTGAGCGCGTTGATGCCGATGGCGCCGAACAGCAGTCGCGCGCCTGCGAAGCCGGCGCCCATTGCCCACAGCGCAAATAGGGCGCTGGCGATATCGGCCAGATTCAGAACATGCACCGGCGCACTGGAAGGCTGTGCCCGCGACGGCAGCGCGTTTTGCGGCAACACTGCGGCCGCGTCCTTCAAAGTCGTGGCAGGCGCCGCGACCGGCTCGGCCATTGCGATCGTTGCCTGCCGGTGCACCACGATGGGCGATGGCGCGATGAAGGCCACCACAGGCACGGCGAGCATCGCGATGAATGCCGTCACCCAGACCAGATGGCGCAGCGCCGCCGTTTTCGCGAAGCGGTTGACGAAGATCGCCGCGGCCACAAGCACCAGCGAACCGCCCACGCCGCCACCCGCAAGCAGCAACAATTTGAGCGCAAAATCTTCGGTCATCAGCCCTTCCATGTCAGCGCCCTTCCCGCTTCGCGGATTCGATGAGATTGGAAAGCCGTTCCAGTTCCTCCCGCGAGATATCGGCGTCGTCGCGAGTCAGCAGCGCGCTCACGGCGCGTTCCACCGAATTGTCGAAGAAAGTCTTGAGCAGCGAGTCGATGGCGCGGCGGCTCATTTGTTCGCGCGCCACGGCGGGCTCATAGATGTAGCGCGTGCCGTCACTGGTGTGGCGCACATGACCCTTCTTTTCCAGAATGGTCAGCAGCGTGCGGATGGCGGTGGTGGATGGAGGATCGCCAATGGCATCGCGGATTTCGGCGGCGGAGCCGCGCTTCAAGCGGTAAAGCGCATCCATGATTTCGCGCTCGCGGCGCGAGAACCCGTCCGAGCCCGCGGCGCCTGCCACCTTGTTCTTCGGTTTCTTGACCATGCCAAAAATTTGGCACCCCGTCCGGAACCTGTCAATCCGGGGTCATATGGATTCGCGTTCATGCGGATGGCTCCTGCCACCCTGCTGACAGGCTTTGTCAGCAGGCCCCGCTGCACTGGCGGCGGACTCTCTCTATATTGATGACATGGCGCACAACAACGGACAGGTAGGACGGCCCGCAGGGGGCTCGGTTTCCGGCTTCGCGGAGGCCGGCGCGCGCTTCGACATGACGGGCGCGGAGATGGCCGGGTTCGTGCCGCACCGGCCCGCCCGCCCGGAGAAATCCGAAGGCGGCAAGCGCTTCAAGCTGGTGTCGGAATATGAACCCGCGGGCGATCAGCCCACCGCCATCGCGGAGCTTGTGGAACAGGCGCGCGCCAATGAGCGCGACCAGGTGCTGCTCGGCGTCACCGGTTCGGGCAAGACCTTCACCATGGCCAAGGTGATCGAGACCTTGCAGCGGCCCGCGCTGATCCTCGCGCACAACAAGACGCTGGCCGCCCAGCTCTACAGCGAATTCAAGAATTTCTTCCCGGAAAATGCGGTGGAGTATTTCGTCTCCTATTACGACTACTACCAGCCCGAAGCCTATATCCCGCGCACCGACACCTATATCGAGAAGGACAGCTCCATCAACGAGGAGATCGACCGTATGCGCCATTCGGCGACGCGCGCGATCCTCGAACGCGATGACGTCATCATCGTCGCCTCGGTCTCGTGCATCTACGGCATCGGCGCGGTGGAAACCTATTCCGGCACCGCCTTCACCATCGCGCGCGGCAAGAAGACGGACCGGCAGGAGATCATCGCCCATCTCGTGGCGCTGCAATACCGCCGCAACGACGACAATTTCACGCGCGGCGCGTTCCGCGTGCGCGGTGACACCATCGACATCTTCCCCGCGCATTATGAAGACCGCGCCTGGCGGGTCGAACTCTTCGGCGACGAAGCGGACAGCATCACCGAATTCGATCCGCTCACCGGCAAGAAGGCGGCGAGCCTCGACGCCATCAAGATCTACGCGAACTCGCATTACGTGACGCCGCGCCCGACGCTGCAGCAGGCCCTCAAGGGCATCAAGCAGGAGCTGATCGTCCGCCTCGAGGATTTCCGCAAGAACGGCAAGCTCCTGGAAGCGCAGCGGCTCGAACAGCGCACCAATTTCGATATCGAGATGATCGAGGCCACCGGCTCCTGCGCCGGCATCGAGAACTATTCGCGCTGGCTCACGGGCCGCAAGCCGGGCGAGCCTCCCCCCACCATGTTCGAATATCTGCCCGATGAGGCGCTCGTCTTCGTGGACGAAAGCCATGTCAGCGTGCCGCAGATCGGCGCCATGTACAAAGGCGACTACCGCCGCAAATTCACGCTCAGCGAATACGGTTTCCGCCTGCCCTCCTGCATCGACAACCGCCCGCTCAAATTCGAGGAGTGGGATGCGATGCGCCCGCAGACGGTGTTCGTCTCCGCCACGCCCGGCCCCTGGGAGCTGGAGCGCACCAGCGGCGCCTTCACCGAACAGGTGATCCGCCCCACCGGGCTTATTGATCCGCCGGTCGAAATCCGCCCGGTGGAAACGCAGGTGGACGATCTCATCGCCGAATGCCGCGAGGTGGCGAAGAAGGGCTATCGCGTTCTGGTGACCACGCTCACCAAGAAGATGGCCGAAGACCTCACCGAATACATGCACGAACAGGGTATCCGCGTGCGCTACATGCACAGCGACGTGGAAACGCTGGAGCGCATCGAGATCATCCGCGATCTGCGCCTTGGCGCCTTCGATGTGCTGATCGGCATCAACCTGTTGCGCGAGGGGCTGGACATTCCCGAATGCGCGCTCGTCGCCATTCTGGACGCGGACAAGGAAGGCTTCCTGCGCAGCGAAACCTCGCTGATCCAGACCATCGGCCGCGCCGCGCGCAATGTGGATGGCAAGGTCGTGCTCTATGCCGATCACATCACCGGCTCAATGGAGCGCGCGATGGCCGAAACCAGCCGCCGCCGAGAGAAGCAGAAGGCCTATAACGCCCTCCACGGCATCACGCCCGCCAGCGTGAAGAAGAACATCGCCGACATCATGGGCTCCATGTATGAGCGCGACCATGTGATGGTCGATACGGGCCTCGCCGAAGAGGGCCGGGAATTCATCGGCCACAACATCAGGCAGCACCTCGCCGATCTGGAAAAGCAGATGAAGGCGGCAGCCGCCGATCTCGAATTCGAAACCGCCGCGCGCCTGCGCGACGAGATCAAACGCCTGCAAGCCACCGAACTCGCCATCGCCGACGATCCCTTCGCGCGCCAAAGCGCGGTCGATCAGGCCGTGGACGACGCTTTCCTCAATGCGGTGCGGGACGGATCAGGCGAAGGCGGCACCCCGAAGCGCGGCGGCGCGAAGGGAGGGCGGAAGCGTTTGCAACGCGGCGGACGTCCCAACGTCCCCAAAACCTTCGGCAGCCGGTCGCGCTAACCACGGGCCCTGGAATATCGCCTTTACCGTCTATCGCAATTCTGATATATAGCAAAAATGCAATGGACGGTCTCGTTTGTGAACGCGGCTGCGCAGGCGGAGCTCGCAGACCTGCCGCTGGACATGCAGGCGCATTTCGCCCGGTTGACCGACCTGTTTCGCGACCACGGGCTTGCCGCGATGCGCGAGCCATATGCGAAGCATCTGTCGGGCAAGCTGTGGGAGCTGCGGCTGAAGGGGCGCGACGGCATCGCCCGCTCGATCTATGTGACGGCAAGTGGCCGGCGCGTGGTGGTGCTGCGCACGTTCGTGAAGAAGACCGAGAAGACACCCAAGCGCGAAATCGACATCGCGCAGGAAAGGATGAAGGAGATACCGCAATGAAGAGCGTCGAAGCCTGGAAGCGCAAGATGCTGAAAAATCCCGCCTTCAGGAAGGAATACGATGCGCTGGAGGAAGAGTTCGCGCTGGCGAACGAGCTGATCGGCGCGCGCGCCAAGGCGAAGCTGACGCAGGCGCAGGTGGCGCGCCGCATGGGCACCACGCAATCGGCCGTCGCGCGCATGGAAAGTGGGCGCAAGCTGCCCTCCACCGCGTCGCTGGTGAAATACGCCGCCGCCACCGGCCACAAGGTGGAGATCAGATTGACCAAGGCGCGATGATGACATCTTCCCCGGCACGGTGCGGGATGGTTCAGGCGAAGGCGGCTCGCCGAAGCGCGGCGGCGCGAAGGGCGGGCGAAAGCGCCTCCAGCGCGGGGGAAGGCCGAATGTGCCAAAAACCTTCGGCTCGCGAAGCAAATAGGTCTTGCCCCACGGAGCTTGATTAGAGCGAAGTGGGGCGAATGCCTGCCCTCCGTAGCTTAAGAAAAGTCGGAAGACGTTTGGGAGTAAGAGCATCTAGGCTATACGGTTACAAGTGCCGGGTGCCACTGCAACGTGAGAACCGTATTGGAAAAGTTTGGATCAACGTTGAAACCTTAGAGTGTGTCTTCCTTGACTAAGGTTAGCGAATGCCGATGCGATTAAGCATTTCTTCTGCTCCCGCTACCATTTCAGTTTCCAACTTCGAACGCATCAAATCATAGATGAATGGAAATATTAGTGGGCTACTTCTACGATGCAAAAGAATCGCGTCTTGGAAAGCGCGCGACCTTTCGAGCCAAACACTACTATTCGCGGCATTTGTTACCGCCGCATCCCAAAACTTCTCAGCTTCCAGCTTTATGTTCAGAACCATAGCGGCAGTATCGTTTTGCCGTAGCCGTTCTCTAACTGCCCACACCAGAATTGGAGCAGCCGGCACAATTGATGTAACCACAAAGTCTAGGAACTTTAACTCATTTACAACGGCAACTGCGATCAGTACGAGAACAACTATGGAGGAAAAGGCCAAAAGGAGAAAGCTATATTGCTTTCGTAGCTCGCTATCAAAGCGAAGGTTCGACCGCTGACATATTATGCGCGCAAGTGCTACTGGAGCTCTGCTTATCGCCGCAGGGTACCAATTGAGCAATATTGATGGGTCACCCTTCCAAAGCGTTGACGCACGCTCAATCTCCTCTGGATCAACCATTCGTCCTGCAACAAATGCATTCCATGGCATATCAAGCAACTCGCAATCGAACTGCTCCGATATTAGTGCGGCTACCCTCACCTTTGTTCGTTCAAGTCTATCTAGAATGGCAATATCCACCACAGTCAGTATTACTGACACTGCCGCGGTATACGGACGAAGGTCTGAATAGAAAATCGCAACGAGACCTGCCAGGAACGGCGTCAATACAGTAGATATCAGCCTAACTACCTGAAAATTTCGCGCCTCATAATATTTTCGCTGCCGTGCACGAAGTAGACGTTGAAAGTCAGAAGAATTCTGCTTTTCAGGTATTGTGTTCATCGATATTCACTCAATTACAACGCGGAATGGCGCGCTCTGACCAACCAAAACATTATCACTCGTCCGCACGATGAATGCTTCAGCGAGGTGTACACCACGATAGTATAATGATTCCCATCGCCGGTTGCTTGTATCGGAAACATAGAAATCTCCGCGCCCCTGCCTCAAGCCAAGAGCCTCCGAACCAGTATTAGTAATGCGCCATTCGACACGATACCCATAAGGCACATTTTCGAAATCATTTATGCGCACCTCAAACCAAAGCCCACCCCTGCGCGATAAGATTTCTCCGTCCCGAACAGATTGCCCCGACGACTGTCGGTTCAAATGCCAAGATGCCACAACACGAACGCGGGCAGTCACATTGGGTTCGCGTCGCCAAGGCGGTGCCTTCATGTGAGGTGGCGTGTAGAAGTTTGCAGGAAGTACAGAAAGCCCATAGTCTCGAACCGCATCGACCAATCGATCATCGTGCGCAGCCGTACTGACAAGCAAACTTGCTCTCAGTAGAGCAAATCCGTCATCGGCCACTTTTGCGATCTTGACTTCTTCACCTTTAGCAAAATCCTCCCCAAACACCCGCCGCCACAATTTGATGCTGGTTGTCCGATCATCACACTCGTAGGCCTCGTCTATCCACTTTCTGTATTTATTGATGAAGTCGCGAAAATTTGAGTACTGACTTTGCGTCCAACCCTCAGCGAAATCTTCGCTTGGTAGCTTTGGGTTACTTACTGTCGGCCTGTAAGGCCGACTTTGGAGCCAGTTATCCAATCGCGCCATCAAGGTTCGCAAGGCAGTCGGCGTGTCGGCAAACTCGGCTGTGTCTTTGTCAATCCAGTCAATGCGATAGCCAAGGAGCGTCGTCAAAAGGATCGACGAGCAAGTAAAGGTACCCTTAATGTCGCGCACATACTTCAGAAGTCGCGTAACTTTGCGAAATGAGTTTGATCCGGAATAGTTATTCCGTTCTTTCATCCACTCTGTAAACAAGACCGGTTCTGTCGTTGTGAAGGCATTTGTCGAGCGATTGCAAACCTCAAGAGTGCCGTCGAAAAGCCGTTCCTTTACGCACGGAGCAATATCGATTTTGCGGTCACCCGCGTAACTTATGGTTACGCAGCAGTCCCACGTTTTGACCTTGTCCTTGTAGGTGAGGCTATCCGAGAATATTTTTCCAAGCTGCCGGACATAGTCCGAAGCTGTCCACCCGTCCACTGGATCAACAATAACTAACAGGTCGGCGTCAAACTCCTGCCCTTCCACTGGCTTGATGATTGTCTTGTGAGCCCATGACCCTTGTTCCTCAAATGACTTAATCTTCGGAGTCCACTCGCTTTGCCTGATGAAGTCCTTGATCGCGCCGACACTGTCTTCCAGTAGATCAAGACGTGTCTTGTTCAGATTTACAGTATCCTTCAAGAATTCTGTGAAGAGGTCAGTTACTTTCACGGCAAACTCCGTCGAACACGTGTTTGGGAACACGTGGTGCAAAAAGGTCGCCTTGACCCATGGAGTCTGAGCCGCGAATATATCGCTTGTCGAAAGACCCAAACCCGCAGACGACATCACTATTTGCGGGATTGAAAAGGGAGGGGTGGATCAGACCCCTCCCGAATCAGTATAGCCGCACGCAGCGTGACTCCTAATATCGAGAGAGTCGACTCAACTAGTTTTCGAACAAATAAGTTTGGCGCCTAACGCAACGGTGTTTGTCCGCTTAGAGGTTGCAGCGGTACGCTTTTCTGCACCGCATAGCTCCACACGCCGATCTCCCATCCCGCATTCGCCTTGAATCGTTTGAAATCGAAGGTAACGTGCGCTCCCGTTGAATTGCGCGGCTCCTCGCATTTGTTAGGTGGCGGGATATCGGCATAGCCGTTCGCGCCATCAGTACGACCCGCCCCCCTTCTTCGCCGTAAACGCCCAAGCGGAGATCTTCCAGCCGTTGCCATCTTTCACCGTCACCACGGTGAACATGCCCGGTTCGGATTCGGCCTTGCCCTTCCGCTTATGGGCGAAGATGCACGGGATCACGGCACAGGCGTGGTGGCCGGTGATCATCACCGGTTTGGGCGCGTCGATGCGCGGCTCGGTGATGGCGCCCGCCTGGCACAGGCGCCGATATCCTTGCTCCGGGCGGCGCGGGGCCGGGAACAGTCGCCGCCGCCGCCGCGTTAACAGGGCGAACGCAAAGCGGGAGCCTGCCATGTCTGCCTTCGGCCTTTATGTGATCGGCTTCATGGTGCTGCTGGGCGGGCTCGGCTATGGCGCGTGGCTTCTGCATGTGCCGCAGGCATGGATCATCGCCGGGTCGCTGGTGGTGGTGGGCATCGGCATCATGTCGGCTGTCACCCGCACCCGCCGCCGCGATCCGCCGGGCGATGCGCCCCTGCCGTGAAGGCCGTTTGCCGGGAAAAACCGGCCATTTGCCTGAAATTCCTTGAAAATTCGCGCGCCGCCCCCATCTGTGTTAGGTAAGAGGTCTCAGGCGGGCCTGCCCGCCTGTGCCGGGCGCACGATATGCCCGCCCCTCTCAGAAAGGTTTCCCATGTCCGATTCCACGCGGGACCGGCGCGACGCCGCCCGCAACAAGGCTATGAGTCATTTCCAGAAGGCAGAGAAGCGCGACGAGCAGATCCGCGCCGATCTCGACAAGGAACGCGCCGCCACCGAAGCGAAAACCGCCAAATTGCGCGCCCTGCGTCTGGCCCGCGACGCCGAAGAGGCTGCCGAGGCAGAACGCGTTGCCGCCGCCAAACCCGCCAAAAAGCCCTCGGCCCGGATCGTGTCGCGGGCCTCCAAGGTGGCGGCCGAATAAGTTTTTGCCGGTGGCATTGTGCCGGGCCGCCCAAGGGCTTATATGGTGCCTCAAGCGGCGGCGTCCGTCGAAGTAAGCGCAACTGAATCTTTCCTACCGCCTTCACTGTGCGCTTGGACGAAACAGCCCACTTCCTTCAGAGATGTTTTGCCACTTTCGAAAGCGCGCGCTCTGTCGCGTGCGCAAAACTTGTGAAGGACTAAAGACTATGGCTACCGGTACCGTGAAATTCTTCAACACCACCAAGGGCTTCGGCTTCATTTCCCCGGATGGCGGCGGCAAGGACGTGTTCGTCCACGCCACAGCCGTGGAACAGGCCGGCATGCGCTCCCTCAACGAGGGCCAGAAGGTGTCGTTCGACATCGTTCCGGATGCGCGCGGCGCCAAGGCGGCGAACCTGAAGGCCGTCTGATCGGCATTCACGGAAAAACGCATCGGAACGGGCGGCGCGGCTTCGGCTTCGCCGCCCGTTTCTTTTTGGGGCCATCTTGCGACCGCCGCCGCGCATCCCCATGTTGAAAACCTGCCCCTCGCGGGCCCGGAAAGGGCGGTTTTCTGCGGGGGTTACCCCCCTCCCCCCCCGGGGGGTAGGGCAAAACCGGAAAACGAATACCGGCGGGCTGGCCCCCCGCGCAGGCGGCTACTGGTTTCCGGCGATTTCGGGGAAGCGCAGGATCACCCGCGTCCCGCCTTCCAGCGCGAAGGCCGTGGTGCGGCGGGTATGGCCCTGCAGGGTTGCCGTCAGGTGGAGCTTCAGCGGCGCCATCTGGAACAGCAGCCAGGCCCCCGGGCACTGCACATGGGCCAGCGGCTTGCCGGCCAGCGTCGCGAGTTTCACCCGGGCGTTGGCGAGGTACTGGCCCGTCCGGCCCACGAACTCGATGCGCATCGCAAAACCGTCCGCCCGGGCATCGTTCTGGGTATCGGCGCCGATGCCGGTGCACAGCGCCGCGATACCCGGGGCCACCTCGGTGAGCTGGTCGCGCACCAGCAGGATCGGCGCAGGCGCCTTCGCGGGCGCGGCCCCTGCGGGCCCCGCCATCGTCAACGCCAGAAGAACCAGGAAACATGCGCGTGCCATCGCGTGCCCCTTCCCGCGATTCGCCAGAAGGGCATGATGCACGCCTCAGCGCGGCGGGGCGAGGATTACTGGTTGGGGGCGATGTTCGTGAACTGCAGCACCACGCGCTTCTGTCCCGTGGCTGGCGTGCTGAACTTCGCGCTGCGGGTTTCGCTCGCCTGCCACAGCAGCGAGGCGCTGACCGCGTAGTTGCCCGGCGCCAGCTTGAACAGGACCCACGATCCCGCGCAGTCCAGATCCGCCAGCGTCTTGCCCTCCGCGTTCTTGAGCGTCACATGCGCGCCGGAGAGATACTGGCTCCCGCCATTGGAGAACTCCAGACGGATGGGATAGGCGGGCCACCGTGGATCGGTCTGCGCCTCCTCGCCAATGCCCGTACACACCGTCTCGGTGCCATCTATGGAGACGGGGTTGTCCATGGGCATCGGTGAAGCGGCATAAGCCGCGCCCCCGCCCAGTATTGTGGCGGCGGCAACTGCGAGTGTGATCGTGCGCATGCGGGGATACTCCTTTGCAGGCAGGAACCTTGATCGCCCCATGTGGCAACGCTGTGGCAGGTTCCCCGGTTGCAATGCCAGCGTAGCGGGTCCGCACCGCCCACGCCAACACTTCCAAATAGACCTGCCCTTCTATTGCTCGACGTCGCCAGAAAACTTGCCAGCGCAGGTCGTCGCAAAGTGGCGGCGTTGCAGAGCGGCCACGCAATCATCGCATGCTTCGTTACACCGGGAATCGGGCATGTTGCGCGTCACAAGGCTGAAAGGCGTGCACCATGATCACACTTCACCAGATGCATGCATCGGGGAATTGTTACAAAGTTCGGCTCGCAGCGCATCAATTGGGAATTCCGCTCAGGCTGCAGGAATACCCGGTTCTCGACGGACTTACGCGCAAGCCTGAATTCCTCGGCAAGAACCCGAACGGCCGCGTGCCGCTGCTGGAATTTGAAGACGGCCGCACGCTGGCGGAATCCGGCGCGATCCTGTTCCACCTAACCGAGGGAACCAAGTTGCAGCCCGATGACGCCTGGTCGCGCGCGCAAATGCTGCAATGGATGTTTTTTGAACAGTACAGTCACGAGCCCTATATTGCTGTGGCACGATACTGGTTTGTTTTTCCGCCGCGAGAAGAACTGGAACGCAGAAGACACCTCATTGCAGAATGGCAGGCCAAAGGTAACGCTGCATTGGCTGTTATGGAAACACATCTCGCGCGTCACGACTGGTTTGGCGGAAGCACTTATTCCATCGCTGATATCGCCCTATACGGCTATACGCATTGTGCAGACGAGGGCGGGTTTGATCTCTCACACTACAGACATATCGTTCATTGGCTCGCGCGTGTGCGTTCCGAGGCCGACCACATCACCATGTCACATTCCTGACAGGCGTCACGCTTGCAACCGGATAAAGAGGCGACTATATGGGCGACAAGTTGAGGCCGCGCGAGCCCAGAGAAGTTTCATGCGCGTCCACCGGAATGCCCGCTAGCAAGCGGGAACGGCTTGGAGTGACTACGACGCTTTTCCTGAAGAAAGTCGCGGTTTCGATCGTTCGGTGAACATGGTGTTCGCCGCACAACTTGCTTTCAGGAGAAAGCCGTAATGTCGACGACCGGTCAGGTCAAATTCTTTAACACCACGAAGGGCTTTGGATTCATTGCGCCGGAAGGCGGTGGAAAGGACGTGTTCGTGCACGTCACCGCCGTCCAGGCCGCAGGTCTGCGTGGCCTTAACGAAGGACAGCGCGTGAGCTTCGATATTGAAGCGGACAAGCGCGGGCCCAAGGCAGTAAATCTGAAGCTCGTCTAAGAGTCATGGCCTGAAAAATGACACGGCGCGGGGAGCAATCTCCGCGCCGCTTTCTTTTGCAACGCAACAATCGAAATACCGGTGGTAGGCTTCGCATGCACGCGAGTCGTGTGCGCCATCGTAGGTGGAGGCAGACCATGGATATGTCACGCAGGCTCGGCGCCGAATTCATCGGCACGCTGTGGCTGGTACTGGGCGGGTGCGGATCGGCTGTCCTGGCAGCCGGTGTCCCTGACGTGGGCATTGGATATGCGGGCGTAGCACTCGCATTTGGCCTCACTGTTGTAACGGGAGCCTACGCGTTCGGACACATTTCTGGCGCCCATTTCAATCCGGCGGTCACATTGGGCCTGTTCGCGGCCGGACGATTTCCGGCAAAGGATGTCGTGCCCTACTGGATCGCACAGGTCGCGGGCGGCATTGCAGCAGGAGCCCTACTCTTGACCATAGCCAACGGCGTCTCCGGTTTCGATCCAGCCGGCGGGTTCGCGTCCAATGGATATGCAGACCACTCCCCCCAAGGGTACAGCCTCGTCGCCTGTCTTGTGAGCGAGGTGGCAATGACCTTCATGTTTCTGATGGTGATCTTGGGCGCCACGTCTGATCGTGCGCCCGCCGGCTTTGCGCCACTTGCGATTGGTCTTGCCCTGACTCTCATACACTTAATTTCGATCCCGATAACCAACACCTCTGTAAATCCGGCACGATCGACGGGGGTGGCGCTTTTTCAAGGCAGTTGGGCAATCGATCAGCTCTGGCTTTTTTGGCTGGCCCCCATTTTGGGCGCCGCGCTGGCGGGTGTCGCACACCGATGGCTGGCCCCAGGCGAACACACTCGGATTGCTGGCAAAATGTGACGCAAGGATAGGCGACGTGCGCGCTTGCCCCCATACTCCGATCTTCTATGCTTCGGATCGGTAAAGGCATGGGGCCGCTTTGGAAATCGACACTCAGGATCGGTTTGAATTTCTTGATGGTGGCGCTCTGCGCCGCGATCTGACGGCTCTTGCCCATTCCGTTTCCGAAGCCTCAAAGCTACGCAAAGAAGCCCTCGCCCTGTTAAAGAAGGAGTTTGGCGCCGCCAGAGATGCCGTGAAATATCGTGTGGAGACAGAAGGCATGCAGGGCACGACCGCGGCCCATGCGCTGTCAGATATTCAGGATGTCGTTATTCAGGTCCTGTATGACTTCGCCACCAAGCACTTTTACTATGCACAAAATCCAACGGCTTCCGAGCGCATTGCCGTGGTTGCGACTGGCGGGTATGGCCGTGGCATGCTGGCCCCAGGATCGGATGTGGATCTACTTTTCGTTCGACCATTCAAGCAGACACCGTGGGGCGAGAGTGTCATCGAATTTATACTCTATATGCTGTGGGACCTGGGTCTAAAAGTTGGCCACGCGACGCGATCCCTCGCCGAATGTGTACGACTCTCGAAGCAGGACATCACGATCAGAACTGCAATTCTGGAAGCTCGATATTTGTGGGGTGATGAAGAGCTTTATAACGAGTTGCGCTCCAAATTCTGGAGCGAAGTCGCCACAGGAAACGGTCAGGATTTTGTTGAGGCAAAGCTATTGGAGCGCGACGCGCGACACAAACAACAGGGCGAGAGTCGGTATCGCGTGGAGCCAAACATCAAGGAGGGAAAAGGGGGACTACGAGATCTGCAAACCCTCTACTGGATCGGCAAATATCTATATCACGTCTACGATGCCGAAAATCTTGTCGAACACAATGTATTTACACAGGATGAGTTTAGGACATTCCAGAAATCCGAAGCTTTCCTTTGGAACGTTCGCATTCACCTGCACTATCTGACCGGGAGAGCGGAAGAACGACTGTCTTTCGATGTGCAGCCAGAATTGGCAAGGCGCCTAGGGTTCATCGATGAGAACCCTCGCAACGCTAGTGAACAGCTCATGCGTTCATATTTTCTTGTTGCCAAAGACGTTGGCGACCTTACGCGCATCTTTTGCGCAGCCTTGGAAGAACAAAACAAAAAGAAACGCGCGTCGCTGACAAGTCTGCTTCCAGGATTTCTGAAGCCTCGTACCGGTGCCGAGGATTTTTTCATCGAGAATGGCCGACTGAACGCACAAGGCGGTGTGTTCAAACGCGACAGACTCAATCTCCTGCGCATATTTCATGTTGCTGATACCAAGGGTGTGGACGTGCACCCCGATGCTTTGCGAACGATTACTCGATCTTTGGATCTCATAACCGAGAAAATGCGCCTTGAGCCAGAAGCCAATCGACTATTTCTGGAAATTTTGACATCCCGTCGCAATCCGGAACGCACCTTGCGTCGCCTTAATGAGGCAGGTGTGTTCGGAAAATTCGTACCGGAATTTGGTCGTGTCGTTGCGCTCATGCAATTCAATATGTATCACCACTACACTGTCGACGAGCATCTCATCAGGGCCGTTGGCAATGTGGCAGCCATTGAGCGCGGCGAACTGAAGGATGAACACCCGCTCGCCACCGATATCATCAAGCGCATCAAGTCACGCGAGACACTGTATTGTGCGATCCTGCTGCACGATATTGCCAAGGGATTGCCCGGAGATCATTCGGACGTCGGCGCTGCAATAGCCGAGAGCCTTTGCCCACGCTGGGGATTGTCGCGCGCCGATACTGCCGATGTTGCTTGGCTCGTGAAGAATCATTTGATCATGAGTGACGTTGCGCAGAAGCGAGACATTTCGGATCCTCGTACCGTCAGTGACTTTGTGAGTGCCGTACAATCACCGGAAATGCTGCGCCTGCTGCTGGTCTTGACGGTTGCTGATATTCGCGCCGTGGGGCCAGGGGTCTGGAATGGCTGGAAGGGTCAACTTCTCCGTGAGTTATATTACGAAGCAGAGGGCCGCATGACAGGCGGCGATGCGGCCCCTGCGAGATCTGCGCGCATAGCTGGCGCAAAGGACAGGCTTGCGTCTCAGATTGCAGACTTCACGCAGAGCGAGCGTGAACGCGCTTTGGTGCGGCACTATGATCCTTACTGGTTGGCCTTTGACGATGCTTCGCTGGCACGACATGCCCGAGTGATGCGCGACGCAGACGCACAACAGGAGTTGTTGACAGTTTCAGCAGAAAGCAACGTCTTTCGCGCCGTGACCGATGTCGTCATTTATACACCCGACCACCCCGGCCTTTTTTACAAGCTCGCCGGCGGCATCGCGGTATCAGGTGGCTCAATCGTGGATGCCAAGGCGTTCACAACGACTGACGGCTTTGCTCTCGACATATTTTCAGTTCAAGATTCCGATGGTGGCCCTTTTGGTGATCAATCCCGTATAGCTCGCCTGCGGGAAACCATCGCGAAGACCCTGGCCGGACAAATTCTTCCGACAGCCGTACTGGCCAAGCGCGGGATCAAGAAGCGCACCGCCGCATTCCGGGTGCAGCCACGCGCGAACTTCGACAACGAGGCTTCGGCTACCGCAACTCTGATTGAAGTGGAAGGATTGGACCGCCCCGGGCTTCTTTACGACGTGGCCAGGGCCCTGTTCGAATCTGGTCTGTCGATATCGTCTTCCATGATTGCCACATACGGTGAACGCGCCATTGACGTATTCTACGTACGCGACGGTTTTGGCCATAAAGTGACCCATCCGGATCGCCTTAAAGCGATCGAAGAACGCCTCCTTGCGGCTCTTGCTGGACCAGCGCTTGAACCTTTCGCCGCTTTGGGGGCATAAACCGCGCTCGTTTAATGAGTGCCACCATGACGTCCAATCGCAATCTCGTCTTTTCGGGCATGCAGCCGACCAATACGCTGCATCTGGGCAACTATCTGGGAGCTCTAAAGAACTGGGTCAAAATGCAGGCCCAGATGGATTGCATTTATTGCGTCGTGGATATGCATGCCATAACCGATGACGCGGGTTATAGACGGCCTGAAGATCTGACACGTGCCACACGCGAGGTGACCGCAGCCTATATCGCCGCCGGGGTGGACCCGCAACGAACCATCTTGTTCAACCAAAGTCAGGTGCCAGAACATGCCGAGCTGGCTTGGATATTCAACTGTGTAGCCAGATTGGGCTGGCTCGACCGGATGACGCAATTCAAGGAGAAATCCGGTAAGCACAAGGAGAGATCATCCGTTGGGCTATACACATACCCTGTGCTGATGGCGGCGGACATACTCGCGTATAAGGCGACGCATGTTCCCGTTGGGGAGGATCAAAAGCAGCACCTCGAACTTGCTCGCGATATCGCGCAGAAGTTCAACAACGACTATGAGAGCCCCGAATTCTTTCCGCTGCCGGAACCTGTGATCACCGGGCCAGCCACGCGCGTGATGAGCTTGCGTGATGGAACAAAGAAGATGTCGAAGTCAGACGAATCTGACTTTTCGCGCATCAACATGACGGATGATGCCGACACCATTGCACAGAAAATTCGCAAGGCTCGCACTGATTCCGAGCCTCTGCCTTCCGAAAAGAAGGGATTGGAGGGGCGACAGGAAGCTGAAAACCTCATCAATATTTATGCGGCCCTGGCAGATGAAGGCGTAGACGCGGTCATCGCGCAATTCGCAGGCCAGCAATTCTCCAACTTCAAGAACGCGCTCGCGGACCTGGCTGTGACAAAGCTCCGGCCTATAAATGACAAGATGCGCCGACTTTTGGCCGATCAGGCTGAGATCGACCGCATCCTGAAATCTGGCTCCGAAAGAGCGCGCGCCATTGCGGCGCCTATTGTCGCGGAAGTGCGTCGGAAAGTTGGCTTCGTGGGTTGACAATCCATCATTGTGGCGCGCGCTCGCCGATCAACCTATGATCTACACATGAGCACGCGCACCAAGACGGCACTTGTTACGGGTTCTGCCAAACGGCTGGGGCGAACAATAGCACTTGATCTTGCGCGCCATGGGTGGAACGTAGCACTTCACTATCATAGCTCTGAGCGTGAAGCGCGCGCCACACAAGCCGAAATTCAGGCAGCGGGCGTAGCAACGGTGTTGCTAAAGTGCGACCTTTCGCACGAGCCCGAGGTCCAATCACTTGTTGCGCGTGCAAAGGATGCTCTTGGTCCAATAAGCGCCCTCGTAAACAATGCTTCCGTGTTCGAAAACGACGTTTGGCAAAATGCGTCCCGCGCAACATGGGATCTGCACATGGAAACAAACCTGCGAGCGCCATTCGTGCTTGCCCAAGAATTTGCGCGTCATCTCGACGAGGGAAGCGGGGGCGCCATCGTAAATCTGCTCGACCAGCGCATGTTGAAACCAACCCCACAGTTCTTGTCATACGCCGTCAGCAAGGCAGGCCTTTACTGGCTTACTACGACCTTGGCCCAAGGTATGGCGCCGAATATTCGCGTTAACGCCGTTGCTCCCGGCCCCACAATGATCAATGCCCGCCAAGACGCCGACGATTTCCAGCGCCAGCGCGAGGCCACAATTCTGGGATCTGGCGCAGGGCCCCAGGACGTCGCTGCGGCCGTGCGCTATCTTCTCGAGGCAGTGTCAGTCACCGGTCAGACCATCGCTGTCGATGGCGGTCAGCACCTTATCTGGCAAACTCCCGACACCTGTGTGAGGGAATGACATGAGCAACGTTCAATCCTTGCGCATAGCCGACGCCGCACGTGGCATCCGTCACGTTTTCATCCGGAATTTGGAGGTGTTGGCCAATATTGGCGTTTACGGTCATGAAAAGGGCAAGCTTCAGCCTGTTCGCATCAATGTCGATCTGGCGGTTGAAGACCTGATCGACATACATGATAGGCTGGAGGAAGTGGTGGACTATGCCGAGATCGACGGCGCTATCCGCGCCATCATCAAGGCGGGCCACATCAACCTCGCCGAAACTTTGGCCGAGCGCATTGCCGATGCCTGCTTTTCGGACGCCCGTGTTAAGACCGCGCGCGTACGCGTGGAGAAGCTCCATGCCTTGCCCGGTGCCGAATCCGGCGGAGTGGAAATTGAGCGCGAGCGCCGCTGAACAGCGGCTGAAACGCTTTGCCGTCTGCGCCGCTCGCCCGATCCTGCGGTGCGTACTATGAGCCTCGCATGAATCAACCCGAAGAAATCGTCACTCCCTTGAAAGGCGCAGAGAGAATTCAGGCTTATCTGAAAACTCTGCCGGATGCGCCGGGCGTTTATCGGATGCTCAACGGCAAGGGCGAGGTGCTCTATGTCGGCAAGGCAAAGAGCCTCAAGAGACGTGTGACCTCGTATGCGCGCGGCACGCCGCATTCGGACCGCCTGACGCGCATGATTGCCGAAACGGCGGAGATGCTGTTTGTCACAACGTCATCGGAAACCGAAGCGCTTCTTCTTGAATCCAATCTCATCAAGAAGCTGAAGCCGCGCTACAATGTTTCCTTCCGCGACGACAAATCCTTTCCGAACATTCTGCTTCGGCAGGACCATGCCTTCCCGCAGCTTCTGAAACATCGCGGAGCCAAAACACAGAAGGGCATCTATTTCGGACCCTTCGCCAGCGCGGGCGCGGTGAACCGCACGCTCAACACGCTGCAGCGCGCGTTCTTGCTGCGATCTTGTTCGGACTCTGTGTTCGAGGCGCGCACGCGCCCTTGCCTGCTCTTCCAGATCAAACGGTGCAGCGGCCCTTGCGTCGGCCGTATCGACAACACCGACTATCGAGAGCTTGTAGGCGAAGCCGAGAGCTTTCTCGAGGGCAAAAGCCGCGCAGTGCAGGCAAGCCTCGTGAAGGATATGGAGTCCGCCGCCGAAGCGCTCGACTTCGAGCGTGCCGCAGCCTTGCGCGACCGCCTCCGCGCCATGAGCCACATTCAGGCACATCAGGGTATCAACCCTACCACTTTCAATGAGGCCGACGTGTTCGCAGCACACAATGAAGGCGGGCAGACCTGCATTCAGGTATTCTTCTTCCGTGCGGGCCAGAACTGGGGCAACAAGCCTTACTTCCCGCGCCACGATTCCGAGCAATCGCTGGGCGAGGTTCTGGAATCCTTCATCGGCCAATTCTACGACGAGCGCACACCGCCTGCGCTGATCCTCTCCTCGCATGAGGTGGCGGAAGAGGCGCTGCTCACCGAAGCCCTCTCGGTGCGCGCCGAACGCAAGGTGGAAATCCTGAAACCCCAACGCGGCGAGAAGCGCGAGATTGTGGAGATGGCCGCGCAGAATGCGCGCGAACAACTCGCCCGCCGCATGGCCGAGAACATTGCGCAGCGCGAACTGCTGGAGTGTGTCGCCGAACTCTTCGGGCTCGACAGTCCGCCGCGCCGCATCGAGGTTTACGACAACTCCCACATCATGGGCACCAACGCACTCGGCGGCATGATTGTTGCGGGGCCTGACGGCTTCGAGAAGGGCGAATACCGCAAGTTCAACATCAAGTCGGCGGACCTTACCCCCGGCGACGACTACGCCATGATGCGGGAGGTGCTCACCCGCCGATTCTCCCGTTTGATGAAGGAAGCGGGAGAAGACGAAAGCAAAGCCAAATGGCCCGACATTGCGCTGATCGACGGCGGGCCGGGACAACTGTCGGTGGCGATGCAAGTGTTCGCCGACCTTGGGGTAGAGGATGTAACGCTTGTTTCCATCTCCAAGGGCCCCGACCGCGACGCCGGGCGCGAACATTTCTATCTGCCGGGCAAGGAGCCCTTCCGTCTCGACCCCAAAAGCCCCGTGCTCTACTACCTGCAACGCCTTCGGGATGAGGCTCATCGCTTTGCCATCGGCTCCCACCGGAAGAAGCGGTCCAAGGCTATCGGGGCCAATCCGCTCGACGAGATCGCGGGCGTGGGTGCGGCCAGGAAGAGGGCCCTGCTCCAGCATTTCGGCTCAGCTCGGGCCGTGGCCAGCGCCAATCTGACGGACCTTGAGTCCATCGAGGGGGTTTCCAAGGCCATGGCGAAGAAAATTTTCGACTTCTTCCACCCAACGGCGTGATTCTCGGTCTAATCTCCTGCCCGTCATGCTTACGCTGCCCAACCTCATCACCATCACCCGCATCCTTCTGGTGCCCGTGTTCGCCGTCCTCTTTGTGATGCCGGGCGATAGCGCGCGCCTCGCTGCCTTCGCCATCTTCGTGATCGCCGGCGCGAGCGACGCGCTGGACGGGCTCGCCGCCCGGAAGCTTCAAGCTGGATCGGACTTCGGGCGGATGCTCGACCCTATCGCAGATAAGATCCTTGTGGCCGTCGCGCTAATGATGCTCGTCGCCGAAGGTTCGGTGCAGCAGTTCATTCTCACTGGTCCCGGCATTCGCGGACTTCTCAAGCTGGTGCCTGCCCTGATCATCCTTACTCGCGAAATTCTTGTGTCAGGCCTGCGCGAGTTTCTGGCGGGCGCCGACGTGGGCCTGCCCGTCACTGGCATCGCCAAGGCCAAGACCGCGATCCAGATGGTGGCCATCGGCGCCATGATCCTTGGCCCCATTGCAGACCGTTTCATTCCGGGCGCTCTCGCCTTTGCCTATGTCGCGCTGTGGGTGGCCGCTGGACTCACCGTTTACACAGGCTATGTCTATTTCCGCGCGGGCCTCGCGCACCTGCATGGGGGACGCGGCAAGGCCGGAGACGTGGCGTGACGCTCCTCTACTTTGCCTGGTTGCGTCAGAAGATCGGCAAGAGCGAAGAGCAACTGGAGCTACCGCCCCACATCACCACACTCGCAGAACTCGTCGAATACCTGCGCGGTCAGGGTAGCGGATATGCCGATACCCTCGCCGACACGACGCGCATCCGGGCAGCAGTCAACCAGACTCATGTGGGATTGGATACGGCGATCCGCAATACCGACGAGGTGGCGTTCTTTCCGCCGGTGACAGGCGGATGACGGCGCGCATCTCCATACAGACCGGTGACTTCGATGTATCCCGCGAGATCGCGGCGCTGACAGGCGTACAAGCACATGTCGGTGCGGTCGCTACGTTCACCGGCATCGTGCGAGGCGATGACGGGCTGATCGCACTTACCCTCGAACATTATCCCGGCATGACGGAGCGGGAGATCGCGCGCCATGCCGATGAGGCGAACGCGCGGTGGAAACTCGATGGCATCACGGTCATCCATCGCATAGGCCGCCTTGAGACCGGTGCGCAGATCGTTCTGGTAGCCGTTGCATCTTCCCATAGAGGCGATGCATTTGCGGCGTGTGAGTTCCTGATGGATTACCTCAAGACCCGCGCACCGTTCTGGAAGCAGGAAGAGCGCGCAGACGGCACACACTGGGTCGAAGCACGCGAGAGCGACGACAGAGCCGCGGAGCGCTGGCGCTGATGGCGGCAGGCTGGCTCTGGGTGTTGTTCACCGTCTTCGCGGCGGCGGGGCAAACCGCTCGCAACGCCATGCAGCGCGAACTCACGACCAGCCTCGGCACGGCGGGCGCAACGCATGTGCGGTTTCTGTTCGGTTTTCCATTCGCGTTCGTCTTCTTTCTCATACTGTTGGCGCTGGGCCATCCGCTGCCGCATCCCGGACCCGCTTTCTGGCCGTGGATCGTAGCAGGGGCGCTGACGCAGATCCTTGGCACCGCACTCACCCTTGCCACCATGACCACGCGGTCGTTCGTGGTGGCGACGGCGTACCTGAAGACCGAGCCCATCCACGTGGCGCTGCTCGGCGTCGTGTTCCTCGGCGAACACCTCGCGCCGGGCGTCATGGCGGCCATCGTGATCGCCACGGCGGGCGTGGTTCTCATCTCCTGGCGGTCGGGCGCAGAAGGCGGCATCAAGCCCGCGATCATGGGGCTTTCCGCCGGGTTCTTCTTCGCCATCTCCGCCATCGCCTACCGCGCCGGGATTCTGGACGCGGGCGGCGATTCCTATGTCACCTCGGCGAGTATTGGCCTTTCCTTCGGCCTTCTGGTGCAGACGCTCGTGCTATCGGCCTGGCTCTACGCCCGCGAACCCATGGTGCTGGCGCAAATCTTCCGGCTGTGGCGGCCCTCGATGTTCGCGGGCTTTCTGGGTGCGGCGGCATCGCAAGGCTGGTTTCTCGCCTTCGCGCTCGCCAGCGCCGCTTCGGTGCGCACGCTCGGACTGATCGACGTGCTGTTCGCGCAGGCCGTCTCGCACATCGCCTTCAAACAGAAGACGACGTTACGCGAAGCCGCAGGGATCGCCGTGCTTATCGCAGGCATCTGCCTGCTGGTATGGGCACACGGCGTCTGAGTTCAGATCGGTATTGCCGCGGCCAAATTCAAATGTCATTCGCCGCATATGCGGCGAACCCAGTTCACATCTGCACAACTCACAAAGGGTAGCGCAGATGTCACCTGGGTGGCCCGCATTCGCGGGCCATGACACCGAGAGGGCGTCCTCTATTCCGCCGCGAGTTTCACCGACGATACCGGCGCGCGCACATCGGCGGCGTAGTCGTTCATCAGGGTTTCGCTGATCTGGCCGGGCGTAAAGCGATGGGGACCGATCTCGGCCACGGGTGTCACTTCCGCAGCCGAACCCGTGAGGAAGCATTCGGAGAAGCCCGTCAGTTCGTCAGGCTTGATGTGCCGTTCGACGACCGGGATCTGCCGCGAACGCGCCAGCGCCATCACCGACTGGCGCGTGATGCCGTTGAGGAAGCAATCGGGCGTCGGCGTGTGCAGCGAACCATCCTTCACGAAAAAGATGTTCGCGCCCGTGGCTTCGGCGACATAGCCGCGATAGTCGAACATCATCGCGTCGTGATAGCCCTTCGCCTCGGCGGCATGCTTCGACATGGTGCAGATCATGTAGAGACCGGCGGCCTTGGCCTGCGTCGGCGCGGTATCGGGCGCGGGACGTTTCCAGTCGGAAATGTCGAGGCGGATGCCTTTCAGCTTTTCCTTGGGATCGAAGTAGGACGGCCACTGCCACACCGCGATGGCGACATGAATCTTTGTGGTCTGTGCGGAGACGGCCATCATCTCACTGCCGCGGAACACCACGGGGCGAACATAACCATCCTGAATGCCCTGCGCTTCGGCAGCTTCGTAATTGGCGCGATTGATCTCGTCTTCCGTGTAGGGAATTTTCATGCCGAGAATTTCGGCGGACTTGAACAGCCGCCTGGTGTGCTCTTCGAGCTTGTAGATGCGCCCGTTGTAGAGCCGCTGCCCTTCGAACACGCAGGAGGCGTAGTGCAGGCCATGGGTCAGTACGTGGGTCTTCGCATCCCGCCACGGCATGAGCTTGCCGTCGTACCAGAGCGAACCGTCGCGATCGTCGAAGGGAATGACTGACATAAGCGTTTCCTGACCCGTTTGACCTTGCCTTGGCGTGCGCTGGCAGCATAATTAGTCAGCATGTCTGACGTAAAATCCGCTGCGAGCCCGTCTGCATCCCCTTTATACCTTCGGGACGAGGAGTTGAAGGAGGGCGTGGAGCTGCTTTTCCGCGCATTCCTTGAGATTTTCGGCCAGCGCGAGGAAATGGGCGAGGTGCTGGGCCGGGCCCACAGGCGGGCGCTTTACATCATTGCCCGTCATCCGGGCATCAATGTCGCCGGATTGCTCGGCATCCTGAAGATCACGAAACAATCGCTGGCCCGCGTGCTCAACGACCTGCTGGCGCATGGCTATGTTGAGCGCCGCGCATCGGTCCGCGACGGGCGGATGCGCCAGCTCTCGCTTACCTCCAAGGGCGCCGCGCTGGAGAACGCGTTATGGGAAGCGCAACGCCCCCATCTGGTGCAGGCCTTCAAGGAGGCCGGACCCGACGCCGTGGCGGGTTTCCGCCGGGTGCTGAGCGGCCTTGCCGAACGCGCCGCCGGCACAAAATCGCCAGGGACCGCATGAACGCCACCACCGACTCCCATCTTCTGGTGATCGACGACGATGAGCGCCTGCGCGCGCTTCTGCAGCGTTACCTCACCAACAACGGGTATCGCGTTTCTTCCGCCGCCGATGCCGCTGAAGCCCGTGCGCTGATGAAATCCATCGCGTTCGATCTTCTGATCGTCGATGTGATGATGCCCGGCGAGACCGGCATGGAATTCACGAAATCGGTGCGCAACGGATCGCAGGTGCCGATCCTGATGCTGACCGCGCGCGGCGAATCTGAATCGCGCATCGCCGGACTGGAAAGCGGCGCGGACGATTATCTGGGCAAGCCCTTCGAGCCGCGCGAGCTGGTGCTGCGCGTCCAAAGCCTTCTGCGCCGCAGCGCCGCTCCCATCACCGCTACCCACAAGGAAGTGACCATGGGCGAAGCGGTCTTCGATCCGGAACGCGGCGAGCTTCGCCGCAAGGGAAAGCCGGTGCGGCTGACAAGTTCGGAAATGGCGCTGCTACGCCTGTTCGCGACCTATGCCGGAAAATCCTTTTCGCGCTCCGACCTGTGCACGCGCCTTGGCGTGGCGCTGGAACGTTCCATCGACGTGCAGGTGACGCGCCTGCGCCGCAAGATTGAGGAAGATCCCAAGCTGCCACTTTATCTGCAAACCGTGCGCGGCGTGGGGTACGTGCTGGTGCCAGACCGGGTGGCATGACGTGAACCGTCCGCAGCCGTTTCGCATGCTCAAGCGTTTCATGCCGCGCGGCCTGTTTGGCCGTTCGCTGCTCATCATCATCGCGCCGGTGGTGATCCTGCAGGGCGTGGTGACCTATGTGTTCTTCGAGCGGCATTACGACATCATGACCGCGCGCATGGCCCGTGGCGTGGCCGCCGACATCGCTTTTCTGGTGAACATCACCGAATACAAGCGCCCGCTCGATGAGCGCGAGAAGCTGCTCGCCGACGCCGCCAGAGCGCTGAGCTATCAGGTCGATCTGATGGAAGGCGAAAAGCTGGCCGGCAATCCACGCCATTCGCCGGTGGACCTGAAGGACGCGATGACCCGCGTCTTCGCAGGCCAGCTTGGCGACACGCGCCGCTTCGCCTCGCGTTTCATTGGCGATGACTATGTCGATGTGAAGATCGAAGTGCGCGACGGAATCCTGCGCGTGATGATTCCGCGCAAGCGCCTTGTCGCCTCCAATGCCGACATCTTCATCCTGTGGATGGTGGGCTCCTCTCTGGTGCTGCTGGCAGTGGCCATCCTGTTCCTGCGCAATCAGGTGCGCCCCATCGAACGGCTGGCGGTGGCGGCGGAAAATTTCGGCAAAGGCCGCACGGTGCGCGATTTCAAGCCCTATGGCGCCACCGAAGTGCGGCAGGCCGCGCAAGCCTTCCTGACCATGCGCGAGCGCATCGAGCGGCATGTCACCCAGCGCACCGAAATGCTGGCAGGCGTAAGCCACGATCTGAAGACGCCGCTGACACGCCTGAAGCTGCAATTCGCCATGATGGACGACACGCCCGAAACGCGCGCCATGCGCGACGACGTGATCGAAATGGAGCGGATGCTCGACGAATATCTTGATTTCGCGCGCGGCGAAGGCGGCGAGGAATCGCAATCGACCGATATCGGCGAACTGGTGGGTGAAGCCGCCACCGCCGCCGCCCGCGCCCCGCATGCCAAACCCGATCATCTGAGCGTGAATGCACCGCCGGGACGCTTGTTGTGGGTGCGCAGGAATGCGCTGCGCCGCTGCATCACCAATCTCATCGACAACGCCATGAAACACGGCACCCATGTGGACGTAGCCATGCATGCCGCCGCCCGCTGGATCGAGATCACCATCGACGATGACGGACCGGGAATCCCTGCGGCGCGGCGCGAGGAAGCGTTCCGGCCGTTTCACCGGCTGGACGAGGGGCGCAATCTGCAGAAGGGCGGCGTCGGCCTCGGCCTTGCCATCGCCCGCGACATTGCCCGCGCGCATGGCGGCGAGCTTTCGCTTGGCGACAGTCCGCTCGGCGGGCTTCGGGCGACGGTGCGCATTCCGGTCTAGGGACGCAGGCGCCGATACGCGGCCCCCCTCCCCCGGGGAGAGGGTCCGGCGGCGATTTTTGCCGCAATCGCGCGGACGATGGACCGTTGCGGGTCGCGAAGTTTTCAACATGGGCGCATCGGGCATGCGGGCCAGGCCGCGCAATCTTGCGATGCGCCGGGCGATCCGGAGCGCCGCCTCCACCTGACGCTGCCAGCAACGCAAATGCCCTTCAAAGGCGGGCGTGCCGGTTGCCGCCTGCGCGCGCAGAAAAGCAACCCGCGATTGCGCGCGTAACGCCAACAGCGCGAAATTCATCTGCTGTTCGGCAAGCCGGCAGGCTGCCGTCATGGCATGGGTGGACGGCAGAAGTCTGTGTTCGTGCGCGCGACCGCGCATGGGTTGGCACTCCTTTTGGGGAGGCGCATTGTAAGGGTGGCGGTGAATGAGTGGATAAGTCGTCGCGATATTGCGATTTCGCGAATGAAATCAATGAGGCGGGGCGGGAGAAGTTGGGGGCTGCCCGCAAGAACCCAAATTGTCATGGCCCGCGAGCTCGCAGCGACAGCGTACGAACGGGCCACCCAGATGGGACAAACACCGTTCTGCAACTGCCGAATCCGTTTCACCTGGGCTTGCCGCATTCGCGGCGAATGACAGCGAGGGTGTTGTCAGGCTTCCTGCGAACCGCTTTGACGGGGCGACAACCAGCCCTCCGCGCGCGAAAGATCGCGGTCAATCTGCGCCATGGTTTTGGAGAGGTCTTCGCCATCTTCCACCCACACCGGCACGGCGCGCGCCAGAATGATCGCGAAGCCGATGGATTTGGCGGCGGAGAGCGGACCCTTGTCGGCGCCGGCAAGCGCGAGCAGCCATTGCGACGCCGCCACCGCATCGGAACGCAGCGCGATGAGCGCGAAAGGATCGCGCTTCAATCCATCGGACAGCGAACGGATCGCCTTCCTGTGCGGAGCGAGCACATCGAACCATGCCATCGCCACATCGAACATGCGGCTGCGCAGATCTTCGGATGCTTCGGGCGTATGGCTTTCCGCGACCGCCGCACCGAAGCGTTTGAGCAGAAGGCCAACCACCGCCTCACGTGATGGCGCGAGCGTGAACATCTCTTTCATCGGCACGCGCGCGGCCTTGGCCATGGCGGTGAGCGACAGATCGGCCCACGGCGTTTTGGCGAGCAGCTTCAGGGCCGCATCGGTAAGACGCTTTTCGGGGTCAGTTTTGGCCATGGGTCATGGTGCGCGGGGTGAGTGGCGATAACAAGTACGAGCGGGGGCAAGCGAGCCCCCACCCGAAAAATCCTGCGCTCCGGATTTTTCGACCTCCCCACAAGGGGGAGGTGAAATCGCTATTTGCCCAATTCCTTGCCGCGTTTGGTGGCGGCGGCGACGGCGCGGTGCATGAGCTTCGGCAAACCGTTCCTGGCCATCAGCACCTTCAGCGCCGCTTCGGTGGTGCCGCCCTTGCTTGTGACATCGCGGCGCAGATCACCGGGCGGGCGCGGATCGGCATCAAGGAGCGCGCCGGAGCCCGACACCATGGCGCGCGCCAATCGCTCGGAGGCTTCGCGCGGCAGGCCCATCGCCTCGCCTGCATCGGCCAGCGCTTCGACCATCAGGAACACAT
Organism: Alphaproteobacteria bacterium; assembly: GCA_016125165.1. Taxonomy (GTDB): domain Bacteria; phylum Pseudomonadota; class Alphaproteobacteria; order Micropepsales; family Micropepsaceae; genus Rhizomicrobium. Next base: position 151,193 of record WGMH01000001.1, read on the forward strand.
AGGCGGGGCCGGAACCGGAGACGGCAGTGACCGCGTCGATCATGGATTCCTTCGGCACCCACAGCGTTTCACCGAGGGCTGTGAGAAGTTTCTCGGCGAGCGTTCTGTCCTTCGACGATATCTCGCGGCCCGCATAGAGCGCACTGATGCCCTTGCGGATGGCGCCCGGGGTGTTGGGCATGGCGCGCACGATCCGCGCCTTCCTGCCCCACGCCTTGCGCATCAACGCGATGTTGGAGCCCGCCGCGATGGAGATCATCAGCGCGCCCGCTTTGGCGATGGGCGCAAGCGCGGCGGCTTCCACCTTCAAGACTTGCGGTTTCATGGCGACGACGCAGGCTGCGAAGCGCTTGCCCGTCACCGCAGCAACAGATGTGTGGAGCGCGATGCCGTGGTTCCGGGCGAGCGCACGCAGCGCTGGCGACGGCGAAGGTTCCACCACCGTGATGGCGCCGGCCCTGCCTTCGATCCAGCCGCGCAGAAGCGCCCCGCCCATGCGGCCCGCACCGATCAGAAGCAAGGCGGCCACGATTCAACCCTTCGCCTGATCGCCCGCGCGATGCGGACGATTTCCCGCCACACAGAAAGGGAAATGGATCGCCCGGACAAGCCGGGTGATGACGGATTGGTGGACCTGCCGTGATGGAGCTTGCCCGATGCCTAGGCCTGGCCCTGACATTCGAGGACCGCGGCGGCCATCGCCTCTTCCGCGCTCTTGCCGCCCCACAGCACGAACTGGAAGGCGGGGTAGTAATATTCGCAGGCCTCAACCGCGAGATTGAGCAGCGCCTCGCACTGGGCCGGGCTGACGCCCGATTCCGGGAAGATCATGGCGTGGCGGAAGATCAGCGCGCCGTCTTCCGGCCACAGGTCAAAATGGCCGATCCACAGCTTTGCGTTGATGTGCATAAGCAGTTCGGCCACATCGGAGCGGCGCTTCTCGTCGCTCACCCGCATGTCGAAGGCGCTGGACAGATGCAGCGACTGCAGATCGTCCCGCCACGTGAAGCTGAAATGGTGATCGCACCAGCGGCCAGAGACCGAAAGATTCAATTCGTCGCGATTGCTGCGTTCGAACGGCCAGCCATTATCCTCCACCGTCGCCTCGAGCATGTCGATCGGATGGGGGGCGGCGACAGTTTGATCCTGGTAGGCAAGGCTCATCCCGAACTCCTTGTCGCGGGCGTGCTGAAAACGAAGCACCTGAGACCAACCTGACACAAGATTTTGTGGGGCGGCAAGAGTCCGGCACCCATCGATATTGGGAGCAATCAGGAACCCACAGCTTTCAGGATTCCGATTTGTTCTCCTTCAGCGCCGCTTCAAGCACGGCGATGCGCTTCTCGAGACTCTCGTTTTCGGAACGGGCCTTCGCGGCCATCGCCTTCACCGCTTCGAACTCTTCGCGCGGCACGAAATCCATGTCGGCAACCAGCTTCTCCAGCCGGTGCTTCACGAACGTGTCGATCTCGCCACGAACGCTCTGGGCCGCGCCTGCTGCGTCGGTGAACAGACGGGCAAAGCCGTCGAGGATGGGGTTATCGGTCTGCATGGCCCCACATTACCAAGGCGCAAGGCGAATGGCGAATGGGGGCAATCGCCGCGCCTTTGCCTTTTGAGGCCCCATTGGCTATTCGCTAATCGCCATTCGCCTGACGGCCGCCGATGCTTCTTGCCGCGCTGACCTTCCCCAACATCGATCCGGTTCTGATTCATCTGGGGCCGCTGGCGATCCGCTGGTACTCGCTCTCCTACATCGCGATGCTGCTGCTCGGCTGGTGGCTGATCGCGCGGATGCTCGCCGAAAAAGCGCTGTGGACGAATCCGCCCTTCAAGGGCAAGCCGCCCGCGACCGCCGACGACATCGGCGATCTGGTGGTGTGGGTAACCCTGGGCGTGATTCTGGGCGGGCGGATAGGCTGGGTGATCTTCTACGGCACCATCCTGTGCAGCGTGACACCCGATGCCACCGGCATGTGTCACGGGCTGCCGGGCGAATTCCTCACCAACCCCATCCGCATCGTCGCGGCGTGGGATGGCGGCATGTCGTTTCACGGCGGATTGATCGGCGTGGTGGTGTCGCTTCTGTGGTTCGCGCGCCGCCACAAGCTCGACCCCTTCAAGATCGGCGATCTGCTTGCCGTGGCCGCACCCATCGGCATGTTCCTCGTGCGCATCGCCAATTTCATCAACGGCGAATTGTGGGGACGGCCGACCGATGTGCCGTGGGCGATGGTGTTCTGCAACGAGCAGATCCTGCGCACCTATAACGGCATCTGCCCGGCAGGAATGGAACCGCGCCATCCAAGCCAGCTTTATGAAGCGGGCCTCGAAGGCATTCTTCTGTTCATCATCATGCAGGTTTGTCTGCGCGTCTTGCGCATGCACGAGAAGCCGGGACTTCTGACCGCCGTGATGTTCTTCTGCTATGGCACCTTCCGCATCATCGTGGAGTTTTTCCGCGAACCGGACGCGCCGTTCGTCGGGCCGGTGACGATGGGCCAATCGCTTTCGGCGCTGATGTGGGCGGCGGCGGCGTTCTTCTTCTGGTATGCGCTGATGCGCAAACCCGCACCAATCAAACGCACGACATGAATGCGCTGGGCCGGAAGATCGCGGCGCTGATCGCAGCCGAAGGCCCGATCACCGTGGCGCAATACATGACCATCGCGCTGCACGATCCCAAACATGGCTATTACGCCACGCGCGATCCCTTCGGCACAGACGGCGATTTCATCACCGCGCCGGAAGTGAGCCAGATGTTCGGCGAGCTGATCGGGCTTTCGCTGGTGCAGGCGTGGGAAGATCGCGGACGGCCCGATTTCTTTCATCTGCTTGAGCTTGGGCCAGGACGCGGCACCCTGATGGCCGACATGCTGCGCGCCGCCAGGGTGCGCCCGCAATTTCTGGAAGCGGCGCAGATCACGCTGATCGAATCGAGTACGCATCTGCGCGGCGTGCAGAAGAAAACGCTCGAAGGATTCGACATTGCCTGGCACGACACGCTGGACGCGGTGCCGATGGGTACGCCGGTGTTTCTTGTCGCCAATGAATTTCTCGATGCGCTGCCGATCCGCCAGTTCATCTTCGCGGAAGGCGGCTGGCACGAACGCCTCGTTTCGGCAGACGCGGAGCGGCTCTATTTCGGGCTCTCGCCGGATCAGGCACAGATCCCCGGCCTGCCGCGCATGGCCGAAGACGGCGCCGTGATCGAGATCAACCTGCCTGCGCTCGCGCTGGCGCATGGCCTTGCCACGCGCATCCGCGAAGACGGCGGCGCGGCGCTGTTCATTGATTACGGCCACGCCGAAAGCGCTTATGGCAACACGTTTCAGGCGGTGAAGGCGCATGAATATGCCGATCCGCTGGAGGCGCCGGGCGACGCGGACCTCACCGCCCATGTCGATTTCGGCGCGTTCGCGCGCTATGCGCGGGCCAGCGGCGCGGCAGCAGGCACGGCGACGCCGCAGGGGGTGTTTCTGCACCGGCTCGGCATCGCGGCGCGGGCGACGCGTTTGAAAGAAGTGGCCCCCGCCGAAGACATCGACGCGGCGGTGGAGCGGCTGACCGGCGAGGACGAAATGGGCACGCTGTTCAAGGCGATCGGAATCACCCAACCCGGCACCCCGCCCATTCCGGGGCTGGATCCATGAACATCGCGCACGCCAAAACCTTTGCCGCGCTTTCCGGAATCAGACACGGCTTCTTCGGACGGAAAGGCGGCGTTTCCACCGGCATCTTCGCATCCCTCAATTGCGGACCGGGATCGGGCGATGACCGCAGGGCGGTGATCGAGAATCGGGCGCGCGTGAAGGCGGCACTTGGCGCGGCACATCTCATCAATGTGCATCAGATCCACAGCCCCAAGGTGGTGACGGTGGATGCGGCATGGACGCTGGGCGAAGGCCCCGAAGCCGACGCGATGGCGACGAGCGTGCCCGGCATCGCCCTTGGCATTCTCACCGCCGATTGCGCGCCAGTGCTGTTCGCAGATGCAGAGGCGCGCGTGATCGGCGCCGCACATGCCGGGTGGAAGGGCGCGATTTCCGGCGTGCTGGAATCCACGATCGAAGCGATGGAAGCGCTGGGGGCGCGGCGCGCGGCGATCCGCGCCGCCGTCGGTCCCTGCATCAGCCAGGAGAATTATGAAGTGGGACCCGAATTTCGCGACCGCTTCATCGCGGCCGATTCGCAGACCGCGCGATTCTTCATACCGTCGGACAGGCCGGAGCATTTCCGCTTCGCGCTCGAATCATATGTGAAGGCGCGGCTGGGACCGATGGCGCTTGCCTCGGTGGAGGCACTCGGCCTGTGCACCTACGCCGCAGACGCGGACTATTTCAGCTTCCGTCGCGCCACCCATCGCGGCGAAAAGGACTATGGCCGCCAGATATCCACGATCCTGTTGCGGGATTGAGTTCGCGCGCCCGGATTGGTGCGAATTTGCCACGCCGAACGCGTTTACCCGTCCCGCTCCACTTGCTAGTAAGAGCCACGGGTTCACCAAACCTTCAAATGCAGAGGACCGGCGCTTCCATGAGCAATGCGGGCGATGTGCGGGGCATGAAGCTATTGGCCGGAAACTCCAACAAGGAGTTGGCCGACGCCATCGGGCAATACCTGAAGCTGCCGATGACGAAGGCCGATGTGCGCCGCTTCGCGGACATGGAAGTTTTCGTAGAGATCAAGGAAAACGTCCGTGGCGAGGACATGTTCGTGATCCAGTCCACGAGCTTTCCGGCCAACGACAATCTGATGGAATTGCTCATCATCATCGATGCGCTGAAGCGCGCCAGCGCCCGGCGCATCACCGCGGTGATCCCCTATTTCGGCTATGCGCGGCAGGACCGCAAAGTGGGCCCGCGCACGCCCATCTCCGCCAAGCTCGTCGCCAATCTCATCACCGAGGCGGGCGCGGATCGCGTTCTGACCGTCGATCTGCACGCCGGGCAGATCCAGGGCTTCTTCGATATCCCGACCGACAATCTTTATGCCGCGCCGGTGATCGTGAAGGACATTCTGGACTATCTCGGCAACGACAATCTGATGGTGGTTTCCCCCGACGTGGGCGGCGTGGTGCGCGCCCGCGCGCTGGCCAAGCGGCTGGGCGCAAACCTCGCCATCGTGGACAAGCGCCGCGAACGGGCCGGCGAATCCGAAGTGATGAACATCATCGGCGACGTCGAGGGGCGCTCCTGCGTGCTGGTGGACGACATCGTCGATTCCGGCGGCACGATCTGCAACGCCGCCGAGGCGCTGCTGAAGAACGGCGCGAAGGACGTTTGCGCCTATGCCACGCATGGCGTGCTTTCGGGCGGCGCGGTGGCGCGCATTCAGGCCTCCAAGCTGAAATCCATGGTGGTGACCGATTCCATCGCCGCGACGCAGGATGTGGCCAAGTGCCCGAACATTCGCCGCATCTCCATCGCCCCGCTGATCGGCGAAGCCATGCGCCGCATCAACAGCGATGAAAGCGTGTCGAGCCTGTTTGATTGAGGGCTGCCGAAAGTCGTACGCAATCTTGGCTTCATTGACAGGCGTTCTCTGCGCAATGCCGCTGGTCCGCTACGCATAAGCCATTCGCTTTGCTATTGAGAAATTAGCTGTAGAATGTCTTCCTATTTATAGGGGGTATAACAATGTCCCGCATTCCCGCGAGGGTTTCCACGCGCATTACGCAGCAGGTGAAGAAGTTTCAGCAATCAATCGCAGATGCCTCCAAGAGAGACATTAACGAGTCCGACACTGCCCGCATGGTTGCCGAAATGATCGGCGAGGTCATGGGGTACGACAAACTCCAAGAAATAACTGCCGAGTTCGCAATTCGGGGAGCCTACGCCGATTTTGCTGTGCGCGTGAAGAACGACATACGTTTCTTCGTCGAAGTAAAGGCTGCAAACATTGAACTCAAAGAGTCCCATGTCACACAAGTCATCAACTATGGTGCCAATCAGGGCGTGGACTGGGCCATCCTTACTAACGGCAGCCGTTGGCAGGCATACAGGATCACCTACGGCAAGCCGGTAGATCGCGTACTCGTGATGGATATAGATCTGGCGACTGCAACCGCCAAGTCCGATGACGTGATTGAGTTCTTTGGAAATTTAAGCCGTGAAGTTTTCACGTCATCCTCGATGACGCAAGTTTTTCAGGCAAAACAGGCAATGGGTAAATACTCCATCGCAGCAATTCTGCTTTCCGATCCCGTCGTTGCGATGGTCCGAAGAGAACTGCGGAGACTTGCGGACGGCATCAACCCCGATCCCGAACAAATCCGTTCGTTGATAGAAGAACAAGTTATCAAGAGAGAGTTGATCGAAGGGGACGAAGCGAAAGCAGCGGCTAAGGCCGTGCGAAGGGCCTTGAAGAGATCGCTTAGAGAGCGAACTGCGGCACAAACGCCGGAGATAAAACAGCCGCCACAAAAGCAGCCAGGTTAGCGCGCCATGCCCACACCATCAGACGTCAAGAAGATAGCGCTTGCGCTTGAAGGTTCCACCGAAGTGGATCATTGGGGGCGGCCGAGTTATCGCACCAAGAAACGCATCTTTGCGGTGATGCGGACCGACGGGCTTTGGCTGCATCTGCCCGAAGAGCGCAAGGAATTCCTGCTCGAAGCCGACCCGGATGTGTTCGTGCTCTACATGTGGGGCAAGACCAAGAACGTGATCGTGCAGATCGACAAGATTTCGAAGAAGGAACTGGAAGCGCTGATCCGCGAAGCGTGGACGCATGCCGCGCCGCCGCCGCCGAAAGTGAAGCCGGTGAAGGCGAAGGCTGCGAAAGCAAAGATTGCCAAGCCAAAGACACCCGTGAAGAAGCGGGCACGCTGACGCGGGTGTTCGCAGGGCACGCTACTCGCTTTGCCACGCCGCCCCTATAGTTGCGGAATGGACAAGATCGACATCGCCGAGAAATTCGCGAAATTCTCCGAGCACTGGCGTCCCAAGGTGATCGCCAGCCTGAACGGGCAGGAAATGAAGCTGGTGAAAGTGCAAGGCACCTTTCCCTGGCACAGCCATGACGACATCGACGAGATGTTCATCGTGTGGCGCGGGCGCTTCCGCGTGGAATTCCGCGACCGCATCGTAGAGATGGAACCGGGCCAGATGGTCGTGGTGCCGCGCGGGGTGGAACACCGCACCGCCGCCGACGCAGAGGCCGAGGTGATGATCTTCGAACCCGCCGACGTGGTGAACACCGGCGGCGCCGCAACGAGCGGCTTCACCGCCCCGAAGGGGGTGCGGATTTAGGCCCGTTGCCTTCTGGAACGCCTTCCGCTAAAAGCCTCGCCTTTCCAAGGGCCGGAAGGCGTCATCCCGCTGCCTAGCAGTGAGGAAAATCAAGGACTTACGCCATGCGTCAGATGCAGGAACTGCGCGCCGAAGCGCGCACCGGAACGGGCAAGGGCCCGTCCTATCGCGTGCGCCAGCGCGGGCTCGTGCCCGGCGTGGTGTATGGCGGCGACGGCACGCCGGAAAACGTGGCGGTCAACGCCCGCGAACTGGAACGCCATGTCGAAACCGGCACCTTCCTGACGACGCTGTTCGCCCTCGACGTGGACGGCAAGAAGACCCGCGTGATCCCGCGCCAGCTGCAGCTGGACCCGGTGAGCGATCGCCCGGTGCATGTGGATTTCATGCGCCTGCCCGAAGGCGCCACCATCACGCTGAAGATCCCGGTGCGCTTCAAGGGCCAGCTGGAATCGCCGGGTCTGAAGCGCGGCGGCGTGCTCAACATCGTGCGCCACGAAGTGGAGCTGATCTGCCCCGCCGACATCATTCCGGAATTCATCGAAGGCGATCTGGCGGGCATGGAAGTTCATGACTCGCTGCACATCTCGCACTTCAAGCTGCCCGAAGGCGTGCGCCCCACTGTTGATCGCGATTTCACCATCGCTTCCATCGTGGCGCCCACCAGCGTGATCGAAGAACAGCGCGCCGCTGCTGCGGCCGCCGCCGCCACGGGCTCTGCTCCGGCCGCGGAAGAAGCCGCTGCTCCGGCCGCCGCGCCCGCCGCGAAGGCCGCCGAGAAGAAGTAATCTGTCGGGGCATCGCTTCGGCGATGCACCTCCGGATGACGCGGCAGTCGCATGCCGTCATGGTGAGGTGCGAGTGAAATGGGCCCCCAGCCATGAGCGATACGCCCCTTCTCATCGCCGGGCTCGGCAATCCCGGCGCCGAATATGCGCGCAACCGCCACAACGCCGGTTTCATGGCGCTGGATGTGATCCACGCCAGCCACGATTTTTCGCCTTGGCGCACGAAGTTTCAGGGCCTCATCAGCGAAGGCACGCTGGGGCGCCGCCGCACGATCCTGCTGAAGCCGCAGACCTATATGAATGACAGCGGGGAATCGGTGGGTCCGGCGTCGCGCTTCTACAAGATCACGCCGGACGACATCGTTGTGATGCATGACGAAATCGATCTGGCCGCCGGAAAGCTGAAAGCCAAAAAGGGCGGCGGCGATGCAGGGCATAACGGCCTTCGCTCCATCACCGCAACGCTTGGCCCCGATTACCGGCGCGTGCGCATCGGCGTGGGCCATCCCGGCGCAAAAGGCCGCGTGCATGGCCATGTGCTGAACAATTTCAGCAAGGCCGAAGAAGACGAATGGCTGGTGCCGATGCTGAGCGCCATCGCGGAATCGGCCGGCTTCCTGGCGCGCAACGACGATGTGGGCTTCATGAACAAGGTGGCGCTCAAACTGAACCCGCCAACCATAAAGCCGAAGCCGGAAGAGCCGAAATGACTTGCGCGCGGAGCCGCGAAGAACGCGGAGAACACCGAGCGCTCCGCGACTTCGCGCCTCCGCGTGAACATTTGGAAAGAGACTTCTGATGGGATTCAAGTGTGGGATTGTTGGGCTGCCGAATGTCGGCAAATCGACACTGTTCAACGCGCTGACGCAAACCGCGGCGGCGCAGGCGGCGAATTATCCGTTCTGCACCATTGAGCCCAATGTCGGCGATGTGGCCGTGCCCGATCCGCGCATCGAAACACTCGCGGCCATTGCCGGCTCCAAGGAAATCATCCCGACGCGTATCACCTTTGTGGACATTGCGGGGCTCGTGCGCGGCGCTTCCAAGGGCGAAGGCCTCGGCAACCAGTTCCTTGCCAACATCCGCGAAGTCGATGCGGTTGTGCATGTGCTGCGCTGCTTCGAAGATGACGACATCACCCATGTGGAAGGCCGCATCGATCCGGTGGGCGATGCCGACACGGTGGAAACCGAATTGATGCTGGCCGACCTCGAAAGCCTTGAGCGCCGCATCATTCCCATCGAGAAAAAAGCGAAGTCCGGCGAGAAGGACGCCAAGGAACAATTCGCGCTGATGATGAAGGCGATCACGCTGCTGCGCGATGGCAAGCCTGCACGGAATGCCGACCTGACGCCGGAAGAGCGCGAACCGTTCCGCCAGCTGGCGCTTCTGACCGGCAAGCCGGTACTTTATGTGTGCAATGTGGAGGAAGGCTCTGCTGCCACCGGCAACAAATATTCCGCGATGGTGGAAGACAAAGCCAAGCGCGAAGGCGCAGGCGCGGTGGTGATTTCCGCGCGCATCGAAGAGGAAGTGGTGCAGCTTCCCGCCGAAGAGCGGCCGGAATTCCTTGCCAGCATCGGACTGGAAGAACCGGGCCTCAACCGGCTGATCCGCGCGGGATACAATCTTCTGGGCCTCATCACCTTCTTCACCGTGGGACCGAAAGAAGCCCGCGCCTGGACGGTGACGAAAGGCTCGCGTGCGCCGCAGGCGGCGGGCGTGATCCACACCGATTTCGAACACGGTTTCATCCGCGCCGAGACGATTGCGTTTGCCGATTATGTGGCGAACAAGGGCGAAGCGGGCGCGCGCGATGCGGGCAAATTCAGGCTGGAAGGCAAGGACTACATCGTCGCCGATGGCGATGTGATGCATTTCCGGTTCAATGCGTGAGCCTTCCTTCCCTCGCCTTGTGGCGAAGGGATTTTCACGCGGAGGCGCGGAGACGCGGAGGTGGCGCCGCGTGCGGTTTTGCCGTCTCTCCAAACTTCTCGAAACGCTCCGCGGCTCCGCGCCTCAGCGTGGGTTTGACGCCCAATTGGGTGGCCCGCATGCGCGGGCCGTGACAAGATAGATTCATGGCGAGCGTTCTCCACTTCGAAGATTTTTCCGCCGGGCAGGTGTTTGATTGCGGCACCTATGCCGTAACGGCCGAAGAGATTTTCGAGTTTGCACGCCAGTTCGATCCGCAGCCGCATCATCTGGATGAAGAAGCCGCGCGGAAATCCATTCTGGGCGGGCTTTCGGCTTCGGGCTGGCACACCTCCGCCATGGCGATGCGGCTGTTTGTCGATGGCCTCCTCAGCCGAACGGCCACCCATGGTGGCGCGGGCGTGGAGGATGCGCGCTGGATGAAGCCGACGCGGCCCGGCGATGTGCTGTCGCTCACCGTGACGGTGACCGAGTTGCGCGCGGGCCGCGCGCGCAAGCCTTTCGGCTTTGTGAAATTCGCCTGGGGATTGCGCAATCAGACGGAAGAGATCGCGCGCTTCGTGGTGACCGGCGCAGTGCTGCACCGGAAGGGCGGCTGACATGTGGTTCGAGGATATCCAAATCGGCGGGCGGCGCACATTGGGGAGCCACACCTTCACGCAGGATGAGATGATCGCCTTTGCGAAGCGTTACGATCCGCAAGTGTTCCACATCGACCCGGAAGCGGCGAAGGCCTCACCATTCGGCGGCATCATCGCCAGCGGCTGGTACACCGCCGCCATCTGGATGCGCCTTGCCATCGAAAGCCGGAAGGCGGACGCGCAAGGCGGCAATCCCCTTCAGCGCGCCGGAGTTTCGCCGGGCTTCGAGAAGATGCGCTGGCTCCGGCCGGTGCGCCCGGGAACCACGCTCACCTATACGACCGAGACCATCGAAAAGGTGGAATTGCAGTCGCGCCCCACGCTAGGCTTGGTGAAGAGCTACAACGAAGCCCGCGACGGCGATGGCGCGCTCTATATGAGCTTCATCGGCAAAGGGTTTGTGGCGAGACGGCCGAAGTAACGCTGGGTGGCCGGGTCAAGCCCGGCCATGGAGAGGAAAAGAGAATGACGCGCGGCACGATGACGAAGATGAAGATGAGCGATGGCGCGGAGATCGGCGTCTATCATGTGGCGCCGAAGGGCGCGCGGCGCGGCGGGCTTGTGCTCATCATGGAAATCTTCGGCGTGACCGATCACATCAAGGAAGTGGCCGACGGCTACGCGGATGACGGCTATGAAGTGCTGGCACCCGCGCTTTACGACCGCGAGCATCCGGATTTCGAGGCGACCTATTCGCCGGAAGACATCCAGGTGGCGATCAAGCTGGCGCGCGTGGAGCATCCGTTCGAGCTTTCCATCAAGGACACGCAAACCTGCATCGATGCGCTGAAGGCAAAGGGCCCGGTGTTCATCACCGGCTATTGCTATGGCGGATCGGTGACGTGGGTTGCGGCCTGCCGCTGCGACGGGCTGGCGGCGGCCTCGGCCTATTACGGCAGCCTCATTCCGCAATTCGCCAATGAAACGCCGAAATGCCCGACCATCTGCCATTTCGGCGAACACGATCACGGCATTCCGATGGAGGGTGTGAACAAGGTGAAGGCCGCGCATCCGGGGCTTCACATCTATGTCTATGACGCCGGCCACGGCTTCAACTCCGACCGCCGCACCGACTACAACGAAGCCTGCGCGAAGCAGGCGCGCGAGCGGACGCTGGAATTGTTCAGGGCGAATGAAAAATAGCTGGTGCTGTCATCCCCGGCCGAGCATCCCAAGGATGCGAGGGGAAGGGGACCCAGGCATCAACGCTTCTCTGCAATCGAAATATCGAACTGCAATATCCAGGCGGCGTAACTGTTGCACCGCCTGGGTCCCCTTCCCTTACGCTCACTGCGTGAGCGCTCGCCGGGGATGACAATCGATGTTACCTCCTCGCCCCTTCCACCAGCGCGCGGATGGCCCAGCGGCGGGTTTTGCGGGCTTCGGCATCGGAGAGTTGCAGCACATCCTTGAACACCACCATCGCTTCGGTGCCGATGACGAGGGCGAGCGCCTTCTTCAGCATGTCGAGCGATTGCGGCGTGAATTCCTTGCGCGCCGGTTCGAGCGCCGCTTCGATGAGCGCCGTGCGCCGGTTCTGGCGGCGGGGCGTGGCGCCCGTCGCGTCGCGCGCGAGCGATGTGGCGAGCATGGCGCGAAGGCCAACCTCGTTCGCGGCGATCATGGCTTCGAGGCTGTCGTCCACCTTCTGCAGCCGCGCGACGGGATCCTCCGGCTTGCCGTTCGCAAACAGCCTCGCGGGATCGGGCGTGGCGACGTCGAGCGTGGCTTCGACTATGAGCGCCTCCACGCTCGGGAAATAGCGATAGGCCGTGGCGCGCGAAACCATCGCTTCCTTCGCCACATCCTCAAGGCTCGGCTGCCGGCCCTGCCGCATCAGGCGCGATGCGGCATCGAGCAGATCCTTGCGCGTGCGATGTCGCTGGTTGGGACGCTGCTGCGCTTTCTTCGCCGGTTTCGCCGCCATGCACTCAATCCTGCGGAAGCTGCTGCAGGATCGCGGCCATGTCGATCCACACATTCTCGCGCGCGATGTCGCCGCTCTCGGCATATTCGATCACATGCAGCAGGCGGAAGCTGAGCGGGCGGTTCTTGCCTTCGAGCCCGAAGGGGCGGCCCGGCGCCTTGCCACGCCAGATCGATTCATCGACGAGGAAGTTCTCGCCATAGAGGCGCTTCACCGTTTCGACCTTGCCGTCGGAAAGATCTGCGAACAGTGCTTCATAAAAGGAACGCGCGCCTTCGCGGCCATGCGCGGGGCCGGTGGGCCAGCCCACGATGTCATGCTCCACATCGGGCGCGAGCGTGGCCAGAACGCCCGCCACATCGTCGTTTTGTTCGAAACCGAAATGCTCGTCGATCTTGCGATCCATCTGTTCACGGCTGAGCGCCATGTGCCTCTCCTCTCATCCTTGCGGGAAGGAGATAATGAGACATCCGTCTCATTTCAAGATGTGTGTCTCACAAATTCGCACGCTGCGGCGAAAGGCCAAATAGGCATAGAGTATCAAAGGGTTAGCGCAGCGCCGCCTCGATATTGCCGCCGTCCACCGTGATCACGGCGGCGGTCGTCTTCTCCGCCCCGGCCAGATAGACGAAGGCTTCGGCCACTTCGGCGGCATAGACTTCGCGGCCCAGAAGATTGCCGCTCATGTACTGATCTTCCGACACGCCGCGCGCTTTCGCTCGCGCCGCCACCATCTCATCGGTGAGAAGACCGGAGCGTATGCGGTCCGCGTTCACGGCGTTGGCGCGGATGCCGTCCTTGCCGTGATCGAGCGCATATTGGCGCACGAGGAAGAGCGTGGCGGCTTTCGGCAAACCGTAAGGTCCGAAATCCTTGCCCGGATTCACCGCCTGCTTGGAAGTGTTGAACAACAGGCAGCCATAGGTGCCCTGCTGCTTCATCACATGCACGGCGTTCTGCGCCACATGCTGATGGCCGAAGAAATTGAGTTCGAACGATTTGCGCAAGGTCGCATCGTCCACATGGCCGATGGTGCCCTGCCAGGCCGCGCCCGCGTTGGAGACGACGATATCGACGCCACCGAACCCTTCCACCACCTTGTCAAAAGCCGCCTTCACCGCCGCGGAATCGGTGACATCGCATTGGATGGCAAGCGCATGCTTGTGGATCGCTTTGGCGGCGGCAATTGCCGAATCGTGATCACGGTCGAGGATGGCGACTTCCGCACCCGCCGCCGCCATCGCCTTGCCTGTCGCCGCGCCGATGCCGGAACCGCCGCCGGTGATGACGCAGACCTGGCGCGACAACGGCTTCTCGTTCGCCTTGCCGAGCTTGGCCTGTTCGAGCGACCAGTATTCGACATCGAACATGTCGGCTTCGGGAATGCACTTGTAGGTGCCGATGGCTTCGGCATCGGTGATCACTTCAACCGTGTTCTCCGCGATGTCCGCGGCGATGGCCGCATCCTTCGCGGTCGCGCCCAGGCCGAAGAGGCCGACGCCGGGAACGAGCACGACGCGCGGAAGCGGATCGAGTTCGGTCTTCTTTGGGTCGGCGCGTTTGTTGTTGCGCTCGAAATAATCGTGATAGCGGGCGACATATTTCGCCACCGCCGCGTCCACATCCTTCTTCCAGTCGTCGAGCTTGCCAGCTTCGGGCGCAGGGACCACGAGCGGCCAGTTCTTGGTGCGGATGGTGTGATCGGGCGTCACGACGCCGATTTGCGAATAGCGCTCCACCTCCGCGCCGTTCACGTAATTGCGGATGGCATCGCTGGTGCGGAAGCAGAGGATCTGCCGCTTCACCTGCCCGGCCATCTCGTTGCGGGAGATGGCGAGGCAGCCGCGCAAGATGGGCGCGATGTCGGCAACCTTCGCGATTTCCTTCGGCAACACGGCTTGCGCAAGGGGCTTGCGGTTCTTCTGCAGCCGCTGTTCGGCCATCGTCACGAATTCGACCATGCGCTCATAAGCGGTTTGCGCATCATCGGCGAAGGTGAAGATGCCGTGCTGCAAGAGCACGAGACCCTCGACATGCGGGTTCTTCTCGAACACCTGCGAAACCGATTTGGCGAGCGCGAAGCCGGGAATGGTGTAGGGCACATAGGCGACGCGGTTGCCATAGAGCTCGCGCACGATTTCTTCGCCATTCGGCTGATCGGTGAGCGCGAGGACCGCGGTGGAATGGGTGTGGTCGATGAATTTGTGCGGCAGGAAGGCGTGGAGCAGCGTTTCCACAGACGGGTTCGGGCCCGAGGAAGCCAGCATGTTCACGCGCTGGAAATTGACCATGTCTTCATCGGAGAGTTTGTCGAGCGCGAGCAGGCGCTTCAGCGGCGCAAGACGCACAGCGGGAAGACCGGCAGGCTCGATATTGCCCATGTCCCAGCCGGAGCCCTTCACGCAGATCACATCCACGTCGTCGCCGAGAATGTCCTTCATCCGCGTCTTGACGGAGGTGTTGCCGCCGCCATGCAGAACGAGGCGCGGGTCGCTGCCGAGGAGGCGCGTGGTGTAGGTCCGCAGCGCCAGATCCTCGCCAATGCCCTTTGCGGCATAGCGATTGACGAAGTCGTTGGCCTCGGCGGCATTCCAGCGGGATTTCATGCTTTCCACTCACTTCTGATGTCATCCCCGGCCGAGCGTAGCGAGGGGAAGGGGACCCAGGTTTTCAAACGAACGCGATCCGGAAATGGGTGCGCGAATGCGAGGTTTCCATAACAGCTTTGGCGGAGAATGCGAGACGGATCGAGCGCCTGGGTCCCCTTCCCTCGCCGCGCCGTTGCGCGGCTCGCCGGGGATGACAGGCTTATTGTTTCGGAAACAGCCCGCGCAGGCCTGCTTCATCCGCCGCGCACACGCCGCGTTCCGTCACAAAAGCTGTAACGAGGCGGGCAGGCGTGACATCGAATCCGGGGTTGGCCGCGGGGCTGCCGGGCGCGGCGATTTCCACCGTGGCGAGGCCGCCATCGGGAAGCCGTCCGGTCATTTTCAGGAGTTCATCCGCCGAGCGTTCCTCGATGGGAATGTCTTCGCCGCGCGAAAGGTTCCAGTCGATGGTGGAGGACGGCAGCGCCACATAGAAGGGCACATCGTTGTCCTTCGCGGCGAGCGCCTTGAGGTAGGTGCCGATCTTGTTGGCGACATCGCCATTGGCGGTGACCCTGTCTGTGCCAACGATGCAGAGATCGACCTGCTTCTGCCGCATGTAAAGCCCGCCCGCATTGTCGGCGATAATGGTGTGCGGCACGCCATGCGAACCGAGCTCGTAGGCGGTGAGCGAGGCGCCCTGATTGCGCGGGCGGGTTTCATCCACCCGCACATGCAGCTTGATGCCGGAATCGTGCGCCATGTAGATGGGCGCGAGCGCGGTGCCCCAATCGACACAGGCAAGCCAGCCGGCATTGCAATGGGTAAGCACGTTCAGCGTTTCGCCGGGCTTCTTTTTCGCGGCGGCCTCGCGGAAGAGTTTGAGGCCGTGTTCGCCGATGGCGCGGCACACCTCCACATCCTCATCGCAAATCGTTGCGGCTTCTTTCCATGCCAGCGCGGCGCGTTCGGCGGGTGGCTGGTTGCGAAGGCGATCGCGCATGCGCTTCAGCGCCCAATGCAGATTGACGGCGGTGGGGCGGGTTTCGAGCAGCGTGTCATGCGCGGCGTCGAGCGCGGCGTCAGACGTATCCTTGTGCATGGCAAGCGCGATGCCATAGGCGGCGGTGGCGCCGATCAAAGGCGCACCGCGCACGATCATCGCCTTGATGGCATGGGCGGCGTCTTCAAGCGTGTGCAAGGAGAGCGTTTCGAAGCGATGGGGCAGCTTCGTCTGGTCGATGATGCCGACGGCACCTTCGTCTTCCGGCCAGATCGTGCGCCAATGTTTCCCGCCGATTTTCACCGGCTAGTGCCCCTCAAACGCCACAAGCGTTTGAACGTTCTTGCCGAGCGCGCGGATTTTGTCCGCGCCACCGATCTCGGGCAGATCGATCACGAAGGAGCAGCCGATCACTTTCGCACCCGCGCGTTCGAGCAGCTTGATCGCGGCAAGGCAGGTGCCGCCAGTAGCAATGAGATCATCGACAACCAGAACATGATCGCCCGGCTTTACGGCATCGGCGTGAATCTCCACGCGGTCCTTGCCGTATTCCAGATCGTAGTCTTCGCCGATCACGGTGTGGGGCAGCTTGCCCTTCTTGCGCACCGGCACGAAGCCCGTGGAAAGCTGATGGGCGACCGCGCCGCCCAGAATAAATCCGCGCGCTTCGATACCGGCGACGCGATCAATGCGCACACCGGCATAGGGCTGCACCAGTTCATCCACCGCGCGGCGGAAGGCCCGCGCGTTGCCCAGAAGCGTGGTGATGTCGCGGAACATGATCCCCTTCTTGGGGTAATCCGGAATCGTGCGGATGACGGTTTTGAAGTCCATCGTGGTCAATCCTTCCTGAGAACCCGCCCCGCCACGGCATCGAGTTTCCGGAACAGTTGCGGATCGCGCTTTTCGGGGGCGGTGATGAGGGCGGTGTCGAGCACGGTTTCGATGCCGAGCGGAGACGGTGTGCGGTCCGGGCCAAGTTTGGGCGCGACGGCCTTCACCAGATTGCGCGCATTGTCGGCATTGGCCATCAGCACCTTGACCACCTGATCAACGGTGACGTGATCGTGCTCTTCATGCCAGCAATCGTAATCGGTCACCATGCCGACGAGCGCGTAGGGCATCTCCGCCTCGCGCGCGAGCTTGGCTTCGGGGCTCGCTGTCATGCCGATGACGCTGCAACCCCAGGAACGATAGAGATTGGATTCGGCCAGCGTGGAGAATTGCGGACCTTCCATGACGAGGTAGGTGCCGCCATTGGCGAAGGGAATCTTCGCCTCTTCGCAGGCTTCGGCGCAGGCCTTCGCCAGATTCGGGCACACCGGATGGGCCATGGAGACATGCGCAACAAAGCCCGGACCGAAGAAGCTCTTCTCGCGCGCGAAAGAACGGTCGATCAGCTGATCGACGATCACGAAGGTGCCGGGCGATAGCTCTTCCTTGAGCGAGCCACAGGCGGAAACGGAGATGATGTCGGTTACGCCGGCGCGCTTCAGCGCATCGATATTGGCGCGATAGTTGATGGAGGTCGGCGTCTGCACATGGCCGCGACCGTGGCGCGGCAGAAACACCATGTCGACGCCGGAGAGCGTGCCGAACAGGAGCTTATCGGAAGGCTCGCCCCAAGGGCTTTTCACGGTTTCCCAGTGGGCGTTTTCGAGGCCCGCAATGTCATACACGCCGCTGCCGCCGACGATGCCCAGAACCGTTTTCGCCATCTGCGCCTGCTCCCGAAAAGCGGGGCCTTTTAGCACGCGAGAGCGCGGAGGCAACTATGGCGCAGGCTTCGCCGCCAATTCCTTCGCCAATTCGTTGTTGAAGGCATCTTCAAAGTACGCGAAATGGCGCTTGCACAGCGCCGGATCGACGAAGGGGTTGGTGTCCGGGTTTGCCTTCAGCGCGGCGCGCTTTTCGGTGAGACCGATGAAGGAACCATGCGGGGCCAGAAGAATGTCACACGGCAGCGCCTTCAGCGTTTTGAAGCTGGCGCGATAGTCCGCAATGATATTCGGGTATTGCGGCTCGTTCAGAAGATTGTAGCCCGGGACCGACGTGCTGCAGGTCAGGAGCAGGTTGTAAGGCTTGCCCTTCACATGGGCGGTCATCGTCCAGCTTGTACAGCCTTTGGTATGGCCGGGCGTGAGATGCGCGGTGAGCGTGACAGCGCCAAGAGTGATCTTCTGCCCGTCGATGACCTCGCCATCCGGCGCAACGGTCGGATAGGCAAGCGCATCGCCCCAGTGAAAATCGCCCTTACCGCCCGCCGCCATCAGCGCACCATCGCGCGCACTGACAAGAAGGCGCGCGCCGGTATCGGCTCTCAGCTTTGCCACGCCGCCGACATGATCGAAATGCGCGTGCGTGATGAGTATGATCTTCACATCGGAAAGTGTGTGGCCGAGCGCCGCGATGTTCTGTTCGATCAGCGCCGCGTTCTCGGCCATCGGCACATCGATGAGGATGAGACCACTGCCGGTATCGATCAGATAGGATGCGAGGTCTTCGGTGCCGACATAGGCAATTTCATCGGTGACGGCGAAGGGCGCAACCGGCGTCGTCCAGTTTGCCGGGATTTCGAGTGGACCTGCAGCCGCAAACAAAAAGGCGGCGGCACCAAGCACCGCCGCCTTCGAGATGCGCGCAATCGCGATCAATGCGCCGTGTCTTTCCACACGCGGCGGTACGACAGATAGCAGAGCCCTGCCAGCACGAGGAGGAAAGCCATCACGCCGAAGCCGAGGCGATGACGTTCTTCCAGCTTGGGCTCGGCGGCCCACATGAGGAAATTCGTCACGTCAGTGGACATCTGATCGACAGTCGCCTTGGTGCCATCGGCATAGGTCACCGCGCCTTCGGTGAGCGGTGGCGGCATGGAAATGGCACGGCCGGGGAAGTACGGGTTGTAATACTTGCCTTCCGGCAGCTTGTAGCCGGCGGGTACGGGCTGGCCGAAGCCGGTCAGCAGCGAATGAATGTAATTGGGACCATCCTCACGCGCCTTGGCGATGAGCGAGAGATCCGGCGGCGCGGCACCACCATTGGCGGCGCGTGCAGCCTGCTCGTTCGGGAAGGGCGCGGGGAAATGATCGGCCAGAATGCCGGGACGCTTCAGCCGCTCACCATTGGCATCGAAGAGTTCGCCCTTGTCGTTGGGCTCGGCTTCGATCTGGTAACCGGCGGCAATGGCCTTGGCCTCCGCCGGGGTGAAGCCGGGACCGCCTTCATCGGCGAGCGTGTAGAACTTCACGCGGTTGAGGCTGTGACAGGCCGAGCAGACTTCCTTGTAAACCTGAAAGCCACGCTGCAGTTCGGCTTTGTCGTACATGCCGAACGGGCCTTGAAAGGACCAGTGCTCTTCCTTTGGCGGAATCGCCTTGGTCAGGTCTTCCCCGGCGGCGAAGGCAGGGGTCGCGACGAGCAGAGCCGCGAGCGGAGCAGCGATGCGGAGCGCAAGTTTCATGGGCGTTCTCCTCATCATTCCGCAGCGTGGGACTTGTCGCCCACGGCCTTGGCAATGCTTTCGGGCAAAGGTTTCGGTGTTTCGATCAGGCCGAGGATCGGCAGCAGCACGAGGAAGTATCCGTAGTAGTAAAGCGTGCCGATGCGGCCGATCCAGAGCAGCGGAATGCCGGTGGAGAGCAGCATCGCGTCGGGCTTGTTCTTGCCGACGTAACCAAGGATCAGGCAATCCGCCACGAGAAGCCAGAACGCCGGCTTGAGCAGCGGACGGAAGCGCGCGGAACGCACTTTGGAGGTATCGAGCCACGGCGCGAAGAACAGGATGGCGATGGCACCGAACATGGTGAGCACGCCGAGCAGCTTGTCGGGCACGCTGCGCAGCATCGCGTAGAACGGCAGATAGTACCATTCGGGCACGATGTGCTCGGGCGTCACCAGCGGATTGGCGGGTGTGTAATTGTCCACTTCGCCCACGAAATTCGGCGAATAGAACACCAGACCCGCGAACAGGATGGCGAACAGCACCAGATAGAACGCATCCTTGGCCGTGTAGAACGGGTGGAAGGGAACGGTGTCCTGCGGGCCCTTCACGTCGATGCCGAGCGGGTTGTTGTTGCCCGGAACGTGCAGCGCCCAGATGTGCAGGCCGACAACGCCAGCGATCACGAACGGCAGCAGGTAGTGCAGCGAGAAGAAGCGGTTCAGCGTGGGATCGCCAACCGCGAAGCCGCCCCAAAGCCAGTGCGTGACGCTTTCACCGACCACCGGAATGGCCGAGAAGAAGTTGGTGATGACGGTGGCGCCCCAGAAGGACATCTGGCCCCACGGCAGCACGTAACCGAGGAAGCCCGTGGCCATCATCAGCAGATAGATGACGACGCCGAGGATCCACAGCACTTCGCGTGGCGCCTTGTAGGAACCGTAATAGAGGCCGCGGAACATATGGATGTAGACCGCGAGGAAGAACATCGACGCGCCGTTGGCGTGGACGTAGCGCAGCAGCCAGCCATAGTTCACATCGCGCATGATGTTTTCGACGGAGTCGAACGCCATCTTGTCGTTCGGCACATAGTGCATCGCGAGCACAATGCCGGTGACGATCTGAACCGCGAGGCAGAAGGTGAGGATGCCGCCGAAGGTGTACCAGAAGTTCAGATTCCGCGGCGTGGGGAACGACGTCATCGTGTCGTTCATCAGGCGCAGGATCGGCAGACGGCTGTCGAGCCAGCGCGTGAAGCCGTTGGCGGGAACGTAAGTGGATGGTCCTGACATCGTGACGTTCCTCAGCCGATCTTGATCTTGGTGTCGTTCAGGAAGGCGTAGGGCGGCACGTAGAGGTTTTCCGGTGCCGGACCTTTGCGCACGCGGCCGGCCGCATCGTATTGCGAGCCGTGGCACGGACACAGATAGCCGCCGAAATTGCCCTGGTTGAAGAGCGGGATGCAGCCCAGATGGGTGCAGATGCCCACGACCACCAGCCATTCCGGCTTTACTTCGCGATTCTCATCCGTCGCGGGCGCGGTCTCGGCCAGATTGGCGTTGCGCGCCAGCGGGTCGATCAGATCGGAAAGCGGGACCGAACGGACCTCCGCGATCTCCTTCTTCGAACGGCGGCGGACAAAGACCGGCTTGGAGCGCCACATCACGACGATCTGCTGACCTTCCTGCACGGGGCTGAGGTCCACTTCGATCGACGAAAGCGCAAGGACGGCGGAGGTGGGGTTCATCTGATCGATGAACGGCCAGGCGGCGAGGGCTGCGCCCACGGCGCCGGCGGCCCCCGTCGCTACATATAGAAAGTCACGGCGGGTAGGTTCGGCCGAAATCGTGCTAGCCACGGGTTCACCTTCTTGGGCAGGTGCATTTGGGGGAGAGGAATAGCGCCACGTGCCGCCCCCCAAAACCGCGGCACGCGTCGAAACTTGCGCGGCAAAATAGAGTAGGCTTTGGGGAGGGTCTTGCGGCACGATGACGCAGAAATTCCAAGGATTTGCCGGGCCTTGGCTGGTTAGCGGCACAACGCAGCCTCAACAGGCCAGCGTCAGCATGTGACCCGCCATCCCATAGGCAAGTAGCGCCCTGTCGCTCGTCACCACCCGCAGCCCAAACTCGCGCGCCGTTGCCGCAATAATTCGATCAGCCGGATCCCAATGAAGCTCGCCCGGCAAGAACGAGGATTGCAGCAACATCTCCGCCGGCATTTCCGCCAGTTGCACACCCGGAACACCCAGGAGCCGCTCAAACCACTTTTGCGGCGCGTAGATGGACTTGAACCGGCCTTTCGCCGCCAGCATGCCGACCTCCCAAGCGGTGATCGGCGAAACCCGGATGGCTTCGCCGCTCACGAGCGTGGCGTTGATGGCGTCCTCTGCTTCCTTTCGGATTTTCTCGTTCCCAAGAATGCGCAAGGCGGCACAGGTATCCAGAAGAAGAGGCTCTTTCATTGAGAGCCTTCTCCGCCAGACAACACATCGTATTTCTTGAGTTTCGCCTCAACGATCTCATTCCATTCGGCATCGCTGTAAACCGGGCGGGTGAGGTCGTATCCGGGCTCGATCGTGAACGTGCCTTCGAGTGCGCCGAAAATCGGATGCCGTGCAGGCCTGGAAGCCTGCTGCGCCGCGCCTTCCCCTCGGACGAACGCGCGTTTCTGTTCTTCCATGCCGTACCGCGGTTCGGCCTTCGCAGACACGCGACGAAAGACGAGACATTTGCGTTCCACATCCACCTGCTCGGAACGATACCCCGCATCAAGCCAGACCTTGGTCATGACATTGTTGCTGGTGTTGTTGCTCCACCATGCGGGATAGCGCTGCGACCTGGGCAACTTCGCGCCGGTCACACGCTCGATTTCGGCAAAGGTCATGGGCACCCGTTCACGGCCCTGACTGCGCAGGAATTGGCCCAACGCTTCATATTTCATTTTAGTACCATTTACTTAACTGAACTGAAGTAATATACTTTATCGGCTAAATTGCTGCAACCCCATGCGCCTTGCCCTTTACGAGCCCGACATCCCCCAGAACGCGGGCAGCCTGATCCGGCTGGGGGCCTGCCTTGGGGTGCCCATAGATGTCATCGAGCCCTGCGGATTTCTATTCGACGACCGCAGGCTGAAACGCTCCGGCCTCGACTATTTCGAGCACGCCGATGTGCGCCGGCATGTCTCGTGGGATGCGTTTCGCGCCGGGGTGTCCGGCCGATTGGTTCTCTTGACGGCAAAAGGCGCGGTTCCCTACACCGACTTCGCCTTTGCCGCAGACGACGTGCTGCTGCTCGGGCGCGAGAGTGCGGGGGTTCCGGATTTCGTGCATGCCGCAGCCGATGCGAGGCTGCGTATTCCGCTTTCAGCGGGATTGCGTTCCATCAACGTGGCCCAGGCCGGCGCAATGGTTCTGGGCGAAGCATTGAGACAGACAAAAGGCTTTCCCGCATGACAGCTTCCGCGACCGGCGCGCAGACCAGCGATACGCACAAACAAGCGGCGCGCGCATGGTTCGAGGAGCTGCGCGACCGCATCTGCGCCGAATTCGAAAAGATCGAAGACGAATATGACGGGCCACTCGCGCATCTGCCCGCAGGCCGCTTCACGCGCAAACCATGGACGCGACCCGATGCCGCCGATGCAAACGATGGCGGGGTAATCAGCGCCATGCGCGGCCGCGTGTTCGAGAAGATCGCGGTGATGACCTCGACCAATCTGAACGGCACGTTTTCGTCCGAGATGGCCAAGACCATTCCCGGCGCCGCAGCCAATCCTTCGTTCTGGTCGAGCAGCATTTCGCTGGTCGCGCACATGCAGAACCCGCATGTGCCGGCCGTGCATATGAACACGCGCCATTTCATTGCCGCCGAGACCTGGTGGTTCGGCGGAGGCACCGATCTGACGCCCATGTTTCCGGCGGAGGAAGACGCAGCCGAGTTCCATGCCGCGCTGAAGTGTGCCTGCGATGCCCATGGCGCGGATTATTACGCCCGCTTCAAGAAATGGTGCGACGAGTACTTCTTCCTGCCGCACCGGGGCGAGCCGCGCGGGGCGGGTGGAATCTTCTATGACCACCTCAATTCGGGTAGCTGGGCGGAAGATTTCGCATTTACCCGCGACGTGGGGCTGGCATTTCTCACGGTCTATCCCCACATCGTCAGACAGCGCATGCGTCAGCCCTGGACGGACGAGGACCGGGCGCATCAGCTCACAAGGCGGGGCCGCTATGTGGAGTTCAACCTGCTTTACGACCGCGGGACACAGTTCGGCCTGAAAACCGGGGGCAATGTGGAGGCGATTTTAATGTCGATGCCTCCCGAGGCCCGCTGGCCCTGACGCCGCCAAGCACGCGCGAGACCCGGAACCTTGGAACACCTCCTCTCCCCCGCCCTGGTTGCGCTGTTGCAGGTGATCCTGATCGACCTGGTGCTGGCCGGCGACAACGCGGTCGTCATCGGCATGGCGGCGGCGCGGGTCCCCAAGGAACATCGCGGCCGCGTGATCTTCTGGGGTCTGGCGGCCGCCGTGGGCCTGCGCATCGGGCTTGCGATGATTACCGCCACGCTGCTCGACGTGATCGGCCTGATGTTCGCGGGCGGCATTCTTCTGCTTTGGGTTTCATGGCGCATGTATCGCGACATTCACGAAGCCGAGCTCGAAGCCGCGGGCGAGGAAATCGTGGAAACCACCGCGCCCGATCCGCGCGATCCCACGCCGAACTACGATCCGCCAGAAGAAACACGCAGCATCCGCAACGCCATCGTGCAGATCATCGTGGCGGATATCTCCATGTCACTCGACAATGTGCTCGCCGTCGCGGGCGCAGCGATGGAGCATGTGTGGGTGCTGGCGGTGGGCCTTGTGCTTTCCATTGCACTGATGGGCGTGGCCGCTACCATGGTGGCCAAGCTGCTGCACAAATATCCGTGGATCAGCTACGCGGGGCTTGTGATCATTGTCTATGTCGCGGCGCGCATGATCTGGGATGGCTGGTGGGCCATCATGCACGCGACGGCCTAGCCGACTTTCAGAAGTATCGCCGTCGTGTCGTCGCTTTTTTTGAAGCGGGCGAAGCGTTCGCCGGTGGGATCGCTGTCTTCCAGCGCGCGGATTTCCGCGCCAATCGCCTGCAAGCCTTTTTCCTGCGCGGCTTGCACGAGACCTTCCGCATCATAGAGGCCGTAATCGCTGGCGGCGGCGAGGAATCCGTCCGTTGCCAGAAGCACGATCGTGCCCTTCGGCGCATGCACGCGCTTCATCGCGACATGATCGGCGGCGATGATGTCGGGCCCGAAGAGATACGCGCCTTCCACAGTGTTTACATAATTGCGTGCCTTGCGCAGCGCGGGGAGGAATTCTTCGCGGTTCGCGGCGGCGGCGGGCGCAATGCCGATTTTCGCGGCGAGCTTGGCCACACGCGCGGCTTCCTGCGCGCGCTTGTCGAAGGCTTCACCGATGACGATGACAGGCTCACCTTGCCGCTTCACCAGCGCGGCGCAATCGCCATACCAGAGCGCATCGAAGCCATCGGCGCTTTCCACCACGAACATCATGGACGCGAATGGCTTCTCATAGGTTTCGGCGGGCGGGCGGCGCGCAAGACCGATGAAAGACGATTGCGTATCGGAGAGCGCGGCCTTCACCGCACCCTGCGCGGTTTCGCCCTGCTTGATGTGCGCGAGCAGGCGCCGCACGCCGAATTGCGAAACCCATGCAGCATCGCTTTTGCCCGGCAGAAGCTGATCGCCGACGCCCGTTGCACCATCCATGACGACGGCGGCGTTATCGGCACAGGCGAACGCATCTTCATTCTGCTTTTCGGGATTGCCGGGAATGGAGAGGGAGTCGAGGACTTCAAAGGGCATCGTGTCTTTCCACGCATCCAAAAAATGTCACGGCCCGCAAATGCGGGCCGCCCAGGTGATACTGCACAAAATACAAAGGTGCGCGACAATCCACAGTGTACCGCTTTCAACTGGGTGGCCCGTTCGCACGCGGTTGCTACGAACTCGCGGGCCATGACATCCAGAGTTGTTAGTACGCCATCGCCTGAACGACCGCTTTCATACGTTCGGCGAGGGAGAATTCGTCTTCGATGAAGTCCGAATCCACCCACCAATCTTCCACTTCGGCGAGGATGCGCCCGATCATCGGGCCTTCCTTTACCCCGGCGTTCATCACATCGCGGCCGGTGAGCGGAAAGTTCGGACGTACCCACGAATCCGCCAGCGCCATCAGCGCGCGCCACTGAATGGCATTCGACGCCTTCGCATCTTCGGCCCAGCGAAGCTGCACGCGGTCGCGAAAGCGTTTGGGCCCAATGCGATAGAGCAGTTTGCGCACTTCGCGGATGGAAAGCCAGGAGACGATCTTCTCCCTGCCCGTCGCGAGGTCCATCAGGCGCTCGCGATCCGCATTGGAAAGTTTCAGGCGATCCGCCGTTTCGGTGACGGTGTCCGCATCGGCCGGCATGAGCGTCGCGAGCCGCAGCACAGGATCGGGCGTGAAGAAGGCGTTGGTATCGTTTTCAACGAGACGTTCAAGCCGCGCGATATCGAGCGCACCGGGCAGAAGCTCGGCGAGAATGCCCGATGCGGCCATAGTGCGCAGAACCGGCACGGGATTTTCAGCGGCCAGAAGTTTCAGAAGTTCGGACTGCATGCGCTCGCCGGAAAGTTTGGCGAGGCCGGATTTTTCGGATGCCGCGGCGTTGAGCGCATCGCTGTCGATTTCGCCCTTGCCATACCACGCATGGAAGCGGAAGAGGCGCAGGATGCGCAGATAATCTTCGCGGATGCGGGTCGTCGCATCGCCGACGAAGCGCACCTTGCCCGCTTGCAGATCGGCAATGCCGCCAACGCTGTCGAACACAGTGCCTTCGGCATCGGCATAGAGCGCATTCATTGTGAAATCGCGGCGCGCGGCGTCTTCGCCCCAATCCTTGGTGAAGGCGACCACGGCGCGGCGGCCATCGGTGGAAACGTCACGGCGCAAGGTGGTGACTTCCACCGGCTTGCCATCGACAACAGCCGTGATCGTGCCGTGTTCGATGCCGGTGGGCACGGCCTTGATGTTCGCGGCTTCGAGACGCTTGGTTACCTCATCGGGCATGAGCGGTGTTGCGATATCGATATCGCCAACCGGCTGACCGAGAAGAGAATTGCGCACCACGCCGCCGACAAAGCGGGCTGTTCCGCCGTCCTTCGTGAGCGCCTCCATGACCGCACGCGTTTCGGGCGCGCGCATCCATGGCTGACGTGCAGGATCGAGCTTCACGGCGATTTCTCCGGTTCGACATGGCCCGGCACAATCTTGCCGTTTTCGACATGGGGAGCCACGTAACGCCCGCCGGTTTTATCGCCTTCAACCAGCCCAAGCCAGATGAAGCTGGCGATCACGATCACAAGACCGGCGCCGAACAGCCATGTCCACGGCGTGGGATGCTGCGGCGGCGCGCCAGTACGCTTGTGCGTGAGCCACAGATAGACGCCGTAAATCGCGAACGGGATCGCAAACAGGACCACACGCACCAGAAGCAGACGGATCATGGCCGCGCCAGCCTTTCACTGAAATTCACGAGAATCGCCGCCGTCGCGCCCCAGATATAGAAGCGTTCATACTGAAAGGAATAGAATTCGCGGCGATGGCCCTGCCATTCGCGTGCTTCGCGCCTTCTGTTCGCCGGATCGAGCAGAAAGGCGAGCGGCACCTCAAACACTTCCGCCACCTCGCGTGCATCGGGCATGAGGCGAAAGCCTTCGCTCAGCAATCCGACCACCGGAAGGATCGCAAAGCCGGTGCCGGTTTCATAAGGATCGAGATATCCCGCCACCGAAACGAATTTGGGATCGATGCCGGTTTCTTCCTGCGTTTCGCGCAAGGCGGTTTCGACAAGCGAGGGATCGCCCTCTTCCGCGCGGCCGCCGGGAAAACTGACCTGACCTGCGTGTTTGGACAGGGTGTGCGTGCGCTGCGTGAACAGCACCGTGGGTTCGGGCTTCTTCACCACGGGCAACAGAACCGCGGCGGGCGCCAGCGCGCGTTCCTGCATTGGGCGCGTGCCGGGATTGAGATCGTAATCGCCGCGTGTGGGCTTCAGCGGCAGAAGCGGCACATCGGGCAGAAGATTGGGACGCAAGGTTTCAACACCACCCGCGCCGATGCGCCGGGCAATTGCCGTTCCATCCAGATTGACCGCTTCACTCACCTAGAGTTTTCCAATCGGGAAAAATTCCCCGCCGCTCCACACGCCGAGGCACCCTTCATGCGCGCCCTCACCCGGAACGGCAAGATCGGCGAGCTGATAAAACACATTGCGCGAAAGCTTCGCTTCCAGACCCTTGCGCACATGAACATAGGGCGATGGCTGACCGGTCTTCGGATCGGTTTCCACGCGGATGGGATTATCTTTGCCCGCGACCGTTTCATCGCCGACATTGGTGGTGAAAGAGAGCGCCTGATCCCTGCCCGCCCCCGTTACTTCCAGCAGCACGGCAATAAACGGGGCATCTTCCACCCGGATGCGCATCTTCTCGGCCGGCGTGACGAGATGAAACCCGTCGGGATCCTTTCTGAGAATGGTGGAGAACAGCCGTACCAGTTCCTTGCGGCCAATGGGCGATCCCATGTGGAACCAGGTGCCGTCGCGCGCGATGCGAATGTCGATCTCGCCGCAATGGGCCGGATTCCACTTTTCCACGGGCGGCAGACCTCGGCCCTGCGCGGCTTCGCGCTGCAGACTCGCAATCCCCATGGAAAATCCCGAATCGGCCATGTTTACGCCACCAAACTCCCGCAAGGGTGACGTGGGTTTAACCGCCTCACCCGATTGTGCGCCACGGCGCTAACCGCACATCCGATGCCCGGTTGCGCCCCAGAAGGCGAGGTGCAACATAGGGTCATCCCGCCGCCGTTAGTTCGCCGCAACGCCTGCAAAACCAAGATAGGCGCGAGGCCGGGGAGCGGCAACCATTGGACCGGAATGCCATGAGCGACACATTGGAAGAAACCGACTCCAGAGCCGTGCAACAGGCCGAAGCGGTGGCACACGCCTTCGCGCGGGTGCGCGATGCCATCGGCGCGGTGATCTTCGGTCAGCGAGATGTGATCGATCAGTCGCTCATCACGCTTCTTTCCGGCGGGCACGGGCTTCTGATCGGCGTTCCGGGTCTTGCCAAGACGCGGCTGGTTGAAACGCTTGCCGTCGTGCTCGGCCTTGACTGGAAGCGCATCCAGTTCACGCCTGACCTGATGCCCGCCGACATCATCGGTTCCGAAGTGCTGGAAGAAGCACAAGGCGGCGCACGCTCCTTCCGCTTCCTCAAAGGCCCCGTGTTCACGCAGCTTCTGATGGCGGATGAAATCAACCGCGCCAGCCCGCGCACGCAATCGGCATTGCTGCAGGCGATGCAGGAGCGCTACGTGACAGTGGCAGGCACGCGCTACGATCTGCCCCAGCCCTTCCATGTGTTCGCGACGCAGAATCCGCTCGAACAGGAAGGCACCTATCCGCTGCCCGAAGCGCAGCTCGACCGTTTCCTCCTGCAGATCGATGTTGGCTATCCCGATGCGGACGCCGAACGGCGCATGCTCGTTGCAACCACCTTCGGCGAGGAAAAAGCCGTAGCGCCCGCATGCACCGCGCAGGCATTGATGGATGCACAGGCCATCGTGCGCCGCCTGCCGGTGGGCGAAAAGGTGGTCGAAGCGATCCTGCGCCTTGTGCGCGCGGCGCGGCCCGACGATGGCGGCGACGGCGCATTGCGCGAATATATTTCCTGGGGCCCCGGCCCGCGCGCGAGCCAGGCCTTCATGCTGGCGGTGCGCGCACGCGCGCTGATTGAAGGCCGCTTCGCGCCGTCGGTGGACGATGTGGCGGCGCTGGCGCAACCGATCCTGCGCCATCGCATGGCGCTCAATTTCTCGGCGCGTGCCGAAGGCACCACCGTGAGCGATGTGATCGACCGGCTGTGCCGCAATTACCTTTGACGCAAACCCTTCGCGAAGATGCCGAACGCGCGGCAGGCGCGCTCCCGCCCCTTCTGGTGGCGGCAGAGCGGCTGTCATCCGCCGTGAGCCTTGGCGTGCACGGGCGGCGCAAGGCAGGCATCGGCGAATCCTTCTGGCAGTTCCGCCGCTATCAGAGCGAGGATGCCGCGCAGAATATCGACTGGCGGCAATCGGCGCGCTCGCAGAATCTCTATGTGCGCGAACGCGAATGGGAAGCGGCCGAAGCGGTTTGGCTGTGGCGCGATGCCACCGCCGGGATGCGTTATCATTCCAGTGGCGCGACCACCACCAAGGCCGACCGCGCAACGGTGCTGACGCTGGCGCTGGCGTCGCTGCTCATTCGCGGCGGCGAGCGCATCGCATTGATCGGGCAGGATCGCCCGCCTTCCACCGGACGGGTGGCGCTCAACCGCCTTGCACATGTGCTGATCGACAGCGCGCCGGGTGATGCCGCCTTGCCGCCCGAAGCGCCGGTGACGAAAAATTCGCAGGCGGTCTGGTTCAGCGATTTTCTTTCACCGCTGAACGACATCGAAACAGCCATGAAGCGGCTGGCGCGCGCGGGGCTATCCGGCCACCTCGTGCACATCATCGATCCGGCGGAACAGGATTTTCCCTTCACGGGGCGCACGCGGTTCGAATCCATCGAAGGCGCGCTCACCGCCCTGTTCGGCCGGGCCGAAAGCGTGCGCGACGGATATCGCGCGCGTTTCAAGGCGCATGGCGAAGCGCTGTCCACGCTGGCGCGGCGAATGGGCTGGAGCTATCTGGCCCATCGCACCGACAAATCCGCGCAGGCCGCGCTGGTTGCGCTTTATGCGCATGTCGGCGGCGACAGGAAGAAGGGATAGCACGCGCGCATGTCCCTTCTTGGCGGCCTGACATTTTCCTATCCCTGGCTTCTGGCGGCGCTCGCGGCCTTGCCCGCGATCTGGTTTCTGCTGCGCGTGACGCCGCCCGCGCCGCGGCGCGTACCGTTTCCGCCGCTCAGGCTTCTGCTCGGCCTCGATGCACCCGAAGAAACGCCCGCGCGCACGCCCTGGTGGCTTCTGCTGCTGCGCATAATCGCCGCGGCGTTCATCATCATCGCGCTCGCCGCGCCGGTGATCGGCGAGAACAAGGCGCCCGTCACGAACGGGCCGCTCGTTCTCTTCATCGACAATGGCTGGACCGCCGCGCACAACTGGGACGACCGGCAGAGCCTGATCGAAGAAACCCTCGATGCCGCTGCGCGCGCGGAGCGGCCCGTGGCGCTTGTCGCGACCGCCGATCCGCAAACCACGATCGATCTGCTCGATGCGGGCAAGGCCGAACGGATCGCGCGCGAGCTTGCGCCGCGTTCCTGGCTGCCGGATCGCAAAGGGGCGCTGGCCGCGCTCGCGAAAACGAAATTCGCGGGCAAGCCGGAAATCGTCTGGCTGAGTGACGATGTGGATCATGGCGACGCCATCGCCACGAGCGAAGCCCTGGCGAAGATCGGATCGCTGACCGTTTACCGCGATGCGCGCGGCAAAGGCCCGCTCGCGCTCGAACCGGAAGATGCAACAGCCTCGGGCTACACTGTTCCGGTCTTGCGCGGCGACAGCGAAGGCGCACGCGACGGCCTTGTGGAAGCCATCGGCGCGCGCGGCGAACGGCTGGGCGGCGGTGAATTCCATTTCCTGCCCGGCAAGAGCGAAGCCGATGCGAAAATCGGCGTGCCGCCGGAAGTGCGCAACCAGATCCGCAAGCTGACAATCAGCAATGAACACGCCGCGGGCGCAACGCGGCTTCTGGGTGCGGATGCACGGCACAAGGAAGTGGGTCTTGTTTCGGCAATCAATGTGGAATCCGAGCAGCCGCTGCTCTCCGATCTCTATTATCTGGAGCGCGCGCTCGGTCCCTTTGCCGACCTGCACAAGGGCACCATCGAAGACGCGCTGACGCGAAAGGTTTCCGTACTGCTCTTGGCCGATATCGGGCGCATCGCGGGTGCCGATTATGACCGCGTGGAAAAATTCGTGCGCGAGGGCGGGGTTCTCATCCGCTTTGCCGGGCCGCGCATGACGGAGAACACCGACGATCTGGTTCCGGTGAAGCTGCGCAATGGCGGACGCTATCTCGGCGGTGCTATGGCGTGGGCCGAGCCGCAGCATCTGGCGCCCTTTCCCGATGCGAGCCCTTTTCGCGGCCTGACGGTGCCGGAAGAGGTGACAGTGTCTCGGCAGATATTGGCCGAGCCTTCCGTTGAACTTTCCGAACGCAGCTGGGCACGGCTCAGCGATGGCACGCCGCTGGTGACCGCTGCACAACGTGGCAAGGGCTGGGTGGTGCTGTTTCATGTGACGGCGGGGCCGGGATGGTCGTCGCTGCCGCTCTCCGGTCTTTATGTGGATATGCTGCGGCGGCTGATGGATTTGTCGTCCGGCGTGCGGCCCGCAGAACTTGCGCGCGATGCCGATGCCAGCTTTGCGCCCCTGTCGGTGCTCGATGGTTTCGGCGAGATGCACAAGCCTTCTGCCGATATTCTGCCGATACGCGGCGGCGAACTTGTGCGCGCCACGCCGTCGGCAAAACATCCGGCAGGGCTTTATGGCGCAGAGGGTGCGGAGATCGCATTCAACGCGGCAAACCGCGACACGCTGCTGACACCCCTGCCCGAACTGCGCGCGATCATGCAGACCTATGCGGGCGCTACCACGATCGCGCTGCAATCGCCGCTTCTGGTCATCGCCATACTCCTTCTGCTTGCCGACGCGGTGCTGTCGCTATGGCTGCGCGGGCTTCTTGTTGTGCCGCGCCTCCCACGCGGGCTGGGACGGACGGCGGGCCTGTTCCTGATCGCGCTGGTGCTGATGCCACAGCATTCGCGCGCCGACGATGCTTTCGACATGAAAGCCGCGCTCGACACGCGACTGGCCTATGTCATAACCGGCGTCTCGGATGTGGATGACATGAGCCGCGCCGGGCTGACAGGACTGGGTTTGATCCTGAAAACGCGCACCTCCTATCTTCCCGAAGCGCCACTGGGCATTGATCTGGACCGGGACGATCTTTCGTTCTTTCCGCTGATCTACTGGCCGATGGACCCGCGCCAGAAGGAGCTTTCCCCGCAAGCCATCAGCAAGCTCTCCGATTACATGCGCAATGGCGGCACGCTTCTGATCGACACGCGCGACAGAACGCTGGGCGGCGAGCCGAACAACTCGCCCGGCACGCAAACACTGCGCAGGCTTCTCGGTAAGCTCGATCTGCCGCCGTTGCAGCCCGTGCCCGCCGATCACGTTTTGACCAAGACGTTCTACCTGTTGCAGACATTTCCGGGCCGCTGGGAAGGCGGCAAGGTTTGGGTGGAAGCGTTGCCGCCCGCAGAGCCCGGGGCCGCGCCTTCGCCAGCGCGCGGCGGCGATGGCGTATCGCCCGTCATCATCGGCGGCAATGACTGGGCATCGGCGTGGGCGGTGGACAATACCGGACAGCCCATCGCGGCAGTGTCGTCCGGCAGCACCATGCAGCGGGAGATGGCCTATCGCTTCGGCGTGAACGTGGTGATGTATGCGCTGACCGGCAACTACAAAACCGATCAGGTGCATGTGCCCGCGCTGCTGCAACGCTTGGGGAAAGAGAAATGATCCCCGTGGCGCATGCGATGTCACTTCGGGCGCTGGAGGTTGAACGATGAACCTCTCGCTCGAATTCGCGCCGCATGTTGCGCCCTTTGTGCTTTGGGCACTGCTTGGCCTTGCCGTTCTTCTGTCGCTCTATCTTGTCGCCGTGCGCGCACGCGGCGCGTGGGCGCGCGCGCTCGCATTGGCCGTTGTTCTGTTGGCGCTGGCCAATCCATTGATGGTGCGCGAGACACGCGAGGCATTGCCCGATGTGGTGGCGCTCATCGTGGACCGCACGCAGAGCATGGATGTGGGCACACGCCGCAAGGATGCCGGCGCGGCCGCAGCCGAATTTAAGAAAGCCATCGCGGCGGACAAATCGCTCGAACTGCGCGAGGCCAGTATCGATACCAGGAACGCGGCGGACGATACGGGCACGCAGGCCTTCGCGGCGCTGGGTCAGGCGCTGGCTGATGTGCCGCCGGAACGGCTGGCAGGCGCGATCCTGATCACCGACGGCGAAGTGCATGATGCACCCGCCGGCAGCAAACCGGCCATCAAGGCGCCGCTGCAGGTGCTGATCGCGGGCAACAAGAACGAGACCGACCGCAAGCTGACCATCGAAAGCGCATCGCGCTTTGCCATCGTGGGACAGAACGCCGACATCGCGCTGAAGGTGGATGATTTCGGTCGCCCGGCGGGCGGCAGCGCCGAAGTGGACATTCGCGTGGATGGTGTTCCTTCGGGCACCTATCGCGTGGAAACGGGCAAGGCATCGCGCATCGACGTGCCGGTCACCCATGGCGGCGAGAATGTGATCGAACTGGAAGCCCGGCCCGGCCCCGGCGAACTCACCTTGCAGAACAATCGCGCGGTGGTGACCGTTTCCGGCGTGCGCGATCGCTTGCGCGTGCTCCTCGTTTCCGGCGAACCGCATGCGGGCGAACGTGTGTGGCGCACACTGCTGAAAGCCGATCCAAGCGTGGACATGGTTCATTTCACCATTCTGCGCCCGCCGGACAAGCAAGACCTTGTGCCGCAAAGCGAGCTTTCACTCATTCAGTTTCCCACGCGCGAATTGTTCGTTGAGAAACTGAGCGGCTTCGATCTCGTTATCTTCGACCGCTACAGCGAGCGCGGCATTCTTCCGCTCGCCTATTTCGTCAACATCGCGCGCTATGTCGAAAATGGCGGCGCGCTGTTGGTGGCGGCGGGTCCGGAATATGCAGGCTTCATGAGCGTCTATCGCACACCGCTCTCGGTGGTGCTGCCCGCGCAGCCCGATGGGCAGGTGATCGATCAGCCGTTCAAGCCGCAGTTGACCCAGCCGGGCATGGCGCATCCCGTCACGCGCGATCTGCAAGGCGCGAATACGGCGAACACACCGCCGACATGGGGCCGCTGGTTCCGCACCATCGGGGCGGAAAAAGTCTCCGGCGAAACACTGATGAGCGGCGCGGGCGGGCGGCCCTTGCTTGTGCTCGACCGCGTGGGCAAAGGCCGCGTGGCCGAACTTCTGTCCGATCAGGGCTGGCTGTGGGCACGCGGCTTCGAAGGCGGCGGACCGCAGGCTGAACTGCTGCGCCGCCTCGCGCATTGGTCGATGAAAGAGCCGGAGCTGGAAGAAGAGCGCCTGTCGGCCAGCGTTGCCGATGGCGAAATCGTGGTGGACCGCCGCACCATGGCAGACAGTGCCGCGCCCGTCGAAATCACTTATCCGAGCGGGAAGAAGTCGACGCTCGATCTTGCGAAGATCGAACCCGGCCATTGGCGTGCAAGCGCAAAGGCAGAGGAGCTTGGTCTTTACCGGCTGACCGATGGCAAGCTGACGGCGGTTACGGCGGCGGGGCCACTCAATCCCAAAGAAGTGGCCGACATGCGCGCGACAGATTCCATTCTCGCACAGCCCGCGCGCATGACCGGCGGCAGCGTGCACTGGCTGGTGGACGGATTACCGTCACTCCGCCGCACCGATCCGGATGACTCACAATTCGGCCGCGACTGGATCGGCCTCAAACAGAACAACGCCTATCGCGTGACGAGCGTGGAGCAGCAGGCGCTGCTGCCGCCATGGCTGGCGCTGGTGCTGCTGCTCAGCGTGCTGCTGCTCGCCTGGCGGATCGAAGGACGGTGAAATTCTGCTGGAGTGTCATCCCCGGCTGAGTGATGCGCGATCAACAAGAAAAGGTGTCATGGCTCGCAAATGCGGGCCACCCAGCTGATACCGCTGACCTGTTGAGAATTGCATGAGCGTCACCTGGGTTCGCCGCATTCGCGGCGAATGACAATTGAGGGTAACCGTTCACCCCATCCCCGCGCCCTGTGCGCACACCGCTTCATCGAGGCGGGGACGGCGGACGGTGCCGGAGAGGGTGACGAGTGCGCCCTGCTTCAGCGAAAGCCCAAGCACACGCGAGGCATCCACCGGCCCCGGAAATTTCAGGCGGCCCGGCGGCAGGCGCGTGAAGCCGACGCGCGCGTAATAGGGTTCATCGCCAACCAGTATGATCACGGCGTGGCCAAGCTCTTTCGCGGCGGCGATGCCCTTGCGCATGAGATCGATACCGATGCCGCGCCCGCGCTGCGCGGACTGCACGGCGAGCGGTCCCAGAAGCAGCGCCGGATCGTTGCCCACAAGGATCGGCCAGAAACGCACCGAACCGCGCAGCACGCCATCTTCCACCGCGACAAAAGCGAGCGAGGCTTCCTGCGCCACACCTTCGCGCAAGCGATAGGCAGACTTGGCGTAGCGTCCCGGCCCGAATGCCGCGGCATTCAGTGCTTCGACCAGCGGCGCATCCTCGGCGCGTTCCTGACGGATTTCCCACATGCTCTTTCCAATCGGGGCCGCGCGCCGCTAGGCTCCGGCGCAAAGCAAAACCGGATGGAGGTAATCTCATGGGCGTGTTGGATGGCAAGGTCGTTCTGGTCACGGGCGGCGCCAACGGCATAGGCAAGGAATGCGCGCTTCTGGCCGCGAAAGAAGGCGCAAAGGTCGTTGTAAACGATCTGGGCGGCGCGGTTGCGGGCGGCGACGAGGGCGATGCCGGCCCTGCCGAAAAGGTGGCGCAGGAAATTCGCAAGGCCGGCGGTGAGGCCGTTTCCAATTCCGACAGCGTGACGAGCCGACCCGGCGTGGCGCGCATGATCGAGCAGGCCATGGACTCGTTTGGGGGCCTGCATTCGATCATCAATCCCGCGGGCATCCTGCGCGATACGATGTTCCACAAGATGACCGATGCCGACTGGGATCAGGTGATCGAGGTGCATCTGCAGGGCAGCTACAATGTCTGCAAGGCGGCGGTGAACCATTTCCGCGAGCAGCAGGAAGGTTCCTTCGTGCTCTTCACCTCCACCTCCGGCCTTATCGGCAATGTCGGGCAGGCGAATTATTCCGCCGCCAAGATGGGCATTGTCGGCCTCTCGCGCATTCTGGCGATGGAAGGGGCACCGAAAAACGTGCGCTCCAACACCATCGCGCCCTTCGCCTGGACGCGCATGATCGCGACCATCCCCGTGAAGGACGAAGCATCGGCCAAGCGCGTGGAGCGCATGAAGAACATGATGCGCGCCGATCAGGTGGCGCAACTGGCCGTGGGCCTTGCCTCGCCCGCCTGCAAGGATGTGAACGGGCAGATCTTCGCGGCGCGCGGCAACGAAGTGTTCCTGATGAGCCAGCCTCGCCCCGTGCGCGGCATCGGCAAGGTGGAAGGCTGGACGCCGGAGACCATTGCCAATCACTGCATGCCCGCGCTCAAGCCCAGCTTCTTCGATCTCGGCGCGACGACCAGCGTGTTCGGCTGGGATCCGATCTGAGAATTGCGATTTCCTCCCCCCCGGTTTCGCGGGGGGAGGAAGCGACCTCACCATTCTTCGCCCGGCGGCTGGCCGCTGACGAATTCCGCGATGCGGCGTCGCACGGCGGGACTGGTGCTGTCTGGCAGATTGTCCGTCTCGAAAAATTGCGCTTCGCGGATTTCCAGCCCCGGCTTGAATGTGAAAGCCACGTCGCGCACCCGATAGAGCGCGATCAGATTGCGCACGAACCCCACACGGCGGCTGAAAAGACCAATCAGTTCCGGCGGACCGGAACGCTCCAGCCCAACCTCTTCCTTCAGTTCCCGAAGGATGGCAGCACCCGGAAGTTCCCCGCCATCCACGCCGCCACCGGGAAAATGCCAGCCTGCACGATAACCATGCCGGACCAGAAGAACCCGCCCGGCCTGATCGCTCACAAGGGCGCTGACGCCAAAGGCCACGGGCGCCAGAAAAGCCCGCCACAGAAGAAGAATTCTAAGGAACAGGGAATGCCACATCGGCCGCTTTCCAGAGGCTTGCCTCGCGCCATGCGTGCAAACGTAAGGGTTTCGTAACCCAAAAAATCTACCGTGTCTTTGCGTCTGTAGACCGGATTTCGTCCTTGCTGGTGCCCGTGGCCTTCCCCGCGACAGCCTGCACGCCTTGCCTGTTTGGCAGGGTGGATGTGCGCGAACACATCAAACATTCGGGTGCCGCATGAGCGCGCCCGCATTCGATCATCTCAAAGCGCTGGTCGTTGAAGACAATGCGCATATGCGCACGCTGCTGCGATCGCTGCTGCTCGCCCTCGGCCTGAAGAATGTCTATGAGGCCGCGGACGGTCTGACCGGCTTCGAAGAGCTGCGCAGCCGCAAACCCGACTTCGTGCTCAGCGATCTTTCGATGAAGCCGGTGGACGGCATCGAATTCACGCGCATGGTGCGGATGGGCAATGACAGCCCGAACCCCTATGTGCCGATCATCATGGTCACCGGACATACCGAACGCCAACGCGTGGAAGCCGCGCGCGATGCGGGTGTGACCGAATTTCTGGCCAAGCCGATCACCGCGCAGAATCTTCTGTTGCGCATCATCGAAATCGTGGAACGGCCGCGCCCCTTCGTGCGCTGCGAAAACTATTTCGGCCCGGATCGCCGCCGCCATCGCGACGAAGACTATGCCGGGCCGTGGCGCCGCCAGGACGACGTCAAAGACGATCTGGACATCTGCTAGGAACCGGACATGGCCACCCAAAGCAACATGCGCAAATCCGGACCGGCCGCAGACATCATTCCGCCGCACGCCTATCCGCCACCCCTGCGCAAGGCGCAGGCGCGCGCCTTTGTTGAAAACCTGATGAGCGATGCGGTGCTGGAGCGCACCGAAAAAGTGCTGGACGCGCACAAGGACAATCTGCGCAGTGCCGTGCTGAGCCACCTGGGTTGCCTGGAGGAAGATCTCGAAGGCGGCGACTTCCGCGCCGTGTACGAACAGGCACACGAGATTCGCGGCCTCGCAGGAACTGCCGGTCTCAAATACACCGGACGCATCGCCTTCGGCCTCTGCAACTATCTCGAAGCCATGACGCGCAGCGGCGGCACGCCGGATGTTGCGGTGATCGAACTGCACGTGGACGCGATCGCCCGCGCCGCCCGTTCGGGCGAGGATTTTCAGGCGTTGGGCGAGGAAGTCACGAGCCAGCTTTCGGCGCTCGTGCGCCGCCGCCTCGGCGAACCCGCAAAGGCGCGTTCTTAAACCCGTTTTGCGGGCTTTTGCGCCGCCATTCATCGCTCCTTAAGTCTCCCTCTTAATAATAAGCGCCGGCAGGGCGGCCATCGCCCGCCTTGAGGGTTGCGGGCAACACATGCTTCAGATCGGCGGTCTCGTTTTCCTGTTTGCCGCGGTGTTTGGCGGCTACATGATGTCCGGCGGCTCGCTGGATGTGATCATCCATTCGCTGCCGCACGAAATGCTGACCATCGGCGGCGCGGCGCTTGCAGCCATGCTGATTGGCGGCAACCTGCATTCACTGAAAGCGATTGGCGGCGACGCAGGCAAGATCGTCTCCGGCCCCAAATGGAAACACAGCGATTTCCGCGATCTGCTGTGCCTCCTGTTCCTGCTCACCAAGACGATGAAATCCAAGGGCCTGATCGCGCTGGAAGCGCATATCGAAAAGCCAGAGGATTCTTCCATCTTCAAACGCTATCCGCGCATTTCGAAGGACCACTTCGCGCTCGATTTCATCTGCGACACGCTGCGCATGATGACGATGAGTCTGGAAGATCCGCACCAGGTCGAGAACGCGATGGAAAAGCAGCTTGAAAAGCACCATCACGAGGCACTCGAAACCTCCACCGCCCTTCAGGGCATGGCCGACGCCCTGCCCGCGCTCGGCATCGTGGCCGCGGTGCTCGGCGTCATCAAAACCATGGGCTCAATCTCCGAGCCGCCGGAAGTTCTGGGCCACATGATCGGTTCGGCGCTCGTTGGCACGTTCATGGGTGTGTTTCTGGCCTACGGTATCGTGGGGCCCATCGCCACGCGCCTCAAAGCCATCGCCGAAGAGGAAGCCCTCTTCTATCACGTGATCCGCGATATCCTCGTGGCGCATCTGCACGGCAACGCCGCGCAGGTTTCGGTGGAAATCGG
The DNA here is from genome assembly GCA_016125165.1 of Alphaproteobacteria bacterium. Lineage (GTDB taxonomy): Bacteria > Pseudomonadota > Alphaproteobacteria > Micropepsales > Micropepsaceae > Rhizomicrobium. The sequence goes on from WGMH01000001.1 coordinate 190,818, forward strand.
CCGTGGCAGCGTGCCGAGCGTGGCGCAGCCGAGCTTCAAGGAAATGGAAGAAGCGATCAGCGCGATCCCGAACGACGTGAGCTAGCAACTCAGCGGCGGCGGATCGGCACGTATTCCGGCGTTTTGGCGCGGTATTCGCTCAAGGTCACGAAGAAGGCGGCCAGCGCACCCGCGAAGATGCCGAGCGGCATTGCATACATCACATCGGCATCGCATCCGAAGACGACGATCGTGGTAACGGCAAGGCCTGTCCACTGCGACACGGATTTCGGCATCCCTTGGCACTCCCCCAACAACGCCCAAAGGGTAGGCCGGGGGTGCGCCAAAGCGAAGCCGATAGTTAAGGCGCGGTTAACGCCTCAGACGCCGAATTCGATGCCCTGTGCCAAAGGAAGAGCATCGGAATAGTTCACCGTCGCGGTTTGGCGGCGCATATAGGCCTTCCAGCTGTCCGAGCCGGATTCGCGCCCGCCGCCGGTTTCCTTCTCGCCGCCGAACGCGCCGCCGATTTCCGCGCCGCTCGGCCCGATGTTCACATTGGCGATGCCGCAATCCGAACCCGCCGCCGAAACGAAGCGCTCGGCCTCTTGCATGTCCTGCGTGAAGATGCAGGAGGAAAGGCCCTGCGGCACCGCATTGTGCTTCGCCATCACCTCGGCGAAATCGCGGTACTTCATCACATAGAGAATGGGCGCAAAGGTTTCGCGGCGCACAGTTGCAGTCTGATCCGGCATCTCCACGATGGCGGGCTTGGCGTAGTAGCCATTTGGAAATTTGTTTTCGAGCGCGCGGCCACCGCCGGTGACGGCGCCGCCTTCGTCACGCGCCGAAGAGAGCGACTCTTCCATCATGGCGAAGGCGTGACGATCGATCAGCGGACCGACGAGCGTTTCCTTCTCCAGCGGATTGCCGATGGGAAGGTTGGCATAAACGGCCTTCAGCTGCGGCACGAGCTTGTCGTAGATACTTTCGTGCACGAAGAGGCGGCGCAAGGTTGTGCAGCGCTGGCCCGCGGTGCCGACGGCGGAGAACAGGATCGCGCGCACGGCGAGATCGAGCTTCGCGGACGGCGCCACGATCATGGCGTTGTTGCCGCCCAGTTCCAGAAGCGAACGGCCAAGGCGTTCGGCCACGACCGGTGCGAGCGCACGGCCCATGCGCGTGGAGCCCGTGGCGCTGACCACCGGAATGCGATGATCCTTCGCCAGCGCCTCGCCCGCCTCGCGCACGCCGAGGATGACCTGTGAAAGATTGACAGGGGCAGTGCCGAACTTTTTCAGCGCGCGCTCGAACAGCGCCTGCGTGGCCAGCGCCGTGAGTGGTGTTTTCTCGGATGGCTTCCAGATCACGCTGTCACCGCACACAACGGCCAGCGCTGCGTTCCAGGCCCACACGGCGACGGGGAAGTTGAACGCGGAAATCACCGCAACGGGGCCGATGGGATGCCACGTTTCCATCATGCGATGACCGGGGCGTTCGGAGGCAATCGTAAGACCGTAAAGCTGGCGCGAGAGACCGACCGCGAAATCGCAGATGTCGATCATCTCCTGCACTTCGCCGAGGCCTTCCTGCAGGATCTTGCCGGCTTCGAGCGTGACGAGACGGCCGAGCTGTTCCTTGTTGGCGCGCAGCTCTTCGCCGAAGAGGCGCACAAGTTCGCCGCGGCGCGGCGCTGGCACTTCGCGCCAGGCATGGAACGCTTCCACGCTGGCGGCGATCTTCTTCTCGATGGTGGCTGCATCGTCGTAGTCGATCCGCGCGATCTCCGCGCCATCGATGGGCGAATGCACGGCGTGCTGGCCCTCGGGCTTCAGGCCGAAATGGGAGAGAAGTTCGGTGGTCGTGGTCATCGTGAGCCTCATTCTTCAATGACCTGCCCGCAAGGGGGAGGTCATTCGTTACTTTCGTTCCCGCAACTTGCTGATCGTGGTCGTGGGGGAGATCGCTTCGGGATCGATGCGGATGTGCAGCAGCGATGGTTTGCCGGAAGCCTCCGCCTCGGCGAAGGCTGTATCGAATTCCGCCATCGTATTCACCGTGAAACCGAGCGCGCCATAGGATCGCGCCAGCGCGGCGAAATCCGGGTTCTTCAGATCGGTGCCGGAAACACGGCCGGGATACTCGCGCTCCTGATGCATGCGGATGGTGCCGTACATGCCGTTGTCGAACACCAGCACGATGATCGCCGCATCATATTGCACGGCGGTGGCAATTTCCTGCCCGTTCATGAGGAAGCAGCCATCGCCCGCAGCGCACACAACCGTGCGTTCGGGATAGACGATCTTCGCGGCAACGGCCGCGGGAAGCCCGTAACCCATCGCGCCGGAGGTGGGGCCGAGAAGCGTGGGGAACGCGCGGTACAAATAAAACCGATGCAGCCACGCCGCGTAGTTGCCTGCGCCGTTGGTGACGATGGCATCGGCGGGAAGTTTTTTGCTGAGCGCGGTCCAGAGTTCGGACGGGTTCACGTCCCCCGGCGCGGACACCGGCGCGATCCATTTCTCATATGCCGCGCGCGCTTCTTCACGCCAGATGCGCCAGCGGTGGTGATCGGGCGCCGGCAACGCGGCTGCGGCTTCCAGAAATTCGGACACGTCGGAGACGATGGCAAGATCGGCCTGATAGACGCGATTTAGTTCATCGGCACTGGGATGCACATGCACCAATGCCTGTTTCGGATCGGGCACCGAGAGGCGCGTGTAGCCGTTGGTCGTCATCTCACCAAGACGAGAGCCCACGACGATGAGCAGATCGCTGTCTTCGACGCGCTTGACCAGCGAGGGATCGGCGCCGATGCCGAAATCGCCGACATAGTTCGCGTGCGTATTGTCCAGCCGGTCCTTGTGGCGGAACGAGGTGCAGACCGGAAGATTCCAGCGTTCGGCAAAGCTCTTCGCGTTGGCGATGGCGTGATGGTTCCAGCCCGGCCCACCAAGCATCAGCACGGGGCGTTCGGCGCGCTCCAGCATCGCCGTAAAATCGGCCATCGTAGCGTGTGACGGTGACGGCACGCTTTTCTTGGTGCGGCGCGCATCGGACATGGCGCACGCGCCGCTCAACACATCTTCCGGCAGCGACAACACCACGGGGCCGGGGCGGCCGCTGGTCGCCACATGGAAGGCGCGCGCAACATATTCCGGGATGCGGTTCGAATCGCGGATTTCCGCCGCCCATTTGGCGAGCGGGGCGAACATCGCCCTGAAATCCACTTCCTGAAACGCCTCGCGGTCGAGCATCGACTGATCCGCCTGCCCGATAAAAAGGATCATCGGCGTTGAATCCTGAAACGCTGTGTGCACGCCGATGGAGGCGTTGGTCGCGCCGGGGCCGCGCGTGACGAAACAGATGCCGGGCTCGCCCGTGAGCTTGCCGAAGGCTTCGGCCATGTTGGCCGCGCCGCCTTCCTGACGGCAGACCACAAGCTTGATCGTATCGCGCGCGTCATAGAGCGCGTCGAGCGCGGCAAGGTATGACTCACCCGGCACGCAGAACGCATGCGTCGCGCCGTTCACTTTCAGCGCGTCGATGAGGGCCTGTCCGCCCGTGCGGGTGGTCTCTGTCACAGCCGGAAATTAGGACCGGCGGCGGCCAAAGAGAAAGCCAAAAGCGAATGCGCGCCACATGATCAAAGTCCTTTCGCGTAGTAACGGCCAAAACGGTTGGCGATGAAATCGGAGTATCGGGCTTCTTCCTGACGGACAAAGCCCTTCTTCGGCAGCTTGCCTTCCACCAGAAGGTCGGTCATCGCGCAGATGCCGCAGGCGGTGGTGACCTGAATGGCGCTCATCAGCCGCTCGCCGACAACCTGGCTGTAGATCTTCTTGGCGTAGCTTTCCTGCGTCAGGCGGCCGTCCATCCAGCCCGAAACCGTCACGAACACCAGCACCACGTCCTGATAGGTGATCGGGATCGCGGTTTCGAGCACGTCCTTGAAGATTTCGCGGCGCGTGCCGAGGTGCAGATCGCGCACGAGCAGCTTGATGATGTCGCGGTGGCCGGGATAGCGAGCGGTCTTGTAGTTCAGGTTCTCGACCTTGCCATTCAGCGTTTCGCACAGCGTGCCAAGGCCGCCGGAGGTGTTGAAAGCTTCGTATTCGACGCCATCGAGCGTGAACTGTTCCAGCTCTTCGAGGGCAGGCACTTCGGCCAGAACGCCGTCGCGGATGCTTTCGCACGGGTTGCAATATTCGTTGATGAGCCCATCGGTGGACCAGGTGAGATTGTATTTCAGCGCATTGTGCGGAAACACCGGCAGCGCGCCCACGCGCATCTGCACATCGCGCAGCTTGTCGAATTTCTTCGCAAGATCGTAGGCGACGATGGAGATGAAACCCGGCGCCAGGCCACATTGCGGAATGAATGCGGTGTCCGCGCCTTCGGCCAGTTTCTTGATGGCGCGGGTGGATTCCACATCTTCGGTGAGATCAAGGTAATGCGCGCCGGCTTCCTTCGCGGCAGCGGCGACAATCGGCGTCAGCGAATAGGGAGTAGCCGAGAGTACGATTTCGTGACCCTTCACATGCTCGGCGAATTCGCGAGGATTGGTGATCTCGGCCTGCACCAGCTTCACGTTCCTGGTGGGCATGCGCTTCAGGGAGTCGGAGTCGCGATCCAGCACCGTGACGCGGTAGTCGCCGGTCTGGGTGAGAAATTCGGTGATGGCGATACCGATCTTGCCGCCGCCAACGAGCATCACGTTCTTCATGGCCAGTTCCTTCCCTGTAAGCCCGCGGAGTGTGCCTTCTGGCGATGACGGATGAGAGGCGGCGAAGCGCCGGAAGCTGCGCTATAGTCCGGCGATTCGCCGGGTCGTCCGGCGAAATGACGAGGTTGCCATGCGCCCGGCAGATGAGAAACTTCTGACCCTGCTCAAGGCCAACGCCCGGGAGCCCACCGCCTCGCTGGCCCGGAAGCTCGGCTTGGCCCGTTCCACCGTGCAGGAACGCATCTCCCGGCTGGAGCGGGAGGGCGTGATCAGAGGCTACACGGTCAGCCTGAGCGCGGAGGCCGAAGCGCGCAAGCTGCGGGCGGTCGTGATGATTACCGCCGATCCCAAACAGGCCGAACGGGTGACAACCGAACTGAAAAAGATGGGCGAGGTGCGCGCACTCTTGGCGGTTTCCGGCGCCTTCGACATGGTGGCAACGGTCGAGGCTGACACCGCCGCCAAGATGGACGCAGCTCTGGACCGCATCGGCCGGGCCAATGGCGTGGCCCGCACGGTCAGTTCGATCATTCTTTCGGAGAAGTTTTCGCGCTAGCGGGGCCCATGCTAGCTTTTCTCCGTCAAGGGGATGAGGCATGGCCGGGGCCAGCAATACCGACAGGCCGACGGGCGTTGGGGCGGCACTTGCCCGCGCGCGGCGGCCCGACAGCAAGCAGATGGAAGCCCTGAAGGGCCGCACGCCGTTGTGGTTCCTGTTTCTGTTCCTGTTCGGGCTTGCCACCTATCAGATCATGATGAACCCGTTCGGGTTCTCGGACCTGACACAGCGCTACACCCAGGACATCTCCGATCTGCTCATCACCGGGCCCTATTTCTATGGCCGCGATGGCCATGAAAAAATTTCCGTGGCGATCGTCGACGATGCGGCGCTTGAAAATCTGCAAATGCCCTGGCCGTGGACCTATGGCATGCAGGCGCGTGCGCTCGACAGCATCCTCGCAAACAATCCGCGCGCGGTAATCGTGGATCTTGTGTTCGTGGATCCGCGCAAGGACGCCACGCTCGGCGAACTGATCGAGGAAATCCACCGCTACAAGCAGGCCGGCGTGCCGCTTTACCTGGTGGGCGCGAGCGAAGTGGCCGAGGGCGAACCTGGCGTGCGCAAGGAGATTGCGGCTACGGGCGTGAAGATTCTGGACCCTTCCATCCTCCTCAATCAGGGCATCGCGCGGCAATACCCCATCGAGGGCCGCTGCTTCGGCGCGGACGCCAGCAAGAGCGGCTGCTATTCGCTGGCGTTGAGCGTCTATCGCGATCTCTATCCGGGCAAAGTGCGAAGCGACCTGAACGGACTGATGGAAATTGTCTGGGGCACACGAACCGATCCCTTCAACAAGAAGTGGCAGCGCGTTCACGACGAAGATGGCAACACCTTCTCGTGCCAGTCCGACATGAGCTTCATCCGCCGCATCTGGCTGGCGTTTCTTGATCCCGAAGAGGTGCGCTCACGCTGCACCTATCATGCCGCAGTGCCGGTGCAGGCCTTGATGCAGGGTTCCGACGATCCAGACTTCGAGAATGCGATCAAAAATAAGATCGTGTTCTACGGCGCACAGCTGGAAGGCGTGCAGGACAAGGCCTTCACCCCGGTGAACGGCATGATCGCGGCAGTGTTCGTGCACGCCATGGCACTGGACAATCTCATCACCATGCATGGGCGCCCCGAACAGAATGTGGTGACCATCGGCGATGTGGTGCTGGATTCCAATCCGGTGCAGGTGATCGCCATCATGCCGGTGCTTCTCATTCTTTCCTGGACGCATCGCCGCCGCCTGCGCCGCCGCGCCCTGCCCGAAGACCGCAGCGCGGCCGTGGAATACATCGTCGAAAAGCTCACCGAGTGGTTCTGGCATGGCTTCGCCTATCTGCTGGCGCTGGGCATGGGCCTTCTGCTTGCCGTGGCCGTGGGGCTTTCGGTGGCGAACTGGGTGGAAGTGGTGTTCGTGTCGGTCGAACTGGCGGCACTGCTGCTGCTTGGCGTTCCCGACACAATCTGGGGCTATATCAATCATGTCATCGGCGTGATTGCCGAACTGGACGACGAGCCGGAGGAGAAGACAACATGAGGGTGTTTGCCGGTGTGGTGTTGGCGGCGGGGCTGTTGGCCACGCCCGCAATGGCGGCGGATGATTGTCCGGGCGTGAAGGGCGATGTGGCCATCGCCGCGCGCACGCCACAGGTCGACCTGTATTCGGAGCCGACGGGCGCACGCGTGCAGACCGTCGAAAAGGCGAAGTTTCCCGGCTGCATTCCGATCACGGGCCGCGCGCCGAACATGATGTTGCAGATCGATCTTGCCGGCACACCCTATTGGGTGCCGCCACACATGGTGAAATACCGCTTTTCCGGGAAGCTGCCCGCAGTGTGCCGCAACCTGGCGCTTGGCTCCAATGATACCAAGGCGGGCGCGACGCGCGGCCTTGGCGAGGATTGCCCGAAGACCAAGGTGAACCCATGAGACGCGCGCTACTTCTGGCGGCCTGCGCGATCATGATCGCCACAGGCGCGCACGCCGACGTGTTCTCCAACAGCGGCTATCCCAAGCAGGGCCGCGCCATCGACACGCTGAAGCCTGCCGCCGACTACACCGATCTCGCGGTGGGCCGTCCGCGCGCACTTGGCATCATCCGCGCGCGCGCGCAGGGGTTTGTGCCCTCGCCCGAATTGCACGACTACATCAAGAGTGTGCTCGATCGCGTGCTGGCGGGCGAAACACTGCCGCCGAGCTTCCACGCCGATGTGCGCGTACTGGCCGCGCCGGAATTCACCGCCTTGTGCACGCCGGACGGCACCATCGTGGTGACGGTGGGCCTTCTCGAACTTCTCGAAAACGAAGACGAGCTGGCCTTCATCCTTGCCCATGAAGCAAGCCACGCGATCCTGCGCCATCACGATTCCGACTGGATGAAGCAATCGGAATATTTCGCGGTGGCCAATGGCGCGGCTGTGGACGACATCGCCAAGAACGTCTCGTTCCGCATCGGCGGCTTCGACACGGCCTATATCGCGGGCGGCTATCACGCGATGAAGAGCATCTACAATCTTTCCGCAAACGTGCTGGCGCCGCAGTACCAGCAGGGACAGGAAGACCAGGCCGATGCGCTCGGCTTCGATCTGATGGTGAAGGCCGGATACGATCCCGCCGCCGCGCTCTCGGTGATGGACAAGCTCGCCGCGCAGGAAGAAATCGCCGACGCCGCCGCGAAGGCGGCAAAGGATGCCGGCGAGACGAAGGAAAAAGAAGAGAAGAAGCACCGCAAGCGTTCCATGGGCGGTTTCGGCTTCAACATCGGCGGGCTGAAACTGGGCGAACAGGCTGGCACGGCAAGCGGTCTTCCGGGGTGGGCGTCGCTGGCGCTGGCGGTGTTCGACAAGGCTGTGAACGCGATGGCCGATGAAGCCGTGTCGCATCATCCCGCGACCGAGCGCATGGAATTGCTCGCCAACTATCAGTTCCGCGAATACCGCGATCTGACGCCGCGCACGCCGCATCCTGTGGGCTGGAGCCCGGACAGCACCGCGCGTGGATCGGCGGCCATGGTGGCGCTACTTTCGCATTATGGTTCGGCGGAAGACGCGGCCTCGTATGTGGCGGACACGCGCGCGGGCCAGACGCGCAACGACGAAGCACAGGCACAATCGGCATTGCAGCGTTCGACGCAAAGCCCGACCGCCGATCATGCATACACGCAGTTCGCGGCGGCGGAGTTCTATGATCTTTCCAAGAATGATCCGGCGCAGGAAAAAGCCCTGATCGCGGCGGCAAACGGTCCGGAGCCGTCTTGGGAAGTCTATTCGCGGCTGACCGACATCTATCTGGCGCGCAAGGACTATACGAATGCCTCGGCCATGATGGACAAGGCCGTGGTGCGCTTCGACAACTCGCCGGTGATCCTGCCCAAACGCATCGAAGTGCTGACGGCGCAGGGCAAAACCAAAGACGCCGAAGCCCTGCTACCGCAATGCAATGGCTACGACCTCGACACGCTCACCGAACAATGCCGGAAGGCGGCAGGGGAAGACGAATAGTCAATCCTGATCACCGCGCAGGACGAAACCGGCAGTGCGCAGGGCCTGACGGATGTCTTCGGCGTGGTGCGCATCGCGCGCTTCGATGGTGAGCGACAGGTCCGTCGATTTGGCGCTCATCTCCGTCATCATGCGGTTGTGTACGACATCGAGGATGTTGCCGCCGGCCTCGCCGACCACGCTGGCGATCTTGGCGAGCCAGCCGGGCTGATCCTCGATCTCGACCACCAATGAGAGGATGCGGCCTTCGCGCAGAAGTTCGCGCAGGATGACGTTCGACAACAGGCGCATGTCGATATTGCCGCCCGACAGGACAACGCCGACCTTCTTGCCCTTGAACAGATGCGGATTGGCGGTGATGGCCGCAAAGGCGGCCGCGCCCGCACCTTCCACCACCGTCTTTTCGATTTCCAGGAGCGTGGCAATGGCTTTTTCGATGGTATCCTCGCGCACGAGGAGAATGTCCTTGACGTGATCGGCAATGATCGCGCGCGTGATGGCGCCGGGCTGCTTCACCGCGATGCCTTCGGCAATCGTTTGCCCCGCGCAGGGAAGATCGGCCTGCTTCACCGCGTCGTACATCGAGGGATAGGCGCGCGCCTGTACGCCATAAATCTCGATGCCCGGCTTTATCGCCTTTGCGGCGATGGAGATGCCGGAGATCAGACCGCCGCCGCCGATGGGCACCACAAGCGCATCTACCTCGGGCGCATCTTCCAGAAGTTCCAGCGCCACCGTGCCCTGACCCGCGATGATGAGCGCATCGTCATAGGGATGCACGAAGGTGAGGCCTTCGGCATCGCCGATCTCGCGGGCCCGCGCGGTGGCTTCATTCAAGGTTGCGCCATGCAGCACCACGCGCGCGCCAAAACCCTTGGTGTGCTTCACCTTGTTGAAGGGCGTGCCTTCCGGCATGACAATGGTGACGGGAATGCCGAGCCTGCCGCCATGATAAGCGACGCCCTGTGCATGATTGCCCGCACTCATCGCCACCACGCCGCGTGTGCGCTGTTCCGGCGACAAAGACGTGAGCTTGTTGAGCGCGCCGCGTTCTTTGAACGAGGCGGTGAACTGCAGGTTCTCGAATTTCAGATAGATCTCGCAGCCCGCGATCTTGGACAGCGTGCGCGACTGATGCGTGGGCGTACGCTCCACCGCATGGGCAATCAGCGCCGCCGCGGCCTTGATATCGTCGAGGGTGATCGCGGCCGGGTTCATGGGACTCTGTAAGCCTCCAAGCCGAAGGATTGGTAGCAGCGGAGGGATTTGAACCCCCGACCAAGGGATTATGATTCCCCTGCTCTACCACTGAGCTACGCTGCCACACCGCCAGCCGGGGCTGGCCCAATCGAGGCGGGGGATGTAGGGGCGCAAGGCGGGCCCTGTCAAGCGATGGGCCGCCCCTCAGGCTGCTGCGCGCATCGCACTGACAATCCAGCCGCCGCCGAGCACGCGCGCGCCATCATTCGCATAGAAGACGCAGGCCTGCCCCGGCGCGACGGCCTCCTCGCCCGCGAAGATTTCCACCTCTGCGCCGCCATCATCGCGCGGGGTGACGCGCGCGGGAACCGGCGGGCGCATGGACCGCACTTTCACCATGCAATCGAACGGCGCCGATTGCGGCGCGAGCCAGTTCACATCGCGCAAGCGCACATGGCGCACGCGCAATGCCTCGCGCGGGCCGACGATGACACGGGCATTTTTTGCGTCGAGCCTTATGACAAAGAGCGGCTCGTCATTGCCGGAAAGGCCAAGGCCCTTGCGCTGCCCCACCGTGTAATTGAGGACGCCATCGTGACGGCCGACCACATTGCCTTCGAGATCGACGATCTCGCCCGGCTCCACCGCGCGCGGGCGCAGCTTTTTCACGATGCTGGCGTAATCGCCGTCGGGCACGAAGCAGATGTCCTGGCTGTCAGGCTTTGCCGCGGTGGCAAGGCCCAATTCATCGGCCAGCGCACGAACGGCGGGCTTCTCCAGATGGCCCAGCGGGAAGCGCAGATAATCGAGCTGTTCGCGCGTGGTGCGAAAGAGAAAATAGCTCTGATCGCGGGCGGGGTCGGCGGCGCGGTGCATTTCGGCGCCATCGGCGCCTTCCACGCGCTGAACGTAATGGCCGGTGACAAGCGCATCCGCGCCAAGATCCTGCGCCGCGGCAAACAGATCGGCGAACTTCACGGTCTCGTTGCAGAGCACGCAGGGGATCGGCGTTTCGCCGCGCACATAGGCATCGGCAAATTCCTCGATCACGCTCTGCTTGAAGCGGGACTCATAGTCGAGCACGTAATGCGCGATACCCAGATGCTCGGCAGCGCGGCGCGCATCGTAAATATCCTGCCCGGCGCAGCACGCACCTTTTTTCTTCGCGATCTCGCCCGCATCGTAAAGCTGGAGCGTGATACCGATGGTTTCATAACCGGCACGCTTGAGGAGACCCGCCGCCACGGATGAATCCACGCCGCCAGACATGGCGGCGACCACGCGCGTTTGTCCGCGCGGTTTGGAAAAGCCGAGGTCGATATCGATCATGGGCGCGGGATATAGGCCCGCAACAAGCCCGGTTCAACCGGGCCGTTAATTTCCGAGGAAATTCAACAGCGAAAGTTGGTTCAACCGGGAGGAAACCTGCAACGCCGCCTGCAAGGCTACCTGGTTCTGGTTCAGCCGCATCACCGCCTCGCCCATGTCCACATCCTCCAGATCGGAGACGAAACCCTTGTAGAGCGTGGAATAGGATTGTTGCTGGCTGGCGGCATCCTCCAGGCGGCTATAAGCATAGCCGTTTACCGCCGTGGCATTGTTCACCGTGGTTGCGGCATCGGTGGTGGACTGGATCATGCCGGTGAGAAAGTCTGACTGCGTGCCGCTGAGATTGGTGCCGAATGCCTCGGTCTGGTTGAAGGCGGCGACATCGCGCATAGCTTGCAAAAGCTGCGAACCGATATCCGATGCGAGCGCGCCTGTCTTGATCGTCTGGCCATCGCCGGTGGCGACGCTGCGCGTCTGCGTACCGTTCTGGAAGGCGGATGCGGCATCGGGCAATGCCAGCAGATCGCTGATCGAGTTGGCGGTAACGGGCGGGACATTATCCTTCTCACCGCCATAGATGTAATTGCCGTTGGCGTCGCGCGAATTGAGGATCTGCACGGCCTGTTCGAAGAGGCTGTTCACATCGGTCATCAGCGTGGAACCGTCGCCGGTGCCGGACGCCTTGGTCACGGCATCGCGCAATTGCTGCGCGATATCGGACAGCGCGGTGAGCTGGGTGTTCTGCAGATCCACCTGATCGAGCGCCAGCTTGGTGGTCTGCTGATAGGCATCCGCGCGCGCGGCGGCGGCACGCGCAGCTTCCAGAACCGCCGTCTTGTCGCCATAGCCGCCATAGGTGCTGGAGACCTTGCCGCTGGAGACCTGCGTCTGTGATTGCACCAGCGCGACATTGGCGCGCGTGATCTGCTGCAGAAGCGCCTGCTGCTGGCTGCCGGTGGCAACGCGCTGGATGGTCATGACCTAGTCCTCACTGAATGTTCAGCAGCGTGTCGTAAAGCTGCTGGACCACCTGCAGGATGCGCGCGCCCGCGGCATAGGCCTGCTGGTAGATCATCATGTTGGAAAGCTCTTCGTCGAGGTTGACGCCAGAGGTCTGCGCGGCGCGGTCTTCGGCTTCGGATTGCCGGTCGGACTGCGCGGTGGCATTGGCATCGGCGTTCTGGGTGCGGGTGGCGACATCCTGATAGAGCCCGCCCGCATAATCGCCCAGCGTGGAAACCTGCGCGCCCAGCGCGCCGACCTTGGAGAAGGTTTCGCGGTTGCTGGCAATCTGCTGCAGGGCCAGAAGGCCGGACGCATCGCCATGATTGACGATCGCGTCGCCCGCGACAGCGCCGGAAAGTGAAGCAATACCGAAAGCGAGCTGATCGGGCGCGGATGCAATCGCGTCACGCACGGCAAAATTGGAGGCAAAGCCGGAGGTGCTCTGCACACCAAGCCCGAACAGCGTGGTGAAGGTCATGTCCGTTGCGCCGCGCGCCGTGGTATCGCTCGTCACGTTCAGCGAATAGTTGCTGTAGGAATTGGCGGGCGTTGCCTTCAGTGCGCCGGACGCATCCAGCGAGAATGTCATGGAGCCGCCGAACGAGGTGTTCAGCGCGGTAACGACATCGCCCATCGTCATGCCGGCGACGACGCTGACGGATGCGGTGCGTGCAACCTCGCCATTGGGCCCCTTGAGCGTGAAGCTCATGGTGCCGCCCGCAGCAAGCCCACTGTCGTCGGTGGATTTGAAGCCGGTGCTGGTGAGGGTGGGCACATCGGACTGGACAAGATCGTTCAGACCGAAGAATTGCGAGAAGCCGGCGCCGCCGCGGCTGGCCGGATTGGACGCATCGTCCTGCACGACCACGCCATTGCTGCCGCTTGCCGCCAGGGAGAGTTTGCCATCGGTGAAACTGGCGGTGCCATTCGACCCCAGCGCCGTGTTGATCGCGTTGACCAGGCTGTCCACGGTCGAACCAATGGAACCGGAACTGCCGCCATCGATGGTGTAGGTGCCGGTATCGAAATCGACATCGACACGGCTGACCAGATTGCCATTGGCATCGGCGATCGCGACCGTGGTCCGGCCGGTGAAATTGAGCGCGTCTGTACCCATGAGGCCCGTGTTGCGGCCCGTGAGCATTGCCGGTGGCGGAAACGACGTGTTGGCATTGTGCTGCGCGTTCAGCGCCAGCGCGGTTTTCTGTGCCAAAGCGCCCAGTTCCTGCTTCAGGTCGCCGATGGTGCCATCACGTGTTTCGATCAAGCCCTTGAGCGAGCCGCCCGTGAGGTGCTGGTCGAAGGCAACGGTGGAACTGATCGCTTGCCCCGTCTGGCCGTTATATTCCTGATACTGGATGGAATTGAACGCGGTCGCGCCATTGGCCGCGGTGTAGGACAGCTGGGCATAATTGTCGGACACCAGGTTCAGGCCATCGGCGGTGGAGACCACCATCTGGCCATTGGCCTGCTCGGACACCTTGATATCGACAAGCTGCGAAAGCTGCTTGATTGCCAGATCGCGCTGATCGGCGATGCCGGAGCCGGACGTGCCCTGCGCCACCTCCGCCTGGATGAGCTTGTTGTACGAGGCGATCTGCTTGAGCAGCGTGTTGACCTGTCCAACCGAGGTGGACACCTGCTGATCGACCTGCTGCTGCACGGTGCTCAGCGAAGATGACAGCGTGGAAATGGTCGAGGCCAGCGATTGCAGGGAATTGAGCACGCCCTGCTGATTGGCACTTTGCGTCGGCGCCAGGGAAGCCGCACCGAACGAGGCGAACAGATCGCTCAGACGCGAAGTGAGTGAAGTGCCATCACCCGGTTTTCCCAGAAGGCCGTTGATCTGCGACAGAACGGTGCTCTGCGTTTGATACCGGCTGGCGGCCGAGGACGCGGACAGCGCTTCCTGCTGCAGATATTTGTCCACGACTCGGCTGACATCGGAAATCTGCACGCCGCCAAGCTGCCCGGAGATCGACACCGCTGACATGCTGACCGTGCGGCGCGCATAGCCATCCGTGTTGAGGTTCGCGACGTTGTTGGAGACAACGCGCAAGGCGCTCTGATTGGCCTGAAGGGCGCTGAGCCCATTCCCGAGAATTGCATTCAGCGACACGCGGCTACTCCGCAAAGCCTTTTGTGGCGAAGTGATGTTCGCAAGGGCCATGCCAGCAAAAGTCGCAGAAAAGCGGCGCAAAACTGGCAGAGGCGCCGGACGTGGCGGCAGCTTTTGCCGGGGTTGGGCAGAAGGTGCCGCGCAAAAACACGCGTGGCGAATTCTGCAAAACGCACGATAACGCAAGAATTGCGCGCAAATCGAAAGTGGTCCGGCCCTTGCTACGAGGCCTGCGGCAAAACATGGACCGGACGTCGTGACGTCAGTTGCAACACAGGCAGTCGCCACCACAAATGCTCCGATCACCGCGATCAGCGCGGGCGATCCGGCATCGGCTTTCTTCGCGAACGCGGACTTCCCGGCCTTCGCGTCGCTGCTGCAGAATATTCAGGACGCGACGCCGGCGGCGAACGCCGATGCGGCCAACATGAACATGGACGCGCAAACGCAGATGACCAGCAACAACACGCTTGCCAGCCTGCTCGATGCCGCGCGCAAGAACGTCAGCGATACTGCCGGCCTGAAGCTGATGGCCATGCTGAAGCAGGGCGCAGCACCGGTGCAGATTCTGAATGCGCCAACCGATACGGCGGCAACGCCGGATGCCGACGCTTCCGCCACCACGGCAGATGCCAACACCGCATCCGACAGCACCGACAATGGCACGCTGGCAAGCCTTGCAGCCTCGCTGCTGGCGCAAGCGCCCGAAGCGATGCGCCCGGCGGTGATCGAGAAACTGAAGGCGCGCGGAATCGATCTGGAAGCGTTGGCGGCTGGAAAGACCGGCACAGGCGCGAATGCGGGCACCGACATTGGCGCGCGCACGCCGCTCCCCATACGCGATGGCGCCCACACGCTTCCCATCGTGCAGCCGCGGCAGGGAACCGAAGCGCAATCGCAGGCACAGCCTGACCCAACCGACGCCACAGCGGCCGCGAACGACACGGCGAAGCTGGTGGCCGCCTTCCGCCAGGCCATGACAGACGTGATGGCGGGCAAGGATGCACAGCACACCGCCAGATCGGCGGAGACCCAACAGACCGCGCAAGCATGCGCCCCACAGGCACAGCAGGTGAGCGCGCTCGCGCAGCAGGCACAGCGCAACGCGGCGCCTGCGGATATGACCGTTGCACAGAGCGTTCCCGCGCGCTTCGGCGGCACCGGCGGCGATACGAGCGGCAACAGCAGCGACAATGCCCGCCGCGACAACCGCAATCCGCCGGATCGCACCGATCCATCGGCAATCCCGGCCGCACAGCGCAGCGCGCCGCAGGCCCCGGCGACGCAGGCAGCGCAGGCCAGCTTTTCGGCAGACACCGGCACGCAGGCCGCAGCGCAAGCCAGCGCCATCAGCGGGCAGACGGCGCAAGCCACGCCAGCTTCCACCATTTCCGCCGCGCTGCACGTGCAGCAGCAGGCGCAGCCTCATCAGGCGCAGCCAGATATCAACGCGCTGGCCGTGAACATCGCCGCCAAATCAGAAAGCGGTGCAAAGCATTTCGACATTCGCCTCGATCCGCCGGAACTTGGCCGCATCGACGTGCGCCTCTCGGTGGACGACAGCGGCAAGGCGCAGGCCCATCTGACGGCAGACAGCCAGTCCACGCTCGATCTTCTGCAGCGCGACTCCCGTTCGCTGGAACGCTCGCTGAAGGATGCGGGACTGGATCTGGCGAACAACGGACTCAATTTCTCGCTCAAGGGTCAGGAGCGGCAAAGCGGCAACAATGACGGCAAAGGCGCAGCGCGCGGCCGCCAGCTTTCCGTGAGCGCGGTGGCAGCCGAAGGGCCCGCCGCCGCAACGATCTCTCAATCCTCGCTCGCGCACGGCGATGTGCGCCTCGACATCAGGGTGTAAGCATCATGGTCACAAGCGTCGATTCCGCCACAACGGCCGCAGCCTCGACAAGCGCCACCAAGCAGCTCGCGAGCAATTTCGACACGTTCCTGACCCTGCTGACCACGCAGCTGCAGAATCAGGATCCGCTCTCGCCGATGGATTCCAACCAGTTCACCCAGCAGCTGGTGGCCTATAGCCAGGTCGAACAGCAGATCAACACCAATGACAGCCTGAAATCGCTGATCTCACTGACGCAGAGCCGCGCATCAACCGATGCGGTCAATTACCTGGGCAAGAGCGTCAGCATCACCAGCGGTCACGCCCAGTTGTCGGACGGTCAGGCCGAATGGACCTATGCGCTGGGCACCGGCGCGACGAGTTCGACGCTTACCGTTACCGATGCCAACGGCAAGGTCGTTTACACGCACAACGGCGAAACGGGCGAAGGCCAGCACACCTTCGACTGGGACGGCACGGACAATAACGGCCAGCAGCTCGACGATGGCGTGTATTCGCTCAGCGTCACCGCAAAGGCCGCGGACGGCACGGCCGTCGAAAGCGCGGTGGCGAGCAAAGGCATCGTCACCGAAGTGAATTTCACCGGCACCGAACCCCTCCTGATGATCGGATCCATGGCGGTTCCGCTCAGCCAGGCCGCGGCGGTGCGCACGCCCTGACAAGGGCATGCCGCTTCAGAAGACGCGGCGAAGAACACAGCGGATGGCATTCCGAAGGATGCCTTGCCGGGATGATTTGAAACAGAGGAACACACCATGAGTCTCTATGGCGCCCTGATGACCGGGGTTTCGGGTCTGAATGCAAACAGCAATGCCCTTAGCATCGCCTCGTCCAACATCGCGAACGTCAACACCATCGGTTACAAGACGAGCGAAGCCTCCTTCTCCACGCTGCTTGCCTCCTCGGTGCGCGCGGGCGATGTCGGCTCCTCGGGCGTGACCGCCTACAGTTCGCAGAATGTGAGCCAGCAGGGCCTTCTGGCGAGCACCAATTCCTCGACCGACCTTGCGATTTCCGGCAACGGCTTCTTCGTGGTCAGCAAGACCCCGGATACGGCAACAAGCACGGCCCAGTACTATACGCGCGCCGGCGATTTCCGCCCCGATGCCTCCGGCAATCTGCGCAATTCCTCCGGCTACTACCTGCTCGGCTGGGAACTGGATGCCAACGGTGCGGTGCCATCCGACCGCAATGCCCTGGTGCCGGTGAACGTCAGCGCGCTGGCCGGCAAGGCGACGCCGACAAGCACCATGGCGTTCAAGGCGAACCTGCAGGCAACTGCCGACGTCAACTCCACCTACACCACCGGCGACATGTATGCGGGCAACGTGACGCCGGATTTCCAGCGCACGGTGAACGTTTACGACAGCCAGGGCGGCACGCAGCCGATCCAGCTCTCCTTCGTGAAAACCGGTGCGAACACCTGGTCCTACGAAGTCACCTATCAGGGTGATGCCGCCAACATCGGCGGCACGACCAACAACCCGATCTACAGCGGCACGATGTCGTTCAACGAGGACGGCACGCTCGCCAATGCCGACACGTCGATCACGCCCGCAACCGGATCCCTGTCGATCACCATTCCGTGGGCCTCCTCTTCGGGTCTTGCGCCACAGAGCTTCAACCTCGATCTGGGCACGGTCGGCACCTCCAGCGGCCTGACGCAATTCTCCAGCGCCTCGACGCTGATCTCCTCGCAGGTGGACGGCGCACTTTACGGTTCGATCTCCGGCGTTTCGATCGACAACGAAGGTTATGTGACCGCGCAGTTCTCGAACGGCCTGTCGCAGCGCGTTTACAAGGTTCCGGTGGCGCTGTTCTCCAATCCGGATGGCCTGACCGCGTCGTCCGGCAACGCGTTCTCGGCTTCGGAATCTTCGGGCAACGCGACGATCTCGGAAGCCGCAACCGGCAGCGCAGGCGGCATCAACGCGTCGGCGCTGGAGAGCTCGACAGTCGATCTGGCGCACGAGTTCACAAATCTCATCACCACGCAGCGCGCCTATTCGGCATCCGCACGCATCATCACCACGGCGTCGGAGATGCTCGATCAGCTGTTGCAGATGGGACGTTAAGAAAATTCGCGAGGCGTTTCGCGCAAACGTGCGCCTCGCGGTTTCAGATTTCGTGTGAATTGGAACATCGCTTTTACCGCTTCATTTACCCTGTGACTAAGGCCTTTCTTAAAGCGGCTACGGTTATGTTGCGTATGGGTGATGGAGTTTGGAGTTGATAACAATGGTAGACGACCGCAGGGGGCGCGTGAGCTACGTAATCGGGCCTGATGGCAGCCCGCTTACGCTCTCGGATCTTCCGCCGCCGAATACGAAGCGCTGGGTGATCCGCCGCAAGGCAGAAGTTGTTGCCGCCGTGCGCGGCGGGCTTCTCAGCCTGGACGAAGCATGCCGTCGCTATACGCTGACGGTGGAGGAATTCCTTGCATGGCAGCGCGCCATCGACAGGCATGGCATGCCCGGCCTGCGTGCCACGCGCGTGCAGCAGTATCGTCACTGACGCGCGAGGAACAAATCGTTAGCGAATTCTTACCGCCGCGCGGATGAAAAGGTTCTGCGCGGCCCGGCGTGCTTAATCCGAAATTTACCCAATCCCCGGCAATGTTTGCCTAGCACCGCGGGGCAGACATCACCCCCCGCGCATGTTTTGGCGAGGGATCGACATTGCCGGATTTTCTCAAAGCTGTGGGCGCCGCGCGTTTCGGCGTGATGGCCGGTGTCGCCGCGGCATTGACCGCGTTCTTTCTCTATGTGGCAGGTGTTATCGCAGAGCCGCCCAAAGCCATTCTGTTTGCAGGCCTTGAACCGCGCGATGCTGCCGCCGTAACCGCGAAGCTCGATGCGCTCGCGGTTCCCTATGACGCCAAGGGCGATGGCGGCACCATCATGGTTCCCGCCGACCAGGTGACGAAGCTGCGCATGGAACTGGCGTCGGAGAATCTTCCCGCCGCCGGCGTGGGCTATGAGATCTTCGACAAGTCCGACGCCTTCGGCACCACATCATTCGTGCAGAACGTCAACAAGCTGCGCGCGCTGGAAGGCGAACTGGCGCGCTCGATCCAGACCATCGAAGGAATTGCCAGCGCCCGCGTGCATCTTGTGGTGCCCGAACGGCAGATTTTCTCGCGTGAGGCACAGGCTCCCTCAGGGTCCGTCGTCCTGAAGACGCGCGGCGTGATGGACCGCGAACAGGTCGCTGCCATTCAGCATCTGGTGGCCGCCGCCGTGCAGGGTCTCGACCCCGAACGCGTCGCCATTGTCGATGACAAGGGCAATCTTCTGGCCGGTGGCGAGGAACGCACCGGACCCGAAGCCACCGCCGCACGCGAAGAACAATACACCACCGGCTTTGAAGACCGCATGCGCCAGCGCATCGAATCCATCGTGGAAAGCGTGGTGGGACCGGGACATGTGCGCGTGCAGCTTGCCGCCGACATGAACTTCAATCACATCAGCGAAACCTCGGAAACCTACGATCCCGATTCCAAGGTCGTGCGTTCCACGCAAAGCGTTTCCTCCGACGCCACCGACACAAACGGCACCAGCAACGCAGTTTCGGTCGCCAATGCGCTGCCCGGACAAAACAGCGCCAGCGGCACCGATGGCACGAAATCCTCAAATAACCGCAGCGAAGAGACGACGAATTACGAGATTTCCAAGACCGTGCGCACCTCCACCCAGGAAGGCGGCGTTCTGAAGCGCATCTCTGTTGCCGTGGCCGTCGACGGCGCGGTCGCAACCGATGCCGCGGGCAAGACCACTTATACGCCGCGCACATCCACCGAGCTGAAGCAGATCGAAACGCTCGTGAAGTCCGCCATGGGCTATAACAAGACGCGCGGCGATGAAGTCGAAGTCGTGAACATGCCGTTCGCGCGTCTCGACACCGGCCCTGCCACGCCCGCACCCGAGCCCCTGCTCGGGCTGGATGGCGCGATGTGGTTCAAGATCATCGAGGCGGGCATCCTGTCGCTGGCCGCGCTCCTGATCGGTCTCTTCGTTGTGCGCCCGCTGATCGCGCGCATGTTCGCGCCGGTTTCCTACAGCCCTGCCGCGCCGGCGCTGATGCATGCGCCGCAAACGGCCGGCGCCCTGCCCGCGCCGCAACAGACACAGACCGACGCCGACGGCCCCGCCGCATTGCCGCAGCCGAAGGAAAACATGATCGACATCTCCCGCATCGAAGGCCAGGTGCGCGAGTCCTCCATCCGCAAGGTTGGCGAAGTTGTCGAAGCGCATCCGGAAGAAGCGCTCGCGATCCTTCGCACCTGGCTGCATCAACCGGTGTAAGACATGAGCCGCCCCTCCAAAGCCGCCGCGAAGGAAGACATCCGCCAGCTGACGGGCGCGGAGCGTTCCGCCGTGCTGATGCTCGCACTTGGCGAGGATCACTCCGAAAAGATCTGGCGGATGCTCGACGAAGACGAAATCAAGGAAATCTCGCAGGTGATGTCGAACCTCGGCACCATCTCTTCCTCGCTGGTGGAAAAGCTGCTGGTCGATTTTGTCGGTCAGATGTCCGGCACAGGCTCCCTGATGGGTTCCTATGAGTCCACCGAGCGCCTGCTCTCGCGCATGATGCCCGGCGAAAAGGTTTCGCAGATCATGGAGGAAATTCGTGGTCCCGCAGGCCGCACCATGTGGGACAAGCTCGCCAACGTGAACGAAACAGTGCTGGCGAACTATCTGAAGAACGAATACCCGCAGACCGTCGCAGTGGTGCTTTCCAAGATCAAGCCTGAACATGCCGCGCGTGTGCTGGGCGCGCTGCCCGAGGAATTCGCGCTGGAAGTGGTGCAGCGCATGCTGCGCATGGAAAGCGTGCAGAAGGACATTCTCGACAATGTCGAAAAGACCTTGCGCGTGGAGTTCATGTCTAACCTAGCCCGCACCGCCAAGCGCGACGCGCACGAGCATATGGCCGAAGTGTTCAACAATTTCGACCGCCAGACCGAAAGCCGCTTCCTTACCTCGCTGGAAGAACGCAGCCGTGACTCCGCCGAGCGTATCAAGGCCCTGATGTTCACCTTCGAGGACCTTGGAAAGCTCGATCCCGGTTCGATCCAGACGCTGCTGCGCAACGTGGAAAAGGACAAGCTTGGCCTCGCGCTCAAAGGTGCGACCGATACGCTGCGCGATATCTTCTTCTCCAACATGAGCGAACGCGCCGGAAAGATCCTGCGCGAGGACATGGAAGCCATGGGTCCCGTGCGCCTGAAGGATGTGGATGAAGCGCAGATGCGCATGGTCAACATCGCCAAGGATCTCGCCAACAAGGGCGAAATCATGATCGCCAACAAGCAGGGTGAGGATGAGCTGATCTACTGATCGGCAAACGCACCATGAAAACAGCCAAATTCACCTTTGATACGATCTTTGACGGCAACGCGGCCGATGCTGTGCAGCCGATGACCCCGCGCCAGCGGCGCACGCTGATGCAGGCGGAGATCGACGCCATGCTTGCCGACGCGCGCGCCGAAGGCCAGCGCGCGAGCGAAGTCAAGGCGCAGGAGGCCATCGCGGCTGGAGCGCGCGCCGTGCAACAGACGATCGAGCGTGCGCTGACGGCGATAAGGGCGCAATCCGAAGATATCGAAGCGCAATCCACCGCCATCGCCATCGCGGCGGCGCGCAAACTGGGCGGCGCGGCGCTGGCCGCGTTTCCGCAGGCCGAAGTCGAACGGGTACTGCGCGAGGCGCTGCATCAGGCCATCGGTGAGCCGCGCCTTGTGGTGCGCGCCAACACAGCCGTGATTGCTGCGTTGAGCAATCACATCGGCGACATCGCCCATGACGAAGGTTTCGACGGCCGCGTTCAGCTTGCCGCCGATGATCATTTCTCCGGCGCCGATTGCCGGATCGAATGGCGTGGCGGCGGCGCGGAGCGCATGACCGAAACAATCGAACATGCATTGGACACTGTTTTTACCCGTCGCTTTTCCGACGCGCCGGCACTGGAGGACTAAGACATGGCACCCAACGACGAAGTCGATCTGCCCGACCTCGGCACAGAAGGCGGCCCGGAAAGCGGCTCCGCGCTGTTGCGCAGCGATCTCGCCAGCGAGAACGAGACCAAGCGCTCGGCACATGATCTGGAAGCGGTGTTCGATGTTCCGGTGACGGTGAGCGCCGTGCTTGGCAAATCGGGCATGGAAGTGAGCCAGCTTCTGAAGCTGAGCAAGGGCACGATCGTGGAACTGGACCGCAAGGTCGGCGAAGCCATCGACATCTATGTGAACAACCGCCTCGTGGCGCGCGGCGAAGTGGTTCTCGTCGAGGATCGCCTGGGCGTGACCATGACCGAAATCATCAAAGCCGGCCAATCGTAACAGGCCGGAAGAAGGAAGACTGCCATGCGGCTACTCATCATCGGCGGATTGCAAGGCCAGATCGGCGCAGCAACCAAGATCGCCATGGATCGCGGCGCCAAGGTCACGCACGCCACCGACATCGAACAGGCAATGGCGAGCCTGCGCGGCGGCGTGGGCGCGGATCTGGTGTTGTGCGATGTGAAATGCGACATCGCCCAGCTCGTACGCGCGCTTGCCGCAGAACGCATCTGCACGCCGGTAGTCGCCTGCGGCATCGGAACCGATGCGCGCAGCGCCGTGGACGCGATCCGCGCTGGCGCGAAGGAATATCTGCCGCTGCCGCCCGATCCCGAACTGATTGCAGCCGTGCTTTCGGCCGTCGCCGATGAATCGCACCAGATGGTCTATGAAGACGAGGCGATGAACGCCGTAATCTCGCTGGCCGATCAGGTCGCGGGCTCGGAAGCGTCCATTCTCATCACTGGCGAAAGCGGCACCGGCAAGGAGGTGATGGCCCGTTACATCCATCGCAAATCCGCGCGCGCCGACAAGCCCTTCATCTCCGTGAACTGCGCGGCAATTCCGGAAAACCTGCTCGAATCCGAATTGTTCGGCCACGAAAAGGGCGCCTTCACGGGCGCCATCGCCCGGCGCGTGGGCAAATTCGAAGAAGCCAATGGCGGCACATTGCTGCTGGACGAAATCAGCGAAATGGACGCGCGCCTGCAGGCCAAGCTGCTGCGCGCCATTCAGGAGCGCGAGATCGACCGCGTGGGCGGCACCAAGCCGGTGAAGGTCGATATCCGCATCATCGCAACGTCGAACCGCGATCTGGCCGATGCGGTGAAGCGCGGCACCTTCCGCGAAGACCTGCTCTATCGTCTCAACGTGGTGAACCTGCGCCTGCCTTCGTTGCGGGAGCGCCCGAAGGACATTCTCGCACTCGCCCGCCACTTCGCGCACAAATATGCCGAAGCCAATGGCGCACCGTTCCGTCCGCTCGCATCCGTAACCGAGCGGCTGCTCATTTCCCACCCGTGGAAAGGCAACGTGCGCGAGCTGGAGAACACGATTCATCGCGCCGTGCTCTTGGCGCAGGGCCCGGAAATCGCGCCGGAAGCCATCCGCCTGCCCGATGGCACGCAGGTCGGCGCCGGCAATTCGGTGATGTCCAACATGCCCGCGCCAGTGAAGGCCGCCGTGGAAGCGGCAAGCGCGATCGCGACGCGCGGCCTTGTGGGACGCACGGTGGCGGATGTCGAACGCGATCTCATCCTCGATACGCTCGATCACTGCCTCGGCAACCGCACGCACGCGGCCAACATTCTTGGCATCTCCATCCGCACGCTGCGCAACAAGCTGCGCGAATACGGACAGGCCGGACTTGCCGTTCCCCAACCCGGAGAAGCCCGCGCGGCCGGATGATCTGAACCATGGCTGATGTCACCACCACACCGGCGCCCGCGTTCGCCTTCAACGTGCAGACGCTTCAGGCCTATCTGAAGCGCAGCGACCTTGCGCTCGCCATCGGCATCATGGCCATCCTGGTGGTGCTCATCCTGCCGCTGCCCTCATGGCTGCTGGATGTGTGTCTGGCGTTTTCGCTGTCCTTCTCGATCCTGATCCTGATGACGGCGGTGTTCATCCGCAAACCGCTGGAGTTCTCGTCGTTTCCCGCAATCCTGCTCATCACCACGATGATGCGGCTCGCGTTCAATCTCGCATCCACCCGGCTGATCCTTGGTCACGGCAACGAAGGCACAGCCGCGTCCGGTTATGTCATTCAGGCCTTCGGCAAGCTGATCATGCAGGGCAACTTCCTGATCGGCCTGATCGTGTTCGCGATCCTCGTAATCGTGAACTTCGTCGTCATAACCAAGGGTTCGGGCCGCAT
Organism: Alphaproteobacteria bacterium; assembly: GCA_016125165.1. GTDB lineage: Bacteria > Pseudomonadota > Alphaproteobacteria > Micropepsales > Micropepsaceae > Rhizomicrobium. The sequence goes on from WGMH01000001.1 coordinate 215,303, forward strand.
CGCCGAAGTGGCTGCGCGCTTCACCCTCGACGCCATGCCCGGCAAGCAAATGGCGATCGACGCCGATCTTTCCTCCGGCCTCATCGACGAAAAGCAGGCCCGCCAGCGGCGCAAGGAGCTGGAAGCGGAATCCAATTTCTTTGGCGCCATGGACGGCGCCAGCAAATTCGTCCGCGGCGACGCCATCGCCGGACTTCTCATCGTGGCCATCAACGTTATCGGCGGCATCATCATCGCGGTGGCGCAAAAGGGCATGAGCTTCGGCGACGCCACGCACACCTTCACGCTGCTGACAGTGGGTGACGGTCTTGTGAGCCAGATGCCGGCGCTCATCGTTTCCACCGCCGCGGGCCTGATGGTCTCCAAGGCCGGTGTCGAAGGGGCCACCGACAAGGCGCTGATGGGCCAGCTGTCATTTTATCCGCAAGCGCTCGGCATGGCCTCCGCCGTGATGGGGATCGTGGCGCTGCTTCCGGGCATGCCTACCTTCGTGTTCGGCGGACTTTCGGCAGGCATCGGTTCACTTGCGTGGCTGGCCTACAAGAAGAAGGACGACGCCGCGAGCGAAGCGCAGCAGCAGGAAGCCAAAGCTGCCGCCACCGAGGATGCCAAGGAAGAACCCATTGCCAACACGCTGGCGCTAGACATGCTGCGCGTCGAACTGGGCTATGGTCTTCTGCCGCTCATCAATGAGGTCAAGGGGCAACGCATCACCGACCAGATCAAGGCGCTGCGCAAACAGCTTGCGCAGGAAATGGGCTTCGTGATGCCGAGCGTGCGCATTCTCGATAACATGCAGCTTGGCGCGAACGAATACCGCATCTGCGTGAAGGAAGTGGATTCAGGGCGCGGCGAACTGTTCCCCGGTTCCTATCTCGTCATGGATCCGCAGGGCCGCCCCATCGATCTGCCGGGCACGCACACCACCGAACCGGCGTTCGGTCTGCCGGCGACATGGATCAGCCAGGCGCTTCGCGACGAAGCCTCGTTCCGCGGGCTCACCGTCGTCGATCCCGGCACAGTGCTGACCACGCATCTGACCGAAGTGCTGAAGACGCATATGAGCGAACTTCTCTCCTATGCGGAGACGAAGAAGCTGCTCGACGAATTGCCGCCGGAGCACAAGAAGCTGGTGGAAGAAATCATCCCGGCGCAAATCTCCGTCACGGGCGTGCAGCGTGTGCTGCAGACGCTGCTTGGCGAGCGCGTTTCCATCCGCGATCTTCCGGCCATCCTCGAAGGCATCGCCGAGGCGTCCGGCCACACCAAAAATGCGCTTTACATCACCGAACATGTGCGCGCGCGCCTTGCCCGCCAGTTGTGCCATCAGCATCTGGCGCCCGGCGGCTATCTGCCGCTCATCGCGCTTTCGCCCGCATGGGAACAGGCGTTTGCCGAATCCATCGTGGGTCAGGGCGAAGAACGTCAACTTGCCATGGCGCCCTCGCAACTCCAGGCCTTCATCCAGACCGTGCGTGAACGCTTCGATGACGCAGGCCAGAAGGGCGACATGCCGGTGCTGCTGACCAGCCCGCAAATCCGCCCCTTCGTGCGCTCCATCATCGAACGCTTTCGGCCGCAGACCGTGGTGATGAGCCAGAACGAAATCCACGCCAGCGTTCGTCTGAGAACAATGGGAACGGTGTAAGATGCAGCTTCGCACCTTTCTCGCCGAAGACATGAAGGCCGCGCTGGCGCAGGTGCGCCGCGAAATGGGCGCCGAAGCGGTGATCGTTGCCAGCCAGCGCGCCAAGAATGGCGGCGTGATGGTACGCGCCGCGCTGGAAGCCACTGCAGACGAATCCCTGCCCGAACCTCCTGCACCGCCTCTGAGTGATGAAACGCTTTCCGATTTCGAGGAGCAGCATCGCAACAATCTGATCCGCAGCCTGCGCACGCCGCGTGTGACCGGCCAGCCGCAGGCGCGGCAGTTCGATCGCGCGCATCTTCTGCAGCTCCTCGGCGGCCATCGTACGCCCGATGCCATCGCGCATGATCTGGCGATGACCGCCGAACAGAGCGGTCTGAAGGACATGACGCTGGCGCTGGCCTGCGCGCTCGACCGGCGCATGAAAAGCCGCCCCCTCGATTTTCCCGAGTCCGCCGCGCTGCTGCTGATCGGCCCCAACGGCGCCGGCAAAACCGCGACTGCCGCGAAGATTGCCGCGCATGCGCGCATGGTGCATCGGCCCGTACGCCTGATCGCTGCCGATGCCGAGGGCGCAGGCGCCATCGCGCGACTGGAAACCTTCGGCCAGCATCTGGGCGCACAGACCATTGTTGCAGAAAGCGCCGACGGCATCGTCAAGCTGATTGCGGCCGCCGCAAAAGATGGCGCGCTCGCCATCGTCGATACGCCGGGTTTCGATCCGCGCCATTCCAGGATGCGCACCGCCTTTGCCGGAATTGCCGCCATCGACGGGGTGGATGCGGTGGGAGTCGTTTCCGCCGCGGGCGATGCCGAAGAGATCGGCGAGATTTCGCAAGCGCTGGGAAAACTCGGTGCGGAACGGTTGATCATCACCGGGCTCGATCTCACGCGCCGCTTTGGCGCGCTGACGACGGCATTGGTGCGCGGTCCCGCGCTCGCACATATCAGCCGTTCCGCCTATATCGCAGGCGGACTTGAACCTCTGACGCCACTTTCGCTTTCGCGACTTTTGATCGATGCCGCGCTGGGCAGCGCCGATCACGGGAGCCCACAATGAACGCACCTGTCAGCTTCAATCGTCCGCAATTGACGGCCATCGGCTCCGGCAAGGGGGGAACTGGCAAGACGCTCATCGCCGTGAGCCTTGCGCACGCACTCGCCTATGAAGGCGAGAAGGTTCTTCTGCTCGACGCCGATTTCGGCCTCTCCAACACCTCCGTGCATCTGGGGCTTGAGAGCGGCGGTGATTTCGCCGGTGTGCTCAACGGCAAGACGCCGCTGGCAAGCGCAATCGTCCCGGTTCTGGGCGGCAGCGCCACCCGTGGCGGCTTCGATCTTTTGGCGCCACCCAGCGGTTCGGGCGCCATGGCCAATCTGAGTGAAGAAGTGGCGGGCAAACTGATTGCGCAATTGCGCGCGGCGCACCAGTACACGCGCATCATCATGGACCTCGGCGCAGGCGTGGACAGCACGACCATGCATATGGCCTGCACGGCGGATGAAACGCTGCTGGTGCTTTCGCCCGATCCGGCTTCACTGACCGATGCCTATGCGTTTGCGAAACTGTTTCTGCGCGGCACCGGCTCGCGCACGCCCATCACGCTGGTGAACATGGCGGCAAACGACACGGAGGGCCGCCGCACCGCCGACGCGCTATCTTCGACGTGCCGCGCCTTTCTGCGCGTGGTGCCCGAATATCTTGGCAGCGTGCCGCGCGATGCGCGCGCACTGGAAGCGGTGCGCCGCCAGAGCCAGCTTCTGACGCTCTATCCGCAAAGCCCGGCAGCCAAGGCGGTGTGCGCCGCCGCACAACGTCTGCACGCGAAGTTGGGAACGGCCGCCGCTTCGGCACAGAGCGGTGGCTTGCGTTAACCAAACTTCGCCAGTTCCAACGCGGAACTTCTGCCCTAAAATTCAGCATAGCGACGGTTTTTTCGCCATTCCCTCGCGGAAGCGCACGAATTCGTGTACTGTTCTGGCACAGGGAAGCGTTTGCACCAGGCACAGTCATGCGCCGCGTTGCGTTGCGTCCTGCATGCTTTGGGACGTTAGGGGGAAAACATGTCCGTACTGACCGATATCTGGAATGCCATCAACACCATTGCCATGTCCGGCGATTACATCCGCCTCGGCATCATCGTGGTGATCGCGCTGGCCGGCGGCTTTGCCATTGAAGGTGCAAGCTCGCTGATCAATGCCACGCTCGTCGCGCTGATCGTTTTTGCTATTGCCAATTTCGTTCGCGAAGTGGCGATGAACGGCGCAAACGCCGGTCAGCTTCTCGACAGCTATTGGGCCGCGTTTCAGGCGCTGCCGATGCTGACGGTTCTGGCCTATGCACTGATCTTTGCGATCCTGATCGCGATCGTGAATCTGGTGCGTTCGCTGCTCACGCGCTGAGCAGGCTGCGACGGCCGACGCCTTTGACCCTTCCCGCGCCCAGCGGGAGGGGAGGCTTGCGTTTGGCCCCTGCGGGAACGTAGACGGGAACGGCCCGAACGGTTAGCTTCCCGAACCATGATCACAATCATCATCGTCGCCGTCATCGCCGCCGTCCTCCTGTGGGGGGTGACGATCTATAACGGCTTGATTCGCCGTAAGAATATCGTCGCCGAAGCCTGGAGCGGGATCGAAACCCAGCTCAAGCGCCGCGCCGACCTGATCCCGAATCTGGTCGAAACAGTGAAGGGCTACGCCACCCACGAGCGCACCACCTTTGACGAGCTGGCCCGCCTCAGGTCCGCCGGACAGGGCGCCCAGTCGGTGGCCGAACGGGCCCAGACCGAACAGGCTATTTCGGCCGCCATCGGCAAGATCATGGCCGTGGCCGAGGCCTATCCGGAGTTGAAGGCATCGGCGAACTTCCAGTCGCTGCAGGGCGATCTCAGCGGGATCGAGGAACAGATCAACCTCTCGCGCCGTTTCTACAACGGAGCCGTGCGCGACTTTAACGTGATGATCGAACAATTCCCGTCCAACCTTGTGGCAAATATGGGCAGCTTCAAGCCCGCCGCGTTCTTCCAGATCGAGAACGCCGCCGACCGTGACGTGCCGAAAGTCTCGTTCGCTTCATGAGGCCCCTGCCCGCGCGCGCCCTTATCGGGATCGCCCTGGCATGGCTTGCGCTGACGCTGGCCGCGCCGCTCCACGCGCAGGACTTCGGCGGCGGCCCGCAGACCGAAGAGATCACCGACTACCACAGCGATATCGTCGTCACGCAGGACGGCACGCTCGGCGTCACCGAGACCATCCATATCGTGGCGCTTGGCGAACAGATCCGCCACGGCATCTATCGCGACTTCCCCACCACCTACAAAGACAAGCTTGGCAGCAAGGTGCGTGTGCGCTTCGATGTGCAGCGCGTGACGCTGGATGGCGAAGAAGCTCCCTACACGCTGGAAGGTCTTTCGAACGGCGTGCGCATCAAGATTGGCAGCGCCGATACCGAGGTCAGTCCCGGCCCGCATGTCTATTCCATCGCTTATACAACCAACCGGCAGATCGGCTTCTTCGACGGCTATGACGAGCTTTACTGGAACGTGACGGGCAATGGCTGGGTGTTCCCCATCCTGCATGCCAGCGCCACGATCCGCCTGCCCGATGGCGCGCATATCAAGCATAGCGATGTCTACACCGGCGCAGCGGGCGACACCTTGCACAACGCCGAAGCCAATCAGTTCACCGGCAGCGCCATTCGCTTTGAGACAACTGCGCCGCTGTCATCCTATGAAGGGCTGACGGTTGCGGTCGCATTCGACAAGGGCGCGATAACGCCGCCCACCGCCACGGAGGAAGCCAGCACATTTGCCCGCGATAACGCCAGCATCGCCGCAGCGCTGATCGGTGTTCTTATGGTGGCGGCTTTCTACATCTATATCTGGAATCGCGTTGGCCGCGATCCGGCGCGCGGCACCATCATCGCGCTGTTCGCGCCACCGCGCGGATTTTCGCCGGCGGCAACGCGCTTCGTGAACCGCATGGGGTATGACCGCAAGGCTTTCTCCGCCGCGCTGATCGACATGGCGGTGAAGGGTTACATGACCATTGCGGAAGAAGACCGCACCTATACCCTCGCGCGCACCGGCAAGAGCGATACCGAATGCGGCCTTTCCGGAGGCGAGCGCGGCATTGCCAACGCACTGTTCGACGGGCCCGCCGATTCCATCGAATTGAAGCAGACCAATCACAGCGATATCGCGCGCGCGATTTCGGCGCTGAAAGATTCGCTGCGCAACGAATACGAAACCAAGTACTTTGCCACCAACAGCGGCTGGTTCATCGCCGGGCTCGCGATTCTCATTCTGACAGGCATTGCATCCGCTTTGCTGGCCGACGATCCGGCGACAGCCGGAGGTATGATGGCATGGATTTCCGGCTGGTCCGTGGGCTGTGCCTTTCTGGTTCACCGCGCCGCCACCGCATGGGGCGACGTCATCGACGGCCCGGGTTCCCGTGTGAGCAATCTCATCGTCGCGGTGTTCATGTCCGCCTTTGCGGTGCCGTTTGTGGGCGGGCTGATATTCGTTATGGCGATGATGACCAGCATCATCTCGCCCCTTGTTCTGCTGGCATTGGCAGCGGGCGGCATCGTGGCTTATGTCTTCTATCATCTGCTCAAGGCGCCAACGCTTCTGGGCGCGAAAATCATGGACGAGATCGAAGGCTTCAAGCTCTTTCTCGACACCGCCGAGCGCGAGCGCCTCGAATATCTGCATCCGCCGGACGTGACGCCAGAAGTGTTCGAAAAGTTTTTGCCCTATGCCATCGCACTCGATTGCGAGAACGCGTGGAGCAAAAAGTTCGAAGCCCAGGCTGCGCGCGCGGCAGCCGAGAGCGGCCGGCAGACAAGTTATGTTCCCATCTGGTATTCGGGCCATTCGTTTGACCGGCTCGGCGCGGCGGGCTTCGCTTCGGCTATCGGTTCAAGCGTTGCCAGCGCGGCGGCCTCTGCATCGACCGCACCGGGATCAAGCTCCGGCTCCTTCGGCGGCGGCTCATCTGGCGGCGGCGGTGGCGGTGGTGGCGGCGGCGGCTGGTAGCTAGCGTTTCTTTCCGCCGCCCGCATTGTCGATCGCGAACGGCCCCGGTCCCATGCCAACCAGAAGCAGCAGACCGCCCGCGATGGCAATGTTGCGGGCAAACAATCCGAACTCATCGGCGCGCGCGACCGGATCGGCTATGTGCCAGTAATCGTGCATCCACAACGTAACGGCGATGGCATAGCCGAACAGCATCAGGGCGGCGTGGCGCGTCTGGTATCCCAATATCAGTCCGAGGCTCCCCAGGATCATCACCACCAGTACGAGCGTGAGCACAAGCGGTGCGCCGGGAATCTGTTTCAGTGTCATGTAAGCGAGTGTCTGGCTCCAATGGCCCGCACGGCTCCACGCATCGCCCAGGAAAAACCACGCCAGCAGCCAGCGGCCCAGAAGCGGCGATATCTGCTCGGAAAACGACATGACACTTCCCCCTGACGCAACACGCAAACGGAATCACAATTTTCGGCGCGATCCAAGTCGCAGGAAACTATACACTCACACGCTGTAAGCCGCGCTATATTGCAGCCGCGAAGGGAGAAACCGATGTCCGTCACCCTTGAACAGCTCGATCTTGTTTGCGCCGACGTGGAGGCCTCCATCGCTTTCTACCGGCTTCTGGGCGTGGATATGCCAGACAATGTGTGGCGCACCGAAAGCGGCACGCACTTCCTGCACATCGAACAAGGCAGCATGACCTTCGACATGGGAAGCGTCGGCCTCGCGCGCGCCTACAACGCGGGTTACCGCGCGGGCGCGCGTGGCGGCAGCGTCGTGATCGGATTTTCGGCGGAGAACCGCGCGGCGGTGGATGCGATTTTCGCGCGCATGACGGGCGCGGGTTACAAGGGTTTGCAGACGCCCTTCGATGCCTTCTGGGGTTCGCGCTATGCCATCGTGGAAGATCCCGATGGCAATCACGTTGGCATCATGAGCCCCGTCGATCCAGACAAGCGTTCGAAGGGGCCGAACCTCTAACTTAAGCCTGCCTGAGCGCGTGCTTTCGCAGGTGGCGGACAATCGCCATCTCGTCGAGGCGCGACTGGCCGCGGCGATCTTCGGCTTCTGCGGTGCGCTTCATCTGCTGTTCGGTCGCCAGTTCGAGACTCTTCATGTCCTGAAACGCGGCGGACAGATCGGTCTGCGCGGTTACGCGCTCGCGTTCGATCTCCTTGAGGGTCGCCTTGAGATTGTCCCGGCGCACATCGATGGAGCGCAGGAAGGACGGAAACGCCAGACGGCCGATATCGCTGTCATTGGCGCGCTGGCGTTCACGGGCGACGCTCTCTTCAAGGTCAGCCAGCTTCTTCTCGGCATCGGCCTTCATGCCGTCAAGCGTAGCCATGCGGCGCTTCAGCTCGTCGACCTTGAAGCGCTTGATGCGCATGAGGGAGTCACGGCGTTTCATAACTACCTATCCTTCCCCTGGGCGCCGACAATCTCTTCGAGCGCCACATACCCTTCATCCAGTCCGGCCGCCTCGTCCTTCTTCTGTCCGAGGAAGGCTTCGATCTGCGGGTAGATATTGATCGCCACATCCACTTCATGGTTCGTGCCAACTTTGTAGGCCCCGAGCCGTATCAATTCGGCCATGTCTTCATAGGTCGCCATGATGGCGCGGGCGCGCTTGACGACGGAATTTTCCCAATCCGAATTGCAGCCCGGCATGGTGCGCGAAACCGAACGCAGCACATTGATGGCCGGATAGCGGCCCCGTTCGCCGATCGCCCGGTCAAGCACGATATGGCCATCCAGAATGCCGCGAACCGCGTCTGCCACGGGTTCGTTGTGGTCGTCGCCCTCCACCAGAACGGTAAACAGCCCGGTGATGGAACCGCGCTCGCCTTCGCGTCCCGGGCCCGCCCGTTCCAGCAAACGCGGCAATTCGGCAAACACGGTGGGTGTATAACCTTTCGAGGCAGGCGGCTCGCCGGCGGACAATCCCACCTCGCGTTGTGCCATTGCGAAACGGGTCACCGAATCCATCAGCAACAGAACGTGAAGCCCCTGATCGCGGAACTGCTCGGCAATCGTCATGGCCGAATAGGCTGCCTGACGGCGCACCAGCGCGGGCTCATCGGAGGTGGCGGCCACCACCACGGAACGCGCCAGCCCCTCTTCGCCCAGATCGTCTTCGATGAATTCCTTCAGCTCGCGGCCGCGCTCTCCGACAAGACCGATCACGATCACATCGGCATCGCTGTTGCGCGCAAGCATGGCCAGCAGAGTCGACTTGCCGACGCCGGACGCCGCGAAGATGCCCATGCGCTGGCCCTTGCAGCAGGTCGCAAACTGGTTGAGGGCGCGCACGCCCAGATCGAGCTTGCCGCCGACGCGCGCACGCGTGTGCGCGGATGGCGGTTGCGCCTTCACGGGATAGCCGACCTGCCCCTGAACCAGCGGGCCCTTGCCATCCATCGGCTTTGCAAACGCATCCAGCACGCGGCCTAGCCATTGTTTGCAGGGATAAAGCATCGCGGGGTGATCATCGAAATCCGCGCGCGAACCGAGCGAAATTCCATTGAGCGCGCCAAGCGGCATCACCTGCGCGCGGCCATCGCGGAAGCCCACGACTTCGCACGGCACTTCCTCGCCGTTCTTGCCGGTCAGGCGGACCTGTCCACCGAGACTGACGGCGCCCGCCGCACCCGTGACTTCGACCAGAAGGCCCTCGATCCGCGCCACCCGGCCAAAGCGCCTGAGCGAGGAAATGGCCGAAATATCCTTCAAAAGCGCCTGCATGCAGCATCCCTTGGGGCCGAAAATTCCGCCCCTTCCTGACCCGAAGCATGCCCCAGACGTTTTAAGTCCCGGTAAACTTAACAAATGGAATCAAGGGGATGTATGGTTGCCTGGTGGCGATTCGTTAAGCGGCGTTCCTTTGGGCTGAAGCCGGTAGCGATGGTTAAAGCTGCTGTTAACCATTTCCGCTTACCTTCTGCTCATCCGTTAACTGTGCCCGCTGGGCCGCAGAGGGGTTTTTGAAATGCGTGTGCTTCTGATCGAAGACGATAGCGCCATGGCGCGCTCGATCGAGCTGATGCTGCGGAGCGAGGGCTTCAACGTCTATACGACGGACCTTGGCGAAGAGGGCATCGACCTCGGCAAGCTGTACGATTACGACATCATCGTTCTGGACCTTCAGCTGCCCGACATGAGCGGTTTCGAAGTTCTGAAGGCCCTGCGCGTCGCCAAGGTGCAGACGCCGGTGCTGATCCTTTCCGGCAACGCCATCGTGGAAGCGAAGGTCAAGGCCCTCGGCTTCGGCGCCGACGACTATATGACCAAGCCGTTCCACAAGGATGAGCTGGTTGCCCGTATTCAGGCCGTGGTGCGCCGCTCCAAGGGCCATTCCCAATCGGTCATCACCACCGGCAAGCTGGTGGTCAATCTGGATGCCAAGACCGTGGAAGTCGACGGTTCGCGCGTGCATCTGACCGGCAAGGAATACCAGATGCTGGAGCTGCTTTCCCTGCGCAAGGGCACGACGCTCACCAAGGAAATGTTCCTCAATCATCTCTATGGCGGCATGGACGAGCCTGAGCTGAAGATCATCGACGTCTTCATCTGCAAGCTGCGCAAGAAACTCGCCGCCGCCACCAATGGCGACAATTACATCGAAACCGTCTGGGGCCGCGGCTATGTGCTGCGCGATCCGGAAGAGGCGAAAGCCGCCTGACGCATTTGCAAGGGGGCAGGAAAAAGGGCGCCGTTCGCGGCGCCCTTTTTGTTTGCGGCAGGCCGAAGCAGACATTTCCGGTTGATTTACCCTGATGCGCGACAATCGGGAACTATTGGCTTCCGGAGCAGGCGGCATCACGCCATGACCTCGCTACAAACGACAGGCGGTGAAAGCCGCATCGAAGGCGAAATCGTACGAATTGTCGTGGGCGGCAGGCTGCAATATGCCGACGGCGCACCGCTCGCCGTCCTGATTGCATCCGTTCTGGGTGGTGTCATCCCCGCACTCGGGCACGCTTCGCTCGGGCACATTCTGCTCTGGCTGGCGCTGGTTTTCGGTTGGGCTGCCGCAGGCCTGATATTTCATGCGCAGTACACCGCGAACAGCAACCGCAAGCCGGCCTTTGTCTGGCATCGCATGCTGGTGTTGCTCTGGGCCGTACATGGCGTCATCTGGGGGGCTCTGCCCGCCGTCTTCTGGAACGACGGCAATCCTACCAATCAGGCGCTCGTCTGCACGCTGGTGCTGGGCGCGCTGGTGTCCGCATATTTTCTGCTCTCGGCATCGCGGCTCGTCTTTGTTGCGCACACTATTCCGCTTATCGCACTCACGGAGTTCGTACTGTTGGGCGCCGATGGCGTCCTGCCCCGCACGCTGGCGGTTGTTCTTCCGCTATTCGCGGCGATTGTCACACGCGATGCATGGTCACTATCGGGAAAATATCAGCAGTCCATTCGTCTGCATTTGCTGAACGAGGAATTGGCGCAATCCCTGTCCGCTGCCAAGAAACGGGCGGAAGAGGCTTCACGCACCAAGTCGCAATTTCTCGCCAATATGAGCCACGAATTGCGCACACCGTTGAATGCGATTCTCGGCTTCTCGGAAATGATCGCATCGAGAATGGTAAGTGGAAAAATCGAGAAACATTATGAATATGCGGGCTTGATCCATCGTTCCGCGATGCACCTGCTGACACTCATAAATGACGTGCTCGACCTCTCGAAAATCGAGGCAGGCTTCCTGAAACTCGATGAAAGTGATTTCGACCTCCGCCACCTGCTCCAGGATTCCGCGGAAATCCTTCGGGACAAGGCAGAGGCTGGCGGGTTGAACCTTGTGCCGGACATCGGCGCTGATATCGGGGAAATCCACGCCGACGAACGCGCCATCAAGCAGATCGTGCTCAACCTGCTGTCGAATGCCCTGAAATTCACGGGCGCAAACGGAACAATCACGCTCTTCGCCCACAAGGGCGCCGGAGGGTGCGTCGTCTTCGGTGTCCGCGACACAGGCATCGGGATCGCCAAAGAAGATCAGGCGCGCGTGTTCGAGAATTTCGGGCAGGCGCGGCACGATATTACCACGGCGGACCGTGGCACCGGCCTCGGGCTATCCATCGTCAAAGGACTGGTGGAAGCGCATGGCGGCGACGTGACACTGCATAGTGTCGTTGGTACCGGAACCACGGTAACAGTCACCCTGCCGCCGGAGCGTGCGCTCAATTCACGGATGCGTGCAGCGTCCTGAGACGACGCACACGCACTACACCGCGAGCGCCATGCCCTGACTGAATTGCAGGTCGGCGAGGCGCGCATAGAGCCCGCCGCTGGCGACCAGTTCGGCATGACTGCCCTCGCCCACCACGCGGCCTTGATCGAGCACGATGATGCGCTTGAGCCGCTGGATGGTGGCAAGCCTGTGCGCGATGACGATCGTGGTGCGGCCCGCCATCAAATTCGCAAGGCCCTGCTGCACAAGCCGTTCGTTCTCCGCATCGAGCGCGCTGGTCGCTTCATCGAGCAGAAGCAGTGGCGCGTCCCGCAGGATGGCGCGCGCAATCGCGAGGCGCTGGCGCTGACCGCCGGACAGCGTGATGCCGCGCTCGCCCACCAGCGTCAGATAGCCTTGGGGAAGCCGATCAATGAACTCGGCGGCGGCGGCCGCTTCGGCGGCCTTGCGCACATCGTCGTCGCTCGCGTCGGGGCGGCCATAGCGGATGTTGTCGGCGATGGTCCCTGAGAAGATCGCTGGATCCTGCGCCACCAGCGAAATGTTGCGGCGCAGGTCGCGCGGGTCCAGATCGGCAATGTCGATGCCATCGAAGGTGATGGTGCCGCGCTGCGCTTCAAAGAAGCGGAGCAGAAGCAGGAACACCGTGGATTTTCCCGCACCGCTGGGGCCCACCAGCGCCACCGCTTCACCCGGCGCCACGCGCATGGAAAAGCCGTTCAGCGCGGGCGCATCGGGGCGCGTGGGATAGTGAAATTCGACATTCTCGAATTGCACCGCGCCCCGCGCCGGCTGCGACAGCATCACCGGCGCTGAGGGTGCGCGAACATCCGGCCTCGTATCGAGGATTTCACCAAGCCGTTCAGAGGCACCCGCCGCGCCCTGCAGATCGCCCCAGGTTTCGGTGATGGCGCCAAAACCGCTGGCGACGAACACGGCATAGAGAATGAACTGGCTGAGTTCACCTGCGGTCATGCGCCCGGCCATGACATCGGTGGCGCCCATCCAGAGCACACCGACGACAACGGCAAAGGCGGTGAAGATCACCACGCCTGTCATCATCGCGCGTGCGCGCGTACGACGGATGGCGGTGCTGAAGGAGCTTTCGACATCGCGCGAAAAGTCAGCGCGGTCGATATCTTCATGTGTGAAGGCCTGTACAGTCTGCACGGCATTGATGGTTTCGCCCGCGCGCGCGCTGGTATCGGCCACGCGATCCTGGCTTCTGCGGCTGAGCGTGCGTATGAGCCGCCCGAACAGCAACAGCGGAATCATCAGCAGCATCACTGCGGCCAGCACCACGGCGGACAGCTTCACACTCGTCACGAACACCATGATGAGCGCGCCGATCAGCATCACGACATTGCGCAGTGCAACGGATACCGACGAACCGATCACCGTCTGGATCAGCGTGGCGTCGGCGGTCAGGCGCGAAAGAACTTCGCCGGTGCGCGTGACTTCGAAGAACGAGGGCGTCAGCGAAAGCACATGACTGAACACCGCCTTGCGCAGATCGGCGATCACCCGCTCGCCGAGCCATGTCACGAAATAGAAGCGCAGCGCCGTTGCCGCGCCGAGAACGGCCGCTACCACGATCAGCGACAGGAAATATTGCCCAATCAGGGCGCTGTTGGCGGAATTGAAGCCGTGATCAATCATGCGACGCACGGCCTGCGGCACCACCAGCGTGGCGGTGGACGAGCACAAGAGGGCGAATGCGGCTCCGCCGATATGCAGGCGATAAGGCAGAAGGAAAGGGGCGAGCCGCCGCAGCGGTCTTAGCGACCGGGATTTGGTTCGCCCGGCCGCCGCATGGGCGACCTGATTGGCATAGTCTTCACCGGATTGGGCCACGAATCCTGCCTTCGCTGGGGGCGCGGCTTATATAGTCCTTCGCGGCGCCAAGCCGAACCGGGGCGCATCGCCGCCCCCGTCCAGAGCCCACCCCGCTTGGCTTGCAAGCCTTGGCCCATTCCCCTATAAGCGCCGCCTTCCAAGGGTTCTGAGGCCAAAAGCCATGAAAAAGGGCATCCATCCCGACTACCACTTCGTCGAAGTCGCGCTGAACGACGGCTCGACCTACCGTACGCGCACGACGTGGGGCGAGGCCAACACCAAGCTGACCTTGGACATCGACCCGACCACGCACCCGGCGTGGACCGGCGGTCAGGCCCAGCTCGTGGACCGTGGCGGCCGTCTGACCCGCTTCAACAAGCGCTTCGCCAACTACGTGAAGTAACGGCCGGTCCGTCATGGACCTATCGCCAAAGCCCGGTATGCTCGCCTAGAACTTTGTGTCTTCTAGGGGGAGTAGCCATGTCCGCAACGGACCATCACGCACACGCGCAAGAACATACCGATCATCACGATCATCACGACCATCACGACCATCACGCGGTCGAGACCGCCCGCGTCATCCATGACGATGCGGAAGAACCGAACTGGCCGGCCCGATTGGCTCTTGGGGTTGGCGGCGCGGTGCTGCTGGTTCTGGCCGCCCTCGGCTGGGAAATGCAGGATCAGTTGCCGCCGATGGTGGCGAAGCTGGTTCCCTGGCTTGGTCTGGTCGCGGTGCTTCTGGGCGCTGCGGCCATCATCCAGTCGGTTACGAGCGCATTCTGGATTGCGCTGGTGGCGGGGGCCGCCGCCGTCGTGGTCGCTTTCCTGCTGGCCGGCCGCGTAAACGTACAGCTCGATGCCGCTGCCCATCAGGTCTTCATCGTGGATCGCTTCACGGGCGAAGCGCGCATCTGCAGCGCCAAGGGCTGCCAGACGCTGCCCGGCTTTGCCGGCCCATCGGTCAACGTGCCGATCACAGAGCCCAAGACGCCCGCGCCGAAATAACGGCCGCGCGTTTCATCCAGTCATATTGGAAAGTCACACAACGTCATCGTCCGCCTCGCGCGGACGGTGACGCCTGTGCGTTCAGTTCTTGCCGCCGAATGCTTCGCTGATGCGGTCGAGCTGCGCCTGCACGGCGGGCCGCGCCTGACCAGCGCTGAAAAGCACTTCATCCAGCCGCGCGATGCGCCGATAGAGATTGTCGCTGCGCGCCAGCAAATCCTGCAACGTGGCAGGCAGAAGCTCGACACCTTCCTCACGCCCGCCGAGGCAGATTTCCCGCGACCCGAGGCGATAACGGTCCGATACCGCGTCCTCAATCTCCATGTCGCCTTCATGCACGGCGCGCTGCACCAGAAGCCAGCTTGCCGCCTGCATCAGGCGCGTCGTCACGCGCATGCTTTCGCCCGCGTAAAGCAGCGCCGCCTTGCGCGGCAACTCGCGCGATTCCTCGCGACCGCGACCATCGAGGTAGCGCGCCGTCTCTTCAACGAGCGACATGCCTTCATCGAAAGTGCGCTGGAAAAGGGCTGAACCGGTAAACGTTTGAAGCGTGAGATCGCGGTAGGTATCGTCGTTGAGTTCCGGCTGCGACATTCGCCCCTCGTTCGTCTTGTGTGGATGCAAACTAACAAGCCGCACGCGCCTCGCATAGTCACCCGTCAAATGCCGCTACGAATAAACCATCCGCCCGGTGGCATTCGCGCAACGCTTTTGTTCATCTTCACGCGCGCATGTTCCAAATTAAGATTGATACGGCAGCTCGCAGCTGAACCTGAAGCGCTGTTCACTTTTTGAAGAACGCATCCGCAGCCGCTTTGGTGGAACTGCGTGCGCCGATCGCATCGCGGCATCGCGAGATTTCCTGCTCAAGCTCCGCAATCCTTTCTGCGAGTTCGTGCGCGGACCAGGTGTACAGATCCTCGCCGAGCACGATGTCGCGCTTCTTTTTCGGAAGATCGTCGGGATCGATGGGCATGGCGGGCTCGTCTATCGTGCGGACCGTTACGCTGTTAGTGTCCCGCAAAATCGCAATCCAGTGCAACCAGGCCAGTACAACCATGACCGCACCCATGAAAGCCATTCGTGTGGAAAGCCCCGGCGCAGGCTATCGCCTCGTACTCGCGGATTTGCCGCGGCCCAAACCCGGCCCCGGTGAAGTGCTGATCAAGATGGCAGGCGCGGGACTTAACCGTGCGGACATTGCGCAATCGATGGGAATGTATCCCCCGCCGCCGGGCGCACCTGACACGCTGGGCATGGAAGTCTCCGGCACTATCGCCGAGGTAGGGCCCAACGCGGGCGTGTGGAAGGTAGGCGATGCGGTGTGTGCGCTTCTGGGCGGCGGCGGCTATGCCGAATATGCGCTCGCCAGCATTGATTGCCTGCTGCCAGTGCCCAAAGGCGTCGGGCAGGTCGAGGCGGCGGCACTACCTGAGGTGTATTTTACAGTCTGGACCAATCTGATGGATACCGCGCGGCTGAAGCCGGGCGAGAGCGTGCTCATTCATGGCGGTTCCAGCGGCATCGGCACCGCCGCGATCCAGCTTTGCGCCACGCGCGGCCACACCGTGTTCACCACCGCGGGCAACGCGGAAAAATGCGCAGCGTGCGTGAGCCTCGGTGCAACGCGCGCGATCAACTACCGCGAAGAGGACTTCGTGGATGTGGTCAAAGCGGAAACCGGCGGCAAGGGCGTGGACGTGATCCTCGACATGGTCGGAGGCGATTACATCCAGAAGAACATGAGCGCCGCGGCGATCTGGGGACGCATCGTCAACATCGCCTATCAGCAGGGCATGCAGGCGAACGTCAACTTCGCACCCATGCTGATGAAACGGCTCTCGCTTCTCGCCACCACCTTGCGCGCGCGCTCGAATGCCGAGAAGCGTGTGATCCGCGATGAAGTGCTGGCGCAGGTGTGGCCGTTGATCGAAACCGGCTCGATCAAGCCCGTGGTGGATCGCATCTATCCTCTCGCCGATGCCCAAGCCGCCCACCAGCGCATGGCCGCAAGCGAACATATCGGCAAGCTATTGCTGAAGGCGGACTAAGGGACGCCTGCGTCAGGACAGCTTTTTGTAGTCATTCAAGCTATAAGCCGTACCGATACGTGCTTCTTCAGCGGCGAGTCGCTGGAGCTCGGGGCGCTGCCATTCGCTGCGCGCGGACGCCTCCGCACCCGTTACAGTTGTGGCCGTGGTGTTCGCTGTATTCATACCGTGGCTCTCCGCACGCTATATCAAAGTGTAACACTCCAATAAGCCACGAACAATTACAACACGCTAAACATGGACAATCCCACGAAATGAAGCGCAAGTTGGCCTGATGGCAGGCGAACAGACACTCCTTCCGAGCCAGACCCTGACCGTGGGGGCCTATTCCAATGCTTCAGGCCAAAGCACCACCGTGCACCGGAAAACCTTTGCGCTTCTCGAGGCCCTGCTGAACACCGGAAGCGCAAACAAGCCCGCGTTCCAGGAGCTTCTGACCGCGCCCAACCCATTTTCCATTGTGCCACTCACCGCGACTATGGACACGCAGAGCTTCAACTGCGGCCTGCCGGACATGAATGCCTGCGTGCGGCGGGACGCGCACACACCGGCGCACATCAAACATCCGGGCGCGCGATCGTTTGCCATCTGCGACGCTGGGCGTGTGATCGGCTACCGGAACGAGCGGCCGCTCATGGTCCATTGCGCAAACGCCGATGCAACCGAGACGGACCTGGCCATTGCGCCAATCCCTCTGCTCACTCTCGTTCGCCTGGCGGTCGATCAAAACGCGCAAGACAGGGGCATTGGCCGCGCCTTGCTGGCGGATTGCCTGCGCGGGCTCGAAGACGCAAAGGCCCGCTTCGGCGCGCGCGGCTTTTTCGTTCACGCGCTTTCGGAAGACGTGAGCAGCTTCTACCGGAAGGCCGGCCTCCGCCCCGCGCTCGACACCATCGACCCGCTAGGGTTCATGGCGACGCTTGCAGACCTTGCGACGCACGCGCGCGGCTGATCGCTTTTGCTGATAGTCTGCGCTTTGCGGTCGACGAAGATCGTCACACTGTCAGCTTGCGCGCAAAGGGACGCCGACATGGACTTTTCCAAAATTTCCGCGGGCCGCAACCCGCCATACGACGTGAATGCGGTAATCGAGATTTCCGCCGGTGGTCTGCCCGTGAAGTACGAGTTCGACAAGAACTCAGGTGCGCTCGTCGTGGACCGCTTCCTGCACACGGCCATGTTCTATCCCGGCAATTACGGATTCGTGCCGCACACGCTTTCCGAAGACGGCGATCCCATCGATGTGCTGGTGATCTCGGCGCATCCGGTTGTGCCCGGCGCGGTGGTGCGCTGCCGCCCGGTCGGCGCGCTCATCATGGTGGATCAGGCGGGTGGCGACGAGAAGGTAATCGCCGTGCCGGTGGATGAACTTCACCCCTTCCACACCGGCATCAAGAATTATTCGGACCTGCCGCAAATCCTGCTCCAGCAGATCGCGCACTTCTTCCAGCACTACAAGGATCTGGAGCCCAACAAATGGGCGAAGGTCGGCGAATGGGTGGACGCAGCCGCAGCGCAGAAGCTGATCGTGGAAGCCATCGAGCGGGCCGGGACCGCGCATGGCTGATGCGCGCGGCCAGCCTCTTGAAAGCATGGCGCTGCGCTCCCACCTCCGCTTCATCGCTGGATGGGGAGGAAGATTCATGCGCCTGATGTCTTTGGTTGTTGCCGCAGTCTTTGTTGCGGCGGCACCCGCCGCGCTGGCGGATTCCACGGTGAAAGACGCACCGAATTATCACCTCACACCGGGCGCAGAGCAGACGCCGGAAATGACCGCCGCCATCAAAGAGGCCGATGCGGCGCTGTTTGCCGCCGTGTTCGATCGCTGCAACGTGGACAAGGTGGCGGGCATGCTGACGGACGATTTCCGTTTCGTGCATGACAAAAGCGGTGAGTCCTCGCGCGCGAAGTTCCTCGATGATCTGCGCGGCCACTGCGCACGGCTGAAGACCGGCGAAGATTTCGCCGCGCGCCGCGAACTCGTTCCGGAGTCGCTCGAGGTGTGGCCGCTCAACGGTTACGGCGCGCTCGAAATCGGTGTGCACCGCTTCTATGCCGTCTCGCCCGGCAAGCCAGACCAGATGACCGAGACCGGCAACTTCATGATCCTGTGGAAGAAGGTGGACGGCGGCTGGAAGATGGCCGAGAGCATCTCCTACGGCCATAAACTGGCGCAATAAGGGCAGTTTTGGCGGGTTTCCGGCGGCTTTCACGAAGTGCTTTTCTTTGGCCCCTGTCCCGGCTAAAAGACGCGCCTTCCTCGAAAACATGAGACTTCGAGCGAAGGGACGGGCTGGAAAGGCCCGCCCGGCGACGAAAGGATTTTGCCATGAGCGATAACGTACCTCTGATGCCCAAGGCGACCGCCGTCTGGTTGGTCGAAAACACTTCGCTGACGTTCGAACAGATCGCGGATTTCTGCGGCCTGCATCCGCTCGAAGTGAAGGGCATCGCCGACGAGGACGTGGCGAAAGGCATCAAAGGCCAGGACCCCATCACCTCCGGCCAGCTCACGCGCGAAGCCATCGAAGCGGCGGAGAAGGATCCGGAGAAGCGCCTGAAGATGGCGCCACCCAAGCACAAGATGCCGCCGGTGAAGCAGAAGAAAGCCCCGCGCTATACGCCAGTCTCCAAGCGCCAGGACAAGCCCGATGCGGTCTATTGGATTCTGCGCAACCACCCGGAATTCACCGATGCCGATATCGTGCGCCTGATCGGCACCACGAAGGCGACCATCCAGAAAATCCGCGAGCGCTCGCACTGGAACGCCACCAACATCAAGGCCGTGGACCCGGTAACGCTGGGCCTTTGCTCGCAGCTTGAACTCGATCTGGCCGTGACGCGCGCCACCGAGCGGCGCGACCGCGCCATCAAACGCGCCGAAAAGAAGGGCGAAATCCTGCGCCCTGTCGAGGAGACCACGGCGGGCCTGAATGTCGATACCGGCAACGCCGCACTGAATGCGGATTCCGGCGGCTCCAGCCTGTTCGATTCCTCGAGCAGCGACGAGCAGCCCTGACGCGATCGCGCTTCAGGCGGCTTCGGACGGTTCCACGCTTTCAACGGCTTCGGGGCCGCGCGGATCAAGCTCCAGCGCGGTCGGCGATGCCTGCTGCGGCACCGGCATGAAGGGATCGCGCGTTTCGTTGGGCGGCGCATCCATGATGCGGATGCGCACGATGGTGAACACCGCCAGCGCCACATGGATCGTTGCGGTGTAGAGAAATAGCGCAGGCATGCCCGCACGCGCGGTGACGAGCGCGGCGATGATCGGTCCGATCACCGAGGCCAACGCATTGATCATCAAAAGTGTAGCGGATGCTTCCACAAACATTTCACGTGG
Organism: Alphaproteobacteria bacterium; assembly: GCA_016125165.1. GTDB lineage: Bacteria > Pseudomonadota > Alphaproteobacteria > Micropepsales > Micropepsaceae > Rhizomicrobium. Next base: position 235,419 of record WGMH01000001.1, read on the forward strand.
CAGCCGGTCGTTCGTATGGGCGATGGAGATGCCATAGACCGGCAGCGCCACCATGCCGAACAGCGCGGCGATCCCGAGCGTGAGCCACACATGCGCGCCGGAGCCGAACAGATAAAGCGCAATGCCCAAACCCGCGGCCAGGGTGGATACCGCCGCCAGGATGTAGCGGCGATCCATCCGGTCCGACAGACGGCCCAGCGGCACCTGAACCAGCGCGCCGCCCAACGTGAAGGCGATCATGAACGCGGCGAGCAGACCGCGCGTAAGGCCCACATCCTGCGCGTAAACCGGCGCGAAGGTCCAAACGGCGCCATTGGAGAAACCGACCGCGATACAGCCCATTACCCCCACGGGTGAAATGCGGAAAAGGCGCATGGGCCGCAGCGTGGGCACTTCGGCGGGCGCTGGCTGCGGCAGCCGCGTGAGGCCCATGGGGATCAGACACAGCGCATAGAACACGCCCGCAATGACGAACAGCGTGAAACTTGCAGGCTTGCCCAGCGAATAGAACCATTGGCCGATGATGAGCCCGCCGAAATTCACAGTGAGATAGGCGGAGAAAATACGGCCACGCGTGTCGTTGGTGGCCCGGTCATTCAGCCAGCTTTCGATCACCATGTAGAGCAGAGCCGCGGCGAAACCGAACAGGCAGCGCATTACCACCCAGGTGAATTCTTCGATCGCGAGCGATTGCAGCAGCGTTGCCGCCGCGGCTGTTCCCGCGCCCACCGCAAAGATCCGGCTGTGGCCTGCGCGCGCCAGCAGCCTTGGCCCCGCATAGCAGCCGATCACGAAGCCGACGAAATAGGCCGAGCCGATCAGACCGATGGCGAGATCGGAAAAGCCTTCCAGCCGCGCGCGCACGGGAATAAGCGTGCCCAGAAGCCCATTTCCCATCAGGAATATGAGCGTGGACGACAGAATCGAAGCGATGGCGAAGATCTGTTTTCTCATGTCACGCCGAAGACGCGCGCCGAAGCGGGATGTGGATGGCTATATCGCAAATTCCTGCGCATCAAAATGGCGATTTGCGCGGAAATGCGAGGATTTCTAGCGGTTCCCATGCGGCATCAAAGGGTGACAGCCCGGCACCGGGCCGATATGGTCCCGGTGCAATGCAACCATAGCAAAGAGGCCGCAAACGCGGGGAAACCTGCGGCGGAAGTTCGTTGACGCGCGCGAGCGTCCACACAGTTCAGAGGGCAAAATGACAAACAAGGACTACGATACGGCCAATGCCGGCAAAGCCGATTTCGAATCCACCTACAACCGGCTCGATCCACGATCCTATTTCAAGACGCTTGGCGCGCTGGATTACGCCATTCCCGAACGCGCTGCGCCCGTATTCCGACGCGTCATCGACGCCAGCGCCACCGAACGGCAACGGGACCGCATCAATGTCATCGATATCGGCTGTTCCTACGGTATCAACGCCGCCGTGCTGAAGTACGGCGCGCAGATGCGTGATCTGCGGGCCCATTACGGAGAATTCAACGGCACGACGCCGCCGCATGACGTGCTTGAGGCGGACCGCAAGATGTTCGCGGATGCCAAACTCAAATGCGACCTGCACATCACCGGTCTGGATCGCGCGCAATTCGCCGCGTCGTATGCGTTCTGGGCAGGCCTGCTCGATGATGCGATTCCGGAGAATCTGGAAGAATCCGATCCCTCGCCGCAGGCCGCCCGCACCATCGCCAAATGCGATCTGGTGATTTCCACCGGCGTCGTCGGGTATGTCACCGAGCGCACGTTCTCGCGCATCGTGGACTGCCAGCCCGATGGCGAGTTGCCATGGATCGCTTCCTTTGTTCTGCGCATGTTCGATTATGAGCCCGTCGCAACGGTGCTGGCGGATCGTGGCTATGTGACGGAGCATCTGCCGGGACGGCATTTCAAGCAGAGGCGCTTTCTGGATGCTGCGGAACAGGCTCATGTCGAGAAATTGCTGCACGACAAGGGCCTCGATACCGAGGGCCTCGAAAGCGAAGGGCACTATCTGGCAGAGTTCTTCCTGTCGCGCCCGCAAGCGGACGCCAGGGCCGCGCCGCTTTCGCGGATCGTGCCGCGATAGATCGCACTCTTTGTTGAGTTTGAGCCTCCGTCCGTGAAAGGGCGGAGGCTTTTCTCAGAAGGCGTAGCGAGCCAGCACGAATCCGCCAACGACGATCACCAGAAGGCCGAGCATCACCCATTCCAGCTGCTTCTCGATGAAGTTGCGAACATGATCGCCGAAGTGATGCAGCAGCAACGCCACGATGGCAAAGCGCGCACCGCGCGTAGCGAACGACAGAATGGTGAAGAGGAAAAGGTCGTAACCGGCAAAGCCCGACGCGATCGTGACGATCTTGTAAGGAATGGGCGTCAAACCCTTCAACACGATGATCCAAGCACCATAGTGGTTGTAGAGGCTGCGGAATGTGTCCATGTCCTGCGCCATGCCGTAGACCGAAATCAGCCATTGGCCGACCGAATCGTAGAGCAGCGCGCCGATGGCATAGCCCACAAGACCGCCCGCGACACTCCACACCGTGCACCACAGCGCGAGGATATAGGCGCGGGAACGGTCAGCGAGCGCCATGGGCACCAGCATGATGTCCGGCGGAAGCGGGAAAAACGAGCTTTCGGAGAACGCGACGGCTGCCATGACCCACCAGGCATATTTGCCGGAGGCCTGCTTCATCACCCACGCATACAAACTCCGCAGCGGCCCGCCACGCACAACAACCGCTTCAACACCTTCAGACATACTGATCCCGATCACGCATGGGGCCGACAGAGGGGCGTTCCTACCAATGTGGGAAGTCCCCGTCCACGCTTAAAGGCGCACCCCCTCGGCAAGTTCTTGCCGTCATCACATCCATTCTCTAGCTTTTCGTGACTTTCCAATGTCTGAAGATCGAAAAAAACATGCCCGCTCGCAAACGCACGCCTTCCAGAAAATCCGCTGCCGCCAAACACAAGACCGCCAGAAAGGCGGCCGCCCCCAAGGCTCCGGCCAAGGCTGCTGCCAAGAAAGCTGGCCAGAGGGCTGGCAACAAGGCCGCGAAGCCCGTCGCCAAAGCGTCACGCAAGCCGGGTCGCAAAGCCGCAAAGGCTGCACCCAAGCCGCCAGTTTCCCCGCGACCGCGCAAGGCCTTCGCCCGGCGCGCCACCGCCGCTCCCCGTCAGGCCAAGCAGGCCAAAACGGTGTTGGGTCGCTCGGCCTATGACACGGATCTGGACCGCAATGCCGCCAATTACCAACCGCTCACGCCGCTGACCTTTCTGGAGCGTTCCGCCCGGGTTTTTCCAAACCGCACGGCCATCGTTCACGGCACGCAGCGCTTCACCTATGCGGAATTTTTTGCACGTGCGAAGAAGCTGGCCTCTGCGCTCTCACGCCACGGCGTCAAGAAGAACGACACCGTCGCGGTGATGCTGGCCAACACCCCGCCCATGCTGGAAGCCCATTACGGGGTACCCATGATGGGGGGCGTACTCAACACGCTGAACACGCGCCTGGATGCTGCGGCGCTTGCCTTCATTCTCGATCATGGCGAGGCGAAGGTTCTGATCACCGACCGCGAATTCGCGCCGGTTATCAGGGAGACGTTGAAACTCGCCAAGGCAAAGCCCCTCGTCATCGATTATGACGATCCGCAATTCGCGCAAACCGGCGAAATGCTGGGCAGCGTGGAATATGAAACGTTCATTGCCGGCGGCGATGAGGATTTCGAATGGCAGATGCCGGACGACGAATGGGAAGCCATCTCGCTCAACTACACGTCCGGCACCACGGGCAATCCGAAGGGCGTGGTGTTTCACCATCGCGGCGCAACGTTGATGGGTTATGGCAACAACCTTGCCGCCAACATGCCGCGCTTCCCCGTCTATCTGTGGACGCTGCCGATGTTCCACTGCAACGGCTGGTGCTTCCCGTGGTCGCTGTCGGTGGTGGCGGGCACGCATATCTGCCTGCGCTGGGTGCGCGCGAAGGCGATCTATGAAGCGATTGCCGAGCACAAGGTCACGCACATGTGCGGCGCGCCCATCGTAATGTCCACGCTGCTGAATGCGACCGGCGACGAAAAGAAACCGCTGCCCCACAAGATCGAATTCATCACCGCTGCGGCGCCCCCGCCCGAAGCGGTGCTGGCGGGCATGGCCGAAGCCGGATTCAATGTCACCCATGTTTATGGTCTGACCGAAACCTATGGTCCGGCGGTTGTGAACGAATGGCTTGCCGAATGGGAAGGGCTTGAACCTGCGCCGCGCGCAGCCAAGAAGGCGCGACAGGGCGTGCGTTATCACGCGCTCGATGCGCTCACCGTGATGGACCCCGAAACCATGGAGCCCGTGCCCGCCGACGGCGAAACGCTGGGCGAAGTGATGTTCAAGGGCTCCATCGTGATGAAGGGTTATCTGAAAAACCCCAAAGCCACGCAGGAAGCCTTTGAGGGCGGCTGGTTCCATTCCGGCGATTTGGGCGTGATGCACCCGGACGGTTACGTGCAGCTCAAAGACCGCTCGAAGGACATCATCATCTCCGGCGGCGAAAACATCTCCTCCATCGAAGTGGAAGACACGCTCTTGAAGCATCCCGCCGTGATGTTCGCGGCGGTTGTGGCGCGGCCCGATGAGAAATGGGGCGAGACGCCCTGCGCTTTTGTGGAGAAGAAAACGGGCTTCGATCACGTGAGCGCGGAAGATCTGATTGCCTATTGCCGCGCCAACCTCGCGCACTACAAGGCACCGCGACATGTGATCTTCCACGAGATCCCCAAGACCTCCACCGGCAAGATGCAGAAGTTCAAGCTGCGCGATGTGGCGAAAGGGGTGAAGTAGCACCCACGCCGGAAAACAGCCAAATCAGCACGCCCGCGAACACCGTTTGCCACGGCAGATAGAGCAGCAGCACCGTCTCGGTGGGAAACTGCCGGTGCGGAAGTGGGCCGAAGCTGAAACCGAAAGAGCCGATACCCCCAAGGATCAGCGCCGCAAAGCCCATGATGCTGATGTTGCGCAGCGTGCGAAAGCGCGGATCAAGCGCCGCAACCATTGTAAACGATAGCGCCGCGCCCACCCACCCGGCGATGAAACCCGCGGGAAAAGCGCGCTGTGACAATGCATAGGTCGAACATTGCGGATCGCGCGAGAAGGCGCAGCCATCATAGGCATAGATGCGATACGCCACTTCTGCCGCCGCGCAATGCGCGAGCGTGAAGCCAATCAGAAATGCCGTGACGCCCCACCAGCCCGTGCGTTTCTGAAACGCCAGCGCGACCACGAGCGGCATGGCGAATGCAGGCGTGAACCACCAGGCGGTCACGGGCGGCACCGAAACGATGACAATGGTCGCCGAGAAGAGAACCACGCCGCAGAACGCGGCGCTGATCAGCAGCGGCAGGTCGGCAGGCGTGTCGTTTGCCGTCAGGCCTCGCCCTTCCATTGAAACACCTGCCCGATCTCGGTTCTGAATGCGGCCGCGATCTTGAACGCAACTTCGAGCGATGGCGAGTATTTCCCCTGCTCGATCGCGTTGATCGTCTGCCGCGTCACGCCGACCTTCTGTGCGAGTTCGCCTTGCGTCATCTCGCCATGTTCGAAGCGCAAACGGCGGATCACATTGGTGATACCTTCGCCGGACATTCAAGCGCCCTTGCGGAACAGAACGATCTGCACCGCGCTCTTTGTCATTTCTGCCAAGACGAGCGCGAGGAACAGGCAATTGATGACAAGCGCGATGCTCACCCCGTAGTAGAGCGCCGCAATGGCGCCGAGAACGCCGATGGTCACCACATGCAGCGCGGGACCGTTGGCGCGCTGCGCGATCTGTCTTTCGCGCTCATCCAGCGGCGCCTCCACGTCTTGCGGCGCAGCAATGGCGGTGGTGGCCGAAATTGCGATGGTGAGCACGACCTCCAGCACCACCAGCAGCAGCACCGCCGAAATGAGCGAGCCCATGTAATCCGCACCGCCGCCGGCCATGACCGCAGCTCCATAGCGCCAGAAATACAGGCCGTACACGATCAAATAGCTGACCAGCGAAACCCACACGGCCTTTTCGCGAAACGACATGGGAAAATCCTGTCTTGTATCTTCGACTATGAGTAAATAATATTTTACACACAGTCAAGAGCACATTACTGCCAAAATCCGTTCGGTCCCGCCAATTTTCCCAAGACCGGACGGATCGCCGCGCCTAATCTGCGCCACGCTGCTTGGGGCACCCATCATGAGTCAGACATCGAGCCGTCTCGCGCTCGCCTTCATCTTTGTCACCATGTTCGTGGATTCGGTGGGGCTGGGCATGATCATTCCGGTGTCGCCGCAGCTCATTGCCGAACTCACCGGCCAGGGCATGAGCGGCGCCGCGCGCTGGGGCGGCTGGCTGTTCTTCGTGTTCGCCGCCATGCAGTTTCTCTGTGCGCCGCTGATCGGAAATCTTTCGGACCGTTTCGGCCGCAGACCCGTGCTGATTGCGTCCCTGCTCGCGCTTGGCGTCGATTATGCGATCACCGGACTTTCGCCGACGATCTACTGGCTCTTCATTGGCCGCTTTCTTTCGGGCATTGCGGGCGCGTCTTACACCACGGCGAACGCCTACATCGCCGACATTTCACCACCGGAAAAGCGCGCGGCGAATTTCGGTCTCACCGGCGCGGCGTTCAGCCTGGGCTTCATCATCGGCCCAGCCATCGGCGGATTGCTCGGCCATTATGGGCCGCGCGTTCCGTTCTATTTCGCCGCCGCGCTCGCGGTTGCCAACGCGCTCTTTGGATATTTCGTCCTGAAGGAATCGCTGGCGAAGGAAAATCGCCGCAAGTTCGAATGGTGGCGGGCCAATCCCGTGGGCGCACTGCATGCGATGGGCCGCTTCCCCATGATCCTGCCGCTCTGCGCGGTGATCATTTTGATGCGGCTGGCGCATGACGCCAATCCCGCCGTATTCAGCTATTACACCATGCTCAAGCTGCATTGGTCGCCGCAGATGGTCGGCTATTCGCTGATGGCTGTCGGCGTCCTGATGGGCATCGTCTATTCGTTTCTCATCCGCATTGGCATCCCCATTCTGGGCGAAACCAATTCGGTGTTCTTCGGTCTGCTGTGCGGCGCCATCGGCTTTGCCGGTTACGCGTTCTCCACCGAAAGCTGGATGATCTTCGCCTCCATGGTGCCGTTCGCTCTGATGGCTTTCGCCATGCCCGCGCTCAATTCGATCATGTCGAAGATGGTGGGGCCCACCGAACAGGGCGAACTGCAGGGGGCGCTGGCCTGTGTGGGCAGCCTCACCTCGATCGCCGCGCCACCGCTGCTGACCAATCTGTTCAGCTATTTCACCAGCGCCGCTGCACCGGTTTATTTTCCAGGCGCGGCGTTTTTTGCGGGGAGCCTGTTCCTCATAAGCGCGGCGCTGCTGTTCGCCGGAATCCGTGCGCGCGCGCCGCGCACGGCCGCCGGGAACGCATCACGCGTGTGACAGGCAACTGCAGGCCGGGGCCAGAGCGACGGCGGCAGTGCTTGGGAGGGGAGAGCCCGTCTGGGGCTAGTGGATGCTGCTTCGAAGTCGTTCGAGTTCGTCTTTGATCCGCAGCTTTTCTTTTTTGAGCGCGGCAACCCGGACGTCATCCCAATCGGGATGGGCCATTTCGGCCTCGATGAGTTCTTCAAGTTTCTGATGCTTGGCGGACAGTTCGTGAAGATGTCCCTGCAGTGCCATACGTGCACCTCTCGTTGGAAGGGGATGGAAATTAGAACACCAATCCGGCCATCTGTCACGGCCCTTCCCCCCCGATTCGGGGCGGGGTAGAAAGTTTCATGGCCCACAAAAGCGCAGAGAAAACACATAAAAAGCGACTCATCGTCGGCATCTCCGGCGCATCGGGCGTGGCGGTGGGAATCCGTCTTCTTGAGGCCCTGAAGGACCTGGGTGTGGAGTCGCATTACGTCGTTTCCAAGCCCGGTGAAATGACCATCGGTTACGAAACAAAGCTGGCGCCGCGCGATGTTGCCGCGAAAGCCGATCACGCCTACGCCATCGCCGACATTGCCGCACCCATTGCCTCCGGCAGCTTTCGCACCGAAGGCATGATCATCGCACCATGTTCGGTGCGCACATGGTCGGAGATCGCAACGGGCGTAACCACCAGCCTTCTGACCCGCGCGGCGGATGTGACGCTGAAAGAACGGCGCCCGCTGGTTCTGATGGTGCGCGAAGCGCCGCTGCATGTCGGCCATCTGCGCGCGCTCACACAGCTTGCGGAAATGGGCGCGATCATTCTTCCACCCGTGCCGGCCTTTTATGCCGAACCCAAAAGCGTGAACGAGATCGTCGACCAGCTCGTGGGCCGTGCTCTCGATCTGTTCGGCTATGACTGGCCCACCGTGAAGCGCTGGGGCGAGGATCTGCAGAAAGGCGTGCGCAGAACGCCAAGGGCGAAACGCGGATGACCGAAGCCGAAGAACAGGCGCTGCGCCAGAAGCTCGCCGAGCTGTCGCAGGAACACCGCGATCTGGATGCCGCTATCGCCGCCATGGTGGAAGCGGGCACGCTTGATCAATTGCAGATGACCCGCCTGAAGAAGCGCAAGCTGCAACTGAAGGATCAGATCGCTTCGATCGAAGACGCGCTGTTACCCGATATTATCGCGTAGTCGCGGCGGCGCGCTTGTGCGCATACATCGCTTCATCAGCACGCGTGATGGCGCTGTCGGCGCTTTCGCCGCCAATCAGTTCGAATGCACCATAGGAAAACGGCACCGGTATCGCAGCGCCGCGATAGAGCGCCGGTTCCGCTTTCAGTTTTTCCGCCAGCGCCGTTGCCTTGTTGTGCGCCTGTGCCTGCGTGGCGTGGGAAAGTATGACGCCGAATTCGTCGCCGCCCAGCCGCCCCACGACATCGCTGTCACGCACCTGCGATTGCAGAACATTGGCGAAATGCGTGAGCACGGCATCGCCGCCCGCATGACCGAAACTGTCATTCACGGCCTTGAAGCCGTCCAGATCGAAATAGACGAGGCTGGCCGGTGTGCCATAGCGCGCGGAATAGGCGATGTAGCGTGTGAGTTCGCGCACGAAGGCGCGGCGGTTCAGCAGCGGCAGAAGATGATCCTGATCCGCGGCCTTCTCGGTTTCTTCCAGACGCGACTTGGCCTGCTGCAATTCGCGGCGCAACGATTCCACTTCACCCATCAGCGTCATGATCGCGTCGCGCACGCTGGGTGTGAATTCTTCTTCGGGAATGCCGAGCACGCTGGCGGTCGCGGCCACGGGCTGCGCGGCGCTGACCGCAGAGACGGCTTCGCCGCGCCGGGTGTAACCCACGGCGCCGGCGGCGCGGACCGGTGCGCTGCGGCGTGTTCCTTCGATCTTCATGCCCCTTGCTCCAGGCCGACTCGTCGATCCCTTAACTCTTGGTTCAGGAAGGTGAGCAAAACGTTAACGCACCACTTTTGGGGCTTTTCTGGCGCCCGTCAGTTCCTATAATGGGTCGCTTCGTTGATCCCGGCCTCTTTTCCGGCCAGAGCAGGAAGCATGTCCTCCCCCAAGAAATCCCCCGCGCCTGTCGTCGGCATCATCATGGGCAGCCAGTCCGACTGGCAGACCATGCGACACGCCGCAGAAACCCTGAAGGCGCTGGGTATTGCCCACGAAACCCGCATCGTCTCCGCACATCGCACCCCCGACCGGCTGTATGCCTATGCCCGGGGCGCGGCGGGTCGCGGCCTGAAGCTCATCATTGCAGGCGCAGGCGGGGCGGCGCATCTGCCAGGCATGGCCGCTTCCATGACGACCTTGCCCGTGCTGGGCGTTCCCGTGGAATCCAAGGCGCTGAAAGGCATGGACAGCCTGCTCTCCATCGTCCAGATGCCAGGTGGTGTGCCGGTGGCCACGTTCGCCATTGGTGAGGCGGGCGCGAAGAACGCGGCGCTGCATGCTGCCGCCACCCTTGCCCTGACCGACAAGGCGTTGGCCAAACGGCTCGAAGCCTGGCGCAAACGGCTGACAGACGCCGTGGCCGAAATACCCACCGACACGCCATGAGCCATCCCAAAGCCCTTTCCGCTCCCGTACACCCGGGAGGCACGATTGGCATTCTGGGCGGCGGCCAGCTTGGACGCATGCTGGCGATGGCCGCCGCGCGGCTTGGGCTGAAAGTGCATGTGTTCAGCGATGAAGATGATGTTCCGGCGTTTCAGGTTTGCCATCACCGCACCGTTGAGCGGTATAACGATATCGCGGCGCTGCAGGACTTCGCGCGGCATTGCGATGTGGTGACGTTCGAGTTCGAGAACGTGCCCGCCGCTGCCATCGCCGCACTGGCGCCGCTTGTCCCTACCTATCCCAATGCGCGCGCGCTGGCGGTGACTCAGGACCGTCTCCACGAAAAGACCTTTGTGCGTGAACAGGGCATCGCGACGGCGCCTTTCGCGAATGTGACGAGCGAAGCCGGAGCCGTGGCCGCGTTGAAGGAGACAGGCACGCCATCCATCCTGAAGACGCGCCGCTTCGGCTATGACGGCAAGGGACAGGCGAAAGTGACAAGCGCCGAAGAGGCCAAAGCGGCGCTCGCAAGATTCGACGCGCCATGCCTGATGGAAGGCTTCGTGCCGTTTTCCTTCGAAGCCTCTGTCGTTGCCGCGCGCGGGCTGGACGGTTCGTTCGCCGCCTACGATCCGCCGGAGAATTTCCACGCCGATCACATCCTTCGCCGTTCTACCGTTCCGGGGCGGCTGACGAAAGCGCAAAGCGAAGATGCCAAAGCCATCGCGAAGAAGCTGATGGAAGCGCTCGACTATGTGGGCGTGATGGCGACAGAACTTTTCGTGGCTCGCGATGGCTCGCTTCTGGTGAACGAGCTTGCGCCCCGTGTGCACAACTCGGGACACTGGACCATCGAAGCCTGCGCGGTGTCGCAATTCGAGCAGCACATCCGCGCCGTGGCCGGATGGCCGCTCGGCAATCCTGCACGCCACAGCGATGCAGTGATGGAAAACATCATCGGTGCCGAAGCGGAAGACTGGCTTGCCTATGCCCGTCGGGCTGGCGGCCTGCACCTGTACGGCAAGGCCGAAGCGCGGGCCGGCCGCAAGATGGGCCACTTCACCAGCCTGTCTCCCAGAACAGGCTGAGGCCACGGATTCACCCATTTACAAAAATTCCGGCGCCGCATAGCGTGCCGCCACAATGAAAACGACGTTCAAGCGCACGAAGACGACGAAAACGCCCGGGATGGGGGCGTTTGGGTTGCGCGCGCGCTGAGAGCATCGGCATAGCGAAATCCAGGGGCCCCGCCGAATACGGTTGGGGCCCTTCGCTTTTGGAGGCAACGGAGACGGAAATGACTGACGTGTTGGAACGGCCAGCGGGCAAAGTGTGGCGCGGCGGCAGGGCCCCCAATGTTGCGGTGGTCGGCGCGACGGGCGCGGTCGGCGTCGAGCTGATCGGCTGCCTGGAAACGCGCGGCTTCCCCGTGGCGAATTTGAAGCTGCTCGCCTCCGAACGCTCCGCCGGAAAAACGCTGCCCTTCAAGGGCAAGGACATCACGGTGGAAGCGCTTTCACCTTCGAGCTTCGATGGCGTGGACATTGCGCTGTTCTCGGCGGGCGGCGCCACGTCGCGGAAGGTTGCGCCGGAGGCCGCGAAGGCCGGCACCATCGTGATCGACAATTCCTCTGCCTTCCGCATGCGCGATGATGTTCCGCTGGTGATACCCGAAATCAATGCAGGCGCATTGAAGGGTCATCACAACATAATCGCCAATCCCAATTGCTCGGCGATTGTCTCGATCACGCCGCTGTGGCCGATCCATCAGAAGAACCGCGTGAAGCGCATGATCGTTTCGACCTATCAGGCGGCATCGGGCGCGGGCGCGGCGGCGATGGCGGAACTGGAAGAGTCCACGCGCGCTTATCTCGAAGGCAAGGCGTTCGAACCCAAGGTGCTGCCGCATCCCTACGCCTTCAATCTCTTCAGCCACAACACGGCCATTGACCCGGCCACCGGCTACAACGACGAAGAGACCAAGGTCATGGGCGAAACGCGCAAGATCTTCGGCGATGCGGAGATGCGCATCAACGCCACCTGCATCCGCGTGCCGGTGCTGCGCGCGCATGCGGTTTCGCTCACCTTCGAATGCGAGAACCCGATCTCGCCGGATGAGGTTCGTGAAATCCTGAAGACCGCGCCCGGCGTGAAGATCGTGGACGATGTGGCGAACAACTATTTCCCGATGCCGCGCGATGCTTCCGGCCAGGGCGACATCCTCGTCGGCCGCATCCGCCGCGATTTGAGCGATCCGTCGGGGCGTTCGATCTCATGGTTCGCCGCCGGCGATCAACTTCTGAAGGGCGCCGCACTGAACGCCGTGCAGATCGCGGAATTGTTGCTTTAACGCCCGCGTGCGAAGGCGCCGAGCACATCGCCGAGGGACGGCAGGTGCTTCGCACGCTCCTTCACCTGCGCCTTGAGCTTTTCGAATCGCATCACGTCTTCGATGCGGTTGGCGAGGAAATCGCGCGTGGAGGTTTCATCGCCGCTCTGGTCGGTGAACCAGCGCATCAGCGTGGCCGAATAGACGCCGGCCAGAATCGCGCGCTTGGAGTAGAAGTTGAAATCGGTGGAGGTGTCGCCTGCCGCGCGCCACATGATGTCCACCGTGCGGTAGAGCAGCTTGGCGCCGAGCGCGGCGTGCGGCGGCAAGGTGAGAAACGCGGCGGCGCGGCGCGCGGCTTCCTTCTGCGGGCGGAGGATTTCGAGCCGCGCCAGAACCGCCTCGCGAATGCGTTCGCGGATTTTCATGCCTCCGAGTTTCTTCTTCGCCAATACCGCTTCCAGTCTCGCATCGGCATCGGCCGAGAACGCTTCGACCAGACTAAGCGGGCCATCCGGGAAGAGCCGCGCGATGTCGCCGGCATTGGCGCCGGCTTCCTTCGCGGCGTTCTTCAACACCGTGTCGGTGAAGCCGTCGAAGGCGACGTGCGCGAGCGCGGCTTCGAGTATGGCCGCCTTCAGCGCATCGTCGTTTTTCGGCTTGGCTTTCGCTTTGGCTTTTGCGGGCATCAGCCCCCTCCCTTCGCCCAGTGACGGACTTCAGATTCGAAGATCAGCTTGCCCAGATCGCGCATGCGTGTGGGGTAAAGCACGCCGTCGAGATGATCGAGCTCGTGTTGTACGACGCGCGCATGAAACCCCTTGGCTGTGCGTACGATGCGCTTTCCTTCGTGATCGGTGCCGGAATAGCGAATATGCGCGGGCCGCTCCACGAAGCCACGCAGGCCCGGCACGGACAGGCAACCTTCCCAGCCGCCTTCCACATCCTTTGAAAGCACTTCGATCTTCGGGTTCATCAGCACCGTGAGCGGAGCGGTGTGATCGAAGCGTTCTTCTTCGGAAAGCCCCTCCTCGCTGCGCTCTGCCGGCGCCTGAAACACCACAAGCCGCAAGGGCACATGCACCTGCGGCGCGGCGAGGCCGGCCCCGTTCGCATCGATCATGGTCTCGACCATATCGGCGATCAGGCGGCGGATTTCCGGCGCGGTGGGATCGGGCACATCGCGCGCCTTCTCTGCAAGCACCGGATGGCCCATGCGGGCGATTTTCAGGATAGCCATGGGCGGAATATGGGGAGACCGGCGCAAAACGTCAAAAGGACAATTCCACGCGGAAACTTATCGCTTCCGCAGCCGCGGTTCGCGCACGCGCAAGATCATGAGCGCCAGCGCCGCCACTTCGAACAGGATGGAAAGCCAGAACACCGTGGCGTAGCCGGAGGCTGCCGCGATGAGCCCACCCGCCAGCGGACCCAGCGCCGCCATCAGGCTTTCCGCCGTGTTGGAAATGGCGAGGCGCATGGCCATGTCGTCGCGGTGGCCGAACTCAAAAACGATATTTTGCGAACTCATCATGTAGCCCGATTGCGCCGCGCCCAGCCCGAAGAACGACAGGAAGATCATCCAGATATCGCCGGAAGCCATGAGCAGCACGGTGGACCCAACCCAGACGATGAGCGCAATGACCATAGTAGATTTGAAACCGCTCTTATCGGACAGGTATCCCCACAACAGGTTCGTGACCGTATCGGCCATCAGATAGGCGAACGACAGCAGCCCGATATTGTGCCCCGTCAATGGCATCGTGGTGCTGACATAGAGAATGTAGAAGGGCGCCGCCACGCGGCCCGCCATCGCGAAGGTGCGCGCCACCATGAACCACATGAAATCGGCATCGGCCATCAGCATGGCGGGAAATTCGCGCAAGCGTTCGCCGAGGCGCATGCGCGGGCGCAAGGTTGGCGGCACCGGTTCGCGCATCAGAAGTGCGAAAATGGTGAGGCCCGCGCTGGTGAGAACGAAGGCGGTGAGAAACGTCACGCCATAGCCGTTGCCGAACAGGTTTGGCCCGACGAACCACACGCCCGCGAAATAGGAGAGCGTGGCGGCGATAAGCCCGCCCGTCATGTTGCGCCAGCCTTGCAAGCGCCCGCGCCGGGCGATCGGGATCACCTTCGCGAGCAAATATTGAAACGCCACCCTCTGCGTGCCGGTGAACAGCCCCAGCATGAACAGGAAGAACATGATGGCGATGAGCAGCGGCGTACCCGAGAGCAGCCAGCCCGCCAGTGCCATGCCCAAAATCTGCACGCGCATCAGCGTGCCCATCCACATGGAAACCGAGAGCACGCGCGGACGGTGCTCAATGGACGATGCACCAACGATGGGTGAAACAATGCCGCCCAACTGCTGCAGCGCCAGCCCAAGTCCCACAATCGCATCGGAGCCCGAAAGCATGTGCAGATAGGCGGGCACGAAGGTGGGCGCGTTGACGAGGCGAAAGCCTGTCATGCCCAGCATGCCGTGAATGAAATGTCCCGCGTAGTTGCGTTTCAGATTGTCGAGAACGAACTTTTCGTATTGGGCTTCGGCATCGTCTTCGGGCTTGTCCATCTTAGGGCGCGAGCGCCTCGGCGGTGATGTTGTAGAGGTCGCTCGAACCCTGCATCACGCCGGCGGCAAGGCCGGGCGCGGTGGCGAGCACGGAATTGGCAAAGATGCGCGCAATGCCTGTGCGCATGCGGTCTTTCGAAGCAAGCGCCGCCTTCGCCAGCAGCCAGCCCGCGGTGACATCGCCGAGCAATTGCAAATAGGCGGTGGAGCCTGCCAGCGCATCGGGTGCGGCGTGACCTCTGCGCTCGATCAGCCAGGCGCTGGCTTCACGCGCGGCGGCAACCGCTTCGTTCAGGCGGATGCCGATGATGTGATGGAACTCGTTTGGCGATGCGGCGAGCGCTTCCACCGTTTTTGTGACGTCGTGCAGAAGCTCGTCCACTGCCTTGCCCTTGTTCATGGCGAGCTTGCGGCCCATCAAGTCAATCGCCTGAATGGCATTGGTGCCTTCATAGATCGGGGCGATGCGCGCATCGCGGTAGTATTGCGCGGCGCCGGTTTCCTCCATGTAGCCCATGCCGCCATGGATCTGCACACCCATGGAGGCAACCTCCACACCCACATCGGTGGACCATGCCTTCGCAATCGGTGTGAGCAGTTCTTCACGCAGCTTGTGATGCTCGCGCTGTTCGGCATCGCCCACGCGCGCCATGTCGGCGGCGACGGCGGTGGAGAGGCAGATGGCGCGCGCCGCTTCCACCTTCGCTTTCATCAGCATCAGAATGCGGCGGATATCCGGGTGATCGAACAGCGGTGCGGATTGATCGCCCGTCCAGGCGGAACGCCCTTGCCTGCGTTCCTGCGCATACGCCAGCGCCTGTTGATAGGCGCGATTGGCGATGCCCACACCCTGCACGCCTACGTGCAGACGCGCGTTGTTCATCATCGTGAACATGCACGCGAGGCCCTGATTTGGGGCGCCGATCAGTTCGGCCTTCGCGCCTTCATAAAGCATCACGCAGGTGGGCGAAGCATGGATGCCGAGCTTGTGTTCGATGCTGGCGGGCTTTAGCGCATTGGCCGCGCCGAGCGAACCATTCTCGTTCACGAGATATTTGGGCGCGAGAAACAACGAGATACCGCGCGTGCCTTCCGGCGCATCAGGCAGGCGCGCCAGAACAAGATGCACGGTGTTGGGCGTCATGTCGTGATCGCCCCAGGTGATGAAAATCTTCTGACCAAAGATGCGATAGCCATCGCCATCCGGTTCGGCGCGCGTGCGAAGACCCGCAAGATCGGAACCGGCTTGCGGTTCGGTAAGATTCATTGTGCCGGTCCACTGACCGGAGACCAAGTTTGGCATGTAGAGTTGCTTCTGACGATCCGTGCCGTGCACCGAGAGTGCCTCGATCGCGCCCTGGGTCAGCATGGGACAAAGCGCGAAAGACATGTTCGCGCTCTGCACCATCTCATAGACGCAAACTTCCAGCGCCTTCGGCAACCCCTGCCCGCCGAATTCCGGCGCAGCCGCAAGACTGTTCCAGCCACCTTCGGCAAAGGCCTTGTAGGCAGCGGCAAAGCCGGGCACCGGCACCACCTTGCCGTTCTCGAATTTCGCGCCGGTTTGATCGCCGATGCGGTTGAGCGGCGCGAGCACATCGCGCGCCAGCTCGCCCGATGCCTCCAAAATGGAAGCGGCGGTATCTTCGTCGAATTGTTCGAAATGCGGCTGAAGCGCGCGGGCACCGGCCACCTCGAACAACGAGAAGGCCAGGTCGCGCAGCGGCGGGATGTAACTCATGCAGGGGTCTGTCCGTAGCGGAAAAGCGCCAACCATTGTGATACCGCGTGCCGGGAATGTGAACAACCACGCGCGTCGAAAGTCATGATAGGCTGCGGCGTTGCAACGACATGAGAACATTGATGCAGGATGACCCGATTCTGATCGTGGATGACCCGGCGCCGCATGTGCGCCGTCTGACCCTTAACCGGCCCACCAAACGCAATGCGCTATCCAATGCCCTGCGCGGTGCGGTGCTGGACGCTCTGGAATCCGCTGACCGGGATGACACAATACGCGTGACGATCCTGCGCGGCGCTGGCACGTGCTTTTCTGCGGGATATGATCTTGGTGGCGGAACGCAAACCGAATTTCCCTATCACACCGCCGGGGGAGCGGGACATTGGTCGCGGCATGTCGTGGAGGGCGCATTTCGCATCTGGGACATGGCAAAGCCGGTCATCGCGCAGGTGCATGGCTGGTGCCTTGCAGGTGGATCGGAGCTGGCCGCCTCTTGCGATCTCGTCTATGTCGCCAACGATGCGCAGTTCGGATACCCGCCCGTTCGCATGATGAGCCCACCGGACAATCAGTTTCACGCATTTCTCTGTGGTCTGCGTCCCGCGATGGAGATGATGCTGACGGGTGACGCCATCGATGGCCAGGAAGCCGTGCGGGTCGGCTTCGCCAATCGTGCCTTTGCGGCCGACGAACTGGATGCCAAGGTGTTGGACATCGCTCGGCGCGTGGCGAAAATTCCAACAGACGTTCAGCAGATGAACAAGCGCAGCGTACATCGCGCGATGGAGATCATGGGCCTCCGCGCCGCAATACGCGCCGGAACCGAGATTCAGGCGTTGGCGCTCACCACGCCAACTTCGCGCGAGACTTTTGCCAAATTTCGCGAAGGCGTGACAAAGGCGCTCAATGCGCGCGATAGCAATTTCGGCGACTACCGAACGAAGAAATAGCGCGTTACGAGACCACAAAATCCTTGGGATCGGGCTTCACCGTTGCGTTCCAGTAGTCGACGAGGCGGAAGGGCCAATTCTGACTTACACGTCCAAACTGGTTTTTGTACCAGCTCTTGGCATCGGGAAGCCCCCACGCGAAACCTTTGTTCGCTTCGTCCACCTTTGCGTTGAAAGCGTCGTGGACGTCCTTCTTCGGCTCCATCGTCTTTGCACCGGTTTCAGCCAGATATTTCAGGCAATTGACGATGTAGCGAACGCTCGCTTCGGAGAAGAAGATGATCGACCCGTTCACCACGATGTTGGTGTTGGGTCCATAGATCGTGAAGAAATTGGGAAAGCCCGGAATGGTCATGCCGAGATAGGCACGCGCATCGCCCTTCCACCGCTCGTGCAGCTCTTCGCCGCTCCGGCCCACGATCTTGAAGGTGCGAAGGAAGTCCGACGCATAAAAGCCCGTGCCATAGATGATGACATCCGCTTCGTGCAGCTTGCCGTCCTTCGTCTTGATGCCTTCGGGCACGATTTCTTCGATGCCGTCCGTCACCAGATCGACATTCGGCCGCGCCAGCGCGGCAAGATAGACGCCATTGTCGCGCACACTGCGCTTGGTGCCGAACGGATAATCCGGCACCACCTTCGCGATCAAATCCGGGCGCTCCGGCACCTGCTCCTTCATCTTCATGACGAGCAGCTCGCGCAGCATCGCGTTCGCGGGGCTGACAGATTCCTTTGTCTGATTCCAGGTGGGATCGACGCGCACCGCTTCCAGAATGCCGTCCGTCATCGACCAGAACAGATAGAACCGATACCACTTGTCATAGAACGGCAGATGTTCAAGCAGCCACTTCTTTCCCGCTGGCACATCGGCGTGATAGTCGGGCGTGGGACCGAGCCACGGCGCGGAGCGCTGAAACACGGTCAGGTGTTTCACCTTCGCCGCGATTTCCGGGATCACCTGAAACGCGGTGGCGCCCGTGCCGATCACCGCGACGCGCTTGCCGGTGAGGTCCACATCCTTCCGCCAGCGTGCGGTGTGGAATGCGGGGCCCTTGAATGAATCGCGGCCCTTGATCTCCGGCAGCTTCGGCTGATTGAGTTGCCCCACCGCACTGATGACGGCATTCGCCGTGAGCGTTTCGGTTTTTCCGTCCTTGCCCGTCACCTTCACGTTCCAGAGCGAGGTCTTCTCGTCGAACACCGCTTCTTCGACCTTGGTTTCGAAGCGGACATATTTGCGAAGGCCATATTTCTCCGCCGTGCGCTTGAAGTAACCGTGCAGCACGCCCTGAGTCGAGAAATGCTGCGGCCAGTCGTGGTTCGGTTCGAACGAATAGGAATAGAGATGGTTCGGATTATCGACGCGGCAGCCGGGATAGGCGTTCTCGAACCAGGTGCCGCCAAAATCGGGATTCTTCTCGATGATTTCGAACGGCACGCCCGCCTGCTGCAGGCGGATTCCTGTGAGGATGCCGCTCATACCCGCACCGATCACGAGCACTTTCATCTTCTGCGCGGCATCCTTCAGCTTCGGCGATTCCCATTTCACCTCTCGCGTATCATTCGCGCCGAGGCCGAGTTCTTCCTTCAGGAAAGTGATGTAGTTCTCGGGAATATCCACGCCTGCGATGAAGTCCATCATCTTGCGGATGGTCTCATCCGATGGCTGCGGCGGCAGCGGCTTGCCAGCCTCCCAGGCGAGATACGCATCCTTTACCGCGGCGCGGATCGCAGCCTGCGTTTCCGGCGCGATGCCGCCATTGCCGTCGCCGAAGAAATCATAGACGGGGCGCGATCCTTCCAGATGACTGGTGTCGCCCGTCAGATGCACCAGCGCCATCATCAGGCTGGGCACATGTCCATCCTTCAGCGCGGTTTCGATATTCATGTCGTCGGAAAGTTTCGGCGCGGCGCTCATGCGTTCCATCCCGTTGTCTGGCTCTGACGCTGCGGAAAGCGAAAGGCCATCTCAATGTCTCGTTGAACGCAAGTGTAGCCCCTGCCTAGATTGCGGCAACAGAAATTGGAGGCGTCCATGCGAGCATTTGAAGTGCGCGACCCCGGCGGGTTCGACAATATGGTGCTGACCGAGAAGCCCGATCCAAAGCCCGGCCACGGCGAGGTTCTGGTGCGCATCAAGGCCGTGTCGCTCAACTACCGCGATTATCTGATGGTGATGGGTGCCTATGGCGGCGGGCTCGGCTGGCCGATCGTTCCGTTCTCGGATGGGGCGGGCGTCATCGAAGCCGTGGGACCGGGCGTGACGCGCGTGCAGCCGGGGGACCGCGTTTCGACGCTATTCTTCGAGCACTGGAATGCCGGCAAGCCGACCATGCAATCGCTCATGTCTGCTCTTGGTGGACACAGGGGCGCAGGCGCAGAGATGATCGTTCTCTCCGAGGAAGGCGTGTCGAAAGTTCCGGAGCATTTGAGCGATCATCAGGTGGCAACGCTTGCCTGCGCGGCGCTGACAGCGTGGCGCGGCCTCTTCGAAGATGCGCATCTCGAGCCAGGCGATACGGTGCTCCTGCAAGGTACTGGCGGAGTGTCCATTTTCGGGCTGCAATTCGCCAAGGCCGCGGGTTACGAGACCATCATTACGTCATCATCCGATGAGAAGCTCGCGCGCGCGAAGAAATTGGGCGCGAACCATACCGTAAACTACAAGGACAATCCGGCATGGTCCGGCGCCGTGCGCGCGGCCACCGGCGGACGCGGCGTCGACTTCGTTATGGAAGTGGGCGGCGCGCAGACGCTCAAGGAAAGCCTGCAGTCCATCGTTATCGGCGGCCACATCGCCATCATCGGCGTGTTGTCGGGTGTGGCGGAGCCTTTGTTCATTCCCGCGCTGATCGGAACCAGCGCACGCATACAGGGCCTCTCCGTCGGTTCGCGCGCGATGTTCGAACGCATGTGCCGCGCCATCGAACTGCACAAGATTGAGCCGGTGGTGGACAAGGTATTCCCGATGAATGCCTGGCGCGAAGCCTTCGACACCATGCAGAAGGGCGGTCATTTCGGAAAGATCGTGATCGATTTTACGAAGTAACCTCAATCACCATGGCAGGGCTTGAACCGGCCATGGTGAGGATTGTTGAGGTTAGGTTGGCAACTTCAACAATGATTTCGACAGGTCGAGCGCAGCGCTCGGCCGCGCGTTCACGCGGTCATACCAAGCCAGGAAGTTCGTGCAGTTGTCGGGGATCGTAACCCCGATCACACGCGCAAAATCGAACGTCGATTGCGCCACGATGTCGGCCATGGTGTAGCGCGGCCCGGCGATGAATTCGCGGCCTTCAAGCTCGCGGTTCAGCCATTTGCAACCGCTCTCGAAGATGGGGCGGTTGCTTTCGCCGAATTCCACATGCTGCTTGCCGCCGCGCGCCGCCACAACAGCGGCGGTGAACGGATGCGTATTCACCCAGATCTGCCCGACGGGCTGCATCAGCCGGAATTCGATGCGCCTGATCCACATATCCACCTGCGCGCGCTCCAGTGCACTGCTGCCGAACAGTGGCGGCTCGGGATGCAGTTCCTCCAGATAGCGGCAGATGGCGACGCTTTCGCTGATGCAGGTACCGTCATCCAGTTCCAGCACCGGCAATTGGCCGAGCGAGTTCTTGACCAGGAACTCCGGCGCCTTGTGCTTGCCCTTGGAGAGTGGGGTGTGCACGAGCGGAATATCGATGTCCTTTTCCTTCAGGAAAATGCGCACGCGGCGCGGATTGGGCGCGGGATCAGATTCGTCATAGAGCTTCACGAGTGCGTCTCCGGTTTCCAGGCTTCCGGCATGTCGGTCGAAACCTTGCCGGGAAAGTTCGGTTTGCGCTTTTCGAGGAACGCGGCAACGCCTTCGCGTACATCCGGCCCCCTGCCCAATTCCAATGACAGCGGACCGTCCACTTTCAGGAGTTCGAACGGGTCGGGATCGGCGGAGAATTCCCACAGCATGCGCCGTGTGAGCGCCACCGACACCGGCGCGGTGTTTTCGGCGATGCCGCGTGCGATCTCTTTCGCGCGCGCCACCACATCACCCTCTACCACCTCGCTCACTAGCCCGCCGCGCAGCGCCTCGGCCGCATCGAACACGCTGCCGTCGAGACACCAGCGCATCGCCTGCGAAAGCCCCACCAGCCTTGGCAGAAACCACGCGCTGCCCGCTTCGGGCACAAGCCCGCGCCGCGCGAACACAAAGCCGAAGCGCGCCACGTTCGATGCGATGCGGATGTCCATCGGCAAGGTCAGCGTGAGACCCACACCCACCGCCGCGCCATTGATGGCCGCGATGCTGGGCTTGCGGCAGCGATAGATCGCTTCCACGAAGCCCGCGCCACGGCGCGCCTTGCCGCCAGCGAACATGTCTGTCGATTTGCCGCCGCTGGAATCAAACGCGCCTGCGCCTGCCGAAATATCCGCGCCTGCGCAAAAGCCTTTCCCGGCGCCCGTCACCACGATGACGCGCACCGCATCGTCGCCATCGGCCTCACGGAACGCCGCTTCCAGTTCCGCGCCCATCAGGCCTGAATAGGCATTAAGCTTGTCCGGCCGGTTGAGGGTGATTGTCGCAACCGGTCCCTCCCGTTCGTAGAGAATGTGGGAAAAAGCCATGGCGTCTGCTCCCGGTATCTTTTGATCGATCTTGACCGCGCGCGGTCCCTTGCGCCATGGAAAATTGCGCTATTCTCAAGTTTCAAACCGGAGTGTTTCCCCATGATCGGCAAGCTCAACCATGTCGGCGTCGCCACCCCTTCCATCGACGAATCCGTCGCGATGTACCGCGACATGCTGGGCGCTACGTCAATCACCGAAAAATGGGCGATGCCGGAACAGGGTGTGTGGGTGTGCTTCGTGAACCTGCCAAATTCCCAGATCGAACTGATCGAGCCCTATGACGACAAGTCGCCGATCAAGAGCTTTCTCGAAAAGAACCCGAAGGGCGGCCAGCATCACGTCTGCTTCGAGGTGGAGAACATCTACACCGCGCGTGATGAGATGAAGAAAAAGGGCGCAACCGTCCTCGGCGAACCGCGCATCGGCGCACACGGCACCATGGTCATCTTCGTTCATCCGAAGAACATGGGCGGCGTGCTCGTCGAACTGATGGAAACGCCGAAGGTGGTGGCGCACTAGGCGCCACGTTCTACCCTACGTGTTCGTGTAGTTCGGCTTGCGCTTGCCGAGGAAGGCGCTGATGCCTTCGCGGAAATCGTTCGATTGCGCGGCAAGGATCTGGTTGCGGTCTTCCATTGCGATTGCCGCTTCCAGGCTTCCGGCGTCCACGCTCATGTTGAGGCATTCCTTGGTGAGGCGCAGGCCCAGAGGCGTTGTCGCCAGCATCTCCTCGATATAGGGCTGCGCTGCGTCGGCGAGCTTTTCATCCGGCACCACTTCGCTTACCAGCCCCACGCGTAGCGCACGCTCCGCGAGAATAAAGCGGCCCGTCATCATCAGTTCGGACGCGACGGATGTTCCCACCAGCCGCGGCAGGAAATAGGACACACCGATATCGCAGGCTGAAAGCCCGATGCGGATGAAGGCTGCGTTCATGCGCGCGCTTTCGCCCGCGATGCGGATGTCCGATGCCAGCGCGAATGCAAACCCGCCGCCGCAGGCCGGGCCATGCACCAGTGAGATGATCGCCTGCGGACATTTGCGCATGCGCATAACGATCTCGCTGATGCGCCGCTGGGAAACGAGCCCCGCGCCCACACCGGCCGGAGCGGCATTGTTTTCGGCGCGGTGTTTCAGATCGAGGCCCGCGCAGAACGCCGTTCCTGCGCCGCGCAGAACCACAATGCGAACATCATGATTGAAATAAAGGCTGCCGAAATAATCGAGCAATTCGTCGATCAGCGTGGGGTTCAGCGCATTCAGCCGTTCGGGCCGGTTCATCGTCACCCAGTCCACCTGCCCCTTTTTCTCGATGATGAGCGTCTGATACTGGCGGTCTGCCATGGCCTTCTCCCGAAAATCGCTTCGTGAAGGCTAGCGGAATTCTCCGTGCGCGACACGTTTGCCGCGCGTCAGCTTTACGCAGCGGCGGCGCGGCGCAGCGCGGATTTTCCCTTGAGCTGCTTGTTAAATCGGGCGTAGCGTGACGGCGCTTGAATCAGGATCAAGCCATGCGTTTTCCGGCACATATCGCTGGTCTTCTGCCACACGGCACATTGCGGCGCGAGATCGCCGGCGTGCTTCTTCTCAAGCTCTGCCTTCTCTTTCTTCTCTATTGGGCATTCTTCGGCCCCTCCCACCGGCTGCATTTGACCGCGCCCGATATAGCCAGCCGCGTGCTCGGCGATAGCGCGCACGACTAGAGGAATCGACCATGGATGTCGTCGAACTATCGCGCCTGCAATTCGCCGCCACCGCGCTTTATCACTTCCTGTTCGTGCCACTGACGCTGGGGCTCTCGATCATCCTTGGCATCATGGAAACCGTCTATGTCATGACGGGCCGGGAGATCTGGCGCGACATCGTGAAGTTCTGGGGCGTGTTGTTCGGCATCAATTTCGCCATGGGCGTTGCCACCGGCATCACTATGGAATTCCAGTTCGGCACCAACTGGGCCTATTACTCGCAATATGTGGGCGACATATTCGGCGCACCGCTTGCCATCGAAGGGCTGATGGCCTTCTTCCTCGAAGCCACTTTGGTCGGCCTGTTCTTCTTTGGATGGAACAAGCTTTCCCGCGTTCAGCATCTGGGCGTGACGTGGGGCCTTGCCATGGGCACCAATTTGTCGGCGTTGTGGATTCTGATCGCAAACGGCTGGATGCAGAACCCCACCGGCGCGGCCTTCAATGTCGATACGATGCGCATGGAAGTGACGGACTTCATGGCCGTGCTTTTCAATCCCGTGGCGCAGGACAAGTTCGTGCACACGGTGAGCGCGGGCTATGTGGTCGGCTCGGTTTTCGTGCTAGCGATCAGCGCGTGGTATCTGCTCAAAGGCCGCCATGTGGAACTTGCACGCCGTTCCATGACGGTGGCGGCGAGCTTCGGCCTCGCCTCGGCGCTTTCGGTGGTCGTTCTGGGCGATGAATCCGGCTACACCGCCGGCGAACATCAGAAAATGAAGATCGCGGCCATCGAGGCGATGTGGGAAACCGAACCGGCACCCGCGTCCTTCACATTGTTCGGCCTGCCGAATCTGAAGGATCACAAGACCGAATACGAGATCAAAATCCCCTGGGCACTCGGCCTGATCGTCACGCGCAGCACCGATCAGGAAGTGTCTGGCATCCATCAACTGGTGGATCATGCGAAGCTGCGCATCGATGACGGCCTCATCGCCTATCGCGCGCTGCAGCAGATCAAGGCCGCTCCGAAAGATGAAGCCGCGCGCATCACCTTCGAGGAACATGCGGGCAATCTCGGCTATGCGCTGTTGCTCAAGCGCGTCCGCTCCGACATCGAAAACGCCACGCCAGACGACATCCAGATGGCGGCCGACAGTACGATCCCCGATGTGCCAGTGCTGTTCTGGTCGTTTCGCATCATGGTCGGGCTCGGCTTCTATTTCATCGCGCTCTTCGCCCTTGCCTTCTATTTCTCCGCGAAGAGCCGCCTCGACAAGTACCGTTCATTCCTTTGGGTGTGCTTCCTTACGCTGCCCTTGCCGTGGATCGCGGCGGAGCTTGGCTGGATCGTTGCGGAATATGGCCGCCAACCGTGGGTGATTGAAGGCGTGCTTCCCACGCATCTGGGCGTCTCATCCACCAGCGTGGGCAATGTGTGGTTCAGCCTGATGGGCTTCGTCGTGTTCTATTCGAGCCTGCTCATCGCCGATCTCTATCTCTTGCAGAAATACATACGGCTTGGACCGGACGCGACGCTTGGCCATGCGGTGGCAACACCATCTAATGCCGCCTTGCAGGCAGGGGAGTAACAACCATGGATTATGAAATCCTTCGCCTGATCTGGTGGGCCCTCCTCGGCATCCTGCTCATCGGCTTCGCCATCATGGACGGGTTCGATCTCGGCACCGCGATCCTCTCCCCACTGCTCGGCAAAACCGATCTCGAACGCCGCGTGATCCTCAACACCGTGGGGCCCGTGTGGGAAGGCAACCAGGTGTGGTTCATCCTTGGTGGTGGCGCGATCTTCGCGGCGTTCCCCGCGCTCTATGCCGCCAGCTTCTCCGGCTT
This sequence comes from Alphaproteobacteria bacterium, assembly GCA_016125165.1. GTDB lineage: Bacteria > Pseudomonadota > Alphaproteobacteria > Micropepsales > Micropepsaceae > Rhizomicrobium. The sequence goes on from WGMH01000001.1 coordinate 261,184, forward strand.
CTACCTCGCCATGTTCTTGGTGCTGGTCACGCTCATATTGCGGCCCGGTGGCTTCAAATATCGCAGCAAGGTGGAAGCGTCCGCCTGGCGCACCTTCTGGGATTGGGCGCTGTTCGCGGGCGGGCTTGTGCCGTCGCTCGTATTCGGCGTCGCCTTCGGCAACCTCTTCCTCGGCGTGCCGTTCAGCTATGACAGCGATCTGCGTTTCCATTCTGACATCACGCTCTTCTCGCTGCTGAATCCGTTCGCGCTATTGGTGGGATTGGTGAGCCTCTCCATGCTGGTGCTGCATGGTGCAAGCTGGCTCAACCTCAAGACCGAAGGCGTCATTCAGGCGCGTGCGCGCAGCGTAATGCCGATCGCGGCGGCAGCGTTCATCGCGCTGTTCGTGCTGGCGGGTGTGTGGCTGACGCAGATCGGCGCCTATCACATCACCAGCGCCATCGCGGGCGATGGGCCTTCCAATCCGCTCCTTAAAACCGTCAGCGTGAGCGATGGCAACTGGTTCGCCAATTTCGGCGTGCAACCGCTTCTCTGGATTTCACCGCTGCTGGCGATAGCGGCGGCGGGGCTTGCGGTGCTTGCGCGGCGCACGCCGATGCTCGCGTTCCTCTGCACCGCGCTGGTTCCGGCAGGCACCATCGCGACGGCGGGCTTTGCGCTTTTCCCGTTCCTGCTGCCCTCATCGAGCGATCCCAATGCCAGCCTCACGCTGTGGGATGCGTCGTCCAGCAAGCTCACGCTTGAAGTCATGCTGGGTGCGGTGGTGATCTTCCTGCCGATCGTGCTCGCCTATACCGCATGGGTTTATCGCGTGCTGCGCGGGCCCGTGCGCGGCGAAGACATCAGCAATTCCAAAACCGCTTACTGAGGAAAACGAACGATGTGGTATTTCTCGTGGGTACTGGGCCTCGGTTTCGCGGTTACCCTGGCGGTGCTCAACGCCATGTGGCTGGAAGTGCGTATGGATCGCGACGGCAAGTAACTACGCCAGCGCGTGTTCGAGGTCGGCGATAAGATCGCCGATGTGTTCGATGCCACAGGAAAGGCGCAACAAATCATCGGGAACCGGCGAACCTTCGCCTTCCACCGACGCGCGGTGTTCTATCAGGCTTTCGGTGCCGCCGAGAGAGGTGGCGCGCTTCCAGATTTTCACCTTCGCGGCCGCCCGTATGGCCGCCGCTTCCCCACCCTTCACCCGCAACGAGAGCATGCCTCCGAAGCCGCCATGCATCTGCCTTGCCGCGATGGCGTGACCGGGAAAATCCTTCAGCCCCGGATAGAGCACATGCGATATGGCGGCGTGGCCATTGAAATGTTCCGCCACTGCCATGGCATTCCGGCAGGCGATCTGCACGCGCGGGAACAGCGTGCGCATACCGCGCAATAACAGCCACGCTTCGAGCGATCCCAATATCGCGCCCTGATGCGCGCGCAGGTCCACAATGCGCTGCCAGAAATCATCCGCCTCGCGCGTGACGAGCGCACCGGCAACGATGTCGGAATGCCCGTTCAGATATTTCGTCGCTGAGTGCATCACGATATCCGCACCCAACGATAGCGGCTGCGAAAGCACGGGCGTCGCCACCGTGGAATCCACCGCCACTTTCGCGCCGGCCTTGTGCGCGATCTCCGTAACCGCCGCGATATCGGTGATGTTCCAGAGCGGATTGCCAGGCGTCTCGATCCACGCCAGCTTGGTCTGGCCGGGGCGCATGGCGCGCGCCACCTGATCGGTGTCGCTCATATCCACAAAATTTACATCGAGCTTCCAGTGCGATGCGAATTCGGCGATCCACCGGCGCAGAGACCAGTACATCACCTTCGGCGCGACGATGTGGTCGCCCGGCGCCAGCACCTGAAATACGCTCGTTGCCGCCGCCACGCCGGATGAGAACAGCGCGGCCTCCGCCCCGCCCTCCAACGCCGCCAGCACGGCCTCCGGCTGATTGTAGGTGGGATTGTCTGCCCGCGCGTAGGCCCGCCCGGAGGCATAGCCGTTGTCCGGGTCGCGGATGAAGGTCGAGGACAGATGCAACGGCGGGGATACGGCCTTCGTCACCGGGTCCGTCCAGCCGAGCCCCTGCGCGGCGATCGTGGCAGAATTCCGGGATTTTTCGCCGTCCATGGGTCTTTTCCTTCCGCAAATCGGTACTGAGAAATGGTCTGGCAAATAATCTGAATCTGTGTTCAGATTCATGCCGGAATCCGGGCGCGACTATGGGCCAAACGACGCGCGGACGCATCCAGGGGGAAAGCATGCAAATCGGCGGATATCGCATCGGCAAATGGAGCATCGCGGGCATGGTGGCCGTGGTGCTGATCGGCGCGGGCGCATGGGGCTGGCACAATTACTGGTACTACCTGCCCGGCATCCTGCAGGAGCTGCGCGATCCGGTTCAGCCGAACATGCCCGTGGTCTGGAACGAGGGTCCGGCAACGCCCGCCCCCGGCAAGCGCCCGCCGAATGTGGTGTTCATTCTCGCCGACGATCTGGGCTTCAACGATCTTTCGTTTAATGGCGGCGGTGTCGCCAATGGCGTCGTGCCTACGCCCAACATCAACGCCATTGCCAAACAGGGCGTGACCTTCACCAACGGTTATGCGGGCAACGCCACCTGTGCGCCGAGCCGCGCGGCGATCATGACCGGCCGCTACGCCACACGCTTCGGTTTCGAGTTCACACCCGCGCCGGTGCAGTTCCACAAGCTCATCAGCAAGATGACCAACGGACCCCACCCTTCGATCTACCATGATGAGTATGAAGCGACGATGCCGCCGGTGGCGGAGATGAAGGTGCCCGCCTCCGAAATCATGCTCGGTCAGTTGATGAAGCAGCATGGCTACCACACGGTCATGCTCGGCAAATGGCATCTCGGCGAAACGCCGGAAACGCGGCCCAATCATCGCGGCTTCGATGAGGCGCTGGGCTTCATGGCGGGCGCTTCGCGCTATGCCAACAGCAGCGACCCGAATATCGTGGAAGCGCGGCAGAGCTTTGATCCCATCGACAAATTCCTCTGGGCCAACCTTCCGTTCGCCGTGACCTTTAACGATTCCCGGCGCTTCTATCCGAACGAATACATGACGGACTATCTCGCCGATCAGGCGGCAAGCGCCATCAAGGCGAACCGCAACCGGCCCTTCTTCATGTATCTGTCCTTCAATGCCGTGCACACGCCGCTGCAGGCGCTGAAAGCGGACTATGACTCCCTGCCCATGATCAAGGACCACGAGTTGCGCGTTTATGCGGCAATGGTGAAGGGCCTCGATCGCGCGGTCGGCAAGGTGATGGCCGCGCTGAAAGCGCAGGGTCTCGACGACAACACGCTCGTCATCTTCACCAGCGACAATGGCGGGGCGAATTACATCGGCCTGCCCGACATCAACAAACCCTATCGCGGCTTCAAGGCGACGTTCTTCGAAGGCGGCATCCATGTGCCGTTCTTCATGCGCTGGCCGGGCGTCATTCCGTCGGATACGAAATATGGCGCGCCGGTGGGACATGTGGACATCTATGCCACTGCCGCGGCTGCCGCAGGCGCACCGCTGCCGAAGGATCGCGTGATCGATGGCGTGAACGTCATTCCCTATGTCATCAACGCCGCCGCCGGCACGCCGCATAAAACGCTATTCTGGCGCGACGGCGATTACATGACCTTGCTTGACGGAACCTGGAAATTGCAGGTGGCGAAGCATCCGGACAAGAAATGGCTCTACGATCTCGCCAACGATCCGACCGAGAAACACAATCTCGCGGGCAGCCAGCCGCAGAAGCTGGCGGAGATGATGGCAGCGCTCGGCACCATCAACAAACAGCAGCACAAGCCGCTATGGCCGGGCATCCTCGAAGGACCCATTGGCGTGGACAAGCCGCTCTCCTTCCCCGAAGAGCCAGGCGACGAATACATCTATTGGACGAACTAGCTCGCGAGAAAGAGGATCGCGCCAGGCCATTTCTTGAGTAGCGCCGTAGCGGTATTGCCGAGGAACAAACCCTCGCCGCTGCGGCGCGAAACGCCCATCACAATCAGATCGCCGGCGCGCGATGCCTCCTTCAGGATCGGGGCCTCGGCGATGTCATTGCGCTCGATGGCGGTATCGACGCGCACGCCGTAGCGCTGACCGAGGCGCGCAATGTCCTTCAGCAGGCTTTCCTCGCGGCGGCGTGAGCGGCGGCGCGCCTTGTACCCGGCCTTGTCCGGCGCAGCGACGAAGAGCGCGCTGATTTCGCTATGTGTCGGTCGCGAGAGTATCGCCGCCACTTCCGCCGCACGGCGCGACGGTTCAGTGCCATTCACCGGCAGCACAATACGTGCGCCTTCTTCCAGATGCCCGCCCCGCACGTCTCTGGCAGGCACCAAAAGCGCAATCGCGCCCTCGAAACTGTCCGCAAGGCGGGTGACTTCGCGCGTGAATGCCCCATCCTCGTCGCGTGCATGGGCGATGCCGATGAACAGCAGATCGAAACCCTTGCGTGCCGCTTCGATCACAATGTCCTTTGCCGAACCTTCCTGCGCTTGATGCGTGATCTCCACCTTGCGCGGCTTCACCGCGCCTTTCGCCTCGGGAATCGCTTCCACGCTCGCTTTCGCGCCCGATTTGATCGCGATCTCATGGAGCTTGTGCGGCGAGAATGTCATGTCGTCCGACTTGGTTGGCGGTGGTACCACGCGCGCCTTTTCGATATGCGCGATCGTTACCGGCATGCCGTGCGCGCCCGCCAGGATTCCCGCCAGATGCGAGGCGTTGCGGCCATTGTCGCTATCGTCCACCGCAATGATCATTCGCTCGAGATTGGGAATGAACGCCTTCTCGTCCATTTCCTCGCGATTGAGCCGCGCCTTCTCCGCCGATGTCAGAGGCAGGCGCGACAGCGCCCAGCGCAACATCGGTGGCATCATCATGGTGGTTACGATGGCCATGGTCACGATCATGGTGAAGACGCTTGGGGTCAGCGCACCCATGGAAAGGCCGATCGTCGCCACGATCACTTCGGTGGAGCCGCGCGCATTCATGCCGCAGCCAAGCGCAATGGATTCGCGAACGGAAAGGCCGCCCAGTTCGCCACCCAGAAAGGCGCCGGAAAACTTCCCGACGCTGGCGATAGCGATGAATCCTGCTGTGATTTCCAGAAGCTGCGGCGATCCCAGGATCGACAGGTCCGCCTTCAGGCCGGAAAGGCCGAAGAACACCGGCATGAACAGCGCTACCACAAGGCCACGCAGCTGTTCGTCGATATGGCGCGTGAGGATCGGAGACTCACCCACCAGAATGCCGGCGATGAAGGCACCCAGAATGGCGTGAACGCCCAGATAGTCCGTCACCATCGCCATCAACCCCATGACGATGAGGATCGCGGTGATCACAGGCATTTCGCTTTTGAACGTATCATTCGTCCAGCGGATGAACTGGAAGACGAGCCGCTGGCCGATGGTGAAACTGAAACCGAGGAAGAGGCCGACACCAGCCAGCGTCTTCAGGAGACTCAACAGGTCAAGCGACCCGTGCTCGGCGATGCCAAGTATCACCGCGAGGATCACCCATCCCACCGTATCCTCGATGATGGCAGAGGCCACGATCAGTTGGCCCAGATTGCGGCGCATGAAATTCATGTCGCGCACGACCATGGCCACAATTTTCACGGAGGAAATCGAAAGCGCCGTACCCAGAAACAGCGAACTGACAATGCGCATGTTGCCTTCTGGCAGGATGTTGCCGGGGAGCAGCTCGCCGAGCGCAAAGCCACAGGCGAAGGGCACCGCCACGCCGGTGGCCGATACCCAGAATGCCGCGCGCCGCGCATTTCGGATCAGACGCAGATCCGTTTCCATGCCCGTGAGCAGCAGCAGAAGCAGGATGCCGAGCTGCGAAACGGCATCGAGCATGCCCCGCTGTGTGCTGTTCGACGGAAACAGCGTGGCCTCCGCCGAAGGGAACAGCGCGCCAAATACCGATGGCCCCAGAAGTATGCCCGCGAGCAGCTGGCCGACAACCGCTGGCTGCCCGACACGTTGCATCACCTCACCGAGCGAGCGGCCCACGAGCATCAGCACGACAAGTTGCGCAATGAAAACCGCCTGCGACGGCGCATGCAACGCTCTGCCTGCCTCGGCCGCCGCCAGCACGCCCGGCACCAGGCTCAGGCCTGCCGCGACCAGAAATGGGCGCAAAATCGCGCCGTTGCCTGCTGTCAGCCGCATCCGCCCCTTCCGCGCCTTCGCATGATGACTCAAGAAGAACGCGCCGGAACCTGAAAGGTTCAGCCGTGCCGCAGCTGCGCCTTCAGCGCGGCGATCAGCGCCGCAGGGGTGCCGGTGCCGAACACGTAGCGATCCGGGCGCACCAGCACGGCTTCGGCATCGCCCAGCCAATCGCAGAGCGCCGGGACATCGCCGGTCAATGTGTGTCTGCGCACGAAAGCGGGGGCATCGGCCGCGTGGGCGTCGTGTCCAATGAGCCAGAATCCTTCGCCGGCCAGATCGTCAAACTTGCGCGAGGAACCGGTGTCAGCCTGCGGAAAGATTTCACCCGCGCGCGGCGAGGCATGAAACATCCCTTCGCCCAGTGAAGGGAGGAACGGCGCGCCACCCGCGGCGCCAGCCTTGCGCGCGGCGATCATGTCGCGATCCCGTGCGGCCGCAGCGGCCTCGTCCATGGTGCAGACGACGCGGCCCATGCCGATCGCCGTTTCGATGATGGCGCGGACATGCGGCTCCCGTTCAGTCTGGTAGGTATCGAGCAACGCGCCGGATGCGCCGTGATTGATGACAAGCCCCAGCCGCCAGGCAAGGCTGGCCGCATCACGAACGCCGGAGCACATGCCCTGTCCGAGAAAAGGCGGCATCTGGTGCGCCGCATCGCCTGCCAGCAGCACGGAGCAGGCGCGCCATTGCTTCGCGACAAGGCCATGAAAGCGATAGACGGCTTTGCGGATCACGTTTGCGGCGGAAGGATCAAGCCACGCTTTCAGCAGTTGGTCGATAAAGGCATCATCGGTGACCTGCTCCACGGTCTCGCCGGGCTTGAGCATGAATTCCCAGCGTCGCCGCCCCGGCGACATCGGCATGACGGTGGTCGGCCGTGCCGGATCGCAATGCTGCAGGCCGCATTGCGGCAGCATGGATTCATCTTCCACCAGCGTATCGATCACCAGCCAGGGCTCATCGAAGCCGTAGTCGAAGAGATCGATACCGGCCATGCGGCGCGTGGTACTCGATCCACCGTCGCAGCCCACCAGATAGCGGGCGGAAATCGTGTCTTCGCTGCCGTCATCATGAACCACGCGCGCCACAACGCCATTTTCCGTGTTGTGTTCGATCTCCGACAAGGTCGCGCCCAGCATGGTCTGGATCTGTCCGCATTCCTTCAGACGTTCGCGCAAAAGCCCTTCCATGGCGGGCTGATGAAACATGTAACTTGGCCGCCACCCGGAAATGGCATTTCCATCGCGTTGTTCGATCAGCATCAGCGTATCGCCCGCCGCATTGCGGAATTCATATCGGGAAAGCGCGCGGGTGTGCGGTAGAAGGGCATCGGCGATGCCCACCTGCTGGAACACGCGCATGATCTCGTGGTCGAAATGCGCGGCACGCGGCAGCTTGTAGACCTCATGGTCACGCTCGATGGCGATACTCCTGACGCCCCACTGCGCCAGCAGAAGCGCCAGCACGGCCCCGACAGGACCAAGCCCAGCAATCAGAACATCGGTCTCGCGCGCAGCCATTTATTCCTCCGCCATCATCGTGCCTTCAATGGCGCCAATGCGATCGATCTCGACGCGCACGACATCGCCGGCCTTCAGGAACTGCGGCGGCTTCTTCGCGATGCCGACGCCGCCCGGCGTACCGGTGAAGATAAGATCGCCCGGTTCCAGCGTCATCGCCTGACTGAGCAGCGCAATCTGGTCATAAAGATTGAAAACAAGATTTCCAGTATTGGAATCCTGCTCTTTCACCCCGTTCACAAAACAGCGAATGCCGAGCGTATGCGGATCACCGATTTCCTCACGCGTCACGATCCACGGCCCAATGGGCGCATGCGTGTCGAAGGATTTTCCGAGTATCCATTGCGGCGTGTGAAACTGCCAGTCGCGCACGGTCACATCGTTTCCGCACATCAGACCAAGAACGACAGACGCCGCATCCTCCTTGGCTACATGTTTGCAACGCTTCCCGATCACGGCCACCAGCTCGGCTTCATAGTCTACGGCCGGAGACACCTTCGGCATCAGAATGGGGTCGTATGGCGCGTTGATGGACGACGGCAGCTTGGAAAACCATACCTGCCGCTCGGGTGTCTTCTGACCGCTTTCGGCAATGTGGTCGGCATAGTTGAGACCGATGGCCAACACCTTTTGCGGTCGTGGAACCGGAGCGAGAAGTTTCACCTCCGACAGCTTGTGATGCGGCGCGCCGGTGGCGGCGTTCTTCACGTCGGCTTCGAGCAAGGGCCAGTTCGCAATCACCGCCATGATATCGGCAGGGATCACCGCATTGGCACGGTTCAGATCGACAACCGCATCGTTTGCGACAACGCCCGCGCGCGACACGCCGCCGAATTCGAAATTCGCAAGTTTCATAGTCTCACCCCATTGTCGGTGGCATGGGCATGCCCCATTGGACGCCCATCAGGTCTTGAATGGACGATACGCGCGAGCCCCACGAGGCGCGCATCAGATCGCCATCGGTCCAGTGCTCCACCGTGTACCCCCACGGATCGCGCCAATAGTCAAAAATCTGGCTGCCCAGAAAATGGCGGCCTACACCCCACTCATGCGCACGTTCCCTGGACTTGAGATAGGCGTTGCCCGCCATCAGATCGTCCATGTCGGCAACCTCGAACGCGGCATGGTTGAACTTCGCCTGCCCCAGCCCGGCGAGGAACAGCGTGTGATGATCAGTGGGCGTCTCGCCACGGTCACAGCGCATGAACGCTCCGATCGACGGCGCACCCTCGCCGAGCGAAATCTCATCGGAGGTGATGAAGCCGAAGCGCTCCTTGTACCAGGCTTCCGAACGCCGGAAGTCCGACACGTTCAGAACACAATGCCCCAGCCGCACCACATGCGCGGCCCCCTGCGGGATGCGCTTGACCGCATCGGTGCGCGGATGGGCGCGGCTATCATTCACGGATTCGCGCGTTGGCAGCGCGATGGATGACACCGTCTGCTGACCGCTCACGGCTTCGACAGAGAAGCCATCCGGATCTGTTAGCCGCACAACGTGGCCGCCCCCTGGCGCATTCAGGCTTTCAACGGTGGTGCCCTGAGATGTTGCCAAAGCTTCAAGATCGCCGCGCGACGATGCGCGAAATGCGACACCCGCAAAGCCCGGATCGCCCAGTTCGGTGATGTGCACGTAAGGCGCCGTTCCCGTTCCGCGCATGTATAGCGTCTGGTTATCGCGTGCGGCGCGCACCATGCCGAAATCGATCAGGAATGCCTCCATTGCATCCAGATCCGGCGCACGAAACCGCACATAAGCAACGTCCTCGACCTTGATGATGCTCATGATCCGCTTCTTCCTTGTTCGAAAATTTCCGCCGTTGCCTGCCCGGCGATGGCTTGCGCTTCATCGTCCGGAAGGCCAAGCCCACGCAGCTTCAGAAAAATCAATTCACGCCCAAGCTTGACGAGTACCTCGGGTGTGAGGCCGTTCAATGCGCGGTGCATGCCCGAAAGCGTCACGCCCAGAATGAACAGTATCGCGCTCTCCCGCGAAACGCCGCCGAAACGCCCCAACGCAAGCCCGCTTTTCACATCTTCGCTCAAGCCACGATTGAGCGTCGCGTTGGCGTCCGTGGATGCTGAAACCAGTTGCGCCAGAATGGTGGCGCGGGCGGGCTGCGTGTGCGCAAATTCGAGAAATATGCAAAGGGCGCGCGCGGAGCGCATCGCCGGATCGCCGATCCCTTCGTTGCGCGCGTCCACCTCGCGCTCAACCTCGGCGCGCACGCTGCGGGCTATTTCCCGCGCCAGCGCATCCTTGTCGGAAAAGTGGTTGTAGAACGAGCCCTTCGCCACGTCGGCGGCGGAGACGATCTCATCCACGCTCACGGCATCCGGTCCGCGCGCGGCGAACAGGGCTTCGGCAGCCGAAATCAGCGCATCGCGCGTGCGAGCGCGGCGGCGATCTTGTCGCGTTGCGACCAGGGCAGAAATGACGTTCCCGAGCAATAATATGACTGTTTGGTCATTTTTAGACGAAATAGTCAGTTATCGCAAGCGGGATTACGCGAGGGCTTCGTCCAACGCCCGCTGGAATGCGGCAAGCCCTTGATCAATATAGGTAAAGTGAAGGCGCAGCACGCGCCGCCCGCGTTCCTGCAGCACTCCGAAATCCCCCATCGCCTGCGCCAGTTCGATTTGTCCGAAGGACAGCTTGTTGCCGGGGATAGGCACATCCACCACCGGATCGCCGGTGAGCATAATGAAAAGACCCGTATCCGGTCCGCCCTTGAAGGCCTGTCCGGTCGAATGCTGGAAGCGCGGACCAAAACCCACAGAGGTTGCGAAGGCTGTCCTGTCGCGCACCAGCACGCGCAGGGAATCCAGGAGTGCCTCGTGTTCCGCCGAGCGCTGCAGAAATGCGAGCAGCGCCACATAGTCACCCGCCTTGCCGCGCGCCAGATGCACTTTCAGCGCTTCGGCGAGAGATGAGACCTTTGGCAATTTCGGATCGGCGTAGAGCGCGATGCCATTTTCTTCCAGCAGCGGCTTCTCGCTCTTTACCTTGCCGAGTTCAGCGGCCTGCTTGGCAAATTCGCGCGCCTTGATTTTCGCAGCTTCCACGTCCGGCTGATCAAACGGGTTGACGCCGAGTACAGCGCCCGCCACGGCAACAGCGAATTCCCACAGATAGAAAAGCTGGCCAAGCTGATAGGAATCTTCGATATCAATGCGGATCACCGAATGACCCGCTTCGCGCAATTCGACAAGCTGCTCGCCGCCATCGGCGCTGCCCGCCAGATGCACATACACGAACACGCGATCCTTGCCGTAATTCTCCGGCGAGCCCAGTGCCTCATGGTCCACGGGGATCAACCCCTTGCCATGCTTTCCCGTGGATTCGGCGATCAATTGCTCAAGCCAGGACCCAACACTGTCCATTTCCGGTGAGCAATGAATGGTGATCTTGTCGCGGCCGCATTCTTTCGCAAGCACGCCGAGTGTCACGCCCAATTGCACACCGGGATTGACGGCGGGCGGCACCACAGCATCGCAAGCCTGCATCATCTGTATCGCTTCATCGAGAATGCGGCGTGCATCGAGGCCAGAAGCCGCCATCGGAACAAGGCCGAAGCGCGACAGCACAGAGTAGCGGCCGCCGATCTGCGGATCGCCAAGGAAGATGTGACCATACCCACGGTCACGTGCTTCCTTTTCCATTGCCGAAACCGGATCGGTAATGGCCACGAAGTGCCGCGCCGCATCGGGCGGGCTCATTTTCTGTGTCAGGCGGTTGAAGAAGTAATTCTTGAACAGATTGGGCTCAAGCGTGCTTCCGGATTTCGAACTGACGATGAATAGCGTGCGCATCAGGTCGATATGCGATTCCATTGCGCGCAATTCAGCGGGATCGGTGGAATCGAGCGCGCAGAATTGCGGCCAGCCTTCGCGATGCCCAAGACATTTGGACAGCACTTCCGCGCCAAGGCTGGAGCCGCCCATGCCCATCAGCAACACGTGGGTGAAGCCCTTCTTGTGCACGTCCTCGGCAAAGGCTTCGAGATCGTCCAGATCGTCCAGCTCGCGCCGGGCAATATCGAGCCAGCCAAGCCAGCCTGCTTCCTTGCCGCCGGTCCACAACGTGGCATCGCGCGCCCAGATACGGCGCACATGTCCTTGCGCGGTCCAAGTGGCCATGGCGCGCGCCACCTTTTCGCGTTCGGAAGTGGCCAGCTTGAAGGTGAGACCTATGGGATCTCCGGCGGCCTTGATGCGCTTCTGCGCCAGTGCGCCATATAGCGCGTCCGCGCTGGCGGCGAATTTGGCGACGCCATCTTCGACGAGAAAATCGGTGATCGCGTCCAGGTCTATGCCTGCGTCTTTCAGGTCGGCGAGAGCCGTCATCGCTTCCTTCAGCCCGTGTTCCAGCCGCGCTTCCGGTTTGCCGTGGTCGCGGTATGCGGCCAGCGTTTCCATGGGCAGCGTGTTCACGGTGTCTGGACCAATGAGTTCTTCGACGTAGATCACATCGGAATAGGATTTGTTCTTGGTGCTGGTGGAAGCCCAGAGCAGCCGCTGCGGGCGGGCGCCGCGCCTGGCAAGCACCTCCCAGCGCGGGCCAGAGAACACCTTCTTGTAGTGCGCATAGGCCAGCTTCGCGTTGGCAATCGCAACCTTGCCTTTGAGCGCCTCCAGCGGCGGCGCGAGCCCGCCCGGTGGATCTTTCAGCAGTTCATCCAGCTTTGCATCCACGGCGGAATCGATGCGGCTGATGAAGAAGCTGGCGACGCTGGAGATGCGGGACAGGTCGGCTGTCTTCGGTCGCGCCTCAAGACCCTGGATGTAAGCCTCTGCCACCGCCTCATAAGCAGATTGCGCGAACAGCAATGTGACGTTGATGTTGATGCCATCACCGATCAATGCTGCGATTGCAGGCACGCCTTCTGGCGTTGCAGGCACTTTCACCATCAGGTTGGGGCGCGCAATCTTGGTCCAAAGATCGCGCGCTTCGGCGATCGTGCCCTCGGTGTCGCGCGCCAGATAGGGCGATACTTCGATGCTGACATACCCATCCGCGCTATCGGTTGCGACATAGACATCCTTCAGCGCGTCCGCCGCGCTCTGGATATCGGCAATGGAGAGCTTTTCGAAGATTTCGCCGGTGCCAAGACCTGCCTCGGCCATCGCCGCGATGTCTTCGTCATATTCCGCGCCGCCGAGGGCCTTCTCGAAGATCGATGGGTTGGAGGTCATCCCCTTCACCCCGTCCTGCGCGATCATCTGGGCCAGCTTGCCGCCGGAAATGAAATCCCGCTTGAGATAATCGATCCAGACGGACTGGCCGAATGCCTCAAGCTGTTTGAGCGGATTCATGAATGCCTCTGGTTACGCGTATGTCTTGGCCAGCGCGGAAATGGTCTTGCCGAATTCCTCGACCGTTTCGGCGATCACCTGGGCGACCGGCTTGATCGTGTCGATGCGCCCGGCAACCTGTCCCGATAGCGCAATTGATGCCTCCATGTCGCCACCGAAATACAGATCCATCGCACGGCCAAATTCGGCCATCACGTTTTCGTGTGGTTCCTTCTCGAATTTCGTGGTTTTCTCGGTACGCAACGCGCGCAGCGCCGGTCCCGGTCCGAAACGGTTCAGAAAAACCGTGTCGGTTTCCTGCGCCTGGAGGATCGCATTCTTCCAATTCGCGTGAACCGGAGATTCGGCCGCGGAAACCATACGGGTTCCCATCTGGATGGCTTCGGCGCCCAGCGCGAAGGCCGCCGCCATCGTCCGGCCATCCACCATGCCACCCGCCGCGACCACCGGCAGGTTTATCCTTTCGCAGATCAGCGGCAACAGAACCATGGTGGCGACATCGCGCGGATTTTTGAACCCGCCGCCTTCGCCCCCTTCCACCACCAGCCCATCCACGCCCGCTTCCACCGCGCGCTGTGCCGCTTTCAGCGAGGGCACAACATGAAACACAGTGAGCCCCGCGTCCTTCAATGGACTCACGATTTTCATGGGATCGCCAGCCGATGTGGTCACAAACTTGACGCCCTGATCGATGATGAACTGAACAATGGAAGGATCGCGCACGAAGGCCAGCGCCACGTTCACGCCGAACGGTTTATCGGTCAGCGTCCGCATCTTCTTGATTTCTTCGCGGATGGCGTCGAGCTGTCCTGAAGAGGTTTCAATGATGCCCATGCCGCCGGCATTGGAGACGGCGCTTGCCAGCTGCGAGCGTGCAATCCAGCCCATCGGCGCCTGCACGATGGGATATTGAACGCCCAGCATGCGGGTGATGCGATTGTCGAATTTCATGGTGTTCCCGGATGCGGAATTTCAGCGGGGCGGAGACTACCTCCCCCGCCCGCCTGCTACCAGCGCAGAAACCGTGATCCGGCCAGCGCCCCCAGCAGCGCCATGACGCCAATTCCGATCGTGTACCAGACAAGAACAAAGAGCGGTGAATCGTCGTTGCAATGCGCGGCATAGAACGCCGCCCCGATGCCGCCACCGACGAGCCCCGCCACGGCACCCGCCCGCCAGGGATTGGTGGGCGCGCCGCTGCGAAGCGCCCACAGCACCAGCGCCACCGGCACAACCGACAGCATTGGAATATAGCGCATGCAGATCATGGAATTGTTGCCTATGGCGCGCGGCATCCAGAGATCGGCAGGAACCGCGATCAGTTCCGCGATGACGGCCGCCATCAGAAGCCCCGGCGCAAGCCACAATAGCAGCGTTTCACCGGGCTTTAGCGGCTGCGGCTCGGCAAGGCGCACGGCTACCGCCAGCGCCGAGAAGGCGAGCGTGAGCGTATAAACGAATTTGAAATCGAAACGCACCGTCCGCATCGCTGTCATGATGTCGTCACGCGGGCCCACCATCGCGAAGAACAGCGCGGCGGCAGCCACAAGCGCACCGATGGCGGCAATCATCAGCATCCGTCCCGGCGGCGGGCCGGGCGGGGTCTGATCTGCAGCCAGCGAATTGATGAGATCATTTGTGTTCATGGCGATTGCTCCGCCATATCGTCGTCGCGATAGAGTTTTGCCAGGCGCTTGAGGCCGCGATGCAAGGCCACACGCACCGCGCCTTCGCTGATCATCAGCCTCGCGGCGGTGTCGCGGATGCTCTTTCCGTCGAGAGAAATGGACTGCACCACATCCTGTTCGCGCCCTTCCAGCCGCATGACGATACGTGAAAGTTCGGATGCGCTTTTTTCGGGCTGCGGTGTGGCGTCAGGCAGAATTTCAATAAGATCGTCGATGGGTGTCTCCGCGCGGCGGCCACGGCGGCGCATGGCGTCGATCAGCTTGTGGCGCGCGATGGCATTCGCCCACGGTGCGAATGGCTGATCGCGCATCCATGTGCCCCGCTTCAGGTGAATGGCCAACAAGATCTCCTGCACCACATCCTCAACATCGGCATTGCCGAGCCCGGCCCGCGCCAATCCTCCGCGCGCCATGGTTCTCAGCATCGGCGTGAGGTCTTCCAGCAGCGTGCGGTAGGCAGCGGCATCGCCATCCAGTCCCGCGAGCATCAGCCCGGTCCAGCGTGTCTCACGCGCCCGCGCATCTCCAATGCTCTGCTTCGGATGGGACATGGAATTCGTTACGTGACCAACGGGCCGGGTGGCCCCGGCAAAAAAATCTCACGCCATGCGTAACACGTCAGAGCCCGAAGGCGAAGGCATCCCTGAGCGAGCCCGGCTGGCGGGCCGCTGAACTTTAAGGAAATATCATCATGAACCGCACATCGTCTCTCGCGCTCGCCGGCTCCGTGGCCGCCGCCATTGCCCTTCTTTCCGGCGCCGCGAACGCAGCCGACATGAACTCCATGGGCGAAATGGAGAAGTGCTACGGCGTCTCCCTGAAGGGCCACAATGACTGCAAGGCTGCCTATCCCGGCGCGACCTGCGCGGGCAGCCAGAAGATCGATTACGACGGCCAGTCCTTCAAGGAAGTTCCGAAGGGCACCTGCACCGCGATGAAGACACCGCATGGCATGGGTTCGCTGACGCCGTTCACCAACAAGATGTAACGGCTGAAGGCCGGCTGGCATGCCCTTGCCCCCCAGCGGCATGCCAGCCGGCATTTTTCTTCACATGCAGGCCATCCCGATGACCGCAACACACATGCTGCCACCCGGCGCGGGCGCTTCGTTCAAGCCCGCGCATTTTCGCACCATCGCGGAACAGGCGCAGCCTGTGGCATTCTTCGAAGTGCATGCGGAAAACTACATGGGCGCGGGCGGCCCGCCGCACGCGATGCTGTCCAAACTGCGCGCAGATTATGCGCTCTCGATTCACGGGGTCGGCCTTTCGCTTGGCGGCGAAGAGGCGCTGAACACCGGCCACCTGGAGAAGCTGCGCATTCTTTGCGAACGCTATGAGCCGCAGAGCTTTTCGGAGCATCTTGCCTGGTCAAGCCATGGCGGGGAATTCCTGAACGATCTTCTGCCGCTGCCCTATACCGGCAAAACGCTCGCGCGCCTCTGCGATCATATCGACCAGACGCAGGCGCATTTGCAGCGGCGCATGCTGCTCGAAAATCCATCGACCTACGTGGTGTTCGAAGAAAGCACCTGGGATGAAGCCGAATTCCTCGCCGAGATTGCGCGACGCACAGGCTGTGGCCTCCTGCTCGACATCAACAACGTCTATGTCTCGGCGATCAATCACCGCTTCGATCCGCGCGCCTACCTGAACCGCTTTGCGCTCGCCGCCGTTGGTGAAATCCATCTGGCCGGTCACACCGCACTCACGGATCAGAACGGCAACCCCTACCTCATCGATACGCATGGCGGTCCGGTGATCGAACAGGTCTGGGCGCTCTATGCCGAGACCATCGCCTGCGCAGGCGCCCTTCCCGCCCTGATCGAATGGGACAATGACCTTCCCGAATGGCCCGCACTTCTAAGCGAAGTGAGGAACGTGGACGCGATCCTGTCCGCGCACGCAATAAAGGCGGCCTGAGATGCAGCATGCCTTCGCCGCGGCGCTCACCTTAAAGACGGATGCGCCGTGCGGCGTTTCGCCGGCGCGCTTCGGCATCTATCGCAACAACCGGCTTTCCGCGCTCATTGACGCGCTCTCTGCCGGATTTCCGGCCACCGAGCGTATCGTGGGCGAGGCGTTCTTCCGCGCGATGGCGCGCGAATTTGTCGCCGCCCATCCACCGTGCTCGCCGGTGCTGATGGAGTATGGCGCGGACCTTCCCGCTTTCATCGCGCGGTTCGCGCCGCTCGCGGAGCTTGCCTATCTCGCCGATGTGGCGCGGCTGGAGCTGGCGCATACGCGCGCCTATCACGCCGCCGATGCGCCAACGCTCGGCCCCGATGCGCTCATGCAGATTGCAGACACTTCACGCCTCGCAATCCATCCTTCGGTATCGCTTATCGCCTCTCCCTACCCCATCGCTACCATCTGGACGATGAATACCAGCGGAGAGCCTGCGCCCATCGAAGATTGGCACGGCGAAAGCGTGCTCGTTCTGCGCACCAACATGGCCGTGCATATACACACCCTGGATACTGGCGCAGTCATATTCCTCGAGCAGCTTCAGCAGGGCGTAACATTGGCCGGTGCCGCAGCGAAAGCCTTGCACGACGCACAAGACTGCGCGCTCGGCCCCTTTCTGGCGTTTGCGTTTTCGAATGGCGTCTTCACGCAAATCCTTTGAGGGGACTTCCCATGAACGCCGTCATCGCGCTTGCCACGCGCGCCATCGCCTTGCTCAACCGCATTCCCGAAAGCGCGCTGTTGCTTGCCGCGCGAATCTTTCCCGCCGCCGTCTTCTGGCAATCGGGCGAAACCAAGCTCGATGAAGGCACCTGGCATGTCAGCGACAGCGCCATCTACCTCTTCCGCCATGAATACAATCTGCCGCTGATCGATCCGGCGATTGCGGCGCATGCGGCCGCCTTTGCCGAGCACTTCTTTCCAATTCTGCTGGTGCTGGGCCTCGCCAGCCGTTTCGCCGCATCAGCGCTTTTGACCATGACGCTGGTGATCGAGGTTTTCGTCTATCCCGATGCCTGGCCGACGCATGGCGTATGGGCCACTTGCTTTCTCTTCGTAATCGCGCGCGGTGCGGGCACCCTTTCAATGGATCACCTGTTCTCCCGGCGTTTCGGCTTCTTCAAGCTGGCACCCGCAGCGAAGGCGGATTAGCGATTCCGTCCGCGATATCGGTGGGCCAGGCATAGGATTGCCTTGGCCCACCTTCAAACGTCGCATCCAGAATCCACTGGGCGACCTTTGCTTCGTTGAAATCGGCGTGAACGCGCGCCCAGCCCCGCCTTGCCACATCGCGGCGCGCGTGGTCATTCCCGCGATAATAGTGCAGCTTGGCGATCAGCTCTTCCGGATCGGCATAGGAGACCAGCTCATCCTCCGCGAACAGATCGCCAAAGCCTGTGGCGCGATGAATAAAGGTCAGCAACCCGCATCCCATCAATTGCGCCATGCGGTCGGAGGAATAGAGATAGACATTGTCCCGCGCGCTGAGACTGAGGCCCATGCGGGCACTCCCCAGCGCATCGAAGAATTCCGCGCCATAGGCACCGGGCCTTCCCCAGAAGCCGCGCGCGTCGAATTTCAATTCAGGTATGCCATCGCGGATGGCCTCACAAAGCGCCAATCGCGGGCCGTTGTATTTCTTGTTCCCGCACAAAAAGACGAGATCATTTGGCACGTCATTGCGCTCGAAAACCTTGAGAGATTCGACCGCCTTGTCCACCGGGTTCGGCATATAGGCGACACGGCCGCCGAACCCGGCGATCTGATGCAGATAGTTGCCCGCCGTGGTCATCAGTGTCATGTCCACAAGCGGCGCAAGGCGTGCCAGACGCATGAAATTTCTGGGCACAAACAACCCATCCACATTCCAGTGCGCGATGCGCACCGAAGGCACGGCCTCGCGCAATTGGGCAATCGTCTCCGGGGCAATCACACAGCAGTGACCGAGCAGAATGAGATCAGGCCGCAGTTCACGGCAGAAGCGGACAAGCTGCCGATTGGCCAGCGGGGCACCCAGTTTTCGCGCGCCGAGAAAATAGCCATCGGCAACATCGCGATCCGCGAAATTTGCACCGAAATGACCGAGACGTGTCAGTCCGGATGTAAGCTTGAACGGCACGCCGAACACGAACGCGCCGTTCTTCGATACCGGAAAATTGGAAACATGCACGATCTTCATCGCGCAACAACCGTCAGCAATCCGTCGCCGTCATAGGACGGTTCGCGGAACTTCGGCAGTGAAATCGCCGATATCTATGAACGTTCCGACAGACTGATGCGATCTCACGGCATTGTTGCGAACAATACATGCCGCAAACAGGCCCACGTCATACATTGCGGCGGCGTTATCTGTTTCGGCGGTGGCGGCGTGACTGTTCAGGTGGTGCATCCGCGATCCGGGCATCCAGCGCCGGAACGGTGGCAAGCGTCCAGCTTACGGCTTCGTTCGCGGCATCGCCTGCGGCCTGCGAAAAGGCATCTGTCACCGCGACCAGCGTATTTGCTTTTGCCTGTACGGTCTTGGTGATGGTACGCGTGCCAAGCACGGTGCGCTCAGGCACCACGACAAGGCGCATGGACAGCTTCACCACAACGCGCGGAGGCGTATCGCGCACGTCATATTGCGCTTCAAAGTCGCGCATTTCGCTTTGCAGGATGTAGTTGGCCTTGATCCCGGAATCTTCGCGCCCGACGGCCTTCACCGTGCCATCCGTTTCGAAGGCCTCCACCAGAAGCGATTGCACCATGGCGGGCGCGCGGTCGGTCCATTGCGCGTTGGCGTAATAGTCCTGCACGGATGGGCCCTGCAGCAGCGCAATGCGGTCGGTATCGAGGCTCTGTGGCGCCAGTGGCGAGGCCACGATCAACTGCCATGACACAGGCGCCGTGTGCTCAGCTGCTGCGACGAGGCCTGGGTTGAGCCGGTAGATGGTCCCGGCAGGCGGCGGCCCCACCACACCGGCGCAGGCGGTGAGCGAAAGCGCGAGGCCTAGGGCGAGTGCGGTTTTTTTGGGGGTCATTGCGGTGTGTATCCCTGGCGGCGGTCGCCGAAGAGGAGCTTGGTGGGCTGGCGGTCGAGTTCGTTGGATAGCCGTTTGAGGCTGGTCACCAGTGTGCGGGTTTCGGTCACGAGCTGGTCGATCTGCACCACCGTATCGCCACTCAACACCTCGTCTGCATGTCTTGCCACCTGATCGGTGTGGCGCAAGACGGTGTCGAGCGTGGAAAGGTTCCGGTTGAGCGCTTCGGAGGCAAGACCGAGATTGGTGATGGTCACATCGATCTCGTTGGAACGCTTGGCCAGCACATTGGTGGTGGTTTCCAGATTCGCCAGAATGGCGGAGAACGCCGCGCGATTTGCAGGCTTCAGGAGGTCGTTCATCTGATCGCCCACCTTGTTGAACTTGGCGATGAGCACCGGCGCGGATTCGGCCAATTGCTGCAGCGTGGAAGGCCGCGACTTGATGACGGGATAGTCATGCCCCTTGGGAACCGTAAGCAGCGGCTTCTTCTTGGAACCGCCTTCGATCTCCACATAGGAGCCGCCGGTGATGCCTTCACTCGCAATGGAGGCAATGGAATCCTCGTGCAGCGGCAGTGCCGGATCGATCTGCACGGTTACGATCACGCGTTTGGGATCCTCGGGATCAAAGCGCAGCTTGTCGACGCGGCCGACTTCGATACCGTTGTATCGCACCTTCGTGCCTTTCGAGAGACCGCTCACAGAACCGGAGAAGTAGGTCTCGTAATATTTGTATTCCTCGCTGTACTGCGTGCCGGCCAGCCACAGAAGCGCGATCACCGTGGCCAGCATCAGCGAGAACACGAAGATGCCGACGGCTGCATAATTGGCTTTGGTTTCCATCGCCTGTCTCCTCAGGTGTCGAGCGCGGCCCGGCCGCGAACGCCCGCGAAATATTCCTGTATCCAGGGATCTGGATCATGCCGCAGGGCATGGATCGTTCCCACCTTGATCTTCTTGTTCACCAGCACCGCGATGCGGTCTGTGGTGGCGCGAAGCGTATCGATATCGTGCGTGACCATGAACACGGTCAGGTTCAGGCTCTTTTGCAGATCGCGCACAAGCTCGTCGAAATGCGTGGCGGAAATGGGATCGAGGCCCGCCGTCGGTTCATCGAGGAACAGCAATTCCGGATCCATCGCCAGGGCGCGGGCAAGACCCGCACGTTTCTTCATGCCGCCCGAAAGTTCCGCCGGATATTTGGTGGCGGTGTCATCGGGCAGACCCACAAGCGCGATCTTCATTGCGGCGATTTCGTCCATCAGCGATTCCGACATAGCGGTATAGCGTCGTAAGGGCACCTGGATGTTCTGCGCCACGGTCATGGAGCTGAACAGGGCGCCTTCCTGAAACAGAACGCCCCAGCGCAATTGCAGCGATCGCATCGCGCGGGCGTCCATGTCGCGTGTATTTTCGCCAAACACCCAGATGTCGCCTTCGCGCGGACGACTGAGACCAACGATGGAGCGCATCAGCACCGATTTGCCCGTACCCGATCCGCCGACGACGCCAAGCACTTCGCCGCGCTTCACGTCGAGGTCGAGATGATCGTGAATGACCTTGGTCCCGAATGCGTTCACCAGCCCGCGAATGCGGATGGCCACGTCATCGGGCGGTGCCGCATCTGCCATCACACTTCCAGCACCGAAAAAAGTATGGAGAAGGCTGCATCGCAAACGATGACGAGGAAGATGGATTCCACCACCGAACGGGTCGTCAGCTTGCCCACGCTTTCGGCGTTGCGTTCCACACGCAGGCCTTCAAAGCAGCCCACCAGCCCGATCATGAAGGCGAACACCGGCGCCTTCACAAGTCCCACCCACAGGGTCGAAAGCGATATTGCCCCTTCCAATTGGCGCATGAACACCGGGAAGGTGATGTTGAGATCGGCATAGCACATCAGCGCGCCGCCCAGCATCGCCATGACGTCGGCATAGAAGGTGAGCAATGGCAGCGCGATCATCAACCCCAGAACGCGCGGCACGACGAGCACTTCGGCCACGTTGAGGCCGATGGTCTGCATCGCGTCGATCTCCTCGTTCACCCGCATGGAGCCGATGGAGGCGGTGAAGGCGCTGCCGGAGCGGCCCGCCACGATGATCGCGGTAATCAGCACGCCGATCTCGCGCAGAATGGAAACGCCCAGAAGATTGATGGTGAATATCTCGGCGCCGAAGCGGCGAAGCTGGTCCGCGCCCTGATAGGCGATCACCACGCCCAGCAGAAAGGACAGCAACCCCAGAATGGGAAGCGCGGTCAGACCCGTTGCCTCGATCTGAGTCACCAAAGCCGGAAACGGCAATTCACGGCGCGGCGCAAAAACCGCTTCGAACGTTTCCACCGTTATCTGGCCAAGAAAACTCAAGAGCGCATAGCCCTGCTTGAGCACATCGACGGTGCCTTTGCCGATGCGCACGAAGAAATCGGTGAAGCCGCCCGATCTTGGATGCGGATGGGGTTGGCACACATCCGCATTGTTGATGGTTTCAATCAGCGGCTTGTAAACCGTGGGCACGCTCAGATGGCGCACATGACGGCCCGCTGCTTCCAGATCGCGATGCGTGCGCAAAAGAAGCCATGCACCCGCGCTGTCCAGAAGCCCGATTTTCGAGCCATCGATTTCCGCTTCGCCGTCACCGCGAAGATCCAGCCGGCGCAATTCGGCGTCGAGGCGCGGCGCTTCGCCGATCACCCAATCGCCTGCCGCCACGATGCGCAAAAGCGCACCGTAGCGCTCGGTTGTGAGCGTCGCGGCGTCTTCCACCCGAAGATTGGGCGCAACATTTCTCATGCCGCGCGGCCCCGTTCAGGCAAGCAGGCGCTCCAGCGAGCGCAGATAGCGCGCGGTGATGGCGGCACGGTGTCGATGTTCTCCCCCTGCAACAGTTTTGCGGCCCCCTCGCCAGACACAATCCACAACGGGGCGCGCGGTTGCGAACACCCAGCTATCGAGGATCGTATCATTCCGCCGCCCGGCCATCAGCGAATCCTGGCTGTCCAGCGTAAAGAAATCGGCTGCAGCACCTTCGGCAATGCCCGAAAGGCGCTGTCCCAGCGCCCTGGCGCCGCCCTTGCGCGCGCGGTCAACAAGTTCCCGGCCGGTGGAAACCCCTTCCCTGCTCGCCAGCACGTTGCGGGAGCGCCCGGAAAGGCGCTGCGCATATTCCAGCATGCGCAGTTCCTGCGCCGGATCGATGGCGATGTTGGAATCGGTTCCAAGCCCGAAGGCCCCCTCTGCCGCCAGATAGCGCTCCGTCGGGAAGATGCCGTCGCCCAGATTGGCTTCCGTCACCGGACAGAGTCCCGCCACCGCACCGCTTGCTGCAAGGCGCGCGGTTTCGTCCCCGGTCATATGCGTGGCATGCACAAGGCACCAACGACGATCCACGCTGGCGTTATCAAGCAGCCATGCCACCGGCGTGGTTCCAGACCACGCCATGCAGTCTTCCACTTCCTTCGTCTGCTCGGCGGCGTGAATGTGGACGGGACCATCGGGCGAAAGCGCAATCGCGGCGCGCAATTCGTCCGGCGTCACTGCGCGCAGGGAATGCGGCGCAACACCGATATCCGCGTCGTCGAGTGCCGCAATCGCCTTGCGGCTTGCATCGAACAACCGAGCGAACGCATCCGGGCTGTTGAGAAATCGCCGTTGTCCGGGCGAAGGTGCGGCGCCGCCAAAATTGCCATGCGCATAGAAGACCGGCAGCAACGTGAGGCCGATACCCGTTTCATCCGCCGCCGCCGCGACACGTTCCGCCAGTTCGCCGATGTTTGCGTAAGGCGTGCCGCCGGGATCGTGATGGAGGTAATGAAATTCACCGACGCGGGTGAAGCCGCGTTCCAGCATTTCCATGAAGGCAAGCGCGGTAATGGCTTCAACATCTTCCGGCGTCAGGCGGTCCAGGAAGCGGTACATCACCTCGCGCCATGTCCAGAAATTGTCGCCTTCCGGTCCGCGCCGCTCGGCCAACCCGGCCATGCCGCGCTGAAAGCCGTGGCTGTGGACATTGCAGAGCCCCGGCAGCACCACCTGGTGGCACTCATCATCGGGTCCCGGCGTCGCGCCGGTTTCCACACGAACGATCCTTCCGCCATCCAGGGTGAGACGGACATTTTCCGCCCAGCCGGTGGAAAGCAATGCGGAGCAGAAATGCAAAGCGGTCATGAATCGCAGAATATCCGCAAAAGCTGCGCTGAAACATGGCAAGAAACATGGCATGTTCCGGCCCATGCTTTGCGACCGGCTTTGGCACAATGCGCGGCTTGCCACCATGACGGGCCCCGGACTTGGCGTGGTGGAAGATGGGATCGTGGCCACATTGGATGGCCGCATCGTCTATGCCGGGCCCGCCGGGGCCGCGCCCGCGTTCGAAGGCGCGCGGATCGATTGCGAAGGCCGCTGGATTACGCCGGGCTTGATCGACTGCCATACGCATCTTGTCTTTGGCGGCAACCGCGCCAACGAATTTGAGATGCGGCTGAAAGGCGCCACCTATGAAGAGATTGCGCGGGCGGGCGGCGGCATTGTCTCCACGGTGAAAGCCACACGCGCCGCCAGCGAAGACGAGCTTATCGCCCAAGCCCTGCCGCGCCTCGAAGCGTTGATGGCCGAAGGCGCGACGACGGTGGAGATCAAATCCGGCTATGGCCTCTCACTTGCCGATGAAATGAAGCAGTTGCGCACGGCGCGCGCGCTCGCCAAGCGATGCAACGTGAACATTGCCACCACCTTCCTTGGCGCGCATGCGCTTCCACCGGAGATGAACGGCGACAAGGACCGGTATATCGATCTGGTGTGCAGCGAAATGGTCCCCGCCATCGCGCAGGAAGGTCTCGCCGATGCTGTTGACGGCTTCTGCGAAAGCATTGCCTTCTCGCCGGAGCAGATCGCGCGCGTGTTCGAAGCCGCTACCAAACAGGGCCTGCGCGTAAAGCTCCATGCCGACCAGCTTAGCGACGGGGGCGGCGCTGTGCTCGCCGCGCGGTTCCATGCCATCAGCGCCGATCACCTGGAGCATACGGGCGAAGATGGCATAGCAGCGATGGCCAGAGCGGGAACCGTGGCTGTGCTGCTGCCCGGTGCCTATTACTTCCTGCGCGAAACCAAGCTGCCACCCGTAAATCTGTTGCGCGAATACACCGTGCCTGTGGCTCTGGCCACCGACTGCAACCCCGGCACGTCGCCCCTTACCTCCCTGCTTCTCGTGCTGAACATGGGAGCCACCCTGTTTCGCCTTACGGTGGAGGAGTGCCTGCTTGCCGTTACGCGCAACGCCGCAAAGGCGCTGGGGCGCAATGACATCGGAATGCTCAAATCCGGCAAGCGCTGTGATCTGGCGATCTGGAATATCGAAAGTCTGGCGGAACTTGTTTACCGCATCGGGTTCAATCCGCTCCATCAGCGCGTATGGAACGG
Organism: Alphaproteobacteria bacterium; assembly: GCA_016125165.1. Classification (GTDB taxonomy): domain Bacteria; phylum Pseudomonadota; class Alphaproteobacteria; order Micropepsales; family Micropepsaceae; genus Rhizomicrobium. The sequence goes on from WGMH01000001.1 coordinate 286,319, forward strand.
CGCATGAACGATTTCCTCGAAATCGCGCGCGGCACCACGCCGCTCATCGTCTCCATGCCGCATACCGGCACGGATATCCCGGCCGATATCGAAGCGCGCCTGGTCTCGCCATGGCTAGGCCGCCGCGATGCCGACTGGTGGATCGAGAAGCTTTATGATTTCGCGCCGCATCTGGGCGCAAGCGTCATCCGCACGCGCATATCGCGCACCGTGATCGACGCCAATCGCGATCCCTCCGGCGCATCGCTCTATCCCGGTCAGGCGACCACCGAGCTGTGCCCCACCACCAACTTCGACGGCGAGCCGCTCTACCGTGACGGCCATGAGCCGAACGCCGACGAAATCGCCGAACGCCGCAAGCGCTGGTTCGATCCCTATCACGCCGCCATTGCTGACGAGATCGCGCGCGTGAAGGCGCAGCATGGCGTGGCAATTCTTTGGGATGCACATTCCATCCGCTCGGTGATTCCGCGCCTGTTTGAAGGCGAACTGCCCAATCTCAATTTCGGCACCAACGGCGGAACAACCTGCGCACCAGCACTCGCAGACACCATCACAGATGCAGCATCACGTGCACCCTTCTCGATGGTGGTGAACGGGCGCTTCAAGGGTGGCTGGACCACGCGTTATTATGGAAGGCCGCGCGAAAACGTGCATGCCATCCAGCTTGAACTGGCCTGCCGTACCTATCTTCGCGAACACGTGGGCCATGTGGATGAAACGAACTGGCCAGTGGACTACGATCCCGGATTCGCCGCACCCTTGCGCGCCCTGCTCACCGAAATGCTCACGTCCTGCATCGCAACCGGAAGCCGTCATGAACCGCATTGATAATTCCCGCAAGATAAAAGCCGCGCGCGGAACCGAGCTTTCGGCCAAAAGCTGGCTCACCGAAGCGCCCTTGCGCATGCTGATGAACAATCTCGATGCCGAAGTCGCGGAGCGGCCGGAAGAACTCGTTGTCTATGGCGGCATCGGCCGCGCCGCGCGCGATTGGGATTCCTTCGACCGCATCGTTGCGGCACTGAAGCGGCTCGAAGCCGATCAGACCCTGCTCGTGCAATCCGGAAAGCCCGTGGGCGTGTTCCGCACGCATGAGGATGCGCCGCGCGTGCTCATCGCCAATTCCAACATCGTTCCGCATTGGGCGACGTGGGACAAATTCCACGAACTCGATCGCGCGGGCCTGATGATGTACGGCCAGATGACGGCGGGCTCGTGGATCTATATCGGCAGCCAGGGCATCGTTCAGGGCACTTACGAGACCTTCGCCGAGCTGGGGCGGCGACATTATGGCGGCGATCTTTCGGGCCGCTGGATTTTGACGGCAGGCCTTGGCGGCATGGGCGGCGCGCAACCACTCGCTGCGGTGATGGCGGGCGCCAGCATGCTGGCGGTGGAATGTCAGCCTTCGCGGATCGAGATGCGATTGAAGACGCGCTATCTCGACCGGCGGGCATCCACGCTCGACGAAGCGCTCGCCATCATTGAAGAGGCGAAGAAGACGAAGAAGCCTGTTTCCGTGGGCCTGCTCGGCAATGCGGCGGATGTGTTTCCCGAACTGGTGCGCCGCGGTATCCGCCCCGATGCGGTGACCGATCAAACGAGCGCGCACGACCCGGTGAACGGCTATCTGCCCAAGGGCTGGTCGCTCGATGAGTGGATGAAGAAGCGCGAAACCGATCCCAAGGCGGTGGAGCATGCCGCCAAGCATTCGATGGCCGAGCATGTCCGCGCGATGCTCGATTTCCACAAGATGGGCATTCCCACCGTCGATTACGGCAACAACATCCGCCAGATGGCGCTGGAAGAAGGCGTTGCCGATGCCTTCGATTTTCCAGGCTTCGTGCCAGCCTATATCCGCCCGCTGTTCTGCCGCGGCATCGGCCCGTTCCGCTGGTGTGCGCTTTCCGGCGATCCGGAAGACATCTATCGCACCGATGAGAAGGTGAAGGAGCTGCTGCCCGACAACAAGCACCTGCACAACTGGCTCGACATGGCGAGGGAACGTATCGCGTTTCAGGGCCTGCCCGCACGCATCTGCTGGATCGGGCTCGGCGACCGCGACCGCGTCGGCCTTGCTTTCAACGAAATGGTGGCGAAGGGCGAAGTGAAAGCGCCCATCGTGATCGGGCGCGATCATCTGGATTCCGGCTCCGTCGCCTCACCCAACCGCGAAACCGAAGCGATGAAGGATGGATCCGATGCGGTATCGGACTGGCCGCTGCTGAACGCGCTGCTCAACACCGCCTCCGGCGCGACATGGGTGTCACTGCATCATGGCGGTGGCGTCGGCATCGGCTTTTCACAGCATGCAGGGATGGTGATCGTGTGCGACGGCACCGAAGCCGCGAGCAAGCGCATCGCCCGCGTGCTGTGGAACGATCCCGCCACCGGCGTCATGCGCCACGCGGATGCGGGTTACGACATCGCTGTGGAATGCGCGAAGGAGAACGGTCTGGATTTGCCGTCGCTCTAACCCAGCGCCTGCTGCAAATCCGCGATCAGATCGTCGGCGTCTTCCACGCCACAGGAAAGGCGCACCAGCGAATCCGAAATGCCGATGGCGGTGCGCTGTTCGGGCGGGATGGAAGCGTGGGTCATGATCGCGGGATGCTCGATCAGGCTTTCGACGCCACCCAGCGATTCCGCGAGCGTGAAGAGGCGGCAGCGTTCCAGAAAGCGTTTGGTGCCGGAAAGATCGCGCTTCAGCACAGCCGTGACGATGCCGCCGAAGCCGCCCGCCATTTGCCGCCTCGCTAGCGCGTGTTGCGGATGGCTCTCAAGGCCGGGATAGAATACGCGGCTCACATCGCTCTGCGCTTCGAGCCAGCGCGCAATCTTCAGCGCATTGGCGCAATGCCGTTCCATGCGCAGCGCCAGCGTCTTGATTCCGCGCAAGGTGAGGAAGGAATCAAATGGGCCGGAGATCGCGCCCACCGCGTTCTGCAAAAAGCGCAGGCGCGCGGCCAGATCCGCATTCTCGCCCACCACCGCGCAGCCGTTTACCACATCGGAATGACCATTCAGATATTTTGTCGTGGAGTGCACCACAATATCGATGCCGTGCTCCAACGGCCGCTGCACATAAGGCGACGCGAAGGTGTTGTCCGCCACTGTGAGGATGCTGCGCTGCTTCGCCAGCGCTGCGATTGCAGCCAAATCCGCCAGCTTCAGAAGCGGGTTGGTCGGCGTTTCCACCCAGATCAGCTTGGTCTTCGGCGTGATCGCCTTTTCGACATTCGCCACATTACTCATATCCACGAAGGAGAAGGAAAGCCCGGCGCTGCGCTTCTTCACCCGCTCGAAGAGGCGATAGGTGCCACCATAAAGATCATCGCTGGCAATCGCATGATCGCCGCTGTCCAGCAATTCCAGCACTGTGGATTCTGCCGCGAGGCCACTCGCAAATCCGAAGCCTTCGGCGCCGCTTTCAAGGTCCGCAATACAGCGTTCGAACGCCTGCCGTGTGGGGTTCTGGCTGCGCGAATATTCATAACCCTTGTGCACGCCGGGGCTCGCTTGCGCATAGGTGCTGGTGGCGTAGATCGGCACCATCACCGCGCCCGTGGTCGGATCGTGGCTTTGCCCGCCATGGATGGTGCGCGTGGCGAAGGCGAAGCGGTTGCGTTTGCTGGAGTCCGTCACTGGCAAAGCCTCAGATGGTTGATCAGGTCCACACGCGTGATGAAGCCCACGAATTTGTCGCCGTCGAGAACGATGGCCACCTCGTTGCGCGCGAAAATGGGATGCAGCACATCCATGGGGTCGGTCACCTGCACCGTATGCAGCCGCGCCGTCATGGCCGTGCGCACGGGGTCCTTGAATTGCTGCGCGCGGAATTCGTCGTGGCCTTCCACATGCGAAAGGATGTCGCTTTCGTCGAGAATGCCGACGATGCGCCCATCCTTTACCACGGGAAGCTGCGAGATGTCGGAACTGCGCATCCGGCCATAAGCGACGAGCAGCGTATCGTCCGGCCCCACCGTTACCATGCCGCCGGAGTCGAAGCGGCGCGTGATGATGTCGGAAAGATCGCCGTGCAGATTGCGGTCGGCGAGCCCCTGCTCGATCACCCAGTAATCATTATAGACTTTGGAGAGATATTTGTTGCCGCTGTCGGGCACGAGTGTCACCACGTGCTTATCCGCAGTCTGTTCGCGGCAATACCGCAGCGCCGCGGCCAGCAGGGTGCCGGAGGACGATCCGCCCAGAATGCCCTCGTGCGAAAGCAGCATCCGCGCAGCTTCCACGCTTTCCTTGTCGGAAATCGCATAGGCCGTTGTCACCAGCGACAGATCGCAATTGGGCGGAATGAAGTCTTCGCCGATCCCTTCCACCGTCCAGGAACCCGGCTCGATCTTCTTTCCCTCGCGCACCAGCGGTGCCAGGATAGACCCCACGGGATCGGCCAGAACAATCTCGGTGTTAGGTGAAACGCGCTTGAAGAAACGCGCGATACCCGTAAGCGTACCGCCGGAACCGACGCCCATCACCATCGCATCCACGCGATGCTCCATCTGCTCCCAGATTTCCGGGCCGGTGGTTTTCTCGTGCGCGTCGGGGTTTGCCGGGTTCGCAAACTGGTTCACATAGAACGCGTTGTTCTCTCTGGCGAAGCGTTCCGCCTTGTCCTGATAATATTCGGGATCGCCTTTGCCCACATCCGAGCGTGTGATGCGCACATCTGCGCCGAGCGCGCGCAGATGCAAAACCTTCTCGCGTGCCATCTTGTCGGGCACGAACAGAACGATCTTGTACCCTTTCAGCGCGGCGACCTGCGCAAGACCAAGGCCGGTGTTTCCCGCGGTGGCTTCCACCAGCGTACCGCCGGGCTTGATCTTGCCCTCGCGTTCGGCGGCTTCGATCATCGAAAGGCCGATGCGGTCCTTGATGGAACCGCCGGGATTTTGACTTTCCAGTTTCACGAACAACCGGCAGGGGCCGGTATCAATATGCGTCAGCTCGACCATAGGCGTGTTGCCGATCAGATCGAGCGCAGAACGAACACGCGCGGGCATGAATGCCTCTTGTTTGAATCGCGGGACGGATCATAGCCGGGCCCGATAAGGCTAAGGGAGGGGGCGCGCCACAATCGCAACAATCTGATGTGACCACCCCCTTCATTGTTCTTGAATTTCACCGCGGACAGGGCTTTCTATCGCACCGCACCATGGCGCATGAGCGAACCCGCGTGACCGCGATACTCCGTGATCTTGAAAAAAAGGTTCTGTGGCTTTCGGCCTGGACCATTCACAACGCCAACCATCTGCGTGGTGAAGAAGATTCTATCAAGGTCGGCGGACACCAGGCCTCATGCGCATCCATGACATCGATTATGACGGCACTTTATTTCGCCGTATTGAAGCCCGAAGACCGCGTGGCGGTGAAACCGCATGCCAGCCCCGTGTTCCACGCCATTCAATACCTGCTCGGCAATCAGACCCGCGAGAAACTGGAGCACTTCCGCGCTTTCGGCGGCGCGCAATCCTACCCCTCGCGCACAAAGGACAAGGACGATGTGGATATCTCCACCGGCTCCGTCGGCCTTGGGGTGGCGATGACGGCGTTTGCGTCACTGACGCAGGATTATCTGCTCGCGAAGGCCTTGCGGCGCGCCGAAGACACCGGCCGCATGATCGCGCTCGTGGGCGATGCCGAACTCGATGAAGGCAACATCTACGAGTGCCTGATCGAAGGGGCGAAACACGGCCTTCGCAACACATGGTGGATCATCGACTACAACCGCCAGAGCCTCGATGGCGTGATCCGCGAAGGGCTGGAGCCGAAATTTGAAGCCACCTTCCGCGCCATGGGCTGGGATGTGATAACGCTAAAATACGGCCACAAGATGCAGGCCGCCTTCGCCAAGCCCGGCGGCGATGCGCTGAAAAACTGGATCGACGGCGCGCCAAACGATCTTTACTCGGCGCTCACCTTTCAGGGCGGCGCGGCGTGGCGCATGCGCCTTCATGCCGATCTTGGGCACAATTCGCCGGCAGGACGGCTGATCGACGATCTGTCCGACGACGAACTCTCTTCCTTGATGTGCAATCTCGGTGGACACGATCTCGATCTTCTGGCCGATACGTTCAACGCCATCGATCACGACCGCCCCGTGTGCTTCATCGCCTACACCATCAAGGGCATGGGCCTGCCGCTCGCCGGCCACAAAGACAATCACTCCGGCCTGATGACGCCCACGCAGATGGACGGTTTCGCCAAGGCGATGAACATCCGCGAAGGCCATGAATGGGAAAAATTCGAAGGCCTTTCATCGGATCCGCGCGAACTTGATACGTTCCTGAAAGCGGTGCCGTTCAACACCAAGGGCACGCGACGCTTCTCGGCGCCGCGCATCGCCGTTCCCGAGTCCCTGCCCCTGCCGAAAGCCGAGGAGATTTCCACGCAGGAAGGCTTCGGCCGCATCCTGTTCGATCTGGCACGCGACGACAGCGGTTTCGCCGATCGCATCGTCACCACCTCGCCGGATGTGACGGTGTCCACCAATCTCGGGGGCTGGGTGAACCGGCGCGGCGTGTTCGATCTTGTCGCGGGCGAAGACCGCTTCAAGGAAGAGAAGATCGCCTCCACCTATCGCTGGCAGATGGGCCCCAAGGGTCAGCACATCGAGCTTGGCATCGCCGAGAACAATCTTTTCATCGTGCTGGCGGCACTTGGCTTGTCGCACTCGCTGTTCGGCGAACGGCTGTTGCCCATCGGCACGCTTTACGATCCCTTCATCGCGCGCGGCCTCGATGCGCTGAACTATGCTTGTTATCAGGATGCGCGGTTCATTCTGGTCGCGACGCCATCCGGCGTCACGCTCGCGCCCGAAGGCGGCGCGCATCAATCCATCGGTACGCCGCTCATCGGCATGGCGCAGGATGGGCTCGCCTCCTTCGAACCGGCCTTCGTGGATGAACTTGCCGCGATCCTGCACTGGTCGTTCGATTACATTCAAAGAGACGGAAAAGACGAAAGCACAGGCTGGCTGCGCGATGGCACCGGCGGCTCGGTCTATCTGCGTCTCACAACCCGCCCGCTGGAACAGCCGCACCGCACGCTCGATGACGCAAACAGGCAATCCATCATAGATGGCGCCTATTGGCTGCGCCCGCCCGGCCCCAACTGCGAAATCTGCATTGCCTATCAGGGCACGGTGGCACCCGAAGCCATCGCAGCGGCTGGCTATCTTGCCGAAGACCGGCGCGATGTCGCCGTGCTCGCCGTCACCTCCGCAGACCGGCTGAACGCGGGCTGGCAGGCGGCCTCCCGTGCGCGCATGGCGGGCGACGCCTCCGCGCAATCGCACATCGACAGGCTGCTCGGCGAACTTCCCGCCTTCAGCGGGCTTGTGACGGTGATCGACGGCCACCCCGCCACGCTCTCCTGGCTCGGCAGTGTCTGTGGTCACCGCGCGCTATCGCTCGGCGTGGAGCATTTCGGCCAATCCGGCCGCATCGCTGATCTCTATGCCCATCACGGAATCGACACCGGCGCGATCCTGAAAGCGGCACAGGCCTTGGTGCAGGGACGGCCGGTTCGGTATCTGTAAACTCCAACTGTCATCACCCGCGAATGCGGGTGACCCAGTTTGTAACGTCCGCATCTTTCCGCATCCGCAATGCGTCTCCCGGGTGGCCCGCATTCGCGGGCCATGACAAGATGGGCTTAGCGATAACAGGGAGGACATCCATGAAACGTCTTGAAGGGCGCGGCACCATCGTCACGGGCGCTGCGAGCGGCATCGGCCGTGCATCGGCAAAACTGTTCGCCAGCGAAGGCGCAAGCGTGATCTGCTTCGACCGCGCCGATGCGGTGGAAGAAACCGCCGCGATGATCAAAGCTGCAGGTGGCAAGGCGATTGCGATGAACGCCGATGCCTCATCGGAAGCCGATGTGGCGCGCGCCGTCGATATGGCAGTGAAGGAGTTCGGCAGCCTCGATGCGATCTATGCAAATGCCGGCATCTCCGGCGGTCTCGGGCCGAGCTTCTTCGAGGCCACCGCCGAAGACTGGATGAAGATCCTCTCCGTCAATCTCATCGGCGTGTTCCTCGCCATCAAGCATGCGAGCCGCGTGATGGTGCCCGCGAAGAAGGGCTCTATCGTCTGCACCGCCTCCGTCGCAGGCCTTCGTTCCGGCGCAGGCCCCGGCCCCTACAGCGCCAGCAAGGCCGGCGTGATCAATCTCGTCTCGACGGCAGCGAATTTTCTCTATGGCACAGGCGTCCGCGTGAATGCGATCTGCCCCGGCCTGATCGAGACAGGCATGACGAAGCCGATCTTCGACCGCGCGCGAGAGAAGGGCACCGACGCCAAGATCGGCCAGCTCAATCCCCTGCGCCGCTATGGCAATCCCGAAGAAATCGCGGCGGCTGCGCTGTTTCTTGCAAGCGATGAAAGCTCGTATGTTAACGGCCACGCGATGCCCGTGGATGGCGGGCTTTCCAGCTCGCTGCCCGTCACCGGCCGCGGATAGGAGTGCCAAAATGAAACGCTACGTTGCCCTTGGCGCAGGCGCGCTGCTCATTCTGGGTTACGCCACAGCCGTGATCGCCGATACGCCATCGGTGGATGTGAAGCCGATCTTCAAGAGCGTCACAACCGTCACCGGGCAGGATCTGAACATGCCGGCGAAGCCGGAAGTGACGGCCATCGTCGCCACCTTCCCGCCCGGCTCGCGCCTTCCGGTGCACAAGCATCCCTATCCGCACTATGCCTATGTGCTTCAGGGCGTGCTCACCGTGCACAACGAGGAAACCGGCAAAACCTTCGATGTGAAGCAGGGCGAATTCCTGATCGAAATGGAAAACACCTGGCACTACGGCATCAACAACGGCACCGTTCCGGTGAAGCTGCTCGTGATCGACCAGGTTCCGCCGGGGACGAAGACGAATACGATTCCGAAGGAAAGCGAATAGCGCCCATCACCTCCCCCTTGTGGGGAGGTCGGAAAATCGCCGAGCGCAGCGAAGAGATTTTTCGGGTGGGGGGCGGTGCCCGCCATTGGCCCCCCTCCCGAAATTTGCCGAAGCAAATTTCGACCTCCCCACAAGGGGGAGGTCATTCGTAACTCAATACCCCATCAGCGTCGCATAGCGGTCGCGATGGAAAGCGGCGCCGCCAAAGGCCGCTTCGGCCACGCGGGCGCGCTTCAGGTACAGACCCGCATCATGCGCATCGGTCATGCCGATGCCACCATGCATCTGCACCATCTCGTTCGACACCAGATGCCACAGCTCGCTCGCGCGCGCCTTGGCGAGCGACACAAGCGCGGGAACGTCATTCGCGTTCTTGTCGATAGCGGTCAACGCCGCTTCCACGCAGGAGCGTGTCAGTTCCAGGTCTGTAAACATCTTGGCCGCGCGGTGCTGTAGCGCCTGGAACGTGCCGATCACCTGACCGAACTGCACGCGCGTTTTCAGATATTCGAGCGTCACATCGAAGCTCTGTGCGCATGCGCCCAGCATCTCCGCCGCCAGCCCTGCGCGCGCGCGATCAAGCAGCGCTTCCAGCGTAGCCGCGCCGCCATCCACCGCGCCCAGCGCAGCATCGGCGCCGAGCTCCACATTGTCGAAGGAAAGATTGGCGACACCGCGGCTGTCCACCGCCTTCAACGCCTGCCGCGAAAGGCCCTTGGCATTGCCGGGCACGAGGAACAGCGTGATGCCGCCCGCGGTTTTCGCGGCGACGACGATCACATCCGCCGTCGCGCCATCGGCCACGAACGCCTTCTTGCCGTTCAGCACGAAGCCGCTACCGGCCTTCTTCGCTTCGAGTGTGATCTTTGAAGGCGCATGGTGCGGACCTTCATCGACTGCAAGCGTGCCGGTGGCCTCGCCGCTGGCGAATTTCGGCAGCCACGCCTGCTTCTGCGCTTCGCTCCCCGCCAGGAGCAGCGCGCTCGTGGCGACAAGCGCGGTGTTGAACAGCGGCGAGGCAGTCAGTGTGCGGCCGGTCTCTTCCAGCACAAGGCCGAGCGTCATCAGGTCGAGACCCGATCCGCCATACTCTTCCGGAACGATGATGCCGGCCCAGCCCATTTCGCACATCTCCTTCCAGACGGCGGGGTCGTAAGCGGCGCCGCTGTCGCGCACCTTTCGGAAGGCTGTCACGGGCGACTTCTCTGCCACCCACGCCTTTGCCGCGTCGCGCAGCATGGTTTGTTCTTCGGTCAAAACTGCCATGGTCGTTTTCCCAACAGATCTTATTGATGATCGAGAAGGCCAAGCATGCGCTTGGCGATAACGTTGTTCTGGATTTCGGTGGAGCCGCCATAGATGGTCACGGCTTTGCCGCCGAGCCATGCACGCGCGCTCGCAAGTTCGCTGCCGGAATAGCCGTCGCCTTCCCAGCCCAAGCCCTGTTGCCCCATGATTTCGATGAGCAGTTCGGCGCGGTCCTGAATCACCTTCGAGCCGACATTCTTCATGATCGATGTCGCCGTGCTCGGACCTTGATTGGATTTGGATTCCTGCTGCGAACGCTGCAAGGTCAGCATGAAGGCGCGCTGATGCATCAGGTGTTCGGTGAGCCGCGCCCGCAGATCGGGATCGGCGAGGCGGCCCTTTTCATCGGTGCCGATATAGCTCTTCGCCACATCTTCGAGCGGCCGCATCTCGCCGCCGCGGCCCGCGCCGCCGCCACCGCCGCCGAGGCCCTGACGCTCGAACTGCAGCAGCCGCTTGCCGATGGTCCAGCCGCCGTTCAGCGGCCCCACCAGATTCTCCTTCGGCACTTTCACGTCGGTGAAAAACGTTTCGCAGAAGGGCGAGTGGCCCGAGATCATCATGATCGGCCGCACTTCCACGCCCGGCGACTTCATATCGATCAGCAGAAACGAGATGCCTTCGTGCTTGCGCGTCTTGTCGGTGCGCACGAGGCAGAAGCACCAATGCGCCCATTGCGCGCCGGAGGTCCATATCTTCTGACCGTTGACGAGGAAATGATCGCCTTTGTCTTCGGCGCGCGTTTGCAGGCTTGCCAGGTCCGATCCGGCATTCGGCTCGGAATAGCCCTGACACCAGCGGATTTCGCCGCGCACGATGGGCGGAATATGCCGCTGCTTCTGCTCTTCGTTGCCATATTCCAGCAAGGTCGGCCCAAACATCATCACGCCCATGCCGCCGATGGGATTGCGCGCGCCGGCACGGTTCATTTCCTGCTGAAGAACCTTCGCCTCTTCCTTGGAAAGCCCGCCGCCGCCATAGGCCTTGGGCCATGTGGGTGTGCCCCAGCCCTTCTCGCCCATGCGCTTCTTCCACAGCGCGCCTTCGCCTTCCGGTTCGATGCCGGCCTGCTGCGCCATCGCAAGGTCCACACCCTTGATCGATGGGGGCAGGTTCTCTTCGAGCCATGCGCGCGCTTCGGCGCGGAAGGACTCCAGTTCGGCGGTGTCAGCCATGTTTCCTCCACTCTGCTGCCGCGTCCCTCTAACGGGGAGCTGGCACCAGACTATTGATGATCCATCAATCCCAGCACGCGTTTGGCGACGACATTGAGGTTTACCTCACTCGTGCCGCCTTCGATCGAATTGCCCTTGGCGCGCAGCATCGCGCGCATCGCGGCGATACCGGCGGTATCGAAGCCCTCGCCTTCCCAGCCCAATCCCTGCGTGCCCAACGCTTCCACCAGAAGTTCCGTGCGATCCTGATTGAGCTTGGCCGCCATATATTTGATGACCGACACAGCGGGGCTCGGCCCCTTCATCGCTTTCGATTCCTCTTCCACGCGGCGCACGGTCAGCGCGAAGGCGCGCGCGTCCATGCGGTGCGCGGCAATGCGGGCGCGCAAATCTGCGTCTGCCAGCTTGCCGTCGTCCTCGCCGACATATTCCTTCGCGACATCTTCCAGTTCCACGCCCGAACCGCCGCCGAAACCGCCCGAGGAAATGTTCTGACGTTCATATTGCAGAAGGCGCTTGGCGATTTCCCAGCCGCCATTGAGTTTGCCGACCAGATTCTTCTTCGGCACTTTCACATCCGTGAAGAACGTCTCGCAGAACGGCGACGAACCGGAGATCAGTTTGATCGGGCGCGGCTCGACACCCGGCGAGGTCATGTCGAACAGAATGAACGAAATGCCCTCGTGCTTCTTGGTTGTGTCGGTGCGCACGAGGCAGAAAATCCAGTCAGCCTGATCGGCGTAAGATGTCCATATCTTCTGGCCATTGATCAGATAGTGATCGCCCTTGTCCTCGCATTTGGTTTTGAGCCCCGCGAGGTCCGACCCCGCGCCCGGTTCGGAATAACCCTGACACCAGCGGATTTCGCCGCGCACGATCTTGGGCAGATGTTCTTTCTTCTGTTCTTCGTTGGCGTATTCGAGCAGTACCGGCCCCAGCATCCACAGCCCGAACGAGAACAGCGGAGGGCGACAGCGCAGCTTGGCCATCTCCTGTTGCAGCACCTTGGCTTCGTCACGAGAAAGCCCGCCGCCGCCATATTCCTTCGGCCATGTTGGCGCGGTCCAGCCGCGTTCGGCCATGCGGTCGAGCCACAGCTTCGCGTCCGGATTCTTGAAGACCTGCTTTCTGCCGCCCCACACCATGCCGTCGTCATCCGTGATGCCGGGTGCGTCACCACGCATCGAGGCCGGACAATTGGCTTGCAGCCAGGCGCGCGTTTCAGAGCGGAATTTTTCCAGATCAGCCATTTGAACCCCACATACCGTCCGTTCGATTTTGCATCAAAAGCGTGGGCTGGCTAGGGGTCAATCACTTCCGCTGCGGAAGGCCCATTACACCGCAGAAACCGGCGCCATCTCGCGCAAATGCTTGCGCCGGGCGCGCAGGCTCTGGAGCAGAGGCCGTTCCACGCAGAGATAGACGAGCACGCCAGCGCCAAGGCTGATCGGTACCGAAAGAATCACGATCAGGTCACCCGCGACCGGCCACGGACTGGGAAGCGGTAACTGCCCCAGAAAACGGAATACCAGCGGATGGGTGAGATAGATCGAATAGGAGGCGTCCCCCAGAAAGGCGAGCGCGGCCACCACATGGCCTCGTGCACGGTGTTCGAAGCACAATGCCCCCAGCACAAGAAGGAGCGACGGGATGCCAAACAGCACCGCCCGCGCCGCCGCCACGGACCCATCAAGCGTGCGATGCGCATTGAACGCGCCATCAAACCCGAAGCTGAGAAGCATAAGCGCAGAGACAGCGAACATGCCAAGCGCGCCGATCCCAGTGTTACGCCGCATGCGTCCTGTCAGCTTGGGCAGCACCTGTGCCAGCAGACAGCCCGCCAGAAACTCCACAATGATGGGATTGCCGAGGAAGCGAAACATCGGCCAGCCAGTGAGATCGCGCAGGATGCAGCCTGCCAGGTATGCGCCCAGCAGCAGGCCCAGTTGCAACCTGCCGGGCCTTGCCAGCCAGAACGACATCGCAACGTAAAACAGCATCTCGAAGCAAAGCGTCCAGCCCACACCCAGAAACGGCATCGTCATGCCACCCGCCGTTGCGGGCCAGAACAGATAGGTGGCGAACAGCTGTTGCGCTGCTCTGCCCTGCCACAATGAGGACCAGTCAACGAAGGGCAGCGACATCAGGAAATAGATGGGCACAACGCGCAGTATCCGCTGCTCCAGAAACGCGCACGGCTCCGGCACCCGGGCACCGGAAGCCGCGCGCGTGATGATGAATCCGCTGATGACAAAGAAGAGATCGACACCCATCGCGCCGATATGGTCCAGGTGGAACATCGCGAACCAACCGACCGGCGTACTCTGGCTGCGCGCGAAGGCAATGGCATGCGTCGTCACCACCATTGCGGCGGCGGCAAAACGCAACAGCTGAAGACTTTGCACTTTGCGGGAGGCATGCATGGCGGACCTGTCATGCAAACCCGCCCGGCGGCGGATGGTTGCATGGAGGCGCCGCCAAACGCGTGCTAGCGTCGCGCGGATTCAGGGAACCATTCGATGAATTTCTCCAGCGACAATGCCTTTGGCGGCAGCCCCGAAATCCTCGCCGCGCTCACCAGGGCCAATGCCGGTTCCGCGGCTTCTTACGGCGCAGATGCCATCACCGCGCGGCTTGCCGGGAAGCTGTCCGATATCTTCGAGCGCGAGGTGGCGATTTTTCCGGTTGCCACCGGCACCGCCGCCAATTCGCTGGCGCTGGCCACGCTCTGCCCGCCCCATGGCGGCGTTGTCTGCCACGCCGAAAGTCACATCGTCACCGATGAATGCGGCGCGCCGGAATTTTTCTCGGGCGGGGCAAGACTGATCGCGCTGGAAACGCCCGATGCGAAACTCACCGCCGACGCGGTGCGCGCCAAACTGGCGAAATTCCGCGGCGATGTGCACCAGAACCTGCCTACGGCCCTCAGCCTCACCCAGTCAACCGAACTCGGCACCGTCTATTCATGCGCGCAGATCGCGGCGCTGTCCGAAATCGCGCGGGGCCGCAACATGCGCGTACACATGGATGGCGCGCGCTTCGCCAATGCGCTCGTGCATCTGGGCTGTTCGCCTGCCGAGATGACATGGAAGGCCGGTATCGACGTGCTTTCGTTCGGGGCAACCAAGAACGGCGCACTTGGCGCGGAATGCGTGATCTTTTTCGATCCTGCGTTGGCTGGCGACTTCGCCTATCGGCGCAAGCGCGCAGGCCACCTGTTCTCGAAGATGCGTTTCTTGTCAGCGCAGCTTGAAGCCTATCTCGCAAATGACCTCTGGCTTTCAAACGCGCGCAAGGCGAACGAACTGGCGCGAATGCTGGCCGATGGTCTTGCGGCGCTGCCAGGCGTCACGCTTGGACATCCGGCGGAAGCCAATGCCGTGTTTGCCTGGTTGCCCAGGGACATGTGCGCGCACCTGCGCAAGGCTGGCGCAACGTTTTACGATTGGGAACAAGGCAGCGATGGGCGCGTTCTGGTGCGTCTTGTATGCGCCTTCGCCACGCCCGAAGAGGACGTGGCGAAGTTCATCGCATCTGCTGCGGCTTAGATACGGCCAACGAGCGTGATCGTACCGGACTGACTGACAGAGCCGGCGGACGAACGGATGTAATCGTAGTTCAGGCCGATCGACCAGGCATCGGTGGTGACAGCGAGGCTGCCACCGGCAACCACATTGCCCTTGCCCGGATCCGGACCGGTGAGCGTGAACTGCGAAACCGGCGTGACGCTGGCGAACGACGCCTTGATGTCCACGGGATCGGCGAGGAAGTCGTAGCGGTAGCCGATGCGCGCTTCCGGCTGCAGGAAGAAGTCGCCGAAGTTCAGATCCTGACGCACGCTGGTGCCGACGTAGGCGCGCGCCGAATTGGCATAAACGGGATTCACGCGAAGATCGACGCCGGTGCCGCCATTGGTTTCGGTATATCCGTCTTCGCGCATTGTCATGCCGTCGATGCTGAGGAGCGGGATTATCGACGTGCCGCCGCTGGCCAGAACCGCGCCGGTCGTGAAGCCGCCCGTAATGAATAGTGAGTTGCGCGTGCTGTCGGCCGTGCGCACCACGGTACCCGCATCGATCTTGCGCGTGCCCGTGAGTGTTCCATAGCCGAGATTGGCCTGTGTATCGAAAAACAGCCCCTTGCCGCGCCAGTTCGAGTAAAGCGAGAGCATATAGTACTCGCTGTTTGTTTTGGATTGGCGCGGTGCCTTCTCCGTGCTGTCGCCCGAATAGAAGGTTAGCGCGCCACCATACCGGCCATTGCGCGGGTCGCCGCTATCCAGACCCAGCGCGAAGCCAAAGCCGGTGTTGTGATACATGCCGCCAGGCGAATCCGAACCGTTCAGGCGCTGGGCGAATTCCTGACCCCACAGCGTCGCGGATCCCGCCTGGTTCGCATACATGCGCAGCGCGCGCTGACGCGCGCCGACGGGACCGCTCGCCTGATCGGTCAACGAAACCACGATCGCGCGGCTCGCGCCCGTCACATCCGGGGCGAACGCGCCATAGATATTCTTGTAAAGATCGAAACCCTGCGCCTGCGTCAGCGAAACACCGCTAACTGGCAGGCCCGCTGAGATCACCGCGGCGCCAAGCTCGTCATCCGTGGCCAGCGCATTGTTCACGAAATCGTACAGCTTGTACCCGAACAGATCGGTTTTCACCGTACCGCCAACCGTCTGAACGAAGACCTCGTCCTTGCTCTTCGGGGTGAGGTCCAGCACGAGTTGCGAGCGCGTGGTAACCGATCCACAGGATGCGAAGAATGCGATATTGTTGCCGCAAATCTGGCCATCAAAGAGAAATGGTACTGCGGATTCAATCGCCGTCTGAACGTTTGCCGGATTCGTTATGGTCAGGTTGCCCATAACGGTATCGAACAGAATGAAGCTTGAATCCGAAGCCCCGGCGCCAATGAAACCGCCAAACCCGATGTTGAGAAAATCGGCGGAGGCAAGCTCCATATTGATGCTATTCGCCTGTATGAGCGGTTTGCTGGTTCCATTGAATGCTTGCGCAAGCGTAAGTCCGAGCGACGCGCCATTGGCGATGACCATGTCATGGGCAAACAGCGTGTCTGTCGTATTCAGAATGGCGAGGGTTCCACCCTGATTGACATTGATGTCGAGATTGGTCCCCGCTGTCTCCAGAATCGTGCCCCGAACCGTGCCAAAATTGCCGATGGTCAGCGAATCGGTGCCGCCACCGGTAGTGCCGCCGAAGGTAATATTCCCGACAACCGATGCGCGGCTGGATGACGAGGATCCGGACACCGTGAACGTGTCGTTGCCGATACCGAAAATCACATCGCCAAGCACGATACCGGTGTTCTGAAACGTAACGTCAGAAGTGGTGTTCGACAGATCGACTGCGCGCGCAAAGATCGCCGATGACGTATCTTCATTGCCCGAAATAATTGCCGAAATCACACCGGTATTGTTGATGTAGTTCAATGTGCCGGACTGATCTCGGATGGCCCATGCCTGCAATGTTGCGGCCGTCGAATCCGTTGTCGTGGCGACTGCTGAAATCGTTCCTTGGTTGGTGATGGAGGGCAAGTTCGAGGACTGATCGATGCGAATTGCCGTAGCCGTTCCACCCACAGAATTGGTGCCGGCGAATGATGCCGTGATCGTACCGGCGCCAGTTTGTGTGCTGTTCACAATCTCCGGCAGATCCACAAAGCCCTGCAGCCAGAGCGCCGTTGCATTGTATGCCAGTGGACCGTGTGGATCGCTTGACACCGCCGCGGCGATGCCGCCGGAGTTGAAGAAGCCATCGGTGAATACGATATTTGCCGAACTCGTGGCGCCCGCGAACACGATGGTGCTGACATTGTAATTCGGGTCGATGGGCGTTGCCGTGATCGTTCCGCGATTTAGGAAGCTGTACCCCGTCGCACCATATTGGCCGATCGTGATCGACGCAGATGAACTCAGGCCGCCCGCGGCCTGGGAAATCAGCACAGCCTGGCCAGCACCGGCAACGCGGATGGTGCCACGCGCCGTCGCATCGACAGTACTTGTCGGTCCGTCGTTCAGAATGCCGCCCGTCACATTTGCGCCAAAGGCCAGGGCCGTTCCAGCTTCAGGGTTGTTGCTGCTGGCGATGCTTGTTGTTCCGAGAGTTTGCAACGTCCCGCTATTGGTGAAGCTGCCAGTCAGCAGGCCGGTCATAATGAAGCCTTGGGCGTTCGTGCCCGTGGCGCTGATGGTGCCACTGTTCAGGATATCGCCTGTAACATTGCCAAGCAGGCGAACTGCGGTTGGAGACGTGATGGCCGTCGTGGTCGTAGTCGAACCCAGCGAAATTGTGCCGGCCAAGGTCAGGTCGCCAACAAGATTGGCGGTTTGCACAGAATAGATACCGTAGCCATTGTCGCCGGTGACGCGCAAAACGGACCCGGACTGCAGATTGATGTCACCAGTGAAATCGCCGGTGCCCAACAGCGTGATGCCTGTTTTGAGTGAACCGGTTCCGCTCAGATCGATGGTGCCGCTGCTTGTCAGCCCGCCGGTGAAACCAGCATCGAGCTCAATGCCCACGGCACTGGCTTTGTCCTTGTTGGATACAAGGCCGCTGGAATTGATGGTCACGAAATTGTTCGAGTCCACCGTGATCGCAGGTGTGGTTGAGCTCACCACCACCGAACCTGTCGTATCGATCGTCAGATCGCCCGTGGTTGAGGTCTTCTGGTTTGTGGTCTGTTTGTCGGTGATGGTTGTGGGTCCGGCGGCATAGGCGGGCCCCGCGAGCAACGCAACGGTGGCGGCTGTCAGCATTAATGCGCGCTTGTACAAGGCGAACCTCACTGTTTTGGACCGGGAAAACGGGGCAGCGCCAAGCCATGGGCCCTGCCAGCATGCCCTACCCATTGGATATCAACGCTTCGGGTGCGCGGCAGCCAGACCCCAGACCAACCCCGGAAAAGGGCGCCACGCGGGGCGCAACATACCCAATTCCCAAGCGAAAAGGCTAGCCGGAACAATGGCACCAACCGCAAATTTCCGTTCTTTAATCGACTGTTAGCGGGTTCCCCCAACAATACCCACTCTGCGGGAACGTCCACCACTTTCTGCCGGATACCTTAATGTCGCCGAACCCACGTTTGAGCTTTTCCAAGCTGACGCAAAAACAGGCCTCCGCTGCGGCGGCCCGTCACGAAATGCTCTATGCCGGGCGCATGGGCGGGGCGCGGGCGGTTTTCGCCTTTTGCGACCTCTCGGGGCTGGATCTGTCCGGCCGCAATCTGGCCGATGCCGATTTCACGGGCGCCATTCTGGAAGAAACCAATCTGGCCGGGGCCCGCCTCGAATCAGCCAGCTTCTTCGGCGCCGATCTTCGGCGGGCCAATCTGGCCAGCGCCAGCCTGCGCCGTTCGGACATGCGCGGGGTCTGCCTGCGCGGCGCCAATCTCATTGGTGCGGACCTGTATGAAGCCGATCTGCGCGAGGGCACCATCGCCGAGAAAGACCGCTTCGGAAATCTGCGTGTGCTGCAGCATGATGTCGGCCCTTCGGAGATGCCAGCGGCGCTGCTCAATTCCGCGAATCTCGAACGGGCCAAGCTCACGGGCGCCATGGCAATCCAGGCCGATTTCACCGACGCCATCATGAAGGATTGCAAGCTCACGCGCGCCAATCTGCGCCAGGCCAAGATGCAGGGGGCCAATCTGGAACGTGCCGATCTCACCGGCTGCAACATGTCGGGCGCCGATCTGTCTGGGGCGATCCTCGTGGGCGCGCGCATGTCGCGCACCGTGCTGGATGGCGCCAATCTCGCCAACGCTCTGACCGATGCCCCCATCGCCAACGACGCGACGAAATCGGCCTCGCAGGAAGCGCTCCTAGAAGCCCATTCGCTGTGGGCAGAAACCGATGGCCGCGAAGGCAAGCCCGCCGATTTCACCGGCGCGGATCTGCGTGGCATCCCCTCGCTTGCACATCGCGCGCTCACCGCGCTCATTGCGCCCGGCGCGGTTCTCTACGGCCTCAATCTGGAAGGGGCATCGCTTCAGGGCAGCAATCTGGCGGGCGCGGATTTGCGGTCGGCGCGGCTTGCGGGCGCGGATTTGCGTGGTGTCAATCTGAGTGGCGCCAAGCTCAACAATGCCGACTTGCGCGATGTGAAACTGGGTCCATTGCTGATCTCCGATGCCCGTCTGCTGCCCGCGCGGCTCGATGGCGCGCAGGCCCGCTATGCCGATTTCCGTGGTGCGGATCTGCGCCGCGCGCGATTGAACGAAGCCGATCTGGCATATGCCAATCTGTCGGATACCGATTTGCGCGATGCCGATGTTGCGAGCGCGATATTTGTCGGCGCGAAATTGCCGCCGATGCTCGCAGAGCATTACGCAAACCTGCCGATGGCCGCCACCGCCTGATCCAGGGCCGCTGTCAGGCTTCTTCGGGTGCAGCCGCTGCGGCGGCGATCTCCGGTGTTTTCGAACGGATGAATTGCCCCAGCCGCGAAAGCGAAATGCGCGCTTCGGGCACATAACTGCTTGCCTGAAAGACGTGCTGCATCCCGTCATAGATTTCCACGCTCACCGGCACACCGGCTTCCGCCGCACGGTCGCCAAGGCGGCTGGCATCGTCGCGCAGAAGCTCAAGGCTTCCCGCATGCACCATGATGGGGGGAAAGTCGTGAAAATTGGCGAACACCGGCGATGCGTAAGGATCGGCCGGGCTCGTCTTTTTCAGATAACTCCGTGCACTGACGAACAGCAACTCCCAGTTCAGCGCCGCGTCGTTACGCGCGTTCTGCAGCATCGACCATCCCGAGAGCGAAAGATCGGCCCAGGGGCTCATCGCCACGCCGGCCGCGGGCATGGGAAGTCCGGCATTGCGGATGGCCAGCAGGCACGAGAACACCAGCCCGCCCCCGGCGCCGTCGCCCGCCAGAACGATGCTCTTGGGTGCAACCTTGCGGTTCAGAAGATGGCGATAGGCATCGATGCCGTCGCGCAGCGCTGCCGGAAATGCAAATTCCGGTGCGAGCCGGTAGCTCGGCACAAAAGCCACCGCCTGTGAGGCCTGGCACAATCGCGCCACCAGCGGGCGATGGGTTTCCGGCGAACCGGAGACATAGCCGCCGCCATGAAAATAGAGGATGAGCCGGTGCGAACTGGAAGCATCGGCACGTACCCATTCGCCCTTGATGGGGCCCACCTGTGCCGGTTCAAACGTGGCATCGGGCAGGATCTGGCCGAAGCGGCCGGTGAGATAATTGTACTGCCGCCGAAGCTCGCCCGTGTCGGTGTCCAGACCGGCTGTCTTGGGCCGGGCAATACGCTGCAGGCGGGAAAGCAGGGCGCTCTGCCAGGAAGGCATTGGCGGGTACCACGGCAAATTGGATGACGGTGCAATCAGTATACGCCCCAATCGCCGGTACCTAGCAAAAACGAAAAGGCCGGGCATTTCTGCCCGGCCTTCCCGCGAATGCTGCCTATGGGGGGCTTAGGCCGCTTTCGCTTCTGCTTCGATCGTTTTCAGATCGGGCGCGCTGCCATTGATGGCGATACGGCGCGGCTTTTTCTCTTCGGGAACAACGCGCTCCAGATCGATGTGGAGCAGGCCATTCTCAAGCCTGGCGCCACGCACTTCCACGTTCTCTGCAAGCTGGAAGCGGCGGTCGAACGCGCGGCCCGCGATGCCCTGATAGAGATAGCCGGCCTTTTCGTTGCGCTGTGTTTCGTCCTGCTTGCCCAGAACGGAAAGCACGCCATCGCGCACTTCAACGCTCAAATCCTTTTCGGCGAAGCCGGCGACCGCAATGGTGATGCGGTACTTGTTCTCGTCGGTACGCTCGATGTTGTAGGGCGGATAGGCCGGAACGCTGTCGGTCACCTGATCCAGCATATTGGCCAGACGGTCAAAGCCGACGGTCGAACGGAAGAGGGGAGAAAAATCGAATCCACGCATGGTCACAACCTCCTTGAAGCGATGTGTCTTGGACCCGCCTCATCGGAGGCCGGGCCACGGTTTCCGCGGCAGCCCAACTGGCCCTGCCGCTCAATTGAGATGGGAAAGGCATCTGGCAGCTTCAAGGGGTGAGTGCCAGATTTTTTGATATCCCGTAACCTATTGAAATTAATAGATAACTACAGGGAGAAGCTGGACAAATTCTCGGTCGAATGGGCGCTCACATTCGCAAGCACCTGCCGCGCCTTGGGGTCCGTGGTGTCCTTCAACGTCCGCTCCAGGGCCAGTCGGTGGCACATCCGGACGGCAAAGCCGGGCTCGCAAGGAACGTCAGGCGGCACCCCGACGCCCTCCCAGTCCCGTCCATCCGTCTTTCCCTTCACCACGAAAATCTGGAATTCGAAAGGCAACTTGAACGTCTCCCCAATATGGGCGCCACCCTTGGTGCGCTGGCCCACCAGTGTCGCGCCGCGCAATTGCTGCAGCTTGATGCTGAGCGCTTCGCCTGCCGAAAATGTCGTTCCCGAGATGGCAACGTAGATGGGCCGCTGTTCGCCGTAGCGTGGTCCTTCCACTATTGAAAGCGTGCGGGTGACTTCCGGCGGCTCCCGCCGGAAGGTGGCACGGCCCAATTCAATGTCCCCCTTCACGAAATAACTGATGAAGTAAGCGAGCGTATCGCTGCCGCCGCCATGATTGATGGTGAGATCTAGCACCAGTGCGGAGGTATCGCGGATCATTTCCATCGCGGCGGCATAGCGCGCGATGAACGACGTTGGCGGGCTGGGGAAATGCGTCACCTTCAGAAGCCCGATATTGCCTGGAAGCCTCGCGGCGGTCTGCACGCCAAAGCCGGTGAAACGCGGATGAAGATCGTCTTCCGCAATCACCTCCGGTGCATCGGCGGTCGGAAGCTTGGGATCGTAGAAAACATCCATGTGCAGATCGTTGGTCTGCGCGCGCAGTTCGTCAGTGAGTGCCGCTGCGAAGCCACGCGGTGATGTCTGGTTTGCATATTTGCCCGCCGCCAGGTTGGCGAGCAGCGTGTCGGCCAGCCGGTTGGCCTCCGCCTCATCGATATATTCGCGGCGAATGATGTCCGCCGCTGCCTTCACAATGGCGGCCGCATCGAAAGGCGCCGCCAAGCCTGCTGCGCCTTGCACCGGCATGATCCCGGCGATGGCCGCCGCGCCCGTCAGTGACAATGCTGTTCTGCGATCGATCTGCATGGTTCCACTCCCTTGTTTCCGGAAGTGGTAAAATATTACCACTCTTACACTCCAGTGCGGCATGCGCATGGGCTTCATGCGGTTTGCGCATTTGCACACTCCGCTCGATAGTGGTAAAAATTTCCCAGATAACCGGATGGCGCATCAATGGCGGACTTTTCCAGGCGCGAACGCGAAATCATGGATGCGCTCTTCGCCGCCGGCGAGGCGGATGCGGAGCAGATCCGCGCCAGCCTGAAAAATCCGCCCGGCTATGATTCCGTGCGCACAACGCTTCGCATACTGGAATCCAAGGGCCATGTGCGCCACCGGGTCGATGGCCGCCGCCATGTCTACAAGCCCGCCCAGAACCGCGCCGCGGCTCTTAAGGGCGCGTGGCGCAATCTGGTGAACACCTATTTTGCCGGTTCGCAGGAAGCCGCGGCGGCCGCGCTGTTCGATCCCGCTGATCTTGATGAGAAAAAGCTCGACCTGCTGCTGACCGAGATCGAATCCGCGCCGGTAAGGCGGAAGTCCCGCAAATGAGCGACGCGCTTCCCTTCATCAATCTTGCGGCGGAAACAGCGCTGCTGTTTGGCGTTGCGCTTGTGGCGGCGCGCTTTGTGTCGCCGCGCGTGGCGGCCTTTCTCTATCGCTGTCTTTTTGTCATCGCTCTGCTCGCGCCCGTCGCGGTGCTCGCAATGGCCAAGCAGGCAAGCCTGCTCGAAGTGACGGCGGACGTGCCGGAACCATCGCCCGTCATTACTCATGCGAACGACCCGGCGATGGCTCCTGTGCTTCCGGCCGCTGACACCAGCATTTCGCCTGCTCACACAGAGCCCGGCTATGCGATGTTCGTCGCGGCGCTGTGGCTGGCGGGCGCCCTCTTCGTGCTCGCGCGTTATCTGCTCTCACTTGCCTATCTGGTGCGCGCCTTCGGCAATGGATGCGCAGCCCGCGACGACATTGCCGCCACCGCCGGCACGCTCACCAGACGCCTCGGCATCACACCTCCCATTGGCATGCTGATGTCGACTGAAGTGGCCGCTCCCTGCACGTTCGGCTGGATGCATCCCAAGATTCTGTTGCCCGCCCGCCTTGCCGAATCGGGCGATGCGCTCGAAGCCGTACTGGCGCACGAGCTGTGCCATGTACGAAACCGCGATGCCTTCTGGCTGATGCTCGGGCATCTGGCCACGGCACTATACTGGTTCAATCCGCTGATCTGGATTGTCGCGCGCAATCACCGCTTTGCCTTCGAGCTCGTCTGCGATGCGGATGCGACCGAAAACCTGGTCGCCACGCAGGATTATCTCACCGCGCTTTTGCGCACCGCGCAGAGTCTGTTGCGGCCTTCGGCGCCCGCAGGCGTTGGCATGAGCGCGCAGGGGCTCAGCCGGCGCGTTCACGCCTTGCTGGAAAGGGAAACACCCATGAAGTCGCTGCCCTCCTTTGCCAAACTCGCCGCCGCCGCCGCCAGCGCGCTTGTTCTCGGCGCATTCGCGACGGTGGATGTGGTATCGGCGCGCGAGCGTATCGATACCAGCCTGGAATCGCTGCTGAAGCCGGACGAAGCAATGCTCTATCTCGATGTCGCCAGCGGCATCACCGTTTGGGGCCATGATGCCGGGTTCATGTGCGGCGACGATTCCCATTGCCAGTTCACGGTTCGCAGGGGGCGCGATTTGCGCCTGACAGTCGCCGCGGAGCGCCGCGTGACATGGACCGGCTGCAAAGCAGAAGACGATGGCCGCGCCTGCGTCATCCGCATTGATGGAACGCGCGCCCATGTGGTGGCCGCGCGCTGATCAGTTCACCGGGTCGTCCACCGTGAAACCCTTGGCGCGCAGCCGTTCCAGCACGCCGTTCTTGCGCAGAAGCGCGTCGATCCCGACCACGATCAGAACCTTGCCGGGCTTCGAAAGCGCGTCGTCCACCTTTGCCAGCGTGTCGCGCACCGAGCGTTCCCACAGTGCGCGCGCGGTCGAGACGGCAGCAAGGCATCGCTCGAAACGGCTCTGCCGGTAGGCAGCCATCAGCGCGGCGAGATCGCCATCGGCCCAGGCTTCGGCGGAAGGCCGCGCGCTCGCCCGCAACTGGTCGATATCGTCGAGGGCATCGTTGACGCAGGCAAGATTCTGCTCCGCCGAGAGCTTGGGCAGTTCCTTCAGCATCTTCAGCGCGTCGTAATCGGCAATCGGCCGCATGGCCACGCCCGCATTGCGCGCGATCTTGCGCAGACGATCCTCGAACACATCGCCGGCAAAGCCGCGCTTTTTCAGAACATCGCTTTCGAGCATCAGAGCCGCGATGGGCAGGCGATAATCCTCATAGCGGTCTGCGTCCCTGCCGGCTTCCTTGCGCGCGGCCATGAAACGGCCAAGCAGCGGCTCGGGCAGAACGCCTTCCACCTTGTCGTCGCCCGGCAGGTAGATTGCGTCGCGATTGGTGAGAAAGAACCAGATGCCGCCCAATATGCCCGCCGACGCGCGCGGCTGCGTGTAGATTGCCCGCGCGCCCGTCACCACCTTCTCAAGGCGCGCGCTGTTCCATTGCAATCCTTCCGGCAGCGGCTGCACCGCGCCCAGAATCCACACATGCGAATCCCCGCGCGAGACCTGCCACATTGCGGGCCCGCCTTCGTCGGCATTCACGACAACGGTTTCGACTTGGCTCCATTCCGGCAATGCATCGGTCTGCGCAGCGGCGGGCGCGGCGGCCAGAGCCGCGCAGATGCAGAAGGCGGCAATCCTCAAAGCGCTTGATAGTGCCGCAGTCCCAGAAACCAAAGCACCGCCAGCACCGCATAGGTGATGTAGTTCATCTGCTTCGGCGTGATGCCCAGATGCGTGACGTCGTTGATAAGCGTAACGAGCCATGCGCCCTCTTCGCGATTTTTCGGGTTGCGCCATTTGCCGTCGCGCAGCCAGTTCTCGATGTTGTTGAGCATGCAGGCATCTTTGTTCAGCTTCCAGTGCAGGAAGACGAGCGGCAGAAAGCCGAGATAGAACAGAAGCACACCCACGCTGGGGATCAACCAGCCACTGATGATGAACAGCATCACCGCGAAATGCAGATAGAAACAGAAATTGCCGAGCAGGTCGCGCTTTTGCGGGTGCTCGGGAATGGCGCTGGACAGATCGCTGCCCTCTTCTTCGCGTACCTCTTCGGTGGTGCTCATTCCAGATGCGACCTCAGATAGCTGCCGATGCGGGCGATGGCATCGCGCCCTTCGGAGAGGATGGGATGGAACGCATGCCACACATGGATCATGCCCGCCCATGATTCGAGCGAGACCTCGACGCCCGCGTTTTCGGCGCGCGCCTTCAACAGAAAGCTGTCGTCGTAAAGCGCTTCTTCGGTGCCCACCTGAATGAGCAGCGGCGGAAGGCCGGAAAGATCGGCGAAGGCCGGAGAGGCCAGCGGCGTCCTGGGATCGGCGCCGCCCAGATAGGCCGCTGCCATCTGATCGAGCCCTTCCTTGGCCACGATGGGATCGCGCTTGGCCCGCGCGCGATGCGCTTCGCCGCCCTGCGAAAGATCGGCCCATGGCGAAATGCACACCGCGCAGGCTGGCAGCGGAAGACCGCGCTCCTTCAGCGCGACCAGTGTGGCAACCGTCAAACCGCCGCCCGCGCTGTCGCCTGCAATGGCAAGCTGGTTCGCCGCCATGCCGCGATCAAGCAGGCCCTGATAGGCGGCCACCGCATCATCCACCGCGGCGGGATGCGGATGCTCGGGTGCAAGACGGTAATCGGCAGCGAACACGACAATGCCTGCCGCTTCGCCGATGGCCGAAGCCAGATGACGATGCGAACGCGGCGATCCGATCACATAGCCGCCACCATGCAGATACAGCAGCGCCGCATCGGAACGCGCGCGTTTGGCGCGCAGCCATTCGCCCGCGACTCCGCCGAGCGCACCCGGCTCCACTTCCATGCCTTCGGGCGGTGGAAAGAAACTGGCCAGTGCATCGATCTGCGCGCGCTGTTCGGCAATCGTGCGTTCCTGCCGCTCATCCGCCGAAAGCTGTTCTAGGAATGCGCCCAGGGCGGCGCGATCCTTCACACCCATGCTTCGTCCCTCCCGACCTGCAAAGACTAGGGCCAGCGGGGGCGAAGGCCAAGCCGGGTGCTCCCCATGAAAAGGCGCCGTTTCCGGGTGTTGTCCCCCCTCCTGACAAATGCTCATATGGGATTGGCGCACCGCAGGAACGCCGAATTCACGGGAGGCAGGACGCATGAGCGCGGAGACGGTTCAGCAGATCATCACGCAGATGGGCGCGGCCCTTGGCGCCAACTCCGGCCTTGGCGGCACGCTCAAATTCGATTTCGGCGATGCAGGATCTGTGCTCATCGACGGCAAATCGACACCCAATTCCGTTTCGGATGGTGCGGGCAAAACTGCCGATACCACGATTTCTCTCAGCCTCGACACGTTCGAGAAAATGGTCAAAGGCGAGCTGGATGGCACCTCCGCCTTCATGCAGGGCAAGCTGCGCGTGGCGGGCGACATGAGCCTTGCCATGAAACTTGGCCCTATCCTCGCAAAGGCGCGCGGCTGATCGCCTCGTCGTCATTCCGGTTCATTGCGGCAGGCGACGGCATCACGCTGCGCACCGCCGTTTTCGAACACGCGCCCACCTCAACGCCGTGCGGTGTTTGCGTGCTCTTGAGCGGGCAAACCGAATTCATCGAAAAATACGAAGAGGTGATCGGCGAGCTTCAGGCGCGCGGCTTCACCGTGGCCACGATGGATTGGCGCGGTCAGGGCGGCTCGGATCGTCTTCTGCCCGATCGTCTGAAGGCCCATATTTGTGACTTCACGCAATATGACGACGACCTGCGATCCTTCATGCAGCAGGTCGTCATGCCGCTTGGCGATGCCAGGCCGATCGCACTCGCGCATTCGATGGGTGGTCACATCCTTTTGCGCGCGCTGCATGAGAATCCCGCTCTGGTGTCTGCAGCGGTGTTGAGCGCACCCATGCTGCGGGCGTCCACGCGCGGTTATCCGCGCTGGCTCGCACGCGCGCTCACGGCGATCCAGAATCTCACGGGCCGCAGGAATGCGTGGGTGCTCGGTATGGCCGGGCGCGATCCGGTCTCCATGACCTTCGATGCACAGCTCGTCACCAGCGATGTCGCACGCTTTGAACGCAATCGCCAGCTCTGTGCCGATCATCCGGATTTGCGTCTGGCCGGCCCCACCTGGGGGTGGCTCGAAGCGGCCTATCGCACCATGGCCATGATGATGGCGCCGGGTTATGCCGAAGCCATCACCACACCCATTCTTCTCATCGGCGCGGGCAAGGACCGCATCGTCGATACCGAAGCCGCGCGCACTTTCACGCCACGCCTGCCCAACGGCACCTATCTCGAACTCGCCGATGCCGAGCACGAAATCCTGATGGAGCGCGACGATATCCGCGCCCGCTTCTGGGCGGCATTTGACGGGTTTGCGAGGAAGATCAAGGGCTATCCAATACCCTAGCATAGA
The DNA here is from genome assembly GCA_016125165.1 of Alphaproteobacteria bacterium. Lineage (GTDB taxonomy): Bacteria > Pseudomonadota > Alphaproteobacteria > Micropepsales > Micropepsaceae > Rhizomicrobium. The sequence goes on from WGMH01000001.1 coordinate 314,357, forward strand.
AAATACATATATATATCAATATCTTATAGAACAGCAGGTCAAGCGTTGGGTTTCGTTTGTTTCGAATAATCTAGGTTTCGAATATTGCGTTTACGGATTTCATGTCCATATATGCAGGTACGGGTCTCAGGAGACAGTTCATGCGTGCGCCACATTCAATGCGCGAAAGGCCAGACGCGATCCTGCCCAGCAAGAAGGACGCGGAGCTGGCTACGGAATCCAGCCGCATCCTGTCTGCGCTGAAGGGCGACGGCGCATTCCGGGTTCAACTGGAAGGTGGGCAGGAACTCGTACTGCCGTCAGCGGTGAAGACATTGCTCATGCACCTCCTTACAGAGATGTCGCGCGGCAACGCAGTAACGATCATTCCTATCCACGCGGAACTGACAACACAGGAAGCTGCCGACGTCCTCAACGTGTCACGCCCCTACCTGATCGGGCTACTGGAAAAGGGAGAACTCCCGCATCACATGGTCGGAACGCACAGGCGTGTCAAATTCGAGGATATTTCGGCTTATAGGAAAAAAAGAGAACAGCAGCGCGAAGAAGCAATGGAAGAACTTGCCAAGCAGGCTCAGGAAATGGGCATGGGGTACTGATTGTCTCGCTACGCCGTCATCTACGATGCGTGCGTTCTGTATCCAGCGCCTTTACGCGACCTTCTCATTCAACTCGCATCCGCGAACCTGTTCCGCGCGCAATGGACAGAACAGATACAGGACGAATGGTCCCGAAATCTTCGGGCGAACAGACCTGATATTGATCCGAAAACCATGGATCGCACGAAAGAGCTGATGAACAGGGCGCTCATGGACAGTCTCGTGAGCGGTTACGAACGCCACATTCCCTCGATCCAACTGCCCGACCCTAAAGACCGCCATATCGTCGCCGCAGCGATACAGGCCAAGGCCGACGCAATCGTCACATTCAACCTGAAGGATTTTCCGCTTGCGATATTGCGACCGCTGAATCTTGAGGCGATCCATCCAGACGATTTTCTGACTTTTCAGTTTGACCTCAACGAAGCAACCGTCATTCAGGCTGCGACCGCGATCTGCCGCCGTCTCCGGAACCCACGCAGAAGCGGTGCGGAATATCTCGATATCCTGCTTGCGCAGCGCCTTCCGAAAATCGTGACGGCGCTCAGGCCCTACGAGGAGATAATTCAAACGTCTCGCTGATTTTGTGCGCGCCCGCGTGGCGCTGTTTTCCACACACCCTTGCCAATATTTTCAATTGCTTGCCACGCATTTCGCGTCCTTTCTCCACACGCGTCGCCATGGCCGTAAGATCGGCGCATGGACAACGAACAGCTTGCCGGAGCGCATCCGGCCGGCGCGCCCGTTTCGCAACCGGCGCCGCCTGCACAATCGACCGAATATCTTCTGAATGGCTTTCTCGCGGAATGCCTGGGGCTTGCCCGCAATCTGGCTGTCCGCGTGCCGGATGACCTGTTCGACCGGGGCGACGGCACCACGATCACGCTCGACATGTTCAGCCAGCTTGTGGCGATGGGGAACAAGGTCGGTCAGACTCTGGCCACCCTGCGCGGCGAGCGGGGCGAGCGCCGCCACGTCACGATGGAGTATGTCCATCATGACGCCTCCCCACCCCCTCCCCCCGAAAACGGGCCAAAACTGCAAAACGACTAACCCCATGACGGATATGGATTTCACGTCAATAGCCGGCCGCGCGCCGGGTGGACAAGTGGCCAACCGCAATGCCCTGAAGACCGGCCTTCACACCGCCGAGATGCGCGCGCTGCGGGCGCGGTTCGCGCAACTGCGGAAGACCTTTCGCATTATACAGTCTCGCGCCGAGGCCGAGATCATGGTCGCTCGTCAGATGCGCAAATTGCGCCCATACATCGTTGCACAGAATTGCTTTGACCTTCAGGCCGCCACACGGCCACCCTTGCCCCGCTCCGCAAAACAGGAAACACCCCATGGAAACGCGCAAACTCGGAACCTCTGATCTCACCGTCTCCGTTGTCGGTCTTGGCTGCAACAATTTCGGCATGCTGCCCATCGAGCGTTCGCGCGAGGTGGTGCATCACGCGCTGGATTCGGGGATCACGCTGTTCGATACGGCGGACATCTATGGCAATCGCGGTGGTTCGGAAACGCAGCTCGGCGCCATTCTGGGGCCGCGACGCAAGGATATCGTGCTTGCCACCAAGTTCGGCATGGCGATGGATGATGCGGGCACCAAAGTGGGAGCGGCGAAGAGTTATGTGCTCAAGGCCTGCGAGGACAGCCTGCGCCGCCTGCGCACCGATGTGATCGACCTTTATCAGCTTCATCAGCCTGATCCGAAAACACCGATTGAAGAAACACTCGATGCGCTGAACCAGCTCGTGCAGGAGGGGAAGGTTCGCTACATCGGCTGCTCCAACCTGCCCGGCTGGCAGGTCGTCGAAGCGGCATGGACATCCCGGACAAAAGGTTATGCGTCCTTTGTATCCGCGCAGGATGAATACAGTCTCGTCATGCGTGATATTGAGCGCGAACTCATTCCGGCGCTGAAGAAATACGCCATGGGCCTTCTGCCCTATTTCCCGCTGGCCTCGGGCCTTCTCACCGGCAAATACAGCGGCGGCAACATTCCCGAAGGCACGCGCATGGCGATGATGAAGCGGCTGGCGGATCGCTACATGACCGCAGCCAATCTCGCCACCGTCGAAAAACTCGATGCCTTCTGCAAGGCGCGCGGACGCACGTTGCTGGAACTTGCATTCTCCTGGCTTCTGATGAACCCGGTGCTGACGAGCGTCATTGCCGGTGCGACCCGGCCCGAGCAGATCGATCAGAACATCGCCGCCGCAGGCTGGAAGCTGTCCGCGGAGGAACTCGCCGAAGTGGACAGGATCACGAAACGCTGACTATTCCGCCGGCGCGTGCTGGGCTCCGCCGCGTCCTGATTTGCTGCGGGCGGCGAAGCGGGCGCCGAAGTGATCGAGATAGGTGTAGATCACGGGCGTGATGTAGAGCGTCAGAAGCTGTGAGAGCATCAGCCCGCCCACCACCGCCAGGCCCAGCGGACGGCGCGATTCGGAGCCTTCGCCAAGGCCAATGGCGATAGGCAGCGTGCCCATCAGTGCAGCCATGGTGGTCATCATGATAGGCCGGAAGCGCACGATGGCCGCTTCCTGGATTGCGGTCTGCGCGTCCACGCCTTCCGTGCGCTGACGCGATAGCGCGAAGTCGATCATCATGATGGCGTTCTTCTTCACGATGCCGATCAGCATGATCATGCCCACGAACGCATAAAGGCTGAGCGGAATTTCGAAGAACCAAAGAGTCAGGAGCGCACCGACAGCGGCGGACGGAAGACCCGACAGAATGGTAAGCGGATGGATGAAACTCTCATAGAGCATGCCCATGACGATGTAGATCACCACGACCGCCATCAGCAGCAGCCATCCGCTATCGGCCGTTGCCTGCTCGAATGCCTGCGCCGTGCCCTGAAATGTACCGGTGATGGTCGATGGAAACGCCATCTCCCGCTCCACCTTTTTGATTCCAGTCACCGCATCGGAAAGCGCCATGCCCTCTCCGAGATTGAACGAAACCGTCACGGCGGGAAGCTGCCCCATGTGATTTTCGGTCAAGGGTGCGGTGCCCGGCGAAATCGTCGTGACAGCCGTCAGCGGCACCAGATCGCCATTGCTGGATTTGATATATAGACGGTTCAACGCCGACGCATCGCGCTGGAACTGCGGTTCAAGCTCAAGGATGACCTGATACTGGTCGATGGAGGTGTAGATGGTGGAAACCTGTTGTCCACCAAACGACGATCCCAGCGCCGTCTCAATCTGCGCAGGCGTCACGCCCAGCGCCGCGGCCCGGTCGCGGTCAATACGCACATTCACGGCAGGCGTGGTGAGATTGAGATCGTTGGTCACATCGAGGAAGCCGGGCTCCTTGGAAAGCCGTTCCGTCAATTGCTGGGCGGCCTTGTAAAGCTGATCGCGATCCAGCCCCTGGAGTGCGAACTGGTACTGCGCCTTGGAGAGCGATCCACCGAGCCGGATTGGCGGCGGTATCTGCAATGAGGCGCGAATTCCGGGGAAGTTGGAGACCTTGCGTCGCAACTCCTGAAACACCACGTCGATGGGTGCGCGCTCACTTTGCGGTTTCAGATGCGCAATGATGATGCCCGTGTTGGAAGCCGCGCGCGGCCCGCCCGAACCCACCGCCGACATGGCGCCGACCACGTTGGGATCGGCATTCACGACCGCGGCCACCTCCTGCTGGTATTTCTTCATCTGTTCGAAGGAGACGCCGTTGGCGGCTTCAGTCGAGATGAAGATTTGCCCCGCATCCGTGCTCGGCAGGAAATCCTGCCTCATGTAGTAGAACATTCCGAACGTGGCCACGAGACTGCCAAGAAAAAGCGCGCCGATCGTACGCTTGTGGGTCAGGCACCAGTCGAGGGATGTCGCGTAAGCGTTCTGGATGTCGTTAAAGGTACGCTCGCTCCATTCGTAGAAATGGCTATGCCGCCTGCCGTTCTCACTCTTGAGCAAGCGGCTGCACAGCATTGGCGTAAGCGTCAGCGAAACCAGACCGGAAAAGGCGATGGCCAACACGATCGTAACCGCGAATTCATGCAGCAAACGCCCGACAATGCCGCTCATGAAAAGCACGGGGATGAATACCGCACCCAGTGAGAGTGTCATGGACAGAATAGTGAAGCTGACTTCGCGCGAACCATTGAGCGCCGCTTCGTAAGGCTCTTCGCCCGCTTCAATGTGGCGCACGATGTTTTCAAGCATGACGATGGCGTCGTCCACCACGAAACCAACCGAGAGCGTCAACGCCATCAGGGACAGATTATCAAGGCTGTAACCGAAATATGCCATGCCCGCAAAGGTGCCAACCACTGCGAGTGGAAGAGCAACAGATGGAATGAAGGTGGCGGTCAGCGTGCGCAGGAATACAAAGATGACTGCAACCACGAGGATCGCGGCAAGAAGAAGCGTAAACTGCACATCTGCCACCGAAGCCCGAATTGTCTGGCTGCGGTCATATATGACGTCCAGTTTCACGGATGCTGGCAGCTGTTCCAGAAACTTCGGCAGCACGCTCTTCACCGCATCAACGACCGCTATGGTGTTGGAGCCAGGCTGGCGCTGAACAGCCAGAACAATGGCACGGTGACCGGCGAACCAGCTGGCCGTCTTGTTGTTCTCTACGCTGTCTTCGATACGACCAATCTCGCTGAAGCGAACCGGCGCGCCATTCCGATACGCCACGATCTGGTTCTTGAATTGCGCCGCATCCGTCAGTTGCCCTGTCGCACGAATGGTTGCAGCACGCGTTGCGCCATCAAGCGTGCCGGTGGCGCCATTCACGTTGGCGGCGTTGATTGCGCTCGCCACCTCATCGATACCGATGCCACGCGTTGCCAACGCGTCGGGATTCACCTGCACGCGAACTGCATATTTCTGCGAGCCGTAGACGCTCACCTGCGCCACACCGTCGATGGTCGAAAGCTGCCGCGCCAACAAAGTCTCGGCATATTGATCCACCTGGGAAAGCGGAAGGGTGGACGACGACATCGCCAGATACATCACCGGACTATCGGCCGGATTCACTTTTCGCAGTGTGGGCGGGCTCGGCATATTTTGCGGCATCTGCCGACTTGCTGCCGAGATGGCCGATTGTACGTCCTGCGCAGCCGCATCGATATTGCGGTCCAGTTTAAACTGGATGGTAATTTGCGTGCGGCCCTGGCTGCTCTGCGATGTAATGGAATCCACGCCAGCGATGGTGGAGAACTGGCTCTCGAGTGGTGTCGCCACCGCCGACGCCATCGTCTGCGGATCAGCGCCAGGCAAAGACGCCGAAACCGAAATTGTCGGGAAATCAACATTCGGCAATTCGCTGATGGGCAGGGAGATGTACCCGAATGCACCGAAGATCAACATCGCCGCCATCAGCAGCGTGGTCATGACGGGTCGGCGAATAAACGGCTCAGAAATGTTCATGGCTTCGCGCCGCGCTTGCCACCTGCAATTGCGACATCAACTCCGGGCGAGAGGCGAAGCTGTCCGTCCGTCACCACACGATCACCTGGCTTGATTTTGCCTGCAATCGCCGCACGCGTGCCGTCATCATGGAGCACACTGATCGCCCGCATGTCCGCCTTTTGGTCGGCAGTGACCACATACACATATTTGCCCTCGGGGCCCAGATTGACCGCTTCATGGGGGACCGTGAGCGTGTTTTTCAGCGTGTCGAGAGCAACCGTAACCTGCACCAGCTCACCGGGAAGCAGACGTGCATCGGCGTTCGGAATGCTTGAGCGCAATTCCACCGTTCCGGTCGTGGCGCTCACCTGGTTGCCGGTAAAATCAACGGGAGCGGTCGCTATCACGTCTCCGCCGTTGGCTCCTCGTATGACCGCCTGCAACCGGCCCGCCGCCATTCTTCGCTGGATCGCTGGTAAATCGCTTTGTGGCAACGAGAAGGAGATTTTCACCGGAGAGATTTGGTTGATGACAACAAGTGTAGAAGCCGAACTCGTCACGCTTGAAGTATTGGAGCTCGCACTCGCCCTGACCTGACTGCCTGGATACACGAGGATGGGTCCGGTTTTCCCATCGATAGGCGCTCGTATTTCGGTATAGGACAGATTCAGCTTTGCTAGTTCCAATCCGGCGCGATCCGCTGCCACGGTCCCGGAGAGCGCGCCCGCGTCGGCCACGGCTTGATCGCGCTGCTGGCCGGAGACAGCCCCTTCCTTGGCGAGGAATTCGTAGCGGTTCCTCGTTCTGACGGCGCTGGCAAGCTGGGCATTGTCCCGCGCCAGATTGGCCTGAGCCTGCTTGAGCGCGGCTTCGTAAGGCGCACGGTCGATCGAGAATAGAAGATCGCCCGCCTTTACCAGCTGACCCTCGGTGAAATGTACTGCTGTTACCTGCCCATCGATCCGGGGGGTAATCTGGACTGTCGCATTGGCGACGACAGTGCCGATGGTCTGGTCCGTTACCTCGACATCGCCCGACATCACGTTCGCCACCAAAACCGGCGCCGCTTGATCGGGATGTCTTGGTGCAGGAATTAGACCCCAGACGATTCTGCCCAACAGCACCAGAATCAGGAGAAGCGCGGCAGTTATGACGACCTTCCCGGTGACCGAGGCACTGGTCCAGGATTTCTTAGCCTTTTCAAGGCCATACCCAGCAGATTTGATCACGTGAGTCGGGCGGCGTGTGTTGAGCATCTTCGTTCCAACAAACAGACGATAGCAAACAGCCCGGCGGGCTCCCGCCCCACCAAGCCGCCTTTGCCGCTCCCGCGGTCTTCCTAACATGGAAGACCCGAAAATCGAGCCACAAAGGCGACAAAATCGCCGCAATTACGGAAACGACATCATCCTCGCGCCAAACGGCCGTTCCCGCATTGCGGCAGGCAGGTTGGCCGTCTATAAGCCGCCGCTCCCCAAATGGCCGAACCCATGGATCTCCGGAATATTGCGATCATCGCCCATGTTGACCATGGCAAGACAACGCTTGTGGATCAGCTCCTCAAGCAGTCGGGTTCCGTGCGCGACAACCAGCATATGCAGGAACGCGCCATGGACTCCAATGATCTGGAGCGAGAGCGCGGCATTACCATATTGGCCAAATGCACAAGTGTCGATTACGGCGACATGCGCATTAATATCGTAGACACACCCGGGCACGCCGATTTCGGGGGCGAGGTGGAGCGCATCCTGTCGATGGTCGACGGCGTTGTTCTTCTGGTGGATGCCGCCGAAAGCGTGATGCCCCAAACGAAGTTCGTTCTGTCCAAGGCATTGAAGCTGGGGCTCAAACCCATTGTTGTCATCAACAAGATCGACCGCCAGGATGCGCAGCCGAAGGAAACGCTCGAGAGCATATTCGATCTGTTCCTGGCGCTGGAAGCCAATGACGACCAGCTCGATTTCCATGTGCTCTATGCGTCGGGCCGCTCAGGCTGGGCCGTGAACGATCTGGAAGACGAGCGCAAGGATCTGACGCCGCTCTTTGATCGCATCGTGGCGGATGTGCCGCCGCCAAAGCCCGTCATCAGGGCCGGAGATGATTTTCCGTTCTCGATGCTGGTGACCACGCTGGAAGCCGATCCCTATCTGGGGCGCATCCTTACAGGCCGGATCGAGAGCGGTTCGATCAATGTGAACCGCGTTATCAAAGCCCTCTCCCGTGACGGCAAGGAAGTGGAACGCACGCGCGTGACCAAGCTGCTTGCCTTCCGCGGGCTGGCGCGCGTGCCGATAGCGAAGGCCGAGGCAGGCGACATCGTTGCCATTGCCGGACTTCCGAACGCCACCGTTGCCGACACGCTGTGCGACGTGAACGTGGAAGCGCCGATTGCGGCGACCCAGATCGACCCGCCGACATTGGCTATGACCATCTCGGTGAACGACTCGCCGCTCGCGGGCCGCGAGGGCGACAAGGTGCAGAGCCGCGTGATCCGCGATCGTTTGATGCGCGAGGCCGAGGGCAATGTGGCCATCAAAGTGCGCGAATCTTCCGATGGTGCTTATGAAGTGGCGGGACGCGGCGAACTGCAGCTTGGCGTTCTGATCGAAAACATGCGCCGCGAAGGCTTCGAGCTTTCCATCAGCCGCCCGCGTGTTCTGTTCCAGACCGATCCGAACACAGGCGAGCGGATGGAGCCGATCGAGGAAGTGACCATCGACGTGGACGATCCGTATTCCGGCGTCGTGATCGAGAAAATCTCGCTGCGCAAAGGCGAATTGCAGGACATGCGCCCGATGGGTGCTGGCAAGACGCGGCTTGTGTTTCATGGGCCTTCGCGCGGACTGATCGGGTATCACGGCGAATTCCTTACCGACACGCGCGGCACCGGCGTGATGAATCGCATGTTTCATTCCTATGCCCCGCACAAGGGGCCGATACAGGGCCGCATCAATGGCGTTTTGATTTCCACCGGCGACGGCGAATGCGTGGCATACGCGCTCTGGTATCTGGAAGAGCGCGGACGGTTGTTCGTGACGCCGGGCACGAAGGTTTATCAGGGCATGATCGTTGGACAGAACGCCAAGGACAACGATCTGGACGTGAACCCGCTCAAGGCCAAGCAGCTTACGAACATTCGCACGACCTCGAAGGACGAAGCGGTGCGACTGACGCCGATCACGCCGATGACGCTGGAACAGGCCATCGCCTATATCGAAGACGACGAGCTGGTCGAAGTCACGCCGCAATCGATCCGGCTGCGCAAGCGCGAACTGCTGCCGCATCTGCGCAAGCGGGCCAAGCAGGACGCCTAAGCGCTGCTTTTCGTCAGCCCGAGCCTTCCGGCGATCAGCCGATCGAGGAAGCGCTTGGGGAAGTTCAGCATCATCCAGTTCTGGAATGGATCTGGCGTGACGGTGTAGTGCACCTTCGGCTTTGGCAATGTGAGCGCGGCCTTCACGGCTTCGCCGATGCGTTCGGGCGGCAGACCCTTGCGGCCGCTGGCGATCATGTAGTCCTTCACCGCGGCGAGCGCCTTGGCATAGGGCGTGTTCGCGTAGCGGGCGACATCCACGCTGTCAGCCTTGTCCCAGATCGGCGTGGCGACGGCTCCCGGCGCGACCACGACCACATCGATGCCATAGATCATCAGTTCGCGGCGGAGCGCCTCGGAAAATCCCTCGAAACCGAACTTCGAGGTGTTGTAAGGACCGAGGAAGGGGTTGGCGTTGCGCCCGCCCACCGAGGTGATGTTCACGATACGGCCTGGCGCACCCTTGCGGGACGGATCGGCCCCTAGAAGCGGCGCGAATGCCTGCGTGACGATGAGCTGGCCAGTGAGATTGACCTCCAGCTGCTGACGAAACTCATCGATATCGAGAAACAGCAGCGGACCCGGCACCGCGATGCCGGCATTGTTCACGAGGCCGGATAGCGTTTCTCCGCCCAGCAGGCGTTCGACTTCTTCCGCCCCCTTCTTCACCGCCGCGACGTTCGTCACATCGAACAGGAGCGGCACGAAATTGGCGCCGAATTCCGCCTTCAGGCGATTCGCATCGGTTTCCTTGCGCACGCTTCCGAAAACGCGAAAGCCCGCGCCAATCAGCACCTTCACGCAACCCCACCCGATTCCGGTGGATGCCCCTGTTACGACGACCGATTTCATGTGTTTGCCTCCGCACGCTATGAAGGATAGTGCCAGCGGCAAGGAGAGCGCCATGACCAAAATCGACGACGCCACCATCCGCTTTGCGCACCGATTGGCCGATGCTTCGGGCGAAGTGATCCGGCCCTATTTCCGCCAGCGCATCGATGTGATCGACAAAGGCAAGATCATGGAAGGGGCGCTGGTGTTCGACCCGGTGACCGCCGCTGATCGTGGAGCCGAGGCGGCTCTGCGCCAGATCATCACCGCTGAGCGCCCCGAAGATGGCATCCTCGGTGAAGAATTTGGTGAGCTGGCCGGCCACAGTGGTTTTCGCTGGGTGCTTGATCCTGTGGATGGCACGCGCGCCTTCATCAATGGCCGGCACGAATGGGGCTCGCTGATCGCGCTCGAAAAGGACGGCGCGCCAGCGCTTGGCATCATCGATCAGCCGGTGCTGCGCGAACGCTTTATTGGCGTGAACGGCATCGCCGAACTTCACGCGGGCGGCAGCGTCGAGAGGCTTCGCGTTCGGCCTTGTGCGGACATTTCGGAGGCGATCCTGTGTGCCACCCATCCCTATGCCTACTTCGATGCCGGGGAGCGCGCGGCGTTTCGGAAGCTGGCCCAAAGCGTGCGCATGAGCCGTTTTGGCGGAGACTGCTATCTCTTCGGCATCCTTGCGATGGGGTTCGCCGACCTGGTTGTGGAATCGCATCTGCACCGCTGGGACGTTGCGGCGCTGATTCCGGTGGTGAAGGGGGCGGGCGGCATCATCACCAACTGGCAGGGCCGGGATTGCAGCGACGGAGGGCAGGTTGTGGCGGCGGGTGATGCGCGTGTGCACGAGGCCGCCCTGCACATTCTCAATGATCGTCACGCGGACTGAGACCGGCCGCCGCGCGGCAATGATGGCCTTCGCCACCCGGATCGCAGCCTTCGCCCTGCGGCGGAAGTCCGCCAGCCAGCGACGGCGCGCGATCATCCCGGCACTGCGCGTCCCGTGTTTGACGGCATTGCGATTGCCCGGCTGACCGCCGCGTTTGCGCTTGGGCCCGGCCGCGCCTGATTCCGCACTGACGGAATAGGCCGCGGCGGTATTCGTTTGTCGGGTTTGCGCCCCTCCCCCGGGGGGAGGGGGTGAGGTACCCGGTATTGGCAAAGGGATTTCGCTCAACATCTGGGAAAAATAGGAACAAAATCACACAATTCAAGTGCGCTGGGCCGGTATCGCCCGCAACCACGCTTGCGCGCCCCAGAGCCGGCCTGAAGTCCAAAAGAAAAAGGGCGCCGTTTCCGGCGCCCTTTCTCAACTCTGTGAAGCCAGCGCTTAGAAGTGCGCGCCAACCGTCAGGCCGTACGTGCGCGGATCGCCCACGAACAGGTTGGTGAACAGGGCCGAGGCCGGATCGGTGACGTACATACCCGTCACGTTGTCCTTGTCCATCAGGTTCTGCACCCAAGCCTTGGCGTACCAGGCATTTTCCGGCGCATTCAGCTGGATGGAGGCGTTGACGACGTCCCAGGACTTCAAGCGGTCTGCACCGTCGTTGAAGATGCGGCCGTAGGACTTGTCCTTCCAGTAGTAGTCCATGCGGAAGACGGTGTTGTAATCGCCGTCCATGTGCCACGTGTACTGACCACCGACACCAATCGTCCACTTCGGCGTGAGCGGCATCTCGTTGCCCTTGACGTTCGCAGCAACGCCGATCGAGGCATCGTAGCCCGCCACAGCGTTGGCGGCCGCTGTCGCGGTAGCCGCAGCGACGCCAGGCAGCGCACCACCAGCAATGGCCGTAGCATAGACGGCATTGTAGATGGCCGGCTGCAAACCACCCGCGGTGGAGAGCGAACCGCAGGTCAGCGGATAGCGAAGGTACGCCACGTGCTCGGCGACCGAAGGATCAACCTGGGCTTCCGGTTCGGCAAGCCAGTTCTTGAAGCCTGGCGTCGAAGCCGTCGGCGCTGCGCCACCCGTGGTGTTGAACACGGCGCAGTTTGCACCGTTGGAGTCCTTCACCAGAGTGTAACCCGCTGCACCCTGGACCGGGCTGCGCGTGTCGTACAGCGGCAGATCCGAACCCGTGATGCGGCTGTGGGTGAAGCCGAAGTTCATGTTGAACTGCCAGTTATCATCCGGCGCGTAGAACAGTTCGCCTTCAACACCCCAGAGCTTCGTATTGACGTTCTGGTTCACCGACTGACGGTTGATGATCGAAGACACCTGGTAGCCCTGATAGTCATAGTACCAAGCATCGACGTTCGCCTGCATCAGGCCGCCGAGAATGGTGTTCTTCGCACCAACTTCGAAGGAGTCGACCTTTTCAGGATCGAAGGTATTCGGGAACTGGCCAGGAACCGTCGGCGGCGGGTTGAAACCACCCGAACGGAAGCCACGCGAATACGACGCATAGGCCATCGTCTTGTCCGTGAAGTCGAGCTCCGGAGTCCAGTTCAACACCGCACGACCAGTCCAGGCATTGTAGCTCTGGTTCTGGAGCAGATAGGCGTTCGCATCGCAAACCGCGCCAAGAGTGAGGCAAGCCGGATTCACGGCCGGAGGGGTCGTGGTTCCGACGGCCTGGATCGCGTTGAGCGCGATGGAGCGCGACTTGTAGAACTTGTCGTCCATCGTGTAGCGCGCGCCAGCCGTGAACTTCAGATTGTCGGCGATGTCATAGTAGATTTCGCCGAAAGCGGAGTTCGACTTCAGGTGATAATCCTTGCTTTCGCTGTTGAACTGCGTCGGCGAAAGGATCGTACCATCCAATCCGGAGAGAAGCGGGCCGAAAACGATACCCAGATAGTCGAACGCGCCGGAGTTGTTCACAAAGTACTGAACGTCATAGCTGCGGTAATCGATGTGGTACGCAGCCAGGAGGAAGTTGAACGGCCCCTTGAAGTTCGACTGGAAACGCCATTCCGCGTTCCACATGCGGCTCTTGCCGCTGATTTGGTCAAAGGCGCTGTCGTGATCTGTGTACTTGGCGATGTTCAAGCCAACCGCGCCGTTGTTGCCAATGCCGGAGATCGGCAGCTCGCCGACGTGGCCATTGAAATAGGCATTATAGGACGTGGGGTAGAGCGCTCCGAACACCGCTTGCGCAGAAGCAACGCGCGTAAACGGCAGCGCCGGACCATACGTCGTGATCAGCGGGCACAGCGCCGGGTTGACATTGCCCGTAACCGCAAGCCTTTGGACACAGGTCGGTGCGAAGGCGTTATAATCACCGCCTGGCGAAGTGGTGTATGCCTGCTGTGAGAGACCGTCCTGTTTGTCGAAACCGGCCAGCAGGGTCATATCCAGCCAGTCAGCCCAATTCTGTTTCCAGGTGAAGCTGGCGAACGTGTCATGACCGCGGGTGAACGGATTGAAGTCGTTGTTCACCTTGCGCAGGCTGTTCGGGATCTGCTGACCAACAGGGTCGGTGGTCTGAATGTCGACGGGGCCGAGCACACCGGTGCCGTACGGATCGGCCTGCGACACGCGATACAGCATGAACGGCGTACCAATCGCGAAGAATTTGGCCGGCGTGAAGATCGCCTGATAGTCGTTGCCGATACCAAGACCGCCGATGTCGGACACCGCAACGCGGCTGAGACCGGCGTTCGGGTTCGCCGCTTCGGCAGCGAGACGGTCAGGCAAGCAACCCAGGACGCCCGACGGGTCCGTGTGGCAGCGTGTTTCGATCGCACGTGCACGGCTGTCGTCTTCCGCGCTCTTGGCAATCACGACGTCAACCGTCGTTGCGTCGGACGGCTGCCAGCGAATTGAACCGCGGATCGAGTAATCATTGCGGCCATCAAGCTTGTCCTTGATGCCCGAGCCCGGGTGCAGCGATCCATAGATGTTGTCGATCGTGCCGTCGCGCTTCTCCCAATAACCCGCGAGGCGAACACCCAACTCACCTTCGACGATCGGCACGTTCAACATGCCGCGCAGTTCCTGGTAGTTGTAATTGCCGTAGGTACCTTCGGTATCTGCGGCGAACTCATCCAGGTTCGGTTTGTTGGAGATGACGTTGATGGCGCCGCCCGTGGCGTTACGGCCGTACAGGGTGGACTGCGGACCGCGCAGAACCGCGACCTGCTCAACGTCGAAATAGGTGCCGCTCGTAAGCGGAGGAGCCGGGAGGTAGATATCGTTCGCGAGAACAGCGATGCCGGGGTCACCGGAGTTCGCCACCGCGCTCGAACCGATACCGCGGATCAGGAAGTTCGAGGGGCCGAAGTTGCCCTTCGTGAACTGAACCGACGGCACCGCGAACTGCAGGTCCTTGAACTCTGCGATCTGGTGCGCGGCGAGATCGTTCCCACCGAAGGCCGACATCGAAATCGGCACCGACTGGATGTCTTCCGATTTCTTCTGGGCCGTCACGATGACTTCTTCGACCTGCGCAAAGGCCGGCGCGGCCAAGGCGGTGGTCAGAAGCAGTGAACCGATAAACGTAAGGGACCGGGTGGACCGGGTCCGACGCTGTGCAGGCATTTTTGGCTCCCCGTTACGATCCCGCCTTCCGGGCGGAATTCTGATACGCGTGCCGTATGTCCCTCTCATCCCGAGATGGCGCATACGGTCTATTTTCGCATGAGGAAGATAGAGGGAACCCTGAAACAGCGGCAAGAAGATATGATCGCTTTTCTGGTGCTCCGGCTCATTTCATGTCCGCTTGTACCCCGAATGTCACACAGGGCAAAGTTGCGAAAACCTCGCAATATCTGAACAGAATGAAACAGTTAAGATTTTGGCAGCAATTGACGAAGCGCATCCGCCAGCGCTTCGAAATCCGCCATTTCATTGTATTTTTGGGCGCTGGCACGCAGCCACAACCGCCCCTCGCGCTCGAAGACGGGCAGCGAAATTCCGAACTGTTCAGAGATTGTGCGGCGCAGCATGCTTGCGCTGCACTGCAGCGTGCCGGGAAGCCCGAATGCAACCATGGCGGCGCGCATCGCCGGCGGCGCGGAAGGCACGAGTCCGAGTCGCTCCGAGAGCATGCTTGCGCCCTCGAGCGCCAACGCCCTGTTGCGCGCCATCAGCGCCGGGCCGCCAAAGCTGGTGAAGGCCTCGCACGCGCTTGGCAGACAGAGCCAGGGGGAAACATCGCGGGTGCCGATCCAGTCGAAGGCCGCGGTGTAACTCTCATCCGCACCCCACGACAAAACAGCGGGCCGGGTTGTCTGCTGTCGCGATGGTGCCGTCCACAACAGTGCGCAGCCGCGCGGCGCGAACAGCCATTTGTGCGCATTGCCGGTGTACCAGTCGACGCCGAGCGCGGGCACATCGAGTGCAATCTGTCCGGTCGCATGCGCGCCATCGACAAGCACCGCAACACCATGCGCCTTCGCCGCGCGCGCGATCTCTGCAATCGGAAAAACCGCGGCAGTCGATGAGGTGATGTGATCGATCACAAGAAGACGCGTGCGCTTGCTGAATGCGCCCGTCACCGCATCGATGACCTGCGCATCGGATTCCAGAAAGGGCAATATTTCCGCTGTTTTACGCACCAGTCCGCGGCGCGCGGCCCATTGCTGCATCGCCTTTGCAACGGCGCCATAGGCAAGGCTGGTGGTGAGGATTTCGTCGCCTTGCGCAAGCGGTATCGACGACAGCACGCCGCCGATGGCCTGCGTGGCGTTCTCGCAAAACACCCAATCATTCGCCGCGCCGCCAAACATGTGCGCGGCGCTTTGCGCGGCATTGCGCATCGCGTCCGGCAGGATGTCCTCATAGAAGCCGGTGGGATCGCGCTCGATGATGGCGCGCCAGCGGTCCTGCTCCGTCTGCACGCTGCGCGGAACCGCGCCATAGCCGCCATGATTGAGATAGATGCGCGCGGGATCGAGGCCGAATTCGGCCAGTGCGGCGCGCCCCCAGATCATGGAATCAGGATTTCGGGAAAGGGCCGATGGGGAATGGCTGATCGTCGCGCACGAACGTCACGTAGGCGAGCAATTCCCACAGATACCGGATCAGGCTGGCGCTGAAGCTGCGCAGCTCCTCGTTCACGCGGCCATTGATGGCCACAACCACGAACTGCACGATCCCGAGCACCACCGCGACCCAGAAGACAAGCCAGGCGACGATGCCAAAGCCGAACGCATAAAAGAAACGCACCACCGGAAAGCTGTGGCCGGGCTGGACCACGGGCGTTGCCGCCGCAGTTCCATCGCCGTTCGAAGGGCTGGCCGGATCGCTCATGCTGGTTCCTCCATCCAAGGCGGATCGTTTGCTTCAGATGTTATATCTATGATGCGCCATAGACGATTCAAGCACCATCGGCCATCAGGTGCCGCGGCCTTGCGCGATCAAACAGGCCCGCCAGCAGCAACCCCGAGAAATAGCCGCCCAGATGGGCCTGCCACGCGATTTCACGGATGCTGCCATCCGCGCCGAAGCCGATCACGCCCATCACCACATTCAGCACGGACCACACCGCGCTCCAGATCAGGATACGGCGATCCAGCAGGGGCGTGAGATTTTCCTCGTCGGCGCCGATCATGCGAAAGCCCGCCGCCATCAGGCCCGCAATCGCGCCCGAGGCGCCGATCATGGGGGCGGAGGAATCCGGATTGAAAGCCAGATAGGTAAGTGCCGCGCCAAGTCCGCACAGCAGGCAGAACAGTACAAAGCGCGCCGTTCCCCAGCGCCGCACCACAACCGCACCGAACACGAACAGCCACACGGCGTTGAACACCACATGGGTCCAGTCGCCATGCACAAACATATAGGTGACGAACGGCACGAGGCGCTCGATCAGTGAGCCATAGGGGTCGATCGTGTAGCGCGAGGGGATCAGCCCATAGAGATAAATAATCTCATTGCTGAGGTCGGGCGGCAGCAGATCGCGCGCCAGATGCGCCAGCACCAGCGCCGCCACGGCGGCAAACACCGCGGGAGGCGCGCGGAAGAAGGGCTGTGGCTGCGCGTTGGGATCGAGGAAATACGCCATCGGGAACTCGTCTGGGCCGTCTCTTATGTGTGCCGCATCAGCGCGGCTTCAACCAGCGGCAGCCGGTCATTGCCAAAATACATGTCCGTTTCGCCGACAAACATGGTGGGCGAGCCGAAACCGCCACGTGCGATGACCTCTTCGGTGTTCTGGCGAAGCCTGTCCTTTATCTCGGAGGTTTCACTGCGGGCCAGAAGTTTCTCGCCTTCGAGCCCCGCCCGCGCCGCTGCCTCCAGCAGCACTGGCCTCTGACTGACATCCTTCAGCTCGCCCCAATAGATCTCGAAGCAGCTGCGCGAAAACGGGACAAGTGCGCCCTCCTCGTCAGCCGCGATCACCGCACGCATCATCGAAACGGCCCGAACCGGGAAAACCGGCGGCTTGCCAATGACGATACCGGCGAGGCGCGCCCAGTCCTGCAGGTCTTTCTCATAATAGGACGCCTTGCGCCTGTCGGGGTTCGCGCGGCGGTCATAAACCTCCTGATTGACGGCATTGAACACGCCGCCAACCAAAATGGGACGCCACACCACGTTCGCCTTTGTGCGTTCCAGCACAGCATGCAGGCGCGTGAAGGCCAGATAGGTCCACGGCGAAGAGCAATCGAAGAAAAATTCCAGCGTCGCCACCGATATTTCCCCCAGCATTTCCGCGCGGTTTATGCGCTTCGTCCCGCTTTTGGACAAGCGAAGCGTTAACGCGCCTTAGCAATTGGCATGGGCGTTGCTCTCAATCCGCCGACACCTGACGGACACATGCCATGCGCAAGATTGCCAATATCCTCTGCTTCAGCGCCATCGCGACGGTTTTCGGCGCGAGCGCAGCCAGCGCGACCGATTACAGCAACGCCTCCAGCTACAATTCCGGATACGGCATGACGGCCGGTCAGGAAAATCAGGCCGCAAATCCCAATCTGCGCGACTCCAACGGCAATCTGACCAATGTGAACGGCCAGTTCACATCCGGCACGTTTGCAAGCTCGAATGCCAGCGGCACCGGCTACGCCACCGCAACATCAAGCTCCGGCGTCGGGTCCAACAATGGCACATCATTGTTTGGCACGGCCACTGCAATAGGTAACTCGCTGAACGTCGTCACGGTCGGTTCGTACAACACGGTGGTTGTGAACGCGACACAGACGAACAACGGCGACGTAACTGCAACGACGAGCCTCAACGGCAAATAAGCCACGGCTAACCAAGGGACACCCCTTCCCATGACTTCCCGAGCCCGCCGCTTCCTCTTCAAGCCTCTCGTTTTCGCGCTGGCCGCGGTGACGCTCACCGGCTGCATCAGCCCAAGCGCCGACACCACGGGCCGCTACACCGCGCCGATCGGCGATGCTCCGGTGATCGCGAACGAGACGCCCTATTCGGACGCACTGCGTTGCCTCTCCGGCTACACGCAGGGCCGTCCGGTCCGCGTCGCGGTTGGCCAGATCGCCGACTACACAGGCAAGACCGAATCCGACAATTCCGGCCGCAAGATCACACAGGGCGCAGCCCTGATGGCGATGAGCGCGCTGGCGAAGGCGGGCGTTCCGATGGTGGAGCGTTTCGACACATCGGTTGCCGAACTGGAACTGAAATACGCCAACAACAAGCTGATCGGTGACGGTCCGGTGGGCAATGCGCCCGTCGATTACCGCAAGATCATGGCGGGCTCGATCCCCGGTTCGAACTACTACCTCGTCGGCGGCATCACCGAACTGAACTTCAACATCCGCTCGATCGGCGCCAATGGCACTGCGGGCGACACCGATGCCAAGGGCCTGAAAGGCACCGCCGGTGCAAACATGTACGTGATGAATGTCGGTCTGGACCTTCGCCTGGTCGACACCAACACGCTGGAAGTTGTCGATGTCGTTTCCTCGCAGAAGCAGATCATCGGCCGCCAGATTTCGGCCGGCGCCTTCGATTTCCTCGGCCACACCTTTTTCGACGCGAGCCTGGGCGAAAGCGCGCTCGAACCGATCCAGCTTGCCGTCCGTTCGGTGATCGAACGGGCCATGCTGGAAATGATCTCAAACCTGTACCGCATGCCCGCGAGCGCCTGCGCCACAACGCAGGACCCGCTGGCCGGTCCGGAACAGCGTCCTTTCGTCCGCAACACCGCTTATGCGCAACCCACGGAGATTTCCAATGAACCGACTCGCCAAGATCCTTATCGCTTCTACAGCTCTAGCGACCCTGCCTCTGAGCCTCGCCTCCGCCGCGGATACAACTAACGCCGCGCAGATCCTGAACGGCCAGGTCAATCTGCATGTCGCGATCTCCAATGTGAATTCGGAGTTCATGAACGTGCAGGGCGACGTTGGCGCCCAGTCGGTTGCGGCCGGCAACGTGCTCGACGTGACCACGATGAACGATACCTATGTGACGAACGAACAATATGCATCGACCGTCAACATCTCATCGTCGCTCAGCTCCAACGTGAAGAACGTGGGTGGAAGCGTGGGGCTGCAGAGCCAGGCCGTCTGCAACTCGGCCAGCATTTCGACCGATCCCACCACCACGCAGATCTATTCGAACCAGGAATGCATGGCACAGGACCCGTCCTCGACGATCAACTCGGTGGCGCAGAATATCGGCGGCGATCTTTCCATCGCTTCCAGCGCGCTGGGCAACTCCTTCGCCGCAGACTCGAACGCGCCGAACATGCCGGTCGAAACGCACCAGATCAATCATTCGAGCACCTACTCGACGGTGAATGCCAGCGCCTACAACGTGAACGGCAGCGTGGGCGTGAGCTCCGCCGCGATCGGCAACAACGCGCAGGTCATTCACTACTCGACCGACCAGTAAGAATTCACCGGGGGCTGAGCGGGAGCGCGCGGGACGGGAAGCCCGCGCGCTTCTACGGGAAGGTCATCTTCGGGGGTCAGGTGTGAAGATGTCTTCCAACTGAGGGAGGGCCATTGGCCCTCCCTCTTTTTTTGTTTGGCCACGCGTGATTCAAATGACCTCCCCATAAGGGGGAGGTTATAGGGGCCTGTGCGTGCGCGCTGGCGTCTCCCGATGCGCAGGGCGAAGTTATCCTTGCTGCTCCCGCGACGATCTCGAACGAGCGGCATCGCCTCCCCCTTGTGGGGAGGCCGAAAAATCGCGAGCGTAGCGAACGGTTTTTCGGGTGGGGGGGGGGGAACCGTGCAGACGCCCCCACCCGAAATTCTCTTCGAGAATTTCGACCTCCCCACAAGGGGAGTTATGTACTTGACTCAGCAAGACGAAGCGGGTGATGATTCCTGCCGACAGGCCGTCATTGAGATTACGCCGGAGATGGTCGAGGTGGGGATTGAGGTTCTCTTGAGAGAGCGTCCGTGGTCGGATGCAGGGAGTAGCTTCAGCCATGCTGTATCCGCTCTTTTAAGAGAAACCTTGGCGCTATCCAATTTCTCGGTTTCGGATCGCACGCAATCTTCAACCGAAGTGTGATTTCGTCAACTCTTTGGATATGAGCAAGAATATCAGATGTCTTGAAGGACGCCCTAGCTACAGGGTTAGTTGAAAGCGTGCGCCAATTTTCAATCGTTGGTTCCTTCCCGCCATACGGAATCCCATGGACGTACTTATTCCGCGTTTTGGAAAGGCGCTCTATTCGTCCAAACAACAGAATCATGCCATTCTTCTCTGGTCCCGATGGCATTACAAATTGCAAAGTTGCCCGACAAACATCTAAGCGCGCTCCGAAGTTGTTAAGAGCGTAGATAATTGCGTGAGCCGCTCCGTGGTTGCCGTCAAGTAGATGACCTAATGTCCAGCATAATTGCCGTTCTAGAAATGCCCAACGCGCGAGCAATTGACCCATGAGACTCGCGATTTCTGGGTGCTCATCTATCGAATATGTTGTATCGTAAATTTTGAGCCCAGCGTGCAGCGGGTACCAGGTATTCAACGGTTCAGGATTTTTTGTTGTCATGACTCAGCGGAAAAAGAAGCCTGGCAAGAATGCCGAGAAGATTACGCCAAAGAAGGAAGGCTTGGCGAATCTCGACCTAGATCCTGACGCATGGCCCAAATTCGAGGCGCTGGTGAAGTCCGCCGCGAAGATGGGGCCGAAGCCGCACGGTTCATCAAAAGTAAGAAAAAAGGCTGCAAGACCATAGGCCTACTTGAACAACATGCTTCCCGGCTTCTGCGTTAGGCTGTCAGACACCACGATGCCTCCGCGTTCTCTCCCACTAGCTTCTTTGTAGCGGTATTGAAGGTTCCTTAGCCGGGTTGCGTACCTACTTTTTATCAGCCGATATTGAGGTCGAACGTGCAGATTGACCATATGGCCGCTGCAATACGAAAATGCGGCTAACGGAAACAGAAGACCGGAAGCCACCACATCGGCAATCTGAAGCATGGCGTGGTTATCGCTATGTGCGAACGTAGGAAGCTCTACAATTCGGTCTATAGCGTCGCCTGAGAATCTGAACTTCTGCGTAAAGAGGGAGTGCGCGACCTCTGCATTGAGCGATTTTCTGCGACTGTCAAGAACAATGAATCCGATGTCATCTGTTGCCCTAAGAAATTCCTGAAAGGTTGTCGCGACAGATTGGATCGAGAAAGTGTAAATCGCCTTCCCGTCTATTGGGCTTCCAATTCCCTTCACCCAAACCCTTCCGAGCGTTTGAGCATTGTTATCCTCCAGAATTTTGAATACCCCGTCAAAAAATCCGAATGTATGCCTTATGAGATTTCGGTTCCCGTGCGCAACGTTATGCCGAAGCTGGCTTCCTTTGATTTCCGCCAAAATTCCGCTGAGAAAATATCTACGATCTGACGGAAATAAATTCGGGAAATATTTCTGCTTCAACGTAAGAAATTGTTCCGTGACAGAATGTAGCCTGGAATAGTCGATCATCAGTCCTGCAAAAACGAGAACGGGCTGAATTGAAGAATTTGTGGATGCCAACATCCCCGTACAACCAGATTCATCGACATAACAAATTTTCATGCATGCCCCAGAAACAACTACGGCCCCGATTAAGGGGCCGTAGGATTTGCCGCCCAGTTTCCCGGTTCGGCCTTAGCTGTCTTAGTGAGCTTAAGATGGAGGGAAGGCATTGATAAATCAAGAACACAATTTTTTGCTAATGTAACCAATGGGTTATTGACGGAACCGTCAATATGGCGACCTCTTCTTGGGATGCGTGATGGAGTTCCGGGGACTGCCTCCGCTGCGCCATTTTAAGAACGCTTTTGCCTTCTGCTCAGCCGTTCGTGGCTCGGTCAACCCGCCGATAAGTAAGGCGCTTCCCGACAATGCCCTGCAAGGCCTTCGTGGCGCGCTCGCTATCGTTCACACCAAGGGCTGAACGTTCATTGTGCCTGAAATCGAATTCGGCCAAATAACGCTTCAGGTGCGCCTCGCTGACATGATGGTACGTGCCGACAATCCCGCGCTTTAGTGTGGCGAAGTAGCTTTCAACCGTGTTGCTGTGGGCATCGCCGCGCACATATTCGCCAGCGCCGTGATCGACCATTTCATGACGGGCAAACTCTTTGCCCATCGCCATGTAACCGCCCGCCGTATCGGTCATGAGGGATGATTTGCGGCTCACTTGCTTCATGACTACGGGGCGGAGGGTCTTACCGGCCACATTGGCGATATGATCCGAACGGGCACGACCGCCGCGCTCAATCAACGTGTGGGCGATCATCTTGCCCTTGCCGCCGATGTTGCCTTTTGTGCGCTTGTTGCGGTGCTTGTTCTTCTCTTTGCCGCCAATGTAGGTGGTATCGGCTTCAACAATCATGCCTTCGCCGCCTAGCGGGCCAACCTTGCCTTTGAGCGGCGCCATGGCCTCGCGCAAACGATGGCACATGAACCACGCGCTTTTGTACGTGATCCCCAGCATGCGGTGCATTTGATGGGCGCTCATACCCTTCTTTGAGGCGCAAAGCAGGAAGGCGGCCATGAGCCACTTGTTCAGCGGAATGTGCGAGCGCTCAAAGACCGTTCCGACCTGTACTGTGAATTGCTTACGGCAAGCGTTGCACTGGTAGTAGCCTTCGCGGCCCGTGATAGGGCTGGACTCATCAGCTACCCCGCAATACCCGCATACGCGGCCATCGGCCCACAGAAGCGCCTCAAGCCATGCACGGGCTTTCTGAGGGTCTTGGAAAATCTTGTTGTTGAGCGGGTCGGCCATGGTCTAGTTCCTTCGTTCTGGAACCAGATATAGGCACTCAGGACTGCTGAGTCAAGTATATAATTCCCCCCACAAGGGGGAGGTCATGCAAGACATTGGAGCGTCGATGCGGCGCAGATTGAAAGTAGGAACGATCGCGCGAGCGCGCCAATTGCGCGACGGCAAACCTGAAACGGAAGGCCTGCTTTGGTGGAAGTTGCGGGAAGCAAACCGAGACGGATATCATTTTCGCCGGCAGGTTCCTCTTCACGGATACTTTCTGGATTTTGCCGAGCACAGTGCGAAGCTTGCAATCGAACTTGACGGCAGGCAGCACGATGAGGCCCATCAGCGCAAGCACGACGCGAAACGTGACGAGGTGATTGCCAAAGAGGGCTATCATGTGCTGCGGTTCTGGAACGATGAAGTCCGGCGAAATCTCGATGGCGTTGTCGAGGCTATCCTTCGCAATGTTGATCAGCGTCGCCCCCGCCTCGCACAGCAGGAACGTCATTAGGATATCCCCATGAAAGAACTCACCCTGCGCGGCCTCGTTCTTGGCGCGCTCATCACCTTCGTGTTCACCGCGGCCAACACCTATCTGGGGCTGAAGGTGGGGCTGACCTTTGCCACCTCCATTCCCGCCGCCGTGATCTCGATGGCGGTGCTTTCGTTCCTGCGCGGGGCGACGATCCTCGAAAACAACATCGTGCAGACGGTGGCGAGCGCGGCGGGCGCGCTGTCGTCCATCATCTTTGTGCTGCCCGGCCTTGTGATTGTGGGCTGGTGGACAGGCTTCGATTTCTGGACATCGTTTCTTGTGTGCGCCAGTGGCGGCATCATCGGCGTGCTGTTCACGATCCCCTTGCGCCGCGCCATGGTGGTGCACACCGATCTTCCCTATCCCGAAGGCGTTGCCGCTGCCGAAGTTCTGAAAGTGGGTTCCGATGTGCGCACCGCCGAAGCGGGCGACAAGGATGCGCGCGCAGGATTGATGGCGGTGATCTGGGGCGCGATTGCTTCGGCAGGCGTGGCCATATTGGCCGCAACTCAAATTGCCGCCGCCGAGGTGTCGAACTATTTCCGCGTGGGCAAAGGTGCCAGCGGTTATGATCTCAGCATCTCGCTGGCGCTGTTCGGCGCGGGGCATCTGGTCGGCATCTCGGTGGGCGTGGCGCTGCTCGCAGGCATTGCCATCGCCTGGGTGGGCGCGGTGCCGATCCTCACATCCCTGACGCCGTTCCCGGCCGGCACATCCATCGAGGATTTCGCGGTGACGGTGTGGCGCACGCAGGTGCGCTTCATGGGCGCGGGCGCGATTGCGATTTCCGCATTGTGGACATTGGCGAAGCTCGCCAAACCCGTCGTGACGGGCCTTGTTTCGACACTGGCTTCGGCGCGCGGCGGCAGCAGCGTGGCGACCACGGACCGTGATCTTTCGCCGGTGCAGATCGCGCTTTGGACCATCGGCTGTCTTGCGGTGGTGGCGTGGCTTGCCGTGCGCTTCGTTGCAGGAACGCCGCTGGAAGGCGACAGCGCACTGCTAACCGTTATCACGCTGTTCTTCGTGGTGGTGGGCGGCTTTCTGGTTTCGGCAATCTGCGGCTATCTGGCGGGACTTGTCGGCTCGACCAATTCGCCGATTTCCGGCGTCGGCATTCTGGCGATCCTGCTCTATGCCTCGCTGCTCGGCGCGCTGGTGCCGATGGCCAATGGCGATCCCAAAGCACTGATCGCGTTCGCGCTGTTCACGCTCTCCATCGTGTTTGCGGCGGCGACGACATCGAACGACAATCTTCAGGATCTGAAGACCGGGCAGCTTGTGGGCGCGGCACCTTGGGCGCAGCAGCTGGCGCTGATCGTGGGCGTGATCGCGGGCGCGGTCATCATTCCGCCGGTGCTCGATCTTCTGGCGCGCGCCTATGGTTTTGCCGGGCAAACAGTGGCGGTTTCTGCAAGCCCCCTCGCCGCGCCACAGGCGGTGCTGATCTCCGCGCTGGCGCAAGGCGTTCTGGGTGCCAACCTCAACTGGACCATGCTCGGCATCGGCGCGTTGATCGGCATTAGTGTCATTCTCGTCGATGAAATTCTGGGCGCGCGGAAGATGCTGCGCCTGCCGCCACTGGGCGTCTGCATCGGCATCTATCTGCCGATGGGCGCAAGCCTGCCGGTGGTGTTCGGCGCGCTCGCCAGCGTCTGGTTCAAGGCGCGCGCGAAGAAAGGCAGCAACCCTGAAAAAGCCGAACAGCGCGGTGTGCTGGTGGCATCGGGCCTGATCGTGGGCGAAAGCCTGTTCGGCGTGGCGCTGGCCGCGGTGATCGTGGCGACGGGCAAGGATGCACCGCTCGCGCTTGTGGGCGCAGATTTCGCGGCCGCGCCGTGGATCGGCGTTGCGGTATTCCTTGCGCTGGTGGCGGCGCTCTATCGCTGGGCGCTTAAGTCAGCGGCGTGACATTCGTTCTTTGCGGAAAGCTGTTTCGCCAGCATCAGAACATGCTCGGCCTGCTTCAGATGCGGGGCATCGAGCATCTTTCCATCGAGTGACGCAACGCCGGTTGCGCCCGCAAAGGCCGCGACGACTTTATTAGCATGTTCGATATCGGCGGCTGATGGGGTGAAGGCGGCGTTGATCGGTGCCACCTGATCGGGATGGATGGCGAGCATGCCGGTGAAGCCTTCGCGCTGCGCTGCGCGCGCGGCGCGTTCGAGCCCGGCCATGTCACGGAAATCGGCGTGCAGCGTTTCGATGGCATCGACACAAGCCGCCTTCGCCGCCAGCAGCACCATTGCGCGCACCATCTTGTGAATGAACAGAAACTCGCCGTTTTCATCGCGGTTGATGGAAGCGCCGAGGGCTGCGGCAAGATCTTCAGCGCCCCAGCTCATGGCGGCGAGGCGTGGCGGACAGGCGCGGTAATCCTGCAGTGACAATACCGCCGCCGGCGTTTCGGTGGCCACCGGCAACAGCTTGATGGCGCCCGGCGCGATGCCTGCATCTGTTTCGAGCGTGAGCAGGTGGGCGTTGATGATGTGCAGCGCCTGCGGGCCATCCGGCTTCGGGATCACCAAGCCCGCAGGATTCGATGCGGTGACCGCCTCGATGTCTTTCAGGAAATCCGCGCTGCCGAGCGGATTGACGCGCACCCAGATCGCTTGCGGATGCTTCTCTTTCAGAAATTCGCGCACCAGCCCGCGCGCGGTTTCGCGATTCTGCGGCGCGACGGAATCTTCGAGATCGAGGATCAGCGCGTCGGCGGGCGACGATTTCGCCTTGGCGAGCTTCTTCTCGCTGTCGGCCGGCACGAAGAGTAGCGAGCGGAGGATCATCTCAGGTCAATCCAGCGGCAGCGATGCCAAGGCGTTGTGCCACGGACTTTAGCCGCTTGTCGCGTGTCCAAAGCGCGGCGCCGGACGTCAATACCGTCGAAGCCAGCAAGTGCACTTCGACATACCCGATTCCGCCGCCAATCAATTTGTGGCGTTCGATAAACTCAAGAACCTCCGAGTCCGTTGCTGTATCCGCGTGAGCCAGTTGGGAGAGCGATTGCAATATCACGTCGCGGGGATTGAGGTGACCA
Organism: Alphaproteobacteria bacterium; assembly: GCA_016125165.1. Classification (GTDB taxonomy): domain Bacteria; phylum Pseudomonadota; class Alphaproteobacteria; order Micropepsales; family Micropepsaceae; genus Rhizomicrobium. The sequence goes on from WGMH01000001.1 coordinate 341,127, forward strand.
AGTGCGATTTCGCCAATCACATGGGGATGGATGAGAAGCTGGTTTCCGCCGAGAAGCCGATCCATGTCTTTCACGCCAGCCCTCAGGTGATCCACCCACACCGACGTGTCGGCCAGAATCATGACTTTCCGAAACGCCGCCGAGGCGGCGCCTTCAGCCTTGGCTGTGTGCCGCCCAAAAGCGCCAGACGCCGCGCCGCCTCGCGCTCGATCAGCGCTTTCAGGGCTGTGTTCACCAAGGCCGACTTTTCCTTGATGCCGGTATACTTTTCGGCATCGGCAAGCAGCGCATCGTCAAATGTTACGGTGGTCCGCATCAATTCCTCCGAGCATCAAAAATAGCATCATTTGATGCGGATTTCAATGCTACGCACTTTCGGTCTTCCGCAGCATCAGGGCCGAGCGCTTGCAGATGGCGACGAGTTCGCCCTTCTGGTTGAAGGCGCGGTGAACGAAAACGACGATACCGTTGTTGGGGCGCGATTTGCTTGTCCGCAGCTCCAGCACTTCGCTTTCCACGCGCAGCGTGTCGCCGTGGAACACGGGCTTGGGGAAACGCACCTCGTCCATGCCGAGATTGGCGACTGTGGTGCCGAGCGTCGTTTCGCCGACCGAAATGCCGATCATCAGCCCCAGCGTGAACAGCGAATTGACGATGCGCGTGCCGAATTCGGTGGTCTTGCCGTATTCCTCATCGAGATGAAGCTGGGCGGGGTTGTGCGTCATCGCCGTGAAGAAGACGTTGTCGGCTTCCGTCACCGTGCGGCGGATCGGATGCTGAAACGTCTGACCGACGGAAAATTCTTCGAAATAGAGTCCGGGCATGAGCTGGAGCCGCACAGGTGACGGGACTTCTTAGTCCCGATTGCCCCCGTGAAGCCAGTGCGTTTCAGCCGGCTCAGGAAAACCAGCCGTTGCGCACTTTCACCGGCTCGAATTCGCCGGTCTTCTGATCGAGCAATTCCAGGATGCCGTCGGCGATACCGAAGCGTGCGCCGTCGACCTTTAGCGTTCCGGCGGCCATGCGTTCGGCGATGAAGGGATACTCAAGCAGCCGCGAAACCGAGAGCTTGACCGTCTCGCGTTCGGCGTTGGTGGCCTCATCGTCGCCATGGGTGTGTGCGCGTACCTTGTCCACGGCTGGAGCAAGCAGAGATACCCATTCGTTTACAAAGGGAATGCCCGCAGCCGTTTCCGGGTTGAGCGCGGCCGCCACACCGCCGCATTGGGCATGGCCCATGACCACGATGTTGCGCACCTTCAGCGCGATCACCGCATAGGCAATGGCGGCACGCGTGCCGAACAGGCCATGATCGGCGGAATGGGGTGGCACAGCCGCAGCGACATTGCGAACCACGAAGAATTCGCCCGGCCTGGCATTGAAAATCGTTGCAGGATCGGAGCGGGAATCCGAACAGGCAATCAGCAGATATTCCGGCTTCTGGCCCTTGTCGGCGAGTTCGAGGTAGTTCGCGCGTTCCTGCGGCCAGCGCTTCTTGCGGAACTCCCGATAGCCCCGGATCAATCTTTCCATGTCCCCTACCCATTCCGAGCAACGGGCCGGAGGCTTGCCGCATTAAGGACGCAACGTCAAAGGAATAATGCTGCATCGCAGCAACCCCAATCCGTTGTTGCGCTGCGGACGCTCCCGATTATGATGAAAATTCAGGGGAGAAGCTTGGGCTTCGCCACGATGATGGAGCCGGCACCTGAGAGCGGCTCGTCATGGTGCGCCGGATGCCCGCCGCGGAGTTGCGATAGCGCACATGAGTTCGGATGGCCAATTGGCGGAGCCTATAGCTCGCCAAGCCGGGATGCCGCCCACCAATACGGACGATCCCAATTACTTCCACAAAGTCGTCGATTGCCAATGGGCCTGCCCGGCGCATACGCCGGTGCCGGAATATATCCGTCTGATCGCGCAGGGCCGGTATTCCGACGCCTACATGATCAACTGGAAATCGAACGTCTTTCCGGGTGTTCTTGGCCGCACTTGCGACCGCCCCTGTGAACCGGCCTGCCGCCGCGAGCGCGTGGAAGATGAGCCGGTCGCCATCTGCCGCCTGAAGCGCGTGGCCGCCGACAACAAGGACGACATCAAACACCGCCTGCCCAAACCTGCCGAACAGAAGAACGGCAAGCGCGTGGCGCTGATCGGTGCGGGCCCGGCCTCCATGACCGTGGCGCGCGATCTGCTGCCGCTTGGCTATGACGTGACGATCTACGACGCCGATCCCTTCGCGGGCGGCATGATGCGCACGCAGATTCCGAAATTCCGCCTGCCCGAGCGCGTGCTCGATGAAGAGTGCGGCTACATCCTCGATCTGAAACCCAACACGCGCTTCGGCGAGCGGGTGAATTCGCTCAAGAGCGTTCTTGCCGAGAACTACGACGCGATCTTCGTTGGCTGTGGCGCGCCACGCGGCCGCGACCTGGAAATTCCCGGCCGCGAGGAAGCACGCGCCAACATCCACATCGGCATCGACTGGCTTTCCAGCGTTTCGTTCGGCCATATCGACAGGATCGGCAAGCGCGTGATCGTGCTGGGTGGTGGCAACACCGCGATGGATTGCTGCCGCACCTCCCGCCGCCTTGGCGGCGAAGATGTGAAGGTCGTCGTGCGCTCCGGCTTCGAAGAGATGAAGGCGAGCCCATGGGAAAAAGAGGACGCGATGCATGAAGGCATCCCGATCCACAATTTCCTCGTGCCGAAGGAATTCGCGCACACGAATGGCAAGCTGACCGGCGTGGTATTCGAGAAGGTGAAAGCCGAATATGACGCCAAGGGCCGGCGGAAGCTCGTACCCGCTGGCGAGCCGGATGTGCTGTTCGAATGCGACGACGTGCTGGTGGCCGTGGGGCAGGAAAACGCCTTCCCGTGGATCGAGCGCGATATCGGCCTCGAATTCGACGACAAATGGGACATGCCGGTTGTCGATGAAGTCTCGCTGCAATCGACGAACCCGAAAGTGTTCTTCGGCGGCGATGCGGCCTTCGGACCCAAGAACATCATCTGGGCGGTGGCGCATGGCCATGCAGCGGCGGTGTCCATCGACCTCTTCTGCAACGGCAAGGATGTGAAGGCGGAGCGGCCTTCCGACCTCGTGAACCTCACGAGCCAGAAGATGGGCATCCACGAATGGTCTTACGACAATGACGTGTCGGTGGATCTTCGCTTCAAGGTGCCCCATGCTCCCGCCGAACAGACGCTGCGCAGCGTGAGCATGGAAGTGGAGCTTGGCTTCACGCGCGACCTTGGCTTCAAGGAAGCGCAGCGCTGCCTCAACTGCGATATCGAAACGGTGTTCGAGAAGAACCTGTGCATCGAGTGCGATGCCTGCGTCGATATCTGCCCGATGGACTGTATCACCTTCACGCCGAATGCACCGGAAGCGGAGCTTCGCGGCGAACTCTCCGCGCCGGCGCCGAACACGACGCAGGACCTTTACGTTTCGGACATTCTGAAAACGCAGCGCGTGATGGTGAAAGACGAAGACGTTTGCCTGCATTGCGGGCTTTGCGCCGAACGCTGCCCCACGGGCGCCTGGGACATGAAAAAATTCTATCTCGAAACCGCGCAGGCCGGATCATGCCACAGCGGAGTATCGTCCCGATGAACATTACCAGGCTCGACGGTGACAGGTTCGAAATCCGCGCAAACCGGGATGAGCTTCGCGCGATCAGCAACTCGCTGAATGAAATCTGCAATGGTGTTCACATTGCAGATTTTGAATTCCAGGCGCGCCTTAGCGTAGAGCGGTGCGAACTGAAAACATTGCTGAGTCAAATTCATTTCGCCCTCACCGCGCCGGATGAATCCGGCATCAGGCATTGACGGTAATGACCCAACCCATCTCCGCCACCAACGATTTCGTCGTCAAATTCGCCAACGTCAACGGTTCGGGATCGGCCAGCGCCAACGAACTCTTCGCGCGCTGCATCCTGCGCATGGGCGTTGCCGTTGCTTCGCGCAACATCTTCCCTTCCAACATTCAGGGCCTGCCCACCTGGTATGAAGTGCGCGTTTCCGGCGAAGGCTGGCTTGGCCGCCGCGGCGGCGTGGACATGATGGTGCAGATGAACCCGCAGACTTGGGAGCGGGACATCGATGAGATCGAGCCTGGCGGCTATGTACTTTACGACTCGACCAAACCACTGACCACGCAGAAGACGCGGCCCGATCTCACATTGCTGGGCGTTCCGCTGACGCAGCTTTCCAACACGCTGGAAGGCACCATCCCGCGCGAGCGCCAGCTTCTGAAGAACGTCATTTATCTGGGCGCGCTTTCCGCGCTTCTGGGTTTCGAGCCCGCCGTTGTCGAAGAACTCATCCGCAAGCAGTTCAAGGGCAAAAACAAGCTCATCGGCCTCAACATGAAGGCGGTGGAGCTTGGCCATTCCTATGCATCAGCCAATCTTGCCGGCAAGTGCAAGCTGAAGGTTGAGCGCGCCAACATCGTGGGCGACCGCATCTTCATCGGTGGCAATGATGCGGCGGGGCTGGGTGCGGTCTATGGCGGCGCGACGGTGTGCGCGTGGTATCCCATCACGCCTTCGACGTCGCTGGCCGAAGCCTTCATGGCGCATTGCAAGAAATTCCGCGTCGATCCGGAAACGAAGAAGAACAACTATGCCATCGTGCAGGCGGAAGACGAAATCGCCGCCATCGGCATGGTGATCGGCGCGGGCTGGAACGGCGCGCGCAGTTTCACCGCCACCTCCGGCCCCGGCATTTCGCTGATGCAGGAGTTTTTCGGCCTTGCTTATTTCGCCGAAATTCCCGCCGTGATCTTCGACATCCAGCGCGGCGGCCCTTCCACGGGCATGCCCACGCGCACGCAGCAATCGGACATCCTCCTTGCCGCCTATGCCAGCCACGGTGACACCAAGCACATTCTGCTGTTCCCGGAAGATCCGCGCGAAAGCTTCGAGTTTGCGGCAGATGCCTTCGATCTGGCCGAGCGATTCCAGACGCCGGTGTTTGTGATGATGGATCTGGACATCGGCATGAACGATTGGCTGTGCAAGCCGCTCGAATGGGACGATGCCAAGGTCTATGACCGCGGCAAGATCATGACCGCCGAAGAACTGGAAGCAGGCAAGGAATTCGGCCGTTATCTGGATGTGGATGGCGACGGCATCCCCTACCGCACGCTGCCCGGAACGCATCCCACGCGCGGCGCCTATTTCACGCGTGGCACCTCGCGCAACCGCCAGGCGCGCTACAGCGAAGAGGGCATCGACTACGTCGACAACATGCAGCGGCTGCTGCAGAAGTTCGACTTTGCGAAGACCAGGGTGCCGCAGCCGGTGGAACGGCCGGCGCGCGCCGCCACGCGCTGGGGTGCGATCTATTACGGCTCAACCTCCGTTGCCATGGACGAGGCACTTGCCTCGCTGGAAGCCCGGGGCCTTTTCGTGGATGTGCTGCGCGTGCGCGCCTTCCCGTTCGCCGACAGCGTGCTCGATTTCATCAACGCACACGATCAGGTGTTCGTGCTCGAACAGAACCGTGATGCGCAATTGCAGAAGCTGATCGTGAACGAATGCGCCGTGGATCCGGCGCGGCTCGTCTCGATCCTGCATTATGATGGCACGCCGATCACGGCGCGCTTCATCACCGACGCTATCGCCGAACGCCTGACCCTTTCCCGCAAGGAAGCGGCGGAATAGAGAACCATGACCTACATCGCAAAACCCAAATTCCATCACCGCGCGATCCCCACCAATGCGCTGGGCTATACGCATCGCGATTATGAGGGCCGCGTCTCCACGCTCTGCGCCGGGTGCGGACACGACTCCATCAGCGCTGCGCTTATTCAGGCCTGCTTTGAGCTTTCCATCGAACCGCATCGCGTGGCGAAACTTTCCGGCATCGGCTGTTCCTCCAAAACGCCGGACTACTTCCTCGGCCAAAGCCACGGCTTCAATTCCGTGCATGGCCGCATGCCGAGCGTGCTGACGGGCGCAAATCTTGCCAATCGTGAGCTGATCTATCTGGGCGTTTCCGGCGATGGCGACAGCGCGTCCATCGGGCTTGGACAGTTCGCCCATTGCGTGCGCCGCGGCGTGAACATGACGTATATCTGCGAGAACAACGGCGTCTATGGCCTGACCAAGGGACAGTTCTCCGCCACCGCCGACAAAGGCTCCAAGAGCAAGACGGCGGTGAATTCCGATTCGCCCATCGACCTCGTCAGTCTGGCGCTCGTGCTGGGTGCGACATTCGTGGCGCGCTCCTTCTCCGGCGACAAGACGCAGCTGATCCCGCTTCTGAAGGCGGCTATCATGCATCAGGGCGCGGCGGTGATCGATATCGTCAGCCCCTGCGTACAGTTCAACAACAATCCGCAGTCGACCAAATCCTATGACTTCGTGCGCGAACACAATGACGCGGTGAACCGCATCGACTTCATCACCCCGCGCGCGGAAATCACGGTCGATTACGCGCCGGGCACGACCGAAGACGTGAAGCAGCACGACGGCAGCATCATCCGCCTTTCCAAGATCGACGAGAGCTACGATCCGCACGACCGTGCCCGGGTGATGGGCTATCTGCAGCAGCGCCACGCGGCGGGCGAAGTGGTGACGGGGCTTCTGTTCCTCGAAAAGGAAACCGAAGACCTGCACGCGCACCTCAACACGGTCGACAGCCCGCTGAACGTCCTGAGCGAGAAAGTCCTCTGCCCCGGCTCGGCCAAACTGGCCGCGGTCAACGACGGGTACCGGTGAGTATTTCTATGTCCGCCCTGGCGGAGACCCCTTGAAGTTTTATCGATAAACAATATATCGTTTATCGATAAGGACTTTGGAGGGTCTGCCATGAGCCAATTCCTGCCCAAGCTGTTCCGCTGGGTTTTCGCCGTACTCGCCGGGTTGATGGCGCTGGGCGCCGTCTGCATCGTTGTTCTCATGCTGATCGGCCCAGTGTTGCCGCCCGGCGCGCATTTCGGCCCCCTGCATGGCGATATCGCGGGCCAGCCCGCGACTTTCGCGCTCCAATCCGACGGCGCGGACGGGCAGCTCCTCAGCCTCAACGCCTTCCGCGGCAACATTGCGGTCAATGTCGACAAGCCGGCAGGTGTGGTCGAGGTGCTGAAACGCTATGGCCTGCCCTTGGCGCTCGTTTACACACTCTTCTTCGCGGCGCTGTTTGAGGTGTTGCGGCGCCTGTTCCGGAATGTGGAGCGCGGCGCGAGCTTCACGCCCCAAACCGTCCGGCTGGTTCAGATCGTGGGCGGCGGGCTGATCGTGTTCGCCTTCGTTTCGTCCATCGGCGAAAGCTGGTTCGCGCATGCGATGTACGGCTATCTGGCGGAGCACACGCAGTTCGCGATTTCCGGAACGACCGTGCATCTGCCGCCGGTAGGCCGCCCGCACTTCATCCGCTTCCCGCTCGGCAATTCGGCCTTCTACACAGGCCTCCTCGTGCTGGCGCTTGCCGAAGTGTTCCGGCAGGGCCTCGTTCTGCAACGCGACAACGACCTGACGGTTTAAGCGATGGCCATCAGGCTCAACCTCGACAGAGTGATGGCGGAGCGGCAGATCAGCCTCACCGATCTTGCCGACCGCATCGGCATCACGCTCGCCAATCTTTCGATCCTCAAGACAAACAAGGCGCGCGCGATCCGCTTCACGACACTGGATGCGCTATGCCGCGCGCTTGGTTGCCAGCCGGGCGATCTGCTGGAGTTTGTTGCGGGCGACGGCGGCGATACCGGCGAAGGTCAGGAAGTTTGAAAGGCCGGAGCCGCGCGGCACGCGGCTCCGGTTCGGCGCAAATCAGTCCTGGCTTACCGCCGTGCCGTTATAAGGTGGTTTCGTGTGCCAGAAGGTGCAATGCGAATTGTCGGCAATGTCGTAGGGATCGCCCTGCGTGGTGATGCTGCCATCCGGCTGCACCGTGCCGTGCCATTGCACAGCTTTTGCGCCATCCTTGTAGGATTTCCACAGCGGCCCCGGATTCCGAGGATCGGAGGCGAAGGCAAACCACGCGGCGTTCATGTCCCGCGCCACATCGGCATCGGCTGCGCCGAGCGGATAAGCCGGATCGATTTGCGGAATGAGCTGTACGGTGTCGAAAACGTAGGGAAGCTCTGTCCCGTGGCAGGTCAGGCCCCATTTCGGATCGCACGCACCGTTATCGACGGGATTCTTGCCAAGCGACTCGATCTCCAGAAAGCTGAAGAAGATCGGCTGCGAAAAGTAATACGCATAAACCGGTTGATTCTTCCCGGCCGATTTGGACGCCATCAATTCATCACCGCAGGCAAACACGTAATCGGTAATCACGTTGGCGAAGGCGGCGCCGGCGGCACTGTAGCCCGAGGTAGCATGATGACCGCGCGGTCCATAGCGCTCCGGATCGACAGAGATGACATCGGGATCGGTGCCGAATTTCTTTTTCAGCGCGAATTCGTATTCCGCCGGTGTCGGCGCCTTTGCGGGATTCGGGATGACCAGATGCGCCATCTTGATTGGCATCGCCAGAAACATGGCGCCTTCATCGGCGTTTATTCCAAAGGCGACGGGCTTGGCCGGCATACCCGCGGCATATCCGTCGAACGGCTGGCCCATGACGAACGTACCGTCCACCACAGGCGACCACGGCAGGGTCGATCCTTCCAGAAGATGAAGCAGCACATCGAGACCACCTTTGTCTCCGGTGCTGAACTGATGATCCACGATGACGGTTGCCGGTATGCGCTTTTTCAGCCAATCGGCACCGCAGGTCACGCCCTTCGGAGGCGGTACCATCTTGCACAGGGTGTTTAGCAAGCCGTTGCCCTGTCTGATCTGCGCAGCGGCTGATTGAAATACCGAACCACCGACATCACTTTCCATGATCGCCGACTGAAAGAATTTTGCACTGGTGGGCACATCGAAAGTGTGCAGGGCTGTCGACATCGCGCCGGCACTTTCGCCAAAGACCGTGATGCGGCTGAGATCGCCACCAAACGCAGCGATATTGTCATTCACCCAGTGCAGCGCCTCCTGCTGGTCGCGCAACCCGTAGTTTCCGTCCGCATTCACCTGGCCGCCCTTGGCATAGAGGAAGCCAAGTGCGCCAAGACGATAGTTCAGCGTGACAAGGATCGCGCCGCGCCGGGCAAAGGCTGTGCCGTCATAAACGAAATCGGACCCCGCGCCAGTCAGAAATGCGCCTCCATGAATGAACACCATGACAGGCAACTTTACATTGGCCGGCACACCTGCGGGGCGCCACACATTCACAAACAGGCAATCCTCACTGTACTTCGTGTGCGATGCCTGTGCGGCGGGACTCAGCGACTGAGGGCAGACTGCACCGAATTGCAGAGCCTTGATGTCCGCAGTCTGCTTGTACGGCTTCGGATTTTCCCATCGCTCCGCGGTGGCATATTTGATTCCGCGATAGACGAATACGTCACGGCCGCCCTTGTTTTCGGCAGCGATACGCTCACCGCAGACCTGATGCCCATCCAGCGGCACCGAGGAATTGGTGTCACACACAGCATTGGGACTTGCCGCGATCGTAAACCCCGGCGCCATGCCGCCCCATGCCAGCGTTGCCGAAACAGCGAGTGCCGCCATGGCAAGTGCTACAGCTCCAGGATTGACTTTCATGGTATGCCTTTCCGGCACGCTTCCGCGGCACTTTTCAAAATGCATGAACTATCGGCGGAATTTTGCTCACGCCGCGGATGTCATCGTCAACATGAATCTGGTGAGAAAAGTTTTATGCGGCCAATCCGTTGGCTAGTGCATTGAAGTCCTTGCAATAAGCCAATTGTGCACCTGCACATCACGTGACTAGGGCGCGGGCGTCCACAGCACGTCGTCGATCTTGGGCGCGCCGGTGGCAAGCATGACGAGGCGGTCGAAGCCGAGCGCAACGCCGGATGTCGGCGTCATGTATCTGAGCGCTGCGAGGAGTTCTTCATCAATCGGATAGCGCTCGCCATAGACGCGCTCCTTCTCGGCCATCTCCAGTTCGAAGCGCTTCTTCTGTTCGAACGGATCAATCAATTCTCCGAAGCCATTGGCCAGTTCGACGCCGCACACATAAAGCTCAAAGCGTTCGGCCACGCGCGCATCATGATCGCTGGCGCGGGCCAGCGCCGCCTCGCAGCGCGGATACTCGATGAGGAGCGTGGGGGCACCGATGCCCAGATGGGGTTCGATGCGCGACACCAGCAGCTTGGAGAAGATATCCGCCCAGCCTTCATCCGCCTTCACAGGTTCGCCGGCGTTCGCGGCGGCGGCTGCCATCGCGTTGCGATCTCCAGCTCCCTCGCGCGAAAGCGTCGCCAGAAGATCGATCCCGGCAAAGCGACGGAACGCCTCTGCCACCGTGAGCCGCTCGGCACGCGCGCGCGGATCGCAGTGTCTGTCGCGAAAGGTGAAACGCTCCGCCTTCGCAACATCGGCGGCATGGCGCAGGACGGCAAGACAATCCGCCATCACCGCATCGTAGCCTTCGTCCGCACGATACCATTCCAGCATCGTGAATTCCGGCGCGTGCAGCGGCCCGCGTTCGCGATTGCGGAACACGCGCGCGAAATCGAAGATGCGCGTCTCGCCCGCCGCAAGCAGTTTCTTGGCGGCGAATTCCGGCGAGGTGTGCAGATAGAGCGTGCGTGGTTCGCCCGCCGTTGTACGCATGTCGGTCGCGAAGGCGTGCAGATGCGCCTCGTTGCCGGGGGAGAGGGCAAGCGCGCCGCATTCCACTTCGGTAAAGCCCTCGGTTTCGAAGAATGTGCGCAAATCGCGCTTGATCGCGCCGCGCAGCAGCAGCAAGGGCCGCCGGTCGGCGTGACGCTGTCTGTTCCACCAGGGCGAACCGAAATCAGTCATGCCACGATCCTAGCCCATAGCCACATGCCACGCATAAGATGCCCAAACCGCGACGGGAGGATTCGATGAGCACATATGTTCTGGTTCATGGGGCGTGGCATGGCGCCTGGTGCTGGCACAAGATCGTGGCGCGACTGGAAGCGCGCGGCCATCGCGCCATCGCCATCGATATGCCGGGCCACGGCATCGACCGCACGCCCATCGCCGATGTGACGCTGGACGATATCGCCGCGAAAATCGCTGCCGCCGTGAACGCGCAAGAGGGGCCCGTGGTTCTGGTCGGTCACTCCTATGGCGGCACCGCCATCTCGCAAGCCGCCGAACGCTGCGCCGAACGGGTTCGCGCGCTTGTCTATGTCGCGGCATTTCTGATGCCCGGCGGGCAGAACACCTTTGCAGCGGCGGCCGACGATCCGGAATCGCTGCTTGGTCCGATGATCCAGTTCGCTGAAGACCGTCGCACCGCCACCGCCGATCCGGCGGGCTGGCGCGCCGCCTTTTACGCGGATTGTTCGGACGAAGATCTCGCCCTCGCCCGCGTGCTTCTCAGCCCGGAAGCGGTTGCCGGCTTCGCGACGCCCCTTGCGACCACGCCGCAAAACTGGGGCCGAATCCCGCGTTTCTATGTGGAATGCGTGCGCGACAAGGCCATTGGCATAAGCCGCCAGCGTCAGATGGTGGCGGCCTTGCCGTGCCAGAAGGTGTTCACACTCGATACCGATCATTCCCCGTTCTTTTCGCAACCGGATGCGCTGGCCGCAATTCTGGCCGGAATCTGAGGGTCATGGCGCGGGTTTTGACCGCCCCTTGGCCGTTCCGGGCGGGCCTGCTATAGCCCCGCCGCTCAAAACCGGCGCGAGGTCTCAGGTGGTTTCCGTTATTGCCAGCAACGTCCGCAAGGGCAACGTCATTGAAAAAGAAGGCAAGCTCTATGTCGTCGTCACGGCGGAGAACATCCATCCCGGCAAGGGCACGCCCGTCACGCAGCTGGAAATGCGCCGCATCAGCGATGGCGTGAAAATTTCCGACCGCTACCGGACCACCGACACGCTGGAAAAGGCGTTCATCGATTATCAGACCTACAACTACCTTTATCAGGACGGCGAACACTACGTGTTCATGCAGCCGGAAACCTTCGATCAGGTGCATGTGGATTCCAGCGTTGTGGGCGATATGGCGCCCTATCTCTTGGAGAACATGGAAGTGCGTCTGGCCAGCCACAACGGCGCGCCGATCAGTCTGGAAATTCCGCAGCGTGCGACATTCGAAGTGGTTGAGACAGAACCTGTGGTGAAGGGACAGACCGCTTCAGGTTCCTTCAAACCCGCCGTTCTTTCCAACGGCGTGCGCACCATGGTTCCCACGCACATCACCCCTGGCACCCGCGTGGTGGTAATGACCGAGGACGGCTCCTATGTGGAGCGTGCCAAGGACTAGGCGCCGATCGCGTCACGTTCCCAGCAGCCACCACACCGCAAAGATGCCGACAATCAGGGCCGTGCTGGCGCCAAGCACATAGCGCGCAACGTGCGGCGTTTCGGCCTGCCGCGCCGCCTCGGTGCTAAGCTCACGCGGTTTGTTGTCCTCGTATTCCTGGCGGACGGGTTCCGTCATGCGCGTTCTCCACGAATTGGGCGTCTGAAGAGAACGGCCCACGCCATGCCGCAGTTGCGCGCAGCGCGGCACAAAGGCGCTTGAACATCAGGTTTTTGGGGGATGAGCAGACACCCGGCGTGGGGTGTCGAAGGGGCTGGGGCGTACCAGGCCGAGCGTCTGCTCGCATGTATAAACAGACTGCCCGACACTTCGTTCCGCGAATTTCACCAACCGGTGAAGAAAAAAAGGAATTTATTTGCGCTCGCGCATGATGGCGCTGCCGGCGCCGAAAATGATGGCGGCGGCCATGGCCATGCCCGGGCGTTCCTCGGCGAGAATCGCGAGCGCATCGACAATCGCCTGATCGCCCGATTTGGCGGCTTCGCGCGGCTTGCGCTTTTGGGGGCGCACCATCTGCCGCGCCATGACGATCGCCATCAGCGGGAAAACAAGAAACAGCGCCGCCGTCACGGCGGCTGCGCCCGCGAGCCCCATGAATGGCATCAGGGCCACCACAATGGCGAATGCCGCGCAGCCAACGCCGACCACGACAACCACCATCACGGCGACAAGGATGGCGGTAAGACCGATCCCCGCCGCGACGATCCGTTCGAGCATGGTTCAGCGGCGCAGCAGAAGCGCGCCCAGAAGCGCACCGGCGCTCACGGCCAGGGCAACCGCCATCAGCGGCTGTTCCTTCACGGTCTCGCGCAGATTGCCCATATTGTCGTTGGTCCAGGATTCCGCCTGACGCGACAACGCATCCAGACGCGCCTGCGCGGCCTTGAGGGCCTCGGCCGCGGTTTCGCGCGCTTCGTCATACGCTTCGCCAGCGGTTTCGCGCGCGGCATGATAGGCGCCATTGGCGCGCTTGCTGGCATAGGCTCCAGAGGCTTGCGCCAGACCCGCCACGTCGCTGCGCAGCGATTCCAGATCGGCCATCAGGGCCGCAACCTGTTCTTCCAGGGCTCGCGTATCGGTGGCTTTCTCGGCTTCGTCGGACATCATGGTCTCCACACTGGCGATGACACGCACTCCCATGGTTAACACCCGCACAATAGCGAATGTTCCCGGTGGGAACCAACCGCTCTATTTAGGCGGTGTATGGCTAAGAACCCGTAAACCTTGGGGTTCGGCCGCTTCCTACGCCGCCTTGCTGCGCAGCGGATGGAAGAAGAGCGCCTGCCCGACCGTGGCCTGCACCGTCTCTGGCAGGAACGGTTTGGCGATCAGATAGGTGGGTTCTGGGCGCTCGCCCGTGAGCAGCTTTTCCGGATAGGCGGTGATGAAGATGACCGGCACATCGAAGCTGGAAAGGATCTCGTTCACCGCATCGATGCCCGATCCGCCCGCGCCGAGGTTGATGTCGGCTAGAATGAGGCCCGGCTGTTTCAGATGGGCCAGCCGCACTGCATCATCGCGCGTGGCAGCCTTGCCCACGACTTCGTGACCCAGTTCACTGACGAGGTTTTCCAGATCGAGCGCGATGATCGGCTCATCCTCGATAATCAGGACTTTGGACGCCAGTTCGGTTTCGATCATGCGCTGGGCCTCGATGACATAGAGCCCTGCATCGTCAGGGCTGACATCCAGAATAGCGCCAGCTTCGGGCAAATCGAAGCCCTCGACCGCCGTCAGCAGCAGCGCCGCGCGCCGCGCCGCACTCAGCGCACCAAGCCGCGCATCGGCGTTGATATTGCCGCTTCCGGCATTGGCTGCCTCAAGGGCACCGGCAGTACCCATCCAGATCACATGGAAAAGGCGGTAAAGCGCCACGCGCGGGGCTACCCCCTCCAGCAGGCTCTGCTCGCCGGTCAAAAGCGCGTTCAGGGATGCCCGCACATAGGCATCACCACTGGACTGGCTGCCGGTCAACGCACGGGCATAGCGGCGCAACAAGGGCAAATGCGGCGCGAGGGTCTCGGAAATGGACATGTTCGGTCGCTCCTTCGCCCCGATTCCGTTCGGGGGCCACGCTATCAACGGACCATGCGCGCAAAAGTTCCGCAAAAAAAAGCATGGAACCTTTCGCCCTCAAGCGACGTTTGCAGTTCCGGAGCGGGCGTTGACGGGAAAAAACCGGAGGCCGGCAGGTCTTACGGATCCGGAGACAGCGCATATGCATGTGCGGGGCACGAATGCTGTGAGAAAGAACCAGGAATTGGACCGCGAGACATACAAGGAAGTGCGGGTCAGACAGCGCGCCATCGGGCGTGAGCTGAAGCGTATGTACGACGGCGTGGCCAACGAGCCCGTGCCGCAGGATTTCCTCGATCTGCTGAAACAGATCGACAAGGAAAAGGCGGAAGGGGGCGTGAACCAGTCGTGACACAGCCCCAAACCCAAACCACACCCGGACACTCCAGCGCCGAAAGCGACTTCAAGCGCGACCTTCTGGATTTGATCCCCTATCTGCGCGCCTTTGCCCGTTCGCTCTGCGGCCGGCCGGAAATGGCAGACGATCTGGCGCAGGAAACACTGGTGAAAGCGTGGCAGGCGCGCGCTTCCTTCGAACAGGGCACCAATCTGAAGGCGTGGCTGTTCACGATCCTGCGCAACCAGTTCTATTCCGACCGCCGGCGCTCCTGGCGTCAGACGGCCTGGGATCAGGAAAAGGCCGAGCGCATCCCCGGCAACACGGACCCGGACTGGAGCGCGCAGCTCTCCGACACGGTTCGCGCGCTGTCGCGGCTTTCGGATGAACAGCGCGAAGCCCTCATTCTGGTTGGAGCGGGCGGCTTTTCCTATGAGGATGCGGCAGCGATTTGCGGCTGCGCGGTGGGCACGGTGAAAAGCCGCGTCGCACGGGCACGCAAGGCGCTGATTGCAATTCTGGAAGGGGACGAATCGCTCCCTTCCGCGCAGGGATCCGAAGGAGATCCGGCGGATGAAATCATGGCGCAGCTTGACCGGCTGGCTGGCAATCGCCGGGATGGCGGGTCGTCCGGCGGCGAGGGGCACTAGAGAACAGCACAAGGCTGACGGTGCCGGCTGGCCGCTACGGTTGCGGCTGCTGGTCACCGTCTCCATCGCGCTGTTGCCCATCGCCATTGCAAGCGTTTTGCAGGGTATCGATCGCGCGCACCGCGACATGGCGGACGTGCGCGAGCGGCTGGTGCAAAGCGCGCACGCCGCCTCCACCGGCGAAGAAAACATGCTGGCCTCGGGCGAGCAGATTCTGCGTGCGCTCGCCAACATGCCGGATGTTCGCGATGCCTCCGCCGGGTGCAACCGCGCCCTCAACGACGCGCTGCGCGGGCTTTCGTTCATCGTCAATCTTTCGCGCGTGGGTCCCGAGGGCCGCGTGATCTGTTCCGCCAATCCCAAGGCAGTCGGCTTCGACATGACGACCCGCGAGGTGTGGTCGCGCGCGAAGAAAAGCAAACGCTTCGAAGTCAGCGAACAGGTCATCAGCTACGCGCTGAAACGCCCAGTGATCCTGGGGATACTGCCCCTGAAAAATGCGCGCGGCGAGTTCTTCGGCACGCTGACCATGGCGCTGGATGTGCGCTGGCTCGATTACATCGTGCGTTCGCGCGCCCTGCCGCAGGATGCCATCGTCGCCATCTTCGACCGCGAAGGCACGGTGATCGCTTCCACCAACAAGACCGTGGCACGCCAGATCTTCGCCAAAGTCGAGAAGAAGCTGGATGACCAGCAGGAACTGCAATCCGCGCAGGACGAGAAGGGCACCTCATGGTCATACGCCACCTCGGCGCTGCTGGGGCAGTCCATCTTCGTTGGATTCGCGATGCCGGACTCCAATCTGTTCGCGCCGACCTATCTGCATGTGGGCACAGACTTCCTGATGCCGATCCTCATGATCGCGCTGGCCTGGGCTGCGATCTGGGTTGCCACCGACCGCCAGGTGACGCGGTGGATCGATTATCTGCGGCGCATCGCGCTGGCCTATCGCAGCGGGCACTATTCCATCCGTCCCGCGCTTGAGAATGCGCCCGCCGAATTTCACATGCTGGGCGACTCCCTTGCCAACATGGCCGACGCCATTCAGGACCGCGACAAGCGCCTTCGCGAGGCGCTGGCACAGAAGTCGCTGCTGATCCGCGAAATCCATCACCGGGTGAAGAACAATCTGCAGATCGTCGTCAGTCTTCTGAACATTCAGGCCCGGGAATTGAAGGATCCCGCCGCCGAAGACGCATTGCGTCAGGCGCGCATGCGCATCAATGCACTGGCACTGGTTCATCGCATCCTCCATGACGTGGAAGACCAGACCGTCGTGGATCTGAAACCGTTGCTGGAAGACCTCGCCGCGCAGACCCATGAAGGCCTCGGCGGAGACCGGCGCGATATCCAGATCACGAACGATATCTGCTCGCGTACCGTGCCGGGCGATCTTGCGGTGGCTGTGGCGCTCTTTGCGGTGGAGGCGCTCACCAATGCCTACAAGCACGCCTTTCCGGAAGGCGGCGGCTCCATCCACGTCAACCTCACAGGGGCCGGCGATGGCGATCTGGAATTGCGGGTGGAAGACAATGGCATCGGCTTTTCACCGGAACACGTCCGTTCGCGCATTGGCGCACAGTTGATCAACACGTTCGGACAACAGGCGGGCGGAAATGTCAGCGTGATCTCGAAGGCCGGCCAGGGCACCGCCGTCTCGCTGCGCTTTCCGGACCCCTTCGCACAAAACGACCGCCTCGCCGCGCAATAGCGCAACGAGGCGGCGGAAGTCTCAGACAGCCAGGATCGCTAGGCTCGCCGTACCAGACCGGCGATGAGGCTGATGGCGAACAGAACCAGGAAAATAAAGAACAGCAGTTTGGCGATTCCGGCGGTCGCCATGGCAATGCCGCCAAAACCGAGCACGCCGGCAATGATGGCGATAATGAAGAACGTCAGTGCCCAACCGAGCATGATCTACCTCCTTGTGTGATGATTGGGGGCGGATTCGCCAAGCGCACCCGCACCACGAAATGCACGCTTACTGCTGCTTCATCGCAGGCATTTTCGCGAGCTGTTCCCGGGTATAGTTGGCGATGATGATGTTGCGACTCTTCAGATAGGAAAGGCCCTTGGTATCAAGCGACACTTCACGCTCGCCCACGCCGAGGAAGCCGCCCACTTCGGCCACGATGCCTGCCACTTCGCCATCATCGGCGAGGCGAACGCTCTTCACTTCGCCCAGTGCCTGACCTTCGGGGTTCTTCAGTTCGGCCGTCTTGAGCGTATCGGGCGCCACCACGGTGATCGAGGTCGCTGTCGCCATTTCGGCTTTCGTGACGGGCGTTTTCAGGCCGGTCGCCTGATCGATCTCGTTGCCTGCCTCGCTCGCCATCTTGCCCGCCTCGCTTTGCGGCGCGGCACTGCTGTTGGCCGTGGCCTTGTCAGGCATTGTGCTGCTGGTGTTGGCGGACATCTGCATCTGGTTGCCCGATTGCATTGTATCGTTGTCGTTTGCCGCCATCGCGGATTCATTCACGGATGGCGTGGCGCCCGGCTGGGCGAGCTGCTGCTGATTGAGCTGCGCGGTAATCTGCGCTTCGCGCGCATCCGCGGCGGGATCGGAGGCCGCATGACGCGCGGCAAGAGCTGGAACCGAAAGTGCAAGCGTCGCAACACCCGCGAGCGCTATGGATCTGATGGTCATGTGCATCTCCTTCAAACCCCGACGTCACCCGCATGATTGGAAAGTCGCCTGTTAGAACGCGCTCGCAAGCACGCGCGTTCCGGGAACTCGGAACATGCGCGCCTTGTTCGGCATGGCTATTTGGCGTCGCGCTGGTGCCGCTTGCGCGTAGCGGCCGCTTTCTTCGCAGACCGTGAACGTGCTGCCGCCGGGCGTGCGGCGGAAGCCTTGCCGCCCTTGCGCCCACCCTTTTTGGACGGCGAGGTATCTTTCTTCTTTCCGCGCCCCGAACCTGACTTCTTGCCGCCATGCGTTTCCGCGTTGACGGTGGCCCAGGCTCTGCGCTCGGCTTCCTTCTCGCTCACGCCACGCTCTTCGTAACCTTTCTCGATGTGGCGGGCCTGGCGTTTCTGTTTCTGTGTGTAGGCAGACTTGTCTCCTCGCGGCATCGGCGCCTCCCTTTTGCCTCCACAGCCAAAATGCGTGGAGCAATCATTACGTTTCACCGGCGGAACCGGATGGCGTGCCGCAAGTTTCCAAACGGGATGCGTGGAGATATGCCGATGCTTGGGACAATACTTCTGATCGTTCTTATTCTGGCCTTGCTGGGCGCACTGCCTGCATGGCCCTACTCCGCAGGATGGGGATACTACCCTTCCGGCGGACTTGGCCTCATTCTGGTGATCGTCCTCATTCTGGTATTGATGGGACGGGTATAGCCGCACAAGGCAGGCGCGTGGCGAAACTTTCCCATTATCACGCCAAACGAAACTTCGACGTCACAGCAGAGCCGCGCGGCGCCATATCGCGCAAGCGCGGCTCTCGCCTGAAATTCGTCGTACAGCGGCATGACGCACGCCGGCTGCATTTCGATCTGCGGCTTGAACTGGATGGCGTTTATAGATCCTGGGCGGTGACAAAGGTGCCCTCGCCCGACCCGGCCACAAAGCGCCTTGCCGTGGAGGTGGAAGACCATCCGCTCGACTACGGGACATTCGAAGGCACCATTCCTGAGGGTCAATATGGCGGTGGCACGGTGCAACTGTGGGACCGCGGCACGTGGAAGCCGCAAGCCGACGAAGCGCCGGAAGAATCGCTTGCCAATGGGCATCTGAAATTCGAACTGGACGGAGAGCGGATGAAGGGTGGGTGGGCCCTGATCCGTCTGAAGGCCAAAGGCGGCAGCAGGCGCAATCCGCGCCACAACTGGCTTCTCATCAAGGAAAAGGACGGCGAAGCCAAACCCGGCAAGCCGGATATTCTCTTAAAGGCCGATACCTCGGTGAAGACGGGACGCACGCTCCAGCAGATCGCGGCCGGAAACCGCGCCATGCGAAAACCAAAATCCAAGACGGCGAAAAAAAAGAAGGCGGCGCGCAAGCGCGTCACCAGAAAGGCCAGCGACGACGCGCGTCCGGCGCGAGCGCCCGCATTCGTTGCACCGCAACTCGCGCGCGTCGTGAAAGAACCGCCGACGGGCGCGAACTGGATTCACGAGGTGAAACTGGACGGCTACCGCATGCAGTTGCGCGTGGTGGAGGGCACGGCGCAGCTGCGCACCCGCACGGGACTTGACTGGAGTGACCGCTTCGCCGCCATCGTGCGGGATGGCGCGGCGTTACCGGATTGCATTCTCGACGGCGAGGTGGTGGCGCTGGACGAAAACGGCGTCAGCGACTTCGCGGCATTGCAGGAAGCCCTGCGCAAGGGCGACTCGAATATCCTGCGCTACGAGGTGTTCGATCTTCTGTTTCTGGACGGCTCTGATACGCGCGGCTTGCCACTGACCAGCCGCAAGGAATTGCTGGAAACGCTTCTGGGCACAGCCGATCACCCGCACATCGCCTATCTCGAACACATGGAAACGCCCGGCGAAGTGATGCTGCATGCGGCCTGCCGGTTGCATCTGGAAGGCATCATCTCCAAGCGCGCCGATGCACCCTATCGCTCGGGGCGCGGGCATGATTGGACGAAATCCAAATGCCGCGGCGGGCAGGAAGTGGTGATCGGCGGCTGGTCCGCCGATGGTACACGATTGCGCTCGCTGCTCGTCGGCGTCCATCACGGCGGCAAGCTGGTTTACAGCGGCCGTGTCGGCACCGGTTTCAACGCGCGCAACACACCCGCGCTATCGAAGCGGCTGAAGACGCTTGAGCGCAAGACCTCTCCGTTCACCGGCGGCATCGCAGTGCCGGGCGCATCCGATGTACATTGGGCCAAGCCCGAGCTGGTCGCGGAAATCGAATTCGCCACCGTGACGGCGGACGGTCTTTTCCGGCAGGCGAGCTTCAAGGGCCTGCGCGAAGACAAGCCCGCCGCCAAAGTGGTTGCCGAAGCCCAACCGCAAACCGGTGAAGCGCCGAGGAAGACGTCGATGGCAAAGCATGCGCAAAGGACAGACGCCACCGTCTCGCATCCCGACAAGGTGATGTGGCCCGATGAAGGTCTGACCAAGCAGAATCTCGCCGACTACTACGCGGCTGCTGCCGATCGCATCCTGCCGCATATCAAGGGCCGTCCGCTTTCGATCGTGCGCGCGCCAGACGGCATCGAAGGCCAGCGCTTTTTTCAGCGTCACATGATGGCGGGGAACGAGCATTTCGTGCCGATGAAAGTGAAGGGCGAGAAGAAGCCCTATCTCGCCGTGGACAATGAAGAGGGGCTCATCGCGCTGGCACAGGCCGCCGTGCTCGAATTTCATCCCTGGGGCAGCAGGCAGGGCGATCCGGAGACGCCGGAGCGCATCATCTTCGATGTCGATCCCGATGCGGGCCTGGATTTCGCGCGCGTACGCGAAGCGGCGAAGGCATTGAAGGCCCGGCTCGAAGCCTGCGGGCTCGTTCCTTTCCTCAAAACCACCGGCGGCAAGGGGCTGCATGTTTGCGCACCGGTGAAGGGAACGCCGAAATCGCCCGCCACATGGCCCGACGCAAAAGCCTTCAGCAAAAAACTCTGCCAGATGCTCGAACGCGACGAGCCTGACCGCTACACCACCAATCTGAAAAAGTCGGCGCGCAAGGAAAGAATTTTTCTCGACTACCTGCGCAATGATCGCACCGCCACCGCTGTCGGCCCATGGTCGCCGCGCGCGCGCCCCGGCGCCACCATCGCCACGCCGCTTGCGTGGCGCGAACTCAATGCGAAGCTCGATCCGGCGAAATTCTCGCTCGCCGAGGCCGGGGCCGTGCTGCGGCGTGCCGATCCCTGGAAGGATATCGGCAAGCATGCGGGTTCACTGTCTGCGGCTTTGAAGAAACTCGAAAAGCTATGAGCGCCGCGCACGCTTCCTGGCTGGCGCTTTTGTTTTACGCGGCCGCGCAGCACCCTTTTTGGCAAGGCTCTTCCTCAGCGCCGCCATCAGATCGATGACATTGGTATCATCCGGCGGCGGCGCGGCCACGGTGGTCTTCTGACCCTTCTGCTTGCGATGAATGAGATCGCGCAGCGCCGCTTCGTAGCGATCGGTGAATTCATCCGGGTCAAAGGGGCCTTCCTGCTGCGCGATGATCTTCTCGGCAATATCGATCATCTTCTTGTCGGGCTTTGCCGTGGGTACATCGGCGAAAGCCTCATCGGCATCGCGCACTTCGTTTCGCGCGCGCAAGGAATAGGCGAGCAGCCCGCGCCCCCTCGGCTCCAGCGCCATCACGCGCTCACGCGTGTGCATGACAAGCCGCCCCAGCGCCATCTTGCCCGCGCCCGCCATCGCATCGCGGATCACGGCATAGGCTTCGGTGCCTTCATCGCCATCGGGGATGAGGAAATAGGGGTCGTTCCAATAGAGACGGTCGATCTCATCCGCAGCCACGAAGCGTTCGATGTCGAGCGTGCGTGTGGTTTCCAGTTTCACCGCATCGAGATCGTCATCATCCAGAAGGATGTAGTGGTCCTTGCTCGTTTCATAGCCTTTCACCAGATCGTCGCGCTCCACCGGCCCAGAGTCCGGGTCGGTCGGCACCATGCGGATGCGGTTGCTGGTTTCCGGGTTGATCAGATGAAAGGAAATGTCGCTCTGCCGATCAATGGCGCTGAACAGCGCCACCGGACAACTCACAAGCGAAAGACGCAAATGCCCTTGCCACACCGGACGCCTGCTGTATGGGCCGCCATGCGCCGCGTGATCATTGGCCGGTTTCGGCGGCCGTGCCGCTTTCTTGCGGCGGCTTCTGGACGTGCGTGTGCGTGCCATGGCGTCTCCTTGCCGCAGACGAAACGAACCGCGCGCGTCGCAGTTCCGCCCTAATGCATTTCCGTTGCGTCAATGACGCAGACGTGCGCGCGCGCATATGCCGTGCTAAAACCCGCGCCTGCACGCAACCCATGAAGGACCATGACAATGGCAGAAGCATATATCGTTGCCACCGCGCGCACGGCGGGCGGCAAAAAGGGCGGCAAGGTTTCCGGATGGCATCCGGTGGATCTGGCCGCAAAGGTGATCGACTCTTTGCTGGATCGCACGGGCGCAGACCCGGCACTGGTTGAAGACGTCATCATGGGCTGCGTCAGCCAGGTGGGCGAACAGGCCATCAACGTGGCGCGCAATGCGGTGATGGCCTCACGGCTTCCCGAAAGCGTTCCGGCAACGAGCGTGGACCGCCAGTGCGGTTCCTCGCAGCAGGCGCTTCACTTCGCGGCGCAGGCCGTGATGAGCGGCGCGATGGATGTGGTGATCGCCGCGGGCGTGGAAAGCATGAGCCGCGTGCCGATGGGTCTTTCCGCCGCGCTGCCAGCAAAGAACGGCTTCGGCAATTACATGAGCCCGGAACTGCAGAAGAAATATCCCGGCATCCAGTTCAGCCAGTTCGCGGGCGCCGAAATGGTGGCGAAGAAATACGACCTGACGAAAGACCAGCTCGACGAATACGCCTTTGAAAGCCATCGCCGCGCCATCGCGGCAACGCAATCCGGCGCCTTCAAGGATGAAATCGTGCCGCTGGAAATCACCCTGCCCGATGGCTCGAAGGAAATGCACACCGTCGATGAAGGCATACGCTTCGACGCATCGCTTGATGGCATCAAGAACGTGAAGCTGCTCGCCGAAGGCGGGCGCATCACGGCAGCCACCTCCAGCCAGATCTGCGACGGCGCATCGGGCGTGCTGGTGGTAAACGAGGCGGGCCTCAAGGCGCTTGGCGTGAAGCCGCTCGCGCGCATCGTGCACATGACGGTGATCGGCCACGATCCGGTGATCATGCTGGAAGCACCGATCCCCGCCACGCACCGGGCGCTGAAAAAATCCAACCTGAAGATCGATGACATCGACCTCTTCGAAGTGAACGAAGCCTTCGCATCGGTGCCGGTGGCATGGCTGAAGGATACGGGCGCCGATCCGTCACGCCTGAACGTGAATGGCGGTGCCATCGCGCTCGGTCATCCGCTGGGCGGCTCCGGCACCAAACTGATGACGACGCTTGTGAACGCGCTCGGCAAACGCGGCAAGAAGTATGGCCTTCAGACGATGTGCGAAGGCGGCGGACTCGCCAATGTGACAATCGTCGAGCGGCTCTGAATATTCGCGACGGCAAATGCGAAACGGCCCTCCCATGCGGGGGCCGTTTTCGTTTCAGCCGAGCAGCAGCACCGCGAATTCCGGCGCCTCGCTGGTCCAGCGTCTTTCGATCCGCCAGCCTGCCAGCGCCGCCATCTCCGTGAAGCGCGCAATCGTGTATTTGTGCGAGTTCTCGGTGTGGATGGTTTCGCCTTCCGCAAATTCGAAGCTGCGGCCCGACACCGTCACGGTTTGCGCCTTGAGCGACACAAGATGCATTTCGATGCGGCTTCCCTCGGCGTTCCACACCGCCAGATGCGCGAAGGCATCCAGATCGAAATCGCCGCCCAGTTCGCGATTGATGCGTGCCAGAACATTCTTGTTGAAGGCCGCCGTCACGCCCTGGCTGTCGTCATAAGCCGAAAGGAGCGTGTTCACATCCTTCACCAGATCGATGCCGATCAGGAGCTTGCCGCCATCGCCAAGCGTCTCTCGCGCGCGCCGCAGAAACAGAACCGCGTCGTCCTTTTCCAGATTGCCGATGGTCGAGCCGGGGAAGAAGCCAAGCAGCGGCCGTTCGATCAGCGATACCGGCAGCGCCACCTCGCGCATGAAATCGGCACCGAGCGGCACGATTTCAAGCGATGGGTAAGCCTCGCGGAATTCGCGCGCCGCCGCTTCAGCCATGCCGAGGTTTATGTCGAGCGGTACATAGGCATCGATGGCTGCAATGTTGTCGAGCAGAATGCGCGTCTTCGTGGATGAACCACTGCCGAATTCTACCAGCGCCGTGCCCGGCGCAATCGCATCCGCCAGATCGGACACAATATCCTTCAGAAGCGCGGTCTCGGTGCGCGTGGGGTAATATTCGGGAAGCGACGTGATCTCCTCGAACAACCGCGAGCCTTCGGCGTCGTAGAAATATTTGGCGGATAGCGCCTTCTGCGGCTTCGCCAATCCGCTCCACACATCGCGCAGCATTTGCGTGTTGCGAACCACAGCGCCAGTGCGCGCGCGAACACGCGGCGCATCGTCGGCGAGTCGCACGCCGGAGAATTGCCAGCGCATGTGCGGATAGAAGAAATTGCGATAGCTGGCACGGATATGATCTTCCGGCGTGATGCAGGAGCCGCCGCGCAGCACCATCTGGTTGATCATGAACTTGCCGTTGTATTCGCCCACCGCATCGGCGCTGGCGCGAAAGCCCGGATAGGGCAGATAGGCGCTGCCGGTCCATTCCCACACATCGCCGAACATCTGCGCCAGCACGCCTTTGGCCGCGCGCGTCGCCTTGGGGTGCAGCACATCGGCATCGAAAAGATTGGCGGTCTGTCCGCAATGGTTGGCCGCATGCTCCCATTCGAATTCGGTCGGCAGGCGTTTTCCCCGGAAACGGGCATAAGCATCGGCTTCATAATAGGAAACATGTGCGACCGGCGCCGCCAGATCGAGCGGCTGAAGCCCCGCCAGAGTCATCTGGTGCCAGACACCTTCGTGCAGCGACCAGTAAAGCGGCGCGCGCCAGCCTTGTGCATTCACGGTGGCCCAGCCATCGGCCAGCCAATGCTGCGGCTGCTGGTAGCCGCCCGCTTCGACGAATTCCAGCCACTCGCCATTGGTCGCCAGGCGATTGGAAATGGCGAAGGGCCGCAACAGCACCTGATGGCGCGGACCTTCATTGTCGAAAGCAAAGCCATCGCCCGCATGACCAATACTCACTTCACCACCGTCGAACCGGATATAATCGAGCGTTTCGGGTGGGCGGCCGGGCGCGATGTCGCGCGCGCGCCACGCGGGCTTCAGCGGGCTTTGCGCAAAAGCATGCAGGATATCGGTGAGCAGCAATTCCTGATGCTGCTGTTCGTGATTGAGCCCAAGCTCGATTAGACCGGTGAGGTTTTCATCGCCTTCCGCCAGAAGCTCGGACATCGCCGCATCCACATGACGGCGATAGGCGGAGACTTCGCTCGCCGAGGGGCGCGAGAGGAGCCCGCGCTGCGGCCGCGGATGGCGTGGGCCCACCGCCTCGTAATACGAATTGAAGAGATATTCGTAGGCCGGATCGAACGGCGCATAGTCCGCGCGCGGCTTCAGCAGGAATGTCTCGAAAAACCATGTGGTGTGCGCGCGATGCCATTTGACGGGGCTCGCATCGGGCATCGACTGCAAATTCTGGTCTTCGGGTGAAAGCGGCGCGGCCAGCATTTCCGTCTGCGCGCGAACAGCCAGATAGCGCTCGGCCATCGTCATGGCGGCGCGTCTATGGAACTTTGGGTTCAGCGTCATGAAAATCCCCAGCACAGTATGCAAGGAAACAAGCCAAAGGCTGCTTCGTTCCTGATCGGCGCATTGTTACAGCCGGAGGCGCACGCGCCTAGAGCACCTGTGAAGACTGCTGACATTTTCCGGGATCAAAGACCGCAACACAAAAGCGGACATTCCTTCGATCACTAGTGCGCACAGCGAACACCGCGATGTCGCAAATTCTTACAGGCTGCGCCTCAGTTCCATAAAGCATTGAAATTTAAGCCAGAACAGCGCTTTTCGCCCGGAACGGCGATTGCATTGCGACGTTCTGATGGCACGGCCCCTCGCAAACCAAAAAGGAGCAGCCATGCATACCCAACAATCGGCAAATCTCGACAAACGCGAAAGCGGCAATCTGATTGGCAGCGACAAGGTAGAAGGAACCGATGTCTATCGTTCCAATGGCGATCACATCGGCAACATCGACCGCGTCATGATCGACAAATACAGCGGTAAGGTCGCCTACGCCGTCATGAGCTTTGGCGGCATTCTCGGCATGGGCAAGGATCGCTACCCCGTGCCATGGTCGATGCTGACATACAGCGAAAATCTCGGCGGCTATCAGCTCGACATCACCGAGCAGCAATTGAAGGGCGCGCCAAGCTTCAGCGACGGGCAGGATTGGCAATTCGCCGATCGCGCAGGCGAGCGCGCGCTGTTCGATTACTACGGTGCCCCGCCCTATTGGTGAGGCAATGACGTTGAAAACGGCAGAATGAAATCAATCCGGAGGCGATGACGGGGGTTTGTCCGTCATCGCCGCATGCTTGCGCACGATCCAGCGCTCCAGCGGACCACCCAGAACCAGAAGAACAACCGCGAGCGCTGCCGACAGCAGCATGATCCGCCACGTGGCGAACGCGCACGCAATGCCGAGCACCGCTGCGATCCAGACCGTGGCAGCCGTGGTGAGGTTGTGCACTTCACCTTGGCCGCGATCACGCAGGATGACCCCCGCGCCGAGAAAGCCGATGCCCGCAAGCACACCCTGCACCGCGCCCTGAACAACGCGGCTCATCGCATCGGGATGGCCGGTGAAGATGTCGAGGCTGGAGGTGATGATGCAGACAAGTGCGGATGACAGCGCCACCAGCCCCAAAGTGCGCATGCCGAGAGGCTTGCCTTTCAGGTCGCGGTTGAGACCAATCGCCATGCCTGCGGCCATCGCAGCCATCATGCGAAGCGCGACATCTGCCAAATCATAATCGAGCATCGAACCGGGCTTTCGGGCCTCGCGCGCGGGGGAACATCTCAGGTAAGCGTTCCGGTGCGCAGATCGTTCCCGTCGCCCACAATTGGCGCGTTCACGCGGCCACCTGTAAGATCGCGCGCGAACACTGGTTTTGGGGGCATTCATGCGATGGCTGGGGATAGCGGCAGCGCTGATGGCGCTTGCGCCGCTCAACGCAAGCATGGCGGCAACGCCCAAACCCATCGACACCACGCTCGCCTTTGAGATGGTTTCGCTGGAAAGCCAGACGGCGGGCGACAAATCGCCCAAAGCCATCCCCTTCCCCAAGGACGGAATGGCCAAGCTCGCCGAAGCGCTGAATGCGGCCACCAACGCCGCCATCGCCACGGATCCCGATCCCAAAACGCCTGCGGCAGCGCTAAAAGTGATGGAGGCGATGCAGGCCGCGCTCGTGAAGCTGCATTATGTGCAGCCCTCCCGCGAAGATGATTGGGTGGAGACGCTCGGCGAATCTTTCACGCCGCGCGATATCGCAGCCAACGACATGCTGGATGCGATCGGCGCTTCCTGGATGACGCGCGCGGAGGATTCCTTCGGCCTCAAAGGCCCCATATATTTTCTCGATTGCGACATGGCCGCGCTCATCTTCATCAGCGTGGGGCAGCGCATGGGTTGGGACATTCGCCTCGTGGAAGTGTTCAAGCACAATTATGTGCACTGGCATCTGCCATCCGGCGAGGTTGTTGGCTGGGATTGGACACATCAGGGCTCGTTTCCCGATGACGATTACCCGCACAACCGCCACTACCGCCATTGGCCCGCGCGCGACCGCCACGGCAAGAGCCTCTCTTTCGCCTTCGCGCGCAGCTATTACCTCACGCGCATCGCCTACCGGCTGAAGGATGGCCCCGCCAAGCAGCGCATTCTGGAAGACGCCATGCGCGCCGATCCCACGAACGACTGGAACTACAACGATCTGGCGTGGCTCTATGCGGTGAGCCCTTCGCTGAAGCCATCCGATCCCAAATCGCCGTTCGCCTATGCGCTGGCGGCCTGGGCGGCGCGGCCGCTCGATCCCGATGTAGCCGACACGGTGGCCTGTGCACTGGTGCAGGCCGATGACGAAATCGACAGCGACGATGGTCCGGTGCCGGTGAAGGGCAAACGCGCGCTTGCCATCGCCATCGAAACCTATGCGCGGGACAACGCCGCGGACGATGATCTGCGCAAGCAGTTTGCCTTCCGCCTCGCTCTCATCACGAAGGGTGAGGCGTGCCGCGAAATGCCATGACCGCTAGATGTGAATGGCGTGGCCGAGCGCGCGCAACGCCGCTTCGTGGAAGGCTTCACTGAGGGTTGGGTGCACATGGATTGTGCCTGCGATGTCTTCCAGCAATGAGCCCATTTCGAGCGCGTGGCTGAATTCGGCGGAAAGTTCGCTCGCATGCGCACCAACCGCCTGCATGCCGAGAATGCGGTGATCGTCTTTCCGCGCCACCACGCGCACGAAGCCTTCGCCCGCATCCATGGATAGCGCGCGGCCGTTCGCCTGAAACGGGAACATGCCCACAATCGTCTCGATGCCCTTGGCTTTCGCCTCATCGGGCGAAAGGCCGGCGGTGATGATTTCCGGCTCGGTGAAGCACACCGCGGGGATCGAAGCCGGGTTGAAGCGGCGCTTGTGGCCCGCAATGATCTCGGCCACCATTTCGCCCTGCGTGGCGGCCTTGTGCTCCAGCATCGGCTCGCCCACAAGATCGCCAACCGCCCACACATCGCGCATGGATGTGCGGCACTGGTCATCCACCTTCACGAACGGCCCGGCCATATCGACCATCATCTTTTCGAGACCCCAGCCTTTGGTGGCGGGGCGGCGGCCGACGGTGACGAGGATCTTGTCTGCCGGAATTTTCAGCGCCTTGCCGTCCGATGCTTCGGCCAAAAGTGCGCCCTTTTCCGTGCCTTTGGCTTTCGCGCCCAGATGGAGCGTGACACCGTTCTTCTCCAACCACTTCAACACCGGCTTGGTGAGTTCGGAATCATAGAGCGGCAGCATGCGATCCAGCGCTTCGACCACCGTCACTTCCGCGCCGAGTTTCCGGAAGGCGATGCCGAGTTCGAGCCCGATATAGCCTGCGCCCACAACCGCCAGCTTCTGCGGCACTTCGGAAAGCATCAGCGCCTCGGTCGAGGAAATCACGTCGCCACCAAACGGCATAAACGGCAATTCAACCGGCACCGAACCATTGGCCAAGAGCACATGCTCGGCGGTGATGGTGATGTCGCCATCCTTTGTTTTTACGATGGCGGTTTTGCCGTTCTGGAATTCCGCCCAGCCGGCAATTACGCGCACCTTCGAGCGTTTCAAAAGCTGCGTCACGCCCATGTTGAGCTTGCCGACAATACCTTCCTTCCATTTCACGGTTTCGGCGAAATCGATGACGGGTTTGGACTTGAGCGAAATGCCATGCGTGGATTTCGCCGCCGCATGCGCCATCGTTTCATATTCCCCCGCCACGTGAATGATGGCCTTGGACGGGATGCAGCCGCGAATGAGGCAGGTGCCGCCCAGCCTGTCCGCTTCCACGAGCACCGTATCGATGCCGAGCTGGCCCGCGCGGATGCCGGCAACATAGCCGCCCGGCCCGCCGCCGACGATGAGGAGTTTGGTGCTGATGTTTTCACTCATCGGTAGAAGCCCACCTGATTGTCATGGCCCGCAAATGCGGGCCACCCTGTTTTCGCCAGCCTCGTTGCCGGGAGATTGGCACAAACACAAAAAGTCAAAGCCAGCGCGCGTTTCACCTGGGTGGCCCGAATTTGCGGGCCGTGACAAGTGTGCGCGCGGCAATCAATCCATAAACAGCGTCGCCGGATGTTCCAGCAATGCCTTGATCCTCTGGATGAACAGCGCGGCGTCGTAACCATCCACCACGCGATGATCGAACGAGGAAGAGAGGTTCATCATCTTGCGCACGACGATGGCACCCTCGCGCACAACCGGCCGATCGATGATCGCGTTGGGACCGATGATGGCCACTTCCGGGCGATTGATGACCGGCGTCGTCACCACGCCGCCAAGCGTACCGAGCGACGTGATGGTGATGGTGGAGCCGGAAAGTTCATCGCGGCTGGCCTTGCCATCGCGCGCGAGTCCGGAGACGCGCGCGACTTCCACCGCGCTGTCCCACACATCGCGGGCTTCGGCATGGCGCACGACCGCGACCATCAATCCGTTCGCCGTCTGCGTGGCGATGCCCACATGCACAGCGTTTGAGCGATGGACCACACCGGCTTCATCGTCATAGCGCGCATTGATCTGCGGAAACTCCGGCAGAACTTTCACAAGCGCGCGCATGAGGAAGGGCAGCAGCGTGAGCTTCGGCTGATCGGCGCGCTTGGTCTTGTTCAGATGCGCACGGAGGCTTTCCAGCTCCGTCATGTCGATTTCCTCGACATAGGCGAAGTGCGGAATGCGCCGCTTCGATTCCTGCATGTTCTCGGCGATCTTGCGGCGAAGGCCGATCACCTTGATGTCTTCGCCGCCGTCGCGCTGCGCGTAACCGCTCGAACGCACGCTGCGGGCAACGCCACCCGAGGCGACATAGGCATCGAGATCGGCGTGGGAGATGCGGCCCGCGGGGCCCGTTCCCGGCACGAATTGCAAGGCAATGCCAAGCTCCAGCGCGCGCTGGCGCACGGCGGGCGATGCGAGCGGCTTGGTGCCTGGCACGCGCGCAACCACATCCCCTCCCCCCCCTTGGGGGAGAGGGTTAGGGTGAGGGGGCCGCTGCACCGGAGTTGAAGGAGAGACCCCCTCACCCCGGCCCTCTCCCCCTGCGGGGGCGTGGGAGGTTTTTTGAGTTTTGTTCGCTTCGGGTTTTTTCGCTTCGGCAGGCTTGGCGGCAGGCTGCGCGGTCTTGCCGTTCGCCTTCACATTGCCTTCGCCCTCAACCTCAAGCTCTACCAGCGGCGCACCGACCGGTGCCATCTCGCCCGGCTCGCCATGCAGCGAGACGATCGTGCCGGAAACCGGCGAGGTCATTTCCACCGTCGCCTTGTCGGTCATCACATCGACGAGATTTTGATCCTCGGAAATCACATCCCCGATCTTCACATGCCAGGCGACGATTTCCGCTTCTGCGGTGCCTTCGCCCACATCGGGAAGTTTGAAAACATAGCGTCCCATGTCAGGCCTCCATCGCGCGGCGCATGGCTTCGATCACACGCCTGGGTCCGGGGAAGTAGTCCCACTCGAAGGCATGCGGATAGGGCGTGTCCCATCCCGCCACACGCTCAATGGGTGCTTCGAGATGATAGAAGCAATGCTCCTGCACGAGGGCCGCAAGCTCTGCGCCGAATCCGCTGGTCAGAGTCGCTTCCTGCAGGATCACGCAGCGTCCTGTTTTTTCCACCGAGGCGACAACCGTTTCCAGATCGAGCGGCAACAGCGTGCGCAGATCGATCACTTCGGCGTCGATGCCCGCTTCCTCGGCAGAGGCGAGCGCCACATGCACCATCGTGCCATAGGAAAGAATGGTGATCGCGCTGCCTTCGCGCACGACGTTCGCCTTACCCAGCGGCACAGTGTAGTGACCTTCGGGCACATCGCTTGCCGGATGCTTGTTCCACGGCTGCACCGGCTGATCGTGATGGCCGTTGAAGGGGCCGTTATAGATGCGCTTCGGTTCGAGGAAGATCACGGGGTCATCGTCTTCAATCGCGGCGATCAGCAAACCTTTCGCGTCATAGGGTGTGGAAGGCACCACTGTCTTCAAACCGGCGACATGTGTGAACAGCGCTTCGGGGCTCTGGCTGTGCGTCTGCCCGCCGAAGATGCCGCCGCCATAGGGCGTACGCACCGTCATCGGCACCGTGAAATCGCCCGCCGAGCGATAACGCAGGCGCGCGGCTTCCGAAACAAGCTGGTCGTAGGCCGGATAGATGTAATCGGCGAACTGGATTTCCACGACCGGGCGCAAGCCATATGCGCCCATACCGATGGCGGCGCCCACAATGCCCGCCTCGCCGATGGGTGTATCGAAACAGCGCGTGAGACCGTGTTTTTTCTGCAGGCCATCCGTCACGCGGAACACGCCGCCGAAATAGCCGACATCCTCGCCGAAGATCAGCACGTTCGGATCTCTGGCGAGCATCACATCGAGCGCGGAGTTCAAAGCCTGAATCATGTTCATCGCAGGCATGGATCAGACTCCCACCTGCTGACGCTGCCGTCGCAGATGCGGCGGCATTTCCTTGAACACATCGTCGAACATGGTGCCGCGATCCGGCCCCTGCCCTTCGCCCAGCGTTCCGATGGCGCTGGCTTCCGCGTTGGCGGCACGCACCTGCTCTGCCGCATCCTTCACGGCGGTTTGGTGCAGTTCTTCGCTCCAGTCGCCGCGCGCGATCAGATGTTTCTTCAGGCGTTCGATGGGATCGCCAAGCGGCCAGGCCTTCGCTTCGTCGGCAGGGCGGTAGCGGCTCGGATCGTCGCTCGTGGAATGGCCCTCGGCGCGATAGGTGAAAAGCTCGATCAGGGTCGCGCCATGATTGCTGCGTGCGCGCTCCGCCGCCCATTGCGTAGCTGCATAAACGGCGAGGAAATCGTTACCGTCCACGCGCAGGCCCGGAAGGCCATAGCCCGTGGCGCGCGAGGCGAACGTGGATTCGCCTGCGCCCGCAATGCCGGCGAAGCTCGAAATCGCCCACTGGTTGTTCACGACATTCAGGATCACCGGCGCGCGATAGACGGATGCGAAGTTCAGCGCGTGATGGAAATCGCCTTCGGCGGTCGTGCCATCGCCCACCCATGAGATTGCGATGCGGTCATCGCCCTTGTAGGCGCTTGCCATCGCCCAGCCCACCGCCTGCGGAAACTGCGTGCCAAGATTGCCGGAGATCGAAAAGAAGCCGAAATCCTTGCTCGAATACATGATCGGCAACTGGCGGCCCTTCAACGGGTCGGCAGCATTGGAATAGACCTGATTCATCATCTGCACGATCGGGTATTCGCGCGTGATCAGAACGCCCTGCTGGCGATACGAAGTGAAGCACATGTCGTCGCGTTCGATGGCAAGCGTCTGCGCCACCGCCACGGCCTCTTCGCCCGTGCACTTCATATAGAATGAGGTCTTGCCCTGCCGCTGCGCGCGATACATGCGGTCGTCATAGGCGCGCGTGAGGATCATCGCCTTCAGGCCGCGGATCAGCAGCGCCGCATCGAGCTTCGGATCCCACGGGCCCACCGCCTTGCCGTCATCGTCCATCACACGGATCAGCGAATAGGAAATGTCGGCGATCGCACGCGGCGACACATCGATGGGCGGGCGCTCCACCGTGCCGGCCTTCGGCACCACCATGCCGGAGAAGTCGGGCGCGTCACCGGGCCGTGTCGATGGGGCGGGAATGCGAAGGCTGAGCGGAACCCGGTTCTTTCTCATTTAGGCCTCTCGATGGCGCAGACGCTCGCGGGGTGCTGCCAAATGGCGCAGCGCGGGCTTCGATATCGTCCTGTCAGACCATACGTCAACATATCGCCCGCCGCGCCGGTGTGCCCAAAAATCCGCCATTTCGCGGCGGATTTGCGTCCCCAAGCAATAAAGCTATCGGGACCGGCCCGGCTGAGGGCAAGATGTATGCGCCATGCTTCCGCCGCGCACGAAGGTTGCCCGAAGACCCATGCGAATTTGTTTTGTTTTGATGGCGCTGGCGCTCGGCCTTTCGGCCTGTGGTGAACACGCCGGGCGACCCGCCAACTGTCTTGCCGATATCGCCCTGCCCCGGCCGGCCCCGGATCACAGCGGCTTGGTGTTCGTGAAGGGCGGAACCTTCGCGGAGGGTGCAAAGCCGGTGAACCGCGAGGAAGGCCCGCCGCATACCGTTAGCGTCGGCTCGTTCTGGATAGACCGCACGGAAGTGACGAACGCGCAGTTCGCGCGCTTCGTCGACGCCACGCACTATGTGACGATGGCCGAACGTCCGCTCGATCCGAAACTCTATCCGGGTCTTACGCCCGAACAACGCGCGCCATCTTCGGCAGTGTTTGTGGGCGCGGATGGTCCGGTCGACCGCAGCGATCCCGGTCAATGGTGGCGCATCGTGCCGGGCGCGGACTGGCGCCACCCCACGGGGCCAAACAGCAGCATCGAAGGCCGCGAGACGATGCCGGTGGTGCAGATCGCCTATGCCGATGCGCTGGCTTACGCGAAATGGCTTGGCCGCGATCTGCCCACCGAAGCGGAATGGGAATATGCCGCGCGCGGCGGGTTGAAAGATGCGCGCTACACATGGGGCAACGAAAAGCAGGACCCAAAAAAGCCACGTGCCAACACCTGGCAGGGCGTGTTCCCCACGGTCGATTCCGGAGAAGACGGTTACAAGGCCAGCGCCGCATGGGTGGGATGCTTCCCGCCGAACGGCTATGGCCTCTACGACATGGCCGGCAATGTGTGGGAGTGGACGAAAGACTGGTTCAAGCCCGGTCTCGATGCGGATTACGACGAAAATCCCGAAGGCCCGCCGCTCAATCTCTCTTACGATCCCGAGGAGCCGGGCACGCCGAAACACGTCATCAAGGGCGGATCGTTTCTGTGTTCTGACGATTATTGCTACCGCTACCGCCCCTCCGCGCGCTCGCCGGGCCCAAACGATACCGGCGCATCGCATATCGGATTCCGGACGGTGTTGAGGGTCAAGTGAGCGACAAGAAGGAAGCCCTCTTCCTGCTGAATGACACCGTGCGCCGCGATCCCGCAATCGATGCGTGGTTTGGCGAACATGCCGATCCGCTGCGGTTGATGGTGCAGGAATGGTTCGAACGCATGCGCGGCTTGGGCGATGACGTGCGCGAAGTGATGCATGATCATTCTCCCACCGCCTGCGTGGGCGATGCGGCGTTTGCCTATGTCAACGCCTTCAAGGCTCATGCGGCGGTTGGTTTTTTCACTGGCGCGTTCCTGCCCGATCCCGCCGGATTGCTCGAAGGCTCCGGCAAACGCATGCGTCATGTGAAACTGCGGCCGGGTGTGGCGGTAGATACAGCGGCGCTCGAAACCTTGATCGATGCGGCCTATCGCGATATCCGCAGCCGACGTTCCTAAATCACCCCGCGCGCCTTCATCGCCGCGATCTTCTCATCGTCAAATCCTGCTTGCTTCGCTAGCGTTTCACTATCTTCGCCAAAAGACGGCAGCGACAAATCTGGCGCGCCGGGTTCATCGGCGAACTTGTAGGGTGTGCCGATGTGCTTGTTGCCGCCTGCATCCTTCAGCAGCATCTGCCGCGCCGCGGTGTGGGGATCCGCGAATCCATCTTTCAGGGTGCGCACCGGCGCCCAGCACACATCGATCTTCGAGAGGAAATCCTCCCATTCGACGCGCGTCTTCGTCTTGAAGGTGGTGATGAAGTATTCAATCAGCGGCTTCTGGCCGTCGCCCGGCTCAACCTTCGCGTAGTCCAGCAGATCGAGACGCCCCAGCGCCGTGAGCAGGTTCTGCGCGAACTTGACCTCTGAACCGCCCAACAAAACAAACCCGCCACCCTTCGTTTCATAGATGCGGTTCATCGCCTGTCCGCCGAACGAGCGCATTTTCTTCGGCACCGGCGCGGCATCATGCGCGAACACTGGCCCGGTCACGTTCGGCGTCCAGGCGAGCAGGGTGTCGAACATCGCCATATCGATGAAATCGCCCTTGCCGGTTTCGTGGCGGCGATAGAGCGCCATCAGGATCGCCGAAAGCGCCATGAGCGAGGCCGTCATGTCGGCGCAGACCATGTTGGGCGCCGACGGCATGTCGTCGATCAGCCCGCGCGCGAGATCCACCGTGCCCGCGAGCCCTTGTACGGCGAGGTCGTGCGCGGGCCGGTCGCGATAGGGGCCCGTCTGCCCGAAGGCCGAGATCGAACAATAGACAATGCGCGGATTCCTCGCGGCCACGGTGGCGTAGTCGATGCCGAGCCGCTTCGCCACGCCGGGGCGGAACGCTTCCACGATCACATCGGCGCTTTCGGCCAACTTCAGGAACAGCGCCTTGCCGTCTTCGTCTTTCAGATCGAGCTTCAAGCTCTTCTTGCCGCGCGCGATGTTGCGAAACCAGACGCTGGTGCCATCAGCGGTGCGTGCGCCGAGTTCGCGAGAAGGTTCGCCCGCCCCGTTTGCCGGTTCGATCATCACCACGTCGGCGCCGTGATCGGCCATGGTCATGGTCAGATGCGGTCCGGGCAGGAATTGCGAAAGGTCCAGAACCTTCAATCCCGCAAGCTTCATGGGGGCATGCTCCGTTAAACTGGGCACTGGCGTAACGGTTACAAACCTACGCTAATGTCTGGGCCGCTATCCACCCGGGCCGACCATGAGCGACGCGCTGCGCGAAGGCGAGTTCGATCCCTCCGATCCCTATGTGCGCGAGAGCCAGACCTTTCCGGTTCTGAGCGCCGCACAGATGGAGGTCATCCGCGGCCATGGCAGCGAGGAAGCCGTGCGCGCAGGCACCACACTGTTCGAACGCGGTCAGCGCAATGTCGATTTCTTTCTGGTGGTGGAAGGCGCCATCGAAATTCTCGACGAGGACGTCGAGAACCCGCTCGAAACCGTGCGCATTCACGGGCCGGGCGAGTTCACCGGCGAGCTGGACCTGTTCAACAACCGCAAGATCCTTGTAACCGCGCGGGCGCGCACCGTTGCGCGCGTGGTGCGGGTGAAGGCCACGGACTTCCGCCGCATGGTCGCCATCGAGCCGGAGATCGGCGAGATCATCATGCGCGCCTTCATCCTGCGGCGCATGGGCCTCATCCGTCATATGCAGGGCAGCGTCGTGCTCATCGGCCCGCGCCATGGCAGCGACACACAGCGGTTGCAGCGTTTCTTGATGCGCAACACCTATCCGCACCGCCTGCACGACACCGAAGAAGACCCCGATGCCGACGGCTTCCTGAAGTGTTTCAACCTTTCGCCCGATCAGCTTCCTGTCGTCATCTATTCGAACGATGTGGTGCTGAAGAATCCCACCAACAGCGAACTGGCCGATTCCCTCGGCCTCACCGATACGCTCGATCCGAACCATGTCTATGACATGACCGTTGTGGGCGCGGGTCCGGCCGGCCTTGCCGCTGCCGTCTATGGCGCATCCGAAGGGCTCGATACGCTCGTGATCGAAGGCACCGCGCCGGGCGGCCAGGCAGGCACATCCTCGCGTATCGAAAACTATCTCGGTTTTCCCACCGGCATTTCCGGGCAGGCACTGGCGGGCCGTGCCCAGGTGCAGGCGCAGAAATTTGGCGCGCGCCTTGCCGTCTCGCGCGAGGCCGCTGACCTACGCTGCGATAAGACGCCCTACACCATCACGCTGGAGGACGGGCAATCCATCAAGACGCGCGCGGTCGTCATCGCCACGGGTGCGCGCTACCGCATGCTTGATGTGCCCGACTACGCGAAGTTCGAAGGCGCGGGCATACATTACGCGGCCTCCGCCATGGAGGCGCAGCTCTGTCAGGGCGAGATCGCGGCCATTGTTGGCGGCGGAAATTCCGCCGGTCAGGCCGCGATGTTCCTCTCGCGCATCGTCAAACATCTGTTCATTCTGGTGCGCGGACCAAGCCTTTCGGCCACCATGTCCGACTATCTGGTGCAGCGCATACACGCCAATCCGAACATCACGCTGCTCTCGCACACCGAGGTTGTGGCGCTGCATGGCGACCGCTCGCTCGCATCGATTACTTGGGAGCATCGCCAGACGA
Organism: Alphaproteobacteria bacterium; assembly: GCA_016125165.1. Classification (GTDB taxonomy): domain Bacteria; phylum Pseudomonadota; class Alphaproteobacteria; order Micropepsales; family Micropepsaceae; genus Rhizomicrobium. The sequence goes on from WGMH01000001.1 coordinate 378,872, forward strand.
AGGCGCGCGACACCCAGCCTGTCGGCAATCTCTTTGTGATGATCGGCGCGCAGCCCAACACCGCATGGCTGAAAGGGTGCCTGCCGCTCGACGACAAGGGCTTCGTCCACACCGGCAGCGACGCGGAAGGGCTTGCGCTCACCTCGCCCTATGCCACCACCCTGCCGGGCATCTATGCGGTGGGCGATGTGCGCGCAGGCTCCATCAAGCGCGTGGCGTCGAGCGTGGGTGAAGGCTCGGTGGTGGTGCAGGCCATCCACCGCTATCTCAATCCGGAAGTGATCTGAATTTCAAAGCAGCGCGCCGCGCCAGAACGCGATCATGTCGTCGCGGAACAACTTTGCCTGCTCGCCGATGCTGCCGATCAGCGCGCCTCTGCGTCCATACCCCGCCTTGATGCCGTAGATCATCAGATCGCGATCCGTCAGCGATGGATCGGCCTTGCCCGATACCGGATGCAGGAACGCGCCATCATCGGCGATGTAGGCGGTGGGGGCGCCCGGCGAAACCGAAGCTTCTTCCACTTTCGCAATCGGCGTTTCGCGATCGAAGCTGTGTGCAGCCTCGGCAACGATGCGCAAGGTGGCATCGCCGCCTCTCAGGCGGATGGCCTGAATGTGTCCCTGAACCTGCTGCGGCAGGCACCATTCGTCACGGTCGCCGATGATTGCGCGCACAATGGTGCCACCCAAATCCGGATCGAGGAATTGCTGGCCGCTCCACGGATAGGCGGCATAAACGGCTGCAAGACGTGGTGCATTCTTCACGGCTTCGGCAAAGCGGCGCATGGCAGCGGTCAGAACCGCGGAACCGCCCCGGCTGTGGCCCTGCGCACCGATGCGCGCGATGTCGATATCTGGCCGCCTTGCCAGCGCCATCGCGGCGGCCAGCACATCATAGGCGCTCGCGGCAAAGGAATATTGCGTCTGGTTGGCGACCGTCGAGGTAACGGCACGCGCGCCGAACGGATCGATCACAAACGCCGCGATTCCGAGCCCCGTCAACGTTTCGGCATGCGCAAGATGCGAAACCGCGACACCCAGACTTCCCGGCACCACGATCACCACCGGCAGCTTCCCCGATGCGCCCGGCGGCAGGAACAGCTTGCCGTCGATCTGAACCTTCGCCATCGCAACGGGCGCGCTGATCGCCTGATAGAAATTCACCGGATTGGCGGTGTCGAACACGATGGTTTGCCCTTGCGCACCATTCGCGAACGCAATCTGGCGATCCTTGAAACGCTCGGCCGTCATGGAGACCTCAATAGGATTTCGGCTGATCCAGAACCTTCTCGGCAATGAAGGAAAGGATCAACTGCATACTTACCGGCGCGATGCGCGGTATCCAGCTTTCGCGCAAGTAACGCTCCACATGATATTCCTTCGCATAGCCCATGCCGCCATGGGTGAGCACCGCCGTTTCGCAGGCATGATAGGCCGCTTCGCCGGCCAGATATTTCGCCGCGTTGGCTTCGGCGCCGCATTCGATCCCTTTGTCGTAAAGCGATGCGGCCTTGAAGGTCATCAGATCGGCGGCTTCCAGTTCCGCCCACGCCTTCGCCAGCGGATGCTGGATCGCCTGATTTTTTCCAATGGGCCGGCCGAACACGCTGCGTTCGCGCGCATAGTCGCTCGCGCGTTTCAGCGCGACGCGGCCCAAGCCCACCGCTTCGGCGGCCACCAGCACGCGCTCCGGGTTGAGCCCGTGCAGAATCTGTTTGAACCCCGCGCCTTCCTCACCGATCAGATCGTCCTTCGGCACTTCCAGTCCGTCGAAGAACAGCACGTTGGAATCCACCGCCGCGCGTCCCATCTTCGGAATCTCGTGCGCGGTCACCTTGGCGCGGTCGAAATTCGTATAGAAAAGGCTGAGGCCTTCGGTCTTTTTCTTCACCTTGTCGAGGGGCGTGGTGCGCGCGAGCAGCAGCATCTTCGTTGCCACCTGCGCCGTGCTGATCCAGATCTTCTGGCCGCGCACAATGTATCGGTCGCCCTGTTTCTCGGCATATGTTTTCAGTTCGGTTGTGTTGAGGCCCGCATCGGGCTCGGTCACCGCGAAGCAGGCCTTCTCCTTGCCTTCGATCAGGGGCGGCAGCATGCGCGCTTTCTGCGCATCGCTGCCAAACACCACCACGGGATTGAGACCAAAGATGTTCAGATGCAGCGCCGAGGCCCCGCTCATGCCCGCGCCGCTTTCGGCCACGGCCTGCATGAAGATGGCCGCTTCCAGAATGCCGAGCCCCGCGCCGCCATAGGCCTCCGGCATGGCGATGCCGAGCCAGCCTTCGGCGGCCACCGCGCGATAGAACTCTTCGGGAAAACTGCCCTCGCGATCCTTCGCCAGCCAGTAATCGTCGCCAAAGCGCGCGCAGAGTTTGAACGCGACATCGCGAATCTGTTGTTGCTGCTCGTTGAACGAAAAATCCATGGAACGCTGCTCCCTTGCAGCAAAGCTAGCGCCATTAACCGCTGTGTGAAAGCATGCGGCGATTGACAGCCCCGCGGCGCAGCGCCTTTGATCGGGCATGACCACGGCGGAACAGACCGGCTCGCTTCAAACTGCGCTCGCGCATGCCGGGCGGATGCTGCAATCCGATCCGGCCGTCGCGGATGCCCAGTGCGCGGAAATCCTGCGCGTGATGCCGGACCAGCCCGATGCACTCTTCCTGCGAGCCTTGGCACTGGCGGCGCAGGACAAGAGCGACGAAGCCATTGCCGTTCTCAAGCATACCGTGACGCGCTACCCCGCACATGCGCAGGCATGGCGCGCGCTTGGCGACCAGTACACATTCGCGGGCGATACGCAAAAGGCCGATGCCGCCTATGCGCGCCATCTTCGCGCATCGGTCAACGATCCACGCCTGCGCGAAGCTGGCGCAGCGCTTTGCGACAACAAGCTCGCGGTAGCAGAGCGAATCCTGCGCGGCTTCCTGAAAGAGAACCCAACCGACGTCGCGGCAATCCGCATGCTAGCCGAAGTGGGCGCACGGCTTGGCCGCTACAAGGATGCGGAGAATCTGCTGGCCCGCGCTCTGGAACTGGCGCCGAGTTTCGCCGCCGCACGGCACAATTATGCCTCCGTACTGCACCGCCAGAGCAAGGCACGCGAGGCGCTCGAACAGGCCGACATTCTGCTGAAGGCCGATCCGCGCAATCCCGGTTTCCGTGCGATGCGCGCCGCCGCACTTGCCCAGCTTGGCGAATATGAAGAAGCCGCACGCACATATGACGCTCTGCTCAAACAATTCCCGAGTCAGCCGAAGCTCTGGATGAGCTACGGCCATACGCTGAAAACACTTGGACAGACACACGACAGCATCGCCGCCTATCGCAAGGCTATCGCGCAGATGCCCGGATTGGGTGAAGCGTGGTGGAGCCTTGCCAATCTCAAGACCCTGCGCTTTGAAGATGACGAGATCGCCACCATGCGCAAGCAGCTTGCGCGCGGCGATCTTTCGGTGGAGGACCGCTTTCATCTGGAATTTGCGCTCGGCAAGGCGCTGGAGGATTCGGGCGTCTTTGATGCGGCGTTTGCGCACTACGCCGAAGGCAATGCCCAGCGCCGGAAGACGGTGCATTACAGCGCCGACGAAACGTCCGAGTTCACCCGTCGCTCGCGGGCGCTCTTCACGCGCGATTTCTTTGCAACGCATGAGGGCATGGGTGCAGGCGAGCCCGATCCCATCTTCATCGTGGGACTGCCTCGTTCCGGCTCCACGCTGCTGGAGCAGATCCTTTCAAGCCACAGTCAGGTCGAAGGCACGATGGAGCTGCCGGATATCACCGCGCTTGCGCGCCGTCTCGGCGAACGCACGAAGAAATCCGAAGTCTCCCGCTATCCCGATGTGCTGGCTGAACTCTCTGCCGATGAGGTGAAGGCGCTTGGCGAGGAATATCTTTCGCGCACGCGCATTCACCGCAAGCTCGGACGGCCCTTCTTCATCGACAAGCTGCCCAACAATTTCCAGCACACCGGCTTCATTCACCTGATCCTGCCCCGGGCGAAGATCATCGATGCGCGCCGCCATCCGCTCGGCTGCGGCTTCTCCTGCTTCAAGCAGCATTTCGCGCGCGGGCAGAGCTTCACCTACAATCTCGAAGATCTCGGCCGCTATTACCGCGATTACGTGGAGCTGATGGCGCACTACGACGCCGTGCTGCCGGGGCGCGTGCAGCGGGTGATCTATGAAGACATGGTCGCCGACCCGGAAGCGGAGGTCCGCCGCCTTCTGGCCTATTGCGGCCTCGCCTTCGAGGAAGGCTGCCTGAAATTCTATGAGAACGCGCGCGCGGTCCGCACCGCCAGTTCCGAACAGGTACGCCAGCCCATTTACAGCGACGCCACCGACCATTGGCGGAATTTTGAGCCATGGCTGGCCGATTTGAAGGCATCCCTGGGTCCTGTTCTGGATTCCTACCCCCACCCCCCTGTGCTTTCTTGATGACACTGGGCCGGGCAATGCCCGCGCGCCGCGTGCCGCGATTGACGGGCTTGCCCGCCGGGTTTCATCCTTCCGTCACATAAACACCGCCCAGGGGGGCGCGCCGCCGGGAATATTCCTGGGCGGAACATTTCGATTCTTGGGGAACCGAATGAGCGAACGGACTTCAACGGCTGGATACAAGGCTCCCGCCGTGCTGACTCTGCTTCTGGCATCCACCATGCTGAGCGGCGTGCCCGCGCATGCGCAGCAGGGCGGTATCGAGACCGTCACGGTCACCGCCGAAAAGCGCTCGGAAGATCTGCAGAATGTTCCCATGAACATTCAGGCGATCACGGCTGAAAAGCTTGACGCGCTGCACCTGACCAACTTCACCGACTTTGCGCTCTACATGCCCAGCGTCACCTTTGCGGTGAGCGGGCAGGGATCGAATGGCGGTCCGGGCTTCTCTAACGTCTCCATGCGCGGCGTGGTCAGCGACCAGAACGGCAACCACTCCGGTCCGCTGCCGACTGTCGGCGTCTATTTCGACGAGCAGCCGATCTCCACCATCAACGGCACACTCGACATCCCCACCTACGATGTGGCGCGCGTTGAAGCACTCTCCGGTCCGAATGGCACGCTCTATGGCGCCAGCGCCGAGGCGGGCGTCATCCGCATCATCTCCAATCGCCCAAGCACGGACGGTTTCGAAGCCAACTACGAAGCCAGTGTGAACGCCGTCGAACATGGTGGCATCGGTTATGGCGCGCACGGCATGCTGAACGCGCCCCTCGCTGACAACATGGCGCTGCGCATTGTGGCATGGGCCGAACACGATGCGGGCTATATCGACAACGTGGCCGGTTCGCGCACCTACAGCTTTACCGGCTTCTCCGATCCGCCACTGCCGCCGGGCCTGCCCGACATCGTCATCAACAATGCGGGCCTTGCCAAGAAGAACTACAACGACGTCGACAAATACGGCGCCCGCGTCGCGCTGCAGATCGACCTCGATGACAACTGGACGATCCTGCCCTCCATCATGGCGCAGGACGAAAAGACCAACGGCGTGTTCGGCTACGATCCGTCTGTCGGCGATCTGGCGGTCACGCACTTCGTCCCGGAATATGTGAAGGACAAGTGGTATCAGGCATCGCTCACCGTTGAAGGCAAGATCGCAAATCTCGATATGGTCTATTCGGGCGGCTACATGCGCCGCACGATCGACTCGCAGGCCGACTATTCGGACTACACATACTGGTACGACCAGTACAACGCCTACTACGTCTACTTTCAGGACAATTTCGGCAATCAGATCGATCCCACGCAGCACATCTTCGGCAAGGACACCTTCACCAAGGAAAGCCACGAACTGCGCTTCACCACGCCAAAGGAGTATTCCGTTCGCGGCGTCTTCGGCGCGTTCTATGAAAAGCAGACCCACGCGATCCTGCAGGACTATGAGATTCCAAATCTCGACGACACGCTCGCTGTCACCGGCTGGCCCGACACGCTGTGGCTTACCGATCAGCACCGCCAGGATGTGGACTACGCGCTGTTCGGCGAAGTCTCCATGGATCTGCGCCCGGACATCACCCTCACCGGCGGCATCCGCGTGTTCAAGGCCGACAATTCGCTCAAGGGCTTCTTCGGCTTTTCCGGCAATTTCAGCGGCAGCACGGGTGAAGCGGCCTGCTTCAAGCCGGCCACGGTTGCCGGTGCGCCATGCACCAATCTGGACAAGCGCCTGATTGAAACCGGCGAGACGCACAAGGTGAACATCACCTGGCATCTTGAAGACGACAAGATGATCTACGCCACCTACTCCACCGGCTTCCGTCCCGGCGGCGTGAACCGGCGCACCGGTCCGGGCATCGGCCCCTATGCTTCCGATACGCTGACCAACTACGAAATCGGCTGGAAGACGAGCTGGCTGGACAACACGTTGCGGGCCAACGGCGCGCTGTTCTATGAACAGTGGAACGACTTCCAGTTTCCGTTCCTGGGTCCCAATTCGCTCACCATCATCTTCAACGGCGGGCAGGCGCGCACGCGCGGCGTTGAATGGGATCTCACCTGGCTTCCCGTCGACAATCTGACGCTCACCACATCGGGCGCCTATATCGATGCGCAGCTCACGTCGGACTATTGCGGCGTGGCGGGTGTCAGCATCTGCCCCGGCACCGCGCAGGCGCCAAAGGGCACGCAGATGCCGATCACGCCCAAGTGGAAACTGAATGCGGTGGCGCGCTACGAGTTCGAGCTCGCCGGACTTGATGCCCATGTGCAGGGCTCGGTGGTGCACCAGAGCGGCACCTATTCGGACCTGCGCATTTTCGAGCGCAACCTGCTCGGCATGAACAAGGCCTTCACCACATTCGACTTCACCACCGGCTTCGATGCCAACCAGTGGTCGGTCGAACTGTTTGTGAAGAACGTGTTCGACGAGCGCGCCCAGCTCGGCCGCTATGCGGCCTGCACCACCGGCGTCTGCGGCTCGGAGCCTTACATTCTGGCGTCCCAGCCGCGCACGGTCGGGCTGACCATCGGCCAGAAGTTCTGATCTGCACATCACATCAAGCGTAACGCCGCCCCCTCCCCGCAACGGGAGGGGGTAGTCGTTTGCGCCACCCTGTGTTCCAGTGCGGCCCGGCAGGGGGCGCAATGGACGGATCCGAAAAGGTTTTCACCAAGGCGGCATGGCGGCTTTTGCCGTTCATGGTGGTGCTCTACGTCTTCAGTTTTCTGGACCGCGTGAATGTCGGCTTCGCGGCGCTGACGATGAATGAAGACCTTTCCTTCACGCCGCAGATTTTCGGTTTCGGCGCGGGAATCTTCTTCTTCGGCTATTTCCTGTTCGAGATGCCATCAAACCTGATCCTGGCGCGCGTGGGCGCGCGGCTCTGGATGTTCCGCATCATGCTCACCTGGGGCCTTGTTTCGATGGCCACCGCCTTCGTGACGACGCCGATGCAATTCTATGCCGCGCGGTTTCTTCTCGGCGTCGCGGAGGCGGGTTTCTTTCCCGGCATGATCCTCTATCTCACCTACTGGTTTCCCGCCGCCATGCGCGCGCGTTTCTTCACGCTCTTTCTGGTTGCGGTACCGCTCGCCAATGTCATTGGCGCGCCGGTCTCGGGCATCATCCTCGGTGCCGATGGCGTTGCGGGCTTGCAGGGATGGCAATGGCTGTTTCTGATCGAAGGCTTGCCATCGTGTCTGCTGGCCTTCGCGATCCTGTTCGTTCTGCCCGATGGTCCCGCCAAAGCCGCATGGCTCACGGGCGACGAGAAGGCCGCTATCGCCGCGCGCCTTTCATCCGATCCATCGCCCGCGCATGAACGCCTGCTGCCGATGCTGAAGGATGCGCGCATCTGGCTTTGTGTCATTCCCTATTTCGGCATTGTGCTGGCGCTTTACGGTCTCAGCCTGTGGCTGCCGCAGATCGTCAAGGCGATGGGCTACAGCAATGTCCAGACCGGTTTCATCGTGGCGGTTCCCTATGTGGTGGCGATGGCGGCAATGATCGTGTGGTCGCGTTCCAGCGACACGCGCGAGGAACGGGTGTGGCATGTCGCCATCGCCGCCGCGCTTGGCGCCATAGGGCTTGGACTTGCCGCGCTCATCGGCGATGGCATCGGCGGTTTCGCCGCGCTCATCGTGGCGATGGCGGGCGTCTATGCCGCGCTCGGGGTCTATTGGACATTGCCCACCTCCATCCTCGGTGGTGTGGCGGCGGCCGGCGGCATCGCGCTGATCAATTCCATCGCCAATCTCGGCGGTTTCTTCGGCCCGGCGCTGATGGGCACGCTCAAACAGATGACGGGAGACTACCGTTCCGGCATGGCGGCGCTCGCCGTGGGCATGGCCGTGGTAGCCGTGGTCGTGTTCGGCCTGGGCACCCAGCTTCCGCTGAAATCTCGTACTGGAACAGACACTTAGGAATCCGTTTGACTCGGTCTTCGGTCATCCGCATATTGGAACATAACAAGAACATACGAGTGCGGCGTGGATATCGCAGACCTTCGCAAGGTGCTTCAGCAGAAGCATCTGACCCTGGCTCCGGAGAGCGGGTTGCCCCGCGTGACCACCGGCCATGCGGAAGCGGACAGTCTTCTGCATGGCGGGCTGGTGCTTGGCGCGCTGCATGAAATCTTTCCCGCCACGCGCCATGCCGATGCTGCCGCCACGGGTTTCACTGCAGGGCTCGCCATCCGCGCCGCAAAAGCAAAAACGCTGTTCTGGATCCGGCAGGATTATGCGGCGCTGGAGTTCGGTGAATTGTCTGCCACCGGCCTCGTCGAAATGGGCATCGATCCGGCGCGGTTTCTTCTCTTGCGCGCGCCCGATGCGGAAGCGGCGCTGCGCGCGGCACTCGACGGGCTTTCCTGCGGCGGGCTGGGCGCGGCCGTTATCGAGATACCGGCCAATCCGAAGATTCTCGATCTCGTCGCCGCGCGCAAACTCACGCTGGCAGCCAGCCAGAAGCAGATCACGGTTTTTCTTTTGCGCCCTTCGGCGGAGCCCGCACCCAGCAGCACCGAAACGCGCTGGCATGTGAAGAGCGCGCCGTCGCTGCCGCACGACGATTGGGGAGCCCCGCGCTTCGACGTGAAGCTCACCCGCAACCGGCACGGACAGACCGGGCATTGGATCATGGAATGGGATTGCGACGATGGCCGTTTCCGCAAGGCGCATTCTGGCGCTGTGGCTGCCGCTGTTGCCGGTGGAGCGTATCCAACGCCGCCGCAACGGTTTGCCGCCTTCTGATATTCCGCTCGTCATCGCGGCGAAGATCGAAAACGCGCTGCGTCTGACGGCGGTGGACAGGAAAGCGCTGCGCCTGCGGCTTTCGATCGGCATGGCGCTCGCCGATGCGCGCGCACGCGTGCCCGCGCTCGATGTGGTGGACGCCGACGAACATGCCGACAAGGCCCTTCTCGAATCCATTGCCGATTGGTGCGATCGCTACACGCCCTTTGTGGCGCTGGACATGCCGCATGGCTTGCTGCTCGATATCACCGGCTGCGCCCATCTGTTCGGCAGCGAGCGCGCGCTCTGCAAAAGCCTTGAAGCCGCGCTTGTAAGACAGGGCTTTTCCGTGTGCTTCGGGCTTGCCGGAACTGCTGTCGCCGCGCGTGCGCTCGCCCACTATGCCAGCGGCACCATCGCGCCGCCGGGCGAGGAAGCCAAAACCGTGGCGCCGTTACCGGTGGAGGCGCTGCATCTGGAAACGCTTGCCACGCATGTCCTGAAGCGCGCGGGCCTTAAAACCATTGGCCATGTCGCCGCCCGCCAGCGCGGCGAACTCACCGCGCGGTTCGGCGCGGAAATGGTGGCGATTCTCGGCCGCGCGCTCGGCCAGGAAGAGAAACCGATTTCTCCGCGCCGCCGCCTGCCCGATTACATGGCCGAGCACCGTTTTGCCGAACCGGTCGTCACCGAAGATGTGATCGTTTCCTCGATCCGGTCGCTTGCCGAAACGCTTTGCGCTGTGCTTTGCGAACGCGGTGAAGGCGCGCGCCTTCTGGAAGCCTCGTTCTTCCGCGCCGATGGCGCCGTCAGCCACATCGCGGTGGAGACGGCAAAGCCCATCCGCGATGCGGCGATGATCGCGCGCCTGTTCCGCGAACGGCTCGATGCGCTCACCGATCCCATCGATCCCGGTTTTGGATTCGATCTCATCCGTCTTGGCGCGCTGCGCGCCGAACGCGCAGAAGCGCAGGCCATCAGCCTCGATGCCAATGATGACGACGCGCGCGAGGTCGGGTTCCTGGCCGATCGGCTGGCCGCGCGTTTCGGTTCGCATCGCGTGCTGCGTTTCTTTCCGCAAGATACGCACATTCCCGAAGCGGCGGGCGTGCTGGTGCCCGCGCGCGCTGTGCCTGAAACCAAACTCGGCTGGGAAACGATCCGCAGCGAAGGCGAAGCACCACGCCGTCCCTTGCGCCTGTTTGAAAAGCCTGAACCCGTCGAAGTCCTGGCGGAAGTGCCCGATGGTCCGCCCCTGCGCTTTCGCTGGCGCCGCGTGCAGCATGCCGTCACGCTGGCTGAGGGGCCGGAGCGCATCGCCATGGAATGGTGGCGGCATCAAAGCGCGATGCCGACACGCGATTATTTCCGCGTCGAAGATCAGGAGGGTCGCCGCTTCTGGCTCTACCGCGACGGTCTCTTCGCCCGCGAGACGCATCATCCGCGCTGGTACATGCACGGGGTATTTGCGTGATGCGGTATGCCGAACTCGCCGTCACCACCAATTTCTCGTTCCTGCGCGGGGCCTCCCATGCACAGGAGCATGTCATCACCGCTGCCGAACTCGGTTATGCCGCCATCGGCATCGCCGACCGCAACACGCTTGCCGGTGTCGTGCGCGCCTACGATGCGTGCGAAACCCTGGAAGGCGACAAACCCAAACTTCTTGTCGGCGCGCGGCTTGTATTTGCCGATGGCACACCCGATATCCTCGCTTATCCGGTGGATCGCGCGGCCTATGGCAATCTCTGCCGTCTTCTGACGGAAGGAAAGCTCCGGGCCCGAAAGGGTGAGTGCACGCTCTTCTTCCAGGATCTTCTGGATTGGCAGGAGGGGCTTCTGCTTGTCGTCATGCCGCCGCCGCCCGGCCCGCGGAAGACGGCATCCCAAGCCTCCCTCCCCCCTCCCCCCCGGGGAAAAGGGCAAAAAGCGAAAAACGAATATCCGCCGCAAAAACAGTCGCTTGCGGAGATTTTGGGATTTTTGGGCCGTGCATATCCGGGACGGGTGTGGCTTGGGGCCTCCATGCTCTATCGCGGCGACGATGGACGGCGGCTGAAACAGTTGCAGCGCATGGCGCGCGCCACGCATGTCCCGCTGCTGGCCACGAACGATGCGCTCTATCACATCGCGGAACGGCGCGAATTGCAGGACGTCGTCACCTGCATCCGCGAGCATGTCACCCTGACAACCGCGGGCCGCCTGCTCGAAGCCAATGCGGAACGGCATCTGAAAGCGCCACAGGAGATGGCGCGCATATTCCGCGAGGCGCCCGATGCCATTGCAGAAACTCTGCATTTTGCGAACCGTATTTCTTTCACCCTCAAGGATCTGAAATACAATTATCCCGACGAACCGGTTCCCAAGGACAAGACACCGCAACAATTTCTCGAAGAACTCACATGGGAAGGCGCAAAGAAGCGTTACCCCAAAGGCATTCCGGAGAAAATCCGCGCGGTTCTCAGGAAAGAACTGGACATTATTGAAAAGCTCGATATCGCGCCATATTTCCTGACCGTGCGCGACATCGTCGGCTTCGCCAACCGGCGGGAGATTCTCTGTCAAGGCCGTGGGTCGGCCGCCAATTCCGCCGTCTGCTTTGTGCTCGGCATTACGGCTGTCGATCCCGCGGAGTTCGATCTTCTCTTCGAACGTTTCGTATCGCAGGAACGCCGGGAACCGCCGGATATCGATGTCGATTTCGAGCATGAGCGGCGCGAGGAAGTTATTCAGGATATCTACAGGCGGTATGGGCATGACCGCGCCGCTCTCACTGCCACTGTCATTTGCTATCGCCCGCGTAGCGCCATCCGCGAAGTGGGCAAGGTGTTCGGTCTCACTGAAGATGTCACCGCCGCCATGGCCAGCGGTGTGTGGGGAAGCTGGGGCCACGAACTGAAGGAGCGCGAGGTCAAGCAGGGCAGCTTCGATCCCGGCAATGCGTTAATCGGCCCGGCATTGGAGATGACCAATGCGTTGATCGGATTCCCGCGTCATCTCTCCCAGCATGTGGGCGGCTTCGTGCTCACGCGCGACCGTCTCGACACCATCGTCCCCATCGGACCCGCCGCAATGGACGACCGCTATTTCATCGAATGGGACAAGGACGATATCGACCGCCTGGGCATGATGAAGGTGGATGTTCTGGCGCTTGGCATGCTCACCTGCATCCGCAAGACATTCGATCTCATCCGGATACACGAAGGAAAGCATCTCGAACTGGCCACCGTGCCACGCGAAGATCCTGCGGTGTACGACATGCTGTGCAAGGCCGACGCCATCGGTGTCTTTCAGGTGGAAAGCCGCGCACAGATGAACATGTTGCCGCGCCTTGCGCCCCGAAAATTCTATGACCTCGTGGTGGAAGTCGCCATCGTCCGCCCCGGCCCAATCCAGGGCAACATGGTGCACCCTTATCTGAAACGGCGCAGCGGTCTTGAGCCCGTCTCCTTCCCCTCGCCGTCACCCGAACATGGTCCACCCGATGAACTCGTCACCGTGCTCGGAAAAACGATGGGGGTTCCTCTTTTTCAGGAACAGGCGATGAAGCTTGCCATTGTCGCGGCAAGGTTCACGCCGGACGAAGCCAACGGCCTGCGTCGCGCCATGGCAACCTTCCGAAATGTTGGCACCATCGACCGCTTCCGAGACAAGATGGTGGAAGGCATGGTGGGGCGCGGCTATGAACGCGAATTCGCCGAGCGCTGCTTCAAACAGATTGAGGGATTCGGTTCTTACGGTTTTCCGGAAAGCCACGCGGCAAGTTTCGCCTATCTCGCCTACGTCTCCGCCTGGCTCAAATGTCATCATCCCGCAGCCTTCGCCTGCGCCCTCCTGAACGCTCAGCCGATGGGGTTCTATGCCCCTGCCGAGATTGTGCGTGATGCCCGCGAGCATGGCGTCGAGGTCTTCCCCCCCGATATCAATTTCAGCCACTGGAATAACGTGCTGGAACGCAATCGTTGTGGTGTTCTGGGGCTTCGCCTCGGCTTTCGGCAGATCGACGGCTTCTCTGAAGAGCATGCGCGCGCGCTCGTGAATGCACGCGGCTATGGGTATGCCTCGCTTCCGAAACTTGTTAGGCGTTCCAGCCTTCTCAAGCCGCAGCTTCTGGCCCTCGCCGAAGCCGATGCTTTGGGCTCCCTTGGCATGGACCGGCGCGAGGCACTTTGGGCTGTGCGCCGACTTGCTGGGGAACAGAGTCTGCCGCTGTTTACCGCACGGCGTGTCACCGATCAGCCTGGAGAAGATATTCAACCGCTTCCATCCATGCCACTCAGTGAAAATGTTCTTGCCGACTATCAGACATTGCGGCTGTCGCTTAAGGCTTATCCCACTGAATTCCTGCGCGAACGGTTTCAGGCAGAGCGGATCATGGATTGCGCCAGTGTTCAGGCTTCTCGTGACGGCGCGAGGGCACGTTGCTGCGGGGTGGTGCTGGTACGGCAGATGCCGGGCGCGAAAGGCGTGGTGTTTGTCACGCTCAGTGACGAGACCGGCGTTGCCAACGTCGTGATATGGCCCTCTATCTTCAAGACCTTCCGCAAGGAGGTGATGGGCGCGCGGCTCCTGCTGGTGGAAGGGAAAGTCCAGCGTAGTGTGGAAGGCGTGGTCCACCTGGTGGCGGAACGCATGGTGGATCGCAGCGATGATCTCCACGTTCTTTCGAATGACGGCTTTCGACACGACATGGTGGCCGGGGACATTCCGCCGCCCCCGGATTCACGCGCGCCAATGCATCGCCATCCGCGCGATGTGCGCGTGCTGCCAAAATCACGGGACTTCCACTGAAGCGGTATCAGCGCGCCTCAACATCGCGAAGGCGGTCTACCGTGCGCAGCGGCGGGAAAAGACGCATCCAGATGATGACGATCAGAAGCGTACCAATACCACCGATGACAACAGCGGGCACTGTGCCGAAGAACGAAGCCGTCACGCCCGATTCAAATTCACCCAGTTCGTTGGAGGCGCCAATGAAAAGCATGTTCACCGCACTTACCCGCCCCCGCATTTCGTCTGGCGTTGCATACTGGATCAGCGCACTGCGCACGAAGACACTGATCTGGTCCGAGGCGCCAAGAACGGCGAGCGCGACCAGCGAAAGATAGAAATTCGTAGAGACACCAAAGATGATGGTTGCGATACCGAATATGGCAACGGCGACAAACATCTTGGTGCCTGTATCGCGTTCAATCGGATAACGCGTAAGGAAAAAAGCTGTCAATGCCGCGCCCACAGCAGGAGCGCTGCGCAAGACACCAAGCCCGACAGGACCCACAAGAAGAATGTCACGTGCAAAAACCGGCAGCAGCGCTGTGGCTCCACCGAGCAATACGGCAAAGAGATCGAGCGAAATCGCACCCAGCACAACGGGCCGGGCCCGTACGAAGCGCACGCCTTCCTTCACCCGTTCCAGCCGCGTACCCGACGGCGGTGGACCGCTCCTGCGGCGACCGCCAAGGGTCATCGTACCAAAGGCCGCAGCGAGAAAGCACACCAAGCAGGCCGAATACGCACCAAAAGGGCCAAGCGCATACAGAAAACCACCGAGCGCCGGTCCACCGATAACCGCGACCTGAAACGCAGAAGATCCCCACGCAATCGCCTTTGGCAGCCGCTCGCTGGGGACCAGGAAGGGCAGCAGCGATTGGGATGCAGGACCGGAAAATGCGCGCGCGCTCCCGAACAGCACCATTACGGCATAGAAGGGCCACGCATTCTGCGGATGCGCAAAACTCAGAAACAGCAGGAGCGCGCTGCACAGCGCTTCAACTGCAAGGCTAATGACCAGAACCTTACGCTGATCGAAGCGATCGGAAATTTCGCCAGCAGGCAGCGTGAGCAGAAACATCGGCAGGAATTCGGAGAGACCGACAAGCCCCAACGAAATCGGATCGCGCACGATGTCGTAGATCTGCCAGCCAACGGCAACGGACTGAACCATCATCGCGGTGGTCGAGAAGAAACGGGACGCGATGTAAACTTTGAAGTCGTTCTCGCGATAGATGGCAATATTCTCAGCGCTCATGCCATCGACGCTTGCCGCCGCATCCATTCTTCGCGTGTGATGCTCCACATATCGGCAGGGTAATCCTTGCCGCCGACCGTCAGGGCAATTCGCTCACCCTTGGTTTCGCCGAGCCGCTGCGCCACAGCCTGCGATGGGGTGTTGTCGGGATCGATGCAGGAAATGAGCCTGTCCACCGGCTGTGTAAGAAAGGCATAGCGCATGGCGGCGGCGGCGGCCTCGGTGGCATAGCCCCCGCCCCAATAGGGTTTGCCGAGGGTCCAGCCGATCTCCAGCGACGGCCAGCCTTCAGGATTGATCATCCCCACGCGACCCATGAGGGCACCGTCTGACTTTCGTTCCACCGCCCAAGTGCCATAGCCGAGCAACATCCAGTGACCGAGAGCACTGGCCATGCTGCGCCAGGCATCGGCGCGGTTCATGGGAGCAGGTGCGATATAGCGGGTCACCTCCGGGTCCGCCATGAAGCTGGCGAACGCATCCAAGTCCGCTTGACGGAACTCGCGAAGGATAAGCCGCCCGGTTTCAAGCCGCGGAATCATCGGGAAATCTCCAAGGGGCGCGGAAATTAGCAAGCAAACCTCTCGCCCGCCAAGGCGCGCGACAAACCGCGACAATCCTCACGGGTTTGCGCGGAACACATGGCTTCCATCCGGCCGTTTCCTCACCAAGTCGATAGACAGGCCGGCACTGCCGGATAACAGCGAAGGAGACGACAATGAACACCACCAAGAAGATTGCCCTCTTGACCGCGGCGTTCCTGATGACGGCCGGCTCGACTGCGGCGATGGCGGCACCGAACGGTCCTGCGCCGAAGGCGCCGCAACAGCATCAGATGCAGATGGCGCAGTACGACCGTCACGACAATGACCGGCACGACAATGACCGCCACGATGCCAAGGCCAGACCCAACGATTTCCGCTTCGGCTATGACCAGCGCAAATTCCGCGATCGTTTCCACAAGCCGCCGGTGAAATTCGAAAAGACCTTCAAGGCGCCGCATCGCGGCATGAAGTACCGGCAGGGTCACTGGCAGTGGCAGAAGAACCACTGGGCCTGGATCGTCGGCACCTGGTTCTTCGTGCGCTGATCCCTGACTGACTTCTCTCCCAACGCTCCCAGGGAGAGAGAAAGCGAAGCCTTCGCGGGGTAACGCCCCTCCCCCCGCGAAGGCTTTCGTTTGTGCGCGAAGACTACTGCAGATGAATGGTGATGGCGTTCGCGCCGGGCTTCAGCGTGATCTTCGCATCATCGAACGCGGGCGGCCCCATGTTCGGCTTGGCATCGCGCGAGATGCCAAATGGTTCGGTGGGCATGCCAATGAAACTCGTATCGAGCTTGTTGTTGCCGTTCTCGTCCTGAAATGTCTTCACGCCATAGACGCCCGGCAGGATGCCGGTGAGCGTGACCACCATCTTGCCGGCCGTCGCGGCGACGATAGTGCCAATCGCGGGCTTGGCTCCGCGCACCGAAAAAATCGACTCATCGTAGACGCCCAGCCGCAGATTGCCACCCTTCGCGGTAACGCCTTCCACGGTGACGGTGAGGGATGCCGTGTCGGCGGCGAAGGCCGGTGTGGCCACGGCGAGGAAGGCAATCGCGGCTATGAGCTTTTTCATTTGCGGTTTCCTGTTGGGTTCAATCCTTGAACGCGGCGGCCGACTTGGCCCGGCGCGCGACGAACAGATAATTGGCCGAGGCGACAAGAGTGGCCAGTACCAGCAAGGCCGCCAGAATAATCACCCAGAAAACGAAAGTGGTTTGCAGCGGCGCAAGGTTCAAGGCCCCGGTCACGAGAATGCCGATGGCGATGAAAATCCAGGTGCGCTGGAAAAGATTGGCGAGGAAAGACGCCACATACCCGAAATAGCCGCGGCTTGCTGCCGCTTCGGCGTTGCGTTCGACCGCGGCGTCGATGATCGCCTGTTCCACCTTCGGTGTCGGGTGCAACACCGCTCCGGCGATGAAACCGCCTATCGCCACGATGACGCCGAGAAGCACCAGAAGCGAAGACGGCCACACCAGATTGGCCGTCACCAGAAGAAGGCCGAGCGCGACACCGGCTATGGGAGCAATGTCGCGCATGGTTCTAAGACCTTCCCTTAAGCGAGCTTCGGCTCCAAGCCTTTGCACGCATCGATCAGGCCCTTCACAGCACCCGCGGATTTGGCGAGCTGCGCGCGCTCATCTTCGGTGAGTTCCAGTTCGACGATGCGCTCGATGCCCTTCTCGCCGATCACGGCGGGAAGGCCGACATAGAGATCCTTGATGCCATAGGCTCCATCGACATAGACGGCGCAGGGCAAGACGCGCTTCTGGTCTTTCAGATAGCTTTCCGCCATCTGGATCGCGGACGTCGCCGGGGCATAGAAGGCCGAACCGGTCTTCAGGAGACCGACGATCTCGGCGCCGCCATCGCGCGTACGCTGAACGATCTGGTCGAGACGGTCCTGCTTGATCCAGCCCATCTTCACCAGCTCCGGCAGCGAGATGCCCGCAACGGTGGAGAAGCGCGGCATCGGCACCATGGTATCGCCATGACCGCCGAGCACGAAGGCCGACACGTCTTCGACGCTGACGCCCATTTCATCGGCGAGGAAGTGACGGAAGCGCGCGCTATCGAGCACGCCCGCCATGCCGACGACCTTGTTGTGCGGCAGGCCGGAGAACTGGCGGAGCGCCCACACCATCGCATCGAGCGGATTGGTGATGCAGATCACGAACGCATTCGGCGCATGGTTCTTGATGCCTTCGCCGACGGCGGCCATCACTTTCAGGTTGATGCCCAGAAGATCATCGCGGCTCATGCCGGGCTTGCGCGGCACGCCGGCGGTGACGATCACCACATCGGCGCCTTCGATATCGGCATAGGAGTTGGTGCCGGAAAGTTTGGCGTTGAAGCCTTCGACGGGACCGGACTGGGAGAGATCGAGCGTCTTGCCCTGCGGCAGGCCCTCCACGATGTCGAACAGGACGACATCGCCCAGTTCCTTCAACGCTGCGAGATGGGCGAGCGTGCCGCCGATCTGACCACCGCCAATGAGCGCGATTTTCTTGCGGGCCATGAGAATTCCTTTCGGGAGGGAAGACGGAACTGGGCCGCTAGGTAGCGCGGGGGGAGGCCCTTCGCAAGCGCGGCAAAACAGGCCCGTATTCGTTTTTCAAAATTCGGCCCCTCCCCCTGGGGGGAGGGGGGAGAGCC
This sequence comes from Alphaproteobacteria bacterium, assembly GCA_016125165.1. Lineage (GTDB taxonomy): Bacteria > Pseudomonadota > Alphaproteobacteria > Micropepsales > Micropepsaceae > Rhizomicrobium. The sequence continues at coordinate 397,277 of WGMH01000001.1, forward strand.
TCGAAAAAACCCGGACATTCTGCCCATTTATGCGGGCGGCCGGGGGGAGGTTTTCCACGCATACCGAGCGGCGACCGCTTTCCTCATATGGGGTGGCGGCTACTCGATTGCCAGCCTCGTGAAGACCATCGTTCCGCCGGGCGAGCCGCCATAGGACGGCAGCAGCGAATCCGGCGCAAAGGCGAAGCTGTAGGACGCGCCAAGTCCGATGCGGGCATGTTCGGCCACCTGAAAATCACGAATGGCACCGAGGGTGAGTTCGCCCACTTCGGCGCGCGACAGGCCAAGCTCTTCATCCTGCTTCCATTCGGCGCGGGTGAAGAGCGTCCACAAATCGGCGGGCTTGTATTCGGCTTCGAATAGAAGCGCGCTCAGATCGGTGCCGTCGCTCAGATGTTTCGCGCCGAAGGCCAGCGTTGCAGCAAGCGAGCTTTCATCGCCGAGCTTGGTGACATAGGTGGCGCTGGCGGTGAAGCGGTTTTCATCGATTGAGGGATCGAGCTGTTCGGGGCTGGCGATATGCCCATACGACACCTGCATCGACCAATGGTCATCGGGATTGAATGTGATGCGAGCCGACGTGGAATCGAAGCGTGCATTGTCGAAGTCAAAGCGGTGCTGATCCGGCTCGCGGCCCGTGAACTGCGAGACTTCCAGCTTCCAGTTGCCATGCACGAAGCCCGCCGTGGCAACACCATAGGTAATGTGCGTGGAATCGAGCCAGTGATGGCTGATCGGCGCGGCGGGATTATCCATGCCGCTCGGCCGATGCATGAACGCCGCGGGACCGAGCGCCGGTTCGCCCGGATAGCCGAAATAGACAAAGACGCTGTCGACACCGGAGATGCGCTGGCTGTAGCTCGCCGACAATTCCATGAAGAGATCGTGCGGATGCTGGCGATCGACGAGATGGGTGACGCCATCGGCGGTTTCGCCGCCAGCGAGCAGAAGCGGATAGCCGCGCTTGCCCATGAAGGGATCGGGGCTGAGCATGGCGCGGAGGCTCAGCGTGCCCGATCCGAAATCGCGCCGCGCGCTGCCCATGAACATGCCGGCGAGAAACGCCTTGTCCGCGCCGCGCGGACCGCTCTGGGTATCGTAAATCGCGTTCAGTTGCAGATGCCCCATAAGCATCCAGCCATCGAGCATCGCGTGCAGGCCGCCATGTTCGCTGGCATCGGGCTGCCAAGCGGTGCCGGACGCATCGCGCGTGGCGGGGTAAGGCCCCAAAAGGCCTTGTGCCATGGGCATTTCCGGCATTGCTTCGCGGTTGTTTTTCTCCATTCCAGGCATGTCATGCATCTTGTGCATGGCGTGCGGATCGGCGGGCATATCACCCGGCGCTTCATCGGCCAGCGCCTGCGCTGGCAGAGCGGCAAGGATGGCAGCAAAAAGTGCGGAACGCATTTTCATGGGCAGCCTTCGGCGAATGATGCGATAAGGGGACGGCAGAGGCGGAGCCATGGGCCCCGTGCATACCATACCCCGGAGGGGTATATAGAGATGACCAAGGCCGTTTCCAAGCCCCCGAAGTCCAACCCGGGCAACACCGCGCAGCCCGGCTCCCGGGTGTTGAGCCGCCTTGCCCGCATCGAGGGGCAGGTGCGCGGGGTGGCGCGGATGGTGGAGGAAGACCGCTATTGCATCGACATTCTCAACCAGCTGCAGGCGGTAAAATCGGCGCTGAAGAAGGTGGAAGAGGAAATCCTGAAAGGTCACGCCGCTCATTGCGTGGCGCACGCGATCAAAAGCGGCGACGCCAGGGATCAGGCGAAGAAATTCGCCGAGCTGGTGGAACTGTTCGGGAAATACGGCAAATAGCGCGCCGCAGATAAAACAAAAGCCGGGCACACGCGGCTTGCGCGTGCCCGGCTTTGAAGCATTTTCCGAATGCCCGGCTGACGCCAGACGATCAGATGGCTTCCTTCAGTTCCTTCGCGGCGCGGAAGGCAACCTTCTTCGAAGCCTTGATCTTGATGGCTTCGCCGGTGGCCGGGTTGCGGCCCATGCGAGCTGCGCGCTTGCGCACCTGCAGGATACCAAGCCCGTTCAGACGGATGCGCACACCCTTCTTCAGCTGCTTGGTGATGATGGCGGCGAAATCCTCCATGAGGGCGGCCCCCGCCTTGTTGGTGAGGCCATGCTTCTCGGCAAGAGCATTTGCCAGTTGCTTGGTGCTCATCGTCTCGGTCTTGGCCTTGGTGGCCGATGCGGCAGCTTTTGCCATTGAGATTATCCTCTAAGCGAATCAACAGAGAGCCTGATTTTACTGCATTTCAAGCACAGGTGAATCGGGGGAGCGACATAAAAAGCCCATTTTTCGGGGCTTTGCGGCATCTTGGACTCAAGAGGACCGTCTGGACTGTGGAAAAGTCAGGCCGCGTCGATGAAGCCGCCCATCTGGCGGTTCCAGAGGCGGGCATAGGCGCCACCTTTTGCGAGCAACTCGGCATGGGGCCCATCTTCGAGGATGCGGCCATGCTCCAGATAGACGATGCGGTCCATGCCCGCGATGGTGGAGAGCCGGTGCGCGATGGCGATGACGGTGCGGCCCTGCATCAGCGTCCACAGCCCTTCCTGAATGAGATGCTCGGATTCGGAATCGAGCGAGGACGTGGCTTCATCGAGCACGAGGATTTTTGAATCTTTCACCAGCGCGCGCGCAATGGCGACGCGCTGGCGTTCGCCGCCCGACAGCTTGATGCCCTGTTCGCCGACGATGGTGCCATAACCCGTTGTTCGCGCGCTGATGAAATCATGCGCATGGGCATCGCGCGCGGCGCGCACAACATCTTCTTCGCCCGCTTCGGGATGCGCATAGCGGATGTTGTCGCGCACGGCGCGGTGGAAAACGCCTGGCATTTGCGGCACTTCGGCCACCGCTTCGTTCAACGAATCCCAGGTGACATGCGAGATGTCCTGTCCGTCGATCAGCACGCGTCCGCCCTGCGGATCGAACTGGCGGCGCAGCAGCTTGACCAGCGTGGACTTTCCGGCGCCGGACGGCCCGACAAGACCGACCTTCTCGCCAGGGCGGATGAGAAGGTTGAGATCCTCGAAAACATTCTGCCCATCGGGATGGGCAAAGTGCACGTGCTCGAAAAGAATTTCACCATCCTGCACCGACAACGGCCGGGCATCGGGTGCATCGGCGATCTCATGGGGCTGGGAAACAAGTTCGAGCGCTTCGGTGAGCGTGCCCAGCTGCTCGAAATAGTCGAGCATGCGGAACGAAAGCTCCTGCACGCTGCGCGCGATGGAGGAGCCAAGGAAATAGATCATCGCAAAAGCGCCAAGCGTGATGGCGCCGGAAAGCGCATCGAGGCTCGCAACCGTGACGAGCCCGAGGAGCAGCGCCAGCGTGGCGAACTGCATGAAGGTGCGCATGACGATGAGGAATTTGCGCAAGCGGCGCGAGGCGTTCATCTCATCCGTCAGAAAGAACGAGAGAAAGCGCCGCTCATAGGCGGCCTTCGCGAAAGCGCGCACCAGGTCGGCATTGGTGATGGCGTCAATCAGCCGGCCAGTGGAGGTGGAGACTTCATCGGAAAACGCCTTGGACAAGGACACGCAACGACGCGCCAGCGAGACGACAATACCGAGATAAAGCAGCGTCCATGCGGTCAGGATGAGCGCATAGGCGACATCGGCCTGATACATCAGCACACCGCCGACGATCACAAGAAACGCCACGCGCACCATATCGAGGCAGAGGATCGACAGGATGGAGACGGTCGCCTGCCCCGCCTGCTTGATCTTCTGGCCGAGCTTGCCCGCGAAATTTTCCTGAAAGTAGCGCGGTGAATGGCCGAGCAAGTATGTGAAGAGATATTTCTGCGCCAGCGCGCGCATGCGCGGCGAGGTCTCGACATCCACCCACTCATAACCGCGATAGATGAAGGCCGACGAAATCCAGATCGCGCCGAACAGCGCTACCCACGGCAGCACCGCCGACGCAAATGGCTTGTGGGTGCGATAGGCATCGCCAAGCGCGTTGATGAGATGCGAGAGTGCAAGCGGTCCGAATGCGTCGATCGCCGCGCCGATGGCGGCCAGCGCAACCAGAATGGACACGCGCACGGGATAATGCGTGCGCACCAGAAACCAGATGAACGCGAACGGATTGGCAGGCACGCGCGCGAGCAGGCCCGCTTCATCAAGAAGCTCGGGCCTCAGCAGAACTTCATCGGGAACGATATGCCGCGACATCACTTTGCCCGAAACTGCGACGAGGGGCGCGGAGCATAGGCGTCTTCGCGGCTGATGGAAGCCGCTCGGCAAAATTTATTTTCGGTGTGACGCCTTACGCGCTTTCGGCTTCGGCGCGGTCTGCACGTTCGGCGATGCGCGCGCTCTTACCGCGGCGGCCACGCAGGTAATACAGCTTCGCGCGGCGCACCTTGCCCTTGCGAACGACCTGCACGCTATCGACCAGCGGGCTCCACACCGGGAAAACGCGCTCGACGCCTTCGCCATAGGAGATCTTGCGCACGGTGAAGCTCTCGTTCAGGCCTTCGCCCTGACGGCCGATGCAGACGCCTTCGAAGGCCTGCACGCGTTCGCGCGTCTTGGTCTGCTTGGACTTTTCGTCATAGGACGATTCCACGACCTTCACGTTCACCTTCAGCGTGTCGCCGGGGCGGAAGTCGGGGTGAGCCTTTTCGCTGCCCTTCTTGTCGCGGAGGGCCTGAAGTTGTTCGGCCTCAAGGGTTTGCAGCAAATTCATGGTCTTCTCCGTGGGCCGAAAAGGCACTCAGTCTCAATTGGAAGGCGGGCCGTATAGCCTATGACTTCTTCTTTTCATAGAGGGTCCAGAGGTCCGGGCGGCGTTCGCGGGTGAGGCGTTCGGCCTCCCCCAGGCGGAAACGGGCAATTTCCTTGTGATTTCCTTGGTTTAGGACATCCGGGATGGGTCGCCCCTCGAAGCTCTGCGGGCGGGTGAAATGGGGGTATTCGAGAAGGCCGTTCTCGAAGCTCTCCTCCGGCAGGGAAGCCTCGGACCCCAACACGCCCGGGATGAGGCGGATAGTGGCTTCCAGAAGCGCCATGGCCGCAACCTCGCCCCCCGCCAGCACGAAATCGCCGAGGCTGATTTCTTCCAGAGCGCGGGCCTCGATGGCGCGCTGGTCGAGACCCTCAAAGCGGCCGCAGAGAAGAATGGCGCCAGGGCCGGTGCTGAGGCTGCGCACCCGGGCCTGTGTGAGCGGGGCGCCGCGCGGCGACAGATAGATGGCGGGGCGCGTATCGCCTTCCCCGCGCGCGGCGTCGAGCGCGGCGCACGCCACATCGGCGCGCATCACCATGCCCGCACCGCCACCGGCGGGCGTGTCATCAACGGTGCGGTGCTTGCCGATGCCGTGATCGCGAATATCGCGCACATCGAGCGACCAGAGATTTTTCGAAAGGCCCTTGCCGATCAGCGACACACCAAGCGGCCCCGGAAACATCTCCGGGAAAAGCGTCAGCACGGTGGCGCGGAAGCTCATAGCTCGAGCTTGAAGCCTTCGTGGCTCTGCTGGAAGCCGAGGCGGCGATAGAACAGATGCGCGCGCGGGCGGCGCTTGTCCGACGTCAACTGGATCAGCTTGCAGCCGGCTTTCTTCGCTTCTTCGACGGCGTGGCGCATGAGGATGGTGCCGATGCCTTCGCCGCGCAGCGACGAGGCCACGCGCACGCCTTCCACCAGCGCACGGCGCGAACCCTGACGCGACAGGCCGGGCAGCACCACGAACTGGAAGCAACCCACGACGGCGCCATCCTTCTCGGCGAGAATGATGCGGTTCATCCCCTGCGTCTGCATTTCGCGGAAGGCATCGACATAGGCCTGCGGAATCTGCGCCGCCTGTTTCTCACGCGTCTCGCCGATATCGTCATCGGCGAGCAGTGCGACGATCGTTGGCAGATCGGCTTCGGTGGCATCGCGGAAGGAAATCACTCGACGTCTCCCTGTTCCTCGGCGGCTTCGTCGCGCGGCACCGCGATGACGATGCGCCCGGATGCAATGTCGATGGTTGGGGCGAATTCGTGCGTGAACGGTACCAGCACATCGCCGCCATCGGGCCGCGAAATCTCCAGCACATCGCCGGCACCATAATTGTGGATCGCCGCGAGCGTGCCGATGTGGCGGCCCTCTTCATCTTCGGCCCTGAGGCCGATGAGATCGGCGTGGTAGTATTCTTCCTGCTCGGGTTCTTCGAGCGCGGAGCGCTTGACGAAAAGCTCCGTGCCCTTCAACGCCTCGGCGGCGTTGCGATCGTTTACGCCATCCAGCGACAGCACCACGATATCGCCCTTGGCGACCCGCGCGGACGAAATGCGGAAGGTGCGGCCATCCCTGGCATGCAGCACGCGATAGCGCGCAAGGCTTTCGGGCAGGGCGGTGAAGGCTTTCGCCTTCACCTCGCCTTTGAGCCCCTGCGCGCCGATCACGGCGGCCAGAAGGATGTCGCGTTCCATCGCCTTTAGGAGGCAGACGCCTCGGAGGCTTCCGCAGCCTTGGCGGCGGCGGCGGCAGCGCGCTCCTGCGCCTTCTTCTTCGGCTGGCTCTTCTGCGGGCTGTTTTTCACCAGCGGCTTGACGATGCCGGCGTTGGCGAGAAAGCGGTGAACGCGGTCGGACGCCTTCGCGCCCTTTTTCAGCCAGGCCTGCGCCTTTTCGAGATCGAGGCGCAGACGATCGGCATGATCCTTCGGCAACAGCGGGTTGTAGAAGCCGAGCTTCTCGATGAAGCGGCCATCGCGCGGCGAATGGGAATCGGTCACGACGATGGAATAGAACGGGCGCTTCTTGGTGCCGCCGCGCGAAAGCCTGATACGGAGAGACATGTGTTGATCCTTCTGTTGTTCAATGTGCGAAGTGGGTTCCGCGCGGAGGCGCGGAGACGCGGAGATTTATGCGATCCTCGGAGGCCCGCGCATGCCCCTTCGAACAGGCGCGCGCCGCGCGCCGAAAACCTTCAATGCCCAGCACGGCCTGATGCTCCGCGCCTTCGCGGCTCCGCGTGCGCAAAATCATCGCTTGCCTCCAAAGCCGGGCGGAAGGCCGGGCATGCCACCGCCCATGAGGCCGGAAAGACCGGCGGGCATCCTGCCGCCCATCTTTCCCATCTTCTTCATCATGTCGGACATCTGCCGGTGCATCTTGAGGAGCTTGTTGACTTCGCTCACCTCGACACCCGCACCCGCGGCAATGCGCTTTCTGCGCGAACCGTTGATGATGTCGGGCTTGGCGCGCTCCTGCTTCGTCATCGAGGAGATGACGGCTTCCTGGCGCGTGATGATCTTGTCGTCGATGCCCGCCCCGGCAAGCTGATCCTTCACCTTGCCAACGCCCGGCAGCATGGCCAGCACGCCCGACATGCCGCCCAGCTTCTTCATCTGCCGCAATTGTTCGGCGAGATCGTTCATATCGAACTCGCCTTTCTTCATGCGCTTGGCGATGGCTTCGGCTTTTTCCTTGTCGAGCGTTTCTGCGGCTTTCTCCACGAGCGAAACGACATCGCCCATGTCGAGAATGCGGCCGGCAACGCGCGCCGGATGGAAGGCTTCGAGCGCATCGAGCTTTTCGCCGACGCCGAGGAACTTGATCGGCGCGCCGGTGACCGCGCGCATGGACAGCGCCGCGCCGCCACGCGCATCGCCATCGGCGCGGGTGAGCACGATGCCCGACAGCTTCACGCGTTCGTTGAAGCTCTTGGCGATGTTCACCGCGTCCTGACCGGTGAGGCTGTCGGCGACCAGAATGGTTTCGTGCGGCTTGACGAGATCGCGCACCGCGGCAACTTCGGTCATCAGCTGTTCATCGACATGCTGGCGGCCGGCGGTGTCGAGGATCAGCGCGTCGTAGCCGCCGACCTTCGCCGCCGCCATCGCGCGCCTGGCGATATCGAGCGGGGTTTGCCCCGCCAGAATGGGAAGCGTGGGAACGCCTGCCTGGTCGCCCAGAATGCGCAGTTGATCCATGGCGGCGGGGCGCTGCGTATCGAGCGAGGCCATGAGCACGCGCTTCTTCTCGCGCGTTTGCAGCAGCAGGCCGAGCTTGGCGGAGGTGGTGGTTTTGCCCGAGCCCTGCAGGCCGACCATCAGGATCGGCGCGGGCGGAGAACCGAGATCGAGCGCGGCGTTCTCGCTGCCGAGCGTTTCGACCAGCGCATCGTGCACGATCTTGACGATCTGCTGGCCGGGCGCGACCGAGCGGATGACATCGGCGCCGATGGCCTTGGGGCGCACCTTGTCGAGGAAATCCTTGACGACCGGCAGCGCCACATCGGCTTCGAGCAGGGCCACGCGAATTTCGCGCAGGCCCTCGTCCACATCGGACTCACTGAGCGCACCGCGCCCGCGAAGTCTGTCGAATGTGGCGCCGAGGCGCTTTTGCAAACTGTCGAACATGCCGTCTCGTCACTACCCGTTGCACAAAGCGATAACGCCCCAGGGGGCGCACCTGCGCTGCCTGGGGTCGATCCTGGGCCGGGCCCAGGACCGGAAGTCTTGCGGCTTCCGGAATGGCCGGGGATTTAGGCCGGTGGGGCCGGAATGTCAATTTTCCAGCCTCTCCGCCAGCCAATGGGCTGCGATTGAGACCGAAAGGATGGGTTCACGCGGAGGACGCGGAGGACGCGGAGTGCGCGGAGGGCTTCATGCCTTCTGCGCTGCTTGCCCATTCGATCAACTCTCACCATGGCCGGGCTTGACCCGGCCGCCCAGCAGCCGCGCGTCCGCGCGGCAATGACTTAAGCCCGGTGCGACGGCTATCGTCGCTGCATGCCAAGCGGCTTCGTCTACATCATGGCCAGCAAACGCAATGGCACGCTCTACACCGGCGTAACATCCGATATGCCCGGACGGCCATTTGCGCATCGCGAAGGCCGGGGCTCGGAGTTCTGCAAAAAATATGGCGTGAAGATGCTCGTCTGGTTCGAGGAATATCCGCTGTACACGGACGCCATCCGGCGCGAGACCAATATCAAACGCTGGAAGCGCGCATGGAAGCTCGCGCTGATCGAGAAGATGAATCCCGAGTGGAACGATCTGCTCGAAAGTTGGAACGCCTGAGTTTCTCTGCGTCTCTGCGTCCTCCGCGTGAAACCAGTCCTTCGCGCCCGCAGACGCGGTCGCACTGGGTGGCGTCGATACGCTGCCGCTATCGACCAAGCCCGGCCATGGTGAGAGTTGACAGACTTGGCTAACAGGCCAGCAGGTCTGAAGTCCTCTGCGACCTCCGCGTCCTCCGCGTGAAACCAATGGCACCCGACCAAGCCCGGCCATGGTGAGGATTTAAGTCAGCGGCTTCCGCATCAGCACCGCGGCCCCCGCAATGCCGGAGAGCAGCGAGCCCGCGAAGATGCCGTATTTCACCTGATCGAGCAGCGCTTCGCTGCCGGGATAGGCGAGATACCCGATGAAGAGGCTCATGGTGAAACCGATGCCGCACAAAAGGCACATGCCATAATAGCTGTGCCAGTTGGCGCCCTGTGGAAGCTGGGCAATGCCAAGACGGATGGCGGCGACGCTGAACAGCATCATCCCGATCTGTTTGCCGAAGAACAGGCCGCAGGCAACGCCGAGCGGCACAGGCTCTGCCAGAACGCCTGCATGAAAACCCGCGAAGCTGACGCCCGCATTGGCAAAACCGAACACCGGCACAATGACAAGCGCCGACCACGGATGCAGCGCCTCTTCCAGTCGGCGCAAGGGTGCATGCACGCCTGCCCGATGCGCGCGCGGCTTCAGCGGAACGAGAAGCGCGAGAACCACGCCAGCGAGCGTGGCATGCACGCCGGATTTGAGCACGAAGAACCACAGCACCGCGCCCACCAGAAGATAGGGCCAAAGACGCAGAATGCCCGCGCGATTGAAGCCATAGAGAATAAGCGCGCAGGCCAGCGCGCCCCCGAGCATCCAGAGGTTCAGATCATGGCTATAGAACAGCGCGATGATGGCGATGGCGCCGAGATCGTCGAGAATGGCCAGCGCGGTGAGCGCGATCTTGAGCGACGCCGGCACGCGCGAGCCCAATAGCGTGATGACGCCGAGCGCGAAGGCGATATCGGTGGCGGCGGGAATGGCCCAGCCCTGTGTCCATTGCGGATGATTTGCCGTGACCGCCAGAAAGATGAGCGCGGGCGCAATCATGCCGCCCGCCGCCGCAATGCCGGGAAGCGCGCGCTTCTTCCAGTCGGACAATTCGCCTTCGATCATCTCGCGCTTGATCTCCAGCCCCACGAGCAGGAAGAACAGCGCCATCAGCCCATCATTGATCCAGTGCAGCAGTGAAAGACCGGCGATCTTCTGATGCAACGCCAACAGATAGATTTCGGCGAGCGGCGAATTGGCGACGATGAGCGCAAACGCCGTTGCCACCATGAGGGCGATGCCGCCAGCGGATTCGGAATGGACGAAGGCGGCGATGAGACGGCGCGGACGATCGAGCATCACCATCCTTTGCCAAGGAATGCGGGGCATTGCCAGCATTTCCGGCAATATTGCGCGCAATTTTCGCCAGTTTCGATTCAAAGGCGACAAGCGGTTTTCACGCGGATGCAAGGCGGCGCGCGCTATCCAGCGCCATGGATGTGAGCCTCTCCACCGCTGCGGCGGGCGTGCGCATGGCAGCGCGGCACTTCGATGAAGCCGCCGCGAAAATCGCCCGCGTCACGGCCGCCGCAAACGGTGCCAGTCAATCCGGATCGGGAATGGCGGGCGATGGTTCGCGCGCCGCGGGCATCAGCCCGGAGGCCGCGCTTGCGGACCTGCGCGCAGCGGAAGTCCGCTATCACGCCAATCTGCAGGTGGTGCGCGCCGAACAGCGCATGGCCAAAAGCACGCTCGACATTCTGGCCTGAATACCAAAACGAACATGGCCGGGACGAGCCCGGCCATGAAACGTGCGGCGCTGGTGCGGCTCGCTACTTCTTCGTCAGTCCGAGCTTGTTCGCAAAGAAGGTGTAGGACAGCGCCCACATCTCCGCCTGCGCGGCGTTGGTGGAGCCGGGGCCGTGACCGCCTTCGGCGCTTTCGTGGAAGAGCACATCGTGACCCTGCGCCTCCGTTTTCGCGGCCATCATGCGCGCGAAGACCGGCGTGACGCGATCATCCGTGGTTTCGGTGATGTAGAGCTGCGCGGGATATTTCACATCCTTCTTCACCAGCTGATAGGGCGAATAGGTTTCGATATAGGCACGCATCTTCGGATCGGCGGGATCGCCATATTCATCAACCCATGACGCGCCCGCGCCGAACTGGGTGTAGCGCACCATGTCGATCAGCGGGCGCTGACAGACGACGGCGCTGAACAGATCAGGCGCCTTCACCATGGTTGCGGTGACGAGCAGCCCGCCATTCGAGGCGCCGACAATTCCAAGCTGTTTGGGCGTGGTGAGCTTCTTCGCGATGATGTCGCGCGCCACGGCCTCGAAATCCTCGAACGCCTTGGCGTGGTTGTATTTCAGCGCGGCCTGATGCCAGGCGGGACCGAACTCGCCGCCGCCGCGAATGTTGGCGACGACCATCGCGCCGCCTTTGGCGATCCACGCCTCGCCCGCTTCTATCGGGCGATGACCGTCGTTCCAGTACCACGGCGTCAGCGCGAGCTCGAAGCCGCCATAGGAATAGAGGATCGTGGGGATCGGGCCCTTCGCATCCTTCCGCTTGATGACGAAATACGGAATCTTCGTTCCGTCTTTCGAGGTGGCCCAGAATTGTTCGCTCGTCATCGTGCTCGCATCAAAGCGTGCGGGCAGCGACTTGATCGCCTTCACGGCCTTGCCATCATAGGCATAGAGCGTGGGCGGCGTAAGAAAACTCTCGAACGTAAGATAGGCTTCGGGACCGAAATCATTGCTGGAGACGATCTGCGCGGAGCCGCCCTTCGGAAGATCGAGCACAGTTTCATTCCACGCGCCCTTGTCGAAGCCGTACACATGCACCGAGCCGGTGACGTTTTCGAACTCAGCGGCAAACACCGCATCGCGGCCGGGCGCGACGCTGTCGATGGTGCCATGCGAATCGGGTGTTGCGAGCACCGCGACCTTCGGCAATTTTCCGGTGGCGATGAACGTGTTGAGATCAAAGGCAATGAGCGAGCCCTGCCCGATCTTTTTCTGGCCGTGCGGCGTCCACGCATTGCGCAGGGTGGCGACAAGCTGGCCCCTGGTGACGCCCTTCAGATCCGCGCCGATGGGCAGCGGGAGCTTCACGGTCTTTCCATCCGCCTTCACATAGAAGAATTCCGCGGTGAAGAAGGTGAGGCCGCGGATGATGATCGGCACCGTGCCGGAGGGACCATGAAACACCGCAAGCTGCGCCCAGACATCGGACGGCTTGCCGGAATACACGACACGCGCATCGGCGATCTTCTGCCCGCGCTTCCACATCTTCACGATGCGCGGATAGGACGACGTGGTCATCGTGCCCTTGCCGAAATCGGTGGCGAAGAGAACGGTGTTTTCGTCGATGAACTGCGCCGAGGATTTGGCCATCGGCAGCGCGAAACCCTTGTCGAGAAAGCGCTGCGTGGTGACGTCGAACTCGCGGATTTCGAGCGCGTCGCCGCCGCCGGGCGAAAGAAACAGGAGGCAATGCGTCAGCGCGTCATTGCAATCCGATCCGTTCCACACCCATTCCTTGCCGAGCTTCCTGTTCCAGGCATCGACATCGAACAGCGTTTTCCACTCGGGCTTTCCGGTGTTGTAGGACGCGATGGACGCACGGCGCCAGACACCCCGCACATGCGCCTTGTCCTGCCAGAAATTGAATACCCATTGGTGAGAGAGGTTGCCGTAGGCAATGCGATCCGGCGCATTCAGCGCGGTGAGAATCTGCTGATAGGTCTCTTTGTAGAACGCCTGCGGCTTCAGGGCCGCGTTCGTCTTGTCCGTCTGGTCTTTCACCCAGGCGAGCGGCTTCTTGCCCTGAATGTCCGACAGCCACAGATAGGGATCGGGGCCGCCGGGGTTTTCGCCACGCTGCGCGGCGTATCCGCTCATAATCCCCATTGCCGCAATCGCGATGCCAAGCCCGAATTTTCCGTATCGCATCTTCACTCCCCATCCCTGTGTGTGCGCCATCAAACCAAGTCGATCAGGCGCGGTATTGGTCCAGTGCGGCACTGTTTCGGCGGACCATTGCCTAACGCGATGCCGGAGCCGTGCCGGAGAAACCCGATGCCGTCGCCGACGACAGACCGAGCCTGTTCTTCAAATAGGTGTAGGACAGCGCCCACATCTCGGCGGCCTGCTTGTGGTTGGCGGCTGCGGCATGACCGCCATCGGTGTTTTCGTAATACAGAACATCGTGCCCCTGAGCCTGCATGCGCGCCATCATCTTGCGGGCATGAACGGGGGTAACGCGATCGTCCGACGTGGCAGTTACAAAGAAGACCGGCGGATATTTGCCGCTCTTCTTCACGTTCTGATATGGCGAATAATTCTCGAGCACCGCGCGCATTTTCGGATCGTCAGGATCGCCATATTCGCCGATCCATGATGCCCCCGCGCCGATCTTGGTGTAGCGGATCATGTCGAGCAGCGGCACCTGACAGACGACCGCGCCAAGAAGTTCGGGATGTTGCGTCATTACAGCGCCGACAAGCAGCCCGCCATTGGACCCGCCCATGATGCCGAGTTGCCGGGGCGTGGTGATGCCGCGTTTTTCCAGATCGGCGGCAACGGCTGCGAAATCATCGAAGGCCTTCTGACGGTTTTCCTTCAGCGCCGCATCGTGCCACGCAGGGCCGAATTCGCCGCCGCCGCGAATGTTGGCGAGCACCCACACCCCGCCGCGCGTGAGCCACAACCGCCCGGAATTGGGCGAGTAGGACGGCAGCATCGACACTTCAAAGCCACCATATCCGTAAAGAATCGTGGGCGCGGGACCTTTCAAATCCGCACGGCGCACGACGAAATACGGAATCTGCGTGCCGTCTTTCGAGGTGGCCTGGAACTGCTCCGAGACAAGACCCGTGGCATCAAAGCGCGCGGGCAAGGATTTGATAGCGGTGACCTTGTCCCTCGCGTCGACGGCATAAAGCGTGGACGGGGTCAGGAAGCTCTCGAATTTCACCTGCGCATCGGAACCGTAATCATCGGCCGATACGATGGAGGTGGTGCCGTTGGCGGGAAGATCCAGCCTGCTTTCGTGCCATGTACTGTTCTTGCCCGGGCGAAAAACATGGATCGCGCCGGTGACGTTTTCGAAAATGCCCGCATAGACGGCGTCGCGGCCGGTGGCGACATCTTCCACCGAGGCGCGCGGGCCGGGCTCATAAAGAAGCGCGACAGCAGGCGCGGCTTTTTCGGCGGTGAGCGATTTCAGTGCAATCGAAACGAGCGCGCCCTTCCCGAAGGTCTTGCCGCCGACCGTCCAATCATCGCGCAGGGTTGCGATGAGATTGCCTTTCAATTCGCCCTTGATGTCCACGCCCAGCGGCAAGGCAAGCGCAAGGCTCGCACCGCCGGGTTTGACGAAGTGATATTCGGTTTCGAAGAAGCTGACGGCGCGCACGATGAGAGCCGTGTTGCCGTCGGCGTTGCGGAATACATAAGGCGCAACCGCCACATCATCGGCCTTGCCTTCGTAAACCGTTCTGGCGCCGGCAACGGGTTCGCCCCGCTTCCACAATTTCACGATGCGCGGGTAACCGGATGTGGTGAGCGAGCCCTTCCCGAAATCGGTACCGAACAGCACCGTGTTGTCATCCACATAGGCAACATCGGACTTGGCTTCCTGCAACATGAAGCCGTCGCTTGCGAACGATTTCGTCTTCAGGTCGAATTCGCGCACGACCACCGCATCGCCGCCGCCGCGCGAGAGGCTGATGAGGCAACGGTTCTGGGATGGCGCGCAATCCGCACCCTTGTAGACCCAGTTCTCACCTTCCTTCGCGGCGAGCGCATCCAGATCCAGCAGCGTTTCCCACGCGGGCGCGGGTTTCGCATATTCGCTGACGGTGGTGCGCCGCCAGATGCCCTTGGCATGCCCGGCGTCCTGCCAGAAATTGTAAACGTAGCCGTGATTGAGCGTGCCGAGTGGAATGCGATCCGTCGCGTCCAATGTTTCAAGGATGCTGTCGTAATAGCCCTGGTAGGCAGGATCCCTTGTCAGCACATCGCGCGTGACATTGTCCTGCTGGCGCACCCAGGACAGCGCCTTGGGGCCATGCACATCTTCGAGCCACAGAAAGGGATCGACAGCAGGCTTTGCGGACGTGGTCAAATCGCTAGCTCCCAGCGCCTGCAGCGCACCTGCCGTTCCGCCTGCAACAACAACCGCGAATGCGAGGGACCGAAACACACCCATGAGAAACTCCTGCTAGCCCCCCGAAAGGCTACCGGGTCTTTAGGGAAGGCTCTGCAAGCGGGTCAACCCTTGCCCGGCGCAGGGCTGGTCCGAGCCACGCGCCGCGCCTATATAGGGCCCCATGACGCGGTTCCTGAAAATGCACGGACTGGGCAACGATTTCGTCGTTTTTGACGCGCGGAATCAAATGGTTGCACTCGATCCACGCGCCGCCAGAGCAATCGCGGACAGGAAGGCTGGCGTGGGCTGCGATCAGGTCATCGTGATTGAAAAGCCCGCAAACGGCGCAGATGCGCGCATGCGCATTTTTAATGCAGACGGTGGTGAAGTGGAGGCCTGCGGCAATGCAGCCCGCTGCGTGGCCCAGTTCCTGATGAACGAAAAGAAGCGAAATGCCATCCGTATTGAAACGGATGGCGGGCTTCTGGAATGCGCCGATGCGACGGGCGGCCTAGTGACCGTGGATATGGGCGCGCCGCGTTTCGACTGGCGCGACGTTCCGCTGGCGCGCGAAGCAGACACCAAGGACTTTGCACTCGATGTGCCGGGCTTCACCGAAGCGGCGCTGCAGCATGCGTCCGCCCTGTCGGTCGGCAATCCGCATTGCGTATTGTTCGTTCCCGATGCGGACCATGCGCCTGTCGCGACTCTGGGCAGCGCCATCGAACAGCATCCACTATTTCCGGCGCGCGTGAACGTAGAATTCGTCAGCGTGACAGGAAATGACAGACTGCGCATGCGCGTGTGGGAACGCGGCGCCGGCATCACCCGCGCCTGCGGTACCGGCGCCTGCGCCGCTGCGGTGGCGGCGCATCGCACCGGGCGCACCGGCCGCAAGGTCGAGGTCGTGCTCGATGGCGGCACACTCCTGATCGACTGGCGTCCGAGCGACGGGCACGTTCTGATGACAGGCCCGACCGCGCTTTCGTTTCAGGGCGAACTCGACATCGCGGCACTTTGCGCATGACCGAGATCGTAACGTTTGGCTGCCGCCTTAATGCCTATGAGAGCGAGGCGATGAAAGCCCGCGCCGCCGAAGCCGGGCTGAATGACGCCATCATCTTCAACACCTGCGCGGTGACGGCGGAAGCGGTGCGCCAATCGCGCCAGCAGATCCGCAAGGCGCGGCGCGAACATCCGGGCGCAAAGATCATCGTGACCGGGTGCGCGGCACAGACCGAACCCGGCACATATGCCGCAATGGACGAAGTCGATCTGGTGCTGGGCAACAGCGAGAAGTTGCAGGCCCGTTCCTATGCCGCCTTCGGCATGGATGCCTTCGAACGTGTGCGCGTGAACGACATCATGAGCGTGAAGGAAACCGCGGGCCAGTTCGTGGATTCCTTTGACGGGCGGGCGCGCGCGTTTCTGCAGGTGCAAAACGGCTGCGATCATCGCTGCACCTTCTGCATCATTCCTTATGGACGCGGAAATTCGCGCAGCGTGCCAGTGGGCGAAGTGATCTCGGAGGCGCGGCGGCTGGCAGAGACCGGCTTTCCGGAAATCGTGCTGACAGGCGTGGACCTGACCGCCTATGGCGCGGACCTTCCCGGCACACCCACACTGGGACAGCTAGTGCGCCGGCTTTTGAAACTGGTGCCGGGGCTGAAACGCCTGCGTATTTCCTCCATCGACATGATCGAGGCCGACGACGATTTTCTGCGTGCCATCGCAGACGAAGACCGGCTGATGCCGCATTTCCATCTTTCGGTGCAGGCGGGCGACGACATGATCCTGAAGCGCATGAAGCGCAGGCATTCGCGCGCCGATGTGATTGCATTTTGCGATCGCGTGCGCGAGATGCGGCCCGATGCGGCCTTCGGCGCGGACATCATTGCGGGCTTTCCCACCGAAACCGATGCGATGTTCGAAAATTCCCGCGCGCTGATCAGCGACGCAGGTTTGACCTATCTGCATGTGTTTCCCTTCAGTCCGCGCAAAGGCACACCCGCCGCGCGCATGCCGCAGCTTCCCCGCGAGGTGGTGAAGGCTCGCGCCAAGGTGCTGCGCACCGAAGGCGAGCGCGCGCTGGCCGCACGGCTGCAGAACCTTCAGGGGCGCGACCACGATGTACTGGTGGAGAAGGCCGGTTCGGGGCATACGCCCTGCTTTGCGCCGGTGCGCCTCAGCGGCGATGCCCTGCCGGGCAGCATCGTTCGCATCCGCGCCATCGCCGCAACCAAGAGCCATCTGATCGCCGCATGAGAACCTTTGGAGAGCCGCCCCCGCCGCCAACGTTTTTCGAGCGGCTGAAATCCGGTCTTGCGCGCAACACTGGCTCGCTGGGGCAAAGCCTGACGGCTGTCTTCACGCACAAGAAGCTTGATGCCGAAACCCTTGAATCGCTGGAAGAGGCCCTGATCGGCGCCGACATGGGGGCCGCGCTCGCCGCGCGTATCGCCGCCAATGTGGGCAAGGGCCGCTATGACGAGGAAATCTCGGAAAACGAATTGCGCGGCGTGCTGGCCGAGGAAATCCTGCGCGTTCTGAAGCGCGCCGAAGGTTCGATGAACATCAACCTTGAGACCAAACCCTTCGTGGTACTGGTCGCGGGCGTGAACGGTACAGGCAAGACAACGACCATCGGCAAGATCGCCAAGCGCCTGACCGATGGCGGCCTGAAGGTGGTGATGGCGGCGGGCGACACATTCCGCGCGGCAGCCATCGAGCAGCTGCAGGTTTGGGGCGCACGCACCGGTGCCGAAGTGGTCGCACGCGCGGCCGGGGCCGATGCGGCGGGCCTTGCCTTCGATGCGCTGGAACGGGCGCAAGCCATTGGCGCGGACGTGCTTCTGATCGACACGGCGGGCCGCCTGCAGAACAAGGCGGGGCTGATGGCCGAGCTGGAAAAGATCGTGCGCGTCTTGAAGAAGAAGGATGCAACCGCGCCGCATGCCAGCGTTCTCGTGCTGGATGCAACCACGGGCCAGAACGCGATTTCGCAGGTGGAAGCGTTCAAGCAGGCGGTGCCGCTGACGGGGCTCATCATGACCAAACTCGACGGCACCGCGAAGGGCGGCATTCTGGTGGCATTGGCAGACAAGTTCGCCCTGCCCGTGCATTATATCGGTGTGGGCGAGAGCGCGGAAGATATGCAGCCCTTTGTGGCGGCGAGCTTCGCCAAGGCTTTGACGGGTGCGGCATGAGCGATCAGAAAAGCAAGAAGCGCCTGCCGCCGCTGGTGCGCCTGGCGTTCGATCTTGGCCCTCTCGTTCTGTTCTTCATGCTGGCGAAACAGTTCTACCTCGCAACTGCGATTTTTATTCCGCTAGCAACTGCCAGTTTCGCGATCACCTACTGGTATGAGCGTCGCATTTCGGTGATGCCTGCGGTGACGCTGGCGGTGGTGCTGGTGTTCGGCGGGTTGACGCTCTATCTGCACAACGAAACCTTCTTCAAGATGAAGCCGACGATCATCTACGCGATCTTCGCCATCATCCTGACCACGGGCATATTGACCCAGCGGAATTTTCTGAAAGTTGTTTTCGATCAGGCCTTTCACCTGCCTGAGACGGCCTGGCGCACGTTGACTTGGCGCTGGATCGGTTTCTTTGTGGCGATGGCGCTGGCCAACGAATTCGTCTGGCGCAATTACTCGACGGAATTCTGGGCGGGCTACAAGCTGTTCGGGGCGATCCCGCTGTTCTTCCTCTTTACACTGTCACAAACGCCGTTCCTGCTGAAGTATCACCGCGACGAAGACGCGCCGGAAACCCGCTAGGCGTCAGCGCGGCAGCGGGTTCGAAAACGGCGCGAAAACAGGCTTTCCCGCAACTTCGCGCCATTGTTCGAGCGCCCACTTCACCGATGGGAATGCGAGTTCGCTCCAGGGAATTTCATGCCATGGAAACAGCTTCACTTCGAGGCTTTCGGGACCCGGTGCCATATGCGGCGTGTTCAGATGCGCCACGTACATGATCTGGACCTGGCTGATGTGCGGCACCGAATAAACCGCGAGCAATGCATCGATGACGATGTCGGCCTCGGCTTCCTCGCGCGCCTCGCGCCGCGCACCATCCTCGACCGTTTCATGCTCTTCCAGAAAGCCAGCGGGCAATGTCCAATAGCCACGGCGCGGTTCGATCGACCGTTTGCAAAGAAGAACCATGTCTTCGTGAAGAACCAGAGAGCCCACCACAATCTTGGGGTTTGAATAGTGGATGTGGCCACATCGTCCGCAGACGAACCGTTCCATATTGTCGCCTTCGGGGACTTTGCGCTCGAAGTTGGGACCGGGCGCGGGCGGAAACGGACGGGAGGTTTTGTTCATCTTGCACGCATGATTGCCTGAAGCGCGCGCGTTGGAAAGTGCAATCCGGCTGGCTCAAAATGCGACACGAAATGTCTGCACGAACCTGTTGTCTGTCCGCGCGTCCTTCGTCTAATGTGCGGCCATCGACTTCGCGTGATGACTGCCCGGCGTTTGCGGGCGTTGTTTCCAAAAACAAGATAGCTGCCGGATGACGATGCATAACATCGCGCCGGGTCGCCGTCAGAGCAGGGGTGTCTGATGACATCGAAGGGGTTGCGGAAGGTCAATGGAAATGGCGCGTTCGAACTGGCCGATGCACCTTCCCATCTGATGCGACGCTGTCAGCAGCTTTACGGCGAGCTGTATTCCCGCGAACCGGGTGCGCGCGATCTGACCAAGCAGCAATTTACGGTTCTTGCCGCGCTCGAACACAATGAGGGCGTGAGCCAGACCGCGCTGGTGGAGATGACGGGCATTGACCGCTCCACGCTCGCCGAGATGGCGCGGCGCATGGTCGAACGCGGATTGCTCTCGCGCGAACGCACCGAAGAAGATCAGCGCGCGAATGCGGTTGCGATCACCGCCGTGGGCCGCAAGGCGCTGCGCGCCGCGCGCACCGCGGCAGACCGCGCCGAACGCGCCATGCTGGATGTGTTGCCGGTGGCCGATCGCGGGCGTTTCGTACGTCTGCTGGCCACCATTGCCGCAGCCGCCGAAACTCTGGTGGACAGCGAGGCGCCAAGGCCGCGCCGCCGGGTCACGCGCAGACGCGCCTAGGCCGCGGAAATCACACGCGAATATCGAGCTGCGAACCCTTGGGAACTAGCGGCTGGGCTGCGCCACTGGCGGCAGATTGCGGCTGAGGCGCCGCCGCCCGCGTTCCGGGCGCGGCAGAGGCGGAAAATGCTTCCGGCTCAAAGCGGGCAGGCGCCGATTTGGCGAGCGCTTCGGCAAAACCGCGCGCGCCGGCGGCAGGCTTCTGAGACGCCGCCTGCTGGCCAGCCAAAAGAAGATTTGCGCCGCTGATCTGCATGGCGCGCATCCTCGGGCAACATGGTTGCCAATTGCTTTACGCGTCAGTGCGCCTTTTCGATGGCCGGGATCACCCGATCCATCAGCACATCACCCGTGAGCGGCCCGGTCACGCGGTCGATGACGACGCCATCCCGCCCGATGATGAACGTCTCCGGCACGCCATAGACACCCCATTCGATGCCGATCGCGCCATCGGCATCGAGACCGATACGTGCAAACGGATTTCCGACTTCGCGCAGGAAGCGGCGCGCCTTCGCTGCCGTGTCCTCGTAGACGAGACCGTATAGCCGGATGTCTTTGCGCGCGGCGAGAATGCCGAGCGCGGGCGCTTCCTGGCGGCACGGCGCACACCACGACGCGAACACGTTCAGCACCGTGACATGGCCTTTGAAATCGGCAGGGCCAAATCCCTCGGCATGTGCATCGAGCGGCGGGGCAATCGCAGTGGGTACCGGCTTGCCCGCCAGCATGGAAGGCAATTCCGCGCTGTCACCTTCCTGATTGTCGCGAAGACCAACATAGAAAAACGCGGCGATGGCCACGAATGCGATGAGCGGCAGGATATAGACGAGGCGGCTCACGCGCGTCCCTTCGTGCCTTCCAGCATCGCCAGCCGCGCCTTCGCGCGCGCATAAAGCCTGAGCGTGACGATTACCGCGAGCAGAAGACCAAGCGCGCTAACGCCATAGGCCGGCCACACATACGCGCCATATCCGCCCATGGCGAAGAAACTGTCCATCGTTCAGTGCTCCGCCATTTGCAGCGCACGCGCGCGTCGTTCGAGGATTTCGGTGCGGATGCGCACGGTCCACAGTGTGAAAAACAATAACGTGTAGCCGAAAGCCATCGCGAACAGCGGCCACAGGAACACCGGCGCGATCTTTGGCCCGCCGGAGAGAAGAATGCTCTCGCCCTGATGCAGCGTCGTCCACCACTCCACCGAATAATGGATGATGGGAAGATTGACCGCGCCGACAATGGCAAGGATCGCAGCCGTGCGGCCCGCGCGCACTTCATCCTCAATCGCATTCCAGAGCGCGCTGTAACCCAGATAGAGAAAGAGCAGCAGCAGGAAGGATGTGAGCCGCGCATCCCACACCCAATAGGTGCCCCACATCGGTTTGCCCCAGAGCGAGCCGGTGATGAGCGCGAGCGTGGTGAAAAGCGCGCCGAGCGGCGCGGCCGTGCGCGCGGCGACATCGGCCAGCGGATGACGGTTCACGAGGCTGAAGATGGAGGCGACCGCCATCATCCCATAGGCCATCATCGCCACCCACGCCGCAGGCACATGAATGAACATGATGCGCACCGTATCGCCCTGCTGGTAATCGCGTGGCGAGACGAAGAGACCGAGATAGAACCCCGCGATCAGGAAGAGCCCAGCCGCCGTGGCCACATAGGGCAACAGCACGCCGCTCAAATCCATGAACCGCTTGGGATTGGCATATTGGAACATGCCGCGCTTCTAGCCCTTTCCGGGTCCGCCCTCAAACGTCACTGCAGGTTGAGACGCACTGCCGCAGCCACCGCGAAGGGCGCTAGTAACACAAACCCCAGCGAGAAGGCCGCAAGCAGCCACAGCGCGCCGTTGGCCATGCCATCGATAGCCGCGATCACCGCGCCAGCCCCGAAAATGACCACGGGCGAGACCAGCGGCAGAACGATCAGCGGCAGGATCAGCCCGCC
This sequence comes from Alphaproteobacteria bacterium, assembly GCA_016125165.1. GTDB lineage: Bacteria > Pseudomonadota > Alphaproteobacteria > Micropepsales > Micropepsaceae > Rhizomicrobium. The sequence continues at coordinate 419,546 of WGMH01000001.1, forward strand.
GCGCCGCACCGAGAGCGTCAGCGCCGCCCCGATGGCGCCCGCCGCCGAGAGCGCGGGCGTGCCGATGAGAAGCGATGCGACAAGCGCGCCATACGCGCTTTCGGGAATGTTGAACATCAGGCCGAGAAGCGGGGCGACCAGCGTGAGCGCAAGGCCCGTGGTGAGCCAGTGCGCGGCGATCTTGGCGGCGGCGGCCATTTCCAGCGACACCGGGGAAAGCGCGATGAGATCGAGGCTGCCGTCTTCGAGATCGGCCTGAAACAGCCGGTCGAGCGACAGCAGGCTCGCGAGCACCGCCGCCACCCACAACACGCCGCCCGCGATGCGGCCGAGCAGCTTCAGATCGGCGCCAACGCCGAGTGGCACCAGCGAAGCGACGCTTGCAAAGAATGCCAATGCCAGCAGCGCGCTGCCGCCGCCGCGCGTGGCAAGGCGCAGATCACGCGCGAGCAGAGCCATGAACGCGTTCATGCGGCCCCCAATCGCATGGTGGCGGTGGCCGCATCCAGCTTTTCATGCGTGGCGGCAATGGCGATACCGCCATTGGCGCGATGCGCCTCAAGCGCAGCATTCACCAGCGCCTTGCCTTCTGCATCGAGCGCGGCGAGCGGCTCATCCATCAACCACAGCGAGCGATGCGAAAGAATAAGGCGCGCGAGCGCGGCGCGGCGCCTTTGCCCGGCGGAAAGATACTGCGCGGGAAGATCGGCTGCGCGTGACAATCCCACCTCGCCCAGCGCCGCATCGATATCGCCCGCCGTGCCATAAAGTCCCGTGTAGAAGGCGAGATTTTCGCGCGGCGACATTTGCGGCTTCAGGCCATCATGATGGCCGAGCCAGCCGATGAACGCGCCACGCTCTTCGGCGTCGGCGATGTCACCGGTGTCGCTCGTGATGGCAATGCCGCCCATCTCGACCGCGAGGAATCCCGCGATCTGGCGCAGAAGCGATGTTTTGCCCGCGCCGTTCGCGCCTTCCAGCGCCAGCACCTCGCCTGCCCTCACCGCGAAGGACAGTTCGCGAAACAGCACGCGATGCCCGCGCCGGCAGGCGAGCCCGGAAACGGTGAGAGCCTGAATGTGCGGAGGCACTATGCACCAACCCTCTTGTTGTCACGGCCTGCGCATGAGGGCCGCCCAGTTGGGTTCTGCACTGTTACGACAGAAGAGGCGGGAATGTCATTCCTCTTCAAGATTGACCGCGCATCACCTGGGTGGCCTGCATTCGCCGGCCATGACAATGAGAGATGAAATACGCAGCCTCAATACATATGCTGGCCACCGTTGATCGACATGGTCGATCCGGTGACGAAGCCCGCATCGTCGGCCACGAGGAAGAGTACGCCGCGCGCGATCTCTTCGGCCTTGCCGAGGCGCCCGACCGGAATCTTCGCTACGATCTTTTCGAGCACGTTCGGGGGCACGGCGGCGACCATGTCGGTATCGATATAGCCCGGCGCAATGGCGTTCACGGTGATGCCCTTGGCCGCGCCTTCCTGCGCCAGCGCCTTGGTGAAACCGTGGATGCCCGATTTGGCGGCGGCATAGTTCACCTGTCCATATTGCCCGGCCTGACCGTTGATGGAGCCGATGTTCACGACCCTGCCGAAGCTGCGCTCCAGCATGCCTTCCCACACGGCCTTGCACATGTTGAAGCAGCCGCCGAGATTGGTATCGAGCACTTCATCCCAGCCGCCGCGGCTCATCTTGCGCATGGTGCCATCGCGCGTGATGCCGGCGTTGTTCACGACGATATCGACGGGGCCGAGATCCGCCACCACCCTGGCGACGCCCGCCTGGCAGGCATCGAAATCGGCGACATCCCATTTGTAGGCGGCAATGCCGGTGCGTTCGGTGAAGGCCTTGGCGCGCTCATCGTTGCCCGCGTAGTTCGCGGCCACCTTGTAGCCCGCATTCTTGAGGCCGACCGAAATCGCCTCTCCGATGCCGCGCGTTCCACCCGTGACGATTGCCACCCGTGCCATTGCCTGCTCCCTGTTTGCGCGTTCTGGCGCTCTTGCGATTTCTTGCTTGAACGCAACCTAGAACAAAAGCCAGGTTTCACGCGAGCGCCTTGTTTCCATTCTTTGTTGCGAAAGATCACCGCAGTTGGCGCACCCGTCTCACGGGGCTCCGGAACGTCCGGCAGGCCGCCGGCGGGGGTCCGCCGCCGAACCACAGCCTTCAAGATTTCCGCGAACGTAAACAGAACGAACGACCCGGCAATGCAAGGTCGCCCATCGAGGGTGACGCTTCGCTGCGCTATGCTGTGGCGTTTTACACCCGCAACGGCCATCACGCGCGGCGTGGGGCGGCGGCAATAGTCTAACCATCATTTCCAATGGAGACGTGCGATGAAGAATTTGTTTGTGGCATGTTCTATTTGTGCGGCCCTTAGTGTGCCTTTGGCCGGATGCAGCACCGAACCGATCGTGCAGAGCGAGCGATGGCCGAATGCGGGCGCAAGCGAAGTGACGGCGTATTATGCGCTGCCGCGCGCCTACTTCAATTTGAGCATCACGCGGAAGAACTGCGTCGTCGAAATCAACACGGATGCCGATAAACCGGTGACCTATCTGCCCGACCCCGACAGGCGCTACATCCTCAAATACAAATCCTCCGACTGGAACACCGACACACTGTCCGTGGAGGTGGACAAGAACGGATTGCTCAAGACCGTGAACGCGACGAGCGAGGACAAGAGCGCAGACGCAATCAAAAGCGTTCTGGATATCGCCACCGACGTCACCAAGAAATTGCTGGACCTTCATACCCTGGCCGAAAGCAAGGAACAGCAGCCGGTTTGCGATCCAAAGAAGGATCTCGATATCGTCTATTCCTTTGATCCCACCGATCCCAAGGCCGACCTTTCCGGCCTGAAGGGCATGCTGCCCGCCGATCTTTCCATTGCCATTACACTTCCTTCGGCGAGCACGGGAACGCCGGCGGATTGTCCGTCCGACAAGGCCGCCATCTGCTTTCGGCCCGCGGCTCTCTATGACGTTTCGATTGTCGCGACGGAACATCTCGCGGGAAAAATGACGCCGAAGGCGGGCAAAGCAGGAAGCAAGAAGGTGAAAGACATGGATATCATCCCGCCCTCCACCGTAACGCTGACGCGCAAGCTGCGTGTTGTCGCGCCGGATCCGACGCGCGTTTTCTATGTGGCAATGAAGCGGCGTGGTGCGGCAAAGCTTGATGTGAAGCTCACCTTCGAGAACGGCATGCTGACCAAGAATGATGGCACCTACGCGAGCGAAGCCTTGGCCGTCGCGCAATGGCCAGCGCAGATTGTGAAGAGCGCCATCGGCCTTTCGGATGCTGCAAGTTCAGCAACCGCACCAAAGAAATAATCGCCGGCGGTTCCTGTGCCTCAAGGGTGGAGTCCTTGCTCCACCCTTTTTTCCAAGGCCGCGGGATCAGTAGCGATAGCCCGCCCGCTCATAGCGGCCATATTCGCGGGCGTTGTATTTTGCCGTTGAGATGGCGCGGTCTGCACGGATGAGGCCGTCGCGCACGGCGTCGCGGATGCACGAGGTGCCGTTCAACTGATAGACCGGATAGGCATCGGCAAGTTGGGCGCACATGTCATGCGCAGCGGTGCGCACGCGATAGCGCAACTCCTGCGCATCGCGCCAATCGGCGAGATCGAGATCGGAATAGCGCACGCGCGTCGACAGCGAAACTTTTTCAAGCGGGCCGTTCAGCTTGCGGCTCTGCTCGTGGAAGCGCGGCGCGATCACTTCGACGTCTTCATCAGGGCCATAGTAGCCGGGCCCGTATTGGGGATCGTAGCTGTCCTGCGCGCGAACGGGTGCCGCGAGCGCAAGGGCGGCACCCGCCGCCATGAGTGCGATGGTAAGCGAGGAACGGTTCGGCATGGTGCTCTCCTTCATAGCCATGCCCCCATGCGGAACTTCGCACCCGCGAATTCCCGCGCCCGGTTCAGCAACGCGCGAACGCGAAGGTGCGTTCCTGCACAAAGAAAAACCCCCTTCCGCGCGGAAGGGGGTCGTTAGATTTCTCTTGGCGCGTGTCGTGCTTACCGCTCGACGCACATGGCAATGCCCATGCCGCCGCCGATGCAGAGCGTGGCGAGGCCCTTCTTCGCGTCGCGCTTGCCCATTTCGTAGAGCAGCGTGGTGAGCACGCGCGCGCCGGATGCGCCGATGGGATGACCGATGGCGATGGCGCCACCGTTGACATTCACCTTCGACACATCCCAGCCCATATCCTTGTTGACGGCGCAGGCCTGCGCGGCGAAGGCTTCGTTGGCTTCAACGAGATCAAGCTGATCGGGCGTCCATCCCGCCTTCTTCAGCGCGGCGCGCGAAGCGGGGATCGGACCGGAACCCATCACGGCGGGATCGACGCCGACGGTGGCCCACGAGGCAATGCGCGCGAGGGGTTTGAGGCCACGGGCCTTGGCTTCTTCCGCGCTCATCAGAACGAGCGCCGCCGCACCGTCGTTGATGCCGGACGCATTGGCGGCGGTGACAGTGCCATCTTTCTGGAACGCGGGCTTGAGACCGGAGATGCCTTCGAGCGTGACCCCATCGCGGATATATTCATCGGTATCGACAACCGTGTCGCCCTTGCGGCCCTTGATCGTCACCGGCGCGATTTCATCTTTGAAACGGCCAGCCTTGCGGGCGGCTTCGGCCTTGTTCTGCGAAGCGACGGCAAAGCTGTCCTGCATGTCGCGCGTGATCTGCCATTCGCGCGCAACGTTTTCTGCCGTGACGCCCATGTGATAGCCGTGGAACGCATCCCACAAACCGTCCTTCAGCATCGTGTCGGTGAATTCGACCGCGCCCATCTTGGTGCCCGCGCGCAGATAGGATGCATGCGGCGCCTGGCTCATCGATTCCTGACCGCCCGCGACGACAATCGACGCATCGCCGTTCATGATCGCCTGATAGCCAAGCGCAACCGCGCGCAGGCCTGAACCGCAAAGCTGGTTCACGATGAAAGCCGGCGTGTCATACGGGATACCCGCATTGACCGACGCCTGACGGGCCGGGTTCTGGCCCTGCGCGGCGGTGAGGATCTGTCCCATGATCGTTTCGGAGACATCCTTGCCCGCAACATCGGCACGTTTCAGCGCGGCCTGAATCGCGGTTCTGCCCAGTTCATGGGCCGGGATATTCGCGAACGCACCATTGAAGCTGCCGACGGGCGTGCGCGCCGCCGATACGATGACCACATCCACCATGGGTGTCTCCTTCCAACTTTTTTGGGAATTGCCGTGTTGGCCGGAACCATGCCGCGAATGCGAGCGGCGGTAAACTGTGGCGAATCACCCCGCTTTTTCAAGGATTTGCCAACCGCCCCCCGTGGTGCGCCGCACCTTCGCGGGTGCAATCGGCTCTGGACAGGGAGGGCGCGGTAGTGCTGACTTGCCCCCGAGGGAACCTCAGAAAAAAAAGCGATCGCGCGTGACAGACCAGAATGAACAAGACGGCGAGCCGATCACCATCAAGAAATATGCGAACCGCCGCCTCTACAACACGGCGACATCCAGCTATGTGACGCTGGATCATCTTTCGCAGATGGTGAAAGACGGCACCAACTTCGTGGTGCTCGATGCGCGGACGGGCGAGGACATCACCCGCTCAGTGCTGACGCAGATCATCTTCGAAGAAGAAGGAAAGGGGCAGAATCTTCTGCCGATCAAATTCCTGCGCCAGCTGATCCGCTTCTATGGCGACAGTCTGCAGGCTTTTGTTCCCGGCTATCTCGACCTTTCGATGGACAGCTTCGCGAAAAATCAGGAAGCGATGAAGAACCGCGTCGCCGAAGCCTTCGGTGGCGGCAGCCAGGCGCTGGAAGCGATGACGCGCCAGAACCTTGCCATGTTCGAACGCGCGATGAAGATGTTCACGCCGTTCGCACCGATGGGCGGCGCACGTGGCGAGGACGACGGCAAGCCCGCTGAAACCAAGACCAGGCAGTCCGAAGAGATCAATGAGCTGAAAAGCGAAATCGAAGAGATGCGCAAGCAGCTTTCGGAACTGGCGAAAAAGCGCGACTGATCCTTACGCCGCCACCCATTCCGTATCGAGGATGGGCTCGCCAAAGTGGAAGCCCTGGAAATAGTCCACGCCGAAGGAGCGCAGAAGCTCTGCGTCCTCATCGCTGCCGACCCATTCGGCCACGGTCTTCAGCTTGAAGTTCTTGGCCAGGTCCACCAGCGTGCGCACGAAGATCTGGTTGTCGGGTGACTGGCTGATTCCCTTCACGAATGTGCCGTCGATCTTGACCATGTCGACATGCAGCATCTGAAGATTGCGGAATGAGGTGTAGCCCGCGCCGAAATCGTCGATGGCGACGCGGCAGCCCATTTCACGAAGCTTGGAGACAAAACGCGCGCTTTCCTCGAAATCATTCAGCGCGGCGGTTTCGGTCAGCTCGACAACGATGCGGTCCGCCACTTCCTGATTGGCACGGATGTAATTGACGAACGATTCCAGCCATGACGGATCGCCCGCCGTGGTGCCGGACACGTTCACCGCAAGACTGACTTTGGTATTGGTGTAGAGCTTGGCCACTGCCATTTCGAGCGTACGCCGATCGACGATCCGCACGAGGCCGAGCTGCTCCACCGCCGGAATGAAATGTCCGGCGCTGACGATGCTGCCATCCGGCTTGGCCATGCGCAGCAGGCATTCATAGTGCACAGGAGCCTTGGTCACCGCATCGACGATGGGCTGATAGGCAAAAAGCAGGCGCTGATCGTTGAGCGCGGCCACCACATCATCGGCGATCGCCATCAGGCGCAGGCGCGCCATCTCGCGCTGGGGCGAATTGTCATACACCGAGAAACCGCCGCGTCCCGATGCGCGCGCCCGGTCGAGTGCCTCTTCGGCGCGCAGCATCGCTTCCTGGCTGGAACTGGCGCCGGACGGCAGCCAAACCGCGCCGACGCTGATCGTGGCCGAAACACTGCCGCGCCGCGTGGCGATGACACTGCCGGAGACCATGGCGCGCAGGCGTTCGGACACGATGGAAATCTCGCGCTCCGAGCAATGGCGCAGAATAACGCCGAACTTGTTGCCCGCGATGCGGCCCACCACGTCGGACCCGCGCAGGGTGCTGGCCAGACGTTCGCCCACCGAAACGATGAGCTCATCCGCCGCGCCGAAGCCATAGGCTTCGTTGATCATGGCAAGCCGGTCGATCGAGGCCACGATATAGGCGCAGGTGCGCTGTTCGGCGCGCGCATGATCGATGGCGTCGGCGAGTTCCGTGCGCAGGCTGGTGCGATTGAGATGGCCCGTCAGTTCATCACGCGTGGCCAGATAGGTCAGACGCTGCACTTCACGGCGCGTCTCGGTGGTGCATTTCAGAAGACCGGTGATGCGTTCGGCCTTGCCGTCTGCTCCGGCGACGCGCACACCGCGCAGTTCGAACCACGCGGTACCCATCGCGGAGCCCGCTTCGAATTCAAGTTCGAAAGGGCAATCGTTCGGCGCAACATGTGCGATGACAGTGGCCAATTTCTGCTGCGATGCCGGGTCCATCCAGCCGCGGAACACAGCGCCACGCGTGAGGCGTTCCGGATCGATATGGCCCGTGAAAATCTCCGATGCGCCTTCCCAGAGGATGCGATCGTCACTCATCGTCCAGTCGAATGCGGCTTCACCCGCGCCGGCAACCGCCAGGCGCAGACGTTCGGCATCCTGCGATGCCGCCAGTGCGCGCAAACCATCCGAAGGCTTCTTTGGAAGCGTCTCGCTCAGCACATCCCACCACCTTTGGCCTTTTATCCGGCCTTGGTGATCATCATGCCCGGCGGACATTAAAAAACTCGAAACTGTTTGCGCTTTGCGGAGAGGCAGGAACGATGGCGCGCGCTTTGCCTTAAAGACCAGTTATGACGCTGAACGGTCCTTTCGCAATTGCGCGCCGCACGGAGGTTCTTCCTCCGCGCTTTGCCGCGCAGCGCGTGGAAAAACCGTCGCAATCCGCACAACTCCATGGTGAACGCCGCGACGAGGATGCCAGCGCACGCTGCCCATTCGCACAGCGGATGCGCGGACATTTGTCTCACAAAGGTACAGAAGATGTTGCACCATTGTGGTACGGGCCGCGTTTGCGCCCCGCATTCGTCGCACAGGTTCTGGGCCAGGTAACGGCGCAATCGAAAAATATTTCAGCGGCGCAGGTCTATCGCAGCCACACCGAGGCCGCGCCCGTGCTTCTGGCGAAGGCCTGAAGCGGCCCGCAGGCCCAGCGCAATCCCCAAAAGCCCCGCCGCCGTAAAAAGCGAAAGGCCAGTGCGCGCATCGGACCCGCCCGCGAGCATGGAGGCGGCGGCGGCCAGAAGTGCCAACGCACCCAGAACAATGTGGACCACGGGGATTTTGCGTTCGCGCGCGGCCCGCAGCGCAAATGCCGTGACCGCCAGAAGCGAGATGACCAGCGGCACAAGCGCCAACCACACGATGGCAGCGAAGGCCGCAACCAGTCCGCACAAGAGCGCCAGCGTGAGAGCGGCGGCCGACAGAGCCGGATGGGTCGGCGCGGCGAGCACACCAGACGCCGCAAGCGCGAGCGAGACCGGTGCAAGCGCAAGCACAATCAGCGCCGCGCCATCGGCCGGCCAGAATGGTTGCGCGATCGCGATGGCGAGCACGGCATAGAGCGCCGCTGCGAAGGATAGATATTCGCGAACGGCGCGGGCCGCGCGCTGCATCAGGAGTACAGATGCCACCGCGCTCAACAGCAGAAGCGCAGCGGCAAACATGCCTTCGGCGATCACGGCTTCAACTTCTTGATGGTTTCGATGCCGGATTTGATGTCGGCAATGGAATCTTCGATGCGCGCCAGACGTGCTTCGATGCGGTGCAGCGTGTCATTGCTTTCCGGCCTCGGAACAGGCGTTGAGATGCCGGCATGCTTTGCAATCTGTTCGGTGCTGGCGCCCAGAAGCGCCGACATGAGCATCACCTCATGCGCGGAGATTTCGCGCTGGTCCTTCCACATGTCCGTCATCTGGCTTTCGGAAAGCCCGAGCACGCGGCCGAGATCCGCACGCGAAAGACCCGCCGCAGCCAGCCGGGAATCAAACCAATCCGCATCGAAGAAAAGCGCCATAAGACGATTATAGCGAGATTCGCGAAACTTAGCGCTGCAGCGAGATGACTGCCGCGCCCAGGATGCGGCCATAGCCGTTCTGCTGCACGACCACGGCGATGGCATCCTGCGCGGTCTGGATGGCCTCGCGGCGCGGCAGCTCGATGGTGAGCGGCTGGCCCTTCCACATGCCAAGCGCGCGGATATCGCGCACCACGTTGCGATAGGTGAGCTGACGGCCCTTGTTTTCGCCAGCGGCCACATTCACCTGCGCCCTGGACTGAATGTTGAACATCCAAACGGTGGCATCGCGGGGAATCTTGTCGAAGGCGCCCCCGACGCTGACGCGGATTTCCGCTGGCGTGGCGTTGATCGAGACCGGCACCGCCGCCATATCGGCGACGCGGGCATTGATGACGGACCACACCTTCTGATCGCGGTTGCCGACGACATCGGAAACGCCATCGACAATCATCTGCGGCGTGTAGACACCGCCATGACCCATCACGCTGGCATAAGCCTTCTGGCGACGCGTGTTGGTTTCCGTGCCGAGCGTGTCCTTCCAGCCCAGCATGTCCCAATACGTAATGGGGAATGACAGCGCGAGCACATCCTCGCTGCCCGCGAGCTCGCTGAGGAGCGCGTCGGCGGGCGGGCAGGAACTGGAACCCTGACTGGTGTAAAGCTCGACCACGACCGGTCGCTTGCCGCCAGCCATTGCCGGAGACACGGTCGCAAGGACTACCCCCACCAGCCCGGCGATGATGCTGCGGACGGCGCGTGCACTAAAAGACATGCGGACTAGATAGGCCGACACGCCCTCCCCCACCATTCACTTCGGCTTGATGCCCCCATCGTCGCGCGATTGTGTAGCCGGGCGGGCCACAAGCGCAAACCGGGCCGCGAGCGGGCAGCCCAATAGGCGCTTTTCCCTTTTCTGACAGCCGCTTAAAGCCGGTTAGCCCGAAGTCTAGTTTGACCCTTTGCAATCCCTGCATGGCTGTCGGCGCTTGATCTGCGCCGGGAAGGTACAATGTGGAGGGGAAGAGAGGGACCAAAATGACGCGCAATCTCATTCTGGTGGCGGCACTGCTCGCCGCCCTGCCAGGCATCGCGACCGCCGCCACGAAAGAGCCGGCCCCCCAAAATCTCCGCGAACTGGATATGGCGCTGGCCAAGGCCTTTTCCGAAGGGCATGTGCCCGGCGCCTCGGTTGCCGTCATCGAAGGCGGCAAGCTCGTATTCGCCAAGGGCTATGGCTTCGCCGACACGAAGGAGAAAATTGCCACCACCGCCGACACCATCTTTCGTGCCGGGTCCATCTCCAAGACCATCAATGGCATCGCCGCCATGACATTGGTCGAGGCGGGAAAACTCGACCTCAACGCGAAGGTTGCCGATCTGGCACCAGAGGTGAAATTCGACAATCCGTGGGAAAAGACCGATCCACTGCGCGTGGCGCATCTGTTGGAGCACACCACCGGCTGGCCCGACATTCGACTGAAAATTCTCACCATGGATGGAAAGGGCTGGACCACACTTCAGGGCGTGCAGGCATCCAGCTTCGATTTCGTAAGCCGTTGGAAACCCGGTTCGTTTCCCGTTTACAACAATGCCGCACCGGCGCTGGCCGGTTATCTGATCGAGAAGGCAAGCGGTGCGCGCTACAGCGATTATGTGCGCGCGCATGTCCTGCGTCCGATGGGCATGGCAACCGCAGATTTTGAAATGCCCGATGCGCTGAAGGCCCGGCTTGCCAAAAGCTACGAGCCCGACGGCAGCGAAACGCCGTATCAGTACATCATCCTGCCGCCCGCCGGATCGCTCGCGACAAGCGCACCGGAGCTTGCGCAACTGGTGAAGTTCTTTCTGGGACGCGGCACGGTAGATGGCGTACGCATTCTTTCACCCGAAGGCGTGGCCCGCATCGAACACAGCGAGACAACGCTCGTAAGCAAGGCCGGGTTCAATGGCGGCTATGGGCTGGGTGATGCGCCCTTTCCAGACGAGGGATTTGTCTATCGCGGCCACAATGGTGGTATCGATTCCTTCATCAGCGTTTTCGGCTATCGCACCGAAAACAATTCCGGGTTCGTGCTGATGTCCAATGGCGGTGAAGGTGTCGATTTCACAAGCCCCGCCACGCAACTGGTGAAAGCCTATCTGACGCGCAACGACACATTCGTGGCGCCGCCAGCCGCGAAAATTTCCAGCGATGTGCTGGCGCGTTATGCAGGACTCTATCGCTCCATCACGCCCGCCAACACGCTTTCGCAGCCCTACACCGATATTCTGGGCATTACCCGCGTGAAGGCGGAAGGCGATCATCTGGTTATCAGCGGCAACGGCTTCTATCCCGTGAACGCACACAGTTTCCGCCGCGCGGACCGCGATGCGCCGACACTTGGTTTCGTGGAAAAAGACGGCGCGGTCTACAAGATCGGCCCCTTCAACGCCCAACAAAAGGCTTCGCTGGCATGGCTTGGCACTGTTGGTCTGACGCTGACACTGATCATCGTTGCTCTCGTGCTTTCTGTTGTGATGACGCCTGTTTGGCTGGTGTCATGGTTGCGCGGCAGGCTTGCGATGCGCGGGGGCGCAGCGATGCGCTTTCTGCCGGTTCTTGGCGTTGCGGCCTTTGCGTTGACGTTCCTGTTGCCGGTCATGGCAATTTCCACGCCGGGCATGCAGGCCGTGCACAAGTTGGCCGATGCCGGCCCCTATGCGCTCACAATCTTCCTGTGTTCGCTGGCCTATCCGGTGCTGGCACTGGCCGGGCTTGTTCTGGCCTGGCGCAATTCCAACGCCAGTACCTTCGCGCGCATTCATGCAACCATCGCCGCCGCAGGGCTGCTGATCGCAGCGGGCTATGCCGCCAGTATCGGATGGCTTCCCGCGATGATTTGGAACATGTGAGGCGGCGCCGTCATTGCTCTGTTCGTGAAGCAATGACGGCGATGACTCTGTGACTTACGCCGCTTTCGCGAGGTTGCGCAGCACATAGGGCAGGATTCCGCCATGGCTGTAATAGGCGACTTCCTCGACCGTATCGATGCGCAGCAGGAGCGGCATTTCCGCGGTCTTGCCATCGGGATAATGGATGATGGCCTTCACGGTCATGCGCGGCGTGATGCCCGCGGCCAGACCCGGAATATCGATGGCTTCGCGGCCGGTGAGCCCATAATCGTTTCGCGTCTTGCCGCCTTCGAACACCAGCGGCGCCACACCCATGCCGACAAGGTTTGAGCGGTGAATACGCTCAAAGCTCTCGGCAATGACGGCACGGATGCCCAGAAGGCGCGTTCCCTTTGCCGCCCAGTCGCGGCTTGAGCCGGTGCCATATTCCTTGCCCGCAACCACCACGGTGGGAACGCCCGCATCCATGTAGCGCATGGCAGCGGTGTAGATCGGCAGTTCGACACCGGATGGATTGGCCGCATCGTAGAACAGCGTGTTGCCGCCTTCCTTGCCGCCGAGCATTTCATTGCGAATACGGATATTGGCGAAGGTGCCGCGCACCATCACTTCGTCGTTGCCGCGGCGCGAACCGTAGGAATTGAAATCCTGCTGACGCACCTGATGGCTCTGCAGATATTCGCCAGCAGGCGATGTCGCCTTGATCGAACCGGCGGGCGAGATGTGATCCGTGGTGATGGAATCGCCGAACAGCGAGAGAATACGCGCGCCGGTGATGTCGGTGACAGGCGCGGGCGACATCGTCATGCCGTCGAAATAGGGCGGACGTTTCACGTAGGTCGAACTCATCGGCCATGAAAATGTCTGACCCTTGCCCGCCTTCACTTTCTTCCAGTTCGCATCGCCCTGGAACACATCGGCATAGCGCGACTTGAACGCAGCAGGCGTAACCGCCTTGCGCATTGCGGCGGCGATCTCCTTCGAGGACGGCCAGATATCCTTAAGATAGACCGGCTCGTTTTCCCTGTCGTAACCCACGGGATCGCGCGTGAGGTCAAAGGTCATGGAACCGGCGAGCGCATAAGCGACCACCAGCATTGGCGAGGCCAGATAATTGGCGCGCACCTGCGGATGCACGCGGCCTTCGAAATTGCGGTTGCCGGACAACACCGAGGCCACAACAAGGTCTGCATCGTTCACGGCGTTGGCGACATTGTCGGGCAGCGGGCCGGAATTGCCGATGCAGGTGGTGCAGCCATAGCCGACCGTCTGGAAGCCTAGCTTGTCGAGCGGCTTGTCGAGACCGGCCTTCTGCAGATAATCGGTCACGACCTGGCTGCCCGGTGCGAGCGATGTTTTCACCCATGGCTGCACCTTCAGTCCGCGCTCCACAGCCTTCTTGGCTACAAGGCCCGCGCCGATCATCACGGACGGGTTCGACGTGTTGGTGCAGGACGTGATCGCAGCGATCACCACATTGCCATGTCCGATGGAGACTTCGGTGCCCATCAAACGGGCGCGGCGGTTTGCGTCATCTTCCTTGTGAAAGGTGTCGATCAGCGCCTTGGCGAACTCATCGGCCGCCTTGGACAGCGGCACGCGATCCTGCGGACGACGCGGACCAGCGAGGCTCGGCTCCACATCGGCGAGATTGAGTTCCAGCGTATCGGTGAATTCCGGATCGGGCGATTTGGCCGTGCGGAAAATCCCCTGCGCCTTGGCATATTTCTCCACGAGCGCGACGCGCGCGGGCTTGCGCCCCGTGGCCTTCAGATAGCGAATGGTTTCGGCGTCGATGGGGAAGAAACCGCAGGTCGCGCCATATTCGGGCGCCATGTTGGCGATGGTGGCGCGATCTTCGAGGCTCATCTCATTGAGCCCAGGACCGAAGAACTCCACGAACTTGCCGACCACGCCCTTCTTGCGCAGCATCTGCGTGACGGTGAGCACGAGGTCGGTGGCGGTGACGCCTTCGCGAATCTTGCCGGTGAGCTTGAAGCCGATCACTTCGGGAATGAGCATGGAGAACGGCTGACCGAGCATGGCCGCTTCGGCTTCAATACCGCCAACGCCCCATCCCAGAACCGAAAGACCATTGACCATCGTGGTGTGGCTGTCGGTGCCCACGAGTGTATCGGGGAAGGCGTATTCGACGGACTTGCCCTTGGCGTCCTTGCCTTTGCGCGTCCACACGGTCTGGGCGAGATATTCGAGATTCACCTGATGGCAGATGCCGGTTCCCGGCGGCACAACGCGGAAATTGTCGAACGCCTGCTGGCCCCATTTGAGAAAGGTGTATCGCTCCGCATTGCGTTCATATTCCACAGCCACGTTCTTCTTGAACGCATCGCGCGCGCCAAAGAAATCCACCATCACCGAATGGTCGATCACCAGATCCACCTCGGCCAGCGGGTTGATCTTTTCAGGATTGCCGCCAAGCGACTTCATCGCATCGCGCATCGCGGCCAGATCGACGACGGCGGGAACGCCGGTGAAATCCTGCATCAGCACGCGCGCGGGGCGGAAGGCGATCTCGCGGTCGGACCACTTCTTCTTGCCCCAGGCAACAAGGGACTCGATGTCCTTCTTGCTGACAGTCCTGCCATCCTCGTAGCGCAGCAGATTTTCGAGCAGCACGCGCAGCGAATAGGGAAGTTTTTCGATCCCCTTCAGGCCGTTCTTCGCGGCGGCGGCAAGGCTGAAATAGGCATACTTCTTCGAGCCCACCGTAAGCGTGCGGCGGGTTTTGAAACTGTCGAGGCTGGATTTCACAGGATTCGTCCCTTGCTGTGCGTTCTGGAACGAGGGGTGGTTTAGTGAGAATCTCTCCGAAAGAAAAGCACGGATTCCGCTCTATTTTTCTGGAGAACGCGATGAAGGAAGTAGATGCAGTCGCAATTGAGACAAACGGTCCGGTGACGACGGTCATTTTGAACCGGCCGCATGTGCGCAATGCCGTGGATCGCCCCACCGCCGAGGCGCTTGCCGCTGCGTTTCTGGCCTTTGAGGCTGACGAGAGCCAGTCCGTCGCGGTGCTGTGGGGTGCTGGCGGCACCTTCTGCGCAGGCGCGGACCTCAAAGCGGTCGCCGACGGACACGGCAACCGCACCGTACCGGTAAAAATCGGCGCCGAATTCGATCCGCTGGCCGCCGATGGCCCGATGGGGCCAACCCGGCTTTGTCTTTCCAAACCGGTGATTGCGGCAGTCAGCGGCCATGCCGTGGCGGGCGGACTTAAACTTGCCTGCTGGTGCGACCTGCGTGTGGCGGAAGAATCGGCGGTGTTCGGCGTATTCTGCCGCCGGTGGGGCGTGCCGCTGATCGACGGCGGGACGGTGCGCCTGCCCCGGCTGATCGGCCATTCGCGGGCGATGGACATGATTCTGACGGGCCGGCCCGTTAGCGCGGCGGAGGCCCTTGCCATGGGTCTCGCCAATCGCGTGGTGAAGACCGGCGAAGCACGCGCCGCCGCTGAAAGTCTTGCCCACGAGATTGCACGAATGCCGCAAGGTTGCATGAAGGGCGACCGCGCCAGCGCCATCGCGCAGTGGGACCTCGCCTTTCCCGAGGCCATGGCTGGCGAGTTTGCCGCCGGAATCAAAACCATCATGAGCGGAGAAACGCTGACGGGTGCCGCCCGCTTTGCCGCGGGCAAGGGCCGCGGCGGGCGTTTCGACGACATCTGATTCTTCGGAGCGCCCTCCGGGGCTCCGCCAGGATGAATCCCGCCCCAACTCCACGGTGCGGCGCGCGCGCAAGGCACGGACGCTGAACCATATTATTGCCCCATTCCCCGCGCATAGAAGCATGCCTGCCAAGGGGGCGGAGGGGGCGCGGACAAGGCGCCCGGATTCGGGCGCAGGCGACGGGACAGAACAAGGACGCGATGACAAAGCGATTGATATCGATCGCCGCGGCGGTGGTCGCGCTTCTGTGCGCGACACCCGATGTCATGGCCGGCGACCAGCCCGTGCAGCTGGCGCAGATGGCCGAGCGGCTTTCCCGTGACCGGCTGGGTGATATCGAACCGGGCACCTATCTTGCCGGCGACAACCTCAAATTCAGTATCGATCGCGGTGACGGCTATTTCCTGTTTCGCATGGACGGTAGCCCCGAAATCTTTGTGCTGCATTCCGAAGCCGCCTCACTTGGCGGAAGGGTGCTGAAATACGACTCTGGCGAAACCGCGCTGCGCGTGGCCGGATGGGGCGGCATCACTCTTTACACCGACAGCAGTCCCAGTGGCCTGCCGGTGGTGCGCACCGGCGAATCCACGCCGCCGCGCCGCACCAATGTGAGCCCCGCCGAAATCCAGAAAGCCGCAAAGGATGAAGCTCAGCGCATCAACACGATCCGCGGTCTGCATATGAGCTTCGATGCCGACTGGAAAAGACTGAGCGCCAATGCCGATCTGCGCGCACTCGCGCTCGATGCGCTAGAAAACGCGTCACGCGGCATCGAGCGGTTTACAGCAAACGCCGTGGGACGGCAGGAAGTCTCACGCCGCATCGGCGCGGTGCTGATGACAACAGGGCTTCGCCCCAGCGTAAGCATGCGTGGCCGCACGCTTCTTGCGACGTTCAATCCCGCCAACGGCTTTGAAGGCCGCGCATCCTCGCGCGCCTTCGCCAAGGCGATGGACGAAATGTTCGCGAACCAGCGGCTGCACTGAGCATCAAGGCTCAAAGCCCGGTGCGGCGAGCTCGAATCCCGAAAACGAAAATCCCGGCGCAACCGTACATCCGACAAGCGTGAAAACGCCAAGCGGACGGGCCGCTTGCCATGCATGCGCAGGCACGATCACCTGCGGCGTCTCGCCCTCTTCAATGCGATTGCCAAGAACATGGCGCGTGCGCGGCTTTCCATTTTCCGCGATGAGAATTTCCAATGGATCGCCGCGATAGAAATGCCAGATTTCGGCGGCATCGACCTTGTGCCAGCGCGATATCTCTCCTTCCTTCAGGAGAAAGAGGATGGCGGTGGAATGTGCGCGGGCATCGCCGTTCTCATCGCGAAACGTCTCGCGGAAATGGCCGCCTTCGGGATGCGGCTGCAAGCGCAGGCGTACGATGAGCGCATTGGCTTCGGATGCGTCGCCGCCGGTCACGTCGCCAACTCCAGCAGCGGACTGGGTGCCCCGCGCGCGATGAGGGCCGCAATCCCCCGGGCAACAGAGCGCGCATCATCGAGAGCATCGTGCGCGCGGCCTTCGAACGGAACGCCGCAGAGCTTCGCCACATCGCAGGCATGGGCGCCGCGCGTTTCGATGCCCTGCGCCAGAAGCCATGGCACGCAATTTATGTGGCGCGGCAAAACGGGCGCGTCAGCGATACCGTAAAGCCGCAGATTGTCCTTCAGCACTAGATCGTCGCGACCGAAGGCGAACATCGGAGCCCCATCGGCAAATTCGACATAGGCGCGATAGGCCTGCGGGAAATCGATGCCATCGCGCTTCACGGCGTCATTTCCAATGCCGGTGAGCTGCACGAAATAATCCGAGAGCTCCACGTTGATGCGCGGACGCACGAGAATCTGGAATTCGTCGCGGATGGAAAAGCTGGCCGCATCGACTTTCACCGCGCCAATCTGCACGACCTCGCGATATTCGCCGGGCGCCATCCAGCGCCGTGCCATCGAGCCCTGCCAGGCCGTGTATTCGAGATCGAATACGATGGCATCGGTCGTGCGAATCTGTGGAGAAGTGGTCATCGTGCCTGTTTCGACTCAGCGTCACACCGCATTAAGACATTCTTAAGACTGGCAGCAGAGCGTATCGGTGTACTCAAAGCCTGATTTGGCGAGGCAACCATGGCCCAGGTCCAGCGCGCTCATCTTCAACCGGTTCCCGGCGTTTCGAGCATTGTGCCCGATTCGCGAATCGCACCCGAAGCAAAACGCCACGATGTCGAACTGGCGCGGCTTTCCGCGCTGCACGAGGAAGCTCGTGAAACTGCCGAGCTGGCCAATCTTCTGGGCCGCGCGCCCATGGTGGCGGCCAGCCTTGTGGCAGCGGCGGCGCTGACCGCGACGCTGGGGCAGACCATGACCGCACCCGCCGAAACCATCGCCTGGCTGATCCTGATGCTCGTGGGCGTGGGCGCGTTGCTCCGTGCCTATGCGCAAGCCATTCGCGCGCCGTTTGAACGCGCGCCGCTTAAGGCATTCAGCGAGGATGCCAAATCCGTTCTGCTTTATGCCGGTTTTGCTTGGGGGGCGGGCGCATTTCTGGCGCTGCCGGACTACACCGGATCCGCTGGCGCAGTCCTGTTCGCGGCCGCGGGCGCGGCTCTGGTGGCTTTCGCCATCCGCAGCGTACAGCACAGCTTTGTGTTCCTGATCCCGGCAGCGGCACTTACGGCGTTCGCCTGCGTATTGCGGCCGCTGGAAGGCGGCCCTCTGGCAGCTGCCCTGGTGCTGGTGGCCTGCGCGCTGGTGGCGGCAGTCATGCAGCGCGCGGACAGGCGCCTGCACGCCACATTGCCGAAATTTACAGGTATTCCGGCGCTTTAGGCCGGGGCGAACCACAGAATTGCCACAAAAAGGGCGTGCAAGCCCCCCGCGCACCCGGCGGGCATTAACGATATTGTGCGTCCCGCCGATTACCCTAGCGGAACCATGAGCCAAGCCCTCCCAGCCGGACCCGCCCACAACCCCATTTCCGACGATCAGGATACAAAGGCCGACGCCCGATTGGAGGCGGCCCTTTCCACGGTGCGCAGTAGCGCACCCGATCCTGCCTTGGTCGCCTTCACCGAAGCGCTATTCCGGCGCGCATCGCCCGAAGACATTCTGTCGTACTCGGCAGATTCGCTGGCGGCACTTGCCTTGCTCGCCTTCCAGAAATCCGCGATCCGCAAGCCGGGCGAGTCACTGGTCGACCTGTTCACGCTGCACGCGGAAAAGGCCGAGTGCACCAGCAACGAAACCGTGCTGATCGCCGTGAACGACGATATGCCGTTCCTGTTCGATTCGCTGATCGGCCTTCTCACCGCGCGCGGTGCAAAGATTCAGGCGCTGTTCCATCCGATCATGGCGGGGGGACGCAATGCCGACGGTACGCGCAACGCCTCCATCGCCGCACGCGAAAGCGTGATCGTGGTGGCGCTTGAATTTCATGCCGACGCAGACGCGCAAAAGTCCCTTCTGGCCGAAGCGGACCATGTGTTCTCGCAGGTACGTCTGGCGGTGCGCGACTGGCGGCCCATGCGCGAAGCGCTGGCCGAAACCATTCTGGCGCTGAGCGACAACCCGCCGGCAATCTCCAAGGATCAGCTCGACGAAAGCATCGCCTTCCTCACATGGCTAGGCGACAACCACTTCACGTTCCTTGGCGCGCGCGACTACGCATACACGGCCGACGATGGCGGTCATCTGGAGCCGGTCGATGAATCGGGCCTTGGCATTCTTGCCAACCCGGATGCGCGCGTGATCCGCCGCGGCCATGGCCGCGTCAGCCTCTCGCCGGACGTTCAGGCATTCCTGACACAGCCTGAACCGCTCATCATCACGAAGGCGAATGAACGCTCCGCGGTGCATCGCCGCGTGCACATGGACTATGTGGGCGTGAAGATGTTCGACGCCAACGGCGTGCTGACTGGCGAACGCCGCTTCGTGGGACTGTTCACATCCGGCGCCTATAGCCGGCGGCCTTCCGAGATCCCGCTGCTGCGCCGCAAAGTGCGCCATGTGAAGGAGCGCGCGAGCCTTCCGCCGGAAAGCCATGACGGCAAGGCGCTGGCGCATATCCTCGATACCTATCCGCGCGACGAACTGTTTCAGGTGAGCGACGATGAACTGTTCGCGACCGCCATGGGTATTTTGCGGCTGGGCGAGCGGCCCAAGGTGCGCGTGTTCCTGCGCTTTGACCGCTTCGACCGTTTTGTTTCCGCCCTCGTCTTCGTGCCGCGCGACCGCTACGACACCTCAGTGCGCGAGCGCATCCATGCCATTCTGGCCAAGCGCTTCGACGGACGCATGAGCGCGGCGACACCGTTGCTGGATGATTCCGCGCTCGCCCGCGTGCACTACATCATCGGCCGCAATGAGGGCGAACGCCCGCGCGTAGAGATCGCGCTTCTGGAAGCCGAAATCCGCGAGGCCATCCGCACCTGGGACGACGGTTTCGCTGCGGCGCTGGTTCTGGAACACGGCGAAGCCCAGGGTGAAGCGATATTCCGCCGTCAGGCGCAAACGTTCCCGCACCGCTATCGCGACGTGTTCGCACCGCAGGAAGCGGTGACGGACCTCGACGAACTGGACCGGCTGGCGCGCAATGACGGTAGCCTGAAAATCAAGGCGCGCGCCTATCGCCGCGCCACGGATGCGCATTCGGCCATCCGCCTGAAGCTGTATGTGCTCGGCAGTGTTCTGCCGCTTTCGGCTTCGCTGCCGGTATTTGAAAATCTCGGCTTCAAGGTGATCGCGGAGGATTCCTATTCCGTCGCGCTCAATCTGGGTGATGGCTGGCAGGAAGATGCGGCGGTTCTGGATTTCCGCATGGAGCGCGCTGACGAAGGCGCCGCCGACCTCGAAACGATCAAGGACAGGCTCGAAGACGCCTTCCATGCGGTCGTCGCGGGACAGGCCGAAAATGATGGCTTCAACCGGCTTGTGATTGGCGCGGGCCTGACATGGCGCGACGTGACGATCCTGCGCGCCACCGCGAAATATCTGCGTCAGGCAGGCCTGACCTTCAGTCAGGACTATCTGGAGCAGGCGCTTTCACGCAATCCCGACATCGCAGCACTGCTGGTGGAACTGTTCGTGGTGCGCAATGATCCCGAAGGCGGCTTCGATGAGGCGCGCGCCACGCAGATCGCAAAGCGCATCGAACAATCGCTCAACGACGTGCCCAGTCTCGATGATGACCGCATCATCCGGCGTCTGCGCAACGTGATCGAAAATGTGCTGCGCACCAATTTCTTCCAGCCCGGCGCGGACGGCCAGCCCAAATCCTACTTTGCGATGAAACTGGACAGCGCACGGCTGGACGAATTGCCCGCGCCGCGGCCGCATGTGGAAATATTCGTCTACAGTCCGCAGGTCGAAGGCGTGCATCTGCGCTTCGGCAAAGTGGCGCGCGGCGGGATTCGCTGGAGCGACCGGCGCGAGGATTTCCGCACAGAAATCCTTGGCCTCGTGAAAGCGCAGCAGGTGAAGAACGCGGTGATCGTGCCGGTGGGCGCGAAAGGCGGCTTTTATCCCAAGCAGCTTCCGCTGAACGCAGCGCGCGATGCCGTCCAGGCCGCGGCCATCGAAGCCTACAAGACGTTCATCGGTGCACTGCTCGACGTGACCGACAACATAGGCCCGGATGGCAGCGTGATCGTGCCCGATCATGTGCGCCGTCACGACGAAGACGATCCCTATCTGGTGGTGGCCGCCGACAAGGGCACAGCCACCTTCTCGGACATTGCCAATGGCATCGCCGAATCGCGCGGCTTCTGGCTGGGCGACGCCTTCGCCTCCGGCGGCAGCCATGGCTATGACCACAAGAAGATGGGCATTACCGCGCGCGGCGCATGGGAAGCGGTGAAACGCCACTTCCGCGAAATGGGCCGCGATATCCAGAGCGAACCCTTCACGGTCGTGGGCGTGGGCGACATGTCGGGCGATGTGTTCGGCAATGGCATGCTGTTGTCCAAGCACATCCGCCTTGTGGCCGCATTCGATCATCGCCACATCTTCATCGACCCCGATCCCGATACGGCGGCAAGCTGGGATGAGCGCAAGCGCATGTTCGAACTGCCTCGCTCAAGCTGGGCCGACTACAATCATGACTTGATCTCCCAAGGCGGTGGCGTCTTTCCGCGCACGGCGAAGGAAATCGTGCTGTCACCGCAGATGAAGGCGTTGACCGGCCTCACCGCCGACAAGGCCACACCCAACGACCTGATGAAGGCGCTGCTGAAGGCTGAAGTGGATCTTCTATGGTTCGGCGGCATCGGCACCTATATCAAGGCGTCAACACAGAACAACATCGACGTGGGCGATCGCGCCAATGACGCGCTGCGCGTGAACGGCAAGGACGTTCGCGCAAAGGTCGTCGGCGAAGGCGCGAACCTTGGCGCCACGCAACTTGGCCGCGTGGAATACGCGCTGACGGGCGGACGCATCAACACCGATGCCATCGACAATTCGGCGGGAGTTGATACTTCGGACCACGAGGTGAATCTCAAGATTCTATTCAGCGGACCGACGCGTCGCGACGAGCTTTCCATGGACGCTCGCGACGACCTGCTCACCGCCATGACCGACGAAGTGGCGAGGCATGTTCTGCAGGACAATTACGATCAGACGCTGGCGCTTTCCGTGGCGCAATCGCGCGCACTGACCGATGCGGATGGCCATGCCCGCTTCATGCGCGAACTTGAGCGGCGCGGCCGGCTGGATCGGGCCGTGGAATTCCTGCCCACTGACGAAGAACTGCGCAAACGCGTAACCGACGGTCACGGACTAACGCGGCCGGAACTGGCGGTGCTTCTGGCCTATTCCAAACTCGATCTGGCTGCCGATCTGCTGGACAGCGATCTGCCGGACGACGCGCATTTCGGTTTCGAACTAAAGAGCTATTTCCCGAAGGCGGCGGCGGACAAATATCCCGGTGAGATGGAAAACCATCGCCTTCGCCGCGAAATCGTGACCGACGTTCTGACCAATCACATGGTCAATCTGGCCGGGCCGCTTTTCGTGCACCGGATGAAGGAAATCTCTGGTGCGCCCGCCCCGAAAGTGGCGCGTGCCTTCGCCATGGCCGATGGCGCATTCGCTTTGTCCGACCTAAAGGCGCGCATCGACACGCTGGATCTGAAGGTCGCAACCAACCTGCAAACCGCCATGTATGAAAACATCGGCGAACTGCTGCGGCGGCTGGGTCTCTGGTTCCTCGTCAATGTGCCATCCAATGCCGATCTTTCCGAGACAGTGAAACGCTATCGGCAGGGCGTCGATCTTCTGCGCGGCACCTTTGCCTCGCTGGTCTCGCCTTACGAAGCCCATGACACCGAAGCCCGCATCAACGCCTATCGCGATGCCGGCGCGCCGCTGGACGTGGCGGAAGATGTGGCGGTGTTGCCGCTTCTGGGCGCAGCGCCCGAAATCGTGCATCTGGCACATGCGCGCAGCCTCGATATCGATCTGGTGGCGGGCGCCTATTTCGAGCTTGGCGAGATCATCGGCATCGACCGTTTGCGGGGACTTTCAGCCCGCATTGCAGCCAGTGAGCATTGGGACCGCCTGGCCATTCGCCGCATCGCCGATGACCTGTTCGCCGGTCAGCGCGCTCTGGCGCAGAACGCTCTTGCCGGCTTCGAGAACGACAAGACCGACCGTTCGCGCGACGACGGCATGGAAGCGGCGCGGCAATGGGCCAAGAGCCATGATGAAACGCTGGCGCGCACGCGCGGCTTTCTCGGCGAACTGGAACGCACGGGCGATCTTTCCATCGCCAAGCTCACACTTGCCAACAGCCAGATCCACGAACTGGCCGCGCATTAAAGCGCGGCTGGTCCGTCAGCGTTTGCCGTTCTGCTGCCTGTCCGGCGCAATTGCGCCGGGCTTGCAGGACCACGTATTCACAATCATGCGGCTGAGATTGTCATCTTCTTTGATCTCAGCCGTATTCCCATTGGGATACGTCGTCGTCCAACCGCAGCCGCGCTGCACAAGATCGCCCGGCACAACCGGCGGACGCTCCGTGATCTTGCAGCTCTTGCCTTCGGCAATGCCCCGCAAGACCTGCCGTAAATTGGCTGGCGCGGTGAGCGTGAGCACGGTGTTCGGTCCACCCGGCGTGCACTCGACGCTGACGGTGAAGCTGGTGGTGGGCGGCGGAATCGTGGGGCTGTTGTTGATAACGCGCTTTTCGACGGCGAGATTGCCGCTGGTGAGCGCCGCGAGATTGTTTTGATTGGCTGCAAGCGTTGCCTGGCCAAAAGTCAAGTCGGCCCTGTTGAACGGGCAGCCCTTCAACTTGATGACGCCGCCCTTCGCATAATCATGACCGGAATAGTTGTTGTAGCTGCGCACGGAGAGGCGGATATCCATATGGCTCAGAGGAACACGCTGCGTCAGTGGCTGCAGGTTTGTCGGCAACGAGTTGCAAAGCCCGCGCAGGGTTGCGGCCGGAATGGTGTAGGTGCCGCTGTTGGGCCGCTGATAGGCGATGATCGTTGTGTTGTTGCCATAAAGGGGCGAGGGCGCCGACGCCTCCACCAAAATCCGGACATTGCTGCCTTGAACAATTTCCGCCCATTGCACGGTCAGCGGCTGGTTCACCGAGAACGTCCCGATGTTGGGTGAAATGATATGCGGCGATGCCAGGGCGGTCACCGGAAGCAACACGGCTGCGCATGCCAGCGCCGCAATTGCGCCGCGCAATTTTCGATGGAATCTCATGGTTCAACGCCCCCTGAAAGTGGGCCGAGCCTACGCCGCTGCGCAAACCTGCACCAGCAAGGGATATCGGCGCATCCTGATGCACTTTTCGTATAACGCCCGCAAAGGTCCAGGAATATCCGCAGGCTACGGTCTTGTTGAAACACAATATAGTTGGCACGATTTCTTTCGAATACTTACGATTACTTCACGTCGTCATTGTTCCAATATTTGCACATGCTAGGTTAAGCGCGGGCGTGAGTCTCCGGGCTGGGGAAGACCGGGGCGCGGAAGGAACAACGAATGCGCAAGATCACAACGACTCTTGCGGCGTTTGCGGCATTGGCCGCCTTCGCCGCCATCGCAGCCTGCAGCAAGGATGAAACGATCACGGCGGGCTATTCGCCCGAGGCGGTCTATTGCGTGAAGCCAGGCGCGGCGAAAGGCAATTCACCTCTGTGTCCGGTCATTCCCGGCAACATCGCACCCGATCCCATGCTGAATGTGGGCGTCGCCTATAACGGCATCAGCGGAAATTATCCGACGGACGCCAAGCAGGATGTGCAATCTCCCTTCGACAATCTGTCGTGGCAGACCTTCGTCGCGCTGAACTGGACCAAGGGCAAGGAGAATGAAGGCGCCGATCAGGGCATGCAGGGCGATGGCCCGCGCGTTTGGGAGAGTTGGGAGCGCGTTTCCGGCGTGTTCGGCCACGGTTCGGTGCAGGCGCAATGCACGGTACCTGCGGGCATGCCGGTCTATTCCATCGCTTCGAACGGCAAGGGGCAGCCTGTCGGTCAGGACGAGGAATACATCCAGGCCGCGACCGGCGATCCCGCCATCGATGTGGATGGCAACTGGACGATTTATGAGCGCCGCCTGAACGATGTGGATGCAAGCTATCTGCGCGCGCCGCAGAAGAACGCCAACTGGACGCTGACAACGGTGGCGGGCCAGCAGGCCTTCACCGATGCCGGTCAGAATGTGAAATTCCCGTCGATGCTGCTGGGCGGTTCACTCAATGGCGCGATCGAGATCAAGGCGACGTGGCGCATTCTCGATCCAAAGAACCATGCCGCCAACGCGAAGAAATATTATCTCGTGCACGGCTTTCTGAAAGTGGCGCCCGATCTTGTGACGGGCACGACGCCAATCTGCGCGGAAGCGGATTTCGGCCTCGTCGCCATGCACATCATCCAGAAGAACATCCCGAACGGTTCGCTGCAGGCCAAATGGTTCTGGACGACGTTCGAGCATGTCGACAATGCGCCGCCGGCACAAAGCGCCTGCGATCCGCGATTCCCGACGGCGACGGCGTGCAATTGGATCGGCAATCTGAACTGCACGGCATCCATACCGCAGACGCCGCCGGACTATGCCTTCTTCAACACCAACTGTCCGGGATGTTCAGTCAATCAGGCGCCGCAATTGAAACAGGGGCAGAACGCCTTCATGTGGAGCCCGCAAATGCCCTATGCCAGCAGCTATCAGCAAGCGGTGAACGGCGTGACTGTTGGCACACAGATCGCGCGCTGCTGGGCGATCTACAAGATCACCGATGAACTCAACGCCAAATGGCGCGGCGAGCTTCAGAAGATCGGTTCGGTGTTCCAGAACTACATGCTTGTGGGCACGCAATGGGGCGCAGGACTGACCAACACGCCCGATCCCAAGGTGCCCGCCGATGCGGTGCCGGGTTTTCTCTCCAATACCGTGGTGGAGACCTACCTGCAGACGCTTTACGACGCCAAGCAGCCGTTCAACAGCGGTTCCTGCGTAACGTGCCATCAGGTGGCGTCGCTGCGCGCGGTGGACAAAACCACCGGCAAACATCCGTCATCGAACCTGAGCTTCCTGCCCGATCTGGCGCAACCTGACCTGCTCAGGCGCGCACCGCTGGGCGAACCGGAGCATGACAATCTGCAGGGTGAATTGCAGAAATAGGCAATAGCATTTCGCTTTGACAAAAACGCCGGTCCTTAGAGGCCGGCGTTTTTGCGAGGTATTTCGATGGCGAAGACCCAGGCATTGGCGACAGAAAGATAGAGGCAGGCGATTTCGGCTGGCACGACCCAGTAGAGCGCGCCGGGCCAATCGAAGATGAGGCCGAGACCCGCCATCACCGGGGCGAGCGTTGCGACGTAAAGAAGAATCTCGCGCACGGTGCGCGGGCCCGCGGAGCCCAGCACATGCGAGGTTTCGTCTTCGGGAAAGCTGCGCGCGAAGATGCGGATACCAGTCAGAACGGCAATACCCGTACCGATAAACTCGATGCCGAGCACCAAGCCGCTTTGGCCGGGCAACATGCCAAAGATGCCAAGCACGACGGTCTCAAACTGAAGATAGAGCGCCGCGAATCCGCGATAGAGATATCCCTTCGCCTGCAACACCGCATTGAGTGAGATGGTGATTCCGACCAGCAACAGACCGGTCAGCGTGGCGCCGATCTGCGCGACGATGCCGAAGAAATCCTGCCAGACCGCGATCTCGCCCGTGCTCATGAAAATGCCTCCGTCCGGAGATTCAGACGGAGGCATTTTAGCACGCGATTTGGCTTGAGGCTTAGCGCGGCGCCATGCGGATCGCGCCATCAAGGCGGACGCATTCGCCGTTAAAATAGCCGTTGGTGACCATCTGCACCGCAAGCGACGCATATTCCTTCGGATCACCAAGCCGCGGCGGGAACGGCACCTGCGCGCCGAGCGCCTGCTTCACCTGTTCGGGCGCGGCTCCCAGAAGCGGAGTGTTGAAGAGGCCCGGCATGATGGTGTTGCAGCGGATACCGTCACGCGACAGATCGCGCGCGACCACGAGCGTGAGACCGTTGATGCCCGCCTTCGAAGCCGTGTAAGCGGCCTGGCCGATCTGACCGTCCTGCGCGGCAACCGATGCGGTGTTCACAATCGCGCCGCGCTCGCCGCCATCCAGCGGATCGAGCGTCAGCATCCCGGCAGCGCTCATGGCGATGCAGCGATAGGTGCCGACGAGATTGATCTGGATGATGCGGTCGAAATCCCTGGCCTGGAAATATTTGATTTCGCCGGTGGCCTTGTCGCGGCTCGCGGTCTTGATGGCGTTGCCGGTACCCGCGCAGTTGACGAGGATGCGCTCCTGACCATTGGCGGCGCGCGCCTTCTTGAAACCTTCGGCGACGCTATCGTCGCTCGTCACGTTCACTTCGCAGAACACGCCGCCGATTTCGGAGGCGACCTTCTCGCCCTTGTCCTTCTGAAGATCGAACAGCGCGACCTTCACGCCATTGCTCGCGAGCAGGCGGGCGGTTGCTTCGCCAAGGCCGGAGGCACCGCCGGTGACAACCGCGGCAATCGAAGAATCCAGTTTCATGAAGTGTTCCTTCTCAAGCGTTATCCGTCGGGGGTTTTAGACCGGCGCAAAGGGCACGCAAAGCCTGACGCGACGGAAGCACAGACACGCTTCTGGGCGGCAATCTGCTATTCCGCAGCGCAAATCACGGCCTTTTCATCGCCCAAATTGGGACCGATACTGCCGCCATGACGCATATGCCCGATTTCCGCGATCCCGAAGCCGTGCAGCTTCCCGCCGTGATCGCGCGCAACACCCGCACAGTGCAGCGCGGTTTCTGGCCGAAATTGCTGCGTGTCGCGGGGCGCGTTCCGTTCTCGGAAGAACTGGCGGCGGCCTATTTCTGCGCCACCGATGCGCGCACCCCGAGCCGTGTGCGCGCCGTGCTGATCGCCGCGCTGGCCTATTTCGTGATGCCCGCCGATTTCATTCCGGACTTCCTGGCGGGCTTCGGCTTCACCGACGATGCGGCGGTGCTCGCCACCGCCATCGGCCTTGTGACGGGCCATGTGAAGCCGCGCCACCACCGTCGCGCGCGCGCCGCGCTTGGCATTCCCGAACCGGAGCCGGATGACGGGGAATGACGCCCAAGGCCCTGCACGATTTTTTGCTGTCGCTTCCTGCTACCACGCACACGGTCCAGTGGGGCGACGATCACGTCTACAAGGTGGGAGGCAAGATGTTTGCCGTGACCGGCGTTGAAAACGCGGTCCATAGAATATCGTTCAAGGCCGGACCGGACAGCTTTGATATTCTAACCCGTGCGGATGGCATTGTGCCCGCGCCCTATCTGGCGCGCGCATTGTGGGTGCAGGTGCAGAAGCCGCGTGCCCTGAGCGACCGGGAAATGAAGGCCTATCTCACCCGTGCGCACGGCATCGTTGCCGCCGGTTTGACGAAAAAGGCGCGCACGCAGCTGGGACTCGCCTGAAAGCTCAACGAACTGCGATGAGGCGCGGCTGGATGGCCCGCTCGGGCTGCATCTTTTCCGGAGGCGCACCGACAAATTCGATGGCGATGCCGCTTTCATGGTGGCGCGCAACACGGCCCGCCATATGCCCAATGAGAACGAACTCACCAATGGCCGCGCGATGATCGGTCTTCAGCGAGACGCCGCTGAGAGACAGATCGAGCACTTCGCAGTTGACGATCTCGCCGCTGGCGCGGGTAAAGCTGGCCATCCCCCTGGAGGATTGGCGCTCGTGCCGCCGCAGGATGGATTCATCGGCGACCGACTTGTTGAGATAGACGATGAGCTGTTCGGCAACCCGTTCGCGCTTGGCGGCGCTGCACTGGAAGCGAAGGCCAAAACCGCCTTCTTCGGCGCGGGCAACCTGCCCCTCAAAGCGGCCAAAGCCGTCGATATAGATTACGATCCGGGTTTCGGCGGGCATGTTCATGTCGCAAAGGACGCGGGCGCCGCCGGGCGACAGGTCAACCACTTTGCAGGCCGCCTCGGTCTGCTCGTCCGGCAGGAAGATGCGCCCGGGGATGTCCACGGGCACGCGGCGATAGCGCCTGCGTTCAGCCTGCGCGCGCGCTACGACGTCGTCCCGTGAGGTCATGCAGATCGACCGGTCCTTGCCGGATTCCTTGGTTCCATCCTTTTACCGCCACAGCGGTCAACGAAGCGTTACCAGCCGTTCATCCGCGGTTACCTTGAATTGCCGAGCATTCATTCAGGCGCACTTAACCTTGCATGGGCAACGGGTTATAGGCTTCTCTGTGGCGCACGCCGATTCTTCCGGGGATTTTCCATGCTCAGTTCTGCCCTTCGTCTTCTGACAGCGCGCTCGCTTGGCCGCGCTCTGCCTGGACTGGCACTGGCGGCCGCACTCGGCCTTGGCGGCTGTGTGACCCAATCGGCGGTGGAAGACCTGGCGCAGGCACAGGCCAACGGGTCGGCCTTCAATCAGGCACTCTTCCGCAACTATTCCTTCCTGGCCCGCTCCTTCGGACGGCAGGACACGCTGTCTTCCGGCAGCGCGTTCGATTCCGATGGTTCGCTCGATCTGGGCGATTCCGACAGCGACATGTCGCAGCTTGCGGACCTTTATGCGCTGAAGGCGCTCTCGGCCGCCGCCGACGACACCGTGCTGCCGGAAACCCCGCCAGACAACGACGCCGACGCACAGGCCATGCACCTGAAGCTGCTGCAGGCCCTTGATCAGGGGCGCGACAAGGCGCCCGAAGAGGCCGCGCGCGCGCAGGTCGACTACGATTGCTGGCTACTGAACCGCCATGTGCCGGGCATGCAGCGCGCCTCGCAGGCCTGCCGCAATTCGCTGAACGGATCGCTGGCGAAATTGCAGCGCGCTCTTGGGCCGCAACCCGTGGCGACGCCTGCCCCCGCCCCCACCGCCCCATCTGGCGATTACACGGTCTTTTTCGATTTCGACTCCTGGACGCTGACCGCCGAAGCCATGTCCACCTTGCAGCAGGCGATTGACGCAGCGCGTTCCGGACGCCAGAGCCGCATCAATATTGTTGGCCACACAGACACCGCAGGCGCTTCGGACTACAATCAGGCGCTTTCGCTGCGGCGTGCCAATGTCGTGAAGGATGTGCTGGTGCAGCTCGGCGCGCGGCCGGAGGCGATCACCACCTCGGGTGTCGGCGAAGCCGATCTGGCGGTGCAGACTGCCGATGGCGTCCGCGAACCGAAGAACCGCCGCAGCGTTGTGACGCTGGTTCCATAAAAGGGCGACACAGGCGTCATCTTTAGGCTAATCTGCCCGGAAAGAACGACTTTCCGGGTGGATGAACCATGAAGGCCTACGACTACATCATCATTGGTGCCGGCAGCGCCGGCTGCGTGCTTGCCAACCGTCTCTCTGAAGATCCTTCGAACAAGGTGCTTCTGATCGAGGCCGGTGGCCGCGACAAATCGCTGATGATCCACATGCCCGCAGGCATCCCCGCGCTGCTGGGCAAGAAGAACCCGCACAACTGGTATTACGACACCGAAGGCCAACTGCATCTGAACGGGCGCAGGCTCTACTGGCCGCGCGGCAAGGGCTGGGGCGGCTCATCCTCGATCAACGGCATGATCTACATTCGCGGACATGCGCGCGACTACGACCACTGGCGTCAGCTTGGCTGCGAAGGCTGGTCGTTCTCGGACGTGCTGCCCTATTTCAAGCGCGCCGAAACGAACCAGAACGGCGGCGATGATTTCCACGGCAGCGATGGGCCGCTGCATGTATCGAACGGCACATCCTCCAACCCGCTGTTCCGGGCTTTCATTCAGGCCGGTGCGGAAGCAGGCCATCCCACGACCCCGGATTTTAACGGGCCGCAGCAGGAAGGCTTCGGCCCCTATCAGGTCACGATCCATCAGGGCAAGCGCTGGAGTACGGCCAGCGCCTATCTTCGCCCTGCGCTCGACCGCCCGAACCTGACCATTGAAAGCAATGCGCATGTTTCGCGCATCCTGTTCGAAGGAAAACGCGTTCTGGGTGTCGAGTTCATCCAGAACAAGCAACCGGTGCAGGCGCGCGCCAGCCGCGAAGTCATCCTTTCGGGCGGCGCGGTGAATTCGCCGCAAACACTGATGCTGTCGGGTATCGGCGATGCCGACGTGCTGAAGAAATTCGGTATTCCCGTGGTCGCCGACCTGAAGGGCGTGGGCAAGAACCTGCAGGATCATCTGGACGTTTCAATCCAGTATGAATGCAGTCAGCCGATCACGCTTTACTCGCAATCCAATCCGCTGGCCGCCGCCAAAACAGGCCTGCAATATCTGCTGACCGGCAAAGGTCTCGCGACCAGCCAGGGCTTGGAGTCCGGCGCGTTCCTGAAGAGCCGACCCGACCTTGAAACGCCCGACCTGCAATACCATTTCATCGCCGCGCTGATGTATGACCACACGCGCCGCAAATCGGATCGTCACGGCTTCATGGCGCATGTGTGCCAGCTGCGTCCGGAAAGCCGCGGCTACATTTCGATCAAGTCCGCCGATCCGCTGGTCGCGCCAATCATTCAACCCAACTATCTGGAAGCCGAAGAGGATCGCCGTGCGCTGCGAGAAGGCGTGAAAATGGCGCGCGAGATCTTCGCACAGGAAGCCTTCGATCCCTATCGCGGGCCGGAACTGATGCCGGGTGCGCATGTGATGCGCGACGAACAGATCGACGCCTTCATCCGCAAGACTGCCGAAACGATCTATCACCCGGTGGGCAGCGCGAAGATGGGCAAGGACACCGAATCCGTCGTCGACACATCGCTGCGGGTTTATGGCGTCGAAGGTCTGCGCGTGGTTGACGCCTCCGTGATGCCCTCGCTCGTTTCCGGCAACACCAACGCCCCCACGATCATGATCGCCGAAAAGGCGGCAGACATGATCCTGGGCCGCGCGGGACCGGCACCGGAACACGTGCGCATCGCCGAAGATGGCGCGCGGGTTGCCGCGGAGTAGTTGCCTACATTGTCCTAAAGCTAGGGTGTGGTCATTGGGGCGCCAGCAATAGCTGGTACTTACGCCTTTGGCTTACCGCCGTTATAGTTGCTTCATATTTGACTTAATTTTGGGGTTGGGGACATGAGGCCTATATTCGCAAGTATTGCGTGCGTGCTGTTGCTCTCAGGCTGCGCGACAGTTGACGGCGCAAGTTGGGCAATTACACAGAAAGGCATATTTGACGGATCGCGGGGCAGCTATACGGCCGTTGAGGACTTACCCCATCCGGCAGCCGACAATCCAATTCCCCGCAAAGTTGTCGATATCGATCTTCCTCGCGTTTACAGCGAGTCCGCGCTTGATCCCTATAGCGCTGACAAAGCGAAGGCACTCCTCGATGTAGGATTCGCAGTGATTGAGAGTAACTGTGAAGGATACTTCGATTCGAGCGGCACGACGCAAAGATGGATATTCGTAAGTCGCGACACAATCGGCGCCGTTGGCACGCTCGCAACCGGCGTACTCGGCGCATTGGGTGCAGGAACGCCGACGATTGCTTGGGTCGGACTGGCGACGGGATCGGCGTATAGCGGATTGGACATCTTTTCTAAGCACTTCCTATTCGCATCAGAAAATATCGATGCCGTGCACGATCTCGTGCGCCGCCAGCTTTTGTCGGAACAGGCAGACGCGCGCAAATCGATCGGCGGCACTGGCTATACATTTTTTGCTGTTCGCCAAGCGATGCTGGGCAATCAAATAACCTGCTCAGACGCGCACATTTTGAGCTTGGTCAGAACGGCAATTGCCGAAGGCAAAGCCAAGGGCGATCCGGAATTGGCCCAACGCCAGGCCGAACGCGACAAGCTGGCAAAGGAACAGCCCTTCAAAGATGCAGTTCGCGCAATCGGAGAAAAGATAAATGACGGCGGTGCGGTCGCGACACACGACCAGATCGTAGCGCTGCTATGGTTCTACGAACTCAATCCGCAAAGTGCCGATGAGAGGGCCGCAATCTACTCGAAACTGGGAGACACAAAAGTTCACTTTGTGACCAGCAATGGTCAGGTGGCACCAGATGCGCC
Organism: Alphaproteobacteria bacterium; assembly: GCA_016125165.1. Lineage (GTDB taxonomy): Bacteria > Pseudomonadota > Alphaproteobacteria > Micropepsales > Micropepsaceae > Rhizomicrobium. Next base: position 452,722 of record WGMH01000001.1, read on the forward strand.
GACAGGAAACGATCGCAACTTCTATTTGGATGCGCTGGATAAGATTCAGGGATCGGACGAAAAGCACGACCTCATGACAGAAGCCAGCAATGCCCGAAGCACGGCCATAGAGGCTGCCAAATCCAAAGCAGCGGAGGAGGCCAAAGCTGCCGAAATCGCCAGCAAGGACGCCGCCGCAAAGAAGGCGCAGGCAGAGGCGGACCAACAAGCGGCGCAGGCTACGATAGATCAAGCCAAAGCAGCCCAAGACGCCGCGGATGCAGCGGCCAAGGCAAAGGAGGCTGCGGAGAAGGCCGTGCAGGATCAGGAAGCAGCTAAGGCAGCGGCAGATGCCGCAAAGGCCAACGCTGGAGACAAATAGCTGACCAGAATTGACCACGAGCGCTTTTAACCGAAGGTGCGACACGGTATGGTCGCATTATGAGCGGGATTGTTCGTACAGGTGTCGCGGCCGCCATAGCTGTGGCGGGGTTGGCCGTGGCTGCGTCTGCGGCCGAGCGGCCTGTCACGCATTACGACCTCAAGGACATCAATTTCGACATGTGGTGCCAGGAGCAGCAGAACCTGCCCCCGGATCGCTGCGACAAACGCCTCCCCGAGGATGAGGAAGCGTTCAAAGCCTATGTCGACAAGATGCACGGCTACGAACTGCGCTACCTGCAGAAGCGCCAGCGTGAGCAGGAGATCAACCGCGATATCCTGCACAACGATCCGGTCGACAATCCGAACGACCCGACGCAATCGCTGCCCGAAGCCGTGCCGGGCACTGTCGCGCCGAAATAGCGCGCCTCCCTAAACCAGCTGCAATACCGGTCTTGTGAGGCTGTCGAGCGCCTCCACGAATTCACGCATGGCCGAATCCATGTGCGCGGCGGCAGCGGGACGATCGCGGCTGACGACGAGGCGCAGATGGGGCGCGCGCGGATGGGTGCGGATTGCCGGTTCCATCGGCGGCATCGGCGGCGGCGGAACATCGAAGGTTGAAAGGGGTTCATCTTCACGCACGATCTGCGAACCGACCAGGCGCTGGAAGGCAATGGCGCGGCCCGGGAAATGGGCAACATCGCTGAGAATCTGGACCATGCCGAGGAACCGGGTGGGACGGCCATCGCCAAAGGTGATGGGGGCCAGAACTGTCTCCAGTTCGATCATGCCGTAATCGCCAATGGAGGCGATGGAGTTGATCGAGACCGGCTGCTTCATCAGAAGTGCCTGCTTGAGAAGCACGCACAGCGCACCGCGGCTTTGCGATTCCCAGTGGGCCAGAAAATTGGTGCCGCGCAATTCGCTGCCGAACTGCTCGCAGAGGGAGGTGCCGGCGAGCCGATAGACCGGACGCGATGCGTCCGAGGCTTCCAGAATGAACACATGGGACAGCATGCGTTTCAGCGAGCGCGGATCGATATCCGTCTGATCGGGCACGTCGCGGCCCTTGCGCATGCGGCTCCAGTATCCCACCAGCAGATGGCTGTTTCTGTGTTTCATCGGCCCCTCGGTCGCCTTGTTCATTGTCCCGTGTTGATCCGTTCCGGGACGCTTCGAGGCTGATGGAGCAGGGCCTATGCCAAGGCGCTTGCGCGGGCAGGCCCGCGCAATAACGTCAATGAAATCAATGCAATCTGGAATTCAGGATTGGTGGAGGCGCTGTTTCAGCCCCAGGGACCGCGGCGCGCCTGACCGAAAAGGGAATAATTTCGGGACTTCAGGAACGGCGTGAGTACGATTCCCGCGCCGAAACCGCCGACGTGAGCCCAGAAGGCCGTGCCGGGCTGGGTCGGATCGCTCATCGCGGCACTGAGCAGCTGCATGAGAAACCAGAAACCGATGACCACAATGGCGCTCACCGTCATCGGATAGAAAATGATGCCAAGCGGAACGATCACGCGCACATGGGCGCGCGGATAAAGCAGCACATAGGCTGCCAGCACGCCTGAGATCGCGCCAGACGCCCCCACCATGGGAATGCGCGACGAAGGTTCAATGATGCCGAAGGTTAACGCCGCAGCGACACCGCACAACACATAGAAGAGCGTGAAGCGAATATGGCCCATCGCATCTTCCACATTGTTCGCGAAGATCCACAGATAGAGCATGTTGCCGAGCAGATGCAGAACGCCCCCGTGCAGGAACATGGAGGTGAACAGCGTGATCGCCGGCTGATTGGGCGGCAGTTCCTGCGGCAGCGTTGCGGGATGGAAGAACCAGTCCGGCGTGAAACCATAAACATAAAGAGCGCCTGTCATCGCCTCGCCAAGGCTGTATTCCCAGACGAAGACGGCCACGCACGCCAGAAGGATCGCCCAGGAAACAATGGGTGTGAGCCGGGCGGGATTGTCGTCCGAGATCGGGATCATGACGGCGTTGCGAATGCCCCTTCTGTGCCATTCCGGGCCAGCGCGAAGCACCCGAAGCACCGCCAGCATGGCACGGATCGTGAAGAAAAGGGGCAGGTCATTGCGGCCGCGCCAGATCGAGGCGGGAAAGTTCCCGTGAAAATGGTTCGGCCAAGGAGCATGTAGGATGTCATTGAAGCCGATCTTCGTCATTGCCGCAGCGTTCAGCGCGGCGATCGTTGTTGCGGTGCCGCTCGCGCCCGCGCAGGCCAATGGGTACCACGGGGGCTACACGCCGCCCGCGCCGAATTGCCCCAAGCCCGGCAACTCGATCTACAAGCCCGTGACGATCAACAAGAACATCTCGATCTACAAGCCGGTGACCATCGACAAGTCGGTGAGCATCTACAAGCCGGTCACGATCGACAAGTCGATCAACATCGACAAGAGCGTCAACATCTACAAGCCCGTGACCATCGACAAATCGATCAACATCACGAAGAACATCGACGCCTCCAAGAACATAAACATCGACAAGAGCGTCAACATCACGAAGAACATCGACGCTTCCAAGAACATCAGCATCGTAAAGAACATCGACAACTCGAAATACATCAACATCCAGAAGAACATCACCATCAACAAGGGCGGTAGCAGCTCGGCCGAAGCAACGGCGATGGCCGAAGCGTTCGCGTCTGCCAGCGCACAGGCAAGCGCGCAGGCCAACGTGACTGTCTACAATGGCAGCTACCAATACGTGAATGTCAGGAACAATGTCGGTGGCGACGTTTCGGTCGATGTGGAGCAGACCTGCGAAATGCAGGAAGCCGTGGTTGTAAAGGCTGTTCACGCGGTGTGCGTGGCCTATGGCAAGGAATTCGGCGCGTCTCACATGGACGCGGAGACGTTCATCAACTCAGGCTATGAAGGCGAAGTGCTGCGTTGCATCCCCGGCGCCTATCTGCGCGTGACCATCGGCGATGTCGTCCAGTCCGATCAGGGCATGGCCGGCGCCTATGGCAATGGGCAGGTGATCGAGTGCCAGGTGGGTGAAGCGCTGCGACACTACAAGGGCGGCATGCTCAAATGTGCTCCCGCCCAGCCTGTGAAGGACTGCACGGAGCGCACCAATCTGCGCAAATACGGCACAGGCGATCTGTTCTTCTCCTACCGTACGCAGGTGTGCCTCTCGCAGAGCACGGCCTCCGCCAAATCCGTCAACCGGCGGGAGCTCGAACTGACCGGCATGAATCTGCAGGGCGGCGTGGGCGAAACCGACGCGGGGTATTGAGTAACGCTCCATCCCCCGCCGGAGCGGGGGGTGGAAAGGCGTTTGTGGCGCCCAACCGTCTGCTTGCGCGAGGGACTGTCATGGCTATTGTGCGGGCGATCCCGGAAATAGCTCACGAGACAGACCTCCATGAACATTCACGAGTATCAGGCCAAGGAAGTGCTGCGCGGATTCGGCGTGCCCGTACCTCGCGGCAAGGCAGCCTTCACCGTTGAGGAAGCCGTAGCGGCAGCCAAGGAATTGGGCGGCCCGGTTTGGGTGGTAAAGGCCCAGATCCATGCCGGTGGACGCGGCAAGGGCGGCGGCGTGAAAGTCGTGAAGTCCATCGAGGACGTGGAAAAAGAAGCCAGGCGCATGCTCGGCATGACGCTGGTGACCCACCAGACCGGCCCGGCCGGGCGCGTGGTGAAGCGCCTCTATATCGAGGATGGCTCGGCCATCGACCGCGAGCTTTATCTATCGGCCCTCGTCGATCGCGGGACGAGCCGCATCTCGTTCATCGCTTCCACCGAAGGCGGCATGGACATCGAGGAAGTGGCGCACAAGACGCCGGAGAAGATCGAAACCTTCACCATCGACCCCGCCGTCGGCTATTCGCCCTATGTCGGTCTTGATATCGCCAGCGCCCTGAAGCTGAAGGGCGAACAGGCCAAGCAGTGCGGCAAGCTGATCCAAAGTCTTTATTCGGCGTTTCTGGCGAAGGACATGAGCCTTCTGGAAATCAACCCGCTGGTGGTAACGAAGGACGGTCAGGTGATCTGCCTCGATGCGAAGATCAACTTCGACGACAATTCGCTCTACCGCCATAAGGATGTGCAGGGTCTGCGCGACCTTGAAGAAGAAGACCCGATGGAGGTGGAAGCCTCCAAGTTTGATCTTTCTTACATCAAGCTCGATGGCGAGATCGGCTGCATGGTCAACGGCGCAGGCCTTGCCATGGCAACGATGGACATCATCAAGCTCTATGGTTCCGAACCTGCCAACTTCCTCGATGTCGGCGGCGGCGCAAGCAAGGAGAAGGTGACGGCGGCGTTCAAGATCATTGTCTCCGATCCGAACGTGAAGGGCATTCTCGTCAACATCTTCGGCGGCATCATGAAATGCGACATCATCGCCGAAGGCATCGTGGCCGCGGCGAAGGAGATTTCGCTTTCGGTGCCGCTGGTCGTGCGCCTTGAAGGCACGAATGTGGAGAAGGGCAAAGAGATTCTCGCCAAGAGCGGGCTTCCCATCGTCTCCGGCTCCGACCTCGCCGACGCCGCCCAGAAAATCGTGAAGGCCGTGAAGGGCTGACGTGAGCGACGGCGCCGAACATATCGAAAGCAGCACATCGCCTGGCTTTCGCGATCGCCTGCGCGGGTTCGGGCCGCTGGGTCTGCTTGCCATTGTGCTGGTTCTGCTCGGCGTGGGTGTAACCCCGCCCATCGGCGCGTTGATTGTTGTGCTGTGGGTGTGGCTCTCCAAAATGCCTTGGCGCGATATCGGTTACGTGAAGCCGAAAAGCTGGATCGCCACCATCGTTCTCGGAATCGCGTTCGGCGTCGCGCTGAAGATCGCGATGAAAGCGGTGGTCATGCCGCTGCTGGGTGCACCGCCATCGAACGCGGCGTTTCACGAGATCGCCGCTAACACCAATGCGCTTCTGGAGTTCGCCGCCTATGCCGTGATTGGCGCGGGCTGGGGCGAGGAGACGGTGTTCCGCGGCTGGCTGTTCGAGCGCCTTGGCAAGCTCTTCGGCGAAAGCTTCGTTGCGAAAGCGCTGATCGTGATCCTCGGCGCGGCATTGTTCGGCGTTGCGCATTGGCAGCAGGGTCTCCCCGGCATCGAACAGGCCACCATCGTGGGCTTTCTCTTCGGGGCGATCTTCATGAGCACCGGACGGTTGATCCCGCTGATGTTCGCGCATGGCGCCTTCGACATCACCGCCGCGCTGATGATCTTCACCGGCACCGAATCCCAATTTTCCCATCTCGTCTTCAAATAGGAATCGCCATGTCCGTTCTCGTCGACAAGAACACCAAGGTCATCTGTCAGGGTTTCACCGGAAATCAGGGCACCTTCCATTCCGAGCAGGCCATCGCCTATGGCACGAAGATGGTGGGCGGCACGTCGCCCGGCAAAGGCGGCTCCACGCATCTGGGCCTTCCGGTGTTCGACACCGTGCGCGAGGCGCGCGAGAAAACGGGCTGCGATGCGACCGTGATCTATGTGCCGCCGCCGTTCGCGGCGGATGCGATCCTGGAAGCCATCGATGCCGAACTGCCGTTGATCGTGTGCATCACCGAAGGCATTCCGGTGCTCGATATGGTGAAAGTGAAGCGCGCGCTTTCCGGATCGAAGTCGCGCCTCATCGGACCCAACTGCCCCGGCGTGATCACGCCCGGCGAATGCAAGATCGGCATCATGCCCGGCCATATCCACAAGCGCGGCAAGGTGGGCATCGTTTCGCGTTCGGGCACGCTCACCTATGAAGCGGTGGCACAAACGACCGCCGTGGGTCTTGGCCAATCGACCTGCGTCGGCATCGGCGGCGATCCGGTGAAGGGCACCGAGCACATCGACGTGCTCGACATGTTCCTGCACGACAGTGAAACCGAAAGCATCATCATGATCGGCGAAATCGGCGGCAGCGCCGAGGAAGACGCCGCGGACTTCCTGAAGAACCACAAGATCAAGAAGCCGACTGTCGGCTTCATCGCTGGCGTGACCGCACCGCCGGGCCGCCGCATGGGCCATGCCGGCGCGATCATCTCCGGCGGCAAGGGCGGCGCGGATTCCAAGATCGAGGCGATGAAGAGCGCGGGCATCCGCGTTTCGCCGAACCCCGCCGCACTCGGCACCACACTGGTGGAATTGCTGAGCGGAAAGTAGCCGGCCGGCTTCTGAAACTTCCTTCCCTCTGGCGCGTTGAATCGTGCCAGGGGGATTTTCATATGCGTCCACTCATTCTTGCAGCGTTCTGCAGCCTGCTCTGCAGCTGCGCCGCCCTCAATCCGTGGGCGGAAACGCCGCCCGTTTACGTTGTTTTCTTCGCGGGAACAGACACAGCGCTATCTGCCGATGCGAAAGCCATCGTAGACAATGCCGCATTGAAGGCGCGGCTGAAGCCGAAAGCGATGGTACAGATTGCCGGTCCCAAGACCGAGATCGCACCCGGCTACGATCCCAAATATGCACAGCCACGCATCGATGCGGTGATCAACGAACTCATTGCCGCCGGTGTTGCGAAAGAAAAGCTGGTGCAGACTTCGCTGACCACCGACGACGCCAAGGTCGACAAATCGGGCGCTCAGCGCGTCGAGATCCGGATTCTGGACGACGCGGGCTAGGCGGTCATTGCGTGACGACGTAGGTGGGCGCTGCCAGCGCCTCGTGTGATGGTGTTTGCGCGTGCATCAGAACGCCGCCGATACCCAAGCCCAGAAGCAATCCCAGCGTGCTTCCGGTGAAGGCGGCAATCAGAAATTTGGCGCGGGCAGGCATGGCGAACTCCGGTAGCACGGACCATCCATCGGCCGGGCATCCGAGATATGCGCGGCGAAGGTGGTTTCAATTGGGCGCAATTGCGACAGCCGCCGTGCGCTGGGCGCATGCCTTAAGGCCGTTGGCACCAACCTTCATTCGCAATTGCGGCATATTCGGCGCATATTAAGGATGTTCGGCGTTGAATCCGCTGGCATTCGGCGTTACACGCCTCCCCCGCGCGGTTGCCGCGCGCCCATGGACCGGGCCTGGCCCAACAAGCCTGCCCCAAGCATTTGAAATGACTAGCCAATCACGGTCTGACCGCCTGAACCGGGCCTCCAACGAGGTGCTGGAAGCCACCGCTTTCCTGTCCGGTACCAATGCCGCCTTCGTGGAAGCGCTCTATGCCCAGTATCTGGAGAGCCCCGATGCGGTTGATCCAACCTGGCGGGCCTATTTCGCCGGACTGGGCGAACGCGACCTGAAACCCAGCCAACTTGGAAAAGGCCCGGCCTTTGCGCACCCGGCAAAGCCCGCCCCCAAACTGGACGAACTGACGGGCGCCCTCACCGGCCAGTGGCCCACCGAGCCGGGCAAGGCCATCAGCGAACAGGGTTTGCGCGCCGCTGCCCAGGAATCGGTGCGAGCGATCCATATGGTGCGCGCCTATCGCGTGACCGGTCACCACGCCGCCGATCTTGATCCGCTGCACATGACACCCAAGCCGGCAATGCCGCAGCTCGATCCGGGCTTCTATGGCTTCCACGATGCGGACCTCGACAAGCCGGTGTTCATCGATGGCGTGCTGGGTCTTGCCACCGCCACACCGCGCCAGATGGTCGACATCCTCCAGCGCACCTATTGCGGACGCATCGGCTATGAATTCATGCACATCACCGATGCCGAGCAGAAAGACTGGCTGCAGCGGCGCATTGAAGGACCGGACAAGGAGATTCACTTCACGCCGGAAGGCAAGAAGGCGATCCTGAACAAACTGATCGAATCGGAAGGGTTCGAGAAGTTCTGCGGCCTGCGCTTCATCGGCACCAAGCGCTTCGGCATCGATGGCGGCGAAGCCATCGTTCCAGCGCTGGAACAGATCATCAAGCGCGGCGGACAGCTCGGCGTGAAAGAAATCGTGCTCGGCATGAGCCATCGCGGCCGCCTGAATATTCTGGCCAACGTGATGAGCAAACCCTACCGGCAGATCTTCCACGAATTCCAGGGCGGCAGCGCCGCGCCAACGGACGTTCAAGGTTCGGGCGACGTGAAATATCACCTTGGCGCTTCGTCGGATCGCGAATTCGATCAGCACAAGGTTCATCTGTCGCTGACACCGAACCCTTCGCATCTGGAAGCGGTTGATCCCGTCGTTCTGGGCAAGGCGCGCGCCAAGCAACGCCAGCACGGCGACATGGTCACGCGTGCATCCGTGCTGCCACTACTTCTGCATGGCGACGCAGCGTTTGCCGGCCAGGGTGTTGTTGCCGAATGTTTTGCCATGTCCGGTACGCGCGGCTTCCGCACCGGCGGCACGATTCACTTCATCGTCAACAACCAGATCGGCTTCACCACCGCGCCGGTCTATTCGCGCTCTTCGCCCTATCCTTCGGACGTCGCCCTTATGGTGCAGGCGCCGATCTTCCATGTGAACGGCGACGATCCCGAAGCGGTCGTGCATTGTGCCCGCATCGCCACCGAATTCCGTCAACTGTTCCACAAGGATGTGGTGATCGACATGTTCTGCTATCGCAGATTCGGTCACAACGAGACGGACGAGCCTTCGTTCACGCAGCCCTTGATGTATCGCGCCATCAAGGACCATCCCACGACGCTGGAACTCTACGCCGCCAAGCTGGTGGCCGAGGGGACGGTGAGCGAAGCCGATGTGAAGGCCATGGTTGCCGATTTCAACAAGCGGCTGGACGCGGAATTCGAGGCCTCCAAGGCGCATCGCCCCAACCGCGCCGACTGGCTCGACGGCCGCTGGAAAAACTTCGAGGTGGCGCCCATCGGAGACCGTCGCGGCGACACCGATGCCGACATCGCGACGCTGAAGCGGATCGGCAAGGCGCTTACATCCGTTCCGGATGGATTCCACGCGCACAAGACGATCACGCGCCAGCTCGAACAAAAAGCCAGAATGTTCGAAAGCGGAGAGGCTTTTGACTGGGCGACCGCCGAGGCCCTCGCCTTCGGCACGCTGCTCGATGAAGGCTATCATGTGCGTCTTTCGGGACAGGATTCGGGACGCGGCACCTTCTCGCAGCGCCATGCGGTTCTGGTGGATCAGGAAAACGGCGAACGCTTCGTGCCGCTGAACCATATCCGCGAAGGCCAGGGCGAATTCGACGTGATCGATACGCTGCTTTCCGAAGAAGCGGTCCTGGGTTTCGAATACGGGTATTCCTCGGCCGAGCCCAAGGCACTGGTGCTTTGGGAAGCGCAGTTCGGCGATTTCGCAAACGGCGCGCAGATGGTGATCGACCAGTTCATTTCATCGGGCGAAATGAAGTGGCTGCGCATGTGCGGCCTCACCCTGCTGTTGCCGCACGGCTATGAGGGGCAGGGTCCGGAACATTCTTCCGCCCGGCTTGAGCGCTATCTGCAGCTTTGCGCGCAGGACAACATGCAGGTCGCCTATTGCACGACACCGGCGAATTATTTCCACATCCTGCGTCGCCAGATGCACCGCACCTTCAGAAAGCCGCTGGTGCTGATGACCCCGAAATCGCTTCTGCGCCACAAGCGCGTGACGTCGTTCCTTTCGGATTTCGGACCGGACTCCTCATTCCATCGCGTATTCCTCGATCAGGCGGAATGCGTGCCCGGCGCGACCACCGTGAAATTGGCAGCCGACGAACAGATCAAGCGCGTGGTGCTGTGCACCGGCAAGGTCTATTTCGATTTGATGGAAGAGCGCGAAAAGCGCGGTGAGAACCGTATCCAGATGCTCCGCATCGAGCAGCTTTATCCTTTCCCGCAAAACGCGCTGGCCAGCGAGTTGAAACGCTTCCCCAACGCCGAAGTGATCTGGTGTCAGGAAGAGCCGAAGAATCAGGGAGCGTGGACCTTCGTCGCTCCGCGCATTGAAGAGACGCTGGCAACACTCGGCCGCAACGAACGCGTCCGCTACACCGGCCGGCCCGAATACGCTTCCACCGCAACCGGTCTGATGAGCCAGCATTTGGCCGAGCTTCAGGCCTTCACGCATGAGGCATTGACGCTCTGATGGCGACCGAACCGGCAAACCCGCAATCCGGCGCCACCGGACATATCAAACTCGCCTATCGGATCATCGGCCCGAAGCGGTATATCCACCATCGCGCCTGGCGCGCCTGGCGAAAATCCGCCGATGGCCACGAAGGCGAATTGAAGCTGCTGTCATCCATCGTCCCGCGCGACCGCATGGCGGTGGACGTGGGTGCCAATCGCGGCAACTACACATTCTTTCTCTCACGGCTCGCCGCGCGCACAGTTGCCTATGAACCAGCGCCGCCCATGGCGCGCTTTGTGCGCGAAGCGAGGCTGAAGAACGTGGATGTGCGCGAAGCAGGCGTATCGGATAGCCCCGGCAAGCTCCTTTATTGCGTGCCGCTGAACGAAAAAGGCAAACCGCAATACAACATCGGCTATCTGGGTGACGGGCTTCCGGCCGGGAAAAAGGGCATCGAAGTGCCGGTGAAGATCGTGCGCCTCGACGACGAAAAGCTCGACAATGTCGGCTTCATGAAGATCGACGTGGAAGGCCACGAATATGAAGTGATTCAGGGCGCCCGCGAACTGCTGACACGTTCGCGCCCCAACCTTCTGGTCGAGATTCTGTATGAGCGCGGCAACCGCGCAGGCGTTGCGCAAAATCGAACCGTGCGCCTTCTCGATGAACTGGGCTATGAGCCATATGTGTACGCACGCGGCGCATTGCGGCCCCTGAGCGATGCGCCTTTGAGCCAAGACGTCATCAATTACATCTTCCTGCCCCGCAGCACGGCGATGGAGACATCCAAATGAGCATCCAGATCAAGGTTCCCGCGATGGGTGAATCCGTCACCGAAGCCACGGTGGCGCGCTGGTTCAAGAAGGAAGGCGACGCGGTTACGCGAGATGAACCGCTGCTGGAACTCGAAACCGACAAAGTGACCGTGGAGGTGCCCGCGCCCGCCGATGGGGCGATCGAATCCATCGCCGCCAAGGAAGGCGACACCGTGAATGTGGGCGCGATCCTTGGTGCGATCGCCGAAGGCAAGGCGGGCAGCCCTGCCGTATCCGGCGCCGCCGCTTCCAATCCCGATGCCGCCACGCCGAAACCTGCAACACCGGCACCCGCTGCCGAAGCGCCGAAACCTGTTGCCGCAGCCCCGGCCACGCCGCAAGCGGTGATGCCCTCCGTGCGCCGTATCTCCGAAGAAACGGGGCTTTCGCCGGCATCGGTCGAAGGCTCCGGCAAGGACGGACGCGTGACAAAGGGCGACATGCTGGCGGCGCTGGAGGCACGCACGGCGAGCACGCCGAAGCCCGCAACACCTGCGATTCCCTCCGGCCCGCGCCCCAATGCGGCGCGCGAAGAGCGCGTTACGATGAGCAGACTTCGGCGCACCATCGCGCTGCGCCTCAAAGAATCGCAGAACACCGCCGCCCAACTCACCACTTTCAACGAAGTGGACATGAGCCACGTGATGCGGCTGCGCTCGGAATACAAGGACAGCTTCGAGAAGAAGCACGGCGTGCGGCTGGGCTTCATGGGCTTCTTCACCAAGGCCTGCGTGGCCGCGCTGAAAGAATTGCCGAACGTCAACGCCGAAATCGAAGGCGACGACATCATCTATAAGAACTACTACGACATCGGCATGGCCGTCTCGACAGAGAAGGGCCTTGTGGTGCCGGTGGTGCGCGATGCCGACAAACTCTCGCTGGCGCAAATCGAAGCGGCGATCAGCGATCTGGGCGTGCGTGCGCGCGACGGCAAGCTGCGCCTCGACGAGCTTCAGGGCGGCACCTTCTCCATCACCAATGGCGGGGTGTTCGGCTCCCTGATGTCCACGCCGATCCTGAACTCGCCGCAGTCCGGCATTCTGGGCATGCACAAGATCCAGCCGCGCCCGGTGGCCATCGGCGACAAGATCGAAATCCGCCCGATGATGTATCTGGCGCTTTCTTACGATCACCGGCTGGTGGACGGCCGCGAAGCGGTGACATTCCTTGTGCGCGTGAAGGAAAACCTCGAAGACCCACAGCGGTTGCTGCTGGATATCTGATGCGATGACTTTCGACCTGTGGATGCTGGCGGGTGCGATACTGCTGGGATTGGTCCACGCGGGCGCGCAGAGCTTCACCTACAAGGCGCAGGTCGGGAACGCCTACACCGTTGGCGCGCGCGATGAGGTGAAACCTGCCACAGGCGTTGCCGGGCGGCTGGAACGGGCACTGCGCAATTTCATCGAGACATTCCCGCTCTTTGTTGCGGCCATCGTGCTCGTGCATCTTTCCGGCACCTATCGCGCCGGTGGTATTGCCGATGCGGGCGCGGCTCTCTATCTCTTCGGGCGTGCCGTCTATCTCCCGCTTTATGCGGCAGGAATTCCGAACATCCGGACCGTCTTCTGGCAGGTTGCGAGCGTGGGCATCGTTCTGGTGACGGCACAAATCTTCTTCTGAACAAGGGTTTTCAACATGGCAGATCAATTCGATGTGGTGGTGATCGGCGGCGGGCCGGGCGGATACAACGCGGCGATCCGCGCGGGCCAGCTTGGGCTTACGAGCGCCTGCATCGACAAGCGCGGCACCTTCGGCGGCACCTGCCTCAACGTGGGCTGCATCCCTTCGAAGGCGCTGCTGCACACGAGCCATCTGTTCGAAGAGGCGAAGGACCACCTGCCGAAGCTTGGCGTGAAGACGCAGGTTGAACTCGATCTCGCCACCATGATGGCACACAAAACCAAGGTGGTTGGCGAACTCACCAAGGGCGTGGAATTCCTTCTGAAAAAGAACAAATCCGAAGCCATTGTGGGCGAAGGCCGCATCGCTGCACCCGGCAAGGTGGAGGTGAAGCTCGCGGACGGCTCGACGCGCATTCTGGACGCCAAGAACATCGTGATCGCCACGGGCTCCGACGTGATGGCGGTGCCGGGCGTGACGATTGATGAGGAGCGCATCGTCTCCTCCACCGGCGCGCTTTCGCTGAAGGAAGTGCCGAAGCGCCTGCTCGTTGTCGGCGGCGGCTATATCGGCCTTGAGCTTGGCAGCGTGTGGCGCAGGCTCGGCGCGGAGGTAACGGTGGTGGAATTCCTCGACCGCATCACGCCCGGCCTCGATGGCGAAGTGGGCAAACAGTTTCAGCGCATCCTTTCGCGGCAAGGCATGAAATTCCAGCTTTCGACCAAGGTCGTGGGCGTGGAGAAAAAGGACGATGCGCTCGCCGTGCATGTGGAAGCGGCGGCGGGCGGAAATCTGCAGACCATCGAAACCGATGTGATGCTGGTCTCCATCGGCCGCAAAGCCTTCACCGGCAGGCTTGGACTTGAGAATGCGGGCGTGAAGCTCGATGCGCGTGGACGCGTGGTGAGCGATGCGCATTACAAAACCGGCGTGCCGGGCATCTGGGCCATCGGCGACGTGCGCGAAGGACCGATGCTGGCGCACAAGGCCGAAGACGAAGGCGTAGCCTGCATCGAACTGATCGCGGGCAAGCCGGGACATGTGAACTACGGCGCGATCCCATCGGTCGTCTATACCGCGCCGGAAGTGGCGAGCGTCGGCAAGACCGAGGAAGAGCTGAAGGCCGAAGGCGTGCAATACAAAATTGGCAAATTCCCCTTCACCGCCAATGCGCGCGCCAAAACGATTGCGGCGACGGAAGGCTTTGCCAAGGTGATCGCCGATGCGAAGACCGACCGCGTGCTGGGCGTGCATGTCCTCGGTGCCGAGGCCGGCAACCTTGTGGCCGAAGCCGCGCTTGCCATCGAAATCGGCGCGGCAAGCGAAGACATCGCGCGCACCTGCCATTCCCACCCCACGCTGACCGAAGCCGTGCGCCAGGCGGCGATGGGCGTGGAAGGCTGGACGATGCAGATGTGAGATTGCGTCCGCCGGGACGCATTTTTCACTATTACTTCCCAATTGTCATGGCCTGCGAATGGGGGCCACGCAGTTGACGTATCCACTGTCATTCAAGATTTGCGCAGTTATCAACTGGGTTCGCCGCATCTGCGGCGAATGACAATGGTGTATTGGTCGCGATGCGCTACTGACCTTTCTCCTTCGCCACAAACGCCTTCGCGCGATCTTCCGCGTTCTTGCGGATGTTCATGTAGGCGAGTTGATAGTCGTAATTGTGATAATTGCCGAAAGGCAAAACGCCCTTGTGATAGTCATCGCCCGGATCGGAGACGACGAGCGCGCCGTTCTCGCAATGCGCGCTGACGAGATGCGGATCGGGCTTGTGCAAAGGATCGCCACCGCGCGATGCCCAGCCGCCAAGATCGTCTTCAGCAGGCGCAAGCTGTTCGCTGCGCGACCAGATCAAGGGATTGGTGCAGACGAATTTTCGCTGTGCATAGTCTTCCGGAAGACCGGAGCGCTTGGCGAAGCTATCACGCTGTTTCTGGAGATCGCTGCCCTCCAGCATCGTGCTCCAGGTGATGACGCAGCCGGTATCGGTTGCGGTCTCGCACGGTTTGACGGTTTTCAGATTGTGATCGAACCAGTCCTGATCGATCCAGCTGCCGACAATGTAGGCCGCAACCATGCGCCTCGCGAGCGGCGTGCCGTCGATCATCTCCTGCACGAGAACGCGGGCATGGCGCGAACCCTGGCTGTGGCTGGCGATGATGAAAGGGCGGCTATTATTGTAATGCGCCAGATAATATTCGAAGGCGCGCTTCACGTCGGAATAGGCAAGGTCGAGCGCGGCTTTGGTATTGGCGTTCGATTCGAGAAAACCCGAAAACGTCATCTGCCGGTAGCGCGGCGCATAAACGCGGCAGCAGCCGTTGAACACGCTCGCCTGATTGCGGAGCGAGCCATTGTCGGTGCGTTCATTGGTCTTGGCGTCGTCCAGCGATTGGTTCCACCGATCGTTGGAGAAGAACGAGGTGGGGTGGATGAAGAACACATCCACCTCGGCCATGGCCGGATCGATAGGCGCATAGCCTTCCGGCGCGACATCGGTGGGATCGTCCGCTTTCTCTGGCAGGGCTGCCCATGCGGCGGGATCAGCATAGTCCGGCGCGGACGGCGGGGCCTGTTCGGCGAAGGACTGGCGGGGCTGATGCGTCATCAGAAGCATGGCGAGCATACCAAGCTGCTGGCCATAGACATAGGTGACCCCGCCCAGGAGCATGGCGACAACTCCCAAACCGATCAGCCATTTGCGCATGACGTGCCTCCCCGAACCCATACTCTTTGAACGGACACAACGGACCAATCCATTGGTCTAGCCCCACACCTCCTCGGCAAAGCGCAGGAAATTGCGACCCATGATCTTTTCGATGCGCGCGCCGGAATATCCCTTCTTCTCCAGAAGGCCGATAAGCTTCCTGAACTGGTCCTGCCCACGCAAATCAATCACGAAGGGATAGGTATCAGGGGTCTCCCCTGTGGCGCCGAGCCCTGCCTTTCTGCGGTCTGCGATCTGCTTGGCGGCGAATGCGCGGTATCTGTCCATATCGTCGATACCGCTCACATCGCCATCCGTGCCAATACCCACATGATCTTCGCCACACACATTCACGGCATGGTCGATATGTGCAACGACATCCTCGGCATGGGGATGGCTGTCTGCCTTCAGGAAGGGCATGAAATAGATACCGATGAACCCACCTTTGGAGGCCACAAGCTTCAACTCCTCGTCTGTCTTGTTGCGGGGCATGTCGCATAGCGCACGACAGCCGGTGTGATTGATCGAGATGGGTGCTTTCGACAGGTGTGCCGCATCCAGACAGGTTTTTTCGCCGCTGTGCGAAAGATCCACCATCATGCGACGCGCATTCAGCTTTTCGACGACGGCGCGGCCAAATGATGTGAGGCCACGGTTCTCCGGTGCCATGGCGCCATCGCCAAGCTGGTTCGCCGGATTGTAGGTGAGCTGGAAGATGCGCACGCCAAGATCGGCAAACGTATCCACGCGCTCCACATCGTCGCCCATCATGGCGCCGTTCTGGAAACCATAGATCACGCCGATCTTGCCACTCTTCTTCGCCTCCAGAATGTCGCCAGCCTTCAGCACCTTCATAAGATCGGCGTCATTGTCGGCCAGCGCAGCGTCCCAGGTATCGATGGTGTCAAGACTGTAGGCATAGGGATCATCCGGCCCACCGACATAACCGAGCGTGATGTTCACGGCGGTCACGCCGGAGGCATGCAGATCCTTCAGCGCGCGCGCATCGATATCTGGCTTGCCGGTTTCCACCGGGTTGTCGCTTTGCGGGCGGGTGAGCGCGAGATTGGGGTTTTCGATGCCGCCCAGCGCGTTGACAATGATCATGCTCTCTCTCGTTCCTGCTGCACGTGCTGACCCCAGCCCGTAGGCGAGGGTGCCTGCGGCAGCACCGGCCAATATCTGGCGCCTGCTTGGCCTCATGCTTTCGGTCCCCCGCGTTGTTCCGGGCGCGATTTTCGGCCAGAAATCGGTATTGGCGCAAATGAAAGGGTGAACAGCTTGCGTGCGAACCGCCTGAAAGATCGCTGGGCCGATGGGAAAGCCGCGTCCAACTGCTGGCTGACCATCCCCGCCGCCCTCCCCGCCGAGCTTCTCGCCCATCAGGGGTGGGACAGTCTGACCATCGACATGCAGCACGGTCATGTCGATCTCGCCGCCATGCATGCCATGCTCGTTGCGCTTTCCACCACCAATACCACGCCGCTGGTGCGCGTGAGCTGGAACAATCCGGGCGAGATCATGCGCGCGCTGGATGCTGGCGCTTATGGCATCATCTGCCCCTGCATCGACACCGTGGAAGAGGCCGAACGCTTTGCGGGTGCGTGCCGCTATGCACCGGAAGGCTATCGCAGCGTGGGACCCCGTCGGGCCTCACTCTATGCCGGCGCCGACTACATGGAGAAGGCTAACGAGACAATCCTTTCCATCGCACAGATCGAAAGCAAGACTGCGCTCACAAACGTTGATGGCATTGCCAGCGTGAAGGGGCTCGATATGCTCTATGTCGGACCGTCGGATCTGGGCCTTTCGCTGGGCCGTGAAGCCAGACCCGATCAGACCGACCCGATTGTGGTGGAAGCCATCGACAGAATTCTTGCAAGTGCCAAGGCGCACGGCCTGAAAGCTGGCATCTACTGCCGTACGGCGACCTATGCAAAGGCCATGATTACAAAGGGCTTCGATCTGGTCACTGTGACCAGCGACGAGAGCCTGCTTGCTGGCGGCGCGGCAATCGCACGGGAGTTTCTCTGATGAATGTGACGCCATTCCTGATGTTTGAAGGGCGCTGCGAAGAAGCGATGAATTTTTACATATCGCTCTTTCCAGGTGCGACAGTGGATATGATCAGCCGCTATGGCCCGGGCATGCCCGGCCGGGAAGGCAGCGTGCTGCAGGCGCGCTTCACCGTCGCGGGGCAAGCCATCATGGCCATCGACAGTCATGTGCATCATGCATTCACTTTCACGCCCGCGTTTTCGCTGTTCGTGAATTGCGATAGCGAGGAAGAACTGGACGGTATCTTCGCGAAGCTTTCCGATGGCGGCAGCGTGCTGATGCCGGTCGCAAACTATGGCTTCAGCCGCAAGTTTGGCTGGACCAATGACCGGTACGGCGTCAGCTGGCAGATCAACCTTCCCTGAAGCAGGCATGCGCCATGAACGCAAAGCATTCCGGTTCCTGCCTGTGCGGTACGGTCAAGTTCAGCGTTTCCGGAGATTTCGACGCGTTCTTCCTTTGCCATTGCAGCCGCTGCCGGAAGGACACCGGTTCGGCGCATGGGGCCAATCTGTTTTCCGGAACAGCCCGTATCGACTGGATCGCGGGCCACGACCGGATCAGCTTGTTTCAGGTTCCCCACTCGCAGCATGTGCGAAGCTTCTGTTCGGTGTGTGGATCGGCACTACCCAGCATGCAGATGGACGGCGCGCTGCTGGTTGTGCCCGCCGGAAGCCTCGACAGCGCCATCGCGATGCGTCCCGACGCCCATATTTTTGCAGGCAGCCGCGCAGCCTGGGACTGGAATCTGGCGGAGATTCCGGCGTTCGAAGCATTGCCGGTGGCCGGACCAAAGGGTGACGATCAATAAAATCCGAGCACCCTCTTATCGTTTCGGCCAATGGCCCTTATATTCGTGCTTCGAAACAGCAACGGAAGGAGGTGATCCAGTGTCTCATTGTCATAGCCTGCGGACCCTGGGTGCCGCGAACTGGATTCTCTGCCTTCGTGAGACCAGCGCAGCCTAGCGAGTGACGCCATGCGTCCCGAATAGGTTCGCAGAAGGACAATGGAAGGGCTGCCCGCTTGCGCGGGCAGCCCTTCGTCTTTCGGGGTATCAGGCAGCCGAGGCTTCCGAAAGGCCGGACTGAACCGCCGATGCCAGCCGCTTCACGGCCGGTTCGATCATACGCTCAGACACCGAACCGAAGCCCAGTACCAGCCCGTAACTGCGCGAGGAGGACAGATAGAACTGCGACAGAGGGCTGACCGAAAGCCCCTGGGCCGTGGCCGCCGCGCAGACAGAAGCTTCACATCCAGCGCCAGAAAGATAAATGACGATGTGAAGGCCGCCCTTTGGCTCGGAAAAGCGCACATTCGGCATGAAGGTGCGCAATGCATCGCGCAGCATCTGAAGCCGGGCGGAATATTGCGCGCGTACGCGCTTCACATGCAACGCGTAGTCATTCTGCTCCAGGAAGGTTGCAAGCGCGGCTTGTACATAGAGCTCTGGGCCGTAATCGATGCGGCGTGCCATCTCGGAAAATGCTTCAACCAGCGGCGGCGGCACCACGAGGAACCCCGCGCGAATGCCGGGACCCAGTGTGCGGTTAAGGCTGCCGCAATAAAGAACGCGGCCTTCGTTATCCATCCCCTGAATCGCCGAGACGCGACCGCCGCTGTAGAGCAGTTCGCCATAACTATCGCACTCGAAGATCGCAGCGCCGGACATGCGCGCGCTGTCCAGAACCGCGCGCCGCCGGTTTTCCGGCATCTGCGCGCCGAAGGGAAAGTTGACCGAGGACTGCACGAAGATGAGGCGCGGCGGCGGACCGAGCACCCGCTGCGGATTGGCACCGTCACTATCAGTAGGGATGGGATCGAGTCGTGCGCCCGCCGCGCGGAAGGCCGCGCCGACATAATGCTGGCAAGGATCTTCAATCTGCACGGTGTGGCCAGGATCGATAAGCACGCGCGCCGCCATGTCGACGGCACTGCGCGCACCGTTCACGGCAATCACCTGCGCGGGATCGCAGTTAACGCCGCGCGCATGACGCAGATAGGTGGCAACTGCGACCTGGAACCGGCGCTCCTCGGCGGCGGCATGACGCTGGTCGCTTGCCGGTGCGCGCCGGAATTCCTCGGCAATCAGACGACCAAGCTGATTGCGGGGATAGAAGGACGGGTCGGGCGCATCAATCGCAAAGGGCTTGCCGGAGGCGGTTGGCATTGACGGCGCATCCAGAACCCGGCGGGCATGAAAGCCGATCTCGATCGCAGAAATGCCTGCCAGTGGTGCTGGCTGCACCGCATCGTCGAAATTCGGGCGAACAGGCGGATCGCCGACCACGCGGGTTCCCCGGCGCGTATTGGAGACGAGATAACCTTCGGCGACGAGGCGGGTGTAGGCTTCCACAACCGTATTGCGCGCCACGCGCAGCGCCTGGGCGAATTCGCGGGTGGTGGGCAGACGTGTATGCGGCGGCAGATCGCCCGACCAGATGGCCGCGCGCACGCCCTTGCAGATCTGCTCATAAAGCGGCACCGGTGAATCCGGGTGCACCTCGATCTTCGCCATGGCCAGCGGAAAACTGAGCGGGAGGGCCGATGCTTCACCGACGGAAGCGGATGTGCGGTCTGTCATCCTGCTCATGGAAAGTTCTTCAATCGTTTGAACTTGCGTCATCGCCGTCTCGTTCCATATCCGAACTATCAAAAAATGTAGCAAACAATGCTTCTGATCGCGTAGAGCAATTGACGGTTTCAGGCACGGCACCAATTGAACATTCCGTGTGGTCCAATGCCAATTTTCGCGCTCACGAACACGTGAGGGCCGCGGAAATACTCTGCTTTCCAGTTTCAAGGGTTTGAGCCATGCAGCAATCGATCAACGCGCATGCGTAACCACCATGCGCCAACAACAGCCTTCAGGAATTTCTTAAGCTCTTTCACAATTCTCTCACGGACGCGTGAATAGCAAAACGGCGGCCCTTTCGGGCCGCCGTTTGCACGAACACGTTCTGGGTTACTCAGTACTTGAGCGAGGCACCCACGAAGAAGAACCGTCCGACCGGATCATACGTGGCCGGGAAGGTGTTGCCGCTGTTGAGGCTCGACGCAGCGGTGTTCTGGTCGATCAGCGGCGGTTGCTTGCCCAGGATGTTGCTCACGCCGCCACGGAAATCCAGACCGGGACGAGCCGTCCAGGTTGCGGAAAGGTCGAAGTAATCCATCTCCGGAATTCTGGCGTCGAGCGGATCGGCGCTGTCCGGCAGACCATTCTGCTCCAGAACGTCGAAGCGTACGCTGGAGATATGGCGCCAACGCAGCGACGTGGTGATGTCACCTTCCGGCGAAATCCACGACAAGCGCGCACTGTGCTTCCATTCCGCCTGCGGTGCGCCACACACAAGACCAAACTGGCCCTTGCAATGCGTGATCGGCGCGGACGGATCGGTCTGGAAGTCGTTGAGCGTGACAAGTGTGCCCACGAAGTTGATCGCGAAGCTGCCCCAGCCAGAGCCAACGCCGATGTCTTCGAGATCGCGTTCCAAATTGACCTCGAAGTCCCAGCCGCGGACATGGTCGGTGGCGATGTTCGCCGCGGTGCTGACGACGTAACCACCAACCGGCTGACCATAGATGGCGCCACCTGCATCGCGGAAGATGAGCTGGCAGTACTGGTTGGTCGGATCCTGCGCCGTGTTGAACGCGGGATTGTAGCAAAGGTCCAGAATTGTCTGGGTCGGCGGCGGCAGAATGAAGCCGTCGATCTTGATGTCGTAGTAGTCGACCGTCGCGGTGAAGCCGTCGAAGAAGGTCGGCGTCAGCACGAAGCCAAGCGTGCGGGAATCGGAGGTTTCAACACCGAGGTTCGGGTTGCCACCGACACGCGCACGGCACTGGCCGGACGGGCAGTTCAGGCCGGCCGTAAATTCCGACCCAACTGGAACGCCCGTCGCGTTGCAAAGTGCGGCGGAGACAGTGTAGCCGATGCCCAGACCAAGCGCCGAGCACGGGTCGGTTGCGGGGTTGGCCGAGTCACCAACCGGACCGAACAGTTCCACGATGTTCGGTGCGCGAACGGCACGCTGGAACGAACCGCGGAAGCGGACGTCCTCGGTCGGGGCCCATTCCAGACCATACTTGTAGGTGCTGACCGCGCCCGACGTTGAATATGTCGAATAGCGATAGGCGCCATCGACGACCAACTGACTGAAGAACGGCATGTCTTCAACCACCGGCACGCGCACTTCCGCAAAGCCTTCGGACACATGCGTGCGACCGCTGACCGCCGGCTGCTGACCGAAGCCAAGCAGGTTGCCAGTGCCCAGGTTGTCGTCAGGCTGGAAGTTGGAATAATCCTGCCGATATTCCGCACCCATGGCGAGCGCCACGGGGCTCTTCGCCCACGGGCTTTGGATGCCCATTGAGCCCAAATCGCCGCTCAATGAGCCGCTCAACACCCATTCTTCGATGGTGCCGATGGCATCCATGCTCTGGGTGAAGAAGGCGACCTGCGCCTGCGTCATGCCATCGGAATGGAAGATGTCGATCGGCACGCAGCCATTGCTGGTGTCGTAGCAATTGCCCATGGGATCAACGAGCAGACCCTGCTGGAAGCGGGAGAACGACGCGTCGCCGTCCAGGTGACGGGTCTGGTTGGTACGGCTATAGGCCCCATAGACGTCATAGCCCCAGCCATCACCCAGATCGCCCTTCGCGCCGATGACCATCTCATAGGCGGTACGGCCATCGTACTGAACGCGCGGACCGTTCGCCGCAAGACGCTTTGCGAACGACACGAGGCTGGTATCGGTATCCAGATAGGCGCCGCCCGGACCCGAACCGCCGCCGGCAGGGAACAGGATTGCGCGTTCCTGCGCGGACATGAGCGGGTTGCCGTAGTTGATTTCCATCGTCGTGTTGAGCGGCGACGGTGCGAGCTGCGAGATGGACTGGTTATCGGAGAAGCGCAGTTGCGTGTAGATGTCGAACTGCTTGGAGACCTCGTAGTGGCCGCTGACGCCGAACGAGTAGCGGGTATTCGGGGTCTGGTAGTAGTTGTAGGGCGCGAAGTTGAAGAGATGTCCGTCCCACGGAACCAGCGTGCCTGCGGGCGTGAATTCGAATGCATTGTTCGGACCGGCGCCTGGCGGCGTAGAACCGTTCACGCGCGTGACACGGCCTTCCAACATCGTCGAGCTGCCGCCGTGGCAAAAGCCACCGTAGTAAATCGGCGGGCTGACAGCCGCACAACCGGAGAAGTACGGAGACTGCAGTGCAAACTCGCCCCATTTGCGGTCGCCCTGGAAGATGGGGTTGCGGCGCGTATAGCCACCATAGACCGTGACGTTTCCGCGGCCATCAGCGGAGTTGAAACCCATGATCGCGGTGGCGTCGAAAATCGCGCCATCGCCATACTCGGTTTCCTTGAACTGCGCGTCGACCAGCATGCCTTCGAAATCGCGCTTGGTGATGAGGTTCACCACGCCGGACACGGCGTCCGAACCGTACACGGCCGAAGCGCCACCGGTGAGAACTTCGATATGATCGACAATCGCGGACGGGATCTGGTTGAGGTCCACGAGGCCGGAGAAGGCATCGCCCGGCGCCAGACGTTTGCCATCGACGAGCACCAGCGTGCGCTTTGCGCCGAGGTTGCGAAGGTCGATATTCGCTGCACCCGCAGAGCCGTTGTTGGTGAACTGGTTGTCACCATCGGCGTTCACGGCGGGCAGATCGCGCAGCAGCGTTTCAACGCTCACCGCGCCCTGAAATTTGATTTCCTGTTGTCCGATGGCGGTGACCGGAGAGCTGGAATAAAGGCCCTGCTGCGGAATGCGCGAGCCCGTAACGACGACGGTTTCCGCCGCATCATTCTGCGCATAAGCAGGCGCCGCAATGGCCAGCGCCGCTGCCGATGCCGCCCCCATGAGCAGGACAGACCGCAGACCGCGGCGTGATGTTGATTGAGACATGCGTTTTACCCCTCGAAAAACCGCCGTGAACGGACATGCGCCAAGTCGCACATCTCAATCCGGCCATGGGCAGACGCTAAAAATCAGCTGCCGGGCCATTCCATGCAAAAGCAGGGGCACCAAACAGACGCAGCAAAACTGTTGCAAAAAAAACGAGGCCAATCTGCGCGGAATATTTTGTATTGCGACAGCGCATTGTCGCGCCCGTGACAGCCGTCTACGGGCACGGCCAGGTACCCGCTTGATGAAAAAGTGTAAACACTTACGGTCCAAATGCGCATGACGGGACGGGCCAATCGATCAAGTGCCCGTGAACGCTGGACAAACAAGGGTCAGGCGCGGCGGAAAAGTCCCAGCGCGTCGATGTCCGCGACGCGTTCTGCCTCCAGCGGACCTAGCGTCTCTGCCTCCAGGCATTGCGCAAGTTCGACACGATTCTTCACACCAAGAATGACGGCATCGACACCAGGCATGGCCAGCGCATAACGGTGGGCGATCATCGCCGGGTCTTCCGCCCAACTGCGGCACAGCGCGCGATAAGGCTCCGCACGCCGGAAATCGCGCGCCTCCGGATGTTCGAACGGCAGCTCGCGGTCGATTGCGTCTGTCAGCGCACCTGCCTGCACCGCTCGGATCCCCATCACGCCCACGCCATTTGCAACGGCAGCGGCAACGATGTCACGCGGACATTCATCCTCCGCATAGTTCTTCATGCCGCCAGCACTATCGAGAACATTGGTGACCGCCTGCACGACGTCAGGTTTAGGATCGTGACTCAGTGCCTTGATGATCGTTGCCGGAACACCGGTGCCCGTGATCCCCCAATGACCGATACGGCCATCGGCCTTCAACTTCTCCATCAACGGAATGAAGCGCTCAGCATAGATCGGCCAATTCGTGGCGAACACATATTGACGGTCCGGGCGAACCGAATAGACGTAGTCCGGTTCGCAGATGTTGGTGTGCAGGAAGAACACGTCAACGCGCGGCACGCGCATTGTGGCAAGGGAATTTTCCAGCGAAGCAAGGATGCGCGCCTCCACCTCGTCTGGCGGTGGTGTGCCGAGGCGGCACTTGCTGGTGATCATGATGCCTTCAGGGAATTTTCCCCCGAAATGCTCTCCGATGATGACCTCGCAGTTGCGATACATCGGTGCGGTATCAATAAGGTTGATGCCGCGATCCAGCGCGAGCGCGATGGTGGCGCTGGCTTCATCGCGGCCCGTTTCCCCCCAGATCTGGCCGATGCCGCCACCACCCAGCACCAGGCGGCTGACGCGTCGAATTGGCCCCATTTGGGTATATTCCATGGGCTTTCTGCTCCCCTTCGGCATTGGCCGGTTCAAGGCCATCCTATAGCATTGACGGTGCCGCAAAGGTCTATTGAGGGGCTTGCCATGCGCCGTATCCTTGCCGCCATAGCCGTTTCCACCGCGTTTGCGCTAGGCGGATGCGATGACAGGAAAGAGCATTCCGACATCAAGGTGACGAACGATGATGGCACGACCGTCACGATCAAGAGCCATGACGGCAAAGTTGTTGTGCAGAGCGACGACCGCAAGACGGTGTTTCGAAGTGCCACCGGTGAGGGCGCAATCGAAGTGAAAACACCGGATTTCGTGCCGGTCTATCCCGGCGCAAAGGTGCAGACCATGTCGAGCACATCCGCCGATGGCGGCAAGGGCGGCATGATGATCTTTTACAGCGACGCCGCACCCAAACAGATTGTGGCGTTCTACAAGAAGAAGGCTGCCAGCGAAGGCTTCAAGGAAACGATGAACATGGAGGCCAGCGGCACACTGATGTTTTCGGCCAGCGATGAGTCTTCCAAGACCGGCATGAACGTCGTTGTGCGCGAAGATGGCGGCAAGACAATGACGCAGGTGATGTGGAGCGAGAAGTAACGCTTCCAGCGCCACCACAATAGCGCCCCTGGTGGCCCCGGTCCGACTCGAACGGACACGGCCCTTTCGGACCTACGGATTTTAAGTCCGTTGCGTCTACCATTCCGCCACGGGGCCTTGAGCGGCGAACCTGCGGCGGGGGCTCTTTCAGGTCAAGAAGGCGGCAAGTCCCTGCCCTGCCTTTATTTTCCGAGCCCGTCCAGCGCTGCCTTGGCACGCTTGTCGCTGGGGTCGAGCGCCAGCGCGCGGGTGAGTTCGGCTCGCGCCTTTTCCGTCTCGCCGCCATTGGCATAGGCGCGGCCGAGGCTCGAGGCTGCCGCCGCCGATTGCGGATAGGTCTTCGCGTTCTCTTCCAGAAGCGCGAACGCCGATTTGAACTGGCCCGTCTTGACCATCTGATAGCCGGCGATGCGGCAGAGAAGGTCGGTACTGACATCCGGATGGGCGCGGCGAAAATCGAACAGCGTCCACAGCAAGGTTGCCGCATCATCGCGCTCGACAAACAGCGTTTCGATCAGCGTCTGTTCCGGTGTGCGCTTGAAATCGGGTGCCGAGAAATCGGCCGGCGAAAGCTTGGCGTTGATCGTAACCGACGTTTTCACGAACCGATTCAGCTCTTTGCCCGTTGCGATTTCCACTTCCCGCTCCAGGAAGGGAAGCGTGATGCCGTCCACGGTTCGAAAATCGCTCCAGCGCGTTTCGCTCGCCACGTCCTTGCCGACGGCGTGCACCTTGGCCACCTTGCGGTTGGCGATCAGCCGTCCGTTCGCCGCATCAAGAAAATCGTCTTCTTCGAAGCCGTCGCGCAAGCGCAGACGTATCTGCCAGGTCTTGCGGCCTGCGATCGTTGCCGGGCCGATGAGGTTCACGCTTGCGCCTTCGCCCTTGTAGTCGGCAAGCGCCCCGAGCACCGCGGTTTCGTGGCGCCCGGCTTCGGATGCAGCCGTTACCGTGCGGACGACGAAACCGGGATCGCCATAGAATTCCCAGGCGCTGCCGTCATATCCTTCTTCGAATTCCTTGGAGCGGTTGAGAGGATCGCCCACGAGCTTGTAATAGGGCCGCATCTTCGCGAGCGTCGCATCGAGATTGAAATCGCCTTCGCTGTATTTGCCGCGGATGATGATGCTTTGAACGGCGGCAACCTTTCGCGCCCCGCCAAGCGAGTCGATGTAGCGCGCCACGATCTCTTCAGCCGTCGGCGCGGCGAAAGCAGGCAACACGGCAAAAGCAGCGGCGAACAGAAGGGCAAGAGCAAGCGACGCAGAACGCATGATCGGGCTCCGTGCTGGACGAGGCACCATACCGTTGCGTTTGGCTTCGGGAGCAAACAAAAGAGTGATCTGAGCCTGCCCTGCCGTCCGAGCATTCAGCTTGCAACAGCGAAAGCCGCCCACCCGGCCTGCAATCACAGGTAGATCAAGCAGGGACAACACAAACAATATCAATGGCTTATTGCAGATTCGGGTGCCGTTGACTTGAGGCCGCGCGTGACTATAGTGCCCGGCCTTCCGGAAAGGGATTTCCGGAAATTCCCTTTCCGCCAAATCCGGACTGAACATGAGCAAACGCGCCGAAAGCAAATACAAGATCGACCGCCGCATGGGCGAGAGCATTTGGGGCCGCCCCAAGAGCCCCGTGAACAAGCGGTCTTACGGTCCCGGCCAGCATGGCCAGCGACGCGCAAAGAAGCTTTCGGACTATGGCACGCAGCTTCAGGCCAAGCAGAAGCTGAAGGGCTATTACGGCAACATCACCGAGCGCCAGTTCCGCCGCTACTATACCGAAGCCGTGCGCAAGCCGGGCGACACCGGCGAGAACATGATTGGCCTTCTGGAACGCCGTCTGGATGCCGTCGTCTATCGTTCCAAATTCGTTGCCACCCCCTTTGCGGCACGTCAGCTAGTTTCGCATGGCCACGTGAAGGTGAACGGCCGTCGTGTGACGATCGCCTCCATGCTGGTGAAAGAAGGCGACGTGGTCGAACTGACACCGCGCGCCAAGGAAATGGCAGTGGTTCTGGAATCCGCCGCAAGCGCCGAGCGCGATGTTCCGGATTACATCGAAGCCGATCATCACAAGATGAGCGCGAAATTCCTGCGCACGCCGAAGCTCTCTGATGTGCCTTACGGCGCGCAGATGCAGCCGAGCCTTGTGGTGGAATTCTATTCGCGTTAATGCATCTGCCGGTTTTGGCAGCATGCTGGCATGAACAAAGGGCTGCGCGGTTCACGCGCGGCCCTTTTCGTTTATGGTGTGCGTCATGACATATACGATTTATGGCGATCTGGGCTCAGGCGCATTCAGCGCGGAAGCGGCGCTGGCAGAAGCGGGCGCCGATTATGCGTTCCACACCGTATCGCTTGAAAGAAACGAGCAGCGAAAGCCCGCCTATCTCGCGATCAATCCCAGCGGAAAAATGCCGGCGCTGAAACTGCCGTCAGGCGAAATTGTTACCGAGTCGCTCGCCATTGTTTTGACCATCGCCGAGCGCTTTGCGCAAAGCGGCCTGCTGCCAGTGGATTTGGATGAGCGCGCGCAAGCCTTGCGCTGGCTCTCATTCATGGCGAGCGAGATTTACCCGATGGTGGAAATCTCCGATTATCCGGATCGTTTCGTGCCAAAGGGCGATGCAGCGAAGGCTTTGAAACAGAAGGCGCAAGAACGGATCCGCGAGCGGCTACTCATAATCGAAAACGTCCTTGCCGGACCGTGGATTCTGGAATGCGGTTTCACGGCGGCTGATCTTTACGCCGCAATGATCCTTCGCTGGCGCGCCACAATCGGACGCGAATGGCTGGAGGACGGGCACGTTCCGAAACTGTTGGCCCTGCGCAACGCCGTCGCTGCGCGTCCCAGGATTGCACCCATCTGGGCGCGGCACTTTCCAAACTGACGCCTTGTTCTGGTAACCTGCGCGCCTGTTTGCGGGAGGTTGGTGATGGTTACACGACGGGCGGCAATCGGCGGTGGGGCGGCGGCGCTGGTTCTGGCAGGGTTTGGCTATCGCGCCTTTGATCGCGGCGTGTTCTCCAGCGGAGCGGGCGTGGCGTTCGCGCCATGGGAAGACTGGCAAGGCACGGCAAGCGATGGTGTCAGGCGCCCGCTCCATGCCGGCATCCTTGCCGCCAATCCCCACGATACGCAGCCCTGGGCCTTCACGGCGGAGCGCGACACCATCACCGTGATCGCGGATCGGGCGCGCAATCTTGGCAGCTTCGATCCATTCCGGCGCGAAATGCATCTTGGTCTCGGCTGCGCCGTGGAGAACATCGAGATCGCAGCAAGCGCCTTTGGATATTCCGCGGATGTAACGCCGAAACTCGGCACGCTTTCGCTTTCACCGCCGGATGATCCGGTGGTGGCCGCTGAGATCATTCTGACAAAGGCCGATGTGAAGGCTTCGCCCCTATTCGACTTTATTCCGAAGCGCCATACCAATCGCGGTGCCTACAAACCGGATGCAATCCCAGGCGCCACACTCAGCGCATTCAGCGATCTTGTGGCAGGCACTTTGGTGCGCGTTGTCTTTTTTTCCGGCCATGGCCCGCGCGATGCACTTGGCGAATTGATGATCAGGGCGACCGAAGAGATCATCGCCGATCCACAAATGTCGAAGGATAGCGCGCGCTGGTTTCGCACGGGGCGCGGCGACATTGCCGAGCATCGCGATGGCGTGACGATGGATACTTCGGGCCTTTCACCGCTGATGCGCGTGATGGCAAAGCTGGCGCCGGACGTGGATGCGGCGACAGCCGATCAGGGATGGCTCACCATGACCCGCGATCTGCATGTGGGCACGGCACCGGTGCTCGGCATGATCCTGGTGCGCGATCGCCTTGACATGGAGCAGGCAATTGCAGCGGGACGGGCATGGCAGCGCCTGCATCTGGCGGCGACGCGCGAAGGACTTGCAGCGCAGCCGATCAATCAGCCGGTGGAAATGATTGACCGCAACGCGATGATGAACCGCAAGGACATCTACATGAAGGAGCTGGTGCGGCTCGCCGATGCGCAAGGCTGGCAACCGACGTTCACCTTCCGGATGGGGTATGCGCAAAACAAGGCGTTGCCCTCGCCGCGCCGGCCGCTCTCAGAGGTTTTGCAGAGCTAGATCAGGCGCTTTCGAGCGCGATGCCCTTTTCGGACAGGAAACTCCCCAGTTCCCCGGCTTCGAACATCTCTTTCATGATGTCGCTGCCCCCGACGAATTCGCCCTTCACATAGAGCTGCGGGATCGTGGGCCAGTTGGAGAATTCCTTGATGCCCTGCCGTACCTCCGGATCCTTCAAAACATCGACAGCTTTGAACTTTACGCCGAGATGCGAAAGGATGCCGACAGCTGCCGCTGAAAATCCGCATTGCGGGAAAACCGGCGTTCCCTTCATGAACAGAAGAACGTCGTTTTCGGCGACATCCTTGGCAATGCGATCCTGGATGTTGGACATGGGCACGCGATCCTTCAAAGCAGCGACGATATTAGCACGGTCCACGAATATGGGCACACCCGCGCGGGGCTTCAAGGTGGCGCCGAATTCCATAATTACGGTACGGGATTAACGATCAATCCTTGGCAGCGGTTTGCAGCGAAAGCGCGTGCAGCACGCCGCCCATGCGGCCCTTCAGCGCCTCATAGACCATCTGGTGCTGCTGCACACGAGACTTCCCCTTGAACGCTGCGCTCGTGACCATGGCCGCATAGTGATCATTGTCGCCTGCCAGATCGGTGATGGTGATATCGGCATCGGGAAACGCCGACCTGATCAGTTTCTCTATCTCTGTGGCCTGCATTGGCATGACAATGATTCCGGAATGGCGGCGCGCTGCGCAAGCCATCATCGGCCCAAGACACCGGCCTGACAAGGCATGCATGCCGGCATCCGGACCGATTGAAATCCCGGTCTTGCTGCGGTCTAACCTTGCCCAGCAACAACCGCAGCCAATCGGACACGACCACAGTGGCGCAGTCGCTTCTGCACAGATTGGCCAGACGCGCCTTGCGCGATGTGGTGTTCGTCAGAACGCTTCCAGTGGCCTTTGGCGGTGCGCGTCTTTTTGTCAGCCCGGAAAGCCAGCTCAAATATCTGAAGCCTGGCGCAGCAGGATTTGATGCGAGCCTGCTGCGGCT
Source organism: Alphaproteobacteria bacterium (assembly GCA_016125165.1). Lineage (GTDB taxonomy): Bacteria > Pseudomonadota > Alphaproteobacteria > Micropepsales > Micropepsaceae > Rhizomicrobium. The sequence goes on from WGMH01000001.1 coordinate 483,196, forward strand.
GGCCGAGGAACTGGTCAGGCCCGGCATGACGGTGTGGGATATAGGCGCCAATATCGGCGTGTTCTCGTTTGCGGCTGCGGCGCGCGGCGCGCGCAGTTTGGCCGTTGAGCCCGATCCTGTCCTTGTGAACCTGTTGCTGCGGTCCCGCGCGCTGAAAGCCAACAAGGCACTCGATGTGCGCATCGCGGCATGCGCGATATCGGACACACGGGGACTTGCGAATTTCGCGATTTCTGCCGAAGGGCGCGCTGCCAATTCGCTGTCGGCGTTTCTCGGCGGACGCGCAGAAGCGGGCCTCGTGCGCGACGAATTTCTGGTCGCCATTGTCACGCTGGACGATCTTTTGGCGAATTCTCCAACGCCGGACATTGTGAAAATCGATGTGGAACGCGCGGAGCTGGCCGTTCTGCAAGGCGCATCGCACCTGCTGGGGAATGTGAAACCCGTTCTGATCTGCGAATGCGGCCGGCCGCGCTGGAACACGATGGCAACGATTCTGAAGTCCTTCGGCTATCGTCTCTATGACGCCGACGTGGCCGCGCGCATCGAGATCGACAGCTTCGCCTTCAACACGTTGGCAATACCGGCGCGCTGACGCCTTCAGTTCGACGCCGGAACTTCTTCTCCGGACATGTATGCCGGCAACCATTCCTCATGCGCCTTGCGCAGCACTGAGAGACGAACTTCGCCCTCACGGGCAATGATGAGGCTGTCACCACCGCTCTTGCCGATCATGGCGACAAAGATTCCCGCGTCTTTTGCTTCGTCATCAATGCGGATCGCCAGCTCTGCTGGCGCAGCGATGACGTAACGCGCCTGATCTTCGCCGAAGAAGAAGGGAATGGCATCGGGGGTGGTGCCCGCCACACCAATTTCAGCACCGATCTTTCCGGCCATCGCCATTTCGGCGATCGCGACAATAAGGCCGCCATCGGAAATATCGTGCACGGTATCGACTCTGCCATCGGCAATGAGTTTGCGCACGAAATCGCCGTTCTTCTTTTCCTCGGCAAGGTTCACAGGCGGTGCACCGCCTTCTTCCTTGCCTTCGATCTCGCGCAGATAGATGGACTGGCCGAGGTGCCCGCGCGTTTCGCCGATCACGAGGATCGCATCGCCTTCGCGCTTGAAGGCGACCGTGGCCATGCGATGCACATCGGCCATGAGTCCGACGCCGCCGATAGCGGGCGTGGGCAGGATGCCCTCGCCATTGGTTTCGTTGTAGAGCGAGCAATTGCCGGAGATGACCGGAAAATCGAGCGCGCGGCAGGCTTCGGCGATGCCTTCGATGCAGCCCACGATCTCGCCCATGATCTCGGGCTTCTGCGGATTGCCGAAGTTGAGATTGTCGGTCACCGCCAGCGGCTTCGCGCCCACCGCGGTGATGTTGCGCCAGGCTTCGGCGACCGCCTGCTTGCCGCCCTCGAACGGATTGGCTCTGCAATAGCGCGGGCTCACATCGGTGGTGATGGCAAGGCCCTTGTTCGTATCGTGCACGCGCACGACAGCGGCATCGCCACCGGGGCACTGCACCGTATCGGCCATGACGGTGTAGTCGTATTGCTCCCAGATCCAGCGGCGCGAAGCCATATCCGGCGTACCGAGCAGTTTCACAAGTGAATCCGTTACCTTCTTCGACGGATCGAATTTCGGTGTACCGGCCACAGGCGCGCGATGTTCGAACGGCCGCTCGTAGATCGGCGCTTCATCGGAAAGCGCCGTGATCGGCATATCGGCCACCACCGCGCCCTTGTGCTTCACGACAAGCCGCTTGGTGTCGGTGGTGATGCCGATGACGGCGAAATCCAGTTCCCACTTCTTGAAGATCGCTTCGGCCTCGGCTTCGCGGCCCGGCTTCAAAACCGCGAGCATGCGCTCCTGCGACTCGGAGAGCATCATCTCGTATGCCGTCATGTTGGCTTCGCGCTGGGGCACCTTGTCGAGGTCCAGCTCGATGCCGCTGCCGCCCTTGTCGCCCATTTCGGCGGAGGACGAGGTGAGCCCGGCCGCGCCCATGTCCTGAATGGCGATGATCGCGTCCGTCGCCATCAGTTCGAGGCAGGCTTCCAGCAGCAGCTTCTCGGTGAACGGATCGCCGACCTGCACGGTGGGGCGTTTTTCTTCGCTCGCATCGTCGAATTCCGCGCTCGCCATGGTGGCGCCGTGGATACCGTCGCGCCCCGTTTTGGAGCCGACATACACAACCGGATTTCCCGCGCCCTTGGCGGCAGAGAGGAAGATATTGTTGGCCTTGGCGAGGCCGACGCACATCGCGTTCACAAGGATGTTGCCGTTGTAGCTTTTGTGGAAATTCACCTCACCACCAACGGTGGGAATGCCCATGCAATTGCCATAGCCGCCGATACCGGACACGACGCCCGAAACCAGATGCCGCGTTTTGTGATGCGACGGCTCGCCGAAACGCAGCGCATTCATCATGGCGATCGGCCGCGCGCCCATGGTGAAGACATCGCGCATGATGCCGCCGACACCCGTGGCCGCGCCCTGATAGGGCTCGATGAACGAGGGATGGTTGTGCGATTCCATCTTGAAGATGGCCGCATCGCCGTCGCCGATATCGATCACGCCGGCATTTTCGCCCGGCCCCTGCAGCACCCATGGCGCCTTGGTCGGCAGCTTGCGCAGATGCGCGCGGGTGGATTTGTAGGAGCAATGTTCGGACCACATCACCGAGAAAATGCCCAGCTCCACGAGATTGGGCTCGCGGTTCAGAAGCTGCTTGATGCGGCCATATTCCTCTTCGGACAGGCCATGTTCTTTGACGATTTGGGGGGTGATCACAGCCATTCCACCAGATATTGATCGTTGATTTTCGTTCGCAGCGCAGAACCGGCAGCAGGGGGGAGGTGGCGCGCGGTCACATCCCTCGCAATTGAAGCGGTTCGGGCACGGGGTTCAGATATAGGCATAGAACGTTCGATTGCCACCTAGCCGAGCGATTCGATCAGTCCCTGAAACATGGCCACGCCATCGGTACCGCCGAGCAGCGGATCGACCACGCGCTCGGGATGCGGCATGAGGCCGAGCACATTGCGCTTCTCGTTCAGGATGCCGGCAATGTCGTTGGCCGAGCCGTTCGGATTGTCGCCTTCGACATAGCGGAAGACGACCCGGTTCTCGCCTTCGAGGCGCTTCAGCGTTTCATCGTCGGCGAAATAATTGCCGTCGCCATGCGCAACCGGGAAGCTCACTGTCTGGCCGCTCTGATATTTGCGCGAGAAGGCCGATTGCGTTTCTTCCACCGTCATGGTGACGGGGCGGCAAACAAACTTCAGATCGGCGTTGCGCATCAGCGCACCGGGCAGAAGGTGCATTTCGGTCAGCACCTGAAAGCCGTTGCAGATGCCGAGCACCGCCCCGCCCCGCTCCGCATGCGCCTTCACCGCGCGCACGATATTGGATTGCGAGGCCATGGCGCCGCAGCGCAGATAATCGCCATAGGAAAAGCCGCCGGGCAGCACCACCAGATCCACATCGGGCAGATCGGTTTCGCCGTGCCAGACCATGTGCGGGTCTTTTCCCGTGAGCTGCTTCAGCGCGTTCTGCGCGTCGCGATCGCAGTTGGAAGCGGGAAAGACGATGACGGCGGATTTCATGCCTTCAACTCGATCTCGTATTTCTCGATCACGGTGTTGGCGAGGAGCTTTTCGCACATCGCCTTCACGTTCTCGCGGGCTTTGGCTTCATCGGTTTCGGCCAGTTCCAGGTCGATGACCTTTCCGGCGCGAACCTCGCCCACACTTCCGAAACCGAGCCCGTTCAGCGCATGGCCGATAGCCTTGCCCTGCGGGTCCAGAACGCCGTTCTTCAATGTCACAAAGACGCGCGCTTTCATCACGATGTTACCTGTTCGCATTTGAATTCGGTCAGGCCACCCATCGCTTCCTTCTTGGTCAGCGTGCGGGTGGCGCGCAGAAACGTGTATTTGTAGTGCTGCGTGAAGTTCACCTGGGCAGCATTGAAATCGTCAGCCCGATAGTTGGCGACGGTCTTCACCTGATCGATGGTGTCGCCGATGAGTGCACCCTTCGCGTCGGCATCGAGCGCCAGATACTGCGTTTGGCGGCCATCATCGGTCACGCATTTGAAGACGTCGGCGGCGGCAAACGCGGGCGTGGATGCGGCAACGCTCAGGCCGAAAACGGCAGCGCTGCGGGCAATATTCCTACGCATGATCCAGATTCTCCAACCGGACTCGGCTATTTCACCAGCACCGGGCCCTTGTTCTCGCCTTGCACCGATTCGGGCATGATTCCCAGACGTCTTGCGACTTCGCTGTAGGCTTCCACAACTCCGCCGAGATCGCGGCGGAAACGGTCCTTGTCTAGCTTCTCGCTGGTGTTCACATCCCACAGGCGGCAGCTGTCCGGGCTGATCTCATCAGCCAGCACGATGCGCATATAGTCATTCTCCCACAGCCGTCCAAATTCCACCTTGAAATCCACGAGCCGGATGCCCGCGCCAAGGAAAAGGCCGGAGAGAAAGTCATTGATGCGGATGGTCAGGTTGACCATGTCGTCCAGATCCTGCGGGCTCGCCCAGCCGAAGGCGGTGATGTGTTCTTCGCTGACCCATGGATCGTGAAGCTGATCGTTCTTGTAGTAGTACTCGATGATCGAGCGTGGCAGCACCGTGCCCTCGTCGATGCCGAGCCGCTTGGCCATGGAACCGGCGGCGACATTGCGCACCACCACTTCCAGCGGAATGATCTCCACCTCGCGCACCAGTTGCTCGCGCATGTTGAGGCGGCGAACAAAGTGCGTGGGAACGCCGATCGCGCCCAGCTGCATCATCAGATATTCACTGATGCGGTTGTTGAGCACACCCTTGCCGTCCAGGGTCGCCTTTTTGGTGGCGTCGAAGGCGGTGGTGTCGTCCTTGAAGTACTGGATCAGCGTGCCGGGCTCGGGCCCCTCGTAGAGGATCTTGGCCTTGCCCTCGTAAATCATCCGGCGGCGTTTCATGGGTCGTCCCCTTGGGGGGCGGGCCTTGGGCCCAAAATACGAAGCGGGGCCCAGACCGGCCCCGCCGAACGGGCAATCTAGCGGATGGGTGCGCCCTGCGGCAACGATCCTGCCGCCCTCGCGCACAGGATGGTTCATATGCACGCGGGTTTTCGGTAATGTAGTCCGAAGCAACGGACTTTCCCGTTATATTTCAAGAGGTTGATGAATGGGCGGCGCGTTTAAGGATCGCGAAAAGGCAGCCGAGGCCAAATGGGCGCACGATGAAGAGATGCGTTTCAAGGTCATGGCCCGGCGCAACAAGCTTCTGGGCCTGTGGGCGGCAGAGTTTCTGGGCCGGACGGACGCCGACGCCTATGCCAAGGACGTGATCGCCTCCGACTTTCAGGAAGCAGGCGACGAAGACGTATTCCGCAAAATTCGCGGCGATTTCGATGCCAAATCCGTGGCGCTGTCGGACCACGCCATCCGCTCCAAGATGGAGGAACTGCTGGCGGTCGCGGGCGAGCAGATCATGACCGAAGCAGGGAAGTAATGGCCATGCGCGCGAGCGGCCCCCTTCTTGCGGCAATCCTCGCGGTGGCGGCCAGTGCCGCCACCGTCGCCCAAGCCGCCGATGCCGTGGAAGGCGCGCGCCTTTCCCGGCAATGGTGTGCGGACTGTCATGTGGTGGGCGCCGCGCAGGGGCATGCCATGTCCGATGCGCCGAGCTTTCAGAGTATCGCGCAGCGACCGGATTTCGACGCCAAGGTGATTTCCTATTACCTGCTGTCGCCGCATCCGCCGATGCCGAACCTGACGCTGAGCCGCCACGAAGCAGACGATCTGGCCGCCTATATCGCGACACAGAAATAGGCAGCGTCAGCTTCGCCGCAGCCTGGCAAGCGCTTCGGGAAACCGCCGCGACAACGGCACGGCGATAGGGCCCAGTTCCACCGTGTAATCGCCGGAGCCTTCGGGCCGAAGCCCCGTAACGGCGGCCTCGTTCACCAGCCATGAGCGATGCGTGCGCACGAAGCCGCGCGCGGCCATTTCGCCTTCCACGGCCGTCAGCGTGGTGCGCATCAGCGGACGGCGGCCATCGCGCAACACGAATTCCACGTAATTGGCGGCAGCCGTGACGGCGATGATATCGGCCAGATACACGCGGATCAGCCGCGCGCCATCGCGGATGTCATAGGTGCCGGTGTCGATGCTGGCCTGCGGCGCTTCCACGATCCGCCGCACGATCCAGAACACGCCGATGGTAAGAACATAGCCGAACACATCCTTGCGCGCCTCGTAGAGAAACTCGCTGACAAATGGCGAGAAATCATAGGTCGCGCCATACGCGGCATAGAGCAATTTGCGGATCGCGACGAAGCCGCCGATGTGGAAAAATGCAAACAGCGCGAACGCGGGGACATGCACCAGCGGCACGCGCCAGCGCGGGCGCGATTCCAGCGGCGCCAGCTTCAGCGCGAACCACATGATCCAGCAGAAGCCCGTGAAGGTGAGCCAGCTGGAACCTTCCCAGACAATGGGTGCCAGATAGCCAATGTCGGGCCGGTCGTGCAGATCGGTGATCACGCTGATGGCGTTGAAGCCTCCAACGATGCCCGCGATCGTCAGACATCCCGCCCAGAAGATGCGCCGCTCGCTTCCGTTCGGCCCCAGCCATGCGCCGATGATCCCGGCGAGCCGCCGCAAAGCCCCGCCAGCCCCCCTTCCGCCCCCACCGCCTTGCGGGGACGCGGGCTTCACCGGATTTTCAGGACGGCGTTCAGCGAGGGACAAGACAATGATCCGGTTGGCAGCAATGGCGGCGTGCACCCAATTATATGGTGCGCCGGGCTGGTGTGCGAAACGGGCGGGCCATTTCGCGCTGGGTCTTCTTCTGGCTGCGTTGCTGGTGATCCCGGGCTGGGCCGCGGAACCCGGATGGTCCGCCTATGGCAACGACGCCGGCGGACAGCGCTATTCCGCCGCCACGCAGATCACGCCCGACAATGTCGCAAAGCTGAAGGTGGCGTGGACATTTTCCACCGGCGATCTCGCCACCCGCCCGGATGCGCTGAAACACGCCTCATTCGAGGACACGCCAATCCTCGCGGAGGGACGGCTTTATGTCTGTTCGCCGTTCAACGTGGTGAGCGCACTCGATCCGGGCACAGGCAAAAGGCTGTGGTCGTTCGATCCCAGGCTGAACGTGGGGATGCGCTATCCCAACGACTTCATCTGCCGGGGCGTGGCATTCGCGCGGCAGGCCAAGGATGGCGCGTGCGCGGCCCGCATCTTTCTGAACACGGCAGACCGGCGGCTGATTGCGCTGGACGCTGCAAGCGGCAAGCTCTGCGCCAATTTCGGCAAGAACGGCATCGTGGCAATACCGCCGGGCCCCGAACATGACGGCAAATGGGGACGCATTCACACCACCTCAGCGCCGGTTGTCAGCCATGGGCTGGTGATCGTGGGTTCTTCCATCGACGACAACCAGAAAGTCGATGAGCTGCGCGGCACCGTGCATGCTTTCGATGCGAAGACGGGCGCGCTGCGTTGGGCGTTCGATCCGCTGGGCGACGAGAAGCCGCCTTTTCGCGGCGGCTCTGCGAATGTGTGGGCACCCATGAGCGTGGACGAAGCGCGCGGCCTTGTGTTCCTGCCGGTATCGAGCGCCAGCCCGGATTTCTATGGCGCACTGCGCAAAGGCGATGGCGCTTACGCCAATTCGGTTGTTGCGCTCGATATTCTCACCGGCAAAGTGAAATGGGCGTTCCAGACAACGCATCACGATGTGTGGGATTACGACATACCCGCGCAGCCGACGCTGGGCACGGTGAAGTTTCACGGACAGGATGCGCCTGCTGTTCTTCAGGCGACCAAGCAGGGACTGCTTTTCACCATCAACCGTGACACCGGCAAGCCGATCATACCGGTGGAAGAACGCCCGGTGCCACAAACCACCGATGTGAAGGAGCCGCTATCGCCGACGCAGCCTTTTCCGGTTGCGCCCAAGCCACTCGCGCCATCGAAAATCGACTCCAAGGACGCGTATGGCCTCACCTTCTGGGATCGCGGCAAATGCAAAGCCGCCATCGATGCGGCGAAGCATGATGGGCTTTACACACCACCCAGCAAGCAGGGCACGATTGTCTATCCGTTCACGGGCGGCGGCACGAACTGGGGCGGGATTGCCTTCGATGAAAAGACGCAGACCGTCTATGTGAACACCACGAACGCGATGCACCTCGTGACGCTCATTCCGGCGAAGAATGTTCGCAGCGAAAAGGAGAAATTTCGCGATGTCGAAATTTCGCCGAACGAAGGCGCGCCCTATGGCATGCGCCGCGAGGTGATGTTCTCGCCGCTTGGCCTGCCCTGCAATCCGCCGCCCTGGGGGATGCTGCACGCCATCGATATGACGACGGGCAAGATCAAATGGGAAGTGCCGCTTGGCACCACCGAAGACCTGGCATGGGGAACCCAGTATCTGCTCGGCAATATCGGCGTGCCGAATATGGGCGGGCCGATCGCGACGGCGGGCGGCCTCGTTTTCATCGGCGCCACAATGGACAACTACATCCGCGCCTTCGATGCAAAGTCTGGCAGGGAATTGTGGAAAGGCCGCCTTCCGGCGGGCGGTCAGGCCACACCCATGACCTATGTGTGGAAGGGCAGGCAATACATCGTGATCGCGGCGGGCGGACATTCCAAGCTCGGCACCAAGCGCGGCGACACGGTGATCGCCTTCGCGCTGCCGGACTGAACAAGCGAAAGCCCGCAGGCGGCTACAGCGCCGCCTGCCGCGTATCGCGGGTGCGCACATCGTTGAAATCACCAATGGCGGAGAAATCCACCTCGAAGGTGATGCTGTCTGCGGCAAGCGCGGTGGACAGCGGCATGCGCCAGACCACCGTGTGACCATTGTAGAAATCACCGGTCACCTGCGGCTTGATCTCTACGCCCGCGATCTTCACCGGCCTGATGTGCTCAATGGAGCCCGGAAGCGTCACAGAGAAAGCATAGACGTGATCGCCGAAGATCGAGGCCATCACATCGCGGCCCATGCTGCCGGTTTCATCGCCATGGGCATCGCGCGCCTTGTCGACATGGAAGACATGGCGGAACCGCACATGGCTTGGACCAAATCCGAAGAAATCGCGGCTCAATACCTTCAGGGATATCTGCTCATCGTCGAGTTTGATATCCGACAGTTTGGCGAAGGTGACATTGCTGGTCTGGATCACCTTGCCATTTTCGATGCGGGTGACCGTTTTGGCCTTGTTGGGCTTGAGCATGTCCGATTTGCCGTTTTTCAGCGCATCGCCCATCAGCCCGCTTGCCGCGAGGATCGCGGTGTATTCCCCCGATCCATCGCGCTTCACCGCGACTTTCTGCGTGAGATCGAAACAGCCGGAGAGTCCGACAGCGACAAAACCGGCAAGCACAACATGCAGCAGATTGCGGCTCATCCCATTCCCCTACGTCAATCCGGCGCACAGAAGAGCGTGCGATCAGGGCCGAAATGTGACGGCGGTCTTGAACGTTTGTTGCCGGAGCCACACACTGTTTGCGTTGCACTCTGCTGGAGTCGCGCCATGCGCACGCCCGAACTCGACAATGCCATCGCAAATCCCGCGACCTATGCCGATGAGCCGCGCATCCACGAAATGCTGGCGAAGCTGCGCAAGGAAGACCCGGTGCACTGGACGGCGCCCGATGGCTTCCGCCCCTATTGGGCGATCACAAAGTATGACGACATTCTCGAGATCGAGAAGCGCAACGATGTCTTTCACAACGAGCCGCGCTCAACCCTGATGAACATTCAGACCGAGCATGACCTGGCCTCGATGTGGGGCGGTCCCGATCCGAAAACGGGGCGTGTATCGCCGTTCCGTACCCTCATCGATATGGACGGCGAGGATCATCGCGCCTATCGCGGCCTGACACAGGCCTGGTTCATGCCCGGCAATCTGAAGAAGCTCGAAGCCCGCATGGGCGAACTTGCGAAGCGCTATGTCGACAAGATGCTGGAACACGGCAATTCGTGCGATTTCGCGCGCGAGGTCGCGGTCTATTATCCGCTGCATGTCATCATGTCGATTTTGGGCGTGCCGGAGAGCGATGAGCCGCTTATGCTCAAGCTCACGCAGGAACTGTTCGGCGGACAGGATCCCGATCTCAAGCGCGATGAGACCAAGAGCAGCACAGACACCAACGTCATTCTCGACTTCTTCATGTATTTCAACAAAATGACCGCGGAACGCAGAGCCAATCCCGGCGAGGATCTGGCGAGCGTTATCGCCAATGCAAATATCAAGGGCTGCCCGCTGGGCGATCTGGAAACGGCCTCCTACTACATCATCGTCGCAACCGCCGGACACGACACCACAAGCTCATCCATCGCAGGCGGGCTGCGCGCGCTGATCGAGAATCCCGATCAGCTGAAAAAGCTGAAGGAAAATCCGGCGCTGCTGGATGGGGCCGTGAACGAGATGATCCGCTGGACCACGCCCGTGCAGCACTTCATGCGCACGGCGATGGAGGATTACACCGTGCGCGGCACCAAGATCGAAAAGGGGCAGGCGCTGCAGCTTCTGTATGTTTCGGGCAACCGCGATGAAGAGGTGTTTGCCGATCCCTTCCGCTTCAACATCACGCGCGATCCCAATCGCCATGTGGCCTTCGGCTATGGTGCCCATGTGTGCCTTGGCCAGCATCTGGCAAAAATGGAGATCAAAGCCTTCTTCGCCGAATTGCTGAAGCGGCTGGATACCATCGAGATCACGGGCGAACCGAAGAAAATCCAGTCGGTTTTCGTGACGGGCCTGAAAAGCCTGCCCATCCGCTACAGCCTTCGGGCGGCCTGAACGCCTGAGCGGCGGCACAATATCCGAAGTTCGCGCATGCTTATGCGTGGGCCAGGCAACACAGGCGGAAAAAAAGATTTCGCCGCCCCAAATGCTGATCTTCAATCTGAAGTTGTGTTTTTCAGAGTTCCGCACAGGCGAATGGGGAAAAGCCTTGCGCATTCCGGACGGTAGCGCCCGCGCAGCGGGACGCGGGGCATAAACGGACCCTCGGCGTGCGCGAAAATGCACGCATAAGTTGAGAAATTTATTAGAAAATTCAAACAGTTACCGCAATTTCCGCCGCCCAAAACGCTGCGGCTGGGTTACTGTCCTGTCAGGAACGGCGGTCACCGGATGCCACCGAGGGGACAGCCTCCCCTCAGGCACCTTGTCGGCAAGACAGGGATACGTGGCGTCAGGACCAGTTGGGGCGGAACGTATGCGTAGCGCGGATGCGAGGAAGGTGTTGGCAAGCCTGCGTGGCCTCAGCCGCCCGCAGAAAGTGGCTATCCAGATCGCATTCGATTTCACGGTTGGCCTGTGTGTTGGCCTTCTGCTTGGCGCCGTACTTGTCGATACCGAATTGAACGTCTCAACCTGGGTGGCAATCTGTGCAGCCTCTACGCTGACGGCCATCCTGTTCATCGCAGCTTTCGGCACATACACCGAAGTTGTGTGCTTCATGGGCACAAGCAGCGGCACGGCCATCGGTATCAGCCTGTTTGCCGGAACGGTGTGCTGGATCGCGCTGGGATCATTCTTCGGCAGCGTCACGTCTCCCGCCGGTCTTCTGTATTGGGCCGGCAATTTCACGCTGATCTATGGCGCGCGCATGGTGCTGAGCGAGCTTTACCGCCGCTTCAGACTGGATGGAGAGCGCACCGCGCCAGTGGCGATCTATGGTGCAGGCGATGCAGGCCGCCAGCTTGTGGCCTCGCTGCACAGCTCATCGGCATTCCGCCCCGTTGCCTTCATCGACGACGATGAAGCCTTGCGCGGCAGAAAGATTCGCGGCCTTCCGGTTTATGCGCGCGACGATATCGCCGCACTGATCGCGCGGCGCGACATCCGCGAAGTGTTCGTTGCGCTGCCTTCGGCTTCGCGCGACCGCCGCGGTGAAATTCTGAACGCGCTTTCCCGTTTCGGCGTGCGCGTGCGCTCGGTGCCAGGCCTTAAAGAACTGCTGATGGGGCAGGCGGCCATCGAGGAACTGCGCACGGTTCAGCCCGAAGACGTGCTTGGCCGCGAACCGATTGCGCCAAGTCCGCGGCTGCTCAACCTCAACATCCTTGAGAAATCCGTGCTGGTGACGGGCGCGGGCGGCTCCATCGGTTCGGAGCTTTGCCGCCAGATCGCGGTGCTGAAGCCGCGTGAGCTGATCCTGCTCGATGTATCCGAACACGCGCTCTATCAGATCGAGCACGAGCTTCGCACCCTGAGCGAAGCCGAAGGCCTCGGCGAACTTCCCATTCGCCCTGTGCTCGGCTCCATCACCAATCGCGGGCTGATCCGTTCGCTGATGGAAGAACACGCCATCGATACGATCTTCCACGCAGCCGCCTACAAGCATGTGCCGATGATCGAGGCGAACACGGTTGAAGGCACGCTGAACAATGTCATGGGCACGAAGATCCTGCTCGAAGAGGCGCAGCTTCATTCGGTAAGCGCATTCGTTTTGGTATCCACCGACAAGGCCGTGCGCCCCACCAGTGTCATGGGCGCCTCCAAGCGCATCACGGAGATGCTGGTTCAGGCGGCGGCCATGACCAACGCCAAGTGCAAAATGTCGATCGTGCGCTTCGGCAATGTGCTCGGTTCGTCCGGATCGGTGCTGCCGCTGTTCTGCCGCCAGATCGCCGCAGGCGGGCCGGTGACCGTGACCCATGCCGAAATGACACGCTACTTCATGACCATCCAGGAAGCCGCGCAGTTGATCCTGCAGGTGGGTGGTCTTGGCCGTAGCGGCGATGTTTTCCATCTGGACATGGGCAGCCCGGTCAAGATCATCGATCTGGCGCGCCGCCTGATCGCACTGCATGGCCTGCGCGAAAAGCTGCCCGGCGCGGACGGCGACATCGAAATCGCCATTGTGGGCATGCGCCCCGGCGAAAAGCTCTACGAAGAACTTCTTATCGGCAACAACGTGCATCCCACGCTGCATCCACGCATCTTCCGTGCCGATGAGCGCTCGCTTGCCGCCTCAGAGCTTCGCGCGCTGACGGCTGCGTTGATGGATGCCTGCGAACGGCGCGACGAAATGGCCGTGCGCGAAGTGCTGCACGAAGGCGTGGAGAACGCGCCCGCGATCGCTATCTCGCTGGCGCGCGCGCCGAAGACCACCATTCCCGACAGCTTCGTTCCGACGGCGGCAAACGGCTGACGCCTGTGCGGGCTTCTGCGCGCCGCCCTAACGCGCGCGCTTGGCGCGAAGGGCTTTCCTGGCGCGAACCTGCCGCGGCGCGACATGCAGCAGCCGCCGGAAGGTTGGGCATTCCAGATGTGAAGGCGCACGGCATTCCGCGACATGGCGCAGGGTGTTGCTGAGCGTCGTCAGTTCGCGGATCTGCCGGTCGAGTTCATCCGCTTTCTGGTGGAGCGCGGCGCGCGACAGACGGGGCTTGCCGTCCTTTCCGAACATTCCCGAAATCTCGGCCAGCGAGAAACCGGCCAGCCGCCCCAGCGCGATCAGCCGCAGATTGAGCAGCACGTCCGGCGCATATTGCCGGCGCAATCCGCGCCGCGAAATCGGGGAAATCAGCCCGATATCCTCATAGTACCGCAGCGCCGAGGGGCGCGAGCCTGTCTTCGCCGCAACCTCGCCAATGTCCAGAAATTTCACGCTTGACCTCAAGTTGACTTGAAGTCGTAGCTTAAATTCCTGAAGCCCTTCGGGCAAGGAAAAGGATCATGCAGACCACCACGAAACGCCGAGACGCACAGCCGGTCCTGATGACGATGCTGGCGCTTTCGATGCTGCTGGCTTCGCTCGGCACCAGCATCGCCAACATCGCACTCCCCAACATGGCAAGCGCCTTTTCCGCGCCGTTCCACGAGGTTCAGGCCGTTGTCATTGCCTATCTCGCGGCGATGACCATATCGACGGTGTTTGCCGGAAGGCTGGGCGACCGGTTTGGACTAAGGCGCATGCATCTTTTCGGCCTCGCCCTGTTTGCGGCCGCGTCGCTGTTGTGCGCGGTTGCCCCCGATCTTTGGTGTCTTGTCGGCGCGCGGCTGTTGCAGGGCGCAGGCGCCGCCTTCCTCATGACCCTGTCGATGGCGCTGGTGCGCGAGACCACAAGCGATCAGCGGATAGGCCGGGCCATGGGACTTCTTGGCACGATGTCGGCGCTTGGCACCGCGCTGGGGCCGACATTGGGCGGCGTGATCCTCCCGACGATGGGCTGGCAGGGCATTTTTCTGGCGCAGTTTCCGCCGGCGCTCGCGGCCCTGCTCCTGGCGTTCGTTTCGCTGCCGAGGGATGACGCGAAGGCGCATGGTGCCGCGCAAAAACTGCGCGCGGCATTTCAATGGAGCCTTGCGCCAAATCTCATCGTCAATCTGCTTGTCGCCGCCGTGATGATGACCACGCTTGTCGTCGGACCGTTCTATCTCGGAACGGGACTTGGCCTTAGCGAGATGATGGTCGGACTTGTCATGGCGGTCGGGCCCATCATCTCCATCTTCGGTGGCGTGCCTGCCGGACGCGCGGTCGATTCCTGGAGTGCGCGAAGGGTGCTAGCAGCAGGGCTCATTCTGCTCGCGCTTGGCGCACTGCTGCTCGCGATTCTTCCTGTCTTGACGGGCGTGGCGGGCTACGCGGTTGCAATCATGATCCTGACGCCGGGCTATCAGCTCTTTCAGGCAGCCAACAACACCATCACCCTCGCCGATGTTCCGAAGGAACAGCGCGGGACGACATCGGGTCTGCTCGCGCTGTCGCGCAACCTCGGCCTGATCGGCGGCGCATCGGTCATGGGCGCGATTTTCATGATGGGCACAGGCACTGGCGACCTGACCCATGCGAGCGCGAATGCAGTGACCGATGGCATGCGGCTTACATTTCTTCTGGCCGGAGCCTTGATGGCACTTGCAATCATCATGACCTTTCGGACGCGGATTGCAGATGCCATCGCGAACAGGACGCCTGCGATCGGCGCGCGCCCATCAGGTCTGCGATAGACCATAGCCCAGCTTATGCATTGTGGCGGCATGCGCCCGTTCGAGGCGCGCCACCTGTCCCGGCGACAGATGGCGCCGCCAGCCGCCCGCTTCGCCACGATGGAAAAAGCCGCCATGCGCCGTCAGATGGCCGGGGCTTTCGGCGAAACCTGTGGCGGCCTCCTGTGCCTTCACGCGATCAAATGCCGAGAGCGAAACGGCCCGCGCCAAGCCTGCTTCGGATGGCGTCATGCCACAAAAAGCGAGCGCGGACCGAAATGTGGCGGCGGTATCGCGATGCAAATCCTCATAGCGAAGAACATGGACAGCAATATCGCGCTGACCGAGCCAGCTTTCGACATGACTGCTCCAGCTATGGAATTTTTGGCGAAGCTGCGGCGGCTGGCGATCCGTTTTGGCCGCCAGCGCCATGTCGTCATCATTCATGAGCGTAACGGCTTCATCGACGGTGATATCCAAATGGCGCGCCAGCGATATGACAACGTCACGCGGATCACGAACGATCACAACGGCGCCATCCGCGCCGCGTGCGCCCGCCAGCAGGGGTTCGCCGCCCGGCAACCGATCATATGCGTCATGCACTTTGGCAAAGGTTGGCACCGTGTCATCGCGCGGCGGCGTACGCGCCAACGCTTCGTAAACAAGCGGGCGCAAACGATCCACTTCGTCGTGCGTCAAGAGGCCGGAATCAATCAATGTCTCGCGGCTGAAATCCGCTCGCGAACTGGCAATGTGACCGGCGGGCAATTGATTGATATTCACGGGAACATTTTTCCCGCTCAAAAGATTCGCAAGCAAGATCCGGAACCACGTGCTGCCGGATTTCATGTAGGACGCAATCCAGATGCGCCGCATCATGATGCAACGCTCACATGCTCGCGCGCGTGCGCCACAAGTGTCGCGATTGCTCCGGCCAGATGGTCAAATGAGTCCGGCCATGAAAGTTGGAAGACGAGGCCTTTTCGGGCAATCGCGGTCAGGACCTGAAAATCGCGCGCTTCATCGGAGGAATCGGCGTCTGCAAACCAGGAGCTGGCCCAAAGCAGGCGCATGGCATCGATGGACGATGCGCTGACGATCACTTCCGTTTGCCCTGCAAGCGGCTTCCGCAACACATAGACGGCCCCCAGCGGCCAGGGCGTATCGCGCGGCGCTGCGGCGAAATCCATGTGGAACTTCTCCAGACACGGCCGCACCGGCATTGCCTGCATCGCTTGCAGATCCAAAGCCGTGACGGCCTGCTGCCACAATTGCACGCGGCCATTGTCTGGATGGATCACAGGGTTGCCCGCGCGCGCTTCGACCGCGCAAAGGTCATCGGCGATCACGTGCATGCCTCGCTGCGCCAGCACCGCCGCCAACGTGGATTTGCCCGTGCCCGAGGCCCCGCAGAACAGGATCGCCTTTCCGTCCAGTTCGACAGCGCTTGCGCGCAGCACGGCGCTCTTTCTTTGACGCAAAAGTATGCCCAGCCCCGAGCTGCGCAGGAACACCGGAAGATGCAAAAGAGCGTCAGGATGCTGCAGATCGCAGGTTACGTTCTGCCCGCCCGCGATCAGTATGCGCGCGATGGCTGGAATTGACAGGAGCATGCGCCCGGGTGCGGATTGCCATGTGGGGCCTTGCGCCTGCGCATCCGGCAGTTGCGCATCGACGTGTCCCAGCGCGATGCGCACATCCGGCACGGCGGAGGCATTTTCGCACGCAACAAGACCCGGCAGCGCGAATGCGCTGGCAATCGCGAGCCCGCAGCTATTGTAGGTGTACACCGGTCCACCCCATCCAAGGCACGGACATCATTTTGCGATGCTGCCGGACGAGTCAAATGTCCGAGATGGGACGGCAATGGCGCGGTTCTCAAGTTCATGCGCAAGAGCGTCTCTGCGCATCAGAACAATTCACTGCTTCGTCTTTGTTCGATGCATTGCGTGCAATTGGTCTGGAATCTGCTCTATGCGCAGATCACAATTGACCGCCCAAACCCGTATTTCGATGATCACGAACGGCTTGGCATCCGCTCTATCGCGCCCCGTGAAGTGTATCTCGGCCTGTTTCCGCCGGACGCAACGCTGACATCGCCTGCCATTTCAGGGGCTCATGCACTGCCGAATTGCTAGACGATCCTGCCCTGCTGGCCGAACTTTCGCCCGCCGCCGTGAACGCCACTTGGTTTTTGGCTATCCGCCTTGCGCCGATCGATCCGACGCGGACTGAGCGGCGCGCCCGGATGGAGATAGTTCGAACAAACGGCCGAGCGCAGCGGGTTGGTGGGCGGCGCGGAGCGAGGCCGACAATCAAAGAATGGCGCACCCGAAAGGATTCGAACCTCTGACCCCCAGATTCGTAGTCTGGTGCTCTATCCAGCTGAGCTACGGGTGCAAGCCTTCAGAAGGGCCGGGAAACTAGGGGCACGAGGGCAGACTTGCAAGCGTCTGTTTGCGGGATTGCCGCCCAATCGCCGTGCAAAGGCACAAGCCCCCGGAACATGGACGAAATTTCCTCTGCGATACCCCCAATTTGCGCGGTTTCGCACCCTTGTCGGAGCCGATACGCACCGTTAAGACTGCAAACGTGCGCCCTTCCCGTTCGTGCGGCGGAAAATGCCGTTCTTGCGGGAATTTGGACGCCGGGGCACCGGCCCAGGGCCGGCATGAATCACGCGGATGGCGAGCTTGTCTCGCCGTTGATCGGAGAGCGGCAGATGAGGGGAATTTCGGCGGCGATGCGGGACACCGGCCGGCGGACGGCGCGCACGATCCGCGCGCATCTGATGGGCGCGGTGCTGGGCCTTGCGGTGCTGCCGCTGGTGGCGGGCTGCGCGGACATGGACTCGGCTCTGTTCGGACCCGATGGCAGCGACGTTTCGACGGCTTCGACCTCGGCGCCGGGCACCCTTCCGGGCAGCGATATGCCGGCGGCCAGCAGCAGCTACACGTCTTCGGACTCGATGGCCGGCACACTGCCGATGACCACATCGTCGTCCTTCTCGGTTGGCACGGGCGTGACGGTATCGCCGGTCGCCATCGAATCGGGCTCCGACACCGGCACCGCCGTGAACCGGAAAATCCAGCAGGTGCGCGGTGACGTGGCGACCCTGCAGAACGACATGATGGCCAGCGCACAGCAGCTTCAGAACCTGAAGGCGGCGGCGGCGTCCTCGGCCTCCAGCTATCATGAAGCCAAGGCGCAAATCACCACGCGCCTGCAGGTGGGCACCACGCGCGGCAACCCTGAACTTGTCGCCCAATGGAACACCGCGCAGGCTGCGCTCGATCAGGTCTCGGGCAGCATCAACGGCCTGAATGCCGTGGGCCGTGACATCGCCAATGAATCCTCGCGCGCGCATTTCGCGCTCGACACCATCCAGGCGACCTACAATGTCTCCGGCGCGGTGGACGAAGATCACCGCCAGCTTTCGGTTCTGGAAGACGAGACGAACCAGACCGTCGTCATCATCGACAAGCTCCTGACGGAGGTTTCCGGCGACATCCAGCGCCAGACCGCCTATGTCGCCAATGAGCGCGCCAACCTGACGACGCTGGCGGGCGCCATCAAGAATGGCGAACTCTATGGCGGGCTGATCGGCGGCACGGTTCTGGCCTCCAACGCGCCGGCCAACAGCTATGCGATGACCGGCGCAGGCACGCCGCTGGTAACGATCAAGTTCGATCGCAATGGCGTGCAGTATCAGCAGATCCTGTACACGGCGCTGTCACAGGCGCTGCAGAGCCGCCCGGCGGCGAGCTTCGATGTGGTCGCGGTATCGCCCACGCGCGGCACGGCAGCGACCGTTCAGCTGGCGCAGACATCGGCCCGCAAGCATGCGCAGGATGTGTTCCGCTCCATGACCGATATGGGCGTGCCCGCGACGCGGATGGCACTGTCATCCTCCACCGATCCGGGAATTGCGGCCAGCGAAGTGCGCGTGTTCGTGCGCTGATCCGCTATTCATTGTTTCGGAAAAGGCGCCGGCGGCCCCGGCGCCTTTTTCTTTGCGCAATCGTGGCTCGTGCGCCTTCCGGCCAGACAAGAACGGGCTCAGGCGGACGCAATGCGCCGGAACACCACCGTCAGATTGTTGGCCGGCATCGGGACGATCTCCTCGCGCTGAAAGCCGTTGCGCGCCGCAAGCGCCGGGACTTCGCCATCCAGATCGCGCACGCCAAAGCGCGCATCCTTCGCCTTCAGCCATTCCTCGAACTGCACATTGGAGGGCGCGGTGTGTTCGCCATGGCGGCGGAATGGACCATAAAGAATGAGCGGCGCGCCTTCGGGCAGAATTGCCGCCGCGCCCGCGAACAAGCCTTCGGCAGCTTCCCATGGCGCGATGTGGATCATATTGCAGCAGAAGAGCGCATCGGCGTGCGCCACTGGCCACGGGAAGTTCACGACGTCGAGATGCAGTGCGGTGCGGATGTTATTCGCGCCATTCGCTTTGGCATGCGCATCGATATCGGAGAGAGCGGCCGGATCGCCATCCGTCGGCTGCCATGTGATCGCGAGTTGCGGCGCCATGAAGGCGGCGTGTTCGCCGGTTCCGCTGGCAATTTCGAGCAACAGACCATTGGAGGGCAACACGCGTTGCAGCACCGCAAAGATCGCTTCACGGTTGCGTGCGGTGGCGGGTGCATGACGCGGTTCGCTCACCCCACACCATGCGCCTTGAAGAAAGCCAGCATTTCACCCCAGGCTTTCTTCGCATCCGTTTCATTGTAGGTGGGACGGTAATCGGCGTTGAAGCCGTGCTGTGCGTCGGGGAAGAGTTCGAGGTGGCTGTCTTTCTTTCCGGCGGCGGCAAGCGCGGCGTTCATCGCATCGACATCATCTTTCGTGATGCCACGATCGAGCCCGCCATAGAAGCCGATCACAGGTGCCTTCAGTTCCTCCACCAGATCGAGCGGGAATTTCGGACGAAGCGGATTGGCGGGTGTGGGACCTTTGAGCTGCCCATACCAGGCCGCACCCGCATCCAGTTTCCTGTTGTGCGCGGCATAAAGCCAGACCACGCGCCCGCCCCAGCAGAAACCCGTAACGGCAAGCCTGCCGGTATCGGCGCTTTCGCCCTTCGCGAATTCCACCGTCGCATCCAGATCGCTCATCACTTCGGCATCGGGCACCTTGGAGACAATGTCGGCATACATCTCCTTGACGTGATCCATGTCGTAATTGCCCGGATCGCCGTAGCGCGCATAAAGCGATGGGGCGATGGCGTAATAGCCATCCTTGGCAAGGCGGCGGCACAGATCGCGGATATGTTCGTGAACGCCAAAGATTTCCTGCACCACCAGGACAACAGGATATCTTCCGCTCGCCTTCGGCCGCGCGCGATAGCCGGGAATCTTGCCGTCTGAAACCGAAATGCTCACTTCTTCCGCATCGAGGCCGTCGCTATCGGTGATGATGGCGGCGGCGTTGAGCGGCCCGGTTGCCAGCGTGAAACCCGCGACAAGCGATGTGGCTGCAAAGGTGCGGCGCGTGAGAACGATCTCATTCATGCGAACCTCCCTGTCTATTTGAATGTGTCTTTGTAGCTCCAGGCGTTGCCGAGCGTTTCGGCCTCGTAGACACCGCGCGCGATGGCGCGGGCAAGACAGTCAGCGGCAATCGTGCCCAGCCGCATCACCTCGCGATGGCGCGGCTCCGTGATCGGCTTCTTGCCGGTGGAGAGCGAAAAAACAATGTCGCCATCCGTCGGCGCATGCACCGGCCTGAGCGCACGCGCAAAGCCATCCGCCGCCATGATGACGAGGCGCTTCAGTTCAACCCGCGTGAGATCGGCATCGGTCGCAACCGCCGCGATTGTGGTGTTCGCCTTCGGTCGTGGTGCGCCCTTCATGTCGGAAGGCAGATCGAGCGGCATGTCCGCCGCTTTCTGTTTGGGGAAACGCCCGCCGAATTCGCTGTTCTGCTCAAAAGGGAATGCCCAGAACACATCGCTACCGGGCATGATGGGCGAGCCCACCGAATTCACCGCAACGATAGCGCCCACGGTGAAGCCGTCATCGGTCACCCATGAGGCGCTGCCGACGCCGCCCTTGTAGATTCCCGATGTCGCGCCGAGGCCCGCGCCATGATTGCCGAGCTTGAAATCCACGCCCGCATTGTGCGCAGCCTTTGCACCAAGCGCGCGATAGGGCGTTTCCTCGCCCCAATCCTTGTTCCCGCCATTGGCGAGATCGAAAAGAATCGCGCCCGACACGATGGGCACAAGCGGAACGCCGGGCGCTATTTCAAAGCCGCGCCCCATCGCGCGCAGCACACCCTGCACACCGCCCGGCGCATCGAGCCCGAATGCAGAGCCGCCGGAAAGCACGATGGCATCCACGCCTCCCGCCAGATTGACGGGCTCGAGCGCTTCCACATCGCGTGTGCCGGGGGCACCGCCACGAATATCGGCCGCAGCGGCCATGGGCGCATCGGACATGATCACCGTAACGCCCGTACGCACGATATGGTCTTCGGCCTGCCCCACCAGAAGACCGTCCACATCGGTAATGAGATTGCGCTTGCCTGGTCCCGCCATGGAGGCGACGTTAGCCGCCGTGCCCGAGCGGGAAAAGAGAACGATGATGAAATTGCGCTGTGTGCTTCGCTTTGTGCTGACGGTTCCCCTGTTGTTCGCGGCGGGCGCCACACAAGCGGAAGTTCCCGCCAAGTCGCACATGATCGCATCGGCCAATCCGCATGCCTCCGAGGCGGGACTTGCGATGCTGCGCAAGGGTGGATCTGCGGTGGACGCTGCCATCGCCGCGCAGATGGTGCTGACGCTGGTGGAGCCGGAATCCTCCGGCATCGGTGGCGGCGCCTTCATGATGCTGTTCGATCCGAAAAGCGGTCAGGTGACGAGTTTTGACGGCCGCGAAACCGCGCCTGCATCGGCAACGCCACGCATGTTCCTGAAAGCTGACGGCACACCGATGAAACATGCCGAGGCCATTCCGGGCGGCCTCTCCGTTGGCGTGCCCGGCGTGCTCGCCATGATGGAATTGGCGCACAAGCGCTATGGCAGACTGCCGTGGGCAACGCTGTTTCAGCCCGCCATCGACCTGGCGCAAAACGGGTTCAAGGTGGGCAAGAAGCTGGCCGCCACCATTCGCGCCTATCCGCAAATGGCGCAGATGCCGGACATCAAGCGCTATTTCTATCACAAGGACGCATCGCCACTGAACGAAGGCGAGGTTCTGAAAAATCCCGAACTGGCGGCCACGCTGCGCCTGATTGCCAAAGGCGGTGCAAAAGCATTTTACAACGGACCGATTGCGGCGGCGATCGTGGACAAGGTGCAGAACGCGCCGGTCAACAAGGCCGGCATGACGCTGGCCGATCTTGCTGCCTATCATCCGGCCGAGCGGGCGCCGGTGTGCGGCACCTATCGTACGTACAAATTGTGCTCGATGGCCCCGCCAAGCTCAGGCGGCGTGGCGGTGTTGCAGATACTTGGCATGCTGGAACGCTTCTCCAGCGAGAACCTCAAACCCGGAACACTATCGGGCACGCATCTGTTTGCCGAAGCCAGCCGCCTCGCCTTTGCGGACCGTGCGAAATATCTGGGCGATCCGGATTTCATTCACGTGCCGGTGTGGGGGCTGACGCAGAAATCCTATCTCGCCGAACGCTCGGCGCTGATCGATCCGGCGAAAGACATGGGCACGGCTGCTGCGGGTACACCGCCGGTACGCGGCGCATCGCTTGATTTCGCGCCACAGCGCACGCCGCAACTGCCCGGCACCAGCCACATGTCCATTGTCGACGACAAAGGCATGGTGGTTTCGATGACCACCACGGTGGAATTCGTGTTCGGTTCGGAAATGATGGCCAGAGGCTTCTTCCTGAACAACCAGCTCACCGACTTCTCGTTCGAGCCGGAGATTGACGGCAAGCCTGTGGCCAACAGGCCGGAAGCCGGCAAGCGGCCGCTTTCGGCGATGTCGCCAACCATCGTGTTCAATCCGGATGGGAGCTTCAAAATCGCGGCAGGCTCCCCGGGCGGACCGATGATCATCGAATATGTGGCAGGCGCGCTGATCGCAATGCTGGACGCGGGCAAGACCCCACAGCAAGCCGCAGGTCTGCCGCATGCTGCGAATCCGAACGGGCCAACAATTCTGGAAAAGGATACACCGCTGCTGGCGCTTGTTCCGGAATTGACGGCAATGGGTCATCGCCCGGTTCCCGCCACGTTGGAAAGCGGGCTGAACATCATCGAAAGAACAACAGACGGTTATATCGGCGGCTCCGATCCGAGACGCGATGGCGTGGCGCTGGGCGATTAGGGCCGGGCAACAAGGAACAGGCGTTTGAAGGGAAAAAGCGTCCTGCCATCCGCGCGCTTCGGATAGGCTTCGCGCAAGCGTGCGGCATAGCGCGCGATGAACCCCTCACGCTCGGCCCCATGCAGCGCCTGCACGAAGGGCCGCAATCCGGTGCCGCTCACCCAGCGCAGAACCGGATCATCGCCTTCCAGCACATGCTGATATTCGGTTTCCCAGATATCGAGAGATGAGGAGAGCGGCGCGAGGATGTCGTAATAGTATTCAGGCGTGTGCGCGTTGATGTTGCGCACGTTGGACAGTCGTGCGGCCCATGGCCCTTCCGCTGCGACCACACGCATAAGCGCATGTGACGGCGCATCGAAGTTTCGCGGAATCTGAAAAGCGAATGTGCCGCCCTTCGCGGCATGCGTCATCAATCGCGGCAGCAGCGTCTTGTGATCCGGCAGCCATTGCAGCGTGGCATTCGAGAAGATCACGTCGCAGGGCGTATCTGGCGACCAAGATGCGACGTCCGCCAACGTGAACCGCGCCTTTACGCCGGACGCCTTGGCTTCGGTGATCATATCCGGCGAAGACTCAACGCCTTCGATATCGGCGTGTGGCCAGCGTGCCGCCAGCAGCGCGGTGGAATTGCCCGGCCCGCATCCGAGATCGGCAACGCGCCCGGGTGCATCGTTTGGAATGCGCGCGAGCAACTCCGCGGCGGGGCGTGTGCGCTCCGATGCGAACGCCATATAGACCTTCGGATCCCAACTCATGCGCGCGCCTCCCGGTCCGGTATGACAATGCGAAAGCGGGTGCCATTTGCACCTGTCTCCACCAGCACGAGATCGCCGCCATGTGCCCGCGCCAGATCGCGCGCGATGGCAAGACCGAGACCCGACCCACCCGGCTTGGCGGCGCTGGCGAAGGGCTGAAAGAGCCGCGCTTTCGCCGCTTCGGGAAGACCCGGCCCACTATCGGCCACATCAATGCGCACAATGTTTCCATCGCGCACCGCTTCCACCCATATTTCCCCACCCTTGATCGACAGCGCCTCGGCGGCATTGCGGATCAGATTGAGGAGGATTCGGAAGAGCTGCTCGGCATCGGCATCCACTTCCAGCGCAGGATCGATTTGCGATTTGAACCGCAGCGATTCTTCCAGAGCACGCCCCGAGATAGCGCTGACCGCCGCTTCCTCCACCAGCGGATCGAGCTTCAGCTTCTTGCGCGCCGGGGGAGGTTCATCGGCACGGCCATAGCGCAGCGTGTTGGTGGCAAGGGAGACGGCACGGTCGATGCTGGCCACAAGGCGCGGCGCAAGCCGCTGCACCACCGGATCCTCACTGGCCGAAAGCCGGTCGGAAGCGATCTGCGCACTGGAGAGGATGTTGCGCAGGTCGTGCTGGATTTTTGCCACCGCCGCCCCCAGCGCCGCCAACCTGCCCCTCTGCTGAATGAAGCCGTAGATGTCGCGCTGCATGATGGCGAGCTCACGTTCGGCAATGCCGATTTCATCGCCGCGCGACGATGCCGTGATGATGCGCGATGGGTCTTCCGGATTTTCGCGGAATGAGGTCATGGCGCGGGTGATATTGGCCATCGGCCGCACCAGCACGAAATAGAGACTGAGGAAAACGAGGATGGCGGTAACAAACGAGATCATCAGCGCCAGCAACATTGTGCGGCCCGCATAGGCCGTGAGATCGGACGCCACCGGTTCTTCGTTCACCACCACTTCGATGGCTTCCGCGCCCTTGATGCGCGTTTTGGCGATGACCCGCAGAACCCGGTGCCCGCCTTCCATCAGGCAATCGAACGCTTCGGCCATTTCCGTAAAAAGATTGGCGCTGCGCAGATCGATCACGCGGTCGATGGTGCTGGGGACAGCCTTGGGCAGAAACAATTCGCGCTGATAGGCGCGCTTCAACATCACTGCCATCGCCCCGGCACGATCCAGCAATTGCGCACGCAGATTTTCGGACAGCCGTTCCTGCTCCACTTCGGTGAAGGGCAGGATCGCGATTTCCGCGCTCTCCACATGGGCGCGCAACAGACTCTCGTGATAGCGGCCAATGGACGGCAGGAAGATGAGCACTTCCGTGATCATCACGAAAAGCACCGTTAACAGCAGCAGGCGGCCAGAGAGGCTGTGAGCGACGAGCCTCCAGGCGTCGCGCAACACAGGAGCGATGCGAACCGGCATGCGCGAATAGAGCATCAAGACAGCGCCAAGCGGAAGCGGTTCCGGACCGCAATTTCCGCAGCGAATCCTTGCAGGGATTCAAGGTTGTGTGATTGGACCAGAACCAATGGAACCAATACCTTACCGGACCTCTCCACGGGGCGGTTGACAGGCCGGACCGGGCTATTTAGAAGCACCGCTCCCTTGGAAAGAGGCCCATTTTCGGGTCCCCGCGGAGGAGAGGTCATGAAGCGCACGTATCAACCGAGCAAGCTTGTCCGCAAGCGCCGCCACGGCTTTCGCGCACGCATGGCCACGAAGGGCGGCCGCAAGGTGCTTGCACGCCGCCGCGCGCATGGGCGCGCCAAGCTCTCGGCCTGAGGGCCGGCCCGAGACGGGCGAGAAATCGTTGAAAATCAATCGCTTGAAGGTTCGTGCGGATTTTTTGCGCGTGGCCAGGGGCATTCGCCGCTCCCGCCCCTCCCTGACACTCGAAACCTGCCCGACACCAGACGCCGCCCGTCAACCGGATGCGTTGCGGGCCGGATTCACGGCCAGCCGCAAAGTGGGCGGTGCCGTGGAACGCAACCGGGCCAAACGGCGGATGCGGGCCGCCGCTGCGGCCACGCTGCCCCTTTTAGGTGAGGCAGGGCACGACTATGTATTGGTCGCCCGCCGGGAAACGCTCACCCGCGATTTTGCTGGGCTTCTGGACGATCTGAGTGCCCTTCTGAGCGCCGTGCATGCGGCGGAAAAACGGGCAGCCGCCCATGCGTGAAACCCCTCGCCGAGGACTTTCCGCCGTTGCCGCCGGAGCGCTGATTGCGCCTATCCGCTTCTACCGGAGATTCATCTCGCCCATGTTTCCACCGGCCTGCCGCTTCGAGCCCACCTGTTCGCGCTATGCGATAGAGGCCATTGAAGTGCATGGTCCGATCAAGGGCGCGGCGCTGGCGCTGCGCCGTCTCTTGCGTTGCCATCCCATCACCTGGCTCGGCGGTTCGTCGGGCTTCGATCCCGTTCCACCTCACAAGAAGCCATTATGAACCAGGACAATCGCAACATCATTCTCGCCGTCGTGCTTTCCGCCATTGTTCTGTTCGGGTGGGAATATTTCGTCGGCCGCCCGCAGATGAACGCGCAGCAGACCAAGCAGGCTGAACTCGCCAAACAGGAAAAGACCGCCACACCGGCCGGCCCCGCCGCTGCGCCGAATCTTCCAGCCGCCACGCCGGCCACGATGTCGCGCGAGCAGGCGTTGAAGAACTCCGGCGCGCGCGTGACGATCGACACACCGACGGTGGATGGATCGCTGCTTCTGAAAGGCGCCCGCTTCGACGATCTGCGATTGAAGAAATATCGCGAGACGCTCGATCCCAAGAGCCCGGAAATCGTGCTGTTCGCGCCCGACAGCACGCAATATCCCTATTACGCCATTTCCGGCTGGCTGGCCGAACAGAATGCCGGCGTGAAGACCCCCGACAACGACACGGTGTGGTCGCTCAAAAGCGGCAAAGTGCTTTCGCCCGGCAACCCGGTGACGCTCGAATGGAACAACGGTCAGGGCCTGACCTTCACCCGCATCATCACCATTGACGACAAGTACATGTTCACCATCGCCGATGCGGTGACGAATGCGAGCGGCAAGCAGGTGACGCTCTATCCTTACGCATCTGTTGTGCGCAAAGGCATTCCGAAGGAGCAGCATTACTGGGTGCTGCATGAAGGCTTTGTGGGCGTTGTCGATGGCAGCGCCAAATATACGAAGTATGACGCGATGAAGCCGGAGGAGGAGCCGCAACACTTTACCTCCACCGGCGGCTGGCTCGGCATCACCGACAAATACTGGATGGCGGTTGCCATTCCGAACCAGAATGAACAGTTCACCGGCGAATACAAAGTCACCGGAACCGAAGCGCACACCAACTATCAGGCGGACTACAGCCTTGCGCCGCGCAAGGTTGCGCCCGGCAAGACGGTTTCCGTCAATCACCGGCTGTTTGCAGGGGCCAAGATCGTTTCGGTGCTGCGCGGCTATGAAAACGCCGACAAGATCGACAAATTCGATCTTGCCATCGACTGGGGCTGGTTCTGGTTCCTGACCAAACCGATCTTCCTGGGTATCGACTGGTTCTACAAACTCGTCGGCAATTTCGGCGTGGCCATTCTTCTTCTGACGGTGCTCATCAAGCTCGCCTTCTTTCCGCTGGCCGATGCTTCCTATCGCTCGATGGGCAAGATGAAAAAGGTGCAGCCCGAGATGGAGCGCATTCGCGAGCGTTTCGCCGACGACAAGATGCGCCAGCAGCAGGAGATGATGGAGCTCTACAAGCGCGAAAAGGTGAACCCGGTCGGCGGCTGTCTGCCAATGCTGCTGCAGATTCCGGTGTTCTTCTCACTCTACAAAGTGCTGTTCGTGACCATCGAAATGCGGCACGCACCGTTTTTCGGCTGGATCCACGATCTCTCCGCGCCCGATCCGACGACGATCATGAATCTGTTCGGGCTCATCCCGTATGATCCCCACCACATCCTGCCGGCCTTTGTGAACATCGGAATCTGGCCGATCCTCATGGGCTTCACGCAGTGGGTGACGATGAAACTGAACCCCGCGCCGACCGATCCGGTACAAGCGCGCATGTTCGCGTTCATGCCGCTGATCTTCACCTTCATGATGGCGACGTTCCCCTCCGGCCTCATCATCTACTGGACATGGAACAACATCCTGACGGGCCTGCAGCAATACGCGATGATGAAGCGGCAGGGCGTTGAAGTTCACCTGTTCAAGAATCTGAAGCTGCCCGCGTTCCTGGGCGGCGGGTCATCGGAGAAGTAGTGAGCGCGCCCGACAGCGAAGCGGTTCGCAAGCTCTTCGCCGGCGCCTGCGAATTCGTGGCGGGCGCCGCCGATATTGATGCGATTCCGCCAGCCAGCCTGCCGGAAGTGGCTTTTGTTGGCCGCTCCAACGCGGGCAAGTCGAGTCTCATCAACGCGCTGACGGGCCGCAATGCGCTGGCGCGGGTATCGCAGAATCCCGGGCGCACGCGGCAGATCAACTTCTTCGATCTGGGTGGCGTGGTGATGCTGGCGGATCTGCCCGGCTATGGCTTCGCCCGCGTCTCCAAGGCCGAAGGCGAACGTTGGCGCGAGCTGATCTTTTCGTATCTGCGCGGTCGCGCAAGCCTGAAACGTGTGGCCCTGCTCATCGACGCGCGCCGCGGGCTGATGGAAAGCGACCGCGAGGTGATGACACTGATGGATCGCGCCGCCGTTTCCTACCTGCTGGTGCTGACCAAGGCCGACACGCTGAAGGCGCAGGAGGCCGAGCACGTGGCCGCCGGGGTACTGGCCGAATCCCGGGCGCACCCCGCCGCCTATCCTGACGTGATCGTCACGTCGGCCGAAAAGGGGCTGGGGCTGGACCTTTTGCGCATGCATATCGCCGATCTCTCGATGGCTCCCCCGCCGTCCTGAGCTGCCGCTGGCCCACCCCTGACGTTTCGGTTATAAGCTCCAAAATCGCCCGAGGTTGAGTATGGCACTGCAGGATGATGTCGGTCAGGACCGCAACATGCGGGTGCTGGCACGTTGGCGGCAAACCGCGCGTGTTCTCGTCGAGGCGCTACCCTACATTCTGAAATACGATCACCGCACCATCGTGGTGAAGTATGGCGGCAACGCCATGGACGACGCCATCGCCGACAATTTCTCGCAGGACATCGTGCTGATGAAGCAGACCGGCATTGATCCGGTCGTGGTGCATGGCGGTGGCCCGCAGATCGGCGCGATGCTGAAGAAGCTGAACATCTCCTCAGCCTTCATTGACGGCCTGCGTGTAACCGACGAAGCGGCCATCGGCGTGGTGGAGATGGTGCTCACGGGCACCATCAACAAACAGATCGTTTCGGGCATCAACAAGGCTGGCGGCAAGGCCGTGGGCATTTCGGGCAAGGACGGCAATCTCGTCGTCGCGCGCAAGCTGATGCGCATGAAAATGGACCCGCAGACGCTGGAAAAAAAGCCGGTCGATCTGGGCTATGTCGGCGAGCCGGAAAAGGTGAACCCCGAAGTGCTGAAGACCTTCATCGCTTCAGACCTCATTCCTGTGATTGCGCCCATCGGCGTGGGACGCGCGGGGGAGACATACAACATCAACGCCGACACGGTGGCCGGTTCGGTGGCAAGCGCCGTGAACGCGGCGCGCCTGATCCTGCTGACCGATGTGGAAGGTGTTCTGGACCGCGATGGAAAACTCATTCCGCACCTGACGGTTGCCGAAGCGAAGAAGCTGATCGAAGACGGAACGATTTCCGGCGGCATGATCCCCAAGATCGAAACCGCCATCGATGCGGTTGTCGGCGGTGTGGATGCCGCTGTCATCCTGGATGGACGCATCCCGCATGTGCTGCTGCTCGAACTTTTCACCGAGCACGGCGCAGGCACGATGATCACCAGGGAATGAGCCGCCGCTTTCTGATGGCGCTTGGCGCGATGGTGGCGCTGGCATGGCCCGGCGCGGCGCAAGCGCAGCTTAAGCTCTGCAATCAGACGAGCTACGTGCTTTACACCGCGACCGGCGCGCTCGCGAACACC
Organism: Alphaproteobacteria bacterium; assembly: GCA_016125165.1. Lineage (GTDB taxonomy): Bacteria > Pseudomonadota > Alphaproteobacteria > Micropepsales > Micropepsaceae > Rhizomicrobium. The sequence continues at coordinate 513,224 of WGMH01000001.1, forward strand.
CAGATCGTCACGCATGGCTGGACCCGTGTGGTTCCGGGCGAATGCCGCGTCGTCGCCAATGAGCGATTGAGCGGGGCGATGTTCCTGCACGCACATTCCAGCCACGCCCATTCCGGTCCACCGCGCACATGGGGCGGAGCCTCACAGCTTTGCACCAAAGAAACCGATTTCAATCTTCAGGTGGCCGCCAATTTCCGCCGCTGCGAAAGCGACGACGCGTTCCTCACGCCCTTTGCCACGGTGGACACCAAGGGCAACGCGGCGTGGACGACGACGCTGACCGAATCCAGAGACATCAAAACCCTCGATGCGGCGCGCCATGCGGGAATCACACGGCTTTTGCGCGACATCGGCTATCCCGCCTCCGGACGCGGCGCCAATGAAGCGGTGCGAAGGGATGCGGCTCTCAAAGCCTTTCGCCAGCGCATGAAGCTCAGCGACAAGGCATCGCCGAACGATCTGTTCGATGCGCTCGAAACCGAAGCCATGAAAGCGGCGGCACCGCAGGGCTACGCCATCTGCAACGACACCGGAAAGCCTGTGTGGGCGGCGCTGGCGCTGCCGGAAAACAAGCAATGGGTGACGCGCGGCTGGTGGCAGATCGCGCCAGGCGGCTGCGCCAAGGCCATCACGGATCCCCTGAAATACGAAAAGGCCTATCTGCGCGTGGAACGCGGGCCCAAGCAGATCGTGGGCGGCAAGGCGAATTTCTGCGTGACCGACATCGAATTCGAAGTCTTCGGCCGTGATCGCTGCACCGAGCGGGGCTTGCGCGCGGCTGGCTTCGCCGAAACGCCCGTCAAGGGCCGCAGCGGCTATGCCGCGCACATCGCCGAGAGCGGGCTGGTTGCACCGGCTCCCACGCCGCGCTGATCACGCCGGAACGTCAAAATAGCCGAGGTGCCAGCGCATCTCCTCTTCGGTGAGGGGAAAGCCAATGCCGCCACGCGCGGGCACAAGTTCGCGCGCGGTGAGCTTCAGAAGGCTCGACTGGATGCGCATCGCGACCCGCATGCCAAGCCCCGCGCGCCATACCAATGCGATCACCGGCTTTGCTGCGCGAGCCTGCAGGATGCGCGCAACGGCATCCTGCTTCGCGCCGGACAGCAGCGACAGCGCGGCGATGACCGCTTCGCGCCGCCCATCATCGGCGGCCTGCGCCACATAATTCTCATCGAGCTTGCCTTTGGCGTGCAGCGCATGGACTTCACCCTGTGCAGAGGGCGCATTGTCGCCGGTGTCGCCGGCCTCCAGGCGCTGACGCAACTGGGCGGAAAGATGTGTCTTGAGCGATTCATCGAGACCGTTGCGTTGCAGCAGCTTCTCCAGCAGCGACGAGCCCACGAAGCTGGCAATGCGCAGGATCGCCCGCTGCGAAAGATCGGGGCGCTGTGCCAAGGGCGAATGCCACTCGCGGATGCGCTCGGCCTGATCGGCAATCTTGTCCAGTGTCTGACGCCGGATGTCGGCGCTGGCGTTTTCCAGAAGCACCTTCACCGAAGGAATGTCGCGCGCCTGCGCAACCGCATCGGCGACGTTGGCGCTGAGCGTTCTGCGCCGGGCAATCGACATGATGACGTGACGGGCCTGCGCCGTGGTGATGATGTCAATCAGATCGGCGTCGGAGAGCAGCGGCGAATATTCCAGGATCGGCGCGCTGACGAGCTCGACGTCGCGGGCCAGCCTGTCGATGATCTTCTTGGGCACGCAGGCGAGCGACTTGATCTCTTCCGCCAGTATCGCCCGGACGCGCGGCATCTGATCCTGGGCGAGGATTTCGAGCGTTTCAAAGGTGATCTCTCGTATTTCCGCGCCGGCATCAGCAGATATGCCAGGCAGGATGCGGCCGATCTTGCGCGCCAGTTCCTCGCGCACATCGCTGCTGGTGTCATGCGCCAGATGGCGGTTGGCTACAGGCGGCGCGGCGATGTTTGCGGCAACCGCACGGCGCGCAGCGGGCCCGCCCTGCTCGGCGAGAAAATTCAGCACGTCGGGCCCGGCATCGGTGCGCGCTGCCAGCTCCGCATGGGTCGCTTCGCCCCGCGCCTCGAGCAGGCGCAGGATTTCGTCTCGATTGAGCATCTCATCTCCCGCCTCTCGGCGGTCTCTGAATATCCGTCCTGCGGGCAAGATTTCCTCCCCGGAAATGCGCCGCCAACCCCGTTAATCCGACGCTGTCAGTGTGGCCGCTTTGGCTTAAATCCGGTTAAACGGCGATGGTTAGCGGCTTCTTGCGAAACCCCTTCGCATCCCGCACATTCGCAGCCCCATGGCGCGCGAACTTCCCCCGACCGAGGCTGCTGCGGCCGCGGATTTCCGCGGCATCGAGGCATGGATATTCGATCTCGACAACACGCTCTATCCCGCCCATTGCGATCTCTTTGCCCAGATCGACACAAAGATGACCCGCTACGTCGCCGATCTACTGGATGTGTCCGATGACGATGCGCGCATCGTGCAGAAGGCCTACTACCGCGATCATGGCACCACGCTGAACGGGCTCATGCAGCGCCATGGCGTGGAACCGGAGGATTTTCTGGCGTTCGTGCACGACATCGATCTGGCCACGCTCGAACCCGACGCAATCCTGCATGCCGGCATCGCCCGCCTGCCGGGCCGCCGCGTCATCTTCACCAACGGCTGCACCAATCACGCCGAACGCGTGCTGGCGAAACTCGGCCTCACAGACCTGTTCAGCGAAATCTGGGACATTCGCGCCACCGGCTATCGCCCGAAGCCCGACCGCAGCGGTTATGACGCCATGCAGGCACAGCTTGGCGGCAGACGCGCCGCCATGTTCGAGGACGCAGCGCGCAATCTCGTTCCCGCGCACGAAGTTGGCTGGACGACGGTGTGGCTGAAGAACGGATCGGTGTGGTCCAAACAGGGGCCCGAACATCCCGTGCCCGGCGAGGAACACATCCATCATACCATCTTCGATCTTCCACAATTTCTTCACGACATCAGGATCTGACGACATGACCGATCTGGCCGCTACCATCGAACAGGCATGGGATGCGCGCGACACGCTGAGCGGCAGCACCAGGGGCGCATTCCGCGATGCGGTGGATACCGCGCTCGAAGGGCTCGACAGCGGCGCGTTCCGCGTGGCCGAAAAGCATGGCGGCGAATGGCAGGTGCATGAATGGCTGAAGAAGGCGGTGCTGCTCTCTTTCCGCCTGAACGACATGGAAGCCATCGCAGGTGCACCCGGTGATGCGCATTGGTGGGACAAGGTGCCGAGCAAGTTTGCGGGCTGGGACGCGGCGCGCTTCAAGGCCGCAGGCTTTCGCGCCGTGCCCGGCGCCATCGTGCGCCGCTCGGCCTATGTGGCGAAAAACGTGGTGCTGATGCCGTCTTTCGTGAATGTGGGCGCGTATGTTGGCGAAGGCACGATGGTCGATACCTGGACGACGGTCGGCTCGTGCGCGCAGATCGGGGCGCATTGCCATCTCTCCGGCGGCGTCGGCATTGGTGGCGTGCTTGAACCCTTGCAGGCGGCACCCACGATCATCGAAGACAATTGCTTCATCGGCGCGCGCTCCGAAGTGGCGGAAGGCGTAATCGTGGGCGAAGGCAGCGTGCTTTCAACCGGCGTGTTCTTGACCGCGTCCACGAAGATCGTGGACCGGCACACCGGCGAAATCTTCCGGGGCAAGGTGCCGCCCTATTCCGTGATCGTGCCCGGCACGATGGGCGGCGGACCCGATAAGCCCGCGCTCTATTGCGCCGTCATCGTCAAGCGCGTGGACGAACGCACCCGCGCGAAAACCTCGATCAACGAATTGCTGCGGGACTGACGCGACGCATGGCCACAATCGACGCAATCGCGCTTTCGCAGGACCTGATCCGCTGCCCTTCGGTAACGCCTGCCGACGCGGGCGCGCTGGATGTGCTGGAGAAAGCGCTGAAAGGCCTGGGCTTTGTGTGCCATCGCCTGCCATTCGAAGCACCGGGCACCGCGCGCGTGGACAATCTCTACGCGCGGCTCGGCACGGGCGCGCCGCACATCTGCTATGCGGGCCACACCGATGTCGTGCCGACCGGTGATATTTCCGCATGGAAGCATCCGCCCTTCGCCGCCGAAATCACCGATGGCGTGCTCTATGGGCGCGGCGCGTCGGACATGAAATCCTCCATCGCCTGTTTCGCCGCCGCCGTGGCGCGGCACACCCAGAACGGCGCGCCGAAGGGTTCGATCAGCCTTCTCATCACCGGCGACGAGGAAGGCATCGCCATCAACGGCACCAAGGCGATGCTCGGCTGGCTGAAGGAACATGGCGAAGTGCCCGATCATTGCATCGTGGGCGAACCCACCGCCACGGCGCGCGCGGGCGATACAATCAAGATCGGCCGGCGCGGCAGCATGCGCGTTGTTTTCACCGCCCGTGGCATTCAGGGCCACACGGCTTACCCCGAGCGCGCGCAGAACCCGCTCCCCGCGCTTGCAACGCTTGTTTCGCGCGTTGCCGCGGCCCCGCTCGACAACGGCACCGATCACTTCCAGCCATCCACGCTCGTCTTCACCACCTTCGATGTCGGCAATCCCGCCTCCAACGTTTCGCCCGGCGAAGCAGTGGCGGCCTGCAACATCCGTTTCAACGATCTGCACACGCCGCAATCACTCGAAGACCTCATGCGCGCGCATGCCGCCGCCATCACCGGTGAAACCGGCATACCAATCGACGTGGACGTGCAGACATCCGGCGTCGCGTTCCTCACGCAACCCGGCCCGTTCACCGAACTTCTGCGGGACGCGATTGGGCGCATTTCCAATTCACCGCCGGAATATTCCACCAGCGGCGGCACATCCGATGCGCGCTTCATCAAGGATCTGTGCCCGGTGGCCGAAATCGGCCTTCCCGGCGGCACCATGCACAAGACGGACGAATGCATGCCACTGGATGAAATTCACCGGCTCGTCGACATCTACGCCGCAATTCTCGACGCCTATTTCATGGCGGTGCCATGAACCTTGCCTATATCCGCCATCACTTGCGCGCGGCGCTGGAGATGGCGCGGTTCCGCGGCGATCCCATGGCGCAATTTGACACCACCTATGAGGGTTTTTTCCGCTCCTTCTGGGCGATGGCGGTAGCCGCACCGCTGATGCCGCTGATCGTGATTGGCGAACGGGCGATGGCCACGAGTGCCGCAGCCATGAAGGCCATTCCCGATGCCGCGGGTCCGCTGCCGTTGACGGCGGGGTATCTGACGTTCGAGGTCGCGTCCTTTGTTCTGGGCTGGCTGGTGTTTCCGCTGGCGATGATCCCCATCGCGCGCATGCTCGGAATCGGTCAGCGCTATGTTCCTTATGTCGTCGCCTACAATTGGGGCGCGTGCATTGGTATTGGCCTGAGCGCCATAACCAGTCTTATGTTCCTGAGTGGCCTGGTGCCAATGGAAGTGCTGAGTTTCATTTTCCTTGGCATTCTCATATTCAGCCTCGCCTATCTTTGGCGCATCGCCCACATAGCCCTTCAGATCGGCGGCGTAATGGCCGCCGGCATCGTGTTGCTCGATATCGTTCTGTCGCAGTTCGTTTCCATCGCCACCGAAATGCTGGAGCGCATGTGACCACGGCGAACAAAGCCATTGGCATCTTCGATTCCGGCATGGGCGGGCTCACCGTGATGCGCGCGCTGACAAAGCATCTGCCGCAGGAGAACTTTCTCTATCTAGGCGATACGGCGCGGCTTCCCTATGGCACCAAGAGCGCAGACACCGTGCGCCGCTATGCCATCCAGTGCGGCGAGGCGCTGATTGCGCGCGACGTGAAAATGGTGGTGATCGCCTGCAATACCGCCTCGGTCGCGCTAGCCGCCGTGCAACAGGCGCTCGCGCCGGTTCCGGTGATCGGCGTGATCGAACCGGGTGCGGAGGCCGCCATCATGGCGGCAGGCGACGGGCCCATCGCGGTGATCGCGACCGAAGGCACGGTGAAAGGCGGCGCCTATCGCACCGCCATCCGCGCACAAGGCGCGAACATGCCCATCCTGCAGCAGCCCTGCCCGCTCTTTGTGCCGATGGCGGAGGAAGGTCTGATTGACGGCCCCATCGCTGAAGCGATTGCGCGCCGCTATCTGGAACCCGTGCTGGCAAGCGTGCCCGCGCCAAGCTGCCTATTGCTCGGCTGCACGCATTATCCCGCGTTGAAGGATGTGATTGCGCGTGTGACGGGCCCAGGCATCAAGCTGGTCGATAGCGCGGAGACAACTGCCAATGCGGTCGCTTCTCTGTTGGGTGAGATGAACCTGCAAACACCACCGAAGGGCACAGGAACGCGGCGGTTTCTTGCCACCGATGCGCCGGACCGGTTCGCGCGGGTGGGCGAAATCTTCCTCGGCGAGCCCATCGATCCCGGCAGCGTGGAATTGGTGGATTTGCAGTAAACGCTCAATTTCGTCATCGCCCGCTTCATGTGGGCGATCCAATTTCCAGCGCTCTCGAAAATGGATCACCCGGACAAGCCGGGTGATGACGAACAGAGAGAACAGGGCAGCTAATAATCGACCTTCGTCAGATAGAGCCCATCCGGCGGCGCGACGGGGCCGCAGCGCGAACGGTCAACCGCCGCCAGCGCCTCGGCAACATCCTTCGCCGACCACTTGCCTTCGCCCACCAGTTTCAATGTGCCGACCATGGAACGCACCTGATTGTGCAGGAACGAGCGCGCATGGGCATGGATATGAATCTCCTCGCCCGCACGCGCGACATCCAGAACGTCCAACGTCTTCATTGGCGATTTTGCCTGGCATTCCGTTGCGCGGAAGGTCGTGAAGTCGTGGTGGCCGACAAGCGCCTGCGCGGCATGGTGCATCGCGTCCGCATCGAGATCATGCGTCACATGCCACACATGCCCACGTTCCAGCGCCGGCTGCGGACGGCGCGAGAGGATGCGGTAGAGATAGCGCCGGCCGCTGGCGGAAAAGCGCGCATGAAAATCCGGTGCGGCCACAGCCGCTTCCAGCACCGCTACCGGATCGGGGCGAAGGAAATGGTTCAGCGCATCGCGCACCTTGTCCGCCGCAAATTCTTTCTCGAGATCGAAATGCGCGACCTGCCCGAGCGCGTGCACGCCCGCATCGGTGCGGCCTGCGCCTGTGACGGTGACCTGTTCGCCGCAGAGTTTGACGATGGCCGCTTCGATCACGCCTTGCACCGAAGGCCCGTTATCCTGCCGCTGCCAGCCGACGAACGGCCCGCCATCGTATTCAATGGTGATGCGATAGCGCGGCATCAGGAAAGTTTCGCGCCGCGCGGCAAGAGAAACCCGCGCAGGAGTTCGTCCGCGTTCATCACGCCGCGCCCGGCGCGCTGAACGCGCACGAGTTTCAGCGCGCCTTCACCGCAGGCGATCACAAGATCGTCCGACACGATCTCGCCGGGCGCGCCGTGCGCATCCACGGGCTCGCCGCAAAGAATCTTCAGTCGCTCGCCATTCGCCTCGCACCACGCCCCGGGAAAGGGAGATAGCCCGCGAATGAGGCAATCGATTTCGCGTGCCGGTTTCGCCCAGTCGATACGCGCTTCTTCCTTGGCGATCTTCTTCGCATAGGTCGCGCCGTCATCGGGCTGCGGCGTTTCGGATGCCGTACCCCGTTCCAGCGCCGCCAGTGCCCGCAACATCAGATCAGCGCCGAGGCGCGCGAGTTCATCGTGCAATTCACCATAGGTCTTGCGGCCGATGGCAACTCTCTCGCTCATCAGAACGGGCCCGGTATCGAGCCCCTCTTCCATGCGCATGGCCATTACGCCGGTTTCGGAATCGCCCGCCATGATCGCGCGCTGGATCGGCGCAGCTCCACGCCAGCGCGGCAGAAGCGAACCGTGCAGATTGAAACAGCCAAGCCGCGTTCCATCCAAAATTGGTTTCGGCAGCAAAAGCCCGTATGCCACCACCACCGCCGCATCGGCGTTCAGCGCGGCAAAGGCTTGCTGTTCGTCCGCGCCCTTCAGCGAGACAGGCGTGCGCACCGCAATGCCATGCGCGCGCGCCAGCTTTTCAACCGGCGAAGGCTCGCTCGCAAGCCCGCGGCCCTTGGGACGGGGCGGCTGCGAATAGACGGCGGCGATATCGTGACCCTGCCCGATCAGTTCGGCGAGCGTGGGAACGGCGAAATCCGGCGTGCCCATGAAGATCAGGCGGAGTGTCATATATCACCTCCCCACAAGGGGGAGGTGATTGGAAGTCTGCGGTTCATGCCGACGATCAGCCTGCTTCCTTTAACTTCTTCGCCTTGGTGAGTTTCTTGATCGCCATCGAGCGCTTCAGCTTGGAAAGGTGATCGATGAACAGCACTCCGTTCAGATGATCCATCTCATGCTGCAGGCAGGTAGCGAGAAGCCCGTCGGCTTCGAGCAACTTCTTGTTGCCGTCGCGGTCGAGATATTCGGCCTTGATGCGCGCGGGGCGATCCACCTCGTCCCAGATTTCCGGCACCGAAAGGCAACCCTCTTCGAACGTCGCGGTTTCTTCCGAAGCCCACACGATCTGAGGGTTGATGAAGACGCGCGGCTCGTTTGCGCCATCCTTCTGCGCGATATCCATCACCAGGATGCGCTTGGGCACGCCGATCTGGATGGCAGCAAGGCCAATGCCATCGGCGGCATACATGCTGTCCATCATGTCGTCGATCAGGCGGCGGATCTCGTCGTCCACCGTTTTCACGGGTTCCGAGACGGCTTTCAGACGCGGGTCTGGCGCGGTAATGATGGGGCGAACGCTCATGGTCAGGCCGAGATAGTCACCGGCCCGGCTTTGGTCAAGGGAACGCCCGAAAAGCCATGGATTTCGCCTTCATCGTGCTTGCAGTTGCGCTGGTCATTGCCGCCGGAATGATCGCTTTCGCGCTCACCCGCCGCACGTCCGAAGCCCCGCCCTTGCCGCCGCCCGACCCCAGGCTCGATACGGTTATCGCGGCGCAGGGCGGCATTGCCGCGCAGTTCCAGCAAACGCTGGAATCGCAGGCGCTGCTGCAAAAGGCGCTTTCCGATCGCATCGATGCGCTGAACCAGCGCCTTGGCGATTCGCTCAAGGAAAACACCGACAAGACCGCGCAGACGCTGGGCAGCATCGGAGAACGGCTGAATGTGATCGACGCCGCGCAGAAGAATATCTCCGCACTGTCGAGCCAGGTTGTGAGCTTGCAGGAAATTCTTTCCAACAAGCAGTCGCGCGGCGCCTTCGGGCAGGCGCAGATGGAAGCCATCGTGACGGATGCGCTGCCGCAGGGGCTCTACGAATTCCAGTTCCGGCTTTCCAACGGCAAGCAACCCGATTGCGTCATAAAGCTGCCGGGCACGAAGACGAATATCGTCATCGATTCCAAATTTCCGCTGGAAGGCTTCGAGGCACTGAAGAAGGCTGCGACGGATGACGAACGCAAGGCCGCCACCGCCCGCGTGCGAGCCGACGTGCTGAAGCATGTGAGCGACATCGCCGAGAAATATCTTATCCCCGGCGAAACGCAGACGCCCGCGCTGATGTTCGTGCCCTCCGAATCCATCTATGCGGAATTGCATGATGGCTTTACCGATGTCATTCAACGCGCACACCGCGCGCAGGTTGTGGTGGTTTCGCCCAATATCCTCCTGCTCGCCATCAACACCATGCAGACGGTGATGAAGGATTCGCGCATGCGCGAACAGGCCAGCGCCATCCAGAAAGAAGTGGGCACGCTTCTGAAAGACGTGCGCCTTCTGGGGGACCGCGTGGAAAAACTTCAGCGCCACTTCGGACAGGCCGACGGCGATATCAAGGATATCCTGATCTCAACCGGCAAGATCACCGGCCGTGCCGAGAAAATCGAAAAAGTCGAACTCTCCGGCCCGGACGATCAAAAACAATTGCCCGGCGCATGAGCGGCGACAAAACCACCATCGGGGCCATCGCCGCGATTGCGGCATGCCTTGCTGCTTTCGCGCATGAGGCGGCGGGCCATGGCGGTGCATGCCTTTGGCTGGGCGGACAGATCACGCAGCTCACCAATGTCTATTTCCAGTGCAGTATCGATAATCCGCTCATTCCGCTGGCCGGGCCTATTGGCAATCTGGTCGCGGCACTGGCGGGGTTCTTCGCGTTCGTCACGGTGACCCGAAATGCACCGCACACACGGCTTCTCGCCTTTCTGATGACGGCGTTCAGCCTGTTCTGGTTTGCAGGCTATCTCATCTATGCCATGGCGCTGAATGACGGCGATTTCTTCTTTGCGCTCAATGGATTTTACGGTTCGCCCGATACGCTTGCACGTGCGCTTCTGCTGGTCGCGGGCCTTGCGCTCTATGTGGGCGTTGCGCGGCTTGTTGGCTATCTGGCGCGCGCGAACGACTATGGCCCCGGCATGATGCAAACGGCCTGGATCGCCGGGGCCGTTTCTGCCATTGCCGCCACGCTGTTCTATGACGGCACGCAGATGCCCGCGATGCAGCAGGCCTTTCTGGAAATCGGCGTTGCGTCGTTCCCGCTTCTGCTGGTGCGGCCCGGCAAGACTCTGGACATGCTCATGCCGCGCAGCCTGGAATGGATCGCCGCCGCCGCGCTGGTGTTTCTGGTGTTCGCGGCAACGCTGGGGCGCGGAATCTAGCGCAACGGGCGCGCAAGTGTGTCGCGGTTGCGCGCGGAAAGTTGCGCAAATAAATAAGCCTAAAGTTCGCGCCGTGCCTTGAAGGCGGCGCTGAGCGTGCCTTCATCGAGATAGTCGAGTTCGCCGCCCACCGGCACGCCATGCGCCAGCCGCGTGACCTTCACGCCAGAGGCCGCAAGCGTATCCATCAAATAATGCGCGGTGGTCTGGCCCTCGACGGTGGCATTCATGGCAAGGATCACTTCATCCACGCCACGGGACACGCGATCGATCAAGCTTGCCATGTTGAGGCGCTCGGGTGTCACGCCATCGAGCGCGGAAAGCGCGCCGCCGAGCACATGATAGCGGCCGCGAAACACGCCCGCGCGCTCCAGCGCCCATAGATCGGCCACATCTTCCACCACGCACAGCACATGGGTCTCGCGGCGCGGATCGCGGCACAGTGAGCAAGGCGAGGTGGTATCGAGATTGCCGCAGGTCTCGCACACCTTGATCGCGGCGGCGGCTTCGCGCATGGCGAGCGCCAGCGGATCAAGCAACTGCTCGCGTTTTTTCAACAGGACGAGCGCGGCTCTTCGCGCGCTGCGGGGCCCGAGGCCCGGCAATTTGGCGAGAAGCTGTATGAGCCGCTCGATTTCAGCGCCTGCGGGAAGCGATGCCATTCAGATGCCAAGGCCCGGAATGTTCGGAATGCCCATGTCGCGCGCCATGCGCTGCATCTCTTCGGAGACACGGCGTTCGAGCTTGGCCTTTGCATCTGCATGTGCGGCGACGATCAGGTCTTCGACTATCTGGCGATCTTCCGGTTTCAGCAGAGATGGATCGACCAAGAGCTTTTTCAGATCGTTCTTGCCGGTGAGCGTGACCTTCACCATGCCGCCGCCGGAAATTCCTTCAACCTCGATGGCGGCCATCATGGCCTGCATCTGTTGCGTTTTGGCCTGAATGTCTTTCGCCTGCTTGAAAAGATCGGAAAGCTGCATGTCAGGAATCCTCATCCGCGACGGGTTCGGCGGCGGGCAAATCTTCGTTGAGATCGCGCACACCGATCACTTCGGCACCGGGAAAGCGATCCAGCACCGCGCGTACCGCCGGCACCTGCATCACACTTTCGAGTTTGGCGGCTTTGTCGGCGCGTTTCTGTTCGGCAATCGTAGGCGCGCCGCCTTCGCGCGCTACCGTCACGACCCAGCGCTGGCCCGTCCAGTCTTTCAGTTTTTGCGCCAGATCGCCCGCCAGCGTGCGGGGCGCGCGTGGGCCGGGACGAAATTCCAGCTGGCCCATTTCCAGCCGCACCAGATGCACATCGTTTTCGATGTGTACCTTCAGCATTGGAGAGCCCTTGGCCGATGCGAGCGCCGCAACCTCCTCCAGGGTGCGCAATACCGGCGCCGTCGTTTGCTGCGCGGTGGGCTGAGGCGCGGCCTGCATCACGGCTTCGCCGCCGCGCATGGCCTGTGCGCGCGCACCACTACCATTGCCGCCAGACACCGGTGACGGCGCGCGCGGTGACGGCGGCGCGCCATTGCCATCCATCACATCGCGCACGAGTTTGTCCGTCGGCGGCAGATCGGCGGCATAAGAAAGCCGGATCAATGCCATTTCCAGCGCCGCCATCGGCCGGGTGGCATCGCGCACTTCGAAGAGGCCCTTCAACAGAAGCTGCCACGCGCGCGAAAGCGACGGCACGGAGAGTTTCGAGGCCATCTCCGATGCGCGTTTGGCTTCGGCGCTGGAGCCGTCGAAGAATCCTTCCGCACCCGGCGCAACTTTGGTGCGCGTAAGGAAGTGCACGGTCTCCAGCAAATCCTGCATCACTGCCAGCGGATCGGCGCCGCGATCGTAAAGTTCGGAGAGATCGGAAAGCGCTTCGGCAATCTTGCCGCCCATCAGCTTTTCGAACAGGTCGAGAATGCGGCCACGATCCGCCAGGCCCAGCATCGCGCGCATGGTTTCGGCGTTGATGGTATCGCCCTCGCCATGCGCGATGGCCTGATCGAGCAGCGAGAGCGCATCGCGCGCCGAACCTTCCGCCGCGCGCGCGATCAGCGCCAGCGCGCCATCTTCGATGGCAACGCTTTCCTTCTCCGCGATGGATTTCAGATGCGCCATCAGCTCCGGCGATTCGATGCGGCGCAGATCGAAGCGCTGGCAGCGCGACAGCACCGTGACCGGCACCTTGCGAATTTCCGTGGTGGCGAACACGAATTTCACATGCGGCGGCGGCTCTTCCAGCGTTTTCAAAAGGCCGTTGAAGGCCTGCTTCGAGAGCATGTGCACTTCGTCAATGATGTAGACCTTGTAGCGCGCGCTCGCCGGGGCATAGCGCACCCCTTCGATGATCTCGCGGATGTCGTCGATGCCGGTGCGGGAGGCGGCGTCCATCTCCTGCACGTCCACATGCCGGGATTCGGCAATGGCGACGCAGGGCTCGCACACGCCGCAGGGCTGGATGGTGGGCGAAGTGTTCTTCCCGTCCGGCCCGATGCAGTTGAGCGCGCGGGCGATGATGCGCGCGGTCGTGGTTTTGCCCACGCCGCGCACGCCGGTGAGCATGAAGGCATGCGCGATGCGGCCCGTGGCGAAGGCATTCTTGAGGGTGCGGACGAGCGCTTCCTGCCCGATCAGCCCGGTGAAGTCCGAGGGGCGGTATTTGCGCGCCAGAACGCGATAGGCCTCGGCCCCCTTGCCGGGTTTCGGCGTGGGTTCCAGGCCCAAATCCAGCGAATTTTCGGTCTCTTCGGCCATCTCGAACGGACTATAGCAAGGCACCGCGCCAGCGCGCGCCCCGAAATTTTCGTGCCTGTGGATGAGGTGAGAGCCCGGCCGCGACCCGAAGCGGATTCGTTACGGCTGCTTCGTTCCCGACCTGACCGGATTGGCGAGAGCTTCGCCCGCAACCGGACCCTCGGGGCCGGATATAGGCGCTTCCGGCCCCGATTGCGAGTCGGGCGCCGCCTTCTGCCGGTTGCGCCGGTGCTTGCCCTTCGAGAGCGCCACGATCACCCCGCGCAGGGTCTGCACATCCTGATTGGTCAGTTCCGCCCGGTGCAGCATGGCGCGCAGATACTGGATCATCGCCCCGGCCTTGTTCGGCGGGTAGAGGAAGCCCGATTTCATCAACTCGTCTTCCAGATGCGCGAAGAGATGCTGCATTTCCTCGCCCGTGGCGGGCCTGGCGAGCGGCCCATGCTCGATGCGCGCGGCAGCCGTTTCATCGCCCTGCCGGAACCACTCATAGGCGTTCAGCAGCACCGCCTGCCCGAGATTGAGCGAGGCGAATTCGGCGGTGGGAATGGTGATGATGGCGGATGCCAGCGACACTTCTTCATTGTCCAGCCCCGCCCGTTCATTGCCGAACAGAAGACCCGTCTTCGCCCCGCCCGCCGCGCTCGCCCGAAGGCGCGTGGCCGCTTCGGTGGGTGTCAGCACGGGCTTGGAGATGCCACGATCGCGCGCCGTCGTGGCATAGACAAGCTGCAGATCGGCAAGCGCCTCGGCCAGCGTCTCGAAGACCCGCGCGGCTGCAAGGATATCGCCCGCATTGGCGGCCATGGCCTCGGCCTTCGTGTTCGGCCAGCCATCGCGCGGGTCCACGATGCGCAAGTCCGACAGCCCGAAATTCTTCATCGCGCGCGCGGCCGCGCCGATGTTTTCCCCCAATTGGGGCCGGGACAGGATGATGGCGGGTGCGATCATTGCGTGTTTTGACCTGACGGCATCCCCCCGCTATACCCCGGCCCGCTCCCCATTTTCGAGGCCCCCCATGGACAAGATCAAGGTTGCCAACCCGGTCGTCGAGCTCGACGGCGACGAGATGACCCGCATCATCTGGGATCTCATCAAGAAGAAGCTGATCCTGCCCTATCTGGACATCACCCTCGAATATTACGACCTCGGCGTGGAACACCGCGATGCCACCAACGATCAGGTCACCATCGACGCCGCTGAGGCCATCAAGAAGCATGGCGTGGGCGTGAAATGCGCCACCATCACGCCCGACGAAGCCCGCGTAGAGGAATTCAAGCTCAAGAAGATGTGGAAGTCGCCCAACGGCACGATCCGCAACATTCTGGGCGGGGTGATCTTCCGCGAGCCGATCATCTGCAAGAACGTGCCGCGCCTCGTGCCGGGCTGGACGCAGCCCATCGTCATCGGCCGCCATGCCTTCGGCGATCAGTACCGCGCCACCGATTTCAAATTCCCCGGCAAGGGCACGCTCACCATCAAATTCGTGGGTGAAGACGGCAAGGTGATCGAACACGAAGTGTTTCAGGCACCGGGCTCGGGCGTCGCGATGGCGATGTACAACCTCGACGATTCGATCCGCGATTTCGCGCGCGCTTCGATGAACTACGGCCTGAACCGCAAGTATCCCGTCTATCTCTCCACCAAGAATACAATCCTCAAGGCCTATGACGGCCGCTTCAAGGATCTGTTCCAGGAAGTGTTCGACGCGGAATTCGCCGGCAAGTTCAAGGCAGCGGGCATTACCTACGAGCACCGCCTGATCGACGACATGGTCGCCTCCGCGCTCAAGTGGAGCGGCGGCTATGTATGGGCGTGCAAGAATTACGATGGCGACGTGCAGTCCGACACCGTGGCGCAGGGCTTCGGTTCGCTCGGCCTGATGACGTCAGTGCTGATGACGCCGGACGGCAAGACGGTGGAAGCCGAAGCCGCGCACGGCACGGTGACGCGCCACTACCGCGAACACCAGAAGGGCAAGGCGACGAGCACCAATTCCATCGCCTCAATCTTCGCGTGGACACGTGGCCTTGCGCACCGCGCCAAGCTGGACGGCAACGAGAAGCTGGCGAAGTTCGCCGACACGCTGGAGAAGGTATGCGTCGATACGGTCGAAAGCGGCTTCATGACGAAGGATCTCGCGCTTCTCGTCGGCCCCGATCAGAAGTGGCTCACGACCGAAGGCTTCCTCGACAAGGTCGATGAGAACCTCAAACGCGCCATGGCAGCCTGATCGCAATGCTCCGGACAGCGAAATGCTGCTGTCAGGATTGCGCCATCGCCGTTGAGGGCGAACCCGCCCTCAACGCCATCTGCCACTGCCAGAGCTGCCGCCGCCGCACTGGCACGGCATTTGGCTGGTCTGTCTATTTTCCCGACGACAGGGTGATCGCCATCACGGGCACGCTGATGGCTTATACAAAAGACGGCGAAGCCGGTTATAAGCGCCACTTCTGCGCGCGTTGCGGCACCACGCTCTACTGGAAGAGCTTCGGCTTCATGGCCGATCACACCGGCATTGCCGGAGGCTGCTTTGCTGACGATTCCGTCGCAGCGCCAAACATGTCTGCGCAGCACAGTTCGCATTACGACTGGCTGTCGCTTCCGGCCGATTGGCTTCATGCCGGCTGAATTCGGGCAGGCCCTGCCCTTGGTCCCGCATCGCAAATGTCCGCAAGCTGTGGTCTATTGCCCGCAGGAGGTGCTGCATGTCGGGTGGGCCCGGTTCGGATATCGATTATAGAATTCTGTTTGAAAAATCTCCGGCACAATTTCTCGTGCTCGACCGCCAGTTCAACGTTCTGGCGGCAACGGATTCCTACTGCCGCGCCGCGCGCGTTGGCCGCGATGTTCTGACCGGCCGCAACATTCTCGACCTCATTCCACTGGATGGGCCGCCCTCTCACCGCGAAGCCGCGATTGCCTTACGCGAATCCCTGGAGCGCGTTGTGCGGCTTGAAAAGTCCGACGCGATGCCAATCCAGCGTTTCGACATCCAGACAAGCGATGGCGAGATCGAGGAACGTTACTGGAGCACGATGAACTCGCCGGTCTTCGACGAGGCGGGGCGCCTCTGCTGGATCATCTACCGGGTGCGCGATGTCACCAACACCACGCTTGATCCGAAATCCGAAGCCGCGCGGCGGGAACGCGAGGAAGAGCTTGTTTCCATCATCGCGCGGCTGCGTGGCGCGAACGAGGAATTGGCGCGGCTGGACGAATTGCGCGCAGGGCTGACGCAGATGGCCCGGCTGAATACAGTTGCGATCATGGCGTCAGCGCTGGCACACGACATGGCGCAGCCCGTGGCCGCGGCCCGCAATTTCCTCGCCGCGTTGCGCCGCAGTAACTGGTTCCAGAGCGATAAAAGGGAACAGGCTGGCGATCTTCTCGGCAAGATCGAAGCACAGATCGAGCGCGCCAGCAGCATTATCAGAAACCTTCGCCAGTATATGACCGCGGGCGAAGGGCAGAAGCAGGTCGATGATCTTGCCGATCTCGTTCATGAGGCGGTGAAACTGTCCGATCCCGTTCTCAAGGTGAACAATGTGGAGATCGACATTGCCATCGAACAGAACGTTGAAGTCGTTGTCGATCGCGTGCAGATTCAGCAGGTTCTCATCAATCTGATCACCAATGCGGCGGATGCCATGCGCGACAGCGCCAACCGCCGGATATTCATTCGCTCGCAGATCGCCGACGGCGCGTTGCGCGTCGATGTTGCCGACACCGGCACCGGGCTCGCGCCGGATGTGGCGCAGCGCCTGTTCGAGCCCTTCACGACGACGAAGTCATCGGGCATGGGACTTGGCCTTCCCATCTGCCGCCAGATCGTCAAGGAACATGGCGGCAACATGTGGGCATCGGCCAACGTGCCAGTGGGCACGGTGTTCTCCTTCACCCTGCCGCGGAATTCGGGCGAAGACAGCGAAGCCGCCTGATCAGAACGGCACCAGCACGTACCCGTTTGTGCCGTTGGGGTTCGACGACAGAACCGCCGTTGCCACGAAGGGTGCAGCCATGAAGTTTGAGCCTGGCGTCGGATCATCCGTCAAAGACAGCGTGTAAGACCCGATAGGCTGGTTTGCCGGCAGGGTCGTGCCTGCGGGGATCGTCAAGGTAATAGGATCGGTCACCACGTGATCGGCGGAGACTGTGATCTGGCCTTCGCTCCAGCCGGCGCCGGATGACCATGCGTTGCTGCGCCAGCGCGCCTGTCCCCACTTCGCCGTGATGGCGACTGTCGCCGGACCACGAATGGGCGAGCTCTGGTACGCGTAGGCAAGTTTCATCTCGAAGGTCCAGCTATGCGGGTTCGGATGTGTTTTCACGACGGACAGGACAATGCGTGGCGGCGAATCCGGTTTGGTGCCAGCCGTATCAACGTACGGCACCGCATGGGGCAGCGCGTTTGGCTGCAAAGAGCCCGGTTGCCTGACCGGCTTGGTGTTTTTGACAACAGCCTTTTCTGCGGCATGAGCCGTGCCTGCACCAAGAGCAAGACACATGAACATGGCGGCCACAAAGCGGTAGGGTTGTTTTTGCATCACTTTCGCTTCCCTCAACGGCAGTTTCACCGTGTTGTGCGCGGACGTCAGAAATTCACGCAGACCTGACCATTGTTTCCCGATGGATTGGTCGAAAGATGCGCTGTGGCGCAAAAGGGCCCCTGATGCGCGCTCATGCCCGGCGTTGTGTTGTCCACCAGGATGAGGGTGTACGATCCGATGGTCTGACCTGTCGGTGGTGTTGTTCCTGCGGGAATGGTGAGGGTCACGGGATTGGTGATGACAAAGTTGGCAATGGTCGGCGTGCCTTCCTGCCATTGCGTTCCCACGTTCACGCCGCCACCGCTGCGCCAATGTGCAAGCGCCCATGACGCATCAATCGTCACCGTCGCAGGACCGTGGATAGGCGTGCTTTGCGTCGCGTAGGTGATATCCATTTTGAAGTTGTAAAATTTGTTCTGCACCACGGTCTTGCTGACCGTGAGAACGATCCTTGACGGCGAATCCGGTTTGGGGCCGGAGAGATTTCGGCCGACCACGCTCGGGGTTCCTGATTTGGGTTTGGGTGTGACGACGGGTGCCGTCTGTTTGCCGTCGGTTTCGACCGCCTTGGGAAGCGACTTGTCAGCGGCCATCGTTGGGCTCGGCGCGAACATTCCCAAGGAGAAAACGGCCCATGCCGCAGCCAGGATTTGACCGGTTTGATGCTTGCCCATGACCTGTCCCCCGAATGGATGAGCAACACTCGCTTTGTGCGCCGGGGAACACAAGGCGCAGTCTTGCCGGTGCGGGCGCCGGCACGCCGGCGCCATGCGGAATCTGCAATCCCCGTCCTGCAATTTTGTTCTTGTTATGTTCCTTCTGGCGCCATAGGCTCTGCGAACAAACACGGGCAAGGGAGATGGTGATGATCGGATATGTGACGATCGGGGCAGCAGACGGTGAGGCGTCCGGCAAGTTTTACGATGCAGTGTTCGGCGCCATTGGGGTTGAACGCAAATTCGCCGATGGCGGCTGGATCGGATACGGACCCAAAGGCGCGGACAGCCATAATGTCTATGTGTGCCCGCCGTTCGACGGCAAACCGGCTACCGGCGGCAATGGCTCAATGCTGGCCTTCATCGCGCCGTCCAAGGATGCCGTTGGCGCGGCGTACGAAGCCGGCCTGAAGAACGGCGGCAAGGATGAAGGCGCGCCGGGACCGCGGCCTGCCGATTCGACCACCTTTTATGGTGCCTATCTGCGCGATCCGACCGGAAACAAGATCTGCGTGTTCGCCAAGGGGCCGTTTTAGGGCTCAGGCCGGTTGCGTGTCCGGGGCGGCCTCTTCACTCCAGAAGCCGGCCGCCCTGGCTTCTTCCAGCGCCACCGGATCGACATCGCCAAAGACACGAATGGCATCTTTCACCGCTGATTTCAGGCGTGTTTGCAGTTCCGGATATTTCTGCATCAGGTGCCGGAAGTCATGCGCGGATAAGGTGAGCAGGCGGCATTGGGTGAGCGCGACAACGGTGGCGCCACGCATGGTGTTTTGCAGGAAATTGAGTTCGCCGAAAAACGTCGGCGGGCCAAAACGCAATGTACGGCTCGCAAGCTCGACTTCGACATCGCCCGACACCAGAAGATAGACCGCTTCCGCCGGTTCGCCGCGCGCCGATACGATACTGCCCGGCGGCACGAGTCGCGCCTGCAGCATGGCCATCACATCGCTCAGGACGCGCACATCCAATCCGGCGAACAGCGGTACGCGCGCCAGCATGCCGAGCGTCACGACGAAATCGCGGCGATGGATGGTGTTCACAAAGCCGGTGGCGATGATGCCGACCGGCAGCGCGAAAAGACCAAGGCCGGCGATCATTGTGAGACCCGCAATTGCCCGCCCGAACGGCGTGACCGGCACGACATCGCCATAGCCGACAGTGGTCAGTGTCGTGATTGCCCACCACATGGCATCGGGAATCGTGCCGAAGCTGTCTGGCTGCACCGAACCTTCCACCGCATGCATGGCGGCGGCGGCAAACAACGTGGTGCAAAGCAAAAGTAGAAGTGTTCCGAACAGGGCCCGGCGTTCCTCCACCACCACATAGCCGAGCGTGGCAAGCGCCGGCGAATAGCGTGCAATCTTCAGAAGACGCAGCAGCCGCACGAGACGAAGAACACGCAGATCGAAGAAGGGCACAAAGAAGGCGATGTAGGCTGGCGCAATCGCGATGAAGTCGATCATCATCATGGGGCGAAGCGCGAACCGCACGCGTCCCATGACTGCCCCGACCTTGGGCATCAACGGATCTTCTGGCGCCGCCCACAGTCGCAAGATGTATTCAACGGTAAAGACCGCGACCGAGAAGATCTCCAGCGCGAGGAATTGCGCGCCGTAGCGGGCTTCCAGCGAAGGTACGCTTTGCAGGGAATAGCCGACCACGTTGGCGATGATGAGAAGCACCAGCGTGACTTCCACGACTTCGCCCGTGCGCCCGCCTGCATGACCGCCCTCCAATATGAGGTGCACGTGGCGGCGCAGCGTTTCGCCCTTTTGAGTCAGCGTGCCGTTCATGCCGGCGCGCGTTCGGCCAGGTCGCGCTCGATTGCCGCGAGGGCTTCGGACGCGCGCGTGCCATCGGGACCGCCGGCCTGCGCCATATCAGGTCTTCCGCCACCACCCTTGCCGCCCAGAGCTTCCGCGCCGATGCGCACCAGATCGACCGCACTGATGCGCTTGGTCAGATCCTCCGTCACACCGACCACGAGCGAAGCCTTGCCATCGGCCAGCGCGACAAACGCCACCACGCCTGAACCCAGTTTCGCCTTCGCGTCGTCAGCAAGACCCTTGAGGTCCTTGGGTGAGACGCCGTCGACAGTTCGCAGCAACACCCGGACACCACCGATATCCTTTGCCGCATCGTCACTGCCGGATTTCGCGGGCCCCGCCAGCGCCAGCGCCTTGCGCGCTTCGGACAGCTCGCGTTCCAGACGGCGGCGTTCCTCGGCGAGCTGCGTCACCCTCTGCGGCAAGTCGTTGAGGCTTGTTTTAAGTGCACTGGCGGCTTCACGCGCCAGATCGGCCTGCCCTTGCAGATAGCGTCGCGCGCCTTCGGATGTGAGCGCCTCAATGCGGCGTACACCGGCCGACACCGCGCTATCCGCTAGAATCGTGAAGAGGCCGATATCGCCCAGACGGCGCACATGCGTGCCGCCGCAAAGCTCCACGGAATATGCTTTGGGATGATCGGCATCTTCACCCATGGTGAGCACGCGAACTTCATCGCCATATTTTTCACCAAAGAGCGCTTCGGCACCTGCCTCGATGGCGGCGTCGCGGCCCATGAGCCGGGTGGAAACATCGCTGTTCTGGCGAATGACGGAATTCACCTGATTTTCGACGCGCTCCAGTTCGTCGTGGGTCAATGCCTTGGGATGCGATATGTCGAAGCGCAGGCGGTCCGGGCCGACATAGGAACCTTTCTGGCTGACGTGATCGCCAAGCACGCGCTTCAGCGCCGCATGCAGAAGATGGGTGGCGGAATGGTTTGCGCGCGTGGCGCGGCGCCGTTCGCCATCCACCAGCAGCTGCACGGCATCACCGACATTGAAATTGCCCTTGCCAACAGTGACGGCATGCACATGCAGCACGCCAAGTTTTTTCGCCGTGTCCTTTACGTCACCCTGCGCGCTCGCAGATATGATGCGGCCGGTGTCGCCGATCTGGCCGCCGGATTCGGCATAGAACGGCGTCTGATTTACGAGAATGCTGACGGTATCGCCTTCCTTCGCGCTATCGACGCGCTTGCCATCCTTGATGATGGCAACGATGTTGCCTTCCGCTTCTTCAGTGTCGTAGCCGAGAAATTCGGTCGCGCCCAAATCCTGATGCAGTTCGAACCAGAGCGATTCATCCGCCGCCTCGCCGGAACCTGACCAGGCTTTGCGCGCTTCGGCGCGCTGCCGCTGCATGGATGCCGCGAAGCCATCGGTATCCACAGCGATGCCGCGCGCCTTGAGCGCATCCTGCGTCAGATCGAGCGGGAAGCCGAAGGTGTCGTATAGCTTGAATGCCACTTCGCCCGCCAGCGTATCACCCTTGGAGAGTCCTGTGGTGGCCTCGTCAAGCAACTTCAGGCCGCGCACCAGCGTTTCGCGGAAACGGGTTTCTTCCAGCTTCAGCGTTTCGATGATGAGTGCCTGGGCGCGCGAAAGCTCCGGATAGGCTGTGCCCATTTCCGAAACAAGCGCGGGCACCAGCCGGTGCATCAGAGGGTCTTTCGAGCCGATGAGATGCGCATGGCGCATGGCCCGTCGCATGATGCGCCGAAGCACATAACCGCGACCCTCGTTCGAGGGCAGAACGCCATCGGCGATGAGGAAGGACGTTGAGCGCAGATGATCGGCGATAACGCGATGCGAGAAGCGCGCTTCGCCCAATGGCGGCGCGCCAGAGGCTTCGACCGATGCGGCGATCAGATGCTTGAACAGATCGGTGTCGTAATTGTCTGTCACGCCCTGCAGGATCGCGGCGATGCGCTCAAGTCCCATGCCGGTGTCGATGGAAGGACGCGGCAGGTCGATGCGGGTCAGCTCATCAACCTGCTCGAACTGCATGAAGACGAGGTTCCAGAATTCGAGGAAACGGTCACCATCTTCGTCAGGCGAACCCGGCGGGCCTCCCGCGACGCCTTCGCCCTGGTCATAGAAGATTTCCGAGCAATAGCCGCACGGCCCGACTGGACCCATGGCCCAGAGATTGGATTCGTGACCGATGATGCGATCATCGGAGAGGCCCGCGATCTTCTTCCACAGCGCGCGTGCCTGATCATCGGTGGGATACACCGTGATCCAGAGGCGATCCTTGTCGAGTTGCGCCGTTCTGGTGATGAAGTCCCACGCATATTCGATTGCGGCTTCCTTGAAGTAATCGCCAAACGAGAAATTGCCGAGCATCTCGAAGAAGGTGTGGTGGCGGGAGGTATAGCCGACATTGTCGAGATCGTTGTGTTTGCCGCCAGCGCGCACGCATTTCTGCACGGAGACGGCGCGCTTGTAGGGTCGTTTCTCTGCGCCGGTGAACACGTTCTTGAACTGCACCATGCCGGCATTGGTGAACAGCAGCGTTGGATCGTTGCGCGGCACGAGCGGGGAGGACGGCACCACCGTATGCTGCCGGCTGTGGAAGAAATCGAGGAATCCCTGACGGATGTCGGCGAGGTTTTTCATGGGACTGATTTAGCCGGGCGGTGCGGCGCTGTCATCAGCGGGGAAACAGAACGGAGAAGGGGTGCCCGGTTGCCCGAGCACCCCTTCCGGAGCCGTTCCCCATGCCAGTAGGGAACAGGCAAACTGAACGCGCCCGTTCCCGGGCGGCGAGGATCAATCCTCTTCCGCCGCAGCCTCCGTTTCCCCGCCTTCGGCGAGGGCCGCACCGACGATGCCGGAATTGGCGCGAATCTGGGCTTCGATCTTCCCGGCGATATCCGGGTTCTGAGACAGGAAGGTCTTGGCGTTCTCGCGACCCTGACCGATGCGCTGGCCGTCATAGGAGAACCATGCACCCGACTTCTCCACGATCCCGGCCTTGACGCCGAGATCGACGAGTTCGCCGGTCTTGGACACGCCCTGACCGTACATGATGTCGAATTCCACCTGCTTGAACGGCGGCGCCACCTTGTTCTTCACCACCTTCACGCGGGTCTGATTGCCGACCACTTCGTCGCGATCCTTGATGGCGCCGATGCGGCGGATGTCGAGTCGCACCGAGGCGTAGAATTTCAGGGCGTTGCCGCCCGTGGTGGTTTCCGGATTGCCGAACATGATGCCGATCTTCATGCGAATCTGATTGATGAAGATGACAATCGTATTGGACTTCGAAATCGAACCGGTGAGCTTGCGCAGCGCCTGGCTCATCAGACGGGCCTGAAGGCCGGGAAGCTGGTCGCCCATTTCCCCTTCCAGCTCGGCCTTGGGGGTGAGGGCGGCAACCGAGTCCACCACCACGATGTCCACGCCGCCGGAGCGCACCAGCGTATCGGCGATTTCGAGAGCCTGTTCGCCCGTATCCGGCTGGGAAATCAGCATCTCGTCGGTATCGACGCCCAGCTTCTTGGCGTAGCCCGGGTCAAGCGCGTGCTCGGCATCGATATAGGCCGCAATCCCGCCCTTCTTCTGGCATTCGGCCACGGCGTGCAGAGCCAGCGTGGTCTTGCCGGACGATTCCGGGCCGTAAATTTCGATGATGCGGCCACGCGGCAACCCGCCGATGCCCAGGGCGATATCGAGGCTGAGCGAACCCGTCGAAACCGCGTCAGCATTGCTGACCGGCTCGCGCTGCCCAAGCTTCATCACCGAGCCCTTGCCGAAGGCGCGGTCGATCTGGCTGAGCGCCGCTTCAAGCGCCCGCTTCTTGTCGCCGCCGTCGTCTTTCCCAACCACGCGCAATGCCGCCTGACTCATGGAATCCGTCTCCTTTTTGCATGCCGCCCCGGGCGGCGCAATCACGGCAAAGTACATGTTTTGTTCCTGTTCGCAAGCCACTGGTTAATGTGTTGGAAAATCAGGGAAATACCACGTCTTGTTCTTTTATCGTTCTGGAATCCCGGCAGGACAGAATCGTGCGCGATTCACGCCTCCCCGGACAGGGTGGAACGGCGGCAGATTCGCGGTCACAAAAGATGGCCCAGAGCGCGAAAGTTGCCCGCGTCTCAGCCCACGCGCTGGGGGGCGGGGGTACTGGCCAAAACGTCTTTCACCTTGGCGGCGAGTTGTTTCAGACCAAACGGCTTGGGCAGGAAGTGGAGGTCTTCCGCCTTCTCGTCATTGCGGCGAAAGGCTTCTTCCGCATAGCCCGACATGAAGATGACAGCCATCTCGGGCCGCAGACGCTTCACGTGGCGCACGAGCGTGGGGCCATCCATGTTCGGCATCACCACGTCGGTGATCAGAAGATGGATCGGCGCGCCCGATTTCTTGACGATTTCGAGCGCCTCTTCGCCACCGGAGGCTTCCAGCACATTGTAGCCGCGCAACTTGAGCGCACGGGCCGCGAAGCTGCGCACCGCTTCTTCGTCTTCGACGAGGAGGATCGTGTCCTGTCCGGTGATGTCACGCGGAGTTGCGCGTTCGGTTTCGGTGACAACGGCCGTTTCGCCCCGATGGCGCGGCAGGAAGATGCGGAACACCGTGCCCTTGCCGATATCGCTATCGACCGTGATGAAGCCGCCTGTCTGCTTGACGATGCCATAGACAGTGGCAAGGCCCAGCCCCGTGCCCTGTCCCACCGGCTTGGTGGTGAAGAACGGATCGAAAATCTTGCCGATATGTTCCTTGGCGATGCCGGTGCCGGTATCGCGCACCTCGATGCGCACATAATCGCCCGCAGGCATGATTGCCGTTCCAAGTGCGGCGGGCGCGTTGGTACTTTCGTTCGCGACGGCGATGGTCACCGTGCCGCCCTTCGGCATGGCATCGCGCGCATTCACGACAAGGTTGATGAGCGCATTGGAGAGCTGCGCCTCATCGGCATGCACCGGCCACAAATCCGGCCCATAGTCGAGATTGACCTCTATGCCTTCGCCCACAAGGCGCTTCAGCAGCTGCCCAAGTTCGCCGATGGCTTCGCGCAATGCCAGCACGCGCGGCTGCAGCGTTTGCTTGCGCGAGAAGGCGAGAAGCTGCTTCACCAGATTGGCGGCGCGCAGCGCATTTTGATGAATTTCGTTGATTTCCTTGAACGACGGATCCCCCGCCGCGTGGCGCATCAGGAGAAATTCGCAATTGCCGATGATGACGGTAAGAAGATTGTTGAAGTCATGCGCCACGCCGCCCGCAAGCTGGCCTACCGCCTGCATCTTCTG
Source organism: Alphaproteobacteria bacterium (assembly GCA_016125165.1). Lineage (GTDB taxonomy): Bacteria > Pseudomonadota > Alphaproteobacteria > Micropepsales > Micropepsaceae > Rhizomicrobium. The sequence goes on from WGMH01000001.1 coordinate 538,907, forward strand.
CGACTGGGCGAATTTTGTTTCCAGTTCCCGCTGCTTGGATACGTCCACGAGATATAAAATGAAGCGCCGGCTCTCGCCCGTGCCCACGAGACTCACGAACAGTTCGCCCATGCGTTCGCCCTGACCGGGCGGACGCAATTCCACGGCAGGCGCTTCGCCCGATCCCGCATTGGCGATTGCGCCTTCGACGCCTTCGCGATCCCCGGCATCCACCAGCTCGGCCAGCTTGCGCTTCACCACGCTGGCTCCAAAGAAATCGGAAAAGGCGCGATTGGCTTCGATGATCTCGCCCGCGCCATCGGCGATAGCGATGCCAACTGGAGCATCGCGCAGCAATGTGGCAGGCGCGGGCGTGGCAGGCACCGCGGCTCCGGTCACCGGATCGGTTGAGGGCGCATGGCCCAATCGCGGCGTGAACCACCACGCCGCCTGTCCCCCGCCCAGCGGGCGAACCGCCGCGACGATCTCAAGACCAGCGGCAACCTTCAGCGATTCCTCAAGCGGCTTTCCTTCGGCGGCACTGCGGGTGAGGCGGTACAGCATGGCCGAAGAGGATTCCGCCGCAAGCGCGAGTTCAGGCGGTGCAGGCGCTTCGCCCTCTCGGGTTCCGGCCATGCGGCGATAGACATCGTTACAGTCCAGAACCGCGCCATCGGGAGCCGTCACCGCCCATGCCACGTTGGCACGGGCTGCAGCTTCGGCAATGCGCCGGGCTTCGGTGGCGGAGATGCCATCGCGCGGCCAAACAGCATAAAGAAAGAGCGAGCCGACGGCACCGATGCCACCCAGCAGGGCAACACCCGCCCAGCGCGCCGAATCCGGGGCGGCCACCGCCAGCCCCGCCGCGCATAGCGCAACGAAAACAAAGCCCAAGGCTGCCCAGCGCCAGGCCCCGGCCGGCAATCCGAGCGTTCCCATGTTCAGGCCGCGAGTCGCCATCATGGTAAATCTTCTAGCGCATTTGGGCGGATAACCAGAGCGTCAAGCTGGCTCCGGCAGGCAGGCGCTAGTTCGGCCGCATTTTGCCCGTGAGGCGCATCACATAGCCGATGACCTGGGCCACGGCCTTGAAGTGTTCGGGCGGCACCATTTCGTCGATTTCTACGGTGGCATAGAGCGCGCGCGCCAGCGGCGGATTTTCGATCACCGGCACTTCGTGTTCGCGGGCCACGTCGCGGATACGCAAGGCGACCGCATCCACGCCCTTGGCCACGCACATGGGCGCGGCCATTTTGCCGGATTCGTATTTGAGCGCGACCGCATAGTGGGTCGGGTTCATGATCACGACCGTGGCTTCGGGCACCGCTGCCATCATGCGGCGGCGCGAACGCTCGGCGCGGATCTGTTTGATCTTCGCCTTCACCGTGGGATCGCCTTCGGTCTGGCGGAATTCTTCCTTGATCTCCTGCTTGCTCATGCGGTTGCGCTGCATGAACTGGAAGCGCTGCAGGAAATAATCGCCAGCAGCAAGGACCGCGAGCACGGCAAGCGCCGCCATCGCGACCTTGATGAGCATATGCACCATCACGCCTGCCACATCCATGGGCGAAAGCGTAAGCACCGCTTCGATGCGGCCACGCTCCGGCCACACCGCATACCAGACAGCCGCACCGACAATGGAAATCTTCAGAAGGCCCTTGGCCAGATTGATCCAGCCATCGGTACCGAACATGCGCTTGAAGCCCTTCAGCAAGGAGAGCTTCGCCAGATCGGGCTTGAGCTTTTCGGCGGAGAAGCCGGGACGGTGCTGCACCACGTGCCCCGCCAGCCCCAACAGCATGAGAAGGCCAAGCACCGGAGCCAGGATCGACCCGGTGGAATAAACAAGGTGCTGGGCCAGCGCCATGACGTTGGTGCTGTCGATGTTCATCTGCGCCGGTTCGGCCAGATATATGCGCATCGATTCAGCCAGATTTTTCGCCGTGTAACTGCCAAGCGTGGCAATGACGAGGAGCCCGCCCGCCAGCAACACAAAGGTGGAAACCTCCTGGCTCTTGACGATGTCGCCCTGTTTGCGGGCTTCGTCCAACCGCCTTTGTGTCGGTTGTTCCGTTTTTTGGGAGTCGTCGCGTTCCTCGGCCATGGCGAGTTACAGAAACGCCCCCATCTGCTCGGCATAGAAATTGAGAAACAGCGTCATCAGCGAGCCCAGAAGCAGCATCAGCAGGAACAGCCCTGCCAGAATGTTGATCGGCATGGCGATGAAGAACACCTGAAGCTGCGGCATGAGACGCGCCAGAATGCCGACGGCGGCATAGACAACGAAGCCGAAAACCAGAAACGGCGCGGCGAGCTGGAGGCCCAGCGCGAAGGCACCACTGGTGAGACGGATGGCAAGCTCCGCCATATCGGCGGTGGGAAGCGCCGCGCCCGGCGGGATCAGCGTGTAACTGCCCTGAATGGCGCCGATGGCCAGATGATGCAAATCGGTTGCGAATATCAGAACCGTTCCGAGGAGCGAGAAGAACGTGCTGACAATGGCGCCCTGCTGGCCCTGCGTGGGATCGAGCGTCTGGGCATAGGCCAGACCGATCTGCGTGGCGATGAGGAAGCCTGCCGTGGACAGCGCGCTGATGATGATGCGCGACATCGTGCCAATGAGAACGCCCGCCGTGGTTTCCTGCGCGATGAGGAGCGTAAGCTGCATCGCCGATTGCGGCGAGACCGGCGGATAGGTCGAGGCGACAACAGGCACGAGCGCATAGGAAATGGCCAGCGCAAGCACAAGGCGCACACGCGCAGGCACCCCCACATCGCCGATGGCGGGCAAGAGCATCACCATCGCGCCGGTGCGCGAAAACACGAGGAGAAAGACCAGCAGCGAACCGGAAAGATCGCCGACGTGGATATGCATCGGCCCGGGCCCGTTAGTAGGCCGCGATCTTCGCGGCGATATCGACCATCAGTCCGTTCATGGCGCTTCCGGCGAACGGCAGAGTGATGAGCAGAACCAGAAAGATGGCGATGATCTTTGGAACGAAGACCAGCGTCATTTCCTGAATCTGGGTGAGCGCCTGCAAGAGACCGATGCCGAGGCCAACCACCAGCGCGGTGATCATGGCCGGCGTGGATATCTGCAGCAGCACATAGATAGCCTGGCGTGCGAAATCGATGGATTCGGCGGGATTCATATGTTCACGTCCGGTGTTAGATCGGCATCCGCATGATGTCCTGATAGGCGGCAATCACCTTGTCGCGCACAGCCATCACGGTATCGAGAGTGAGTTCGGCCTGATTGACGGCATTGACGACATCGACGATGTCGGCCTGACCGGCGGCCTGTTTCGCGGCCATCTGCTCGCCCTGCTTGAGGGAGCCCACGGCATCTTTCACCGTGCTCGACAGAAAGTCCGAGAAGCTCGCGCCAGGTGCAGCAGCGCTTGAGGCGCTCGTGGCCGTCGACGCGGCGCTGTCGACACCCATCTTGGCGAGAGACTGGTAGGCGGCGGTGGCAACGGCGGGTGCTACAGCCATGATCTATCTCCTTTTCAGCGGCGCAGCAGATCGACCGTGCGGGCGAGCATGGACTTGGTCGCCTCCATCACAGTGAGGTCTGCCTGATAGGATCGCTGCGCTTCGCGCATGTCCATGATTTCAACGAGTGGATTGACGTTCGACAACTTCACATAGCCTTGCGAATCTGCGGCGGGGTTGCCGGGGTCGTACTGCGTGCGAAACGGCGCCTGATCGTCCAGCGGCTTTCCGGTCTGCACCATGGTGGCGCCGAGTTCGCGATCGAAATCGGCCTTCATCGTCGCGATCTTGCGGCGATAGGGATCGCCGCCCGGTGTCGCCGAGGTCGAATTGGCGTTGGCGATATTTTCCGCGATCGTGCGCATGCGCTTGGTCTGCGCGCGCAGACCCGATGCGGCAATCGCCATGGAAGTTGCCAAATCCATCGTGGTTCTCCTTCTCAGCCCTGCGGTTTGCCGATGGCAAGACGCATCAGCGAAATCGCCTTGGAATAAAGATTGGCGGCGGCCTGATATTGCGCCTGCGTATCGGCCACCTTGATCATCTCTTCTTCCAGCGAAACCGTGTTGTTGGACGGATCACTGGAGGAGACGGGGATCTGCGTTTCCTCGAAACCGTCATTCGGCTGCGAAATCGCAATATGACGTGTGTTCGTGGTGCGCAGATTGCTCGCGTCGATGCCGCTGCTGCGCGTCGACCGCAGAATGTCGTCGAAATCGACGGGCTTCAGATCGCGCGCTGCATAGCCCGGCGAATCTGCATTCGCCACGTTCTGCGACAGCACAGCCTGGCGCGCGTGCAGCCACGACATGCGTTCGCGCAAAATTCCCAGAAGCGGAATGTCGGTGCCATTCATCGGTTCGCTCCCGCGTTTACCACTTGTTAGGCCTAACGGGATGCATCGTGCGCCGAAGCCCTTAAGCGGCACTTAACAAAAGCGAACCTTTTTGCCCGGCAGAAAATTCCCGTCTTTAACGCGCGATTAAGGTTGACCGTATCAGATCGCGCTCCATGGACCTGATCGACTTCTTCCGCTACTTCGCAGCGCTCGCCATGGTGATGGGCCTGTTGGGCTTCGCGTGGCTCGCAGCAAAGCGCTATGGCCTTCCGGGCATCGTGAAAGGCGCTTCGATGAAGCGCCTTGCGATTACCGAAACGCTGGTGATGGGGCCGCGCCACAAGCTTCTTCTTATCAAGCGCGACAACATCGAACATCTTGTACTCATGAGCCCGCAAGGCGCCACCGTGATCGAAGGCGGCATCGCCGACGGTTTCGCCAAAGCTCTGAGCGCGGTTGAGAACGACACGCATATTTCCGCCGAGGCGGCCCACGCATGAGCATGCGCCGCGCTCTCGCGCTTCTTGCCGGTCTTGCGCTCTTTCTGGTTCCGGATATGGCGATGGCCGCCGGAACAACCGCCGCCACGAATGCCGCGAGCGGATTGACCATCGATCTTTCGGGCAACGGCATCTTCACCGATCGCCTGATGCAGATCATCGGGCTCATCACCATACTGAGCATCGCGCCGTCGATCCTCATCATGATGACGAGCTTCGTGCGCATCGTGGTGGTGCTTTCACTGCTGCGCACCGCGCTTGGCGTGCAGCAGAGCCCGCCTAACAGCGTAATCGTATCGCTGGCGCTGTTCCTTACTCTCTTCGTGATGACGCCGACTCTGACCGAAGCCTACAATCAGGGCATCAAACCCCTGATGAACGAGCAGATCACAACCGAGCAGGCGTTCGACAAGGCCACGGTGCCGATGAAGAAATTCATGCTGGGGCATGTGCGCGAGGCTGACCTCAAGCTCTTCCTCGACATGGCCAAGACGCCTGCGCCCAAATCGCCCGAGGAAGCAACCATCTCAACGCTCGCACCCGCCTTCATGCTGTCGGAACTGAAGCGCGCCTTTGAGATCGGGTTCCTGATCTTCGTGCCATTCCTCATCATCGATATGGCGGTCGCCTCCATCCTGATGAGCATGGGCATGATGATGCTGCCGCCGGTGATCATCTCGCTTCCGTTCAAGCTCATCTTCTTCGTGCTGGTGGATGGCTGGCGGCTCATCGCGGGCAGCCTCGTGGAAAGCTACATGCACGGACCGCCCCCGACGTAGCGTAAACATCCCGCATCTCGCCAAAGCACACGCCGCCGCCTAATCTCGTTCCACCGGTATGGGAGGAACGCGATGAACAAGCCCGAACGCATCGAAACGGACGAAGTGCTCTATGATGTGCGCGAGCACATCGCCACCATCACCCTGAATGCGCCCGAGCGCATGAACACGATTTCGGGTCCGATGCTGGGGCAGCTTTCGCAAAGTCTCATCAAGGCCGATGCCGATCCGGATGTGCGCTGCATCATCTTGACAGGAACGGGCAAGGCGTTTTGCGCAGGCCTCGATCTTCGGCAGGCGACGCAGGGCGCCGGTGTTGGAATCGGCGCGGGCGTCAGCGCCACCGATCTCGATCTGCGCAATACGCCACCCACGGTTCTTCACGCGCTCAACACACCGATCATTTGCGCGGTGAATGGCGGCGCGGCGGGCTATGGCGCCGACACCGCCATCGGCTGCGATATCCGCATCATGGCGCAATCCTCCAAGCTCGCGCTTTCGTTCTGCAAGCGCGGCATTCTGCCGGAATCCGGCGGCACCTGGCTGTTGCCGCGCCTGCTTGGCTGGGAGAAAGCGGCAAAGATCATCTTCACCGGTCGCACGCTTCCGGCAGAGGAATGCGTCGAGCTGGGTCTGGCTTCCGAAGTCGTACCCGATGCCGAATTGATGCCGCGCGCCCGCGCCCTTGCCGCCGAAATCGCGGCCAACGCACCGCTCGCCGTTGCCGCCGCCAAGCGCATGATGCGCATGGGTTTGAACGAGCCCTTCAACGAGCATGTGCATCACGTCTATTTGCAGCTTCTGCCCTTGATGCGCACCAAGGACGCGCGAGAAGGCATGCTGGCATTTGTGGAGAAGCGCACGCCGAAGTTCGAGGGCCAGTAATTCTTCATGGAAGCGCTTTTCAAGATCGAAGGCACGGCCATCGAAACCCGCCGCCATGCGGGCGGGCCGTGGGACCCAACCATGCAGCATGGCGGGGCGGCCTCTTCGCTTGTCGTGTGGATTGCCGAAGAAATGCAAACGCGCATGCCGATGCAGATCGCGCGCGTCACCGTCGATCTGCTGAAGCCGGTGCCTGTCGGCCCGCTCACCTTCGAGCGCGAAGTGGTGCGCGAAGGCAAGAAGATTCAGCTTTGCGGCATCAAGCTGCTTTCCAAAGGCAGCGAGGTGTTGCGTGCGAGCGTTTTGAAAATCCGCGCAGAGGAACAACCCATTCCGCCGGAAGCGATGGCGCTCGCTGCCGAACCGCTCGACGTGCCGCTGCCGGAAGACTGCCCGAAGCCGGACGACATCGGCGAACATCCCGTGCCGTTCCTCACCGGGCTGGAAACGCGCGGCGCCCGCGGCTCCTTCCGAACGCCAGGCCCGTCATCTGTCTGGTACCGCGCCATCCGCCCGGTCGTGGAAGGTTTCGATATCTCGCCGATCATGCGCGCGGCGATCACGGGCGACTTCTGCAACGGTTCGGCCTCGGTGCTCGATTTCACGAAGTGGACCTTCATCAACGCGGACCTCTCGCTCAATTTCGCGCGACCGCCTGTGGGCGAATGGATCATGCTCGATGCGAAAACCTGGCTCGGCCCCGATGGGCAGGCCATTGCCTTCGCCCGTCTCGGCGATCGCACCGGCTATTTCGGGCGCGCGATCCAGAGCATCGTGATCGAGCCGCGCGCATGAGCATCGCGCGCGAATTCGTCGGCCTCGCCTCGCCCACGTCGGCGCGTGCCGGCGCGGGCGGTCATCCTTGTCAGGGTCTTTACTGGTCAGAAAGCGGAACGAAGCCAAAGGTCGCCGCCATCGCCACACACTACAATGTGGACTTCGCCGAGCATTATCTTGCGCCCTTCATGGCCGAACGCGGTATCGGCTTCCTTGGCTGGAACACGCGTTTTCGCGGTGCCGAGGATCTCTTTCATCTCGAGCACGCGCTGATCGATATCGGCGCCGGGATGCGCTGGCTGCGCGAGAGGGGCGTCGAGCACATCGTGCTGCTTGGCAATTCCGGCGGCGGTTCGCTGATGGCCGCGTATCAGGCCGAAGCCACTGCGCCCACACTGGCGGCGAACGCCAAAGGCGCAATGGCCGATGCGCTGTCCAATCTTCCCGCCGCCGATCTTTATATCTCGCTCAACGCCCATCCCGGCCGCCCCGAAGTGCTGACGAACTGGATGGACGGATCGGTTGTCGACGAAACCGATCCCACAAAAGCCGATGCGTCGCTCGATCCCTTCAATCCGGAAAACGGCCCGCCCTATTCCGAAGACTTCATCGCGCGCTATCGCATTACCCAGCGCGCGCGCAACCAGCGCATCACCGATTGGGCGAAGGCCGAACTTCAGCGCCTGAATGGGCTTGGCATTTCCGACCGCATATTTCCGCTGTTTCGCGTTTGGGCGGATCTGCGCTTCATGGACCCCGCGATCGAGCCAACGGACAGGCCCTGCCCCGGCTGCTATGCCGGCCATCCTGCCATGGCGAACAGGCTTCCCGTCAATGTTGGCCGCGCCAACACGCTCCGCGCCTGGCTTTCGATGTGGAGCCTTGAAACTTCGCAATGTCAGGGCCCGCCGCAGCTTGCGAAGTTGAAAGTACCCGCGCTCGTGGTGCAGAGCATGGCCGACATGGGCGTGTTCCCGTCAGACGCGCACAAGATCTTCGATGCCATCGCAAGCAAGGACCGCACGCTCGAATTCCTGCCCGGCGCGCACTACTTCGAGGATTCGCTGGAAAACCGCACCCGCGCCGCCGATCTGATGGCGGGCTGGATCAAGGCGCGGACGTAAGTTGGCCAATGCTCCCGTGTCATGGCCCGCGACTGAGGGCCACCCAGTTGACGCTATCCGACTCTCGAAGAGTTATGATTGTGTCACCTGGGTTCGCCGCAGTCGCGGCGAATGACAATTTGTGCGAGGCGCGGTTCAGAACGATTTGTAAAAAAAATTTCCGGTCAATCTTGCGCAAGATTCGAAAACGAGCATGCGTTCATACTGCGTTGCTCATCACTATGAACGGTAACAACGCATTGCAGCAGCTCGAAAATTCGGTACGCGCAAAATCTCGTGCAAATTATTTCTCACGCCTCTTGCAGCGCAACGCTGCAATCCCCATTTGACCTAAATCCCGATAGCTGCGTGGAAACAAAATGGCCGATCCCGAAGGACCGGCCATTTCGTTGTACGCCCCCTGAATGCGGGAAATCAGAACGGCATCAGCGCGTCGTAGACCTCGCTGCCCCAGCGCGGCTGCTGCACATCGCTGATGGTGCCCTTGCCGCCGTAAGAGATGCGCGCTTCAGCAATCTGGCTGAGGGCAACGGTGTTGCCGTTTGTAATGTCTTCCGGGCGAACGATGCCCGAAACCTGCAGATCGCGCAGTTCGCCGTTCACGCGCACCTGCTGATGGCCGGTGATGACAAGATTGCCGTTCTGCAGCACCTGCGCCACCACGGCGGCAAGCGTGAGGTTGATCGATTCGGAACGGTTCACCGAACCTGCGCCCGTGTTCGACGTATCCGAGCCCATCGACACGAGGCTGGTGGGATCGGCTGCCGCCGGCAACACTTTGGTCAGCGACGATTCAAGGCCGAAGAAGTTGGTCAGGTTCGCATCATCGGAATTCTTCCGGCTGCGCGCCGTCGAGTTGGAAATCTGCGCGGCGTCGGCGATGGAGACGTTCACCGTCAGGATATCGCCCACATGGCTGGCACGCGGATCGCGGAAAAAGCTTCGGGCTGCGGGACGCCAGAGCGAACCGGCCGCGGACGTTTGGCTCTGCGGCTGCGGCATCGGAATCGCCTGCGGCATGTAACTGGGCTGACGCGCATCCGCGACAGGCGCCAGCTTGGGCAGGTCACCAACCCGTTCGAGACGGTCAACCGTGCTGCAAGCCGAGAGAGCAATGCCCAGAATGGCGAGGCTGGCGAATTGTTTGAGCGAAGCGCGCATGACGATGATCCTGTTGGTCAGTTCTGAACGGAAGCGACGAGCGGTGTGCCGGAAAGAGCGACGGTAGACGATTGCGAACCGGCGGAGACCTGTCCGGGGCCAGTTACGGTGGCGGTGATCTGGCGATAAGAGACCGGGTTCAGCACCGTCACCGATTCACCGAGCCCACCTTCACTCATTGCCTTGCCAACGGCGGTGAGCGTGATGCCCGGCACCGTGAAGGTCATGGTGACGGTCGAACCTTTGGTCACGATTACCGGATGGCGCACATCTTCGCTGCGGACGAGTTCGCCCGCGCGCAGGTAACGCCGCGCCTGCATGCCCGAAAGTTCGTTCATGCTGAGCGCGAGGCCGCCACGCACGCGATCCGGAGGAACGGTGGCATAAACCAGATCGGAATCTGCGATGGTCTCGCCGCGCGGAATATCGCGGGCCGGAACCACCACGCGCGAATCCGCAAATGCCGGACCGACGAGGAGCAGCGAAGCTGCAATCACTGCCAGGAGCGTTTTCATCAGCCACCTCCCAGACGCGACGTCATGGACATCATTTCGTCCGCCGCCGAGATAACCTTGGAATTCATCTCATAGGCGCGCTGCGCGGTGATAAGCGCGGTGATCTCTTCCACCGGATTCACGTTCGCCGTTTCGAGAAATCCCTGCTGGATCGTGCCGTAGCCGGAGCTGCCTGGCAGACCCGACTGGGCGGTGCCCGACGAAGCGGTTTCAAGAAACAGGTTTCCGCCGACGGCCTGAAGTCCGGACTCGTTTGGAAAGCGGACAAGTTCGAGCTGGCCCAGCGTCTGAGGCGCGCTTTGACCAGGAATGGTGGCCTGTACCTGACCTTGCCCGTTCACGGAAACGGAGAGCGCGTTGGCCGGCACCGCAATTCCCGGAGAAACCGTGTAGCCCTGATCGGTAACGATCTGGCCTTCGGGAGACAGGGCGAAATTGCCAGCGCGGGTGTAAGCATCCGTGCCATCGGGCTGTTGCACCCGAAAGAAGCCGGGGCCGTTGATCGCCAGGTCATAAGGGTTGGAGGTTTGCGAAACGTCGCCTTGCGAGGTCACGCGATACACCGCCGCCGTGCGCACACCCGCACCAAGCTGGATACCCGAGGGAACGACCGTGCCGGTGTCGGATGACTGCGTGCCCGCCTGCTCGATGTTCTGATAGAGCAGATCCTGAAATTCGGCGCGCTGGCGCTTGAACCCGGCCGTGTTCATGTTCGCGAGATTGTTCGCGATCACTTCGACGTTGGTCTGCTGGGCCAGCATGCCCGTTGCGGCGATGGAGAGTGCGCGCATGGTAAGGTCTCCTTAACCCTGGACCGAGCCAAGCTTGTCGATGGCCTGGCGCATCATGTCTTCCTGCGATTGGGTGAGGTTTGCGGTGGCCTGATAGGCGCGCATGACCTCGATCATGTGAGAAATCTCGATCACCGGCTCCACATTGGACGTTTCGAGCATGCCCTGACGGATCTTGCCGTCTGCGGGTGTCGGCGATTGCGTGGTTGTGTAAAGGCTCGCGCCTTCCTTTTGCAGCGCGCGCTCGTTGTCGAAATTGACAAGGCGCAGCTTGCCCAATTGCCCCTGTTTGCCGCTGATGGTGCCATCTTCGGCGACGTGGATGTCACCGTCATCGGCGGTGACTGTGATTTCGCCGCCTTCGCCCATCACCGCATCACCCTCGGAGGTGACGACGCGGCCCGAGCCATCGAGTTGAAAATGACCGTTGCGGGTATAGCGTTCGCCGTTGGCCGTGTTCACAACGAAATAGCCCTTGCCGTTGACGGCGAAATCGAACGGCGCATGGGTTGCTTCGATGCGCCCTTCATTGAGGTCGCGCACAACGCCCTTGTCCTGCACGAAACTGACAGGAACCGGACCGGAATCGCTTTCGCTGCCCTGAACATTGGCGACGTATTCCTCGAATTTCACCGCCTCGCGCTTGTAGGCGGGCGTGGAAACGTTCGCGATGTTGTTCGCGATGACGTCCATCGACCGGTACGAGGCGAGCTGATGCGACAGCGATACGAGCAGTGAGTTGTCCATGGCTCGGCTCCTTTCTGGGCTTGGCCGCTCCACAGGAGTGCAGCGGCCATGCCAGACCAATTCGCGCGCATTTCCGGGGTTTTTAGAAAGCACTCCTGGACCTTGCGGCAAAAAATACCGGGCCGAAGCTGCCGGAAGGCCACTCAGGGGGACGATTTGAACCAGTCCTTAACCACGTATGCCTAACGTCGCCTCAGGTTCAGCCAAGGTGAACAGATGGCTAAGAAGGACAAAGAGGCGAGCGACGGCGAAGAAGCCGCCAATCCCGAAGGCGAAGGCACCGAAGAGGCCGGCGCAAAGAAAGGATTTGTTAGCAAACTGCTCGGCAACAAGAAGCTGCTCATCATCGCGGTGGCAGCGCTTCTGGTTGTGGGCGGCGGTGGCGCGGGCGCGTGGTTCTTCCTCTTCAGCGGTGGCACTGAGAACACCCCCGGTCACACCGAAGAGGCCAAGGCCGACGAGCCGATCGTTGCGCCCCAGGCCGCCTTCTTCGACATGCCCGATATCGTGGTCAATATTCAAAGTGCTGAAGGCGCCCCGGCCTATCTCAAGCTGTCTGTCTCGCTTGAACTGGCCAAGGAAGAAGAAAAGACCGGACTTCAGCCCCTTGCACCGCGCATCGTGGACCAGTTCCAGAGTTATCTGCGCGAGCTGCGTATCGATGACCTGAAGGGCAGCGCCGGCGTCATGCGCCTGAAGGAAGAATTGCTGCGTCGCGTGAAGGTGGCCGCCGCGCCCTACCACGTCCGCGACGTGCTGCTCAAAGAAATGATCGTTCAGTAACTCATCCGCACAGGCACACAATACATGGCTGACGAAATCCAGACCGAAGACGCGCAGAGCGCCCCCGCGCCAGACATGTCCGCAGACGCGGGAACCGGCGTTGTTGCTGGCAATGAACGTATTCTCAACCAGGAAGAAATCGACTCCCTGCTCGGATTCGACGTCAACGACGATCAGCTGCAGGACAAGAGTGGCGTTCGGGCCATCATCAATTCGGCGCTGGTATCCTATGAACGGCTGCCGATGCTGGAAATCGTCTTCGACCGCCTGGTGCGGTTGATGACGACATCCTTGCGCAATTTCACGTCGGATAACGTCGAAGTGAGTCTGGACAACATCACATCGATCCGCTTCGGCGACTATCTCAACTCCATCCCGTTGCCGGCGATCCTTGCCGTGTTCCGCGCGGAGGAATTGGACAATTACGGCCTCTTCACGGTGGACTCGAACCTCATCTACTCCATCGTGGACGTTTTGCTCGGCGGACGGCGCGGCACCAGCGCCATGCGCATCGAAGGCCGCCCCTACACCACCATCGAGCGCACACTGGTGCAGCGCATGACCGAAGTGATCCTTCAGGACATGTGCCAGGCATTCGAACCGCTGGCGCCAGTGAGCTTTTCGCTCGACCGCCTCGAAACCAATCCGCGTTTCGCCGCCATTGCACGGCCGGCTAACGCCGCCATTCTGGTGAAACTTCGTATCGACATGGAAGACCGCGGCGGGCGCACCGAACTGCTGCTGCCCTACGCGACGCTGGAACCGATCCGCAAGCTGCTCCTGCAGCAGTTCATGGGCGAGAAATTCGGCCGCGATTCAATCTGGGAGGGCCATCTGGCCACCGAATTGTGGTCCACGCGCGTGGAAATCGACGCCATTCTCGACGAGCAGATCATGTCGCTGAACCGCATCATGAATCTGGAAGTGGGGCAAACCATCATGCTCAACGCTTCGCCGGAATCGAAAATCGAACTGCGCTGCGGCGGCGTGCCCCTTCTCACGGGCCGCATGGGCCGGATGGGTTCATCGGTCGCCGTGCGCGTGGATGAAGCCATCCAGCGCACCGACGCAAGCCGCGCACTTTAGGACAAATACCAATGCTCTTCACGCTGCCCCTGATCGTCGAAATCGTGCTCACCGGTCTTCTGGCCGCCACGCTGATCTATTGCGCGCTTCTGGAACGCCGCCTTTCGGCGCTGCGCAAGGGGCAGGATGGCCTCAAGGCAACCATCGGCGAACTGAACAAGGCCATTATCGAAGCAGGCACATCCATGCGCATGCTGAAGGCCGCAACCGCCGGCGCGGCCGGAGATCTGGATGATCGGCTTTCGCGGGCCCGCGGCCTGGCCGACGAGCTTTCGCTGTTGACGGCATCCGGCGAACGCATCGCCGACCGCATCGATCGCGGCGTACCCGAGCGCCCGGTCAAGGCCAGCGGCATTCACCCCGCCAGCCTTGCCAACCGCCTCGATGCACTGAAGCCAGCAGCGCGCACCGCCATGGGAGCCATCCGGTGAACACCATTTTCAAGCATCTGCGCCTGATCCCGGCCGTTCTGCTTTTGGGCAGCGGCCTTCTGGCGTTGAAGGGTTTTGGTCTTGCGCTGGAAGCCCGCGCCGAAAGTGCGCCATCGCAGGAACAGACGGCGCCCGCGACGGATACCCCGCCCATCAGCGAGGACGAGCAGGAAAACGCCAGTGCCGCTGAAGTGGACGTGTTGACCGGTCTTGCAAGCCGCCGCGCCGAACTCGACAAGCGCGAGCAGGATCTGGCCATGCGCGAAAATCTGATCGCCGCCGCCGAAAAGCGCGTGGAAGGCCGCATCACCGCTCTCAAGCAGTTGCAGGGCGACATTGAGGGCCTTCTGGGCAAGCGCGATGAGGCAGAACAGAAACAGCTCGCTGCGCTGGTTAAGACCTATTCGACAATGAAGCCGAAGGATGCGGCACGCATCTTCAATTCTCTGGACGAAAAGGTATTGCTGGATGTGGCGCAGGCCATGAAGCCCGACGTGTTGGGTGCGATCATGGCCGCGATGCAGCCTACGGAAGCACAGAAGCTGACGGTCAAGCTCGCCAACCGATTCAAAATTCCAGACCAGCAGGCGCAGACGCCAGCCCAACAGGTGGCAAGCCTTGCACCACAGGCGACACCGCCGGGCACGACTCCCCCAGCTCCAGCCGATGCGACGCAGCAGCCATTGGTCCCACAACCTGCGGCCCAGCAACCGCCATCGCCGGCCGACGCAGGCAAACAGGCAGCGACAACACCCGCCACGACCCCGGCAAAACCAACTGCAACGACCGACGCCAAGCAGCCCAAAGCCGGCGGCTGACGCGAAGACGAAAAGGCGCGAATCACGCGACACTGAATGACAATGCAAAGCACCCTTAACCGAACCATCGTGCGAGCCGCCCTCGTGGCGGCTTGTCTCGTTGCGGGTACGGGTGTTGCGCGCGCCGCAGATGCGGTGACGACGTCGAGCGATGCCGGATATGGCCGCATCCTGCTCACGCTGTCGCCCGCGGCAGAGGCCAGGCCCGCTTTGACCAGCGGCGTTCTGACAATTTCATTTCCGCGCAAGACTGACATTGATCCGGCCATCATCGCACGTGGACTGGGCGGCTATATCTCCAGCGCGCGCGCAGACGCCGACGGCAAGACTTTGCGCTTTGCCCTGACACAGGATTCACGGCTGCATGTCAGCCGTTCGGCGAACAGGATCGCCGTCGATCTGCTGCCGCCGGGTTTCGCGGGAACTCCATCCGAACTGCCGCCGCCCCCGCCGAAGGTCGTGCAAGCGGTGGATGTGAATGCTCTGCCGCCGCTCGGCGTACGTGCAGGAAGTTACAGCGCCTTCACGCGAATCGTCTTTGATTGGCCCAGGAAAGTCTCTTATTCGGTGTTTCCCGGTTCTGGGCGCATCACACTGCGCTTCGAGGCATTGGCGCGTCCCGATCTTGGTGCGTTGACGCGCAACATGCCTTCCTGGGTGAAGAAGGCAGGATGGCGCATAGAGAATAATGGAACCATCGTCGACCTCGATACCGATGCCGATGCGGGCTACAATGCATTTCTCGACGGCACGCATGTCGTGCTTGATGTCCTTGCGCCGAAATCCGACGCCACCGTGTATTCACCGCCAACCGATAGCGGCAAGCCGGGGGCAGCCACGAAGTTCACGAAACTGAAGGGTGCAGCGCCTTCAATTTCATCCGCACAATCCAAAGCCATCGAAGAGGCCGCAGCCGCTACGCAACCGGCCAGGAACGACAAGAAAAGCGAAACGTCCGATATGGCCAAGGCCGCCCAGGAAGGCCCCAAACCAGACGACAAGACTGCCGCAAACGCGCCGCCACCGACGCCCGAGCAGGCCGCAAGTGATGCAGCAGCTGAACGCACACGCGGTGGTGCGAACATCATCTTCGCAAACGATGCCAACCGTCCCGTTGCCGCCTTTGTACGCGGCATGACAGCGTGGGTCGTCATCAACGGTAACGTAAAAATCGATCTTGCAGCGCTCAAGGCCGCACTCGGCGATTTTCCGCAGAGCGTCGATGCCATGAACGGCAATGGCGTGAGTGTTCTGCGCATCGGTCTGAAACGCGCAGCCGCCATATCCGCACGTGCCGATGGCAAGAATCTGAAGATCGTTCTGGCGCCGCAAAGCGATGTGGAACCGCTTGCCATCGGGTTCGCGCGAAGCGATCTGGGGCCAAAGAAAGCCGCCATCGCGACCGTTGTGCCAGGCGCAACGCGCGCGGTCACGCTGGCCGATCCCGAAGCGGGTGATTCTCTCATAGTCGTGCCAGGCAATGTGGGGCGCGGCGTGCGCGATCCACGCCGCTATCTGGAATTGGCCGTTCTGGAAACCGCGGCAGGACTTGCGATCACGCCTTTCATCGACAACCTCGATGTCAGCGTGCGCGACTCGCGCGTTACGGTGACAAGCGTCAATGGTCTGGATGTGACGCCGGCGGCGCTCCCCGCTGCCGATACGCCTGCAGCGCTGGCGCGCGGTGGAGACGGTCCGAGCTATCTGGATTTCACCGCCTGGGCGAAGGATTCGAATGGAAACTTCCTTGCCGCGCAGGCGAAGTTGCGCACTGCTATTGCATCGCTGAAAACCGATGATGCCAACGCAGCACGGCTTCGGTTGTCACGCTTCTATCTGGCCAATGGCTTCGCGGCTGAAGCTCTCGGACTGGTGAACCTCATTCAGGCGAGCGATCCTGCCCTGCAAAGCGACGTGCAACTGCTCACCATGCGCGCCGCCGCAGACTACATGATGGGCCGCTATGCCGATGCGCACAACACCCTTGCCAACAGCCTCTTCGATCAGGACCGGCACGCCAATTTCTGGCGTGGCCTGACCGAAGCTGCGCTCGAAAACTGGAAGGATTCCGGCGCCGCACTGGCAAAGGCCGAGCCGGTGTTGCGCCGCTATCCCGCCGATTGGCAGGCGCGCGCACGCATTGCACAGGCGCAAGCCTATCTCGCAGCCAATGCGCTAGAGGGCGCGGACGCTGCGCTCGCCAAACTTCCGAAGAATTTGCCCAAACCGCTCCAACTCGAAGCGGAGCTGGCCCACGCCAAACTCTATGCATTGGAAGGCCGCGCCGGCGACGCCGACCGACTTTTTGCCGCCGTTGAGAAGGGCGGGGACGAGCGAGCGGCAACGACCGCAATTTACCAGCGCACGATTGCGGGGCTTTCTTCCGGTTCGATATCGCGCACGCAGGCAATCGCCACACTCGAATCGCTGCGCTT
The DNA here is from genome assembly GCA_016125165.1 of Alphaproteobacteria bacterium. Lineage (GTDB taxonomy): Bacteria > Pseudomonadota > Alphaproteobacteria > Micropepsales > Micropepsaceae > Rhizomicrobium. The sequence continues at coordinate 556,051 of WGMH01000001.1, forward strand.
CCGCTGGCGCGGCGATGCGCTGGAACTGAAGACCCTGCGGAAACTGGGCGAACTGTATTTCGCCGACAAACGCTGGCGTGAAGGCCTGCACGTGCTGCGAATCGCGAGCGACAATTTCGGCAATGACGACAATGCCCGCAAGGCGCAGGACGATATGCGCAGCGCCTTCGAGGACCTGTTCCTGAAGGGCAAGGCCGACGCGATGAAGCCGGTGGATGCGCTGGCGCTGTTCTATGATTTCATCGAATTGACGCCCATCGGGCCCAACGGCGATGAAATGATCCGTCGCATGGCCGATCGGCTGGTCGCTGTCGATCTGCTGACGCCAGCATCCAATCTGCTGAACTATCAGGTCACCAAGCGTCTTGATGGCGTGGCGCGCGCGCAAGTGGCAACACGCCTTGCCATGATCCAGCTTCTCGATCACAAGCCGAAAGACGCGCTTGCCACATTGCGCACGACGCGTATCGCTGGCCTGCCAGATGACATCAATCACCAGAGACTTTTGCTCGAAGCCCGCGCACTGGCGGCGCTAAAGCAATGGGATCAGGCGCTGGAACTGATCGCCGTGGATGAAGCGCCCGATACGCGCCAGTTGCGCGCCGACATTTATTGGGAAAGTGGCAATTGGGCGGTGGCGGCACAGAAATCCGAAGAGTTGCTGGCAGATCGCTGGCAGACCGGCGGACCGCTTTTGCCGGAAGAACGCCGTGGCGTGATGCGCGCGGCGATTTCGTACTCGCTCGCCAACGATCAGGGCGGGCTCGATCGCCTTGCCGTGCATTTTGGCCCGAAGATGAAAGTCAGCCCCGACGCTTCGGCGTTCACAATCCTGACCGCAAACATCGATGCACAGGGCGCGGCCTTCCGCGACATGGCGGGCAAGATCGCCTCAGTCGATACGCTGGAAACGTTCATGAAGGATTTCCGCAAGCGCTACGATGTGGCAAGCGCGGCAACAAACTGAACAGGATCAGGTATTGGCCGTTTCTTCCGCGCCGATACCATCGAGCCACGCAAGCGTTTCTTGCGCGATGACTTCCCAACCGGGCTCGCCGATCAGCCAGTGGCTGTGGCTTGGAAGCTCTCTGTAGACAACGCGGCCGCGATAGCGTTGCGCCACGCGCCGTACCGTGCCCGGCGGATTGACGCGATCGCGTCCACCGGTGAGGCAAAGGATCGGTGCCGTCACACGACGCGCATCAATCTGCGTTGCGCGCGCCAGATCGAGCGGCCAATGCATGATCTCGAATGTGGCGCGGCCCGATTCCGGCACAAAGCGCGAAAAGACATCTTCGCGCTCGCCATCCGGCAGCATGTCGAGCGCATTGGCGAGCGCGATCCACGCTTGCGGTTTCAAGGTTCGCGCCCAGAAATCGCCCGCCAGATAGAGCGCCTGGGCGGAAGCAATTTCAAACGGTGTAGATGGAAGAACGCCCCAGGGCGCGGATGGCGCAAGCAAGACGAGCGCCGCGACAGGACGGCGCGCCGCCAGCATTTGCGCCAACAGTCCGCCCATCGAATGCCCGATCAGGATGGGCGGGACATCGAAAGCATCGAAGTCTGCCTCAAGGTCCGCGGCATAATCGAGCACCGAGGTGGTGCCGAGCGCCAGCGGCGGCCGCTTGCCTGCGCCATGAAAGCGCAAATCGGGCGCATGTACGAAATAGCCACGCTCTTCGAAAAGTACGCGCCAATGATCAAATACCCAACCTCCGCAAAATGCGCCGTGAATCATGATGACAGGAGGGCGCATTCGCTGGCACGGACCTTCAAAAAGGAATCAGTTGGCGGGAAAGGCGAGATCCTGAAACGCATCGATCACCTTGGCATAGGTGTCGCGTTTGAACGGAACGATGAGGCGCGGCAAAGCCTCCACGGCGAGCCACTTCCACTCGGCGAATTCCGGCTCACCGGTGTTCAGATTGATATCGGCATCCGTTCCGAGATAGCGCAATGCAAACCATTTCTGCTTCTGGCCGCGATAACGTCCATGCAGGGCGACGCCCAGAAGGTGGTGGGGAAGATCGTAGGTCAGCCAATCGGGATGCTCGCGCAGAATCTCGGCATTGTTGGTGCCGATCTCTTCCTTCATTTCGCGCAGCGCGGCCTGTTCCGGCGTTTCGCCCTCATCGATGCCGCCTTGAGGCATCTGCCAGCCTTCCACCGTCTGCTCGATGCGGCGGCCGACAAACACGAGGCCCTCTGCATTGAACAGCATGACGCCCACGCATGGGCGATAGGGAAGATCTTCGTGACGAAGGCGCTGGCCCATGTGTCTCGCTAACCGCTTCAGGGAGAAGGGGCAGCTATAATGGCCGAAACGGGAACCAGAACAAAGCCCCTGCCCGCGAGGCCAGGCGCCCAGTTGGCAATGCGCTCGATTGTCACCGGATAGATGAAGGCGGACGCCGCCGCGCCATTGCTCGCGCGAGCGCGGGCTTCGAGTTCGGACAGGCGATGATCGATTTCCAGCGCTGTCTGTATGGTGTCGATGATCACGCTGCTCGCCACAAAGGGCGCTTCGATCTGACGCGCAACATCCGGCGCAGCGGAGCGGCTGGCAGAGCCTGAATCGAAGAACAACAATCCGCGACGCGAAAGAAATGTCATGACCGGCTGCAAGGCGTCGGCATTTGCCAGGAATCGACCCCCGAGAAGGTTGGTGACGCCGACATAGCCGGTGAAGCGGGTCATCGACCAGGTCAGCCGATTGATGTTCGAGTCCTCAGACGCTGTCGCGCGCAACGTATGCGGTCCCGGATCGCTGTCCGGAAAATCGAAGGGCTCCATCGGCACTTCGAGAAGCACTTCATGGCCGCGCTTGCGTGCCTCTCCCACCCAGCGCTGCACGTCGTTGGCGTAGGGCGCAAATGACAATGTCACTGCGGGTGGCAAGGCAACAATGGCTGCGGCCGTCGCCTTGGCGCTGATGCCCAGTCCACTGACGACAATGGCGATGGGCGTGCGACCGCCCGTACTGAATGGCGGCGCATATGCCTTCAGGGGCGTGCGACCGTCATCGGCGATGCGCGGCAGCGGACCGTCCTTGGTCTGTTCGGTCAGCGATGGGTCGGCGATCAGCGCATTGCCCGCACGCACGGCCTGCGTCACCTGATCCGGCATGAGGTCTGGCGGCATGGCAGATTGATCGGGGTGTTCCGCATCTGGCGCGAGTGGCTGCGGGCCCGCACCAATCAGATTGGTATCGGGATGAGCGTTGTGCTTCGCCTGCTTCTGCGCCGGCGATTGAAGCCCCCGTATATCGAGCGTGAGAACGGGGTCGCCAGCGTGCGGATCACCCAGCACCGCGATTGCGGCGGCGCCCGCCAGGAGACCTGCCACCAGGAGTAGCCAGGCAAGCGCCAGCAGGCGGGCGAAACGGCGCAGCGCCGTGCCCGTTGGGGCTTCAGGATCGGCCAAAGCGGTTGCGGCCATGACACTACATAGCGCAAGCCATGGTTACAGCTGGGTTAATTCGACCGCGGCAGTACGCTGAAAATGCAAAGGGCCGCCCCTTTCGGAGCGGCCCCGCATGCAGAGGTATGGCGGTCTTACTGCGCCTTCACCGGCGTGGTGATGGAGCTGACTGTCATCTTGCCGCGCAGCAGATCAAGCGCATAGGCAAGCTGGAAGTCGTCATATTTTTTGTTTGGCGCCGGACGAATGATCTTGTCGCCGCCCTTGCGCGGGTTGGCTTCCGCGGACAGATGGCCCGGCAGATCCGCTTCGCTCGGACGCGCCAGCTTCGGCGGATCGTCCTCTTCGGCGCCCTGTGCCACGGCAACATCCGGCACGATGCCCGTCGCCTGGATCGAATGGCCTGACGGCGTGAAATAGCGCGCCGTGGTCAGGCGAAGCGCACCGCCGCCATCACCCAACGGGATAATGGTCTGCACCGAGCCCTTGCCGAAGCTGGTCATGCCGACGATCTTCGCGCGCTTCCAGTCCTGCAACGCGCCCGCCACGATTTCCGAGGCCGACGCCGTGCCGCCGTTCACCAGAACGATGACCGGCTTGCCATCCGTAATATCGCCCGGGCGTGCGTTGTAACGCTCGGTGTCTTCAGGACGGCGACCACGCGTGGACACCACTTCCTTGGAGCCATCGATGAAATCATCCGACACGGCAATCGCCTGGTCGAGCAGACCGCCCGGATTATTGCGCATGTCGAGGATATAGCCTTTGAGGCCCGGACCAATCTTGTTTTTCAGATCACGCACGGCCTTTTGAATGCCACTGTCGGTGCGTTCGGTGAACGAGGTGACGCGGATGTAGCCGACATCGCCTTCCGGATGCCAGCGCACACTTTCCACCTTCACCACTGCACGCTGAAGCGTGACATCGAAGGGCTTTTTCTCGCCCGTGCGCAGGATGGTAAGCGTCACCTTGGAACCCGGCTTGCCGCGCATCTTGTCGATGGCTTCGTTGAGACCGAGACCCTGAATAGGCGTGCCGTCGATGGCGGCGATGAAGTCTCCGGTTTTCAGTCCGGCACGCGCTGCAGGCGTGTCGTCGATCGGCGAAACGACCTTTACAAGGCCGTCTTCCATCGTCACTTCAATGCCAAGGCCGCCAAATTCACCCTTGGTCTGAATCTGCATGTCCGAAAAGGCCTTCGGATCCATGTAGCTGGAGTGCGGATCAAGCGAGGCGACCATGCCTTCGATTGCATCACCAATCAGTTCCTGATCGTCGACCGGGCGCACATAGTTACGGCGCACCTGCTCGAAAGCCTCGCTGAAGAGATCAAATTGACGATAGGCCGTCATATTGTTTGCGCCATGGGCGGCCGGAAACAGCATGAGCGCCGCTGCAAAGCCCGCCACCATACCGCTGCCCACAAACGCGAACTTGTTGATATTCATGATCTCTTCGCTTTCCTAAGATCGACTTCCAGCCATGGCGCGGGATTGATCCCTTTGCCGCCTTTTCTGAGTTCGAAGTAAAGCCTCGAACCTTGTCCGTTCTGAGGCATCGTGCCAACGGGTTCTCCCGCCAGCAATTGATCGCCGGGGCGCACCCCCACGCGGCCCAATCCCGCCAGAACGAGATCGTAGCCATCGGCCATTTCCAAGATCAATACTTGCCCCGCCTTATGGTAAGGACCGGCAAACAGCACCTGTGAATCCGCCGGGGCAACCACATGGGAACCCGCCGTTGCGAAGAAGCTCAGGCCGGGCGCTGCCGCCCCGCCAATACCCTCCAGACCGCCGGCAACTGTCTTTCCCATCACCGGACGTAATAGCGCGCCGGGCCTTAAGGTTTCGCTGCCATTTGCCGGTCCGACAAACACCATTTCCTGTCCCGCGGGTGCCGAACGCAGCGCCGCAACCTTGGCCAAAAGGACTTCAAGATCCGCAGCCTTGTCGGCTGCCTGATCGAGCTCTGCCTGAAGGCTTTCGTATTTGTCGGACGCATCGCTCGCTTGCGCCTGACGGATCGCAAGAAGTTGATCAAGTTCGTGAACAGCCCCGCCAAGGTTGCGGGAATTTTCAATGGCCTCCGCCCGCCTTCTGGCGAGGGCGACGCGCGTCGCTTTCAGGGTCTCGATCCGCCGGGCCAGCGCCGCAGCCGCGCCATAGATGCGCGGAAGCGATGCTCCCAAAAGCATGGCGCCACGCGCTGCGCCAAGTGCGTCGTCGGTCTTCAGCGCGATCACGGGCGGCATGTCATGCTGCAGGCGTTGCAGCACCGCCAGCAGCTGACCGACCGCAACGCGATCGCGGTCGAAATCCGCAGCCAGAATTTTCTCCTCCCGCGCAAGGCGGGAGACCTGCAAGGCCAGATCGACTTTCTGCTGCTCCAGGAACTGAACACGCTGCACGGTGGTAATCAATCTGGCGCGCAGTTTCTCAGCCTCAGACTTCAGGCGGTCGCTTGTTTGATGCGCGTCCTGAACGATGGGTCTTGTGCGCTCAATCTGGGTTTTGAGTGACTGATACTGATCCTGCGGCGATGGCATCTTCACCGCGTCGGACAACGGCACGGCATGAGACATGTCCACCACGCCATCGTCACCTGTCTTGCCTGAGGGCCCACCCGGTGCCGCGGTCTGCGCTGGCGTGCTTTTTACCGGGCGCGGCTTCGGAGCGGGCACATTTTCCCTGGCCGCGGCGGCGCCTGCCGCACAAACCACGATGGCCAGAAGTGGATATATTGCCCGTTTCACGCCTTTTTCGTCTGGTTCTTCACCGCTGCGATTTTCTTTGCCAACTCTTCCTGATCGCCCAAATAGAACGTGTCATCGCTAAGCAGCGACGCATTCAGCCGATAGGCTTTCGGGACACCCGTGGGAATGTTGATGCCGACGATTTCATCATCGCTCACCCCTTCCAGATGCTTGAGCAGCGCACGCAGAGAATTGCCATGGGCGGCGACGAGCACCCTCTTTCCAGACTTGAGATCGGGCGCGATGGCGCTTTCCCAATAGGGCATGACCCGCGCCAGAACCATTTTGAGGCTTTCGCCCACCGGCAGCAGCTTGGCGTCGATACCGGCGTAACGTGGATCTCTTGCGGGATGATCCGGCGATTCCACGGACAGAGGCGGTGGCGGCGTTGCGAAGGACCGCCGCCATTCCAGGACCTGATCCTCGCCAAATTCCTGAACGGCCTCGGCCTTGTTCTGCCCTTGCAGCCGTCCATAGTGCCGCTCGTTCAGATGCCAGTTCTTGACGACAGGAATCCACATCCGGTCCATCGCCTCCAGCGCCAGCCATAAGGTCTTGATCGCGCGGCTTTGCAGCGAGGTATAGGCAACATCCGGCTTGAACCCGCCCTCACCCATCAACCGTCCGCCTTCGCGCGCTTCAGCCTCGCCTTGGGAGGTCAGGCGAACATCCCGCCAGCCCGTAAAAAGGTTGAGTTTGTTCCATTCGCTCTCGCCATGTCGCAGGAGGACAAGCTGGCAATCCTTGAGGTCGGTCACGCTGGTTCCGGATCGGTTAAGGGTTCGCGAAGCGGCCAAAATAGGAATCGGGGGCGGCGCTGTCCATGTGCGCCAATGCTGCCGGGAAATATATGCCGGGTGGCCAAGGCTACCATGGCGCTCGTAGATTAAGCGTATGATTTATCAGTAATTTTTCTATCGTTCGGGCGGCACGGAATTGGCAAGGGCTTCGGCGGATCAACAGCAGAACGCGCCGGAACCATGTCTGTCACACTATATAAGCGTCTCCTCGCCCTTGTCTGTGCCGCACTGGTCGCGGCCCTGCCCGCGCAGGCCTACGCCTTCTCGCGGGTCAAGGACCTCGTGGACGTTGAGGGCATTCGCGACAACATGCTCGTTGGTTATGGCCTGATCGTGGGCCTGAACGGCACCGGCGACTCCCTGCGCAATGCCCCGTTCACCCAGCAGAGCATCCAGACCATGCTGGAGCGCCTGGGCGTAAACACGCGTGGCGAGACGATGCAGACCAAAAACGTGGCTGCCGTCATGGTGACCGCAAGTCTGCACGCCTTCGCAGGACAGGGTACGCGCATCGACGTTTCGGTGAGCGCGCTCGGCGATGCAAAAAGCCTTCAGGGCGGTACGCTGCTCGTGACGCCGCTCTTCGGTGCCGACGGCAACATCTATGCGCTGGCGCAGGGACCCGTGGCGGTGGGCGGCTTCTCGGCGCAAGGCCAGGGCGCCAGCGTGACACGCGGCGTTCCCACATCCGGACGAATTGCCAATGGCGCGATCGTGGAACGTGAGATCGAAAACAATCTTGCCGCCGCCAACAATCTGAAGCTCTCGCTGCGAAATCCGGATCTGACGACGGCATCGCGTATCGCTGACGCGGTAAACCGCTTTATCGGCGGAAACATTGCCGTGACCAAGGATCCCTCCACCGTGAGCCTGTCGATTCCCGCGTCCTATCCCAAGGGCGTGGTGGGGCTTCTGGCCGATGTCGAGCAACTCAAGATCGATCCGGACGATGTGGCAAAGGTGGTGATCGACGAGCAATCGGGTGTCATCGTGATGGGGTCGGATGTGCGCATCTCCACAGTCGCCATCGCGCAGGGCAATTTGACCATCCGTGTCGAGGAAACGCCGCAGGTGAGCCAGCCCACGCCGTTCTCACAGACCGGAACCACGCAGGTCGTGCCGCGCACCAACATCCAGATCGACGATTCGAAGGGCAACAAAATGGCGGTGCTGCAATCCGGAGTCTCGCTGCAAAAGCTGGTCGATGGCCTGAATGCATTGGGCGTGGGCCCGCGCGACATCATCTCGATCCTGCAGGCAATCAAGGCCGCCGGCGCGCTTCAGGCCGAGATCGAGGTCATCGGATGAGCGCGCTCGCAGCACCCGTTCAGACCGCAACGACCGCGCTTGAAAACAGCGCGATCAAAACCCCCGCGCAGACGGCGAATGCCGCGGCCGCGAAGAAGGCTGCCAAGGAATTCGAATCCGTCTTCATCAGCCAGTTCGTGGGCGCGATGTTCGAAGGAATCTCTACCGACGGACCCTTTGGAGGCGGGCAGGGCGAGGCCATGTTTCGCTCGCTGATGCTGGATCAATACGGCAAACAGATTTCCGATCGCGGCGGCTTCGGTCTCTCAGATTCGATTACAAAGGCCCTGCTCAAACATCAGGAAACCAGCGCATGACGCAGGAATTGCAGCAGAAGGCCACGCGGATCATCGCGCTTGGCGACCGGCTAGCCGATTGCATCGCGGCCGATCTGGAAAGCCTTTCCGCTGGCCGCCCGCGCGAGATGCGTTCGCTCGAACCGGAATCGCAACAGCTCACACTGCTCTACAGCCGCGAGGCCAAATCACTGGCGCCAGATCAGGTCAAGGCGCTTCCCGCCGACTTGCGCAAGAAGCTCCAGGATTCCACGAGGCGCCTCCAGGACCTTCTGGCAAAACATGCGCGCATGCTGACGCGCGTGCGCCATGCCTCGGAAGGCATCATTCGCACTGTCGCTGATGAAGTGGAACGCCGCCGCAACAGAGCACGGCCCTACGGAGCCAAGCTCGATGGCACGCCCAAGTCGAGCGGCGCAATGCTGGTCAACTGCGCGGTATGATGTAGCACATCTTTCGAGTGCGAGCGTTCAAAACAATCCCAGCGTCGATGACGTCGACGATCCACCCGAAGAATTGAGGGACGACAGTGCGCTGAGCGCTGTGGAATAGCTCGCAATCTGCTGGGTGAGATACGCGGGCGCGGTACCGGAATTGTTCGTGCCTTTGGCGGCGACAGCTTCCGGGGCGTTCGTGGTGCGGTAGACATCGCGGATTTTCTGAAGGACTGTCAAAAGATTGGCGCGCGCCGATCCGGCCGTGGTCGTGACGGCGATGGACAGTTTGTTCGAAAGCCCCAGCCCGAAAGTCTGCGATGCGGAATCTTCGCTCGTGGTAGCGGGGGAGCCGTCGGCATTGGCTTGAGCGATAATGCCAGCATCGATACCAAGGCGTGAGAGCGCATCAAAACCATCGGCGCCGGCCACTAGTGTCGCGCTAACGCCCGGGTTGACCTCGATTTTCAGCGTCTTGCCACCACCACCATAAACAACCGTGGCCTTACCTTTGCCAATGAGAGCGGTGTTGATCTTTGTCTTCAGGCTCGAAAGCGTTTCGCCTTCCGCAATCGTGACTTTTGCAGTGTATTTTCCTGTTCCATTGAACTGAATCGAGAACGTATCCCCGGCACGCAGCGTGGTGTTTTGCGTCAGGCTGACCGATTGATCGACGGAAATATCGCCGCGCGGAAGGCCAAGTGCATCAAGCACACTGGAACCGTTGGGATCGATGGCAAGAGAGGCGCCAGTGGATTGCCCGCTCGCGCCGCCATATTGCTTTGTCCATGCCACGGTGCCGTCGCTATGGAGCGCCGAAACGAAGAGATTGCTGGTATTGTCGACAGTCCGGGTTTGGCCATCGAAGGTGCCGTAAGTCGAACCGGTGAGGTAGACTGTACCATCGGAGCCGATGGTCAAACCGTTGCCGCTGTCCTTGCCCGCTGTTCCGACATAGGTGACCGTGTCCGCGGTGACAGAGACGCCCGCATCGCTCAGATGCATGACAAAGCTGTCGAGGCTGCCCGAGTTTGCGACTGCGACGCTGGCTTCACCACCCGCATCCAGCGAATCGTTTCGACTTGTTCCGGCGACGTAGATATCGCTGCCTTTGATTGCGATCGCGCCGATTGATCCGTTGACCTGCAGATCCCCCAGATCTTTCTGCCACACCGCATCGGATGTAACGTCGCCATTGGCATATTTCGAGACGATGGCATGTCCATCCTGCACGCTGGCGACATAGAGGCTGCCATCGTCGCCCACCGTCATGGCGGATACTTGATCAGCGCCTGCCGTGCCGAACTGGTTTTCCGAGACAATCGCACCCTTGCTGTCGAGCTTGGCGATATAGGCGTCGGCCTCACCGACTTTCGCTTGACCCGAACCGATGACGCCGGTGACCGTGCCGCCGAGATAGACATTGCCGCTGGCATCGACACTGACGGCATAGGCCGCATTTTCAGCCAGCGTGGGTAGTTGCTTCACCCATTTTTGCGAGCCGTCTGACCCATACTTCGCGACAAAGCTGTCATTGTTGCCATCGGCGATAGCGGTCGTGGTGAGCTTGGATGTCGTTGAGCCGGCGACGACGACGCCGCCAGAAGGATCCAGGGCCATCGCGTAGCCATCCGCCGTCGAAGCACTTCCCAGCAGCTGCTGCCATTCGAGATTGCCGGCGGAATCATACTTTGTCAGGTAGACATCCTGATCGCCCTGATTGTACTGGTTTTTGAAATCGCCCGTGGCGTTACCCAGTACATAGACGTTGCCTTGCGCATCCACCACGGTGGATGAACCCGTCGTATTTCCGGATGTCGGCGTGACTGTTTTGCTGATGACGCTGGTGGGATCATTGTCGAGATTGGTGAGCTTGATCAGACGTCCCTGCTGATCAGGCTCAACATCATCGGTGCCGCTGGCAGAGCCGCTTGAACCCACAACATAGAGCGCGGCCTTGGCGCTCGCCGACGACAGATTCAGGGATTCGCCTCCGCCGGCCTGAATGCTGATTCCCCATTTGGCATTGTCGGGATCATTGATCGAACCACCTGTCAGAACACGGCGGAAGCGGGTTGAGAACCCCTGATCGGAAAGCTGCTGGTTGACGTAGCTGACAACCTTGTCGAGGGTGATATCGCCCTCAATCTGCGAAAGATCGATGTCCACATCGGTTTTCGTGCCACCCTTGGTCACCGATACCGTGAAGCTGTCCGTGGCGCTGACATTCGGTAGCGCACTGAGTACAGCATCGCCCTTGGCGAGGGTAGAGCCCGTGTAATTCGTCTGCACCAGCGGTATGGAAATGCTGGCCGTGACGGAGGACGCGGGCTCCTTTGGCTGCAATGTGAAGTTGTTGAATGTCGTTGAGGATATGAAGTTCCGAAGTTCAGCAAGTCCAGCCTGAAAGCGTGTATCGAAGCCCGTGAGCTGACCAGACGTCATGCCATCACGCTTGGACATGCTTGCCATGTACGCGAGCGTGTTCACCGCCTGATAGAGCGCAAATAGCTTCTGATTGTCCTGCTTGAGCTTGTCGGTATCTGTGCCGGCATGCGTCGGGACATTCGAGAGATCGAAGATGCTCGACGCGGACAACACTTGCGCGTCATGTGATTCCTGCGAAATCTTGGTTGTGTCGGACCATGGCGGTGTCGAATTGTCAGACACCGTGGATGCTGACGATGACGATGTGGTGCGCGAAAGCGACGCCGTCTGCTTGGCGCTGTAGTAGCTCAGCAGTGTCGAGCTATCGAAGCCCGAAATCGTCGTCATGTCTTGCGCCGGCACAGGAAAACCATTGCGCCATAGTGCCTTGGCGCGATTAACGGGCTCCTAACCCTCTCGCGGAGTCGTGCTTAACGCCGCCTTAATGCAATGCCTGCGACAAATGCACGATGCACGCGCAATACGCCCGTTCCACTGCCTATGACGATGGGCTTCGCTTCTCTGCAAAGGGACGGCATGCCGATGCCATACAGTGCTATGAGCAGGCGCTGGCCGTTGAGCCGGACAGCCCACGCGTTCTGTTCGCGCTTGCAAATACGGCCGCGGCACTGGGTCTTGCCCGGCCCGCCGAAGAATTCTTCCGCCGGGTCCTGGCACTCGACCCAGCCCGGCTGGAAGCGCTGGTCAATCTCGGCAACCTGCTGCGGTCGCAGGGTGATTTCACCGCTGCCATTGCGCTACTGGAACCGGCAAAGGCCCGCGCGCCGGATTCTCCGGAATTGTGGTTGACACTGGGTTCGGCCTATCGCGAATTCGGGGACTGGCAACAGGCGGAATTCCACTTCCGCGAAGCCCTGAACCTGCGCGAATCCTATGTGCCCGCCCTCGTGAACCTCGCGGACATCCTCACGGACCATGGAAGCCGCAGCGATGCTCTGGCGCTCTATGAACAGGCCATCAGGCGCGACCCGGCCAATGCGCAGGCGCGCATGAACCGCGCGATCCTGCATCTGCTGGACGGAAACCTGAAGGACGGCTGGAAGGACTATGGTGCGCGCCTGAAACTTCCAGGCAAGGCGCCCATCGTCGATCACCGGCTGAAACGCTGGGACGGCGGATCGTTGAAACGTGTGCGCCTTCTGGTGACCGCGGAACAGGGGGTTGGCGACCAGATGATGTTTGCCAGCGTGCTGCCCGAATTGGCGCAAAGGGCCAGGACCGAGGGTGGCGCCATCGTTCTGGAATGCGAGCCCAGACTTGCAGTGCTGTTCGCCCGTTCCTTCGATGGCGTAAGCGTCCACGCAGCGCAGCAGGTCACGAGAGATGGCACCGTACATGCGAGGTATGACTGGCTGAAGTCTGCAGGCGGTGCCAATGCCGCTATCGAATTGGGCAGCGTGCCACGCCATTTGCGCGGATCGCTGGATGCTTTCACAAAGACCGGCAGCTATCTCGTTCCCGATGAAGCCGAACGACGCTACTGGAAAAGCACGTTTGACGGGCTGCGGCAGGCCCCGGTCATTGGTGTTTGCTGGCGCAGCGGAAAGTCCGGTGGCGCACGTTCGCTGCAATATGCTCCACTTGCGGCATGGGCCGCGTTCATTCGGGAGCTGCCCGGCGCCATTGTGTGCGCACAATATGACGCAACCGCGGACGAGATCGCCGCGCTTGAAGCGGCCAGCGGCCGCACGATTCTGGTGCCGCAAAACCTCGATCAAAAGAACGCGCTCGATCGTACGGCAGCCATGCTTTCCGCGCTCGATTGCGTCGTGTCGGCTCCTACGGCCGTCTCCTGGCTGGCGGCGGGATGCGGGACCGCGACCTACAAAATTCTGTACGACACGAGCTGGACCAGTTTTGGCCAACGCCATGAGCCGTTTGCGCCGGCCTGCATGTGCATAACGCCGCCAACACCGGGCGACTGGTCGGGTGCTTTCGCCAAGGCACTTGCGGAAATCAGCGCGCGATCTTGAGAGGCTGCGCTTTGGCTTCGGTTAGCGCATCCTTGAGATCAGCGGCGATACGCGACGGACCAAGCCCGTCAATCGTCATCAGTCCAGCCGCACGCATGTCGCGCCGGCGAGGCAAATCGGAAAGCAGCGCCCAGACGCTGCGCGCGATATCGCTGTCTTCCGCCCGCTCAATAGTACCAAGGCTGATACCCATTCCAGCCTGTTCGAATGCCGATGCGGACAGTGCGTGGTCTTCTGTCAGGCACATGTAGATTGCCGGCACACCACACGATGCAAGCTCATAGGCGGTGACACCAAAGGCCGTCAAAGCGAGATCAGCAGAACCGAACTCCGTGGCGAGACCATCTGCGCCTTCCACCGTTTCAAAGTGAGAAGCGAGTTTCACGATGGCGCGTGCGACATTCGTGCGATCTGCCATGCCCGGCCCGATTACAAATCGCGCACGGAACAACGGATCAAGCGTACTGAGCGCACGCGCTGCGCGAAGCGTCAATCCCGCCGGATCGCTGCCGCCCATCGTGATCAACAAGGTCGGGCGGGGCATGGCACTGCGAACCGGCGCGTTTGTACGTGTGCAGCCTGTGAGGGACCATTGCCAACCGATACGCGGCACACAGAGCGAGCCCGACCAATCCAGATGTTCAACCTGTGGAACAGGCGGATAATAAGCGAGATTGGCAGCAAGGCGGCGATCCGAACCATCGTCAATTACCGCTATCAATTCAACTTCGCGGGAAAGCGCCTGAAGATCCGCCCGGCCTACGCCTTCACGCATGTCGCAGATCAGAAGATCAGGCGCGTGCGCGCCAATGGCGGACCTAAGCGTTTCGAAATCCGTTTCCGGCGTGGTAGCGATGATCTCAAATCCCGCGCGTGTGATCGGCACATGCGCATCATCCGACCCGTTCACGGCAAATATCACGCCAACGCCTTCGCGGTCCCGTAATTCGCGCGCGAGAGACACCATGCGCTTGACGTGACCATAGCCATACTTGCCGCCACCGTCGCAGCGGATGAGCGCGAGGCTTTGCCGCGAGGCCAAGCGTTTCTGGGCAACGTGCGCATTGATTGCCCGAAGCTGTGGCTCGCGCTCCAGGAGCAACAAAAGGTCAGCGAGAGACGCTTCTCCCGCTTTGGCATCGAGCCGGGCATGAACCGCCTCGACAAATGTCAGATCGTCGGGCGTGTCGATGGTGAGACGTCCGGCCTCCCGTGCCAACGGCAGATACGCGGAGGCGCGCGCAAGACGCACAAAATCCGGGTGGAGTTTAAAATAGCCCGTGACATGCTCGCGCGCGACAGGGTCGTCAGCAGCATCCATCATCAGCTTGTCAAGGGCGCGGCGTGTGAACGGGTCCACGCCCTCATGTGCTGTGACCGCACCTTCTTCCAGCAAGACATAGTCGCCATCCTGCTCCAGCAGCGCTGCGACAAGGTGATCGATGAAGGCGGCATCGAGAAACGGCGCATCGGACGATACCCGTACGATCACATCCGCATCGAGCAATTCCGCGGCGCGTGCAAAACGGGCAAGAACGTTATCTTCGGGGCCGCGTACAACCGGAACATCATTCTGTTTCGCCCATTCCACGATCGCGTCGTCACGCGGATTGGTGGAGGTGGCAATGGCGACCTCCTCGATGAAATGCGAGCGGCGCAGACGGTGCACGATATGCCAGAGCAAGGGTTGTCCGGCGACGGGTTTGAGAACTTTTCCAGGCAGGCGCGTGGATCCCATGCGCGCCTGAATGACAGCGACGATGCGCAGATGATCCGAGGGGGCTGGAGGTTGCATCATGCTGCGGGCTTCCAGCGTGCGCGCACGTGGCGCAAGGGGCGCATGCCGTCCACAGGATCAGCACGCCATTCGCGATCCTCAGCCTCGCTGGCCTGCGGTTCCTTGAAACCCTCGCCATCGGCAGCAAGGCTTTCACGGATGCGGGCGATCACAGGGCCGATTTCTTCGGGCAGCCAGCAGTGGCCAGCGGCATATTCCGCGCCTTCTCCGTCCAGATCGAGGTGGAATTCCACCACATGCGCGCCCCAGTGGTGCACCGCGCGCTCGACCACAGATGGTTTTCGCGTGTGATCGGACCAGCCAACAGCACAACCTGTGGCTTTCGAAATGGCCGCAATGGCTGACAGGTTGGCTTCGCCGACTGGCGTGGGGTACGCGGATACGCAGTGCAGCAGCGCGATATCCTGACCACCTGAAGATTTCAGCGTGCGCACCGCGGCGACGATTTCCTCCATGATGGCCATGCCAGTGGAAAGCACGACAGGCTTGCCCGTTTCCGCACACGCCCGCAGCAGCGGACCAACGAGCAACTCGTAGGACGCGATCTTGTAGAAATCGACGAAGGGTTGAAGCTCTCGCACAGCTTCGAGATAAAACGGCGTGCAGGAAAACTGAATGCCCCGCGCGCGACAATGCGCCGCCAGCGGCTCCAGGTGATCCAACGGCAATTCCCATGCTTTGCGGGCCCGGTGCTTCTCAGAGAGTGCCAGAATTTCCGGCGCAAACATGCGATCGATCTTGAAGAGCTGAAACTTCACGGCATCGCAGCCGCAATCGGCGGCGGCATCTACAAATGCAAGAGCACGCGCCAGATCCTGCGCGTGGTTGCTGGAGGCTTCGGCGATGAAGAAGGGCCGGCGGGGCGGAAATTGCTGCATGCGTGTCGAATCTCCTTAACCGTTTCTAAAGAGGGTTTGGCTAAGGATGCGTTAACGAGGGACTATTTCGGGTTACCACGATGGGCATCGCCGCCGCCGAGACCGTGATTGCATGGCAAAGCCATGAAGGTTTGCGGATCACGCGCAAAAACGGGTTCGATATCATCGACTGCGCCATGTGCGGCTTCAAACATGTGGTGCCTCTGCCGGAGCCCGCAGAACTGGAACGCGAATACCGCGAGAGCTACTACCGCGATGAAAAGCCTACGTTTCTTTCGCACGCGGGAGAGGATCAGGCCTGGGCCGAGCTATCGCAAAGCGACCGGTTGGAATCCTTTGAGAAATTGCTGCCGCCGAACCGCCGCCGGCTGCTGGATATCGGTTCTGGCCCCGGATTTTTCTTGAAGACTGCGCAGGCGCGCGGCTGGACAACTATGGGTATCGAACCTTCGGAGCAGGCCGCCGCCCATGCGCGAAGCTTGGGTCTTGAAATCGTTCAGGGCTTCTTCGGCGCCGATACCGCTTCTTCCCTGGGCCGGTTCGATGCCATAAATCTGAACAATGTTCTGGAACATGTTCCCAATCCAACCGCCCTTCTGATCGCGGCCCGCGATCTTTTGGATGACGGCGGTATTCTGTGCGTGAACGTGCCCAATGACTTTTCGCCGTTTCAGATCGCGGCCAACGCTGGCGGCGCTACGCCGGAATGGTGGGTGGCCCCACCGCACCATCTCAACTATTTCGACTTCGACTCGCTATCTGGTCTGCTCGAACGGCTGGGGCTCTGGATCGCCGAACGCAGCACATCCTTTCCCATGGAAGCGTTCCTGCTCATGGGTGAGAACTACACCGCCGATTCCGACCTGGGCCGCGCCTGCCACAACAAGCGCAAGAAATTCGATCTGGCGTGGGAAGCTGCCGGTTTGAGAGAAGCTCGCCGCGCCTTCTATCGCGCACTGGCCAGTGCCGGAATGGGCCGCGAAGCCATGGCCATCGGCATCAAGCCCTGACGCAAATGAGCCAGAAAACTCAGGCTTTTTTCGTCGTCTCCAGCGGCCGCTCCGGCACCGCGATGCTGCACAAGGCGCTTTCGGCGGCCGGCAATGTCGAGATGCACCACGAATACATGGTTCATATTGTCCAGCCGCTGGCCGTGCGACGCTATATGGGCCTTTGTTCCCAGACCGAAGCCTGTGAGGTGCTGCGCTCCACGCACGTGGCCGCCGCGCATTACAGCCGCGCCGCGCATTGGGGCGACTCCTCCAACAAACTTTCCTGGCTGATCCCGGAAATCTCCGAGCTGATGCCCGAAGCGAAGTTCGTGCATCTGGTTCGCGACGGCCGCAAGGTCGCGGGGTCCTATTTCCGCAAGCTTGGCGCTGAATGCTACGACAACCAATCGACAGCGATCCTGGCCGCGCACATTGCCGATCCACGCAATGTCCCAGCGCCCCCGCCGGAAAAGCCCTATTGGTGGCCCCTGCCGCGCAGGGACGATCCCGTCGCGCGGGACTTCGTTCAGTTCGACCAGTTCGAGCGCATCACCTGGCACTGGGCCGAAATCAACCGGGTGATCACGGAGGCTTTGGCCGCCCTGCCCGCAGCCAGAAAGCATTTCGTACATCTGGAAACGCTTCACGAAAATCCAAATGCCGTTGAAGAGCTTTTACACTTTCTTAATCTTGATTACCGCGACGAGATCGGAGCGATGTTTGCCCGTCCCCACAACGTGAACCGCCCTGTAGACCAGCTGCTTGACGCCAGACAGCGCACCCAGTTTGATCAAATCGCAGGCGCGATGATGAAGTCGCTTGGCTATGCAGATTCTGCCGAGTACGTAGTGAATTATTAAGCACGACGCTCCGAAGATGGTTACCGGACTATTCCCGGAACATCTGCATGGCCAACCTTTGTGAACTTTGCTTTCGCGACGCGCTCGAACTTGCCTATCAACCCGAAAGCTCCACGCGCGGCCTGACCGTGCACGTGTGTCAGCATTGCGGGCTTGTTCAGAGTCTGCCGCGCATCGATCGTGCCACGCGCGCACCCGCTGCTGTTTCTGGCGGTGCGGATTGGGGCAATGTGCGTTATGGCAAAGGATTCCGTACCCAGGCCGCAATTGCTGCACTGAAGCGCCATGCCAATCTCGAATCTGCGCTGAAGGTACTGGACGTTGGTTCCAATCGCGGCAGCTTCGCGCGCACCTTTCTGGATCTGGCGCCGAATGCTGAACTCACTGCGGTCGAGCCGGATGAACGCGTCGCAGCCTATAGCGCCGGACTGGAGCGCACACGTCTGATTGAGTCGCGCATCGAAGACGCCGTTCTGGGAAATGAGGCGTACGACGTCGTGCATTCCTGCCATACGGCGGAACACCTGGGCGATCCGCTGATGGTGTTTGCCGATCATTGGCGCGTTCTGAAACCGGGCGGCATTCTGCTGGTGGATGTGCCGAATATCGCACTGCTCGATTCCGACGACATTCTCGAGGAATGGTTCATCGACAAGCATCTCTACCATTTCTCGGCACGCACGCTGATGCGCATGGTTGCGGCGGCAGGGTTTGAAACCATTTGTCCGCCCGACGCCACGGATCGCGAAAACCTCTTGCTGGTGGCGCGCAAGTCTGGCGTCGCTCACCGCGCGGTTGAGGGCGATCAGCGTGAAGTGGATGAAGCCGAACGCCTGATTGCCACATATGTTTCCACGCGGGCGCGCAATCTGATGGCGCTCACGGCTGCGGCAGCGGAGATTTCCAGCTACGCGCCGCGCAAGGTCGCTATGTGGGGTGCCGGACGATTGTTTGATAGCCTTGTCACTCATGGCGGCTTTCAGCCCGCCGGGCTTTCGCTTTTGATCGACAAGCATCTGAAGGCGCACATGACGACTCGCCATGGCGCGCCGCTCGCTGGCCCGGAAGCCCTGCGCGACACCAGCCCCGATGTTCTTGTGGTGATGTCACGTGGATTTTCCAGCGAAATCGTGAGCGAGGCCAAAACGCTCGCTCCGCACGCGGAGATCATTCTTTACGGCGATCTTCTCAAGCGCGCCCGCAAGGCACAGGCGGCATAACCATGACCGATACGGCGAAAATTATTGTCGGCGAAAATCCCTCGGATCTCGCTAAAGATCTTGCGGTGGCCGCAGCGTTCACGCGCAAACACGCCATTGCTTCCATATATCATGCCGGCTCGGGTCATCCTGGCGGCGCCATGTCCAGTGCGGACATTCTTGCCTGCCTTTTCGGTGCGGAAATGAACTTCTGGCCCGATCAGATCCACGATCCACAACGCGACCGCTTCGTCCTTTCAAAGGGTCACGGCGCTCCCGCGCTCTATGCCATTGCGGCGCATCATGGCTTTTGCGGCATCAAGGACTCCCTGCGTTTGCGCAAACTGAACAGCCCCTTCCAAGGGCATCCGCATGTTCTCGATCTGCCCTGGGTTGAAACCAGCACGGGATCGCTTGGTCAAGGCATTTCGGTTGCGCTGGGTATGGCGATGGGCCTCAAACTTCAGAAGAATCCCGCACGCGTCTACACGCTGCTGGGCGATGGCGAATTGCAGGAAGGCGAGGTTTGGGAAGCGGCCATGTGCGCGGCCCATCACCGGCTCGACAATCTTTGCGCGATCATCGACTACAACAAGCTGCAAAGCGACAATTCAAACGAAGTCATCATGCGACTGGAACCGCTGGCCGCAAAGTTCCGCGCGTTCGATTGGGCTGTTGCCGAGGTGGACGGCCACGACATCGTTGAGCTGCTTTCCGCGTTCCGTCGTGCATCCGCCACCCATGGCCGGCCCGCGGTCGTCATTGCACACACGATCAAGGGCAAAGGCGTTCCCTACATGGAAAACATTCCAACGTGGCATGGCAGCGTGAAGCTCACGCGCGAACAGGCCGAAGATGCACTGGCGGCGCTCGGCGCTGACGGCAGTGAAATCAGGGAGCTTCTCGACCATGGCCAGTGACGCCCCAGCCCTGATTGCCACAAGCGGCGATTCCCTGCGCGAAGCCTTCGGCAAGGCGCTTTCGGCGCTCGCCGACGAATTTCCGAAGGTCGTCGTGCTGGATGCCGATATCGCCGGCGGAACTGGCGTGCATCATTTCCGCAAGTCGCATCCCGAACGCTTCCTGCAATTCGGCATCGCCGAGCAGAACATGATGGCAGCCGCAGGCGGGCTCGCGGCGGTCGGTCACATCCCGATCGTCACGACATTTGCGGTGTTCTGTCTTCGCGCCATAGAGCAGGCGCGCCTTTCACTTTGCTATGCGCGGCGCAACGCCAAGATTGTTGCGAGTCATCCCGGGATCGACGTTGGACCGGATGGTGGTTCCGCGCAGGCGCTGGAGGATCTCGCGGCCTTTCGTGCGATACCGGGCATGACCGTGATTTCGCCTGCCGACCCCTTGGAGATGGCACAGGCGACCCGCGCCATTCTGGAATTCGATGGGCCGGTTTATATGCGCACTGGCCGCAGCCCGGCGCGGCGGCTATTCGGCGAAGATCATGTGTTCAAGATCGGCAAGGGCAACATCCTGCGCGATGGGTGCGATGTGACCATCGTCGCCTGTGGCGTAGAAGTGGCGCGCGCGATGGATGCGGCAGAGCTGCTGGCCGGCGAAGGCATCTCTGCACGCGTCGTAAACATGGCAACAATCAAGCCAATCGATGCGGAATTGCTGGCCCGTTGCGCTGAGGAAACCGGCGCCATCGTGACAGCAGAGGACCATAACATTTTCGGAGGCCTTGGCGGCGCCGTCGCGGAATCATTGGTTTCGACCCGCCCCTGCCCGGTGGAATTCGTGGGCTTGCAGGATACATTCGGTGCATCAGGCGAACCGGATGAGCTGGCCGATGCTTTTGGCATCAGCGCGCCGCACATCGCGGCGGCGGCCAGACGCGCCATCACGCGGAAGGCCGCGCAATGACCAATCGCTTTTCTCTCTCTGGAAAGTCGGCATACGTGACAGGCGGCAGCCGCGGTATTGGCAGGGCTATCGCAATCGGTATGGCGGAAGCCGGTGCGGATGTTGCTCTTTCCTATCGTTCGCGGCGTGACGAAGGCGAAGCTGTCGCAGACACGATCCGCAAGATGGGCCGCCGCGCGGTCGCTATTCAGATGGACGTGACAGATCGCGCCAGCGTGGAAGCCGCCGCGCGGGACGCACGAGGCACGCTTGGACCCATCAGTGTTCTTGTGAACAATGCAGGCATCAACAAACCGACGGATTTCGACCAGGTGGATGATGCAGACTGGGACGAGATTCTCGCGGCCAATCTGAAAGGCCCCTTCATATGCGCACAGGTTTTTCTGCCGCTGCTGAAGGAATCCGGCGGCGGAAGCATTGTTCATATCGGTTCGGTCAGCGGGCAATATGGCGGCCCACGAACGGCACACTATGCCGCCTCGAAGGCAGGGTTGATCTCGCTGGCACAAGTAATCGCGCGCTTCGGCGCGCCGAACAACATTCGCTCGAATGTGGTGGCTGCAGGCCTGATCGCCTCGGAAATGGCGGCGGCGGGCATGGCGGCGGCGAGCGTACAGAAAGCGGCAGACACCATTCTGCTGAAGCGATTGGGCGCACAGAGCGAAGTGGCGGATGCGGTCGTGTTTCTGGCGTCTGACGCTTCTGGCTACATCACCGCGCAAACTCTCAACGTAAATGGCGGGCTCTACTTCTGATGCAGAAAACCTTGCTCATCGTATCAGGCGGCATCGAGGCAGCAGACGCAGCGCGGCGCGCCAAGGAGATGGGACTGTACGTCGTCGTCTCCGATCTCGATCCCAATGCCCCCGGATTCACACATGCCGACTCTTGCCTTATCGCCGACGTTTACGGTCCTGAACAGACGGCGGCCGCAGCCGAACGCTTTCATCGGAAAATCCGCAAGATCGATGGCGTGATTTGCGTGGCGGCTGACGCACCCATGACCACGGCAACGGTGAGCGAACGGCTGGGGCTTCCCGGCATCAGCACGCACACCGCGCGGCTTGCATCGGACAAACTCGCCATGAAGCAGCGGTTTGCCGAATGCGGCGTTCCCGTTCCGTGGTTCAGCGAGGTCGAAACACCTCAGGCGCTATCGCGCATTGCCATCGAACGTGGCCACGATTTGGTGATCAAGCCGGTGGACAGCCGCGGCAGCCGTGGCGTGCAACGCGTGGCACAGGTGGCCGATCTGACCAAGGCCTTCTTTCTTGCCCGCAATCATTCTCCCAGCGAGCGTGTGATGGTGGAGCAATATCTGGAAGGCCCGCAGGTCTCCACCGAATCGCTGGTGGTGAATGGCGAATGCCACACGCTAGGCTTCTCGGATCGCAACTACGAATATCTTGAGCGTTACGCGCCCTTCTTCATTGAAAATGGCGGCGATCTGCCCAGTCACCTTTCCGGTGGCATTCAGGACAAAGTGAGAGCCGTTGTTGCGCAGGCTACCAGGGCGCTCGGCATCACCAATGGCACGGTCAAGGGTGATATTGTCGTGCACAGGGGCGAAGCCTTTGTGATCGAGCTGGCGGCGCGTCTGTCCGGCGGCTTTTTCTGCACCCGCGAAATTCCGCTCAATACTGGCGTCGATTTCGTCGGGGCGGCGATCCGCATCGCGCTGGGTGAAAGCGTCCCGCTTGAAGATCTGCAACCGAAATCGCAGGTACCCGTCATCCAGCGTTACGCTTTCCCGACTCCGGGACGTGTGATTTCCGTCGAAGGCGCAGAAGAAGCGCGCAAGGTTCCTGGCGTCGCTGAAGTGATTGTGACGGCGCGGCCTGGCGACATCATTCCCGCAGCCGGTGACAAGCGTCCCTCCGCAGCCATGGTTCTGGCCACGGGCGCCTCACGCGAGCAGGCGCTCGCCGCCGCCAATGATGCGCTTGGCCATTTGAAGATTGAAACCGCATGAATGCCCCACTCCGCGCGTACGAGCTGCAGGCCCAGGCCGGCACGCTTCATCTCTATGCCCTGTTTCACTTGAACCTCGCATTTTCATCCATCGAGGAAGCGCGGCGTGGTGAGGTGATTGCGAAGAGTTATTGGCCCATGCTCGATCTGGCACAGGACTTCGGCCCTATTGGCGTCGAGCTGACCGGCTACACGCTGGAGGAAATCTTCGCACGCGATCCGGAATGGGTAGGACGATTCCGCGCGCTGATCGCGAGCGGAAATATCGAACTGATCGGTTCTGGTTACGCGCAGCTCATCGGCCCCCTTGTGCCCGCGAAGGTCAACCGCGAAAATCTGAAGATTGGAAACGGCGTCTACGAAAAACTTCTCGGCACCCGTCCGACCATTGCCCTCGTGAATGAGCAGGCGTATGGCGCAGGCTTGGTGCCACTCTATGCTGATGCCGGATACCGCGCCATTCTAATGGATTGGGAAAATGCAGGCGCCCTGCATACCGAATGGCCCCGCGAAACGCGCTTCCTGCCGCAAAGGGCCGTGGGGCCCGATGGATCAAGCATCGGCCTTCTTTGGACCAGCACCGTTGCCTTTCAGAAGCTTCAACGTCTCGCGCACGGCGATATGCCGCTCGAGGAATATCTGAACTTCGTACGCGCACAGCGCGGAGACGAATCGCGAGCGGTTTGCCTCTATGCAAATGACGCGGAAATCTTCGACTTTCGGCCAGGCCGATACAAGACAGAGGAAGCAATCGCGCAGGAAAGCGAATGGTCCCGCATTCGCGCCGCATTCGTATCTCTCAAGGAAGAACCTTCAGCCAGGCTTTGTGCTCCGAGCGAAGTGCTGTCTCTCATCGAACACCGTCAAGCCGGCCAGCCTCTTCGACTTGAAGCTGCCGCCTGCCCCGTTCCGGTCAAGAAGCAGCGAAAGTACAGCCTGTCACGCTGGGCCGTTACCGGCCGGGACGACATCGGGATCAATGCGGCATGTCAGAGAATCTATGAGGGTTTGATAGCGCGGAACGCAGATGAGAGCGCCTGGAAAGAGCTTTGCTATCTATGGTCCAGCGATTTTCGCACACACATCACCAACGCGCGCTGGAACGCCTTTTGTGCGCGTCTGCGGAATGTGGAGGAGCATTGGGCGCCATCGCCCCCGCTCTTCGTGAGCGATGCAGGTTCGACAGATGAAACCGCGCGGCATATTGACATCACGACTCCTGCCTTGAACGCCCGCCTCGACCGTCGCCGCGGCCTCGCGATTGATGCGCTGCGCTTGCCCGGTCACAAGCAAGCGATCATTGGCGGTCTACCCCACGGACACTTCGATGACATATCGCTGCAAGCCGACTGGTATACTGGCGACTGCGTGTTCGAAGCGCCCGGAGAGCACAAGATCACCGATCTGGAATGGGCACATACGAGGGTACGCAGCAGCGACAATGGAGACGTCGTGGTCTATGCCGCCATCGCCACACCGCGCGGTAACATCGAAAAGATCATGCGATTCAGCGCAGACAGCGCCCGAATCGAATTCGACATCGTATTTCTTTGGGATGAAATTCCACGCGGCTCATTGCGACTTGGCCACATCACGTTGAAACCGGAAGCCTTCGATTGGGACAAGCTGTCCTTTGCCACGCACAATGGCGGCGAACATGTCGAGCGATTCGCATTGAAGGATCAGACGGTCGAACATGGGCAGCCTGTATCGTTCCTCGTTTCCTGTGCGCACGGTTTCGGCATGACCGAAGGAGTTGCGGAAATCGGTGACGACAGGACTCGCGTTCGTGTTGAAGTGGATCGCGCCTCTGCACCATTGCTGGGGCTTGTTACGCACCGCCGGACTGGCGGAAGTCTATTCTGCCAGCTCGTTCTGTCAGCATCTGAGCTGGACGAGACGCGAAAGCCCTCGGCCTACAGGAATGACCCCAGACGCTTCCGATTTGCGGTCGAAATTCTGAAATCGTGATCTGCGCATTTCGAACGGAAAAAGCGGAAGACGATCTGCGCCGTCTTCCGCTTTTCCTTTAGTCTCGTCCCACCACGGACAACCCATGTAACGCCCCGGGGCGGTGCCGGCTTCAGGAAGCCGCCATCGCCTGCCGGAAAGCGGCGGCAGATCCGGACGGACCTGCCGCCAACGCTGCTTACCGGAAGAGCGAGAGCGTGATGGACGGCGCCGAATTCGCGATGGACAGCGCCTGAACACCCAGCTGCTGCTTGACCTGCAACGACTGGAGCAGTGCGCTTTCTTTCGCCATATCGGCATCGACCAGGTTGCCGATACCCTTGGTGAGGGTGTCGGAGAGCTTGCCTACAAAGTCGGCCTGGATCGAGAACTTCTTCGCGCCGGCAGCGAGGCGGCCAAGAGCCGCGTTCACGTTCTGCAACGAAGCGGTGATCGTTGCCACCATCGTAGACGCCTTGGCGGCCGTGGAAATCACGCCCGTGGACTTCACGGTCACGATCGAGCCCGACAGCTTCAGGTTTTCGTCCTGCACGGTGATGCGGCGCGAACCATCGGCAGACGCCAGCGCCGTGATCTTCGCCGTGGTGTTGTTCACCAGGTTATAGTTGTTGAACACGGCGTTGGTCACGACCGTGGTGATCTGGTCGCGCAGCGCCTTGAAGTCTTCGTTGAGGGCCTGACGGCTCGCCGTATCGAGGGAAGCGTCAGAGGCGGCCAGCGCCTTCTGCTTCATTTCGATGAGCAGATCCGAAATCGAGTTGCCGGCCGAGACCGCGACGTCGATGGTGGAGATGCCGCGATTCAAGCTGTCGGTGACCGACTCGTAGGCCGCAACGTCACCGCGCATGTTTTGCGCGATGGCGAAGGTAGCGCCGTTGTCTTTCGCCGAGGAAACCTTCAGGCCGGTGTTGATGGCGGTCTGGACAGTGGACAGCTGCGAGTTGGTGGAATTGAGGTACTGAAGGGCCACCATCGCGCCGTTATTGGTATTCACGCTAAGCATTTCTGCCTCCGTTCTGGTCTCATGATCACGAGCGTTATGCTCTTGGGACGTTTTGTCCCGAGGACCTAAAGGCAATGAACGTGCCGCGATCGATTTACCGTTCGCTAACTTTCAAATTCGCGGCTCAGGCTGGAAATGCTTGCCGGGCGCAAATGGCGCTCTGCAGAAATTTCCCGGCACAATTTGCCGGGTTCGGGAAGATATTGCCTAGTGTGAAGGGCAGAAATTGCCTGGCAGAATCCAGCTCCCCAAAAGACGAACGGCGCGGGAGAGGCTCCCGCGCCGTCCAAACCCCATTTTTATCCCACGGATTTCCAAGTTTAGCGGAACAGCGAGAGAATGACCTGCGGCGCCTGATTGGCAATGGACAGGGCCTGCACGCCGAGCTGTTGCTTGACCTGCAACGACTGCAGTTTCGCGCTTTCGACTGCCATGTCGGCATCCACCAGATGACCGATACCCGAAGACAGGGTGTCGGACAGTTTCTGGACGAATTCCGCCTGAATCGAATATTTTTTAGCCCCCGAGGACAGACGCGCCAGCGCGCTGTTCACGTTGGTCAGCGAAGACTGAATTGTCGCGATCATGGTCGACGCCTTGGCTTGCGTCGAGATCGAGCCGGTGGACTTGACCGTAACGATCGAGCCAGACAGCTTCATGTTTTCCGAATTCACCGTGATGCGCCGCGTGCCATCGGCAGAAGCGAGTGCGGTGATCTTCGTCGTTGTACCGTCCACGAGGTTGTAGTTGTTGAAGACAGCGTTATTCACGATCGTGGTAATCTGATCGCGAAGCGCCTTGAAGTCTTCATTCAACGCCTGGCGGCTCGCCGTATCCAGTGACTGGTCGGATGCGGAAAGTGCCTTCTGCTTCATTTCGACGAGCAGATCCGAGATCGACTGCCCCGCGGAGAGGGCGACATCGATCGAAGACATGCCGCGATTGAGGCTATCCGTGACGGCCTGGTAGCCGGCAACATTACCACGCATGGTCTGCGCAATGGCAAAGGTCGCGCCGTCGTCTTTGGCGGACGCGACCTTCAGTCCCGTGTTGATGGCGTTCTGCGTGGACTGAAGTTGGCCAGCGGTGTCGTTGAGATACTGCAGCGCGATCATCGCGCCGGAGTTGGTATTGACGCTAAGCATAAGAGTTCTCCATCCCGTTCTGGTGGCCTGACGGCCTTCTGCACGTCCGGGGCCCGATTGCCCCACCAGCCCATTTCAATGGCTGTGCCACGCAAAAATCCGGATAAGCCATTGAAACCACTAACATTTATTCTGACGCTGGCGCGTCATGACCCGGCAGTTCCTGCCGCCCGGCAGAAGCGATCCGGGCACCGCCAAAAACAAAAATGCCGGCCGTTTCCGGCCGGCATTCCCCCGAAAGTCGAACGGTCGTGGTTAAGCCGCGCCGCGCAGACCTTCCATGATCGTGCGGTTAACTTCGATCAGCGGATCAATTGAAGCACCCTCGCGCGATACCTGTTTGGAATAGCGTGTGACCCACAGCGACAGCGATACGATCTGCGCGCGCACCTGTTCGGGCAGACGGTTACGCTCGTCCATGCAGTCCACGGCGAGAGTGCGCCACAGCTTGCGGTTCCAATCTAGCGCTTCCACCAGCGGGCCGCCGCGGGCGCCATTCTTGCTGACGTCGAGAAGCGCGCCGGTGACCTGACCGAACAGACGGTATTCAGTATCCCGCGGGTTCTCAGTAATTCGCTGCGTGTTTTGATACGCCGTGTGCGCCATAACTCAAACGCTCCTGTTCAAACTCGAATAGCTTCTTGCAGTTCATCAGCGCGCGATAGTAGCCCCCGCTCATGACGTCGCGGCTGATTTCGATGCAGGTTGTCAACGCTTCCTTGCTGGCAATCGCGCCCATGAACTCGGTCATGCGCAAGGCGAAGTCGTTGTAGAATTGTTCACCGTCTTCCGGTTCCAGATACATCATCATGATCGGGAAATAGATGCGTCGGGCGGGCGTGGTCGCATCCTCCGGCTGCATGATATCCTTCTCGCGCAGCACGCAGGCTTTGTTCTGGATAACCAGACTGGTGCGTTTGTCACCATTGGTCAGGACCGCGCCATTCAGCACGAATTTCTCGCCGGGCTTCAAAGAAAGCTTGAGCGGCATAGGTTTCTCCTTCGCGCGGCGGCCATGCCTTCACAGCCCTGCCCTGCGCGTCTGGACCCCGACGCTAGCGCGCAATGCTTAACAAAGACCTTGCGCCTTGAAACAAGTTCTTCACGCAAGATTAAGCATGAGAGCCGTTCTATGCATGCCGGATTCTCAGGGATATCGGAACAGATGGCGCAATTGGCGACCGTTCCCGGCTTGGATGCCAAAGCCGGAACCAGCGCACACGAACAGGCGCTTTCCAAGCTCGAAG
This sequence comes from Alphaproteobacteria bacterium, assembly GCA_016125165.1. Lineage (GTDB taxonomy): Bacteria > Pseudomonadota > Alphaproteobacteria > Micropepsales > Micropepsaceae > Rhizomicrobium. The sequence goes on from WGMH01000001.1 coordinate 584,427, forward strand.
CCTATGTCGAGGAGATCGACGCGGCGCTCGCGCGGCGCAAATCCAATGGCATGTTGCGCCGGGCGATCAAGGCTTTCCGTCGGCACGATATCGCGCGCGCTGCACAGTTGGCGCTATCCGCCACCGAGGCGGACGATACCAATGCACAGGCCTTCCATCTTCTTGGCCTCATGCTTGAAAAGATGGGACATCTGCACAAGGCACTCGTCACATATGAGCGTGCCAATGCGCTTGATCCCAACGATCCGGAACTGCTGCTCAATCTGGGGCTGACCGCCTGGAATCAGGGCCTGGCCGCCGGCGCGGAGAAGATGTTTCGCCTTTATATCCAGGCAAAGCCGGAATCGCCGCTCGGCTACAACAATCTGGGCAGCGTGCAATCCGACCTTGGCCAGCCGGATACGGCCATTGAAACCTTGCGAGCCGCCATCTACCGGATGCCACAGGAAGGCATTCTTTGGAATTCACTGGCAACCGTGCTGGCCGAAGAAGGCCGCGTGGAAGAAAGCCTCGTCTTCTATGAAGAAGCCGTCCGGCTCGAGCCAACCCTGCCGCGGCCCTACCACAATCTGGGCTATGCGTTTTCGCATCTGGGGCGGCTGGAAGAGGCACTCGCAGCCTATGACAAGGCGCTGCTCTGCGATCAAACTGAGGGGGAACGCCGCGAGAGCCGCCATTCCCGCAGCGTATGTCTTATGGGTATGGGCCGGCTGGAAGAAGGCTTCCGCGAGTACGAAATTCGCAATGACGAGCGCTTCCGCGCCTACACCCACCACATGACGAATGCCAGGCTCTGGAATGGCGAGCCGCTTGCGGGCAAACGCATTCTCATGGTGGGCGAACAGGGGCTTGGCGATGAGTTCATGTTCGCGAACATACTTCCTGATATCGCCAATGCTGTGGGCGATAGCGGGCAGATGCTGATCGCCGTCGATCCGCGACTGGTCTCATTGTTCCAACGCTCTTTTCCGAAAGCGCGCGTGGGCGCCTATGACGACCGCAAGCTGCTCGATCCCGACGGCGTGAAGGAATTGCGTTTAATGCCGTGGGCTGCGGAAGGTGGCGAAGCCGATTTTTATGCTCCGATGGGCACCGCGCTTCAGTTCTATCGCAAACGCATCGAAGATTTTCCAGGTGATGCCTTCCTGATACCGGATCCTGACCGGGTTGCGGCCTATCGCAAGCAACTCGAATCGCTGGGCGATGGTCCGTTCATAGGCGTTTGCTGGCGCTCGATGATGCTGCAGGCCAAACGTGCGAAATATTACAGTCCGCTGGATGCTTGGCAGCCGATCCTTTCCATTCCGGGCGCGACCTTTGTCAGCGTGCAATATGGCGATTGCGCCGAAGAGCTGGCGCGCGTGAACGCGCAGCAGGGCGTGACCATCCATACGATCGAGGGACTCGATCTTAAGAACGATATTGACGGCGCGGCTGCACTATCGGCGGCGCTGGACCTCGTCATCTCAGCTCCGACAGCTGCCGCCGCCACGGCCGCGAGTGTGGGAACGGACGTGTGGTTCCTGACAGCGGGCCGTACCTGGCCGCAATTGGGAACGGATCATTACCCCTGGTACCGAAAGACGCAGGTCATGAGCCCACAGGCTTTCGGCAACTGGTCCGAGCTAATGCCACGTGTCGCCTTTGAGCTGGCGCACTTCGTGGCCGAAAACATGCCTGAACAGGTCGCTTGATCTAACGTGCCGGTGTCGCGATCTGCGGCGGTGCGATTGCCTGCGCCGCAGTGGTCGACAGGAACGCATCCACATCGCCAGCCGATTGATCGGCCACCTCTTCCATCGGAATGTGACCGACATTCTTGTAGATGATCAGCTTCGAGTCCGGAATTGCCTTCTGCCATTGCGATGCGGTTGCGACGGGAATGAGATTGTCGTGATCACCCCACAGGATCAGCGTGGGCATCCGCAGGTGGTCGATATTCCGCTGCACGAAATTGTCCCAAGGAAGAGCGAAGCGCTGCATGGTGGCCTCACGTGTGCCCTTCATACGCGCAAAATCCCAGTATTGGTCAACCATTTGGCGCGTGACGATTCGGTGATTGCTCGTAGCTTTGATCAGCCCTTCCTTGACGATTGAACGCGGCAACAGGCGACTCATCAGATCGCCGATCACAGGCATGCGCGCGATCTTGAAAGCCAGTGGCGGATCGTTTGCCTCCTTCCAGGGAAGGCCGCCCGCATCCACCAGAATGAGATGGGTGATCTTGCCCGGATAGATTTCCGCGAAGCGCGCGACAACACCGCCGCCCATGGAGTTTCCGCCTAGCGCGAATCGATTCAGCTCAAGCTTGTCGACTACCTTTTTCACGAAATCGGTCATGCCGGCCTGCGAGTAATCCGCGCTCGGTACGGCCCCGGTCAGACCGTGCCCCGGAAGATCGAGAGTGACGACACGATATTTGCCGCTCAGCCGCTTCACCCAGGGTTCCCATGTGAAGAGGGACGCGTTGGAGCCGTGAATCAAGACGATCGCCGGCGCGTCTCGCGGCCCCACATCGCGAATATGGGCGCGCGTATCGTATTGGGCGCCTGTGGCGGTGACGTCGGCTTTCAGCATCCCGTGCGGTGGATAGTTGATGGTGATGAATTGCGAAGGCGCTGTCGCGTATTTCGCCTCCAGATCGGCGCGCGGGATGGCGGGCTGGCTGAAAAAGAAGAAGGCGCCAGCCAGAGCTGCGAGCACCGCCACTATGCCGATCAGAATTTTGTTCATCGCTTCCCCCCTTTGCCCACATCCGGTTCATAATCCTGCCCGCCGGGTCCTGGATCGTCCGGCGGACGCGGCAAAATGACAAGCCCCTCGCTGTGCGCTGCACCAAGCGGGGGTTTGCGAGGAATTCGCGGCGGCGCACTTGCGATCAGCCCTTCATCTGCGATCTCTTCAAGCGCTTCATCGAGATCACCGTCTGAAGCTGTCCAGCTCAGGGTGTCGAATGCCTGACAGTGTCCGCACACAGCGCGCCATTTTGTGGACGACCAACTGCAGTTGCCACATCGCCACTCCGCATCACGTGGTGCTCGTACGGCCCGGGAAATCCAGCCATGCGCAGCAGCGGCATCGTGCCGTTCACCCTGTTCAATTTCCGCCATCAATGCACACACCCGCGCGCTGACAGAGCCCCGCGCTAGCGGCGCCAGCACGCGCCGGGCTTCGGGCCAGTTTGCAAGATTGACAGCCTGCTCAGCTTCCAGAATGCGACTTTCGAAATGGTCACGATTCAGGCAAGCGAGGCTCATCATTCTCTTGGCGCGCGTAGCTGCACTGTCGTCTGGTTGAATGGCTGCATACACCGCAGCCAGATCGGGATGGGGCGATTGCTGCCATGCCGCCTCGATCACATCTTGCGCACGCCAGCTACGCCCCGTGGCAGCAAGCTTGCGCGCGGCAAGAATGGCCGCGGGTGCAAGTCCCGGGGCCAGAGCGAGAGCCTCAAGCGAAAGGCGCAGAGCGTCATCGCTTTCGCCGCGCGAGTCAGCGTCCAGTGCCTGCGCAGCGAGCAGGACCGCACGACGGCGACGCAACAAACTCATGTCCACAAGCCCTGCGCGCGCCATGCTGTCCAGAATTTCCGACGCCTCGGACCATTTGCGCCGTACTGTCGTCAGATCGAACAGGGCATTCGCTGCCCAGGCGGCCCTGGGTTTCAACGCATGTGCTCGCTCCGCAAGCGAGAGGGCCAGATCACCATCATCATTCCGCATGGATCGCACGTAGAGCCCGCGGAGTCCCAAAAACTCCGTTTCGGGATTCGCGAGCATCATGCGGTACGCGTTTTCCAGATGAATATCGTCGCCTTCCAGCTGCGCGGCTTGCGCCCTCAGAAGCAGCGCAAGCGGCGATTGACCGATCAAAGATTGTGCCTTTGTGGCCTGACGACGCGCTTCCAAGGCGTCACCTGCGGCAGCCGCGACGAGCCCGCGCGCGATCGCGAGGTTTCCCCGGCGATTGCGGTTTGCGCCCCACCAGCGGCTGATGGCGCCCGGCGTGCCGGTAATGCGCATAAGACCGCGCGTGAAAAGGATCACCAGCAATGCAAACAGCAGGAGAAGCGCAATGGCGACAGACGCGCTCATGCGCACTTCATAGACGCCAATCAGAAAGGTCAGCGCACCTTTCAGGTTTGCGATCCATGCGGCCCCTGCCGCCAGAACAGCGGCGCCGGCAAAGATCGTCAATAGGCGAATCACGGCGTAACCGGTTCGGGCACCGGTGCAAGCGCACCCACAATCTCTGTGGTTAGCGACGCAGTGTCCTGTTCGATGTCCAAACGCGCGTCAGCATCTGCGATCCAGTTCTGGGCCGCTCTCCGGGCCTCCATTGGTAACGCCTTGATTTCGGCATTGGCGCGCGCCAGTTCGCCTGTGCGCAACAGTTTTTGCGCGCGCGCAATGCGGCTCTCCACATCCTTGCCCGCACCTGCGTCGATCCGGCGTACGGAGACAAGGCTTGTTATGTTTGCCCAGAGACGTTCCAGCCAATTCCTTGTCTCGGCCTTGCGCGAGGCAGCGAGAATTGACGGTGCAAGCTGCTCCAATCGTTCTTCGAGCATGGCGATTGTCGGGACACCTCTTGCGTGACGTGCCAGATCCGCTATCTGCGGCGAATTCCCCGCAAGCGGCTTCAGCGCCCGCAATTCGGCTTCAAATGGTTCAGGGCCGCGCGTAGCGCGAATTAGATTGGCCAGCGCAAGCACGGACGCTGCGCGACGCATCACGCCTTCCACATCCTGATTTTCTAGCCGCGTCAGACGCACATCCAGCGCGTCAGCCGTCGTTCGCGCGGCGAAGCTGTCAAGACGCTGCGCCAGATCGGCAGGTGGAGCATTTAATTCGAGCGCATCAAGTCTGGTGCCGAGTTTCGATTGTTGTTCGGCCAGTTGCGTCATCCGCGCATCAATGTCATTGCGCAGATCGAGCCGCAGCTTGTCTGCAGCATCCATTCTCGCTCCAAGCTTTGCGTTGGCGGACTGCTCAAGCCGATCGAGCCGCGTCACGATAGCAGCGAGGTTTGAAGCACTCTCGTTGCCTGACCTGTCATGGATGGATGTTGTGGTATCGCCTGCATCGCCAGAGGATTTTTCGAGCGCCATGATCCGTGCTTCGTCGGCATCGATACGATCGGAGAGGGCACTCATGTCACCGCGCAGGTCCTTGAATGTTGCGGCGGCGGCCTGCGGGGCCTTCCCGGATGCGATCTGCCCGATGCGGGTTTCGAGGGCCGCAACCCGTTCGTCGACGGCCGACATATCGGAATTGCCGGCGACCCACGGCCAATAGGCCGAGATCAAGCCTCCCGAAACGGCGGCCAACACCAGAAGCACGAAAAAGCCGAATGCACCTTCAGGCAATTCGAAGAGGCCTCGGCGTCCGCGACGTTCCAAAGCCGGGTTGTCCTCTTTTTCCGGTTGGGGAAGCGCGGCGAACGTTCGCTCGGTCGGTTCAGGTTCGGTCATGGTTGAATCCTACAGCCGCCGCCCCCGGCTTCCAAACAGATCAGGCCAGAGAGGTTAGCATGGCGGACTGATCCGGCGTCGACGCAATGCGGATTTCGCGAAATGCCAGCGGTTGCAGCGCGTCCGCCGCCGCCCGGCTGATGACGATGCCGGTAAGATTTCTTACAGCGTCTTGCAGACCAGCCTCTGCAACCAGCTTCGCAAACACGCGCGCCGTCATGGGCGAATAGAGCATCACCGCATCAATGGCGCCGCTGCGCAGCGCGACGGATGCAAGCTCCGGCAAAGTATCTACGATACGGGCCTCATAGAGAACTGCGCTGCGGATGCGAAAGCCCTTCTTTTCCAGCGAGGCCGCGAGCCCACCCCGCGTACGCGCGCCGCAAATGTGGAGCAGGATGCCACCCTCCGGCTTTGCCCATTTTGCAACTGCATCAGCAAGAGCGACTGCATCGCCGTCGGCACTACGCACCTCGGAAAATCCTGCGGCGCGCGCAATCGAGGCAGTTTGCGGGCCGACGGCGAACAACGCCGTCTTGCGGTCGCCGTTACGGCGCGTAAAGGCGCGAACGCCGTTTGCGCTGGTGGCAAGCAGCGCCTGCACATCATTCAGCGTAACAGGCGGGCCATCCCGATAAACGATCTCGAGAAGTGGAGAGATCACCGCGTCATGCCCGAGCGATGCCAGATTCTGCGCCGTGCGTTCGGCGTCTTCCAGCGGGCGTGTGACGAGCACCCGCATCGCTTACAACACCAACCACTCTTTCGCGCGCGGCTTGATCGCCAGCCCAGCCTCGCGGCCCAGACGAGCGGCTTCCGTCACATCAATACCGCGGGCATCAAATGCTGCCTGTACCGAATCCGAGCCGTCCGGCGCAAGAACCTCGCCACGAAAGTTCAGTGAACCGCCGGACACTTTTGCAAGACCCGCAATCGGCGTGCGGCACGACCCGTCCAGTGCGGCCTGAAATGCGCGTTCGCAGGATAACGCGATTTCGGTCTCCGTGTCGTTCAACGCTGCGACGGCGTCACGCGCGCGTGCATCATTTTCGCGCAATTCAATGCCCACCGCGCCCTGCGCCAGCGCCGGCAACCAGTCTTCCGGTTCGAGGCGCGAGGTGACGCGCTCCTCCAATCCCAAGCGTTTCAACCCGGCGAGCGCCAGAAGAATGGCGTCGAATTCCCCGGCATCAAGCTTGCCAAGGCGTGTATCGACATTGCCGCGCAAAAGCGCGATGTCGAGATCGGGCCGCGCGCGGGCTGCCTGCGCCTGACGGCGCACCGACGAGGTGCCAAGTCTTGCGCCTTTTGGCATATCCTTCAGTGTTTTCGCCTTCAGGGACAAAAACGCGTCGCGTGGATCTTCGCGCTTCAAAATTGCGGCGAGCGAAAGCCCGCGCGGAATTTCCACCGGCACATCCTTCATGGAGTGCACCGCAATATCCGCCGCGCCGCCAAGCAGCGCTTCTTCCAGTTCCTTCGTGAAAAGACCTTTGCCGCCAGAATCGGCAAGTGAACGATCCTGTATGCGATCGCCAGAGGTCTTGATCACGACGATATGGGTTGCCGTTCCTTGCTTTTCAAGGGCCGCGGCCACCATATTGGCCTGCGCCAGCGCGAGCTTGGAGCCGCGTGTTCCGATCTTCAGAATTTCAGTGCTTTGCGGCATGAGCCGGTTCTTGTTACAGCGGCGCCTGTGTAGCACGCGGAAAGCGGTTGTGCGGGAATTCACAGTTCTTGGTCTTGAGACGAGCTGCGACGAAACCGCCGCCGCGGTGGTGCGCGGCTCCGCGCCGGGGCCTGGCACGATCCTGTCCAATATCGTGCTCAGCCAGCTTGACGAGCACGCCCCCTATGGCGGGGTCGTGCCTGAGATTGCCGCTCGCGCACATATCGAAGCCATCGACGCCATCGTGGAACGGGCGCTCGGGGAAGCAGGGCTTGAGCTAGGCGCGGTCGATGCCGTGGCCGCTACGGCGGGCCCGGGCCTGATCGGCGGGGTCATGGTGGGACTGACGACCGGAAAGGCACTGGCGCTGGCGGCAGGAAAGCCGCTGATCGCGATCAACCATCTGGAAGCCCACGCCCTCACCGCGCGATTGAGCGAAGGCGTGGAATTTCCCTATCTCCTCCTTCTCATATCGGGCGGGCACTGCCAGCTTCTGGGCGTCGAGGACATCGGCAAGTTCCGGCTTTATGGTTCCACCATTGATGATGCGGTGGGCGAGGCCTTCGACAAGACTGCCAAGCTGCTGGGCCTTGCCTATCCGGGCGGGCCGCGCATCGAGCAGCTGGCGAAAGATGGCAACCCCAAACGCTTTCGTCTGCCTCACCCGCTGAAGGGGCGCGCGGGGGCCGATTTTTCATTTTCCGGATTGAAAACCGCCGTTCGGCAGATCGCGAAGGGACCGGATTTCCGGGAAGCACAGAAGGCTGACCTTGCAGCCGCCTTTCAGGCGACGGTGCTCGACATCCTGACCGACCGAACCGAGGCGGCGATGGCCATGTTCCGGCTAGACTTTCCCAATACCGATTCTCCAGCCTTTGTGATGGCGGGGGGCGTTGCGGCCAACCAGGCGCTGCGCAGCGGGCTGGAATCGCTGGCGGCGCGTGCCGGGTTCATCAAAAAAATACCCCCGCCGAGGCTTTGCACGGACAATGCCGCGATGATCGCCTGGGCAGGGGTTGAGAGAGGCCAGCGCGGGCTCTTCGATCCGTTGGGGGCAACGGCAAGGGCGCGCTGGCCACTTCAGGACGCGCCAGCCAGGGGGAGCCTGACTGCCGGCACGCCGTGAACGGTTAGATCATCGCGAACTGGGCGAACGACAGGACGCCCGCGATGGCAAGCATTGCCGCCGTCAGAACGCTGATGACGATGGTGTTGACGCGAGACGTCTGGTCCGCGACGTGGATGGATTGCGTAGTCATGTGCCTCTCCTTTGATCTGCCCTTTTGCACCGGGTGGGGGCCGTGCATCGGGGCTCTGAATTCGTTGCCGGCGTCACTGCCGACACGGGTGATATAGGAGGCCTTTTGCGACTGCGCAATGAATGATTTCAAAAGTATTCAATATTCAATGTTTGACATTTTTCCAAAATCGCTCGTAAGCCTCTGAGAAGATGCACTAATTTAATTTCAAGGCCTGTGGAGAAGTTTTTCGGAATGGGAGGCATGCGAAAATTGTGAGGGTTCACCAATGAAGATCGCCACCTGGAATATCAATTCCGTACGGCTGCGGATCGAGCTTGTGGCCAAGCTGCTGAAAGCTGAGCGGCCGGACGTCTTGTGCCTGCAGGAGACCAAGACCATCAACGACCTGTTTCCGGCGAAACGGCTCGCGGGGCTGGGATATGTCCATCAGGCCATCCACGGGCAGAAGGGCTACCACGGGGTCGCCATCGTCTCGAAGCTGCCCTTCAGGGAAAGCGGGCCGGCCCAGTTCTGCGGCAAGGAGGATTGCCGCCATATGCGCGCAGTGTTCGAGAACGGGGTGGAGCTGCACAATTTCTATGTGCCCGCCGGCGGTGACATTCCCGACCCGGCGAAAAACGAGAAGTTCGCCCACAAGCTCGGCTTTCTGAAGGAGATGGAAGCGATGTTCGCCCGCCGGAAGGACGGCACGAAGACACCGGTCGTTCTTGTTGGCGATCTGAACGTGGCCCCGCTCGAAAACGACGTATGGAGCCACAAGCAGCTTCTGGATGTCGTCAGCCACACGCCGGTTGAAACCGATCTTCTCGGCCAAGCCGTTGCCGCTTATGACTGGATCGATGTGACACGTACCTTCGTTCCACCGGAGGAGAAGATTTATTCGTGGTGGAGCTACCGCGCGGCGGATTGGGAATCCTCCGATCGCGGACGCAGGCTGGACCATGTGTGGGCCAGCCCGGCGCTGAAAGGTGCTGCAACAAGGCATGCGATCCTGAAAAAAGCGCGCGGCTGGCAGCAACCGTCCGATCACGTCCCGGTGATTGTGGAGTTCGATCTCTAGATTGAAGGTCTGGTGCTTGGTTCCTTGAAGATGATCGACGCACCGAGCACCGCGATGAGCAGCACAAGCAGAATGGCGTTGACGATTTCGCCCGGCACAATCACCGGCATGACGCGGTGAAAATACAGATTGTAAACGCCCAAAGCCGTTTCGAGCGCCTGAAACGTCAGCATCAGACGCACGAGGTCGCGCCGGCGCCACAGAATATAGGCCTGAAAGAGACCCTGGGCGATCTGCTGAAATCCCATGAGCGCAAACAACGCAAGGATCGTTTGCGTGTTGGTGGAAAGATCGAGGCCCGCAATGGAGTGAGCCCCGCCATCGGGCGCGAAGGCGTGTATGCCGCCACGAACCAGATTGTTGAGTGCATAAAATCCAAGAAAATAGTTGAGAACGCGCTTCATGCCGCACTCCCGGAAGTCGAAAATTGAAATCCCGCCCTAAGCGCGCTGCGAGACGCGTATCAAAAGCTGGCCTTCGAGGCCCGCCGCGCGATGCACGGCAAACTCCGCCACCTCTGGCGCGGTCGCGATTTTCGCAAACCCGGCTGCGGAGGGATATTCCATCAGCGCCACCACGTCCCACATCTGTTCGACTTCGCCGATCACAAGCTGATCGACAGCGCCCATGAAGATGAACCGGCCGCCACGCGCCTCGACGAATTTCTGCATCGGCGCGCCATAAAGCATGTATGCCTCACGTCCGGTAAGACTTGTCTGGCGGCCATCGGCATAGACGGCCTTGTCACGGAATTTGAGAAGGTTGACCATCACAACCGCGCCGGGCGCGGTGTTGCCCATCAACGACGCGATACGGTCTGAGGTGGGATAAAGCGCATTTTCGACATTCATGTTGTCACTCCCGTCGTTTCGCGATTGTGTTCAGTATCTATTTAGGCAGCGCGCGGATCATCGCATCGATCACGGCGACACATTCATCGGGCTTGTCTTCCTGAAGAAAGTGACCGCCGCCAACGATGGTGGTGTGCGGTTGACCCTTGGCGCCCGGTACGCGTGCTTGAAACACCGCGTCACCGCCCCTGGTCACTGGATCGGAATCGCTGAACGCGGTGAGGAAGGGCTTTTCGAACTTTTCGAGCACAGTCCATGCCGCCTTGTTCTCGGCGACAGAGGCATGTTCCGGCGTGATGGGCACGAGCGCCGGAAAGCGGCGCGCACCGGCCTTATAAGCCTCTTCGGGATAGGGCGCGTTGTAGGCGGCCACTTCCGCGTCCGAAAGATCACGCACGGTGCCGCCATTGACGATCATGCCTACCGGAAGCAGCGGCACGGTCTGGCTGAAATTGAGCCAGGCATTGAAGGCTTCGGAGAACCCTGAACCGGTGGGAAGCCCAGTATTCGCCACGATGACGCCCGCAAATCTCTCCGGAAAGGCCGCAACCAGACGAAGGCCGATCAGCCCGCCCCAATCCTGGCAGAACAGAACAATGCGTTCGAGCCCCGCCTTCTGGAGCCAATCGCTCATCCACGCCACATGGCGTTCATAGGTGTAATCGGATTGCTCTGAGGGCTTGTCGGACTTGCCGAAGCCGATCAGGTCCGGTGCCACGGCGCGATGCCCCTTGTCCACGAGACCCGCAATCATCTTGCGGTATAGGAAGGACCAGGACGGCTCTCCATGCATAAGCAGGACAGGGGTGGCGGATTTCAGGCCCTCGTCCACATGGTGGAGCTGCAGGGCCTGCTCATCGCCGCTTGCAACCTCGGTATAGTGCGGTGCGAAGGGATAATCCGGTAGATTGGCAAAGCAGGAATCGGGCGTGCGGTAGATTTTCATGGGGCTCAACTCTCTGAGCGGATTGACGTGACGAAGGGGCGCAATAAATTGGCACGCACAATGTCATTAGATCGAAAGCGAGTCAAACCGCAGCAGGCCGCCGCGCGCGTAGCGCAAAAGCCGGACGGGCGGCGATTGCGTACCGAAGACAGCCGGCAGCGCATCGTTGCGGCCATGCTGGCGCTGGTGCGCGAAGGATCCGTCGCGCCCAATGCCGAAGATGTGGCGGCCCGGGCAGGCGCGGGTCTGCGCACGGTGTTCCGCCTGTTCGACAACATGGACGGGCTCTATCGCGAGATGAACGCGGCGATGGAGCGCGAGGTGATGCCGCTCGTGCTCAAGCCGCTGGAACCCGGCCCGTGGCGCAAACAGCTTGAAGAACTTCTGGGGCGGCGGGCGGAAGTCTACGAGCAGATTATGCCGGTGAAGATTGCCTCGGATGCGCAGCAGCACACGTCGGTCTATCTGCGGAACACTGCCAAGCGGCTTGTGGTCATGCAGCGCGGCGGGCTATTGGCTGTATTGCCGCCGGACATCGTGAAGGATCAGGCGCGGTTCGAAGCCATCAATCTGGTGATGAGCTTCGAGGCCTGGCGGCGACTGCGCAAAGAGCAAGGGCTCTCCATCAAACGTGCGCGCGAAGCCGTGACATTGGCTGTGAAGGGTCTGATCGGCTGAGCCTTCACATCAGGCCTTCTTCTTCATCTCCGCGATCATGATAGTAGCGGTCGCCGTGGCGATGGGCTTGCCATCTTCGCGCGATAGCGTGGCTTCAAGAAAATTCACTGTGCGGCCGCGCTTCAGGACGCGCGCTTCGGCATAGTGACGCCCCGGACCGCCCTGATTGAGATAGCTCACCTTCATCTCAAGCGTGGGGGCAATCTGACCCCATTCCAGCACAAGGCCCGCGGCTATCGCCAGCACATCGTCCATGGCACAAGCAATGGAGCCGCCATGCAGAGCGCCGAAACGGTTGAAATGCGGTTCACCCAGATTGTAGGCGACCTTGCACCAACCTTCGTCACTGTCGATTTCCAGCAATTGCAGATCAAGCCACGCGCTTGTGGGCGAACGGCGCTTGATAATTGCCTGAATATTCGGCGGATAGTCGTTGGGTGTTTCAGGATTGACGGCGCGGCGCATGGCTCACTGTGCTGTTGCGGTTTCCCAGAAGCGTTCATTGCGCGCCAGCTTCTTCCAGCGCGCCTTCGCCTCTTCCCACATATGGGCGGCCCGTTCCAGATGCCAGCCGTAAACAATGCCTGCGGCGAAGGCGATGCTCGAATCTGTCGCGACACCTTCTGCGGCAGGTACGGCAGTGAGGCGATCAAGCGTGGACCGCGCCACGGCGACATCGTTCAGCGCTCCCAGTATGTCCTGCATGCGCGAAAGCCGCCGCTGGAACTTGCGGAATTTTTCTTCCGCGAAGAACGGCGCGAAAAATTCACTCGTATAGCGGAGCTTCTTGAGCGCAATCCGCAGCTGGTGCCGCTCCGGAACCGAGAGCCTATTCAGCCCACGGGCGCGCGCCTTCACATGCCGGAAACGCCTGGCCATGACACGCGCAGCCAGATCTCTGGCCGGCTCCTGGAAGACAGTCTGCTTCTGCTCAGGATGGGCGACAGCTTCCTCAAGCCATTGACGGTGATCGATGGCATTGCCCAGGTCTTCCAGAAATTCCGAGAGCGCCGGTCCGCCAGCAACTGCCAGCGCCCGATCCCAGGCGGATTTGCGCGCTGCTTCGGCGCGGGTGCGGAGCTCGACAAAGCCGCCTTGCGAATCCTCGCATCGCGATGCTGGCTCCAGCAATTCGCCGATGAATACGTCCAGATCGCGAGCTTCGGACATGCGCGATGCCAGATGCCGCGCGCGTTCGCGCAAAGCTTCGAGGGAGGGGGTGCGAAATTCCGGGCCAAACGCGGCGAATGCCACACGAAGGCGGCGGAAGGCGACGCGCAGCTGATGCATGCCTTCGATATCGCGCTGCTCCACCACGGCGGGAATGTTCGCGGCAATATGCCAGCGGCACTGGGTGAGCGTGATACGGAAAGCCTCTTCGGCCGTTGCACCCTGCGGCACGATGGATGGCATGGCCTTTTGCGGGCCGGGATGCGCGGGATGCAGCGGCATCGCGCGATCAGCATGGGCGGTCGGCGCGGCAGCCGGTGCGGCGGGTTGCGGCGCGTCGATCAGCTTCAGATGGAACTGGCGGCTCATGCACGCGCCGCCCGGCTTTGGAGCGGCCACTCCCTGTCTTGTCCGTCATCATTGAGGCACGAAACAAAACCGCCATCAATCGCGGCATGCAAATCGCCGCAAATCTTGACTAATTGAGGCGCATGGGCAGGCCGGCGGCCGCCATTTGCGCCTTGGCCTCGGCTATCGAAACCTCGCCGAAATGGAAAATGGATGCGGCCAGAACGGCGCTCGCATGGCCCTCCCGCACGCCAGCGACAAGATCAGCGACCGAGCCCACGCCGCCGCTTGCCACCACTGGCACCGGCACCGCATCGGCAATGGCGCGAGTAAGCGGCAGATCGTAGCCCTTCTTCGTGCCGTCGCGGTCCATGGAGGTGAGAAGAATCTCCCCCGCGCCGAACTCGCACAGCTTCACGGCATGCGCCACGGCATCGATGCCCGTGGCGTTGCGCCCGCCATGGGTGAAGACCTCGAAACGGCCGGGCGCAACCTGCTTGGCATCGATGGCGGCAACAATGCACTGGCTGCCGAACTTTTCGGCGGCTTCGCGGATGAATTCCGGGCGGCGCACCGCCTCGGTGTTGACGCTCACCTTGTCCGCACCGGCAAGCAGCAGTGCGCGAATGTCATCCAGCGTCCGAACGCCGCCACCGACCGTGAGCGGCATGAAGCAGACTTCCGCCGTACGACGCACGACATCCAGAAGAATGGAGCGCTTCTCGTGGCTCGCGGTGATATCGAGGAAGCAAAGCTCGTCCGCACCCGCGCGATCATAGACGATGGCCTGCTCCACCGGATCGCCTGCATCGCGCAAGCCGACGAAGTTCACACCTTTGACGACGCGGCCATCTTTCACATCGAGACAGGGAATGACGCGAACTTTCAGCATCACCGCAACCTCGCCATCGCGGCAATGTTGAGAAGCGTGCGGCCTGTAGCGGCTTCGGCGGGAACGGCTGTGGTTTTGCAGAGTGCCTCGGCATCCAGAAGCATGTCGAGCGCTTCGCCAAGCCTGTCTTCGTTCCATCGCGAAAGCTGCGCCTTGAAGGAGGTGGTGCGCGAGAAATGGATCGGCGGGCGAAGGCCGCGCACGATGGTCTCGACATTCTCGCCGCGTTCGGCGCGCGCCTTGGCAAGCGCAAGGCGCTGAAAATGCGAAAGCGCGGCGCGCACCACCGCGACCGGCGAGGTTTCCTCCGACCACAAGCGCTCTAGCGCGATATCGAGCCGTTTGAAGTCGCCTTCGCCCGCGCCGTCGCAGGCTTCATCGACTCGCGCTTCGTTTTCGTCGCCCATGACGGCGCGCACATCGTCGATTTCGATGCGCTGCTTGCCATGTGCGTAGAGTACGAGCTTTTCCAGCTCGCGCCGCGTGATGCCGCGATCATTGCCAAGGCGGGAGACCGCATCGTCGAGTGCATCGGCGGATATCGTGAGACCGGCAGCTTTCACGCTTTCGCGCACCACACCCGGCAGATCGCGCACGGTATCGGGATAGCAGGAGATGGCGGCGGCATTATCCGCCTCTTCGAAAATCTTGCGCAAGGCCGCACCGCGCGCGAGATCGCCGCCTTCAACTACGATCATGGCATCGCCCTTGGGATCGGCGAGAAAACTCTCGAACGCCTTGGTAATCGGCGCACTGCTGCCGCGCACGCGAACCACCCGCCGCCCGCCCATCATGGAAATGGCCGCGGCTTCATCGGCCAAACGCGCCGTGTCGCCCGACAGAGCAGCTTCATCCAGATCCGATACACGAAAGGCGTCGGAAAGATCGGGTACGACCGATTTTGCGAGACGGTCCGCGCGTTCATGGATGAGACCCAGATCCGGCCCATAAAAAAGAAAGGCTGCGATGCCCGGCGGGGGCTTCGCCAGCATGCGTTCGGCTTCGGCAGGCTTGATGATCATTTCACGCCCGGCTGGCGCTGCGCGAAGTAGACACCGAGATCAAGGCGGATGCGCTGGGCGATATCATCGGAGGCGCGCTTACGCGCATCCTGCTGCGCAACCTGCGTCGCATAAGGCGAGGTTACGACATTGTACGCCGACAACGTGGATGCAGAGCCCGACGTGACAGTAGCACCCTTGGCATCGGTGAGCTTGTATTGCGCGATCAGGGTATAGTTGTAGCGGGCAATGGTGGTTTCATTGACGCCGCCGACAAGCTGGTTCTGCAGAACTGCACCTTCGCGCTTTTCCTTGACGGAAACGGCCAGATGGTAGATTGCGCCGCGCGGCGTGGAGCTGGCCTCCAGAAGATCAATCAGCGAATTGCGAAGCTCATAACCGACCCTCTCCAGATCGATGGGCTCGACATAGATCGAGGCGAAAATGCGCTGGGCGCCGGGATTGGCGCCAAGCTGCCCATAGAGCGGACGAAATCCGCACGCGCTCACAAGGAGCGCGCATATGGCAACAAACGCGAGGGGCCATTTTCTCATGCGACGATGTTCACAATCCGCTTGGGAACGACGATCACCTTCTTCGGCGCCTTGCCTTCGAGCGCGCGTACCACGCCTTCGGTGGCCAAGGCCGCTTCCCGCACGGTAGCCTCATCGGCGTCCGGCGCAATGGTGATTTCGCCGCGCCGCTTGCCGTTCACCTGCACCGCGATGGTGATGGCATCAACTGCCAGCAACGCTGCCTCGGCCCGAGGCCACGGCGCTTCAGCAACCAGCGATGTGTGCCCGAGCGCTTCCCAACAGGATTCGGCCAGATGCGGCATCATCGGCGCAATCAGCTTGACCAGGGTTTCCAGCGCCTCGCGTTTTACGGCGCCATCCACATCCGTGCCTGCGCCCTGAACCGCATTGGACAGTTCATATATGCGCGCCACAGCGCGGTTGAAACGCAGAGCCGCAAGATCCTCGGTCACTGCTGCAATGGCCCGGTGCGTGGCGCGGCGCAGATCGAGCGCCGTGCCAGCGGCCTCACCAACGGCGGTGCCCGGCTTGGCCAACCCTTCGGCTTCGCTGACCTGGCGCCATATGCGCTGCACAAAACGCCAACAGCCTTCCGCGCCCTCCTCGCTCCAGTCGATGTCACGTTCGGGCGGGGTGTCTGAAAGCATGAACCAGCGCACGGCGTCGGCGCCGAATATGTCGATGATGACTTCCGGAGCCACCACATTCTTCTTGGACTTCGACATCTTCTCCGAAGGGCCGACCACGATTTCCTGATCGGACCCCTTCAGGTAACCCTTGCCGCCGCGCTTTTCGATTTCAGACGGCTCAAGCCACACGCCATTGGCGCCTTCCGCAGTACGGTAGGTCTCATGACAAACCATGCCTTGCGTGAACAGGCCGGCAAACGGCTCATCCACATTGACATAGCCGCATTTCTTCATGCCGCGCACAAAGAAGCGCGCGTAAAGAAGATGCAGGATCGCGTGTTCGATGCCGCCGATATATTGATCGACAGGCAGCCAGCGGTTTGCCGCTTCGCGATTGACAGGATCGCTGGTGAACGGGTCGCAGAAGCGCACGAAGTACCATGCCGAGTCCACGAACGTATCGAGTGTATCGGTATCGCGCACCGCATCGCCGCCGCAGGTGGGACACTTCACATGCTTCCAGGTGGGATGCTTGTCCAGCGGACTGCCCTGTACCGAGAAATCGAGGTCGTCCGGCAATGCGACCGGCAGATCGGCATCAGGCACAGGAACCACGCCGCATTTAGGGCAATGTATCATCGGGACGGGACAGCCCCACGCGCGCTGGCGTGAAGCGAGCCAATCGCGCAAGCGATAGTTCACCGTCCGCGTGCCACGTCCTTCGTCTTCCAGACGCTTGGCCACCGCCGCCTTCGCCGCATCCACATCCATCCCATCCAGAAAGCGCGAATTGGCCAGCTTGCCGGGGCCGGTATAGGCCTCGTTGCCGACGTCGAAGGCCTTGGGATCGGTGCCTTCCGGCACCACCACAGGCAGTACAGGTAGTGAATATTTGCGTGCGAAATCGAGATCACGCTGGTCGTGTGCGGGGCAACCGAAGATCGCGCCTGTGCCGTAACCCATCAGCACGAAATTGGCGACCATCACAGGCAGCTTCCACGACGCGTCAAAGGGGTGTTGTGCGGTTAGCCCGGTGTCGAAGCCCATCTTGGGCGCGGTCTCGATCGCTTCTTCTGCAGTACCCACGCGGCGGCATTCTTCCACGAAGGCCTGCAGCTTCGGATCGCTTTTCGCCAGTTGCTCCGTGAGTGGATGATCCGGCGAGAGCGCAACGAAACTGGCCCCGAAGAGCGTATCGGGCCGCGTGGAAAACACCTCCAGCCTTTCGCCGTTCGACAGATCGAACGTAAAGCGCATGCCTTCAGAACGGCCGATCCAGTTCTTCTGCATCAGCCGGACCTTCTCGGGCCAGCGGTCGAGCGTATCAAGGGCGGCCAAAAGGTCTTCGCTATAGTCGGTAATTTTGAAAAACCACTGCGACAGCTTCTTGCGTTCAACGAGGGCGCCGGAGCGCCAGCCGCGCCCGTCAATCACCTGTTCGTTGGCCAGCACGGTATGATCGACCGGATCCCAGTTCACGTCGGCTTCGCGGCGATAAACCAGATCGTTGCGATAGAAGTCGGTGAACAGTTTCTGCTGCTTCGCATAATATTCCACATCGCATGTCGCGAATTCGCGCGACCAGTCAATGGCGAGGCCGATCAGCTTCAACTCGCGGCGCATGGCCTTGATGTTGTCGTAGGTCCAGCCGCGCGGATCGACACCCTTGTCACGGGCCGCGTTCTCCGCAGGCAACCCGAACGCATCCCAACCCATGGGATGCAGAACATTGAAACCCTGCGCGCGACGGAAGCGGGCGAGGCAATCACCCATCGTATAGTTGCGCACGTGGCCCATGTGGATGCGCCCCGAGGGATAGGGAAACATCTCAAGCACATAGGCTTTTGGTTTGCCGGGTTCTTCGCGCGTGACGAATGTCTGGCGGCGCTCCCATTCGGCCTGCCAGCGCGGTTCCGATTCCTTGGCGTTATAGCGCGCCATCGCACATGCTTCCTTCCGCCGACCTTGTCCCCTCGCTGGGCCCGGTGGCGTGAAAAGGCTTACAGCGCGATGGTGTTATTAGCCCTTGTCGCCCGCCGCAAGTCGAAGCTCGCGGGCGCGGGTAAGGATGGCATCTTCCAGCTTGGTCGATGTTTCGGTGTTCACCGGCGCATCCTGCCAGATGTCACCCTGACGAATCTGGCGGAAGGTGGCGACGCGGATGCCATCGGCGCGCAGGCGGCGATCCAGAATATAGATCGTCAACTTCATGCGCTCATTGGGATTTTCCGGCGCCGTGTACCAGTCGGTGATGACCACGCCGCCAAACGGATCAGCACTGGCCAGCGGCATGAAGGAAAGCGTATCGAGCGTCGCGTGCCACAGATAGCGGTTCACGCCGAGCGTCATTTTCGAGCTGTCGGCGGCGATGGTCGTCGCATCGACAGTGCCACTGCTGGCGATGTCGTCGCCCGCGCAACCAGCCAGAACCAGGCACATCACGGCGACAGGAAATATCCGCATACGGGGCTTTCTCTTCGGGAACCGAACGGGCGCTTATACTGGCCCCAAGGGGGCGGCGCAACGGCGGAACAGGCGCCAGGATGATAAGTCCGCAGAATGGGTTACCAAGGTTTCGAAGGTTTCATCTTGGCGGCGGCGCAAGGCCCGCGACCGCAGCCAGGCCCGCCACCGGGGCACCCGCCAGCCGGGGGGCGCTCATCGCATCGACCCCGCCGAGAGCATAAACGGGCACAGGGCTTTGACGGGCGAGGGCCCGAAGGCGCAGCGGACCAAGGGTGGACGCCTCTGGATGGCTTGCGGTGGCAAACACCGGTGACAAGATCGCCGCGTCAGCCCCAGCCGCATGGGCGCGCATCAGGCCGCACAACGAATGGGCGGCCACTGTCACTAGCCAGCGGGGCCTCAGCGCCCGCCAATGCAGCGCATCACGCATATGCGCTTCCGGCAGATGAAGGCCATCGGCATCCACAGTGGACGCCAGCGCCGCATCGGCAGCGATCAGCACGATGAGATCGCGCGCGCGGGAAAGCGCCATCATGCTTGTGGCCAATTGCGTGCGCGCTTCGCAGTCTTTCGCGCGCACAATGACGAGCGATCCGCGCGGCAACGCGCGGGCGGCTCCAAGCGGATCAGGAAGGCGCACATCGTCGGTCATGAGCACAAGCGGCGGCAACAACGCGCCGCAGCGCGCGTTGAGATGCAGCGCCGCCCTTGCTAGTTTGACGCGTTGAAGCGCGCTTGCCACCTGCCCTACGACCTCAACCCGCAATCATTCGAGAACACATTGTCCACGCCCCAGGCTGCGCTCGATACCATTCTTGCCCGCATTACGGCTGCGCGAAAGACGGCGATTGCGCCAGCGCCCTTCACAACGCTGATTGCCGTCTCCAAGACACACGGCGAAGATCATATCAGGCCCCTGCTGGAAGCGGGCCATCGCGTCTTCGGCGAAAACCGTGTGCAGGAAGCCAGAGCCAAATGGCCGGCGCTGAAGGCGGATTATCCCGACATCCGGCTGCATCTGATCGGTCCCTTGCAGAGCAACAAAGCGCGCGAAGCCGTGGAGCTGTTTGACACCATTCACACGCTGGATCGGCCCAAGCTGGCGGATGCCCTGAAATCGGAAATGGACCGGGCAAACAAGAACCTTGATTTGTTCATCCAAGTGAACACGGGCGAGGAATCTCAAAAAGCAGGCGTCGCGCCCGCTGCGGCCGAGAGATTCATTGCCACGGCGCGTGAAGCCTTTGGCGCATCGCTGAAGGGCCTGATGTGCATTCCTCCCGCCGATGAAGAACCTTCGCCACACTTCGCCATGCTGAAGAAGCTGGCGCGCGAGCATGGCCTGCCCTGGCTCAGCATGGGCATGTCCGGCGATTTCGAGACAGCCATCAAATTCGGCGCCACGCATGTGCGCGTGGGCAGCGCCCTTTTCGGCGCGCGCGACTACGGCTGAGGCTGCAAGGCCACCGTCTTGCGATAGGCCTCGGCCGCGCGCGCAGCGAGTTCGGCATCAAGACCATTGCGCTTTGTCGCGGCCAACAGTGCATCGACATTGAGATCGGTCGGCATGGCGACAGGCTGCGGCACATCGGCTATCGCGACTTTGGCCGGGGCCTCCGCCGGTTTCGCATCTGCCACTTTGCTGACACGCGATGTGTTGTCAGCGACATTGGCAGGCTCTTCGCTGTCGCCCTCGAACATCGCCATCACGGTCGAACCGAAATCCTTGCCCGTGATCTTCTCGAACGCCACATCGGCGAGCGACGACGCAAGTCCGAGCACACCACCATAAAGCGTGCCACCTGCCACCTTCTCCATCGGCTTGATCTGGTCGCCGGTCAGTTCGCGATAGATCGTGGAGACCACCGGCAAGTGCTGCAGCGGATTGACGATGTCGAGGAAGTCGCCAAACGAGAAGCCATCGTCCGTGGCGGCCGTTTTCGCATCCGCGGGTTTGGCGGCATCGGCTGTCTTGACCGGATCGGTCTTGGCCGCTGCTTCGGCTTTCGCCTTCAGACGTGCATGGGTAGCCGTGTCGAGAAACGACATCTGGATACCTTGCGCGAAACCGGGGACGGGCATTCTGCACTCCTTCCCCAAGTGCCAAGCAAGGGCTCTGCCACTTCAAGTTGGGCCGAATACCGGCATTTCAGCGGAAGGTCGCGAGGATGCACGGCAGAAATTGCCCGGCATTCAGAACAGGTGGCCGGTTTTTTCGGCCTTGGTTTTCAGATAGGCGCGGTTGTGGTCGTTGTCAGGGAACTTGTGCGGAACGCGCTCGGCGACCTTCACGCCTGCCGCCCTGAGGGACTTCACCTTGTCGGGATTGTTGGTCATCAGCCGCACGGATTTGAAACCGAGCAGCTTGAACATGCGCGCGGCAATCGCATAGACGCGTTCATCGGCCTCGAAGCCGAGGCGCTCATTGGCCTCCACCGTATCGAAGCCCTGATCCTGCAGGCGATAGGCGCGCAATTTGTTGATGAGACCGATGCCGCGGCCTTCTTGCGCCAAATAGAGCAGAACGCCACCGCCTGCCTTCGATATCGCTTCGATGGCGCCACGCAATTGTTCGCCGCAATCGCATTTGAGCGATCCCAGAAGATCGCCGGTGAAACACTCCGAATGCAGACGTGCCAGCACCGGCGCGTCGTTCGGCGGATTGCCGATAACGATTGCATAATGCTCCGGTCCTGCGCTTGGCGGACGAAACGCAACCAGCTCCGTGCGTTCCGCGCCTTTCAACGGCACACGCGCACGGGTGACGACGCAAAGCGCCTCGGCCACGTGGGCGTCATAGTTTGCGATATCGGTTGCAGCGATTCTCAACGCGCCGCGCGGAACCGACTTGCCAGCACGCGCGACGACAGACGGTAAAAGTCCGGCCAGCTTCGCAAGCTTCACCGCGGGCGCGAAACCGGCCGGCAACGCTTCACGAACAACATCGAACGGTCCCTTGAGCGGAGACGACAGATCATCGGTAGGGTCCGCAATGGTCGAAAGCCTCTGGGCTTTCGTACCCTTGACGATGCCAAGCGCCACGACATCAGGCGTGTAGAGCCGAATCTTGAGCGTCTGAGCACGCGCATGGGTGAGGACCAGCCGCATCTGCCCCCCTTTTGAAAGGGCCGCCAGCGCTGCGTCGCTGGCCGTCTCCGTGGCAAGCGCCACCACGACACCCTCCCCGGACACGATCGCGACAACCTTGCCCTGCCGGAAAGCCTCGGTTGCCCTCGCCACGGCTTCCACGGCCTGGGCGGCTTCGCGCGCCGAATTGTGATTTCCGGCGTTAAATCTCTTTTGCGATTGTGGTTTGGGCTGGCGGGCCATGTACCCCACATACACCCCAAGGCCAAAAGCGGGTAGACTTCCGCCACGGCACACAGGAACAGGAAATGCCAAGCATCAAGCGTGCACTCTTGGTTGACGACGACACCATGCTCAGAACCTCGCTGGCCGAGCAGCTGGAGGCTGAGGGGTATGTCCCTATTCAGGCCGAAACGATTGCCGAGGGACGCGAAAAAGCCAGGGATGGCCTCTATGAATTCATGATTCTGGATGTGGGCCTGCCCGATGGCGATGGACGGTCCCTGTGCCACGACCTGCGCGCGGATGGCGTCAGCTGCCCTATCATCATGCTCACCGCATCGGACAGCGATGGCGACACCATCGAAGGCCTGAAATCCGGGGCCAATGACTATGTGACCAAACCCTTCCGCTTCGCGGTGCTGATGGCGCGTATTCATGCCCATCTCAGGAGCCACGAGCAGAGCGAGGAGGCGGTCTACCGGATCGGCCCCTATACCTTCCGGCCGAGCGCCAAGGTGCTGCTCGATCCCGCAGGCAAGCGCATCCGCCTGACCGAGAAGGAAACCAACATCCTGAAATTCCTGCACCGTTCCGGCGATACCGTGGGCAGGGAGACGCTTTTGCACGAGGTCTGGGGTTACAACCCCGCCGTGACCACGCACACGCTGGAAACCCACATCTATCGGCTGCGTCAAAAAATCGAGAGCAACCCGGGCCAGGCGCAAATTCTGATTACGGAAAGCGGCGGATATCGGCTCGTCGCCTGAAGCCCGCCGCAATTGCGTCGCTATTTTGTTCTCCTTTCTTCCGTGCATGGCTGGATTGAGGATTTGCCCAACTATGCGCACCAGTCCGGCAAACCCTATGTGTGAGACGTGGGCCGGGGCGAAAGCTGTGGTCCGATAGATTCAGGATTTCATGGTTCGATCGGTTAGGCGGGGATTCCGGCGAACCGCGAGGAGACAGGCAGATGAACACACGTATCAAATCGATGATCGGGGGAGCCGTCCTAGCGACGGCATTGATCGGGCCGACCTGGGCCGCTGCGCCTGCCGCGCCGCCGGCACCGTCTGCACCGGCGGCACAGCCTGCGCCCGTGGCCCAGCCCATGGTTGTGGCCGACGCCCGTTCCCAGAACTGGGTGACGTGGCCGGCCAAGAAATTCTCCGCCAGCGCGGTGAAGTTCGATGACATCGTCGGCACGGTGATTGTGGAAGTGGGCAATGGCCCGGGCATGACGCTGAATGTTCAAGGTCTTCGCCAACGCCTGAATGCGCTGGAGGTGAAAACCGAAGGCAACACGCTGCGCATCAACGGTACCACGACCAATGACGTCTGGAACTGGCGCGAATGGTTCAACTTCTCCGGCCATGAAGAGCGCAATTCGACCAAAAACCTCATCATCAAGGTGACCGTCCCCAAGGGTGCGGATGTGAATGTGAACGACCTTGTTGGTGATGCCACTATCGGTGACACCTACGGCCATCTCAGATTTGAGGCTGCTGCGTCCCGCGCCAAGATCGGCAAGGTTGGCAAGGCAGAAGTTTCGCTTGCCGGATCGGGCAAGATCGATGTGGCCGCGGTCAATGGACCGCTCAGCCTTGATATCGCCGGTTCGGGCAAAGTGAATATCGGCCCTGTGAACGGTCCGGTGAAGGCTTCCATCGCTGGCGCTGGCACCGCCGCGATTGGCAACATCAGTGGTGGTCTCAATCTCGATATCGCCGGTTCCGGCGATATCACGGCCGCCAGCGTCAATGGTCGCGTAAGCGTGGACATCGCCGGTTCCGGATCGGTGAAGATTGCGACCGGCACGGCCAACCCGCTGCACGTCGACATCATCGGCTCAGGCAACTTTGAATTTGGCGGACTTGCCATCGATCCGCGCATCAGCGCGCTGGGCTCGGGCAGTGTGAAACTCAACGCATACAAGGGCAAGCTGTCGAGCGACGGCTCGGTGACCGTGAAGGTGAACGGGCAGACGGTGACCGTGAACAACGATGACGACGATGATGATGACGGCCCACATCATCACCACCACGACGATGACGACGACGAGTAATTGATAGGGACAACGACACGGCCGAAGCAGCCGTCTCCACCCCCATTCCTGATGGCCCGGCTCGTCCGGGCCATTTCTTTTTTCTAAAGTCTATTCGTGGCGCAGCGCCTCGATCGGATCGAGACGTGCAGCGCGGCGGGCCGGGAAATAGCCGAAGCCAACACCAACCGCCGCCGAAAATACCACTGCCAATGCGACAATTCCGGGCTCGAAAACGAAAGGAAGCTCGAGCGCCGCGGCGGCAATCGCTGAACCGGCTAGACCAATAGTGATTCCGATAAGCCCGCCGAGCGCACTCATCACAACTGCTTCGATCAGAAATTGCAGCAATACATCGCGCTCGCGCGCGCCAATGGCCAGACGAATGCCGATCTCGCGCGTTCGCTCGGTCACCGACACCAGCATGATGTTCATGATCCCGATGCCGCCAACAAGAAGGCTGACCGCCGCCACCGCCGACAGGAATGCGGTGAGGATCGCGGTGGTGGATTCCACCATCCGCGTGACTTCCTGCATGTCGTTGACTTGAAAATCATCAGATGCGCCAGGCACGATATGCCGGCGCTCACGCATGAGCCGCTCGATATCGCCTTTGGCCCGGTCGGTGTAGGACGCATCCCTCACCGATATCCAGATCATGTTGACATCGGTGTTGCCCGCAAGCCTGCGCTGAACAGCCTTGAGCGGCATGATGACATAATCATCCTGGTCCGAGCCGAAGGTGGATTGGCCCTTCGATTCCAGGACGCCGATCACCTCGCAGGATATCTTGTCCACGCGCATCCGCGCGCCGATGGGATCCTGCGTGCCAAACAGTTCCTTGCGCACAGTCTGGCCCAGAATGCACACAGATTTTCCCGATCGTTCCTCGGTGAGCGAGAAGTTGCGACCAAGCGTGACATTCCATTCGCGGGCCACGAAGAAATCGTTGCTGCTTCCTGTCACGCTCGTGGTGCGGTTCTTGTTGCCTGCCACCACCACCGCAGAACGCGAGATCGCCGGCGCGACCGCCGCCAAGCCGGAAATTTCGCGTGCGATTACGTGGGCGTCATCGGAATCAAAGGGCGAGGCAGCATTGAGCGTACCGGGTTTGCGCTGGCCTGGAATGAGGATGAGAAGGTTTCGGCCCATCGAGGCGATATCGGACGTTACGCTCACGCTGGCACCCGAACCCAGCGTCACCATGGAAATAACGGCAGCAACGCCGATCACAATGCCAAGCGTGGTAAGCCCGGCCCGCATGAGATTGTTGCGGATTTCGCGAAGCGCGAGAAAAAAGGCATTGGAAATCATGCTATCACCGCCGCACTGTCCGATTCGATGCGACCGTCACGGAAGCGAATACGTCGTTTGGCGTAGGCGGCAATGTCGTCTTCATGCGTGACAAGCACGATGGTCAGCCCGCGTTCGGCGTTGAGAGATGCAAGCAGTTCCATGATTTCATGGCTGCGGGCACTGTCGAGATTGCCGGTGGGTTCATCGGCAAACATCACCGAAGGATCGGTGACGAGTGCACGCGCAATCGCGACGCGCTGCTGCTGACCACCGGAAAGTTCAGAAGCAGAATGTCCGGCCCGGTCGGCCAATCCCACTTTCGCCAGCGCATCGCGCGCACGCGCCTGCCGCTCCGCCTGAGGCACGCCACGATAGATGAGCGGCAGTTCGAGATTCTCGATCGCCGTGGTGCGCTTCAGAAGATTGAAGCCCTGAAACACGAAGCCGATATAGTAGCGGCGCAAGAGCGCACGCTGGTCACGCGAGAGCGATCCTACATCGGTGCCGCGGAAATAGTATTGACCACTCGTGGGCGTATCGAGACATCCCAGAATATTCATCGCGGTGGACTTGCCGGAGCCGGATGGCCCCATGACGGCAACAAATTCGCCGTCACGGATCGTAAGATCGATCCCTGCCAGCGCAGCCACGGCGGCTTCGCCGGAGCCGTAGATCTTTGTGACACCGCGAAGCTCGATCAGGGGCTGTCCGGCCATTGGTTTCGGTCTATTTGCTCGCCTGGGCGTCGTCGCCCTTTTTCCTGATGTCGGTAACGACCTTGTCGCCTGCTTCGATGGGGCCGTCGACAACCTGGGTGAAGCGGCCATCCGTTGCACCCAGCGTAAGATCGCGCGGCTCGATGCTGCTGCCCGATTGCACCCAAACACGGCCGGTGCGCGCACCGGTGGGAGCAGGGATTGCATCCTTGGTATATTTCTCTGGCGGCGTGTAACGCAGCGCGCCATTCGGAACAACCAGCACATCCTCGAAATGCGCCGCCTGAATTTCCGCTGTAGCTGTCATGCCGGGCTTCAGGACACGATCGCCATTGTCGACGAGCAATACGCCCTGATAGGTGACAACCCCCTGCACAGTTTTGGGTGCGCTATGCAGATCGACCAGCTTGGCCGCGAAGTTGCGCGCCGGATAGGCATCCACCGCAAAGGTTGCCTGCTGTCCCGGCCGGATCGAACCAACATCGGCTTCATCGATATCGACATCCAGCTCCATCTGCTTCAGATCGCTCGCAAGCGTGAACAGCACTGGTGTCTGCATGGCGGCGACCACGGTCTGGCCGGGTTCGACCTTGCGGTCGAGTACGATGCCGTCGATGGGTGAGCGCACGATTGCCTTGGAAAGCTGCGTTTCATATTGCTTGACCTGTGCGCGCGCCATCGCCACACCCGATTGCGCGCGGCCATATTCGCCTTGCGCCACATCATATTCCTGCGGCGACAGGGCGTTCGAGGCCCTGAGCGCGCGATAGCGGCGGATGGTTGCGCTATCCTGGCGCAGGGTCGCCTCGGCTTGTGAAAGCGTGGCGCGGGCCTGTGCGAGTTGCGCCTCGATCTGGTCAGTGTTGATGCGCGCCAGAACCTGGCCCTTTTTCACAACGGAATTGAAATCGACCAGCACTGCATCCAGGCGGCCGGAAATCTCCGCCCCTACGTCCACCTCATTGCGTGGTGCCAACGTGCCTGTGGCGCTCACCGTGACCGAAAGCGGTTGCCGGACAACGTCCTGCGTCACGAACTCGGTCGCGCTCGACGATCCAAACAGCCACCAGCCGATCAGGATGACAAACAGGACACCGATGCCGATCACGATCCATCGGCCATAGGACGCGTGTCCCTTGGCAATCTCGCCAAGTCCAAGACGTGAAGCCATATCGGCGTCGGGGCGCGGAGAATCTGGTGCGTTCACGGAAAGCCAATCCCGGTTGGGGGGCCGCGGCGAGACCCCCTACATGTGTATCGAACCGGCATACGTCAAGTGCCCTAATCGCAGGCCCCACTGCCCGGCAGCAGGATATAACGCACGGCGGCAAATCGTCCGTCGCTTTTCAGCAGACGTGCATCGATGGTTCCGCGAGGCGCGGCAGGTGAAATATTCGCGGACAGATCAGCGCGCAAGTAAACAGACATTGCAGGAGGCACTTCGCCACGGCCTTCCCAGACAATGAGGCACTGACCGTTCTTCGGAAGTCCGAATGTCGATGGCTCGGCGTCGGGCGTGACAATGCGCGAAGCTGGAAAGACCGTGCGCAGATTGCCACCCAGCGCAACTGTATCGGCAACGATGGTGCCTTCATTGAACCCGGCATTGCGCAAACCGCGGACATAGGCGGGCATGTACCAATAGGCACTGCATTCGCGGCAGGCATAAGCGCCGGACTGGTAGGCATAGGTCTGCCAGCCAATGGAAGCGAGCGCCAGGGCAAATACGATCCCGGCAAACAACTGATGCGCTCGGTCGGAAAAAGCCGCAAGTTTCACGCGCATGAAGAACCACAGAGTGAGAGTCATCACCGCGGCCATCAGAGGCGGAGGCAACATGCCTGCCGCGTAGAGGCACACATTCAGCAGTACCGAAACGGCAGCTGCGACAGAGAAAAAGCGCAACCATATGAGGTCGATCTCGCTCGCCCGGCTTGCGGACAGCGCGCGCGCATAGAGAACAGGTGCAATTGCCAGCAAGGGAAAAAGCGCGCACAACACCACGATCAACGTATTTTGTTGCGGCGTGACCAAACCGGACCATAGCCCGCCTTCCTGCAGGGAAAGCCATCTCAGATGGGGTATGGCAATCAGCAGCGCAAGCAATGCCGAACCGGCAATCGGCACCGGTCTGATGTGCGCCATGAGCGATGGTACAAACAGCAGCGCGACGATCATGGCGACCGGCAGAACAAGGAAACTGGGACCCGAGAGAAACCCGAGGCCCATGCTGAGGCCGGGAAACAGATAGTCGATGGCTTTGCCATGCGTGAAGACGCGCAGGGCCGACCACAGAAAGATGGCGAACATGGCCGTGGACACAACGCTCACCACATCGCCCATATGCGCAAAATAACCGGCCGTTGCGGTTGCTATAGGCGCCAGCGCCGCCATCGCTGCGGCCTTGACGTCGCCAAGCACCATGCGCGCGGCCGCGAAGAACGCGACAAGACCCGTGCCCATAACGGCATATTCGATAAGGAAGAAGGCGGCGCGGCTATTGCCCGTCGCCTGAAGAATGATCCAGCTGAGCCACGTGGCAAGCGGCGGATCACCGGCACGATAGCCCCAGCGTGCGGATTGCGCGAACAAAACCTGCACAGCCTCGCCGGAAACATAATTGGGACTAAGGCCCAGACGTAAGATCAAATGCAGCGCGCAATAGATTGTAAGGATGAGCGCGACACTGCGCGGCTCGGAGAATAGCGGCCAGACGGTTCTGTGCGTTTTCGCTGCCATGCCTAACCGCGGAGAATCTCGTCGCCTTCGCCCGGCGTGCCACGTTGAATCAGCCAGAACACGCCGAAGAGATCAAAAATACCTGCACCGAGGCGGCCAAAGAACCCATACTTCGATACACCGGCAATCCGCGGCCTGTCCTCGATATAATCCTGCATCGTGTCGTAGCCCGTGCGGCGCACGAGCGCTGGAAGGAACCTGTGCATGCCATCGAAGAACGGCAGCTTCACCGCAACGCTCGTGCGCAGCAGCTTGAAGCCGCAACCCGTATCGGCGGTGTGATCGCGCAAAAGCGAGCTACGCACGAAATTCGCGATGCGCGAGGAAAAGAACTTCACAATACCGTCGTTGCGCCGTTTGCGACGTCCCGCGACGATGCCCAGCCGCTCCGGTGGAAGAGGCGCGTGGATCATTTTCCAGATTCGGGCAACATCTTTCGGATCGTTTTGGCGGTCGCCGTCCAGCGTTTGGATCCAGACGCCACGCGCGGCGTGAAAGCCTGTGAAAAGCGCCGCGCTCTTGCCCGACCGTTTGCGGTGGCGGATCACGCGCACGCGCGGGCTCGCGGCTTGTGCTTCGGCGAGCTCCCGGGCGCTGCCGTCGCTGGAGCCGTCGTCCACGAAGAGAACTTCGTAGGACGCCACGCCATCAAGCGCAGAGGCAATCTCTTCCAGAAGTGGCAGGATGTTGCCCTCTTCATTGAAGACGGGAATCAGCACGGTGAGCTCGGGCATATCCATGGAAGCCTCCGGCGCGGGTTCTGGCGTCACTAGCCCGCCGCGGGGCATCCGGCAAGAAAAGCCTTGGAAAGGTCAAATCCGAAGTTTAACGGCTGTTAACGCTTCGGACCTACAAACAGGGAAACTTGGCAGCGTGAGCGATCATGTCGGGCCCGCCCAAAATCATTCCCCGGCGTGATGGACCGCCTCCCGGCGGCCGGAGCAGCCCCGCACCCAAACCGCAAAAGCCACCCAGAAGCTGGCCCTATGTGGCGGCACTGCTAGTCGCCTGGGGGATCATTTTCGGCGCGGTCTATGGCTTTCACTGGATTTCAGACCTGCCCGACACCAAGGGGCTGATGGCCAAGGGCCCCAGCCACGACATCACCTACCTGGATAACCACGGCAAATTCATTGCCCGGCGCGGGCTCACCCGCGGCGCAATGATGATGGCGAGCGATCTGCCGGACTATGTGCCCAACGCCTTCATCGCCATCGAAGACCGCCGCTTCCGCTATCACATCGGCGTCGATCCCATCGGCCTGCTGCGCGCCGCGTTCGAAAACGCCATGGCGGGACATGTGCGGCAAGGTGGATCAACCATAACCCAGCAGCTTGCCAAGAACCTGTTTCTCGAACCCAAGCGCACCTTCGATCGCAAGATGCAGGAAGCCTTCCTCGCGCTGTATCTTGAGAGCCGCTACAGCAAGGATCAGATCCTTACGCTCTATCTCAATCGCGTCTATTTCGGCGCCGGCGTATATGGAATCGAGGCTGCAGCCGAACGTTTCTTCGGCAAGACGGCACGTGATCTGACGCTCTCGGAAGCCGCCATGCTGGCGGGCAGCGTCAAGGCGCCCGCGCGCTACAATCCGCTGGCCGATCCCGATGCCTCGATGGAGCGCGGGCGCGTGGTGCTTCAGGCAATGGAAGATGCCGGGTTCATTTCCCATGACATTCGCATGCTGGCAGCGGACACCCGCCCGCGCATCGTGCGCAAGACGAGCACACCGGGTTCCGGATACTATGTCGATTGGGTGGAGACACAGGTCACCGATCTGATTGGCAATTACGACAAACCGGTGATCGTTGAAACAACACTCGATCTGGACCGCCAGGTGGAAGCCGAACGCGCGGTGGCGCGCGGGCTTGCTCTCGAAGGCGGTGCGCTGAAGGCACATCAGGCAGCGCTTGTGGCGATGGCGCCAGACGGCGCAGTCCGCGCCATGATCGGTGGCCGCTCCTATGCCGACAGTCCGTTCAACCGCGCCACGGATGCGCAGCGCCAGCCGGGTTCGGCCTTCAAACCTTTCGTTTATCTGGCGGCGTTTGAGCACGGTCATCACGCAGACGAAGTCCTGAATGACGGTCCCGTCCAGTTCGGCAAATGGCAGCCGGGAAATTACGAGGGCCGCTATGAGGGCGCGATCACGCTCACCCGCGCCTTTGCAAAATCCTCCAATGCCGTTGCCGCGCAATTGGCGATGGCTGTGGGCCCTGTCACGGTTGCGCGCACCGCGCACAGGCTAGGCATTCAATCGCAGCTCGATGCAGTGCCTTCGCTGGCGTTGGGCACATCGGTCATTACACCGCTGGAACTTACGTCCGCCTATGCTCCTTTTGCCAATGGTGGAACCAGGGCACAGCCCTATGCAATCGCGCGTATCACTGCGCGAGACGGCACGATTCTCTTCAAGCGCAAGGTCGGCGCACCGCAAACCGTGATGTCCGCGGAAGATAATGCAGCCATGGTTCGCCTGATGCGTGAAGTCGTTCTGAACGGAACCGGTCGCGCTGCCGCGCTTCAAACGCACGAAGTCGCGGGCAAGACCGGCACCACGCAGGATTTTCGCGACGCCTGGTTTGTTGGGTTCAGTCGTGACCTGGTGTGCGGCGTGTGGCTCGGCAACGACAAGGGTGCGCTGATGAATCATGCGACTGGGGGCGGCTTGCCAGCGCGAATCTTCAAAGCCTTCATGGAAGACGCCGAGCGCGATTTGCCTGCCAGACCGCTACTGGATGCGCCGGAGCCGGAGCAGACTGCTACTGGAACCAACGTGGCGCCCGCACAGCCGGAAGGGCCAAGCGAAGACGACCGCAACGCCTTCGACCGGCTTTTGGACGGGCTTTTCGGCCACTAGATCAGGCGAGGTAATCTTCCGGCGAAGTGGCATCGGTGCCGCGACCAAAGCGGTTGAACACCGGACTGAGCGCATAGGCCACGACAACGTTCAGCAGCATCGCTGACAGTGCCGCATAGCACGGCACCTTCATGCCCAGAATGTCGAGCACATAGGTTGACGATTTGAAATCAAGGCTTGCCACCATAGCGGTGCCGGCAAGAATGCCTACGGCCCATCCAATGAACAATGCACGCGGATGGAGCCAGCGCGTGTAAAGACCGAGCATCACCGCAGGCATGGTCTGGCTGATGATGACGCCGCCAAGCAATTGCAGCTGGATGGCGTAGGTTGTCGGCAGCTCCAGCACGAAAAACAGCGCGCCGAACTTCACCACCAGCGAAACGATCTTCGCGACCTGGCTCTCACGCGCCGGGGGACAGTTGGGATCGAGATATTCCCTGTAGATATTGCGCGTGAACAGATTGGCGCAGGCAATCGACATAATTGCCGCCGGCACCAGTGCTCCAATGGCAATGGCGGCAAATGCTATGCCAACAAACCATGACGGGAACACCTGAAGGAATAGCGCGGGCACCGCGTAATTGTTACCGAAGCGCGCGAAACCCTCTGTGTAGGCAGGGTTCGTGGAAACCCCAGCCGCCACTGCCATGAAACCCAGAAGCGCAATCAATCCGAGCGCGAAGGAATATGCAGGCAGCGCCACGGCATTGCGCTGCACCACGCGCCGGTTGGATGCACCGAGAAGGCCCGTGACGGCATGAGGATAGAGGAACAAGGCAAAGGCCGAACCCAGCGCCAGCGTGATGAACGCACTCTGTGCGCCGAGATTGCCCGGTGCGGAGGGTGCCAGCGTGAGTTTGGCAGAATCGACAGCCGCAAAAATCTTGTCGTAACCGCCAAGTTCCGCAGGGATAACGATAATCGCAGCAAGCACCGTGGCGTAGATCAGAAGATCCTTCACCACCGCAATCATCGCCGGCGCGCGAAGGCCGCTATTATAGGTGTATAGCGCCAGAATGACGAAGGCGACGATGAGCGGCAGATCGTGCACCATGCCAATACCAGGCACCATCACATCGCTCTGAATACCAAGACCGGCGAGCACGACCTCCATACCGACGAGTTGCAGCGCAATATACGGCATGGTGGCAACAATGCCGGTGAGCGCCACCGCCAGCGCCAACGTACCCGAACCGAAGCGGCCGCGCACGAAATCGGCCGCCGTGACGTAGCCATGACGATGCGTAACCGACCAAAGCCGCGGGAAGACAACGAACAATATGGGATAGGCCAAAATCGCATAAGGCACGGCAAAGAAGCCGACTGCACCAGCGCCAAACACCAGCGCCGGGACCGCCACAAAGGTGTAGGCCGTATAAAGATCGCCGCCGAGGAGGAACCAGGTCACCCAGCTGCCGAACCGGCGTCCGCCCAAACCCCATTCGTGAAGCTGCGTGAGATCACCCTTGCGCCAGCGCGAGGCGACAAAGCCCATGACAGTGACAATAAGAAAGAGCGCCGCGAATACCGCAACGGCCACCGGATCAAACTTCGCCATATTCAGCCCTTCCGCCCGCGATAGACGACCCACAGACAAAGCGACGTGAGCGGCACCCACAACAGCTGATACCAGTAGAAGAAGGGAAAACCGCCAATGGCGGGCTCAAGCGTATTGTAGAAGGGGACTGGCAAAAGAAAGAGAAAGGGCACCGCAATGAATAGGTCGGTCAGGCGCAAACCCTTCGCGGATCGGTTATCCATCGGCTCCCCCAAGCACATTGACGCTGCCGGTTTTACCGATGCCGGCTTTTCTGGCGCAATTGCTTACGGCATAACGGTTTCCCCGCCAAGCGGGCACACGAGTTGATTGCATGCCCTGGATGTACCTTCTGGGATCACTGGCTGGTATCGGCCTGATCGTGATCCTGAACCTCATGCTTTTCGGCCGGTCGCGGCAGGTGCTGCACTCGCTCGAAGCTGCGCGCGCGCGTCTTGCAAGCGAAGTACCGGGCTTGTGTGTCCGCGAAAGCATACTGAGCGCCGACGGCCGTGCTGCGCTGATCCGCGATGACCATGCCGTCTATCTGGTAGCGGCGCAGGGCGACGGTTTCATCGTGCGCAAGTTCGCAAAGGGTACATTGCGCTCGCTCTCGCGTGACACAGCAAGGCTCAACCTGCGTTTCGCAGACTTCACGCTGCCGCAGTTTGATGTGCCACTGGCCGATGCGGCGCGCGCGGCGCACTGGCAAGATGCTTTGAGGAACGCCACCGCATGAACCTGCCAAGCCCCGTCACACTGGCCACACCGGCCTTCGTCCTGCTGGTAATCGGCGAAATGCTCTATGCGCGTGCCACGGCCAAGGCGCATTTCGAGGCCCGCGACACCGCCACCAGCCTGATGATGGGGTTGGGTTCAACGGTTTCAGGCGCCATCTTTGCCTTTATCTATGTCGCCTATGCCGGATTGGTCGCGCAATACGCGGTGTTCGATCTGGGATATTCGCTGGCGGCTTTTATCGCCTGCTTTGTTATCGACGATTTCTATTACTACTGGTGGCACCGCATCTCGCATCGCGTGCGATGGTTCTGGGCCGATCATGTGCAGCATCATTCCAGCCAACACTACAATCTCTCCACTGCCCTGCGGCAACCCTGGACCGGCGTTCTGACACCATCGCTTCTGCTGCGCACGCCAATGTTCCTTCTGGGGTTTCCGCTACCAATGCTGGCTTTCGTGCACGGGCTCAATCTGGTCTACCAGTTCTGGATACATACGGAAGCAATCGGGAAGATGCCCCGCTGGTTTGAAACCGTGATGAACACGCCTTCGCATCATCGTGTGCATCATGCCACCAACGCGCGATACCTGGATTCCAATTATGCGGGCGTGTTCATCGTCTGGGATCGCATGTTCGGCACCTTCGTGCGAGAGGACGAAACCGATCCGCCGCGCTACGGGATCGTGAAAAACCTCGGCACCTTCAATCCCGTCAAAGTCGCGCTGCACGAATGGGTTGGGATTGCGGCGGATCTTATCCGGGCGCGATCCATTCGGGATGCATTTCTTTACCTTATGGCGCCGCCGGGCTGGTCGCCGGATGGAAGCCGACAGACCTCTGATTCCATCAAGGCCGAGTGGAAACGCCACCAGGCCACACAATTGGTTGCAGGCGAATAGCGCAGGCCCTTCCCGCGCGTTGACGGGACATTGCGACACGGTAAGTTTCGTATCGGCATTCCACCGAAGGGGTATTGCATGCGTTTTCTAGCCGCCATCGCACTGTCACTGGGTATGCTGTCCGCCACCCCGGCACTCGCCGATGCAACGATTCCGACAAAGGACGCCGCGAAGTCGAAGGACGTTTCCAGCGTGCCGCGGTATGAAGGCTCTTTTATTTTGGATTACGACTATCGGGCCTTCACGGACATCACGATGCCGCTCTCCAGGCTTGAGAAGACCGGGGCGACGGACAGCCGTAACAACAATGTGTTCGCGCCGAAGCAGAAGGCGGAGCTTGAAGGCGCACGCACGCGACTGATCTATCTCATTCCCGAAGGCCGCAGCCCTCTGGAAGTGGTGCGCAATTATCAAGAAGCCATCGCGGCCAAAGGCGGCAAGACGCTCTACCAGTGCAAGGATGTGGATTGCGGCGGAAACGCGCGCTATGGCGTGGATACTGGCGGCGG
This sequence comes from Alphaproteobacteria bacterium, assembly GCA_016125165.1. Lineage (GTDB taxonomy): Bacteria > Pseudomonadota > Alphaproteobacteria > Micropepsales > Micropepsaceae > Rhizomicrobium. Next base: position 620,059 of record WGMH01000001.1, read on the forward strand.
TGATCAGAGCCTTTCGATGTATTCGTATCCGCCGGGCGAATTCAAGGCGCCGAGCTTCTCTAACACCTATTGCGTTCTCACCACCTGGATTTCGGATCAACGCTATGCGGTGATGAAATTCGGCGAGCCTGGTGCGGAAACCTACGTTTCCGTGCACGCCTTCGTGATGGATGAGAACAGCTCCTGCAAGGCCTTCAACGGTCGCACGATGGCGATTGTGAACATTCTCGAACAGAAGCCCCGCGAGCAGAAGATGGTGACGGTATCGTCCAGCGATCTGTCGAAAGGTATCAACAGTGCGGGACATATTGCGGTGTATGGTATCCTGTTCGACTTCGACAAGGCGGATATCAAGGCTGAATCCAAGCCGCAACTTGATGAGATCGCCAAGCTCCTGAAGAGCGACCCCAAATTGCATGTTCTGATCGTTGGACACACCGACAACAAGGGGCAACTTGCCTACAATCAGGGGCTTTCGGGCAAGCGCGCGAAGGCAGTGGTCGACACTCTGACGAAGAGTTACGGCGTGGTGGCCGGACAGATGACAGCCGTGGGCGTCGGGCCGGCGGCACCCGTCGCCAGCAACGACACCGAAGAGGGGCAGGCGAAAAACCGCCGTGTCGAATTGGTGAAAATGTAAACGTCGCGCATAGTATTGCGCCGCACAACGCGGTGTGGCGATTGGTGCATCACGAAAATTGCGATAAGATGCGCTGCTTTGAACATCCGGGGGGATTTCATGCAGCGCATTTTCATCGCCGGTATCCTCGGCGCAATTGCCATGTTCGTGTGGACGTCCGTAGCGCACATGGTGACACCGCTGGGCTCGATCGGCTTTAGCCAGATGCCCAATGAAGCGGCCATGCAGTCGGCTCTGGACACGAACCTTGCGCAGCACTCAGGGCTGTATTTCTTTCCGTGGGTCGATCCCAACGATCCCAAAATGATGGAAAAATCGGCAGCGCTTGAGAAGGCCCATGGATCGGGCCTCCTGCTCTATCGGCCGCCGGGCGCCATGGATGCCACCAATATGGGGCCCATGCTGGTCAAGGAATTTATCAAGCAACTTGTCGTGGCGCTGATTGCTGCTTACCTCGTCTCCAGGATGGTGGGGCTATCCTTCGCCGGTCGATGGAGCGCAGTCGTTCTGATGTACATCGCAGGCGGGCTCGTGACCAATGCGTCCTACTGGATTTGGTATGAATTCCCGTTGGACTACACACTCGCACAGATCGCTGTAGAACTGGGATCAGGTATTGCGGCGGGCGCGGTCATCGCTTGGTGGCTTGGGCGAAGATCCGCTTGAGAAAGCTAGCGGTTTCGGCGCAGACGTTTGAAAGTGGCATCGAGTTTCCGTTTGCGGTGACGATGGTTGGCGGCGTCACCCTTGCTGGTATCGACCTCTTCCTCGCAGGCGTTGCGAATCTCTTCCAGTTCGTCATCGGTAAGATGTTCAATCCCCACAAATTCATTGCGCGCGCCTTCGATCGCACGAACGATTTCGTCCAACTTGGCCTGAATGGCGGCGCCATCACGGTTTTGGGTGTTCTGAATCAGAAAGACCATCAGAAAGGTGACGATTGTCGTGCCTGTGTTGATGATCAATTGCCAGGTATCGGAATAACCGAAGAGCGGGCCCGACAAGGCCCAGACGATGATCACCGCACAGCACAGCACAAAGGTCACCGGCTTGCCGGTCAGCCGCGCCACGCTGTTCGAGAACTGCGTGAACACACGGTTGAACACAGTGCCGCGCGGGTTACGTCCGCCGGAGGCGCGCTTTGTCGTGCGTCGGGCGCTCAAGCAGAACGGCGCCCTGCAAGAACCAGCGCAACGCCCGCGATCACGACCACCACGCCGGCAGCCGTGGGTATCGGAAAATGATGTTCTTTTTCGGCAGTGACTTCGAGCGGTCCGGCCTTGAGGACTTTTTCGTCTTCCGTGTAGGAGAAATGGCCGATGGCAAGCCCGCCGACGCCCAGCACAATCAGCACGATGCCGATCCAGACAAGATTGCGCATGGATATGCTCCCCGATAATTGCGGGAAGGAAACGGGCAAACCCGGTTCCGGTTCCAATGCGGAACCTGAAGACCTCAGCGCTCCTGAACCATGCGACGATAGGAGAGTGCCTCCGCGACATGGGTGCGCGACACGCCCGCCGCGCCCGCAAGATCGGCAATGGTGCGCGCGACGCGCAATACGCGATGATAGCCGCGCGCGGTAAGGCGCATCGATTCAGCAGCATCGGCGAGAAGTTTGGCGCCAGCTGAGTCTGGTGTCGCTACGTTGTCCAGCAGTTCGCCTTCGGCTTCGGCATTCGTGCGGATGCCATGCGCATCAAACCGCCGGCGCTGGATCGCACGCGCGGCGGCCACCCGCGCGGCTATGTCCGCCGTGCCTTCTGCCGGCGGGGGCAACGCAAGATCCGCCGCGGAGACACCTGGCACATCGACGTGGATGTCGATGCGATCCAGCAATGGACCCGACAGGCGGTTTAGATAATCCGCCGAGCATTTCGGCGCGCGACCGCAGGCTTGCGCCGGATCGCTCAGATACCCACAGCGGCAGGGATTGGCGGCCGCCACAAGCTGGAACCGCGCCGGATAGCGCACATGCGCATTGGCGCGCGCCACGACGGCTTCGCCTGTTTCGATGGGTTGACGCAGCGCGTCGAGCACACCGCGCTGAAACTCAGGAAGTTCGTCCAGAAACAGCACGCCCAAATGCGAAAGGCTGACCTCACCTGGTTTCACGCGCAGCCCGCCACCGACAAGCGCAGGCATGGATGCGGAATGATGCGGATTGCGAAACGGGCGACGACGGGAGATTCTGCCCTCGCGCAATTCGCCTGCCAGACTCTGGATCATCGAAAGCTCAAGCGCCTCGCGCGCATCAAGCGGCGGAAGCAATCCCGGCAGGCGCTGTGCCAGCATGGATTTTCCTGCGCCAGGCGGACCAATCATCAGCATGTTGTGACCACCCGCCGCCGCAATCTCGAGCGCACGCTTGGCGGTTTCCTGGCCCTTAACATCCCGCATGTCGGGAACTGAGATGGAATCTTCCGCCAGTTTCACTTCGGGCGGGTTGAGTACCTGCGCCCCCTTGATGTGGTTGACCAGCGCGATCAGCGAAGGCGTGGCAATGATTTCGAGATCGCCCGCCCACGCCGCCTCCGCGCCGCAAGATGCCGGACAAATAAGACCGCGCCCCGCTTCGGAGGCTGCAATTGCCGATGGCAGAACACCGGCCACAGCCGTAACCGCGCCATCGAGCGAAAGTTCGCCAAGCGCCGTGTAACCGGCCATCTCGCTTGCGGGCAAAACGCCCATCGCTGCCAGCAATCCAAGCGCGATGGGAAGATCATAGTGACTGCCTTCCTTCGGCAGATCGGCGGGCGCAAGGTTGACGGTGATGCGCTTGTAGGGCAGCGCAAGCCCAATGGCGGAGAGCGCGGCACGTACGCGCTCGCGGCTTTCGCCCACCGCCTTGTCAGCAAGACCGACGATATTGAATACGCCATTGGCGCCATCGCCAATGTGGACCTGAACATCCACTTCGCGCGCCTCAATGCCTTGAAAGGCCACCGTGAAGATATGCGCGATGGTCATGCAGAGCCGTATTGGAGGGCAAATGCAGCGCAGACGGCAGCAATCAGAAGCCGGATCAGATAGCCGAGCGAATGCGACAGCGTGAGTGCGTTATCGAATTTGATGAAAAGCCCATTGGCAATGGTCACCGGCAGCACACCGGCGATCCAAACCAATCCGGCCAGCAGCAAAGCGGTGCCAATTTGTGATGCGCCGGTGATGGCGCAGAGTGCGACGATGGCTGCTGCCGAAAGATAGCCAAGCATGGCTGACCAGACGATAGCTCCGCGTTCCTTGCCTTCGCGAATGCCTGCACGCCAAACCTCGGGATGATTGTTGTAGCGATCGTGGAAAAGCACGCCCATGAAGAGCCAATCCGTGAAACTCGCAACGGTCCCCGCCACAAATACACTTGCCGCCAGAAGCCACATGACTTCGTCCCCACCTGCTCCTAGCGCAAGTCTAGCGTGTGGTCGCGGTCAAGGCGACCCGGCGCGCATGCGGTTGCGGCGCTATTTCGGAACGGCGTCGAAGGCGATGGTGGTGCGGTTGGCAGGGCTATGGAACGGAATGGTCCCATGCCACATGTAGGAAGGGAACAGCACCAGTCGGCCCGGCCTGGGCTGGATGGCTCGCTTCACCGCATCGGGATAGGGCGCATCGAAATCCGGTTCGCCGAATTTGATCCAGCCTTCTTTCTTCTGTGCATCGGTCACGGTCTCTGGCAGCGCGATGTAATAGGCCGAGCTGATCCAGCCTTTGGGGTGCACATGGTTGGCGTGAAAGCCGCAATCGCGCAGGCGCACCGACCATGAACCGGTATAACTGAAGCCCGCGCGGCGCCGCTTGAACAGCGGATGCTCGGCATCGTTCTTCATGCCTGCGATGTAACGTGCGACGGCTTCGTCGATGCGCTCTTGCAGCTTGTCCACCAGCACATGGCCCTTGCCGAAAATATCTTCTGGCGTCTGCGTGCCGCCGCGCAGACTCTGCGCCAGATATTCGCGTTTGTCGGCATGCAGGCGATCCAGATAGGTATCCAGGTCGCGGTTAAAGCTCTCGATATCGGAATAACCTTCAGGGGGTTCGATATCGAAGGCCTGCACCATGCTCTCATAGTCGTTGAGAACTTCCTCGCGGCCATCGTTCAGGGCGCGCAGCGCGGTGCCCCAGAGCGCGAGCGTGTACTGGTTGTCAGGGTCGATCGCGAGAGCCTCTTCCGCGGCCTGCACCGCACGCTTGTGCTCGCCAGCGCGGATCAGGGTTTCGGAAAAATTCGTCCAGGCGCCCGAATTTTCCGGTTCCAGCTTCGCGGCCTTCTCATGCCAGTCGATGGCCTTGTCAAAATCGCCCTGACGCGCGTGCACCATGCCAAGGCCGGTCAGCGGCGTAACATGGTCTGGAAGCAACTTTTCGGCGCGTTCGAAATGCTCTCTGGCCTCGTCATATCGCGACGTGAAAAACAGGAACATGGCCTTGTCGAGCGGCAACGCCCCCTGATCAGGGTACAGCAGTGCAGCGTCGTCATACGATTTTAGAAACTCTGTATCGCGCCCGTAGCGATAGAGCAGCTGATTCATCGCGTGATGTGCCTTGACGTTTAGAGGATCGCGCGCAATGGCCTGTTGATAGAAATAGATCGCCTCATCAGGACGATGCATTTCTTCAAAGGTGACCGCGCGATTGTAATCGGCCAATGGCATGTCGGGCACGGCAGCCTGAGCCTGATCGAGTAACGCCAGCGCCTCGCCATAACGCCGCTGCATGCGCAAGGCGACACCGAGGTTGTGCTGCAGGGCCGCGATCTGACGTGGGTTCTTCGACCCCATCTGCAGGGCGCGACGCAGCACCGCTTCGGCTTCCTTGGGCTTTCCGCCCTCACTCAGCGATGCAGCCATTGCCTGCAAGCCAAACATGTAATTCGGCTGATACCGCAATGCCGTGCGAAATGCGGCAACGGCCTCATCGAATTGCTGCAGACGGTGAAGTGCAAGACCAAGCTGGTAATGCGCTTCCACATAATTGGGTTTCAGCCGCACTGCTTCGCGCTGGCACGCGGCGGCTTCCTCGCTCCGCCCCATGGCAAAGAGCAGGTTGCCGAGATTGTGATGCACATTCGGCTGCGCGGGCCGCGCGGCCAGCGACCGGCGATAAAGCGCCTCGGCATCACCGGGCCTGTTCTGCGCGCGGCGCACCAGACCCAGTAGCTGAAGCGCATCTGGCTCATCGGGCATGGCGCGCAAAACCTGATCCAGCGCCGTTTCGGCAGCGACCAGTTCGTTGCGATTGAGCGCGTCCAGCGCCTGTATCAGCACGGGCTGAAAGGATTTGGGATCGGCGGAAGCCGCAGTTTCACTCATGGATGCACTCTATGCGTCATTGAGGTCCGAGGCACAACCGGCAGTCAGAATCTGCGTTAAACGGCACCAATGATTTCGCGGACTCGGTCCTGGAACCAGGCCAGCCCGCCCTCGTGCTTGGGCGAAAGCCGGCCAGTATCATATATTCCGGCATCGAGGTTCTTTTGGACCTCCTCGCAGATCATCACATCTTCGCGCGTGGTAATGGCCGATGCTTCGATGTTGCCCGCGATGCGGTCTGCTGGCGTGCCTTTCGGGAACAGAAATAGATAATCGAGCCGGGTGCGGTTATGGCTCACCGGCCACATGCGCTCCATCAATATGCCGTCAGCATAGACATTGATGCCGAGGCATGGCCATGCCCACGCCCAGAGACCCGCCACCGCAGCACCATCGCGCGGCGTGGCGCGAAAGAACATCACCGGCGGCTGAACCACAACCTGGTAGTCGCGATTGATGGAAGCATCGAGTGACGGATGCACCATGGCAACGTGATAGCCTTCGAGATAGTTCTCGACGTATGTTTTCCAGTTGCAGGCGATCTCATGGCTGGACAGATGCGCCTCGGTAAAGCGCTCAACGTTCATACCAGCCATCGCTTCCTCGAGCGGCGCCATCGTCGCATCGAAGCTCTCGGGTTCCTGCTCCATGTTCACAAACACAAAGCCGCGCCAGGTTTTCACCGTGAGCGGGAAAAGCGAGAAGTTGCGCGGATCGAAACCGTCGGCCGGACCGAAGTCACGCGCCGAGGCAAGACGGCCATCGAGCTTGTAGCGCCAGCCGTGATAGCGGCAGGTCAGCGCGCCACCGCAATTGCCCGCACCATCGAGCGCCAGAAGACCGGCCCGGTGGCGGCACACATTGTGGAAGGCACGGATTTCCCCAGCGTCATCGCGGACCACGATCAGCGGAAAGCCCGCGACCGTCACAGCAACATAGGAGCCCGGCGCGGGAAGCTGCGCTTCATGGGCCAGAAGCAGCCAGCCGCGCGCAAAGATTTCGCGGCGCTCGATCTCATAGAGCGCCGGGTCGCGATACCGGGCCGCCGGCAGCGTTTCGGGAGCAACTTTCAGCATGGCCGCTTCCTACCATTTTGCCCTGCACTTGCGAAGAGGGGCCACCGTCTCTAGCCTTGCCCGTACCGCTATTTCCAACCGTCAGAGAAAGCCATGAGCACCCAGCGTTTCGAAGGCACGGACAAGTATGTCGCAACCGACGACCTGCGCGTCGCGGTTAACGCGGCCATCGCATTGGAGCGCCCGCTCCTGATCAAGGGCGAGCCCGGCACCGGCAAGACCGAACTGGCCTTCCAGGTCGCCGATGCGCTGAAGGCGCCGCTCATCACCTGGCATGTGAAGTCCACCACCAAGGCGCAACAGGGCCTTTACGAATACGACGCGGTGACCCGCCTGCGCGATTCCCAGCTCGGCGACGAGCGCGTGAAGGACGTGAAGAACTACATCAAGCAGGGCAAGCTGTGGGAAGCCTTCGACAGCGCCGAGCGCCCCGTGCTGCTGATCGACGAGATCGACAAGGCCGACATCGAATTCCCGAACGACCTTCTGCTCGAACTCGATCGCATGGAATTCTTCGTTTACGAGACCGGCGAGACGATCCGCGCCAAGCAGCGCCCGATGATCCTCATCACCTCCAACAACGAAAAGGAACTGCCCGACGCATTCCTGCGCCGCTGCTTCTTCCACTACATCAAATTCCCCGAGCGCGAGGCGATGCAGAAGATCGTCGATGTGCATTACCCGGACATCAAGCAGAAGCTCGTCAGCGAGGCGCTGAACGTCTTCTATCAGATCCGCGACGTTCCGGGCCTGAAGAAGAAGCCCTCCACCTCCGAACTGCTCGACTGGCTGAAGCTGCTTCTGAACGAGGATGTGCCGCCGGAAGCGCTGAAGGAGCGCGATCCGACAAAGCTGATCCCGCCGCTGCATGGTGCGCTGCTGAAGAACGAGCAGGACGTACACCTGTTCGAAAGGCTCGCTTTCCTCGCCCGCCGCGAAAGCCGGAACTAGAAATCACTTCGGAGAACGCCCATGTTCTTCCAATTCTTCGATGAGCTTCGCAGCGCCCGGGTTCCGGTGACGTTGAAGGAATATCTGGCGCTGATGGATGCGCTGGACAAGAACGTCATCGACATGAAGGTGGAGGAATTCTACTTCCTCTCGCGCACCGCGCTGGTGAAAGACGAGCGCAACCTCGACAAGTTCGACCGCGTGTTCGGCCATGTGTTCAAGGGACTCGAAAACATTGATCCCAATGCCGTGGCCGAATTACCCGAAGAATGGCTGCGCGCGCTTTCCGAAAAATTCCTGACCGAAGAAGAAAAGAAAGAAATCGAAGCGCTCGGCGGTTGGGAAAAGCTGATGGAGACGCTGAAGGAGCGCCTCGAAGAGCAGAAGAAGCGCCATGAAGGCGGATCGAAGATGATCGGCTCGGGCGGCACCTCGCCCTTCGGCAATTCCGGCTACAACCCCGAAGGCGTGCGCATCGGACAGGACAAGGGCCGCCACGGCAAGGCCGTGAAGGTGTGGGACAAGCGCGAATACAAGAACCTCGACGATTCCGTCGAACTGGGCACGCGCAACATCAAGGTGGCGCTGCGCCGCCTGCGCAAATGGGCGCGGCAGGGCGCGGAGACCGAACTCGACCTGCCCGACACCATCAAGAGCACCGCGAACAAGGGTTATCTCGACCTCAAGCTCGTGCCTGAACGCCACAACACGGTGAAGGTTTTGATCTTCTTCGATATTGGCGGCTCCATGGACGCCTATATCAAGCTCTGCGAGGAGTTGTTCAGCGCAGCGAAGACCGAGTTCAAGCACATGGAATTCTTCTACTTCCACAACTGCCTCTATGAGAGCGTGTGGAAGGACAATCGCCGCCGCCACAACGAGAAATCCAACACCTGGGACGTGCTGCACAAATTCCCGCACGACTACAAGGTGATCTTCGTGGGCGATGCCACCATGAGCCCCTACGAGATCACCTATCCCGGCGGCAGCGTGGAGCACTGGAACGAGGAAGCCGGCGCCATCTGGCTGGATCGCGTGGCGCAGATCTATCCGCATCTGGTCTGGCTCAATCCGGTGGCGCAGAAGCACTGGGACTACACGCCATCCATCGGCCTCATCAATCAGATCACCGGCAACCGCATGTTCCCGCTCACGCTGGGCGGCCTCGATCAGGCGATGCGGGAGTTGAACAGGTAGCAGCTATTTCTGCTGACGGCGTTGTTCAGTCCCGGCGGCTTACCGACTGAGCATTCATCGTATCAATGCGCGTTGGCGCCTGTGAAATAGTATTTTCGCTCTTTCGTCGCCACGTAGATATGGAGCTTGCGCATGACGTCGATACCGAGCTCCACATCGCCGGCAATCGACATCGCAACTCCGGTTTCTTTGGCAATATCCGCCGCGCCTTCTGGACTAATCAGCTGATCTTTCAATTCCCGAGCCTTCAATCCTGTCGGATACCAAACATCCAGCATCAATCCCTTAAGGTTCACGCCGCCGAATTCGACGCTTTCGGCGCGAAACTGTCCGACCAGTTTTCCGCCCGGCGTCATTCCGGATGTTTCATCATACCTATTCTTCAACCCGAGTGCCGCCAGTTCGCGAAACATCAATTCGTGAACTCTCGAACGCTTGATTGCCGTATTGAAATCAAATGCAGTCCTAATTCCATCAATTGCGCCAATGAACCCACCCTTCAATACGTCGTGATCCTCGGACACAGGTGTCGTGCCCAGCCATTTGATCTGCGCAGTCGTTGCCATGGGAATGTCTGAATATTCCTTGGCCCAATATACGACTTTTCCGGGACAATGATCTTGCGAATAGAGATTGAGAACGCCTGCCGCAAAGTCGAAATCCAGATCGAAATTCAAAAGAACGTCGCTTCCCAGTGTGCCGTCCGCCTCGTAGCTCCGCTTCACGGAATCAGGCTCCACGGGCATGTGCAAACTCGAGATATCGACCCGCCCACCCGCGCTCCCGAGCGACAGGGAGGTGATCTCGGCTATATGCTCCACACGCTGACTCTGTATAAGAAGATGCGGGCGTCGGGGCGCAAAATCTTCGTGAAGTCCGAGAGACTTTGCCGCTTTTTCCGTGATGCTCCCGTCCCCAAATGCGCCCAACACAAATTTTAGCGCGGTGCCGTTCACAGTGACGGGCACGAGTATTGTGCCGTCGGACGTCTCCGTCATGGGAAGTGACGCCAGCTTTTGAAGCGAGCAACCCGAGCTGTCCGCCAAGGCTGCGCTGTCCGGAAGGAAGCATGCAAACGCGATCGCCAGTGCCAGCGTAAACGGCTTCATTTTCAATCTCTCTCCTCAATACCTACCACATTCGGCAATAGCCAACATTCCGCAATGCATAGCATAGCCCCCTTGCGTCCGCACGCGCCCCCTGTTCCGATAGCGGAGCACACCGGGAGGGTCACGCAATGATCAAAGTCCACCATCTCAACAATTCGCGCTCGCAGCGCATTCTGTGGCTACTGGAAGAACTCGGCGTGCCATACGAAATCGTCAAGTATCAGCGCGGCACGCCCGTGCCACTGGCACCGCCGGAGCTGAAAGCCGTGCATCCGCTCGGCAAATCCCCGGTGATCGAAGACGGCGCAAGGAAGATCGCCGAAAGCGGCGCCATCGTGGAATATCTTATCGATACCCATGGCGATGGCCGCTTCAAACCGACGCCCGGCACGGATGAATATTGGAAGTACATCGAGTGGATGCACTTTGCCGAAGGCTCGGCGATGCTTCCGCTGCTGATGGCGCTTTACACCGGCATGTTGGGCGATGCGGCCGCCGCGTTGAAACCGCGCGTCGACAGCGAGATCGCCAATCATCTTTCCTACATGAACGATGCGCTCGGCTCGAACGGCTATTTCGTCGGCAACCGGCTGACGGGCGCGGACTTCATGCTCATCTTCGTGTGCGAGGCGGCGGGCGAGCGGCTGGCACCTTACGCCAATCTCGTGCGCTATCGCGACGCCATCCATGCGCGCCCTGCCTATAAGACCGCGCTCGAAAAGGGCGGACCCTATCAATTGATGAGTCGCTGAGATGATCGGCATGGCTCCAGCCAGGATAAGCAGCGAAGAACGCAAGGCGCGTGTCAGCGCATTGTGCAATGGCATGTCTGAGGAAGGGCTGGACGCGGTGCTACTCGGGTCCACCACGTCGCTGCTCTATTTCACCGGCGTCAGCTGGCACGCTTCCGAGCGTTTCACCGGCGCACTCGTGAAGGCGAACGGCGCCGTTGAATATATCTGCCCCGGGTTTGAACGCGACAAGGTTGGCCAGCTCACCGCAGTGGATGGCGACATCTTCACTTGGGAAGAAGAGGAAAGCCCCTATGCGCTGATCGCGGACCGCGCCGGTGCCAATGCTCGCATAGGGTTGGATGATCAGATCGCGCTCTTCACCTATAGAGGGCTGCTGCATCACTTCACGGAGAAGAGACTTGCCGATGGCGGGCCCGCGATCAACCGGTTGCGCCGTTGCAAATCTGCAGCCGAGCTGGCGCTGATGCAGCACGCCAAGAACATCACGCTCGAGGTGCAGAAACGCGCGTGGAAGAGCCTTCAACCCGGTGTGTGCGCCTCGGAGGTCATGCGCTTTATCGATGAACAGCATCGCGCCCTTGGTGGCAGCGGCAATACATTTTGCATCGTGTCGTTCGGAGAGGATACAGCTCTTCCCCATGGCGGCGAAGGCGACCGGGCGCTGGCCGAAGGCGATGTGGTGCTGATCGACACCGGCACCAGCATCGAAGGCTACAATTCCGACATTACGCGCTCATACGTGTTCGGCGAGCCGACACAGGACGTTCGCACAATCTGGAACCTGGAAAAGGAAGCACAGGCCGCAGCGTTCGAAGCTGCAAAACCCGGCGCATCTTGCGAGAACGTGGATGCTGCAGCGCGCGCGGTGCTCGTGAAGGCCGGGCTTGGGCCGGACTACCGACTGCCCGGCCTTCCCCACCGCACAGGTCACGGCATTGGACTTGACGTACATGAGACACCCAACCTCGTACGCGGTGACCGCACAGCGCTTTCACCCGGCATGTGCTTTTCCAATGAGCCGATGATCGTGGTTCCCGGACGCTTCGGCATCCGCCTCGAAGATCACTTCTACATGGCGCAATCGGGTCCGCGCTGGTTTACCCAACCTTCCGCGAGCGTAGATGATCCGTTTGCGGGCGTGTGATCGCGGCAACAATTGCGCACAGTTCCATTCCGGCGATAATGGCTCTCATTCGGGGGCGTAGATGTATTTCCGGTTGCTATTTGGATTGATTATTCTGCTGCTGCCGTTGCCGGTTCGGGCTTCCGGCTACAGCGATTTCAATCTGGCCATAACCGCCTTCAATCACGGCGACCTTTTGGAAGCGGAGAAACGCGCCACAGCGGCGCTGGGGGCCTCCGATTTTCCGCAAACCCTTCGTGCTCCCGCGTACCAGCTGCGGGGAGATACATATTTCCTGCGCAACCGCGATGCCGATGCTCTCGCCGACTATAATTTGAGTTTGCAGCTTGCGCCGGATCTTGAGGGGTCAAGACTGCGTCGCGGGGCGCTGCATGTGGTTCGCGCAGACTATGCCGCCGCGCTGGACGATTTCGACGCTCTGATCGTGGCACGCCCACACTACCCGCTGGGATATGCAGGCCGTGGCGGCGTGTTCGAAGCACAGAAGCGCTTTGATCTTGCCATCGCCGAGTATGGGCGCATGCTGAAGATGTCCGGCAAAACCGCGCAAGGCTATCTGTTGCGAGGCTATTCATACCGCTCAATCGGCAAATTGAACGATGCGCTCAGCGATTTCGATGACGCCGTCGATCTCGAGCCGAGCCGTGCCCGTGGCTACCTTCTGCGCGGCCTTGTCTATCAGGACAAACTGGATTTCGAGCGTGCGCTAAAGGAGTTCCAAACTGCCGCAAGCCATGACCCCGTGGATTTCAATTCCCGGTTCGAGGTGGGCATTACCTTGTGGCAGTTGTCGCGCTTCGAAGAAGCGGAACAGGCGCTTGCAGCTCTGCTCAGAAAAAAGCCCGACAATGAGCCCACGCGATTGTGGTTGCATCTGGCACGTCTCAGGTCTGACCAGAACGCCGTGATCGACGCGACTGGCGTTGACGCGAAGAAGTGGCCCGGCGCCCTGTTTGGCCTGTTTCAGGGCAAGGCCACCATTCAGGAGGCGCGTGCTGCAGCAGCGCTTACGCCCGAAGGTGAACGCGAAATGCATATTTGCGAGGCCGTGTTTTATGGAGCTGAAATGACGCTCACCAAAAGCCCCTCGGAAAACGTCATTCCACTACTCGAAGACGCTGCAAAGAATTGTCCGCTCGATTCCATCGAACGCAATTCGGCGCGTGCGGAGCTGGAGAGATTGAGATGACGCGCAGCTTTCTGCCAGCCATCTGTGCGCTATGCGTTGCGCTTGCCTCCTTCGCGGCCGTCGCGGACGAGGAGAGTCCCGCTGGAGGCTATCGACCCAGGACGGACACAATGCGGGCGCCGCTGGATTCCGCCGAGCACGGGTCTTCGCGGTCGAAGTCAAATTCCGCGGCGGGGGTCGTTACGCCCATGATGACCGCACACCCTATTCCCCAGTTTGGGACACAAGTCGTAACAATCGCAAAGCCGTCAATAGAGAAAGCGCCTGCTGCCACGCGGGAGAATTGCGCTCTGCAAACGGTGGCGTCGGTCGACTTACGAACGCTTTCCAGCGGCCTCGTGACTGTGCCGGTGACTATACAGGACCGCGAGGCGCATCTGGTGGTGGACACGGGGAGCGTTTATTCCGTCGTTACCCAGGACATTGTGGATGACATCAGAGCGTCCACCCGCTCGGCGCGCAGCATTCTGGCAGGTAACATGGAGTTGATGGGCGGCGTGATCATGGATCGTGTGGTGGAGCCGCGTGATTTTCGCATCGGGGCACTGATTGGCAAGCGCCCGCCTCTCTATGTGATGCCAAGCACGGCAATGGGAGAAGACATTCAAGGCCTGCTTGGTCCCGATATCATGGACAAATACGACATCGAGATCGATTTCGCGTTTGGCAAGTTCAACATGATCTCGCCGGACCATTGCGCGGGTTCGGTCGTTTATTGGACCCATGAACCCTATGCCGAAGCGCCCATTGGGCGCGACGACAACAGGCACATCACGATTCCCGTTGTTCTGGATGGCACCAAAATGTCAGCGGTGATTGATACTGGCGCAGAGGGTTCGGCGATGCCGCTATCCGTTGCGCAGCGGCTGCTCGGTATCGACGTGAAAAGTCCGGGCTTGCAGGAAGTGGCGCCGATCAGCGTCAATGGCGCGCAACATGTGCGTGCCTATCGCTATCCGTTCCAGACACTCAATCTGGAAGGCATAACGGTGAAGAATCCCGATATTGTTCTGATGCCGGACAGCGGACAGGGCGTGCCCGATCTGCTTCTTGGCGTGGGCATCCTGCGCCAGCTCCACCTTTATATCGCGTACAAGGAAGGAAAGATTTACGCGACCAGAGCCGAGGCGCGCTAAGCGTTCAAAGCTCTATTCCAAGCACCTTTGTCAGCAATAGCGTGTAAAGGTAATAACCCACGCCCGTTGCAATCATCGCGACGGTGAAGCTCGGCCAGAACCCATAACCCAGGCGAACGCCGAGAGGCAGCAGGGCCAGAAACAGGCAGCCCGGCGGAACCAGCAGCAATACGGACCATGCATAGTCCGACGCCTGGATGGCGTTTCGCGTATCAATGTAGAGCCATGCCGCCGTCATGGCAGTGGCCAGTGGCAACGCCACCAGCAGGGCAGCCACAAAGCTTGTGCGCTTTGCAAGTTCGCTCAGCGCGACAATGAACGCCGCTGTCAGAACAGCCTTGAAGATCGTGACTGCCATCGCCTCAAGCCTTTACGGCTGTTCCCCAATAGTTGAAGCCAGCAAAGCGTGGTGTGCTTGGCAGGTACATCGTTTCCATGGCTTCGATCTTGAAGCCTCCATCGAGGATCAATTTCGGAATTGGGCGCCCCACGTGACAGCCACCACCAATGGCTTTCCAGATTGGCGTGATGCGTTCCTGCCAGCGCTTCACGTCCGCATCGGGCGCCTCGCCATGCTCGCAGTAGATCATCTGCCCGCCCGGTTTGAGCACACGGCGCATTTCACCAAGCGCCTTCATCACATCGGGTATGGTGCAGAGCGTGTAGGTGATGAGGATCGTGTCGGCTTCATTGTCCTGCAACGGAATCTGTTCGCCGGGAAGATCTAGGAACTCGATGTCAAGCGGCGAAGCCTTCACGCGTTCATCCGCGCGGGCACGCATTTCGCGCGAGGGCTCCAGCGCCCAGAGATGAGACACCTTGCTGGAGTCATAGAACGGGAGGTTGTGTCCGGCGCCGAAGCCAATCTCCAGGACACGGCCTTGCGCCTTTGGCACGACTTTTTTGCGTTGATAGGTGATGGGTTTGGCGCTCATTGCCATTGAGAGCAGTGGCGGCAAGAGATAGCGGTCGTAAAGTCCCATGAAGATCCGTCCCCGGCGATTTGCACGAGCTTTGCTCATGCTTGCGCGTTGCACAAGCGCAGGACTTAATCGCGCGGGTCGCGCAGACGCCCAGGATCGCCGTTGTTAGGTGTGTGGAGATCCTCGGGCTTGTCCATGTAGCCGGGCTGGTTGAGGGGATCAAAGCCATTGATGAGGCCGTCGCCAAGACAAAGAAGCGTGCCCAGACTGATCCCTGCCGCCTGCGGACTCATGCACGGCAGTAGCGGTGGCGCGTTTTTCTTTGCCTTCTCGCGTGCCCAGCGTGGCGCGCCCGGAATGGTGTTGGACCTATCCCGGTAGTCAGGCGCGTTGTCGCCGAGCGGTTCGCCATAGAGACGGCGCGCGCAGGCCTGTTGCTGTTCATCCGGCAGCTTGCTGATGTCGCCGCTGCAGTTGAGAAGACCGCCAAGCCCCCTTGCGCCGGGCGTAATCGTTATTGCGCCTCGATTGGGCGTAAACACGAAGGGATTGTCGGGCATGGGTGAGGTTGCGCGTGGCCGCGTACCTTCGCGCGGCGGCAGCGGTGGCGCTTCCATGATTTCGGGCGGCGCCCATACCGGCAGATTGAGGATCGTTTCTCGAAGGGGAACGGAAATGCGATCGTTGGCAATGAACAAGCCGATCGCCAACGCATGCAGCAGCAGCACCATTCCGCCCGCCACAGCACGCCGGAGATTGAACGCATGCACGCGCTGCATCGGCACGGTCTAGGCGTCCGGCCTGAATTCCAGAAGATCGCCCGGCTGACAGTCAAGCGCATCGCAAATGCGTTCGAGCGTTGCAAAGCGCACGCCCTTCACCTTTCCGGATTTGAGCAGCGACAGGTTGGCTTCGGTGATACCTACGGTCTCGGCGAGTTCCTTGGAACGCATTTTCCGCTTCGCCAGCATCACGTCGAGATTGACGATAATCGCCATCACACGAAACTCGCGTTCTCGTCGGCCATGCGCCGCGCCTCGCCCATGACGCGCGCGATCACCAAAATCACGCCGGCCATGAAGACGGCGGCGAAATCATCCGATGACAATCCCAAAGAGATTTCGTGGTGGCCACTCAGGAAATAGCTGATCGGCGCCTGCATGAAGAAGGCGGTGATCACGTTCCAGAACATGGTAACAGCGACGACCCAGAGCGAACGCAGAGCCCCTTCGGAGAAAACCTCTGCGCGCGCATAGAAGCCGAACAGACGGCTGAGCGCGATCAGCGACCACACGGCCAGAGCCAGCGGCACGCATGCGAAGACAAGCGCTGCCAGCCGATCAGATAACGGCATGGCGGATGTCACCTCCATGCCGTTGTGGCGGTATTCGAAGGCATGAATGGCATTCATGGTGTCTGGAAACAGGAAAGCCGCCAGTACCGCGGCAACGTCGATCACGGCCCCCGCAAGTGCAAGCCAGGCCATGAATCTGCTGATTTGGGTGATTTGGGGCGATACGGCGGGGGACACATCACATCTCCCGGGGGGTTGCCGGGAGATCGTGAAACAGTCAGAAATTATTGTAAAGCGATAACACTCTATTCTGGCGCGATTGTAACTTTCAGACCGTCCAGCGCGTCGGAGCAGGTGATCTGGCAGGACAAGCGCGAGTTCGCCTCCACGGCCAGCGCCATGTCGAGCATGTCGGTTTCGGCGTCGGATTTCGGCGAGAGTTTGCCGAGCCATTCCTCGTCCACGTACACATGACACGTCGCGCAGGCACAGGCGCCACCGCATTCCGCGGTGATAGGAAGGCCGGCATCGCGCAGAATTTCCATCACGCTCCAGCCGTCGCGGCCGTCCAGAACATGTTCCGCGCCCACGCGGTCGGTCGCAATGATCTTCATGCGGTAACACCCAGCTTCTTCTGCAGATTGGACGAGGACGTCGTGTACTGGAAGCGCAATTTTTCATTGGGCTTCACGATGTGGAACGCGGCCTGCGCCATCAGCGCCGCCTCATGGAAGCCCGAAAGAATGAGCTTCAATTTCCCCGCATAGGTGTTGATGTCGCCAATGGCGAAGATTCCGTGCGTGGAACTTTCGAATTTCTCGGTGTCCACCGGAATCAGATTTTCATGCAGGTTCAGACCGAAATCGGCAATGGGACCGAGCTTGATGGTGAGACCGAAAAAGGGAAGAAACATGTCGCATGCATGTGTCCATTCCTTCTTGTCCGCGCCAGCAAGGGTGACGGACTTGAGTTGACCGTTCTCGCCATGCAAAGCCTTCACGCTGGCGATCTCGAACTTCACCTTGCCTGCGGCCACAAGCTCGCGCATCTGATTGACGCTGTGCTGTGCGGCGCGGAAACCATCGCGGTGATGCACCAGTGTGAGCGACTTTGCGATGGGCGCGAGATTGAGAGTCCAGTCGAGCGCGGAATCGCCGCCACCGGCGATCAGCACATTCTTGTCGCGGAACGCCTCCATCTTGCGCACGGCGTAGTGCACGCTCGTGCCTTCATAAGCCTCGATGCCGGCAATCGGCGGGCGCTTTGGCACGAAAGAACCTGCGCCAGCGGCGATCACAACCACGGGCGCTACGATTTCCGTCCCTGCGTCCGTGGTGAGCATCCAACGGCCGTCATCCAGTTTGGTGAGCGCGCTGGCCATCTCACCGAAATGGAATGTCGCTCCAAACGGCTTGATCTGCTCCATCAGGCGGTCTGTCAGCTCCTGCCCGGTCACGATGGGAAGGCCCGGAATGTCGTAGATGGGCTTTTCGGGATAGAGCTCCGTGCATTGCCCCCCCGGCCTGTCGAGGATGTCGACCAGATGCGCCTTGAGATCGAGCAGACCCAGCTCAAACACCGCGAACAAGCCAATAGGCCCCGCGCCCAGGATCGCAACGTCGGTTTCGTGCCGTGCCATGTACCTATTCCACAAGATTGAAGTGTATGAATTTAGGAACTGCCATTTATATATGTACAATTGTGCTGGCGACAATCCCCTTCCGGCAAGCCATTACCGCATGCCTGGGTGGGACGATCCGCGCCTTGCCGCCGCAGCCCACACTTTCTAGGTAGCCGCGACGCTTCGGAGTGCCCCGCGATGGACAAGCCTGTCGAACGTATCTTGCAGGCCGCGCGCTGCCAGACCATGACCGATATCAGGGAACAGATCGACCGGCTGGACCGGGCGCTGGTGGCCATGGTGGCCGAGCGGCAGAGCTACATCGAGCGTGCGGCCGAAATCAAAAAGGACCGCAACGTGGTACGCGACGAAGCGCGCATCGCCGATGTGCTGACCAAGGTGACTGCGGAAGCCAGACGGCACGGGCTTCAGGAAAGCATCGCGCGCGATACCTGGATCGCCATGATGGAAGCCTGCATCGCCCACGAATTCGTGTGCTTTGATGCGATTGCTCAGCGGCCCAAATAGGTTCTGATGAAGGCGCTGACGATTTCGCCCTGCGCCTTCAGCAGCGTGAAGATCGCCGTTGCTTCACGTGCGTTGTGCGTAGGGTCGAAGGCTTCGGCTCTCGCGGCCTGATCGGCGAAGGAAAAAGCGCCAATGCCACGTGCCGCGCCCTTCAGCGAGTGCGCAATGTCGTGCCAGGTCTTGCGGTCCCCGCTAAGGCCTGCCCGCGCCAGCTTGTCCATGAGTTCGCTCACCTGCCCATCGAACAGGCCGAGAATCTCTGCGTTGAGCGCAGCATCGCCGCCGGTATAACGGGCGAGATGTTCCAGATCGACAGGTTGGGCGGCCACGACGCGGCTCCGGCATTCACACCGAGGACAGGATGACTGCTTTGCATCAATCGCCCGTTAACGTGGCAGCTCTGGAAGCCATTTCGGCGGCCAGCTGGCCCGCCCGGCATACATCCGAGGTTGATGGCTGGTTGTTACGGTTTACGGATGGTTACACCCATCGCGGAAACTCTGCCGCCACGCACCGCTTCACGGGCGCCGACGTGGAAGAGAGCATCGACGCGGTGGAAGGCGCCTATCGCGCAAAAGCGCTGCCCGCCCTTTTCCACATGAGCCCCGCGACGGTGCCGGCGGATCTCGAGCAGCGGCTCATCGCGCGCGGTTATGAATGCACTACGCCCACCATGGTGTGTGTAGCGAACACCCTTGACATGATTGCACGCCTGCCAGAACCCTTCGATGTTTCGGGTGAGCGCGGTGCGGGATTTGACTCGCTCGTGATTGGCGGATCGCGTTCGCCGGACGATGGTCATGAGCGCCTCGACATTCTGGCGCGCATGAATCCGCCCCTGATCTGCGCCACCGCCTTTGACAATGGCGTGGCCGTTTCCTGCGGAATTGGAATTGCCAGGGAGGGCTGGGCGGGGATCAATCTCATGCGTACCGATGCACATGCACGCCGCAGAGGCAATGCACAGCGCGTACTTTCAGCCATCGCGCAATGGGCGCGCGCAAGCGGCATCGCCAATATCTATCTCGGCGTGGAACAACAGAATGCACCGGCGCGCGCACTTTACGCGAAAGCAGGTTTCAGGGACGCCTATCCCTACTGGTATCTGCGCAAAACCGTCTGATGCTGGCCGACAATGAGGGGCCTTTGACATTGGCATGAAGCCTGCGCTTCACCCACTATGCGCCATTGCGATACGAGACGAACATGCTGCAGCTCCGGCCCAATTGTGAATGTTGCGACAGGGAATTGCCGCCCGAGAGCGACGAAGCGCGCATCTGTTCTTACGAATGTACATTCTGCGCCGGTTGCGTGGAGCGTGTGCTCTCCAACGTCTGCCCCAATTGCGGGGGAGGCTTTGCGCCACGGCCCATTCGCCCGGCCCGCGAATGGCGGCCCGGCGTTTCGCGAACGCACCAGCCCCCTTCCGGCAAACGCGTCACGATGCAGCATGAAGTTGTGGCTATTGCGGCCTTCATCGCGCAGCTGAAGGAAATACCTCCCGCGGAGCGCTAGATCGGCGGCATCCAGCCGGTTGGGAATGGCGAAACGCCGAACAGCCTTGCGTGGAAAAACAGCACGGCAACAAAGATTGCCATCGCGGCCAGAAAGCGCCAGCCAAAATCCTCGGTAATCCTGAGCGACGTGCGGCGCATCAGAACTGCCAGGAAAGGAATGTTGGACGTTCTGGCGGCAAAGTCTGTCCACGCGTCGCCCATCCTGCGTTTGCGTTTGGCATCGATGGAAAAAGTGCCAAGGAAGGCCAGAATGAAAAACGTGCCGAAGAAAATCACAGACGCTTCGTCGCCATTGGCGGCCGTGTGAAAGCCCGCCCAAATTGCCACGCCCCAAAGGAAGGGATGACGTGTGATGTGCAGCACACCCTGCACAACGCCTTCCTTGCGCGCATTCATCTCTCCACGCACCGCCGTGGGATTCGGCAGGAAAAGTCCCTGCACGCCAATGAAGAACGCAAGCCCGATGAGCGGAATGGCCATGTGCCGGACGCCGGGGCCTAGTTCGTAAAGTGTCCGATTGTCCGCGCCTGCCACGGCGGCATTGTAGCTCATCACCATCCACACAATGATTCCGATGGAAGCCAGCGAGAACAGACCGGTATACGGCCCTTCGCCAATGGCGCCGGTTAAGGCATCGCGCAATCGCGTTCCGGATACCAGAAGATGAATGGCCAGAAATGCGGCCGAAGCCGCGATGAGCATGGTCATGTTGATCGCCCCCGCTTACCCCTGAATACGCGCTCGCATCACATGCGCGCGACCAGAAAGCTGCAATCCATCCTTGCAGCCTTCAAAGTAACGGGCGTTCAACGCGGCGGCATCCCAATCCTCAATGTGGGAAATTCCCATGTCTTTCAGCTTTTGCGCAAGCACCTGCGGCGTGAAGAAGCTGTGAAGCGGCTCGCCGATTTCTGCCACGCGCGCTGCCAGAGCGGAATCTGCGCCATCCTTTGCCGGCTCCGCATAATCGAAGATGACCTCAGTACCGGATGGCATTGCCGCAATCAGCGATAGCGCCGCCTCGATAGCCGGCATGGTGAGATAGGGTACGACCCCCAGCCACGCGAAGACAGCGGGCTGTGCAAAGGAAAAGCCGACGTCAGCTAGGCGATCTGTGAGTGCTTCCCGCTCGAAATCGACGGGCACATAGACGAGATTGGGCGCAGCGGGCAGGCGCGCGTCGTTGACCTGCTGACGCTTCCAAGCCTGGGTTGCTGGATGGTCCACTTCATAGACCGTCACATCAGGAAACCGCGTGATGGCGCGGTAGGCGAACGTGTCGAGACCGGCACCCAGCACTACATAGCGGCGCACCCCCCGGCCAAGGGCTTCGATCATGGCATCCTCAGCCAACCGGCTGCGCGCGGCAATCAGAGCTTGCAAGCCCAGACGAGCGTGACGCGAGTGACCATCCTGACGAAGCGCGGCTTCGGCGTCTCTCCCCACGATCAAGAGGGCAAAGGGGTCGTCGAACACAAGGGGTTGCGTCCGAAGCTGGTGAGCAGCGCGATGAAGCGCGGCACCGAACGCGGTCTGGCTGGGCCTTCCGGCCTGCATTGATCCGTACCCGAACGAAAGCAGATCATTGTCCGACACCATCCTTGGATGAAGCAAGCCATTGTTTTTGAGTTAAAAGTTGCGAGTTTCTCTCGCCCGACAGGAACTTGCGTGGTTAAAATGCATGCTCAGGATTTCACGGAAGGGGCGTGAACGTGGCCAAGCCGGGTACCGAACGGAGCCAGCCAGTTCTTCTGCAGTCAGCCGAGCATTTCGGCGAAGAACGCGCGATGCGTGCGCGGCGGCCTGCGGGCGGCGCGGCGGCGTTGTGGGTTTCCGCCGTGCTTGCGGCGTTCTGGATGGGCGCGGCAGGCGCTTACATCTGGGGCTATTTCGGACCTGGCGGCCTTTCGCAACTTTCGTTGCAGGAAACGGCACTTCTGGCATTCGCGACCATTGTTCCGCCAATGCTGATTGTCGTTGCGGGTTGGGCGTTCGTGCGCGGCCAACAGATGAGCCTCGCTGCCGAAGCGCTGGCGGATGTCACCGAAAAACTTTTCTCCGCCGATGAAACCGCGTCACGCACCGCTGCGCGCCTTGGCCGCGCCGTGCGCCGGGAACTTGATGCGCTGAACGCGGGCCTTGATGGCGCGTTCGCGCGTCTGCGTGCGCTGGAGTCGGTTCTGGAAAACCAGATCGCTGCGCTTGATGAAGCCGGTGCGAGAGCCGATGTGCGTGCCGAAGCCGTGGCCGCACGGTTGACGCGCGAACGCGAACGAATCGATGCGGTGGCAGGTACACTGTCCGATACCGCCTCCCGCGCCAGCGAAATCGTGGCGGGACGTGCCGCACAATTGAAGGCAACCATCGAGACCGCTGAAAACGCGCTCAAGGGCGCGGGTCAGCAACTGGACATGCAAGCCGCAACATTCCGTCAGGCCGCCGAGACCGCCGCGCAGGCGCCCCATTCCGCCGCCGTGGAAATTGACCGGCAGGCCAAGCGGATTGAGGAAGTTTCTGATGCCGCGCTGGCCCGCAGCGAATTCATTCTCGGCCGACATGAAAGACAGCGTACGGCGCTTAATGATCTTCTGGCGCGCCTCAAGGATGAAACTGTCAATCTGGAATCCGTGCTTGGCGATCAGCGCGTGGCAATGGCCAACGCCATAGATGCGCTTTCTGGTCAGTCGCGCAAATTCGAGGTTTTGACCGCCGATGCAGAACGTAATGTCGAACTCATCATGGCGAATGCTGCGGCGCGCGCCACCCAACTGACGGGCAGCTTCGGCCGCGAATCCGAGCGTATGAAGGAAATTTCGGATGCAGCTACCGCCTCACTCGCACGCATCGTGGATGCGCTGCATGATGCCGGTGCAAGCGCGCAGACCCTGATCGGCGAAACCGCGCTTGAGGCAAAGGCCAATGCCAAGGGCCTGGTCGGCGAAGCGATGAGCGAGTGCGAAAGGCTGCTGCGCACAGCCGGTGAACTTGCCCATCAGGCCGGTGAGATCAAGGACACGCTGGCGAAAGCCGTGGAATCGGTCGAGCAGCATCTGCTCAACCTGCCGGGCGTGGCGCAGCAGGAAGCTGGTCGCGTGCGCGAATTGGTGCGCGCCGAGACCGATGCGATTCTGGATCTGTCCGCACGCACACTCGCAACCGTTCATGCCCGCACGGCCACGCGCAATGCACCTCAACGTCCCAAAGGCGGAAACACCGAACCGCAAGCAGCCCAAGAACCGGAAGGCGATGGCCTGATGGCGCTGGCGCGACGCTTCACCCATCGCCCAAAGAAAAAGGAAGGCGACGCGCAACGCCATTGGGACATGAGCGCACTTCTTGCGGCCGCGGAATCGCCCGAAGGCGGCAACAACACCGCCAAGCCGAAGGATTTGAAGCCGGGCGCCGCAGCCGCACTTGGTGCGTTGCAGGCTGCGCTCGCCGATCTCGCCGTCGATCTGGATGCCATTGCGCCGGACGCCGCCCCTGGAAATGAGGAATGGCGGCGCTACCTTTCCGGCGACCGCAGTGTGTTTGCCCGTAAACTCGCGGACGCCATCGACGACAAGGCCGTGGATCGTATCGCCGCCCTCTATCGTGACGACGTGCGCTTTCGTGATGCCGCCAATACGTATTTGCACGAATTCGAGACCTTGCTGGCGCGGGCGCGGCAGGGTGATGGCGGCGGGCTTCTGGCTTCAACCGTCCTCAGCGCCGATACAGGCAAGATCTATCTCGCCATCGCATACGCGCTTGGCCGGTTAGACTGATCGAATGAGCCGCGCGGCGTAAAAGCCGTCCATGCCACCCTTGTCGGACAGATGGCATGGCAGCGTGCGCAGGTCACCGTTTTGGGAAATGAGTTCAGGCATTCCCAGAACTTCGCCAGGGGCTAAGGGCGCGCGTGAGAAATCACGATTGCCCGAAAGAAAGCCCTCGATCTGATCGACACCCTCTTCGGGCTCCAGAGAGCACACGGCGAAGACCAATGTACCACCCGGCGCAACAAGTCGCGCGGCGGCGTCCAGAAGATCAGTGGCGATGGCCACGCAGGCCGTCACCTCCGCGGCACTCTTGATCCAAGGCAATTCGGGATGGCGGCGGATTGTTCCGGTGGCCGTACAAGGTGCGTCCAGCAGCACGAATGGAGCTGGCTTCACATCAAGATCGCGAACATCGCGGGCAACGACCTCCGCCGAAAGGTTGAGCCGCGCGAGATTTTCCGAGAGACGTGCAAGTCGCGTCGCATCAATGTCTACGGCGGTGACGCTCGCCCCAAGCGCCGCGAGCTGCGCAGTCTTTCCGCCCGGTGCGGCGCACAGGTCGAGCACGCGTCGGCCAACCACATTGCCGAAAAGCCGCGCGGGAAACGTGGCAGCGAAATCCTGCACCCACCAGTCGCCCGCCACGAACCCCTCGCGTTCCGCGACGCGGCCCGTGCCGGAATAGCGAAACACGCTGCCACCAAGCGCCGTGCCGTCGTCGGGCATGACGCTCGCGGACGTCTTTGCCACAAGATCAAGGGGCGGCTCCTTAAGGTGCGCCATCGCGATGGCGCGCGTGGTTTCCTCGCCATAGGCCGCGCACCAACGCTCCCAAAGCCAGTCGGGGCAAGACAGCTGCGCGGTGTCCTGCTTCGCAAGTGCCGCTTGGCCCTCGCGCGAGATGCGCCTGAGCACCGCGTTGATGAGTGCTTTGAAATGCAGCGCCTTGTGATCGGCTGCGGCCAGCCGGTTGGCCGCATCGACGGCGGCATGTGGCGGAACATCCAGAAACAGAAGCTCGCAGGCCCCCGCCAGAAGAATCTCGAGCGTTGCGCCCGCGCGATGAGGTGGCGGCGCCTTGGGCACAAATGTGCGGATCAGGGCGTCGAGCTGGCCGAGGCGGCGCAAGGTTTCTCTCGCTATGGCGCGTGCAAAACCAGCATCGCGCGTTTCGAGCCCGGACCCCGCGAGCACTTCGTCCAATGCCGCATCAAGCGGCCGGCGGCGGCGCAAGACCTGCGTCAGGGCAGCCTGCGCGGCCGCGCGCGCGGGAATGCCGTTTCTGGAATCATCCGATGCGCTCACGAGGACCAGGGGCCCGGTTTCGGCGCTTGCCCCATCTGCTGGGCCAGCACGCGCAGCCGCGCAATGCGTTCGGCTGTCGAAGGATGGCTGGCAAACAGGCCCGACAGTCCGCCGTGCAGCGGATTGATGATGAACATATGCGCTGTTGCGGGGTGCGTGTCGGCTTGGGGATTTGCAATTTCATCCGCGCCCTGTTCGATGCGTTCCAAGGCACTGGCGAGCCACAGCGGGCGTCCGGAAATTTCGGCACCCATGCGGTCGGCTTCAAATTCGCGCGTGCGGCTGATGGCCATCTGCACCAGCATGGCGGCAAGCGGCGCCAAAATCACCAGCAGAATCGTTCCCACCATGCCCAGGGGGTTGTTGCGGTTGTTTCCTCCGCCGAAGAACAGCGCGAAATTCGCCACCATGGAGATGGCACCTGCGATAGTTGCGGTGATGGTCATGGTCAGCGTATCGCGGTTCTTCACATGACTGAGTTCGTGCGCCAGAACACCGGCAAGCTCTTCGCGCGAAACGCGCTGCAACAGTCCCGTGGTTACGCACACCGCCGCATGTTCAGGATTGCGGCCTGTGGCAAAGGCGTTGGGCTGCGGATTATCCACCACGTAGACCTTGGGCATCGGGAGACCCGCATTGCCCGCAAGCGTTCGCACCATCCGGTTCAGTTCGCTGGCATCACCCTCCTCCACCTCGCGCGCGCCATACATGCGCAGCAGCACCTTGTCTGAATTCCAATAGGCGAACAGGTTGGTGCCCGCCGCGAACAGGAATGCCAACACCATGCCGGATTGACCGCCAATGAGATATCCCACGGCGAGAAACAGACCCGTCATCGCGGCCATCAACAGGCCGGTGCGCATGGTGTTCATTGTCGGGCGTCCTTTGCGCCAGATATGGCGTCCGTGATGTAATGACGGCAGCCTCAAGATCAAGCAACAAGGGTTTTCCGGAATGGCTGACAAGCCCCTGACAGCAGAGGAAATCGCCGCAAGGGTACGTGCGGCCGGTGAGCGCGCCGCAGCCGAGGCGCAGGCGCGCCGGGACAAGGCTGGCCCGCAAAGACCACTACCCCCAGAGGTCAATGGCCCCAAAGGCCCCGAGCCGACGCGTTTCGGCGACTGGGAGCGGAAGGGTATCGCGAGTGATTTCTGACGGACAGGCTTAAGGCTTGGGCCCGTAGGCGTATGGGAAGTTCTTCACAGCCATCTCATCCTTGCAGAATGTGCCGTTCTTGCTGGTAACGACCGAGGCTTTCGACATCTGCACCTCTCCCTCCAGCGGCTTGCCGTCGGAGGATAAACAGAAGCTCTTGGGATCAGCGGTCTTGGCTTCGCCGCAGGTCAGTGCGGAATCGCAGGACCACATCAGCGTGCCGGAAATGGTGCACATCGTGGATTTTTCCTCGTATGGCGCCTGACAGCTCTTGGCCGTCATCATCCGGGTTGCCTCGCCAGCCATTGCAGTCAAACCCGACGCGACCACAGAGACGCCAATCATTGCAGCGGCAATTGGAAAAAGACCCAATTTCATTGCATTTCCCCATAAGAATATTCCAACACTATTTGGAAAGATGCCAACTAATCTGCTTTTATACAACTCAGACGATGCTGATTACTGCCGGCACTGGAGAAAGCCCTGATAAATTAGGGATTTGACTGCGGCTTTGTTGATCTTGATCCGCGCGGGCGGGAGGTCCACATAACGCGCATGTTTATCCAGACCGAATCCACGCCGAACCCCCAGACGTTGAAATTCCTTCCCGGTCGCACCGTGATGGGCGAGGGCGCCGTGGCGGACTTTCCGGACAAGGCATCTGCGCAGCGCTCGCCGCTGGCCGCCGCATTGTTCGATCTGGATGCGGTGAGCCGTGTATTTTACGGCGCGGACTTCATCTCGGTGACCAAGGACGGCGCGGAGTGGCAGCATTTGAAGCCCGCCATTCTTGCCGCGATCATGGACCATTTCACGCGTGATCTGCCGCTGATGACCGGCGGCGCCGATGAGCGGGACGATGACGCCGAACCTGTGTATTCGGGCGAAGACGCCGAAATCGTGGACCAGATCAAGGAACTGATTGAGACCCGTGTACGCCCTGCCGTTGCGGGCGATGGCGGCGATATCGTGTTCAAGCGCTTCGATCCCCCCAGCGGCGTCGTCTATCTGCACCTGCGCGGCTCCTGCGCGGGCTGCCCGTCATCCACGATCACGCTGAAGAACGGCATCGAGAACATGCTTCGGCACTTCGTGCCCGAAGTGAACGCGGTCGAAGCCATCTGAGTGAACCAAATGGCGCGCGGTCGCGCGCCTTGGTATCTCTGGGGCATCAGGATTCGCACCCAGGGGTCATTCCATGTCGCATGCCGTGAACGACGAAGCGCTGGATATCATTTTCCGCAACGCGCACACGCAAAACGCATGGACGGACAAGCCCGTCAGTCCCGCCATCATCATGGCGATCTACGACCTTTTGCGATTGGCGCCGACAGCCTCCAACATGAGCCCCGCCCGCTTTGTGTTCGTGACATCGAAGGAAGCGAAGGAGCGGCTTTCGCCGCATATGAGCGAGGGCAATCGCGCCAAGACACTGGCCGCGCCCTGCACCGCTATCATCGGTTACGATTTGAAATTCGCCGAACATCTGCCGAAACTCTTCCCGCACCGGCCGGAAATGAAAAACATCTTCAGTGTTCCGCAGATCGCCGAGCCGCATGCCATTCGCAACGGCACGCTGCAGGGCGCCTATTTCATGATCGCGGCGCGCGCGCTCGGTCTGGATTGCGGACCGATGTCGGGTTTCAATCCCGAAGGCGTAGAGAAAGAATTCTTTCCGGATAGCAGCATCAAGGTCAATTTCCTCTGCAACATCGGCTATGGCGATCCCAAGGGCGCGTTCCCGCGTAATCCGCGCCTCGATTTTGATGAAGCCTGCAAGATCGTTTGAAACGTGAAGATGGGATCATGATGATTCTGGCCGCCGATACCGCGCTGGGCGCGTGTTCGGTTGCGATTCTCGAAAACGGAAATGTCCGCGCGAAGGCGTTGGAAGCGATGGAGCGCGGCCATGCCGAGGCGCTGGCACCAATGGTCGAGACGTTGATGCGAAAGGCCGGATTGTCATTTGCGCAGATCAACAGTCTCGCCGTTACAACGGGCCCCGGCACATTCACCGGTCAGCGCGTCGGCCTTGCCTTCATGCGTGGCCTGCGGATCGCACTGAAGAAGCCCCTCGTGGGCGTCACCACGCTGGAAGCGATGGCAGCGCAGACGTTGCACGAATCGAATCTTGAAACCGCAGCCGTGTTGCACGATGCGCGACGCGGTGAGGTTTATCTGGCCATTGTTTCGCGTGGCACCACCGTGGTGGCGCCCTGCGTTCTGCCCTTCGATGAAGCAGTTGGACGCATCGCCCGGTGCGCGCCTGCCGGGATAGCCCTTGCCGGAACGGCTGCCGCGCCTGCAACCGAGGCATTGCGCAAATTGGGTATCGCCGCGCACCTCGTTGCGATCCCCTATCCCGATGCCGAGTGGGTGGCGCGACTCGCGGCCGCCTGTCCAGAGCCGGACCGCGCGCCGGATCCGCTCTATCTGCGCCCGGCAGATGCGAAGCTGCCGTCCGCATGAGTATCCGCAAGGCGTTGCCCGGCGATGAGAAGGCCCTCGCCGCCTTGCACGGCGCCATTTTCGCGCAAGGCTGGAGCGCGCAATCCTTCGACGCGTTCCTGCGCGATGCAGCCATCTTGGTGCTCAGCCATGGCGCGCCCGCTGACGGCTTTATTGTGCTGCGCATGGCAGCGGGCGAAGCAGAGATATTGACGCTCGGTGTTTTGCCTTCCGCGCGCGGAAAGGGGTTGGCGAAGGCGCTGGTCCGGGCTGCGGCCGGCCACGCCGCCGCGCGAAATTGCAAAGACCTTTATTTGGAAGTGGGAATTGAGAACAAGGCTGCGCGCGCGCTTTATGAGGGCCTGGGCTTCGTCCAGGTCGGGCGTCGTAATGCCTACTACCCGCGTCCCGGCCAGCCTGCCGAAGACGCACTTGTCCTGAAATGTGCGCCTTCGGACTTGGGAAATGCGCATGGCTTCGACTAAAGTCCGATTATGGACAGACAGCCGGGAGACACTGCCTTGACGCGGATCGAAAAGCTCTGCGTGGACAAGGGGCTGCGGATGACCGAGCAGCGCCGCGTGATCGCGCAGGTGCTCTCCTCCGCGCAGGACCATCCCGACGCCGAAGAACTCTATCGCCGCGCTTCGGCGATCGATCCGCATATCTCCATCGCGACGGTCTATCGCACAGTGAAGCTGTTTGAAGATGCCGGCATTCTTGAGCGTCATGATTTCCGCGATGGCCGCTCACGTTATGAGGAAGCCCCCGACGCCCATCACGATCATCTGATCGATGTGCAAACCGGACGGGTGATCGAATTCCGTAACGAAGAAATCGAAAAGCTCCAGCGTCGTGTGGCCGAAGAACTCGGGTTTGAACTGGTTGACCATCGGCTGGAGCTCTATGGCGTACCCAAGGGCGGCAAGAAGCCAGGTCAATAGGGCGGAACAATGCGAGCGCTGCGCGCCGTTTTCATCCTCACGGTTTTTCTGTCGACCTCGATCTTTGTCATCCCATGGCAGAGCTTGGCGCTGAAGTTCCGCGGCATGGGCTACAAGCGCATCCCCTATCGCTATCAGCGGTTCCTGATGAATCTGTTCGGCCTGCGCGTGCACATGATTGGCACCCCGGTGCAGGATCGCGGCGTGTTGATGGTGGCGAACCACACATCCTATCTCGACATTCTGGCCATCGGCGGATCGGTCGTTTGTTCCTTCGTCGCAAAGAGTGAAGTTGCTGGCTGGCCCTTCTTTGGAACATTTGCGCGGCTTCAGCGCACCGTGTTCGTGGAACGGCAGCGCCGTTCCAAGACTGGCGAATCCCGCGACGTTATCCGCGACCGGCTGATTGAAGGTGATGCGCTGGTGCTGTTCCCGGAAGGCACATCCAATGACGGCAATCGCGTGCTGCCTTTCAAGAGCGCGCTGATGGGCGCGGCGCAGGCCGAAGTGGGCCGCGATGCGAACGGTGAACCCTTGCATGCATTGGTGCAGCCGGTCTCCGTTGCCTATACCGCCGTTCATGGCATCCCAATGGGCCGGGAGACGCGTCCGCTTTATGCCTGGTACGGCGACATGGAACTGATCCCCCACCTCTGGGAAAGCCTGCTTTCCGGGCCAGTGGACGTAGTGATCGAATTCCACGAGCCCATGACGGTGGACAGCGTGGGCGGACGTAAGAATCTGGCCCGGCTGGCCGAGGATCTGGTTCGGCAAGGCCAGATCAAGGCCCTGACCGGCCGACACCACAAACCCGCCCAGCCCGCGAGTGAGCCCGCTGCCGCCGCCTGATCCTTGTCAGCCGCACGCCGAATGCCCATAACGCCCCCTCCCGCGCGGAAAGGGCGTGGGCCTGAAACCGGCACGGACATGAAAAAGCTCTTCATTAAGACCTATGGCTGCCAGATGAACGTCTATGATTCCGCCCGCATGGCGGATCTGCTGGCACCGCACGGCTATGGGCTTGCCGATGCGCCCGAAGACGCGGACATGGTGATCCTCAACACCTGTCACATTCGCGAAAAGGCCGCTGAAAAGGTCTACTCCGAACTTGGTCGCCTCAAACGCATCAAGCAGAGGAAGGCGGACGAAGGCGGCGAGATGTTGATCGCAGTCGCCGGTTGTGTGGCCCAGGCCGAAGGCAAGGAAATTATCGCGCGCCAGCCCGCCGTCGACATCGTGGTAGGGCCGCAATCCTATCAGCGCCTGCCGGAACTGATCGCGCAGGTACACCGCGGGACAGGGCGCGCGCTTGAAACCGAATTCCCGGCTGAAGACAAATTCGATTCCCTGCCAACAGAGGTGAGCAGCGAAGGCCCCGCGGCCTTTCTTACGGTTCAGGAAGGCTGTGACAAGTTCTGCACCTTCTGCGTTGTACCCTATACTCGCGGCGCGGAATTTTCGCGGCCGGTTTCACAGATAGAGGACGAAGCGCGCCGGCTGGCCGACCGGGGCGTGTGCGAGATCACGCTCCTTGGCCAGAACGTGAATGCCTATTGTGGCGCCGGCCCCGATGGCGAGGAATGGTCGCTCGCAAGGCTTCTGCATCGCCTTGCGCGCATCGAAGGCATAAGGCGTCTGCGCTACACCACATCGCATCCACGCGACATGAGCGATGACCTCATCGCTGCGCATGGTGAAATCGAAAAACTGATGCCCTATCTGCATCTGCCCATCCAATCGGGCTCCGATCGCATCCTTCATGCCATGAACAGGCAGCACAAAGCCGACATGTACAAAAAGCTGGTCGATCGCATCCGCGCGGTGCGATCTGATCTGGCGCTATCTTCGGATTTCATCGTCGGCTTTCCCGGCGAGACGGATGCCGATTTCGAAAGCACCATGACGCTGGTACGCAATGTGGGTTACGCGCAGGCGTTTTCCTTCAAGTATAGCCCCCGTCCTGGCACGCCGGCCGCAACACAGGCCAAACAGATACCCGAAGACGTGAAAGATGCCCGGTTGCAAGCGTTGCAGGCCCTCCTGAGCGAGCAACAGCGCGCGTTCAACACCTCGTGTGAAGGCAAGACATTCGACGTGCTGTTTGAAAAGCCGGGCCGCAAGCACGGACAGGCTGTGGGCCGCAGCCCATATCTGCAGCCTGTGCATGTGGAAGGTGCGGCGCATCTGATGAACCGGATTCACGCCGTGCGCATTGAAGCCGCGCTCTCCAACAGTCTGAAAGGCGCGCTGGCGGAGCGCATGAGCGTATGCGCACCGTGAAGAAGATCGCCGCAGCCCGCGAGCAGGTGACACTGGAATTTCCTGCCAATGCGCTTGTTGCGGCTTTGGCGGGCGCGCACCAGAAGAATTTTGTGCGTATCGAGCAGAAGCTGAATGTGCGCGTGGCGCAGCGCGGCAATCTCATCGCGGTTGAAGGCGTACCCGCCGCGCGCGAACGAGCTGCCAGCGTACTTCGCGCACTCTATGCCCGCATCGAAGCGGGCGACGATGCCGGGCTTGCCGAAGTGGATGCGGAGATTCGCTTTGCCACTCACGATGGCACACAGGACGGTGACGGATTCGGTTCTGGTGCGGTGAAGACGGCCACTTCGCGCGTCACGCGCGCCCGCTCGCCTGCGCAGGCTGCGTATCTGGATTTGATGCGCACGCATCCGCTGGTCTTCGGCATTGGTCCGGCAGGAACCGGGAAAACCTATCTGGCGGCCGCTTTTGGCGCGCATCTTCTCTATGAACGCCGTGTGGAGCGGCTGATCCTGTCGCGCCCGGCCCTCGAAGCGGGCGAGCGGCTCGGCTTTCTCCCAGGCGATCTGAAAGAGAAGATCGATCCCTACCTGCGGCCGCTTTACGACGCGCTGTTCGACGTGATGGGGGATCAGTGTACGCGGCTGATGGAATCTGGCGTGATCGAAGTCGCACCGCTCGCCTTCATGCGCGGCCGCACGCTCGCGCGCTCCTTCGTCATTCTGGACGAGTCGCAGAACGTCTCATCCGCCCAGATGAAGATGTTCCTTACCCGGCTCGGTGAGGAGTCTCGCATGGTCGTGACGGGCGATCCGACCCAAAGCGATCTGCCGGGCGGCAGAGCGGAGGGCCTCAATGAAGCTCTCGACATTCTCGGTGGCGTCGAAGGCGTGGCCATTGCCCGTTTTTCGGAGAAGGATGTGGTTCGCCATCCCCTCGTCACCCGGATCGTGCGTGCCTATAATACTTCCGCCCAACCCGCCGGATTGCCTGAGCGCTATCGCAAGGCCCCGGCGGCAAAGGGCAGGAACGCAGTCAAAAAAGACGAATGAGACGCCGCAAATCCCAGGAGGGACCGAGTAGAAGCCGGTCCCGAACTACCAAGGCTCTAACGATCATCATCGAAGCGGCCCCATGGCGGGCTTCCGCTCGCAGCCTGAAGCCTCGCCTTGTTCGTGCGGTCGATGCAGCCCTGCTGGCCGCGGGTGTTTCGCCGGGAGAAGTTTCCCTGACGCTGCTGCTGTCTGACGATGAGAAGCTGCGCGATCTTAACGCAACCTTTCGCGGCAAGAACAAGCCGACCAACGTTCTGTCGTTCCCTGCGCAGCAAGATGGCGAGAGCTATCTCGGTGATATCGCGATTGCCCATGGCGTCGCCGCTCGGGAAGCCGAAGCGGCGCAGAAGTTCCTGAGCGATCATGTGCTGCACCTTGCCGTTCACGGCGTGTTGCACCTGTTGGGTCATGACCACGAAAATGAGCGCGATGCCGAAAAGATGGAGAGATTGGAAACCGCCATCCTGTCCGGACTCGGAATCGCCGATCCCTATGCGCATGCAAAGGCCGCCTGATGTCTGATCCTGTTAGAAGCGGCAATGGCAGCGATGCGCAGGAAAGTTCGCAGCCGACCCTATTAAGGCGCCTGGCGCAAATTCTGCGTGGCGAAGGCAGCGAGCGCACCATTCGCGAGAAGCTGCACGAGGTCATCGAAGAGAACGTCCGCACTGCGCCAGATTTCTCTCCGCGCGAACGGTTGATGCTGGACAACCTGCTGAAATTCGGCGAATTGCGTGTTTATGACGTCATGGTTCCGCGCGCCGACATCATCGCCGTGGAAGAAGAGACACCTCTGCGTGAACTTTTCGCGGTTTTCCGCGAGGCGCAGCATTCACGTCTTCCCATCTATCGCGAAACCCTTGATGACCCCATCGGTGTGATCCACATCAAGGATCTTGTGGGCCGCTTCGAAGTGGCGGATGACGGCATGCTGCGCTGGCCGGATATCTCCATTGCCGATGTACGCCGCGAGCTTTTGTTTGTCCCTCCTTCCATGCCCGCGCTCGACCTGCTGGTGAAGATGCAGACTACGCGCCTGCATCTGGCGCTCGTCATCGACGAATATGGTGGCACCGATGGGCTTGTCTCCATTGAAGACCTTGTCGAAGAGATCGTGGGCGATATTGACGACGAGCACGATGTGGATGAAGCGCCGCATCTAAGGCGTCTGCCCGATGGCTCATTCGAGCTTGACGCACGTTTCGATCTGGACGATTTCCGCGATCAGACGGGTATTGAACTGAAGCCGGAAGATCCGGACGAGGACGTGGATACGATGGGCGGGTTGGCCGTTTCGCTGCTGGGCCGCGTACCCTTGCGCGGCGAAATCATTCGCCACCCTTCAGGTTATGACCTCGAAGTTCTTGAGGCAGACCCGCGGCGCATCAAACGCCTGCGCGTCCGCCCGCCCGCGCTCCTGACTGGCGAGGCAGGCTGATACCGTGAATTCGATCATCGTAAGCATTCACGGCACGCTGGCATTGGTTGCCGGCTATCTTGCCCGACTGCGCGGCTGGCGACGCTTCGCGGTATCGATTTGCGGTGGCGCGGCCAGCGCATTGTCGTTCGCGCCTCTTGGAATATTTCCTCTGTTCCTTCTGGGTATGGCCACGCTGGTGTTCCTGCTCGATAGCGCAACGCAGGAGTCACGACGCTTCCGCGCATCCTTCCTCACGGGCTGGGCATTTGGCTTCGGCCAATTCTTCGTTGGGCTTTACTGGATCGGATATGCTTTTCTTGTCGATCCGGGCGAGCACGGCTGGCAGCTGCCCTTTGCCATCACTTTGTTTCCTGCCGGGCTCGCGATCTTTCCGGGTTTGGCGGCCATGATCGCGGCACGCTTCTGGAAAGACGGCATCGCGCGGATCTTCATTCTTTCGGCAAGCTATATGCTGTTTGAATGGATGCGCGGACACATCCTTACGGGCTTTCCATGGAACCTCCCCGCCTATGGCTGGGGCGCTTCGCTGGGCGTGCTCCAGAGTGTCTCAATCATTGGCACCTATGGTCTGTCATTGCTTACGGCGTTGTTTGGCGCATCATTGGCCGCGCTTGCTGCGCGCGACGAACAGCGCGGCTATCTTCTTCCTTTGGCGATGACGGTGCTTTTCGCGATGCTCGCACTATCGGGGTGGGCGCGCTTGATCAGCCTGAAGCCGGGAGAGGTTGACGGCGTGCGATTGCGCATTGTGCAGCCGAACGTGCCACAGCATGAGCAATATGCCGAGCAGTATCGCGACCGGAACTGGAAGCGCCTGATGATGTTGAGTGAAAGCCGCGCAGGGCAGACGCCAACGCACATCATCTGGCCGGAGGCTGCGCCGCCATTCCTGTTACAGCGCGAGCCGATAGCGCTGGACGACATTGCGCGGCTGACAACAAATCATCGCGTACTGCTTACCGGCGCGGTTCGCGTCGAACGTTTTCCGAACGGTGAGCCCATATTCCACAACAGCCTCTTTGGGTTTGCCGATGGCGGTGCTCTTCGCGCCGTTTACGACAAGTCCCATTTGGTGCCCTTTGGAGAATATCTTCCGTTGCCGGAGCTTCTGCATACACTCGGGCTCAACAAACTCGTAAACATGCCTGACGGATTCAGACCAGGTCCGGGACCGCGCAGCATTGCGGTGCCGGGCGCACCCGAAATCGGACCGCTGATCTGCTACGAAATCGTTTTTCCCGGCGCGGTTGTGGGCACCACGCGTCCGGGCTGGTTCGTCAATGTCACAGACGACTCCTGGTTTGGGCCGCCGAGTTCGTCGGGGCCCTATCAGCATCTTCTGATTGCACGTGTACGCGCGATTGAGGAGGGTGTTCCCGTTGTGCGTGCAGCCAACACGGGCATTTCGGCGATCATCGATCCTCTTGGCCAGTTGAAGGGTGAACTGGGCGCAGGAGAGATGGGTATTTTGGACGGAAGTCTGCCCCGGGCGTTGCCGCCCACACTCTTCGCGCGCATTGGCGACTTGCCCTTCTGGTTGCTTTTGATGCTTTCTATTTTCGCTGGTTTCCGGGCAAAACCGTCAACAGGCCGCGAACGGTCCGGCGAATAAAATTTCTTTCCGCCGCTCGAAGATTGCGTCTAAGGTTCCGGGCGAAACACAAATCACCCCACCCGCCTTGCCGAAAAAACAACCAAATCCCATAGACGTGCAGGTCGGCAATCGCGTGCGGCTGCGGCGCATGCTGATCGGCATGAGCCAGGAGAAACTGGGCGAGATGCTTGGTCTCACCTTTCAGCAGGTGCAGAAGTACGAGAAGGGCGTCAATCGCATTGGGGCAGGTCGACTATTCCAGGTCGCGCAAATTCTCGGTGTCGGGATCGACTATTTCTATCAGGGCGTGATCGAACAGATTCCAAAGCCGGCCGCGCCGGGATTCGCAGAAGAGACACCGCCACCGGTGATGGAATTTCTTTCGAGTGGCGAAGGCTTGCAACTCACACTTTCTTTCATGCGCATCAAGGATCCGAAAGTGCGCAAGCGCGTGCTCGACCTCGTGAAGAGCCTCGTCGATGACAGCAAGGATGAAGAATAACGCGCGTTATTCTTTGTTCGCCGCCTTGATTTCGTAACCGGATTTTCCGGCGCGTGCTTCGAGCGCGGTATAGGCTTCGCGCGGATCGAGCCCGCACGCAGCCCACAGCACCAGAAGATTGTAGAGCAGATCTGCTGATTCCGACGCGAGCGCCTGCTTGTCCTGCGCAACGGCCGCAAGCGCGGTCTCCACGCCCTCTTCGCCGAGCTTCTTGGCGATCTTGAGCACGCCCTGCGAAAACAGCTTGGCCGTGTAGGAAGTAGACGGATCGGCGCCTTTGCGCGAGGCAATGGTTTCGAAGAGGCGATCGAGCGGATGCGGTTCGGTCATGCGCGCACGATACGCCCGCGGACGCGCCTGTCCAATATGGCTGTCAATTCGCGCCCGGCTCCAGAAGGCGCCGTGCGATAACCTGCGCCTGGATTTCGGCTGCGCCCTCGAAGATGTTGAGGATGCGCGCGTCGCACAAAACGCGGCTGATGGGATATTCGAGCGCGAAGCCGTTACCGCCGTGAATCTGCAGTGCGTTGTCGGCGGCAGCCCATGCTACGCGCGCGCCCAGAAGCTTGGCCATGCCCGCTTCCAGATCGCAGCGGCGGCCTTCATCTTTTTCGCGGGCGGCGTGATAGGCCAGCTGGCGGGCGATCACGATTTCCACCGCCATCATGGCGAGCTTGTCGCTGACGCGCGGGAAATTGAAGACCGGCTTGCCAAACTGCAGGCGTTCCGTCGCGTAGCGCAGGCCCAGATCGAGCGCACATTGTGCAACGCCGACCGCGCGGGCTGCTGTCTGGATGCGCGCGGATTCGAAGGTCTGCATCAATTGCTTGAAGCCCTGCCCTTCTTCGGTGCCAAGCAGATTCTTGACCGGCACTTCGAAGCCATCGAAGCCGATTTCATATTCCTTCATGCCTCGATAGCCGAGCACTTCGATTTCGCCACCGCTCATGCCGGGAGCGGGGAAGGGGTTACCGTCGGTCCCACGAGGCTTTTCCGCCAGCAGCATGGAAAGTCCGCGATACCCCGGCTCGGACGTCGTGCGCACCAGAAGCGTCATCACATCGGCGCGCGCGGCATGGGTGATCCATGTCTTTGCACCCTGAACCTTGAAAACATTGCCTTCGCGCACGGCACGGCATTTGAGCGCCGCCACGTCGGAACCGCCATTGGGTTCGGTGAAGACGGCAGTTGGCAGTTTCTCACCACTGGCAAAAAGCGGCAGCCAATACTCGCGCTGCTCCCTGGTGCCGCCCGCGAGAATCAATTCCGCCGCGATTTCCGAGCGCGTGCCAAGCGAGCCCACGCCAATATAGCCGCGAGACAACTCCTCAGAGACAACGCACATCGCAGTCTTGGACAGACCGGCGCCGCCATATTCCTCCGGGATGGTCAGACCGAATACGCCGAGCGCACTCATCTCCTCGACAACATTCATCGGAATGAGCTGGTCCTTCAGGTGCCATTCGTGGGCGTACGGCGTCACCTTGTCCTGAGCAAAGCGGAAGAATTGCTCACGGATCATGCCCATTGTGTCGTCGAGCCCCGGATCGCCATAGGTGATAGCGCCCTGATGCTTCTCGAGATATTCGGCGATGCCCAGTCGCACTTCGCGACGACTGCCAAGTTGGACAAGTTCATCGACCGTCGCGGTCCAGAACGCGCCGACCACGTCGTTGTCGACACCCATATTGAACGGGCGCGCAATCTCGCCCTGACTCATGGCGACGCCACCGGCGAGTTGCGCCAGATATTCCGCAAATGCGCAAAGCAGCAGCAACTGCTCGATTTCGCCGAAACGCTTTTCGTCGTGGAGGCGACGGCCCCAGCGCGCCATTTGCCGCAGCGCCTCCACATAGGTCGCGTACCAGGCCAGTGCGTGGGCGGATCGCTGTTCGCGATCGAGAACCGCACCGCTAATCTTTCCGTCAGGCGCGAGAGAAGTGCGCACGCGTTCACGCGCGGTGGCAAGGAAGCCTTCAGCCGAAAGCACGGCTTCATCGCAACGGTCAAGAAGATGAGGTGGCAGAGGAAGCATTGGCGAGTTTCCGAAAGAAGGTCCGTGATAATGCCGCGTTTCCACGCGCCAGACCAACAGGTGGCGCACGGAAATGCGAATGTGTGAAATTGCTCAGCCCTTGCTGGCTTCCAGCACGTCCTCATAGGTTTTGAGGCCGGGGCGTTGCGCGTTCACCAGCACGGCCATGTTGCCGGGCAGATGTTCGTTTTTCCACATCTTGGTGTGCGCACGCGGAATATCCGCCCAAGGGAAGACTTCGCTCATGCACGGATCAAGACGGCGTTCCACCATCAGGCGGTTGGCCTGCGATGCCTGCATCAGATTGGCAAAGTGCGAACCCTGAATGCGCTTCTGGCGCATCCACACATAGCGCGCGTCGAAGGTGATGTTGTAACCGGTGGTGCCCGCGCAGAACACGACCATGCCGCCACGCTTCACCACAAGGCATGAGACGGGGAAGGTCGATTCGCCCGGATGTTCGAACACCATGTCGACATCGTTGCCCTTGCCGGTGATGTCCCAGATCGCCTTGCCAAACTTGCGCGCTTCCTTCGTCCAGGCATCATATTCGGGCGTGCCGACCGTTGGCATCTGGCCCCAGCAGTTGAAATCCTTGCGGTTCAACACACCCTTGGCACCGAGAGACAGCACGAATTCGCGCTTCGATTCATCGGAAATCACGCCGATCGCGTTTGCGCCCGACACCGCGCAAAGCTGCACTGCGAAAGAGCCAAGCCCGCCAGACGCACCCCAGATAAGGACGTTGTGACCGGGACGCAGGATGTGCGGACGGTGACCGAAGAACATACGGTAGGTGGTAGCAAGGGTCAGCGTGTAGCACGCGGCCTCTTCCCAAGAGAGATGTTTCGGCCGCTCCATGAGCTGGCGGTCCTGCACGCGGCAGAACTGCGCGAACGAACCATCGGGTGTCTCGTAACCCCAGATGCGCTGGGAAGGCGAAAACATCGGATCGCCGCCGTTGCACTCTTCGTCGTCGCCATCGTCCTGATTGCAGTGCACGACCACTTCATCGCCGACTTTCCAGCGCGTGACCTTCGAGCCCACGGCCCACACGATGCCAGACGCATCGGAGCCTGCGATGTGATACGGATTCTTGTGACCGTCGATTGGCGAAATGGGTGTGCCGAGGCCGGCCCAAACCCCGTTGTAGTTCACGCCCGCGGCCATCACGAGCACGAGCACGTCGTGGGAATCGAGCGA
The DNA here is from genome assembly GCA_016125165.1 of Alphaproteobacteria bacterium. Classification (GTDB taxonomy): domain Bacteria; phylum Pseudomonadota; class Alphaproteobacteria; order Micropepsales; family Micropepsaceae; genus Rhizomicrobium. The sequence continues at coordinate 660,153 of WGMH01000001.1, forward strand.
CCAGGTGGGCACGACTTCCATCTGGAAGGATTGCTCGGGCGGCCCGTGGCGTTCCTTGCGGATGGTCCAGGCGTGCATGTTCTTCGGCACATGGCCGAGCGGCGGAATTTCGCCGATGTCGTAGAGATCCTTGTAGACCTCGAGCTGCGGCTTTGCTTCGGCGGATGATGCCATCGTTCCTCAAGTCCCCTGTGCGTTCCGCTTTTTGCGTGGCTTATTTTGCGGGTGCGAAGTAAGCCCGCGGTCGCGCTGCATTGCAATAGGAAAGGCAGTTAATGCCTCTGAATGGATATTCCTTGTAATTATGTTACCGGGATCATGCGCGCCGCTGTCCGAACGGTTTCCGCGCCTTCCCGCTGGCTTTTGCGCCTATTTCCTTGAGTTTCACAGCTTGCCGCATGGATAGTGATGCACCGGGCGAACCTTTTTCCGGATCGCCGAAGGCGCGGCCATAGGTCTCGACCCGCCCTTCGACCGAACCCAGAAACTCACCTTCCCAATCCGACAGCTTCACGCCGGAAACCTCCGCCTGCTTCCGCGCACGGCGTAGCGCCTTCAGGGCGGCGCGCTTGGCTGCTTCCTTCTGCTTGGCGCGCTGATCGGCAGGCGGCTTCTGTTTCATCGCGTCAGTGCTTTGTGTGCGGGTCTTTCTCACCTGCCCTCATAGCAAGCTGGATAGCATCGACCGCGTAAGGACAGTTGTAGAACGTGGAGCGCGCACAATTGGGATTGTAGGCATAGTTGAAATCGATGGTCAGCGTCTTCGGCGGAAATTTGCCGAAGCCGTCCACATCGACATAGCGCCCAGCGCCATAGGTCACTTTGCCCGTGAGATCATCGGTGAAGAAACTCGCCAGCGATTCGATCTTCGCGGGCTCCTTTGCATCGGCATAGAAGGGCAGCACGATTTTCTTGCCTTGTAGTGCGAAGGTTGCGTCGCCGACGTGGTAGAAGATCTTGTCGGTGCCGCGTGACGTTTTGAACAAATGGCCTTCCGCGGACTTCGCTGCCTTGAACGATGCCGTCACCTTGTAAGCCGGATCATAGGGGAAATAGTCGAGACCCTTGAATGCCTTTGCTTCCTTGCTCTGCTGATTATAGACAAAGATACGAAGGCCGGTCTTCTCCGGTGCGATTTGCGTCATGGCGCCTGCAACATCCACGTCTTTTGCGATCGGAATGCCCTTGCCGAGCGCGTCGAGGTCGAACGCCGCGCCACCCCTCGTCAACGTCGGACGGCCATGGATAAGCGATGCGACAAACACCGCTTTTTTTTCCACACCTTTCACCCAATGATAACTCGCCGGATTGCCGGGCTTACCGACCAACGACTGCGCTTCGCCATCACCGATATAGGCGGCATCGGCGATCTTCAGGATCGCGTGCGCCTTGGTGGAATAGGCAGCGTTGTCGTCTTTCAGGCTTTGTTGCCAGGCTGCTTCATCTTGGGTGAGCGCCATGGCGGGAGAAGCGGCAAGGAGAGCTAGAGCAAACACGGAACCAAATCGCATTGGAAACATCCTTGGGGAACTTCACTGAACACACCGCCATCCTAGCATCCATCGACGAAGCGCAAAGCGGGGAGAAAAAGCTTGCGAAAGCCCCCGATTTCCCGCAATCCGCACAGGCATGGAAAATCTGGTCGCAGGGCTCGCCTTCGCCGCAACGGCGGCATTCCTCTTCTGGCCCAAGGTCCGCAACAATACCGCCTGGCAGGCAACGGTTACGCCGCTCGCGTCCATCATCGGCTCGGGCTTTCTGATATCGCTGCCACTTCTGGCCGATACGGTCGGTGGCTACGCCACTTTGGCCATGATGGTATTGGTGGCGATCGGTTACGCCATCGGTGGCGCGATCCGCTTCAATATCCTGAACGGCGAAAAACTGTTCGATGCGAAGGAACCGAAATACCTCTTCGGCATAGAGCGGCTCTCGCATGCGGCGCTAATCTTCGCCTATGTCATTTCGGTAACCTACTATCTGTCGCTACTCGCCGCCTTCCTGATGAAGGGCATCGGCGTTCAAAGCGATTTCGATGAAAAATTCGTCACCACCGCCGCGCTCGCCTTCATCGGCATCTATGGCTATCTGCGCGGTCTGCACGCCCTTGAGGCATTGGAAGAATACGCCGTCTCGCTCAAGCTTGCGGTGATCGCCGCCGTTCTGGCCGCGCTGGTGTGGCTGAACGGCGTGGAGCTTCTCGGCGGCACATGGAAGATCGCCGCGCCCTTCGACATGCCGGGCTGGCATGATCTGCGCGTCGTCTTCGGCCTTCTCATCGTGGTGCAAGGCTTTGAAACATCGCGCTTCCTGAAGGGCGTTTATGAGCCCAAGGAACGCGTGCGCACCATGCGCTATGCGCAATGGCTGTCAGCGGCGATCTATCTCGCGTTCTTCGTGCTTGCAATGACAGTGGCGCACGAACATTCGGGCAAACCCGATATCGCGGGCGTTGTCGGCATGATGAGTAAGGTCGCGTCGATCCTCGCGGTTCTGTTGGTGGGCGGGGCCATCTTCGCGCAAGCCTCCGCCGCCATCGCCGATACCATCGGCGGCGCGGGCCTGTCCGAGGAAGCAAGCGAAGGCACGATCAAGCGCAAATATGCCTATCCGCTGATCGGTGCGTTCGGCATTGTGCTTGTCTGGTCCGCCAACATTCTAGACATCGTGGCGCTGGCCAGCCGCGCTTTCGCGGGCTTCTATGCGCTCCAATGCCTCGTCGCCGCCTTCACCGCGCAAGCCGCGCCGAACGTCAAACATCGCTGGCCGCATACCATTTGGTTCGCGGCGTTGGGCCTCTTGGCGCTTGGCATCACCATCCTCGGCATTCCCGCGGAAGGCGGCGGATAGCCTATTTCTCTGGATGCGTCAGCGCCTGATAAACCAGCGCTTGCGACAAGGGTACCAGCGGATTGTATTCGGCGGAACGGTCGAAGCGCTGGATCATGCCTAGAAAGAAAAGATCGTTTTTCGGATCGATCCAGAACCACGTACCTGCCGCGCCGCCCCAGGAAATCGTGCCCGTTCCGGCAAGCGTTCCGGCTTTGGCATTGTTCTTCACCAGGGCGACGTCTAACCCGTAACCGAACGCATCGTCGCCAAAGGCCGTGCGCTCATTGTTGCGGTAGAACGGCACCACGGTTGATTCCAGATGATCGGATTCAATCATGGCGATGCTCGCGGGCGAGAGAATGCGCGCGCCGTCCAACTCTCCGCCATTGAGGATCATCTGGCAGAATCGCGCATAGTCGCGCGTGGTGGACACCGTGCCGCCGCCACCGGAATCGAGCGTGGGGTCTTTGGTGAAATCCTGCAAAGCCGGAAACATCTCGTGCGTGATTTCGACAAGCTGCCCGTTCATCGGGTTGACGCCATAGGCGCCCGCAAGGCGCTTTGCGTTTGCCGCCGGCACGTAAAATCCCGTGTCGTTCATGCCGAGCGGCTTGAAGATGTTTGCCGCCATGAAATCGGCAAAACGCATGCCGCTGAGCTTTTCGATGATGTAGCCCTGAATATCGACGCCGATGGAATAGGACCAGCGCGTGCCCGGCTGAAAGCGCAGCGGGATGGTCGCGATGCGGTCGATCATGTCTTTCAATCCATGCGCCTCGAACACTTTCTTGGCGATGAATTGCTGATCGACCCAATTGTCGTCTGCGAGGCCATAGCCGAAGCCGGACGTGTGCGTCATCAGCTCGCGCATCGTCGGCGGATGTTTCATGTCTTCGAGAATCGGCTCGCCGTGCTTGTCGAGACCCGCGAACACTTTGAGGTTCGCAAATTCCGGAACGTACTTCGCAACCGGATCGTCGAGCCGCCACTTGCCCTGTTCGTAGAGGATCATCATGGCCACGCCGGTCATGGGCTTGGTCTGTGAGTACATGCGGAAGATCGTGTCGGGACCCACTTTGGTCCCGTTCATGCCGCTGGCGGTGCCGTAGCTGTCGAAGCTGACGAGCTTGCCGTGCCGCACCAGCATGGTCTGAATGCCGGCCACTTTGCCCGTATCCACCTGCTCATGCATGGCCGCGGTCAGCCGGGTCAACCGCGCCGGATCGAAACCGGCAACCGGCATGGTCTCGGTGGCGGCCGGGCGCGGTGCCGGTTTGGCCGCTTTGGGTTTTGCCAAAGCGGGCGTGGCAATGCTGAGTGCAGCCGCGCATAGCGCCGCCAGAAATACGTGCCGATTCATGGTGTTTCCCCGGGTCCTTAGGCCGCAGCTTACCGATTGTGTCCCTGCGGGCAATTGCATCGCACTTATGTTGCAGTGCACAGTGCGCCGCCATGACCCAAGACAAGCCCTGGATCTTCCGCACCTACGCGGGCCACTCGAGCGCCCAGGCCTCGAATACGCTTTATCGCTCCAATCTTGCCAAAGGTCAGACCGGCCTTTCGGTTGCCTTCGATCTGCCCACGCAGACGGGCTATGACAGCGATCACCCATTGGCCAAAGGCGAGGTTGGCAAGGTGGGTGTTCCCATTGGTCATCTGGGAGATATGCGCACGCTGTTCGAGGGCATTCCGCTCGAACGCATGAACACCTCCATGACGATCAACGCGCCGGCCGCCTGGCTGCTGGCGCTGTATGTTGCGGTAGCCGACGAGCAGGGTGCGCCGCGCACATCGCTGACCGGCACAACGCAGAATGACATCATCAAGGAATACCTGGCGCGCGGCACCTATATCTTCCCACCCAAACCCGCCTTGCGCCTGACCACCGACACGATCGCCTTCACCACCTCGGAATTGCCCAAGTGGAATCCGATCAACATCTGCTCCTATCATTTGCAGGAAGCCGGTGCCGATGCGGTTGAGGAAGCGGCCTTCGCGCTTGCCGCCGCTATTGCTGTGCTCGATGCCGCAAAGGAACGCGGCGCGATTCCGCTCGAACAATTCCCGCAAGCCGTGGGGCGCATCTCGTTCTTCGTGAACTCCGGCGTGAAGTTCATCACCGAAATCTGCAAGCTGCGCGCGATGGGTCAGATCTGGGATTCGATCACACGCGAACGCTATGGTGTGGAAGACCCGAAGCTGCGCCTGTTCCGATATGGCGTGCAGGTCAATTCGCTCGGGCTCACCGAGCAGCAGCCGGAAAATAATGTCTATCGCATCCTGTTCGGCATGCTCGGCGTTACGCTGTCGAAGAACGCACGTGCGCGCGCTGTGCAGCTTCCGGCGTGGAACGAAGCGCTGGGTTTGCCGCGCCCATGGGATCAGCAATGGTCGCTGCGCCTGCAACAGATCGGCGCCTATGAAACCGACATGCTCGAATATGGCGACATCTTCGATGGTTCGAAGGTTATCGGCGAGAAGGTGGCACAGCTCACCGAACAAATCCGCGCCGAGATCGCGCGCATCGAAGCCATGGGCGGCGCGGCCACGCAGGAGGCGCTCGAATATATGAAGGAGCGGCTCGTCGCCTCCAACGCCGCGCGCGTGGAAGAGCTGGAAACCGCCGAAGAAATCCGCGTCGGCGTGAACGCCTACACCGAAACAGAACCTTCGCCGCTTACCGTCGGCAGCGGACATTTCGTGGTTGTCGACGAGCGCGTCGAGCACGAACAGATCGCGCGGCTTCAGGCATGGCGTGCGCAGCGTGACGAAAAGAAAGTCGCGGCGGCGCTGGCGGGGCTGGAACGTGCGGCGAAGGAAAACATCAACATCATGCCTGCATCGATCGCATGCGCGAAGGCGGGCGTGACGACGGGCGAATGGTCGGAAGGCCTTCGCCACATCTTCGGGCAGTATCGCGGTCCCACCGGCGTTGCCGCCACCGCGCCGGCGCGCAACGACGAACGCATCGTCGCCTTGCGCGATGAGGTGGATGCCGCCTCCAAGAAACTCGGCCGCAAACTCACCTTTCTCGTCGCCAAACCGGGACTGGACGGCCATTCCAACGGCGCCGAACAGATCGCCATCCGCGCCCGCGATGCCGGCATGGCCGTGATCTACAATGGCATCCGCTTCACGGCGGACGAGATCGTGGACGCCGCGCGTGAGAAGAAGCCTCACGTCGTCGGGCTTTCCATCCTCTCAGGCAGCCATGTTCCTCTGGCGGGTGAAGTGGTGGCCAAGCTGAAGGATGCAGGGCTTGGCGATGTGAAGGTCGTGGCGGGCGGGATCATCCCCCCCGAAGATGAAGCCGTGCTGAAAGAGGCTGGCGTGGCTGCCGTCTATAGTCCGAAAGACTACGACCTCAACCAGATCATGCGCGGCATCGTTTCGCTGACGCAGACCTGAGTGAGCTGCTTCTGCGTAAGGCACCACGACGACACGGTCGTCGCGCGGTGGGGGCGTTGGCATAGCAGGAGCCAAGTTTCAGGCATGGAATCGTCACCCGCCGCAATCCGGACACAATCCAGCCCCGAAGCGGACTTAACCATCCCTTTACCTTGGCAACCGGGGCTGAAGCCGCCTGCCAAGGGGGAACACATGGTTGCCTATCGCAAAGTTGCCGAATCCGAGGTGCCACCAGCGCGCGAGCCGGAGCCGCGCCGTCGTCTGTCGTTGGGAGCGCGCCCGCGCAAGGCGCTGTCCCACGATCTTCTGCACGATGTATCGCCGGAAGAGTTCGACCGCGAAGCCCGTACGCTCGCGGAAGCCGAGGCGCTGACCCCGGAAACGCGCGCGCGCTTGGAGGCGCAGCTCATCGAGCGGTTGAAGACGCCGGTCGACACACCGAGCTGGGGCCCGGACTGGGTGCGCAAGGGCGAACGCACGGCACCGAGGCGCAAAGGCAAGCCGGGCGGCCTTCTGGGAATTCTGGCGCGCAGCCAGAAGAAGCCGGAGCCGATTGAGGAAGCGCCCAGATCCGCGCTTTCGATGGAACAACAGGACGACGCGCATGTCATCGCGCGCAATCTGGAAAAGAGCCGTCAGGTGCATCACTACCGCTGGCTCTATGTCGCCGCCCTGATATTCGCGGTGGGCGTGGCCGTGCTTGCGATGTTTGTGGACTATCAGATCATCCGCGGCGACGTGTGGACGCGCGCGCTCTCCAACGAATTCATGGTCGTGCCCGCCAGCCTTCAGGACTCGGTCGTGTTCAAGAGTCTGCAGGTGGTGTTCGCGGTGATGATCGTGCACTTTTTCCTGAAGATCACCGGCGCCTATGGCCGGAACGGCATGATCGTAACGGCGTTTATTCTCGCCATCGCCATGATTGGCAGTCTTGGTTACCTTGTGGCCTACAACAATATGTCGGGAGCTACCTCCGCGACGCTCGAGCGCAGCGATCAGGCGCTGACGCAACAGAACAACAGCAATTCCATCGACGCGCTGCTGAGCGACGAGGCGGCAAAGCCCGCTGCGCCCGAGCCCAAAATCTATAGCGCCAGCATGACCGACGGGGTGTCGCTACCTCTGCCCAAGCTTTCGCAGAATTCGCTGGCCGATGCCGACAGCTTTCTGTGGCTGGTGTTCGCAAGCGTTGTGTTCTTCATCGTTACGGTGGTGGCTGCGCTCTATCTTCAGAGCGGCGAAAGCAATGTTCGCAACTTTGTGATTGCCAACGATTACAAGCATCGCCGCCGGCACTTCGCGCAACTTCACCTGCTCGAACTCGCCGACAAGCGCCAGAACGCGCGCGCCGGATAGGATTGCCGCCATGATGCGCATGATGCTGGCAATGGTGACGGGAGCGGCGTTGGGCGCAGGCAGCGCCTATGCTGTCAATGTCGCCCAGAGCGCGCCGGTGGAGCAGGTATCCTATACGGCCCAGCAGGCAATGGTGCCGGAGCGCATCATCATCGGGCTCGATCTGTCGAAGAGTAACCCGCTCGTGGAGGACAAGGCGTTTGCAGCGAAAGTTGCCGCTCGCATTTCCGATCGTGTGCGCAAGCTCGGCTTCCGTTCCGAGGTACACATTCGCACGCTCGGGAATTTCGATGCGTCGTCGAACGGATTCTATTACGACACTGTTTTGTCGATCAAAAGCCGTCCCGCTGAGGTCGCCGCAGATGTGCAGAAGCTGATCGCCGGAACGCCAATGCTTGTGGCCAAGGGCAAGTGGAAGGCACAAGCCACAACCAACATCATCGCCTTCCTCGACAACGTGTCGAATAGCATCGGCTGTGGCGGCATGAAGACGACGATCATTCTGGCTTCCGATGGCATCGAAGATTCCGAATACGCGCACCTGGCATCGTCACGCGCGCATCTGCCCGATCCCGATGGCAAACCATTCAAGGGGTGTGCGGAGCTTCAAATTCTCGGCGTCGGACAGGGCACCAGAAGCCCTATAGAAGCCGTGCGCCTGCGCAAGGAATGGACGGGCTGGGCGCGCAATGCGGGTTTCTCCCGGTTCCAGGGTCTGAACGACTGGTGATCCCGCCAGGCCGCTAGAGTTTCGACAAAAATTCGATCTTCCCTCCTTTCACCCCTTGCAACAAAGTACTCTATCATGTAGAGTACTTTGACAATTGAGAGCGAGGACACGATGGCCCTTTCCCCTGACCAGGCACAGGAAGCCCTGCGCGACATCGCCGCCACGGAGCGACGCAGCTTCGAGGCCTATGGCTACAAAGCCGCCGCACCGTTCCTCATCCTGTGGGGGCTGATCTGGATCGCGGGCTACGCAGTCAGCGACTTTGCGCCACTACTCAGCGGCAAAGTCTGGCTGGCGCTTGCCGTCATCGGCTCCCTTGGAAGTTTCATCATCGGCGGACGGCAGAAGGGCGGTGGCAAGACTGTCAGGTTCGATTGGCGCATCGCCTTCACCTGGCTCACCGGTATCGTCTTCTTCACCGCGCTGTTCGCGATCATGGCACCGGTGGATGGGCGGCAAATGGGGGCGATATTCCCGCTCTTCATCGGAACGTCCTATGTCGTGCTGGGCATCTGGATAGGCATGCGCTTTGTTCTGGCCGGCCTCCTCATCGCCGCACTCACATTGATCGGCTTTTACTATGTCGATCAGCATTTCGCGTTGTGGATGGCAGTTCTGGGCGGCGGCACGCTGACAGCCACCGGTCTGTGGCTGCGGAGCGCCTGACAATGGAGCAGCCCGACACCATCATTCATCAGCCGGTGCGTCTGAAGATCATGTCTGCACTCAAGGTGCTGCCGCCTGGCGAAATGATTGAGTTCGTCCGCCTGCGCGCGCTTGTACAGGTTACAGACGGCAATCTCGGCGCCCATATCGGAACGCTGGAAGAGTCTGGCTACGTCGAAGTCGAAAAGGATTTCGATGGCAAGAAGCCTCGCACGCGGCTTCGCCTTTCGAAGAGTGGCCGTAAAGCCTTCGCAGACTATGTGTCCTATCTGAAGGACATCATCGAGGCATCGCAGCCATGAATGGTCTTCACACGGCGATACGGCGTGAGGTCATCAAGGGGATCGGCCTGTCCTCTGTGCTCATCGTTGCGCAATTCCTGCTGCGCTAGATCTCCAGCCTCGCGCGGATCGATTGCGGCGTCGCACCGGATTGGCGCAAGGCCTGCAGCGTGACGGCGTTGTCGCGCTTGGAAAACTTCCTGCCATTCGCATCCAGTATCAGCCTGTGATGCGCGTAGTCCGGCGCGGGATAATCCAGCAGCGCCTGCAACAGCCTCTGCACATGCGTTGCTGAAAATAGGTCATTTCCGCGCGTCACAAGCGTAACACCTTGATATGCATCATCCACCACCACGGCCAGATGATAGGCGGCGGGAATATCCTTCCGCGCCAGCACGATGTCGCCGAACTGCAATGGTTGCGCAGAAATCGCACCGCATTCACCTCGCGGTCCCGCGCCATGTTCCACGAACGACAATGCACCGGCCACTGCGGCGGCTTTCGCCATGTCGAGACGAAGCACATAAGGCACGCCTTCGGCCTTGCGGGCGGCGCGCACGCCATCTGCGAGCGTGCGGCAAATGCCGGGATACACAGGCCCTTCCGGACCATGCGGCGCTTCGGCGGCACGCGCAGCTTCCTCGGCGATTTCCTTGCGCGTGCAGAAGCAGGGATAGAGCATGCCCATGGCATCTAGTTTTGATAGCGCATCGCCGTAAGCACCGAAGCGCTCGGATTGGCGGAGCACCGGTTCCGGCCACGAAAGCCCCAGCCATCTCAGGTCTTCGAATATCGCCGTTTCGAATTCCCGCTCGCAGCGCGTGCGATCGATATCTTCAATACGCACAAGGAACTTTCCATCCTTTGCTGCCTCAGCCGCCTTGATCGCAGCGAAGGCATGTCCCAGATGCAGAAACCCGGTTGGACTTGGCGCAAAGCGCGTGACAATCATGGTTTGAGACTAGACCATCAAAGCCAATGTCCATACGCCCGCTTTCCGGTCCCCGCTTGCCGCCTGCGCGCGGTGCCGCAACGCATCTTGTGGTGCTCTGTCACGGCTATGGCGCAGACGGCAATGACCTTATCGGCCTTGCGCCGCACTGGCAGCAGCTACTTCCCACCTGCGTCTTTGTGGCGCCGAACGCGCCGGAGCCGTGTGCCGGTGCGCCCATGGGCTATCAGTGGTTTCCCATTTCGCGCCTTGATCCAACGGAGATGGCGCGTGGCGTGGAAGGCGCGGCCGATACGCTCAATGCTTTTCTCGATGCCGAACTTCAGCGGCACGATCTGCCACCGGAGCGGCTGGCGCTTGTCGGCTTCTCGCAAGGCACGATGATGTCCCTGCATGTGGGCTTGAACCGCACAACAAAGCCTTTCGCCATCGTCGGCTACTCCGGGGCGCTTGCGCGCAGTGCGCCACTTCCGCAACTTTCTTTGCCGCCGCCCATTCTTCTCGTGCATGGCGATGCCGACCCGATGGTGCCGCCCGAAGCGCTGTTCGATGCGGCGGGCGAACTCGGCCGGGCGGGCGCGACGGTGCAATGGCATCTGTCGGCGGGCATCGGCCATTCCATCGATCCGGACGGGCTTTCGCTCGGCGGAAATTTCCTTGCGATGGCGCTCCACGGTCAGCTTGCCGCTCCGGCAGAGGTTTGCTGCCCGCTGCCGGGCTGAGTGTCGCCAATCGGTCATACCGAATCAGCTAGCATTTGATCCATGCGCGGTGCGGCTTGGCAGAGGCAGGTCTTGCCCCTAGAGTTTGTGCCGTCAGGAGGTGACGCCTTCACCAGCGTGATTGAAGGATCAGAGCCGTGTTGAACGTCGAGCGCTCGCCCGATAATTGTCCTGCGCTTGTGCTGAACGCGGATCATCGCCCGCTCAGCTACTTCCCGCTTTCGCTGTGGTCCTGGCAGGACACCATCAAGGCCGTATTCCTGGAGCGCGTGAATATTCTTGCCGAATATGATCGCGCGGTGCGCTCGCCCAGCTTCGAGATGAAGCTGCCCTCCGTTGTTTCGCTCAAGACATTTGTGAAACCTGCGCGCAATCCCGCTTTTACGCGATTCAACGTGTTCCTGCGCGATCGCTTCGAATGCCAGTATTGCGGCGATCGTTCCGATCTCACCTTCGATCATGTGATCCCGCGTTCGCGCGGTGGCCGCACGACGTGGGAAAACGTCGTCACCGCCTGCGCGCCATGCAATCTGCTGAAGGGCGGAAGGCTTACCCATCAATGCGGGATGCATCCGCGCCTGCGTCCGCACCGGCCATCGGTCAACGAATTGCGCAACAATGGCAGGCTTTTTCCGCCCAACTATCTGCACGATAGCTGGGCCGACTATCTCTACTGGGATAGTGAACTGGAGCCTTAGGGCCTTTTGGCGTCGCGCCACATCGCAATCAACGGCGGGGCGGCGGGTGGAGAGATGTTCTGCTTGCGCACGAAACCGCAGCGCTCATAGAGCTTGGTGTTCTTCGGATTGGAATTTTCGAGATAGGCGTGCGCGCCCGCTTCGTCGATGCGTTTCAACGTGGCGTCCATGATGGCCGAGCCGAGGCCCAGGCCCTGAAGGCGCGGCGCAACAGCAACAAACGCAAGATAGAAATGCGGCGGCGAATGCGGATGGTGCTTTTCCATCGCATCGGCCATTGCCTGACCGCGCATCATGCGCGGCAGCCCGCATAGCCTCAGGAACATCGGCAGCAGCTTGAGTTGTTCAAGCAGCCCGCCCGCCGTCGCCGGTACATTGGGTGGGAGCCATGCTGCCGCCGCGCTACAGTCTGGTGCCATCCACACTTCGCCAAACGGAATGGCCCGCACGCTCATCAGCCAAAAGAAAAAGCGCTCAAGGCCTTCAGCGCGCTTGGAGCCGGGACGCGAAATCCAGTCCATCACCGGATCGGACGCAAACGCCGCCGCGAACAGGCGGGATAACTGCTTCGCATCCTCCGCATTGGCGCGGCGCGGTGCGCTGGCCGCGGCCAGCCTTTCGTGACGATCAGGCTCGCTCATATCTTTTCGGAAAGTTTGATGGCGAGCCGGCAGCCCGCCTTTATCGCGCCGGAGAGGAGCGGATAGGCGGGCGCTTCTTCCGCCCCACTGGCCAGCGCATGTTCCTTGTGCGCGATTTCGTCCGCGCGGAACCGTTCCACGGTGTCCTTCAACTCTGGATCGTCTTCGATGCGCGCGATCTGGCCTGCATAGTGTTCGTCGATCACCTCTTCCACGGCGGCAGTGCAAGCCATGGCGGCCTTTTCGCCTAGAAGCGCCGTGGCCGCGCCAAGTGCAAAGCCCGCCACGCGCCACACCGGCTCAAGCGCCGTGGGCCGCACGCGTCGCTCGTTCACGAGTCGGTCGAAAGTTTTCAAGTGATGGTCTTCCTGCGCCGCCATTTCGCGGATGTCGCGCACGGCCTGTTCGGATCCCTTGCGCGCGCCCAGCACCGCAAGCTGGCCTTCATAGATGCGCACCGCGCCATATTCGCCCGCGTGATCCACGCGGATCATGGCTTCCTGATCGCGCGATAGCGGAATGCCCGGCGCCTGAGGACGCGCCTTGCGTTCTACGCGTTTGATTTTGCCATCAGCCATGACGCAAACCCCGAAAGGCCCAAAGAGAAGATCGCATTATAGCCCGCGAGCGAAATTCCGAAGAGCCGCCAAGCCGCGCGGTCGCACATCACGATGGGGGCATTCAGATCGAAGGCGCCCGTGTAGGCATTGCCAGTGCAGGCCGAAGGACCGGCCCAGAACTTCCACTCCACGCCGGCATGATAGACACCGAGCGCACCGGCTATGGTCACCAGCAGGATCACGGCCCAGGCGATTTGCGGATGAAATTTCTCCGGTGCTGCCAGGGCGCCGACGATGCCGATGATGGCGGCCGCGATCAGCGGCCAGCGCTGCCAGTGGCACATTTCACAGGGCGGCAGATTGCCGATGTACTGAAAGCCAAGCGCACCCACAATGAGCGCCAGAGCAACCGCACCAAGGCCGAGACAGACCGTTTTCGCCGTACTCATTTTGCGAAGATCATCCTTTCGTCCGCGAAGGCCTTGAACTCCAGCGCGTTGCCGCTCGGATCTGTGAGAAACATCGTGGCCTGTTCGCCCGGCTTACCTTTGAAGCGTATCTGCGGCTCAATGATAAAGCCAACGCCATGTGCCTTCAGTTTTTCCGCGAGTATTTCCCATTCCGGCAGCGAGAGAATCACGCCAAAATGCCGCACAGGAACAGCTTCACCGTCAACAGCATTATGCGCTTGGGGTTCGGCGTTCGCCGCGCTTAAATGCGCAACGATCTGATGTCCGAAGAAGTCGAAATCGACCCATTCGGCGGAGGACCGTCCTTCCGGGCAGCCGAGCAGTTCCCCATAGAAAGCACGCGCTTCGGCAAGATTGCGCACGGGAAAGGCGAGATGAAAGCGGGGACGGGCGTTCATGGAAGGATCGCGTTGTTGTTTCACTCTTCAGGAGAGAAGCAAGGTCTGTTGGTAAAGGGAAGCCTGATGCGTTTGATGAAGGCCCCGTTCCGCCGCAAGGCTCCGGCGCTTGTCCGGCGGGAATTGCTGAAAATCGACGATAACATTGTGCCGGTCACGCTGCGCCTGAACACCCGTGCACGCCGCCTGATCGTGAAAGTTCACCCCGCCACCGGCGAGGTGACCGTGGTCGCGCCTTCGCGCCGCGCGCTGGATGAAGCGCTCGATTTCGCCCGCGGCGAACAGGACTGGATTGCGCGCCGGCTTGCGCATGTACCCAAGCCGATAACCCTGACGCCCGGAACAGCCATTCCCTATCGCGGCGTGATGCACACCATCCGTCTTGCGCCGCGAGGCCCATCTCCGGTGTGGACAAGCACGGAAGACGGCGCATTGTTTCTGAATGTCGGCGGCCGCGCCGAACATGCGCCGCGCCGGGTGATGGATTTTCTGAAGCGCGAGGCCCGGCGCATCGTTGATGAGCGCGCCCAGTTCTATTCGGCATCCATTGGCGTTACGCCAAGCCGCATCACGATGCGCGATACCACGAGCCGCTGGGGGTCATGTTCGTCCAACCGCGTGTTGTCGTTTTCCTGGCGACTGATCTTCGCGCCGGAATTTGCGCTTGACTACGTGGTCGCGCATGAAGTGGCGCATCTGGTGCACATGAATCACGGCGTGCGCTTCTGGAAGCTTTTGCACGCAATGGTGCCCGATGTGGAGCGGGCGCAGAGCTGGCTCGGCGCCAACGCCACGGAGTTGCACCGCTACGCGCCACGCGTGATCGAATAGATCAGCCGAAGCGGCCGGTAATGTAATCTTCCGTGCGCTTGTTATCTGGCGCGGTAAAGAGCTTTTCCGTCGTACCGTATTCGATCAGCTCACCCAGATACATGAAGGCCGTGAAATCCGAAGTGCGGCTGGCCTGCTGCATGTTGTGGGTCACGATGGCGATCGTGTAGTCGTTGGAGAGCTCGTCGATCAGCTCTTCGATCTTCGCCGTGGAGATCGGATCGAGCGCCGAGCATGGTTCATCCAGAAGGATGACTTCCGGACGGGTCGCAACGGTGCGGGCAATGCATAGACGCTGCTGCTGGCCACCGGAAAGCGACAGCCCGGATTCGTTCAGCTTGTCTTTCACCTCGCCCCACAGGGCGGCGCGGGTCAGTGCGCTCTCGATGCGGCCGTCGAGTTCGGATTTGGGCATGCGTTCATACAGTTTGATGCCGAACGCGATGTTGTCGTAGATCGTCATGGGAAAGGGCGTCGGCTTCTGGAACACCATGCCCACCTTGGCGCGGAGCAGGTTGAGATCCTGGCGGCCGGAAAGAATATTCTGCCCGTCCAGCAGAACTTCACCTGATGCACGCTGGTTTGGATAAAGCTCATAAATGCGGTTCAGAACGCGCAGCAGCGTGGACTTGCCACAGCCCGAAGGGCCGATGAAGGCCGTGACCTTGCGGTCATGCAGCTTGAGGGAGATATCTTTCAGGGCCTGGGTGGCGCCGTAGTAGAAGTCGAGCTTTTTGACTTCGACTTTCGCGGTCGCGGTGGACATCAGGAACTCCGTTTTGAGCCCAGAACGCGGGCAAAAATGGAAAGCGTCAGAACGGCGGCGGTCACGAGCAGCGCGCCTGCCCATGCGAGATGGTGCCAGTCTTCATATGGCGAAAGCGCAAACTGGAAGATCACCGCCGGAAGACTTGCCATCGGCTGGTTGAAATCCGTGCTCCAGAACTGGTTGTTCAGCGCGGTGAATAGCAGTGGTGCGGTTTCGCCGGAAATACGTGCAACGGCGAGCAGGACACCCGTGATGATGCCCGCGCGCGCCGCGCGCCACGTCACGGCGCGGATAACATGACTGCGTGGCGCACCAAGCGCTGCCGCCGCTTCGCGCAGAGTATGAGGCACGAGCAGAAGCATGTTTTCCGTGGTGCGTACCACCACTGGAATGACGATGACGGCCAGCGCCGCCGCACCAGCCCAGGCCGAGAAATGTCCCAGCCGCACGACCAGTATCTCGTAAATGAAGAGGCCAATCACGATGGATGGCGCACTGAGCAGAATGTCGTTCACAAAACGAACCACAAATGCCACCGCGGAATAACGGCCATATTCGGCAAGATAGGTGCCAGCGAACAGGCCGATGGGCGTTCCCACAAGCACGGCAAGCGTGCTCATCAGAAGGCTGCCGGCAATCGCGTTGGCCAAACCACCGGCTTCGCCCGGCGGCGGCGTCATCTCCGTGAACAGCTTGAGAGAGAAGCCTTCAATGCCGTTCGTGATGAGCGAATAAAGAATGAGCGTCAGCCACACGATGCCAAAAAGGGCCGCCGCGACGGAGAGCATGCGGAACAACTGGTTGGTCATCTTTCGCCGGATATAGAGTCCGCGGTTCTGCATCACGGCTTGGCTCCTCCGGCGCGCCGCTCCAGCGTGCGCAACATGATCTGCGCAACGGCCAGCACGATGAAGGTGATGAAGAACAGGATCAGGCCCATTTCGATCAGCGACGCGCGATACACATCGCCAACGGCTTCGGTGAATTCATTGGCGATAGCCGCAGATATCGTGGTGCCCGGTGCGAAGACCGACTCGCTGATGCGGTGCGCATTGCCGATGACGAATGTGACCGCCATGGTTTCACCGAGCGCACGGCCCAGCGCCAGCATTGAACCGCCCACAACACCGGCACGGCTGAACGGCAGCACCACGCGCCACATCACTTCCCATGTCGTGCAGCCAAGGCCATAGGCCGCTTCCTTCAGCATGGTCGGCACGGTTTCGAACACATCGCGCGTTACCGCCGAAATGAAGGGCAGGATCATGATCGAAAGAATGAGGGAGGCCGTGAACGCGCCAATACCGTAAGGCGGGCCTGCAAACAGGTCCTGCAGGTAGGGCACATCCACAAACAGGTCGATCAGCCAGGGTTGGATGCCCTGCTGAAACGCAGGGGCAAATACAAAAAGGCCCCAGATGCCGTAAATGATCGATGGAATGCCTGCGAGCAGTTCGATCGCAATGCCGATGGGACGGCGTAGTGGCCGCGGACAGAGCTCCGTCAGGAAGATCGCAATGCCGATGCCGATGGGAACGGCGATGAGCATGGCCAGGAACGATGTCACCAGCGTGCCGTAGATCGGTGCGGCGGCGCCGAATATTTCGGTGACCGGATTCCATTTCTCGGTGGTGAGAAACCCGAAGCCAAAGGCCTTGATGGAATCCCAGGCGCCTATCGTGAGCGATGCCATGATTCCGATGAAGACGATCACGACAAAGATCGCCGCCACCTGCGTGAAGAGGCGGAAACGCATGTCGGCACGACTAAGGGCAACAGACGAGAGTTGACCCTGGGCTGCGAAATTCTCAGTCAAAGCGGCATCGACCATGTGTCGCCGTGTGATCTTTTTTGGTTGAGGGCCGCGCGCAAGCGAGACGCCGGCTTCCCCACCCATGTCGCGCCGGCCGGGCGATCACGCCGATGGACGATGCAACGTCCATCACAGTTTTATGAAGCTTGTGTGACAGTCAAGATATCTAATAAAAACAAATGGTTATGATTGACCCGAAGATGGGGCGGGCGATCCGCTATTGACACATCGTCCGCCCCTTCCCGGGAAAACTGTCAACGGCCCGCTGACAGAGAGACGTCGTAGCTGTCGCCAAGGTCGTTGGTCACATTCCAGCTGTCACCCACATTGTGCGCCGAAAGCGGCGAGCAGCTCGGCTTGGGAGCAGGCCCTCCGCCCGGCGGCGCATCGACGGTGAGGCAAAGCGTTTTGCCATCGTCCTTGGTGCTCCATTTGCCCGTATAGGACACGGGCTTGCCATCCGGGCCGGCCGTGGTGCCGCTGTAGGTGCCGTCCTGGTTGAACAGCAGCGTGCCCCCTGCGCCGTTGGCCTTGTTCTTCGTGGTGACGGTGTTGGCATAGGTATTGGCCATCAGGTCATCCGCAAGTGCGGGACCGGCCATCAGGGCACTCGCGAAAACAGCCGCGAGCGCGAGGTGACGAGTACGCATGAGTTCCTCCCTTGAGATTTTGCTCCGCCGGACGGCGGGTTGGTAAATGGAGGTTAACCTTTTCCGCGCGGTTACGAAAAGCCGGTTAAATGTTTCTCAAGGCAGCCCGGCGCTAATGGTGCATTGCTACGGGGAGCACTGCGTGACGCTGGCGCGCACGGGCATGGCTGTGTTTGGGGTTGGGGCAGTGCTGCTGGGCGGCGTTGCCGGCCTCGACATCTATCTGCATGGCGCGCTTACGCTTCTTCCGCCCTATCTGCTCGTGGCCATTGCGCTCATCGGCCTCGGCCTTCTTCTGGCGGGATTGTTTGCCGCCCGTGGCCGCGAGCGCATGCTGGAATTGCGTACGGCGGAACTCAACACGCTCACCGACAAGCTGGAAGCGTCGCTGCGCACCGTATCGGCAATCAACGCGCGTCTTCACGAAAGCGAAGTGCGCTACAAAGGTCTTGTGGACGCACAAGGCGACGCCATCTTCCGCCGCGCACCCGACAGTCGTCTCACTTACGGCAATGCTGCGTTCTTCCGCCTGTTCGGAATGCAGCCGCAACAGGCGATCGGCAGACCGTTCGCACCCGAACTGCATCCTGATAGCCGCGCACCAATTTTTGGCAGCTTCGCGCAACTGGAATCGGGCAAACCCGGCCGCTACGACCAGCATGTGCGCACAGCTTACGGCTGGCGCTGGATCGCGTGGGAAGATCATGCGGTGCGCGACCGCGCGGGCAAGCTCATCGAAGTGCAAAGTGTCGGGCGTGATATCACAGAACGCAAGGCGCTGGAGGACGCGCTGATGGAAGCGCGCGACAAGGCCGAAGCGGCCAGCCGCGCCAAATCCGGCTTTCTTGCTACCATGAGCCACGAAATTCGCACACCCATGAACGGTGTTCTGGGCATGGCGCGATTGCTGAAAGAGAGCAATCTCACACCGGAACAATCGACCTATGCTGATGCCATCCAGCAATCGGGCGAGGCATTGCTCAGGCTGATTGAGGACATTCTGGACTTCTCGAAAATCGAATCCGGCACAGTCACTCTCGATGAAGACGAGATTGATCCGCGCAAGATGATCGAAGGCGTGATCGAGCTTCTCGGCCCGCGCGCGCACGCCAAGGGCGTGGAGATCGTTGCGGTGGTCGATCGCGCCGCGCCCGATTGCATCCGCGCCGATGCAATGCGCCTGCGGCAGGTGCTCACCAATCTGGTCGGAAACGCTGTCAAATTCACCGAAAAAGGCGGCGTTCGTGTCGATCTGCGGGTAGAGGAAGGGCGCGAGCGCCGCTATCTGCGCTTCGAAGTGCGCGATACCGGCGTCGGGGTACCACCCGAAAAGCGCGATGAGATATTCAAGGAGTTCGTGCAGGCCGATTCCACGCATGCGCGCCGCTTTGGCGGTTCGGGTCTTGGCCTTGCCATCTGCAAGAAACTCATTGCCGCCATGGATGGCGAAATCGGGCTGGATGCGGCTCAGGGCGGCGGCAGCCTGTTCTGGTTCACCATCCCCGCCGTTGTGGTGCGCGACGCCAGGCCCGCGCCGCGCGATGGTCTTGTGGACTTCAAGGTCGCCATCGTCACGCGCAACAGCGTGCTGCGCGAAGGCTTGACCGCGCAGATTCGCGCCGAGGGGGGCGACGTTCTTCCGCTGGGGACTCCCATCGAGGCGATCAACAAAGGGCAGGTCAACGCGGTGTTCGTCGATGCGGGTACCGCCGATGTGCCCGAGCTTCCCGCACAGCCGGTTCCAGGCATCCGTTCCATCGTGCTGTTGACGCCCGGCGCACGCGGCGCGCTCGATGATCTGAAGGCTCAAGGTTTCGCCGCCTATCTGGTCAAACCCATCCGCCAGACTTCGCTTGCCGAGCGCATCCACGGCAGCGCCGAACCCGAGCCGCATCCGATTCAGGCGCCCCAGCGCGTAACGATGATTGCGCCGGCACCGGCACCCGTTTCGCCCGCGCTCAAGAATCCGCCGCCACCTGCTGCGACGCCCGCACCAACGCAGTACCGGCTGACCGGTCTGAAGATACTTCTGGCCGAGGACAACCCCATCAACGCCATGCTGACGCGCGAATTGCTGCGCCGGCGCGGGCACACGGTATGCGAAGTCACAAATGGCGAAGACGCAGTGGAAGCCCTTGCGGGCGAGAGCTTCGATTTGGTGCTGACGGACATTCACATGCCCGGTCTCGACGGCGTGGAGGCCACAAGACGCATCCGTGCCGATGAACAGGCGGCAGGACGTCCGCGCATCCCCATCGTGGCGCTGACGGCGGACGCACTCGAAACCGGCAAGCGGGCTTGCCAGGACGCGGGCATGGATGGTTTCCTCACCAAGCCTGTCGATCCCGCCGAGCTTGATTCGATGCTCCAGTATCTTTTTGCAGATGACGACCGGCCGCACGAAGCGGCCGCATGACGCAAAACGCCACGCGCAAGCGCCCGCCGCTCGCTGCCTATTTCCAGCCACGCATGCTGCTCATGCTGGCGCTCGGATTTTCATCGGGCCTGCCGTTTCTGCTGATCTTCGGAACGCTGTCGGCATGGCTGCGTGAAGCGGGCGTCAGCCGCACCGATATCGGGTTGATGAGCTATGTCGGCCTTGCCTTCACCATCAAGTTCCTGTGGGCGCCCCTGATTGATCAGGTGCGCGTGCCTGTACTCGCCAATCTTTTCGGCAAGCGGCGCGCATGGATGCTGGTGGCGCAGGCAGTGATTGTTGCGGCCCTCGTGGCAATTTCCTTCTGCGATCCGTCGAAATCCCTCATGCCTATTGCCGTCGGCGCAGTCGTTCTCGCCTTCGCAGCAGCCACGCAGGACATTTCGATTGATGCCTGGCGCATTGAGGCCGCTCCGAAGGCCGAACAGGGCGCAATGGCCGCCGCCTATCAGCTCGGCTACCGCTTTGCGATGATCGGGTCGGGCGCTGGCGCGCTCTACGTGGCGCAATATGTGTCATGGCATTTCGCGTATCTCGCGATGGCGATACTCATGGGTATTGGTGTTGCAGCGGTTCTGTTCGCCCCGCGCATGGAAGAAAACGCCGTCGCCGTTGCTGGTGAAGATGCAGCCCAGCGTGTGGCGAATGATCTGCACCTGACCGGAACGTCTGCACGCGCCTTTACGTGGATCTATCGCGCCGCAATTGCGCCTTTCATTGATTTCTTCGCGCGTCACAAATGGAATGCGCTTCTCATCCTTGCATTGATCGGTCTGTACCGCGTGCCTGACTTCGTCATGGGCGTGATGGCGAACCCGCTCTATATCGACCTCGGATTCTCGCTCGCGGAAATTGCGACAGTCGTAAAAGTTGCAGGCGTATGGCTCACAATCGCCGGCGCGCTGATCGGCGGGCTCGCGGTTGCGCGTTTCGGCATTCTGCACACGCTCATTCTGGGCGCTTCCGCCGTGATGATCGGCAATCTGATCTTCGCCTGGCTTGCCACGCAGGGGAACGACATCACCGCCCTCACCATTGCCATCAGCGCAGAGAACATGGCGGGCGGCTTCGCAGGAACCGCGCTGATCGCCTACATGTCGAGCCTGACCAGCAGCGCCTTCACCGCCACACAATATGCCCTCTTCTCGTCCATGTACGCCCTGCCTGGAAAGCTGCTCGGCGGCCTTTCGGGCGTCATGGTGGACTGGTATGCCGCCCACCCCAACATTGCTGCCATGCTGGTCGGGTCCGATGTCGTGGCCGCTCACGCCAAGACGGCGGGCTATGTTCCGTTTTTCCTCTCCACCGCGCTGATGGGCATTCCGGCGCTGCTTCTTATTTTTGTCGTATTGCGGCGCGAAGGTGAGCCCAATCAGGATGCCGGTTCGGGGGGTTAACGCGGTGGCGGAATCCCGCTTTCCCCTTTGCCTCCCGCCGGAGCCTCAAGTAAAATTTGCATGCTGTTCGTGACCGGGCTTTGCGGCCCAACCGCTCCATCCCCATATATGGGGCGACACGTTGAGGAAGCGCCTGCTTGGTAAATGTTTATGAACCCGGCCCGTTCGAAGGGCGAGCGCTGCGTTGGCCCGTATTGGCCACGATCGGTGCGCTTGAATGCCGTCTGGCCGAAACGGATGCCGAAGTCGAAGCGGCGCAGCATCTGCGCTACCGCGTGTTCTACGAAGAGATGGCGGCCGTGCCTTCGCCTGCGATGCGCGAAGCCCGTCGTGACTTCGATCAGTTCGACGAATATTGCGATCACATGCTGGTCGTTGACCGCGAAGCGCATGGCGAAGACGGCCAGCCGCTCGTCGTCGGCACCTATCGCATGATGCGCGACGAGCACGCGAAGAAAGCCGGCGGCTTCTACACCAGCGGCGAGTTCGACATCACAGCCATGCTTGCCAATGTGGACAAGGGTGCACGCCTTCTCGAACTCGGCCGCTCCTGCGTGCTCAAGGAATACCGAAGCAAGCCCGCCACCATGCAGCTTTTGTGGAAGGGCGTGATGGCCTATGTGGCCCGCTTCTCCATCGACGTGATGTTCGGCTGCGCCTCCTTCCCCGGAACCGACCCGAAGGAACACGCGCTGCCGCTTTCCTACCTCCACCATTTCCACCCGATGCCGCCCGAAACGCCCGTGCGCACGCTGCCGCATCTCTATGTGGACATGAACATCATCCCGAAGGATCAGATCGATCCAAAGGAAGCCCTGCGCGGCGTGCCGCCGCTCATCAAGGGCTATGTGCGCGTGGGTGCCTGCATCGGCGATGGCGCCTTTGTGGACAAGCAGTTCAGCACCACGGATGTGTTCATCTACGTACCGCTGTCCGGCATGACGACAAAGTACCGCGAGCGCTTCGGGCTCTCAACGTAAGCGTTATCGCGCGCTGAGCCGCTTCTCGATCGCATCCCATACAAGTGCCGCGATATCCGCGCCGCCGAAGCGTTTCACTTCCCAGATGCCGGTGGGTGAAGTGACGTTGATCTCGGTGAGATAATCCCCGATCACGTCGATGCCGGTGAAGATGAGCCCGCGACGCTTCAGTTCCGGTCCGAGCGTCTTGCAGATTTCTTCTTCGCGCGCGGTGAGCGTGGTGGCTTCGGGCCGCCCGCCCACGTGCATGTTTGAGCGCGCCTCACCCGCAGCCGGAACGCGATTGATCGCGCCCGCGAATTCGCCGTCCACCAGAATGATGCGCTTGTCGCCCTTGCGCACTTCCGGCACGTAGCGCTGCACAATCACCGGCTCGCGATAGAACTGCGTGAACATCTCCAGCAGCGAACCGAGGTTCTCGTCATCTTCCTTCACGCGGAACACGCCTGCGCCGCCGTTGCCGTAGAGCGGCTTCAGGATGATGTCCTTGTGATCGGCGCGGAATTTGCGGATTTCGTTCTTGTCGGTCGTGATGAGCGTCGGCGGCATCAGATCCTTGAATTCGGTCACGAAAAGCTTCTCCGGTGCGTTACGCACATGCGCCGGATCGTTCACCACCAGGGTCTTCGGATGCAGTCGCTCCAGAATATGAGTGGCGGTGATGTAGGCCATGTCGAAGGGCGGATCCTGCCGCATCAGGATCACATCCATCGCGGAAAGATCGCGCACAGCCTGCACACTGAGTGTGAAATGATCGCCGCGCACATTGCGCACATGCAGTTCGCTGGCGAGTGCCGTCACCTTGCCGTCGCGAAACGTCAGATCGCGTGGCCCGTAGTAGAAGAGCTTGTGTCCGCGCGCCTGCCCTTCCAGCGCCAGTGCGAAGGTGGAATCGCCCGCGATGTCGATGCGGTCGATAGGGTCCATCTGGATGGCGACGGATAAGGACATGGCGTTGTTCCTAGTTGAGCCGGCGTTTCAGGCTGGAAAGCGCGATGGCCGCTTCATTGTGCAGCGGCGCGCCAGACTTTGCGATATCGAGACAGGATTCATAGGCCTTGCGTGCGGCGCCAAGCGCGCCCGTCACTTCGTTGAGCCGCGCAAGTTCCAGCCACAGATCCGGCCGGCGCGGCGCGATCATCACCATGCGCCGGGCAATCTCCAACGCCCGCACGCGCTCGCCAAGATTGAGCGCACGAATCTTGATGTTGTTGATCAGACGCAGCAGAACTTCGGTATCGCTCACCGGTTCGGAAAGCCGCACGTCTTCCACCGCCTGCGATCCCATGCCCGGCGGAGCGCCGAGTTTCTCGCGGTCAAGCGCAGCACCGCCATTGAACGGATCGATCAATGCTTCGCTGCCGGGAACCGCGATGCGCAACAGGAAATGGCCAGACGTATTGAGACCCTGCGCCTCATATCCTGCCGCGCGCGCAGCGTGGATATAGAGTATGCCGAGTGCCACCGGCAGACCGCGCCGCCGGTCAATCACCGACATGAAGTCGGCGTTCAGCGGATCATCGAATGAAACCCGGTCGCCGTCATAACCGAAGCGCCCCACCATCAGTGCCGAGAGGGATTTCGCGCCATCTTCCGCGTGCGAGGCGAGGCGTGCTTCGCCGCGCGCGGCATCGGCAATTTCGCTCAGATGGCTGACATAGGAACCCAAGGGCTGATTGCCGTGATCCATCGCCGAAAGCATCAATGCAGCCATGGCGATATCGTGCGGCCCTTCGCCCGTCTCGCCAAGCTGCTTCAGATAGTCCGCCGGATGGGGTGTCATGGTGCCCGCAATATTGCCCTAAGCCGTTTCCGCCCGCCACGCATTGCGGATATGGCGAGGCCAGCCGCCCGGTGCAACCGTCACGATGTCGTAGCGCACGCCCTTGCGGCCAAGCCGGGGCTTTCGCGCCATATAGTGGTTGGCCGCGCGCACAATGCGGCCCTGCTGGCGCGGCCCGACCGATTCAATCGCCGCCAATCCGGTTTCGCGCTGCTTGACCTCGATGAAGCACAGCATCCCAAGGGGGCTGAGCGCCACCATGTCGATCTCGCCCATCGGAGTCTTCAACCGCCGCTCCAGAATGCGATAGCCCTTCAGCCGCAGGAACAGCGCTGCCAGCGTTTCGCTGCGGCGTCCACGCTTTTCAGCCTCGCGCCGCCGCTCGCTATTCGTTCGCGCTGTCATCGGCTTTCTTCAATTCGAGAGCGCGCTCGTAAAGCGAATGGCGCGGCACTTCGAGCGCCCTGGAGAGCAGATCGGATGCCGCACGTACCGGCATGAAGGCGAGTGCATCCTTCAACAGCGTATCAGCGCGCGCCCAATCCGTTCCATCATCGTGGCCCGGCCCCACAAGCACTGTGATTTCGCCCTTGGGCGCATCGACGAGCGCGTAGTGCGCCGCAAGACCGTCAAGATCATCGCGCCGCACTTCCTCAAAATGTTTGGTCAGCTCGCGCGCGACGGCTGCCTTGCGCTTGCCGAACACCGCCGCCATGTCGGCAAGGCTTTCCTTCAGCCGCTGCGGGGATTCGAAAAAAATGAGCGTGGCGCGCACATCCTTCAGCTCGCCGAACATCGTCCTGCGTTCACCGGATTTGCTGGGCGCAAAACCCGCGAACAGAAACCGGTCGCTGGGAAGACCGGAAAGCGTCAATGCTGTGAGCGGCGCGGAGGGGCCGGGAATCGCATGCACGGCAAGGCCCAAAAGCAGCGCCTCGCTCACCAGCTTGTAGCCCGGGTCCGATACCAGCGGTGTTCCGGCATCGGAAACAAGTGCGATCCGTGCCCCGCCCTGGAGTTGCCCGATCAGGCGTGGCCGCTCGCGGGCGCCATTGTGGTCATTGTAGGCCGTGAGGGGTTTGCGGATGTTATGGATGGCCAGAAGTTTCGCGGTAACGCGGGTGTCCTCGGCCGCAATTCCGTCGCAGGCTTGCAGTACATCCAGCGCCCGAAGCGTGATGTCGCGCGCGTTGCCGATGGGTGTCGCCACTACGTAAAGACCCGAGGGCAGCTCGGAATTTTGCGATTTTTCCGGCCGCGGATTAGTCTCGCCGCCGCTGGTCCGCCCCTTTGAGGATGCCGATGTCTGCTTCTGCCGTTTCATCAATTTTCCGCTCCGCGCGCCTTTGTGCCATTGCAGGGGCAATTTCGATAGCGGCTCTTGTTTCGGGCTGCGCATCGGGTCCTGGCGAAGCCGTCAAACCGGCCAAGCCGGTTGTCGAGCAGAATACCGGTCCGGTCACCGTGCCGAGCCATCTGCTGACCTCTGATCAGCCCGGTTTCCTCAGGCTGCCCAACATGGCTCCGGGCCGCACGCCGGTTCGCGTCGGTATCCTGCTGCCCTTCTCCAATGCCTCCGCGCAGACCCGCGCACTGGCGCAGGCCATGATGAAAGCCGCGCAGCTTTCGCTGTTCGACGCCCACAATTCCGACATCGTGCTGATTGCAGGCGATGAAGGATCCTCTGCCCAGACGGCCGCCAATTCGGCCCGCCAGCTTCTGGATCAGGGTGCGGAAATCATCATCGGCCCGCTGTTCTCGCAGTCTGTCTCTGCCATTGCGCCAATAGCACGCGACCGTGGCGTGCCGATCATCGGATTTTCGACCGATCGCGGCGTGGGCGGTGATGGCGTTTATCTTCTGAGCTTCCAGCCGGAAAACGAGGTGAAGCGCATCATTGGCTACGCCGCGGCTCATGGCAGCGCGAATTTCGCGGCGCTCATTCCGCAAAATGCCTATGGCAACCACATCGCCGGCGCGTTCGAGGAAAACGTCACCGCCGATGGCGGCAAGGTCGTGGCCTTGCAGCGGTTCAATCCTGCAGGTGACGACGCCGCCGCCGCCAGCGCCAGCATCGCTGCACAGCATCCCGATGCGATCCTCATTGCCGATGGCGGAAACGCGCTAAAGGTCATCCTGCCTGCACTTGATGCCAACGGCGTCGATCGCGCGCGCACCAAGCTTCTCGGCACCGGTCTGTGGAACGATTCATCTGCCTCACGCGACGCGGCGCTGCAGGGCGCATGGTTCCCGGCGCCAGCCCCCTTTGCGGATGACAGCTTCAACGCCAAGTTCAAGGAGACCTTCGGGACCAACCCGCCGCAGCTGGCGTCGCTGTCCTATGACGCGATCGCGCTCGTGGCGCTCCTGGCAGGCGGACAGCCCTATCACCGTTTTACGCGCGAGGCGATCACTGATCCCAATGGTTTTGCGGGCATCAATGGCATCTTCCGCTTCCGTCCCGATGGCGGATCGGAGCGCGGGCTTTCAGTGCTGGGCGTGAACGTCGATGGCGCAACCATCGTTGACCGCGCGCCCACGACCTTTCAGCCGCAAGGTTCCTAATTCGCCAGTTCCGCGATCACGCGGTTGAGCACAAGCCGCCCTTTTGCGGTGGCGGCAATGCGCGTGCGCTCACGCGCGAGAAATCCGTCCTGCACGAGCGCGATGATGCGACCTTCGTCAGGCTTCCAGTTCCAACGTCGTGCGAAATCCTCCAGGTCGAGTCCTTCGCGCAATCTCAAATTCATCACAAGGTGTTCGCGCGCGGCGTCTTCAGGTGCGATCGGACTTTGTTCTGCCATGCCTTCGCCGCGTTCCGCGACGGTTTGCAGCCAGCGTTCCGGCAACTTCTCCGTCACGGTGGCGATGCGTTTGCCGCACGCGGTGATGCGGCCATGGGCACCGGGTCCCGCACCCGCATAGTCACCGTAGCGCCAATAGAGCAGATTGTGGCGGCATTCCGCGCCGGACGCGGCGTGATTTGAAATCTCGTAGGCGGGACGCCCAGCGGCCTCACACATTTCCTGCGTCAGATCGTAGAGCGCGGCGGCGTGCTCATCATCGGGAATATGCAGCCTTCCCGTGCGAGCCAGAGCCGCGAAAGGCGTCTGCGGTTCTATGGTGAGTTGATAGAGCGATAAATGCTCCGTTCCGAATGCCAGTGCGTCCCGCAATTCCGCGCGCCACGCCGCAATGGATTGTTCTGGCCGCGCATAGATCAGATCCAGCGAAACCCGATCGAACGCTTCCATCGCCGCTTTCAGTGCTGCCTTGCCTTCGGTCACCGTGTGCAGGCGGCCCAGGAATTTCAGGTCGGCGTCGTTGAGCGCCTGCATGCCAACCGACAGCCGATTTACGCCTGCCGCGCGGTAGTCGGCGAAATGTCCGGCATCGGCACTGGCCGGATTCGCTTCCAGCGTGACCTCACAGTCGTTCGCCATCGGCCACAGCCGATGAACATGTTCAAGCACGCGCGCAACGGCCTTGCCGCTCATCAGCGATGGCGTGCCGCCGCCGAAAAATACTGTCCCCACGCGCGGCGCATCGTCCTGCTGCGATCTGATCCAGCCCAATTCCCGACCGATGGCATCGATCCATGCCGCCTCGTCGTAAGACT
This sequence comes from Alphaproteobacteria bacterium, assembly GCA_016125165.1. GTDB lineage: Bacteria > Pseudomonadota > Alphaproteobacteria > Micropepsales > Micropepsaceae > Rhizomicrobium. Next base: position 688,146 of record WGMH01000001.1, read on the forward strand.
GCCGCACGTGGCTGTTGAAATCGCAGTAGGGACATTTGGCAGCGCAGAACGGCCAATGGATGTAGACGCCAAATCCGCTCATGAAAGGCTGCGCTTGAATTTCTCAAACGCGCGCGCGCGATGATTGGTGCGATGCTTTTCATCCGGTTCCAATTCGCCATAAGTGCGCGTTTCGCCTTCCGCCACGAAGATGGGGTCATAGCCAAAGCCGTTCTTTCCGCGCGGTGGAAATTCCAGATGGCCGTGAACTTCGCCCTGGAACGCGTCCACCGTGCCGGAGGGATCGCAGAGTGCCAGAACGCAGACAAATTTGGCGCGCGTGTTATCCGCGCCCTTGTCCTTCAGTTCCCGCTCGACACGCGTCATGGCGGCTGCGAAATCGCGCTCTTCTCCACCCCAGCGGGCCGAATAGATTCCGGGCGCACCATCCAGAGCTTCAACCGCAAGACCGGAATCGTCCGCGAGCGCGTAGCAATTTGTGGCCAGCGCTGCGGCGCGAGCCTTCAACGCTGCATTCTCCACGAAGGTTGCGCCGGTTTCTTCCGGTTCAGGAAGGCCAAGCTGGCCCGCGCCTTTGGTTTCGATGCCGAAGGGCGCCAGCATCTGCATGATCTCGCGCACCTTGCCCGCATTGTGGCTGGCGACGATGAGCGTGGCGCCCCTGGGCAGCTTCATGCGAACGCCGCTTTCTGGAGAGCCACCAGTTCCTCACAGCCTTTGCGCGCGAGACGCAGCAGCGCTGCGAACTCATCATCGCTGAACGGCGCGCCTTCCGCAGTGCCCTGAATCTCGACAAGGCCGCCCTTTCCGGTGAGCACGAAATTCGCGTCCGTCTCGGCGGTGGAATCTTCGTCGTAGTCCAGATCGAGCACGGGTGTGCCCTTCACGATCCCGCATGACACGGCTGCCACGTGATCCTTCAGTGCGCTCTTGGCGATCATGCCGGTCTTCTGCATGAAGCCGATGCATTGGGCGAGCGCGACATAGCCGCCCGTGATGGAGGCTGTGCGCGTGCCGCCATCGGCCTGTATGACATCGCAATCGATCACGATCTGCCGCTCGCCCAGAACGGTCATGTCCACCACGGCACGCAATGAGCGGCCCACCAGCCGCTGAATTTCCTGCGTGCGGCCCGATTGTTTTCCGGCCACGGATTCGCGGCGCATGCGCTCATGGGTGGAGCGGGGGAGCATGCCGTATTCCGCCGTCACCCAGCCTTTCCCGGTACCCTTGAGGAACGGCGGAGCGCGTTCCTCAAGGCTGGCAGTGACCAGCACATGTGTATTTCCGAATTTCACGAAGCAGGAGCCTTCGGCATGGCGGGCATAGCCCGGCTCAAGGCTGACGGAGCGTAGTTGATCGGCTGCGCGGCCGGATGGGCGCATAAGGTGTGTCCCTTGAAGTTCGATGTGTCAGAGGCTACCTAGCCTTGCCGGGCCGCGCCCCGCAATGCACCGCCCGGCCCACGAAATTTGTGACGGCTTTTCAAAGGTTTAGATCGTGAGCGGCCCCACCCTCGATGCCAGTCAGGCGCGCCTTTTGGCGGCGGATCTTGGCGCGCGCCCGCGCGAGGTGTTCCGCCACCTGGTTGATGCCTTTCTTACTTCGGGTGAGCCGGTGGGGTCGCGCACCCTGTCGCAGCGCTTGCCGCTGTCGCTTTCGCCTGCCTCGATCCGCAATGTGATGGCCGATCTGGAGGCGCTGGGACTGCTCTATGCGCCGCACACCAGTGCAGGCCGCGTGCCCACAGAACGGGGACTTCGGCTCTTTGTCGACGGCCTGCTGGAAGTAGGCGAACTCACGCCCGAAGAACGCCGCTCTATCGAAGCCCGCGTCGCAGGAACCGAGCGCGGCATAGAAGACGTGCTCACACAGGCCACCATGATGCTTTCCGGGCTCTCGCGTTGCGCGGGCCTTGTGATGGCCGCCAAGCAGGATGCCGTGCTCAAGCACATCGAATTCGTGCAGGTGGAGCCGGGCCGGGCACTCGCCATCATCGTCAGCGAGGATGGCCAGGTCGAGAACCGGTTGATCGCAACGCCCGCCGGACTTCCCGCTTCGGCACTGAGCGAAGCGTCCAACTATCTCAATGCCCGCCTGCGTGGGCGCACGCTTGAATCAGCGCGTGCCGAGATACTCGCGGAACTGGAAAGCGAACGTGCCGAGCTTGATTCGCTGTCCGCCAAGATCGTGGCCGAAGGTCTGGCCACGCTCGCCACGCCCGGCACCGGGCGCCGCGCGGAGGAAAAGGTGCTGATCGTGCGCGGCACGTCACACCTGCTCGACACCATGGAAGCGCAGGCCGACCTTGAACGCATTCGCACGCTCTTCGACGACATTGAGCGCAAAAACGATCTCATTCGCCTTCTGGAATCGGCGGGCGATGGCGATGGCGTACGCATCTTCATCGGTTCGGAGAACCGGCTGTTCAGCCTGTCCGGCTCATCGATCATCGCAGCACCGTATGCGAACGCACAGGGAAAAATCGTTGGCGTCGTTGGTGTTCTGGGGCCCACGCGCCTGAACTACGCACGTATCATCCCGATGGTGGATCACACGGCAAAGGTCGTGGGCCGCCTGCTCGGCTAAGAAAGAAAATTCATGAGCGACGAGAACCAATCCCCCGAAAATGCCGAAGCCAATGGCATCGACGATGCCGCCGACGTGGCAGCGCTGAAAGCCGAAATGGCCGAGATGAAGGACCGGATGCTTCGTGCCCTCGCCGATGCGGAGAACACACGCCGCCGCGCCGAACGCGAACGTTCCGACGCTTCGCAATATGCCGTAACCGGTTTTGCGCGCGACATGCTGGGCGTGGCCGACAATCTGCGCCGCGCGCTCGATGCATTGCCGGCCGAAATTCTCGAAGCCGCGAATCCGCAGCTGAAAGCGGTGATCGAAGGGGTGGAGGCGACCGAGCGCGGACTTCTATCCACGCTCGAACGGCACAAGGTCAAAATCGTCGATACCTCGGGCAAGTTCGATCCCAACCTGCATCAGGCGATCGCGGAGGTGCCCGGCAACGGCATTCCGGCGGGCAATATCGTCAATGTGGTGCAGACCGGCTATGTGATCGGTGACCGGCTCCTGCGCCCCGCCATGGTCACCGTGGCCCGTGCGGGCGATGCGCCAGCACCTCAAGGTGGCGTGGATACGCAGGCTTGAGATAATCTTCGGCGAGCGCAAAACTGGTCGCCATGAGCGAATCCGCAGCACGCAGTGCCGGTCCGGGCGAACTCCGGCCGGAGCTGCCATTCGAGCAGGCGGTCTTTGTTGCCTCGCCGTTTGGCACGTTTCTGACCAGTGCGGCCATATTTCTGGCGCTCTACGGCGCCTTTCTTGTCTGCGCCTTGGTCTATGGCGTCGAATTGGTCCGGCGCGCGCCCGGCGGCGTCATATTTGAAAACGGCACTTGGCCCGCCTTTGTGATGTCGCTGCTTTGCGCGACGGTGCTCGGCATGCAGCGCTTCGCGCTCAAGGCCGACAGCCGTGACCGCGAGGCTTTCGCGCAAGTGCTGAAAGGCGGCGGGAGTGCTGCTAGGTCGGTCGATTTCGCGCGGCGCAGCTCGAAGCTCGTACATGCCACATGGCTCGGCGTCGGACTTGGTGCGCTGTTAAGCGTTTTCATCCTCTACAACCAGGGCATGAAGGACGCCTTTGCCGCGCCGCTGGTATTCGTGTGGTTTTGGCTTGTACTCACGGCATTGGCGGTCATGTTCACCCGTGGCGTGGAGATGACGCGCCGCGGCGGGCGCAATCACGCGAAGCTGCTTGCCGACGAGCTGAACATCGACCTTCTGCGCGCTGACAGGCTCACGGTTCTTGGTCGTTCGGCGACGCGGCCAGCGCTGATCTGGCTGGTGACCAGCGCCGTGATCTGTCTTTTTTTCGTCACGGGCAATGTCGACTGGTTCACTCTCGCGCTCCTGGGGAGCAGCGCCGCGATGGGGTTCTGGATTTTCGCCAGCAGCATGATGCGCGTGCATCATCATATTCGCGCGGCGAAGGCGAAGGAGCTGGAGAGCCTGCGCTGCCAGATTGAGACCGCACGCGCCGAACTGCATGACGATCCGCAGGCCTGCGCGCGCATCCAGGCACTGCTTGCCTATGAAGCACGCATCGAGAACGCGCGCGAATGGGCCTTCGACCAGCCCACGGCCCTGCGCGTCGCCGTCTATCTCTTCATTCCCGCGACGGCCTGGTTCGGTCAGGCCGCCGCCCAGTTCTTCGTGGAGCATCTCGTTCATGTCTGAGCCGTTGAAAGTCGTCGTTGCGGGTGCGGCCGGGCGCATGGGCAAAGCGCTGATCGCGGCCATTGCCGCCAACGACGATCTGCAACTCTTCGGCGCGCTGGAAGCCAAGGGCAAGCCATGCATTGGCGAAAGCGTGAACGGGGTATCCATCACCGACGATCCTCTGCCGGTGCTGGCGCATGCCCAGGTGCTGATTGATTTCACGCGACCGGAATCCACTGTCGAGCTGGCCGCACTATCGGCGCAGGCGCGCATCGTGCATGTGATCGGTACCACGGGACTTTCGACCGACGACAACGCGAAGATCCGCGCCGCCGCCCGCCACGCGGTGATCGTGAAGTCCGGGAATATGAGCCTTGGCGTCAATCTTCTGGCGGCGCTGGTGAAACAGGCTGCGCGCGCCCTGCCCGATTTCGATGTCGAGATTGTGGAGATGCATCACCGCATGAAGGTGGATTCACCCTCCGGCACCGCGCTCTTGCTGGGCGAAGCCGCCGCCGAGGGCCGCGACATCAACTTGGGCGAAAAGTCCCAGCGCGCGCGCGACGGCATCACCGGCCCCCGCAACAGCGGCGATATCGGCTTTGCCTCGCTGCGTGGTGGCACGGTGGTGGGCGAGCACAAGGTCATTCTCGCAGGCCCACACGAGCGCATCGAACTTGGACACATCGCCGAAGACCGCAGCATCTTTGCAAACGGCGCCCTCGCGGCCGCCCGTTGGGGCCACGGCAAAAAGCCCGGCCTTTATTCCATGGCCGATGTGCTGGGCTTGAACGAAAAAGCCTAAGCCGCGCGTTCCATCCGTGCCGCTTCCACCGCCAGCATTGCGCGCTTGCGCGGCAGGCCCCAGTGATAGCCATGCAGCGCGCCATCGCTGCCAAGCACGCGATGACAGGGAATCAACCACGAGATCGGATTGCGGCCCACGGCGGTACCGACCGCGCGCGAGGCCTTCGCCGCGTCGATCTTCTCGGCAATGGTGCGATAGGTCGTGACCTTGCCTTGCGGAATCGCTAGCAGCGCCTGCCACACCTTGATCTGCCACGGCGTACCGAGCAAATGCAGGCCAACCGGCGCGGAGTCCGGCGTTGCTGCGAAGATCTGCTTCACCAGCATCGCGGTGCGTCGTGCCTCTTCGTGGAATTGCGCGCGCGGCCAGCGCGCCATCATGTCGTCGAGCATTTCCTGCTCTTCACCCTCATCGCCGAAGGCAAGTCCGCACACGCCCTTGTCGGTCGCCATCAGAAGCGCGATTCCGAACGGGCAATCGTGAAAGCCGAAATCGATCGCAAGCCCTTCACCGCCGCGCGCATAATCGCCCGGCGTCATCGCCTCGATCTTCAAACACAGATCGTGCAGGCGCGAAGGGCCGGACAGTCCGGCATCGAGCGCTGCGTCCAGCACGCTTGCGCCGGCCTGAAGCCCGCGCTTGGCATGACCGAGCGTCAGATGTCCGACGAAACTCTTGGGGCTCACGCCGACATAGCGGCTGAACACGCGCTGAAAGTGAAATGGGGAGAGGCCTGCCACGCCCGCCGCATCATCGAGAGAGGGCTGGTCGATATAGTGCTCCGCCAGAAAACGGATGGCGCGGCCGACACGGCGATAGTCGCTGCCGGCCTCATCGGGGGTGATCGTCTTGCTCATGGGCACAAGATGGCGATTCCCGGCGCCGGTTTCGACCCGATTCTTGCGGGGTGTTTTGTTGTCAGAACCGGCAGCTAAAAAGCCCGGTATTCCCGCGCCTCGCGCAGGGCCGCCGCGAGCGTTTTCCCAAATGATTCCCGATCCTTGGGGCCGAGAAAGGCACCAAGCGAAACCGCGCGGCCCTGGGCGCGCACGACCACCGGCCCCCATTCCTGCACATCCACACGCGCCCAATACGGATTGAGCGTCTCGTGCTCCGGCGGCCGTTTCGGAGCCAGGCGCTGAATGGAAAGAGAACCCGGCGTTAGCGTGATGTGCTCGGCGCGCTCTGCGGCTTTGCGGCTGGCAAAAAAAGCCCACGCCAGAATGCCCACATCAGCGCCCATGAAAGGGGCGACCGGCCATGCGCCCCGCAAAACAAAATAGAGTGCGAAGGCAGCGTTGAACGCGCATACCGTCATCAAAATCCAGAGCAGCGTGCGGGCGCGCATCGGCGGGTTGGGCCGCAAAGTGGCGTTCAGGATAACGGGCGCGTCCATGTTTCCAGAATGCGCCCGTTCCTCAATCCCGGCAAGAATGCGTCAAACCCACGCACTCAATACCTGCGATGACAGCGCTTTTCCCAGCGATGCTTTTCCGCATCGTTGTGCCACGGCGGATCGCCAAGGTTGACGTCACAAGGATCGGTCAGTGCACCAGTGGCGGCGCCTGCGATTGCTCCGATCAGCGCACCCTTTCCAGCACTCCCGGTGACGGAACCGATTGCCAGACCGGCTGCGCCGCCCAACAGTCCGCCCGAAAGTGCGCGATCATTCGTCGTCGTTCCGCAACCCGCGACCAGAATGGTGCAGGCCATCGCCGAGCCGATCATTGCCGTTCTCAGGTTCATTATTGCCTCCGCAAATGCGTTGCGATGTGTGGATAACGGCTTTGCACGCGCGCCGTTCCTCTGCATGTCTGCGGCGATTTCATGGCAGAGTGGAACCACCGGGCCGATCGAGGGTTTCGCGATGCCGCGCAAATTTTCAAAAAAAGAGATCCACGAATTCTTTGCGCGTTTGCGGAAGATGGATCCGGAACCACGCACGGAACTGAACTATGTCAATCCCTACACACTGCTTGTTGCGGTGGTTCTGTCCGCGCAGGCGACTGACAAAGGCGTGAACAAGGCGACCGGACCGCTCTTTGCAAAGGTGCACGATCCCGCGGCCATGGAGAAGCTGGGCGAAGCGGGGCTGACGCAATACATCAAGACCATCGGTCTGTTTCGCAACAAGGCGAAAAACGTGATCGCGCTATCAAAGGCGCTGATCGAGCAGCATGACGGCAAGGTTCCGCGCGAGCGCGCGGCACTCGAAGCCTTGCCCGGCGTCGGACGCAAGACCGCGAACGTGGTTCTCAATGTTGCGTTCGGCGAACCCACGATTGCGGTTGATACGCATATCTTCCGTGTATCGAACCGCACGGGCATTGCGCCGGGAAAGGATGTGCGTGCGGTGGAAGACGCCCTTGAGAAAATCGTGCCAGATGAATTCAAGCTGCGTGCGCACCACTGGCTGATCCTGCATGGCCGCTACACATGCGTGGCGCGCAAGCCCCACTGTCCAACCTGCGTGGTACGTGATCTGTGCCGCTTCAGGGACAAGACAAAGGAAGTGGTTACGAAACCGCGTTCCGCCCGCGCATCGCACTAAGGCAATCGAGGTCGGCCGCAATGCTGCGGCCACGCGGCAGCGTCTCGACATGGCGCACGGCAAGCGCGCCACTATCCTTGTAAAGGAAGAAGAACGCCTTGCAGGTCGCGCTGTCATAGCGCCACAACTCGAACGAGCCGTCCTTGCGTACAAATTGCGGTTTACCCATCGCGCCGGTAAGGGCCGCAGCCTTGATGCCGTAGAATTCGGCGGGCTCGCCCGGCGGCGGCGTTTCGATCGCCTGCGGGCCCTCTTCGCGCGGACCGCTGGCGCAGGCCGCAAGCCCTGCCGCGAGCAAAAGAACGGCAATCCTGCGGATCATGCGGCCTGCTCCTCATGTGCCATGCGCTTGAACACATGCACCATTAGCGCGGCGCCGAACAGCGGCGCAACAAGGCTTGCACCGGGGATCATGGCCAGAGTGGCGATGACAATTCCACCACCCCACACGCGCCACCATTTTTTGCCTCTCAGGCGGTTCGCACTGTCAGGTGGCAAGTGGCGCAGGGTAGCGAGTTCAAAATATTCGCGCCCCAGCAGCCAGCCGTTCACCATCACCGTCACCAGCGGCCCCACAATCGGCAGGAACACCGCAACCGGCAGCAGCAGCAGATCGACAAGGATCACCCAGAACGCCAGCTTCAACCCGGCCCACAGACCGGTGAAGAACGGAACGCCCCGTGACGGCGGATCGGCCGGGTAATCATGACGCTCCACCGCCTCGGCGATATCGTCCAGAAACAGCGATGCGAACAGCGCCGCCACGGGCGCGCCCAGAAAGAACAGCGCAATGGCAAGGCCAATGGAGGCCAGAAAATCCACCGCAACGTTCACCCATTGCCAATGCAAGGTGGGAAGTTGCGAAAGGCCCATTTGCAGGCCGACGAACAGCAGAACGAATAGAACCAGCGTCAGCGCAACGGATTTCAGCACCACGCCCATGAATGCGCGGTCGGAAATCATCCGGGCGGCCTTGCTGATGCTTGCGAACACAGGTCCGGTCCACTATGCGGGTGCGATGCACCTTAAGGGATGAGCAGCATGGCGCAAGGTTTCGATGTTGTGGGCATGGGCGGGGCGATCGTGGACGTGATTGCGCCGGTGCATGACGGGTTTTTGCTCACGCACAACATCGCCAAGGGCGTGATGACGCTCATCGACGAATTCCGCGCCAATGTCCTTTATGAGGCGTTTGACGATACGCGTGAGATCGCCGGTGGCTCGGCAGCGAACACCATGGCGGGTTTTGCATCGCTCGGTGGCAATGGCAGCTTCATCGGCAAGGTGAAAGACGACCGGCTGGGTGAGAGTTTCATCCAGAGCCTGAGGGCATCTGGCGTTGATTATACCATCGCGCCAGCGCAAAGCGGCCCCTCCACTGCGTGTTGCCTCATCGCCGTGACCGATGACGGCCAGCGCAGCATGAATACATATCTGGGCGCGGCGCGCGAACTTTCACCGGCAGATATCGACGAGGCCGCAGTTGCAAAGGCCGACATTCTCTATATCGAGGGCTATCTTTGGGATGCGCCTGATCCCAAGGCTGCCATTACCAAGGCCATCGGTATTGCAAAAAAGTCCGGCAGGAAAGCGGCTCTCACCCTGTCTGATCCGTTTTGCGTGGGCCGCTGGCGCGATGAATTTCTGTCGTTGCTGAGGAACGATCTCGATATCGTCTTTGCAAACGAAGAAGAGGCCAAGGCGCTGTTCGAGCTGGAGAACTTCGACGACGTTCTGCAGCAGTTTGAAAGCTGGGATGGGATTGCCGCCATCACGCGTTCGGCCAAGGGCTGCGTGGTGGCCAGGAAAGGCGAAGTCCACGTCATCGACGCCGCGCCGGTTTCCCGGGTCATCGACACCACCGGCGCGGGCGACCAGTTCGCGGCGGGATTCCTCTACGGCGTCACGCACGGCAAGAGCCTTGCGGATTGCGGCCGGCTTGGCGCGCTATGCGCTGCGGAAGTGATCTCGCACTATGGCGCCCGGCCGGATGTTTCTCTCAAGGCGCTGGCGCAAGAAAACGGACTGATCTGAGTTATCAGATTCCGGGCGAGCCCGGTTCGTCGCGTGTGTGAAAATACATCGCTCCGAGCACGAAGCTTGTTGCGTCGCGTGCATCCCGCATGGGCGCCAGAAAGATTTCTCCGGCAAGGTAGTCGGCGCTGGGTATCTCGAAATTTCCCTGGATGCGCAGCGGCTGTTCGTTGTCGAGCACCGCATCGATGCAGGCAGACCAGCGCGGGACAAGGTTCGCCGGCAGGAATTCGTGCATCACCCGTCCGTTCATGTCGCCCAGAATCTCGGTAATCCGCAATCCTACTAGCCGGAACCGATAGATCGCGCCACCGCGGCCGGTGATGCGTTCGATGATCATGGTGTTGGATATGACGCTTTTCAGCGCGCGAAGATCGAAATCGTGCCGTCTGGGAATGCCCTGGCGGGCTTTGGCGCGCCACAGGTCGCACAATTCACGCAAGGCGGGTTCGCGGAACTGAAATTCGCGATCACTTTTGAGCGGCCATCTGAGCGCCTTGGCAATGGCATTCAGCGCTTCGGCCGCATCCCTGGTTGCAACCTCTCCCATACGCCCACCCTAGCGGGCATTGGTCAATCGCTTCTTAAGGAACACTGGCGTAGCCCGGATCGGGTAACTTCGATGCCGCCGCCTGAATTCAGTCGTCGCGATAGACTTTTTCGCGGCGCTCGTGACGTTCCTGCGCTTCAATGGAAAGCGTTGCGATCGGCCGTGCATCCAGCCGCTTTAGCGTGATGGGCTCGCCGGTTTCTTCGCAGAAACCGTAAGAGCCATCTTCGATGCGGCGCAGAGCTGCATCGATCTTGGCGATGAGCTTGCGCTGGCGATCCCGCGTGCGCAGCTCAAGCTGGCGTTCGGCTTCGGTGGACGCACGATCCGCCAGATCGGCGTGCGGAACAGTTTCGGCCTGCAGATTCTGGATCGTTTCGCGGCTTTCGCGAAGGATCTCGTCTTTCCAGGCGTTGAGCTTGCGGCGGAAATATTCGCGCTGCAGCTCATTCATGAAGGGCTCATTCTCCGACGGCTTGTAGCCAGGCGGAAGTTCAATACCCATCGACATTCCCCGTGGTGAATCGCCCGTAACCCATAAGAGGGGCGCCTTATACAGAAGCTGCGACGCAGCGGCAACCGCACAATTGCGACGGCCGCAAAGACCTGCCGTGGAAAAATATTGTTGCGCTACAGGGGGTTAACGGCGCCTCAGGCGACGCGGTTTTCCGCCACTTCCAGCTTGGCCAGTTCCACACGGGCGCGAAGTTCGATTTCGTCCAGCACGCCCTGCAGCTTGGGATCGGCGAAGGTGTCGCTGCGGCGCGTGACGGCGTTGGCGAGGCGATTCAACGTCGCGCGCGGAATGCCGCCCGAAAGCAGCCCGTCGCGGACTTCATCGAGCAGATTGAGCAGGGCTTCGCCGTGCTGGAGCCCGCGGGAACGTCCCGCCGTGGAGTCATCCACATTCTGAAGTGCCAGGATGCTGTCGAGCGCCGCGAGCGGCGCGGGACCGGTGACGGTCTGCGCGCGAGGTTGATCGGCGGTGGACACGCTGAATGACGACGAAGAGGCCCCCGGCTTGCCCAGCCGGCGGATATTCGACGATTCAATGCGGCCTGACCCTTCGATCTTCACGGGGCGTGTGGTCCTACTGCGACACCTTACCTTTACGCACCCATGGTTAAGGCCGGGTGAATGCGACAACCGGCGCGCTGGCGCGAACACCCGTCTGCGGCTTAGCTGCCCCTCGCCTTGGGGGCCGCATTGGCAAATCGCCGCCACTTTCACATCGCAACCTTTGCGCTGTTCGTCGCGCTGCTGACACGCGCGCTCGTTCCAGCAGGGTGGATGCCCGCGGTAGATGGCCGGGGGCTGGCGCTCTGCACGATGGACGGCGCGGTTACCGAGGCCGTCCATCACGGCGATACGCCCGATTCATCGCATCGCGACAGCAATTCGGTTTGCCCTTTCGCGGCGGCCGCCCACAGCGCACCGCCACCGTCTGTCATCACGGTCCTGCTGCCGCGCCTGTCTGAGCACGTTGCCGACATCGTTCCAGCGTATGCGACCGTCATTGCGAACGCGCCACCGACCCAGAACACCCCGCGCGCGCCACCGTTTTTCATCTGAGCACAGCGCCTTTCGCCGCCGCATGCGAAATGTGCATGCGGCGCCCGTTGCCATTCAGATGAGAAACAAACATGACCTCTTTCTATCGTCGCGCCATGTGTGGCGCAGCTTTCGCCGCATTGGCGAGCACCGCCCTTGTTGCACCTGCCCATGCCCAGAACGTGGAAACCGTTATCGTCACTGCCAGCAAGATCAAGGAAGATCCGCCCATCGTAGCCGAAGCGCGCAAGCGGCTTTCGCGCACTCCCGGCGCGGTGGCTGTTGTCGCCGCCGAGACCTATGAGAACCGCCTCGTCATCGGCATGCCTGATCTCTTGCGCGATGTTCCCGGCGTGATTTCCGAGAAGCGCTACGGTGAAGAATCGCGCCTTTCCATTCGCGGCTCCGGCATCTCGCAGGCCTATCACCAGCGCGGCGTTCTCTTGGCGCAGGATGGCGTGCCGTTCGCCGATGCAGATGGATTTTCCGACTTCCAGAAAGTCGATGCGCTGGGCGCGCGCTATATCGAAGTCTACAAGGGTGGCAATGCGCTGCGCTTCGGCGGCGCGCAGCTTGGCGGCGCGATCAACCTGATATCGCCCACGGGCCGCACGGCGGATTCCGAATACAGCTTCCGCATCGAAGGCGGATCTTTTGGCACATTCCGTACACGCGGCGCGCTGGCGGAATCTGGCGAGAACGTCGATGTCTATGCATCCGCCGAAGGTTTGACGGCAGACGGCTATCGCGAACGAAGCGGCCAGCGGCAGTCTCGCGGCACGCTCAACATCGGCTACGATTTCGGTGACGAGCAGGAAATCCGGCTTATCGCCTATGGCGCCGACATCATGCAGGAAGTGCCAGGAACGCTGAACCTGTTGGATGCGATCAACAATCCGCATCGTGCCGGCGCAGGCGTCGTGGCCAACAAATGGGCGCGCAACCAGCAGGTGGGACGGCTCTCGCTGCAAACGCACTGGAAACTCGCCGACGGGCTCAACTTCGAGGGTGGCGTCTATGTCACGCATACCGATCTGCACCACCCCATCAGCATCGTGATCGATCAGGATGTTCAGAATCAGGGCGCCTTTGGCCGCTTTGATTGGACTGGTGAGGCCCTAGGACGCCCCGCCGATCTGTTCTTCGGTGTGTCCTATCGCGATGGCACCAACGATCAGGACCTTTATGCCAACATCGGCGGCATGGATGGCTTTCACTTTGGTGACAGCCAGCAGAAGGCAAGCGGACTGGACATCTTCGCAGAAGGTCGCTGGTTCGTGATAGACAATCTGGCGCTCGTGGCCGGTGCATCGCTCGGCAAGGCCACGCGCGAATATCACGATCATCTCAATCCCGCGAACGACGACTCCCGGGATTTCAACTGGCTGGCGCCGCGCTTCGGCGTGCTTTGGGAAGATGAAAGTGGTACGCAGGTCTATGCCAATTTCACCCGTTCGGTGGAGCCGCCGCATTATGGTGCGCTGGTACAATCACCCTTTCCGGGCTTTGTACCCGTGGCTTCGCAGGATGCATGGACGGGCGAAATCGGCACACGTGGCCACACCGGCGCCCTGACGTGGGACTTCACACTCTATCGTTCGCAGGTTCGCCACGAGCTTCTGAGCTATGCCGTGTTCGGCCTGCCTGCCGCGTTCTTCAATGCAGACCGCACCATCCATCAGGGTCTTGAAGCGGCGCTTGACTGGCGCATCGCCGAAGACGCCGATTGGGGTTCGCTGCTCCTTCGCCAAAGCTATAGCTGGTCGGATTTCACTTTCGACAACGATGCCACCTATGGCAACAACCGTTTGCCTGTGGTGCCGGAACATCAGTACCGCGCGGAATTGCGCTATGGGAATCCGAACGGCTTCTTTATCGCCCCGTCGCTCGAATGGCGGCCTGTGGCAACGAATGTGGACTACGCGAACACGTTGAAGGCGCCGTCCTTCGTCGTGTTCTCTCTCGGCGCCGGTTACACTGTGAACGACCACATCTCGCTGTTCATGGATGCGCGCAATCTCGCCGACAAACACTATGTGCCGGAGTTCGGTGCGGTTACCGACGCCAGCAATCCGCTGGTGAACACCGCAGTGTTCTATCCCGGCGAAGGGCGTTCGCTCTTCGTGGGTCTGACGGCAAAGTACTGATGAAGACGGTGCTCAAAATCCTCACGCTGGCTGCAACGCTGCACATTGCAGGTTGCGGTCCGCGTGAGGACGCCGCACGCAATGACATTCTGCACGTCATGCATGCGACATGGGACCGGCCCGATGCATCGCTCGATGCCGGTCCCGTCGCCATTTCCGGCGACTATGCCGTTGCCGATTGGACTCAAGGCAACATGGGCGGTCGGGCATTGCTCGTTCGCAGCAAAAGCATCTGGCAAGTGGATGTGTGCGGCGGCGATGCATTGCGAAAAGCCGGAGCGCTCAAATCCATGGGCGTTCCGGCAAGCGACGCCGATGCGCTCGCCTCCGGACTTGCCGATCTTGAAAAGACCATTTCGCCGGAACGGCTCGCGCGCATGGCGAGCTTCAATGGCCTCATCCGTATGAAACCATCCGAAGGACAAACCCGATGAAATATCACCGCGTGTTCCTCGCTGCGCTCCTTGCAGCACTCGTTCCCCTCAAGGCCTCCGCGCACGTCGTGTTTGCCGATGCGATGGCGGATCCCGGCGTGTACTACGCGGGCTTTCTGCGCGTGGGCCACGGTTGCGATGGTTCGCCCACGCTCACGCTTACCGTCACCATTCCCGATGGAGTCGATATGGCGCATCCGCAACCCAAGCCGGGCTGGACACTCGAAACCGCGAAAGACAAGAACGGCCGCGTCACGTCCATTACCTGGCGCGGGCGGCTTGAGGCCGATCAGTTCGATCAATTCGGCGTGCTGGTGAAATTGCCGAAGGTCGAAGGCCCGCTTTATTTCCCGACGAAGCAGGTCTGCGAGAAGGGCGAACAGAACTGGTCGGACATTCCAAAGCCCGAGCAGGATTGGCACGACGTGCCCCATCCCGCGCCGGTAGTGAACATCATGGAGGGGATGTCATCGATGATGATGCATCACTAGCGCATCACGCGCGGTGATAAGGATGGCCGCTCAGGATCGTGAAGGCGCGATAGACCTGCTCGGCCAGCATCGCGCGTACCAGAAGATGCGGCCAAATCTGCGGACCGAAGGCCAGACTGCGGCTGGCCTTCACCGCCGGACCGGGATCGAGGCCATCGGGACCACCGATCAGAAACACCAGATCGCGCGCGCCTGCATCGCGCAAGGCTGCAAGAGCTTCGGCGAAATCTTCGCTCGTCATGCCCTTGCCTTTGGCATCCAGAAATATCGCATGCGCGCCCTGGGGAATGCGCGCGGCGAGACGTTCACCTTCCTCGCGAATACGCGAGCGTGACTCCCTGAGCTTGGAAACCGGAACTTCCACCACTTCAACGTTGGTGAATCCCGCGCGCTTGCCGATGGCTTTGGCGCGGCCGATGTAATCGTCGGTCAGCGAGCCTTCCGGCGTTCCGCGCGCGACACCCACCGCGAGGATGTGAAGCCGCATCTCAGCGCGCCGATGCGCCGCTGCGTGAAGGTTCCTGAACGCTCCACATGCCTTCGAGGTCATAATAGGTGCGCACTTCGGGGCGGAAGATGTGCACGATCACATCGCCGGCATCGACCAGCACCCAATCGCCGCCCGCAAGCCCATCCACGGGCCGCGTGCCGTAACCGGCTTCCTTGAGTTTGCGCGCCAGATGTTCGGCGGTCGCCGAGACGTGACGGGCCGAACGTCCGCTTGCGATGACCAACGCATCGGCCAGCGAGGAGCGGCCCTCCAGGTCGATCGTGACAATGTCGGTGGCTTTGTCGTCGTCGAGCGATTTGAGGATGCGCGCGAGAAGCGTGGGCTCTGCTGCAGCTTCGGGTTTTGTCTTTGCGCGTTTCGCCTTGGGAGCGGCTTTGGGCTTCGCGGCGGCCTTTTTCTTGGGTGCGACAGCCTTGGTCTTGGAAACGGCAGCGGGTTTGCGGCTCAGTGGGTCATCCTCCAGCAACGGAATATGCAATCGCCGTGAAGGAACGGTTTGCCCGGACTTTCATGCTTGACGCCGCGTGCCTCCAGCAATTGCCGGGCGACACTAGCACGGCAGAATTGCCGGAACCAAGAGATCGCCCCATGAACCTTTCGCGCGGATGGCCGTTGCGCTTGCTGCGCAACGCCGGCCATCCAGTACGATCAAGGCTGGCGGCTCGGCACGCATGAAATGCTTCGGATCGCAATGGCGATAATCCGCCAGCCGGTGCGCGGCCTTGGCCTTTAAGGGCGCCAGGACGGAGCCCGGGCGGGTGACAACGGCAATGGGAATGCGGCGCGCAATGTCCTGCCAGCGGCGCCAGCGGTGGAACCCTTCAAGATTGTCGGTTCCCATCAGCCAGACGAATTTCACGTCCGGAAAGCGGCGCTGAAGTTTCGTCACAGTATCGACGGTGTAACGCGTACCAAGTGCGCGCTCGACATCCAGCACGAAGATGCGCGGATGGTTTTCAAACCGGTCCGCCGCAAATGCGAGGCGCTGCTGCAAGGGAGCCATTCCGACGCGGCCCTTCAGCGGATTTTGCGGGCTCACCAGCCACCATACGAAATCAAGGCCGAGCTTTTTCAGCGCCATCTCGCTGATGTGCAGGTGACCTTCATGCGCCGGATTGAACGAGCCGCCGAGAAGGCCGATCTTCAACCCCGGCGCCAATGTTGCCGGCGGAGATAGAAACGCCGAATGCCTAGCCACGAACCTGCCCCGCTCCCCGCACGATATATTTGAAGGTGGTCAGATGCTCCACGCCAACCGGCCCGCGCGCATGCAGCTTGCCGGTGCCGATGCCGATTTCCGCGCCCATGCCGAATTCGCCGCCATCGGCGAACTGCGTGGAGGCGTTCCACAGCACGATCGCCGAATCGAGCGCGCTCAGAAAATGCTCTGCCACCTGCGCATCTTCGCTCACGATGGCTTCTGTATGGCGGGAGCCATAAGTATCGATATGGCGGATTGCTTCGTCCACGCCATCCACCGCCCGCACCGAGATGATCGCGTCGAGATATTCGGTACGCCAATCCTCCTCGCGCGCGCGCGCGGCCTTGGCAAACACTGCGCACACCGCATCATCGCCACGAATTTCGCAGCCTGCGCCGGCAAGGTCCTTAAGGATCGCCACGCCGAGAGACGGCAGGACAGCGCGGTCGATCAGCAATGATTCGGTCGCGCCGCAGATTCCCGTCCGCCGCATCTTGGCGTCCAGCACGATGGCGCGGGCCTTCGCAGCATCGGCCTTTGCATGCACATAGACGTGACAAATGCCTTCCAGATGCGCGAGCACCGGCACCCGCGCCTCGGCCTGCACGCGCGCCACCAATCCCTTGCCGCCGCGCGGAATGATAAGGTCGATGGCCCCGTCCAGCCCCTTCAGCATTTCGCCAACCGCCGCGCGGTCCGTGGTCGGCACAAGCTGCACGCATCGGGCATCAAGTCCGGCGGAGCGCAAGCCTTCCACGAAGGCGGCATGAATGGCGGCATTGGAATGCGCCGCTTCCGAACCGCCGCGCAGGATCACTGCATTGCCCGCTTTCAGGCAGAGTGCCGCGGCGTCCGCCGTCACATTGGGGCGGCTCTCATAGATCATGCCGATCACGCCGATGGGCGTGGCCACGCGCGCAATGTCGAGACCGTTTGGCCGCGTCCAGCGCGCCAGCTCCCGCCCCACTGGATCAGCCTGTGCGGCGACATCCTCAATGCCCTTTGCCATCGCTTCGATGCGCGCGTCATTCAGCGTGAGCCGGTCGCTCATTGCGGGCGAGAGCGTGGTGGCGTTTTCCAGATCGCGCGCATTGGCAGCGAGAATCTGCGCGGCGCGATCACGGATGGCCGATGCGGCCTGATGCAGGGCATGGTTTTTGTCGTGCGTGGTCGCGGTGCGCAGATATGCAGCGCCCGCCTTGGCGCGCATACCGATCTCGTTCATCCCGGTGGCAATGCCGCCCGTCATCGTTGCGCGCGCATTCATTCTGGATCGCCCGTTATCGCCATGTCGTCGCGATGGATCATCGCATCGCGGCCGCGAAAGCCGAGTATAGCCTCGATCTCGCCGGTGCGCTTGCCTGCAATGCGCTCGGCATCGGCCGCGCCATAGGCGGCCAGGCCCCGCGCCAGTTCGTTACCCGCCATGTCGCGGACAATCACGGCATCGCCGCGCTCGAAGCGTCCTTCCACCTGTTTGATACCGGCTGGCAACAGACTCTTGCCCTCTCGCAACGCTCTTGCCGCGCCCTCGTCAATTGCCAGCGCGCCTTGCGGTTTCAGTCCGCCCGCGATCCAGCGCTTGCGTGCGGCGGCTGGCGTGGTGCGCGCCAGGAAGCGCGTGAAGCGTGCGCCCGATGAGAGCGCCGCGACAGGATGCTGCGTCGTACCCTTGGCGATGATCGTTTCGGCACCTGCCGCGCTGGCAATTTTCGCGGCCACGAGCTTGGACGACATGCCGCCCCGTCCGAGGCCGGATGTGGAATCGCCTGCCATCGCTTCGATTTCGCTGGTGATCGCAGGGACTTCTGCGACATGCGCGGCGTGCGTATCCAGCGAGGGATTTGACGTGTAGAGACCATCCACGTCGGACAACAAAATGAGCCGATCCGCTTCCATCATCGAAGCGACGCGCGCACCAAGCCTGTCATTGTCGCCAAAGCGGATTTCTGCCGTCGCCACGGTATCGTTCTCGTTGATAACGGGCACCGCGCCGAGCGAGAGCAGTGTCGTCAAAGTTGCGCGCGCGTTCAGATAGCGGCGGCGATTCTCGGTGTCTTCCAGCGTCAGCAAAATTTGCGCGGCGGCGATGCCATGTTCCGCCAGCGATGCGGCCCAGCCTTCGGCGAGACGCACCTGCCCCGTCGCGGCCGCAGCCTGACTTTCCTCCAGCCGCAGCGCGCCGGATTTCAATCCGAGCTTGCGTCGCCCCAGCGCAATCGCGCCGGAGGAAACGACGATCACATCCTTGCCCGCGCGCTTCAGCGTCGCAATGTCGGCGCACAGTGAGGAAAGCCATTCGCGTTTCAGATCGCCGCTATGCGGATCGACGAGCAGCGCTGACCCCACCTTCACCACAACACGGTGGGCCGATGCGAAAGGATCGCTCATTGGCTATCGGGCGTCCATTCGGCATCGCGTTTGGGCTTGGCCTTGGTGCGTTTCTTCACGATCTCCTTGGCCAGCGTGCGCAGAACATCCTCGATGCCCTCGCCCGACACGCCGGAAATCACGAACACGGATTTGCCGCAAGCCTTTTCCAGCGAAGCCTTCTTGCGCGAGAGCGCCGATGGTTCGATAGCATCGACCTTGTTAAGCGCAACGATCTCGGGCTTTTTTTCAAGGCCATGGCCATAGGCTTCAATCTCGTGGCGAATGGTCTTGTAGGCGCGCGCGATATTGCTTTCGGTACCGTCGACCAGATGCAGCACCACGTTGCAGCGCTCCGCATGACCGAGAAAACGATCACCCAGACCTGCGCCCTCATGCGCACCTTCGATCAGCCCCGGCAGATCCGCGAGCACGAAATCGGTGGTATCGATCTTCACCACGCCAAGTTGCGGCGCAAGTGTCGTGAACGGATAATCCGCGATCTTCGGCCTGGCGGCTGAAACGCGCGAGAGAAAGGTTGACTTGCCGGCATTGGGCAAACCGATCAGCCCCGCATCGGCGATCAGCTTCAGCTTCAGGATGATGGTTTTTTCTTCCGAAGGCTGGCCGGGATTGGCATGGCGCGGCGCCTGATTGGTGGCGCTCTTGAAATGCGCGTTGCCAAAGCCGCCATTGCCGCCCTTCAATAGAAGTGCCCGTGCCCCGGCGCGATCCAGATCGGCAATCAGCGTTTCGCCGTCTTCTTCGCAAACCTGCGTACCAACGGGCACGCGCAGCACCACATCATCGCCCCGCGCGCCTGTCATCTCCTTACCCATGCCGTGCTCGCCGTTCTTGGCGGAAATGTGCTGCTGATAGCGATAGTCGATCAGCGTGTTGAGGTTCTCGACTGCCTCGGCCCAGACATCGCCGCCGCGGCCGCCATCGCCGCCCCAGGGCCCGCCATATTCGATGAACTTTTCGCGCCGGAAAGCGACGCAGCCATTCCCGCCTGCGCCGCTTTTTATGTAGACCTTGGCGACATCCAGAAATTTCATGCGGCGGCTTTCTTTTGCGCGAAGTTTTCGCGGCGCAGGACAACGCGGTGACAATACACCTTGTGACCGCGCGAGAGGCAATCAAGCTGGGTTGCCCCATTGGGCTCGAAGCCGATCTTTTCCAGTACGTGGCCCGAGGCCGCGTTGTCATGGAAATAGCCGGCGTCCAGCTCTTCCACCTTCAGGTGATGGAAGGCGAAACCTGCCACCTTGCGCGCGGCTTCGGTTGCGAAGCCCTGACCCCAATAAGGCTTTCCGATCCAGTAGCCGATCTCGAAACGCCCGCCATCGCGCAGATGCAGCCCGCAGGTGCCCATGTAGGCGCTGTCGGTCTTGCGTGTGATTCCGAAATTGAAATCCACGCCTCTGGCCAGTCCTTCGGACTGGCGGTCGAAATATTCCTCGGCCATTGAAAGTTCATAGGGGTGCGGCACGCGCGAAAGGTTTTTCGCCACATCCCAATCGCTGATGAGCGATGTCAGTGTTGGCAGATCGCCCCGTTCTATGGGCCTGAGCAGCAATCTGTCGGTTTCGAGCCTGAAGCATGACATGACACGTGTTCCCTCCGTCGCAGCGAGGGAAAGAAAAAAGGGAAGATGGCGGACCATCTTCCCTCGCGTGATGAGCCGCCAATTGATTGGCGGCCTATGTCGATGCCGCCTATTCCGCCGCCGTGGCCGCCGGGTTCGATGCAATCACGGATACAAACGTGCGGCGCTTGTAGCCCTTCTTGAACGCAACCTGGCCGTCCGAGAGCGCGAACAGCGTGTGATCCTTGCCCATGCCGACATTGGTGCCGGGATGGAACTGCGTGCCGCGCTGACGCACGATGACGTTGCCCGCTTCGATGACTTCGCCACCGAACTTCTTCACGCCGAGCATTTTGGGGTTCGAATCGCGTCCGTTGCGCGATGAGCCGCCGGCCTTTTTGTGCGCCATGGTTCTTGGTCCTTACGCGTTGCCCGCAGGCGTCAGCCTGCAATGATGGAATTGATCTTCACTTTCGTGAAGTGCTGACGGCTGCCACGCTTCCTGTGGGTGTTCTTGCGGCGCTTCTTCTTGAAGGCCACGACCTTCGGGCCGCGCCCATGTTCGACGATTTCGGCTTCGACCGCCGCGCCCGCCACCAGAGGCGTGCCCGTCTTGGGGGCGTCGCCGCCCAGCATCAGCACTTCGCCGAGCGTGATCTTGGAGCCCACTTCGCCTTCGAGCTTGGAGATCGAAAGGACGTCGTTGGCCGCGACCTTGTACTGCTTGCCGCCGGTGCGGATGACCGCGAACATGGCTTAAATCCTTGAAATTGCTTGCATTCCCGAAACGGCGTGGCCGCTCAGGAGCGCGGCAATATACGGATGCCGCGTTCCCGGTCAAGCGGCACGATTTGGGGCTCGAATTTGACCTCCGAAAAGCCCTGCCACTGGAGGGTTTCCAGTCCCGGCGCGGCTAGGGAGGCACGGCTCCCCGTGCCATCCTTTGGCTGATTTGCAATCTTCGGGGGACGGCATGGCCTACAAGGATGCGCTGAAGGAATACACCGAATTTTCTTTCGATGACGGACGCTGGAAACGGCAGGTGTTCCGGCGCGGATCGGGGCCCGCTGTCATCATCATCCATGAAATGCCGGGGCTTCACCCCCTCGTGATCCGTTTTGCCGATCGTGTGGCTGCAGCGGGCATGACGGTGTTTCTGCCCTCGCTGTTTGGAACACCGGGCCGCCCTGTCACCACTGGCTATGCGCTTTCGACAATGGTCGCCACCATCTGCATCCGCCGCGAATTCAATGTCTGGCATTCCGGCAAATCGAGCCCGATGGTCGATTGGCTGCGCGCGCTTGCGAAGAAAGTGCATGGCGAATGCGGCGGCAAAGGTGTTGGCGCGGTGGGCATGTGTTTCACCGGCGGCTTTGCGCTTGCCATGATGACGGAGCCTTCGGTGGTAGCGCCGGTGCTCTCGCAACCTTCCATGCCCATCGGCAAGAAGAACCGCGCAGGGATAGATGTGTCGCCTTCTGAAATCGCCTGCGCAAAGAAGCGCTTCGCCGACGAGAATCTCTCGATGATGGGCCTTCGTTTCAAAGGCGACAATCTCGTGCGCGCCGAGCGCTTTGAAACGTTGAAACGCGAATTCGGCGACAAGTTCGAGGCCATCGAGCTTGACGATGTTCACGCCGCGCCCGGTCCGGTTGGTCCGCATTCGGTGCTCACCGTCAATATGATCGACGAACCCGGCAGCGAAACCAAAAAGGTCGAAGAGCGCGTGATTGCCTTCTTCAAGGAGCGCACTGGCGCTTAGGCTTCTTTCTTCCGCCGCAACAGGCCAAGCAATCCCAGCACCCAGAGCGCGAGGCCGACAAAGAAACAGAGGCTCTTGACGGTGCTCGCCGTCACCGCCAGCGAGGCGATGTGATCGCTTGGCTGGCCCATCAGCATGCTGAATTCGAGCGTGTTCTCGATCGCATCGAAAATGGCGCCCGCCAGCGGCACGGCAGCCAGAAGCGTAAAAATCCGGAACAGCATTTTCGGCGCGAAGGCATCGCGTGCCGCGAGTGCGCCGTAGTAAAGGCCAAATCCCCATAGCGGCATGAAGAGATAATCGAAACCAAGACTGAACCCTGCCATCGCCGTGTGCTGCTGTACGCGCCACGCAAAGAGAATGCGGTTCACATTTTCCGCAGTTCCCGCGCTTTGCAGCGCTAGCGTGCCGTAACCAGTCTCGCTTTTCAGTTTGGTATCGAGCCATGCGAGCACGGCAAACGTGATGATCGCCAGTATGCTGGTAACCGCCCAGCGCAAAGTCCGCTGCTTGATGGCCATGAATTTCCCCCGATAAACTTTGCGGCGCACTTTACGGGCGCGGCGTAATAAGAAAAGAGCGAAGCGGACATGAGCGGATTGCAGCATCGTCTGGCCGTGGTGGCGGATATTCCCGCGCTCACCCAACTGATGAACGAAGCCATCGCCGTGCATCTGGCCGTCCATCTGCCGCCGGAGGGCGTCGCCGCGTCCTATTCCGTGATGGGGTTGGACAGTCAGCTCATCGAAGACGGCACCTATTTCGTGATCTCCACCGATGGCGCGATAGGGGGGTGCGGCGGCTGGTCGAGGCGGGCGACGTTGTTCGGTGGCGATCATTCCGCCGGGCGAAGCGCCCGCCTGCTCGATCCGGCAAGCGAGCCCGCGCGCGTGCGCGCGATGTATACAAGCCCCGCTTTCGCGCGGCGCGGGATCGGGCGGCGCATCCTTTCGTTGTGCGAAGAGGCCGCGGCGCGTGAGGGCTTTCGCGCCTTGGGACTGGCCGCCACGCTCTCCGGCCTGCCGCTCTATCGCGCCTATGGTTTTTCGGATGTCGAAGCCTTCGCGGCGGCCACGCCATCGGGCTTCGCGGTGCCGCTGGTGCGGATGCAAAAGACGATAACCGCGCGTTGACCTGCGGCTTGCACAAAGCCGGGGGAGTGCTTAGGCAGAGCGCCCATGCGCCCGATCTATGACGTGCTCTACAATTTTCACTGGATCATACCCGGCGAGGTTGCCCGCTCGGCGCAGGCCTATGCAGGGTTTCTGGGACCGTTCCTGAAGGTTCACCGCATCGCCACGCTTATCAACCTGCGCGGGCCCAATGCGCGTTACATGTGGTGGCGCTATGAGGCGCGCGTCTGCGATAAGCTCAGCGTCGAGCACAAGAACACGATGCTGAATTCCCGCCGCCTGCCCACGCGGCAGATGCTGATCAACCTGATCGACGCCTTCGACAGCGCCAAGACACCGATCCTTCTGAAATGCTCTGGCGGACAGGATCGTTCGAGCTTCGCGGCGGCGCTCTATCTCATCAACCGTTTCGGCTGGGATGCGAAGGAGCGCGCGCGTGCACAATTCGCGCGCTGGCCCTACCTGCACAATCCAAAGAAGCATCAACGCTGGCTGAAACCGTTTTTGGATTTCGCCGCCGAAGAAGCAAATGGCAAGCCGCTTCGCGCCTTCATCGAAAACGACTATACGCCCGAACGTTTGAAGGCATGGCTGGAAGCGCGTGGGCTCGGCGATACGTTTCGCGGGCTCTACGACAAGCCCGGCACCGCGCCGGGGCTTTGATGGCAACGCTTCAGCCCGGCGTTGTGCTGTGGCCGGGCTTGCTCGATGCTGCGGCGCAGGCCGCGCTCGTCGCGGAAATCTTCGTGTTGCTGAAAGACGCGCCGCTTTATCGACCCACCATGCCGCGCTCGGGAAAACCGTTCTCGGTGGAGGAATCCAGTTTCGGTCCGCTCGGCTGGGTGTCGGATGTGAAGGGCTATCGCTATGCGCCCGTGCATCCCTTCACCGGAAAACCATGGCCCGCCATTCCACAGATGCTGATGGATCTTTGGGATGCGCAAACGCGCTATCCCGCGCCGCCGGAATGTTGTCTCGTCAATCACTATAGCGAGGATGCGAAGATGGGCCTGCATCAGGATCGGGACGAAGCAGATTTCGATGCGCCCGTGCTTTCGGTATCGCTTGGCGATGACGCGTTCTTCCGCATCGGCGGCGAAGCGCGTGGCGGCAATACGGCGCGCGTGAAACTGGCATCGGGCGATGTGCTGATGTTTGGCGGCCCGGCGCGCCTCGCCTTTCACGGCATCGATCGCATTGTGCCTGGCACCTCTCGGCTTGTTCCCGGCGGCGGGCGCCTCAATCTGACGCTCCGGCGGGTAACAAAAAAAGACGCCCGACCAGGGGGCTGATCGGGCGCCGGTTTGCGCCGTTACGCGCGTGGTACCGGGAGGGGATGACCGGTACCTTGCGAAGGATGCTCTCCGGCGTGCGAGCGGGGGGGCAGTGCTAGCCGGAGAGGCAATATCCTTCGCGATCAAACCTATGCATTCAGGCCACAGTTGGCAAGTTTTTTCTTCTGAAAAGGAGTTCATGCAACTTTAGTGCGTGACAGTTGCATAACTGACACAACCAAATTGGGGCGAATCAGCCCGGCTCCAGCCAGCGATTGACGATGCGCCGCCAGGCTTTTGCCAGCGCCGGTGCCGCCAAAGTCCGCTCCCGCACGTCCGCCGGAACACCCGGATGCATGCCCGAAACGAAGGCTTCGCGGATGTCAGGCCCACTGCCCTGCTGTGTGCGCACGAGTTCCGCGCCGGATACGGGCGCGGCTCCTTCGGCGACCACGCGGAAATAAATCCCGCATCGCGCGGATTGGGTCATGCGCGCGGGAATATCTTCTCGCATCGTGTGCAGCGCAAGTTTGAAGCAGGGCGCGCGCGGCTGACACACTTCGATCACCGCATCGCCCCACTGAAAGCGATCGCCGATCGCGAAGGTGGTTTCGTCTTCGCAATCAAGCGTCAGATTTTCGCCAAAGGTTGCAGGTCCGCAGTCGAGCTTGTGCTCACGCTGCCACCAAGCCCAATGCCCTGCCGGATAGGCATAGACCGCCTTTTCCAAGCCGCCATGCACGGAAAGATCGGCCTGCCCGTCGCCCTCGATATTCTCGCGGCGCACGAACAGACTGTTCGCCGCCACCGGCTTCTTGGCGATGCCGGAGAAGATCTCTTCGCCGTTCATCACCGCCAGAAGCTGCGGACGCGCCACATTCACCGAAAGAATGCGCATTACATCTTTCCGTAATCGCGCGCGGTGTTGTCGATGGCGGATTTCAGCTTGGCAATGATCTCTTCCACTTCCGATTCCACAATGGTGAGCGGCGGGCTCAAGACCATCGTGTCGCGGATGGCGCGGCTGATGAGGCCGCTGTTGAAGCAGTAATTGCGGCAATGTGTTCCGACATCACCGACATTCGCGAAAAAGGCGCGCTCGTTCTTGTTGGGCACCAGTTCGATGGCCGCGAGCAGACCCAGCCCGCGCACCTCGCCCACCAGCGGATGTGGTTCGAAGGTTTCGCGCAGCCGCTTCTGGAAATAGGCGCCGACGCCGCCCTTCGTTCGGCCCACAAGCCCGTCGCGTTCCATCACTTCGAGATTCTTCAGCGCCACCGCCGACGCCACGGGGTGGCCCGAATAGGTGTAGCCGTGCACCATTTCTTCGTTCGCGTTCAAAAGCGTATCGGCCATGCGTTCGCCGAGCGAGATTGCCGAAATCGGCTGATAGCCCGAGGAAAGCCCTTTTGCCATCGTCATGATGTCGGGGCGGATGCCATAGGTGTTCGCGCCGAACCATTCGCCTGTGCGCCCGAAGCCCGTAATGACTTCGTCGAGATGCAGCAGCACATCGTATTTCTGGCAAACACGTTGCACCTCGGGCCAATAGGTCGATGGCGGAAAGATCAGTCCGCCCGCGCCCTGCACCGGCTCGGCCGAGAACGAGGCGACATTCTCCGGTCCCAGTTCGACGATCTTGTCTTCAAGGGCCTTGGCGATGAGAACGCCAAAGGCTTCCGGGTCGATATCGCCATAGCCATTTGCCTTCGCGCCGAACCAGTAGGGCGTTGGCACCTTCTCGAATCCGGGCAGCGGCAGGTCCCATTGCGGATGCATGGGTGTCAGGCCCGACAGCGACGCCGCCGCCATCGTCACGCCGTGATAGGCAAGCTCGCGCGAGAGATGGATTTTCTTCTTCGTCTTGCCCTTCAGGTTCCAGTAATAGCGGATCAGCTTCAAAGCGCTGTCATTTGCTTCCGAACCGGAATTGGCGAACAGCACGCGCTCATGGCCTTCCGGCAAAAGTTTCGCGAGCTTCGCGGCAAGGTCGATGGTGTACGGGTTCGTCGTTTTGAAGAAGTGGTTATAATAGGGAAGCGTTCGGAGCGCCTCGCAGCCGGCTTCCGCCAATTCCTTGTTGCCGTAGCCCACCTGCACGCACCAGAGCCCGGCCATGCCATCGATGATCTTGTGGCCTTCGCTGTCCCACAGATAGACGCCTTCGGCGTGGGTGATCACGCGCACGCCTTCCTTGTTGAGCGCGGCGGTATCGGAGAACGGATGAACGTGATGGGCGGCGTCGAGCGCCTGCCAATGCTTGGTGCGGTTGTGCGTTGTCATTGTGAGCCTGCCTGAATCGAAAAAATGCCTGGGAGGAGCCAAAGCTCCGGCGGAACAAAAGCCGTCAGGCGCTCGGCGGATTGTAGCCGATGCGGGCGCAGAGAATCAGCAGGGCGTGCTTGCGCGTCATGCCCTCTTCTAGCAGGGCATGATGGCAAGGTCACGGCAGGGAAAGGTCAGGCCGTAGGCCGGGCCGCCATGGCGGCGGTCTTTGCCCAGGCAGGAAGGGCGGCCATCTGCGCATACCAGCGTTTAATCTCGCCAAAAGGTTCAACGGGGAGCTTGCCGCCTTCGGTCATGGTGAGCGGCGCGGCAAGCGAGAAATCGGCAATGGTAAGGCTGTCGCCGCAAACCCACTTGCGCCCATTCAGATGTGCATCGAGCACCCCGGCGAATTTGTTGAACTGCGCGGTTCCCTTTTCCACTTCCGCCGGATCGGGCGCGCCGCGGCCGAAAAATCCCTTCACGAAATTCTCGAAGATCAGGATAGCGCAGGCCGGATCGAAGCTGCACGATTCCCAGAACATCCAGCGCAACACGTCGGCGTGACCCTTCGGATCGGCGGGCAGGAATCCGGCGTCTGGTTTGAGCGTGGCAAGATAGACAAGGATCGCGTTCGATTCCCACAGGGTGAAATTGCCATCGGTGAGCGAGGGCATGCGTTTGTTGGGATTGATCGCCACATAGCCGGGCTGCGTCTGCTCGCCCTTGGTGAGATCGACCAGCTTGAATTCATAGGGAATGGCGATGTGGTTGGCGAAACTCAAAACCTTGAAGCCGCGCGGGCTGGAAGGAAACGCATGGATCGTGAGCATGAGACACCTCTCTCAGTCGCGCTCGTTCGGAACGATGGGCATGGTGAGGCAGCCCAGAAAGATGAGCGCCGCGCTCGCCGCCCCGATATGGGCGCCCATGGCGGGGCCGTATTGCATGTAGAGCAGCGCTGAAACGCCGCCGGGGATCAGCATCAGCAGCAGATAGATTCCCCGGGCTGCGATGCGCGGCCAGATGGTGGCCAGACCGAACACGGTGGTTAGAACGGCGCAGGTGATGGAATCGAACAGCCACAGCACCTTGAGAGCGCCACTGTAGAGCACCGGCAGATTGGAGGTATCCGCCACCGCGGCCATCGCCTTGAAGGCTAGCGTGTTCAGGATCGTGGCAAGCGCCAGCGTCAGCGCCGCAAGGCCGAACATCAGCCGCGAAACAAAGCCCATACCTTCCCCCAAGCCCGAAAGCGCGCATATCAAGCGCTACCTGGCAGGCTTCTGTCTAGGCTTGCGCGGCTTGGGCGGCTGGATATTGAGGTCGGCATGCACGGTGCCGGTGGCGGTGAAGCTGGCGAGGAAGCCGTCTTTCGTCCAGGTCAGGTGCGGGTCGCCGAATTCTGCCACGTCGCCGGTGATCTGCACGCCGCGTGCGGGGGGCTTGGCGAGTGCCTTGCGGATCTGCACGTGCAGCTTGTCGATCTCCGGCCCGGCATCGAACACCAGATGCCTTTGCAGTTCGGCCCGCAGCGCATCGCGCTCCAGCGCATGGATCGCCTTCAGGATCAGGCCGGCTGACTCTACGTCATAGACCAGATTCACGATGGATATCTTGCGCGCCTTCGCACTGTAGACCGGCTTCCCCCGCAGATAGCCCGTGCCGCAGGATTTGAACCACCCGAACAAATCCCACGTTTGCGTCAGGCAAAAGCTCGCGCGCACCACCACATCGTCATGCGACGGGATGAAATTGATCGCGCTAAAATTCAACCGCGCGCCGCTTGCGCGCACCGGATGTTTTTCCAGCCGGTCCATCACGATCTTCGCGGCATCGCCATAGGACAGCATCGCAGGAACCGAGAAGGTGAAGGCGTTGGATGGCGCTTCCAGAAATTGCGGCGCAGGCAGGTGTGGCGGCTTTGCGGGCATTTGCGGTTTTCCGCCCACAACCACCCGGGCCACACCCTCCACCGCCAGCGTCACGATGGCCGCGTTGTTCGCGGTGCGCAGCGGTCCAACGAATATTCTTTTCGGTGAAAGCAGAAGCCACGCCTCCGGTTTCTTGCCGACCTTGATCGGACGGAATGCCTTTTCCCATAGCCGTTGCGCCTGCGGCCGGATTTTCAGGCTCGAAACAAGCTGCCGGTCGAGCGCTTTGAAGATCGGCTTTGAAAGGTGCTCCTCGTTCTGGTTCCACAGATCCGTCAGATCAAATCCAATGGGCCCTACCCGCAGATCGCCATGATCGAGATGCACGGTGCCTTGTGAACTGGATTGCAGTTTCCAGTCGGGCTTGAGACGAACGGTGCTTGTGGCGCTGGCAAGGCCGCGCGCATGCGCATCGACGCCGGTCTTCAGGAGCTTCGATTTGAAATCCAGATGTGCCGCCACCGAGAACGGCAGCGCGATCCGGATCGCATTGCCCGACGCCGAACCGGCAAAGGGGCCGTCGCGCGTCGCGATGAGATCGAGTTTGCATTTTCCGTGCGGGCATTTCACGCGCTTGCCCTTGATCTGGGCGAGTTGCGCCTTGGTCTTCTCGTCAAGCTGCTTCAGCACATCCGTCATCGGAATGGCGAGTGTGGCGGCGATGGTGGAGGATTGCGGCGGCGGCGGTTCGGGTGGCGGCGTCACCTTCGGTGGCGGCGCGTCAAAGCGGCCGCAAGCGCACAGCATCAAAAGCAGAAGAAGAACGGAGCGTCGCATGGCGCAAGTGTTGCGCCGGATCGCGACAACTTGCCAGAGGTGCAATCGCCTGGCGGCCGTCAGCCCCAGAATTCCAGAACACCCTTGCGCTTGGCGCGCTGCGCGGGAACTGGCGGCTTCTTGCCGGGCTTGCCCAGAAGGTATCCCTGCCCCATGTCGAAGCCCATGTCTGCACAGCGCTTCTTGATGTCAGCGGTCTCGATGCATTCGGCGATGGTTTCAACACCCAGATCCTTGCACAGGTTCAGTGTGCCGGAGAGCAGCGTATCGCCGCGCGTCGACTCGCCGATCTTCTTGATGAGGGAACCGTCAAACTTCACATAATCGACCGCCAATGCATTCAGATATTGCAGCGAGGCTGCGCCCGCGCCGAAATCATCGAGCCCGACGCGAAAGCCCATGTCACGCAGCACCTGAATCGCGCTGTTGGCCACTTCCAGCTCGGAGATTTCCGCCGTCTCCGTGATCTCGATCATGAGACGGTTCCGGAATTTGCGCTTGTGCGCCAGAAGTCCGGCCACCATGCCGAAGGCGGCAGGCGTGATCAGCGTGTGCCCCGAAAGATTCACGGCGATGGGACTGCATTCGCCATCGCGATCCAGAACCGCCAGAACGCGCGCCGTCGCGGCCAGGTCGAAGGCGCCCGCCATGTTCATGGCTTCGGCAAATTTGATCGCCTTGCCGGTATCCTGATTGCCGCCGAACCGCGCCAGCGCTTCGCAGTGCGTCAGTGCGCCGGAAGCAAGGCTGTAGATGGGCTGAAAGGAAAGCTCGAACGCACCCTCCGCCACATCCTTGGTGAAGGCCAGAGCACGTTTTTCAGTTTCGCCCAGAAGCCTGTCGAAGGCTTCGCCGGCGTCGGCCGGCATGGTCTTGTGTTCACCGCTGACAAAGCCATCCACCACATAACGCACCGCAAGCATGCGTTGATCGGCGCTCAATTCCTTGCCCTGCAGGGACATCAACGTCTCTTCGATCGGCAACGCGCCAGCGCCACCTTCCTCAAGCGCAGCGAGAATGCGTGAAGCAAGGCCGCCCGCACCGGATTGTTCACCGCCAATGGCGCCGAAGTGGGTGGCATCAAGGCGCGCGGCGGCCTTGGCATTGCCCGCTGCAACCGCATTGCCGATGCGCGACAGCAATTTGTTGGCATCCGATTGCGGCAGCTTCGCGCAAACATCCTCAAGACCCGGCACATTCACCAGCGCCAACGCATCCTTGCCCGATGCCATTTCGCGCGCCGCGGCAAGAAAGGAATCGCGGTCCGAAAGTCCGGTCTGCGCATCCTTGCCCGGGGATGCGTAGCTCTCGCGCGAGCCCGGCTTGGACAGCGTGCAGGAGATGCGCGTGCCGTTCTGCGGCAGATGACACAGCGAAACGAATGCGGGGCTGCCATCCGCCAGCTTGAGCCTGATCGGTCCGGCGCGCCCGCCCCGTCCCAGCGCCTTGGCGAAGGTGGCGAATTTCACGCCATCGGATGGATCGAACAGCTTTCCCGCTGGCGTTCCGGCAAGCTCGCCGCTGTTGGAGAATCCGCTGACCGCGCCGGTCGCGAAGGAGATTTTCAGATCGCGTTCGATTTCAAACAAAAGATCGGCGTTTGCGAAAGCAAATCCGAGCAGGCGGGCAGCATCGAGCATGGCCAGTTTTTCAGCGTATCCGCAGAGAATTTCGCGCATCGAGCCCTTAAGGCGCGTTAATGGCCCTGTGCCGAAACGGGAAACGTGCTGAAATATTGCCGCAGCAGTGCGCTCAGACGTTCAGCAGCAGATGCTGGCGCTCCCACGGACTGATGACCTGCTGGTAGGCGTCGTGCTCGGAAGCCTTCACGTCGCTGTAAAGCTGCACGAACTTCTCACCCAGAACTTCCTTCAGATCGGATGAGGCGCGAAAGCGGTTGATCGCATCGAGAATGTGACGCGGCAATTGATAGCGCGAAGACTCATAGGCGTTGCCTTCCATTGCCTTGGTCGGCGCGAGATTTTCGACCATTCCCAGATAGCCACAGGCGAGCGACGCGGCGAAGGCCAGATAGGGATTGGCGTCGGCGCCGGGCACCCTGTTTTCGATACGCCGGTTCTTTACGTCGGAAATCGGAACGCGCAGGCCCACGGTCCGATTCTCGTGGCCCCAATGGGTGTTGATCGGCGCGGAGAGAAACCGCACGAGACGGCGATAGGAATTCACGAAGGGCGCAATCAGCGGCATGGCCGCGGGCAGGTGACGCTGCAGACCTGCGATATGCGCCAGGAACAGGCGCGTGTCCTTGCCCTGCTTGGTAGCGAACAGACTTTTGCCACGCGCGGTATCCACCACGCTTTGATGGATATGCATGGCCGAGCCCGGTTCCTGTTCATAGGGTTTGGCCATGAAGGTGGCGTAGATGTCGTGACGCAAGGCCGCCTGCCGCACGGTGCGCTTGAAGAGGAAGGTCTGGTCGGCCAGCGCCAGCGGGTCACCATGATTGAAATTGATTTCGACCTGCGCCACGCCCTCTTCGTGGATCAGGCTGTCGATGCTGATGTCCTGCTGCTCGCAATAGTCATAAACATCTTCGAACAGCGGATCGAACTCGTTCACCGCATCGATGCCGTAGGCCTGACGTCCCGTTTGCGGACGGCCGGTTTTGCCGGCGGGTGGCTGCAACGGATAGTCCGGATCGAGATTTTTCGCCGCCAGGAAGAACTCCAGCTCCGGCGCGATAATCGGCCGCCAGCCCTTCGCCTCATAGAGCGCAAGGACGCGCTTGAGGATCGCGCGTGGCGAAACCTCGATCTCTTCTTCCTGTGCATTGAGGCAGGTGCAGATCACCTGCGCGGTCGGCTCCTTGTACCAGGGCACGATGCGCAGCGTGTCCACCTCGGGCACCATCGTCATGTCGGGTGCCTGATAGGTGAGAATTTCGGTGTCGCAATCCGCGCCTGTCACCATCTGCCCGAAGATGGATTCGGGCAGGCGCAGCGTGCCGTTCACCATGCCGCTGAGGAATTTGTTGGTCGGCAGAATCTTGCCGCGCGGAATTCCCGCCATGTCGGAAACAAGGCATTCCACTTCGGTGATGCGCCGCTCTTTCAGCCAGGCGGCGATTTCGTCTGCGTCGCGGCTCATGCGCGCCCCTTTGCGTATTGGCGGGCTGCTTCGCCGAAAGCGGCAAAGATGGCGCGCGATACCGGATTGGCGGCCCATTGCCATTCCGGATGCCACTGCACGCCGAACACAAATCCCTTCGCACGCGGCATGGAAACCGCCTCGATCTGTCCATCGGGCGCGATTGCGTCGGCATGCAGCGACGCCGCAAGCCGGTCGATGCCCTGACTGTGCAGCGAATTCACCTGAAAGCTGCGTTCCGGAATCATGTCCGCGAGCAGGCCGCCATCCTGAACATGCATTGCGTGTACGGGCGCATACTGCACTTCGATGGCTGCATGCTTGTCTTCGCGATGATCGAAGCGGCCGGGAATTTCCTGGATGTGCTGATAAAGCGTGCCACCCAGCGCCACGTTCAGCTCCTGAAAACCGCGGCAGACGCAAAGCGTCGGCACACCGGCTTCGATAGCGGCTGCCAGAAGCGGCAAGGTCGTCTCGTCGCGCGCTTCATCCTGCAGCACACCTTCGCGCGGTGCTGGCCCGCCATAACGCGACGGCGAGACGTTTGACGGCGAGCCGGTGAACAGAAGTCCGTCAACACTCGCCAGTATGTCGGCCGGGGAGATTGCCGGATCGAGCACGGGGATCAGCAGCGGCAGCAGGCCGGAGCCATCGCGGATGGCGGTGATGTATTTCTCGCCCACCATGTGGAAGGGGTGCGGACCCACGACACGGCGGTCGCAAGGGATTCCGGCAAGGATCGGGCGGGGCGGCATGAAAGGGTCTCTCGCTGAAAAAGGGCCTAGCACGGCCCCAAAATGCCAGCAAGGCAGGCCCCTTTAACCCTTGTCTTTCAGGCCGAACAGCGACAGCGGAACGGGCGTTCCGGTCTGGACATCGCGCAGGGTGACCGTGGTGGGAAGGCCCTGCCCGTCCACGATGGTCCATTGCTTCAGTTCGGGATCGGGTCCGGAAAACACGATGGTGATGTTGCCTGTCGCGCGGCGATCGTTGGAGCGTGCATGCACGATGATCTGGCCATCCTGCCGCTCGATGCCGACCACGTCCTTGTTGCTGGCAAGTTTCAGGCGATTGGACAGCAGCAGGTTGAGCGGCGTGGAAGACAGCGGATAGCTGTCCTGCGTCTTGAGCTGCGTGTTGTAGACGGTGATGGACAGGCCGTTGCTCACCACCATGGTGGGACTGGGCGGATTGTAGTCGAAGCGCATCTTGCCGGGCTTCGAAATGAAGAAGCGGCCTTGCGCCACCGAGCCATCCGGGCCGATCTGCACGAAGCTACCGGTCATTGTCTGAACGGCATTGAGATAGGCGCTGACCTTGTCGAGATCGGCCTTCTGTTCGTCGCTCCAGCTTGCGGGGCGCGTGATGCCTGCCCCGCTCACAAGTACAAGACAAAGCGGAAGAAGCAAAATGCGGATCAGCCTGTTCATGCGCCGCATCTAGCCGGATTTTGTGGCGGAATGAAGGTTCAGGCCGCTTCGCCCGTCACCTGTCCGGCGTGATGCGGACAGATACCGTTGACCATCAGATCGAGCACGCCGTCCAGTTCGTGTTCCAGCTTTGGCAGGGTCAGCTTCGACCACAGCTGCGGATAGCGGAATTTCATGGTGGCGGACTGGATCATCTCCGCCGTCTTTTCCTTGTCCTCGGATGTGAACTCGCCGCGCCGTTCGGCTTCATCCATCAGCGCCACCAGGACCTTGCGCTCATTGGCGAGCATCCAGTTGGCGAATTCGGGGCGTTCGCTCGAAATCACGCTCGCCATTTCCAGTGCGCGCGGATCTTTCTCGAGCTTGTTGTAGGTGCGGCGGAGTTCGGTGAAGAGCAGATCGCGCAGCCTCTCCACGGCATTGCGCTTGGGCGCCACGGCCAGCTTCATCAGCACTTCCAGATGCGATGTATAATCTTCGCTGGCGATCGCTTCGGCGATGTCGAGCTTGCCGGGGAAGAAGCGATAAAGATTGCCGGGGGACATGCTGCAATCCGCCGCAATTTCCGCCATCGTGGTCTTGCCATAGCCGAAGTGCGAAAAGCGCTTCTTGGCGGCTTCAACAATCTGGGAACGCACGGAATCCTTGGTCATGGAATCTCTGTTTCCCCCTGCAGGTTGTGGCTCTTGTTGCGGAAACGATAGAGAGAATTTCTGAATAATCAACAAACTATTCATTCTTTCGCAGTGCAGCATGGCGGACAGGTGAGGAACTTGACAGGAATATCAACAGCTTATGAGCGGATCGGGGTAATGGGCGCGGGTGCCTGGGGAACCGCGCTAGCCCTCGTCGCGGCGGAAGCGGGGCGAAAAACCACGCTCTGGGCGCGGGAACCAGAGGTGCTCGCCACCATCCATGCCCACCGGGAGAACACCACCTTCCTGCCGGGCGTGCGCCTGCCCGACACCATCCGCGCGACCGGGAACATGGCCGAAGCCGCCGACGCCGATGCCCTTCTCATGGTGGTGCCCGCGCAACATCTGCGCTCGTCGCTTCAGGCATTTGCACCGCATGTAAAACCGGGAACGCCCATCGTTCTGTGCGCCAAGGGCATCGAGCGCGGCAGCGGTCTTCTGCTGAGCGAAGTGCTGCACGAATGTTTGCCATCGTGCGTTCCGGCGATACTTTCCGGGCCCTCCTTCGCGGTCGATGTCGCGCGCCATCTTCCCACCGCCGTCACCATCGCCGCGCCCGGCGATGCATCCATTCGACTGCAGGCCGCACTCAGCCACGCGACGTTCCGCCCCTATGCCAGCGATGATGTGCTCGGCGTTGCGCTTGGTGGCGCGGCGAAAAATGTCTATGCGATTGCCAGCGGTATCGTGTCGGGTCTTGGCCTTGGCGAAAGTGCGTGCGCGGCGCTGATCGCGCGCAGCTTCGCAGAGCTGTCGCGGCTGGGCGAAGCGATGGGCGCGCGCCGCGACACGCTGAGCGGACTTTCGGGCCTTGGCGATCTTGTACTCACCGCGACCAGCGAGACCTCGCGCAATTTCCGTTTCGGCGTTGCGATCGGAAAGTCCGGTTCCATATCGCGCGCCTCTGCGCCGAACCAGCCGCTTGCCGAAGGCGCGGCCACGGCCCCTGCTCTTGTCGCGCGCGGACGCCGCCATGGTGTCGAATTGCCTGTGGCCGAAACCACCGCTGAAATTCTGGATGGATCGCTTGCGCTCGACGCCGCCATTCCGCGATTGATGTCGCGCCCGCTCAAATCGGAAACCGCCTGAGGAAACACGCCATGCTTTTTGTCGTCATCGCCAAGGACAAACCGGGTTCGCTTGCACTGCGCATGGCCACGCGCGACGCGCATTTCGCTTATGGCAAGGAAACCGGCGTCATCAAGCTGGGTGGCCCCTTCCTTGATGCAAAGGGCGATATGGCCGGCAGCCTCATCATCGTCGAGGCCGAGAGTCTTGAAGCCGCGAAGACGTGGCACGAAAACGATCCTTACAAGAAGGCCGGGCTCTTCGCGCACTCCGAAGTGCAGCCCTGGAAACCCACGTTCAACGGCGTTGAGGCGAAATTCTGATGGCGTACTGGCTGTTCAAGAGCGAAGCGGAGACCTGGAGCTGGGATCAGCAGAAGGCCAAAGGGGCAAAGGGCGAGCCGTGGAGCGGCGTGCGCAACCATCAGGCCAAGCTCAACATGATGAAAATGAAGAAGGGCGATCTCGGTTTTTTCTATCACTCCGGTGATCAGAAGCAGATCGTCGGCACTGTCGAAGTCATCCGCGAGTACGAACCCGATCCCACGGACGAAACCGGCAAGTTCGGACTCGTCACTGTGAAAGCGCTACAGGATCTTCCAAGGCCGCTCACGCTCGCCAACGCAAAGAAGGACGCAAAGCTGAAGGACATGGTGCTGGTCAACAACACGCGCCTGTCCGTGCAGCCGGTGACGGCTGGGGAGTGGAGCCACATCCTCAAACTTTGCGGCGCCTGATTGGCCTAGCGCGGAATTTTCCGCAACCGGCGCGCCACTTCGCTCGCCTCATCGCGCATGCGATTGTTGCGCACGTCGATCGGCTCGAACTCGGGGCGGATCGACACGCCTTGACGCGGATGCAACGCGGGGTGCTCGGCGTCGGGCGCGGGTTGCGGCTTTGCAGTTTCGTTGCGCTTGGTGGTCATGCCACCCAAACGCGCGCGAAGGTCTATTGTTCCTTCGGCGCGTCCTCTTCCTTGGTCTTGCCGTCGTTGGTGCTGTCCTTGGCGTCGGTTTTCGGAACCGCGCGCGCGAACAGAACATTGCCGTCATCGGCCTGCACGCCCATCAGCATGACGCATTTTTCGTTGGCGATGTCGTTGCACAGAAGATCGAACACGACGGCATATTGCGCCGCGTCTGTAGTTCCAACGCAAGTGTAACGGCCCTGCATCTTGGTTGCCGCCGGCGCCGTGGAGGCGAGCTTGGTGTAGCCGGGCAGGATGCCGTAATCGGTCGCGCCCTTGAGAGCGGTCTTGCACACTTCCTGGAGCGCTGCCTTGTTCGCCGCTTCATTTTCTGGCGATGGCTGCTGGCTCTGCTGCGGCTGGTCCACGGGTTGCTCGGGGATCGGTTCGAGTTTCGGCACTTTCAGTGCGAAGTAGACTGCCACGCCCAGTGCGATGACCAGCACCACGCCAATTGTGATGAGCGCGACGCGCCACTCCCGCAGGGTGGCGTTATGCTCGTTATGAGGATCGGACATGGAGGGCCGCCTGGCGAAGTTCCGGGCTGCGTGTTTAGCCAAGCGCTGGCCAACCCGCAACGCGGCCAAACGAAAAGGCCGCTGGGACGGTTAAATCCCGCGGCCTTTCCGGCGAAGCAGCCGGGGAGTCTTACCGGCTAAGGGCAACCTTGCGGCTGTCATAGACGCGCTTGCCTTCGAATCCTTCGCCCTTCGGTTTCAGGATGGCGACAAGTTCGTCGGAGGCCGACAGCAGCTTGATGTTGGAACCGGAGGTTTCCCAGTGCGCGACGGCATAATTGCCGGTCGGGCAGGTCCCCGTGGTCACAACGGTCTGGTCTTCATTGATCGTGATCGAGCAGTCGGTATTGCTGCCGACCGTATATTTCCACTGCCCCGTGGCGGCGGTGTCGGCAAAAGCAGCGGAGGAAGCGAGAACCGCGAGGCCGCCAGCCACAGCCGAAATGATGAGTCTATTCATGTGAACATCTCCGTAAGCGTTCAGTGTTCAGAACATAGGATACCGCCCCCGGCCTTGAGAAGTGTCATTTCGGCATGAGGTGAATGTTTTTGCGGGCCTTGAAATTGGGCACTCGTCCCCTAGGCGCGAAAAAGCCAATTCGCGAAGGGGGTTATCAAAAGGGCGGCAAGGCATTGGGCGAGGATGAAAAGGGGTGCGTCACCGGGCGCAATGCCTGAAAAGGTGGCGGTGAAGGCTCTGGCCACGGTCACGGCGGGGTTGGCGAAGGATGTTGAAGCTGTGAACCAGTAAGCCGCCGTGATGTAGAGGCCGACCGCGGCGGCGGTTGCCAGAAGTCCATGCCTGGCCATGCCGTAGATCGTCAGCAGCAGCCCGGCGGTGGCCACGCCCTCGGCCAGCCACTGCGATGTGCCGGTCCGCACTTTGAGACCCATCACCAGCGGCGCGATGTCGAACATCGCATGTGCCAGCATGGTGCCCGCCACACCGCCCGCGAACTGCACGGCGATGTAGAGCGCCGCATCGCGGGGCGCGATCTTGCGCGAGAGCGCCATGGATAGCGTCACCGCCGGATTGAAATGCGCACCCGACAGCGGCGCGAAGATGAAAATCAAAACCGTCAGCAGCGCGCCGGTTGCTACCGCATTGCACAGAAGCGCAAGCGCGATGTCGTGCGTCAGCCGTTCGGCCATGATGCCCGAGCCGACGACACCGGCCACCAGAAGCATGGTGCCAAGCCCCTCGGCCATCAGCGCGCGCGCGCGGTCCTGCATGTTGCGTTTCAACTCTTTCCGATCTCGTCCACGCGCGCTTTCAGCGTCATGCGGTCGAGCTTGTCGATGGGCAGCGATGTGAAGATGCGGATGCGATTGGTCAGCAGGCGCAGCGCCTCACGAAAGGCCTGCATCCTTTCGGCGTCGCTGCCTTCGACCGCCGCCGGATCGGGAACGCCCCAATGCGCGGTCACCGGCTGGCCGGGCCATAGCGGACACACTTCGCCCGCCGCGTCGTCGCAAACCGTGAAGACGAAATCCATCTGCGGCGCATTTGGTTTTGCAAACTCGTCCCAGCTCTTGGAACGCAGCCCCTCCGTCGGCAAATGAAGCTGTTCGAGCAGCTTCAGTGATAGCGGGTTGACTTCACCCTTCGGAAAGGAGCCAGCCGAACAGCCGCGAAAGCGCCCTTTGCCGTCATGGTTCAGAACGGCTTCGGCGAGGATCGATCGCGCCGAATTGCCCGTGCACAGAAAGAGCACGTTGAAAACTTTGCTCATGGGATCGTTTATCCGCAGCAGGCTGTTGTGGTCTTGGGTGCTTCGGCAATCGCAGGCGCAGCCGGTCCGCAGCATGCGCTTGCAGGCTTTGTGGCGCCTTCCCTGCGCACTTCATCGGCGCCGACGCCGAAGGTGGTGAGATCGCCCGTGGTCAGGAACGTTTCCCAGCGCACGCCTTGCGGATCTTCCGCCCAGGATTTCTCACCGCGCGCATAACAGCAGGTCGCGCCCTTCTCGATCAGCACTTCACCAGCGGCGTTCTTCGCGCGTTCGCTCACCGCTTCGAGTTCGGTTTCGCTTTCGACCTGAATGCCAAGATGGCCAAGACCCGCTTCGCCGCCGCGCGCGGAAATGGCGAAGTTCACGCGCGGATCGTCCAGCATCCATTTCGCGTAATCGGATTCGAGCCGTGTCGGCTGGCTGCCGAACAGCGCGGAGTAGAAGCGCACGGACTGCGCGATGTCACGAACATGCAGATGCACATGAAGCCGGTTCATTGCTTGTCTCCAGACCACAGATTTCGGGGCGGCCCGCACAGCAATCCTTCATCAGGAAGGAGAGCAGGGCGCGCATGCCGTCGTAGCGGGCGGCATAGATGAGGCTGCGCCCGGCCCTGCGTTGCGCGATCAGGCCGGCGCGTTCGAGTTCTTTCAGGTGAAAGGACAGGGTGGGGGCAGGGGTGCCGAGTGCCTCCGCAATGCTGCCCGCCGAGACGCCATCCGGCCCCGCAATCACCAGATGCCGGAAAATCGCCAGCCGCGTTTCCTGGGCAAGGGCGGAAAGGGCCGTGAGAGCGTCTTTTGATTCCATCATTCCAAAATAATGGAAATATTGGAGCTTGCAAGTGCTGAAATAATTCCTATATCCGGTCTTCAGTCTCGCCAAAGTGAACGCATGGCCGCCCCGCCGCCAAAAGCGCTAGGCGGACAGGCGCGATCCGGTGCCAAATAGCGACGGAAATCATCGGCTTACCGGCCAACCCGGCCGGTTGAATTCAACTTTTTTAGGAGGGGGTGATCATGAAGCGGTCAATCGGATTGGGGCTTCTGTTTTCGGCGCTGCTGGCAACCGCGGCCATGGCCGCGCCGCAATATGGCGATGCCGGATTTGAACTTTCGAACCGCGACCTCTCCACAAAGCCGGGTGATGACTTCTTCCAATACGCCAACGGCACCTGGCTGAAGAACACACCGATACCTGGCGACAAATCCGCCGTGTCGCTTCGCCTCGCCATGAGCGACCTCACCGAACAGCGCCTGCACGATCTCCTCGAAGCCGCAAGCGCCAGCGCGCCGCACAAGCCCGGCACGCTCGAAGGCAAGGTGGGCGCCTACTACAAATCCTTCATGGATGAAGCGCATGTCGAAGCGCTGGGCGCCACGCCGCTCAAGGCCGGTATCGATACCATCCGCAGCGCGAAGTCGCGATCAGACATCGCCGCGCTCATGGGCCGCAACAATGCCGATTTCGAAAACGCGCTCGCCTATCTCTACATCGATGTCGATCTGAAGAACCCGGATGTCTATGCGATCTATCTCACGCAGGGCGGTCTCGGCCTTCCGGATCGCGATTACTACCTCTCCAAGGATTTCGAAAAGGAGAAGGCGGCCTATGAGAGCCATGCCGCAACGCTCCTTTCGCTGATCGGCTGGAAAGATCCGAAAGACGCTGCAGCCAAGATCGTCGCGCTCGAAACCAAGATTGCCGATGCGAGCTGGACGCGCGCGCAGCAACGCGATCTTTCCAACACCTACAACCCCATGAGTGTGGATGCGCTCCTGCAATACGCACCGGGCTTCGATTGGCGCGCCTACATGAAAGGCATGAAGCTCGGCGACGCTTCGCGTGTCATCGTTGCGGAGAAATCGGCGTTCCCGAAGATCGCGGCGATTTTCGGTTCGGCCGATCTCGACACGTTGAAGGCGTGGGTCGCCTATCACTATGCCGACAACGCCTCGCCCTATCTCTCAAAAGCCTTTGCCGATGCGTGGTTCGATCTGCATGGCAAGGTGCTCGGCGGAC
This sequence comes from Alphaproteobacteria bacterium, assembly GCA_016125165.1. GTDB lineage: Bacteria > Pseudomonadota > Alphaproteobacteria > Micropepsales > Micropepsaceae > Rhizomicrobium. The sequence continues at coordinate 729,302 of WGMH01000001.1, forward strand.
AGAAGGAACAGAAGCTGCGCTGGAAGCGCGGCGTGCAGGTGGTCGCGGGCGGCGATTTCCTCACCGGCGAGCGTCTCAACTATTTCGGCAATATGGGCTGGGGCGTGGGCGAACTTTTTGCCGCGAAATATTTCCCGCCATCCGCAAAAGCCAAGATCGAAGAACTCGTCCAGAATCTGAAGGCGGCCTATCGCGTGCGCATCCAGAATCTCGACTGGATGGGACCAGAAACGAAGAAAGAGGCGCTCGAAAAGCTCGAGACCTATAACATCAAGGTCGGCTATCCCGACAATCCGCGCGATTATTCTTCGCTCGTGATCCTCGACGACGATCCGCTCGGCAATGCGCAGCGCTCTGCCGCGCTCGAATGGGCCTATCACGCATCGAAGCTGGGCAAGCCGGTGGACAAGAGCGAATGGTTCATGACCCCGCAAACGAACGACGCCTATAACGGCTCGCTGCGCGACATCGTGTTTCCCGCCGGCATACTGCAGGCGCCGATGTTCGATGCCGATGCCGATCCCGCCTACAACTACGGCGCCATCGGCGGGGTGATCGGTCACGAACTGACGCACGGCTTCGACGATCAGGGCCGCAAGATCGACGCCAAGGGCGCGCTCCGCGATTGGTGGACGGAAACCGACGGCAAGGAATTCGAAGCCCGCGCGTCCAAACTCGGCGCGCAATATTCGAGCTACGAGCCGTTACCGGGCCTTCACATCAAGGGCGAGCTCACCATGGGCGAGAACATCGCCGATGCGGGCGGGCTCACGCTGGCACTCGATGCCTATCACGCCTCGCTGCACGGCAAGCCCGCGCCGGTCGTGGACGGTTACACCGGCGACCAGCGCGTATTCCTGGGCTGGGCGGAAGCCTGGTGCGGCCGCTACACCGATGACGCCATCCGCCAGCAGGTCGTCAGCGATCCGCACTCCTACCGCAAGTTCCGCGTCAACGGCGTGGTTGTGAACATCGACGCCTGGTACGCCGCCTTCGGCGTCAAACCGGGCAACAAGATGTATTTGGCCCCGAAGGACCGCGTGCACATCTGGTAAGCCTTTTCCTCCCCTGCGAGAGCGGGGGAGGGTCGGCTTGGACGCGCTCGGACCAATGGCGCGCATCCGCCGACGGCCGGCGCGAAGCGACCGAATGACGGAGGGGGAACGGCAGTGGTGCAGAACGATCTCCGTTACACACACCCCCTCCGCCTCACTCACTTCGTGAGTTCAGCACCGCCCCCGTAAGACGGGGAAGGAAAAAGCCACACTGCTACTCGCCCAAAATGTGCAGCAGCACCTCGCGCCGGTGCGGCGCGTCGCGGTGTTCGAACAGGTAAAGCCCCTGCCAGATGCCGAGCGCCATCGCGCCGTTTCGCACGGGGATCGAAAGCGAGGCTTGCGTCAGCGCGGCGCGGATATGGCCGGGCATGTCGTCGGGCCCTTCCGCTGTGTGGCGATAAAGCGAAGGATCGCGCGAGACGAGACCCGCGAAAAACGTATCGAGGTCTTTCAGAACATCGCTGTCGGCGTTCTCCTGAATGAGCAGCGATGCCGATGTGTGGCGAATGAAACAGATGAGAAGCCCGCTCTGGATTTCACTGTCGAACACAAAGCCGGCTGCATCGCCGGTGAAATCGGTGAGGCCCGAACCCTTCGTCGCAATCGAAAGCGTGTGAAAGCACTGCTTCACAGCCGCGAACCCCGGCGCAGATAGACATAGAGCGCGCCCGCGCCGCCATGTTTTCGGTGCGCATGGCGCACATCGGCGATGAACGGCTTGAATTCAGGTTCCTTCAGCCAGCGCGGCGCCATGCGTGCGAGCGAGCCGCGCGGCTTGCCCGCAAGACCCAGATCGAACGGTCCGTCTTCATCGCGCACACGCCCCGTAACCACCAGCACGAGCTTGCAATTGCGTGCCACCGCGCCCCGAATAAAGGTGAGCAGCGCGCGATGCGCCTGCGCCTCCGTGAGCCCGTGCAGATCGAAGCGCGCCTCCGGTTCCAGCTCGCCGCGCTTCAACCTGTCTGCCGTATTGCCGTCGATCCCTGCATCGACAGGGGCCGCTTTCTTCGCGGACTTTGCGCCCGCCGCATCGGGCGCGCGTGGCGCGGTCTTGCGCGCGACGGTTTCGAACAGGGCGCGTTCTTCCGGCGTGACAGTGCGCTTCGTCATGGAGAATAGGTTTTGCCGGAACCGAGCGCGGCGGCAACAGGTTTCGGCAGCAGCACGAACAGGGTACCGCGCGCCTTCATCTTGCCTGCAATCGTCTCGGCGCGCGCGCCCGCGCCCCAATAGACATCGCCACGCACAGCACCGCGAATGGCGCCGCCGGTATCCTGTGCGACGAGAAGGCGGTGAAATGGCTCCTCGCCGTCACCATTCGGAACATCGGCCACCAGATAAACCGGCGTTCCCAGCGCGTGCATCCGCTGATCGACGGCAAGGCTGGCTTCCGCAGTCAGCGGCACGCCTTCGCTGCCATTTGCACCGAGCGAGGGATCGGCCATCGGCTCTTCCTGGAAGAACACAAAGGACTCATTCGATTCCATCACACCCTGCGCATCCTTCGGATGCGCTTCGAGCCACGCGCGGATTGATTGCAACGATACCGTTTCTCGCGAAAGTTCACCCCGCTGGATGAGCGTGCGGCCGATGGCGGTGTAGGCGCGGCCATTGGTGCCAGCAAAGGCAAGCCGAATGGCCGTGCCGTCGTCCAGCACCACGCGCCCCGAACCTTGTATGTGCAGAAAGAACGCGGCCACCGGATCTTCGGCATAGACGAGCACCGGCGCATCCTTCAGCGCTCCGGCATTGATCTGCGCATGCGTGGGGTAGGGCACAAGCCGGTGATCGACAACGCGGCCCGCGATGCGCTCTTTCGGAATATCCGGCTTCTTCAAAATCTCCGCGAAACTTGCGAGGTCCACCATCACAAGATCGGGGGGAAGACCATAAAGCGGCGTTTCATAGGCACCGTGCCGCGTGCGGCTCGCTTTCAGTTCCGGCTCGTAATAGCCGGTGAACAAGCCTTCCTTGGTGTCGCCGGAAGAAACAGCCACCGGCACGAACCAGGTCTCGAAGAAGCGCCGTGCCGTTTGCGCATCCGCGCTCGTCGATGGCGCAGCCGCACACGCGCCCCGCCAATCGCCTGCCGTGCCCGCATAGCCTGCGCCACCCATGCTTGAAAGCGCACTCTTTTTGCCAATCACCGCGCACGAACGGCGAAAGGCCGAAAGCGCCGCGCGCGCATCGGATGTTTTCCAGTCGGGCAGATCGGCAAAGGTCGCGGGCACAAGCCGCATACCCGCCACTTGCGGTTCAGGCGGTGGCGCTGGCTTGCGAAGAATGAACCACGCGGCAATCGCGGCTGCGATCAGAAGCAGCGCGGCTATCGCAATCTGGAGATTGCGCGACAACGCCGGGGATCAGGCTTCGGCGCCGGAGGTGGACACCAGCTGCCAGTTGGGGTCGCTGGAGCGCACATCGCGCGCGAAGGTCCAGATGTCGTTCACAGTCTGCACCTGCTTGGCATCGCCTTCCAGCACATTGCCTTGCGCATCCACCGTGGCCGAAATGAACTTGGACTTGAACGAAAGCGTGATCTCAGCGTCGCGCGCGTTTAAAGCCGCTTCGGTGATCTTCACATCGTCGAGCCCGACGAAGGTGAATTCCACCTTTTCGCCCCGTTGCTCACGCCCGCGGATCACGCCATCGAACGCGGCGAACACTTCCCCGCTCAGGAGCGGCCGCAGATCGTCGCGCGCGCCGGCGGCGAATGCCGTGACGATCATTTCATAGGCCTGCCGCGCGCCGGCGATGAAGGAATCAGTGTCAAAATGCCGGTCGGCGAGCTTGATATCCATCAGGCCGCGCGCCACCGGATCGGAGGGCCGCTCGATATTGGCTTCGGCGCGCTGGGTGCGGTCGGGCAGGGTAACGACCTTGCCGGACGGGTCGGTGGCCGGCTTCTGGCCAGGCGCGTTCATGCCATAGCGTTCCTGCGGCGGGCGCTCATTGCCAGTGCGACGGCCGAGCACGGTGTAGAGGCGGAACAGCACAACGCCTGCCACCATCGCCAGCACAAGAATTTCCAGGAACTGCGAATTACCCATACCGTCAAAACCCTTGTCCGAAGATGTCTTCGGACGGTCGAACCGTCATCATGCCCCGAAGAATTCAGCCTAAACTTTGCGGCGCTTCGGGTCCAGCGCCCATGGCCTTGCAGTTAACGCTGACATGTCTGCTTCGCTTGTCTGTCTGCGGCAAAACATGCTAGCCCCGCCCCTCTTTTAGATAGGCGATCCATGAGCGACTTCCAGCAGCCGGGCGACGGCCAATCTCCAGACGGAGCCGATCTGTCCAATCTCCGCATTCAGGTGGTTGGGCAATATGTGAAGGATTTGTCCTTCGAAAACCCCGGTGCGCCGTTCAGTTTCCAAGGCCGCCCGGCGATTGACCTCGGCGTCGACCTTCAGGCCCGCCGCATGGATACTTCGCGCTTTGAGGTGGAACTGAAGCTGCGCGTAACCGCGAAGGTCGAGGAAAAGCCCGCCTTCCTGCTGGAACTGGTCTATGCGGGCCTTTTCCAGATCGAAAACGCGCCCGACGAAATGCTGCAGCCGATCCTTCTGATCGAAGCGCCGCACATCCTGTTCCCGTTCGCGCGGCGCGTGGTCGCAGACATCGTGCGCGACGGCGGCATGCCACCCCTGATGATCGAACCGATCGATTTCGGCGGACTGTTCCGTGCCAAACAGGCCGAAATGCAGGGCGGTGGCGCCACGCAGAGCGTCTAGCCTCTAGCGCGCTTTCCAGTTCCACACCGGCTCATCGCCAAGCTCTTTGGCGATGAAAGCCGCGTGGGCAGCTTCCTCTTCGGGCGTGATGCGCGGGGCCAGCGGCGCGGGGCGCAGCCGCGGTGTCCGCTTGGCCACATCCAGCACCACCATCGTATCGCGCGCGCCGAGACTGAGATTGGTCTGCCGTCCGCCCAGCAGCTCCAGATAGACCCGTGCGGTCAGCTCGGCGTCGAGCAGTGCGCCGTGCTTGGCGCGGCCCGACAGGTCGATGCCGAACCGCTTGCACAATTCATCCAGCGAATAGCGCGCGCCGGGCAGCTTGGCCTTGGCGATATCGATGGTGTCGATGGCGCGGGCGATGGGGATGGGTGCGCGCGCCACACGCGACAATTCCGCATTGATGAACTTGATGTCGAAGGCGGCGTTGTGGATCACCAGCGGCGCATCGCCCAGAAACGCCAGCATTTCATCGCAGACATCGGCGAAGAGGGGCTTGTCGGCCAGAAATTCATCGCTGATCCCATGCACCCGCTGCGACTCGATGGGCACGAGGCGTTCGGGGTTGAGATAGGCCTGAAAGGTATTGCCGGTGGGAATATGGTCCACCAGTTCCACCGCGCCGATTTCGATCACGCGATGGCCCTCGGCGGGCTCCAGTCCCGTGGTTTCGGTATCCAGTACGACTTCACGCATCCTGTGCAGATTGTCCCTTCGCGCGGCGTTCGTGCAGCGCCGCCACCACCGCTTTCACCTGTTCGAAAGCGTGGTCCAGACCCTTGTCTGTCTCAACCACGAAATGGGCTTTTGCACGCTTTTCTGCATCAGGCATCTGGCGGGCCAATATGTGATCGAGCTTGTCGGGTGTCATGCCGGGGCGGGCGAGCACGCGTTCGCGCTGGATGTGGTGCGGCGCTGAAACGACCACCACCGCATCCATCCGCGCATGGCCGCCGGATTCGAACAGCAGCGGAATATCGAGCACCACAAGCTCCGCGCCATCCTTCATGGCCTCTTCCAGAAATCTGCGCTGCTCATGCGCCACGAGCGGATGAACGATCTGTTCAAGGCGTTGGAAGTCGTCCGGCTTTTCGGTGAGGCGGCGGCCGAGCTCGGCGCGATCCACTTTCCCGTCCGTCACCGTGCCGGGAAATGCCTCGGCAATGTGCGGCACAGCGGCGCCTCCGACCTCATAGAGCCGGTGTACGGCGGCATCGGCGTCATACACCGGGATATTCAACCGCCGGAACATCTTCGCGGTTTCGCTCTTGCCCATGCCGATCGAGCCGGTAAGGCCGACGAGATAAGGCCGCTTCATGCGTTCAACGCCTTCACGAGTTCCGCACGCAATTCCGTCGTCACCTCCGGCCTCACACCGAAGAAAGCCTCGAACGCCGGAACCGCCTGATGCAGCAGCATGCCCAATCCATCCACCGTCGGTTGCCCGCGTTCCCGCGCGCGTTTCAGCAAATCGGTTTCGAGCGGATTGTAGACGATGTCGCACACCGCCGCAGTCTTCGGCAGCGGATCGAGCGGAAGATCGAGCATGTTCTGCCCTTTCATCCCCGCGCTGGTGGTGTTGAGAAGAAGCCCCACACCATCGGCGGCTTCGCGCCACTTCTCCCAGGCGAACACGGAAATCGTTGCCGTCACGAAGGGCCGCAGGCTTGCCGCCATGCTTTCGGCCTTGGCGGGACTGCGCGCCAGAACACGAACGGTGCGCATGCCGAGCGCATCGAGCGCGATGATACCCGCCCGTGCCGCGCCGCCCGCACCCAGCATGACCGCAGCCTTGCCAGACAGCGTGTCGCCAAGAGCTTCCTTCAGGCTTGCGGCAAGTCCATCGGCATCGGTGTTGCGGCCAACATATGCGCCGTTCTCGAACACCAGCAGATTCACCGCTCCGGCAGCCCTGGCGCGCGCATCCAGCGTGTGCGCAATGGCGAACGCCGCTTCCTTGTGCGGCACCGTCACGTTCACGCCGGCAAAGCCCGCCGTCACCAGTCCGCCAAGCGCGCGCGAAAAATCCTCGCGCCGGATCGCCAGCGGCACGAATGCGCCGGAGATTCCATATTGCTTCAGCCAGAATTCATGCAGCCGCGGCGAGAGCGAATGCGAAACCGGCCAGCCCACAACGCCTGCAACGCGCATCACGGTACTCATCGCGTCAGCACCCCATGCTCGCGCAGCGGCGTAAGCAATTGCAGCAGCGGCAGGCCCTGCACCGCGAAATAGTCGCCGTCGATGCGTTCGAAAAATTGCAGTCCGTCATCTTCAACGCGATAGCAGCCTACGCCCCGCAGCAATTCGGCGCCGTGACGATTGAGATAGTCGTCAAGGAACGCTTCACTGAACTCCCGCATCAAAAGGCTCACCTTCGCAGTGTGCCGCCAGATCGGCGCGCCATCCTTGGCGAGCACAGCGGCACTGAAAAGCTCATGGCGCTGTCCGCGCAGGCGCCACAGCAGCGCGCGTGCCGCTTCCAGACTCTCGCACTTGTTCACCAGTTCACCATCGAAGCCCAGAACCTGATCGCCGCCCAGAACGATTACGCCGCCGATCTTGTGCGACACTCGCACCGCCTTCAGTTCGGCAAGCGCATCGGCCACGCCGGCAAAGCTGATCCCCTCGGCGAGCAAGGCCTCTTTCACACTGTCTTCGTCAACATGCGCGGGCACAACGTCAAAAGGAACGCCAGCGTGCTGCAGCATCCTTGCGCGCGACGAACTCGCGGAGGCCAGTACCAGCGCGCTCATGCATCACTCCGGTCGGCCAGAAGATTCAGCACGGCGGCGGCGGTTTCTTCCACCGACCGCCGCGACACGTCGATCTGAGGCCAGCCATGCTGTTCGAACAATTGTCGCGTCTGCGCAACCTCGGCGCGCACATCCTCGGCGTCAACGTAAGATGTCGCACGGGATTCGCCCATGGTGTTGAGCCGGTTTCGCCGCACCTGCAGCAACCGGTCCGGCGATGCCCACAAACCAACCACAAGCGGTTTTGTTGCTGTGAGCAACTGCCGTGGCGGTGCAATGCCAGGTACCAGCGGTACATTCGCCGCGCGCACGCCGCGTATGGCAAGATATACACACGTAGGCGTTTTCGACGTCCGGCTCGCGCCGGTCAGGATCACTTCAGCATTGTCGATGGTGTCGAGGGCTTGCCCGTCATCATGCGCAATGGTGAAGTTAAGAGCCTCGATGCGCTGCAGATAACGCGAATCCACTTCGTGCTGGCCGCCCGGACGATGGGATTCCGAGGCGCCGACGAACTGCCGCATCATCGCGATGGGTCCATCCAGCACGCCCTGATGGGGCACACCCATTTCGCGGCACTGAGTTTCCAGCATCTGCCGCAGATCCGGATTGACGAGCGTGAAGAACACAAGTCCCGGTTCTTCGCGAATATGTTCCACAACACGTTGCAATTGCTTGGGACTTCGAACCAGCGCGTAGAAATGTTCCTCGATCTGTACACCTTCGAATTGCGCAGCGGCAGCCTTGGCGATCGCATTCAGCGTTTCGCCGGTTGCATCCGACACAAGGTGAAGATGAAAACTCACAATCCGCTCCAGACCCTGTTCACCGATCCGCCATTCCTGCACAGCCAGGACCACATTCGCCCTGTTGCTCCCAGCCCAACCATTCCATCCCCAGCGCCGGTGGCTGCTTTTCATCCGGCCGTGGATGATATCAGAGCCGGGTGTGACCGAGACTCCCCTTGAGTCTCAAGACGTTGCAGCCTAGAGGATCAACCGGTCACCGGATACTCCACAACTCACAGCCCAAACACCATCAACATCATCTCTTAGGAGTCTTTCTTCTTGAAGGATGTTTCTCCGAGCGCGGTTGTGAAAATCCTGGAAGGCGAAGCGCTGTGGCCTCCGCCAGTTTGGCTGATGCGGCAGGCCGGACGCTATCTGCCCGAGTATCGGAGCCTGCGTGCGAAGGCGGGCAATTTCTGGACGATGTGCAACGATCCGGCGATGGCTGCCGAGATCACGTTGCAACCGATCCGCCGTTTCGGTCTGGATGCTGCGATCATCTTCTCGGATATCCTCACGGTTCCCAATGCGCTCGGTGTTCCGGTGCGCTTTGAAGAGGGCGAGGGTCCGGTGCTCGATGCCGTCGCCTCACTTGATGGTCTTGAGCGCGATCCCGATGTGTGGGCCGAGAAGCTCTCACCCGCTTATGAGACGCTGAGGCGTGTGCGAGGGGCCCTTGGTCCTGAGACTGCGGTTCTTGGCTTTGCGGGTGCGCCCTGGACGCTGGCGACCTATATGGCCGAAGGCGGAGGTTCGTCCGATCAACGTGCGGCGAAGCTCTGGAGCTATCGCAACGCGGATTCGTTCAGCCGCCTCCTGGCGCTGATCGGCGATTGTGTCTCACGGCATCTGATAGCCCAGCTCGACGCCGGAGCCGATGCGGTCCAGATTTTCGACAGCTGGGCCTCCGGCCTTCCCAAGCGGCAGTTCGAGGATTGGGTGATCGCGCCGACGCGGCGCATCGTGCAGCAGGTGCGCGCGGCCCGGCCCGGCGCGTGCATCATCGGGTTTCCCCGTGCCGCAACACTCGAAGGCTATCGCCGTTACGCTGAACATACCGGCGTCAATGCTGTCTCGGTGGATACGGCCATGCCAATGGCATGGGCCGCCGAAAATCTTTCGCCACAGGTTGCAGTGCAGGGCAATCTTGATCCCATTGCGTTGATCGCGGGCGGTTCGGCCCTGCGGAGCGCTGTGGATGAGATCGTGACGGCGTTTTCCGGCAAGCGGCTGATCTTCAATCTCGGTCATGGCGTATTGCCCGAAACACCGCCCGATCATGTGGCGGCATTGCTTGAACTGGTGCGGGCCGCGCGGTGAAACTCGCGATAGTCCTTTTCAACCTTGGCGGGCCGGACAGTCCGGAGGCGGTCGAGCCGTTTCTGCGCAATCTGTTTTCCGACAAGGCGATCATTTCCTTGCCCGCGCTTTTTCGCGTGCCCCTGGCGCGCTTCATCGCGGCGCGGCGTGCGCCTTTGGCCCGCGAGATTTATGGCCGGATCGGCGGACGTTCGCCCATCGTGCCGGAAACCGAAGAGCAGGGCCGCGCGCTCGAAACCACTCTCGCCGCGCAGGGCATTGCCGCGAAGACATTCATCGCAATGCGCTACTGGCATCCGATGAGCGACGCGGCGGCGCGCGCGGTGGCAGCGTGGAATCCGGATCGGGTGGTGCTGTTGCCGCTTTATCCGCAGCATTCCACCACCACCACGGCATCGTCGCTGGATGCCTGGCAGAACGCCGCGCGTGCCGCCGGCCTTTCCGTCCCGGTGTCGCGGATTTGCTGTTATCCCGATGAGGAAGGTTTCATCGCCGCGCAGGCGGATGCCATCGCCGAAGCGTTCACCCGGAGAATGCCGGGTGTGGATTATCGGCTGTTGCTAAGTGCGCATGGCCTTCCAAAACGCACGGTGGAGGCGGGCGATCCCTATCAGTGGCAGGTGGAAAAAACCGCTGAAGCGATTGTGGAGAAGCTGGGGATAGACGGCCTCGACTGGAATGTCTGCTATCAAAGCCGCGTCGGTCCGCTTGAATGGATCGGGCCCGCCACCGATGCGGAAATCCGCCGCGCGGGCGCCGGACAAAAGGGCGTCATCATCGCGCCGATTGCGTTCGTGTCTGAGCATTCCGAAACGCTGGTGGAGCTGGATATCGAATATGCAAAGCTGGCGCATGAAGCGGGCGTGGCCGATTATGTGCGCGTGAAGGCTGTGGGCACGGCGCCGGAATTCATTGCGGGCCTGGCGCGTCTTGTGGCGCGCGCGATCACAACCAAGGGGCCGGTGAATTGCGCGGCCGGGCGGATCTGTCCGGCGAAGTTCTCCGGATGCGGATGGGAGAAGGTGGCATGATGGATGCGCTGGCCGGATGGCTCCTGTGGTTCAAGGCATTGCACATTATTGCCGTGATCGCATGGATGAGCGGCATGCTCTATCTGCCGCGCCTGTTCGTCTATCACACCGAGACCGTGCCCGGCGCGCCCGACAGCGAACGCTTCAAGGTGATGGAGCGCAAACTTCTGAAGATCATCATCAATCCGGCGATGATCGCCACCTGGGTGTTCGGCCTCTTGCAGGCCTTCATCATTCCAGGCATCTGGCACGAGGGCTGGTTTCACACCAAGCTTGCACTGGTACTCATCCTCTCCGGCGTCCACGGTTACTATGTGGGCTGCGTCCGGCGTTTCGCACAGGATGCCAACACCAGACCCGCGCGCTTCTACCGGATGCTGAACGAGGTGCCGACGGTTCTTATGATCCTCATCGTGATCCTCGTGGTGGTGAAGCCGTTTTGAGTTGATAACTCTTCGAAAGTTTTAGTTAGGCGGAGATTCGTTGTGGCAATTAAGTCTTCAGGAAGTCGAAAGGAATATTTTGACGAAGATTTTGTTGAGGGCGCGATACGTTCTCTGCAACGAAGCACTCAACGCATTCAATGGCGAGCCGATACTGGAGCGTGGCCGAACGAGCCGATTGGGAAATATCGGCAAACTATGGAAGACCAAATTGAGCGACTGATTAAAGAGGAGATAGACCGCCGGCGGCGTGGCGAGGTGGTAGACTCCGAGCGCAAGGGCCCCGTCATTCACAGGCGGAGGCGCGGGAGAAATCGGATGATTCCGACTAAATAGCCCGACTTCTGTGGGAGCGGATGTCCAAATAGGCTTGCTCCGAATTAGCAGACCGCCCCTTGCAAACCGTTTGCACCGTCCCCAAATCGGCGGTATAAGGCGTTCAGTTCCCCTTCGACACCGCTAAGGCCGCCCGCGCGATCCGTTGCGTGGAGCCGAAGCCGGAGCACCCGGCGCGGGTCGCATCTCATTTCAAAAAGGCATCGCGGGTGCTGCTTCGGCGGCGTCCGGCGCCAGAGCGAACACCTCATCTCCAATCTCAATCCGTGTTTCAGGTAACCATCTCATGACCATGCAAGACGGCCTGCAGTCGATGAAGTTGCAGGATCTCAAATCCAAGACCCCCACCGATCTTCTGGCGTTTGCCGAGGAACTTGAAATCGAGAACGCCTCGACCCTGCGCAAGCAGGACATGCTGTTCGCGATCCTCAAGGAACTTGCCGAGCGCAATGTGGAAATCGTTGGCGCTGGCGTCGTGGAAGTGCTGCAGGACGGCTTCGGCTTCCTGCGTTCGCCGGAATCCAACTACCTCGCCGGCCCCGACGACATTTACGTTTCCCCTTCGCAGATCCGCCGCTTCGGCCTTCGCACCGGCGACACGGTGGAAGGCCCGATCCGTTCGCCCAAGGATGGCGAGCGTTATTTCGCGCTTCTGAAGGTCAACACCATCAATTTCGAAGACCCCGAGAACATCAAGCACAAGGTGGCCTTCGACAACCTCACGCCCTATTACCCGACCGAACGCTTCATCATGGAGCTGCCCGATCCGACCGTGAAGGATCGCACGGGCCGCGTCATCGATATCGTGGCCCCGCTCGGCAAGGGTCAGCGCTGCCTCATCGTCGCTCCGCCGCGTGTCGGCAAAACGATCATGATGCAGAACATCGCCAAGGCGATCTCGGCCAACCATCCGGATGTCTATCTGATCGTGCTGCTCATCGACGAGCGCCCGGAAGAAGTCACCGACATGCAGCGTACCGTGAAGGGCGAGGTCATCTCCTCCACCTTCGACGAGCCTGCCACCCGCCACGTCCAGGTCGCCGAAATGGTGATCGAGAAGGCCAAGCGCCTGGTCGAACACAAGCGCGATGTGGTGATCCTGCTCGACAACATCACCCGCCTTGGCCGCGCCTACAACACGGTTGTTCCTTCCTCCGGCAAGGTGCTGACGGGCGGCGTGGACGCGAACGCGCTCCAGCGCCCCAAGCGCTTCTTCGGCGCGGCGCGCAATGTGGAAGAGGGCGGCTCGCTCACCATCATTTCCACCGCGCTGATCGATACCGGCAGCCGCATGGACGAAGTGATCTTCGAAGAGTTCAAGGGCACCGGTAACAGCGAAATCATCCTCGACCGCAAGGTTGCGGACAAGCGCGTGTTCCCGGCCATCGATATCCTGAAGTCCGGCACCCGCAAGGAAGAACTGCTGGTGGACAAGGGCACGCTGTCGAAGATGTATGTGCTGCGCCGCATCCTCGCGCCGATGGGCACGGTGGACGCAATCGAGTTCCTGCTCGACAAGCTGCGCTCCGCCAAGAACAACGCGGACTTCTTCGAAAGCATGAACACGTAACGGGGGTTTGCGATGCGGGCAGCGCTTCTGGCCATTTTCGGTTTGGTGCTGTCCGCAAGCCTCGCGCACGCGGCCCCGCTATCGCCTGCGGTTCAACAGAGCCTCGCGGGCGAATGGCGCGCCAATCCTGAAAAGCCGAATGGCGCGTGCGGCGCGGATGCCGGCAATGGCGACATCCTCATGGTGATCGAGTTTGCGCTCACCGGCGGCACCATCAGCCTCGATGACGGCACCGAAGGTGGCGGCGAATACGCCATAGCTTCCGGCATGGCCGACAAATCGCACATCACGCTGAAAACGACCGAGGACACGGCCTTCACTTTCGCGCGCCTCTCCGGCGGCTTGCTGAAGGCGGATGCATCGGCGGAAAGCATCGGCGGCATGACCTTCAAGCGCTGCCGCCCGCCCGCCGACCGCAGCGCGATCAAGCTCACCAAGGCCCAGCTTGCCGACGTGGCACATGATTTTCTGCCCAAGCGCTATGTGTTCATCGACACGCGCGCGAAGAAGGGCTGCAAGGCCACCGATTATCAGTATGTGTTTTTCAATCTCGTCGGCCCGCTCGCTTTCGAAGCCGGACGCTGGAACAGCTACCACGTCGGCGAACTTCTGGCCGATGGCAAGAAACCGAAGCTGCCGCTCGACGACATCGCCAACTTCACCATCGGCAAGGCGGACTATGCAAACGGCGCCTACCGCTTCACGCTCACAGAACTGATCCCGCCCAACAACGCGCGCGGCGACACCACCACCATCACGCTGAAGCTCGCCAAGGATGGCACCGCGACCATCCCCGAATGGAAGCGCACCTACAAACGCTGCGCCGAAAGCGAACTGGCGGCGCAGTAGGGCGGCGAAACCAGCAGGCTTGAATCACCTCCCCTGTGTGGGAGGTTGAAATTGCAAGGCAATTTCGGGTGGGGGGACAACACAAGCGCTGGCCCCAACCTCCAATACGCGCCATGATTGCACTGCATATTGGCGCAAATTGCATATGGCCCACGAAGACCTTTGGCAGAACGAACATTTCCGCAAAGCCTTCCAACGCTGGTGGGATGAGGACTGGTCGTGGGATGGGCTGGCTGAAAAGCACAATAAAAAGTCGTTGGACTACAAACCGAACAAATTTCTAAGTTCGCTGCAGGACGTGTGGCGCGAAGAAGAAAATCAAAAACGCCTGATCGTTTTTGCCGACCGCGAATGGACCCGTTTCCACCTGCCGCCCTTCGATCGCGAGGGCAATCCATGTCCGCCCGAGCTGTTCAGCGCCGCCAAGAACGCTGATTGCGTCAAAAAATTGCAGAACCGCCTGCAGCGGACAGGCGCGCCAGACGGCGAGACGATCAAACGTGAAGGCCTCTGGGCTGTCGCGCAATTCACCGATCTGCGTGGCGTTGTCCTTCCCGAATCGTTTGTCTTCGACGGCGATTCCCTGATTGCCGATTTTGAGTCTGCGATTTTCATGGGCGGCCTGGCGTTTGGGAAGCGCGTTATTGCGCGGTTCGGCGACGCGACGTTCACCGGGGATGCGCGGTTCGGCGGTGCGACGTTCACCGGGGATGCGGGGTTCCGCGGCGCGACGTTCACCGGGGATGCGTGGTTCGGCGGAGCGACGTTCACCGGAGATGCGTGGTTCGGCGGCGCGACGTTCACCGGGGAGGCGCGATTCGGCGGTGCGACGTTCTCCGGGGATGCGTGGTTCGGCGGCGCGACGTTCACCGGGGAGGCGCGGTTCGGCGACGCGACGTTCTCCGGGGATGCGTGGTTCGGCGGCGCAACGTTCTCCGGGTATGCTGGGTTCCGCGGCGCGACGTTCACCGGGGATGCGCGATTCGGCGGCGCGACGTTCACCGGGGATGCGCGGTTCGGCGGCGCGACGTTCAGCGGGGTTGCGTGGTTCCGCGGCGCGACGTTCACCGGGGATGCGCGGTTCGGCGACGCGGCGTTCGCCGGGGTTGCGTGGTTCGGCGACGCGACGTTCACCGGGGATGCGTGGTTCGGCGGCGCGACGTTCACCGGGGAGGCGCGGTTCGGCGACGCGACGTTCACCGGGGATGCGTGGTTCGGCGGCGCGACGTTCACCGGGGAGGCGCGGTTCGGCGGCGCGACGTTCACCGGGGAGGCGCGGTTCGGCGGCGCGACGTTCACCGGGGATGCGCGGTTCGGCGGAGCGACGTTCACCGGAGATGCGCGGTTCGACTACGCGACGTTCACCGGGGATGCGGGGTTCGACAGCGCGACGTTCACGGGGGAGGCGTGGTTTGGTAGTGCGACGTTCACCGGGGATGCTGGGTTCTGCGGCGCGACGTTCACCGGGGTTGCGTGGATTGGCGGCGCGACGTTCACCGGGGATGCGGGGTTCGGCGGTGCGACGTTCGCCCGGGATGCTGGGTTCGGCGGCGCGACGTTTACCGGAGATGCGCGGTTCGACAGCGCGACGTTCACCAGGGGTGCGTGGTTCGACAACGCGACGTTCTCCGGGAATGCGTGGTTCCGCGACGCGACGTTCTCAGGGGGTGCGAATTTCAGCGGGACCGGCCCGTTCGAGAAGCGCGCGAGTTTCGAGTATGCGCGTTTCTATCGTGGTGTTGAATTCTCTGGGCGCACCTTCCGCGAGCGGACGGAGTTTTCCAAAGCACGATTTCATGGCGTACCAAAATTTCACGGCGCCAAATTGCATCCCGATACGAGGTTCCAGAATGCTTGGTTTTCGGGAGAGAGTTACGCCCTTCCTCCACTGAGTCGCGAATGGTTCTATGAGGCTTTGTTGCATCGTTCCAATCAGGAGGCCATCAAGGAAGAACGTCCAGCCGCGCGGACGCGGCTGGCCATATGGATGCAAGGCCGCCGCAGAATGTGGGACCGTAGAGGGCTGCTCGGGCGGTGGAAGGCGCCGCGATTTGGCGGGTGGTTGTTCGAGACGCGCCGGTTTCCAGAGCTCGCGATGGTCGGCACCGCGCGCAACAAGGACGCCGAAGAATACGAGATCGCCTATCGCCAGCTGCGGCGGCTGTGCGCCGATATCGGCAGCATCGAATATGAAGGCCTGTTTCACGCGCTGGAACTGAAGGCGCACCGTGCCCGCACCGACACGCAAATCCCGGCGCGAATTGCATCGTGGCTCTATGAGATGCTGTCCGACTATGGCCGCTCGATGGCGCGTCCCATGCTGGCGCTGCTGAACGCGTGGTTTCTGGCGGTGATCTTCTATCTGCTGCTGTTCCTGCCGCCCTACGATTCCGCTGGGCCCGGCATGAGTGAAGCGGCATGCCGAGCGATGGGCTCTCCTCCGGGCACCGAAATCTGGACAGCCGCTGCGCGCGAATTCCTTCCTTCGCTCTTCGGTATGTCCGCCGTTGCGAACCGGCCCGAATGGCTGCGCTGCGCCGAAGGCTCGCACCCGCTGCTGTTCTTCACGGCCGGCGTGCTGCAGATTCTCGTCTTCATTGCCTGCGTTTCGCTGTTCCTGATCGCGCTTCGGCGGCGCTTTCAGCTTCGGGATTGACCACTTGGCCGGTACCCTCCTCATTCTCACCGGCTCTCCCGGGTCGGGGAAATCGACGGTGGCGAAGCTGCTCATGGCGGGCGCGGAGGAGAAGGCCGCGCATCTGCTCGCCTGGAATTGCTCTAGTGATCCTTGGTGCGGCTGGTGATCCAGTCCATCAGCGCCAGCAGCACGCCCGAACCCACGAACACGATGTGGATGATCACCAGCCAGCGCAGGTTTTCCTTGTCGTAGCTGGCGATCTCCATGAAGGCCTTCAAGAGGTGGATCGCTGAAATGGCGACGATGGAGGCCACCAGCTTCAGCTTCATGCCGGAGAAATCGACCTTCCCCATCCAGCTTGGCCGGTCGGGGTGGTCGTCGTTGTCGATCTTGGAAACGAAATTCTCGTAGCCGGAGAAGATCACCATCAGCAGCAGGTTCGCCGCCAGCGAGAGGTCGATCAGGCTAAGGGTCCAGATCAGGATATCGGTTTCGGTGATTTCCAGCAGGCGCGGAATTTCGCCCACCAGCTCCTCCACGAAGATCACCATCAGGGCGACCAGCGCCAGAACAAGCCCGGCATAGAAGGGGACCATCAGCCAGCGGCTGGCGAAGAGGGCATTTTCGAAGGCGCGTTCAATACGGTTGTGGGCCATGGTCTTTCCGGATCGGGGTGTTCTCATTCCTCCCGATTTGACGGGTGATCCGCAAAGGCGGAAAATTGCCGCAGCCAATCGGAGAGGGTTCCATGACCGAGCATCCAACAGATCGCGCCCAATTCAAAGCCATGAAGGACGGCACGCAGGAAGATTGGATGAAGATCGCGGCGGCCTCTGTGCCGTTCAACCGCGAACTTCCGGGTCGCGTTGTCGAGCATCTGAAACTGTTGCAGGGCGATTGCGGCGGCTTCGCGGTGGATCGCTTCGAACATTCTCTGCAATCTGCCACGCTGGCGCATCGCGATGGCATGGACGAGGAATATGTTGTCTGCGCCCTGCTTCACGATATCGGTGACATCCTCGCCTCGCAGAACCATGCGGAGCTTGGCGCCACGATCCTGAAGCCCTTCGTGTCGGAAGAGAACTGGTGGATGCTGCAGCATCACGGCATTTTCCAGGGCTATTACTTCTTTCACTATCTGGGGCTCGACCGGGACATGCGCGAGCAGTTCCGCGGCCATCCCGCCTTCGAAAAAACCGCGATGTTCTGCGCGCGCCACGATCAGAACGCCTTCGATCCGGACTATGACACCATGCCGCTCGAAGCCTTCGTGCCGATGGTGCAGCGGGTCATGGCGCGGCCCAAGCGCTCCATCTATATGCGCGAAGACGGCAAGCCGCTCACCCAGGCCGCTGAATAACGGCCATGCCCCCATCGGGAACGGACACCAACAAGCTGGCATTGCGCCGGGCGCTGGAAGCCTATGCGCGCGGCGAAGTCGAGCCCATCAAGGCGTTGGCCAGCGATCATATCGTGTGGACCACCAACGCCATGCCCGGCCATTACCGCTTCGGCGGCAAGCACAGCGGCCGCGCGGGCATGACGGAATCGCTCGCCATCATCGCCGCCGAATATGCGATCACGCGTTACGTCGTGCGCGAAATGGTGGCGGAAGGTGATGTCATCTGGACCACGGTCGATTTCGGCGCCATCTATCGCAAAAGCGGCGCCAAGGTGGACGTGACACTCGTCAGCCGCTGGCAGTTTGCGGAGGGCAAGATCGTGGCCTTCACGGAGTTTTTTGATTCCGCCGGCACGCTCAGCCAACTTGGACGCCTGCCGGAATCCTTCGTCACAGCCGGCTGAACCGCCGCAGCAATTTGAAGTCAGGGAACGAGCACCGTTGCCCCGGTGGTGTTGCGGCTGTGCAGCGCCTCATGCGCCGCGCGCGCTTCGCTCAAGGCAAAGCGCTGATTGACCGCGATCTTCACCGCGCCCGATGCGATCACCGAAAACAGATCGTCAGCGGTTTCCTGCAATTCTTCGGGGGTGCGCGTGTAGTGAAACAACGTGGGCCGCGTCAGATAGAGCGATCCCTTGGCAGAGAGGATGCCTGGCTCGAATGGCGGCACCGCGCCCGAAGAATTGCCGAAGCTCACCATCAATCCACGCGTTGCAAGGCAATCGAGCGAACCGGACCAGGTGTCCTTGCCGATGGAATCATAAACCACCGGCACGCCTTCGCCATTGGTGAGTTCGCGCACGCGCTGCACCCACGGATCGGTTCGCAAATTCAGAACATGCGCATAGCCGTTGGCGCGCGCCAGCTCGATCTTTTCATCGGAGCCAACCGTGCCGATGGCGATAGCGCCCAGATGTTTCGCCCATTGTCCGGCAATCAGCCCCACGCCGCCCGCCGCCGCATGGAACAGGATCTTCTGCCCCTTCTCGAGGGCGAAGGTGCGCTTCAGAAGATATTGCGCGGTCATGCCCTTCAGCAGCGATGCGGCCGCCTGTTCGTCGCTTACGCCGTCGGGCAGTTTCACCACGCGGTCTGCCGCCACCACATGATATTCCGCATAGGCGCCGATGGGGCCCGTGCAATAGCCGACACGCTCGCCGACCTTGAGTGTACGGACATTCTCGCCGAGCGCGTCCACCACGCCGGCCGCTTCCAGCCCGAGCCCGCTTGGCATCGGCACCGGATAAAGCCCGGAGCGGTGATAGGTATCGATGAAGTTCACGCCGATCGCGGTGTGCCTGATGCGCACCTGCCCCGGCCCCGGCTGCGGAACATCCGCCTCCACAACCTCAATAACCTCCGGCCCCCCGGCCTTGGCGATGCGTATGGCTTTCATGGCGCTTTCACTAGCTCAGATGCGTGCGGAAAAACGTGTCGGTGCGGCCGTTCGCAAGTTCGGCGCAGGCCTTGTCGAAATGGGCGCCGCCTTCGCGGGCGAAGGCGTGATCCATTTCCGGATAATGGTGCACCGTCACGAGCGGATTGCCCGACAGCCCGTCCATGATCTGCTTCTGCGCATCGGGTTTGACGTATTCGTCCTTGCCAGCGATGTGCAGCATCAGCGGCTTTTTGATCTTCTTGGCTTCATCGAGCCTGGTCTGGATGTTCACGCCGTAATAGCCGACCGCGGCATCGGCGTTTGTGCGTGTGGCGGTGAGATAGGCGAGGAAGCCGCCGAGACAATAGCCCACCGCGCCCACCTTGCCGGTGCAGCCGGAAAGGCCACGCAGATGATCGATGGAGGCCTGAATGTCGGCGACGCCGGTATCGGGATTGAAGCGGCCCATCAGGTCGAAGGCGCGCTGCCATTCCGCGTCGGTCTTGTCGGTCAGCTGGACGCCGGGTTCCAGCCGCCAGAACAGATCGGGGCAGAGCGCAAAGAAGCCGCGCGCGGCGAGGTGATCGGTGATGTCGCGCATCACCTGATTGATACCGAAGATCTCCTGGATCACGACAATGCCCGGCCCGCGGCCTGACGCGGGCGTGGCCAGATAGGCGCCGAAGCTGCCATCCGGCCCCGTCACTGTGATGTCCTGCCGCTGCATTGCCGCCTCCCAATTCCGTGAGGCGGCAAATTAACCGTTCGAGGCGGGACGCGCTATGTGTCAGGCCGTCCCTTGCGGTGACCCCATCGGCTGCTGGGTCTGTGGCGGCAGCTGCAGGACCTGGCTGAGCTGAAGCGGGTTTGTGATCGGTGCCGAGCAGGTTGCATGCTGGCACAGGTAGGCTGTCGGAACCCCGTTGACCATCGTCTTGCCATAGGCGGGATGATTCGGCGGCAGCTGCTCCTCCGGCTCGACGACCATAAGCAGTTTGTTGGGAAGGCTTCGGCCAAGAACAGCCTGCACAAGCTCGCTCGTTTTTGGATTGCTGCGGGACCCTACAATAATGATCTGAAGGCCAGTCATCACGTATTCCAGGCCATTGATGAATGTACCCATCGACACGGGAACGCGGACAAGCTCTCCTGAGAATGCCTGGATTTGTGCGTTTGACTTGTCCCTGTACAGCGGATCACCAGTGATGAAAAACAGGCGAGCCAGAACTTCAACCATCGTACCATTGGCGCACGGCATGGCTTGATCGAAGACCATGCGCGGACGCGCAATCAATGGATCGGCGTCGTCGGCGGTGTAGAAGTAGCCGCCATTCTGCATGTCCCAAAAGTGTTCGTTCAGGGTGTGAATCCAGCGCTGCGCATCGGCGAGATATCTCTTTTCCCCCAGAAGTTCGAAGAGAATAAGGGCCGCGCGCGCCATGTGTGCATAGTCATCTGCAAACCCGTTGGGATTGCGCTTGGCATCACGCCAGGAATGATAGAGGCGGTCTCCTTCGCTGACGATGTTCAGGAGGTGATCATATGCGCGGGTCGCCATCGCAAGCCATTCCGGTTTGCGGAAGGCAGCTCCGGCTTGCGCAAGTGCGGCAACCATCATGGCATTCCAGTCTGTGATGACTTTGTCGTCACGGATTGGTGCCACACGCTTCAATCGTGTATCGAGCAGAAGCTGGCGCTGCTTCTTAAGGAGCGCCATGTCTGCGTCTGTCAGCGTGAAATTCTGCAACGGCGAGAGGCGATGCAGGATGTTCCGGCCGTTCTGGAAATTTCCTTGTGGCATGACGCCATAGATTTCCTTGAAACGGGCGACATAGGTGCCCTTTAGTGCGGCATCGATCTCGGCTTCCGTCCACAGGTAATATTTGCCCTCCTCGCCTTCGCTATCGGCATCGATTGAGGCTGCAAATGCATCCCCCACCATCATTTCGCGGCGAATCCACTGAATGGTTTCCTCGACGCGATCGCGATAGAGGGGTGAGCGATCGTGCTGCCAGGCAAGTGTCAGGATTGCGATGAGTTGCGCGTTGTCGCTCAGCATTTTTTCGAAATGCGGCACCAGCCAGCGCTCGTCGGTTGAATAGCGCGCAAATCCGCCACCGACATGGTCGTAAATGCCGCCCATGGACATCGCATCGAGGGATGAACGGGCGAGATGTATGAACTGCATTGCGCCGGTGCGCAGATATCCGCGCCACAGGACTTCGACGAGTCCGACAGTTGGAAATTTCGGGGTGCCGGTCAGTCCGCCATAGAACATGTCGAAGCGCTGGCCGATATGAATTGCCAGGTCGTTTATCGTTCCCGGGTTTATCTGGCCGCTCAGGTCGCGCGACCATAATTGTGTGAAGAGCTCCTGTACGCGCGCCGTTGTTTGGGCAACCGGTTCGGGCTTGTCCGCATAGATTGCAGCGACGTCGGTAAGGACGCGCTTGAAGGGCGGCGCGCCAAATCGCGGTTCCTTTGGCAGATAGGTCGCGCTGAAATAAGGTTCACCCAGCGGCGTCAGGAACATCGTCAGCGGCCAGCCGCCGCTGTTGCCGAGCGCGTTCGCCGCGGCTTGATAGATCTGGTCCACATCGGGGCGCTCTTCGCGGTCCACCTTGATGGGGATGAAGAGGTCGTTGATGAGCGCTGCCGTTTCCGGATCGGCGAAGCTCTCTTCGTTCATCACATGGCACCAGTGGCAGGCCGTGTATCCCACGGAGAGCAGGATCGGCTTGCCGGCGGCTTCGGCCTCGGCGAGGGCTTCCTTGCCCCATGGGCGCCAGTGAACGGGATTGTCCTTGTGCAGAAGAAGATAGGGACTCGTCTCAGCGTCGAGCAGATTGCGGCTCATGGTCCATCCTGGTGGGCCGTGCGCCATTTCGTGGGGCCGATGCCCGTGGCGCTGCGGCGAAGCGTTGTTGTAGTTTCCTTATGCGCGAACGTTGCGCCGGACAAGAAGACAAAGCCAAAGCGGTGAATGCGATGAAGGTCAACATCACGGTGGACATGACGCCCGAAGAGGCCCGCAGGATGATGGGCCTGCCCGATGTTGCCCCCCTGCAGGAAAAGATGATGGCCGAGATGGAGCGGCGGATGCAGGCCGCCCTCGATACCTCCGATCCCGAAGCCATGCTGAAGGCGTGGTTTCCCATGGGCGGACAGGGCTTCGAGCAATTCCAGCGCTTCCTGTGGGATAGCGCGCGGGCCGCGACGGGCGGCACCGCGAAGAAGGATACGCCCAAGAGCGGGCGTTGATGGCCGATACGATTTTTGCCCTTTCGAGCGCGGCGGGCCGTGCCGGTGTGGCGGTGGTGCGGGTGTCGGGGCCCCGCGCCGGCGAAGCGCTCAAAACATTGTCAGCAAAGGCTTTGCCGAAACCGCGCATGGCGGTCACCCGGCAGCTTTCGGCAAATGGTGCGCCGATCGACGATGCATTGGCCCTCTGGTTTCAGGGCCCTTCCAGTTTCACCGGCGAAGACGTTGTCGAGTTTCACGTCCATGGCGGACGCGCCATTCTCGCGGCCCTGTTTGCTGCGCTGGAGGGGATGGGCCTTCGCCCCGCCGAGGCCGGGGAATTCACCCGCCGCGCGGTTGAGAACGGCAAGTTCGACCTCACCCGCGCCGAAGCTCTCGCCGATCTCATCGATGCGGAAACCGAAGGCCAGCGGCGGCAGGCGCTGGAGCAATATGAAGGCCGGCTCGCCGCGCTTTATGAGGATTGGAGCGCCCGCCTCCTGAAGGCCGTGGCGTGGGGCGAAGCCGCCATCGACTTTGCCGATGAAGAGGTTCCGGAGGATTGCGGCGCCGAGGCGCGCGCTATCGCAGCCGGAATTCTCAAGGAAATTCAAGCACATCTGGCCGACCATCACCGGGGCGAACTGGTCCGCGAGGGATTATACTTAACAGTGTTAGGTCAACCCAATGCCGGCAAGAGTTCCCTCGTAAACGCCCTCGCCAAGCGCGATGTCGCCATCGTTTCGGAGCAGGCTGGAACCACCCGCGATGTGGTGGAGGCGCGCCTCGATCTTGGCGGCTATCCAGTCACGGTGGCCGACACGGCAGGCCTGCGCGAGGCCGCTGAGGGCATCGAGGCAGAAGGCATCCGCCGGGCGCTGGCCCGTGCCGAAGCCGCCGATCTCACGCTGCTGGTGCTGGATGGCGCCGCGGCCGAACCCTATGCCGGGCTGCCAGAAGACCTGATTTCCGGCGCTTCGCTCACGGTCTGGAACAAGGCCGATCTCGCGGGCCACCCCAAGGGCCTCGCCATCTCCGCCAAAACGGGTGCTGGTCTCCCGGAACTTCTGGCGGAACTCACGGCCCTCGTCCGCGACCGGCTTCAGAGCGCCACAGACGCCCCGCCCCTGCTCACCCGGTCCCGGCACCGGCATGCGCTCGAACGCGCCGCCGAAGCCCTCACCCGCGCCATCGCCGCACCAGAGGCGGAACTGATGAGCGAAGACCTCCGTCTCGCCCAGCGTGAACTCGGCCGCATCACCGGCAAAGTCGATATCGAGGATGTGCTGGGCGTAATCTTCGCCGAATTCTGCATCGGGAAGTGATTGTTTCACGTGAAACATCGCTTTGGCTTGTCCGATAGGCCGCCCGCGCGTATACGCCGCCACCATGGATTCCGTGCACTACGACGTCATCATCATCGGGGGCGGGCATGCCGGCTGTGAGGCCGCTGCTGCCGCTGCCCGATTTGGCGCGCGCACCCTGCTCCTGACCCACAAGGCGTCCACCATCGGCGAGATGTCCTGCAACCCCGCCATCGGCGGGCTCGGCAAGGGTCATCTGGTGCGCGAGATTGATGCGCTCGATGGCGTCATGGGCCGGGTGGCCGATGCGGCGGGCATCCAGTTCCGGCTCCTGAACCGGCGCAAGGGGCCGGCTGTCCGCGGCCCCCGCGCGCAGGCCGACCGCAAGCTCTACCGGCAGGCCATGCAGGCCGCCCTTGCCGTCACCCCGAACCTCGAAATCCGCGAAGCCGCCGCCGAAGACCTAATCCTGAAAGATGGCCGGGTCGCAGGTGTCGTGACCGCTGATGGCACCGAATTCCGGGCCGCTTCCGTGGTCATCACCACCGGCACCTTCCTCAATGGCCTGATCCATATCGGCGAGACGAAGATTCCGGCAGGGAGAGCGGCCTCAAACAGCGAAGCGGTAGGCCAAAAGAGTGTTGAACAACCATCCATTGGCCTCTCCTGCACCCTTTATGGCCTCGGCCTTCGCATGGGCCGCCTCAAGACCGGCACCCCGCCGCGACTCGACGGGCGCACCATCGCCTGGGACCGGCTGGAGCGGCAGGAGGGCGACGATCCGCCCACCCCCTTCTCGTTCCTGACCCGTGCGATCACCACACCCCAGATCGCCTGCCACATTACGCGGACGACGCCGGAAACCCACCGGATCATCAACGCCAATCTGGATCGGGCGCCCATCTATTCCGGCCAGATCGAAGGCACAGGCCCCCGTTATTGCCCCTCCATTGAGGACAAGGTCGTCCGCTTCTCGGGCCGCAATGGCCACCAGATCTTTCTGGAGCCGGAGGGACTGGACGACGACACCGTCTATCCGAACGGCATCTCTACCTCCCTGCCCGAAGAGGTGCAGCGCGCCCTCGTCGCC
Source organism: Alphaproteobacteria bacterium (assembly GCA_016125165.1). Taxonomy (GTDB): domain Bacteria; phylum Pseudomonadota; class Alphaproteobacteria; order Micropepsales; family Micropepsaceae; genus Rhizomicrobium. Next base: position 754,242 of record WGMH01000001.1, read on the forward strand.
ACCATCCCCGGCCTTGAAGCCGTGGTCATCAAGCGGCCCGGCTACGCGATCGAATATGACTATGTCGATCCCCGCGAGCTTTCCCCCGCGCTGGAAGTGAAAGCCGTTCCGGGCCTTTATCTCGCAGGCCAGATCAACGGCACCACGGGCTATGAGGAAGCGGCCGCTCAGGGGCTGATGGCGGGGCTGAATGCTGCCCGCGCCGCCGGTGGCTCCGCCCCCGTCATCCTCGACCGGGCCACGGCCTATATCGGTGTGCTGATCGACGACCTGGTGACCAAGGGGGTCAGCGAGCCCTACCGCATGTTCACCAGCCGCGCCGAATACCGGCTTACCCTCCGGGCGGACAACGCCGACCAGCGCCTCACCAATCTCGGCATCGCCGCCGGGTGTGTGGGCAGCGAGCGGGCCGCCGCCTTCGCCGCGAAGGAAGATGCGCTCGCCTCGGCCCGCGCCCTGATGACCGGCCTTTCCCTCACCCCAACCGAGGCATCCGCCAAAGGCATCGCCGTCCGCCTCGATGGCGTCCGCAGGAATGGCTTCGCCCTCCTCTCTCTGCCGGAGGTGGACTTCGCCCGCCTCACTGCGATCTGGCCTGAGCTGTCGGCCCTCGATCCGGCCATCGCCGAGCAGATGGAGATCGACGCGCAATATTCCGGTTATCTGGAGCGGCAGGAGGCGGACGTTCTCGCCTTTCGGCGCGATGAGGGGCTCGAACTTCCGGCGGACATTGACTATCTGAGGGTCCACGGGCTTTCGACGGAAGTCCGAAACAAGCTCTCGGCCATCCGCCCGGCCACGCTCGGCCAGGCCGCGCGTATTGATGGGATCACCCCGGCGGCGCTGACCTTGGTTCTCGCGCATGTGCGTGCTGGAAAAGCCAAGCGGGCGGCTGTTTGAATTCAGGGGGTTACACCCCTCCCCCCGGGGGGATTGGCGAAAACTGAAAAACGAATGCCGGACATTTTCACCGCCGAGGACTTTGCGAAGGCCACCGATGTTTCACGTGAAACATTGGCGCGGCTGAAGGCCTTTGCGGGTCTTCTGGAGGAGTGGAATGCCCGCCACAATCTGGTGGCCAAATCCACCCTGCCCGATCTGTGGCGGCGGCACTTTTTGGACAGTGCCCAGCTTCTGCCGCTGATCCCGCCGGATGCCGCATCGCTCGCCGATCTCGGCAGCGGCGCCGGGTTTCCGGGTCTGGTACTCGCCTGCCTGCTTCGGGAGCGGCCCGGATTCCGCACGGCCCTGTTCGAGGCCACCGGCAAGAAGGCGGCGTTTCTCACTGCCGCCGCCGAGCGCATGGGCCTCGCCGTCGAGGTCCGTAACATGCGGATGGAGGATGCGCCCGCCGGGGCATTCGATGTGGTCTTGGCCCGGGCTTGCGCCCCGCTCACCAAGCTCCTCGGCTATGCACAGAAATTCGCCGGGCCCCGAACCGTCTGCCTGTTCCTCAAGGGACAAAATGTAGAGGTTGAATTGACCGAAGCCCGTAAATCTTGGAGGATAAAGGCCTTGAGGCACCAGAGCCGGACGTCTGCGGACGGCGCGATCCTCGAAATCCGGGAGCTTCGCCATGCCCGAGCATAAGAAACCGCGCGTCCTCGTCGTCGCCAACCAGAAGGGCGGCGTCGGCAAGACCACGACCGCCATCAACCTCGGAACCGCCCTCGCCGCGGTGGGGCAACCGACCCTGTTGCTGGACCTCGATCCGCAGGGCAACGCCTCCACGGGCCTCGGTATCAGCCGCGCCGAACGCACCCGCACCACCTATGACGTGCTGATGGGCGATGCCTCGCTGGCGGATAGTGTAATGCCCACGAAGATTCCGGGGCTCTCCATCGTTCCGTCCACTGTCGATCTGTCGGGGGCGGAGCTTGAGCTGATCGATGTTCAGCGCCGCAATTATCGCCTGAAGGATGCCCTCGCCGATTTCGGTGGGCCCTATGAGTATGTGCTGATCGATTGCCCGCCCTCGCTCACGCTTCTCACCGTGAACGCCATGTGCGCGGCCGATGCCGTGGTGGTGCCGCTGCAATGCGAGTTCTTCGCTCTCGAAGGCCTCACCCAGCTTCTGAAGACCATCGATCTGGTGCGCGCCAATCTCAATCCGGAGCTTGAGATTCAGGGCATCGTGCTGACGATGTTCGACCGCCGCAACAACCTCTCCGACCAGGTCGCCGCCGATGTGCGCGAGCATCTGGGCGACAAGGTCTACAAGACCATTATCCCCCGCAACGTGCGGATTTCCGAGGCGCCGAGCCATGGTCTGCCGGCGCTCGTCTATGACCTGAAGTGTCCCGGGAGTCAGGCTTACATCAAACTGGCTGGTGAGTTGATCCAGCGTGAACGCACAAGGATGGCGGCATGAGCGCGGCGCGCAATATGGCGGATGAGGCTCGCCGTGGTCTGGGCCGCGGGCTGTCTGCCCTGATCGGAGAAGAGCCCGCCGCGAAAGCTGCCCCCGTGGCGCCAGGCAAGGGTGCTCGCACAGTCCCGATCGCGTTTCTGAAACCCAACCGCTTCCAGCCCCGCAAGCGCTTTTCGCCTGAAGATCTGGCGGATCTCTCCAATTCGATCCGGGAAAAAGGTGTCCTGCAACCAATTCTTGTGCGGCCCGTCGCCGGTGATGCCAACAGCTTCGAAATCGTGGCGGGAGAACGCCGCTGGCGCGCGGCCCAGATGGCCAAGCTGCACGATGTGCCCGTGGTGGTGCGCGAGGTCAGCGATGTCGAGGCACTCGAACTTGCCATCATCGAGAATATTCAGCGCGCCGAACTGAACCCGATCGAAGAGGCTGCCGCCTATCAACAGCTGATGGAGCAGTTCAAGTACACGCAGGAGAAGGTGGCGCAGGAAGTTGGCAAGAGCCGCAGCCATATCGCGAACAGTGTTCGGCTGTTAACGCTTCCCGCGTCCGTCCAGACCATGGTTCAGGAAGGCAGACTCTCCGCCGGCCATGCCCGTACGCTCGTCGGCAATCCCAGCGCAGAGGCGCGCGCCAGGGAAATCGTCGAGCAGGCACTCAACGTCCGCCAAGCCGAGCAGGCGACAAAGAAGCCCACAAAACCATCCACACGGCCTGTGGAAAAAGATGCCGACACTAAAGCGCTGGAAGCCAGCCTTTCCAACCACTTGGGGCTTAAAGTTGAGATCAGCTATAAGGAAGGCAAGGGCGGAGAATTAACAATTGCTTACAAGACGTTGGAGCAACTGGATGACTTGATACGGCGCTTGAACAAAGGCTGATAAGTACCCGTATTCACAGAATCATCCACATTTCTATCAACAGTCAGATCGCAGCTGCCGCCAGCGCATCTCGGGCCTCGAACGTACCCTCATAAAGTGCCCGCCCAATCACCGCTCCGGCGATGATTTTGGTGGCAGAAATCGCCTTGATATCGTCCAAACTCGACACGCCGCCCGATGCGATAACGGGAATACGAACGGCGTTCGCCAAAGTTGCTGTCGCCTCCACATTCACGCCCTGCATCATCCCGTCACGGGCAATATCGGTGAACACAATCGCCGCCACTCCCGCATCCTCGAAGCGTCGCGCCAGGTCCAAGGCAGGCATGGCAGAGACCTCCGCCCATCCCTCAACAGCCACCATCCCGTCCTGCGCATCGATCCCGACGACGATCCCTCCCGGATGGGCCCGTGCCGCTTGCTTCACCAGCTCCGGATCCCGCAAGGCAATGGTCCCCAAAATCACCCGGGCGATCCCAGCCTCAAGCCAGCCCTCAATGGCGGCGCGATCACGTATGCCCCCGCCCAACTGAATGGGAAGGCTGATCGCCGCACGGATGGCCTTGATTGCGGCTTCGTTCTCGGATCGACCGGCAAAGGCGCCGTCCAGATCAACGCAGTGCAGCCACTCAAATCCTACATCCGCAAACAGCTGGGCCTGCGCAGCGGGATCGGCGTTGAACACGGTCGCCCCTTCCATCGCGCCGCGCTTCAGCCGCACACATGCGCCGTCTTTCAGATCGATGGCGGGATAAAGGATCATGGCTTCCACGCCAAAAAATTCGACAGAATCTGCAAACCGACGGCTTGGCTCTTCTCTGGATGGAATTGCACACCTGCCACATTATCTCGCGCAACAGCACTAACGACATCGCCACCATAGTCAGTCACGGCAACAACATCCTCAGCCCGACGTACTCGCATCGCATATGAGTGGACGAAATAGACGTGCGCACCATCAAGGATGCCTGCAAACAGCGGGTGCCCGCGCTGCAAGCGCAGCCCGTTCCAACCCATGTGGGGAATTTTAAGCGCCGTGCCCGAAGGATGCAGCTTTGTCACGTCACCAGCAATCCAACCCAGCCCGGCATGATCACCGAACTCATGGCCAACCTCCGCAAGCAGTTGCATACCCACACAGATACCGAGAAACGGAGCGCCTTGATCACGTACGCGTTCAGACAGCGCGCTCACCATTCCGGGGATTGCACTAAGGCCCTGCATGCAGTCAGCGAACGCGCCAACACCTGGAAGCACGATGCGCTCCGCTCTCACCACATCCTCAGGATTCGCCGTTACAAGGATCGGGCATGCATTGGCGCTGTCATGCGCGGCCCGTGCCAGCGCCTTCTCAGCCGATCGAAGGTTTCCGGATCCGTAATCAATCAACGCAATGCCGCTCATGGGTTCCGTGCGATGTTATCCGGCACCAGGGAACTCCAGCGCCACCACCATCCATAGAACATTACCCAAATGCCAAAAAGAACAACGTGTTGAGGGCGATCAACAAAATTCCGTCGTCGAGCGTTCAGATTGCATTCATCCGAGGTTCAGGCGGCAATTGCCAAAACGTCCGCCGGAAGGAGATCCATCATGAAGCGAAGTCTGTTGCCAGCAATGGCCCTCACATTGGCGGTAAGCCCTTTCGTTGGTGCGTCAATCGCGGCAGCGGCGCCGGGTACTAGCCAATATCTGCAAATCGCTGCGCGCGAGGATCGACAGCAAAACCGGGAAGAACGAGGTAAAAACCGGCAGGAGAACCGGCAGGAACGCAAGCACCTGAACAAGGAAAACCGGCAACAGCGGCAGGAAATGCGGCGGGAAAATAGGCAGCAGCGGCAAAATCTCCAGCAGGAAAACCGCCAGGAACGACGCGAACTTCGACATGATCGCTCCAACATGACCAACAAGCAGTACCGAGACCAACGCCGCAATCTGCGTCAGGAAAACAAATCCCAACGTCGTGACTTGCGACGGGAAAATCGCTCAGAGCGCCAAGATATCCGGAAGGACAACCGGCATGAGCGCCGCGATCTCCGCAAAGACAATCGCCAGGACCGGCGTGACCTGCGGCAGAACACCCGCCACGACCGTCGTTACGACTGGAATAAATATCGGCGCGGACATCGTCCCGCGGACTGGACCCGTCGCGAGCACAATTTCGATCGCAACCATTGGCAACGCAATTATCGCGCAAACCATCGCTATCACTGGAAGCGGTATCACCGTCCCCATGGCTGGTACTATCATCGCTGGGTCTACGGCGACATTCTCCCGTTCCTGTTCTGGTCGAATGACTACTGGATCGACAGCTACTGGACCTTCGGCCTGGAAGATCCGCCATATGGATATGTCTGGGTTCGGTACGGCGAAGACGCTTTGCTCGTCGATGTGGAGACCGGCAGGATCCTGCGGGTCGTCTATGGGCTTTATTACTAACCTCCGAGGGAGCGGCATTCGCCGCTCCCTTTTTTCCCGGCTAGAGCGGACCGCTCCACGTTCAATCCCGCCATAGAGGAATTTCACGCAAGTCAGCTGTGTAAAGCGCGCGCCTTGTTCAACAACCGCCCCAATGCCAGTTTTGATTGGAAGCATACTGGGCATCCAACTTGAAAAGCCGCCTGATTGCCGCAGCTGTGCTGCTCTCTGCCAATACTGCTCAAGCCGCAACCCTGACCGTGCCGTTTGATTTCTCGAGGGGCGAAATCGGCATTGACGTTTCCGTCAAGGGTGCTCCCTTGCACGTCATTCTCGACACAGGTGTCGATCCCTCTGCGATCGATACGACACGCGCGGAAGCGCTTGATCTTGCTCTCAATCGTGAAAACGGGGGGGAAGCAAGCGGAGAAGGCGACGACAAAACGGCATTGGTATTCCCGGTCGCCATCCAGAGCCTGACCATTGCAGGATATGGCTTTGGCGATATCGACGCACTGGCCATCGACATGACCGGCATGTCAAAGCAATACGGAAAGCAGCTCGATGGGGTACTCGGCTATAGCTTCCTGACGAACAAAATTACTCTGATTGACTACCCAGGACGGACACTGACCTTTGCCGATGCGCCAGTCGAGGTCATCTCATCCGTGCGGCAATGTCGGGTGCGATATACGGTACCGCTGAAATGGGATGGCGAGGAAACAATCCCAATCATCGGCGACTTCCAGATCGGTCCGGCCCAAGGGCAGATCAGCCTCGATACGGGATCAAACGCAGCAATTTCACTCTATCCGGCTGGCCTCGCCCTTCCCGGGATGAGAGACGCACTGATTGAAAAAGGCGAAGTCACCTATTCCGGTGCGCGCGGAACATCGACAGCCAAGTCCTATGTGCTGAATGGCAGTGTTGCTTTCGGACCATTCTCGTTGCCAAAGGGTCAGGCCATAAAAGTCATCAAGGGTACGGGCGCGCCGGAATCCCGCATTGCCAATATCGGCAACAGGCTCTTCGCAGATATGAAACTGAAGATGCTACTCGATTACCGAAATCATCTGATCACCTTCTACGGTGGCTGTCGGTAGAAGATGACCACATTCGCATCAGTCAGTGATTGCACGAATACCTGAAGAGGTTCCCGACTCATCAGCACCTGTTGCGCCGCAAGTCAGATGAACCGCAGTCGGTTTTCCCAATTCAATCCTGATCCATCTTGAGTGCGGCAATGAATGCTTCCTGAGGAATTTCCACCTTTCCGAACTGACGCATGCGCTTCTTGCCCTCCTTCTGCTTGTCGAGGAGCTTGCGCTTGCGGCTAATGTCGCCGCCATAGCACTTCGCCGTCACGTCCTTGCGCAGCGCGCTGATGGTCTCGCGGGCAATGATCTTGCCGCCAATAGCTGCCTGTATAGGAATCTGGAACAGATGGCGTGGTATCAACTCCTTGAGCTTTTCGCACATCGCCCGCCCGCGGCTCTCGGAGCGCTGGCGGTTCACGATAATGGAAAGAGCATCCACCGGATCGCCATTGACGAGAATGCTCATCTTGACCAGATCGCCCTCCTCATAGCCTTCGATGTGATAGTCGAAGCTGGCATAACCGCGCGAAACGCTTTTCAGCCGGTCGTAGAAATCGAACACCACTTCGTTCAGCGGCAATTTGTAAACGACCATGGCGCGATTGCCGGCATAGGTGAGCTCAATCTGGCGCCCGCGCCGGTCCTCACATAATTTCAGCACCGCACCCAGATGTTCGTCCGGAACAAGAATGGTCGCCTTGATCCAAGGTTCTTCGATGAAGTCGATCTTCATCACATCAGGCATGTCAGCGGGGTTATGCAGTTCCTTCACCGTGCCATCGGTCATGTGCAGACGGTAGATGACGCTCGGAGCGGTGGCGATGAGATCGAGATTGAACTCGCGCTCCAATCGCTCCTGTACAATTTCCAAATGAAGCAGTCCAAGAAACCCGCAGCGAAAGCCAAAGCCAAGAGCGGCGGAGGTTTCCATCTCGTAGGTGAAGCTGGCATCATTCAGATGAAGACGCGAAAGACCGTCGCGCAAATCCTCAAACTGTGCAGCGTCCACCGGAAACAGACCGCAGAAGACCACTTGCTGTGCCGGCTTGAATCCTGGAAGTGCTTGTGCGGTCGGCTTTCTTTCGTCGGTGATGGTGTCACCCACCTGGGTATCGGCCACCTGTTTGATCTGTGCGGTGAGAAAGCCGACTTCTCCGGGTCTCAGAGAATCGACGGTCACTTGTTTGGGTGTGAACACACCGACGCGCTCAACCTGATAGACGGCATCCGCCGCCATCATTTTTATTTTCTGGCCCTTCTTCAGTTCGCCATCAATGATGCGCACAAGAACGACCACACCCAGATAGGAGTCATACCAGCTATCCACGAGTAGCGCCTTGAGCGGCGCATTGACGTCACCCTTTGGTGGCGGCAGGCGTGTGACCACTGCTTCCAGAACCTGATCGATATTGAGTCCGGTCTTGGCGGAGATCGAAACGGCTTCCGAAGCGTCGATACCGATCACGTCTTCGATCTGCTGCCGCACGCGCTCTGGCTCGGCGGCGGGCAGATCCACTTTGTTTAGGACCGGCACAATTTCGAGGTTCGCGTCGATCGCCTGATAGACGTTGGCGAGCGTCTGCGCCTCCACGCCCTGGCTCGCATCCACCACCAGCAGCGCGCCTTCGCAGGCGGCGAGGCAGCGGCTGACCTCATAGCCGAAGTCGACATGCCCCGGCGTGTCCATCAGGTTCAGCGTGTAGGTCTCGCCATCCAGCGCCTTGTAGGTCAGGCGCACGGTCTGCGCTTTGATGGTGATGCCGCGTTCCCGCTCGATATCCATGGAATCGAGCACCTGCGCCTTCATCTCGCGGTCAGAGAGGCCGCCAGTGAACTGGATCAGCCGATCAGCCAGCGTGGATTTGCCGTGGTCGATATGGGCCACGATGGAGAAATTGCGGATGTGGGCAAGGTCGGTCATGGGCTCATTTCGGGGCCTGCCGCTTCGCTGCATGAGGCCGGAGGGGCCGTATAGCGATGCGATCTAGGTCCGTAAAGCCGCCGCGCGAATGGCGGCGAAAAGCGGTACGAGAGCCGCCAGTTCCGCTACCACAGACACGGTTACCAGCGCGGACAGCGAGATGTCGTAAAGCCCGCCGAGCGCCACCGAGCCCACAAACCAGGCTATCCCGAAAGCGGCCGAGAAAATGCCAAAGGCGCGGGCTCGAGCGGCGGCCGGAACCAGCCGCGCGACAGCAGCCGACATGACAGATTCATGCACCCCCAAGGCCGCGCCCCACAGGAGCGTAGCAATCAGTGCGGCGGTGAACCCGCCCATGAAGGCCAGTGGGGCCACCAGGACGCTCAGCAATGTGCCCGGCACCAGTATCCAGAGGCCGCGTGTGTCAAACCATCGCCCGAATACCAGCGAGGCAAGTCCGTCACTTCCCATGGCCGCTGCATAGAACAGCGGGATCCATACCGGGTCGGCAATATTTGCTTTCGCAAAGTGGAAGGCCACGAGCGTAAAATCGGCGAACCCGAACGCCACCAGCGCGGCAGCGGCGGCATAGAGCCAGAACGCGCGCGGTAGCGCCACGCCATCGCCGGTATCGTGGTGCAGCGGCGTTTCTCCGGCGAAGGGGAAGCGCAACCGCACCGAAAACAGCGAAAGCAGCGTGAGTGCCGCCGGAACGCCCAGCCAAAGGAATGCTGTGCGATAGTCGCCATGCAGCGCGATCACGCCCGCCGCAATCAGAGGTCCGGCGACGGCGCCTGCCTGATCGAGCGCTTCGTGCAGACCGAATGCCCAGCCATGACCGATCTCATCGCCGGCGCGCGCCAGCATGGCGTCACGCGGCGGATTTCGTGTGGCTTTGCCCGCCCGCTCCAGGATGATGAGCGCGGCCGCCGCCCACCAGTTTCCCGCAAAGGCCAGAAGCGGCACCGCAGCCATTTGCACGACATAGCCGCCAAGCGTGATAGGCCAATAAAGCTTCGTGCGGTCGGCAGCGCTGCCGGAAAGAAGCCGCAGCATGTAACCGGCAAGCTCGCCGGTGCCTGCGATGAAGCCGACCGCAAAACCGCTCGCGCCCAGAAGCGCCAGATAGGGCCCCGAGATCGCGCGCATGCCTTCATAGGCCGCGTCCGCGAACAGTGACACGATACCGAACGAGATTACAAAGGCGAGCGCGGTAGATTTGTCGAATCTTTGCGTCGTCATGCCTGTCTGCCCCGCACGTTCCAACGCAGCTTGCGCGCGTTTTTCGTCAGCTTCTGAGTGTGCCGCCCGTCGCCTTTGCAACCGCGCCAACGATCTTGGCGGCGATGGTGTCGATCTCCGCATCCGTCAGCGTTTTGTCCTTCGGCTGCAAGCGCACGGCGATAGCAAGCGACTTCTTGCCTTCGGGCACCCCTTTGCCTTCGTAGAGATCGAACACGCTGATGGCGTCGATCAGCGTGCGGTCCACACTGCGCGCGGCCTTCAGCACATCTTCGGCGCTGACATCGCGGTCCAGCAGGAATGCGAAATCGCGTTCGACCGGCTGGAAGGCCGATGGAGCAAACACGGCACGCGCCTTCCCCTTGGATTTCGGTTCCGGGATTGCGTCCATGAACACTTCAAATCCGCAAACAGGTCCCTTCAGATCGAAAGCGGCAAGAACTGCAGGGTGAAGTTCGCCAAACTGTCCGAGCACTTTGGTGCCAAGCGCAAGCGTTCCGGACCGCCCCGGATGATACCAGCTTGGTGCTTCGGCACGGATCGGTGCCGTCATCGGCGCACCCATTGCGGTCTCGAGCACCGCCAGCATGTCGCCTTTGGCATCGAAAGCATCGGCACCGTGCTCGGCTTTGCTCCAGTGCCGCGCCGCCGCGCCCATACGGATCGCGCTGGCGCAAAGCGCCTGATCGCCGGGCATGCCACTTTGAAAGGTTGCGCCCATCTCGAACAGCATCGCTTCGCTCACGCCGCGCGCCTGATTGCGCGCCGCAGCGGCCAAAAGCGACGGCAGTACTGAAGGGCGCATGGCATCGAGATCGGAGGCAATCGGATTTGCGACCTGACGCATATCATCGCCGCCACCGAACAGCGCGGCGTGCGCACGCGAGATGAACGAGAAATTGATCGTCTCGTTGAAGCCACGCGATGCGAGCGTGCGACGCGCGATACGAGCGCGCTTTTGGCCCGGCGTGAGCGTAGGCCGCGCAATGGCATGCGTCCGAGTCATCGGCAGGGAGGGCACATGCTCAAGCCCGTGGATGCGCACGACTTCTTCCACCAGATCGGCGGGACCATCGACATCATGCCGCCAGCTTGGCGCGGTCACCTGCATGGGCTCGCCGCCTTCGACCGTGAAGCCGAGGCTTTCAAGAATGCGCACAATCTCGGGCCTGTCCACTTCAAGACCAGCCAGCCGTTTCACGGCAGCCGGTGTAAAGGCGATAGTCTTGTTCGGCGCCGGCAGTTCGCCGGTCACGACCACATCTGAAGGCTCGCCGCCGCAGAATTCGAGGATCAGCTTGGTGGCAAGCTCGACGCCGGACACGACAAACGCCGGATCGACGCCGCGCTCGAAGCGGTAGCGTGCATCGGAAATGATGCCGAGCTTACGCCCTGTGGCGGCAATGCTCTTTGCATCGAACATCGCCGATTCCACGAATACGTTCACGGTCTCGTCGGCACAGCTGGAGAGCTCGCCGCCCATGATGCCGGCAATGCCCTGTACGGCCTTTTCGTCGGCGATCACGCACATGGTGGAATCGAGTGTGTAGGTCTTGCCGTCGAGCGCGAGGAGCTCTTCGCCAACTCTGGCCATGCGCGCGCAGATATTCCCAGTCAGTTTGTCCGCGTCGAACACATGCAGTGGTCGTCCGCGGTCCAGCGAGATGAGGTTCGTCACATCCACCAGCGCGGAAATAGGACGAAGCCCCACTGCGCGCAGACGGTCCTGCACCCATTGTGGAGAAGGCCGGTTTTTCACGCCACGGATGTAGCGGCCGGAAAACATCGTGCAGGCCTTCACCTCGCCATCGGCGAATTTCAAAGCGACTGCGCGTGGCGAGGGGAATTGACCCTTGATTTGTTCGACGCTGCCGTTCTTTAGCGAGCCGAGGCCAGCGGCGGCCAGATCGCGTGCGATGCCATAGACGCTCGTTGCATCGCCGCGATTGGGCGTGATCGAAACATCGATTACCGGATCGTTCAGGCCAAGTGCGTCAGCGGCCAGCGCCCCAATTTCCGCGCCGGGGGCCAGCTCGATGATGCCGTCATGCTCGTCGGATATCTGAAGCTCTTTCTCCGAGCAAAGCATGCCGCGCGATTCCACGCCGCGAATAGTGCCAACCTTCAGAACGTCGGTTGTGCCCGGCATCGTTACGCCGGGCTTGGCGAACACCGCTTTCATGCCCGTGCGCGCGTTCGGCGCGCCGCACACCACCTGCACGATGTCGCTGCCGGTATCGACCATGCAGAGCTTCAGCTTGTCGGCATTGGGATGCTTCTCGGCGGAAACGACATGAGCAACAGTGAATTCCCTCAGCGCGGCGCCGCGGTCTTCAACCGACTCCACTTCAAGACCAATGGCCGTCAGCTTCGCGGCAATGGTCTGCACATCTGCGTTGGTTTCGAGATGGTCTTTCAGCCAGGAGAGCGTAAATTTCATCGGCTGAGCCCCCCATCCAGCGTGGGAATGTCGAGCGCCGCGAAACCGAAATGGCGCAGCCACCGGATATCCGATTCAAAGAAGGGCCGAAGATCTGGCGCGCCATATTTCAGCATTGCCATGCGATCGAGACCAAAGCCAAAGGCAAAGCCCTGATAACGCGATGGATCGATTCCGCACATTTCCAGCACGTGCGGATTGACCATGCCCGAGCCGCCAAGCTCCAGCCAGTCATGGCCGGTGCCGAAGATCGTCTGCCCGCCGGAACGGTCGCAACGCATGTCCCATTCCACGCTTGGCTCGGTGAAGGGAAAAAAGCTCGGGCGCGCGCGCAATTCCACCGTGTCGATCTCGAAGAATGCCTTGCAGAATTCCTCCACCACCCATTTCAAATGGCCAAGATTGGTTTGTTCGTCGATCACCAGTGCTTCGAGCTGGTGGAACATCGGCGTATGTGTGGCATCGCTGTCCACGCGATAGGTGCGGCCCGGCGCGATCACGCGAATGGGCGGCTTCTGCTTCAGCATCGTGCGCACCTGCACAGGCGAGGTATGCGTGCGCAGAAGATGCTGCGAGTCATCGGCCTGCGGTGCCAGATAGAAAGTGTCGTGCATCTGCCGCGCCGGATGATCAGGGGGGATGTTCAGCTTCGTGAAGTTGTAATCGTCGAATTCAACGTCCGGACCTTCGGCGACGGCAAAGCCAAGGTCGGCAAAGATCGCGGTGATCTCGTCCAGAACCTGGGAAACCGGATGGATGCTTCCGCGAGGCTCGGGACGGGCAGGCAGCGTCACATCTACGCGCTCAGCCTGCAGGCGCGCATTCAATGCAGCAAGGGCCAGCTCTGATTTTCGCGCGGCGATGGCGCCGGACACTTTGTCCCGCAAGCCATTGATGAGCGGGCCCTTTTGTTTGCGATCCTCGGCATTCATCCCGCCAAGTGTTTTCAGAAGCTCGCTGATCGAACCCTTCTTGCCGAGCGCCGAAACGCGCACCTCTTCCAGTGCGGCTTCATCGCCTGCGTTGGCAATGGCCGCGAGTAGGTCGCGTTCAAGGCTGTGTACGTCGCTCATGATGTTCCCGATCGGTTGGACGGCTTTGACCACGGGCTTGGACAAAATCCAAGCCCGTTTGCTCCGATGGGTCCGTTTGCGATGCGCCGCTTAAGCGGTGGCCTGATCCACCAGAGCCTTGAAGGCTGCGGGCTCATGGATGGCGAGATCGGAGAGCACCTTGCGGTCCACCTCGACGCCCGCCTTGGCGAGCCCGCTGATAAATCGGCTGTAGGTGAGGCCGTGCTCGCGGCAGGCGGCGTTGATGCGCTGGATCCAAAGCGCGCGGAAATTGCGCTTCTTCTCTTTGCGGCCAATGTAGTTGTGCTGCAGCGAACGGTCCACGGCGGCGTTGGCCGTCGTGATGTTGTTCTTGCGGCGGCCATAAAAGCCTTTGGCGGCTTTCAGAACGCGTTTGCGGCGGGCGCGTGAGGGTACGGCGCGGGGTGCTTTCGACATGGCTTAGATCCCCCCCCCATACGGCATCCAACGCTTCACGCGACGCGTCTCGGACTCCGACAGCACGTCCGTGCCACGCAGGTTGCGTGTGCGTTCCGGCGAATTGTTGATGAGCCTGTGGCGCTTGCCGACCTGGTGGGTCTTGATCTTGCCTTTGGCCGTGAATTTGAAGCGCTTTTTGGCGCCCGATTTGGTCTTCATTTTGGGCATTTGCGGTCTCCTTGGCCTCAAAAGGCCGGTCGCTTTCGGATCGCCACGGCATGCCCTTTACGCCGGGCGGCCCCGAAGAGGGCGCGTCTTATACGAGCGGGGGCCCCGGCGCAAGTTTGGGTGTGCTACCCCATGGAAAGGCCCCCGTTCCGCCTCTATAGACTGGCACTGTCTGACCCCCGTACTCAGCAGATAGGCCAAACCTCTTGTCGCGGCAGAAGATCATCGGATGGAGCCGCGCGGCAGCCTTCTGGCTGTTCTGGCCGGCTCTTGCCCTCGTCATCTGGGGAGAGGTGATCCCGGCTACCGGGATCGAAATCCACGCTTGGGATAAGCTATTGCATTTCCTGGCTTATTTCGGCCTATCGGCGCTGGCCTACAGGGCGACCGGCGGTGGCCGGAAGGGGATCTGGGCGGCGGCGGCTCTGGCGTTCCTAGGCGGGATACTGGAAATCGTTCAGGGCATGGTGGGTCGGGACATGAGTTTCTGGGACGAGGTGGCCAATACGCTCGGCGCGGCTACAGGCGCCTTGGTGGCCGAGGCCTATCTACGCCTGCGTCCGACCATCCATCGCCTTCTGGGCGCGCCTGACGCAAAATGATTTCGGCAGATTGATTTGGCGGGAAGGGCCATGTTCGAGGAATTCAAGAAATTTGCGATGCGGGGCAATGTGCTTGACCTCGCCATCGGCGTCATCATTGGCGCGTCGTTCACGGGTATCGTCAACTCGCTGGTGAAAGACATCATCATGCCGCCCATCGGCTATTTGCTGGGCGGGATCGATTTTTCGAACTTCTTCCTGGTGCTGAAGGGCGGCACATTTGCAACCCTCGCCGAAGCCGAAAAAGCAGGCGCGGTCACCATCAATTACGGCGTGTTCGTCAACGCGCTGATCAATTTTCTCATCGTTGCTTTTGCCCTGTTTCTGGTCGTGCGCCAGATTAACAAGCTGAAGGCGGCGCCACCGCCCGCCGCACCATCTGCGCCGCCTGAAGAAACACTTCTGCTGCGCGAAATCCGCGATCTGTTGAAAGAGAAAAAATGATCGTCCGCTCAGTTCCATTTTTGGCGCTCTTTCTGATTGCGAGCATTCCGGCATTCGCTGGAGGTGCGACGCCCATGGCCGGTGCGGATGCATTCTACGCAACCTACCTATCCACGCCGCGCGGCGGTGGTGTTCCAGACGCGGCTGCACGCGCTCGATATGCACCTGCGATCAGCAGCACACTTGCGGGGTTGCTGGATGGTGCCGCGAAGGCGGAGGAAGATTTCGCCCAAATCACCAAAGGTCAGGTGCCACCGCTTCTGGAAGGCGACATCTTCACTTCGCTTTTCGAGGGCGCGACTGCCTATACCGTGGGTGGTTGCAAGGAGAATGGCGATTCTGCGACTTGTGTAATTTCCCTAACGCATGCCGAACCGGGGCAGAAGCCCATCAGCTGGACCGACATGGCGCTCCTTGCCAAAGGCGCTGACGGCTGGCGTTTGGACGACATCGGCTATGGCGGCAACTGGGACTTCAGCAACAAGGGCAAACTGAGCGAGACGCTGAAGTTCGCGATTGCCAACGCGCGCGGCGACTAGAACGCAAGCGCCTGCAGATATGTTACAAATTGGCCTTGCCGCGCGAAGAGGGGCAAGGAGTAGAAAAATGACCGACAAAGCCCCAATTCAGAAGTCCGACGAAGAGTGGCGCAAGGAATTGACGCCGGAACAATTCCACGTTTTGCGGCAGCACGGCACCGAACGCGCAGGGACCAGCCCGCTCAATGCCGAAAAGCGCGAAGGCCTTTTCCGCTGTGCGGGCTGCGGCGCAGAGCTTTTCGATTCCGGGACCAAATATGAAAGCGGCTGCGGCTGGCCGAGCTTTTTTGAAGCGAAGGATGGTGCGGTCGGCACATCCATCGACAAGAGCCATTTCATGACGCGCACCGAAGTTCACTGTGCGAAGTGCGGTGGTCATCTGGGTCACGTTTTTCCCGATGGCCCGCGTCCTACCGGCATGCGCTTCTGCATGAACGGCGTGGCGCTCACATTCGAGCCGGTCAGCAAATGACGTTTGCGGCGGCAAAGCCAAGTGGCACTAAGTCCGAAGTGTATGCCGAGCTTGCGCAGCAGGCCGAAGGCTTGTTCGCGGGCGAACGCGATTGGCTCGCCAATGCTGCAAATCTCTCCGCGCTGATCTTCTGCGGACTCGATGATATCAACTGGGCGGGCCTTTATGTTCTGAAAGGCAGCGAGCTTGTACTCGGACCCTTTCAGGGAAAGCCCGCCTGCGTGCGCATCGCGCTGGGCAAAGGTGTGTGCGGAACCGCGGCGGCCACGCGCGAATCGCAAGTCGTGGCGGATGTACACGCCTTTCCTGGCCATATCGCGTGCGATGCCGCGTCGCGATCCGAACTCGTGGTTCCGCTAATCAAAGATTGCGCGCTGATTGGCGTGCTCGATCTGGACAGCCCGATACCGTCACGATTCGACCAAGCGGATCGCGAAGGCATCGAAAAACTCGCCGCCCTGTGGTGTGCGGCAAGCGATCTTTGAGCGGTTACTTGCTCTTGCTGTGATCGCGCGCTTCGCGCTCGGCACGGCGCAATTCTTCGCCTTCCGCGCCATCCAGCGCCTTTTCCGCGTCCTGGCCCATGGCTTCCACGCGGCCCTTGTTGGCGCGGACGAATTCTTCCTCGTCGCGGCGAAAGTTCCGCGCCGCAGTGTAGTTGCCTTCGCCGAACTGTTCCTTGGTTTGCTTCATCATCGCTGCCTCTGTTCCAAATTCCTTGTCAAAACGGTTCAACGCGCGCTGTGTTCCGGGAACCGCGCGCGAGCACTTGAAATTCGCAATATGAAGAACGTGCGGCTTAATCCGATGCCGCCGAAATGCGGATCGCTTCACGTCTCGCGGCCAAGTGAAGACCGGCAATGATGGAAAGCCCGACCGTTGAAAGAATGAAGCCAAGCAACAGTGCGCCATGCGAATGGTTTTCGCCCACGACCTGCGATGCCAGTGCGGGGCCAAGCGCCCCGGAAATGAGTTGCGCACCTGCGCTTTGCATGGCCGTGCGCCGCGTGGGATCGGCTTCGATCGTCATGGGTACCAGAAAGGGCCCCAGGAAGATTGAAGCAAAGCCGCCAGCTGCGTTCGCCGCGATGAAAGCCCAGGCCGGAACGTGGAACGCGAATGTCGCCCATGTACCGAACAGGATCAAAGTCGCAAACAGGAATGCACCCATGTAATGCAATCTGCCGGCCAGCAACGCTGCCGCTGCGCCGCCAAGAATCTGGGCAATGAGTGATGTCCAGATGGCGGTGCGCGCGACCTCAGCAGTGAGCCCCGCTTCATAGGCAAGTGGCTGTAGATAAATTCCAACCGCCGCCATGGATGACACGTAAATCAATGTCGCCAGAAGCGCGACCCATCCGCGCGGCGGCGGCGCGCCGCCTTCGCCAGGCGGTCGCACCAACGGAGCATAGCGGTTTGGCAGCGCAGTCGCGAGGAAGAGTGCGGGAACAAAGCATAGCGCCACGACGACGAGTCCGCCATTGGCGCCATAGCGGGGCAGAATTACCCAGTCGAACGATAGGGCCAGCACAAGCTGGGCGGAAACCAATGTGGTGAAGAACACGCCTGCCCAGCGCTCCGGCGTCTCACTGCGGGCGATCATTCCGACGGTAATCCAAAGCAAAACGCCTTCCGGAATTCCTGCCAGTCCGCGCAATGGGATCACCAGACCCATCCCGGCTTGGGTGTTGGCAAGATCGATTGCAGCGGCCGCCAGAGCAGCGGCAACGGCGATCCGCCGCAAATTCTCCGCGCGCGGCAGCATGCCCATAAGGCCCGCCGTAATGCCCATGCAAAGCGCTTCGGACATCGCGGCAAGGCCGATGCCCGCAGCGGACAACCGATGCTCATCAGCAAGCGAACCAAGGAGCACCGGCAGCACGCCCGCAACCAGAAGTGATACCACGCCCATGCCAATGGCTGCGGCCGCTTCGCGCGGATGCAGCGAAGGACCGATCACTTCGTGGACAAGGTGTTCGTCCGTCTTTTCAACGATATCCATTCGTATGCAGTCTAGCCCGAAATGCGCCAGCAAATGGAAGTGCCGTTGCTGTCCGCATCAAGATGCAGATCACGGTTGTGCGCGGCAAGGGCTCCTTCCCAAAGCGCATTCCAGGCAGCGAAGCCCTCGGGATGAGCATATGAAATCCCATCCATCAAGCGCCATCCGGTTTGCGTAACGGAAGGTCCGTCGCCCAAGACCACATTCTCGCCTTGCGCCTGCGCGAGCGCCGCCAGATAGCGCCCGAATGCGGCTGGGCTGTCGTCCGGCACAGCCAGCATCGCGGCGGTCTCCTCATAAAACTGCAGACCGATCAGGCGCGCGGTGCGGGCAACCAGCGCGGATCCTTCCAGCACGCCAAACAGCTCCTGCATGGTGGGAAGGAGAGAGCGCACATATTCCATGGCATAGGAACGCTCCACTTTATGCAGCCTTTCTTCGGGCCAATGCGTGGTGTCAAGACGCGGTGCCTTCGCGGCATTAAAGCGCGGCATACGCTCATCTGGCGCGAAGCGGACGCGTTCATCCGCCGTGATCTCGCGGCCATAGTCGAAATAGTAGCCCTCAAGCCCCGGATCGCCTTCGACTGTTTGCCCGGTACATACAAAGCCAAGGCGCGGGTTGTTCAAACTCACACCATTGTAACCATGCCAGCCATGCAACATCGCTTCATTGACGTGATGGGGAATGGCACAAATAGCCGTGCCCTGCCAGATCCAGCGCGGCGGTGGGTAACGCACCCATGCCTTGGTATCGCTTTCGTACACATATTCAGTCTTCACGCCGCCCAGCGCATTGGAAAAATAATGGTACTGCGCGCAAGCTACGGCATCGGGAAGTTTGTTGAGACCCAGCTTCTTCAGGCCCGGCCGGAATTTCTCCAGGTGCTGACGGCGAAAATGGGCAAACACAAATCGGCGCGCGTCTTCAATACTCCGTTGTGAAATTAGCGTGAGCACCAGACCCGTCATCAACGCATTGTAGAGTTTTGCGACGGCCTTGTAGCCCTGCGTGCCGTTCACGTGATTTCCTCCGTCTGGACGCATATCCTAGCGCACCTGTGCGGCAAGGCTTCGTGCCTAGTGAAGAGTCCTTGACGCCAGTGGCACGGGCTCGGACACGGTCTCGACCATGAATTTGATGCGCCCGATCAGGCGACCGTCGATCGTCTCGATGTCCACACGCCATTCACCGGGATCGGGCTGCGATTTTATCGTATAGCCGCGATATCCACCCTCGCGGCCGCCATTGATGGGGTAAGTGACAGTTGATTTGGTGCGCCACCGTCGCGCTTTGGAGTCGTACCACTGCCAGCTATGGGTGATTCGTGTCGTAAGACTGATCGGCGCGAAGACTGCACCATACACATAGAGGCGCTCGCCATCCGTTACGTGCATCACGGGCGGCTCAAGTCCCACGCGCACCAACCATGGTTGATCCTCGCCCATCACTTCGTAAACGTCTCCGTCGCGCTTGGCGCTGTGATAGACACCAGCATCGGCAAGCGCGAGCGGCAGAGGCGGGAGAATATCCGCGAAGTACAGGATGTTCATCGCCGCCAAAATGCCGACCACGCCACCGACCAAAGCCAGTCGCGATTGCTGGTAGCGCGCGCGGCCAATGCCACGCAGCAATCTCAGGAACAGCAGATAGATCATCGTGGCGGCAGCACCCGAGATCAGGAACTCAACGGGCCCGATCGAACGTGTGAAGATTGGAACCACGAATATCGCGTAAGAATAAAGGGCAAAAAACAGAAGCAGCGCCGTAAATACGAGCCGCGAATGATACTTCCGGAATATCTCGTTCCCGAACAGCGCCGCCGTCAAAATGAGCAGGAATGGCCATGAGGTCGTGAAGACTGCGCTGCGTGAGTAAAAAACCAGAAAGCCGCTCCAAAGCCCGCCCAGAGCAAACTGTGTGGCGAACGGCGTCCAATCCAGCCACAGATTGCGCACTTCATCTTTTGGCGCGGGCGCGGATGGTTCGGCTGCCGCCCCCTCGGCATCGGGGCCAGCCATATCTCCGCTCTGCTCTGTCTTCTGTTGAAGAGCGGCGTCATGCCGCGAAAACGCTTCACGCATGAGCATCTGCTGCGCCGGAGGAAGCGACGCCAGATAGCGTTCCCGGTTCGCCGCGATACGCGCTGCCCGGTTGTCTTCCCAGGACTGCAGCCAATGCACGAGCGCGATGGTGCCCGCGGCGAGTGCAAGGTATCCGCAGAACACAAGATTAGCCGCCGGGCGATCAATGCGCCCGAATGCAAAATTATCGACCGTAAATCCGCCCAGCATCGCGGCTGCGGAAATGTGCCGTTCATAGCGCAGGAACGGTGCGCCCCACGCCGTGAGAAGGTCTTTCAGGTTGAGATACCAGGCGAACACGAAGGGTGGCTGCGAAAGTGACAGGGAACAATAGCCTTCATTCCCGAGCCGCTTGCAAGCGGGAAACCTTGCTCTGACGCCTGATCCTGTTCGCGCGGGTTTCCATTCTTTTACCGGCCCTGCTGTTGAATGTCCTCGCAGGCATACATGCCGGGATTGGGCTGCCGAAATACCAAAGGGTGACGCAATTCCCGTTCGTCTCGAAGCGTGGCCGCAAGGACACGCTTGCACATTGGCTCTGCTCTTGCAGACTGCGATTCAGTTGTGGGGTGCGTGGTGAGCGGGATTTTCGGACTATTTCGTTTTGATGGAAAAAAGGCGGAGGAAGGCGATTTGGATCGCCTTGCGTCCGCGATGGCGCATCGCGGACCGGATGGCGTCGATCATGTGGTGGCGGGCTCCGTCGGGCTCGGTCACGGCCTTATGCGCATCACGCGCGAGGATGCCTTCGAAATTCAGCCTCTTACCGATCGCGCGCGTGGGCTCATCCTCGTCGCTGATTGCCGCCTCGACAACCGCGAGGAATTGGCTTCTGCATTGCAGATCGAAGGAACCGTATTGACGCGCATGTCGGACAGCGCCCTGATATTCGCTGCATACAAACTCTGGGGTGAAGATTGCGCGGCGCGGCTGCTTGGTGATTTCGCATTCGCGGTGTGGGATGGCGCGGCGGAAAAACTGGTGCTGGTGCGCGATCATATGGGCCAGCGCGGCATCCTGTTCTTTCGAACGCAGGAATACTTCATCTTCGCATCAGACCGGCGCGCGCTATGGAAACACCCTCTTGTGCCGCAGCGTCCACTTAGCGATGCCGAGATCGGACGCATGCTGATCCACGACATGGCGCGGCGCGATGGCAGCAACGAAGAAGACAAGATCACCGGCTTCAGCGCCGGATCGGTGCTGACAGTTCATGCGGATGGGCGGCTTGAAACCCGCCGCTACTGGCAACCGCGCGCCGATCCGGCGCATGAAGGCAAAGACGAAGCCTACTATATCGCCGCCTATCGCCGTGTTCTGGGTGAAGCGGTGGCTTGCCGCTTGCGCCGTCTGCAAGCGCCGCCGGGCATCATCTTTAGCGGCGGCTATGACAGTGCCGGCATTGCTGCATTGGCGGGAACCACGCCCGTGCCTGGCGGCAAGCTGATCGCGGCAACTTCGGTGATGCCGGCAGACTATCGCGGCACCATCCGTCATGCGCGGCGATGGGTGGAGATGTGCGCGCGCGACATGAAATGGCTCGATGTGCGCTATGTCACGCGCGAAGGGCTGAACATCCTTACCGGCCTTCAGGAGCATTTCATCGAACACGGTGCACCTGCCGGCAATTATCACTTTGTGCAGAATGCCCTGTTGTCGACGCTCGCGAAGGCAGGCGCGCGGCTGATCATGGATGGGCACGGTGGCGACTATACGCTGAACCCGCGCGGGCAGGCGGCGCTGGCGATGCATATCAGGAAGGGGCAGTGGCGGCGCTTCTTCACCGAGCTGCCAGGGCACCGGCGTCTGGGCGGCAAAAGCTGGTGGGAGATGTTCAAGGGCGACATTGTCAACATGCTGTTGCCAGCCTGGATAATGACGATACGGAAACGGATACAGCTTGGCTTCGCCCCGATCTGGCGCGATCAACCCATCGCTGAACCTTTTGCGCGCGAACTGATCGACAAGGGCGAAATCGATCCCAGGAATTTGCGTCTCTCCGCGCGCGCGCGCACCGAGATGCGCGATCAACTGCGCCAGACGCTGGAGCGCATCGCCTCCGCGCCCGGCCCCGGCATCGGCATGGAGGCGGCCTATCATGGCCTCGATCTAACACGACCGTTCCACGACAAGCGCGTGGTCGAATTGG
This sequence comes from Alphaproteobacteria bacterium, assembly GCA_016125165.1. Taxonomy (GTDB): domain Bacteria; phylum Pseudomonadota; class Alphaproteobacteria; order Micropepsales; family Micropepsaceae; genus Rhizomicrobium. The sequence goes on from WGMH01000001.1 coordinate 776,622, forward strand.
CGTTGGCCATTCCAGAAGAGCTTTATGTCAAGAATGGCCGCAATCGTTATCTCGCCTGCATGGCGCTGAAGGACATCTATCCACGCGAATTTCAGACCCGCTGGCGGCGAAACGACGACGAGATTCCGGATTTCCAGCGCATGGCCAAAGCCATAGAGCCGCAAATCCTCGCCGACATCGCGCGCATGGAAAAGTCCGAAGTCCTCACCCGCTATATCGACTTTGCGAAAATTCGCCGTTTGCTCGCCGCTCGTCCGACCGCGGATGATCACAACTCAGGATGGGAACAAGAGACGTTGCTCGCGCTCGGCGGCTATCTCACCGCACGCTATATCGAATGGGTGCGGCGGGATAATCGCTAACGAATTTAGACAATCGCGTAGCTAAGCGAGCCGCGAGCGGCTCCGTCGTGCCCGGCGAGGGCCCGGCAGTAGCTCGTCCGATTTCTTGCGTTCATTTGTAGAATTTGGCTTTATAAAGCTATGTGGCGGTTGCCATCGTAACCGCCATCGCTCAGAGTATGGGAGCGACACGCGGTTTGTGGTGGCGGGCGTGATTACCCCTCCGGTCCTGGTTTGTCCGCCCCCGAGGAGTGATCAAAATGTCCGATGGCAATCGTAACAGTCACAGCACGCATCTCGCCGAACCAAGCGGCCCATCTTCTTTGATGGGGGCTACAAAATCCGCCGGGGGGCGACGCCACTACCTCCCCCCGCGATTGACTGTCTCTTCGGGAGCCGTCATCACCGATAAGATTCATGCTCTATAAGATGGAGCAACTCCACGTCATACGATCTATGGCTCGTCTTGACCCGTCGGCCCCACGCCGCCGAGAGCCAGGAACGATTGCTCTATGCCGCTTGCGCTCCGGCGACCGGGATCAGGCCAAGCGCGGTGGCTATGGACGAGTCGAGAGCCTCTGCACAATCGCCGCCGAGACCCATGACGACTGCTCTGGCCCACGCATGCCTTTGCCACAGTTCATTGGTCGACTGACGATCACAATTCCGTCTGAGAGCAGGAGACGCTATTGGCGCTCGGCGGCTACCTCACCGCGCGCTATACCGAATGGGTGCGCCGGGATAATCGCTAACCAATGTTCGCATGGCGCGGCTGCGGCCGTGCGCGTAACGGCAGTGTCGGCGCATCCTCTCATCTCCTGTACCGACCATAAGGCCTGTGATATTGCACGGTGCATACGGAGGGGGCTCCTCATCGCGCGTCTGCCGGTCGATCGGCGTCGCTTGCGACGGGTGGCAAAGATCGGCGGGTGGCGAGAGCGCCAAGTCCGTGAGTTTACATCTCCGACATCACGCGCAGGGCTGCGGCCCGTTTGTTGTAGGAGGTATCTGCCATGACCCAAAAAAGCCCGAACTCTGGCGCTCAGCCCGGGGTCTCAACACATCCGGACGCCGACGTACCCTCTGTCGCCCACAGACAGACCACCCGCCGACCGTATCTCCCGCCCCACGTTTCTATCTCTACCGCCCCACAATCCACTACTAAGTACTTCGCTTTTGTCGAGGCCTCTACAGTCTCCGGCCCCTCATAGAAGTCGTCCCGCTCTTCGTCTTCGGAGCGTCGAATGGTGGTCTATGCCGCTTGCGTACCGCCGCCAAATTCGAGAATTGCGCTAGGCATGCTGGCCGTATGCCGCTCGTCCTGAGGGTGGAGCTTCGCGCCGACGATAGACGAGGTACGAGAGATTCACTGCTGCCAATATATTCCAAACACAAAGGGGTTCTTTGTCGTCGCGCATTCTGCATCCTTGTGATGCGGCGACGGCGAAGGTTTTACGGTGAAACATGGGTGACCTAGGACATTCACACACGGTCTCGTCTGTTTTTGGAGATGCCGACAATGTCAGATATCTCACCTTCAAATCGCGCGCGTCCCGCAATTTCTACAGCTGAGTGGAACTCTTCTGGAGTTCCCTCATCATCTATCCCGCGCCGGCGCCCTTACTCTGCTCCCATGTTGTGCGCGTCAAACACGGCGCGCGCAGAAAAAACATATAATTCTTTCGAGACAGTCTCATATGCTGCCGAGGGACCTACGTAGCCTCAGTATCCGATCACGACCGTTTCGAGGTGCTGCCCCAGAGGGCGCTCAGCGGTTATCTCACCGCGCGCTATACCGAATGGGTGCGTCGGGATAATCCATGTGGCAGCGCGCTATGACGGCCCCCCCAGCGCGTTCAACTCAGCCGGAGTGTAAGACTTGGACGTCGTTTCTGACGATGACATGTGCAGGATGGGCGACGCATAGGGGCGTTTGCGCCCACTTTTGGTATCCGAAGCGTCGTCGTCGGATTGGGTGGCGCCCGGCGCCGATTGCAATTTGGACATTCGAACTCCCTGGCCTACGCGTGCCTCATCCAGATACATGAAGGCACGCGAGCTTGCCAATATTCTTTGGGCCCTGCATCAGCCGGTCAACCTTAACCAGCGCGCCCGGCCAAAGTTGTTTTTTGGCATGGGCGGTGTCAGGATTCCGCGCGTATCGGGAGGGCGATGATGGGCTTGGAGGGGATATTTTCGCGCAACGACAAGATCATTCATGCGCCGGTGGGCCCGGAACAGCTCGTGATGTTGAGCGTGGATGCGGGCCGGTATTACAGCGTCAATGCCGTCGGCCGCCGCGTATGGGAGTTGCTGGAAGAGCCCAAAAGCATCGCTGAACTTCGTGCGGCCATCTGTGCCGAATTCGATGTTGATGAAGCTGTGTGCGAAGCAGACGTCGTGAAGTTCATTGGCGAAATGATCAAAAATGGGATGGTCTATGCTGCTGGCGCGTAAGGTTCGCAGCGCGCTGCGGCTGGGCGGAGCCAACAGATTGCTGGTCGCCGAAGCCGCGCTGATGCTGGCACTGGCGCGTCTGTGCGTGCTCATGGTGCCGTTTCGGGTATTGATGCTTTGGCTCTCCCGCGCACCCGATGCACCGGCGCGCGATGCTGCTCTGGCGCAGCGTGTGGGTAAAGCCGTTGCCATTGCCGCGCGCAATGTGCCGTGGAATGCGGTTTGTCTCCCGCAGGCCATGGCTGCCAAGGCGATGCTGGCGCTTCGCGGTCAGGGCTCTGCCTTTCATCTGGGTGCAACAATTGAAGCCGATGGCGCTTTCAGCGCGCATGCATGGCTGGAGTGCGATGGCCGGATCGTAACCGGCGCAAAGGGCATGCAGGACATGTCCCATCTGGCACGGTTCGGCTGATCGATGCAGCCCTTTCGCTATCGTATCAGCGGCCTGCAGGTGGCATCCGCATTCGAACTGCCCGGAGCCATACCCGCGGCGGCGGCCGATGTTGTTGCGGATGTGCAGGTCGCACTCGGTCCGGTGCCCACGGCATTGCAGGGTGGAGACCGGATGGGCCCCAACTGGGATATGGTCGGCGAAGACTTCCTGCTCGAGGTGCCTAGCCTCGGCCGCTTTCATATTCGTGGGGGGCGAGAGATCGTGATTGCGCTCGATGATGGCGCAAGTGAGCGCGATGCCAGCGCCTACGTCCTTGGCACCGCCTTCGGCATCTTGCTGCATCAGCGCGGCGCGCTCGTCCTTCATGGCTCGGCGGTCGCGCACAATGGCCAAGCCGTTGCGATCTGCGGTCACTCGGGAGCGGGAAAGTCCACGCTGGCTGCCGCCCTGTGCCGTGAAGGCTGCGGCTTCGTAACCGACGATCTGTGCGCCATCAGTCTCGACCATGATGCACATCCGGTCATCCTGCCGGATGGCCGGCAATTGAAGCTGTGGCAGGAGGCTATCGAAAAACTCGAGCTGACCGAGCGCCGCGGTGAGGCCGTAATGGGGCGCTTCGAAAAATACTTTCTTGCGCCTCAGGATACTGTGCCTGCGCCCTTGCGGCTGCGAGCCATCTATCTCTTGCGGGATGCACGCCCCCCTTTGGTGGAAGGCATCGAAGAAGTATCGTTGGCTGATGCCATGCATGCGCTGGACCGCGAGGCCTACCGTCCAGGCCTGCGCATCAAGATGGGTGCGAGGCCTGGGCTGGTGATGCAAAGCGCCCAGCTGCTGGCGCATGTGAATGTATTTCGTCTGACGCGTCCCCACGATTTCGCCAAGCTGCCCCAAACCGTGCGGGCATTGCGCGCCCATTGGGACGCGCTTGCGCCATGAGCGATCCTGGCGGGATTGTCTGGCTCGCCTCGTTTCCCAAATCCGGTAACACGTGGTTCCGGATTTTTCTTGCCAATCTGGCTGCGGGCGAAAATGGTCCGGCCGATATCAACAATCTGGATGAACGCGGTGGCATTGCATCAAGCCGCCACGAATTTGAAGCGTCGACATTGCTCGATTCCGGCTTCATTTCCCATGACGACATCGAGGATCTGCGCCACGCGGTGTATGCCCGCGCACAGGCGGCGTGTGAGGAGCAGCGCTGGATCAAGGTACATGACGCCTACACGTTGACGCCCCGCGGCAAGCCGATGTTCGGCATCCCCGGTACACGCGCGGTGTATCTCGTACGCGATCCTCGCGATGTTGCAGTCTCGTTTTCCCACCACCTCGCCAGTACGATCGACGTGGCCATCGCCCTGATGAACGATGACAATGGCGTCTGGTGCGCCCCGCGCAAGGGGCTCGCAAACCAGCTGCGCCAGAAACTTCTGGGCTGGAGTGGCCACGTCGCAAGCTGGCTCGATCAAACCGACATCCCGGTCACATTTCTGCGTTATGAAGATTCGATGGTCGATCCCGCGCGCAATTTCAGCGATGCATTGGCGTTCGCTGGCCGCGCGGCCTCATCGGATGAGATCGTACGCGCCATTCGCCACGCGGATTTCAGCGAACTTCAGCGCCAGGAAAATGAAAGGGGCTTTGGAGAGCGCAACCCGAGGTCCAAGTCCTTTTTCCGTTCAGGCAGGGTCGGTAGCTGGCGCGAAATCCTCACACCAGAACAGGTGGCCCGCATCGAAGAGGCGCATGCGCCGATGATGCGAAGACTGGGATATCCATTGTCGATTGAGGACGTGGCGTAATTCCGGCCCGATCTACCGAACAGAATGCGCCAGCGACACATTGAATTCCGGGGGGGGCGGCGATCGCCTCCGTGCTCCCCTCCGAGAGGCTGGAATCTGGCTTTCGCAGTTTTGTATGAGAATGGTGCACCCGAAAGGATTCGAACCTGTAACCTCTGTCTTCGGGGAGCACCCAATTCTCGTTCACGACAAATCGCGAAAGGCGCCTTCGACAATTCCATGGCCGAATCCCGCGGTCCGATTGCAGTGCCGCCAGGCCGAAAGCGGACGTGCGGCAACTAATCCGACATTTTCACGAGCTCTACACGGCGATTCTTCGCGCGACCGGCGTCATTGTCGTTACTGGCAATCGGTGAGGCCATCCCTACGCCGAATGGCTTCAGCCGAGCCACCCCGATGCCATACTGCTTGACGAGCGTGTCTACCACTGCGCTGGCGCGACGCTTGGAGAGATCGACGTTATAATCGAAGCCGCCCTTGGCATCGGTGTGACCGGCGACAACCATCTTGAGCGACGGATTCGCCTTCAGGAACTTGCTGATCTCATCCAATGTAGGCTTGGAATCGGGTCGGATGGTAGCCTTGTCGAAATCAAACAGGATTCCGTAGAGCGCCACGCGACCGTCTTTTTCGATGGCCTTCTGCATTGCGCTGGCATCTATGAAGACTATCTTGTCCGTCTCCATCGGTTTTGTTTCGACCACGTCGACCAGGATTTCTGGCTTCGCACCAACCTGCCCCACATAAACGCCAGCATAGACGTCGCCTTCTGCACGCTTCAGCACGGCGGCGGTGTAGACGACATCGGCGGGGCCGGGATGGATTGCACCGCGCCCCATGGGGCCCTCTTCGTTGAGGCCGAAGTAAAGCTCGGTACCGTTCATGTCGGAACACTCGGCGCCGCGGCACTGGAACAGAATTTCAAAGCCTTTCGCCTTCATGCCGTCCTGCAAATTGCGCGCAACTTCGAGCGCGGTACGGCCCTGGGGTCCGTCATACTTCAGCCGGTAGGCCTTACCTGCCACCGTGATGGAATTGGCCTCGTTGAGGCGCTTGCCTTTGGCGGCGCGAATGTCGGCCCCCTTCACCGCCTTGGTGAGCAGGCGTTCCTCTTCATATTCCTTGACCGTATAGACGGTGAGCGTCGAGCCGTCGTAGCGCCCGATCAGTGGATAATCCTTTCCGCCCGCGATGTCCTTGGCGAAAGCGCTTGCGCCTGGAGAGGCGACAACGGCGCTGCCCAGAACGATGGCTAGCACCACCTTCATAATCGTGTTGCGGGAATCTGTGCGAACACCCATCGTGCCCCCCGGCGATCTCAGAAGAAATTCTGGATGACAATCTTAGTGAGTTCGCAAAGCGAAAGGAACAAGCGCCTTTGCCGAGGCGGAGGCAGGCGAGGCCGCATGAAAAGAGGAATGGCGCACCCGACAGGATTCGAACCTGTGACCTCCGCCTTCGGAGGGCGGCACTCTATCCAGCTGAGCTACGGGTGCGTTCCCGGGGTCTATAACCCAGTTCGGCCCTGAAAGGCGAGTGGCGCGCGCGCCATCATTTCGGCTTGCCCGTCAGCGCCTTCATCAGCCGGTAGGTGAATTCCACGCCCTCATAGAAGCTTGATACGCGCGTACGCTCATCGCGGCCGTGGGCGCGCACATCCTCCATGTCGCCCCAGGAGCCGGAAATTCCATATGTGGGGATGCCGGCGTTGAGCGTGAAGATGGAATCGCTGGCGCCCGCAGCCATCGCCGGGAACACCGGAACATTGGGCCACATGGAGTGCACGGTCTTCTCTACCGTGCCCATCAACTCCGGCGTTGGCGGGGATTCCGGCCCAGAGAATACCGGCTCGATGACGTTCAACGTGATGGCCGGATTGCCCATCACCTTTTCCAGCACCGCCTTGACGTTTATTACCGAGTCCGACGGCATCAGGCGGCATTGAATGGTCAGCTTGACGCGCTGCGGCAGCGCGTTTTCGGCGTGGCCGCCCTCGATCATTGTCGGCACGCAGGTTGTGCGCAGCAGGGCGTTGTTGTCCGGCGACCGTGCGAGCCGTTCCGCAGCCGCCATGTCGGGCCTTTGCATCGAAACCGCCATCATGTCTGCGCGCGTCTGCCCGGACTGAAGCCCGGCGACATGAGCAAAATACGAGCGTGTGGTGGCGTTCAGTGTGATCGGAAATTTATATTCCTGCAGGCGCCCCAATGCATTCGCCATTTCGTAAAGCGCATTGTCCGGCCGCGGCTCTGACGAATGCCCGCCTTTGTTGGTCACCACCGCATTGAACGACGCGTACGTCTTTTCCGATGTACCGACGTTAAAGAACTTGCGCTTGCTCTTTTCATAGGCGCCACTTGCGCCATCCGGATTGACGACAAGCCCGGCGTCGATCAAGGCGCGATGGTTTTTCAGCAGAAATTGCACACCGTTTGCAGGTCCGCCTTCCTCATCGGATGTGAAAGCTGCAATGATATCGCGCTCGGGCACGTAGCCTTCTTTTTTCAGACGGATCAGCGATGCCATCACCGCGACGTCGCTGTCCTTCATGTCCGACGTACCGCGCCCGTAGAAATAGCCGTCCTTCTCGGTCAATTTGAATGGAGGAAGGGTCCAGTCCTCAGGCTTCGCTTCCACCACATCGGTATGTGCGATCCATAGCACGGGCTTGCCATGCCCCTTCCCGCGAAGCCGCACCACGACTTGGGCATGGCGGGGATATTCCGGGATTGTCAAAAGCTGCAGATCGGTGCCGGAAAAGCCCGCGGCCTTCAGGCGTACATAAATCGCCTTGGCGACCGGGGCGGTGCCGATGGTCTCACTCGAATGGTAGGAGATGAGTTCGGCAAAGATGTCGCGCGCGAGCTTCGCGTTATCCGCCGGCGGCAGGTTCGGATTGGCAGCCGGTTTCATTGGGCCGGCGCCTGAAATGGCAAGCGTTAAAGGCGCGGCCAGAGCGGCGCGAAGCAAGAACGAACGCAACATCGCTTTGATCCCCATGTCTTTCCGGAACGCTAGATCAGCGCCCGCGATTCAAGCAATCGCCTTCAGGGCCGCGACCACCGCTTCCTCACCATGCGCCCACACCCGGCGCTTCCATTCTTTCGTATCCGGGTAGAAGGCTGTACGGATTTTGGATTTGATGGCGGCCGCATCCGGGTGATCGGCGGAAGCATAGGCGTGCAGCCAGTTGTCCCGGCGGAGCGCATCGAACACAAAGCGGGTGTCCTCGGTGCCCACTTCCAGCGCCGCGAAGGTCAGTTCGGTCCGGTCCAGCCACTGTGCGACGGCCTTGTCGATGGTGCCGGAAAGCGACGCGGATAGGGATTCACCACCTTCGCTGGATGCTACGCGCGTACCCCAAATGGCCTTGGCGCGTGCATAGGCAGGTGTGCCGGGAAGCTCTTCGGAGATCATCTCCGCACCGCCGCAATCGCCAAGCCCCGTGTGGAAATCGATCACCAACAACCTTTCGGCGTCGAACAGTTTTTCCTCGATGAATACGTCTTTCAGCATCGTCTGTGACCAGCTTGGCCGCATGCCGCCGAAATATATGCCCTCCGCATGGGTGTACTGGCCCTTGGAAATGGCTTCCTGCAGCGCGAAAGCGCCGTTCTTGGCGGAGTAGGCGCGCAGCTTCGCGTTTGCCACTTTCATCGCATCGGGTGAGATATCGCTCGGCGCGATGGCTTCGGCCAGCGCGTCATAGGCATCATTGCCGGGCGGGTTCGCGAAATCTACGAAGTTGCGGTTCACATCTGCGTTGTCTTCGTTGACGCGCCGGTTCCACGAAAAACCGAAAGGGTTCAGTGCATGCAGGATCACGAGCTTTGTGCCTTCCGGCACTTTTTGGGCAAGCCCTTCGCGCAAAAGCCCCGTCTGGATGCCGGAGCCGAAATAGCCTTCCACGCCATGCGTGCCCGAGATCAGCAGCATCGCGCTCGCCGCTTCGCGCGGGCCGATCGTGGTCACGTCGATAAAGAGCGGCTTGCCGTCGGCGCCCATCTGGCCGGGATGAAGGCGCGAAGTCACGCCAAGGTCTGCGGCCTCACAAGCGGCGAAAAAATTGGCACGCGCCTGCCGGTAATCGGCGGGAAAATGTTCGTTGGGCGATGACATGGCGCGGGATCGAAAGAAATTCCCCGCTATACTGACACCTTGCAACCGGAGCCGTCCATGAGCCTTTGGGCATGAATGTATTTGGCCCCCTTCAGGAATTGCGCGAACGCCCGATCCCGTCGCAAGCCGAAGTTCGCTTGCGCCCGAAAGGCTATCGAAAGCTGCCAATCATGCGCGACAATGCACGCTTCAGCGAACCGCTGGCCGATGTACGTCTGCATGGGATCGCGGGCCAGAACTTCTATAACCACACCCACAATCCACCCTACTGGTGCCGCATAGCGGGCTCGCTGCCCGAGTTGTTGGCAAGGGAAGGCGTGATTTCCGAACTCATTCGCATCAATGCTCGGCTGGGCGAAGCAGGGCTTGAACTCTTCGTGCTGGATGCGTGGCGGCCGCGCGCGGTGCAGGTCTATTTCCACGATGTATGGATGCCGGGCGAATTGAAGCGCCGCAATCCGTTATTGGAAGGCGAGGAATTGTGGCGCGAAGTAGAACGCTACTGGGCGGCTCCATCAATCGATGCCGGCGCACCTGCGCCGCATGCCACTGGTGCCGCACTTGATCTCACAATTCGATGGAAGGATGCAGAACAGCTTTGGATGGGCTCGCTCTTCGACGACGTCAGTTCGTTATCCCATCGTGACCGCTTCGAGATGGATGAAGCGGCCTTTTCCTTCTCGGACAAGGAAGCTCGCGCCAACCGTCGTCTGCTTCATTGGGTAATGAGTGAAGCGGGTTTTGCCGGTCATCCGGATGAGTGGTGGCACTATTCGCTTGGAGATCAGCTCTGGGCCGCGCTCACTGGCCGCGACGCAGCGTGGTACGGTCTGGCACGCGAGGACTGACTAGCGCACCGTGGGCCGAAACGCGCCATCCCAATCCTCGTTCGGCTGATTGGCTTCGAACCAGTCGATGCGCTTCAGATGCAGATCGTACATCTTTTGACTTGCGCCCGAGAGTTTGCGGCATTGCTCGATCAATTCACGTGCCTTGGTCCATTGCCGGGTGCGAATGGATTGAAAAATGTGATCGTGAAACGTTGCCATGGCGCGGAATTTCGGGCTGGCGCGCACCAATGGATTTCCCAGCATCGCATAGAGGCGGACGGCTTCATCCTTGCTGCCGATGGCAATGTAATCGACTTCAAGGAATGCAAATCCGCGTTCGGCGGCCTTGCGCGCCTCTTCGCTTACGATCACTGCCGGTCCATACTGTGGAGATATCGCCCGGATACGCTCGGCAAGCGCCGTGCATTCGCCGGTCACGGCATAGTCCATGCGGCGGCCATCACCGAAGCCGCCCGTGATTGCGGGTCCCGTCGTTATGGCAATGCCGATCTCGACGGGATCAAAGCCAGTGCCGTCGCCGCGACGTTCCCGGGAAAGCTGCTCGTTCACCTGCGCCAGCGCGATGGTCATCTTGTTCGCGGCTTCGCAGGCGTGGATCGCGTGTTCGGGATCATCCAGGGGGGCATTCCAGTAGGCAGTAAAGCCTTCGCCGTCAAAGCGGCCAAGCATACCGCCTTGTGCGAAAACCTCTTTCACCAGCGGCATCATTACGGTGCGCATCAGGCGGGTAAATCCTTGCGGATCGTCGCGGAAGGATTCCGAAAGCGCTCCATAACCGCGAAGTCCGCAAGAGAGACAGGTGACGACGCGCATCTCGCCGTCAAGTGCAAGCAGCGCGGGATTGCGCGCCAGCCTGTCGAGCGCGGCAGCCGGCAGCGCACCCGAGAAGGCGTTGGTCAGACGCTGCCGCGTTCGAACCACGTCGATGGCACGTGCCGCAAGACCCGTTGCGAATGCAAGCATGAGAGCCAGCGAGGGTGAAAGCGAATCCAGAAGCACACGGTTGGCGACGAAAAGATTCCAGGTAAATGCCTGGGCGGCCACAATCACCAGCACAGTGATCACACCGGCCCACAGCGCGCCTAATCTTGCAAACAACAGAACCATGGCCAGGCCCGCAACCGCGATGAGCACAAGCTGCGCGGTGTTGCCACCCGCTGGCTTCAAGGCCTCGCCAAGAAGAACGTTCTCCATCGCTTCGGCGCGGACGCTGACTTCATCGCGTGGGCCGTTGGGCGTCAGAATCCGGTGATCGGGATCGGCGATATAGACAATGGCGTTCTTCAGCGCTCCGGATTTGACTGTCCTGCTCTCCAGTTCGGAAACGGCAACGCGGCGGGCGGGATTCTCGCCGCTGAAATGTATGACAACGGCGCCGCTGGCGTCGGTGTTTGTTGACAGCAACCCTGCCTTTACATCTGCGATGCGTGCGCCAGGCTCCAGAAGATTGCTGCTGCCTTCAGCCTTGATTTCCAGTGAAGTCTGCACCGCAGCGAGGCGCATCACTTCGCCCTCGATGGATGGGATAATCTTGCCGTTTACCCGATAGGCCAGCGGAATGCCGCGCAGCTTGCCATCCGGGTCCGTCTCGATATTGAGAGCGCCGGAACCTGCGCTGGCCTTTGCAATATCGGCGCGCTGCGGGCGCGCGTGCGCAAAAGCGGCAAGTCTGTTTTGCGCGTTGGTGGGCCCGTCGAATGTCACAGTGCCTTTGGGAAGTGGGGGTGTGCCGGCTCGGTTCGTCAGCGTGAACCCTGTTACCGTGCGCAGTTTGCCGATGGATTTCACAAAGCGCGTGTCACCTGATGGAATATCAGCAAGTGTCACCCGCAATTTGTCAAACTCGGGACCTGGTGGAAGTCCACGCGCAAAGCGGGCGGGCGAAGCAGGATCTTCGCTTTCCAGCGGCATGGCGAACACGATGATCGCTGCGCCCTCGGACTTGAGCCGGTTCACCAGATTTGCATAGACGCCGGAAGACCAAGGCCAGGCGCCATGTTTGGCGATCGCCGCTGCATCGACGTCGAGCGTCCGCACCGTCAGGCCGGTCTTGGGTCCGGGGTCTTCGTATGGGCGGGGATGAAAATACTGGTAGGCGTCGAACTGGATGTTGGCCAGCCGTGTAGCGATGCCGCCCGCGTCGAGCGCAATCAAGGCCAGCGCCGCCGCCAGAATGGCGAGCGGTAGCGACCAGATGGCGATCGGCCGTGTTTTCATGGCTGTCCTGGGGACATTGCTGGATTGCACGCCGGCGCATCCCAACTTCCCGCCGGTGATTCATCTTAACACATTCAATGGGTTGGGTTGAAAGATGAAACACGCGCCACCTTTGACGGTTAGGTGACGCTTGCGTCATTTTCTCTTGTCTTCGGTCAGGATCGCGCCTACCTTTCTGGCAGGCAAAAATGCCAGCTTCGGGAGAGCGCACATGGAAAACATCACCAAGGATCCGGCCTACAACGCTGTGGACCCCACAGATTTCCCGGCGATGCTGGACGTGAACCGTTACGGTGACCGTTCCTCCGCCTTCGACAAGATCATCTCGGCGACCCATGACCATTTCTGGGATCCGCTCGACACGAAGTACATCGACTTCTCGAAGCCCTTCGACATCACGAAGGAATATCTCATCAATCCGGAACTGAACGGCGATCTCAAGACTGCCATCGGCGACAAGCTCGATGAAGGCCAGAAGATCAAGCTCGTGAACATGGACACGTGGTGGTCGCTTTCTTCGATCCTGCACGGCGAACAGGGCGCGCTCGCGTTGTCGGCCTCTTTGTGTCACATCCTGCGTGACCCGGGTGCACAGGAATATGCCGCCAATCAAACCCGCGAAGAGGCTCGTCACGTCACCGGCTTCTCGGCCTATATCAAGGCGCGTTGGGGTAAGCCGGTTCAGGTCGGCCCCGCGCTCGGCGGTCTTCTGAACGAACTCGTGTCTTCGCCGCTCGTGTGGAAGAAGATCGTCGGCATGCAGATGCTGGTGGAAGGGCTTGCCATGGGTGCTTTCGCGACCTTCTTCAAGGAAGCGCGCGATCCGCTCCTGAAGCACCTGATGCAGCTCACGATGACGGATGAAGCCTTCCATCACAAATTCGGAAAAATCTGGGCGGATCGCACAATCCCGCATCTGTCCAAGCACGAGCATGAACTGATCGAAGATTGGGCCGCGCAGGTATTTCAGGTGCTGCTGTACAATCTCGGTTCGCCTGATCAGAAGGAGTGGATCTACCGCGAACTCGGACTTGATCCCGCTTGGTGTCAGGCTGCGTTCATGGAAGCGCTGACCGACTCGGTCATTCGCGAAGAGATGCAGGACGCGACAAACATCTTCCGCGTTCTTGTGAAAACGTTGCTGAAAGCCGGCATCATCACGGATCGCACCAAACCGGTGTATGCCGCCTATCTCGACATGCACGAACTCTACAATGAAGGCGATCGCATGGTTGGCGACGATATTGCCGAGGAAGGCATCAAGTATCTGCTGCAGCTGAATGGCGGCACCAAGCTTGGTGCGTCACTCCTCGCGGCGGAATAGGCCTCGCATCCAGGAGCTACGACGGTCCTGCCAAATACCAGAGGGCGGCATCCGAAAGGTTGCCGCCCTTTTTCTTTGCGTCGGCAGCGGCCATTCACGGTCACCGTCTTGCCAAGTCGCAAATGAATAGATATGAATGAATATTCATTCATAACAAGTTCACCATGTCTACATCTGAGAAATCGAAGACAAAACAACAAGATGACAAGCGCGCCCGGCTTCTGGACGCTGCGCTCGACCTGTTCGAGGTCATGGGTTTCGAGGCTGTGACCGTGCCCGAAATTGCCGGTCGCGCAGGCGTGGCCGTTGGCACGGTCTACCGCTATTTCGAGACCAAGGAAGCTCTGGTCAATGCGCTCTATCGGCATTGGAAGGCCGCCTACAACAGGATGGTGCTCGCGCCGCTGCCCACAGGCGCAAGCGCGCGGGAATCATTCTCGCTCTACTGGCGGCGCATGACCCTTTTTACGCGCAACCATCCGAAAGCCGTGCGCTTCATGGATTTGCATCACCATGCCTCATATCTCGACGCTGAAAGCCGTGCGGCAAGTAAGACTTATCGTGACGTTGCGGAAAAATTCATCCGCGATGCGCGTGCCTCCGGTGCCGTTCGCGATCTCGACCCGGTGATGGTGGTGGCGCTGATGTGGGGCGCATCTGCTGGTCTTGTGAAGTTTGCAAGTCAGGGCGCGCTCACGTTTGACGCCGGGATGGCTGCGGCAATGGAAGACACGCTCTGGAGAGCGATCGCAACAAAACCACTGGGAGATTAAACATGGCACGCAGACGCAAAGGTGAAGGACAAACCGCGCTCATAACCGGCGCATCGGGCGGAATCGGCCTGGATATCGCCGATTGCTTTGCCAAGGACGGCTACGATCTCATTCTGGTGGCACGGAACGCCGATGCACTGGCGGCGCAGGCGCATCGGCTTGCATCGCAATACAATGTGAAGACAACGCCGATCGCCATCGATCTGGGTGAAACGGATGCAGGCAAAACTCTGGCAGGCGACATTCGCGCACGCGGCCTTTCGGTTGATGTGCTCGTGAACAATGCCGGCTATGGAACAGCCGGGGCATTCAAGGGTTCGGACCGGGCTACACAGCTTGGCATGATTGATCTGAACGTACGCGCGCTCGTTGAGCTCACGCATGAGTTCTGGCCGGATTTTCTTGCAAAGAGGCGTGGCGGCGTGCTGAACGTGGCGTCGACGGCATCCTTTCAACCAGGCCCCCTCATGGCCATCTACTATGCCAGCAAGGCCTTTGTACTTTCCTTTTCCGAAGCGCTTTGGCGTGAAGCAAAAGGTACGGGCGTCAAGGTCAGCTGTCTTTGCCCCGGCCCCACGGCCACCGGGTTTCGCGAACGTGCCGGCACCGGCAAGACGCGTCTGTCCAACATGGGCCCTGCCGTCAGCTCCATGAGCGTTGCGAAAGCAGGCTATCGGGCATTTCAGAAAAATCAGCGCGTCATCATCACGGGGCTGCGCAATCGTTTCCTTGCCCGTCTTGTGCCGTATTTGCCAAGGCGTACAGTCCTGAACCTTGTGTACAAGATGCAAAGCCCGAAATGACCCAGACGAGCATTGGCAGCTTCATCACTGTCACGCGTGACGGCGCCATCGCTACGGTCACCATCGATCGTGGCGACGGGCGAAATGCGCTTTCGCGGGAACTGATCCTCGACCTTACGGCCACGGCGCGCAGCTTTGCAGATGACCTCGAAACCCAGGTGGTCATTCTCTCTTCCAAAGGTGCATTTACAGCGGGCGCGGATCTGAAGGATCCCGTTATGGACCGCCGCCGCGCCAATGGCTTGCTCGAACGGCGTCACATGGTGCGCATCGGACCGGACATGTGCGATGCCTGGGAGAAGGTGGAGCAGGTTACCATCTGCGCCATCGAGGAATATTGCATTGGCGGTGGCGCGGCGCTGGCGGCGGCCTGCGATTTTCGCGTGATGGGCAAGTCGAGCTACATGCGCCTGCCGGAGATACCGCTCGGCATGAATATGAGCTGGCATTCGGTGCCGCGTCTCGTGGCGCTTATCGGCCCCGCGCGCACCAAGCGCTTCGTTCTCTATGGCGAGAAGACAAGCGCGGATGAATGCCTCACCTGGGGGCTTGCCGATGAAGTCGTGGCTGATGGCGCCGCAATTACCGCTGCGCGCGCTTGGGCCGAGAAGACGGCAAAACTGCCGCCGAATGCCGTACGAATGACAAAGCAATCGGTGAATGTGACGGCGAACGCGCTCAATCACGCCACAACCTTTATGGACCTCGATCAATACGCGCTCGCTACCACCAGCGAGGATTATCGCGAGGCCATCAAGGCGTTTCTCGAAAAGCGTGAACCGAAATTCACCGGACGCTGAGACCTTAAATTCTCATTCACCGTGATTTCATGTGTTGCCGGGTGCGTTCTTGCCGGGTACGGAAATGCTTGCCCATTCATTCGCAAACTGCGTCAGGGAAGGGTTCCCACCCCAAAATTCCTGCGACAATTCTGGTACGTTGCGTGCTGAACGCTCCTGTCGCCCAACCACGGGCGAACCAACAACAGGAGGTCAACATGACAATCAGCGGTGTTGGAGGCTCCGCATCCGGCTATGCCAGCCAGATGCTCATGTCTCTGCTCGCAAGAATGTCCAGCACACAGAATGTGTCGAGTGACGCATCGTCCACCACAATGCAGGGCAGCGAATTTCCTTCGCAGTCTTTCGGCACCGGCGGCGTTCAGAACGCGCTGCAGGGGCCAACGAAGCCATCCATAAGCGAAGGCATCATGCAAATGCTGCTGTCGCTTCAGGACGATTCGTCAACTGCCCCGGCCAATTCTTCGATCCAAAATCCGCTGTCGCGGCTGTTCTCGGCAATGGATAGCGATAGCAATGGTGCGGTTTCGCAGTCCGAAATGGAAAGCTATGTTCAGGGGCAGGGCGGAACGGCGGATCAGGCGGATTCGATTTTTGCTGCGCTCAGCACAAGCGGCACGGGATCGATCAGCCAGTCCGAATTCGCCGCGGCCCTCGAAAAGCTGTGTCAAAATCCCTGGGGCGATGCAGCCGCAATGTCGGCAAACGCCAGCACCAATATCACTGTGTGATCGCACCACTGTTGCGCGACGCGGCGGAATAAAAAGGGCTCCGCAGTATGCCGGGCCCTTTTGCATGCGGAGTGGAAATCAGCGTGGTGCGTTGACCGCGACTTGCGCCAGAAGAACCTGAGCCCCCTTTTTCTTCAGCATGCGGTCGGTCACGCGCTGCAGGCGCTCGGCGATATAAACGACATCGGGTTGCCGCCATGGACGAACAGCTGTCGCGGCGAAGCTCATGAGACTGCGCACATAGGCGTCACGCAGCAGGGGCATTGCATGATCTGCTGCTTCGCGCAGCTTCGTATCCGGAATATCGAGGCCGATGGCAACCATCAAAAGCCCGCTCGGCCGGCCCTCATCAATCACACTCGCATACATCGGGGCGATCATGATGAAACTTTCGGCCTGCGTGATCTTGTGCTCGGCGCGCTGCTGCTTTTCGGCAGCCAGAACGGGCGATGCCGCGCATAGCAGCGCTAGCGCAAGCGCGGATGTTTTCACAGCGGATCGCATGGCAAACCTGATACGTTCTGTTGGTTCCTTACGCCCGATTGGTAAACCCCGGGTTGACGATCATGCGGGAGAGGTGCCCATGTTCAAGAAAATCCCCGGAATCCTTGCTTTTCTTGTGTTGGTGCTGAGCAGTTCTGCCCAAGCGGCTGACACGCCCGGCACACGCCACACCGTTTCGCCAGCAAGCCTTCCGAAGCCCTACGCCACGCCTGGCGTCGCCAATCGCTCAGACCATGTTCAAAGACCTGAGCGGGTGCTACCGCACGTTCCCAGCGGCTTCACCATTTCGCTATTCGCTGAGGGTCTCGGCAATCCGCGCTGGATGGCCCTTGCGCCGAATGGCGATGTGTTTCTGGCAGAGCCATCCGCTGGAAAGATCACATTGCTCCGCCGCGAAGACGAAAAGGTGAAGGCGTATGCCTTTGCCGCCGGCCTGTCGCGACCGCACGGGCTGGCATTTCGTGATGGCGCGCTTTACGTCGGCGCGGATGAGGCGATCTGGAAGCTTGCTTATACGGAAGGTGCAACCAGCGCCGGGCCACGGACAAAGGTCACCAGGCAGGGTTTCGGTGGCACCGGTTATCATTGGACGCGTAACCTGGCGTTCTCTCCTTCGGGCGACCTGTTTGTCGCCATCGGCAGTGGGTGCAACGTCTGCGAAGAAGATGCGCGCCGCGCCACGGTCCAGCGTGTGAAACCGGACGGCACGCTCGAATCTTTCGCAACGGGCCTTCGCAATCCCGTCGGCATCGCGTTTTATCCCGGAAGCAAAAGGCTTTTCGTGACTGTGAACGAACGCGACGGTCTCGGTGACGGTTTGCCGCCGGATTATCTCGCCGAAATTGCAAAGGGCGACTTTCTTGGCTGGCCCTATGCCTATATCGGCGCGCATCCTGATCCGGACTTCGGAACGAAGAAGCCGGAGATGGTCGCCAAAACCAAAACCCCAGACGTGCTGTTCGCCGCGCATTCTGCGCCGCTTGGCCTCGTTTTCTACGAAGGCACCCAGTTCCCGAAGGACTATCGCGGCGATGCCTTCGTCGCGCTGCATGGTTCCTGGAACAGCGGCAAGCCCACCGGCTACAAGGTGGTTCGCGTGAAATTCCCAAATGGCAAACCGGAAAATGCCTACACCGATTTCGTCACCGGATTCTGGAGCGGCACGCTCACCAGCGATGGCGCGGCGCGGGTCTGGGGGCGGCCTGCAGGCCTTCTGGTCGACGCGGATGGCAGCCTTCTGATTGCGGACGATGCGGCGAAGGTGATCTGGCGGGTGCGTTACGGGCCATGATTTTCCTCGACTGGCCCCGGCAGACGATAAAATATTCAAAAAATCGATTGAATTTATAGATTCAATCTATTGGATAGGTTGAAAGCTCATAGGCACAGTGTGGTGCGCCCGACCACGGACCTGACGTTATGACCTTCATCAGCAGAACTCTCGCTCCCGCTTCCAGTGTTCTTGCCGTTTTGCCTGGCGTCGCCCTGGCCTCCATGCTGGCCGTCCTGGCCTTCGGTCTTCATGCCGTCAGAGGCTTCAGCCTTTTAAGCCCCATGATCCTTTCGATCCTGCTGGGGATGCTGTTTCACAATTTTATCGGCACGCCCGCTGGAGCAGTGGCCGGTGTCAAATTTGCGCTCCGCCGGGTCCTGCGCGCCGCCATTGTTCTGTTGGGTCTGCAACTCACGGCGCAACAGGTGATCGCCGTCGGATGGATCGGTGTTGTGGTGATCGTCGCCACGCTGGTGGCAACCTTTGTTGTCACGAAATGGGTGGGCCGCAGGCTCGGTGTTGATCCGAGGCTTGCCGAACTCATTGCCGCGGGCACGTCAATTTGTGGCGCCTCTGCGGTCATCGCCACGAATACGGTCACGTGCGCCCACGATGAGGATGTGGCCTATGCAATCGCGTGCGTAACGGTTTTCGGCAGCATTGCAATGTTTCTCTATCCCGTATTGCCCGGCCTTCTGCATCTTTCGCCGCGCGATTATGGATTGTGGAGCGGAGCATCCATTCATGAAATCGCGCAGGTTGTTGCTGCAGCGTTTCAGGACGGCCGATCCTCTGGTGAATTCGGCACGATTGCCAAACTCACACGCGTCGGCATGCTTGCGCCCATGGTGCTTGTGCTTGGGTTTATCGCATCGCGGCGTCAGGATCATTCGCAGCGCACGCCATCACAGCGTGCATCGATGCCTTGGTTTGTTCTGGGGTTTGTCGTCCTCGTTATCGCAAACAGCGCTGTCAACATTCCAGAGAATCTTAGAAGCCTGACGCAAGTCACAACCACGGCACTGCTTTCGCTGTCACTCGCAGCGATGGGCCTTGAAACGGATTTCGCGAAACTCCGGGCCAAGGGATTGCGGCCGCTGGCCCTGGGTGCAATTGCCTGGGCGTTCATCGCGCTCTTCAGTCTCGGACTGATCGAATGTCTCGCATGACGCTCGAACAGCTTCGAATCTTCATTGCTGTCGCAGAGCGCCAGCATGTGACTTCAGCGGCATTGGCGCTCGGCATGTCGCAATCGGCCGCCAGCGCGGCGATTGCAGCACTTGAAAATCACTATGATATAAAGCTGTTTCATCGCATTGGGCGCGGTATTGCGCTTACCGAAGGTGGTGAACGCTTCCTCGTAGACGCACGCGCGGTGTTGGCGCGGGCAGCGGACGCTGAGGCCGCGCTGAGTGAGCTGGGGAGCCTCAAGCGCGGGCATCTACGCATTCATGCCAGCCAGACTGTTGCTGGCTATTGGCTCCCGCGTCACCTCATGGATTTTCGAAATACATTTCCGGGCATTTCTCTCACGCTCAACGTGGGCAATACCGCTCAGGTCGCCGGGGCCGTCGAATCCGGGGCCGCCGATTTGGGATTCGTAGAAGGCACTGTCGATGGACAACTGCTCGAAGTGGAAATGGTCGGTCGCGACAGCATGCTGGTGGTCGTTGGCGCGGATCATCCATGGGCAGGCCGGGGTGCAATTTCGCCGGCAGATCTTCGCGAGAGCGCATGGGTGCTGCGCGAGCAAGGGTCGGGAACACGCGCATTGTTCGAGGCGGCATTGCAGAATTCCGGAATTTCCACAGCCGAACTGAATATCGTGCTCGAACTGCCATCCAACGAAGCGGTGCGTGCGGCTGTCGAGACCGGTGATGCGGCAAGCGCCCTGTCAGCTTCGGTGGTCGCTGCAGGGCTGGAAGCAGGCTTGCTGAGTGCCGTGAAATTCGCGCTGCCCGAGCGCGCGCTTAGTGGCATCACGCATCGCCAGCGAAAAAGCCGGGCCGCCGAAGCATTCCTCGCGATCGCGCGCGGCGGTAGACCATTGCACCCCAGCGCGCGCAAATGAAAACGCCACCAGACCATGTCTGGATTGTTGAGCCGAAGCTCGCGAGAACCGGGTCCGCCTTCGCCCCAAAGGGCTCCGGCGTGACAGCCTCCGTTCGCCGCGCGAACAAAAGCTGGTGGAGCTGAGCGGAATCGAACCGCTGACCTCCTCATTGCGAACGAGGCGCTCTCCCAACTGAGCTACAGCCCCAGGTTCTCGCAGATCCGCGCAAAGGCCCAAGGGCATTGCGCGGGGCCGGTATCTAGTGAGCGGGGCCAACCCCTGTCAAGGCATGCGATTTTCTCCCCATTTGGCTGGCTTGCGGGCCCTTCGGTTGGCCAAACCTTGCGGCGGCGGAATGGCTATCGCACCATGTACAAAGCCGAATCCCGCCCCTTCACGCTCGAAAGGCGCCCATGCCCGAACCTCTGATCCGCCTGCTGCTTCTCATTCTGGACCTCTATTGGTGGGTGGTCGTTATCGCGGTCATCGTCAGCTGGCTGATCGCCTTCGGCATCATCAATGTTTACAATCAGGTGGCACGCTCCGTCGTCTCCGCCCTCGATGCGCTGACAGAGCCGGTGTTCCGTCGCGTGCGCAAAGTGGTGCCCCCGGTTGGCGGCCTCGATCTGTCGCCGCTGATCGTGCTGATTGGCATCTGGTTTCTGCAACAGGTCATCGTCTGGCTCGCCATCCGCGTCATGATATGAGCGCCCTGCGTTTTGCCGTGCGGCTCACGCCGAAAGGTGGGCGCGACGCCGTGGATGGTTGGGTGAACGGCGCGGACGGCAAGCCTTATCTGAAGGCCCGCGTCAGCGCTCCACCGGAAGACGGGAAGGCCAATGCCGCGCTCATCCAGCTTCTGGCAAAGACTCTCGGGGTTTCGAAATCCAGCCTGGTCATCACCAGCGGCGAAACGGCACGACTGAAAATCGTGGAAGCGGCGGGTGATGTTGTGGCATTGCAGGCGCGGCTGAACGCATTGGGATCCACATGAGCCCTCGCATCATTGATGGAAAAGCCTTCGCATCGGGCCTGCGCGCGCGGGTGGAAGCCGAAACGAAACGTCTGAACGCTTCGCACGGGCTGGTGCCCGGACTTGCCACCGTACTGGTTGGTAACGATCCGGCGAGCGAAGTCTATGTGCGCAACAAGAACAAGACCGCCGAAGCGTTGGGCTTCAAATCGGTCAGCCTCCACTTGCCCGAAAATGCTCCCGAGGGCGAGGTGCTGAAAATCGTGCGGCAATTGGGCGACGACAAGTCCGTGCACGGCATTCTCGTGCAGATGCCCATGCCCGGGCAGGTGCGTGAAGCGGCAGTTCTGGATGCGCTCGATCCGGCGAAGGATGTCGATGCACTGACACCGACGAATGCCGGCCTTCTATTGTCGGGGCGCGCGCATCTCGTCTCCTGCACGCCTGCCGGGGTGATGATGCTGCTCAAGGAATATGTGGGCGATATCACAGGCGCCGATGCGCTGGTGATCGGACGTTCGCTATTGTTCGGTAAACCTGCCGCGCAGCTTCTCCTGGCGGCGAACGCCACTGTCACCATGGCCCATTCGCGAACGCGCGATCTTCCGGGCCTCGCCCGCCGTGCGGACATTCTCGTAGCGGCCATCGGCAAACCGAACTACGTGAAGGGCGATTGGGTGAAGCCGGGCGCAACGGTCATCGATGTCGGCATCAATCGCGTCGACGCAGGGAACGGCAAGCACAAGATCGTGGGCGACGTGGATTTCGACGAAGCCGCCAAAGTGGCGGGCGCAATTACCCCGGTCCCCGGCGGTGTGGGCGCGATGACTATTGTCTGCCTGATGCGCAATACGCTGATCGCGGCGGCAGCGCTTGCTGGCGTTCCGCCGCCAGCCGTCTAAAGCCGCTTCTTCAGATCGTTCGCGATGTCGTCCGGGTTCGTGCCCTCAGTATAGACGTTGGCGAGTTTTCCGTTCGGGCCGATGAGATAGATGGTGCTCGTGTGATCCATCCCGTAGTTGCCGTCACCCAGCGGCCGCTTCCGGAAATACACATTGTATTCCCTCGCCACAGATTTGATCTGGTCGAGTGTTCCGGTGAGCCCTACGAACTGTGAGCCGAATTCCGACACATAATCCTTCAGATGCGGAGGCGTATCGCGCTGCGGATCAACCGTGATGAACACTGGCACAACGCGTTTGGCGCGCGGACCCAGCTCCGCGATGGCATCCGCCATCTTTCCAAGTTCGGTCGGACAAACGTCCGGACACATGGAATAACCGAAATAGATCAGCATGAACCGCCCGCGAAAATCCCCGTCGGTTCGGCTGTGGCCGTATTGATCGACGAGCGTAAACGGCCCGCCGAGATTGACCGGCCTTTGATGCGCCAGTCCGCTCGCCACATCGCCCGCATACCAAAGGTATCCGCCCACGATCAGGGCGAAGGCGGCCAGATAGGGGATCAGGGCGACAGGTAGGCGTGGCATGCGGGCATTGATAGACTCAATTGGCGAAGAAGGCGCGCGCGGCGAATGGTCCTAGAAGAGCAGAAATCGGATATCGAGGCAGGAACCGGCCTCTCCCGCATGGCGCGGCTTGGGCGAGCGGACCTCCTGTCCGGTCTTGGTCCTGCCGCATATGGTCGTGTGCGCCTCAGAACACTTACCAATCTTCGCTGGCTGGCCATCGCCGGGCAGTCGGTCACGTTGTTCGTGGTCTATTTCGGACTTGGATATCATCTGCCGCTGCTGCGCTGTGCGGCGGCCATTGCGGCCAGCGCTGTGTTGAACATGGCGCTCACCCTCGCCTATCCGGCCACGCATCGCCTGACAAACCGCGAAGCGACGGTGCATCTGGGCTATGACGTGCTGCAGCTGGCGGCGCTTCTGTACCTGACGGGCGGCCTGCAGAATCCGTTCACGCTCATGTTTCTGGCTCCGGTGGTGATTGCGGCCGGCACGCTAAATCTTGGCAACACGTTGATTCTTGCCACCACAGCATTCCTCTCGATTTCGCTGATTTCGGTTTGGCACGAACCACTGCCATGGCCGCCCAATGAGACGTTTCAGCTTCCGCCGCTGTTTCTGGGCGGCATCTGGGCGTCACTCGTCATCGGGATCGGCTTCATGTCGGTTTATGCGTGGCGCATGGCAAGCGAATCCGCCCGCATGCAGGCCGGACTTGCCGCAACGCAGCTTGCACTGGCGCGTGAGCATCGCCTGGCATCATTGGGTGCTCTGGCCACCGCCGCCGCCCACGAGCTCGGCACGCCACTTGGCACGATTGCCGTGGTCAGCCGTGAGCTGGAACGATCTTTGCCCGCCGACTCGCCCGAATGCGAAGACATGAAGCTGATACGGCAGGAGGCCGAACGCTGCCGCCGCATCCTCACCCAGCTGTCGCACCCGGAGGACAGTCTCTTCGGCGCGACCAATCGGCTTCCGCTGGGAGCGCTGCTGAATGAAATCGCCGATACGCAGCGCGGCGGCGATATCGCGGTCGAGATCAAACTTGCCGAAGGCATAGAGCCAAAAGTTTGGCGCGTGCCCGAACTTCTGCATGGGCTCAACAATTTCGTCGCCAATGCTGCAGATTTCGCCAATTCCGCTGTCGTCCTGGAGGCAGGATGGACAGACAAGGAACTCCGTCTGGTGATCGTGGATGACGGACCGGGCTTTGCGCCGGAAATTCTCGAGCGGCTCGGTGAGCCTTACGTCACCTCCCGGCCAGGGAACTATGCGCTCGGCGATTCCGAGCTGGGTGCCGGCGCCGACCTGAGCGAGCATGAGGGCATGGGGTTGGGCTTCTTTATCGCCAAAACCCTGATCGAACGCACAGGCGGCGCGGTAAAGGCGCGAAACCGCAATGGCGGAAAGGGCGCAGAGGTCCGAATCGTCTGGCCCCGGGGCGCCATTGACGGGGCGGTACCTCCCGATGCTGCCCGGCTTTGAGTAACCGATCTGACGCAAACGCTTGCCCCCCGGGTTCCTACGGTGTATCCGCCGCGCGACGGAGAGTCCCATGTCCAGCCAGCCTGCCCCCGAAGACCGTTCGCTCCTGATCGTGGAGGATGACCGCCCATTCCGTGAGCGCCTCGCGCGCGCCATGGAGTCCCGCGGCTTCACGGTCACGATTGCTGAAACCGTGGCGCAGGGCGTTGCGCGCGCCAAAGAGGCGCCTCCTGCTTACGCCGTGGTGGATCTGAAGCTGGAAGATGGCAATGGCCTTGATGTGGTGGAAGTGATGCACACCGTGCGCCCGGATGCGCGCGTGGTCGTTCTTACCGGCTTCGGCAACATCGCTACCGCCGTTGCCGCCGTGAAATATGGCGCGATCGACTATCTGCCGAAGCCCGCCGATGCTGACGACATTCTGGCTGCGCTCATGGCGCCCGATGGCGCGAAACCAAAGCCTCCGGAAAATCCCATGTCGGCGGATCGCGTGCGTTGGGAGCATATCCAGCGCGTTTATGAGCTGTGCGGTCACAACGTCTCGGAAACAGCGCGCCGCCTCAACATGCACCGCCGCACGCTCCAGCGCATTCTGGCGAAGCGCAGCCCGCGCTAACGCCGATTATCGCTGAGCAGCTTCTTCGGCACGCATTGCCGCCAGCGCAGATCGAGCATGTGGCGCAGCCTCTTTGCGTCCAGCTTCGCGATGCGCGCGAGCACGGTTGGATAATTTTTGTAGTGCGGCGTGATGTGGAAGGTTTCCGGGTCCATTTCGATCAGGTGATCCCGCTCGTCGATGGAGGCGACGTAGAGCACCAGAGAGGCATCCTCGCTTCTGAGTCGCGTCAGGAATTTGCCGTTCGTCTTGAACGAGGGATAGCCGTAAGACGTGCTCTCCTCCGTCAGCGGCAGCGACAGCACGATCTTCGTCACTTGTGCCTTGGTCAGGCTCACGGAGCCTCCTCGTCCAGCCGTTCGGCGGTGGCGATGGCGGTGATATCGCCCGCGAGATCGATGGCGCTCGAAAGCCGCTCCGCCGCCACGCGCGCAAAGCGCAAGGTCACCGCTTTGCGGCGGCTCGAATGGATCGGCGCCATCGGCGCGGGGCGAACGATAGCGCCGCCGTAGCGGTCGGCCACGATCAGGCCGGTGCCGGTGGGCACATGCTCATCGGGAAAATCCGGCGGGATGGCGAAATAGAACTGCTCGCAGAACTCGCGATATTCCGGCCACTTCCCGTCGCCGCGAAGGTCGGCCAGCGCCACCTTGATCTCCACGCCCACCACCGTGCCATCGCCAGCCAGCGCCGCCACGTCGAGCCTTCGCCCATTCGCAAGTGTGAATTCCAGAATGGGGCTCAAGCCCTCCTGAATGAGGAGCCGGCTGACACCCCGCGCCACATCGGCAGCGGTTTGATTGGAGCAAATGAAGGCCATGCCGGATTGGAACATTCAAAGAACAAGTGGTCAACATGGGTGATATTGCTGCGCGCAATGCTGCAAATTGACCTGCAGCATTTATGTTGATATCAACAATTTTGCTGCGCGAAATGTCACCCAAATTCTGCGGAAGGTTGCCGCGATGACGAAGATCGGCACGTGCCTTTGGTTCGACAATCAGGCCGCCGAGGCAGTGACATTCTACACATCGATATTCCAAGGCTCCGAGATCAGCGCCGTCACCTATGAGAACGACGCCCCGCAAGTTCCGGGTGGGCAGGTGACCGTCATAGCGTTTGAACTTCTCGGGCAGCGCTTTACCGCCTTCAATGGCGGACCGACGTTCAAGTTTTCCGAGGCGGTCTCCATCGTGGTGGAGGTGGACACGCAAGCGGAGATCGACCGTTACTGGGCGGCGCTTCTCGAAGGTGGGGGCATGGAAAGCATGTGCGGCTGGCTGAAAGACAAATACGGCCTCTCCTGGCAGATCGTGCCGCGTTCGTTGCCGCAACTGATGGGCGGCCCCGACAAGGCGCGCTCGCTTCGCGTATCCGCCGCGCTGATGAAAATGGTCAAGCTCGATATCGCGGCGCTCGAAGCGGCCGCCGCCGGATAGAGAAGAGGCCTCAATTTTCTGGGCGGTTGGCTCCGGCGGGTTCCTCCTGCCGAAGTGACGCGAAACAACCGCTGATGAAAACGGGGTTCTGCGCAGGCGGCGGGCAAAGATTGACCGTCCCGTCATTCGTGGCGAACCAGTAGCTCTTTGTCTTGTCTTTGCGCACGCTGGTCTGCACGTGACCCATGCAATCCGGCTTTCCGTTCGTGCTGATGGTGCTCGTCACCAGCCAATCGCCCACCGTATCGTGCGAAAGCGAGAAATGGCTGCGCGTGATTTCATCGCCGCTGTGCACCGTCAACACATTGTCGGCGCCGAAATCCCAATGCTCCACGCAAACGGGCACGCCACCCTTCTGATCGTAGGTCTGGAACTCGTATGCACCGGTCAGTGTCGCGCCCAACGCAGGCGACAGCGCCGAAGCCGCGAAGGCGGCAGCGGTAACCGTTACGCGCAAGAACCTCATCGCAGTCTCCTTCATAGAAGGCGCTCATAAAAGCCGCCGAACGTGCGCTCACGATCCACCAGATGTATCTCCAGAATCCAGTGCCGCTCTTCGCCGTTGTGATCGGGGTCGCGCATGCGTGAGGGATTTCCGGCCGCAATCATTCGCCCCTCGCGCGGTGGCGGCGCATGGGGGAATTTGCCAATGATGGTGTGCCCGGCAATCACGCCGCCGAATGCCCAGCCAGCATCGCACGCCACTTGCTGCGCAAAGGCGAAAAGCTGTTCGCAGGTGATATCGGGCGTCGCGCGATAATGCGCGGCAGCTTTTTCGAATAGCCGTGGCAGATCGGCGACGAGGCGCTGCTTGTCGGGATCGGAACCCAAAGCATAGGAGCGTCCAAGGTCCGCCTCCCATTCTTCGAGTACGGGCCCGAAATCCAGATAGACCGTATCGTCCGGCTTGATCACGCGGTCCGGCGGATCATCGCTGAAGATGCACACGGTATTTGGGCCGGAGCGCACGATGCGCTTGTGCCAATGCTGCGTTACGCCAAACCGCTCCCGCGCCAGCGCATTGATCTCGTCGCTGAGCTGGGATTCGCTCTTGCCGGGCGCGATCAGCCCCGCTGCCTCTACCGCATCGAAAAGTGCATTGCCGCGCGCCTCGGCGGCTTCGAGCATCGCGCGTTTGGAAGAATGTGCCATGCCTCCAGATTGACATGCATGATCCAAATGCAGAAGGCCCGATGCGTGTGGCACCGGGCCTTCTGGAACGCATGACGAAACGTGGTTATTCAGCCGCCAGTAGCGCCTGGCCTTTGGAGGCGTCGTTGAAGTTGATCGTCTGCAGGTAGCGGATGCCCTCTTCGGCAATGTCGTCGCCCACCATGCGTTCGCCTTCGTTCCTCAGCTCGTCCATATCCACATACATGCCATAAAAGGCGCGGGTGCGGTCGGTGATGATGCCGGCATTCAACAGCGTCTTGATAAGAACGCGGAAGATGTTCGCCGACTGCTTCATCGCATTGCGGCGATCTTCGTCGGTGAAGGCTTCCTGAATCGCAGCCATCGCGTCCTGATAGTCGATGCCCACGCCCTCATAAACCACCTTCATCTGCTCGGGGTTCACGAGGTTGAAGAGCAGCGTCTGGAAGCAGCGCGCCGCCCAATCTTCCACGATTTCCAGCTCTTCCTTGGACAGCTTCGGAATCGTGCGGTCGGCCCAGATCTTTCCGAACTTGTGATGGAACGCTTCGTCCGTCATGACGAGCTGGCAGAGCTTCACGAGCAGCGGGTCTTTGGACTTCTGATAGAGTGTCGCGAACGCGCCCATCGCAAGGCCTTCGACCAGCATCTGCATGCCCACGATCTTCTTGTACACTTCCGGCGCCAGAACCATTTCGGTCAGAAGCGATTGCAGCGTCGCGCCGCAGGGAAGCGGCGTGCCCCAGCGCGCCTTGATGTAAGCGGCGAACGCGGTGACGTGACGGGCTTCTTCGCGCGTCTGGTTGGCGGCATATTCCTGCGCGCCCGGATCTTTCAGGATGTGGCAGAGCGAGGCGGAAAGCGCGAGCGCGCCCTGTTCGCCATGCAGAATCGCCGAAAGCTGCCAGCGCGTGGATTCGGAAGCGAATTTGCGCTTCTGCTCATCGGTCATCGTGTCGCCGATGCGGGTGCGGAAGATCGGGAAGAACTCTTCCGGCGGCAGGATCGTGTCCTTGTCCTGATCGAACGGTTCTGAGAAGTCGATGTATTTCTTGTCCAGCGGATCCCAGAAGTGATCGTGCGTGGCGCTGATGATCTTGTCGAATGCGGAGGAACGCTTGCCGTAACGCTCCACTTCGAGCATCGCCGGAAAATCATCCGGGGCTACTGCGTCGTAGGCTTCGTCCTTCGTGATCTGATTGGTCATGAAATCCTCCCGAGGGCCATTTGGGGAAATGACGGTAGCGTCAATATGGGGGCAAATTGATAAATGTCAATGAAAATGACGCTCGCGTCACTTTCCTGACTCCGAGTCAGACAATCGAACCTGCAATCAATCAATCAATCTTCGCTGAGCGTGCCCTTGGTGGAGGCGACACCGCCTTCCAGCCGTTCGTCCGGGGTGATCGCCTGCCGAAGCGCCCGTGCCAGCCCCTTGAAGCAAGTCTCCACAATGTGGTGGCTGTTGGAGCCGTAGAGGTTCTCCATGTGCAGGCAGATGCCGGCGTTCTGCGCGAAGGCCTGGAACCACTCCTTGAACAGCTCGGTGTCCATCTCGCCCAGTTTGGGTTTCGGGATCTCCACGTTCCAGATCAGATAGGGCCGGTTGGAAACATCGATGGCCACGCGCGTCAGTGCTTCATCCATTGGAATGAGCGCGAAGCCGAAGCGGGCAATGCCCGCGAAATCGCCCAGCGCCCGCTTTACCGCCTGCCCGATCACGATGGCTGTGTCTTCGGTGGTGTGGTGGAAATCGACATGAAGGTCGCCCGCCGCGCGCACCTTCAGGTCAATCAGCGAATGGCGGCCGAAACTCTCCAGCATGTGGTCCAGAAATCCGATGCCGGTATCGATGTCGCAATCGCCCGAGCCGTCGAGATCGAGCGAAACGGCGATCTCGGTCTCGCGTGTCTTGCGTTCAACGGTTGCAGTACGCATGGCCTTGCCTCTGGACTCCCGGGTTCCTGCTAATAACGCATGGAATTTGGGGTGTCGAACGTCTCCGGACGCTGATTGTAGCGCCCCGCTCCTTACGATCCGTAACTTGCCGCACCCCTCCCCGGCCTAGTATTCCATTGGCTAACGACATGGTGGGGGCTGTATTGTGAAAGTATTGATTTTCGGATGTCGTGCCTTTGTTGGCCCATTTCTCGCGCTTGTACTTGTCGCGGTGCCGGCCTGGGCAGGGGGAGGCTGCGTCCAGCCCAATTGCCACCTTGCCGGGCAAGCCATCCTGACCGATAGCGCCGGCAAGTCGCACCGGATTGAAATTCCCAAGGCGCCCTACCTGCATGACGGCGAATTGCGACTCTATCCCGGCCAGTCGGTGTTGCTGCACGTTGCGGATGCCAAGGATGGCGGCTTGGGCGCCATCTCCGTCTCCAGGGCGGAAGCAGCGAAGCCAGATGGCTCCAATTTCCTCAAGGATTTGAACACCGAGCCCGGCATGCTGATCGTCACCTATTTCCAGCGTGGCAAGGGCGGGCCAATGGAATTGCGTATCGCGCACAATCTGCTCAATGCTGTGCGCTACAGGGCCGCGACCGATGTTCTGACCGCAAAAGGCTATCTCACTCAATCCGCTGCGATCTGCGCCGTCCCGCCCATGAAAGTGGGGCCGGAAACCTGGCCCTACCTCATTGCCGCGGTGACCCTCAAAGATTTCCGCTTCGCCACCGACCAGGAAAAACCCTGCGTCTGAACGTGCGCAGTGGTGACCGCGCCCGCCTTTGCGATGGCGGGATCGTTCCTATATTGGGACCGATATGAGCGATACCAAATGGCGGTCCACCACGATCCTTGCCGTCCGAAAGGGCGGAGTCGTGATTGTGGCAGGTGACGGGCAGGTTACGGCAGGCGCCACCGTGATGAAATCCAACGCCCGAAAAGTGCGGCGCATTGGCAAGAACGCAGACGTTGTCGTTGGCTTTGCAGGCGCAACGGCAGACGCTTTTGCATTGTCAGAGCGCCTTGAAGCCAAGATCGAACAGCACCCCGGCAATCTGGCCCGGGCCTGCGTGGAGTTGGCGAAGGATTGGCGCACCGATCGATACCTTCGCCGCCTTGAAGCGATGATGGCCGTGGCCGACGCCAAGACCTCGCTGATCCTGTCAGGTACCGGAGATGTGGTGGAACCGGAAGACGGGCTCATTGGTATCGGTTCGGGCGGGCCTTATGCGCTTGCCGCCGCGCGCGCGCTTCTGCCGCTCGATCTCTCCGCCGAAGATATCGCCCGCCGCGCGATGAAAATCGCTGCCGACATCTGCGTCTACACCAACGAGAACATCGTCATCGAGAGTATCGCGTCCGTATGAGTGCATTCTTCACGCCCCGCGAAATCGTTTCCGAACTCGATCGCTACATCGTCGGCCAGGCCGAAGCCAAACGCGCCGTCGCCATTGCCTTGCGCAACCGCTGGCGCCGCCAGCAACTCTCGCCGGAATTGCGCGAGGAAGTGCTGCCGAAGAACATTCTCATGATCGGGCCCACGGGTGTGGGCAAAACCGAAATCTCGCGCCGCCTTGCGCGGCTGGCGCAGGCGCCCTTCCTGAAAGTGGAAGCCACCAAGTTCACCGAAGTCGGCTATGTCGGCCGCGATGTCGAACAGATAGTGCGCGATCTCGTTGAGGTTGCGATCGGACAGGTAAAGACAGCGCGCCGCAAGGATGTGGAAGCCGCCGCCGAAGCGCGCGCCGAGGAACGCATTCTGGACGCGCTCGTGGGCGAGAAATCGAGCGCCGGCACGCGCGAAACCTTCCGCAAGCGCCTGCGCGATGGCGAACTCGACGACAAAGAGGTCGAACTCGAAATGCGCGATAACGCATCGGGCGGCATGCCGATGTTCGAAGTGCCCGGCATGCCCGGCGCGCAGATGGGCATGCTCAATCTCGGCGACATTTTCGGCAAGCTCGGCGGCCGTCCCAAAACGCGCCGTCTTACCGTGCGCGAGGCGCACGATCCGCTCGTCGCCGAAGAGGCCGACAAGCTGCTCGACAACGATGCCATCCTGCGTGACGCCATCGATGCGGTGGAAAACAATGGCATCGTGTTTCTGGACGAGATCGACAAGATCTGCGCGCGCAGCGAACAGCGCGGCGGCGGCGATGTTTCCCGCGAAGGTGTGCAGCGCGATCTGTTGCCGCTGATCGAAGGCACAACGGTCGCCACCAAGCATGGCAGCGTGAAGACCGACCACATTCTTTTCATTGCCTCCGGCGCGTTTCACATCGCCAAGCCCTCGGACCTGCTGCCGGAATTGCAGGGCCGCCTGCCCATCCGCGTTGAGCTGCGTGCGCTCACGCGCGACGACTTCCAGCGCATCCTCACCGAGCCCGAAGCCAGTCTCATCAAGCAGTATGTGGCGCTGATGCAGACCGAGGGCGTAGCGCTTGATTTCACCGAAGACGGCATCGCCGCCATCGCCGATATCGCCGCCCAAGTGAACGCCACAGTTGAGAACATCGGCGCGCGCCGCCTGCAAACGGTGATGGAGCGCGTGCTGGACGATGTCAGCTTTTCCGCCACCGACCGCGCGGGCGAAACCATCAGAATCGACGCCGTCTATGTCACCTCCCGTGTCGCCGATCTCGCCAAGGATCAGGATCTGTCGCGCTACATTTTGTGAGGCTGCGGAACGTTCCGGAACGGGAAAGCATGTGTGCGTATCGCAGGCGCACGCAGATTTCCATGCTTCAGTACGCCGACTTCAAACCGCACGAAGGGCAATCTTAATCGCTGAGGCTTGTGGGCGGTGCGGAACTTCCCCACGTTCATGCCACGGTGGAATTGCGCGCCAATCGTGCGCCGCCGGGGCGCGCCGGGCCGTGCGCTGCCGTTTTCGCTGTTCTTCGAGAGAGCGCCGGGCGATCTGTGTCGGGCTGTCGGCTTTCATAGGTCGCTCCGCCGCCGACGGACGAGATTGCCGCGGCGACAGTGAAACGGCAGTCTGGTCGGAGCCTGGCGCGATATACATGTTGGGCATCGATGCCGTCGTTTGGGCGGCTGGTGTCAGCCCGGCTGGAAGCGCGCTATTGGGACTCACCGTGTGAGGGCCGGTGGTGTAGCAATTCACCACATGATGTCATCGCCCCAGTTGGTGCGCATGATCTTGCAAGATGCCGAAAACGCTTCTGGCACTCTGGACGACGGGAATTTCCTTCTCACCTCACCTTCACCGCCGGAGGCTTTGAGACGCGCAGCTCCAAAAGGGTGGCGCGTTTTGCGTTTCGCGGCCAGGGTTCCCGCCCGTTGCCTGCAGGCCCAATTCGTCCGGCCAGCGCCGCACCATGGCAGGATTTACTGTCACATTTCTTTGCACGGTTGACCCCGCCGGGATTCCTTGTCAGAAGTCCCCCGCCCCAGTGAGCATATAAAGGAAATTAGATATGCAGCGTTCGAACTACCTGTTCACGAGCGAAAGCGTGGCCGAGGGTCACCCTGACAAAGTGTGTGACCGGATTTCGGACGAAGTGGTGGATCTGTTCTTCCGTGAGGCAGCAAAAGCGGGCTTCCCGGCGAAGGATGTGCGCGTGGCCTGCGAAACGCTTGCCACCACCAACCGCGTTGTGATCGCCGGCGAAACGCGCGGTCCTGCCTCCGTCACCTTCGACATGATCGAACAGGCTGCGCGCGATGCCATCAAGGACATCGGCTACGAGCAGGAAGGCTTCCATTGGAACACGGCGAATGTGGAAGTGCTGCTGCATGCGCAGTCTCCGCATATCGCACAGGGCGTCGATGCATCGGGCAACAAGGATGAGGGTGCGGGCGACCAGGGCATCATGTTCGGCTATGCCTGCCGTGAAACGCCGGAGCTGATGCCGGCCCCGATCTTCTACAGCCACAAGATTCTTCACCTCATGGCTGCCGCCCGCAAATCGGGCAAGGCGCCGAAGCTCGGCCCCGATGCCAAGAGCCAGGTGACGATGCGTTACGAGAACGGCAAGCCCGTTGAAGCCACGCAGATTGTTGTTTCCACGCAGCATCTCGATGAAGACATGACGAGCGCGCATGTGCGCGAACTCGTGGAGCCCTATGTGCGCGAAGCGCTGCCGGGCGGCCTCATCACGCCGAAAACGGTGTGGCACGTGAATCCCACAGGTGCGTTCGTCGTCGGCGGCCCGGATGGCGACTGCGGTCTTACCGGCCGCAAGATCATCGTGGACACGTATGGCGGCGCGGCCCCGCATGGCGGCGGCGCGTTTTCCGGTAAGGATCCGACGAAGGTGGACCGTTCGGCTGCTTATGCAGCGCGTTATCTGGCGAAGAACGTGGTGGCCGCGGGCCTTGCGGATCGCTGCACGATTCAGATCTCCTACGCCATCGGCGTTTCCGATCCGTTGTCGGTCTATGTCGATCTGCACGACACCGGAAAGGTCGATGAGGCGAAGCTCGAAGCGGTTCTTCCCGAACTGATGAGCCTGAAGCCGCGCGGCATCCGCGAGAAGCTGGCGCTCAACAACCCGGTCTATGCGCGCACGGCGGCCTATGGCCATTTCGGCCGCGCGCCGGACGGCAAGGGCGGCTTCACCTGGGAAGCCATCGACCTCGTGGACGAGCTGAAGCGCGCCTTCGCGTAGAGCTTCGCGCCTAAGCGAGCAGCTTGATCGAAACCGCCGTCAGCACTGCGGCGAGAAGAAAACGCAACACGCGGTCTGACGTGCGCGGCACAAAGCTGCTTGCGATCACGATGCCGGGCAGCGATCCGATCAGAAGCGATCCCAAAAGCGCAAAGTCCACGCTGCCGAGAAGCCAATGGCCCGCACCCGCAACGAGCGTCAGCGGCACCGCATGTGCGATGTCCGAGCCGACAATGCGCGAAATCGGAATCTCCGGATAGAGCAGTACCAGCGCAGTGACGCCGAGCGCGCCCGCGCCCACCGATGAGATCGTCACCAGCACGCCAAGGATCGCACCCGTTGCGATTGTCAGGATTGTGGTGGTTTGCGGTGACAGAACGCCGACCCGTTTTGCGTAGGCGCGGAGGATCGTGCCGCGAAAGACGAGCGCCAGTGCGGTCAGGATCAGCGCCACGCCGAGCATCTTGGAAACAAGCGCGCTCGTGCCCGCCGAGTTGATGCCGAGCACGTTGAACAGAAGAAGTGTCGCGAGCGCCGCCGGAACGCTGCCGAGCGCCAGCTTGCCCACGATTGGCCAGTGAATCGTCTTGTTCAGCGAATGCACCACCGAGCCGCCGGATTTGGTCACGCTCGCATAGAGCAGATCGGTGCCCACGGCGGCTGCCGGGTGAACGCCGAACAGAAGAATGAGGATGGGCGTCATCAGGGCGCCACCCCCCACGCCGGTCAGCCCCACGATCATCCCCACGCCAAAGCCCGAAGCCACATATAGCGCGTTGATATTGCTCAGAAATTCCAAGGCACGCCCTCCCGATCGTTTCGATCCGAAGGTTATATATCATTATTCCTATCGTATCACTAGTATTAAACCGGCGGCAGAACGGCGAGGTAATCGGCCAAGGAGTGCTTCTCGAGGATTCCCGCCGTCGCGTTTCGCACCTCCGTCAGCACCTTGCGGATCGCGCAAACCTTGGCGTCGTAACAGTCTTCGCACTGGCCATAGGCCGTCACGCTGGCACAGGGTGCCATGGCGAGCGGCCCCTCCACCGCACGGATCACCTCCGCATAGGTGATGGAATCGGCGGGGCGGGCCAGTTCGTAGCCACCTTGCTTGCCCCGGCGGCTGTTCACCAGCCGGTGCCGCTTCAGCTCCAGCATGATGAGTTCGAGGAATTTGCGGCTGATCTTTTCGTGGGCCGCGATGGTGCCCACGGCCACGGGCCCTTCGGTGCGCGCCAGATAGAACATGGCGCGAAAGGCATAGCGGGTCTTTTGCGAGATCATGCCCGCAGCAAGCCGCAAAGCCCGCCAACTATCAATATCGGTGCAATAGGGATTGACGGCGAAACGCCCGCCACCCAAAAGCCGCCCATGACAGAGCAGCACCATGGCGAGCGCGCCCGCGGCCAGCTTTATGGCCGCCGCAAGGGGCCGAAACTTTCGCCCCATCGCGAAAACCTGCTCGAGACGTTGCTGCCGCAGCTCGAATTTAAACTGAAGCCGGGCAGTGATCCCAAGTCCTACTTTTCACCTCCCCTTTGTGGGGGGGGCGAAACGCGAAGCGTTTCGGGTGGGGGGCAGATCGAAGATGTCTGGCTCGAAATCGGCTTCGGCGCAGGCGAGCATCTGCTCTGGCAAGCGGAACGCAATCCGCAGGTTGGCCTCATCGGAGCGGAGCCTTTCATCAACGGCGTCGCCAAACTGCTTTCCAAACTCGTGGCGGAGCCTTCACGCACCAACATTCGCCTTCACACCGGCGATGCACGCGACATCATTGCTGCCCTGCCTGATGCAAGCCTGGGCCGGGTGTTCATCCTCTTTCCCGATCCCTGGCCGAAAACGCGTCATCACAAGCGCCGCTTTATCCAGATGGAGATGCTGGATGAGCTTGCCCGTGTGATGAAGAAGGGCGCGGAATTGCGCTTTGCCAGCGATGACAAGACCTATGTCGCCTATGCGCTCGAACGTCTGATGGCGCATGACAAATTCGAATGGACAGCCTCGTGCGCCGAAGATTGGCGCTCCCGCCCCACCGACTGGCCGCCCACGCGTTACGAAATCAAAGCCATCCGTGGCGTGCCGGTGTTTCTGCGGTTCCGCCGCCTCTGACCTTGCATTTCCGGGGGTACAGGCCTATATCCCCGCCATCCCATACAACACAGGTGTTGTTGTGTGGCGGTCCGAAAGGATCGCCGCGCGGGAAAATCATTGCGTTTCGGGAGTTCCGGCCATTCTCACGGCCATGTCGCATCTGGAGCCGATCATTGCCCCTGCCGTTGAAGCGGCGGGGTTCAAGCTCGTGCGGCTGCGCCTGATGGGGGGCAAGACCAAGACCTTGCAGATCATGGCCGAGCGTCCGGATGGCTCCATGAACGTGGAAGATTGCGCCGAACTTTCCCGCGCGCTCTCCGATTTCCTCGATGCGGAAGACCCCATCGAGGGCGAATACGATCTGGAAGTCTCTTCGCCCGGCATCGACCGGCCGCTCACGCGCCTCACCGATTTCGCGCGCTGGGCCGGTCACGAGGCGAAGGTTGAGCTTGCCGCGCCCGATGCCAATGGCCGCAAGCGCTTCAAGGGCACGCTTCTGGGCCTCGACGGCTCCGACGTGCAGATCGAAACAGGCGGGCAAAGGCTTTCGCTGCCATTCAAGGCGATTGCCGACGCCAAGCTCGTGCTCACCGAAAAACTGATCCAAGAGGATCTTAAAGCGAGGAAGCAATGACATCTTATGCGAAGCGCAACAGCGCGTTCTGGAGCGTCTGACAATGGCCACCGGAGTTGCCGCCAACAGGCTCGAACTCTTGCAGATCGCCGATGCGGTCGCGCGCGACAAGTCGATCGACAAGACTGTCGTGCTCCAGGCCATGGAAGAGGCGATGCAACGCGCAGCAAAAGCGCGCTATGGCAGCGAAAACGAAATCCGGGTCGAGATCGATCCGAAGACCGGCGAAACCCATGTGTCGCGCTACCTGCACGTTGTGGAGCAGGTCGAGAACGACAAGACTGAGATCAGCCTCACCGACGCACGCCGCAGAAATCCTGACGCGCAGCTTGGCGACATCATCGCCGAAACACTGCCGCCGGTCGATTTTTCGCGAATCGCCGCGCAGGCCGCCAAGCAGGTGATCGTGCAGAAGGTGCGTGATGCCGAGCGCGAGCGGCAGTATGATGAATACAAGGACCGCATCGGCGAAATCATCCACGGCATCGTCAAGCGCGTGGAATTCGGCTCGGTGGTTGTGGACCTCGGTCGCGCCGAAGGCGTGGTGCGCCGCGATGAAATGATTCCTCGCGAGACGTTCCGCACCGGTGATCGCATCCGCGCCTATATCTACGATGTTCGCCGTGAAACGCGCGGGCCGCAGATTTTCCTGTCGCGCAGCCATCCGCAGTTCATGGTGCGTCTGTTCGCGCAGGAAGTGCCGGAAATCTACGATGGCATCATCGAAATCCGCGCCGTTGCGCGCGATCCGGGCAGCCGGGCGAAGATCGCCGTGATCTCCAAGGATTCCAGCATCGATCCGGTCGGCGCCTGCGTCGGCATGCGCGGCGTTCGCGTGCAGGCGGTGGTGCAGGAGCTTCAGGGCGAACGCATCGATATCATTCCGTGGTCGCAGGAACCGGCCACCTTCATCGTCAACGCGCTGGCTCCGGCGGAAGTCACCAAGGTGGTGCTCGATGAAGATACGCATCGTGTGGAAGTGGTGGTGCCGGACGAGCAGCTTTCGCTCGCCATCGGCCGCCGCGGCCAGAATGTGCGGCTGGCATCTCAGCTGACAGGGTGGCAGATCGACATTCTGACGGAAGCCGAGGAATCGGAGCGTCGCCAGAAGGAATTCGCCGAACGCACCGCGCTCTTCATGGAAGCGCTCGATGTGGACGAAACCGTCGCGCAGCTTCTTGCGTCGGAAGGATTTGGCGAGATCGAAGATGTTGCCTACGTCCCGCTCGACGATCTGGCCAGCGTCGAAGGCTTCGACGAAGAAACCGCGCAGGAACTCCAGACGCGCGCCATCGAGTTCATTGAAGCACGCAACAAGGAACTGGATGACAAGCGCCGCGCACTGGGCGTGGAAGATTCCGTCATCGCAGTCGAAGGTGTCACTGCGGCGATGGCTGTTGCGCTCGGCGAGCACGACATCAAGTCGCTCGACGATCTGGCTGGCTGCGCCACCGATGATCTGCTGGGCTATTTCGAGGTGAACAAGGAAAAGGAACGCGTGCGCATCGAAGGTGCGCTCGAAGGTTTCGACCTTACAGCCGACGACGCCAACCGCATCATCATGAAGGCGCGCGTGAAGGCGGGCTGGATCGAAGAAGAACCGGAAGCGGTTGAAGACGATGCCGGCGATGAAGTTGAAGCGGAGGAAACGGACTCTTGACCATGGCTGCGGCAATCCACACCGGAAAGGACGATGACATGCGCGAACGCCGCTGCATCGTCACCGGTGAGGTATTGCCGGAAGAGCGGCTTGTGCGCTTCGTGGCCGATCCGGAGGGCGTTGTTACGCCGGATGTGGCTGCGAAGCTTCCTGGCCGCGGGCTATGGGTCAGCGCAGAACGCGCGGTGCTCGAAAAGGCAATTGCGAAGAACGCCTTTTCACGTGCCGCCAAGGCTCCGGTCACCGCGCCTGCAGGCCTGGCTGATCGTGTGGAGGCCCAGCTTGTGCAGCGCATGCAAGGCGATATCGGTCTTGCCCGCCGTTCCGGCCATCTGGTGATGGGCTTCGACAATGTGATGCGCGCCATTGACGGTCGCAAACCGCCATCGGTGGCGATTGAAGCGCGTGATGGCGCGGCGGACGGGCGGCGAAAACTGTTCGCCGCGGCCCGGTCCCGTGATGTGGCGCTCAGGGTGCTGGACTGCCTCAGTTCCGCGGAATTGAGCGTGGCTTTGGGCAAAGACAATGTGATACATGCGGCGCTCCTGCCGGGGCGCCTTGCGGAACGGCTGATTTTCGATGCCGGAAGGCTCGAAGGGTTCCGCGCCAAAAAGGAAGTCCCGGGAAGGGCGAAAGGCACGGATGAGCGATACGAACGATAACCCGGCGCGCCCGGCGCGCGGGGGCAAGACCCTTTCTCTGAAAAAGACGGAAACCTCGACCGTCAAACAGAGCTTCAGCCACGGCCGCACCAAGGCCGTTGTGGTGGAGAAGAAGCGCACGCGTCTGGCACCCGGTGCCAAGGCGGACGAGCTTCAGGACAAGGCCCGCGTCGCCTCTGGGGAAGAACGCGCCGAAGCGCCCGCACAAGCCACCCCGGCGCCGCGCGAAACTGCGCCCCGCGCCGGCGTTGTGCTGCGCCAGCTGACCGAAGAAGAAAAAGAAGCGCGCAGCCGCGCGCTGGCCGACGCGCGCGTTGCCGATGAAGAAGCCCGCAAGCGCGCCGAAGAAGAAGCCAAGGTTCGCGCGATCGAAGACGCGCGACTGGCCAAGGAGCGCGAGGCTGCTGCAAAACGCAAGGTCGAGGAAGACGCACGCAAGGCCGCCGAAGATGCCGCGCGCCGTCATGCCGAAGAAGAAGTTACGCGGCGCGAAAAGAAGGAAGAACCCGCTGCGGCTCCGAAGCCAGCCGTCGCGCCCGTAGCCGCGGCGCCCGCCGATGCGGTGCGTCGCCGGCCGCTCGAAGAAGAGGAAGATGAAGCGCCCAAGAAGAGCGGAACAAAAGTGCCCGCGAAGGCGCCTGCCGCGAAGAAGGGCGAAGACACGCGCCGTCGTGGCAAACTCACCGTCACGCGCGCATTGTCAGATGATGACGAACGCACGCGTTCCGTCGCTGCTTTTCGCCGTCACCTGCAGCGCGTCAATCGCGGCGCACAGCAGCAGGCCGCACCTGCCGGTCCCCGCGAAGTCACGATTCCGGAAACGATCACCGTTGCCGAACTTGCCAACCGCATGGCCCGTCGCGCGGTTGATGTCATCAAGGTGCTAATGAAAAATGGCATGATGGCAACTGCAAACGACGTGATCGACGCAGATACCGCCGAACTCGTTGCCACCGAATATGGCCACACCGTCAAGCGCGTCGCCGAGTCCGACGTTCTGGAAGGCCTGAAGGGCGGGGAAGATGATGCTTCCGCGCTCGTGTCGCGTCCGCCGGTCGTCACCGTCATGGGCCATGTGGACCACGGCAAAACCTCCCTGCTCGATGCGCTGCGCAAGACGGACGTTGTCGCCGGCGAAGCAGGCGGCATCACCCAGCA
Organism: Alphaproteobacteria bacterium; assembly: GCA_016125165.1. Classification (GTDB taxonomy): domain Bacteria; phylum Pseudomonadota; class Alphaproteobacteria; order Micropepsales; family Micropepsaceae; genus Rhizomicrobium. The sequence continues at coordinate 816,980 of WGMH01000001.1, forward strand.
CATTGGCGCCTATCAGGTGCAGTTGAAGGGCGGCCAGAAGATCACCTTCCTCGACACGCCCGGTCACGCGGCGTTCACCGCGATGCGCGCGCGCGGCGCGAAGGTCACTGATATCGTCGTGCTCGTGGTTGCGGCTGATGACGGCGTCATGCCGCAAACGGTTGAAGCCATCAGCCACGCGAAGGCGGCAGGCGTTCCGATCATCGTGGCCGTCAACAAGATCGACAAGGCCGACGCCAATCCGACCCGCGTGAAGACCGAGCTTCTGCAGCATGAGATTCAGGTGGAAGACATGGGCGGCGAAACGCTGGCCATCGAAGTCTCCGCCACCAAAGGCATCAATCTCGACAAGCTGGAAGAAGCGATTCTGCTGCAGGCGGAGGTGCTTGACCTGAAGGCCAACCCGAAGCGCAGCGCCGAAGGCGCCGTGATCGAAGCCAAACTCGACAAAGGCCGCGGCCCGGTTGCCACCGTTCTTGTTGAGCGCGGCTCTCTGAAGCAGGGCGATATTCTCGTTGCCGGTTCCGAATGGGGCCGCGTGCGCCTGCTGGTGAATGATCGCGGCGAAACCGTCGAATCCGCGGGCCCTTCGATGCCGGTGGAAGTGCTTGGCCTCTCCGGCGCGCCGGAAGCCGGTGACGAGTTCGTCGTCGTCGAAAATGAAGCGCGGGCCCGCGAGGTCACCGAATACCGCGAACGCAAACGGCGCGAGCAGAAGAGCGCTGCTGGCGGACGCCAGACACTGGATCAGCTTCTGAAGAGCCAGAAGGATGGCGAAAAACGTCTTCTGCCGTTGGTGTTGAAGGCCGACGTGCAGGGCTCCACCGAAGCCATCCAGGGCGCGCTTGCCAAGCTCGGTACCGACGAAGTTGCCGCCCAGATTCTGCAGGCCGGTGTTGGCGGCATCACCGAATCCGATGTCATCCTGGCCCACGCGTCAGGCGCTGCGATTATTGGCTTCAATGTGCGCGCGAACGCACAGGCGCGTGATCGCGCAAAACGCGATGGCGTCGAAATCCGCTATTACAACATCATTTACAACGTCGTTGACGATGTGAAGGCGGTGCTCTCAGGCATGCTCACGCCGGAAACGCGCGAAAAATTCCTCGGCAATGCGGAAGTCCTCGAGGTCTTCGCCATCTCCAAGGTTGGCAAGGTTGCTGGCTGCCGCGTGACCGATGGCGTTGTTCGCCGCGGCGCGAAGGTCCGCCTCATTCGCGACAACGTGGTCATCCACGAAGGCGAACTGTCAACCCTCAAGCGCTTCAAGGACGAAGTGCGCGAAGTGCAGTCCGGACAGGAGTGCGGCATGTCCTTCGCGAACTACGAAAACCTGCAGAAGGGCGACGTCATCGAGTGCTACGAGGTCGAAACCATCCAGCGCGCACTCTAAGGCGCGCTGGATATTTCCAATGCGGCGGGAAATGAGCATGCCACCGGGCGTAAACGGTCGCGCGCTGCAGGAATATTTGCGACGCGCCGAAGTCGCGCTGCGCTCGAATAACTTCAGCCTGGCAGCGGCACTGTCAAGCGAAGCGATCGAGCGTGGGCTCGTGCATCCCAATCTGCTAACGCTCGCGGTGTATCATCAAATCAATATTCAGATGTATGAGCGTGGCTTGGAATTGGCCGTTCGGGCTCGTCAGCTTGCGCCGCGCTCGCCCGATGCCATGCAGGCGCATGGAAGAGTTCTCGCGGAGTTAGGGAGGCACCGCGAGGCTGTTGAAGCGTTCAATGCGGCGCTCCGCCTCGCACCGGGTTCTCCACATATTCTCTATTTTCGGGCAGTGGCGTTTGAGAATTTGCAAGAGATCGCGCGCGCCCAGAGCGAATATCGCCGTGTGACTGAAATTGCTCCGCATCCGGGGGCCTTAGGCAAGTTGGCACATTATTCGGCTCTTCGAGGTGAGGTAGAAAGCGCGCGAAACTACGCTCGAAGCGCACTGCAACTTGAGCCCGGTCAATCAGTTGCGACGCTTGCCTTGGCACAGGCCGAGTTGCTGGAGAAGAAGTATGATAAGGCAATAGCGATTGCGAAAACCATTGGTTCGTCACAGGTGGAACGGATCGTCAATCGGGCAATCGCGCGTGGAATTGCGGCAGACGCACTTGATGGTCAGGGCAGGTACCGAGATGCCTTTGCGGAGTATCAAGAGTCAAATGCGTTACTTCGGAAATACTATGCCGATGGATATGCCGCCCTTGGCGCGGAGGCGGCTCTGGCGCGCGCGAACCGGCTCTGCAATTACTTCAATGGATGCTCTCCTGACCATTGGAAAAATACTTCATTCATCGAATGCGAATCGCCAGTCAGAGCGCATGTATTTCTGGTCGGATTTCCTCGATCCGGCACCACGTTGCTGGAGAATATTCTGTCGAGTCATCGTGACATCGAGTCTCTCGAAGAGCGCGATTGCCTAAATTTGTCGATTAAGGACTTTCTTGTGCCAGATGGTGGTCTGGAAGCGCTGGCATCAATAGGAAGCGATGACCTTGAACGCTATCGCGCGGATTATTGGCGCGAAGTACGCAGCCATGGCATCAAGCTCAAGAGTCATGCTTTCGTCGACAAGATGCCGCTCTATAGCGTCTACCTTTGTCTCATTGCCAAACTCTTTCCTCGTGCAAAGGTGCTCTTCGCGCTTCGCGATCCACGCGATGTCGTGCTTTCCTGCTTCAGGCGGCGCTTTTCGATGTCTGCTCAGATGTTTGAGCTTTTGACGCTGGAGGGTGCAGCGAACTACTACGCGTCAGTTATGTCGTTGTCTCAAGCTTACAAGTTGACATTGAATCAGGAAAGACTTGAAACACGATACGAAGACCTTGTGGCGTCTCCTGATTGCGAGACCAGACGAATTTGCGATTTTATTGGACTGGAATACGACGAGACAATGCAGGATTTCGCCATGCGCGCTAAGGGAAGAATGATCAACACACCAAGTGCAACTCAGGTGACGCAAGGCATATATCAAGGCGGCAGGAATCAGTGGCGAAATTATGAAGACGAAATGAAGCCTGTCCTGCCCACGCTTGCTCCGTGGTGTGCCCGTTTCGGATATGGAGAAGAATGATGCGGCGCCGCCCCTCGCCCGCCCGCGACCAGCACAATGGCCCAACCCAGCGCCAATTGCGTGTCGGCGAGATGCTGCGTCATGCGCTTTCGCAGATTCTCATGCGCGGAGAAGTTAGCGATCCGGTGCTCGACAGCACGCCTGTCACGATCACACAGGTGAAGCCCTCGCCGGATATGCGTCATGCTACCGTCTTCTGCGAACCTCTGGGCGGCAAGAACGCCAAGGAGGTGATTGAGGCCCTGAATCGTCACCGCAGCTTCATTCGCGGCCTCATGGGCCACATGATCACGCTGAAATTCACGCCCGATCTGCGTTTCGTGGAAGATCTGTCCTTCGCCGAAGCCGAAAAGATCGAGACCATTCTGAAATCCGACCGCGTACAGCGCGACCTGAAAACCCCGGAAGACGAAGATGGGGCGTAGGAAAAAAGGGCAGGCAGTCCATGGCTGGGTCATTGTCGACAAGCCCGGAGGCGTCACCTCCACGCAAGTCGTCGGCGCGGTGAAGCGCGTCTTCGACGCGCAGAAGGCAGGTCACGCCGGAACCCTCGATCCGCTGGCCACGGGTGTCGTGGCCATTGCGTTGGGCGAGGCCACCAAGACCGTGCCATATGCGATGGACGCACTGAAAACCTATCGCTTCACAGCGCATTGGGGCGAGGCCCGCGACACCGACGATGCAGAAGGCAGGGTCACCGAAACCAGTTCCGTACGGCCTGATCGCACGGCCATCGAAGCCATGATCCCCCGTTTCACCGGGGAACTCGTGCAGGTACCGCCCGCCTACTCGGCGATCAAGGTTCAGGGCGAGCGGGCCTATGACCTTGCTCGGGATGGCGAGATGGTGACGTTGGAACCCCGCACGGTGGAAGTGCTCGAAGCGCGCCTCGTTTCGCAGCCCGATCCGGACCATGCGGTGTTCGAAATCCTATGCGGCAAAGGCACTTACGTGCGTGCCTGGGTGCGCGATATGGCCCGCGCCCTGGGAACTGTCGGCCATGTCAGCCAGCTGCGGCGCACTTCCATCGGGGGCTTCTCGGAAAAAGACGCTATCCCACTGGAAACCCTGAGGGGTTTTATGCATAGTCCCGCCGCTTTTGAGCACTTGAGGCCCCTTTCAACCGCGCTGGACGGCATCCCGGCGCTGGCTGTAACCGGGCCTGACGCAGTTCGCCTGAGAAGCGGCAATCCGGTTTTGATGCGTGCGAATCTCTTCGCGCGCCTCACGGAAGAAGCGCATGACGACGATCTTCAAGGGCTCACGGTCTATCTGACCGGCGGCGATGGCGAGCCTGTTGCGCTCGCAGAACTTGCCGGCGGAGAGCTAAGACCGTTTCGCGTCTTCAACTTCACCCATGGATGACCGGGAACGAAAACGACTATGACGATCACGACAGACCGCAAGAAAGAACTCGTCGGCGAATACGCCACGAAAGAAGGCGACACAGGCTCGCCCGAAGTGCAGATCGCAGTGCTCTCCGAGCGCATCGCCAATCTCACGGAACACTTCAAGACGCACACGAAGGACAATCACTCGCGCCGCGGTCTCATCAAGCTGGTGTCGCAGCGCCGCCGCCTTCTGGACTATGTCCGTGCGAAAGACGTGAAGCGTTACGAATCTCTCATCAGCCGTCTGGGTCTGCGTCGCTGAAGGCGCACGCACCCGTTCGCAATCTCACCTGCGCGCGCCGCGGATGGTCCGCCGGCGCGCATTACCCATTTCTTGAGACGCTCAAGGAAAACGCCGTTGGCAATCCGGCCAGCGGGAACGAAGGAACACAGGAATGTTCAATATCGCGAAAGAGGAAATCGAATGGGGCGGTCGCACACTGACCCTTGAAACCGGGCGCATCGCCCGTCAGGCCGATGGCGCTGTGCTCGCCACCTATGGCGAAACCGTTGTGCTCGCAACGGCTGTCAGTGCAAAGGCCGCCAAAGAGGGTGTGGATTTCTTCCCCCTCACGGTGAACTACCAGGAACGCTATTACGCGGCGGGCAAGATCCCCGGCGGCTACTTCAAGCGCGAACGCGCGCCAACCGAACGCGAGACGCTGACATCGCGCCTGATCGATCGTCCAATTCGCCCGCTCTTTGCCGAAGGCTATCGCAACGAAACGCTCGTTGTGGCGCAGGTTCTTTCCCACGATCTGGAAAACGATCCCGACGTGGTGGCAATGGTCGCCGTGTCCGCGGCACTTACGCTTTCGGGCATTCCGTTCATGGGTCCGATTGGTGCGGCCCGCGTCGGCTATATCGACGGCGAATACAAGCTCAATCCGCAGATTGACGAGATGCCGCTGTCCAACCTCGATCTCATCGTTGCCGGAACGGCGGATGCCGTCCTTATGGTCGAATCCGAAGCCAAGGAGCTTTCCGAAGAGGTGATGCTCGGCGCGGTGCTCTATGGCCATAAGGAAATGGGCAAGGTGATCGATGCGATCATCCGCCTGGCTGAAAAGGCTGCCAAGGAGCCGCGTGAACTGGTCGTGGACGATACGAAGGACTGGTTGAAGAAGCTCGGCGCCTCCGCATCGAAGGATCTTTCCGCCGCGTTCCAGATCCCCGAAAAGCATGTGCGCCGCGATGCCATCGCTGCCGTGCGCGACCGCACCGCCGCGGAGTTCGTTGGCGAGGGCGAAGGCAAGCTCACCGAAAAGCAGTTCAAGAACATCTTTCACGATCTGGAAGCGCAGGTGATGCGCAATTCCGTGCTCGACACGAAAAAGCGCATTGATGGCCGCGACCTCGTCACGGTTCGTCCGATCGTCGCCGAAGTCGGCACACTGCCGCGCACGCACGGTTCGGCGCTCTTCACACGCGGCGAAACGCAGGCGCTCGTGGTGGCCACGCTCGGCACGGGCGACGATGAGCAATTTGTCGATAGCCTCGAAGGCACGAGCAAGCAGAGCTTCATGCTCCACTACAACATGCCGCCCTACGCCGTTGGCGAAACGGGCCGCATGGGTTCGCCCGGCCGCCGCGAGATCGGTCACGGCAAGCTCGCCTGGCGCGCGGTGCATCCGCTCCTGCCCGCGAAGGACAAGTTCCCCTACACGCTGCGTGTCGTTTCGGAAATCACAGAATCGAACGGTTCGTCCTCGATGGCATCGGTGTGCGGCGCTTCGCTGGCGCTGATGGATGCGGGCGTTCCGCTGGAGCGTCCCATCGCCGGCATCGCCATGGGTCTCATCCTTGAAGGCGAGCGCTATGCGGTGCTTTCCGATATCCTCGGCGATGAAGATCACCTTGGCGACATGGACTTCAAGGTCGCGGGTACCGAAGTCGGCATCACCGCTCTGCAGATGGACATCAAGATTGCGGGTATCACGGGCGACATCATGAAGGTTGCGCTTGGCCAGGCGAAGGATGGGCGCATGCACATCCTCGGCGAGATGTCGAAGGCGCTCGGCCACAGTCGCGATCAGCTTGGCGAACACGCGCCCCGCATTGAGACCATCAAGATCCCGACCGACAAGATCCGCGAAGTGATTGGCTCGGGCGGAAAGGTGATCCGCGAGATCGTCGAAAAGACTGGCGCGAAGATCAACATCGAAGACGACGGCACCGTGAAGATCGCATCCGCCGATGGCGAGTCGATCAAGGCCGCGCTCAAGTGGATCAAGGGCATCGTGGCAGAGCCGGAAATCGGCGAAATTTACGATGGCAAGGTCGTGAAGGTGATGGATTTCGGCGCCTTCGTGAACTTCTTCGGGCCCAAGGATGGTCTGGTTCACATCTCCGAGCTCGCGCCCACACGCGTGAACAAGACCTCGGATGTTGTCAGCGAAGGTCAGGCCGTGAAGGTCAAGCTGCTTGGCTTTGACGATCGCGGCAAGGTGCGCCTGTCCATGAAAGCCGTGGATCAGGCGACGGGTGAAGACCTCACCAAGAAAGCACCGGCCGAAGGCGGCACGCAGGCCTGACCTGCGGATATTATGTGTTGAACGGGCGCCCGCGAGGATTACATCTTGCGGGCGCCTTTTCTTTTGGTGGGACCAGCCATGCCAAAAATCGATATCGCAAACGCCAATGTGCGACGTGGCACGGCCTATCCGCCGCCACATGATACACCTTGCCTCAATCGCGCTCGCTGGCAGCTTGGCGATGCAGGCGGCCTCAATGATTTCGGCGTCAATCTGCTCGAACTCCCGCCGGGTGCATGGTCCAGCCAGCGTCACTGGCACAGCCATGAGGACGAGTTCGTCTATGTGCTGTCAGGAGAGGTTGTGCTCGTCACGGATGATGGCGAGGAGGTGCTGCGCGCCGGCGATTGTGCGGCGTTTCCGAAAGGTATCTCGAACGGCCATCATCTGGTCAATCGTTCGAATGCGCCTGTCAGATGTCTGGAAGTGGGAACGCGCACCGACAACGATATCTGCGACTATCCTGATATCGACATGCGATACGAACCGGCCAATGGCGGCTACGTCCATCGTGACGGCAAGCCGTATCAGAAATAGTCCATGCAGCTTGCCACCCTGTTTGCAGATCGCTCGCTGGCCGATCATGCGCTGGCGTTTCTCGCAATCGTCGTTATGCCGGCATTGTCAGTCGTGTCGGGTCGCAAAATTGGCAAGGCGGGGGAGGCTTCTCTCAAGGCGCGCTATCTGCTCACGGTCCTGCGCGGCATGGCGATTGCCGTGGCTGTTGTCTTTGTGTGGTCGAGAAGCGGGCGTTCCTTTTCGCAGCTTGGCCTTGATTGGCCGCCGCATAGCTGGGGTCTGTATGCCCTTTTTGCGTCCTGCGTCCTGATACCGCTAATCGTCCTGCAGCTTTTGTTTCTGCCCCGTCTGGTTCGCAACAAGCTGCCGGAAGTGATCAAGCAAATTGATGAGCTGAAAATTCTCCCGCGCACGGGCAATGAACTCATGCTGTTCCTGCTTGTCGCCATCAGCGCGGGCATCTGGGAGGAGCTGATGTATCGCGGCTTTCTGGTCTGGTATTTGCTGCCGCTTGGCGGAACGGTGGCGGCGGTCGTTTTGTCGTCGCTCATCTTCGGCGCGGGGCATCTTTATCAGGGCTGGAAAGGTCTGCCGCGCACGGCCGCCATCGGCCTTGTTTTCGCGACGGGCTTTGTGCTCACCGGAAGCCTGTGGTGGGCGATGCTGGCGCACGCTCTGGTCGATATCTATGGCGGGCTTGCGGGATGGCGCGTGCGTCGCTTGCAAAGCGCGCATGCCGGAACCTAAGCGCGATTTCGCAGCAACTGCCCAACGCGTGCGCGATGCTGCATCGGAATTAAGCAAACGGTCATCTTGCAGGAGAAAGAAAGCGCATGAAAAACATGCACGCATGGTTAATTGCGCCGACATTGTCTTGAGTATGATTTTCCCGACCGGTACCCTTTGTTGAATGTCTGCGGGCGTGTGTCACGTTTGCGGATCGTCGCGCGGGGGCGCACGGAGTGGGGTCATGAACGCGGTTTACATTGCTCTGAGGTTTGTCAGCCTCATTCTTATCGTTGCCGGAATCATGCTTCTCGGCGCGGACTTTATCGACTCGCTCGAAAAGGGCGGTCACGTGGTGGTGCGGTCGGTCGATCAGGCATGGTCGCTTCTCAGCGCCACCGGTCCGGCTGGCTTCAAATCCTGGGCGGAAACCTCGCTGCCATCGCCGGTTTCGGGTTGGCTGGTGGCGATCCTGGGTCTATGGGCGTTTGCCGCGGTTGGCGTTCCGGGCATCGTGCTTGCCTTCATCTTCGGCCGCCGTACGGCAGACGCCGAATAGAGCCTCTCCCACTGATGTCTGGCGGGTCGCGCTGTTGGTGGCGCGGCGCGTGGGAATCGCCTATCACGCGTTTGCCGCTCAGCGCATTTCGGAATGATCGATATCGACCGCTTCAACGCATTCATGCTCGGCTGGATCGTGGTGGCGTTGCTGCTGGCGCCAATTCAGCTTTACATCACCGCGCCCTATGGCCGTCATGCGGCTACCGGCGGCCCAGGGCCGCGTATCGGCAATAGGCTCGGCTGGTGCGCGATGGAGATCGTGTCTCTCGGCGTATTTGCCGGATTGTTTCTCTGCGGGACCGCACTCAAGACCACGCCAGCGTGGATTTTCTTCGTGCTTTATGTCGGTCACTACGTCCATCGCAGTCTGATATTCCCATGGATGACGCAGACTGCTGGAAAGACGATCCCGCTCGTCATCGTTCTGGGTGCGATCGTCTTTAACACCGTCAATGGCAGCCTGAACGGCTATTACCTTGGGAGCCTTGCCGCCTATCCAGTTACATGGCTTGCCGATCCGCGTTTTGCGGGCGGGCTTGCGCTTTTCATCGTGGGCGCGGCCATCAATATCCGGGCGGACTACACGCTCATCGCCCTGCGCAAAGACAGCACAGATTATGCGATTCCACGCGGCGGATTATTCGAACGCATCTCCTGTCCCAACCATTTCGGCGAGATTGTGGAATGGACCGGCTTTGCCGTGATGTGCTGGAATCTGGCCGCACTCAGTTTCGCGGTGTGGACGGCGGCGAACCTCATTCCCCGCGCGCTTTCGCATCATCGCTGGTATCGCGCGCGCTTCGCTGAATATCCGAAAGCGCGCAAGGCCGTGATTCCGTTCGTGCTGTAAAGCACGTCAGCGGTTCTGGCCTGGTGTCCATAAAACGTCGCCCGTGCCCTTGTTGTTCAGATAACGGCTCATCACGAACAGATGGTCCGATAGCCGATTGGCATAGCGCACCGCCGCGGGATTGATCTCTTCCTCTGTTGCCAGATGCACCATCGCCCGTTCCGCACGGCGCACGATGGCGCGCGCCAGATGCAGATGTGCTGAAGCCGCCGTTCCGCCCGGCAACACAAAGGATGTGAGCGGCGCCAGTTCCGCGTTCATGGCGTCGATTTCCCGCTCCAGCCGTTCCACTTGCACATCGGCGATTCGCAGGCGGTTCTCGTTGCGCTTGGCGGTTTCGGGCACACACAGATCCGCGCCCAGATCGAACAGATCGTTCTGGATGCGGGCCAGCATGACGTCGGCCTCACCCCGGGTGTGCAGCCGCGCCAGTCCCAGCGCGGCATTGGCCTCGTCCACGGTGCCGTAAGCCTCGATCCGAAGGGCAAATTTGGGCAGGCGCGTGCCGTCGCCAAGCGCGGTTTCGCCCTTGTCGCCGGTTTTCGTATAGATGCGGTTGAGTACGACCATGGGCGCAAAGCTAGCCTGCCAGCGCCAAACTTGCGATGGCTTTCCTGCTGGCTATGATCCGCCCCCCAGGAGCGAACGAGAGCAAACAGGGCCCCGCCATGACATCTGCTGCCAACTCCATTGATGCGCCGGAAGTGATCGAAGTGGACGACACGCGCGTGGCCTGCGACGGCGGTGGCGGTGCGCTGGGCCATCCGCGCGTCTATCTGGAAATGGGCGACGAGAGTTTCGTGGAATGCCCGTATTGCGACCGGCGGTTCGTGTTGAGGGCTGGGGCGGGCCACCATTGAGCGCTGCCCGCGCCAAGCGCCCGCTGCACAAGGGCGATCATCTCTACCTGATTGATGGCTCGGGCTATCTCTTCCGCGCCTATCACGCACTTCCTCCGCTCACGCGAAAGTCCGATGGGTTGCCTGTCGGCGCGGTGTCCGGCTTCTGCAACATGCTGTGGAAGCTGCTGGAGGACACGAAAGCGGGCGACAAGCCCACGCATCTCGCCGTCATCTTCGATGCGGGCAAGACCACCTTCCGCAACGCGATCTACGATCAGTACAAGGCCAACCGCCCCGAGCCGCCGGAAGATCTGATTCCGCAATTCCCCTTGGTGCGCGATGCCACCCGCGCTTTTGGCGTTCCCGCCATCGAGATGGCGAATTACGAAGCAGATGACCTGATCGCCACCTATGCGCGGCTGGCCCATGAAGCGGGCGCGAAGGTCACCATCGTCTCCTCCGACAAGGACCTGATGCAGCTGGTGATCGACGGTTCAATCGAACTGCTCGACACCATGAAGAACAAGCGCCTTGGCAGCGCCGAAGTGATGGAAAAATTTGGCGTGCCACCATCGAAGGTGGTCGATGTGCAGGCGCTGGCGGGCGACTCCTCCGACAACATTCCCGGCGTGCGCGGCATCGGCGTGAAAACTGCTGCCGAACTCATCAACGCCTATGGCGATCTGGAAACGCTGCTGAATCGTGCGGGCGAAATCAAGCAGCCCAAGCGTCGCGAGACTCTCATCGAAAATGCCGGGAATGCGCGCATGTCGATGAAGCTGGTCACGCTCGATCCGAACGTTCCGGTCAAGGAACAGATCGATGAATTTGCCACCGGCGAACCTGATCCAGCGAGCGTTCTCGGCTTCCTGAAATCGATGGAATTCAACACGCTCACACGCCGCGTGGCTTCGCATTTCGGCGTGGAGGATGTGGATGCTATGCCAGCATCCGAGGATGCCGCGCCTGTGCCAAAAACCGGGGCGAGCGAAGACGCGCCTGCGAAGGCAGAAACGCCCACGAATGGGAAGGCGCGTTCTCCCGGCGCAGTGATGGACCGAGGCGCGCTTTTGAAGCCCATTCGGCATGACGCCTATGAAACGGTCACCGACAGGAATCGCCTTGCCCATTGGATCGCCCGCGCGCATGAATCGGGCACTGTCTGCGTCGATACCGAAACAACCTCGCTGGATGCGCTGCAGGCCGGTCTTTGTGGTGTCTCGCTGGCAGTTGCGCCGGGGGAGGCTTGTTACATCCCTTGCGGTCACCGCGCGGGCGATGGGCTCGCGCTCGATGGCGCGGGCGCAATTTCGCAGTTGTCCGAGAAGGACGTGATCGCGGCGCTCAAGCCGCTGCTGGAAGACGAGGGCGTTCTAAAGGTCGCGCAAAACCTGAAATATGACTATCTCATTTTCCGTCAGCGCGGCATTGCAGTATTTCCCTACGACGACACCATGCTGATGTCCTATGTGCTGGATTCCACGGCGCATGGGCATGGCATGGATGCGCTTTCGGAGCTGCATCTGGATCACAAGCCGATTTCGTTCAGCGAAGTGGCTGGTTCTGGCAAGGAAAAGCGCACGTTCGATCTTGTGCCACTCAAGGAAGCCACGCGCTATTCCGCAGAGGATGCAGATGTCACCTTGCGCCTGCATGCGCTCCTGAAGCCACGCCTTGCCGCCGAACATGCAGCAACGGTGTATGAAACGCTGGAGCGCCCACTTGTCACTGTGCTTGCGGATATGGAGCGGGAGGGTATCGCCATCGATCCCGATCTGCTGCGCAAGCTTTCCAACGATTTCGCCAAAGCGCAGGCCGCGCTCGAAACGGAGATCCACAAGCTAGCAGGCGGATCCTTCAATATCGGTTCGCCCAAACAGCTTGGCGATATTCTCTTCGGCACCTTCAAGCTGCCGGGCGGTAAGAAGACAAAAACCGGCGCATGGTCCACCGATGCGGATGCGCTGGAAGAATTGGCTGCGCAAGGGCACGATATCGCCCGGAAGGTTCTGGACTGGCGCCAGCTTGCCAAGCTGCGTGGCACTTATACCGACGCGTTGCCCACCTACATCAATCCGAATACCGGCCGTGTCCACACGTCCTATGCGATGGCGTCCACCTCAACTGGCCGCCTGGCCTCCACCGATCCCAATCTGCAGAACATCCCCATCCGCACCGAAGAAGGCCGCCGCATCCGCTCGGCGTTCATTGCGGAAAAGGGCAATGTGCTTATCAGCGCGGACTACAGCCAGATCGAGCTGCGTCTGCTTGCGCATATCGCTGACATTCCGCAATTGAAGAAAGCCTTTGCTGATGGGCTTGATATTCACGCCATGACGGCGAGCGAAATCTTCGGTGTGCCCGTAAAGGGCATGCCGGCGGAAACGCGCCGCAGAGCCAAGGCGATCAATTTCGGTATTGTCTATGGCATCTCCGCCTTCGGCCTCGCCAACCAGCTTGGTATCCCGCGCGAGGAAGCAGGTGACTACATCAAGAAATATTTCCAGCGCTTCCCCGGTATCCGCGACTACATGGAATCTACAAAAGCCTTCGCGCGCGAGAAGGGTTATGTAGAGACGCTGTTCGGCCGCAAAGTCTCGATCCGTGAAATCAATTCCACCAATCCCGGCCATCGCGGCGGCGCAGAGCGTGCAGCCATAAACGCCCCCATTCAGGGAACAGCGGCCGATATCATCCGCCGCGCCATGATCCGCGTTCCCGATGCGCTTTCATCCGCCAAGCTGAAGGCGCGTATGCTGCTGCAGGTGCATGACGAATTGGTGTTCGAAGCACCGAAGGCAGAAGCCGAAAAAACCTGCAAAACCGTCGCTGCGGTGATGGAGAAGGCCTCGTTGCCCGCGATTGCGCTATCGGTTCCGCTCACCGTCGAAGCGCGCGCCGCCGCCAACTGGGACGAGGCGCACTAGCAAGCGGAATTTCCTTTTGTGGGCGGTGCGCGCAATATCTGAAAACGCGAACGTGGCTTCTTGCTCCAAAAGCGTGGAAAACTTCGCGAGCCGTTTCACCAAGCCATTGCTTGCAAAGCAAAACGGCAGTTGCTCCGCGTGGAAATCTTTTGCGCGCAAAAAATCCGCGCCTGCCTCTTGCAGCGCAACGCTGCAATCCCCATTTGGGTTATATCCCGATCATTGCGAACCCGCTGTGGAACCGCGCTAGGCTGCGATGTTCTTCAATCCGGTTTCCTGCGTGATCCCGGCTTTTTCCAGTGTCTGCACCAGTTCCGTCATGGCCGCCTGACTGTCGGCCTTCTGGTCCGGGCGAAATTTCGCCATGTGCTGTGCATAGCCCGAAAGAAAGCCGGGCTTGCCCAAATGCGAAAGAATGAGCGCGCGTGCGCGATGGGAAACGCGGCCCTCGGTCAGCGCCCCGCTGGTGGAAAGCCTCAAGAGCGCGATCGCCTTTTCAACATGGCTCACGGGCCGCGATTCAATCGATTCGAACAGTTTGCTGCGGGTTTCGATCTCGCTTGCGAGGCGGTCGAGCAGGTCGGAAATGTCGGCCTTTTCCTTGTCCTGAAAGCCGGCGCGGCGCACGCGTGTCTGAAGTTCTCCCAGTCGGGAAAGCCGTTCCAGCGAAGGCAGCTTGGACGCGAGGAAGAAACTCTCGAACGCCGTCGCCGTGATGACCGGCATGACAAAGGAAGCCAGGTGGCGCTTGTTCTCCACGCCAATGATGTTTTCTTCCACGAACAGGAGCCGTTCCAGCTTCTCGTCAGGCTGCGCGGCTTCCGCCAGATGCGCGCCGATATTCTCGTGTGTCACGATTCGCTTCGAGCGCAGGGTGAAGGCTGCGATCAGGTCCTCGTGGCGCATATATTTCCCAATGCCCATAACAAGGCGGTTGGCGATGCGGCGCAGCGATTTCAGTTCATCGGTCAGCGAATTTGGGCAAAGGCGTTTGACGCTTTTCAGTTCCGCCAGAATGCGATTGGCAAGCGCAATGCGCGAATCGGGCAGAGCATCGTTTGCGAACTGCTTCGTCAGCGCTCCAACGCCATCGCTGGCACCATCAACCGGCTGGCCCAGAAACAGGCTTACGAGCCGCGACAATGCTTCGCTCAGATTTTCACTTTGCCCGATCAATTCGTGCAGCGCCGCGGAACCGCTCAGAAGCTCGGAGATGATGGCATCCACCGCCGAAAGCAAAAGGTCCTTGGCGGGTCCGTCATCCAGCGTTTGCGCTTCGCTCAGCGTGCCCAGCAGCCGGGTGAGCTTTTCGTCCCATCCCTTGGCATCGCGCAGATAGACGGCAAGGCTTCCGTTCAGGCGGTACAGCCCGTCCGAATCTGCAGCCATCTTTTGCGCCAGTGCAGAGAATTTTCCGGCGACGGTTTTGGGGAAGTAGTCGCGCTTCGCATCGCGATAGACGCGATGTATGGATTTCGTCACCAACTCGTTCAGGCTCTTGACGATCTGCTGCACCGGCGTCGTCGTGGAAGAGGCCTGTGCAACGGCGATTTTCTGGATGGCGTGCTGATAGACTGTGCCTGTCGCCTCGAATTTTTCCAGCGCATCGGCGCGATGGATCAATTCGATCACCGTCAGCTTTTGGCGTGCGAGATATTCGCCGAGCAGTCGCGCGATGGTCGCGCGGGCATGATACGAATAGAGATCGTCGGGCTTGAAGCATGGCAACGCGTGCGGAACATCTTCCGCCGCTGCCTCGCTCTTCATCTTGCTGTGACCGTCTTCAAAGATCTTGAGGGTCAGGAAATCGCCTGTGTCGGCGTTGTATGTTTCCTTCACCACCTTCACACCCGTGGCGCCGCCTTCGCCCATCAGCTCCTGTGCGGTCTTGATGGCCGCATCCCGCGAAGACGTTACGTCATGCAGAATCCAGCCACCCTTGGAGCCGTGCCGTTTGAAGATTTCAAAGTGAACTTCCTGAGCCATGCCAGCATCCCCGATCCTGGCTGGAAGTATCGGGGACCCTGTCTTTCGCTAGGGTTAAATTCGGCGATCTTTGCGTTTACACGCCGTGAACGGAAAGACTGGAAATTCGGGGGTGCGCCGAACACAGCGCGCAATTGGGATCCTTGGGAACGCGAACGGTGCGAAAGCGTGTGCTTAATGCTTCGTAAATCAGCAGCCGTCCGGCCATGCTTTCGCCTGCGCCGGTAATCTCTTTGAGAATCTCGAGCGCCTGCAGCGTGCCCATCACGCCGGCGGCAGCGCCCAATACACCGGTCTCCGAACAGGACGGCGCGGTTCCAGGAGGTGGCGGCTCGGGAAAGATGCAGCGATAGCAGGGAAGCTCAGGATCGTACGCTTTGAAGGTGGCAAGCTGGCCGTCGAACTCGGTCACGGCTGCGCTGACCAGGGTCTTGTTCGCGAAATAGCAGGCGTCGTTCAGAAGGAAGCGCGTGGCGAAATTGTCTGACCCATCGGCCACGATGTCATATTCGGCAATCAGCGCGGCCACATTTTGCGCGTCGATGCGGATATCGTGTTCGTGGAATTTGACCTCGGGATTGATCGCAGTTGCGTTTGCGGCCGCCGAGCGGGTCTTGGCAAGCCCGATATCCCCGGTCCGGTGCGCAATCTGCCGCTGCAGATTGGAAAGGGACACGGTGTCAAAATCCGCAATGCCGATGTTGCCCACGCCGGCGGCGGCCAGATAAAGGATCGCCGGGCTGCCGAGCCCGCCTGCCCCTACGAGCAGCACGCGCGCGGCCTTCAGCTTGGCCTGGCCCGCCCCGCCAACCTCGCGCAGCACGATGTGGCGGGCATAGCGTTCCAGCTCGGTGTCGGAAAGTGCCATCAGGCTGAAAGGCTTAGCGCAATCGCCGGGCCGCCGGAACAGGTGCCGGATGAGCAAATGCTTTGTGGAATGATTTGAAAATGACAAGCTGTCACCTTGTTGGCCTTGTAACCAATTGAAATAACGTGCGATTTTCCATTCGCCACGCATTATTGCCGCATTGAAGCATCTCCGGCCGCCCTCTATTTTGGAGAGCTAAGAAACCGAATGGCCGCAAAGGCTGTTCAAGGCTCGCGCGGTTGGGGGCGGGCCCGCCACGCATTGGAAGGTTGAACGATGTCTCAGCAAGGTGCCTTCGGCCTTGAAGCCCAGGGCTTTCGCAATCTTAAGGCCGTCAATTGGAATTTGACGGTACCGCAGCTTTATGAAGAGGCGTTGAAGCGCGGCGAAGGACACGTTGCCAAGAACGGTCCGTTGGTTGTTCTCACCGGCCTTCACACCGGCCGCTCCGCCACAGACAAGTTTGTCGTGCGCGATGCCGCGAGTGAAAGCCACGTCTGGTGGGACAACAACAAGCCGATGACTCCGGCCCATTTTGATGCGCTCTACGCGGACATGATGAAATTCGCGGAAGGCAAAGAGCTTTTCGCGAAGGATCTGTTCGGCGGCGCCGATCTGGAACATCGCCTGCCAGTGCGCATCGTCACCGAATATGCCTGGCACTCGCTCTTTGTGCACCAGCTGCTGATCCGCCCCACAGCAGAAGAACTGAAGGGCTTCAATCCGGAATTCACGATCATCGATCTGCCCAGCTTCGAAGCCGATCCAGCCAAGCATGGCTGCTCGTCCAAGACGGTGATCGCGGTGAACTTCACCAAAAAGATCGTTCTGATCGGCGGCACCTCCTATGCCGGCGAAATGAAGAAATCGGTCTTTACGATCATGAACTATCTCCTGCCGCCCAAGGGCATCATGTCGATGCACTGCTCGGCGAATGTGGGGCCGGATGGCACCGCCGCGATCTTCTTCGGGCTCTCCGGCACAGGCAAGACAACGCTTTCCGCCGATGCTTCACGCACGCTGATTGGCGACGATGAGCATGGCTGGAGCGAACATGGCGTCTTTAATATCGAAGGCGGTTGCTATGCGAAGGTCATCCGTCTTTCGCGCGAGGCCGAGCCTGAGATCTTCTCCACCACCGAGCGCTTCGGAACGGTGCTGGAAAATGTGGTGATGGATCACGCGACGCGCGAACTCGATCTGGATGACGCGAAATTTGCTGAGAACACCCGCGCCGCCTATCCGATCGACTTTATCCCGAATGCCAGCGATACCGGCCGCGCCGGTCACCCCAAGAACGTCATCATGCTCACTGCCGATGCGTTTGGCGTGCTGCCGCCCATCGCCAAGCTCACGCCGAGCCAGGCAATGTATCATTTCCTTTCCGGCTTCACCGCGAAGGTCGCCGGAACGGAAAAGGGCCTCGGCAAGGAACCTCAACCAACTTTTTCCACCTGCTTCGGCGCACCGTTCATGCCGCGTCATCCGAGCGAATACGGCAATCTGCTGCGCGACCTGATTGGTCAGCATCAGGCCGATTGCTGGCTGGTGAATACGGGCTGGACAGGCGGCGCCTTTGGTGAAGGCTCCCGCATGCCGATCAAGGCAACGCGTGCGCTACTGGCTGCGGCGCTCGACGGCTCGCTTGCCAATGTTGAGATGCGGGTCGATCCGCATTTCAAATTCCGCGTTCCGGTTTCCGTGCCGGGTGTGGATGCGAAAATTCTGAACCCGCGCGATACCTGGGCCAACAAAGCGGCATATGACGTACAGGCCCGGAAGCTGGCCCAGATGTTCCGCGAGAACTTCACGAAATTCGAGGCTCACGTTGGCCCCGATGTTCTGGAAGCTGCGCCCGTGCTGGCGGTCGCCGCCGAGTAATCTGCAAATAGCAGGATGGAAAAGGCCCGCAGCGATGCGGGCCTTTGTCATTTGAGAAGATACGCACCCGGTTTTGCATCGGGCGTTGTGAGAATGTAGTCGTACCCAAGCAGCACGAAGCGGGCGAACGGCTTCAGGGCGTTTATACCCTTGGTATCGAGTTCCTTGCGGATCGGCTCCAGCGGTATCAGACTCCAACGATCTTTTGGCAAACGTTCGGGGTCGAGCTTCATCGACGCGAAGACGTCAAGAACGTCTGGGTCCTTGTAGTCTTCGACCGTGGTGGGATTTCCCGGTTTGGGTGCAAACGCCGTGTGCTTTCCGCCCGTTGGCAGAAAGGCAATGCGAAGGGCTGTCCTGCCGTCCACGCGGGCGAGCGTTGTTGCGAGTGTACCCAGATCAATGGTGTTGACGGTGGTCGTCCCAAGCCCAAGATGTTCAATGCCCATTTTGAAAATGACCTTGGGCTCCTGTTCCGCTGCCGAGCGGTAGTAGCGCAGGAAATTATCCGCAAGATAGCGTGCCCGGTGGCTGTTGTTCTCGTAATTGTGCCCACCGATCCAGGCCTGATAGATGCTGGCGCTTTCCTTCAGGTCCGCGATGATGCCAAGCGCATCGCCGCTCCCCGCGAAAAGCCGTGCGAGTGCATCGAATTGATCTGGCGATTTCGATACCAGGAGAAAATGCTGCTGATCCGCTTTGGCAGCAGCATCGGTTTCCGCATCAAGCAGCCGCGTCGCTTCAGCTTTCGCTTTGCTGTTCGGAGCCAGTTCGACAAGTGTCTTGAGATGGAAAATGGGTGACCCAATGAACTCCTGATCAACACCCCAGAGAAATGGCGTTCCGTGCGCATCCTTGCCCAAAAAGTCTGCAGCCAGCGCCGCATCATCTATCAGGGAAACGAAAGGAAGGCCAAGAGGTGCGTCTTTCACCAGCGCAGCGACACCATCGATGCCATTGTGGGCGAGCGCATCGCGTACCAAGTCAGTCGATCGCCGCCCTACCTCGATGGCATGATACCGAAAGCCGGCGTCGCGCGCGTCTCTCGCCAATGCGCGCAGGAAAATCGGAGAATCGGCGAAGCCATGATCTTCGCCAAAAAGAATAAACTGTGCGGAAGGCAGGACGTTGCGCAGAATCTTCGCGCCAGGTCCGGAGAGCCTGCCGCTCTCGATCGTCACGTCGTAGGTCATGGGGGCGGCCACAGTGGCTCCGGTCAAGCCAATGATTGTGCTGGTGAACAGAACGGCCAATAGCATCTTGCGCAGCATCGTCGTCTCCCTTTGAGCCGTCCATTTGGAACGAGGGATGCTGATGCGGCCAAATCCGCGGTGAACGGAACAGCAATGCGCCGAACGCAGACTATGAAACTAGCGGCGGCGATAGAGCCATACCCGGGCTGGCGGCAGGTTGAGCCAGATTACGGCAACGCGCTCGACCGAAAAATCCCGGCAGGCCGGGACGGGTGGCGTCAGACCATAAGAGAATTGCACCATCGCTCCGCCGGTCCGCAGGCGGCGCAGGACATCTTCCACATAGGCATGGCGCTGCCGCATCGTGAAATTCAGAAGTGGCACACCGGAAACGGCGCTGATGAAAGGCTCGGCTTGCGTGCCCAGCGTTGCATCCAGATTGAACGCATCTCCAACAATGACCTGAGCCTTCGGAACGCGTGCCGCAACCATGCGGGCAAGCTCGGGATCGTATTCAACAGCCACAATCCTGGTCGCCTCAATACCGCGCTCTACCAGCGCTTCCGTCACCACACCTGTGCCGGGGCCAAGCTCAAGCACCTTGCCCGCTATGTCGGGATCGATCTGTCGAGCAATCGCCCGCGCCAGGGCGGGCGAGGATGGCGCGACGGCGCCCACACCCTTTGGGTGCGCGATCATCGCCTTCAAAAAGGTAAGCTCTTCGCGGAACGGAATTTCGCGTGGCTTGGCTGGCATCGTTTCTTGTCCCACGGGATGAGTATAGGGAAGCTTTGGGAAATGCCCAACGGAAACATATGGCCGCGTGTCTCCGGATGACAGCCAAGAGTGGGACCATAAAAGTGTAAATCGGCGGTCGCACAAACGTTCCGTGCGCTAGAATGGAAATGACATTTCAGTCAGGAAGCAGTCCATGACAACCCAGAAAGACCGTGCGACCCGGTTCCGTGCGCTTCACGCACCCGGGCAAATGCTGATCCTTGCGAATGCCTGGGACGCAGGCAGCGCGCGCATGATCGAGGCGGCCGGGGCAAAAGCGATTGCGACGTCAAGCGCTTCTCTTGCTTGGGCGCATGGCTATCCTGACGGTGAGGCGCTACCCCGTGGCATTCTCATGGAGACCGTAAGGGAAATCCTTCGGGTGGTGCAGGTTCCTGTTACGGTCGATAGCGAAGCGGGCTTTTCGGACGATCCTCATGATGTCGGCGCGTTCATTGCGGAACTTGCAAGACTAGGTGCTGTCGGTATCAATCTGGAAGACGACACCAAGCCACCGGACTTGCTGGCTGCAAAGCTCTCTGTAATCAAGGATGCGGTCGCCAAGGCCGGCTGTGACGTCTTCATCAACGCGCGCATCGACGTGTATTTGCGCAAGCTTGTTCCCGCGGAAGCGGCACTAGATGAAACGCTGGCGCGAATGACGCTTTATGCCAGTGCGGGCGCCGATGGGCTCTTCATTCCGGCGCTCACCGGGCGTTCAGATTTGAAGCGTGTGGTGGATAGCACGCCGCTTCCGGTGAATGCGCTGATCATGAGAGCGATGCCGCCTATCGGCTTTCTCAAGGAGATCGGCGTTCGCCGCATTTCGTCAGGTGCGGGGCCGGGCCGCGCGGCGCTCGGGGGCGCATTGCGGGCCGTGAAGGATCTGATCGAAAATGAAAGCACGGACGCGCTCTTCCGTGAAATGGAAGGCAATCCGGACATGAACACGCTTCTCAGCGGATATTGATCATTCCGATGCCGTGTTTTTCCAGAAATCCTTGAGCTTCGACAGAAAGCCTTCGCTTTCCGGTTGGCAGCCAGGTTCGCAGGTCTTCTCGAACTCGCGCAGAATTTCCTTCTGCTTCTTGGAGAGTTTCACAGGCGTTTCGACGGAAAGCTCCACATAGAGATCGCCGTTCATGCCGCCACCGCGCAAGACTGGCATACCCTTGCCGCGCAGGCGGAACTGACGCCCGGTCTGCGTGCCTTCGGGAATTTTCACAGTGGCGCGCCCGCCATCGAGCGTCGGCACTTCCACTTCGCCGCCCAAGGCAGCCTTGATGAAGCTTACAGGACAATGGCAGTGAAGATCGTGCCCGTCGCGCTGAAAGATCGGATGCGGCGCAACAGAAATGAAGATGTAGAGGTCGCCCGCAGGGCCGCCATTGAGTCCGCCCTGTCCCTCCCCAGCAAGACGGATGCGCGTTCCTTCTTCAACGCCAGCGGGAATGTCCACTGCCAGCGTGCGCTCCTTCTTCACAAGACCCTGACCGCCGCACGGCTTGCAGGGATTTCGGATGATGCGCCCATTGCCCCGGCATGATGGACATGTGCGTTCGATCGTAAAGAATCCCTGCTGTGCGCGCACTTTCCCGATGCCGCTGCAGGTGGGGCATTGCTCAGGCTTGGTGCCCGTCTCGGCGCCAGTACCCCCGCAGGCTTCGCAGGCGACAGCCGTCGGCACCTTCAATTGCGCATTGCGGCCCCGGAAGCACTCTTCAAGCGTGACTTCGAGATTGTAGCGAAGGTCAGCACCGCGGTTCTGGCGCCGGGCTTTGCGCCCGCCCATGAACTCGCCGAACAGATCGTCGAAGACATCGGAAAATGACGAGGCAAAATCGCCAAAGCCCGCGCCGCCGCGTCCGCCGCCAAATCCGCCATGGCCATTTTCGAAGGCAGCATGACCGAAGCGATCATAAGCAGCACGCTTCTGTTCATCCTTCAAAACGTCATAGGCTTCATTCAATTCTTTGAAACGCGATTCTGCTTCGACATCGCCCTGATTGGAATCGGGATGATGTTCTTTGGCCAGCTTGCGGAACGCACCCTTTATCTCGGTAACGGTCGCGGTCCGCTCAACGCCAAGAATTTCGTAGTAACAACGCTTGTTCATCGAAAGCCAGCCATCAGAAGCCGGAGGTCAGACGATATTGCTTGCGCATGCCTGACACTCCAGCCCCTGATTTCCCTATACGTTACTGACTTCAAACGGTCAGGATTTCTTGTCGTCATCGACTTCGGTGAATTCCGCGTCGACGACACCTTCATCCTTTGGCGCACCGGCATCGCCGGGTTGCCCGTCCGGGCTGCCTGCTTCGGCCTGCTGAGCCTTGTACATCGCTTCCCCCAGCTTCATCGAAGCCTGCGCCAGCGTTTGGGTCTTGGACTGGATATCATCCACGTCTTCGCCCTTCAGCGCTTCCTTCAGGCTGGAGACGGCGTTCTCAATGTTGGAGCGTTCTCCAGCATCCACCTTGTCGCCATGTTCCGTCAGCGCCTTCTCGGTGGAGTGCACCAGCGAGTCACCCTGATTGCGGGCTTCGGCAAGCGCTTTGCGCTTCTTGTCGTCAGCAGCATGTGCTTCCGCATCCTTGACCATCTTGTCGATGTCGGCGTCGGACAAACCGCCCGAAGCCTGAATACGGATCTGCTGTTCCTTGCCGGTCGCCTTGTCCTTGGCCGTCACCGACACGATACCGTTCGCGTCAATGTCGAATGTGACTTCCACTTGCGGGACACCGCGCGGGGCGGGCGGCAGGCCGACGAGATCGAACTGACCGAGCAGCTTGTTGTCTGCGGCCATTTCGCGTTCACCCTGGAACACGCGGATCGTCACGGCGGTCTGGTTATCCTCGGCGGTCGAGAACACCTGGCTCTTCTTCGTCGGGATCGTCGTGTTGCGATCGATCAGGCGCGTGAACACTCCACCCAAGGTTTCGATGCCGAGCGAGAGCGGCGTAACGTCAAGAAGCAGAACGTCCTTTACCTCGCCCTTCAGAACGCCAGCCTGGATGGCTGCGCCAATGGCAACGACTTCATCGGGGTTGACGCCCTTGTGTGGCTCCTTGCCGAACAACTGCTTCACGACGTCCTGAACCTTCGGCATGCGGGTCATGCCGCCAACGAGGATCACTTCGTCGATCTGGCTCGGCGTCACGCCTGCGTCTTTGAGCGCGGACTTGACCGGTCCAACGGTCTTCTGGATGAGGTCGTCAACCAGCGCTTCCAGCTTGGCGCGCGTGATTTTCATCGTCAAATGCTTGGGGCCGGAAGCATCAGCCGTAATGAACGGCAGGTTCACTTCGGTCTGCATCGCAGAAGAGAGTTCGATTTTCGCCTTTTCCGCAGCTTCCTTCAGGCGCTGCAGCGCAAGGCGGTCGGAACGCAGGTCGATGCCTTGTTCTTTCTTGAACTCGTCCGCCAGGTAATTGACGATCCGCATGTCGAAATCTTCACCGCCAAGGAATGTATCGCCGTTGGTGGATTTTACTTCGAACACGCCATCGCCGATTTCGAGGACGGAGATATCAAACGTACCGCCACCAAGGTCGTAAACGGCGATTGTGCCGTTCGACTTCTTGTCGAGGCCGTATGCGAGTGCCGCTGCAGTCGGTTCGTTGATGATGCGCAAAACTTCAAGACCAGCAATCTTGCCTGCGTCTTTGGTTGCCTGACGCTGGGCGTCATTGAAGTATGCCGGAACGGTGATGACGGCCTGCGTCACCTTCTCGCCAAGGAATGCCTCGGCAGTTTCCTTCATCTTCTGCAGGATGAAGCCGGAGACTTCGCCCGGCGCGAACTTCTTGTTCTCGCGCCCCGCGACCCAGGCATCGCCATTGTCCGCCTTCACGATCTTGTAGGGGACCATGCCCATGTCTTTCTGGGTCATGGGATCGTCGAAGCGACGTCCGATCAGGCGCTTGATCGCAAAATAGGTGAATTCGGGGTTGGTGACAGCCTGCCGTTTGGCGGCCTGTCCGACCAGACGCTCGCCATCATTGGCAAACGCGACAATGGAGGGCGTGGTGCGCGCGCCTTCCGCATTCTCGATGACCTTTGGGGATGAGCCATCCATGACCGCGACGCACGAGTTGGTGGTGCCGAGGTCGATACCGATAACTTTAGCCATGTTGATTCCCTGCCTTTCGGGCGACGGGTTCCTGGCCTCGGTCGAGCGCCTTCCGGTCCGTCCCCATTGAAATCATTGACAAAATCGGCCCTTGGCGATTACCGGACCGACCACAAGGCTATATAGGGACCGCCCCCTTTGGGCGCAAGGCGGCGGCCAAGTGTTTGAAGTGTCGCATGGATATACGGCGGGTCGGAAAGCTACCACAATAGTTCCACCCCTAAACGGCACCACACTGGCGTCCGCTGTCAGCAATCGGAGCCCCATCGTGGACTCATTGGTCAATGCCGAGATTCCAGCTCGCAGCTGGCGACTGTTCATTCCGAAGCTCGTCACGACTTTTGTGGAGGGTTATGGCCCCAAGGACTTTCGGGCGGATCTGTTTGCCGGACTGACTGTCGCCATTGTCGCGCTGCCGCTATCCATGGCGTTGGCCATCGCCAGTGGTGTCGGGCCGGAACGCGGGCTCTTTACTGCGGTCGTAGCCGGCTTCTTCATTTCGGCCCTTGGCGGCAGCCGTCACCAGATCGGTGGCCCGACGGGGGCATTCGTTGTCGTCGTCTTCGATATCGTCCAGAAGCACGGTTATGAAGGGCTTGTTGTTGCCACCATCATGGCGGGTCTCATGTTGTTGGCTGCGGGCCTTCTCAGGCTCGGCACCTACATCAAATATGTACCCTATCCGGTGGTGACCGGGTTCACCTCCGGCATTGCCGTCATCATCTTTTCCAGTCAGGTCGGGGACATTCTGGGTTTGCGGCTCTCCCATGTGCCGGGCGATGTGTTCGGCAAATGGCAGGCTTACGTTGCAGAAATCGGCACATTCAATGCAGCGGCATTTGCCGTTGCGCTCGGTGGTCTTGCCGTCATTCTTCTCATGCGCCGCTTTGCTCCGCGCTGGCCTGCATTTTTGGTAGCGATCGTCATGGCATCGCTCGCAGGCGTCCTTCTTAACTTGCCTATTGAAACCATCGGCACGCGCTTTGGTGGAATTCCAGGCATGTTGCCGGCGCCGCATTGGCCGTCCACGACCTTTACGCAAATCCGCGAATTGCTGCCAAGCGCATTTACGATTTTCGTATTGGGAGGAATTGAATCGTTGCTGTCGGCGGTCGTGGCCGATGGGATGACGGGCCGCCGTCACCGATCAAACATGGAATTGGTCGCACAGGGCGTCGCCAACGTCGCAAGCGCCTGCATGGGCGGCATTCCGGCCACGGGGGCGATCGCACGTACGGCCACGAACATCCGCTCCGGCGCGCGCTCGCCGGTGGCGGGCATTATTCATTCGATCGCCATTCTGGGGATGATGGCCGCGCTCGCACCTTTTGCGTCCTACATTCCATTGCCAGCGCTCGGCGCTGTGCTGGTGATTGTGTGCTGGAACATGGCGGAGATCGACGCTGTGCGCGCGATCCTTTCCGGACCCGTGGGGGATCGTGCTGTTCTTGTTGTAACCTTTGCGCTCACGGTTTTGATCGATCTTTCCGTCGCTATTGGTGTTGGAACGGTGATGGCCGCGTTCCTGTTCATGCACCGCATGGCACAGGTGGTGGAATCGGAAACCCAGTACTCTCTCATTCAGGAAGACGTGGACGAGTTCGCCTCGCCCAACCAGACGGCGCTCAGTCGCGACAACCTGCCGCCCGGCGTGGAAGTGTTCCAGCTAAATGGGCCGTTCTTCTTTGGGGCCGCTGCCCATTTCGAGCGCGTGCTGGCACGCGCCGGAGGGAGGCCCCGTTTCATCATTCTGGACATGCACGGTGTACCCCTGATCGATTCGGCGGGCGCCACGACCTTGCGCAAGTTTCTGGAGACCGCGCGATCCAGGCGCGTGCGCGTGATCCTCGCCGGATTGCGGAACGATCCCGCCTCAGTGCTGGAGCAGATGGGTGTGGAGGTAGAACGTGTGACGGACATTGACGCTGCGGTCGCTGTGTCGCGGTCATCGATCGGGAAATAACCCGAAATCCGCAGGTCAATTCAGGCTTTTGCCTTGACGGAGCAGGCTATTCCCCGTCTCATTTCGCAATGCAGCAAGGGGTGCTTCCGCATACGGAGGACTTTGGCGGGCTGGAGGCGGGCAGTCTTCCGGCGGGCGCACATGTCGACGCGCGACCCGGCCGGGATGCGCCTTACAAAGCCTACGATCTGGGCAAGGCCTTTGACGAAATGTTCGCGCCCGATGGAGTTGTGCGCGCACCGTATCAAGCCCTGCATGCCCGGCTTGCAACCCTTGACGCGGAAGAACTGAAGCGCCGGCAGCAGGCCTGCGAACAGAGTTTTCTGCACCAAGGCATAACATTCACCGTCTATCACGATACCAAAGCCACCGAACGCATCATCCCCACCGATCTGTTGCCGCGCATTGTCACGGCGCAGGATTGGGAACGCGTGGAGAGGGGGCTGAAGCAGAGAGTACAGGCGCTCAACCTGTTTCTGGCTGACATCTATTCCGAGGGCCGGGTGCTGAAGGACGGTATCGTGCCCCGCAAGCTGATTTACGGGTCCAAGCACTATCGACGTGAGATGCGTGGTCTGGCTGTACCGCACGGCGCCTATGTGAATGTCTGCGGCACCGATCTCATCCGCAACGAATCCGGCAACTTCGTGGTTCTGGAAGACAATCTGCGTGTGCCGTCGGGCGTGTCCTACATGCTTGCCAATCGCGATGTGGTACGCCGGGCATTTCCGGGTGTTTTTCGTGCGGCACAAGTGCGGGCAATCGAGCA
Organism: Alphaproteobacteria bacterium; assembly: GCA_016125165.1. Classification (GTDB taxonomy): domain Bacteria; phylum Pseudomonadota; class Alphaproteobacteria; order Micropepsales; family Micropepsaceae; genus Rhizomicrobium. The sequence goes on from WGMH01000001.1 coordinate 843,970, forward strand.
CTATCCGCAGCAGTTGCTCGCTACGCTGAAATCGCTTGCACCGTTTCACGAGGATGTGTCCATCGCTGTGCTGACGCCGGGTGTGTTCAATTCCGCTTATTTCGAGCACACGTTCCTGGCACGACAGATGGGCGTGGAATTGGTCGAAGGTCGCGACCTGCTTGTGAACGACAACATGGTGTATGCCCGCACCACCAGCGGTCTGAAGCGCATCGACGTTATCTATCGCCGAGTCGACGATGATTTCATCGATTCTCTCATTTTCCGCGAGGATTCCACGCTGGGCGTCGCAGGATTGTTCAATGCGTATCGCGCGGGCAATGTCATCATCGCGAACGCGCTGGGAACCGGTGTGGCGGACGACAAGGCCGTTTATGCCTATGTGCCCCGCCTGATCCGCTACTATCTCGCCGAGGAGCCGATCCTCGAAAATGTGGAAACCTTTCTGTGCCGCGAACCCAGGCAGCTCTCGCACGTACTCGAAAATCTGGACAAGCTGGTGGTGAAGGCGGTCGGTGAGTCCGGCGGCTACGGTATGCTTGTCGGGCCTCACGCGACAGCGGCAGAAATCGTGTCGTTTGCAGAGAAATTGAAGGCCGATCCGGAAAACTACATAGCGCAGCCGACAATCCAGCTTTCCACGGCGCCCACATTTGTGGAGGGGGGCGTGGAAGCGCGACATGTGGATTTGCGGCCCTTTATCCTGCACAGCGACGAAACGCGGATTGTTCCGGGCGGGCTGACCCGTGTGGCGCTGAAGCGCGGCAGTCTTGTCGTCAATTCCAGCCAGGGCGGCGGCTCCAAGGATACTTGGGTGCTCAGTCAATGATGCTCGCACGCGTTGCCGACAGCCTCTACTGGATGAGCCGCTATATCGAACGGGCTGAGCACACCTCGCGCATGATCGCAGTAAAGCTGGAGTCCATGGTGGAGCAGACGCCGGAAGATGCGGCGGCGTCCTGGACGCGCGTGGTCGCAGCACTGGCAGGCGAACCCCTGGACTTGGATTCGGGCGACGCCTTCCAGACCGTGCAGGCCCTCACTTTTGATCGGCACAATCCTTCGTCACTTGCAAGTTCGCTGCGATTTGCGCGTGACAATGCGCGGCAGGTGCGCGAAGAGCTTTCCACTGAAGTTTGGGAAAACCTGAACCGGCTATATCTGCGAATACAGTCCGTTACGATTGACGACATCTGGGTGCACAACCCGGCCAGATTTTTCCGCGATATTCTCGATACGCTCTATCTGCTTGACGGCATGATCGACACCACGCTGCGTCACGGCGAAGGGTGGCACTTTCTGGAGCTGGGCCGCTTTATCGAGAGAGCCCAGCTCGTGAGCCGCCTTCTGGACATTCATTTCGGCGTCGCGGCGCCCGGCTATGTCGTGATGCCGCCGCAGCCGAAATATCTGGACTGGATCGTACTCCTGAAATTCTGCACGGCGTTTGAACCTTATTGCAAGGTGCACACCGCCGCGATCGCACCGGAACGTATAGCCCAGTTCCTTTTGTTTGATGCAGGGTTCCCACATTCGGTGCGTTACGCTGTGGATCGCATGCGCGATGCGCTGGCGCGGGTTGCTCCAGGCGCGCCACCGGCGAGGCGTGCGCTCTGCGAAAGGCTTTCTGGCCGATTGAAGGCGGCCGTGGATTTCGGGCAGATCGACGATATGACGAGCGATGCGATAGATGCGTTTCTCGTCGACATCGTCAAGCAGTGCGAGCAGATCCACGACGCGGTCTATGCCGCCTATATCGGCTATGACGCCGAGGCAGTTCTTTGATGCCGATGTCCTATCGCTTCGCCACTTGAGGACGAAATGCACTACGCCATCCGTCACACCACGCTATTCCAATATTCCTCGCCGGTGCGGGAAAGCGTTATGGAGCTGCGGTTGCAACCGCGCTCCGAGGGCCCCCAGGCGCTGCGCAGCTTCCAAATCTCCACCAACCCGCGCGCGCAACTCTATGCCTATTCGGATTCACTCGGAAACGCGGTCTATCATTTCAATATTCTACGACAGCACAGAGAGCTTCGAATCGACACGCAGTCGGTGGTGGAGATGTCGCAATTTCCGGAGGTCCCGGACGCTCTGGATTCGCTCGAATGGGATCGCTTCAACAGTTTCAATCTGGGCGCCGATCACTTCGACATGATGGAGCCCTCCAAATTCGCGCGCCGATCAGAAACTCTGGAGGCGTTCTGTCGTGATACCGGTCTAGAAAGATCTGTTGCCGATCCGCTTTCGGCGCTTCGCAATCTCAACACGACAATTTTTCAGTCGTTTGGATATGAGCAGGGCGTCACCGAAGTGCATTCGCCCATCGACGATGCGTTGCGCGCCAAACGTGGCGTCTGTCAGGACTTTGCTCATATCATGATCGCAATAGCGCGCGGCTGGGGCATTCCCGCGCGTTATGTATCCGGCTACCTGTTTCATCGCACGAAAAACGAGCACCGCTCTGGTGAAGATGCCAGCCATGCGTGGATCGAGGCGTGGCTGCCGAGCCTTGGCTGGGTCGGATTTGATCCAACCAACAACGTGCTGGCGCAGGATCGCCACATCCGAGTGGCCGTGGGGCGGGATTATGCCGACGTGCCGCCCACCCGTGGCACCTTCAAAGGGGACGCGGACACCGACCTGCAGATCGCAGTTACTGTATCACCTGCGCAGGCTCCTATCCGGCACGAAGAGTTTTTGCGCGTGGCGCGGCCGGAACGTTCGCGGCCAGAACATTCGGGGCGCGCGGAAGAGTTCTATCACCAGCAACAACAGCAGCAGCAGCAATAATCGCAAATGGCTTCATTCGCGTAGCGGTGTTGTTTGGGGGAATGTATGAGCAGACGCCAAAAGATGTTGCGCGGCCTTCTGATTGCGTGTCTTGCGATACTCATTCTCGCCTGTGGGCCCGATGCCTCGATTCATGCCAATTTGGCGGACGCGAAGATTTATCCGATGGGTGAAATCCCGGCGGATGCGGAGCGTGTCGAAGTGGGGATCTACACCACCATCATCGACGGTCTCGATATTGCGTCATCCACGTATGATCTGACCGCCTATGTCTGGTTCAAATGGAAGGGCGATATCGACCCCACCGCTCACATGGAACTTTCCAATCTCACACAGCGCTACGATTTCACCAAAGAACCGCTCTACGAAAAGCCGCTCACGCTTCCTGACGGCCGCCAATATCAGGTGATGCAGATCCACGGACGCTTCTTCCAACCTTTCGATCTGAAGGATTTCCCTTTCGACAAACAAAGCATTGCCATCATCATCCAGGATGAATATCGCGCGCACGAAAACCTGGTCTATCTGCCCGATATGAATCAATCCGGCTTCGCGGCCGATCTGGCGATCCCCGGCTGGCGCGTACTTGGCTGGCGTGCGGGCCCCGTCATCCGGGATTATGGCAGCCGTTTTGGCGCTCCCGATACGCACCTGTCGTCTCGTTATCCGGCATTGCAGTATGAAATCGTCATCGGCCGTCACGCCAATTTCTTTCTGTGGAAGCTTCTCATGCCGCTGCTCATCGTTCTGGCGGCCAACTGGATGGCGCTTCTGATTGATCCCGAACTCGTGGATGTGCGCACGGCGTTACCCGCCACCTCGATGCTAACGCTGGTGTTCCTTCAACAGACCTACACGTCGGAATTGCCGGAAGTCGGCAGTCTCGTGCTGATGGACAAGATCTATGTGCTTGCCTACGTGGTCGTTGTTTCCACGCTGATCGAGGTCATCGCTACGGCCTCCTGGCAGAAGAGTTCCGAGAAGATCACGGATGCTCGTGTTTCCAGAGTGGATCGCTACACGCTGGCAGCCCAGATCGGCGTCTTCTTTGGCTCGGTCATCGCCCTTCTTGCCGCGGCGGATTCGCTGGCCTAGCTCCAAATTGGGTCGGCCGCCAAGAATAAGATGCTGCAGCGAGCCGCGTGCTGGGTTATAGGCGTTCCATGAAAAGCCTGATCAATGTGCGCCATATTCGATTGCTGCGTGCACTATCTCGCCGCTGGCAACGGCGAGCGATCTTCACCATTGGCGCTTTTGCGGTCGGTCTTGCCGCCGTAGGTCTGGCACTTGCGTCCGATGGCGCATTGCATGCGTTTCATGAACTCTTCCGGAAGGCCCCCTATGCAGCGCTGGTGATTACGCCACTCGGATTCGCGCTGTCCGTGTATCTGGCGCGCAAATACTTTCCAAACACACAGGGCTCCGGCATTCCCCAAGTAATTGCCGCACGTGCTTTGAAAGAACCCGAGGATCGCGCGCGACTGGTGGGCCTGCGCGTTGGCATCGGCAAGATGGGGCTGACGCTGCTGGGGCTTCTGGTCGGCGCATCGGTTGGCCGCGAAGGCCCGACCGTGCAGATTGGCGCTTCGCTGATGTTCGCCATTGGCAGGCTCACGCCGCGTCGTCAGCCGGGTCTTATCCTCGCGGGCGCCGCGGCCGGTGTTGCCGCAGCATTCAACACGCCACTCGCCGGAATTGTGTTCGCCATCGAGGAAATCAGTCGCACATTCGAGGTGCGGACCTCAGGGCTGATCATCGGCGCAGTCATTCTCTCTGGACTGATCTCACTATATCTGTTGGGTAACTACACCTATTTCGGATATTCGAACGCCATGCTGCCAACGGGCATGGACTGGCTGTCGGTTCCGGTGTGCGGTGTTCTTGGTGGGCTTTTTGGAGGCTTTTTCTCGCGGATCCTTGTCCAGACCGCGAATGGAATTCCCGGAATTGCAGGGGGATGGATCAAACAAAATCCAATCCTGTTTGCCGCGGCATGCGGATTGGCGGTTGCCGTGTGTGGCATTCTTTCCGATGGCGCAGTGTTCGGCACGGGCTATGCCTCGGCCCGCGGCATCATTCATGAAACCCATCCATTACCACTTTCTTTTATGCCGATGAAGTTTCTGGCAACGGTGCTTTCCTCTGTCAGCGGCATGCCGGGCGGTATCTTCTCGCCGTCATTGTCTGTGGGCGCGGGTCTTGGTGCGGATATTGCGCATCTCTTCCCTCATGCGCCTATTGGCCCGATTGTGCTTCTGGGCATGGTTGCTTATTTCACCGGTGTCGTGCAGGCGCCCATCACCAGCTTCGTGATCGTGTCTGAGATGACGGCAAACCACCGGATGCTTGTGCCGCTGATGGCGGCCGCGCTCATCGCCAATGCAGTCTCAAAGCTTGTCTGCCGCGAGGGCGTCTATCACGCGTTGTCGAAAAACTTTCTGCGAGGCGCAGGTCCGGTCAGCCATTGAGCCGGACGATGGATGCGTTCAGCACTGTCGCGAACGAAATCCAAGCCAGATATGGAATGAGCAGAGTGCCGGCGATCCGGTCGATGCGCCAGAACAGGATAAGAGTCGCCAGCACCGCGGCATCCAGAAGCGCAACTTCGATCACCGCCAAGTCGGGGCGGTGAGCGCCGAAGAACAGCCAGGACCACGCCAGATTGAGCAGAAGCTGGATTGCGAACAGCAGCATCGCACGGTGAACAAGGCCGCATTCCCGCCATACGCGCCAGGCCGCGACGGCCATCAGCGCATAGAGAAGCGACCAGACAGGCCCGAAGATCCAGTTCGGCGGGTTGAAGGTGGGCTTGGCGAGCCCCGCATACCAGCCGGGAATTTCAGGGAGCGTCGCGGCGCTGCCCAAGGCCGCAACAGAAAAGGTAACGGCCAGAAAGCAGGCCAGCGCCAAAAGGCTCTGAAAATTCGAAATTTCGCGCGACGCCATGAGCAACACTCCGCCAAACAGGCGAGGAGAATACGCAGAAGCAGTGCTAGCGGATCATGTCAAAGCGCGGCGATCATTGCCGCGTTGTAGATTTCGCTCATCTTGGCACCTAGGGGCGTAATCTGCACCGAGTGCTCAAGGCCAACAAGAACGGGTCCCAGAATGGTAACGCCCCCGATTTCGCCCAGGAGTTTGGTTGAGATCGAGGCAGAATGAATGGCCGGCATGATCAGCACGTTCGCCGTATCGGTAAGGCGCGAGAAAGGGTAGACGGCCATCTTTTCGCGATCCAGCGCCACATCGGCGGCGATCTCGCCGTCGAATTCGAAGTCGACGCCGCGCTGATCGAGCAATCGCACCGCCTCGACGATACGTTCGGATCGCTCGCTGCGCGGGAATCCGAACGTCGAGGACGCCAGCATGGCAACGCGTGGCGTAAACCCGAAGCGTTTGGCGACGGCGGCGGTCTGGATGGCGATATCGGCAAGTTCGCTGGCCGAGGGCATTTCATGCACGCTCGTGTCGCCCATAAAAAGCACGCGCCCGCGGGCGAAGATTACAACCACGCCAATGGGCCGTTGGCCGCGCGGCGAATCCAGCACCGTGCGCACATCGTTCAGCGCCACCTGATAGGAACGTGTAACGCCCGTGACCATGGCGTCCGCATCGCCCGCGGCTAGCATGGACGCGGAATAGATATTGCGGTCGTTGGTCACAAGGCGCACGCAGTCACGATACAGCATGCCGTGCCGCTGCATGCGATGGTAAAGCGCATCGATATAGCGCGCCTCATTGCGTGCGCTCTGGGCGTTTCGCACTTCCAGCGCATTGGGCTCGATCCCCATGCGCGCCATGCCGGCGCGTATCTGCTCGTCACGGCCCACCAGGATGGATTTGCCCAGCCCGGAGTTCTGAAACGCAATCGCTGCGCGAATCACCGATTCCTCTTCACCTTCGGCAAAGACCACGCGCTTGGGGTTCGAACGAACGCGCGCTGTGATGTCCTGAAATAGAAGCGCCGAAGGGTCGAGCCGTGCGGTCAACTGATTGCGATAGGCATCCTGATTCTTCACTTCGCGCCGCGCCACGCCTGTGCGTATGGCGGCTTCGGCCACCGCACTCGAAACCCGGCTGATAAGGCGCGGATCAAACGGCACGGGAATGATGTAGTCGGGACCGTAGGCTGGGCGGTCGCCGCGATAGGCGAGCGCCACTTCATCTGGCACATCTTCGCGCGCCAGTTCGGCCAATGCCTCGGCCGCGGCGATTTTCATGGCTTCGTTGATCGTTGTCGCGCGCACGTCGAGCGCGCCGCGGAAAATATACGGGAAGCCCAGGACGTTGTTCACCTGATTGGGATAATCGCTGCGCCCGGTCGCCACGATGGCATCAGGGCGCACGGCCTTTGCGTCTTCCGGCGTGATTTCTGGATCGGGATTTGCCATAGCGAAGATGATGGGTGCTTTGGCCATCGTCTTCACCATTTCCGGCGTCAGCGCGCCTTTCACCGAAAGACCCAGAAACAGATCGCATCCCACCAGCGCATCGGCCAGCGAGCGCGCTTTGGTTTCCACCGCGTGCGCGCTTTTCCACTGATTCATGCCATCGGTACGGCCGCGGTACACCACCCCTTTGGAGTCACAGAGTATGGCGTTGCCATTTGGCAGGCCCATGGCTTTCAGAAGTTCAAGGCAGGCAATACCCGCTGCGCCTGCACCGTTGACCACCACGCGCATGTCTTCAATGCGTCGTCCGGTCAAATGCATGGCATTGATGACGCCCGCGGCGGAAATAATCGCGGTTCCATGCTGGTCGTCATGGAATACAGGAATATCCATCAATTCGCGCAGGCGTTCTTCGATCATGAAGCATTCGGGTGCCTTGATGTCTTCCAGATTGATCCCGCCAAACGTGGGGCCCAGATAGCGCACGCAATTCACGAAGGCATCGACATCGGTCGTGTCGACTTCCAGATCGATGGCATCCACATCGGCGAAGCGCTTGAAGAGAACGGCCTTGCCTTCCATCACCGGTTTGGAGGCGAGCGGGCCCAGATCCCCCAATCCAAGAATGGCCGTGCCGTTGGAGATCACGGCCACAAGATTCCCCTTGGCTGTGTAATCGAAAACGGTGTCGGGGTTTTCTGCGATGGCGCGCACCGGTGCGGCAACGCCGGGGGAATAGGCGAGTGACAGGTCGCGCTGGGTGGCCATCGGCTTCGTGGCGGCGATGGCGATCTTTCCGGGCTTGCCCTGCGCGTGGAAGGCCAGGGCTTCTTCGTCGGTGACAGAGGGCTTGCGAGGGGCGGGCATGGCGATCCGTTGGGATGATCCACAGAATATCGGTCTGAATCCGTTGCCGTTTCAATGGTGAAAGGATGACTGCCTTCGCCGTGCGTCAATCAATGCTAATTTGTCGCCCTTATGAACGAGCACGTATCGCCACCGCCGGATGCCGAAGGGGCCGCCACGCCCCTGATGGCGCAATATCTGGAAATCAAGGCGGCACATCCGGAATATCTGCTGTTTTACCGGATGGGCGACTTCTATGAGCTGTTTTTTGAGGACGCCGCCCGGGCCGCCGAAGCGCTCGATATCGCGCTGACCAAGCGCGGCAAGCATATGGGCCAAGATATCCCGATGTGTGGCGTGCCGGTGCACGCTGCGGAAACCTATCTGGAGAAGCTCATCCGCAAGGGCTTCCGCGTGGCGGTCTGCGAGCAGGTGGAAGATCCTGCGGAAGCCAAAAAGCGCGGCTCCAAGTCCGTCGTGAAACGCGAGGTCATCCGCCTCGTCACTCCCGGCACGCTGACAGAAGATTCGCTTTTGGAACCGCGCAGCGCCAACAGGCTGGTGAGCCTTGGCCGCGCCGGATCCGCGCTGGCGCTTGCGAGCGCCGACATGTCCACCGGCGAATTCACAGTGGGAAGCGTGGAGGCATCCGAGCTTGCTGCCGAACTGGCACGGCTATCACCGCGCGAGGTGCTGGCGCCCGATGGGTTGCTGTCCCATGAGGAGATTGCGCCGTTGCTGAAGGCGCTCGGTCCCGCGCTCACGCCCTTGCCGTCAATCAAATTCGATTCCGCCAATGGCGAGCGCGGACTGAAGGCACTTTATGGTGTCGCCGCGCTTGATGCTTTCGGACAGTTCTCACGTGCGGAGCTTTCGGCGGCGGGCGCACTCGTCGGTTATCTGGAACTGACGCAAAAGGGAAAGCTGCCCGCGCTCGGCGCGCTGACGCAGGTTTCGAGCGGTGTGTTCATGAGCATCGACGCCGCCACGCGCCGCAATCTCGAACTTGTTGAGACACTTTCGGGTTCGCGCGGGGGGAGCCTGCTTGCCACCATCGACCGCACGGTGACCGCGGCAGGCGGGCGCGAGCTTGCTGCGCGGTTGGCGGCGCCGCTCACCGATGCGAAAACGATCGCTGAACGTCACGATGCCGTTGCATTCTTTGCGGGCGACGGCGATTTGCGGCGTTCTCTGCGCGAGAGTTTGCGTCGTGCGCCGGACATCGCGCGGGCGCTGGCACGGATTTCAGTGGAGCGCGGCGGCCCCCGCGATCTTGCCGCCATTCGTGATGGTGTGAAAGCGGCGCGCGCCTTGCGCGATGCACTGAAACTGGACGACGCGCTTTCGCCATCGCCGGGCGAAGTGCGGGCGGCACGCGATACGCTTGCAATCAGCATTGCCGATGTTTCGGCCCTTTCCGACAAGCTCGATTATCTGCTGGTAGCCGAACCGCCCTTTCTGGCGCGCGATGGCGGATTTATCGCCAGTGGCCGTCACGCCCCGTTGGATGAAGTGCGCGCGCTCCGCGATGAAAGCCGCCGGGTCATCGCGGCGCTGGAGGCGCGCTACCGCGAACAAAGTGGCGTTTCGGGCCTGCGCATCAAGCACAACAATGTACTCGGCTATTTCATCGAAACCACGCCCGTGCATGCCGACAAGTTGCAGACGTCGCAGATGCGCGAGCTTTTCCGTCACCGCCAGACCATCGGCACCGCCGTGCGTTTCACCACTGATGAACTCGCCACGCTCGCCAGCCGGATTTCCGAAGCGGGCGAACAGGCGCTCGCGCTCGAACGCACGTTGTTCGATGAACTGGTGGCCGATACGCTTGCCGTGCACGCTGTGCTGTCGCGCATGGCATCGGCGCTGGCGGTACTGGATGTCGCCACCGCGCTTGGCGAACTTGCCGCCGAGCGGCGCTATGTCCGCCCAAAAGTCGACAGCGGTCCTGCATTCAAAATCGTGCGCGGGCGCCATCCAGTGGTGGAAGAAGCGCTCATCGCCGCGCGTGAAAAGCCCTTCGTGCCGAACGATTGCGACCTTTCTGCGAATGGTGACGGCCGGCTATGGCTCGTGACCGGTCCGAATATGGCCGGCAAATCCACCTTCCTGCGTCAGAACGCGCTGATTGCGATCCTTGCGCAGATGGGAAGTTTCGTGCCTGCCGAAGAGGCGCATATTGGCATCGTCGACAAGCTGTTCTCCCGTGTTGGAGCTGCAGACGATCTGGCGCGTGGCCGATCAACCTTCATGGTGGAAATGGTCGAGGCCGCGGCCATCCTCAATCAGGCGACGCCCGCAAGCCTTGTCATCCTCGACGAGATCGGGCGCGGTACGGCCACCTTTGATGGGCTCGCCATAGCCTGGGCGGCGGCCGAGCATCTGCACGATACAAACCGCTCGCGCGCACTCTTCGCCACGCATTATCACGAGATGACCGCTCTGGCGGAGCGCCTTTCATCCATGATTTGCGTCACCATGCGTGTGAGCGAATGGAACGATCAAATCGTGTTTCTGCATGAAGTGATGAAGGGCGCGGCGGATCGTTCCTATGGCATTCATGTGGCTAAGCTGGCAGGTCTTCCTTCTGCGGTGATTTCGCGAGCCAACGAGGTGTTGCGTGCGCTCGAAGAGGGACGTGAGGGTCACAAGCCGCTCGCGCGCATCGACGATCTGCCGCTCTTTCAGGCGTCCGCGCCGCCAAAGTCCGCCGTCAAATCTAGCGCGGTAGAGGATGCCTTGCGCGAGATTTCGCCTGACAGCCTGTCACCGCGCGAAGCGCTCGATCTGCTTTACGCGCTCAAGGAAAAGCTTGCGCCGAAGGCGTGAATGCACGCCTCTTGCCGCGCCATGCCCGCAAATGGCAGCATTGATTCCATGAGCGGTCCCACAGATGCTGCCTCCTTCGGCGGGGTGGCGCAAACCGAAAACAAGCGCAAGTTCCTTGTCGTAGTCGACAAGTCGCCGGAAGCCAAGGTCGCACTGCGCTTCGCCACGCGTCGCGCGCAGCACACCGGCGGCCGCGTGTCACTTCTGTGTGTGGCCCAGCCTGCCGACTTCCAGCAATGGCGCGGCGTGGAAGAAATCATGCGCGATGAGGCACACCAGGAAGCCGAGAGCCTCATATTCGCGGCGGCGAAAACCGTGAACGAGCTTTCGGGAATACTTCCTGAACTCATCATCCTCCATGGGCGCTCGAAGGATTGCCTGATCGAGGTGCTAAAAGGCGACCGCGACATTTCCATTCTCGTGCTTGCCACCAGCACTTCGAAGGAGGGCCCGGGCCCCCTTGTATCGATGTTTGCAAGCGCGGGCGCCCATCCCATCCCTGTCACAATCGTTCCCGGCGCTCTGTCGGACGAAGAAGTCGATGCGCTCGCCTAAAACGGAGTGTTCCCATGCGCTATCTCCACACCATGGTTCGCGTCACCGATCTTGACGCGTCGCTCGACTTCTACTGCAACAAGCTCGGGCTCAAGGAAGTCCGCCGCATCGACAATCAGATGGGCCGCTTCACCCTCGTGTTCCTGTCGGCGCCGGAGGATGTCGAACGGGCGGCGAAGGACCAGGCGCCGTTGGTCGAACTCACCCACAATTGGGATCCGGAGGATTACAAGGGCGGGCGCAATTTCGGCCATCTCGCCTATCGGGTGGACGACATCTACGAGGTCTGCGACCGGCTGATGAAGGGTGGGGTTACCATCAACCGGCCCCCGCGGGATGGGCATATGGCCTTCGTGCGCTCGCCAGATGGAATTTCAATCGAACTTCTGCAGGAGGGTGCGCCCAAGCCCCCAACGGAACCCTGGGCCTCCATGCCGAATATTGGGGCGTGGTAGGGATTGACGATGTTCATATATTGTTCTATATTTTCTACTTGAAGTTGTAGTGGGAGTTTGGGCGTGCCGCTTGCCCAATGGCCGTTGGGTCTGGGTGTCATTGGCCTGTCAGTCGTACTCTCAAGCATGCCAGCCTTTTTGCCCACTGACGCTGTGCGGATGGCGGCTGGGGCATTTGAGGGGCCCGTCCGTGCGGACGTGATCGAAGTGATCGACGGCGACACATTTCGCGCAGCGGCACACATTTGGCTTGCTCAGACCGTTGAGGTGCATGTGCGGATAGACGGGATTGATGCGCCCGAACTGCATGCAAAATGCACGACCGAACGTCTCAAGGCGGAAGTCGCGCGCGGCTGGCTGGAACGGCGGATCGGGAACTCGGAAGTTCGCCTGATTGGTGTGAAGAACGACAAATACGGTGGACGCATTCGCGCGTCGGTAGAAGACTCAAACGGAGACATCGCAAAGGCAATGCTTAGACAGGGCCTGGTGCGGGCGTATCACGGCGGCCGCCGTGCGGGCTGGTGCAACAATTGACATCAGGCTCGGCTTGACCGTCTTTTCCGATCGTGAATCCGTGGAGGAAACGGCTATCTTTCACCGAAGTCATCGTCAGTTGCATAGGCGGCAAATGCCGCGGTGCGCTGGCGACCGGTTCGACATCTTTCACGCTGCAACCTAGCATTCACGTCGACATTGCGGAGACTTGCTGCGGCAGGGCGACGCGGGACACCGGGATTCTTGGGGCTATAGTGGCGCGCCGGGGCGGAGAACGATTTTGGGCAAAACTGTCGTTGCTATTGCGGTCTTTGTTGTCGCCCTGATCCTGATGGCGGGTCTCTATACCTTGTTCAAGGGAGGCGATGTTTCGCGCAGCTGGTCCAACCGGATCATGCGTTTGCGCGTTCTGGCGCAATTTATCGCCATCATCGTGATCATGACCGTGCTCTGGCTGAGCGGACGTTAACCGCGCGTTTTGCCTGACAGGCGCCAGCGGCGAACCACCTCCTCCAGCGAGGCACGATCAATTTCGGTCGACTTCCAGGCGGTTGAAAATCCAGCGTGCTGGTTCTGCACCACTTTGCGCTCGCGCAAATCCTTGAAACGGATGCGCATGGGCATCACGACGCCTTGCCCAAGCACAATCGCCTCGCGATCGCCCAGAAGCGGAAGGAAATCAAGCAGATCAAGCGCTCCTTCATGCGTATTGGATCGAACGACCTGCTGATCGCGCTCAGTGGACAGGCGCATCGCGATCG
>WGMH01000009.1 GCA_016125165.1 Alphaproteobacteria bacterium
ACACCTTTCGCGTGATCGCCGAGGAACACCTGGCCCGTGTCGAGAAGGAAGGACGGGCCGATACCACAATCACGAAGACAAAATGGCTCCTTGAATTCGCCTATCCGCTGATAGGCGATCTCCCCATCACGCAAGTCGGCGCCCCGGCTGTTCTCAACGTTCTTCGACAGGTCGAGGCGCGCGGCCGCTACGAATCGGCCCGCCGACTTCGCTCAACAATCGGCACCGTTTTTCGCTACGCGATCGCGACGGCACGAGCAGAAACCGATCCCACCATCGCACTCCGCGATGCCCTTATCCGGCCGAAGGTGACATCGCGCGCGGCGATCACGGAGCCAAAGGCGTTTGGCGGACTGCTTCGCGCAATCGATTCATTCGAAGGGCAGCCTGAAACACGCGCCGCCCTCAAGCTCCTTGCGTTGTTATTTCCGCGTCCCGGCGAACTGCGCCTGGCGGAGTGGAACGAGTTCGATATCGAGAAAGCCGTCTGGAACATCCCTGCCGCACGCATGAAGATGCGGCGACCGCATCGAGTGCCGCTCGCCAGACAGACCAGTGCGTTGCTCAAAGCTCTCCGCGAAATCTCCGACGGAGGCGCATTCCTATTTCCCAGCATCCGGACGAATGAACGGCCGATTTCGGACGGCACGCTGAACGCGGCCTTGCGTCGGCTCGGTTATAGCAAAGATGAGGTCACGCCTCACGGCTTCCGCGCCACCGCATCAAGCCTGCTAAACGAGTCTGGAAAGTGGCACCCCGATGCCATCGAGCGCCAACTCGCGCATGTCGAGAGCGACGATGTTCGCCGCGCATATGCCCGTGGCGAGCATTGGAACGAGCGCGTTGAGATGATGCAGTGGTGGGCGGACTATCTCGATAAGATCAAGAAAACACAATCAAAAGAGTTAGTGTCCTGACTCGGAAGTTCTGGCGGTTTTGGTTTGGCAGTTTGCGACCTTCAGGGCTGCAAGATAGAAGCGCTTGATCGAACTGAGTGAACTGCCGAACAGTAGCACCATGCATATGTCAACCGCGTTGCGACACTAAAACATGTCCTCCCACCTTCATTGACATCGCGGTACTCGTGTCGTGGCCTGCCTAAAGCATGTACCCCATATCCGAACAGGCGGACGGATAGGCAGAGACCATACCCTTGACCGTCTCGGCTGTAAGGCCCGAGCGCACGGCCATACCGAAAAGATTGATGACCTCTTCGGCGTGAGGGCCGAGAAGATGTGCGCCGAGAATGCGGCCGCTGTCTTCCTCGATCAACACCTTGAACCCTGAAGCTTCTTCGCCCACCCGGCGTGCGGTGTACCAAGCGGATGTCTTTTCGTGCTTCACCCGGAAACGAAGACCATTTTCGTGCGCCTCGGATTCGAGCATACCAACACGGGCGAGCGGTGGGATCGTGAAAACGGCGCTGGGCACGCCGAGATAATTCGGCGTCTGATGATTGCCGTTGAGCATGTTGGCAGCTGCGACTTTGGCATCGTGGCTCGCAACCGGTGTCAAAGGCGGGCCGTTGGCCGCTGCATCGCCAGCCGCGTAGATGGCCGGGTTCGAAACGCTTTGCAGGAATTCGTTGAGGCGCATCCTCCCGCCGCTTGCTTCGACGCCCGCCGCCGCAAGGTCGAGCGGTTCAAGATCGGGCATGCGGCCGGCAGCATGGACGACAAGGTCTGCTTCGACGACCTCTGGCGCTCTGTCACCCAAAGAATGGATATTGAAGGCAGCACCGGTTTTCTCAATCTTCTCAACGCGACGACCGAGTCGAATATCCACGCCGATCTGTCTTGTCTTCTCCATAAGCCAGACGACGAGGTCCGGATCGAATTGTGTCAGCATACGATCCGTCTGCTCGAGGATCGTCACCCGCGCACCGACACGCGCCGCAATATGTGCAAATTCGGCTGCGATAAAGCCACCGCCGAGGAGTGCGATCCGGTCCGGCAATTCGTCGAGCTCCAGGAAATCGGTGCTTGTCGTCAGATATTCTTCACCTGGAATGTCGAGGCGCATCGGCACGGCACCCGCAGCAATCAGGACGAAACGACCCTCGAGTTCTTCGCCTTCGACCGCGACGGTCTGCGGCCCCGTAAAGCGGGCACGACCATGAAAGGCATCGATGCCGTTTTTGGCGAAGCTCGCCTCTTTCATGGGCGGAACAGGCTCTGTAAAGTTGCGTTTGAAGCGGACCAGCGCACTCCAGTCGAGAATCGGTTCGCCGCCCGCAAGACCCTTGCCACGCATTCGTTTGACATGGTCGAGCGCCTCCGCCGCTCCTACGAGCACCTTTTTCGGATCGCACCCGCGCAATGCGCAGGTGCCACCAAACGGTAAGTGATCGATGACCGCCACGCGCCAGTGGGCCGCACGGCATTGAGAGGCGGCGACCGAGGCTGCGGTTCCAGTGCCGATGACTACGAGGTCATATTGCTTTGTCATCTTCGTACCACTTCACGATCTTCTACGATCCCAACGTATAAGGTCTGCTCACCGTTCGAAGCGCTCCGCGAATTGCGATATTCCGTGCAGGTAACGCGCATGGTCTACTGCCTGGGCGGCAAGCTCTGGCGATTTCGCGGCCAATCTTCTGTTGGGGTTCCCACTGACACGGAAGGGCTCCCTTGCAGAGCGAAAGCGTATCTGCGCCGATAACTCGCTTCCCTTATCAGGCCTTTTCGTTCGGTCAACTGAAAAGGTTACGTTTTGTTGTCGAATACTCTTGATCGAAGGTGCGTCACCGAGGCTGGAAGCCACGCGCGCACATCTTCGTGAATGGAGTGATTCTTACTTGGAACAAATGAGACAGTCTGGATGAGCCTATCGGCTCTCATCAGTGTTCTGGCCGCCATCGCTCGATGCGGTCATTGGCGAAGTCGGCGACAAACACCGATCCATCTCCTGCAGCGGCGACGGCAATGGGGTGGTTGAAGGTACCTGGGCCGCTGCCTTTGCGCCCGAAGCTCGTCAGAAATGTGCCGTCCGCGGAGAATTTCTGGATGCGATTATTATAGAAGTCGGCAACGAAAAGATCGCCTTTCGGGCCGAAAGCGAGGCTTGTCGCGACCCTGAACCAGCCGTTGAACCCGCCAGGAACGCCGATCGCGAACGGGCCACCCCATTTCATGCGGAACTTGCCGCTGCGGTCGAAAACCTGGACACGATTGGCGTACGCGTCGGCGACATAAAGATCGCCGTTGCGGGCGATCGCGGTATCCGTGGGATAGATGAAGTTGCCGGCAAAATGACCTTTTCTCCCGGTCGTTCCCCATTGACGGATGAATGTCCCATCCGAGCGCAATTCCTGAATTCGGTGACTGTAGAAGTCGGCCACAAGGAGATCGCCATTGGCTGCGACCGCAACGCCGCCTGGGGCATTGAACTGGCCTGGGCCGGCGCCTGATCGTCCGATAACGCGCCGCGCCATTCCATCCAGCCCGAACACCTGGATGCGATCGTTGAAATATTCCGGGACGTAGAGCTCGCCATCATGGATTGTCAGATTCATCGGACGGCCAAGCTCGCCCAACGCTTTGCCCGACTTTCCGAACATCCGTAGGAAGCGACCGTTCTCGGTGAATACTTGAATGCGGTTGTTGCGGGAATCGGCCACGAAGACCTTACCATTGGCAACCGCGATCCCTGTGGGGTCTTCGAATTGACCAGGCCCCTCACCTTTGCTCCCCCAGGCCATGGCGAATCTGTAGCCTGGCTCTTTGGCAAGGGGTACAAAGGCGAACCAACCGACGATCATCAGAATAAGTATGGCGGCAACCGTCCAACCGGCTATCGACCAAAACCGACGTGTTCGCGGTAAGCCCATCGCTGTTCTCACAAATTAACCCGGAATCCAAAAAGCAGGCCGTAATCACTTTTCACCGCCGTTCCGTTGAGATGTTGTACTGCCGGAATCTGCACGTTTGCTTCCAGCACCCACCGCCGCGAGACGTATTGGAGGCCGGGATCGAGAAAAAGCGTCATACCTCCGGAGTTGGGATCCGCAAGCCCACCGAAGCGATTGCGATTCTGATGAATCACATTGGCTTCGATGATTCCATAGAGAAAGCCCGGGACCCCGGTTCCTAGCGTGCGCGGCCACAGACGGTATTGAAACGAAGCATCCAATCGGGCCTCATCGCCGAAGCGCAAGCCATCCGCACTAGTGTTGGCCTTGTACCGCGCTTGCGCGTCGATCTGATAATCGAGGGTCTGCCACGTCGCGACAACGCCGGCGATGGCATCCCAAGACCCCGAGCCAAGCTGAAGACCGCGCGGCAGAGGCCCCAACCGATCGGTTGCATTGTCACGTCCGGTCGGCAGCTTGACCCCTGCAAAGGGTGAGATGCGGAAGGTGCGGCCCGGAACGTTGTCATTGAAGAGTGTATAACGTCCCAAGAGAACGGCATCGCCAATGCCGCGTGTGCTGCGGCCGATCCGGGCGCCGCCCATCGTAAAATCGACGCTCTTATCGAGATAGGGAAGCATGGCAAAGAGGGTGAAGGCGGGCGTCACGCCATAGCCGATCACCGATACGCCACCCCAAGCCCGTTCATCGCGGTTCAGGGGTGTCGGATCGCCACTGGCCTCCATGACGAGAAATTGTTGCCGATACACAAAATCGCCACGGGCGACGGGAAGCGCCGTGTTGAACGTCTCTGCGGCGGCGAACGCCTGGGGCGCTGCGACCATTGTACAGGTGAGCGCCGCCGCAAGAAGCACACCCCTATCATAGCGTCGAATTCGCACGAGAGATGTGCTCATGGGCCGCGATCAGAGCTTGCGGCGTGAACGTCCTCGAAATCATGCATGGTGAAGCCTGCATCCTTGATGGCGCGCGCGGCTGCAGCTTTGTCGAGCGTCTTTCCGGGTGCCATCGTCACGGTGACGGTTTCGCTGGCGATATCAGTTTGAACGTTCCGGACGCCATCGATCGCGTTGAGCTTCTTTTCGATGCCGTAGGCGCAGAAGGGGCAGGCCAAGCCGTCGACCACGATTTTGTAGCGGGCCGGCGCGGCATCGCTTTCTTCAGCTGCCATGGCGTTTGTAACGAAGGCGGGACTGATCGCAAGCGCGGTGGCTGCGCCGTTGATGATAAGACCGCTTGCAACGATCGCGCTACAAACACGTCTTGTTCTTGATAAGGCATTCATGCGGGTTCTACTCCTTTCGGGCGATGCGGTGCGGGCGGGCTGCCGACGCTGAGAATGGCGTCGAAGAACAGTTGTGGCCGACCCCACAGCGAGTTGAGGAAAATCGTGGTCACGCTTAGTGCCATCGCTACCATCGCCCATATGGGGTAGATCAGGCCCGTGGCGGCCAGTGGCACGCCGATGCCATTGAAGAGGAAGGCGAGCGAGACGTTTTGCACCATCTTCCGATAGCTCCTGCGGCTGATATCGCGGGCCGCCACAACACCATCGAGCCGGTTGTCGATGATGATGATGTCGGCAGAATCGATGGCGATGTCGGTGCCGCCGCCCATCGCAATGCCGACATCGGCCTGCATCAGGGCCGGTGCATCGTTGATGCCGTCGCCCACCATGGCGATGCGGCCCTCTTGTTGGAGGCGGCGAATGAGCTCGGCCTTTTCGGCGGGAAGCACGCCCGCATGCACCTCAGCGATGCCCAGATCGTCCGCCACGCGGCGCGCGTGGCCTTCATTGTCGCCAGTAACAAGTGCGGTTTCGGCGCCAGCCCTTCGCAGTGTGGCGATGACGGCCGATGCCTCCGGCCGCACGGTATCGGCGAGCGCCAGAAGGCCAAGGAGGTGTCCGGTGCGCGCCACAGCGATCACGGTGCGTCCGGCGCTTTCGAGCGCCGTAATACGCTGGCCGAGCGCTATAAGGTCGATACCGGCCTCGCGTAAGAAGCGCGGACTGCCGGCAAGAACGGTCTCGCCATCGATCTGCGCACGGATGCCTTTGCCCGGCACGGCCTCGAAATGCTCGACCTTGGGCGGGGTAATGTGGCGCGCAAACGCCGCTTGCACCACGGCCTCGGCAAGGGGATGCTCGGATGAAGCTTCGGCAGCTGCGGCAAGTCCGAGAAGATCGTCCTCGCTGGTATCGATGGCCTCGATCTCAATGAGATGTGGCTTTCCCTCCGTCAGCGTTCCCGTCTTGTCGAAGACGATGCGCTTCACGAGCCGGTAGCCCTGAAAGGCTTCGCCGGTCCGCATCAGGATTCCGCGCTCGGCCGCTTCGCCGGCGCCGCGCACGATAGACAGCGGCGCCGAAATCCCCACCGCACAGGGATAGCCCATCACGAGCACGCTGAGGCCCGCGAACACCCCACGCTCAAGATCAGGCGCCATACCCAGGAGCCATGGCACGAGCATCCAGCCCAGCATTGCGAGACCTGCAAGCGCGAGCACCACCGGCGTGTAGATCACGAGCACACGGTCTACCAAGTGCAGGAGGCCCGGTTTCAGGGCGCGGGCATCTTCCACGGCGCGGACAATGCGTTGCAGGAAGCTCTCTTCGCCGACGGCAGTGACGCGCAGGACGAGGCTGCCCAAACCGTTGATCGATCCGCCGATGACGGTATCGCCTGTGGAACGCTCGATCGGAATTGGCTCGCCAGTGACCAGCGCCTGGTCCACCGCGGAGTGGCCTTCGATCACCGTGCCGTCTACCGGCACCCGTTCGCCGGGGCAGATGCGCACCGCATCGCCCACCAGAACATCGGCCAGTGGAATCTCGGTCTCGCGTCCGTTGCGCACCACGCGGGCCGTATCGGGTTGCAGGTCAAGCAGGCGCTTCACGGCCTGGGAGCTGCGCGTCTTGACGATCAAGGACAGCCATTCGGAGAAGAGATGATAGGTCGCGATCATCACCGCGACGGCGAAGAACGGCGCCGTCGGATATGAGGACGTATGGATCGCAAGGCCGATGACACCGCCTGTGAGACCTGCAAATGCGCCGGCTTCGAGCAGCACATGCTGATTGAGGATGCCGCGGCGGAACGCCTGCACCGCCATGAAGAGAATGTGACGTGCGATGCCAAAGATCAGGATGAGCGCCAAAACGCCAATCAGCCGCGGTGCTGCGGCGGCAATATCGAGCATTTGGCGAAAGAGAAGGACGAGGCCCGCGATCATGCCCAGAGAGAGCGCGCCTGAGGCCGCAATCCAGAACCCGCGTGCCCGCAGCACCAGAAACACGAAGCCGATCAGGGCCAGGGTTGCGACGAGCGGCAGGATCGCCGAGCCAAGACCGGTGGGGCTCGCGATCAAGACGATGGCAATCAGGCTGAAGATGACGCTCACGAGAAAGCGGCGACCCTCCCGCACCAGATCGCGTTCCTCCTCCTCGAAAGGTCGCACTTTGCGCGGGTCGTGCAGCGTATAGCCGATGGCGCGCAGCGTTTGCATGAGTGCGGCCGGATCGGCCACGGATGGATCGTATTCCACCAGCGCTTGCTCATGGGTAAGGTTGACCGCGACTTTGTCCACGCCGGGCTTGCGCCGCAGCGCCTTTTCGATGGTGCTGGTGCAGAGCGAGCAATGAAGTCCACCGATATGGACGCGGATCTTGCGGCGGTCCGGCCGGCTTGCCGGTTCTTCGGCCCACAACGGATTGGTCATGATTGCTGCGGTCATGAGGGTTACTCCGCTACGGCGTCCCGAAAACTCCCCATGATGGCGCGATGCCCCCGTAAACGGCGCTTTGATAGAAGAAGTAGAGAGACGCCAGAAGAAGCAACACACCGCTCGCCCGTTCGATCTTGGGCGCAAGCATCATGAGCCGCGGCAGATCCTTGAGCCGGTCGGCGGCCGCGCCCACGACCAGAAGCGGAAGGCCGCGCGCAATGCCGAACACCAGAAGCAGCGCGCCGCCCAGCCATGGCGTGCCGCTCAAGGCGGCGACGCCGAGCACTGGAAGTACAATCGGCGTGCAGGCAGGACACACCGAAAGACCGAAGGGAACGCCGAGCGCATAAGCGGTGGCGAAGGAGCGAACCCGATGCGGCGCGGGCGAAAGCACCGGAAAGAGGAAGCGGATTTTGCGCAAGAGCGCGAGGCCCATAAGCAAAAGGAAAAGTCCGAGCACGAGATTGGTGATCGCCAGTGAACCGGCAAGAACCCGAATCACAACAAAGCCGAGAAACCCCACCAACGCCCCGATGACGGCATCGACGGTGGCGACGCCCAAGACAAATCCGGCCGACAGCAAAAGGCCGCGTCCGGAAAGCGGGACGGCTTGTTCGCGCTGTCCGCCGACATAACCTGCGACCACGGTGGCAAGCGGATATGAGCTCGGCGCAATCCCCATGACGAGCCCGGCCAACCCCATCAGCGCGAAGCCGAGCGGCGAGGCGAGCGAAACCTGCGAAAGCCAAGTCTCCAGATGCGCCATCATTTTGCCTGATCATGCGGTTCGGCAAGGACGCGGTATCCTGCTTTCGCGATCTTGTCCCGGAGTGCGGCTTCGCGAGCCGTTTCCGGATCGATGAGAATACGCGCATTCTTGCGCGCGAAGGAGACACCCACGCCCTTTACCCCTGGTTCGGTCTGAAGAAGCGCGCGAACGGTACGGGCGCAGGCTTCGCAATGCATGCCTTCGATGGCGAAGGTGATGGTCTTCATGGCGCGGCCTTTCTTTATGCGGTTTGTAGCGGCACCGTTTGCGATGGTGCGAGCTTTCGGGGCGCACGGCGCGGCAAGCGTGTCTAGGATCGTGCAGGCGCCGAGCGCCCCGCTACCGGGACATGCAGCGATCAGCCTGTTGAGCGCCTGCTCCATCGCCTTGAGCTGTGTGATCTTGCGTAGGACTTCGTTGCGCTTGAGCGCAGCCTGGCTGCGGACTTCGCTGCAATCGGCTTTGGGGTTGGCTTCGAGCGCGAGGAGATCTTCGATCTCATGCAGGGAGAAGCCAATTTCCTGCGCCTGACGAATGAAACGAATGCGTGCCACGACGCCCGTGTCATAGGACCGGAACCCGCCATTCCGCGGCTTTAGTGGCTGTTTGATCAATCCGCGCCGCTCGTAGAAGCGGATTGTCTCCACGCCGACACCGGCTGCCGTTGCAGCGCGGCTGATGCTCATGCCATTCATCGCCAACATCCTCGCAACTAAGCTAAGCTACGATCCGTACCATAGTACGGAGTCAAGCGCGGCGGCGAGGCGCGTTCGCTGTAAAGGACGTCATGGTGACGGCGGAACGCGCACGGTCCGGTAACGCCCCCATATCCATTCGGGAATTGTGGTGAACAGAATCCAGCCAAGAAGCGTGGCCAAGGCAATCAGGTTCCAGCTTTGTTGGCCGAAAGAAACAAGATGGAAGCCGACCGCAACCACGAGCGCGGACATCGTCAGATAGAACGGTCCTGTGAAATAGCAATGCAAGCGGCCGCAGCGCGCGGCGTTCACCAGACACAGCCCACCGAACCAGGCAAGACCGAGCGACCAGCCGGCAACGCGCCACCACCATCCCAGATCGGCTGTAATTAGTATCAGCGCCACGCCTGGACCCCACCAAGCAACCATGCGCGCGCAGGTGCCGGCGAGATCGCGATTGACGGATGTTTCGCTCATTCCGGTCCTCCTTCCACCGGTCCGCATCAGCCGGCGCAGCATGAAAGCCTGACCACGTCCTTTTCGAAAGCCTGCGCCGCAAGCTTCAGCCCTTCCACATTTGTCAGATAGGGAAATATGGTGGCAGCGAGCTCGCAAACGGTCATGCCATGGTGAATGGCGAGGGCGGCCGTCTGAATGCTGTCCGCCCCTTCGGGTGCCAGAATATGCGCCCCGAGCAGGCGATCCGTTTTCGCGTCGGCCACGAGCTTGATAAGGCCGCGCGTGTCGCGCGCCGCAATCGCACGCGGAACTTGATCGAGCGGCACAACGGAAGTCTTGGTATCAAACCCCGCCGCTCTGGCGCTCGCCACAGTATGGCCGACGCTGGCCACTTGCGGGTCCGTGAACACAATCCGCGGCATCGCCGCGTTGTCGTATACGAGTGCGTCGCCGCCCAGCGCGTTGCGCGCGGCAAGCTTGGCGCCATAGGCAGCCATGTAAACAAATAGGTCGCGTCCTGTGACGTCTCCGGCCGCGTAGGTTCCGGCGCGCGTGGTCCGCATCCGCTCGTCGATCCTGATGGCCCCGTTCTTATGCTGAGCGATGCCGGCCTTTTCGAGATCGAGCCCGTCCGTGTTGGGTGTTCGGCCGGTCGCGACCAGGACGTGCTCGGCTCGGAGTTGAGCTTCTTCGCCGTTCCGTTCCACGGTGAGAACAATGTCTCCATCGGTTTTCGCAATCCGCCGATAGGTAATCCCGGACACCACGCCGATATCATCGTCGGCAAAGAAACCGGTGAGCGCGGCAGAGATCTCCGGCTCGGCGTCCGGCAACAGGCCCCGCCGGCTTACGATGGTGACCGCCACGCCCATGCGGGCGAACATCTGGGCCAGTTCGCAACCGATATAGCCCGCGCCGATCACCAGCAGCGATTTGGGAAGATGCGCCAGTTCGAGAGCTGTGGTGCTGGTGAGAAAGGGAACCTCTGCCATCCCCGCGATATCGGGAACCGCAGAGCGTCCGCCGGTCGTAATGACGATCTTGTCGGCGGCGACCGCGCGCTCGCCGATCCAGACGCCGCAGTCGGTCAGACGGGCACGCCCCTCCAGGTAGGTGATGTGCTCATAGCGCGGCAGGAGATCGGTGTATTTCCTTTGCCGGAGATCGGCCACGAGATCATCTTTCGCGCCAACCATTGAATGCCAATCCGTAACATTGGCTTGACCGGTAAGCCCGGGAAAACGGCTGGCATTCCGAGCATGATGTACGGCTTCCGCGGCGCGGATCATGGTTTTCGAGGGCACGCAGCCAGTATTGACACAAGTCCCGCCGATTGTGCCATGGCCGATAAGGGCGACCCGCGCCTGCTGCTCGGCCGCGGTGATGGCCGCCGAAAAGCCGGCCGATCCGGCACCAATCACGACGAGGTCGTAATGGTTCGTTTCCCTTGCATGTGGGGTACAACACTCTTCCATGTCAGTCTCTTGGGTTGTGTGCCGGCTTTTCGATTGCACAACAGGCTGCCGAACGCCGCCGCCGCCACAGGCCATACGCGGTGATGCCGAGGAACGCGACAAGGATCGGCAGCAAGAAATCGTCGAGCTGGCCGGCCCATGCCGTCAGCCCAAGAGCGCCCAGCATCAAGACGAGGACGGGCGTGAAGCAGCACAGCGCGGCGAGAACCGATCCGATAAGGCCCGTCGTCAGGATCGTCGAATCTTTCACCGGAGGGCCTAGCGTGTTGGCGTTGCCGGATACCCGGCATTGGTGGAGGCCGCAGTGATCGCATCTGCCGTCGTTTTGGAAGGATCGAATGTGACCGTTGCCGTTTTGCGGCCGAAATCAACCCTGACCGTGCGAACGCCCGTAACACCGGTCATGGCCTTCTTGACCGTTACCGGGCAGAGCGGACAGGTCATGTTCTTGATGGCGAACGTCTCGGTCCTGACGGTTGCCGTGGAGGCGGTTGCGGCGTGCGCGAAACTCGGCGCAAAAGCCGCTGTTAAAAGCATGCCGGCGCTTCCGAGAAGCATCAAAGCTACGGCATGGGGGACGACACGTTTCATAGTTTTCTCCTAATAGAAGAGGGGTGCCCACCAGCCGATGGTCAGCGCAAGAACGACAAGAAGCGTTGCGAGCCAGAGGGCGGACTTGGTGATCAGGGACGATTGTGGCCGGGCGCAGTACGTGCCCTCGGTGCAAGCGGGTTTCGGTGTGAAGTAAACCTGACGAAATCCAAATCCGATGAAGATGAGCGCCATCGCGGCGAGATACGGCCGATAGGGCTCAAGCGCCGTCAGGTTGGTGATCCATGCGCCCGAAACACCGAGCATCACCAGTGCAAGCGGGACGACGCAGCACGACGATGCCAGAATGGCGCCAAGCAGGCCGCCGGCCGCGAACCAGCCCTTCTTGCGGTCTCCGGACGCCATGAACACGTCCCGCGCCGCAGTCTCCATTCCAGCTTCGATCATCGACGAAAACCTCCGATTTCGTTATGGTAGGGTCTGTAGTAACTACAGACTCAAGAGGTTTTCTCGGCCGATGAGCGATCGGATTGTGACCACGAGCGTGCAGCGTGCGGAACTTGCCAAGCGTACCGGCAGCAACCTCGAAACGGTGCGCTATTACGAAAAAGCCGGGCTGATGCCAGAACCGCAGCGGAACAGGAGCGGCTATCGAATCTATGGTGACTACCATATCCGGCGTCTTCGCTTCATCCTCAGGGCGCGCGAACTTGGTTTCACCCTCGAGGAGGTCCGAGGCCTTCTTGCCCTGGTGGATGGCGGCCATCAAACCTGTGCCGAAGTGCAAGCTCGGACGGAACGGCACCTCGCGGATGTCCGCGCAAAAATAGCCGATTTGAAACGCATCGAACGCGTGCTTGCAAAGACCACATCGGCATGTTCCGGCCTAGATGTTCCGGATTGTCCGATTCTTGAGACGCTTAATTCAGAAAGAACTATCCGGCGGCGCGCCAAATAGAACAGCGCTTCTCACAGAGAGCTGTTCGTCAAGTTGGAGACGCTATCGACGAGTCATCTTGGGGACGGGCCTGCAGGTGTTTCCAGCTTATCAACGATCGGACAGTCAGGTCTGTCGTCGCCATGACAATGCTGCGCCAAGTTTGCGATGTATTCCGGATGGCCATCAGCTCGGCGATCTTGTGATCGAGTTCGGCAACATGTGCCGAAGCTATCTCGCCGATATCGGCGGGGTACCGCCCGAACGTTACGCCCGGCCGTCTATCAGTATCGAAATCGGTCCTATTTTTGCCGTAAACGAGATCGTCCGCCTGAAATAATGATTGTGCGCTCGCTAGAGGCGTAACCTACTTGCACGGCATTTCGAATAACATAGTAGCGCAACAACAGGCTGCACGGTCGGCGCGTGGCTATTTCGATCATCATACCGGTTTTGAACGAGCGTCTTCTCATCGAGAACAGTCTTCGGCAGTTGGCGGAGATTCGCGCGCGAGGAGCGGAAGTCATTGTCGTCGACGGCGGGAGCAGCGATGGAACGGCAGCGGCTGCGCGCCCCTTGGCCGATTGCGTTCTCACCGCCCCCAGAGGACGGGCGTCACAGATGAATGCTGGCGCCTGTGCGGCGTCCGGCGACACATTGTTGTTTCTCCACGTCGATACGGCGCTGCCGCCCGGAGCCGATGCCATGATTGAAGCGGCGCTGGCACCATCCAGACGGTTTTGGGGCCGTTTCGACATCCGAATCGTTCCACGAACGTCTCTGCTCGCGGTTGTCGCTGGAACGATGAATCTGCGCTCGCGATTGTCCGGTATCGCCACGGGCGACCAGGCGATCTTCGTGCGGCGATCGGCGTTTGTTGCGGCCAGTGGCTATCCGGAAATTCCCCTGATGGAAGATATCGCTTTGTCGAAACGGTTAAAGCGCTTGGGCGACCCCGCCTGCCTTCGCGCGCGCGTATCGACCTCCGCGCGCCGTTGGCTGAAGCATGGTGTGGTCCGGACCGTTCTTCTGATGTGGCGGCTGCGGCTTGCTTATTTCCTGGGGGCCGATCCCCAAACACTCGCGCGACGGTATGGCTATGGTTGAAGAGCTCCTCGAGCCGATCGCCATCGTGATCTTCGCGAAAGCGCCGATCGAAGGGTTTGCAAAGACCC
Source organism: Alphaproteobacteria bacterium (assembly GCA_016125165.1). Classification (GTDB taxonomy): domain Bacteria; phylum Pseudomonadota; class Alphaproteobacteria; order Micropepsales; family Micropepsaceae; genus Rhizomicrobium. The sequence continues at coordinate 13,663 of WGMH01000009.1, forward strand.
GACTCATTCCGCGGCTTGGTGCGAAAGGCGCAGCCGACCTCCAGCGGCGATTAATCGAGCGGACGGTCCGCGCAGCCTGCGCATCCCATGTCGGTCCGGTCTCGCTTTGGTGCTCACCGTCAAAGTCGGAGTTGGCATTCCAGTCTTTGTCGGAGCACTACGCGCTTCCCCTGTTTGACCAGATCGAGGGTGACCTAGGCCGTCGCATGCACCATGCGTTCAGCGTGACGGAGGCGACCATGCCGGCGCTTCTCGTCGGAACGGACTGCGCCGTCCTCGCGCCCGAGCATTTCGCGCGCTGCGCTGGAGCGCTCAGAACAGGCGCCCAATCCGTCTTCATTCCCGTCGAAGACGGAGGTTACATTCTGATCGGATTGAGGCGCCCGATGCCGGTCCTTTTTGAATCAATTCCCTGGGGGACAGCGCATGTCATGACTGAAACGCGCAACCGCGTCGAAGCGCTGGGTGTGTCATCGGCCGAATTGCCGCCGCTCTGGGACATCGACCGGCCGGAGGACTATGATCGGGCGGTCGCGTGTGGCGCTCTTGAAGCACCGCGAAGCGACGTCAGCGATCCCTCCCAGCCCGCGGAGTGACGATGACCGCTGATCTTATGGCGCACGAACCAATTATACGGCTGGGATTCTTTGTAACCGTTCTTCTCATCGTCGCGGGTTGGGAGGCAGCGGCTCCGCGTCGCAGACGTGCCGTGCCGCGGCGCACACGCTGGCCGAACAATCTGGGCATTGTGGCCGTCAACACGATCATCTTGCGTCTCGTTTCTCCGACAGCCGCCGTCGGCCTCGCCCTATTGGGCGAGCAGCGCGGCTGGGGCCTTCTCAACAATGTCGCCATGCCGTCCTGGGCCGATGTCGTGATCGCGATCGTCTCGCTCGATCTTGCGATCTATCTGCAGCATGTGATGTTTCATGCCGTCCCCGTACTTTGGAGAGTCCACCGCGTCCATCATGCGGATATCGACTTCGATGTGACGACCGGCCTGCGGTTTCATCCCGTCGAGATATTGCTTTCCATGGGAATCAAGCTTGGTGTCGTTGGGGCGCTTGGCGCTCCTGCCGTCGGCGTTCTGCTGTTCGAGGTCCTGCTCAACGCTACCTCCATGTTCAATCACGCGAATGCAAGCCTTCCGCGAGCGTTCGATCGCGTGCTGCGCTGGATCGTGGTCACGCCCGATATGCATCGGGTCCACCATTCCGTCGTGCCGGACGAGACCAATAGCAATTTCGGCTTCAACTTGCCTTGGTGGGACCAGCTCTTCGGAACTTACCGTCCGCAACCCGGCGCTGGCCATGACGGCATGATGATCGGCCTCGATGTCTTTCGCGAACCGGCTGAGCTTCGGCTTGACCGCATGTTGCTGCAGCCTCTCATGGGGTCTGTAGGGTCCTATCCAATCGGATCCAGACGCAGATACTGACAACAGACGCTATGCCACGCACAGAAGCAGGCGGACGAGGCGCTTCGGCCATGAACTGAAAAGCTTGGGGGCATAGAAGGCGCTGGCCGCGCTTTTCGCGATTTCGCTGCGCGTCGGATAGGGCAGGATGAGGTTTGCCACGGCGCGCAAGTTCAGCTTCTGCGAAATCGCCAGTGCCCAGAGTTGAATGAGTTCACCCGCGTCGCGTCCCAAAATGGTGGCGCCGAGGATCGTTCCCTTACCGTCGGTCACAACCTTGATCCCGCCCATAGTATCTCGCTCGGCCTGGGCGCGGTCGTTATCCACGAAATCCACGCGCGTGACATTAACGCGATCGCCGAAGCGCTCGCGTGCCTGGGCTTCCGTGAGACCGACATGCGCCAGCTCGGGATCGGTATAGGTCACCCATGGCAAGGCGTCATATGCAGTCTTGGCCGGAAGGCGAAAGAGTGCGTTGCGAATGACAATACCGGCCTGATAGTTCGCGGCATGCGTAAAGAGCGGACCGCCCGTGATATCGCCCAGGGCATAGACGCGTTTGTTCGATGTGTGCAGGCGCGCATCTACGGCGATACCCTTTGCGGTAACCGCGACACCGCCTTTGTCCAGATCGAGTCCGTCCAGCCGTGGCCGCCGTCCGGCAGCGATCAGAAGATGCGATCCTGTTATGGGACGTGCCTCTCCTTCCAGAGCCACGGAAATGCCGGTCTCGGTCTTGGCGATGCGCGCGATCTTCACGCCTTCGCGGATGGCGATGCCTTCGGCACCAAGAGCCGCGCGCAACGCATCGACGAATTCCGGTTCGTCCTTTTGCAAGAGGCTTTGGCTCTCCAAAACTGTCACCCGGCTGCCCAGCCGCCGGAAGGCTTGCGCCATCTCTACGCCAATCGGACCGCCGCCGATGATGAGCAGATGATCGGGCCGCGCATCGAGAGAGAAGATGGTTTCGTTGGTGAGGGTGGGAACCGTGTCGATGCCAGGAATCGGCGGGATCGCTGCGGTCGAACCCGCGGCAAGGACGATCCGTTTCGCACGTACCCGCACACCGCCGCCTTCAACGTCGCACGGCCCTGTAAAGCGCGCTTCGGCCTTGATGACGCGCACACCGAGACCTTCAAACCGTTCCACGGAATCGTGTGGTGCAATTTGCGCTATCACGTGACGCACATGTATCATCACGGCCGTGAAATCGATTTCCGGTTCCGGACAGCTTGTCCCGAAGCGACGGCTTTCTCGAATATTGTGCGCCGCATGCGCAGCGGCAAGCAGAGCCTTAGACGGCACGCAGCCGTAATTGAGACAATCGCCGCCCATCTTGGCGCGCTCGAACAAGACGGTGCGCGCGCCAAGCTGCGCAGCGCCAGCGGCCACGGAGAGGCCTGCGGAGCCCGCACCGATCACGCAAACATCGTATCTCAAGGATGTAGCCATAGTGTCAGTTCCCTTTGGAGCGCCGCAACCGGCGATAGCCAATGGGCACCAGCGAAAGCGCGGCCAGTGCGAGAATGGGAAGGAGAATCTCCGGCGAAAGCAGAATGGCGAGATCGGGCTTCTGGCCGCGATCCAGGATGGCGCCCAGCCCGCTTCCCACGCTGGCATAGACCGCGGCGCCGGGGATGATACCGAGAAATGTTCCGACGATAAATGTCCGCGACGGCACATCGAGAAAGGCGGCAACCAGATTGATCAGCCAGAAAGGGAAAAGCGGAACGAGCCGGAGGAAGAGTAGATAGGAGAAAGCGTCTTTCCGAAATCCCTCTTTGAGCCTGTGCAGCGTCCCAAGAGCGCGGCCGCGAAGGATTTCGCCGAAGCTTGTGCGCGCGACCACATAGAGAATCGTTGCGCCGATGGTTGCGGAGACGACTGCAATGGAAGTGCCGAGGGTGAGCCCGAAGAGAAACCCAGCACTCATGGTGAGGATCGAGGAGCCTGGAAGGGAAAGTGTCGTTGCCGCGACGTAGACGGTGGCAAAGGTCAGCCCGACAAGAACGGGATTTTGCGCCACTTGGACCAGCAGCCAAGACCGGTTGGCTGCGAGCGCCTCGAAGGTGAAATAGCGGTCGAGATGAAATACAGCGATGGCGGCAATGCCGAGCGCGATAAGAACCGGAAGCAAAGCGATGCGTGCCCAATTGCGAGGCGTTTGTTCCTGCTGGGCGTTGCATTCATTAGGGTCCAAGGGGTGCCTCACGCCCCCAGCATCACGAGTGTGGCTGAAAGTAGCGCGGCGGCCGGCAGCGTGACAAACCAGGCCATCAGGATGGTTTTCAACGCGTCCCGTGCTCGCGGTGGCGCAGAATCGGCAACCCGAACGCCGATTAATGAACCCGCTGCCACATGCGTGGTCGAGACCGGCAGGCCGAGGGGCGTGGCGCCGAGCACCAGGAGTGCCGTTCCCATATTGGCGAAAAGACCGGTTGCCGGTGTCATGGTTGACACCTCCTTGGCCAGCACCGGAAGAAGGCGGCGTCCCGCCATGAGCGCGCCACCCGTCATGGCGAGACTGGTTGCCGCAATCGCCACTGCCGGCCCTTGCGACGTGGTGGCGAGGGCGGGCCAGGCGAGAAGAGCCGGAATCATCAGTGCCGCCATTTTGGGCACGTCGTTGAGGCCACGCGCGAAACTCACTGCCCCGCCGCTCAGCCAATGAAGGGTCAGCCAGACCCGGCGCACGGTCGGTGACGGACGGCGTTCCGGGGGCGCACAAATGAACGGGTCGCGCTGATAATCCTCCGGTGCGCAGCAGCCGGGCGTCCACTGCGGCATGCGCGTTTCGATGAACCGGTTCAGGAGCAAGAGGACCCAGCACAGACCGATGGCAAGAAGAGGGCTGGCCAACAGCGGAACCAGGAATTTGGTGGCGACCGTCCGATAGGCGACATCGTGTAGGCCGAACTGCACGATAGCCGCGCCGACAATACCGCCGATCAGCGCGTGCGTGGTCGAGACTGGCCAGCGCTGCCACGTCGACAGCGCCACGAAGCCGGCGGCACCGGCTAGCGCTGCGAGCGCGGCTCCGACAGGCAATTCCGATGCCCCTCTCAGGAATCCGCCGCCAAAGAGCGTGCCAAGGGCGCCACCCCAAAAGATGGCGCCAAATCCACCAATCATCGTGGCGACAACGCCGAGAATCCAGGCGGCGCGCGGACTTGCGACGCCGCTACCGGCCAGGGCGGCAACACCCTTGGAGACATCGTTGGAGCCATTGCTCCAGGCGAGCATTAATGTGGCCGCAGACAAGAGAAACGCCGAGATCATGAGCTGTCACCCGTCAGCAGCATTTGATGGGAGCGGCATCGTTCGCGGGCTCGGCATTTCCTGCAGCGCAGTCGAACAATCCATAATGGACGGGCGTGCCGCCGATGATCTCGAAATGCGGCGCATAGCGGCTCCGTGCCAGCATGTCGGCCGTATTGCCGCAGACCGGCATGACCTTGCCGGCAAAGAAGCGATGATGATCGTCGAGATCGAAGGCGTAGGGTGCCCCGGCAATCGTGCCTCTGTAGATCGCCGCTTGGCCATAATCCTCGCAGCGGTCTTCGAGATCGAGCTTGAAGGCTCGGACCGTCACCGAGTTGAACTCAATCAGTCCAGTTCGGTGTTCGATATCCGGATTGTTGATGGCCACGCGCCGCCTGTCGATCACCCGAACATCCGCGCAGCCAATCGCGGCCATCAGGCGCCGAAAATCTTCCCAATAGAGCGCGCCGCCGAGACACTCCCCGCGCAAGATGGGGTCGGCAGCCAGTTCGACCGGAACGCGCCGATCGGCGAACACATCGGAGAAATAGAGTTCGCCGCCCGGCTTGAGAACCCGGAAGATCTCCTTGAAGACGCTCTCTTTGTCGGGGGACAGATTGAGCACGCAGTTGGACACCACGACATCGACGCTTTCGTCCGCAATGCGCGCCGTGTGCAAATCTTCGATATAACCTTCGCGGAACTCGACATTGGCGAAGCCGAACTTCTTGGCGTGATAATCGCGATGTTTGCGGGCGACGGCCAGCTGGGCCTCTGTCATGTCCACACCGATGACGCTGCCCTCTGGACCCACCAGTTGGGACAGGACGTAGCAATCGCGGCCGGCTCCGCATCCGAGGTCGAGGACATGCGCTCCATTTAGGGTGAGCGGGATCGGTGACCCGCAGCCATAAAAGCGCGCCTGAACCTCATCGTGGACGTTGGCGAGCGCCTCGGCGATATAGGACGGCGGCGGTGCGCCGATGCAACACGCGGAAGTCTGCAAATCGGCGGAAGATTTGAGCACTTCGCCGTAATAGCGCTGAATGGCTTCGAGAGAATGTTGATGTTGCGTCATGGGTTGTGGATCCCTTCCTAAGCGGCGTTGAGTTCCGGGCTAGCGCTTGATGACCGTGTATTCGTCTGATCGCTCCATTTCAGACGGTGGTGATCGAAGACGTTGCCAAGGCTCGGCTTGACGATCTTGAAATACGGCGAGACGTCGAAATCCCGCGGCACGAACAAGCTGTAATGACGGATCTGCAGGATTTCTTCGACACAGTCGGCGCATCCGGGCCGTGCCGCCGGAACAGTGGTAACCAGGGGAAGCACAGGGTAGCTGATGGCTTGGAACGCCTGGGCAATGAGTGTCGAGCAAATGGCCCGAGTTGGATCGCCGCTTCCAAAGGCGATCATCCGGCGCCGCCAGGACGTAGGAACCGGTGGCGTCGGCAGAAGATAACGCATGAGATCGATGACATTCTTGGTGTCGTATTTATGCCCGATCCGACTGATGGCATAAGCAATCAGGGCTTTCTCGTCCTCCCCCGTGAGGCCAATAGGTCGGCAGATTCGGCTGTGATAACGGGCGTAATGGTCGAGGCCCGTTAGGCGAACGCCGGCCATAAGATCGGCCTCGATGAATGCATGGGGACGAGGCGAGTCTGCCGGCAAATCCGGATGATCGCCCACATAAAGCGCGGCGTGCGACCATGTCGATTGGGTCAAATATTTGATCGCTGTGGCGACATGGCTGTGGCCCTCGATTAGCAAGACATCGCCAGGACGAAGCACGCGCGCCAGAAGCGCCGGCTCCGTTGGCGGAGAAGCGTTGCGAACGTGCTTCTCGTCGGACAGGAACTTCGCCAATTTTCTGCCGAGAACGCCTAGCATCCCGCTCGCCTCAAGCGCTGCACGATGCGCCGCCAAGCACACAGAACCTGGCGCAATGGGGATGATTGAGATGCACTGGGCGTTTCGATTCCGATAGGCTGCGGCCCATCTCGAATCGCGCGTCATAAGGCAGGAGCGTGCAGGAGACGACGACCGGCTTGGCCTCGCCCTTGCGCTTGATCACCATGCGCGAGGTGGCGCACATCACATCCGACGGGTTCTTGCCAAGGATACCCCAGCAATGCTCCGTGATTTCAGGAATGTCGGCTTCAGCATCCATCTCCGGAAACAAAACAAGGCGATGAGGGTCGTAAGCATCTATCGCAATGCGCTCGTTGTCGAAGAGCGCTGCAAAACCTTCTCGCAAGGCGTGCTCGTCTTCGGGACCAAGAAAACGGACCGCGACGGCGATGTCGAACCCATGATTGGAGAGCCATTTCAAGCCGTCGATGGCCGGAGCCCATGACCGCGCGCCGCGCACGCGCTCGTGCCCTTCCCGCGTGAAGTGATCGAGGGAGACGCGTAAAGACAACTGATCCTGATACTCGACACGGAGATCCAAAAGGCTTTGGCGACGATGCCGCAGCGGACGCATCGCATTCGTCAGTACCAGAGCGCGAAAACCGGAGGATAATGTATCCTCGAGCATGCATATGAAATCCGGATTCATGAAGGGCTCACCACCCGTAAAACCGATCTCTGCAATGCCTGGGTGCTCTCGGGCGGCTTCGTCGAGAAAGCGGCGCACCTCGTCGCGGCTCAAATAAACGAGCCAGTCATTGCGCGGGCTCGATTCGATGTAGCAGCCCTCGCAGGCGAGATTGCAGAGCGTGCCCGTGTTGAACCAGAGGGTTCGGAACTCGACCGGTGCAACAACGGCCCGTTTCTCACCCTTGGCCGTCCAATCGGGATCGGTAAACTTTGCTGCACGAAGGCCGGGGGCCGGGGACGCATTTGCACCGATGTTTTGAGGGGGCGCTTCCACAGTCATTGCGAACATTTCTCAGGGGCATTCCGCGGCTCAAGCCGCAAAACTTCACTGATATATTCGTGCGGCCGATCGGAAAGGTTTCGTTTGAGGGCGCGGAAACCGGTATGTCCGAAAGCAATTGACGATTCTGTGCCAGTGTGTCACCGGTGAGATGCCGTCCGGGGGGAACCTGGTGATGCCATTCCTGCGCGACCTGCCCGAGAATGCGGTTCTGCTGGACGTCTTCCGTCAATATCCCAAGACGGCCATTCCGCTCATCGAATATCACGAGGCCCTGATGCGCGGCGACTCGCCGCTCAGCATTGCCGAGCGCGAACTGATCGCGGCCTATGTGTCAGGCCTCAACGCGTGCGCCTATTGTCATGGTGTCCACGGTGTAACGGCTGCGGCTTTTGGGATCGAAGAAGATACGCTTCAAGCCATGCTTGAAAATGTCCAAACCGCTCCGGTGGACCAAAAGCTCAAGCCAGTTTTGCAATACGTTCAGAAGCTGACGCGACTGCCCGCACGCCTCGCGTCGGCGGATGCCGAAGCAGTCTACGCGGCGGGATGGAATAGCCAGGCGCTCCACGATGCGATATCGGTTTGCGCATTATTCAATTTTATGAACCGCCTCGTCGAAGGCATGGGGATCGCCGCTGGACCGGAGTATTTCCGGCTCTCGGGGGAGCGTCTGCATGAGGGTGGTTACGCAGGTCTGCTCAAACATTTGGATCGCAGCTAGCGCGGTCTCGGCGCGATGGGGCCCCCGGCGAAGTCTGGCGCCGACCCTGGCCGTTGTAACCTTTCCCCAATCGGACCCGAAAGAAGGGACAGAGGAGCAGCATTTGCCTGTCGCCTCGTCCAACTTCGATCGGAGGAACCATGTCAAGACCAATCCTTTCAACGCTTGTCGCTGGTGCTTTCGCCACCGCACTTGGGGCTGCCACGGCAGCCTCGGCCGCCGGCAGCATGAGCAACGACATGATGAAGATGCAGCAGGAGAAGCAGCAGAAGACGATGCAGGCCCTCGGCACCGGCAAGTTCGAGAAATGCTTCGGCGTCGCCCTCAAGGGCCAAAATGACTGCTACGCCGGACCGGGAACCACCTGCGCCGGCACCAGCTCAGCCAATTATCAAGGCAACGCCTTCAAGCTGGTGGCCAAAGGTACCTGCACCACCATCAGCACACCCAACGGGCACGGCAGCCTCACGCCGATCAAGGCGTGATGGCAATTCGTTAAGCGACGCATGCCGTCGGCGAGTGTCTTGACCCGTCGACGGCATGTTTCCTGGATTGGTGGTGATGCATGGCTCCCGTGGTCGCAAGTATGGCGTCGCGTCTGGGCGATATTCCGCCGTGCGCCGGCGTTGGCCTGAAGGCCGAGCACTACCGGCAGATCATCGAGCACGCACCCGATGTCGGCTTCTTCGAAGTCCATGCCGAGAACTACATGGGCGCAGGCGGTCCGCCGCATCGCTATCTGGGCGCCATCCGCGAGCGCTACCCGCTGTCGCTTCATGGCGTGGGTCTGTCGATCGGGGCCCATGCGCCGCTTGATCGCGAGCACCTTGCGCGCCTCAGCGAGCTTGTTACGCGGTATGAGCCTGGCCTCTTTTCGGAGCATCTCGCCTGGTCTTCGCACGGCGCAAACTTCTACAACGATCTCCTGCCGGTGCCTTACACGCGCGAGACGCTCGATCGCGTCTGTGATCATATTGACGAAGTCCAGGAAGTTCTGGGTCGGCAAATGCTACTGGAAAATCCGTCGACCTACCTTGCCTTTGCCGAGAGCACGTATTCCGAACCGCTATTCATTGCGGAAGTCGCTAGGCGCACCGGCTGCGGACTGCTCTTCGATGTCAACAATCTCTATGTGGCTTGCACGAATCAGGAATGGGACTCTGCCAGTTACATCCGGGATTATCCGTTGCAATACGTGCAGGAGATTCATCTGGCCGGTCACAAGCCCGACCGGGACGAAAAGGATCGGCCGCTTCTGATCGACACCCATGACCGGCTTGTAGATGCACCCGTGTGGCGGCTGTTCGAGCACGTGATCGGCATGACCGGTCCAGTCCCGACACTGATCGAGTGGGATGCCAACGTGCCCGCATGGCCGCAGCTCGAGGCCGAGGCCGCCCGTGCAGAGACAATCCTCGCGACAGTTCGGCAAGGGGAGGTCCGCCGTGCGGCCCTTGGCTGAGAGACAAGGCGCGTTCGCTGGCGGCTTGCTGGATGCGGCACGGCCGATACCGTCCGGTCTCTTTGGACCGGACGGGCAAGCAAGTCTCAAACGATTTTCGGTCTATCGGAACAATGTGGTCGTGAGCCTCATAGAGGCACTCGAAGCCGCATACCCGGCCACTGTCAGGCTCGTTGGGGAAGAATTCTTCCGGGCCATGGCCCGCGCCTACGCGGTCGCGCATCCCCCCACATCGCCGATCATGCTCGGCTACGGCGATGGCTTTGCCGATTTCATTGCTGGTTTTGCACCCGCGCGGGACCTGCCCTATCTCGCCGATGTCGCCCGCATCGAGCGCGCCTGGCTCGAGGCCTATCATGCGCCGGACGCCATGCCTTTGACGGCGGACACTTTAGCACCCGTCGCCCAGGATGTGGCTGGCAGCCTTGTCTTCCAGATGCACCCCAGCCTTCGAATCGTGCGCTCCCGCTATCCGGCGCTTACCATCTGGCGCATGAACGTTACCGATGGCGAACCCGTGTCCGTCGATCTCGAACGCGGCGGCGAGGACGTTCTGATCGTCCGCCCGGATGTCGAGGTTGAAGTTCGTTCGCTGCCGCCGGGAGGTCTGGAATTCGTACGCACGCTTGCCGCCGGACATTGCCTTGAGCAGGCGACTGAGCATGCGATACCTATCGAAGGGTTCGATCTCGCAGCGAATCTGGCCGGGCTGCTCGGTGCCGGCGCATTCATTGGCTTCGTCAATTCCAGGACACGGGGATAGCGATGGAATCGTTCGGTTTGCAAATCGTGAAACTCATTCGAGCGGTGATCGCGCACATGTCGCGCATTGCCTATCGGATTGCGCCGCCAGTGCTTCGTATTGCCTTGGCCGTGCCATTTTTCAAATCAGGCCTGACGAAATGGGATGGATTTCTCTCGTTGGCACCCACGGCACAGTTTCTCTTTGAATCGGAATTCCAGCTGCATCTTTTCGGGCATGCTTACGCCATGCCGTTTCCCGATATCTTGGCCTATGCCGATGGCGTGGGAGAAATCGTTCTTCCGATCTTGCTGGTGGTAGGATTCGCCACACGCTTCAGCGCCCTCGGCCTTCTGGTTATGACAGGCGTGATCGAACTCGTCGTTCCCGAAGGCTGGGCGAATTTCCACCTCCCGTGGGCAAGCATGGCTATCGCCATTATTGCGCTTGGCCCGGGCCCGCTTTCGCTAGATGGCTTGCTTGCACGATGGTTTGGCAAGAGCGCGCAAGTGAAAGAGACCTGAAGAGATATAGTGCGCCCAGCCTGCGCTAAGCTCTCGCCATCGGACGCAGCCGAAGCCAACCCCAGATAAATCCGGCGATTTCAAAGCGCCCGCGATGGGGCGGGACGGCCTTCTTGGTTGGTCGCCAAACATTTGAGGAACCTACGTGAGACGCAGAGTTATTCCCTTCCTCTGGCTGGCGCCGATCTTCGCCGCATTCCTTTCCATGCCGCCCTCCGCAAACGCCGCTAGCGATAGGGTCGTCGATCAATGGACGCAGTGGAAACAGCATTCCTTTCATGGAAACACGGTCTACACGAGTCAGGACGACGGAAGCCTCAAAGCCCAGTGCAACAATTCTGCGTCGGCCCTCTTTCGCGAGATCTCGATCGATCTAACAAAAACGCCGGTTCTGCGCTGGTCATGGAAAATCGATGGTGTCCATCCGGAGTTGCAGGAAAGAACAAAATCGGGGGATGATTATCCGGCGCGCGTCTATGTTGTTTACACACCCAGCGTGTTTATGCCTTGGCGAACCTTGGCTATCAATTATGTCTGGTCAAACAACCAACCCGTGGGAACCGTTTGGCCTAACGCCTTTACGAGCCAAGCAATGATGATTGCACTGCGCTCTGGCGTGCCCCGGGGCGGAGCACAGTGGCAGTCCGAGAGCCGCAATGTGAGGGACGATTTTCGAAGATATTTTGGTGTCGATATCAAAAAGATCGACGGTGTCGCCATCATGACGGATTGCGACAATGCGGGGCGTCCGATGACTGGTTATTACAACAACATACGCTTTTCGCGGGAATGAGTTGGAGACATTGAGCCGCGTGCTCCGTGCGCCCGCCCCGTGATGCTGCGGGATTAATGCATTTACAAAATCGGATCGCGTGCCTGTAACCTCTTCGTGTGTTCATGCGCAATCAATTATGAGGATGGTGTGGCGCTGGAGAATTGGCCCATCGCGCCCCGAAGCCCCTCCCAGGGCGCCCCCAACCCAGCCGTCGGGCTGACCAGTCCACCCATCCTCACCATCTCCATGGAGAAGAGCGCTACGGCCTGGAAACATGATAAACGGCTTGGCTTTTTTGGTCGTGCTACCTGAAGCGCGGGATGACAAGGAAAGAGCACCGATTCAGACCGATGCCGCTCCCAGCGCGCGAAGTGCGGTTCGTATCGCGGCATTGGCTAGGCGGGATCCGCTCTCCGTTCGATTGAGCGCAAAGGCTCCATGCGCGAGCGTGGTGAGCATTGCCGCCGTAGCGCGGCTGTTCGTGCCTTTGCGAATTGTACCCCGTGTCACGCCAGCTTTGACTGCTTGCGCAAAGCGACGCTCAATATATTGCAGGTGATCCTGCAAAACGCTGTCCACATCAGGATCGATATTGTCACCGGAAACGAGCGTGTTGACCAAAAGGCATCCGCGTTGTCGTGCCAGTCGAGGGGCGTTGGTCAGTTGCTCGAAGAACTGTTGAATTCCGGATAGGCCGTCGCGGCTGCCCAGCGGTTCCAACAAGGGAAGCGCCACGTTCTGCCGGTATTTTTGCAAACATTTCAAGAAGAGCGACTTTTTGTCTCCGAAGGCCCCATAAAGACTCACCCGGCTGAGGTTCAAATGCGCCTCCAGCTCGCTGAGTGACGTTCGCTGGAAGCCATTGATCCAAAATAATTCCATCGCCCGGGTCAGTACAAGCTCGGGATCGTAAGTCTTCGGTCGCGGCATTGACCTTGTTTCATACCGATCGGTTTGATATTCCAGGTAAACGGCGAGCGCGTCAAGCGGGTGTACAATCCGCCGCGGATTAACCCCGACGATGAGGCTGCGTTTCTCTGGGTTCGGTTTCGCCAGGGCGCGGGTGGAGGAAATTTTGGGTGCCGACAGCTCAGACGCTCGCCTTGGCGCCTTGATGAAAGCCGCGCAGACCGGAGACCGTGCGGCGTATGCCGAGCTATTGCGGTTGGCAACCCCGTTGATCGCACGCATTGTCGGGCCAAAATGCAATCGCGGCCTGGAAGTCGACGATGTCGTCCAGGACGTTCTTATGGCCCTGCACTCGGTGCGTCACACCTACGATTGCAACCGCCCTTTCACACCCTGGCTCGCCTCTATTGCCCGCCACCGCTTGGTCGACGCATACCGCAAGAGATCGCGTGTTTCGCAAAACGAGGCAGCCGTTCCGGAATTGCCCGAAACCTTTTCGGCCGCAGAAACGAATTGGGAGATGAGTGTACAAGGTGATCCTGAATTGCTCCGGCGTGCCATTGCTGATCTTCCTGCCGGCCAGCGTCAAGCGGTCGAGTTGCTGAAGCTACGGGAGCTTTCTCTCAAGGAAGCCTCTAAGGCCAGCGGGATGTCGGTCGCCGCCCTGAAGGTGGCTGTTCACCGTGGTCTTAAGGCCTTGAGGCAGCGCCTGGTGCGGAAGGAGCATAAAGCAACAGGGCGCGAGAATGAGTAAGATGCGTACAGAAGATCTGATCGAACGTCTCGCTGCCGATGCCCGGCCCGTGCACTGCCTTAAGTCTCCATTCAGGCGCACGGCTGTCTGGCTCGCATGGTCTTTGCCATGGGTTGCGGCGATTGTCTTCACGATGGGGTTGAGGCCGGACCTCGCTGCACGGCTGTCCGACGCACGCTGGATGATCGAGGAAATAGCCGCTTTGGCGACAGGCCTGATGGCAGCGATGGCAGCCTTTTGCGCGGGCGTTCCGGGGCGTCCGCGTTGGGAGCATTTCGTGCCGCTTGTACCGCTGGCGATTTGGCTCGGCGCGTTGGGACAGGGATGTATCCAGGACTGGATGCATCTCGGACGTGCGGGTCTCGTTCTTTATGCGGATTGGCAGTGTTTGCCCGGAATCGTCATGATCGGATTTGGGCCGGCAGTCGCGATGGCGGTGATGATCCTTCGCGGCTCGCCGATTACCCCCATGACGACAACCGCGCTCGGTGCGCTCGCCGCCGGCGGATTGGCGACGGCCGCTTTGCGCCTGTTCCATCAAGAAGACGGCAGTTTGATGGTTCTTGTCTGGCAGTCAGGAACGGTTTTCGGGTTGACGCTGATCGCTGGGTTGCTCGGGAAGACAATTCTTCGTTGGCGCTTGCCGAGCATGCCGTGAAACGGAACGACCTATGTGAGGAACCAAAATGATCAAACCGCGTCTCACTGTACCCGGATTGGATCTGCCGCTTGTCGGAGGTCACCGCTTTTCACTTTCGGCCGAGAAGCCTGCCGCATTTACGATGATCGTGGTCTATCGCGGCCTGCATTGTCCAATCTGTGAGACCTATCTGCGCGACCTGAACGGCAAGATCGAAGAATTCCAAGCTCAAGGCGTGAGCGTTGTTGCCGTGACCTCCGATGGAATTGAGCGGGCCGAAAAGGCGAAATCGGAGTGGGGTTTGGACAAGCTGCGCTTGGCATATGATCTTCCGATCGAGCTTGGCCGCAAATGGGGACTGTTCGTTTCGCGCGGGATTTCCGAAAAGGAACCGCCCGAGTTCGTCGAGCCGGGCCTCTTTCTGGTGCGGCCGGACAACACCCTCTATGCCGCATCCGTTCAAACCATGCCGTTCGCGCGGCCGAGCTTCGCGGAAATCCTGGGTGCGGTGCAATTCGTTACGAAGAACAATTATCCGGCGCGCGGCGCGGCATAGAGCCAGCGATCGCCTGCGGCTCAAGGGCGGTAAGCAGTACAATGCGCATTTGCTTTGAGCAGCCCAGGGAGCTTGAGGATGAGTATAGGGCACCTCGAAGGAATTCGGGCCTGTGTGTTTGATGCCTATGGTACGGTTTTCGATTATGCCTCGGCGGCAGCACGCTGCCGCGACGTGCTCGGTGACAAACTCGAACCGCTGAACGCCCTTTGGCGCGAGAAGCAGCTTGAGTATACTTGGCTTAGGGCGCTTCAAGAACGTCACGCTGATTTCTGGAAGGTCACTGGCGATGCGCTCGATTTCGCGCTGGAAACGCTTGGGATCAACGATGACAGGCTGCGCAGCCGATTGATGAATTTCTACCTGACGCTCGATACCTTTGCAGAAGTGCCGGAAATGCTACGACAGCTGAAAACGATCGGGCTCAAGACAGCGATTCTCTCGAACGGTTCACCCGCGATGCTGGAAGCGGCGGTGAAAAATGCCGGAATTGGTCCGCTCCTGGATGAAATTCTGTCGGTGGAAGCCGTTGGTGTCTACAAGCCGCATCGAGCGGTCTACCGGCTCGCCGTTGATCGCTTGAACGTCGAACCTCACATGATCGCCTTCCAATCGTCGAATGCCTGGGACGCCTATGCCGCATCCGCGTTCGGCATGCGAGTGGTCTGGTGCAATCGCTACGCACGGTGTCCAGAACGCCTGCCGGGCAAGCCCGACCGCGAGATCACTTCACTCGTAGAACTCCCGGCACTCGTCAGTGCTGACCCACCAAGCATGATCAGGTGACGCTTTCGTCACGATTCTGGAAGAGCGCGGATTTAGCGTAACCTTCTGGCCGTTTCTCACGAAAATAGGAGTATAGGCACCGTCGATCACCTGATCGACGCGGGCCTTCGGTCACTCGGAGGGAGCCGTCATGAAGAACTCGAATCAATGCCGCACCGGATCCAATCCGCGACCGCCTCTCTTGGGCAAAGCAGTTTTGGCGCACCGGCCGCATCATGCACGCGGCGTTACAGGCGGGCTTTGCCCGCAGATGAAGGCTTAGGAATTGGAGGTGTGCAATGGCACGTATCGGTAACGGTATACTCGCCGGTTTTGTAGCAACCCTCGTGCTTTCCGCTTTCATGGTCATGAAGGCGATGATGGGGATGATGCCGGATCTGAATGTGATCGCGATGCTGACGAAAATGTCCGGGGCATCGAGCCCGGTTGCCGGCTGGGCGATGCATTTTGCGATCGGCACGGTTCTGTGGGGTGGCCTGTTCGCGCTGTTCCAGCAACGCATCCCCGGCGGCAACACCATTCTTCGCGGCGTCGTCTTCGGGATCGGAGCGTGGTTGCTCATGATGGTTATGATCATGCCGATGGCGGGTGCAGGCCTGTTCGGCCTCCGTTTCGGCATGGCCGCGCCGGTCATGACGCTGTTGCTGCATATCGTCTTCGGCGCGACTTTGGGCGCCGTGTATGCTTGGCGAAGCGCGCCTGCGGCAGCTTGAAGAGCTCTTTCATCGTCGTCCTATGAGGAAGCTGTGAAAGCCATCGTAAGAGCGCTGATCGCCGTCGGCCTTGCCGCAATTCTGGGAAGCTCCGCTTTTGCCGCAACCGAGTATCCCTACAGCAGAGCGCGATTCGCCAGTTTACGCGCAACCCACAATCCAGTCCTTGTCGATTTCACGGCGTCCTGGTGCACTGTCTGCAAAACCCGGAAAGCCGTCATCCAGCATGCGCTTCCATCCAGCCCGACGTTTGCGAACTTTGTCATTCTCGATGTCGATTTTGATCGTCAAGAGGAAGCTGTGCGCTGTTTGGGCGCCACCACGCAAAGCATGCTGATCTTTTTCAAGGACGGAAAGGAAGTAGCGCGTCTGACCGGGGCAACCGATCCGGATGTCAGCGAGACGATGATGCATCGCGCAGCCGATTAGGATGGGCCACCGGTGATGTTCATTGCGCCAGTTCTGCTTGCGTTTCTGGCCGGAACGCTGTCCATTCTGTCGCCCTGTGTGTTGCCGCTCTTGCCGGGGTCGTGTCGCGGCGGTGGTGGAAATTTGAAGGTGGCGTAATCTCCGGGTGACTTGAACCCACCGAACCGGCGGCTGCAACCGCCAGGGAGATCACGCCATGAAGCAGATTACAGACACCAGCGCGGCCACGCTACTGAC
>WGMH01000007.1 GCA_016125165.1 Alphaproteobacteria bacterium
GGGCAGGGTATCGCCAATGCCGTTGGTATGGCGCTCGCCGAACGCATCCTGAATGCGCGCTTCGGCGATGACCTCATCAACCACAAGACCTATGTGATCGCCTCTGACGGCGACTTGATGGAAGGCATCAGCCACGAGGCCATCGGCCTTGCCGGGCATCTGAAGCTTTCCAACCTGATCGTGCTGTTCGACGACAACCAGATATCCATCGACGGCGCGATTTCGCTGTCCGATTCCACCGATCAGATCGCGCGCTTCAAGGCCGCGGGCTGGACCACCGATAGCTGCGACGGCCATGACGCCGCCGATGTCTATCGCGCGCTTGCCGCCGCGCAGAACGCGAGCGGCCCGGTGCTGATCGCCTGCAAGACGATCATCGGCTACGGCTTTCCCACCCGAGCCGGTACGCAGAAAGCGCACAGCGATGCACCGGGCGCCGAAGAAATTGCCGGTGCGCGCAAGAACCTCGACTGGCCGCATGAAGCGTTTGTGGTTCCGGACGACATTCTCTCCGGCTGGCGCGCCATGGGCGCGCACGGAAAGGCCGCGCGCGAAGCCTGGGACAAGCGCAAGACTTCCTCTTCGAATGCCAAAGCGTTCGATGCGGCCATGAGTGGCAATGTTCCCGCCGCCGCCGCCGAGGCCCTCACCGCGCTGAAGGCCAAATGGCTTGCGGAAAAGCCGACCGCCGCCACGCGCAAAAGCTCGCTCGGCGTGCTTGAGGCGGTGAATGCCAACATGCCTGAAACCATAGGCGGCTCTGCCGACCTGACGCCCTCCAACAACACCAAGACCGGTGACATGGGCGATATCGCGCCCGGCAAATTCGCCGGTCGCTACGTGCGCTATGGCATTCGCGAGCACGGCATGGCCGCGGCCATGAACGGCATGGCACTGCATGGCGGCGTGGTACCTTACGGCGGCACCTTCATGGTGTTCTCCGATTACTGCCGCCCCTCGATTCGTCTCGCGGCGTTGATGGGGATTCGTTCCATCTTCGTGATGACGCATGATTCCATCGGCGTAGGCGAAGACGGGCCGACCCACCAGCCGGTCGAGCAGATCGCCTCGCTGCGCGCGATTCCGAATCTTCTGACCATGCGTCCCGCCGACGCGGTGGAAACACTGGAGTGCTGGGAGATCGCGCTGAACAGCAAGAAGCGGCCCAGTGTCCTGGCGCTGACCCGTCAGGATGTGCCTGGCCTGCGCAACGAAGCTGCGGGCGAGAACAAATCTGCGAAAGGCGCTTACGTTCTGAGCGATGCGGACAATGCGAAAGTGACGCTGCTAGCCACCGGTTCCGAAGTGAGCCTGGCAATGACCGCACGCGATCTTCTGGCAAATGAGGGCATTGCGGCGCGCGTTGTTTCGATGCCGTGTCTGGAACTGTTCGCTGAACAGAACGAAACATATCGTGAGAGCGTTCTGGGCAAGGACACGGTTAGAATTGCGATTGAAGCGGGCGTTGCCCAGGGATGGGACCGTTACCTTGGACCCAAGGGCGTCTTCATCGGCATGCACAGCTTCGGCGCCAGCGCGCCTTACAAGGACGTCTACAAGCATTTCGGGATCACGCCGGAAGCCGTGGCCGCCACCGCCAAGAGCGCGCTGAAGAATTGAAAACCATCTGGGTGGCAGGGCTGCGTTTCGCTCCGCTCGCTGTCCAGCCATGACGAGGAGACAGAAATGACGTTACGTGTCGCGATCAACGGCTTTGGCCGCATCGGCCGCCTTGTGCTGCGCGCCATCGTGGAATCAGGCCGCACCGACATTCAGGTCGTGGGCGTAAACGATCTGGGCCCGGTGGAAACCAATGCGCACCTGCTGCGCTATGACAGCGTGCACGGACGTTTCCCCAGTGACGTCAAGGTCGATGGCGATTTCATCATCGTCGATGGCAAGAAGATCAAGGTGACCGCCGAGCGCGATCCATCAAAGCTGCCGCACAAAGATCTGGGCGTCGATATCGCACTGGAATGCACCGGCATCTTCACCGCGAAGGACAAAGCGAGCGCACATCTGGAAGCGGGCGCAAAGCGCGTTCTGGTTTCCGCGCCCGCCGACGGCGTGGACCTGACGGTCGTCTATGGCGTGAACCACGACAAGCTGACGAAGGATCATCTGATCGTTTCAAATGCCTCATGCACCACCAACTGTCTCGTGCCGGTAGCGAAAGTGCTGCATGACACGGTGGGCATCGAACGCGGCATGATGACGACGATTCATTCCTACACGGGCGACCAGCCGACGCTCGACACGATGCACAAGGATCTCTACCGCGCGCGCGCCGCAGCCCTTTCGATGATCCCGACGTCCACGGGCGCGGCGAAGGCCGTGGGCCTGGTGCTGCCGGATCTCAAAGGCAAGCTCGACGGCATCTCCGTGCGCGTACCGACGCCGAACGTTTCGCTGGTGGACCTGAAGGTCGTGACCAAGCGCGACACGACGGCGGAGGAAGTGAACAACGCCATGAAGGCCGCCGCTGCCGGCGCGCTGAAGGGCATCCTTGCCATTGTGGACGACAAGCTGGTCTCCAGTGACTTCAACCACAATCCGGCCTCGTCGTCGTTCGCGCTCGACCAGACCAAGGTGATGGACGGCAATTTCGTCAGCGTGATGAGCTGGTACGACAACGAATGGGGCTTCTCCAACCGCATGGCCGATACCGCCGTTGCGATGGGCAAGCTGATCTGAGCAGGCGATGAGCTATCACACGCTTGACGACCTGCACGTCAAAGGTAAGCGCGTTCTCGTGCGCGCGGACCTGAACGTGCCGATGATGGACGGGAAGGTCACCGACAGCGCGCGCATCGACCGGCAGGCGCCGACCATCCGCGAGCTGGCCGAAAAGGGCGCGCGCGTGATCGTGCTTTCGCATTTCGACCGGCCAAAGGGAAAGCGCGTGCCGTCCATGTCGCTCAAGCCGGTGGCAGAACCGCTGGCAATGGCGGTTGGCCGTGCCGTTGCCTTTGCCGATGACTGCGTGGGCGCGGATGCGGAAGCCGCCATCGCCAGGCTGAAAGACGGCGATGTTCTGCTGCTGGAGAACACGCGCTTTCACGCCGGCGAGGAAGCGAACGATCCGGCATTCGTGAAGCAGGTTGCAGCGCTCGGCGACATCTTCGTCAATGACGCGTTCTCGGCAGCGCATCGTGCCCATGCGACGACCGAAGGCGTGGCGCATCTTCTGCCGAACGCGGCGGGCCGCTCCATGCAGAGCGAACTTGAGCATCTGCACAAGGCACTCTCCGATCCCAAGCGGCCGCTGATGGCAGTTGTGGGCGGCGCGAAAGTTTCCACCAAGATCGCGCTGCTGAACAATCTCGTTTCCAAGGTCGATACGCTGGTGATCGGCGGAGCGATGGCGAACACCTTCCTCGCCGCCGAAGGCCGCGAGGTCGGCAAATCGCTGGTCGAAGCCGATCACTACGACACCGCGCGCGCCATCATCGCAAAGGCGAACGAAACCGGCTGCGTGATCGTGCTGCCGGTGGACGTGACGGTCGCGAAAGAATTTAAGGCGAACGCGGCGCATCGCACCTGCGATGTGTTTTCCGTGGCCACGGACGAGATGATCCTCGACGTCGGACCGGAAAGCATCGCGCATTTCAACAACCGGCTTTCGACGACCGAAACGCTGGTGTGGAACGGCCCGTTCGGCGCCTTCGAAACCCCGCCCTTCGACAAGGGCACGGTGGAGGCCGCGAAGCTGGTGGCCGCGCGCACCAAGGCCGGTTACATGCTTTCGGTGGCGGGAGGCGGCGACACGGTGGCCGCGCTCAATCATGCCGGCGTGGCGGACGATTTCACCTATGTATCCACGGCCGGTGGCGCGTTTCTGGAATGGCTTGAAGGACAAGAACTGCCGGGCGTCGCAGCACTGGCAACTGGGGAGTGAAGAAAATGAATCTCGCGGAACTGAACGCAATCGCGAAAAAGATGGTGGCGAAGGGCAAGGGCATTCTGGCAGCCGACGAATCCACTGGCACCATCAAGAAGCGTTTCGACAAGATCGGCGTGGAAAACACCGAAGAGAACCGCCGCGACTATCGCGAGATGATGTTTCGCACCCCGGTGATGAAGGAACGCATCTCCGGCGTGATCCTGTTCGACGAGACTATCCGCCAGAAAGCGGCAGACGGCACGCCGCTGGTGAAGCTGATCGAAGAGACCGGCGCGGTGCCGGGCATCAAGGTGGACAAGGGCGCGCAGCCGCTCGCTGGTGATGAAGGCCAGACGGTGACCGAAGGGCTCGACGGTCTCCGCGAACGCCTCGTGGAATATCACAAGCTCGGCGCGCGTTTCGCCAAATGGCGCGCGACCTATGACCCCACGAAGCCTTCATGGAATTCCATCAACGCCAATGCGCATGCGCTGGCGCGCTATGCAGCGCTTTGCCAGGAAAACGGCATCGTGCCCATCGTCGAGCCGGAAGTTCTGATGGACTACGACAACGATATCGATGCCTGCGCGCGGGTGACCGAATGGGTGCTGAAGGAAGTGTTCCACCAGCTGTACTACGCGAATGTTGCGCTGGAAGGCATCGTGCTGAAGCCTAACATGATCGTACCGGGCATGAAGGCTTCCAAGCAGGCGAGCGTGGATGACGTCGCCGACCGCACGGTGGAAGTGCTGAAGCGCTGCGTGCCGTCCGCAGTGCCGGGCATCGCGTTCCTCTCCGGCGGTCAGTCCGACCACGATGCCACCGCGCATCTGAACGCCATGAACGCGCGCCACGCGCTGCCGTGGGCGCTGACCTTCTCCTATGGCCGCGCGCTGCAGGCCGCACCGCAAAAGGCGTGGAGCGGCAAAAAGGACAATGTCGCCGCTGCGCAAAACGCTTTCACCCATCGCGCCAAGATGAACGGCCTCGCCGCTACCGGCGAATGGAAAGCCGACATGGAGAAGGCGGCCTGAGCGACTGCCGCCTTTATCTCATCACACCGCCGAAGCTTGAGCCGCGGGCTTTCAGCGAAGTGCTGAAGCGCGCGCTCGATGCGGGCGATGTGGCCTGCCTGCAATTGCGGCTGAAGGATGTGAGCGACGATGAGATCGCGCGCGCAACCGAAGCCCTGATGCCGCTGGCGCAAGCGCGCGATGTCGCCTTTATCCTGAACGACCGGCCCGATCTGGCTGCGAAGCTCGACTGCGACGGCGTGCATATCGGCCAGGAAGACGGCAGCTATGCCGACGCACGCGCAGCCGTGGGGAAGAACGCCATCGTCGGGGTGACCTGTCACAACTCGCGCGACCTCGCGTTCGAGGCAGGCGAAGCAGGCGCGGACTATGTGGCATTCGGCGCATTCTTCCCGACAGAGACGAAGGATGCCAAGACGCAGGCCGATATCGAACTGCTGCAATGGTGGGCTGAAACGATGACGGTGCCTTGCGTCGCCATCGGCGGCATCGCGGTTGAGAACGCGAAGCCGTTGATCGAAGCGGGCGCGGATTTTCTCGCCGTGTCGTCCGGCGTGTGGAATTACAAAGACGGCGCAGCAGCGGCGGTGAAAGCATTCAATGCCTTGATGCAGGGCGCGCCATGAAACGGCGCGTGCGCACTGCCGAAGGAAGCGTTGAGATCGACGAAGTCGTGCTGCGCTGGAGCCTGATCCGCGAGCCGCATTACACGCCGGCCGAAGGCCACAAGGGGATGGTGTTCTCGGTCAAGGCGGATGGGCCGCGCGCGTTCCGCGAGCTGGTTCTGGAATTCCCCTATCCGGGGAAGAAACCCACGGGCTTCGTGAAGGCGCTCGAAGTGCCGCCGATCGAGCCTTCCGAAGTCGAGGCTGGAATCCGCGAGGCGCTGGCGGCGGGATGGGATCCCGTCTCCCGCGGGCGTGTTTTCATCTATGAAGTCGAGGGAAAAGAGGGCTGATCCGCCGCGAATTGCGCGCGCCCGGACCCTCTGCTATCACCCGCCCGCTCTTTCAGACCGTTCGACACTTCAGCGCCCCCAAAGGAGGGGGAACCCCGTATGGCCAAGATCAATGGCAACGATATCCGCCCCGGCACGATGATCGAATACGAAGGCGGACTGTGGATGGCGGTGAAGACGGTGAAGGTGAAGCCCGGCAAGGGCGGCGCCTATAACCAGGTCGAACTCAAGAACGTCACGCAGGGCACAAAACTCAACCAGCGTTTCCGCTCCGATGAAACGGTCGACGAAGTGTGGCTGGAGAAGAAGGATTTTCAGTTCCTCTTTGCCACAGGCGACATGCTGACTTTCATGGACATGGAGAGCTATGAGCAGATCGAGCTTTCCGTCGAATTCGTCGGCGAAGATCAGGCGCAATATCTTCAGGACGGCATGAAGACGCTGGTGCAGCTTTACGATGGCAAGCCCATCGGCATCGCCCTGCCCCAGCACGTGACGCTTGCCGTGACCGAAGCCGATCCGGTGCTGCGCGGCGGCACGGCGGCGCCTTCCTACAAGAGCGCCACGCTCGAAAACGGCATGAAGATTCAGGTACCGCCCTTCATCGAGGCGGGAGAGAAGATCATCGTTGCCACCGAAGACGGCAGCTATGTGCGCAGAGGTGAGTGAGTAGATGGCTTATCTGTCGCCTGCCTTGAACGTGATGATCGCCGCTGCGCGCAAGGCGGGGCGCCGGCTCATCCGCGATTTCGGGGAGATCGAGAATCTCCAGGTCTCCATGAAGGGGCCGGGCGATTTCGTGTCTGTTGCCGATCAGCGCACCGAGAGCATTCTGGTGGGCGAACTGCAGAAGGCGCGGCCGGGGTATCCCATCCTCTCCGAAGAAGTGGGCCTGATTGACGGGCCGGACAAATCACACCGCTTCATCATCGATCCGCTCGATGGGACCACGAATTTCCTGCACGGCATCGCGCAATTCGCGATCTCCATCGGCATGGAGCGCGATGGGCAATTGCAATCCGCCGTGGTGTTCAATCCCATCACCGACGAACTGTTCACCGCCGAGCGCGGCAGTGGCGCATACTTGAACGACAAGCGCCTGCGCGTGGCCGCGCGCCGAGACCTGAAAATGTCACTGGCAGGCACGGGAATGCCCAACATAGGCAAAGAGGGCCATGAAAAATTTCTGGCTGAGCTGACGGCCGTCATGGCCGAAACGGCGGGCGTGCGCCGCATGGGTTCGGCGGCGCTCGATCTGGCTTATGTGGCAGCAGGCCGCCTTGATGCCTTCTGGGAGCGCAACCTCGCCGCCTGGGATGTTGCTGCGGGCATTCTTTTGGTGAAGGAAGCGGGCGGCGTTGTGACCGATCTTTCCGGCGGCGAGCGCATGCTCGAAACAGGCAACGTGCTTGCGGCCAACGAAGCCCTGCACCCCCAGTATCTGAAGCTGCTCAAGGCGGCAGGTTGAGGGGCGCGCTCCGGATCAGTATGGTCCTGAGCCGGAACGAAGCAGCACGCACCATGCCATTTCTCCGCATCCTGACTGTTGCCGCCATCATCGCATTCGCCGCGCCCTCGCTGGCGTTGGCGCAGATGTATCCCGGCGAGGATGTTCAGGTGAATCCACAGGGCGTGCAGAACGGCCAGCTCCTTCTTTATCCCGGCGGCAAATATGGCCGCATTGTTCCGCGTCTGCGCGAACCCGGCGACAAGGACGCACCGATCAAGCTGCACATGCCGGCAAAGCGCAAAGTTGTCGTGCAGAGAGCCCCCAAACCGGAGGAAACCCCGCCCGCTGAGATGATGGCCAGCGCGCCGGAACCCAGCTATGTGCCCGAGCCTGTGAACGTGCCGCAGCCCAAGGTGGCCAAAAAAGCGCCTGCCAAGCAGAAGCCGGTTGAGGCCGTACCACCGCAGGAAACGGCCAGCTCCAGCGACTCGACCATTCCGTTCACTTTCGGCGTGCCGACGACGCCGATGGGACCGCAACGCCAAACCCCGCAACAGACCAAACCGGTGCAGAAACTGGCCACCGTCGCGCCAAGCGCAAGCAAGGCACCCACGGCACCATCTGCTGAGGATACGATCCCGGCGACGCTGACACGGTATGGCCAGATCAAGTTCCGCAAGGACGCCACCGATCTGGTGCCGGCGGCAATGGACGGCATCAAGAAGCTGGCCGGAAATCTGAATATCGCCATGGATGGCGGCGGACAGCGTGTGGAAGTGTACGCCTATGGCGGAAAGCTCGGCGACAAAGGCATGGATGCGCGCCGCCTTTCGCTGAAGCGCGCGATGACAATTCGCCAGCTGCTGATCGATGCCGGAGTTTCCTCCAGCATCATCGACCTCCACGCCATGGGCGGCGCCTATGAAGATCCCGCCGATCGCGTGGATGTGTATGTGAAGATGAGCTGAGCGGCTAGACCAGCGTGGCCTGTGTCTTGGCCGCGATTTCTTCGCGCGAGACACCGGGGGCGATTGCTGCAACAGCGAGCCCACCCTTCACGACATCAAAGATGCCAAGATTGGTGATGATACGCTGCACGCAATGAACACCGGTGAGCGGGAGCGTGCAGGCTTTCAGCAGTTTGGGATTTCCCGCCTTGTCGGTGTGATCCATGATCACGACGCAGCGTTTGACGCCAGCGACAAGATCCATCGCCCCGCCCATGCCCTTCACCAGCTTGCCTGGCACCATCCAGTTGGCCAGATCGCCTTCCTGGCTCACTTCCATCGCGCCCAGAATGGAAAGATCAATGTGACCGCCACGGATCATGGCAAAGCTGTCAGCGGATGAAAAATAGGACGTGCGCGGCAGCGCGGTGATCGTCTGCTTGCCCGCGTTGATGAGGTCCGGATCAATTTCGTTCTCGCGCGGGAACGGCCCCATGCCGAGCATGCCATTTTCGCTCTGCAGAGTGACATCCATCCCGTCGGGAATATAGTTCGCGACCAGGGTTGGGATACCGATGCCGAGGTTCACATAGAAGCCATCGCGCAGTTCCTGCGCGGCGCGTTCGGCCATTTCATCGCGTGTCCACGGCATCGCTCTCTCCCATGGCCGTCAAGGTGTGACGGCCGTTCCCTTCAAGCTCGCCTGGGCCAGTGCCAGAGACGACAGAGCCCGGTTCAGTTCATTGGCATCAGAATCATCAACGATCGCAGGCGCGGCACTGCCCAAAGCAAAGATCGTGAATTCATAATTGTGCACGCCGGTTCCGGCGGGCGGACAGGGACCATTGTAGAACGGATCGCCAAAATTGCTCTTGAGCCCCTCGGCGCCGGGCGGCAGCGCGCCCCCTTTGGGAAGGCTCGTGACATTCGCCGGAATGTTGATCGCCATCCAGTGTGACCAGCCTGACGGCAGGACACTGGTATCGACGAAGGTCAGGACAAAACTTCTGGTGCCCGCAGGCGCGCCGGACCAGTTCAGTTGCGGCGCGATATTCTCGCCACCGCAACGCTTGTAAATCTGTTCTTTCGCAATCGCTGCGCCGGGCTTGAGCTGAGGGCTTGTCAACTCCATCGCCGATGCGCTGGTGCAAAGCGCCATCGCGGTCAGCATTGACAATAGTGTTCTCATTACCGTTCCTCCAGAGATCGTCCGGAGACTAGGGCAGAGATGCGCGGCAAACCGATCACGATGCATTGAAGTGCGTTCCGTCATGCCCGCATTGTGCGTTTTTCAATGCGCTTCTCGTATTGCGTGCCCTGCACGATGCGCTGAACGAATATGCCAGGCGTGTGAATGGCATCGGGATCAAGAGAGCCAACCGGCACAATCTCTTCAACCTCCGCAACCGTAACCTTGCCCGCCGTCGCCATCATCGGGTTGAAATTGCGTGCGGTCTTGCGGAATACAAGATTGCCTTCGGCATCGCCCTTCCACGCCTTCACGATTGACAGGTCGGCCTTCAGTCCGCGTTCCAGAATGTAGGTTTCACCGTCGAATTCCTTGTGCTCCTTGCCTTCAGCAATGAGCGTGCCGACGCCAGTCCTGGTGTAGAAGCCCGGAATGCCGGCACCTCCGGCACGGATGCGTTCGGCGAGCGTGCCTTGCGGATTGAATTCCAGTTCCAGCTCACCGGACAAATATTGCCGCTCGAAGGTTTCGTTTTCGCCGACATAGGACGAGATCATCTTTCGGATCTGACGGGTCTGCAGCAGAAGACCAAGCCCGAAATCGTCCACGCCCGCATTGTTTGAAATGACGGTGAGGCCCTTTACGCCGGAATCACGCAAGGCCGCGATGAGATTTTCCGGAATGCCGCAGAGGCCAAAGCCGCCGCTCATGACCGTCATGCCATCGAACAGAATATCCTGGAGGGCAGTCGTTGCGCTGGAATAGACCTTTTTCATGCGATCGTTCCGTTTGACTTGCGGCGTGCGCGGTGTGCCTATTCCGGGCAGAGTTAGGGGCATCGCGCGGAGGGCGCAAGACATGCGCAGTCATTCGATTTATTCGTTCTTGTTCGCATGTGCAGCCGCCATTTTCGGTCCCGGAATGCTGTCCGCGCATGCGGGAACTTCGTCGATGGAAAATGCTGGCCGAGCCGTGGCCATCGCGCTGCCCGTTGCGGCCAGCGGAATCGCCGCATGGAAGGACGACTGGAACGGCGTGGGCGAAATCTTCCTGGTCACCGCAGCGACCGTGGGCACCGCCTACGGCCTGAAGCACGTGGTGCATGAAGACCGGCCGGACCATTCGGATATGAAGTCGTTCCCGTCGGACACCTCTGCGCTGGCATTCGCGCCCGCCCAAACCCTTTGGGACCGGTACGGCTGGACCTGGGGCGTGCCGGCCTATGCGGCGGCGGCCTTTGTCGGCTATTCGCGCGTGGACGCCAGGAAACATCATTGGTGGGATGTCGCAGCCAGCGCTGGCATCGCCTGGGGCTACAGCGCCCTCATCACCACCCGTTACCACCGGAATCTGGACATGTATTCAGGCGTTTACGCGACCCCGAACGGGGCAATGTTCGCGCTCGACTATCACTTCTGAGTGCAGCGGGAGCGCCGGGAAATTAAGGCAATCCGCAATCTTCCGGATGGAATTGCGGTTTAACGTTTTGTAGACTGTGTGTGTTCGGGGTCCGTGGGGGACATTCGCACATGCGCACCATTCTGGCGCTTGCCATCGTGTTGGCTTCAGCCTTTGCCTCACAGGCGGAAGAGGCGGCGACGCCTTCTGCCCCCGCGCCGCTGCTCTTCGCCCTTCCGCCCCAGTTGGCCGCCCCGGCGCCCAAGATCGACGAATACGACGCCAGTGCCCTGACCGCGCCGGGCGATTCCAGCATGCTCTCCAAGATGAAGGGGTTGCTGGACCTGGGGCCCAATGTGCGGCTGACCGCACAATCGCACAATGAGGTGATGCCCGAGAAAGACACGGAACACCGAGACAAGGGCACTTACGTCAATCTCAAGTTCAACTGGTAAGTCTCGCCAGCGCCCGCCGATCCGCTAAGCTGATCGCATGAGCGTCGATTCCAATACGCGCGTGTGCATTGTGGGTGCGGGCCCGGCGGGCCTGAGCCTCGCGCGTGCCTGCAAAGCGCAAGGCGTCGGGTTCGACGTATTCGAGCGGCACAGCGATGTGGGCGGATTGTGGGATCCGGAGAATCCGGGTTCGGCCGTCTATGACACCGCGCATTTCATCTCTTCGAAAACACAATCGCACTATCACGACTTTCCCATGCCGGATCACTATCCGGATTATCCCGCCCATCGGCACATACTGGCATATATGCGCGAATTCGCTTGGGCTTATGGGCTCTATCCGCATATCCAGTTCGGCACCGAGGTAAAACAGGCGGAGTGGGATGGCCGGCTCTGGACCATCACGCTCTCGACCGGCGAAGTGCGCCAGTACGGCGCGCTGATCTGCGCAACAGGCACCAACTGGCATCCTGCGATGCCCGAATATCCCGGCACGTTCACGGGCGAAATCCGGCATTCGGTAAGCTATCGCTCGCCTTCGGAATTTACCGGCAAACGCGTTCTTATCATCGGTGGCGGCAATTCGGGCTGCGATATCGCCTGTGATGCCGCCAGCATGGCGAAAGATGCCTTCATCAGCCTGCGACGCGGCTATCACTTCATACCGAAACACATCTTCGGCGTTCCAGCCGATGAATTTGCCGCAACCGGCCCGCAAATGCCGATGTGGCTGGAGCAGCGCGTGTTCGCCGTGCTGCTGCGCCTGCTGATCGGTGATGTTTCGCGGCTCGGCCTGACAAAACCCGATCACCGTATCTTCGAAACACATCCCATCTTGAACACGCAGTTGCTGCACCATCTGGCGCATGGCGACATCACAGCCAAACCGGATGTGGTGCGCTTCGATGGCAAAACCGTGGAATTCACCGATGGCACACGCGAGGAGATCGACATGGTTCTCTGCGCTACGGGGTATACATGGAAGATACCCTATGTGGACGAGAGCATGTTCCGCTGGAACAGCGGGCGGCCCGATCTTTATATGAATTTGTTCAGCCGCGAAAACCGCAGCCTGTATGCGCTCGGTTACATGGAGACCAATGGCGGCGCCTACAAGCTGTTCGACGAGATGGCCGATCTGGTGGTGCGCACCGTGAAGGCACGCTTTGATGGAACCGTCGCTGCCACGACGATGGATTCGCTCATCGCCAGCGATCAGCCGGACCTGCGCGGCGGTATCAAATTCGTGAATTCGGCGCGCCATGCGACCTATGTTGAAATTTCCGCCTATCGCAAGCACATGAAGAAGCTGCGCCGCAAACTGGGCTGGCCGGAACTGGTGGACGGCGTATTCGAAACGCTACGCGTCAACGCGCCGCGCTAGAGGACGGCGCGCCGCGACCACGCAGGCCGATCGAAATCGAGTGACAGGTAGAAGCCAGCGATCATTGCCGCCAGATCGAGAAAATAGAGATAGCGGTAATCGCAGGCGATACCGATCGAGAAAAAGCTGGCGGAAAAGAGCGCGGCAGCGGCAAGAAGGCCCGCCATGGCGATATCTTCGGAACGCCGGCGCCGCAGTAGCACCACCGATACAAACAGCCCGGTGATTGCATAGAATCCGTGGCTGAGAACCGGCGTGCCAATAAAGAGCGAGCCATAAAAATCCAGCGCCTCATCGCGATCATCGAAACGCTCGACCAGACCCAGATCCTCCATTTCCGGTAGCGGGCCATCGACCCCGACATAATAGGGAACGCATTGTCCGATATCGGGTGTGAGGAAAATCCAGCGGAATATGTCCGTACGCAATTTCAGATAGGCAGGCAGCTCGCGCCACACCAGAGCAAGCCATTGCGTGCGCACGATTTCGGGTGGAGTCGCGTTCAGTGCTGTCTGAATGCGGGCGTTGGCCGCCAGCGGATCATTGCGCGTGGGCGTGTAAAGCCCGACAGCATCTACCCGGATTTCATGGGCCAGAATAGGGGCACGCATATCCAGGACGGCTAGTGGCAAGCCTGGATGAGCCTTGATCAGACCTGTGATGTCATAAAATTCGAGCAAACGGAATTGCCGGGCCGGACCGGACGAGCCCTCTATGCGAAGTCCGAGCAGAAGATTTGCCGTGCCCACAATTGCAAGCGTGACCAGCAGAATGCCCGCGCCATAGATTGCGCCAGCGCGCCGGCCTTCTGCACGGACCGCCATCCAGCCAAGCGCGCAAGCACCGGCAAAGAGCACAAGCACGCCGTTTTGCCGGGTGAGCGCCGCGGCGGCAAAAAACAGGATGGAAATGGCGAGCGCCATGTAACGCGCGCGCGTCTGCGTCCAGTACCGGGCAGAAACCGCCAGCGCGACAAAGGCGCAGACACCCAGATTGGCAAACAGCACATCCTTCCAGACAATTCCCTGATAGATCAGAAATTGCGGCGTAACGATGATCGCCGCAGCAACACATGCCGCAAGCCAGGAACGCCGCCGCGCCAGAATGATCAATGCGATCAGCGCACCAAACGCCAGAGCCGCATCGCCGACCACAAAGAGCGCGGCACCGGGAAGCACGGCGTCGCCCACGCCCAACAGCCATGACATGAACGGCGGGTGCCAGTTTTCGTAAGCGCCGTTGCGACCTTCCAGAAGCTGAATTACGGAATCGTAAGATAGATGACCCGGAAGATTGCAGAAAAGACAGAGAAGGAATCCGGCAATGACGATTAAAGAAATGACAGACGCACGCCCATCCGCTGCGACGTGAATACGCATCCCATTTCCTTTAACGCTTCTCCGCGCAATATATAGCACGCGATTTGGCACGCCGGTGGATCCGGCACTCCATGACCGAAAAACCTGTATTCCTGGATGCGAGCGGCCGCAGAGCTGCGCGCGTCTCGCTGCTAGCCTGGGTCGTTGCTGTTGCCAGCACGATCATCGGCATCTTCTTCTTTGCGAGCCTTCTGGTGGCGCCGGAAATCGCGCGCGTGAAGCTGCCCGGCGAACTGACCGGCATACACTTGTCCGATCTGACTGCGAGGGCTGTAAAGCCCGGCCTGTTGTCACAGGCCGCGCAGCTGGCCGCCGCTGCGCGGGAGGAAAAGAAGGAATTGCTTCGCGCAGCGCGTATCAGTCATCACAGAAATTCGCACGCGCGCGGACAGGCGCTTCTGCCGAGAGCCGGCAGATCGCTTTCGATCGCATTTTATCCGAACTGGATGCCATCAGCATTCGACTCGCTGGAAGTGGCGCTGCCGCATCTGGATTGGGTGATGCCGACATGGCTGAGCCTGCACGGTCCCTCACTGGATTTCAAAAGCAGCTACAATCCGCAGGTTTACGACCTGATCCGTCACGCCAAGAAATTCGTGGCAATCCTGCCTGTGATTCAGAATGCCACGCTGGGCAAATGGGACGGCGAAGGACTTGCCTGCCTGCTTGCCGATCCTATCCGGCGCGAGAAGCTGGTGAGCGATATCACGGTGTTCGTAAACGCCTACAGGCTGCAAGGCGTCGTCATCGACTTTGAAGCGCTGCCGCCAGGTGCACACGGCAATATGGACATCTTCCTCAAGGCGCTTTCGCACGCCTTTGCGCCGCATGGCTGGAAGATCGCAATCGCCACCCCCTTCGCTGACGACACATGGCCGACGGCGGACTATGCAAAGTACGTCGACTACACGGTGCTGATGGCCTATGACGAACACCTCACACCGGGCGCGCCGGGAAGCATTGCCGCACAATCATGGTTTGAGAGCACACTCGACAAACGCATGAAGGCTCTGGACCCCACGCGTACCATCGTGGCGTTGGGCAGCTACGCATACGACTGGAACGGCGAGGATATTGACAGCCTGTCGTTCGAGGAAGCTGTCATCGCGGCACACGACTCCGCTGCGCCGATCGACTTCGATGATGCCACCAACAATCCTCATTTCTCCTACATCGAGGACGATCAGACCAAACACGACGTCTGGTTTCTCGATGCGGTCACCGCCTACAACGAAATCCGCGCCGCTGATCCTTATCAGCCTGCCGGCTACGCAATCTGGCGATTGGGCAGCGAGGATCCGTCGATCTGGTCCGTGATGGGCCGCAAATATGGCGAAGCCGCGCCTGCCACGCTGCACAACATTCCGACGATTGAAGACATAGATTTCGAAGGATCCGGCGAGATGTTGCGTGTGGAAGCGCATCCGCAATCGGGTGCGCGCACATTTGAGGTGGACAGGGATACCGGCGATATCGATGATGAGACGTACACCAAGCTGCCGACAGGTTGGGTGATCCGGCAATTTGGTGCAGCAAAGAAGGTAGTGGCGCTGACCTTCGACGATGGTCCGGATGCGGAATGGACGCCGCAAATTCTCGACATCCTCAAGGCCGAGCACGTACCGGCCACATTCTTCATCATCGGCGACAATGCCGAGGCCAATCCCGATCTCGTGCAACGCATGGTCGCCGAAGGCCATGAAGTGGGCAATCACACCTATACCCACCCCAATCTTTCCGATGTGCCCGATCAGGCAACTTCACTGGAACTGAATGCGACGCAGCGATTGTTTCAAGCGCTGACCGGCCATTCCCTGCGCCTGTTCCGCCCGCCCTATCTGGGCGATGCGGAACCCACCGATGCTGATCAGATTCTGCCCGTCGAGACGGCGCAGAACATGGGTTACATCACGGTTGGCGAGCACGTCGATCCCGTCGATTGGGCGCTTCCTGGCGTGAACCAGATCGTAAAGCGCACATTGACGCAAATTCACGATGTTCATTCCAACATGCCACGGAATATCGTTCTGTTTCACGATGCCGGCGGCGATCGCTCCGAAACCGTGGCGGCGCTTCCTATCGTAATTGCGAAACTGAAAGACGAGGGCTATCGCTTCGTACCGGTATCCGCGCTGGCCGGATTGACTGAAGCGCAGGCCATGCCCGCGCTTCAGCCCACACTTGCGCTGGAGATGGACCGCATCGTGTTCCTGTCGCTGAGCGCCCTGGGGCATTTGTTGTTCTATTGCTTTCTTGCGGCTGTAATTCTGGGCATTGCGCGCGTTCTGTTTTTGATCGTGTTCGGCCTTTGGAGCCGCGTGCGGGAGCGCACTCAGCACGGACCTGCGCCCGACGCCAATGCGCTGCACGTTTCGGTGGTTGTGCCCGCATACAATGAAGAAGCGGTGATCGTGGCAACCGTTAGCCGGATTCTGGCCAGCACCTGTCGGGACCTGGAAGTGATTGTGGTGGATGACGGCTCAAAGGACCAAACCTCTGAAGTCGTCCGCAACGCCTTTGCAGGCGATGCGCGCGTTCAACTTCTGACCGTTCCCAATGGTGGCAAGGCCAAGGCGCTCAATGCCGGAATTGCCAGGGCAAGCGGCACGGTCATCGTGGCGCTGGATGCCGATACGCAGTTTGAATCCGAGACGATTTCGCGCCTTGTGCGATGGTTTTCCGATCCGAAAGTTGGCGCGGTGGCAGGCAACGCCAAGGTCGGCAATCGCATCAACACGATTACGCGCTGGCAAGCACTGGAATATATCGTGGCGCAAAATCTCGAACGACGCGCGCTTGCGGCTCTGGGTACCTGCACCGTTGTTCCGGGCGCCGTCGGCGCGTGGCGCAAATCAGCGCTGGATGAGATGGGCGGTTTCGGCGGCGACACGTTGGCTGAGGATCAGGATCTCACAATCAAGCTGCAGGAAATGGGATATCGCGTACTGTTCGACGGCTCCGCAGTGGCGTGGACAGAAGCTCCGACATCGTTCGCAGGACTGGCGAAGCAGCGCTTCCGCTGGTCTTACGGCACACTGCAATGCCTTTGGAAATATCGCGGCTTGTTGTTCCGCAAGCGCTTTGGCGCGCTCGGCATGGTGGCGTTGCCGCAGGCCTGGCTGTTTCAGGTGTTCCTGACCGTGCTCGGACCGATCGCAGATCTTCTGCTACTCTGGCAATTGCTATGGCAGGTAATTGCGTCGCTGGAACATGGCGCGGAGTTCTCCAACGCCGATCTCGTCACGGTGGGCGCATATTACGCCGTCTTCATGCTGGTTGACCTGGCGGCGGCGTTCTTTGGCTTCCTGATGGAGAAGCGCGAAGACTGGAGCCTCTTGTGGTGGCTTGTTTTGCAACGTTTCGGCTATCGGCAACTCATGTACTACGTTGTGCTCCGCTCGATATGGACGGCAGTGCGCGGTGCCTTCGTGGGCTGGGGCAAGCTGGAACGCACGGGCACCGTGAACGTCGCCCGCGCCCGATAGTCCAGAACAGCGCGGCTACTTGCCGAGAACCGCAATGGAAGCTGCAGAAACCGCAAAGTCCTTCAGGATGCTGCCCAAACTGGAAACCAATGGCAGCCAGCGATAGGGCGTGAGGTCCGTCGGCACATAGATGGTGCTGCCGGGGGGAATCTTGTCGCGGTTGAAGCTGATCCAGGATTCGCTGACAGCGATGGCACGTCCATCCGGATAGACGACGAACGTCATGCTTTCCTTTGCGTTCTGGGTGACACCACCTGCTTCGCGCACATAGTCGTCAGCATCGGCGTCTGACGCGAATGGATAATTGCCGGGCTGCTGCACTTCACCCAACACCGAAACGGAATCCGGGCGTTGCGGCACATAGATGGCATCTCCGGCCTGCATCAGGGGATCGCGCTGTGGCTGTGCGGCAAGCGCGCTAGGGTCGGCAATCACAACCAGCCGGCCAACCGGCTTTCTGGAGCGAATTTCGGTGATGAACTTTTCGGTGAGTGCCAGTGCGCCAGCTTCCGTTCCGGACTGCTGACTTCCCATGGGGCTCACCGTTGCAGACACAAATTGCCGCTGCAGTTCATCGGCAATCCGCTGATAACCCAGAGCCTCCTGCTGCTTCAGCGTTTCGCGCTGGAAGACTGCGCCATAGGGATAGGCGATGTCGGTCAGACCACCCGCACGCACGAGCACCTGGGAAAGCCGCTCGCCACGCAGAAGTTGGTAGGTGCCGGGATAGCGCACCTGCCCGGTGATGGTAACGGTGCCTTCTGTACGATTGGAATAGACCTGGCGAAACTGGATGGAGTCCCCAGGCTGCACCATCACCGTTTTGT
The DNA here is from genome assembly GCA_016125165.1 of Alphaproteobacteria bacterium. Lineage (GTDB taxonomy): Bacteria > Pseudomonadota > Alphaproteobacteria > Micropepsales > Micropepsaceae > Rhizomicrobium. The sequence continues at coordinate 18,390 of WGMH01000007.1, forward strand.
ATTCCTCGACGGGCAATCGCAGGAAGCTGCGACGGGTATCGGACTGACCGGTGGCATTGTCGATTTTGGTTGATGTGACTTCGAACGTGCTGGTATCGGCGTTGGTGGTAAGCCCGCCCGCAGCGCTGATCAGTTCATCGAGCGTGGTGTTTGGCGCGATCAGGAAAACGCCAGGATCACGCACGGCGCCTGTCAGTTCGGCGCGATAGTCGGAAAGCACCTTGCCGAACAGCGCGCTAGCTTCGGGCGAGAGGTCCGCGGCCGTATCGGCAGGTGCATCGTTCACTGTGGCATCCACGGGTGCTTGAGGCGCAGTTGCGTTCGCCGGCGCACTGGCAGCATCCGCTGGCTGTGCTGGCAATCCGTTGGCAACGGTACGTTGCTGCGCATAGCGCCGCATATCGTTGACCGTGAGTATGTGAACGATGTCGCCGGAAACAAGCGGCAGGTTTTCCGTTCCATCGAGAACATGCAGCAGCGAAAATGGCACGGCACTGCGACGCAGCGTTTTGGCATCGATGCGCTCGATCAGGCCGAGCAGCATGTAGGGCGTCGGCGCCAGGATTTCCGCCGAAGGTATCATGTCGCGCAAGGTCTTGATGCGATCAAGAGAGAATTCGCCGGGCAATTTGACTGCCCCGACGAGTTGAACGCTGCCAATGGCGGCGCTGACGGCGCGATAGACGGAAAGAACTTCGCCATCATACACCTGCGCGCCGGAATTGCCCGTGGTGTCGACGAGCTGTTCCTTGCCGTCCGCACGGATGCGCAGCACTGTCTCGCGATAAACACCGCGAATTTCTGTTCCGTTGCCGAGATTGCGCAATTCGCGAGTCGAGATCGACTTCGCGCCTGCAGGCAGTTCGTAAATCCCTGGCCGGCGCACGTCGCCCGTGACAGCAACCGTTCCGCCAATGGGCGGCACCACTATGCGATCCCCCTGAGCGATCGTCATATCCGGTGTGCGGCCATGGGTGAGCAACATGGAATACAGATCGATGGTGAAGGATGCGCCGCCACGCACGACCGTGATCTTGCGCAGCGAGCCGGTCTTTTTCACGCCGCCCGCCAAATTGAGGGCATCCAGCACCGAAGAAAGGCCTGTGAGCGAATAGACGCCCGGATTGGACACTTCACCCACCACCCGCACAGCGATTTGCCGCACTTCACCAATGGAAATGAACACCTGTGTTTGCTGGTAAGCTCTGCCCACCGCAGCTTCCAGATCAGCGCGGAAATCGCTGAAGCTGCGCCCTGCGGCCGAGATCGGCGGCAGGCGCGGCAGAAGAATCTGGCCCTCGCGATTTACACGTGTGGAATAGCTGGCGTTTTCCTGTCCGCGCAGCGTGACCACTATCTGATCGTCAGGGCCAAGCACGTAACTTCCCTGCACGGCGCCTGTCAGCGTGTTCGCCACCGTGCCGCCATTGGCGATCAGGTCGTAGCCGAACTGACGGATGGGACGGCCGAGACGCCCCGAATAGAGCCGCTCAAGTGTGGTCTGCCCATCGCTCTGCCGCGCACTCGAGGGCATTTGTGCGGCAGGCGTGGTTTGGGGACCGGGCTTCTGTGACTGCGATGAATCCTGCGCGTTGTTCTTGTTCATCAGGTCGCGCAAATCCTGCTCTGCAACTCCTGATTGTATGGCGTTGCGAACTTCCGGTGGCAACTGATCCACCGACGTTGTCTGCGCCTGGGCGGGCAAAGCGAGAGTCAGAAAAAAGCCCGCAATAGCAGCAAAAAAAGCGCGCGCTGCGCGGAGTTCCAGATCGTGCATGATGCGTGAGCGTTGTGTCGCGACGCGCGCGTTGCACCACCACATCATGTAACCAACCCCCAGCCTCACTGATCCTTGGCCGTCTAGCATACAGACGACAGATCGTGAAGCGATACGCGGTATTGCCCGCCCTTGTATGGCAATGCATACAGGCACGGGGCCTTGGGTGCGGTTTACGGTGAAGATACGCGAGCGATACCATGCGCCAGCGGCATCGTTACCACGCGCGCAAACCGCATTTACCTTCTTACGACGAAATTACAGCGGTGCGATCGGCGCGGCCGTTCTCTTCGCATTCACATTGCCTGGGGAAGGCGCCTTTGCAGCTGATCAAGTCGCCGAACAGCGCAGCACATATGGTGAATTGGGCCTGCTCGATATGCCGGGCGCGCACATGGCGAAGGATGGCGAGCTTTCGGTAACGGCGTTTGCATTCAACGACCTGCAACGTGTGACGCTCGGATTTCAGATACTGCCCTGGCTCGAAGGGACATTCCGTTACACGCGTATCGCACGCTACTCCTCCACTGGCTTCGAGACCTACGATCGCAGCTTTGGCCTGAAGATGCGGCTGCTTCGGGAAACGCGTTTTCTGCCGGACGTTTCCGTCGGCATTCGCGATCTGGTCGGCACTGGCATTTTCGGCGCCGAATATCTCGTTGCTTCCAAGCAAATCGGTCCGCTGGATGTCACGACAGGTATCGGCTGGGGCCGCCTTGCGGGCAACGGCACGTTGCGCAACCCCTTCGGCGCCATTGCGCCGTCTTTCGACACGCGCACCGGCCCGACCGGTCTGGGCGGCAAGGTCGATTTCGGGCAGTTTTTCCATGGACCCGATGCGGGCGTGTTCGGTGGCATAACCTGGCGCACACCCGTCAAAGGACTGAGCCTGACAGCAGAATACAGCAGCGACCGATACAAGAGCGAATCTGCGAGCGGGGCATTCACGTATCGCTCTCCCGCAAACTTTGGCATCACATATTCGCCCTGGAATTGGACGGCGATTACGCTGGGCTGGTTTTACGGCAGCACGTTTGGCGGAACGCTGAGTTTCACGATCGATCCGACAAAGGCGCCGTCCACTTCAAAGATTGGCCCCCCGCCGCCAGCACCGGTCCCTCGCACGGACGCGGAACAATTGCGTGCCGTAGCAGCTTTTGTGGAGGATCGAACGCAAGGAACCCGTCCGACGCCGGCAAAACCCCATACGCTGCAATCCACCATCGCATTTGTGGACACCATCGCGGCGAATGCGACTTTGCGCATCGCCACGGCGGAAGTCGATGGCAACACACTGCTGGTTCAGGCACACAGCAGTGCATCCGGACTTCACCTTTGTCATTCGCTTGCCGAAAATGTTCGGCAGGCGCTGACAGATGTCGATACAGTCGTAATTGACAATCTCGACCGGCCCACAGATGCCGCAAATATCTGCGCGGTGCAGCGCGTCGCATCCGCCGCACCCGTTCCATTCACGATGGTTCACCCCGAACCGCCACCCGCGCCACCACAAAAGAAGATGCGCTCCCTCTACGATCTTGCAGGTGACGTGCACTACACATGGCCGGGCGACGCGCCCGTCGATCCGACCAGGAATGTCGCCGATCGCATTCGCACCGATGCCGATGCGCAAGGTTTGCAGATTGAGGCCGTGACCTTTCGTCCGCATGAGCTGACAGTCCACTATGTGAATACCAAATATTACGTGGAAGACGATGCGATTAACCGTCTGCTGCGCGTGCTGATGGCCGATGCGCCTTCGGACATCGAAATGTTCCGCATTGTCATGGAGAGCGGCGGCATCACCCAGCGCGCAGTGGCGTTCGAGCGCGCGCCGCTTGAGCGCATGTTTGCAACACGCGGATCGGCGATGGAAATCGAGCATGCCATTGCGCTTGAAGCCCCGCCATCGCGCGAACCGGCGCACGCGGTGGAATCCTTTGGCAGTTATCCGCGCTTCAACTGGGCACTTCTACCCAATCTGCGCCAGAGTTTGTTCGACCCGAATTCTCCGATTCAGATCGATGTTGTGGGTGTGGCGCAGGCATCGGTCGAACTGTTCAAGGGCTTCGACATCAGCACGCAGCTCGAGGCCGACATTTACAACACCTATACGTTCAAGCGGCCCAGCAACAGCGTGCTTCCGCATGTGCGGTCCGATGCGCAGAATTACGTGCAGGACGGCGGCACGGGTATCGCCAGTCTGGATGTGAGCTACCGCACCCGTATTGCCGAGGGCGTGTTTGTGGAAGCGCGCGCGGGCTATCTGGAAGACATGTTTGCGGGCGCAGGCGGGCAGATCCTCTGGCGGCCGGACAATGCGCGCTGGGCTATCGGCGCGGACATCTACCAGGTTTGGCAGCGCAATTTTGACCGCTTGTTCGGCGTTCAGAACTACAACGTGACCACAGGACACGTCTCGCTCTACTACAAGTCGCCATGGTATGGCTTGAATTTCAATGTGCATGCCGGGCGCTATCTGGCGGGCGACAATGGCGCAACCTTTGAAGTCCTGCGCACGTTCGACACAGGCGTTCAGGTTGGCGCCTTCGCGACCTTCACCGATGTTCCCTTCTCCAAATTCGGCGAGGGCAGTTTCGATAAGGGTATCATGCTGCGCATACCATTCGACTGGGCGCTGCCGGTCGAAACGCAGGCCGAATACAATCTGACGCTGCGCCCCCTGACCCGCGACGGCGGCCAAAGACTCGACAACGACAACAGCCTTTACTACGAAACGGAGAGAACGAGTTATGGCGCGATCGCCGGAAATCTCGACCGCATCTCCGATCACTAAAGCAGCGGCATTCATCCGCTCCGGAGGTGCCGGTCTATTGTTTGCCGCTTCGCTCTGCGGCTGCAGTTCGCTGCTGGAAAACACAATGCCGGGCGTTGGCGACCTGTTAAACTACAGCTTGGATTCAAGCCCATCCATTTCGCGAGAGAACGCCGCGGCCGTTCCCTATGCCTCATTGGGCGTGCGCATCGAAGATGGCCCTCAGCAAATGGTTATTCTGGCAGGCCGTATGGGAAGCAACCTTCTCTGGACCACGCCCAATCGTATTGCCCTTGAAACACACAACGGACGCATCGTGCGCACCGCAGGGTTCGAGCACAATCTGAGTAATGTTGAATTAGAAGAGCCTGACCCCCTGATTGCTGTTGGGGAGACACCGTCGGGGACCATGGCAGCCGACCGGATGGTGAGTTTCGCAGACATCAACAGGTATGCTGTTCGCTTGCGTTGCCGACTGCAGAACCTAGGCAGCCGAAGCATCGTGGTTTTGGAGGCCCGAAGATCCGCCATTTTGGTTAAAGAGCATTGCACTGCGTCGGACCTGGATTGGGAGTTTACAAACAGATTCTGGATCGACGAGAAATCAGGCACAGTCTGGCAATCAGAGCAGTTTGTTCACCCCGAAATGCCGCCCATCGAGCTTCAGGTTTTTCGTCCGGTTGGCGGAGGTTGAGAGTGTCATGATCGCGCAATTCGTCCATATCACGGAGCTTGCCGGCACGGCGATTTCCAGTGAACAGCTTCAGCGCATGGTGACCCGCTATGTGTGGGCGGCTGATTACTGCACCGGAAAGGATGTGCTGGAGGTTGCTTGTGGATCAGGACAGGGCCTGCATCTGCTGCAATCGCGCGCACGCTCGCTGAAGGCCGGAGACTATTCCGAGGAAATCCTGGCGGTGGCGCGTCGAAATGCGCCTGACGTCGAAATGCAGCGCTTCGACGCACAGGAATTGCCCTATCCGGACTCATCGATTGACGTGATCATCATTTTCGAGGCGCTTTACTACGTGCCGGATCCGAACCGTTTCTTTGCTGAGGCGCGGCGCGTCTTGAGACCCGGAGGCCATCTGCTGATTGCTACCGCCAACAAGGATCTGTTCGACTTCAATCCAAGTCCCCACAGCCATCACTATCTGGGAGTTCGGGAACTCTCCGTCTCCCTTGAAAGCTTTGGATTTACCTGCGATTTTTTCGGCGACACCCCAACCGATAGCGTTTCCCTGCGCCAGCGGATTCTTCGGCCCGTTAAGTATGTTGCGGTGCGCCTTGGGCTGATGCCGAAAACAGCGGACGGCAAGCTTTGGCTCAAGCGGCTTGTATTCGGACGCATGATTCCGATGCCGCAATTCATTGACGAGACTAGCGCGCCCTATGTAGCACCCACACCCATCGCGCGCGGCAAGGCAGATATCAGGCACAAAGTTGTTCTATGTGCTGCGCAAATGACGGAAACAGGATAGAGAACACAGGTGGCGGGCGGTGAACGGATGAGCGGACAAAAAAATTCCAGATCGATCCCCTTCTTCAACTATCCCGCACTCTACAACCAGAACGAGCAAGAACTGTCCGAGCTCGTCTTAAACGTGTTGCGTCGTGGCGCATATATCATGCAGCGCGACCTTGAAGAGTTCGAAACATCGCTGGCGACCTATCTGGGGGTGCGTCATGCCATCGGGGTCGCGGATGGCACCATGGCGATACACTTCGGACTGCGCGCCGCCGGTGTGGGACCGGGCGATGAAGTTCTTGTGCCCTCGCACACGTTTGTTGCCACGGCAGCCGCGGTCGCGCACACGGGTGCGAAGCCCGTTCTGGTGGATTGTGGTACCGACCACCTGATTGATCCGGCCAGCGCCAGTCGTTTCATCACCTCGCGCACCAAGGCCATCCTGCCTGTTCAACTCAATGGCCGTACCGCAGACATGACTGCCATCGGCAAGCTGGCCGATGCGCATGGCCTGCAGATCGTTGAAGATTCCTGTCAGGCCCTGGGTTCGAAGTTCGATGGTCGCTTTGCCGGCACCTTCGGGGTGGCGGGTTCCTTCAGTTTCTATCCCTCCAAGACTCTGGGCTGCTTTGGCGATGGCGGCGCGGTCGTGACCGACGACGATGCCGCCGCTGCGATGATGCGCGAATTGCGCGATCATGGACGCGGCGCAGATGGCCTGATTCACCGCTTTGGCTTCAATGCCAGGCTCGACAATCTGCAGGCCGCCGTTTTGAATTATCGCCTGAAGCACTATGGCGCGGTTATCGAACGGCGCCGCGCGATCGCCCGGCTATACCAGAACAGGCTTCAGGGACTGGGTGAATTGCTGCTGCCTCCGGGACCGGACGCGAACGCCGCCCATTTCGACATCTATCAGAACTATGAGATCGAAGCAGACCGCCGCGACGCCCTACGCGATCACCTCACCAATTCCGGCGTCGGCACCATCCTGCAATGGGGCGGAAAATGCATTCATCAGTTCCCGGATCTCGGGCTTGGCGCCGACTTGCCATACACCGAGCGCATGACACAGCGATTCCTCATGCTCCCGCTCAATCTGGCTGTGAGCGATGACGATGTGAATTACGTGTGTGACCGGATCGTCGAATTCTATCGGGGCTGAGGACGGGGCGATGAGCGGAAATGTGCAAGTGAGCGGGGGCCTGAGGTCCGAAGCCGAGAAGCAGGAGGCCGCGCGCAACCGCGCCTGCTTTGAGCGCAATCCCGAATCCTGGGAAGTCAAGACCGAGAACTTCCCCAAATATGTTCGTCGTCAGAATCTCACGCGATTTCTTGCGCTGTACGAAATCTTCAAGCGCGTGATCAACGTGAAAGGCTCGGTCGTAGAGTGCGGCGTGAATCGCGGATTCGGCGTGATGACGTGGGCGAAATTGTCGGCAATCCTCGAACCGGTAAATCTGACACGCCGTGTCTATGGTTTCGACTCGTTTGCAGGATTTCCATCGGTCAGCGACAAGGACATTTCCCATTCGAGCGGCGCGCCAAAGACGGGCGACCTCTCAGCGCCGGATTACGACGAATTGCTGGAGTTGGCTGCCATCAATGATTCCACACGCTTCCTTGGCCATATTCCAAAAGTGGAGCTTGTAAAGGGAGACGCGCTACAAACCATTCCGGCCTTTATCGAATCCCATCCGCATCTGGTGGTCAGTCTGCTGTTTCTCGACTTCGACCTCTACGAGCCGACCAGGGTGGCGCTGGAGCATTTCGTACCGCGCATGCCATCTGGTGCGATCATCGCGTTTGATGAGCTCGACAACCCGTTGTGGCCGGGCGAGACGCTGGCCATGATGGAAGCCTTTCGCGGGCGCCCGTTGAAACTGGAACGCCTGCCGTTCGACCCCTATATCGGCTTCGCCGAAATTCCATGACTTTTGCGAACGCCTATTGGGATCGCACGAACGATCCGGACGCGCTCACCAGCCTCGCGAAGCGCATCCGGATTAATGCTGTGCGCATGACAAACTCCGGCAATTCCTCGCATGTGGGATCGGTACTCTCGATCGCCGACATTCTGGCGACGCTCTATGGCCGCGTGCTGCGTGTCGATGCCGCGAATCCCCGCGCACCGGAACGCGACCGCTTCATACTATCCAAGGGCCATGCTGGCGCTGGCGTTTATGCGGCGTTGGCGGAAACTGGCTTCTTCCCCATCGAAAATCTGACGCGGCACTATCAGAACGGTTCAAACCTGAGCGGTCATGTCTCGCACAAAAATGTGCCTGGCGTAGAGCTTTCCACCGGCTCGCTGGGTCACGGGCTCGGCGTGGGCACCGGGATGGCATTGGCCGCCAAGCTGCAGGCGAAATGCCACCGCGTTTTCGTTCAAATGAGCGATGGCGAATGCGATGAGGGTTCCAATTGGGAAGCGATACAGTTTGCAGGCCATCACCGCCTCGACAATCTCATTGCCATCATCGACTACAACAAGATTCAGAGCCTCACGAGCACCGAAGATACGCTGGCGCTGGAGCCCTTTGCGGACAAATGGCGCGCCTTCAACTGGGCCGTCCGCGAAGTGGATGGCCACGACATTGGTGCACTCGTCAGGGCATTTGAAGCGATTCCGCACGAAGCGGGCAGACCATCCTGCGTGATTGCACACACGACCAAGGGCAAGGGCGTTTCCTTCATGGAGAACAATGTGCTCTGGCACTACCGCTCGCCCCAAGGCGCGGAATTCGCCGCCGCGCTGGCCGAACTGGATGCGGATAGCAATGCGTGACGCTTTCATTCGCGAATTGACGAAGGCGGCGGAGCGCGATCCCCGCATCATTCTCATCACTGGCGATCTTGGCTTTGGGGTGCTGACGGATTTCGCGAAGCAATTTCCCAAGCAGTTTCTCAACGCTGGCGTCGCCGAACAGAACATGACAGCAATCGCCTGCGGCTTGGCACTGGAAGGCCACAAGGTCTTCACCTACTCGATAGCAAACTTCACGACACTTCGCTGCCTCGAGCAGTTGCGCAATGATGTTTGTTATCACCAGGCGGATGTCACAGCGGTGGCCGTGGGCGGCGGTTTCTCCTATGGCCAGCTTGGCATGTCGCATTTCGCGACGGAGGATATTGCGATCCTCCGTGCGCTGCCAGAGATGAAAGTTTTCACGCCCACCGGCATTTGGGAGGCGGAGGAAGCAACGAAGGCGATCGTCGCCGATGGTGGCCCCGCCTATCTGCGACTCGACAAGGGCAAAGCTGCGAGCGATGCCGCCCAAGGTGAAATGTTTCAGACCGGCAAGGCGCGGATGCTGCGCAATGGACGCGACGTGTGCTTCATCGCCAGCGGCGCAATACTCTCGGAAGCCATTGCGGCCGCAGACGTGCTGGCACAAGAGGGCATCTCTTCACGTGTGCTTTCGCTGCATACCGTAAAGCCACTTGATACACGCGCCGTTGCAGATGCAGCACGCGAATGCGGCGGGATTGTTACGGTGGAAGAACACACGGTGCTCGGCGGCGTAGGCGGCGCGGTGGCGGAGGCCTGCCTTGAAGCAGGCGCCTTGCCTGGCTTCTTTCTGCGTATTGGTCTGCCGGATGTGTTCCCCAGCATCGTGGGCGATCAGGATTACCTGCGCAAGGAATTCAGCCTTGACGGGGCTTCGATTGCCACGCGAACGCGGGAATGTCTGGGGCGGATTTCCTCATGAAGCGGCTGATGGATTTCGTGCTTTCGACCGTGCTGCTGCTGATCGCGAGTCCGATCCTGCTGTTGTTCATGCTGCTGGTATGGCTGCAGGATTTTCAATCGCCTTTTTACAGGGCACCACGCGTTTCACGCGGGGGCGGTACGTTCACCATGATGAAGCTGCGATCCATGGTGGTTGGTGCCGACAAGACGGGCGTTAACTCGACCGCACAAAATGACATGCGCGTGACGCGCGTGGGACACCTGATCCGCCGCTTCAAGCTCGATGAGCTCACGCAGCTTCTGAATGTATTTGTTGGCGACATGAGCCTTGTCGGCCCTCGCCCCAACACACGCGCCTGGGGTGTGGATCTCTATACGCCGGAGGAAATGCGCCTTCTCACGGTCAGACCCGGTATCACGGATTTTTCTTCCATCGTTTTTTCCGATGAAGGCGACATTCTGAAAGGGCATGCCAATGCCGATCTCGCTTACAACCAGCTGATACGCCCGACCAAGAGCAGATTGGGGCTCTTTTACATCGATCATCAGTCGATCTGGCTGGACATCGCGCTGATTGTGCTGACAGCTTTGGCTATCGTTTCGAAACCGGCCGCGCTTGCAGGGGTTACGCGAATTCTGACGAAACTGAACGCGCCAGCGGACCTTGTTCGCATTGCCGCGCGTACCGAATCTCTCGTGCCCATGCCACCACCGGGCGCGAGCACGATTGCCTCGTGATTATTCCTCCCGGCATCTGGGTATCGACCGAAGGTTCGCGATTGCAGGGCGGCGACGCCGGCCTTTTCCTTGATCGCGACGGCGTTGTCGTGGACGAAGCGGGCTATCTGCGCCGCGCACAAGACGTTCATATCGCGAAGGGCGCTGCGGAGCTGATTGCCTGGGCGAACGGGCTTGGCATTCCCGTTGTGGTGGTCAGCAACCAGTCTGGCATTGCGCGAGGACTATTTGGCTGGCCCGATCATGAAGGAGTGGAACGGGAAATGGCGCGGATGCTGGCCCTGAGGGGGGCGCGCATCGACCTTTCTTTGGCCTGCCCGTTTCATCCTGATTTCACGCACGGATACAGCGCTGAACACGCGCAATGGCGCAAACCCGGACCAGGCATGCTGCTGCACGCGTCGGGCCTGCTAGGCCTCAATCTCCCGCGAAGCTGGATGATCGGCGACAAGGCCAGCGATGTGGAAGCGGCGCGAAGCGCGGGCCTGCCCGCATGCATACACGTTCTCACAGGTCATGGCCCAGAAGAGCGCGACCGCGCTGTCACGCTTGCCAGCCCGACTTTTCAGGTGCTGACGGCGGACGACATGGAGGCGGCTATCGAGGTTCTGAAAGCAAGGTTCAATCGGTAGGCGCCAAACGCGCGCGACGCCGCGCAACATCGAGAGCCCAAAGCGCGAAAAACCATACGCTCCAGCAGAAGCCGGCGAGATTTGCCATCGCGCCACCAGTGCGCGAATAGCCAAGACGTTTCATTGGCCGCCGGCACAGAAACTCAATGGTAAGAATCCGGGCCAGATCGAGATCGCTTTTCCATTCGGTCGCGATATTCACGTCGATCTCACCGTCCAGCCGGTCATGCAGGTGCCGCTGGGTTTCGGGTATCTGTTCGCCATAGGCGCGATCTTTCGCAAGTTCATATGGCACGCCGAGGAACGTGCAGAATCGTTGGGTATGGGTCACCGGATCGCGAATAAAATCGATATACCGGATGATGTGCATTCGCGGATCGCCCGCAAACGCGAGCACGGCGTTCGCATATTGATTGTACGACAACGCCATCGGCACCGGGTTTTCCGCCATGCCGCGCGAGCGCTGCGACTTGTAGATGCCGCGCGGATCACGAATGAGCGCAATGAATTTCGCGTCGGGAAAGGCCGACACGAGTTCCTTGACCTTTCCGGAATAGCGGCCGCGCTTGTAGACAAAGACCGCTGGGCTTCGATCACGAAAATATTCGGCGAGCGAAGCAGCGAGCAATGCGCGAAACGGAACCGGATAGCCGTGAGACTTCAGACGCGCGCGAATGGCCGCGCGGTCAAGACCCCACAGCGAAAACTTCGTATCTCCAAACAGAAAATCCAGCGCCTTCTCAAGAGAGAAATCGTCGTGGATGTCGAGCAATGGCAGCGTGATCCCATCCGGGATATCGCCTTCGATGCTCATTCCTATGGTGGAAATCTCGTTAAGGCGGCTTGCAACAAGCGTAGAACCGGAGCGGTTCAGATAGAGCAGAAATGCCAGATCAGGCACATTTCAGTCCCCCGACTTGGGATGACGTTTTAGCCGCGAAAGTCCCGACATCGCCACCAGATGATCAAGAAACGGCGCCACATCCCGCCCGACGAAAATGCGCGGAAAGAACAAAATCGCTGCCAAAGCAGCTGCGCCTACCACAAGGATGTCTGCAATCAATACCAAATAGTCCGCCACGGCAAGAGTTCGCAGCACCAATGCCGTTCCACTGCCCATCAGTCCCACAAGCCCTCCAAGCAGGGCGCCAGGAATCTGTGCGCGCAGGAACTCGGACAATGATACACGCACGCGCTGGCAGGCGAGACCCGACACAACGGAAAAGCCGGCGAGAAAGGACAAGGTAACCGCAGCGGAAAGATAGGGAAGCCCATAGCGATAGGTTGCGAGGCAGCCACCGATGACGAGGACCGCCTGAATCGAATTGGCGGTTATGATCCTGCCGAGCTCGCCACGGCTGCGCAACAATGATGAGCTGACGCGCCATGACAGGCGCACATACATCGCCACCGAGAGGATTTCGAATGGCAGGATGGCCGCCGACCATTTGGGACCGAAAACGACCCTGATCAACTCGGGCGCGAAAATGACAAGCTGCGCGCTCAGGGGAATGCCAATGAAGGCCGTGATGGCAAGCCCCTGAATATAGGCAGAGCGCAACCGTTCCAGATCATTCTGAACGCGCGCCATGGCGGGAAATACCACACGTTCGGCAATTGCCGAATACATGGTGTTCGGAAGTCCCATCAGGCTGTAAGCGCGCGAATAAATACCAAGTAGCGAGGAACCCAGATAGCGGCCGACGATGATATTGTCACCTTGCAGCGAAATGAAGCTCACGATGGCGGCGATCGAAAAGCCGCTCGCCGTGCGCATCAGTTCTCGCGCTTCAGACCAGGAAAACCGAGGCACCAATGGCGAGCGTACTTGCAGATAAAGCGCCACAGAATTGGCGAAGGCCTGCGTAAGCGTTCCAGCAACCAGCGACCAATAGCCAAAGCCGGCATAGGCCATCGGAATGGCAACCATAACATTGGCGAATACCACCGTTGCGAACCGCGTGACGAAAACACTCTGGCTGTGCAGATCACGATACAGGAGTGCCTGTGGCAGGGAACCGAGAGCCTGCGCAAGGAAGATCAGGCCAAGAACCTGCACAACACCTGCCAGCCCATCCATCTGGAACCAGTATTGCGCTGCGGGCGCCACCAGCAACATTCCCGCAAAACACAGGAACGAAGCAACAAACACGATCGAAAGGGCTACGCGCTGCCTTTGACGATCCAGCTCGGGCATCTGGATGATCGCAGCATTGATTCCGGGATTTGAGATCAGGTTGGCGAGCTGAATGAAGATGTTCGCAGCGGCAACGACGCCGTAATCGTGCGGTGACAGCAGACGCGCAAGTACGGCCGTGAAGATCAGCTGCGCCAACGTTTCGGCAAGATAGAATGCGCCGGACCACACAACACCGACGGCCACCGCGCGCCCCATGTGCTGCGGCGGCTCTGCATGAGGTCGGTCTTGTGGATCGCTCACATTTGCCCCATCAAGAAGAAACTGGCGCGAAATGGGCACGCAGCCAGCCGGCCAAGGTCTGCGCTCTGGAATCCCAGGTGGGCACATCTGAAGGCCCCTGCGGCGATGATCGCTTTTTCAGCGCCTGTAACAATGCACGGCTGAGCCCTTCGGGATCATCCGGATCGAAGAAGGCAGCGCTGCGATCAGACAGGATTTCCCGGGCGAACGGCATATCCGAGACAATCACGGGCTTTCCCGTGGCCTGATATTCCAGCAGCTTCATGGAGGCCAGATGGCCCCAACCCGGAAGCTGACGGCGATAGGCCGCACAGAGAACATCGGCTGCCGCGTACCAATCTCCCAACTCCTCCTGCGGACGAAATCCGGTGAAGCGAACAGTTTCTTCGGAAAGATTGAGGTCCCGTGCCATGGCGCGCCATTCCGCAATTTCGTCGGCCCGGCCACCCACGAACAGCCAGAAGAGATCGGTTCGCCCCTGTCGCGCCGCCGCCTGAAGCATGAGTTCGATGCCGCGATGCGCCCCCATGCTGCCGATATAGGCGATGACTTTCTTGTTCTGTGGAATCCGTGCCTCTGCGCGCACCACCGCTCCGCTCCGCCGGGGCGTGATGTAGGCGGGGTCGATTGCATTGCCCAGCACGAGCGCGGGCCGTTCTGCAGCCTGGAAACGCCGCGCAAACGCGGATTGCAATGACAGGCAGGAATAAATGATCCCCTTGCAATGCGAAGAGCCCAGCGCATATCGCAGGATGCGGCCGCCGGGGCCGAAATTGTGCAGATCGTACAGAAAATCCCTGCGCTGCATGGCGAGCGCCGCGGCGACGATGTCGTTATGTGCGATGAACATCCGATCCGCCTCCCATCGCCTGCCCTTTGCCAGTAGTGCCACGGCCAGCAGAACAAGCTTGACTGTGGGGCGGCGCTGTAGCCACGGCCAGCCAAACGTCTGGATTGAGAGCGCGGAAAATTTGCGACGGAATGCGGCTTCGTCCAACGGCCCCTTGACCGCCACCAGAAGAGTATCAACACCGGCGCGACTGAGCGCGTTGCAAAGATTGGCCGCATAGGAAGCATGCGCCGTTGTTGACGGAATTGAGGCGCCTGTTACATAAGCAAGCTTCATGGGAACCAATGCATGGTCGATGCGGTGCTGTGAGATTAGTCGAGAGCGCCATATTCGCAATGGCATACCCGCTACTGATTGCAAGGTGCCCCGACTCCGCACTTTGCGAACGGTCCGTCCGGGCAGGATAGAACGAAAATGCAAGGTTCGCTCCATCGGTTAGCACGCGTCTTGGCGTCACCATTCCTTTCCGCCCGTAATGCCCTGATTAATGGGCTGGTGCGGACTCCGGCAGGGTTGGCAGCCGTATTGGACCTGCTCAAGGAACGCGATTGTCAGATCATCGTAAACAATGGCAATCACAAGGTGCGCTGCTTTCCGGGCGACTCCATCGGCAGAAATCTGTTCATCAAGGGCGAATGGCAGCGAGACCTCTTGCAGCACTCTATTGAGCTTCTGCCTGGGCCTGTACTGCAAGACGATGCGATTTTTGTCGATGTTGGTGCCAATATCGGCACGCAATCGATATATGCGCATCAGAGCGGCAGGTTTAAGGACATCGTCTGCATTGAAGCGGAACCCGAAAACTTCAAAGTGCTGAAATTCAATCTTGTCGAGAACAGAATCTCGGATCGCTATGCGTTCAATATGGGCGCAGGAAACGAACCGGCCAAGTTGCGCCTCTACCGAAACGAGAAAAGTTCAGGTAAGCACAGCTTTCAGAAGGCATCGGGCGACTTCGTTGAGGTCGAGGTAGATTCCGTTGAGCACATCTTACTGAGTGCAGAACTCAGTCTGGATCGCGTTGGGTTGGTCTGGATCGATGTTGAAGGTTTTGAACTGCAGGTATTGAAAGGTATGTCGCACCTTTTGGATCGTCGCTGCCCCATTGTCATGGAATTTACCCCCCGCTTTTATGGCAGGGATGGCGTGGAGGAAATGATATCTCTGATATCGCGTTACTATGACCGTTACGCCACATTCGACGATGATGCGCGCACAAGTCCAATTGGAGATCTTCGCAATATTACGGAACAGACTGATATTCTGCTTGGCTTTGATCAACCCGGTTCCTAGCGCGCCATGCTGAAGCCCGGTCCGAAATCATATCGCGAGTTTTTTTGGCGCAGACTCTCCGCCTTTGGAGCTCCTCCACCGAAATTCATTGTTGCTGGCACGGGGCGAACGGGTTCGGCACTCATAGCTGAGCTGCTGCAGAGTGCAGGTATCGCTTGCGGGCACGAGAGCGTCTTTACGCCTTGGGGTGTCTGCTACCAGCGGGAATTGATCGGCGATTCATCGTGGCTCGCCGTTCCATATCTAAACGAGTTCAGCGGCCACATTCTGCATCTCGTTCGATCACCGGAGAAGGTGGCGCAATCGTTTCTGGACATCGGATTTTTTGATCCTGATACCGATACAGCCTACTCGCGGTTTGCAAGACGATTTGTGCCGATAACAGGCAATCCGGTTGATGATGCGTTCCGATGGTATTTCGAGTGGAACAGCAGAATCGAAGCGGTCGCACATGCACGCTTTGACCTCGATGACGTGCAATCACTGATTTCACATACTGCCAGCCTTCTCGGCGTGAAATTGCCCGGAGACGCTGTTGCCCTTCAGAATCCTGTTAACCGCAAAGAAGGGTCGAAGAATCGCAGGCACGCCGCGCGAATTGAGGCCATTGCCGATGTCCGCCTTCGCAGAGATGTTGAAGCCATGGCGGCTCGCTATGGCCTTTCACATTCGTCATAGCCGTCGCCTCAGATTGCCTCGTTCTGCCTGGGGCTTTAGAAAATGAGAGGGACGGTCGGTTTCCCCTATCATCCGTCGCGTTGACCAGCGGGCGCAAACCATGGACTTCGAAAAGTACTTTCAGGACGAACTTCTGGAACACGAGGCCGTTCTCAAAGCCACGCGCGAGGCGCTGCAGCCGGCCTTTGCCGCCATGCTGGCATGCTGGGCGAAATCTGTGCGCAATGGCGGGAAAATCCTGTTTTTTGGCAACGGTGGCAGCGCGGCCGACGCCCAGAATCTGGCCACCGAACTGGCCGTGCGCTATCGCAGGGACCGCGCACCGATAGCCGCACTGGCGCTGACGACAGACAGTTCTGTCCTGACCGCGGCGGGAAATGATCTAGGATTTGAAAATATTTTTTCCCGGCAAGTCGAGGCAATCGGCAACCCCGGCGATGTTGCCGTCGGAATTTCAACTTCCGGTAGAAGTCCAAACGTAGTCAACGGCTTGCGCGCAGCCAGGACCAAAGGTCTCATTACGGCGGCATTTGGAGGCGGGGACGGTGGCCTGTTACCCGAAGTTGCGGATCACCTTCTGATCGTTCCCTCACGCACCACGGCGCGAATTCAGGAGATGCACATCACCTTGGGTCAGATGCTTTGCGGCGCGCTGGAAATCGAATTGGGTCTGGTGGCTTCATGAACGGGACTGCGCTCGACCTGCTGGCGAAGTTTTCCGGCGCACGCGTCCTGGTTGCCGGAGACGTGATGCTCGATCGCTTTGTGTATGGGCACGCAAGGCGCATCTCCCCGGAAGCCCCCATTCCGGTTTTGACGATTGAGCGCGAGATTTCGATGCTGGGAGGCGCGGGCAATGTGGCGCGCAACATTGCCTCGCTTGGCGGTCAGGCCATCCTGATAGGGCTTGCCGGTGAAGATGGCGCAGGCGATGCGCTTTGCGAGCGAATTGCCGCGGAACCGCGCATCGTCAATGCGCTGGTGCGATGCGCCCGGCCAACGACCCAGAAGACACGCTATATCGCCGACCGCCAGCAGATATTGCGGGCCGATCAGGAAAGCCGCGAGGATTCCAGCACCCATGCTGCGGCGCTTCTGGAGACCTTCAAGCGCCATCTGGGTGATGCCCATGTCATCGTTCTTTCGGACTATGCCAAGGGCGTGCTGGGCGATGCATTTCTGACGGATGCCATCGCCGCGGCGCGCGCGGCAGGAAAGCCAGTCATCGTCGATCCCAAATCCGCAAATCTTGGCCGCTATGCAGGCGCAAACGTGATTACGCCAAATGCGGAAGAAGCGGCTGCCGCGACAGGAATCGCGCCGGGCACAGATGCCGACGCGGCCCGTTGCGCCAACGCCATTCTGGACAAGGTGCCCGGATTGCAGTTTGCGCTTGTCACACGAGGCGCGCGCGGCATGACATTGGCCGAGCGCGGCGCCGATGTTCGCCATATCGCCGCAAGCCCGCGGGACGTGTTCGATGTTTCCGGGGCGGGTGACACAGCAATTGCCGCACTTGCGCTATCCCTTGCTGCCGGAGCGCGCATCGAAGATGCCGCCGAGATGGCCAATGTTGCCGCCGGCGTTGCTGTGACCATCGTGGGCACAGCAGCGGTGAGCGCGGCCGAAGTGTCTGCAGAGTTGCAGGCGCAACGCATGCACACCACCGAAGCCAAGATTGCTTCGCTGGCAGAAGCGGTTTCCGCCGCAGGACGCTGGCGCGCAAGAGGCGAACGCGTGGGCTTTACCAATGGCTGCTTTGATCTGGTACATCCCGGCCACGTTTCACTCCTGTCGCAAGCGCGCGCGGAGTGCGACCGGCTGATCGTTGGCTTGAATACCGATGCGTCGATCAAACGGTTGAAGGGAGACAGTCGCCCAATTCAGGACGAGACCGCACGGGCCATTGTTCTGGCATCGCTTGCGGTGGTCGATCTGGTGGTGCCCTTCGCGGAGGATACGCCTGAAGCACTGATCCATGCGATACGGCCCGATGTACTGGTGAAGGGCGCCGACTATGCCATGGACCAAGTCGTAGGCGCACCGTTTGTGCAGTCCTATGGCGGCAAGGTTGTTCTGGCCAAACTGGTGCAGGGCAAAAGCACAAGCGCCATCGTATCGCGCTTCACGGGAACCTGAGTGATGATTCTGGTGACGGGCGGTGCGGGCTTCATCGGCTCCAATCTGGTCGGCGCTTTGGCAGAGCGCGGCCGTGAAGTAGTTGTGTGTGACTGGCTTCGCAGTGATGAACGCTGGCGCAACATCGCCAAACACGAAATCGCCGATCTGGTCGCGCCGGAACGGCTGAGTGAATGGTTGGCGCAAGCGCCAAAGCTCGATGCCGTGTTCCATATGGGAGCAAATAGCTCCACCACCGAAACCGATGTGGATAACATTGCCGAGCTGAATGTTCGCGCAACATTAAAGCTGCTGGAATGGTGCACCAAGACACGAACACGCCTGATCTATGCCTCCTCCGCCGCCACCTATGGTGATGGCAGCGCGGGCTTTTCCGACGACGCTTCACCAGAGGCGCTGGCGGTGCTGAGGCCGCTCAATGCCTACGGGTGGAGCAAACATTTCATCGACCGGCGCATCGCCCGACAGACTGTCCGTGGCGACGCGATGCCGCCGCAATGTGCCGGGCTGAAATTCTTCAATGTCTACGGCCCCAACGAGTACCACAAAGGCTCAATGAAGAGCGTGGTTGCACAGAATTGCGCGCACGTGATGGCGGGAGGTGCAATCAACCTTTTCAAGAGCGGCAGGCCTGATTATGGCGATGGCGGCCAGCTGCGCGATTTCATTTACGTGCGCGATTGCGTGAACGTCATGCTATGGCTGCTCGACAATCCGCAGGTATCTGGCCTGTTCAATCTGGGCACGGGCAAGGCGCGCACCTGGCTTGATCTGGCCAATGCCCTGTTCGCTGCCACGGGCCGGAAACCCAGCATCGAATTCGTCCCCATGCCCGAAACGCTGGCGGCCAAATACCAATACTTCACCGAAGCGAAAATGGATAAACTGCGTGCCGCAGGCTATGAAGCGCCCTTCACGCCGCTGGAAGATGGCGTTGCGGATTACGTGAAACGTTTTCTGGCAACCAGCGATCCATACCGGTAACGAGCCATGGGCGCTTACACCTCGCAATCCATGCGCGCTATGCCAGGGCATGGACAACAAGCGACGCCAGCGCTGTTCATTCTGGCACTGCTGTCCTCGACCGCGTTTGACTATGTGTGGATCGGTCCTGTTCCGCTTTGGCTGGCCTTCGCCGCACTCGGATTGGGCGCCATGCTTCTG
This sequence comes from Alphaproteobacteria bacterium, assembly GCA_016125165.1. Taxonomy (GTDB): domain Bacteria; phylum Pseudomonadota; class Alphaproteobacteria; order Micropepsales; family Micropepsaceae; genus Rhizomicrobium. The sequence continues at coordinate 38,039 of WGMH01000007.1, forward strand.
GAATATTCCGGCATGGCCAAGCTGTTCCGTGTGCTTTCCCATGTGGGACGGCCGATCCTTGTGCCCTGGATGCTTTTCATAGTTGTTCATTCCGCTATCGCAATCGTTCACGGGCTAGAACCCGGAGGAATTCGCAAGTCCCTGATTTATTCAACTGCTGCGCTGCTTCTGTTCACCATGATGGCGGTCTGGTCATCGCGCGCGCGTTTTTCGACCGTAATTTACGCCATTGGAGCCATCGCGATTCTGGAAGGCGCCGTCGCCATTGCGCAAACGATGGGCGTGCATGCAGCATGGCGCATACCCGATCTCCTGTCTGCGGTGTTCCCCCATACAGACCCGGAAGCATCAACCCTTGTTGACCATATCGAGAATGCGGGGCGCGCACGGGGCACCATGCAACTGGTTCACAAATTCAACGCCATGCAAGGGCTCATGTGCGCCATTCTCGTCACTGTCACGGCTCTGGGCTTTCATATCAAAGACGCCGCACTGGTTCGCAGACGATTTGTGACTCTGGCAACGCTGCTTGGCGTGATTGGCATGGCATTGACATTCTCGCGCTCTACCGTCATCGGCCTCACACTTGTCATTGTCTTTGTAACAATGAAGCGCGGGGTGACGATGCGCCGTTCCTCGGCGATCGCATTCGCACTGACGGCCCTGATAATCGCGGCAATCATAGGCTCAGTCGTCATGAATTATGATGACCGGACAGCCTCGCGTTTGACTTCATTCTCTCTGGCGTCACGAGAAAATATCGAGCGCGTCCAGTTCGTGGAGATCGCCTGGAACGTCTTCAAATCATCGATTCTGATCGGCGATCCCGCGCTTAGTCCAAGCGGCCCTCTGGCAATGCCTATCCATTCCGTACCGCTTCGCATTTTTATTGATACGGGTCTTGTTGGCTTTGCCTTCTATCTTTTTGTGCTGATGCAGCTCGCCCGTGTGTTCTGGAAAGCCAGCCGCTCCAACGACCGGTATGTTGCGCTTGCAGGAACAATGGGAGTGGCAGCATTCCTGATGGGATTCATCGACGCCACGACCCATTCCTCCGGCTTGCTGCAGAATGACTTCCTGCAACCTGCGATCTTCGGAATGATCTGCGGGTTGATCTCAGGGCGACAAACAGTAGTTGATGTACGACAGAATGCGGATTCAGCGATCAGACCTGCGATACCTGCAGCGCCGGTGTCGTAGGCATTCCTGGAGCCTCGCAATCAAGGTTTGCCGCCAAACAATCTCCGTGCAGAACCGATGGCCTGATGGATGGGGTTGGGGAACGGATCGGCCAGTGGATCCTTACCCGTTCGGAAATGCGCATCCATTCGTTCCTGCAATTCAAGAAACATGAGCGCGACCACGATCAGGAATCCGAACAGCACTGCCAGAACAAGTAGTGTCAAGTTGGAAAAGCCAACTGTGCGTGTTGGCACACTAGGTGGATCGACCAGATCGAAGGCGAAATGCTGGTCGGCTTTCAACGTCATTAACGTCTGTTCCTGACCAACCATGACTTGATTGAGGTAGTCGCGCAGCGCGACGTCGTTGGTGCTGTTCAAAGTCTTGGTGAGATACGCGATGCGTCCCTCGGTGCGAATCATCTGGTCTTCACGAACCAGTGAATCCGCGGCTTGTAAAATCCACCCCAAAAGACGGGCGGCCATCTGGCGATCCCGCGATTCCACAGTGACGGAGTAAAATTGCGCACGCAGCTGCAAGGGATCGCTGCCCGCAGCCGGATTGACGCTAACCATTGTGGAAAGCTTCGCAGCTAGGTCTTCAACCGTCGGCTCCGTCCATGCGGGCATGCCAAGCACAGACTTGACCAACCCGGTGGTCCACGCCGCCACCCCGGATGGTGGCTCCCATCTCTGTTCATCCGGGTTCCACCCGCCAATGAGCATCTTCATCGCGCCGTGATCCCGCTCGAGCCGGGCAGCGAGCCGCGTCGATGTCAGAACGCGGGTGAATTTGCTGAAGGTTGCGCCGCTCGAGTCGTCGCTCGCAACACCAGCCAGTCCCGCGAGCGCCGCGGCGGCGCCCTGTGGTGCCGATGACGCGCTGTTCGGAACCGGCCCGATAATCGCCGCTGCTTCGTAAACGGGCTGCCGGACGAGGCCTATGTAGAGCAGCATGAGAAAAACGCACAGCCCCACATATGTCAGACCAAGGGCGCGCGCGCGCCAGAATGCCGCAAGGATCAACCTGACCCCGATCATGGATGAGGGCGCCGGGCGGTTTTCTTCTTCGCTCGTCCAAGCCTCGGTCTGCATGCAATGCTATCCTTCTCGAAGGGCGTAAGGATACAAAGGCTGCGGGCAAGAAGAAAGGCAAACGCCTGTTCGCCGTTCCAGCCAGCCGGGGGATATTGTTAACGCGATGAGGATTTGGCTGGGCACCATCGGCGAGCCGTGGCCGACAGATTCGAAGAATCCGCGCCTGTTGCGCACGGGCGTCATGGCGCTTCACTACGCCAGAGGTGGCGATGAGGTCGTATGGTTCAATGATACATTCGATGCTCCCAGAAAACGTCACCGCTTCGCCATCGGAACCATGCTTCAAGCAGAGCCGCGCCTGACTTTGATCGGGCTGCACGGTTCCGGCTATGCGCGCAATGTTTCGCTTGCCCGAATTCGCTATCATCGCCAGCTGGCAAACGAATTCACCCGCCTGGCGGAGCCCATGCAGCCGCCCGATGCTATCGTTGCCTCCATGCCGCCCCTCGAGCTGGCCGAGGCGATGATGCGCTATGGCCAAGCACACAATGTTCCCGTAGTCACGGATATCCGCGATCTGTGGCCCGATATCTGGGTTGAAGTTGCGCCAAGGCCACTTTGGCCATTCGCGAAGGCGTTGTTAAAGCCCTACTACAATTCACTTGCGCGCATCGTGGCCGGGTCATCTGCGATCAGCGGTGTATCAGAACTAGCTGTGGATTGGGCTTTGAGCGCGGGACATCGCGCCCGCAACCCCTTCGACGGCATTCTGCCTTTGGCCTATGAGCCGCCTGTTCTGACACCTGATGAAATCGCGCGCGCATCGGCATTCTGGTCCGCGCAGGGCATTGTCGAGAACGGGCACGACCTGGTCGTCTGCTATTTCGGGGTGCTCAGCCGCCGCTACGAATTCGAGCCGGTCTTTAGGGCGCTCGAATTGATGAGCGCGCAGGAGCGCTCCAGGGTTCGCATTGTGATCTGCGGCGCCGGTGAAGCGGAAGCAGGCATGCGCAGCAGGCTTGATCCGGAGGGCCGCATTCAAATGCCGGGCTGGATGGACGCTGCCCAAATCGAAGTTTTGAAACGCCGCGCACACGTCGGTCTGCTTCCCTATCCGAGCTCACAGGACTATGTGCAGCTATTGCCCAACAAGGTCTTCGATTATCTCACGGGAGGGCTGCCAATCCTCACGTCATTGAAGGGAAATGTCGCCAATCTGGTTACCGGAAACGGCGTCGGCTGGCTCTATGAGAACAACGATGCTGCCGATCTGAAACGTCACCTGGTGAGGCTGGAAGAGGATCGCGCAGGTGTGACGAAAGCGGCGGAGAAGTGCGTGGCGCTTGCTGCACGGTACTCGGCAAAGAAGATCTACGACGATTTCCGGGCGCGGCTTGTGGCGATCATCGAATCCGGACGCGCGCCATGAACGTTCTGCAACTGGTTTCCGCCACCAGACCCGATGCACAAGGCCGCGCCAGCGTGACAGGGCCAGAGCGGCGCGCCGCCAGTATCGCACCGCGCCTGCCCAATGAAGGTATCACGCCGTATCTGGCTTACCCATCGCGCGGCCTTCTTTGGGGCGCCATGAAGGCGGTGGGCATCAATCTGATAGATTATGAAGCAGCCGGAAAATTCGACTTCGCCGCACCCGCGAAGATTTCCCGCATCGCCAAAGACATCAACGCCGCCCTGATCCATTCGCAGGGGCCGGGCTCGCTCGACGCCGCCGCCTGCATCGCGGGCCTGATCGCACGCAAGCCTGTGGTCATCACCCGGCCGGTGATGATCGAGGATATCGTCATGTATTCCAGACTGCGGCGGCGCATCTACGCACTGATTGACAGGCTCATCGTCATGCGGCTTGCCACGCGTATCGTGGCGGTGAGCGAGGCCGGACTTCGCCACCTGATTGCCATTTCCGGTGCGCAGCGCACGCGCGTGACGCTTGTGCGCAATGGCGCACCGATCAAGAGCTTTCGGGCGCGGAGCCACACCACATCACACGGTGCCGCCGGCGAGCCTCCCGTTGTTCTTGGCATGATTGGGCATCTTCTGAGTTACAAGGGTTGGGACGACTTCCTGAACGTTATCGCGGCGCTCCGAAAGGCAGGCCTGAACGTGCGCGGTGAAATTGTTGGTGAAGGCGAGGAACGGCCGCGTTTGCAGGTCCTGGCGCGCGCGCTTGATATTGAAAGACACGTTGGGTTTCTGGGCTACCGCACGGATGTCGCCGATATTCTTCAGCGCTTCGACATTCTGCTGTTTACGTCCCATCGGGAGGGCCTTTCCATGGCTGTGATCGAGGCGATGGCGTCTGGCCTGCCAATTATAGCAAGCGCCGTGGGCGGCATTCACGAGCAGATCGATGAAGGTACCAACGGGTACGTGGTGCCGACCAAAGACATCGCCGCGTTTAGCGCAATGGCGGCGACGCTGGTGCGGGATCCCGGCTTGCGCGCGAAGATGGGCGATGCATCAAGGGCGCGTGCCATTGCGATGTTCGATGAAGACCGGATGCTGAGAGAATACGCAGATCTCTATCGCGCGGTGGCGCGGGCATGACAACTCTGGGCATATTCACGGTCAAAACGTTCCGGCTTCACGATGGCCGCTATTACACTTATGGCGGCTTTGGCGAATATCTCGCAGCGATCCGCAGGCATTTCGACAAGACCATCCTTATGGCGCATGTGGCACGCGGAGAACCCGGCGCGGGATATTACGAGGTTCCTCTTGGCGATCTGGAGATCGTGCATCTGCCAGTTTGGCCGGGGCCACAGGGCGTGCTCGCATCCATTCCCGTGATGTTCTGGAAGGGATTGCAACATATCAAACGCATGGATGTGGTGCATGCGCGCATGCCGGACCACACAGGCATTGTCGGCGCGATTGTAGCAGGCATGGCGGGCGTGCCGCGCTTCCACCAGATCATTGATGACTGGCAGGTGCTTGCACACTCTGTTCCCGCAACACGGAAATTTGGCCTGGGCCTCTTTCTCAAGGGCCACCTCTATCTTTATGACCTTCTGGAGCGGCTGGTTTCACGCCGACAGCTCGTGTTTGCTCAAGGCCAGACCTGTTACGACAAACACGCACCCTATAGCGACGCGGTGTTCGTTCTGTCTTCGGCGCATCATCTGACCGACATCATCGCGCCCAAGCCACGATTCACGGCGGCGCCTTTCACGATTCTTTCGGTAGGCCGCCTGCAGGCGGTGAAGAATCACGAGCTGCTGCTACGCGTTTTGCCGAAGCTCGGCCCGGAATGGCGGGCTACAATTGTGGGGCACGGCCCAAAGGATTCATACCTGAGGGAATTGGCGGCACAGCTTGGTATCGTGGATCGTGTGAAATTCACTGGGCATCTGGAACATGGATCCGATCTCTGGCGTGAGTTCGACGATGCGGATGTATTCTTCCTGCCAAGCGTCAGCGAAGGGACACCGAAAGTCATCCTCGAAGCCATGGCACGCGGACTTCCGATAGTTGCATCGGCGGTGAGCGGCGTTCCTTCCATGGTTGGCGTAGCGGAGGAGCGCGGCCTTCTGTTTCCTTCGCAGGATGCGGAAGCAGCGGTGATCGCGCTTCTACGCATAAAAAATGATCCCGCATTGCGCGAACGCTGTATGGCAAACGGCCACGTATTCGCGCGCGCTCATACCGTGGAGTTAGCAACGCATTCTATGCTGGAGACAGTGTTCGCGCGATGGCCGCAGCTTAGAGCAGCGAAGGCTTGATCGCGAATGTCGTTGTTATCGGTGTGTGATCGGGTGCAGGCATTCCGGTGAGCGCATCTTTTACTGCGCGATAGACTTGCTCCACCTCAAGGTGCTCCATGCAAAGCGGCGTGCCGCAGCCTTCTTCAAATCCCGCGCGGTAGCAAGGCGAACACGCCATTCCAAGCCTCACGATACGCGTGTTGGCGCGATAGGGTCCCGTGAAATCGGGATTGGTTGGACCGTAAAGCCCAACAATCGGTGTTCCGACCAGCGTTGACAGATGCAATGCGCCTGAACAGGCGCCAATATGACAACGTGCGCGCTTCAGCACGCCAAGAGCCGCGGGAATACTTGGATGCGCAAAGAGACGCACACGTGCTGCATCGAATTCCGCCGCTGCGTGTTCCAACAGGACGCGCTCCGTCGGCGCACCAATCAACCCGATATGCAGTGATGGATCATCCGCGAGCAGACGCGCCATCAATGCGCGATAATTGGCCGTGGACCAGCGCTTGTGCTTCGACGTTTTGGAATCGGGTGCAATCGTTATCCAGTTCTCGCCCTCGCCGGGCATTTCAAAGTCGCGAGACGCTTCATCGATTTGCGCCATATCGATATTCGGAATTTGAACTTTATCGCTTGGAAAGCCTGCCTCCCGCGCAAAACGCGCGAAGAGTTCTGCCTTGTGTTCGTGCGGTTCGGGACGGATCGTGGCCGTAAAGCCGATCCAGCCCCATTTGCCATAAGGCCCTATGGCGCATGGGGCGCCGGCTATCCTGGCGAACGTGGCCCATGCGACACCTTCCGGTGCATGTGGTGCGAGCAGACAATCGGCATTCAATGCGCGCAACCGCAATGCCAGTAAAAGGCTTTCAAGTTTTGCAGCAACATCACGTCGGTCACCCAAGTGATGCACAACAAGGCGGCTCTTTAGCCGGGTCAGGCGCAATACGGATTCCTCGACACGCGAGGAAACAACGGCGTGGATGGTCGAACCACTTGGCAATCCATCGTCTACGCATTGGAGCATGGGCAATGCCATGACCACATCGCCAAGACCCTGATGCAGGATCGCGACAACTGCCTTTGGTGATTCGATCATGCGCACGCCCCGAAGTTCCGCATGCTCACCGCGCAACAGCTTCGCGCACATCAATCAAAAAAAAGATCAGCCACGACAGTGCAATGCCATCGGAAACATGCGGGCCGAAGGAAGCCGGGTTGTACATGGCGGCCACGGATACCGCAAAGCTCAGGACGCAAAGAGGAGCCAGCGCATAGTTGAATCCACCGCGGAGAGAAAGGATGGCCCCGCCAAGGGCGCCCGCGAGACCAAGCCCGAGCCATTTTATTCCGGTGGCGAATGGCAGGAGGGAAAGCCAAATCGAAGGCCTGTCGGGCGCCCCGGACAGCGCAAAAAGACAGATATTTTCTGCATAGTCGGCAGCTACTGCGATGATCACCGCCCAAAGCGCCATCTGCGCCATGCGCTCATCGCGCGAGCGCATGCCCATGAAGAAGAGGACGAGAAACGCACCATAGATCGGAACAAAGATGAGGCAATCGATCCAGGTAATCTGATCCATATTTGCGGCAAGGGTGGAGCGGCAGGCGCCCGGCGCGGCTCCGAAGAGCGCCTGCAAATCCGAGACGTTTCGTGCCAGCTCGAACGCGATGACAGGATTGTAGTTCTGCGCAAGGCTGCCGCAGATTTCCAGCTTCGGCTGATTCTGGCTGTAAAAGCTCAAAGCAATCAGGAGCACACCCAGAACGAGGCTGAACCGGTATGCTCCCTTTGAACTGAGCGTCATCCCCCGAACACCCGCGCGAAGATCGTATCGACCTGCTTGAGATGATAGCCGAGATCGAAGAGCGCTTCGAGCTTGGCGGGCGGCAGCGCGGCGGTCACGTCCTTGTCGGATTTCAGCAGGTCAAGAAGCGGCCCCTCGCCGTTCCATGTCCGCATCGCGTTGCGCTGAACGAGCCGATAGGAATCCTCGCGGGAGACGCCCGCCTGCGTCAGCGCCAGCAGGATGCGCTGGCTGTGCACGAGGCCCTGCGTGCGATCGAGGTTCGCCTGCATGCGGCCCGGATAAACCACAAGTTGTTCCACGACGCCTGCGGCGCGATTGAGCGCAAAGTCGAGCGTGATCGTGGCATCGGGGCCGATATAGCGTTCCACAGAGGAATGCGAGATATCGCGCTCATGCCAGAGCGCGACGTTTTCCATCGCTGGCATTGCATAGGCCCGCACCATGCGGGCAAGACCGGTGAGATTCTCGGTGAGGACCGGATTGCGCTTGTGCGGCATGGCTGACGAGCCTTTTTGCCCGGCCGAGAAATATTCCTCCGCTTCGAGGACCTCCGTGCGCTGCAGGTGACGAATTTCCGTGGCGAGGCGCTCGATGGAACTGGCAACAACGCCAAGGGCTGCGAAATAGGCGGCGTGGCGATCGCGCGCGATCACCTGGGTCGATACAGGCTCAATCTTCAGGCCGAGCTTCCGCGCAACATGTTCTTCCACCTTTGGGTCAATATTGGCGAAAGTACCGACGGCACCGGAAATGGCGCACACGGCGATTTCCTCACGTGCCGCCACCAGGCGCGCACGCCCGCGAACGAACTCCGCGTAATAGCCCGCGAGCTTCACGCCGAAGGTCGTAGGTTCAGCATGAATTCCATGGCTGCGCCCGATTGTCGGCGTCATTTTGTATTCGAACGCGCGCTTCTTCAGCGCGGCGAGAAGGCGGTCCACACCGGCAATAAGAAGGTCGCTGGCGCGCGCAAGCTGCACAGAGAGGCACGTGTCCAGCACATCAGATGAGGTCATCCCCTGATGGACGAAGCGCGCTTCCGGGCCGACGATCTCGGACAGATGTGTAAGGAACGCTATTACATCGTGCTTCACCTCGCGCTCGATGGCATCGATGCGCTCAACATCAAAGGTGGCTTTGCCGCCCTTGTCCCAGACCTTGGCAGCGGCGTCCTTCGGGATCACGCCGAGCTCGGCGAGCGCATCGGCAGCATGCGCTTCAATTTCGAACCAGATGCGAAACTTTGATTCCGGCGACCAGATGGCCGTCATTTCGGGGCGCGAATAACGGGGGATCATGTCAAGCTCCCAAGCCTCCCATCGCCAGGTATTTGATTTCGAGATAGTCCTCGATGCCGTATTTCGAGCCTTCACGACCGAGACCCGATTCCTTCAATCCGCCGAAGGGCGCCACCTCGGTGGAGATGATTCCCTCGTTGATACCGATAATGCCGTATTCGAGCGATTCGGCCGTGCGCCAAACCCGACCGATATCCCGCGCATAGAAATAGGCGGCAAGACCGTATTCGGTGTCATTGGCGATGCGGATGGCATCGGCATCTTCCTTGAAGCGGAAGAGCGTAGCGATCGGACCAAAAATCTCCTCGCGTGCGATCGCCATCTCGGTCGTTACATCGCAGACAAGCGTGGGCTCGAAGAATGTGCCGCCAAGCGCCGAACGCTTGCCGCCGGCAACAATCCGCGCGCCCTTGGACACCGCGTCTTTCAGCAGACGTTCTGCCTTCTCGACGGCTTCCATGTTGATGAGAGGGCCTTGCGTGACCCCGGCATCAAGGCCATTGCCGAGCTTGAGTGTTGCAACACGCGCCGCCAGCTTTTCCGCGAAGGCGTCGTGAACCTTATCCTGCACCAGAAGGCGGTTCGCACACACGCAGGTCTGCCCCATGTTACGGAATTTGGAGAGCATCGCGCCGTCGGCTGCAGACTCCAGATCGGCATCGTCGAACACGATAAACGGTGCGTTTCCGCCAAGCTCCAGCGATACTTTTTTCACGGTTGAGGCGCATTGGCGCATCAGCAGCTTTCCGATCTCGGTCGAGCCGGTGAACGAGAATTTGCGCACCAGCGGATGACCCGTGAGCTCGCCGCCGATCTTGGGGGCATTCAGGCCGGTCACCACATTGAACACGCCCTTTGGAATGCCGGCGCGATGGGCAAGCTCCGCCAATGCCAGCGCGGACAGTGGCGTTTCAGCGGCGGGCTTGATGATGAAGGTGCAACCAGCAGCCAGCGCCGGTGCGCATTTGCGCGTAATCATCGCGTTCGGGAAGTTCCAAGGCGTAATCGCCGCAACGACGCCGATGGGTTCCTTCAGGACAACGATGCGCCGTCCACTCTGCGTTGTAGGGATGATATCGCCATACACGCGTTTGCCTTCCTCAGCGAACCACTCGATGAAGCTGGCGCCATAGGCGACTTCGCCACGCGTCTCCGCCAGCGGCTTGCCCTGCTCAGCGGTCATGATGATGGCGAGGTCTTCCACATTCGCCATGATCAGGTCGTACCACTTGCGCATGAGAATCGCGCGTTCCTTGGCCGTTTTTGCGCGCCAGGCCGGCAGGGCGGCGGCGGCGGCCGCAATCGCGGCCCGGGTCTCGCCATCGGTGAGGTCGGAGACCTCGGCGATGGCCTCCCCCGTAGCCGGATTTGTGACGGCAAAACGGTTCCCCGATTGCGCATCTGCCCAGGTGCCATCGACATAAGCCTTGGTCTTCAAGAGCGCGGCATCGGCAAGTTTCAGCATGGCGGCACCTCATTTGGAGCCGGTGTTCTAGACCTCGAAGGCCGCGCGCGAAAGACCGATATTTTCGCTGTTAGAGCCCAGCCGGGCGGGCCAGCACGGCATCAATGAGCTGCCGGGTATGAGTATCCTTGGGGCTGCGCAAAACCTCGGAAATCGGGCCCCGGTCCACGATCTTCCCCTCTTTGAACACCATGACATCCTCGGCCAGTGCCTGCGCCACGGTGAAGTCGGAGGTGATGACGATCAGGGCTGGTCCCTCCTGTTGGCGGAACACCTTCAGAAGATCGCGCATGACCGATTGGGCAAAGGCATCGAGACCCCGCAGCGGTTCATCGATCACCGCCAGCAGCGGCGCACTGACGATCGCCCGTGCCACCTGAAGCCGCCGCTTGTCGAAAGGCGAGAGTGCCGAGACCGGCGCACTGCTCTTCAGCGTTGCCAGTCCCACGCGCTTCAGCGCCGCCTCGCCCGCTTCCGCCACCACATTGCGCGGCAGATTCAGATGAGCGCGCAACGGTTCGCTTACGGTGTCCCACAATGTCATGCGTGGATCGAGAACATCCTCGTCGCCGCTGATGAACGCCACGCGGCGGCGCAGACGCGTGAGCATCGTATCGGTCAGAATGCCGATATCCACCGCATCCAGAATCACGCGGCCCGCCGCAATTCGGTCCAAGCCAAGCGCCGCGCGCATGAGCGCGTGACGGCCCGATTGACGATCGCCCACCAGTGCGAGTGACGCCCCACGCCGAAGTTCGAAGGTTACGGCTTCGCGCACACCGTTGGTGTCAAATTCAAGACCGTGCGCCTGAATGACAGGTTCCGTTCGCCGGTCACTCCGCGGGGAATTATCGCCAAGGGCCAGCCTCGGCGCCGCCCGGAACAACGTTTTTGTGTAGGCATGCGCCTGCTCGCCTGAAAGCCGCGCCACCGCCCCTTCTTCCACCACTTTGCCCTGTCGTAAAACGGTGACGTCCGCATTCAACCAAAGCGCCGCTTCTGTGTTCATCGTTGCATAAAGCAATGCGAAGCCAGCACGTTTCTGTTCCTCGCGCAGAATGTCGATCATCGCATGCGCCTGCGTGGGGCCAAGACCCAGCATGGGGTCATCGGCAATCAGAAGTTCCGGAGTCTGCGCAAAGGCAGCCGCAAACAAGGCCCATACCAATACTTCCGGATCGAGGGTGCCAGCGCGCTGTTCAAAGACATCCAGAGGCGGGGCGCCCTTCAGGCGATGCAGCGCGGATGCGAATTCGGTGCGACCGGTGGCAAGCGGAACAGAGAGCTTGCGACTGATGACCCGCGAAAGCTGCGCTATGACGCCGACATGTGGACTTAAGGGGAGTACGGCAGGTCCCGCCAGATAGACCACGCGAAGCGCATCCGGCTTCAGCCTTGTCACAGAGAAGGGCGGTTGGCCGCGCACCGAAATGGAGCCGGAAAAATCTTCGCTGCGTACGCTGTAACCGGCAAGCGCCTGCAACACGGCTTCTTTGCCGGAGCCGATTTCACCCAGAAGGACACGCGTTTCGCCGGATTGCAGGGAAAAGGAAAGATTGGCGAGTTGCTGCCTTGAGCCGCGCGACAGCGAAAGTCCGGCAACCGTGAGCAGCGGCGGCGTTTCACTCATGGCCGTTCGCCCTCCTCAAGCCCCGCCGCCAGTCTGGCACAAAGCACCACGAGAAGCAGCGCGAGAGCCGGAAACGCGGCCGTCCACCATCCGACGATGTAGGCCGAGCGGGCGGAGGCAATCATCAGACCAAGGTCACGCGCGGGCGGCACCGCGCCAAAACCGAGAAAACTCATCGTGGAAATCACAATGGTCACTGCGGCCAGTGCGCGCGCGGCCGTGGATAGAAACGTATCGCGAAATTCATAGGCCAGATCGCGCTGCAGAAGCGTGGATTCGCGGATGCCACTCGCGCGCGCGTAGACCGCATGCGGCGAGGTACCAAGGCGGCGCGCGCGGTCGAAGGCACGCGCGAAAGCGGCGGGCGCAACAGCAAGACCCGCGACGATGGTCAATTGCATGCGCCCTGCGATACCGACGAAGAGGATGGCAAGCAGCAACGCCGGAACTGCGCTGAAGATTCCAGCCACAAACCGAAGGGCATAACCGCTGCGCCAGGGAAATCGCGCCGCGATGAAACCGGACAGACCGCCGGCAGCGATGGCGACCAGCATGGCGATAAGGGCGCCGCTCAACGTGACGGAAAGTCCATGCACAGTCTCACTGAACATATCTCGGCCCAGCAGATCGGTACCGAACGGATAAGAAGCAGAAGGCGGTGTCAGTTCCGGACCGACGTCCGTGGAGTCTGCGGGCGCTCGCGCAATGACTCCCGTAAGGCTCATTGTCACCATCAGGATGCCGAGCCCGGAGAACCCGACAATGCGAATGGCAGAGCGCAGCGACTGCGCAGCTTTGTGCACGGGCGTATTCATGGCAGCGGATCCGTGCCTGTCAGCATGTAGGTACCGAGATTTGCCAGAAACTGTGCAATGAGCGTGAGCCACGCAAAGGACATCAGCACCAGGGCCACAATGTTCCAGTCATGCAGCGCCACCGATTTCACAAACAGAACCGCCGCTCCAGGCCACGCAAAAACCCATTCGGCAATCGCTGCCGCCGAGAGCATGGCAAGGGTGATCTCTCCCAAGCCGGACAGCAGCGCGGCAGCCATCTGCGGCAATACGAAGAGGCGTTCTATCTCGAAGGCGGAGAGCCCCATCAGCCGAAGGCCACGGCGGTAGGGCTGATCGGCGGCGTGCGACGCGGCGCGGCGAAGAACAAGTTGCACCGCAGATGCGCCAGCCATGCCAACTGTCACCGCAGGGAGCACCGTCGCTCGCAACGCCTCCAGCGTAACCGCACTGTTGCCCGCAACCAGCGCTGCGCCCAGATCACGGTGCGTGGTACCCAGATCCTGCCAGCCAAGGATGTTTACGGCGAACCAGACCAGCGCGAGGCTGGCACAAAAAACAGGAACCGCCGCCACGATCTGGATGAGTGGCGCGGCCGCGCGCAGAATACGCAGTGACCCCAGTCCCATGCCAACAGGAATCCCGACGCCAAAGGCAATCAGAAGGCCAAGGGTGAGAAGTTCGAGTGTCGCCGGCAACGCGCGAAGCACCTCGCCAAAGGCGGGGACGTCACCGATGACGCTTGGCCCAAAGTCACCGCCAAACATTGCCACAAGCCGTTCGACCAGGGTGGAGGCATAGGTCCCGGTGGAGGCGGACAGTGCCGATATCGCCGCCGCGAACAGCACCGCGCCAACGAGGCCGAGCAGCAATCGCCCCGCCTCCCAAAGCGCAAATTGTCCCAATCCGCGTTCCACGTGGCCCCCTCAAGCGCGGCGGTTATAGCAGCAGGTGGCAATGTCGGCGAAAGATGCTTTTCAAGCCGTTTACAGCAACCCCATGGCCCGGAAGGAAAAGACCCCGCCACGCCCCACCACCAGATGATCATGCACTGAGATACGGAGCGCCTTCGCTGCCACGATGATCTCCCGCGTCATGTCGATGTCGGCTTTGGAAGGCGTGGGATCGCCGCTGGGATGGTTGTGGACCAGAATGATGCTGGACGATTCCAGATCGAGCGCGCGCTTGACGATCTCACGCGGATATACGGGTGTGTGATCGACCGTGCCCCTGCCCTGCACCTCATCCTTGATGAGCGCGTTCTTGCGATCGAGAAACAGGACACGGAATTCCTCCGTGCCGCTCCGCGCCATCGTCGCTGTGCAATAATCCAGAAGCGCCGTCCAAGAACTGAGTACAGGTTTCTTCAGTATTTTCGCGCGCGAAAGCCTGAGCGCCGCGGTATGGATCACCTTCAGATGGGTTGCGACGCTATCGCCCACCCCTTCGAATTCCGTCAGTCGATCGCGCGGCGCAGCAAGCACTTCGGCAAAGGTTCCAAATTTTGCGATCAGCGCCTTGGCGAGCGGCTTCACATCGCGGCGCGGTATGGCAGCGAACAGTGCGAGTTCCAGGAGTTCATAATCGGGCATGGTTTCCGCGCCACCGTTCAGGAAGCGCTCACGCAGCCGTTCGCGATGACCGAGATAGTGCGGTGCGCCCGCCACATCCTCGAACCCGCGGGATTTTTCAGGCGTAGGGAGGTCTGTCCCAGCCTTTCGGGGAGCGCGTGAAGATTTCGACACCATCCGCCGTGACACCAACGCTGTGCTCAAATTGCGCGGACAGCGAACGGTCGCGCGTTACCGCCGTCCAGCCATCATTCAATACTTTGACGCCATAGCCGCCGAGATTGATCATCGGCTCAACGGTAAAGAACATGCCGGGCTTCAAACCAAGTCCGAAGCTCGGGCGGCCATAGTGCACGATGTTGGGCAATGCGTGGAAAACTTTGCCGAGACCGTGACCGCAAAAATCGCGCACCACCGAACAACGTTCTTCGCCTTCCGCGAACGATTGTATCGCATGCCCGATGTCGCCCGTGGTGGCGCCAGGTTTGACCATGGCGATGCCGCGCATCATGGCATCATAAGTGATGTCGATCAGGCGGCGCGCCTTCAGCTTGACATCACCGATTGGATACATGCGCGAGGTATCGCCATGCCAGCCGTCGACGATCACGGTGACATCGATATTGACGATATCGCCGTCACGCAGCGGCTTGTCATTCGGAATGCCGTGACACACCACATGATTGATTGAGGTGCAAAGCGTGTGACGATAGCCGCGATAGCCAAGGCAGGCCGGTATCGCGCCATGATCCATGACATATTCGTAGGCGATCTTGTCGAGTTCGGCGGTGGTCACGCCCGGTTGCGTCGCCGGAACCATAAGGTCCAGCACTTCGGCGGCCAGCCGGCCGGCACGGCGCATACCCTCGAAGCCTTCCTCGCCATGAACGGCAACGGTGAGGCCAGAGCGGCGCGTCGCTTCGAACAGCTCCGGGGCAGGCATTTCAGACATCGGGCGATCAGGTCCGGTTCGCTTGGGACTCAAACACCTGCTTGCGACAGGCGGGGCCACATGATTTCTAGGCCATACTCACTTTCAGGCCCTTGATCTTTCCTTACACCCTTGGGGCCGTCGAATGCCAGCATGGAGAGCTTCTTGCCCGACACCCCCGCAACCGCCGCCATTCTGGTGATTGGCGACGAGATCCTCTCCGGCCGGACCCAGGACACCAACACCAACCACATTGCCAAAACGCTTGCTGTGCTGGGCGTGGACCTGAAAGAGGCCCGCGTCGTAGGGGACGACCAGGACGAAATCGTGGCAGCGGTGAATGCCCTTAGGGACCGCTACGATTATGTCTTCACGACAGGGGGTATCGGTCCCACCCATGACGACATCACCGCGGATGCCATTGCCGCGGCCTTTGGGGTGGAAATCGACTACCACCCCGAAGCATTGGCGATGCTCGCAGCCCGCTACAAACCCGGCGAATTCAACGATATGCGCAAGCGCATGGCGCGCGTGCCGCTGGGTGCGGAACTGGTGAAAAACAGCGTATCAACAGCGCCTGGTTTCAAGATCGGCAATGTCTACGTCATGGCGGGTGTTCCGATGGTGATGCGGGCAATGATGGAGGCCATAGCGCCCACCCTGCGCCACGGTGCCCCGGTACTTTCAACAACGATCTCCGTCGAGGCCGGCGAGGGGAAAATCGCCGAAGGGTTGGCGCGTACCCAGCGGGATCATCAAACTGTCGCCATAGGGAGTTATCCCTTCTATCGAGACGATAAATTCGGTGTGCAACTTGTGGTAAGGGGGCGCGATGGCGCTGAGGTCGAAGCCGCCGCCCGTGCCATTGAGGCCATGCTAGTGGAACTGGCCGTAAGCCATGCCCGGGTGACGACGCAGTGAACCCAAAAGACAGCGTTGTTTACGATTAAGGCGCTGGCAAATAACAGAAAAAGGGTGACAACCGCAGCCGGGGCGTGTAGCTTAACTTCCGTTGGGGCGCGCCGGAAATAACCGGCCATCGAATACATCAAGGGCAGAGCGCGGTCGCAGGTGGCCGATTTTCGTTCTGGCGGGGTTGGGTTGAAAAACGTCCGATCAGACGGACGGGACGGAGTTCAGGACATGACATTGCGGCGGATTCTTGCAGCAGCAGTTGGCGGTGTAATCGTTGCAGTTGCCGGTGTTGCTGTCGCCGCAAATTTCACATCCTCCGCGCAAAGCGATTTCTACGCGCCCGGCAAGCATCAGTTTTATGTGTGGTGTGCTGGCGGCTCTGACTACATGGCGACCGAGCCCGGCAAGAATGCGGAAGATGCGCAGATGCGCCTCTACGGCCTGAACAAGAACAGGGGCAAGGCGACCTGCTGGCCCGTTTGGCAGGGTCGTGTTCCGGCGTAAGACGCGTTCACATTTGAAGGACCACACGGCGGCCAATGGCCGCCGTTCTCATTTGCGCGCTTCGGCTTCCACAGATTGCAGCGCTTCAGGATCGTTCCTGAGCGCGATACGTGCATCGGCAAGAGCCTTCGCCTGCTTTTCCGTCTCGCCCAGAACGCCATAGGCGCGCACGAGGCGCTGCCAGCCCTGCGGATCGCCCGGATTCTGCTTCAGTCGTGCAGCGAGTCTCTCCACCATTGCGTTGATGTCGGGAACCTGGCCCGCCCGCGCCTTCACGGCCGCGATACGATCCACGATGACGCTGCGGGCCTGGGAATCGGGCGGCAAATCGCCGAGCAATCCTTCCCAAAGCGCGATGGCCTGTGAATCCTCACCGCGCGCGGCATGCGCAAGGCCGATGAAAAAGCGGGCACGAAAATCCTGTGGCTTCAGCTTGAGCGCTTCCTGGAACGCGGCCTCCGCTTCAGGAACCACCACACCGGAGGACGCCAATGTGAGCGCCTCGCCATAGGCGGAATAGAGCTCGCCGCGTTCGCCGGGCCGCGTCGTCTGGAGCGCCCGCTCATAGGCCGCTGCCGCATCCGTGGGATCGTTCAGGGCCATGTAGCCGCGCGCGAGCAGCGTCCATGCGATGGGGTCGTTGGGCACCTGCCGCACTTTGGCCGCCATGCGCGCGACGAGCGAAGGCATATCCTTCTCGTCCGTGCCCTTAAGCGCGCGAAACGCAAGCTGCGGCGCCCCGAGCATGATGTAAGCCCCCATGCCTACGCCCACCACCAGAAGCAAAGCGGCGGCGGCCAGCACGAAGCGCCCGCGGCCCTGGGACCGGCGGACAATCGGCACGCACACAAAGGCAGCGGCCGCCAACGCCAAGCTCAGAAAGATGATTGTGAGGAGCGTGCTCATGTTGCCGCCAGAGGCCCTAGCACGGGCCGCGAACAAAGGCGACTTGGTGCCGCGTCTCAGTCCGTCTAGCTTCGCCCCGAACCACGAGGACCGCATGATCCCCTTTTCCGGAAACCCGCTCGACCGCGCCAGCGAGAAACGCACAGATTCCGCATGGCTCGCAGCGCGAAAAACAGATCCCAATTCCCATGTGCTGCCCATGTGGCGGCTGATGCCCTTCATCCTCGGGCCCGAGAAGGCAACCGGACCTTTGGAAGCCGGATTCCTGCGCCCCGGCCTTTGCGAAGCCCTTGCCGGCCCCGATGCACCCATGGTGCTGCTGGGCCTCGAAAAGGGGAATGCGCTGTGGGCACTCGATATCTCTGCCGCGCGCGACCCAGCCAATGAGGGACCGCTGGCGGGCCTTGGCCATTTCCGTGAGATGCGGGCGGCGGCAATGGGCGGCGGCTTGCCAGAGAAGGACATCGCCATCCTCGGCCAAGCCAAGGCAATGATCGACTGGCATCGGCGTCATGGATTTTGTGCCAATTGCGGCGCGCGCACAGAAATGCAGGACGCCGGGTACCGTCGCCACTGTGCCTCCTGCAAATCCGATCACTTCCCGCGCACCGATCCGGTGGTGATCATGCTGGCGACACATGGCGATGCCTGCCTTGTCGGGCGCGGCAAGCAGTTTCCGCGCGGCATGTATTCGGCGCTTGCGGGCTTTGTTGAGCCCGGCGAAACCATCGAGGAAGCCGTGCGCCGCGAATTGATGGAGGAGGCAGGCGTCAAGACGGGTAACGTCACCTATTACGCCACGCAGCCCTGGCCATTTCCGTCATCGCTGATGATCGGCTGTTTTGCGGAAGCGGAAAGCCGCGATGTTACAGTGGACCAGAATGAGCTTGCCGAAGCCATCTGGCTGGAAAAAGACAAGGCGCGCGCGCTGATCTCCGGCACGCCCATCGACGGAATGTTCGTGCCGCCGAAGGTCGCAATTGCGCACCATTTAATCCGAGCCTGGGCAGAGATGTGACATTCGCAATCCGTCCCGCGCGCGAAGACGAATACGGCACCATCGCGCGAGTCTGGTACGACAGCTGGTTGTCCATCGGCATTGCCAATGAAAAAGATGCCACGCTTGCAGAATTGCGCGCGCGCATCCCCAAAGAGGTTGAGAGCGGTTGGGAGCTTTACGCCGCCGAGCTGGATGGCGAAATCGCTGCCATGCTCGCCTTCAAGCGCAAAGAAAACTATCTCGACCAGCTCTTCGTGGAGCCCTCCTATCACGGCCAAGGCATCGGCAAGGCGCTGCTGGTCTTCGCGCGCGAGGCGATGCCGGACGAGATGTGGCTGCGCACTGCAGAAGCCAACATCAAAGCCATCGCCTGGTATGAGCGCGAAGGCTTCGTGCGGGAGAAGCTGGAACAGCATCCCACCAACGGCCGCATGATGGCCTATTACCGCTGGAAGCGCCTGCGCTGAATCAGCGTTGCGCGAGCTGCACTGTTACCTTCGCGGAAAGGCCGGGTCGTAGACGGTCCAGACCCTTCTGACCCGGATCAAGATGAATGCGAACCGGCACGCGCTGGACGACCCGGGTGAAATTGCCGGTCGCAGGCTCAAAGGGCAGCAAAGAGAATTCCGAGCCGGAGCCCGGCGCGAAGCTCTCCACCCTACCTTGAAGATCGTGACCCGGCAGCGCATCAATCGAAATCGTGGCGCGCTGGCCTGCGAGCATGCGCGACGTCTGCGTTTCCTTGTAGTTCGCCTGCACATAGACCGAATGTAGGGGAACGATAGTCATCAATTGCGTGCCGGGTTGTACGTATTCTCCCGTCTGCACCTGCCGATCACCGACAACCCCGTCGATTGGACTGCTGATCAAAGCATGGCGCAGATTCATCTCTGCAATGCCAAGCGCAGCCTTCGCCTTGGCAAGCGAGGCTTCGAGCGTGCCGCGCGTTTTGGCGATGACGGAAAGCTGCTCGCGCGAAGCAGCATAGGTGGCGCGGCTTCTATCGGCATCAGCGGCAGCAGTTTTCGCAGTGGCGTGCATCTGTTCGGCCTGACGGAGCGAGACATCGCCTGATTTCACAAGTGTTTCGAAGCGACGATCATCGGCGGCGGCACGAACTCTTTCGGCGTCGGCGGCGCGAATGGCCGCACTGGCGGCGTTGGCGTTGGCAGATGCGAGCGCTTCCTGCGCCCCCTGTTGATCGAGCGCCGCCCGGGCGGCGGCCACATCGGCATTTGCGGCCGCAACTTCCTGTTCATATTCCTCAGTGTCGATGCGCAGTAGTGGCTGGCCCTGTTTCACCTGTTGATTGTCATGCACGAGAATCTCCGCAATCAACCCATGCACGCGCGGCGCGACGACAGTGGAATCCGCTTTCAGATAGGCGTCATCGGTGGAAACAGACGAAGCCGGCATTGCGATCCACGCGCCGCCTGCAACGATCAGCGCGACGGCGGCGCCCGCAACGAGCATTGCGCGCCTTGGCAAGGCGAGAAGCCGCGTCATCAGCGAAGGCTTCGGTTCGGCGGGCGTATCGAACGCAACGCTCATTGGCTGAACACCAGGCACGTTGTGGTTCCCGTTGCGCAGAGGCGGCCTTTGGCATCGAGCAGCTTGCCTTCCGCAAATGCGGCACGCCGTCCAAGCGATGTCACAGTGCCTTCGGCGCGCACAGGGCCGCTCGCATCCGTCATGGCGCGGTGATAGGCGACTTTCAGTTCGAGGGTTGTGTAGCCTTGCCCCGCCTTGAGCCGCGAATGCACCGCGCAGGCCATGGCGCTATCGAGGAGCGTGGCTGCATAACCGCCATGCACCGTACCGATCGGATTGTAGACGCTCTTGTCCGGCATGCCTTCGAAGACGACATGCCCTTCCTCCAGCAGCACCGGCTTGAATTTCATCGTGGCCCCGATACCGCGCATTTGACCTGCGAACGCGGCCTTGAGCTGGTCGATGCCGTTCATCGCGGCGAAATCCGTGAGCGTGTTCATCAGTGCTTCCGCTTGGAAAGAATCGCATCCGTGATGCCGAGGCGTGCCTTGATGCCGTCGCGGGACGTTTCAAGAAGGTTGTCCGATAACGTTCGGTCGGAGATTGCCCGCGAAAGCGACACTGCGCCGGACATGGCCGAGATGATGGATGGTGCGAGATTGCATGCATTTTCCACGCCGGCATCTTCCATCCATTTGGTGATGACGCCGGTGAGCCCGTTTACGCCAGCCTCAAAGGCTTCACGAAACGCCTTCGACTGCCGCGGCAAATCCGAATTGAGCGCCACGATGGGACAGCCCCTGCCTGGATTATCGCGGTGTGATGGCGAGACATAGAAATCGATGAAGGTAGCCAGCGCGTGTTCGGCGGGCATGCCTTCCACCGCCTTGGCGAATTTGGCGCGCGACTGTGCGAACACCGTACGCAGCGCTTCGGCGAGGAAGGCGTCCTTCGATTTGAAATGTGCATAGAAGCCGCCATGGGTCAGCCCGGCGGCCGCCATCACTTCGGCAACGCCCAACCTGTCAGGTCCCTTCTCCCGCAATTCTCTAGCGGCAACCTTCAAGATGGTCTTGCGGGTCTCGTCTTTGTGGTTTTCGGCGTAGCGCATCTTGTTTCGCCTCCTGCCAAGTTCATATGATGTCTATCATATTATTCTGCAAGGGGTAAGGCGAGGCTTTTTCAATGGGTGCGACTCAAGGTTCGGCGGCGGACGCCATTCCCGGCGCAGGGCTCAGCGAAGGGCGCAAACTCGCCATCTTCGCGATCATGGCGTTCGGACAGTTCATGGCCCTTCTGGACATCCAGATCGTCGCGGCCTCGCTCAATTCCATCCAGGCTGGGCTATCGGCAGGGCCCGACGAGATCGCGTGGGTGCAGACCGCCTATCTGATGGCCGAGATCGTGATGATCCCGCTCGCGGCCTATCTCTCAAGTGCGCTGTCCACGCGCTGGCTCTTCACGGCTTCCGCGGTCCTGTTCACGCTATCAAGCCTGCTATGCGGCGTGGCCTGGAACATCCAGTCCATGACCGTGTTCCGCGCCATTCAGGGCTTCGTGGGTGGAGCGATGGTGCCCACGGTATTCGCCACCGGCTTTGCGCTGTTCAGCGGCAAACGCCGCGCGATGATCCCCGCCATTCTGGGAATGGTTTCGACCCTGGCGCCCACGCTCGGCCCCACGGCTGGCGGCTGGATCACCGAGGCGGCAAGCTGGCACTGGCTTTTCTTCGTCAACATCATACCCGGCGCATTCATCGCAATCGCGCTTCCCATCCTCGGCAAGGTGGATGAGCCCAGCCTGGATATGCTGAAGCGCATCGACTGGCTGCACGTCGCGTCCCTCGCGCTGTTTCTGGGGGCCCTGCAATATGTGCTGGAGGAAGGCCCGCGCCATCAATGGTTCGAAGATGAAACGATCACCACGGTAGCTTGGGTTTCGTTCATCGCATTTCTTGTCTTCCTTGAACGCTCATTCTTCTCGACCATGCCGGTGTTGAAGCTCGTATCGTTCCGGCGCCCCACCTTCGCGCTCGCCTGCGCACTCAATGTGGTGATCGGCTTCGGTCTATATGCAGCAACCTATCTCGTCCCCATATTTCTTGGCCGCGTGCGCGAATACTCCAGCCTTGAGATCGGCACCACGGTCTTCGTGTCGGGATTTTTCATGGTTTTCAGTGCGCCTTTGGCCGCACGGCTGACGACCATTCTCGATCAGCGAATCGTGATCGCTGTCGGCTTCTCGCTATTCGCGCTTTCCTGCTTCCTTTTCTCGGGCATCACATCGGAATGGGGCTTCTGGGAATTGTTCGTGCCCCAGGCACTACGGGGGTTTGCCATCCTGCTCTGTATCGTTCCCTCGGTTGGTATGGCGCTGAACGGTGTGCCGCCGGATGAACTGCGGTATGCCTCAGGCCTATTCAATTTGATGCGCAATCTTGGTGGCGCCATCGGCATCGCAACCGTCACCACATGGCTGCAGGATTTCGGCCGCATTCAGGGCGCGCGCTTCGGAGAGGCGCTATCGTCCGCCAACACTGCAATTTTGGGCCCGCTTGCCGAGCGCATCTCGCAAACCACCTCCGATGCCGCACATGCGCAAGCGATGCTCGCGGCCGAGATGGTGCAGTTCGTTACCAGACAGGCCCTGACCATTGCATTTCAGGATGTCTTTTTCCTGATGGCCGCACTCTTCGTGTTGGCGCTCTTGATGGTGCCATTTGCAAGGACAGTCGTGCTATCCGACGATGCGCCCGATATCGCTGGACATTGAAAGCTAGGGCAACTCCTTGCGCCGATGATGTGCAGGGTAAACACCAAGCACTGTCATCTTGGAGGAAAAGAACTGAAGTTCCTCCAGCGCCAATCGCACATTGCGGTCTTCGGGATGACCTTCAATATCGGCATAGAACTGCGTGGCGTTGAATGAACCCCCAAGCTGATAACTTTCCAGCTTGGTCATGTTCACGCCATTTGTCGCAAAGCCGCCCATGGCTTTGTAAAGGGCAGCAGGCACGTTGCGCACGCGGAACACAAAGGTGGTGATCACCGGGCGGCCATCATGCGGTGCGTCATCTGGCTCATGCGCCATGATGAGGAAGCGCGTCATATTGTGGGCTTCATCTTCCACGTTGGCGCGCAGCACATCCAAGCCGTACATCTCTCCCGCCAATGCCGATGCCACGGCAGCGCTGGCATTGTCGTTCAGTTCTGCAACATGCTTCGCAGAGCCTGCCGTGTCATACCATTCATGCGGCGTGAGCTTCAGCTCGCGGATAATTTTGCGACATTGACCCAGCGCGGGCCCCTGACTGTAAAGTTGTTTCACATCCGCAAGAGAAGCGCCCTTGATGCCAAGAAGCTGCAGATGGATGGGCAGAAAGTGCTCACCGACAATGTAAAGGCCGGCATCGGGAAGCATGTGGTGAATATCTGCGATACGCCCGTGCAGCGAATTTTCGATGGGAATGATCGCCAGATCGGTCTCACCGGAGCGCACCGCTTCCACGGCGTCTTCAAAGGTGGGCTTTGGAATCGCTTGCGCGTGCGGAACCGCTTCGCGCGCGGCCTGATTGCCGAATGCACCCGGCTCACCCTGAAATGCAATCTTTTTTGCGCGCGATATCAGCGTGTCAGCCATAGATGTCCTGCCGCGCGGAGATAAAGGCCTCCGCCTTCTTCAAGTCCTCTGGCGTATCGACGCTGATTGGCACCGTTTCCACTCGGACCACTTCTATATGCATGCCCGCCTCCAGTGCGCGCAATTGTTCCAGCTTCTCACGCTTCTCAAGTGGCGATGCCGGAAGATTTACGAAGCGTTTCAATGCGGCGCGCTGGTACGCATAGATGCCAATGTGATGATAGAGCACACCCTCCCCCGACGGCGCACGCGCACGGGTGAAATAGAGCGCGCGGCCCCGATTGCCAGTCCACGCCACCACAGGCTTCACCACATTCGGATTGTCGAAATCCGCGGGATCGTCGATCTCCGCTGCCAGGGTTGCAATGTCCGCCCCGGCATCCAGTGCAATCGCGACATCGGAGACGTTTGCCGGATCAAGCGCCGGAAGATCGCCTTGCAGGTTCACCACGACATCATGCCGCCCCTCGGGGTCGAATGCCTCGACCGCCAAGTGGATGCGGTCCGAACCGGAGGGCAGATCTGGTGGCGTGAGGACAGCGTCCCCTCCTGCCGCCTTGATGGCATCCGCAATCTCGGGCTCGGCGGCCGCGACCAGCACGGGGCCAACCTGCGCCTTCATCGCCTGCCGCCAGACTCGCACGATCATCGGAATGCCCGCGATGGCAGCAAGCGGCTTACCAGGCAGCCGGGTGGACGCCATACGCGCGGGGATCACGACAATCGGATTCATGCTCATTGGCCTCGACCGGCCCTTTCTTCCCGGAATTCCGCCACTTATGCGACGCTTCGCCGCAATGACGGGTATCCTTCGCCTTGTAATGTCCCGCGCGGTCCTACCGGCCTGATTGGCCATTTCAGAAAAACGCGGAGCGAGACCTTATGGATTCCTGGGAATGGAACAAGATCGCCGGTGCCGTGCTCGGCACATTGATCTTCGTGATGGTAATCCGCGTTGCGAGTGAAACGCTCTTTGAGACCCCCGAGCTGGAAAAGCAGGCCTATAAGGTCGAAGGCGTTACCGAGGAAAACATCAAGGGCCCTACGGAAGCACCCGTCGCCGAAGTGGCGCCCGATTGGGGTACCGTCCTTCCCGCAGCGGACGTTGCCGCCGGTGAAAAGGTGCATGGCCGTTGCCTGCAGTGCCACGATTTGACAAAGGGCGGCCCGAACAAGATCGGCCCGAACCTGTGGGGCGTGATTGATCGCCCGAAGGGCTCGCATCCAGGCTTCTCCTATTCCGCTGCGATGAAGTCCAAGGGTGGAAATTGGACGTATGAAGACCTGTTCCACTTCCTGAAGGCGCCGCAGGCATTTGTGCCCGGCACGAAGATGAGCTTTGCGGGCCTGCGCAGCGAACAGGATCGCATCAACCTGATCGCCTATCTGCGCACCGAAGCTGACACCCCACCCGCGATTCCTGCACCGAAGCCTGCCGCTGCCGCGCCCACAACGGCTCCTGCCGGCGAGACGCCAGCAGCAGAGCAGCCAAAGCCGTAAGGGAAATAGCAGCTACGCGCTATGACGGCTTGATGCTGGCGGCGAAAGCCGCCAGCGTGCGCGCATGTCTGTGAAAGAAGAAACCCTGCTGCTCGTGGCCCCGGTGACGTGGGCTGGTATCTGGACCGCGCCGATCGCCGCACAAGCCCCGGAGCTGAAGGTGTTCGTGCATGATCGCGACGAATATGATCCGGCGGCCATCGACTATGTCCTGAGTTTCCGTCCGCCACCGGGCCTCCTGAAAACGCTGCCGAACATTCGCGCGGTATTCTCGCTTGGCGCCGGTGTCGATGGATTTCTGGCCGACCCTGAGTATCCACGGCAGGTGCCGCTTGTGCGCTTCGTGCACGAATCGCTGGCGCGCGAGATGGCGCATTACGCGGTCCTGCACGCACTGCTGTTTCACAGACGTCAGCGCAATTTCGACGCAGCACAAACCGATCATGCGTGGCGGCAATCCTTCCCACCCCGCAAGACGGAAGATACCCATATCGGCATCTTTGGCATGGGAGAAATCGGCTGTGTCATCGCCGCTGCATTTCGCGATCTGGGATTTCCGGTCACCGGGTGGAGTCGGACGCGAAAGGATCTCTCAGGCGTCAGAAGTTACGCGGGCGAAGCGGAGCGCGCCGAATTTCTGGCAGGCACGGATATTCTTGTTTGCGTATTGCCGCTCACTGATGACACGCGCGGCATACTCAACAAGGACCTGTTCGCGCAGCTTCCCCGCGGCGCCTATCTCATCAACATAGCGCGCGGCGGCCATCAGGTGCCCGAGGATATCATATCCGCCATCGACGGCGGCCAACTGGAAGGAGCGACACTGGATGTTTTCGATCCAGAACCGCTGCCGCCAAACAGCCCGCTCTGGTCGCATCCAAAGATCACCGTAACGCCGCACGTTGCAGCGCTGACCGACCCCTTTGTGATGGCAAAATCGGCGGTAGACGGAATTCGACTGATCCAGAGCGGAAAACCCTTGATCAATGTCGTCGATTTTGAGCGCGGCTACTAAGTGCCATAGCGCCGCGAAAGAACGGAAAACAGTGCGCGCGCGGTGTTGGCCTCTGCACCCTTGCGGCGCCCCGGCTTCGGACGATCCACCCAGGCCGGAATGTCCAGATGAATCCAGCTTTTCGCGCGTACGACAAAGCGATTGAGGAACAGCGCTGCTGTAATCGCTCCAGCCAGACCATAATCCGGAGAGTTGTTGATGTCGGCAATAGAACTGCCTATCGCTGATTCATAGCCTCGCCATAGCGGCAAACGCCAAACGGGATCTGCGACGGCAAGACCCTGCGCGTAAAGCTCGCTTGCAAGGTCTTCATCGTCCGTGAAGAACGGTGGCAGCTCCATGCCGGTCGCTGCTCGCGCGGCGCCCGTAAGTGTGGCAATGTCGATCATCAATTCCGGCGTTTCTTCGTCTGCCAGCGCCATGGCGTCGGCCAGAACCAAACGGCCTTCTGCGTCTGTATTGCCTATTTCCACCGTGATGCCCTTGCGGCTGGTGAGCACATCGCCCGGACGATAAGCATTCGCGGAAACAGAGTTTTCCACCGCCGGAATGAGAACTCGCAGACGGAGATTCAGTTTCGCGCCCATGATCATATGCGCGAGCCCAAGAACCGTCGCCGCGCCGCCCATGTCCTTTTTCATGGTGAGCATGCCAGCAGCCGTTTTCAGGTCGAGGCCACCGGAATCGAAGCACACACCTTTGCCAACCAGCGTCACCTTTGGCGCGTTCGGCTTCCCCCATGTGAAGTCAATCAGCCGCGGCGCGCGCGAGGATGCGCGGCCCACCGCATGGATCATCGGGAAGTTGCTCTTGAGCAGCGCGTCACCCACAGTAACTGAGAACTTCGCACCATGCCTCTTGGCGAGATCGCGCGCGGTGGCTGCCAATTCTTCCGGTCCCATGTCATTGGACGGCGTGTTGATGAGATCACGTGCGAGGAAGATGCCTTCGGCGATACCAGTGACCGCGTTTCCATCGATGCCCTTCGGCAACACCAGCTTCGGCCACACGCGGCTGGATGGTTTGTAGCGTGTGAAAGCGTAGGTGCCGAGTGCCCAGCCCAGAGCCGCGTTTTCACCGCCAAAATGCTCTTCCACGTCGTGGAGCACGTATGTGGCTGGCGGCAAACTCTCTGCGAACTGCGCCAAAGCGAGGATATCCTGTCCCTTGCCCAATCCCAGAACCGCGGAAGCCACGGCGCCAGAAGCGCCGGGCACCAGCAACATCTCGCCAGCGCCAGCCTTGAATCCCGCCGATTTGAGATAGGCAGCCTCGTGTTTTCCGATGCGTGCAAGGAAAGGTTTGAGATGGGCGGCGGTCACTGCGTGCAGCGGCGTGGCGCCCTTTGCGTTTTTGGTAAAGCAAGGATGCATGGAAAACCTTTGTGGTTCGGCGTTGGCAACTCTAGAAATCGCAAGCACCCTTCGCAACAGGAGCACTCATGTCGGCCAGCTACACTCTCGTCATCGGCAATAAGGATTGGTCCAGCTGGAGCCTGCGTCCATGGCTGGCGCTCAAAATGATCGGTGTTCCCTTCACCGAGGACTTGATCAGGCTGCGCCACGATTCGACGACCGAAGAGGTCCAACGCCGCTCGCCTTCAGGCCGGGTACCGGTGCTCCAGATAACCGAAGGCGGAGAGACTTATGAGGTTTGGGACAGTCTAGCCATCTGCGAAACACTGGCAGACCGCCATCCGGAAGCCCGGCTATGGCCGGATTCGCCAAAGCTTAAGGCCATGGCCCGCGCCTATGCAGCCGAAATGCATTCCGGCTTTGCGGATGTGCGTGAGCAACTCACCATGGATTTCGCCCGCAAGCTGCCCACACCTGCCCTGCGCGATGCCACCAAAGCGCAGATCGCCCGCATTCTGAAGAGCTGGGGTGAGGCGCTTTCTGCCAACGCAAAAGATGGCGGATTTCTCTTTGGCCGCTTCTCCATCGCCGATTGCATGTATGCGCCGGTATGCTCGCGCTTCCGCACCTATGGCATCCTCATGCCGAAGGAATGCGAGGCCTATGTCGAGCGTATGTTCGCCTTGTCCGCTATGGGCGAGTGGCTGGCGGCGGCGCAAGACGAGATCAATCGGGATATTTCCTGACCCGACGCATCCGGTCAGGCATGTATCACGCCGTAGTACATCAGCATGAAGCCAAGTGTATCCTGAAGGCCATGCGCGATAATGGCTGGCCACAAATTGCGCCCCCAAAGCACTATAATTCCACCCATGATCACCGCGCCGAGATAGATTCCAACCATGCCGACGGGCCCCTGATAGGTATGTCCCAATGCAAAGGGCAGCGCCTGCAACAAGACCGCCAAAATCCAGGCCATGCGCGTCTCGCCGAAAATCTGGCCGATACGTGTCATGATGAAGCCGCGATGGACGAACTCCTCGCCGAACCCACCGAAGAGCCAGGCAAAGGGAACAAGATATAGCGTGAGCGGAAGATTTCCCTTGAGTGCCGCGAAATGCTCTTCGGCCAGTGTCGTGCGCGTTCCTGTGAGTTGGGACACGATGGGATCGATGAGCGGTTTCACCACGGCATCGAATGCAATCGTGATGAAAAGCAGCAGAAAGCCCTGCGCGATGCGGAGAAGCCAACGTTTAGGATTCGCAAGACCAAATTCGGACAGTTTTTCGCCGCGCAGCTTCAACCAACCTATCAGAAGCAGCACGAAGGCAAACAACAGATAGGCGTGGGGGATCATCGGCATCGGCGGAATCGCCACGCCGACTGCATTTCCCGCGGCTAGCACCAATCGCACGCCAACGAGCCATGCCGAAATGACAACAGTGAGCTCGATAATGTGGATGACCGTCTTGCGGTCCAGTTGGAAACGGATCATCGAGAGCGCTCCTTCAGCCCAATTTGCATCTTAGTACGAATAGTACTATTATCGCGAGACAATAACAAATGACAAAAACGAGAGCGGAATTAACGGAACTGGAAGGCACGATTCTCGGCGTGGTGCGCCGGGGCGGACCTATGACGGCCTATGCCGTGCGTTCTGTATTTCTCTCATCGGTCTCGGCGGAATGGAGCGGTAGCGCCGGTGCCGTCTATCCGGCGATCACGCGCTTGGTTCGGGCGGGATTTCTGAAAGAGAGCGCAGTTCACGATGGTCGCAGAAGCAAGACCTACGCGCTGACGCGGTCTGGTATCGCCGCAAACGATAGCTGGATTTGCGATATCGGACGCGCAGCAGGCGCGGGACAGGATCCGTTTCGCATTCGCGCCGCGTTATGGTCTCTGTTACCGGCTTCTAGGCGCCGCGCAATGGCAAAAGCACTGATTGAGGAAATGAAGAAGCGCCAAACTGCTGTTACGGCAGGACTTCAGAACCGGGGCGATCCCGACGCAATCATGGATCAGCTCTATTGCATGTTGTTGGAACAACGAATCGGCTGGATAAAAGAAAAATTCAGCTGAGCGGCTAATTCTTCAGCAAACCTACTTCGCGATAATAACGCGCGGCGCCGGGATGCAGCGGGGCGACCGTCTCTTTGGGAGCGGCTGAAAGCGTGATAGCGCGTGCGCTGGGGTGGCTCTGGACGAGAAGCTGACGGTTAGCGCGGTTGAAGAGCGCGCGGGTAACACCATAGACCATGTCATTTGGCGCAGAGTCGCTGACGATCCAGATGGCGCGTGCGCCAACAGTCTCAACATTGCCGGTATTGGGATATGTGCCCTGCACGATGACGGCTGACGAAAGTGACTTTTTTGATGCCAGCAAGCGCTTGCGCCCAGCGCCATCAATTGGAACGAGTGTCGCTTTACCACGCGCGATCAGATCCCGAACCACCGGCATCGGTGCGCCGCCAACGAAGAAGAACGCATCAAGTTTTCCCGTCTGCATCTGCTGCGCGGCCACGTCCGCACTCACATGGCTAATCTTCACGCGCCATTTGGAGATGCGATACGCGCCCAGAACCGACAGCGCTGTCGCAGCCGTGCCGGAATTCGGATCGTCGATCGACACGCGCTTGCCGCGAAGGTCGCTGACCGATTTAATCCTTGCGTTGACAGAAGCCACCACATGGACCGGTTCGGGAAACAAGTTGGCGATGGCGCGCACATGGGTCTGTTTGCCGGCCTTTACGAATGAACCCGTTCCCGCCAGCGCCTCGGACACCACGTCAGATTGGGCAAGGGCTGTCGTGACCTGGCCGCGGTTAACGGACAGGACATTGGCGACCGCGCCAGCGCTTGTGCGCGCCGAGGCGATCAGACCGGGTGGGCCGCACACGGCCTCATGAGCGCAACGTTCCACACCGCGCGGGTGACTGACGATCAGCGCAATGGCCTGGCCAATGGGAAAGTAGGTGCCGCTCGTCCCGCCAGTCGCAATGGTGAGATAACTGCGGGCGGGGCCGATCTGCGCGGAACTCGGGGCGAATGCGAACGCCAGCGCGAACGCAACAAGCGCCGCGAGGCCACAGAGCGAAACGAGGTGCGCGCGCAGCTTCATAACAACTGATTAATGCTCCTTCATTGCGTCAACAATTGGACGAATTGCCCAGATTCTCCGATGGGATGCTTCTTAGCAGCATACTTAAGGGTTTGTTGACCTGGCAAAGGCCATTCTGAGCCCGAAGGAATGTGGGCTTTCGAAAGGGCCTTTCCATGAAACATGTCAACCTCGCCGCAGTTTCGGTGCTTGCACTTGTATGCACGGGATGTGCCGGTGAACTGGCGATGAACGAAAGCATGTTCAGCCCTTCACAGACAAAGTCGGATACACCGAACATCGCGCAAAATCAGCCCTTGAGCATTGAGAGCGAAGTGCGCCGCGCACAGATCATGCGCAATGCAGGTGACCTCGACGGCGCGACGGGCGTGCTGAGCCAGTTGATGCTGGTTGCTCCAGATGATGGGCGCATCGTGGCCGAATATGGCAAACTGCTCATCCAGCGCGGCAAGACCGATGACGCATTGCAGTTCCTGCATCGTGCCGCCGAACTGTCTCCCAATGACTGGACCGTCTACACGGCAATGGGCGTCGCCTATGATCAGAAATCGGATCGCAAGGCAGCCAAGCTTGCTTATGAAGAGGCCCTGAGTCAGAAGCCGGGAGAAGCGAGCACGCTGAACAACTATGCCATGTCCCGCATGCTGGCGGGCGATCTCACCCAGGCCGAAACACTGCTAGCTCAGGCCAAGGCCGCTGACGGCAGCAACGCGAAGATCGATAGCAATTTCAAGATGGTTGCTGAGATGCGCGCGCAGCGCGGTATCAAGGCAGCACCGGTAGTCGCCGTAGCCGAGAAGCCCGAAACCCTGAAGCGCATGCCAGTGCCGCAGAATATCGCTTCCGCTGCGCCCGAGGCGCCGAAGACGGTTATGATGCAGCGCATTCCGGACGACCCGCTTGCCGGGCCCGTCAATGCCCGGAAAAATGTCCGCGAGCCGGTGGCGACCGCAGCGCCCCGTCAGTTGGCAAGCACCGCTTCCACCGATTCACCGCCGGGTGTGATGATGCAACCTGTGCCCGTGGATCCGCTGGCCGGGCCGGTCAAGAGCGCAACGCCAAAGCCTTCTGCCAAGCCCAAAGCCGAGCCCCGCACAGCAGTTGCGGAAAGCACGATGCCGCGCCTTCGCACAGCGGCCGATACGCAATAGAGATCGCTAGAGGGCGTCGGCGGCGGCCAGCAATGGCGGCACCTTCTCGACGAGCAGGTCGATGAGCACGCGCACCTTGCGCGAAAGCTCCGTTCCAGGCGGCCGCAAGGCATAAATCGTACCGCCCATGGGTGGCTGCTTTGGCAACACGTTCACCAGACTGCCGTCCGCGAGCACATCGGCAACCATGAAGCGCGGCAGAACGGCAAGGCCAAGACCCGCAATTGCCGCCTCGCGGATCACTTCGCCGCTGTTCACGCTCACACGCGGCCGCACATCCACCAGCCTCTCTCCGCCACCAGGCACTTTGAATGGCCAGCGATGCGTGGTTGGTGTGTTCGCGTAACCGATGCATTCGTGACCCGAGAGGTCTTCAAGGCTTTTTGGAGAACCTCGGCGCGCCAGATAAGTAGGGCTGGCAACCATCACACCCGGCGCCTCCGCGATCTTTCGAGCGAGCAATGCAGAGTCGGTAAGGCGACCGATGCGAATGGCGAGGTCATAACCACCACGCGCGATATCCACGCGCCGGTCGTCGCAATCGAGCGCAAGCTCAATTTCGGGATTTGCCTGCGCGAACGCGACGAGCGGGCCGGTTAGATAGAGGCGGCCGAAGGTAAGCGGCGTTGCCACTCTCAGCGCTCCTTTCAGCGAACCATCCTTGCCGCTGATTTCATCGACCGCCGTTTCCAGCTCGCTCATCACCTTGCGCGCTCGCGCATGAAGTGAAAGACCAGCATCGGTGGGACGAACGTGACGGGTCGAGCGACGCACCAGTTCTGCCCCCACCACCTGTTCCAGTTCGGAGAGCCGGCGGGATACTACGGATTTTGCCACGCCCAACCTTCTGGCAGCCGCTGTCAGGCTCCCTGCCTCGACAACCGCCACCAGTGTCTGAAGTGCCTCCAGCTTGAGTTCCATTGTTCCATTTCCGGGAACTTCTATTTGCGCATTGAGCGTCTACCACGAACACTCAGGCGTTGCCATGTCTTGTTCTGCAAACATCGGAGGAAAGCCAGACATGGCCCGTGTACTTGTTCTCTATCATTCCAGCTACGGACACATTGAATCCCTCGCCAATGCTGTGGCCGAAGGCGCGCGCAACGGTGGTGCGAGCGTCTCCGTCAAGCGTGTGCCTGAACTGGTGCCCGTTGAGATTGCCGCCAAGGCGGGCATGAAGACCGAGCACACCGCGCCTGTGGCGACGGTGGAGGAGTTACCTGAATACGATGCAATCATATTTGGAACGCCAACGCGCTTCGGCAACATGGCAGCGCAGATGCGCAACTTTCTCGACCAAACCGGACCGTTGTGGGCCAAGGGTGCGCTGATCGGAAAGGTGGGTTCGGTGTTCACATCCACCGCAACAGGCAGCGGCAACGAAACCACCATCTTCACGACCCTTCCTACTCTCATCCATCACGGCATGATCATCGTCGGAATGACACCAGCGATGAACGAACTGTTCGATATTACCGAAGTGAAAGGGGGCTCACTTTACGGCGCAGGCACCATTGCCGGACCAAGCGGCACACGGCAGCCCAGCGAAAAGGAACTGTCACTGGCACGTCAGCAGGGCAAGCGCGTGGCGGACGTGGCCGCAATGTTGGCAGTCAAATAGGACATCCGGCGAAGGTTCTGCCCCTCCCCACCTTCGCCAAACGCAACGGCCCCGGATTTTTCTTCCGGGGCCGTCTGTGCGTGTGCAAGCAGGAAAATGTCAGTGATGCATTGTCGCCATCACCTTCATGATGGCCGGACCGAGGATCACCACGAAGAGGCAAGGCAGAAAGAACAGGATCATTGGGACCGTAAGCTTGGCCGGCAGCGCCGCAGCTTTCTTTTCCGCCTCCTGCATTCGCATCTCGCGATTTTCCTGCGCGGTTACGCGCAGCGCAGCACCCATCGGCGTGCCGTATTTTTCGGCCTGATTGAGCGCGGCGGCAACAGCCTTAACGCCATCATGACCACAGCGTTTTGCGAGATTTTCAAACGCCTGGCGGCGATCAGGTAGATACGACAATTCCGCCGTGGTCAGACCCAGCTCCTCTGCCAGTTCGACCGATTGCGGGCCGATTTCGGAGGCCACACGCGTGAAAGCGGCCTCAATGGACATACCTGATTCCACGCAGATCAGCATGAGATCGAGCGCGTCTGGGAACGCCTTCATGATGGATTCGCGGCGATGCTGAATCTTGTTCGAGACAAAGAGGTCAGGCAGATAGAAACCAATCATCGCCATTACGAAGGCCGCGCCCAGTTTCATCACCGGCGACCAGGTAAAGTGCGTCACGACAAACAAATAGAACAACGCCACGCCGAACACGATAAAGGGCATCACAATACGGAAAAACATGAAGGTGATCAGAGGCGCTTGCCCACGATACCCCGCCATGGAGAGCTTTTCGCGCGTGTCGGGCGATTCCAGTATGTTGGAGAGCTTGAGGCGCTCAATGGTCTGCTTCATGAAGCTGACCGGCTCGACCCGCAGGCCCCCGCGCTGCTTGAGGTTTTGGTGATGTCGCTGACGCAGTTCCTCGCGTCGCTCCGAAACCGATTTCATGCGCTTGTCGAGTTTATTGCGATCAAGCAATGGCACGCCGATGGTCAGGATCGTTGCGAAGGCAAGCGCGGCAGCAATCGCCGTGAATATGAAGTTTGGATCGAAAAGCTTGTTTAGAACGCCGATGTCCATATCCTGCGTCCTTAGTGCTTGAAGCTGATCATCTTGTGCATCACGAAGATGCCTGCCGACATCCAGAGCGCACAACCCGCCAACATGAGATTGCCAGCGCGCGTCGTGAACAGTGTTTCGATGTAGGTTGGCGTAGACAGCCAAACGAGGCCCATGACCGCAGGGGGCAGCGAACCGATGATCGCCGCAGACGCCTTTGCTTCCGACGACATGGCCTTGATCTTGCCCTGCAAGCGCTTGCGGTCTCGCAGGACACCGGAAAGGTTGGAAAGTGCCTCAGAAAGATTGCCGCCGGATTTCTGCTGGATCGTCATGACGATTCCGAAGAAGCTGACTTCGGAAGTCGGCATGCTCTCGTACATCTTCTGCAGGCCTTGATCGAGGCCGACGCCGACCTTGAGACCCTCGTTCAATTTGGCGAATTCGCTTCCAACCGGATCCGGGATTTCACGCGCCACGACCTTGAGCGCTTCCGCCGTGGGCAATCCCGAGCGCACGGAGCGTACGATAATGTCAATGGCATTGGCGAAAAGGTTCGTGAAGGCTTTTTCGCGTCGCGACCTCTTGAAGGCCAGAAACCAGCGCGGCAAACCAGCGCCTGCGACAAATGCCGCGCCCAGTACGACGAGCAATTTTTGTCCCGACAACATGCAGAACGCCGCAGCCACCAGAGCTGCGATGGCGCTCAACATATAGAAAGTGCGCGGCTCGATCGAAAGGCCTGCCTGTTCGATGCGGCGGCGCATCGTGAGTTTCACTTTCTTTTGGGCCTGCTGCTTTTCTAGTTCTTTCAGCATCTGCTGAACATTGCGGCGGCGCTGCTGGTTTGAATCGGCGGCGGCGCGCGCCGCGGCGCCGATGGCCTTGTTCTGTCCGACGGATGCAACACGCTTCTGGGCGCGCGCGTTGCCGCCGCCCACAAACACAAAGGCCGCGCCGCCGGCGGCCAGGGTGACCATCACGATAACCAGAACATAGACAAGGGTCGGGTTCATGGCCTTTCGCTCACTGCTGCAGCGCGTCCAGCGCCTCGGCAAGTTCGCGTTCCATGCCGAAATAGCGCGCACGTTCCCAAAAGGCGGGACGCACAATGCCGGTGCCCTTGTGAACACCCTTCAACCGACCGGTTTCATCTTCGCCCGTGATCTCATAGTTCATCAGATCCTGGGTTATGATGACGTCGCCTTCCGTGCCGACCACTTCAGTAACTGTGGTGATGCGACGTGAACCGTCGCGCATGCGTTCGGCCTGTATGATCACATCGATGGAGCCCACCACCATTTCGCGGATGGTTTTGACTGGCAACTGGAAGCCGCCCATGGTGATCATGGATTCCAGGCGGGACAACGCTTCGCGCGGGCTGTTGGCGTGAAGCGTGCCCATTGAGCCGTCGTGGCCCGTATTCATTGCCTGCAGAAGGTCGAAAGCTTCGGGGCCGCGCACTTCACCCACGATAATGCGTTCGGGGCGCATGCGCAGACAGTTGCGCACAAGATCACGCATGGTGATCTGTCCTTGACCTTCCAGGTTTGGCGGACGGGTTTCCAGGCGCACGACATGCGGTTGCTGCAGTTGCAGTTCCGCGGCGTCTTCGCAGGTGATAATGCGCTCATCTGCATCGATATAAGCGGTCATGCAGTTGAGAAGGGTGGTCTTGCCGGAGCCCGTGCCGCCTGAAATCAGGATGTTGCACCGGGAGCGACCAACCACGCGCAGCATGCGCGCACCAGCTTCTGAAATCGAGCCGAAGCGCACGAGGTCATCGAGCTTCAGCTTGTCTTTCTTGAACTTTCTAATGGTGAGCGTGGGCCCATCCAGCGCCAACGGTGGAGCGATCACGTTCACGCGGGAGCCATCAAGCAGGCGTGCGTCGCAGATCGGTGAGGATTCGTCCACGCGCCGGCCGACCTGGCTCACGATCCGCTGGCAGATGTTCATCAACTGCGCGTTGTCGCGAAAGCGGATGTTTGTAAGCTGCACTTTGCCAGCGACTTCGATGAATACCCGGTTTGCGCCGTTGACCATGATATCGGCAATGTCGTCTCGCGCCAGAAGTGGTTCCAGCGGACCGTAGCCGAGCACATCGTTGCAGATATCCTGCAACAGGTGCTCCTGCTCG
The DNA here is from genome assembly GCA_016125165.1 of Alphaproteobacteria bacterium. Classification (GTDB taxonomy): domain Bacteria; phylum Pseudomonadota; class Alphaproteobacteria; order Micropepsales; family Micropepsaceae; genus Rhizomicrobium. The sequence goes on from WGMH01000007.1 coordinate 74,891, forward strand.
GCGATGGACATGACCACCGCCTTGATCGAGATGATCTCATTGACGATGTCGCGAATTTCTTCGCGCGCCGAATCCGGATCGAGCTGGGCCAGCTGTGCCAGATCGATCGTGTCAATCAACGCGTTAAAGATCGTCGTTTTGATCTGATAGTAGTCTTCCGAGCGCGGCTCGGATGTGCGAGCAGGCTTGGGGACGGGCGCCTGTACCGGAGAAGCGGCGGCCACAGGCGCGCGGGAAGGCTCCGGTGTCGGCGTTGACACTGCAGACTTCTCCACGCGCTCGGGCTGCGCGGGAATGGCGCGGGAAAGTTCAGACGTCGCACCACGCTTTCCGAACATGAATTATGCGCTCTTCTTGCCTTTGAAGATCGAAAACAGGCTCTTTTGCGGCAAGTGCGCCGTTCGTCCTGTCAACATTTCCGCCAGAGCCTTCACGCCTTCGGCGCTTTGCGAACGCGGCTGGACCTCAGGCAGCATCTGGCCGTTGTTGGACGCCGTGCCATAGAGGTTGGGATCGAAGGGAAGAAGCAGAGACGGCTCAAGACCGACAGTTGCCGCAAAATCTTTCACGGGAATCTCTGGACGTTTGGGCACGCCCATCTGATTGATGACCAACTTCGGTGCAATGTCGTTCGGGCGGTTCTGCTTCAGCAGATCCGCAAGGGCCTTGCCATTGCGCAGCGATGCCAGGTCAGGCGTAGCGACGATGACAATTTCGTCTGAGGCCAACAATGTCTGACGCACCCACGGGGTCCAGGCATGCGGCAGATCAATGACCACCGACGGCACGGCCTGACGAACCGCGTCCAGTACCGATTCATAGGCATCGGGATCCGCTTCGGTCACACGGTCTATCGTAGCCGGCGCCGTGAACAGCGACAGGTAATCGCCGGCCTTGATCAAAAGGCGATCCAGCAACACATCGTCAATGCGCTCCGGCGCGCTCAAGGCCTCTGAAATGCCTTGCCCGGGTTCTTCGTTGAAGTCGAGACCCACCGTGCCAAACGGCAAATCGAGATCGACCAATGCGGTGTTGATCCGCATCGTCTCGGCGATACACCAAGCAACATTGTGCGCCAGCGTTGAGGAACCAACGCCACCGCGCGCACCCACAAAACTCACCACCCTGCCGATCGGTGCGGCATCAGGACTCACATAGAGCCCGGCGATCACTTCAATCAGATGAAGCGGATTGACGGGCGCAACCATATACTCGCTAACGCCCCGGCGGATCAGTTCGCGATAGAGGTGCACATCGTTGACACGGCCGATAATGAGGACCTTGGTCGAAGGATCGCACACTTCGGCAAGGCGGTCGATTTCATCGAGCGCGATCTGCCCCTGCAAGCGCGTCTCCACGATCAACAGATTTGGTGTGATCTGGTTGCCGAGATGTTCGACGGCGGCTTCGATGCCCCCCAGCTGCACGTTCACATGGGCCTTCGACAGGCGACGATCCGCAGCCGCACGCTGCAAGGCAGCGCCGGTATCGGGAAACTCGCAGAAGGCCTGAATCGAGATGCGCGGTACGGGCCGCTCATGAGGCGCTGCACCAAAGGCTTCTTCTTCCGGGGCTCCAAGTTTTGTCATTCGTTCCGCCCGCTACTTGATCAGAGAACTCGAGCCGGATTGCTCGTTGGTCTTGTCGACCTTGTTCTTGTCGGCCTGGGTGATTTCACCCTTTTCGTACTTGCCCATCACTGTCATGCGGCGCGTTGCATCGGATTCGCCTAGTCCGCGCGGTTCGACGAGATCGCGCGGATCAGCCACCATGGCAGCCAGATTGTGCTGGGTGGCACACCCAAGATCCGGCATGGGGGCATTGGTATAGGTTTCTGCAGCATTCGCCGACCAATCACCGCATTTTCCAGTGCGGGCTGCATAGCCGATGAAGCCCAGCTGAACGCGGCCATCGCCGATATCGTCCCGCGTGCCTACGAGTATTCGCGCGCGTGGAACGCCAAGCGCGGCAAGACGTTCGCCGAAATACCGGATGGCTTCGCTCGAATTCACGCCCTGTGGCACCGAAACACTAAGCGCACCATTGCCGCTTTCAAGATAGTCGCGTGCAAAGCGGTCGAAGCGCAGAGCATCGTTATCCGAAAGCCCTGCAGCCCCCGGATAGAAACCCACGTCCAATGTGCGCATATCCGGCTCGACCGAGATAGGATGGTTCACACGCGGATCGGCCGCATAGCTCAGATTATAAGCTGGTGAGGCGCAGCTTCCCGCCACCAAGACGGCGCAAACAGATGCCGCCCGGATGATGTCGCGCATGGCTTTGGTCTTCATGGCACGATGAATCCTACTTTGCCCGGAGGCGTTGTTTTCGGCGCCGGTTTGTCGGCGTCATGCGTTTCGTTGAGCTTGCCCAAAAGGATCGTTTCCGGATCGGATGGCGCGACGAATTTGTCCGTCGGCAGCGCGATCTTGGACGCATGCGTCGGATCAACCAGATAGGCGCTCACCAGCACCACCAGTTCGGATTGGTCGCTCTGGAAATCGCGGCTACGGAAGAGTGCGCCCAGAACCGGCATATCCTTGATTCCAGGGAATGCATCAATGGCTTGCTTGGAAGTGTTTTGCAGCAGTCCTGCAATTGCGAAGCTGCCACCCGACGGCAATTCCACGGTGGTCTCCGCACGGCGAACAGCGAGTGCCGGTATCGTCACGCCTGTGCCGCTTGTGCCACCCAGCGTGAAGGAGCCCGTGTTGGAAAGCTCGCTCACTTCGGTTGAAATCTGCAGCGAGATGCGGTTTTCGCTCAACACGACGGGTGTGAAGGACAATCCGACGCCGAATTGCTTGAACTCAACTGTGATGTTGCCATCACGATCACGCGAGACCGGAACCGGGAATTCACCACCCGCCAGAAACTTCGCCGTTTCGCCACTCACCGCCGTCAGGTTCGGTTCGGCTAGTGTATGAATGAGGCCGACACGTTCCAGAGCCTTCAGAACCCCTTGGAGATTGTTGGATGCCGATGCGCAAACCGTCGAAACGACCGCGCAGCCGACCTGGACACCCGAGGCATCGCTGAGCGCCTGGCCCAGAAGGCTGAACTGGTTGTTCGTGGATCCGAAAACCGGAACGCCGCCCGCCTTTGCAACACCTGTCAGGTCGATGCCGAACTGCTTGGCAATTGTGCGCTGCATTTCGGATACGCGTACGCTCAGCATCACCTGTTCCCTGGCGGTGATTTTGAGCATGTTCACGACCTTTTCCGGCGCACCGGCAAAGCGCGCCGCCAAGTCCTGTGCGCGTGCTGCTTCCGCGGCACTACCGACTGAGCCCGTGAGCACAACACTATCATTCAACGCGGAAACCTTGATGCCGGTGCCTGGCATGTTGGCGCGCATCATGGCGGCGAGGTCGGTCACATCCTTTTCGACCCGAATGTCGATGGACAGAATCTGCTGACCTTTGGAATCGAAGAAGAACGCGTTTGTCTGTCCCGTTTTCTGGGCCAGAAGAAAAATGCGACGCGGCGTGCGAACCACGGCATCCACGATGTCGGGGTTCGATACCAGAACATCGCGGGCGTCTGTATCCAGTTGAACGATGGCAGCTTTGTCGAGTGCGAGTGTAATGCGCTCATGACTGCGTGCGCCGCCCTGCGTCGATATCGTGATCACGCGCGCATTCGATGGCGCCGCCGCCGCCGGAGCGGCGAATGCAAGCGCGACGACAATCGCGGCAATGAAAGAACGCGTGCGCATGTTGCGCTACTCCCCTCTGCCCGGACCGCCCGGCATTACGCCGTAGCGGATCACGGCAACATCGCCGCTGGCTGCTTTGTCTTTGAGATTTTGCGCAACGTCATTCGATTGCGAATCGCCAAGCGCACGAAGCGTTAAAGAAAGCGTTCCCGATGCCTGCGCGCGCTGGACCGCCTCGGCCTGCCCAGACGAAAGTTCGAGCGTCGCGGTCTTGGCATCCGAGACAACCTTCTGGTCGCTGCCAGGGGTAAATGTCTGATCGACCGCCAGCACGCGCACGGCGTTCAAAATCGTGCGTGTGCGGAATATGCGCGGCGAATCGGAAACCTGTTCCGTGACCAGAACGTCAACCCGGTCATTCGGCAGGATAAATCCACCAGCACCGGTTGCCGTATTGATTCCAATCGAAACGGCCCGCATACCCGGCGTAAGCATGGCAGCCATATAGCCGCCGCCGTCCGCGCGAACGATCTTTGTCTGGCTGAACGGCTCGCCCTGCACCATCGGCGCGCGAACAACCGTATCCTGAACCAGCTTGTCGAGGCTCGGTGTGTTGTGACGCGTGATGAATGTCGAGTCCACCGCGCTCTGCGGCCATTCCTGCCACGTCACGGAACCGAGCGAAAGTTTTGTGCCGGCAGGCAACGCTTGTGCTGCGACAAGCACTTCCTCAGTCGGAATTTTTTGCGGCTGAATTGCAGCCTGCGTCGTTTCGGTGCCACCACCGAGAAGACCGCGCACAAGCAATGCAGCAAGACCGGCTGCGATAGCAGCAACGGCCAGAACGATGACGCGCGATCTGTTCATGGCATCCGGCTCCTTTCCGCCGATTGCAGCACGTAACCCTTTAGAAATTGCTTAATGGGGCGTTCCAAATTGCTCGAGTTGGTTGGCGCTACCCCAGGCCTCGCGCAAACACATCCGTGTGCGGCAGTATCGTGAGCGCCGCCAAGGACAGTGCGATTCCGTAGGGAATTCCCGAGCGGTGATCATGCAACCGGGCTATCCACCCCTGTGCAGCCAGCGTCTGCGGCAAGGGAATGCGGCGCAGGGCCAAAAGCATCAGCGTCAGAAGCCCGCCGAAGAGGGAGGCAGTGATCGCGTAGTCCAGAATGCTGGACAGGCCCAGCCAGAGCGTAACACAGGCAAAGAGTTTGGCGTCCCCTCCACCCACATAGCCCAGCGCGAAGAGCGTGAAGCCGATAGCCAGACCGACAAAGCCCGCCAAGACATGCATGGCGAAGGCTTCTGTACCAAGGGGGACTGCAAGTGAAAATGTCACGAAAGCGGCAAGCAATCCCGCCTGAATACGGTTCGGAATCGTGAAGCTCGCCGCGTCATACGCAGCCGCTGCGACGAGCAGCGCGGGAAGGACAAAGAGGATGAGCCCCTGGGCAAGCATCAGCGTGGCCTCAAAAGCAAATCTGTTCCGCAGGCGGTGGCCCACGGAACAGATCTGGTAACCATCCGATACCTTCGCCGACTTACTTTACAGCAGCCGCGACGGTGTTGAACGTGCCGGTCAGGTTCGTACCGACCAGCTGGACGGCAGCGATGATGACGACGGCAATGCCCGCCGCGATCAGACCATATTCAATGGCCGTCGCGCCGGATTCATCGCGAAAGAAACGAGCAGCAAGATTGCGCATAAGAGCCTCCACTTGTTTTTGACACCCTAGGACGTCCGGCCCGCAGCGAGTGCATCCGGGCGCAAGGACTGACACGGGCAACTCTATGCGTTCGGGATTAATGGCCACTTAATTGAAGGACTCACTGCGACACGCTTGCTGCTCCATCCCGGAACAGAACGGACGATTCCAAGGTTCCGTGTGCGCTACAGCAAACCGAATTTTTACCATGCGACGCAATTCCCAGCGAATGTGTGGTGCTTAAAGCCTCATTAAGTGGCGCACCGCTAAAGTCTCAGACGAGTTCACCTTGCAAGGAACGCATCATGCGCGCATCCGTCAGACGTCTTGGCGCTTCACTGATTGCGTCCACCGCCTTCGGCCTTTTCAGCACGGCGGCGCTGGCGGGCGATATCAGCGTGCCCATGGACGAAGTGCAGATGCTGACTTTCACCCGTCCTGTTTCGACTGTTTACGTTGGAAACCCGTCGGTGGCGGACGTGACCGTAATCGATGCAACCCACGTGTTCGTGTTGGGCCGTGCTTTCGGACGCACGAACCTGATTGCGCTTGGCCCCGACGGCAAGCAGGTTACGAATTCGCGCATCAACGTGTATGGCCGCGGTGGCTCTACCGTTACGGTTCAGCGTGGTTCGAATGCGGTGACCTACGCCTGCTCGGGAAGCCAGTGCCATCCCGCCCCCGTGCCCGGCGACAATGCGACCGTGTTCGACTCTGTCACGGGGCAGGTTGCCAAGAGCCTGGAAATGGGTCTGAAGGCTGCCGGCAAATAAATTCGGCAGCTTCCGGTCCTATTTCAGGATCGGGTAGAAGAACTGCAGCGCCAGATTTTTGGGAAATTGCGGATCGTCGATGCCGTAGCTTTGCGGCAATTCGTTTTCGGGCATGTAAAACGTCCCGAACATCCAGTCCCACAGCGCGAATGTCCCGGCAAAATTCCTGTTTCCCCCCAGGTCTGGTGAGGTGTGATGCCACCGGTGAAAGACCGGGCTGGCAATGACGCGCTTCAACGGCCCGAATGACCAGTTCAGATTCGCATGCACCATGGCCGAAGTCAGAATATTGAAGGGTCCCACCACCAGAAAGATATCGGTGGAGATGCCAGCGAGAATAAACGCGACGTCCACCAACACGGTCCCAAGCATCAAATTAAATGGGTGGAAGCGCCAGGCGGAGATCCATTCCAGGTCTTCGGATGAGTGATGGACCGCGTGGTATTTCCAGAATGGATCGCGGTGGAACATACGGTGTGACCAATAAAGCAGGAAATCTGAGCCCACCACGAAGATCGCAGCCTGAATCCAGAGCGGTAATTTCGCCAATAGGCCATGCCCATGATCATAAAGCCTGACCATGTCCTCGCCGGAAGTGATCCCAAGAAGGTAGATGGTGAACAGGATCGTGAGACCGATACGCACATAGCGTGTGAAGATTGGAATCAATATCCAGTATGCGAGGTCGGTGGCGAGGCCGCGCTTCCTCCACCACGGCCGACCGCCGTTGCAGGGTGCAAAAAGCGACAAGATCGAGAAGATTGCTGCAGCGGCCAGGGTGGCCGGCAGCATCCGTTCCACCGTGTGCAAAATCTGCGAAACCGTCTCCAGAAAATCGGCCCAATGCATGAACGCCCCGGAATTATTTGGCTACGCGCAGGTTGGTGATCTCGGTAGCGATCTGATCGAAAGCCGTCACGATCGCGCCCGAAGTCGTCAGATCGAAGTATTTGCTGGAATCGGTTGCACAATCCTCAAGAACCGACGAATTTCCTGAAGTTCCATTGAGGTCAACGAAGACCGTGTAGACGGTTATATTGTCGCCTTTCACATTACCGCACACTTCGGTCATGCGAGCATCGACTGCCGAACTCTGGTTCGACCCGTCTCCGTTCCAGCGATTCTGAGTATTCAGTCCATCACTGAGAAGGATGATCACCCGTTTTGTGTCGGCCGGGAGCACCGGCGCACTTAGAGGTATGCCGGGGGTCAGGGATTGCCAGGCCCAGGCAAGACCAATCGTTTGATTGGTCGATCCGGCGGCAGACATTGCATCAACCTGGTTCTTCAGCGATGACCAGTCATAGCTCAACGTTCCAAGTTTGGAGGGGACGCACGACGTGGAATTCTCGGCAGGGAATTTTGTTCTCCCGTTGCTTGCCGGCGTCGTGTTTTTGACATCGTAGTCCTGATCGCGATCCATAATGCAGCCAGACCATGTACTGTGATCGTTCACAATCCAGTTGTGAGTATAGGGCGCGCCTGTCGTGGTCGTTGTAGCTTCGTCTGTTGTTGTGCGCGTGCACGTCTGTTTGCTGTTTGAACCTGACGAATGACACTCACAGGTCGTTGTGCTGACTGTTGTCGTGTCGCCACTACTCCTGGTCGTGCTTTTCGGATAGCCACTGCAATAGCTCGATGGCTTGCATGACTTCTTGCTCTTGCAGACAGTCTGAGTATCGCTGCTTGTGTGCATAATTGTGCTTGTCGTCGGCAAGCTGTCGTAACAGCCATTATAGTACCGACCGCGCCGATCTTCGTTCTTGCTGCCGCTGTCGATGGTCGGACAGATATAGCCGCTATATGCTCCACTCGAGGGAATGTAGCTGGCAGACCAGCTGCCATTGGCCAGAGTACTCTGGCAGGTGTAGCCGTTGCTCCAGTTGCTGTAAGGGCAATAGGAGCCAGGCCCAATGTTGGAGGGCGGCATGCTTCCCGGTGGTGGCGCTTCCCAATCGCTCCAGTCAATCCAGATCGCGCCCGCGTTCGAGGTGCCGACATTGACAGTCTTGCTGAAGGGTACGATCGCCACCTCTACATCACCATCCTTCGCGGCCGCATTTCTCAGCGTGGTCAGAAGCTGCTTCGTTGCCGTCTTCAGCGCGGAAATCTTGCTGGTGCCGGTGTAATCCGTCTGGCTCATGGAGCCGGTATTATCTAGGGCGAGCGCAACCCAAAGCTTGGTCTGCCCCCATATCACCTGAGACGACCCGTTGACCGTATACTGCTCAATACCGGCCACCTTCATCCATGTGGTCGGCATTGGCACGCTGGACGACACCGTTATTGTCTGGCCATCCTTGACCACACTGACCGGCGATGGCGTCCCGAGTGTCGCATCCATGGCGTAGTTCGCGTTGAAGTATTTTTGCGCCAAATCTTCGAGATTGTTCTGGGGGAGATTGGGAGACGCGCCAACCGCCAGGGCTGCCGCATCGAGCGCCTCGGCGAGCCGGGTGCGTACCACCATTCCACGCGCGACATCGACACCGGCCCCAGCGGCAACAGTCATGGGTACCAGCGAGATCGCGAATATCGTCGCGATATTGGCCCGCCTGTCGCGAGCGAGCCCCTGGCTTATTGCGATCAGGCGACGTATTTGTTTTGACAGCAACGCATGGTGAGGCATCGGCTCATTGCATCTATGGTTGGCGGCGGAACCCACAGTTAGGCAGCGATGCCGCCGAACCTACCGGCCATAGCGTTATTCCGAACTTAATTACCCGAGCACGAGCAATTGCCCGTCTGTCTCGAAACGGGACAGACGAGCAAGGCATTTTTCCGTCGTCGGCTATTTGGCGACGCGCAAATTGGTGATTTCGGTGGCGATCTGATCGAACGCCGTGATGATGGCCCCCGATGTCGTGAGGTCGAAATATTTCGTTGAGTCGGAGGCACAGCTCTCGAGCACCGCGGAATTGCCTGAGGTGCCATTCAGATCAACAAACACCGTGTAGACTATGATATTCGCGGCCTTCACGTTCGCGCAGACCTTGCTCATGCGTGCGTCAACTGCGCTGCTCTGGTTAGAGCCATCGCCATCCCATCTGTTCTGCGTGTTGAGGCCGTCAGAGAGCAAAATGATGACCTGCTTGGTGTCAGCAGGCAGCGTACCAGCGCTGAGTGGAACACCAGACGTCAATGCCTGCCAGGCCCAAACCAGACCAATGGTCTGGTTCGTGGAGCCACCCGCAGACATTGCATCCACTTGGTTGCTCAGTGACGTCCAATCGTAGCTCAATGTCCCCAATTTCGACGGGACACATGATGTGGAGTTTTCCGCCGGGAATTTGGTTGAAGCCGTACTGGTAGGGGTCGTGTTCTGAATATCGTAGTCCTGATCACGATCCATGATGCATCCGGACCAGGTACTGTGGTCATTCACGATCCAGCTGTGTGTGTAAGGCGCTCCCGTGGTGGTCGTCGTGGCCACGTCCGCGGTCGTCCGCGTGCAGGTCTGCTTGCTACCGGATCCAGACGAATGACACTCACAGGTCGTCGTGCTCACGGTCGTCGTATTGCCGCTCGTTGAAGTGCTGGTACTGGGATAGCCCGAACAGTATGTCGTCGTCTTGCACGACGACTTGTTGCTGCAGACTGTACTCGTATTGCTGCTCGTATTGGTGCTGGTGCTTGTGGTGGGCACGGAGTTGTAGCAGCCGTTATAATAGCGGTTTCGATGGTTGCTGTTGTTTGATCCGCTATCGATACTTGGGCAGATGTAGCCGGAATAGGTGCCGCTCGAAGGTACTGTGCTGGTTGTGGAACTGCCGTTCGTCGGTGTCTTTTGGCAAGAATAGCCATTGCTCCACGAACTGTAAGGGCAACTTGAACCAGGACCAACGCTGCTTGATGGCGTGCTGCTGGGCGGCGCGGCTTCCCAATCCGTCCAATCTATCCAGCTGGCACTCGCATTGGATGTTCCGACGTTAACGGTCTTGCTGAACGGAACGATTGCCACTTCAACATCGCCATCCTTGGCTGCCGCCTTCTGAAGCGTTGTTAGGAGCTGTTTTGTGGCGGTCTTCAGCGCTGATATTTTGCTGGTCCCTGTGGAGTCCGTCTGGCTCATGGAGCCGGTATTGTCGAGCGCGAGTGCGACCCAGAGCTTTGTCTGACCCCAGACCACCTGAGAAGAATTGGTGACGGTGTATGTCTTGATGCCCGCAATTTTCATCCACGTTGTGGGCATTGGAACACTGGAAGAAACGGTGATCGTCTGGCCCGACTTCACAACTGTCACGGCGCTTGGACTGCCAAGCGAGGTATCCATCGAGTAGTTGGCGTTGAAGTATTTCTGTGCAAGCGCCTCCATATCCGATTGCGACATATTGGGAGACGCACCAACGGCAAGAGCAGCGGCATCAAGAGCCTCGCCCAATCGTGTGCGCACCACCATGCCGCGCGCCACGTCCACACCAGTGCCAGCGGCGATCGTCATTGGAACGATGGAGAGAGCAAAAATCGTGGCGATATTCGCATTGCGCGCACGCATGAAGCGGGCAGCCAGGCCGCTAAGCCAACCAAACCGCGATCTCATCTGTTTTCTGCTCAGGAAAAGTGCGCATGCATGATTGCGCGGAACTTCTTGAAAATCCGTGTATTTCGATCCGCAACCTTATTGAAAAGTTACTGTACCAATCCGACACAAAGGCCGACATCATACGTGTCGCGGTTTTCCAGCCATTGCGCTGGAATCCGACAAACAAGGATTTAACGGCGCCATAGACTCGGTAACCAATCCTTGAGCAACTGGCGCACTTTGGCTTCGTGTCTTGAGCTCGCAGGCTTAAGACTGCAACCGGATATCCGGGTGTCGTCCGCAGCATGCGTGCACGAATAAACTTTTTCAGCGGCTGTGAGCGGCTTCGGAGCCGTATGCGTCGCGACGCGCGCAGGGGCTCAGCCGCTATCGAGTTCGCCTTTATTGCGCCTGTCTTTGTGCTGTTCATGATGGGCACTATTGAGGTGGGTGCCATGTACATGGCGAACTCCGTGTTGCAGAAGGCCACTGACGATGGAGCGCGGCTTGTGCGTACGGGTCAGGCGCAATCAGCAACCATGACCCAAGCGCAGTTTCGCGACTACATTTGCGGACGCATTGCCGCGATCATTCCGTGCGACAGCAATCTGCAGATTGATATGCGAACCTATTCGGGATTCGGCAGCGCGGCTTACACAAGCCCGGTGTCAAATGGCGCGCTCAATGCCAGCCTCAACTCCTACCAAACCGGGTCAGCCGGTGACGTGGTTCTGGTGCGCGTATTCTACCAGTGGAAACTGATTACCCCGCTGATTGGAACGCTGCTTGGCAACCTTTCCAATGGCAGACACCTGATTTCGGCGACCGCCGCATTCCAGAACGAGCCGTTCTGATGCTGACTTCAATCGCAAAATGCTGGATGCGCTTCTGGCGGGCCAAAGATGGCTTGGCAGCCATCGAGTTCGCGTTTATCGCGCCGGTCATGGCCACAATGTTCCTTGGCGTTGTGGAATTGTGTGACGGGCTCACTGCGCGCCAGAAAGTTACCAGCGTGGCCAGCACCGCGGCGGACCTTGTCGCACAACAAAGCAAGGTTACAGACGCGAAAAAGAGCGACATCTTCAGCGCTCTGAATGCGATTCTTTATCCATACGCGACAACTGGCGCCAAGATTCGCATTACATCCATCATCGACAATGGCTCAGGTGGCGGGAAAGTTGCCTGGAGCGATGCGCAGAACACGTCCCCCTATTCTGTGGGCTCTGCCATCAGCGTTCCGTCCGGGTTGATCGTTTCTGGCGGCAGCGTGATCCTCGCCGAGATCACCTACAGCTACACATCTTCTACAGCAAAAATGTTCACGACGGGCGTGACGATGACGGACAAATTTTATTCGCGCCCCCGCAAGGTCTCACAAATCTCGCGCACCTCGTCCTAACGGCGCTATTCTCGCGGCCGCATAAGGCCTTCCTGGGCAACGGATGCGACCAGCACACCATTGGCATCAAAAATCAGACCACGGTTGAAGCCACGCGCGCCGAAAGCACTTGGCGAATCCTGCGCATAGAGCAGCCATTGATCCATCCGGAAGGGGCGATGAAACCACATCGCATGATCGATGCTGGCCATTTGGACCTTGTTCGAGAACCAGCCGATGCCATGCGGTAGCAACGAAGTGTCGAGCAATGTCATGTCAGAGGCGTAGGCCATGATGCACTGATGGAGGGCAACGTCGTCAGGCAGGGGGGCTGTCGCCTTTATCCATACCGCTTGATGTGGCGGCCGCTTTTCCGGTTTGAAGATGTTGGATTTCTCCACCCCGCGCACTTCGATGGGGCGGGGTTTGGTGAAATGTTCGCGATATTGCTCCGGCACCTTGTCGGCCATCATGCGACGCCAATCATCTTCGCTCGGCAAGCCGTCCGGGCCCGGCACGTCCGGCGCTTCGATCTGATGTTCGAGGCCTTCTTCATGGGCCGTAAACGAGGCCGACATATGGAAAATCTGGCGGCCGTGCTGGATGGCGACGACACGGCGGGTCGAAAAGCTTTTTCCGTCGCGGCTGCGGTCAACCTCGTAGAGGATTGGGACTTTGGGGTCCCCTGGCAGCATGAAGTAGGCGTGCAGGGAATGGCAGAAGCGGCCCTCAACAGTGCGGGAGGCCGCCACGAGCGCCTGCCCCAAAACCTGGCCTCCAAAGACGCGTTGCGAGCGGTCCTTGGGGCTGACGCCCCGGAAGATGTTGACTTCGATCGGTTCGAGGTCGAGGAGCGCAATCAGCTCGGCGACGGGATTTTCGGTGGTCATGGCTCCCATTATCGAGGCGCATGGTGCGGCGCAAGATGGACGCCCCCCTGCCGGCTGGGTCTTGCCAGTTGGCAACCTGCCCGCCAATGGGCCCAAGTGTCATCGAAACGCCACCAACTTCGTCTTCAAGATGGCCTGGCGACTCATCACAAATGCTGCCGAAGGGGCTCATGGCCAACTTATTGCTCGAACGTGCCGCACACACCCGCCCGGCGATGACCAAGCGTGGGGCGCTGGAGCGTCTCTTCACGCTCATGTTCAAGGGCTTCGTCTACAATCAGATTTGGGAAGATCCCGCGGTCGATCTGGTTGCGCTGGCGCTTGGGCCCCAGCATCGTCTCGTCACGATAGCATCGGGCGGCTGCAATGTTTTGAATTATCTTGCCGCCGATCCCAAAGAGATCATTGCGGTCGATCTCAATCCCAATCACGTCGCGCTGACGCGGCTGAAGCTCGAGGCACTGCGTAGCCTTCCTTCCTATGAGGATTTCTTCCGCTTTTTTGGCGAAGCGAACGCCAAAACCAATCGCGCACTCTACGATGATCTGTTGAGCGGCAAGCTTGACGACGAGACGCGAGACTACTGGGAAAAGCCCGTTCCGCTGCGCGGAAAGCGCGTGAACATGTTTGCAAAAAACCTATATAGATATGGCCTTCTGGGCCGTTTTATTACGGTTTTGCACGTGGTGGCGCGGCTGCACGGAAAGCGCCTTGAAAGCATTGTTGAAGCCAGAACCCAGGAAGAGCAAAGGGCAGCCTTCGAGAAGCTGATTGCGCCTCTCTTCGACTACAAATCAATTCGCATGCTCTCCAAGTCGCCCATCTCCCTGTACGCGCTGGGCATTCCGCCAGCGCAGTATGATGAACTTGTTGCCGAAGGCGATCCCGCTGCCGTATTGCGTGCACGCGTTGAAAAGTTGGCGTGCGACTTCCCGATCAACGAAAACTATTTCGCTTGGCAAGCATTCGCGCGCAGCTACGACATCGAGAGGCGAGAAGCAGTCCCTGATTATCTCAGGCGAGATGTCTATGACGTGATCCGCACGCGCACAGATCGCGTCGAAGTCCATCATGCTTCCCTGACCGATTATCTGAGAACGCAGGATGCTGGGACACTGCATCGCTTTGTGCTTCTCGACGCCCAGGACTGGATGACCCCGGACGTCCTGGCAGCGTTATGGGCCGAAATCGACCGCACAGCCGACAGCCGGGATGCGCGGGTGATTTTCCGGACGGCAGGCGCCGATTCTCCTTTGCCACGAAAGCTGCCCCCGGCTTTGCTCGCGCCATGGCACTACAATGAACAGGAAAGCCGGATGCTGCATGTGCGGGACCGATCCTCGATCTACGGGGGATTTCACGTTTACACGCGGCGCCCACTATCTTGAGCCAGAGCCCGCACTCCTTGGATGACAATCATGCCGTGCTGATGGACCGGATCTACCGGCACCAGCGCTATATATATGATTTAACAAGGAAATATTATCTTTTCGGGCGCGATCGAATGATCCGGGAGCTCGGCTTGGCACCTGGTCAGTCACTGATCGAGGTGGGATGCGGCACCGCCCGCAATCTCATCAAAATCGCGCGGGCCTATCCGGGGGCACAACTCTATGGGCTCGACGCGTCCCACGAGATGCTGAAGACCGCAGAACGCGCCATCGCCCGGGCCGGTCTCACGGGCCAGATTGTCCTGGCACATGGCTATGCTGAGGACCTAAGTCCCGCACTCTTTGGCCGCGACCGTCCTTTCGACCGGATCACCTTCTCCTATGCTCTATCCATGATTCCTGATTGGAAACAATCACTTACGAGAGCATCCGGCGCGCTGGCACCCAATGGCTCGGTTCATGTTGTCGATTTTGGCGACCTCAAAGGGCTAGGCGTCGTCGGTGAAAGGATTTTGCGCGGCTGGCTGGCACTCTTCCATGTTGAGCCGCGTGATGAAATTCTTAAGGCTGTAGAAACCGGCGGCGTGCAAAAGAATCGGAAATCCAAGGCCTTGCGCATCCTTTTTGGCCGTTACGCGTTTGTCATGCGTTGCAGCGGTCAAGACATCGAGGGTATCGTTAATTGATGTTGCAGGTGGGTCACAGGCCCGGCGCAAATCCGAGTGAAATGCCCTCTGTGGCCAAAGGCTGATGGACATTCTGGCTCCACTTTCGCCAGAATATCTTTTATAGAGGGTTGTCGTCCCGGACGCGTCGGTGGGGGGGTCCCTGCCCGTCGGTACTTATTCAACGAGGGTAACAATGAAACTTCGCACGATCGCCCTGGCGGGCGTAGCAGCGCTGGCCCTGGCAGGGCCTGCATCAGCAAGTGATGCAAAAGGCTGGTATCTCGGACTCGGCGCCGGCTGGGACCATATGGGTAACATCACGTGGCAACACGCGACCATTCCCGGCACGTTCAAGGCATCGACCGATGACGCCGCGCTCTTTGTGGGCTCGGTCGGTTATCGCTTCCAGAACAATCTCCGCCTCGAACTCGAAGCCGGCTATGACAGCCATGATGTGAAGGATCCCGTCTTCTCGGGTCACGCTCGCATCAATTCGGCTCTCGTGAACGTTGCTTATGACGTTCCGCTGAGCGATCGCTGGGATTTCTCGGTGTTCGCTGGTGCGGGCGTCGGCCGCGGTGACGTGAACACGTTTGCTGCTCCGTGGGACTTCGTGATCGGCAAGAAGCGCGGTTACATGTGGCAGGCGGGCGCTGGCTTCGCCTACTCGGTGACCAGCAATGTCGACCTGACGTTCGACTATCGCTACCGCTCTCTGTCGGTGAACAAGGATTATGGCAGCAGCTTCTTCCTGTTCCCGCCGCGCGTGAAGGCTCTGAACGAGCAGGCCGCAATGATCGGTGTGCGTTGGTACGTGGAGTCCGCTCCGCCGCCGCCGCCGCCGCCGCCTCCCCCGCCGCCGCCGCCTCCCCCGCCGCCGCCGGTGAAGACGTTCATCGTCTTCTTCGACTTCAATAAGTCGAACCTCACGGCTGAAGCACAGTCGGTCGTGGCCGAAGCGGTCAAAACGGCGAAGGACAACGGCTTTGTGAAGGTGATGGTCACCGGCCATGCCGACACCGTTGGCTCCGACAGCTACAACCAGGGCCTCTCGGTCCGTCGTGCTCAGTCTGTGAAGGACGAAATGGTCCGTCTCGGCATGGACGGCGGTACGATCGCCATCGAAGGCAAGAGCTTCCACGACCCGCTGGTCCCGACTGGGCCGGGTGTCCGCGAACCTCAGAACCGCCGCGCTGTCATCGATCTCGACAGCTAAGCGTACCTTCGGTTCTCGAATACGGAAAAGGGCGGACCTCGGTCCGCCCTTTTTCTTTGCCCCCTGCGTTCACCTCTCGGATGGCTCTCGTCCTGATCCAGGGCGGCGCGGCATTCCGCGCCACATGCGAGACGCAAACAAAAAGGCCGGCCCCTTGCGGGACCGACCTCGGCTATTTCATGACCGATAGTTGGTGTCTCAGTTGCCCCAGAGCTTGGAGAACCAGCCGCCTTCTTTCTTTTCTTCTTCCTTGGCCGGCTGGGCTTCGGCAGTCTTGGAGGGCTCTTCGCCCTTGGCCGCCTCCGGCTGTGGTGATGCGGTCACGGCAGAAGCTGGAACGGCCTGCACAGGAACCGTCTGCATCGCAGCAGCAGGCTCGACGAGCATGGCTACCCGCATGGGATTCGGCTTGGGAACGACGACCGCGACTGTGCTGAGCCCCGCTGCCACGCGGATATCGCAGGACTGAACCGGGCTTTGCTCCTTGACTTCAACGGTCGAAACGAAATCCATCAGTCTCGGTTTTGCCGTTGCTAATGCCGCCGCGAATACCATCTTTGCTTCGCTGCAATAGCCAGCATTGTCGTGAGTGCTGCGAACCGAGGAATCATTGGCCAGACGCGTCTTGAAAGCGTGGTACTCGGCCTCGCCCTGGCGGCCCGCATAAAGCCTGCGGAACATCTTCTTCAGTGTCGCATCCGATGAACGGAGTTCCGAAGCGAAACCCGTTTGGAAAGCATTAAAGCTGTCGATGGCGTTGCAAGTGAGCGCCGCAACCATAAGCTGCTGCTGAATCGCTGCCGTCTGGATGGCGGAGACCTCATCAGACTTTGCACATTTCGGCGCCGGTGCGGCGATGGCCGCGCCCGTAACTGCCACTGCTGCCGCAAGTGCCGTTGCACCGGCCCAGACGCTGCGTCCCATGCATATACCCTAAGATTGTTTCGCTGCGGCCGGAAAACTAGCATCGGCCCTCGCCAAATGCGAATCTTCGCACGCAACAGGATTAAAGCAGGGATCCGCGCATGGCAGACCCGAAGCCAAACGGCCCAGATGCGCCATCCGTCGATCTGACGGGCGAAAATGTGCACTGGGATCTGCGTCAGGCCATGTCCTATGGCGACTATCTCGGCCTGAAGGATCTGCTCTCCTGCCAGAATCCGCTGACGAGCCAGCACGATGAAACCCTTTTCATCATCATTCACCAGGCATCGGAACTCTGGCTCAAGTTGTGTTTGCACGAAATGTCGGGCGCCATGCGCCAGATACGGGCGGACGATCTGGGGCCAGCCTTCAAGATGATGGCGCGAATCGGTCGCATTCAGGCAAACCTGATCCAGTCGTGGGAGATTCTTTCCACAATGACTCCCTTCGACTATTCAAGCTTCAGGTCCGCGCTGGGAAAGTCCTCGGGCTTCCAATCATATCAGTACCGGGCTCTGGAATTCCGGCTTGGCAACAAAAACCGCCAATTCGCCCGCGTTTTCGAGTCAGATACTGCTGCGCAGACAATCGTAGATGCGGCCCTGCAAGAACCCTCCATTTACGATGAATCGCTGGCGCTGCTGGCGCGGCGCGGCTTACCGATCCCGGACGAAAAGCTGACCCGCGACTTCTCGGAACCCTACACAACCGATCCACGCGTGACTGAAGCCTGGCGCATGGTCTATCGGGATGCTGAAAAGCATTGGGATCTCTACGAGCTTGCCGAAAAGCTGGTGGACGTCGAATACCGTTTTCATCTTTGGCGCTTCAGCCACATGAAAACTGTTGAACGCATCATTGGCAGCAAGCCCGGCACAGGCGGCACCTCGGGCGTGAGTTATCTAAAAAAGGCGCTGGAGCTGCGCTTCTATCCCGAGCTCTGGGACGTAAGAACGGAAATCTGACTTGGGCGCTCTTTCTCATATCCGCGTGCTCGACCTTTCGCGCGTGTTGGCGGGCCCGTGGGCGACGCAAATCCTGGGTGATCTGGGTGCTGAGATCATCAAGATCGAGAAACCGGGCGAAGGCGATGAGACGCGCCATTTCGGGCCGCCCTTCATTAGCGACGCTGCGGGAAACAAAGGCGATGCCGCCTATTTCCTTTCCGCCAATCGCAACAAGAAATCCGTTACCATCGATCTCGCCAAGCCGGATGGCGCCGCGCTCGTCAAACGTCTCGCGCGCCGTGCCCATGTCGTGGTGGAAAACTTCAAGACCGGGACATTGGCAAAATATGGTCTCGATTACGCGTCGCTCGCCGCCGAAAACCCGGCGCTGATCTATTGCTCGCTTACGGGCTTCGGACATGACGGCCCGTACAAAGATAAAGCCGGATATGACTATCTCGTTCAGGGCATGGCCGGACTGATGAGTATTACCGGTCAGGCAGACGGCACGCCAGGCGCAGAGCCCATGAAAGTCGGGGTCGCGGTATCCGACCTTTTCACCGGTCTCTACACCGCGATCGCCATTCAGGCTGCCATTATTCACCAGTCGCGTACGGGCGAAGGCCAGCAGATCGACATGGCATTGTTCGACTGCCAAACCGCAGCACTTGCCAACCAAGCCATGAATTATCTGGCAGGCAGCACCGTTCCGAGACGTTTGGGCAATGCGCACCCGAATATCGTGCCGTATCAGGTGTTCGCGACGGCAGATGGATTCCTCATACTTGCTGTCGCAAATGACGGGCAATTTCGACGATTCGCGAAAGCTGCTGGGGCACCGCACTTGGCGGAAGACCCGCGATTCAAAACCAATGCGGATCGCGTTGGAAATCGTGAAGCATTGGTCGCACAGCTGAAACCGCTGTTCACCGAGCACACGACAGGCTCGTGGATCACGATCCTGGAAGCCGCCAACGTCCCGTGTGGCCCTATCAATCGAATCGATCAGGTATTTTCCGATCCACAGGCATCGGCACGCGACCTGAAAATCACGGTGCCCCACTCGATGGCCGGACCGTTGGAACTGGTGGCAAGCCCGCTCCGTCTGGAAAAGACGCCACCGGAATACCGGCTGGCCCCGCCGTTGCTTGGCGAACACACCTCGGAAATCCTCAAAGGCGCCCTTGGCCTGGACGACAGCGCAATCATGACTCTCAAAAACGCCCGGGTGATTTGATCTCGGGCAACATATTTGGGCTGTGCTTCCTATATGCTAAATGATTGCGAATGGGAGGCGGCCATGCGCGGCCTTGTTGTTGCTGCGGTATTTCTGGTGGTGGCAGACACTGCGGCGCTTGCGGCCGACGCGCTGCCCCCGATTCCACTCGACTTTTCCTTCGAGCCGCCGCCGCCTCAGCTTTCGCTCAACGGACCTGATATGCTTTTCGCGACCCAGCCGCGCGATGACGTCTGGTCCGCAAGCAGAGTAAAACCTCCGCCTTCGATGGCTGCCGGCATCAACCTTGGCGATCTGCGCGTCGAAAGTGGTGTCGGCCCAGATGGCAAGCCCGCCATTGCGCGATATCAGTTGGATGGCACCAGCATATTGGGCGGCAATGTCTCTGGTTCGTTAGACAGCCGCGGCGCCAAGATCGAGCTCAAGTGGCAATCAAAATCAGGCAAGAGCGACTGACGGGCCTTTCGCCCTCCGACAGCGTGGCGTATGTGTGCCCGCCAACGCGATTGACGCGGATACCGCGAGGAAGATGACAATGTCGTACAAGGTGGCAGTGGTTGGTGCAACGGGCAATGTTGGCCGCGAAATGCTCAATGTGCTGGCCGAACGGCGGTTTCCCGCGTCGGAAGTCGTGGCGCTCGCATCCACGCGCTCGGTAGGCAAAGATATCTCGTTCGGCGATAACGGGACGCTGAAGGTAAAGGCGCTCGACTACTACGACTTCAAGGGAACCGACATCGTGTTGATGAGCGCGGGTTCGGTGGTTTCCAAGACATGGTCGCCCAAGATCGTACAAGCTGGCGCTATCGTGATCGACAATTCCTCTTGCTGGCGCATGGATCGCGAAGTGCCCTTGATCGTGCCGGAAGTGAATGCTGATGCACTCGAAGGCGGCATAAAAAGGGGCATTATCGCCAATCCGAACTGTTCCACCGCACAACTCGTTGTCGCACTGAAGCCACTGCATGACGTCGCCACAATAAAGCGCGTTGTGATTTCCACGTACCAATCGGTGTCCGGCGCCGGCAAGGAACCGATGGACGAACTCTTCCGTCAAACGCGTGCAGTGTTTGTAGCAGATCCCATCGAGGCCAAACTCTTCACCAAGCAGATCGCTTTCAACGTCATTCCGCATATCGATGTCTTTCTCGATTCAGGGTTTACCAAGGAAGAATGGAAGATGATGGTGGAGACACAGAAGATCCTCGATCCCGATATTCAAGTAACGGCGACGTGTGTGCGTGTACCCGTGTTCATTGGCCATTCCGAAAGCGTCAATATCGAATTCGAAAAGCCAATCACGGCAGAGCGGGCACGCTCCATTCTGCGCGAAGCCCCCGGCGTTCTGGTCGTCGACAAGCGCGAGGATGGCGGTTACGTCACACCCATCGAGGCAACAGGTGAGGACGCAACCTATGTGAGTCGCATCCGAAAGGATCCGACCGTCGACCACGGGCTTGCCATGTGGATCGTGTCAGACAACCTGCGAAAGGGCGCGGCACTCAACGCTGTGCAAATCGCAGAGGTCCTGATCAACCGAAAGATGCTGAAGTCCGCCAAATGAGCCCCAACGAATTTTTTGATGTCCTGCGCAGGATGGGAGACGCCGCAACCCGCGGAGATGGAAGATCGCTTGCCGCGCTCTTCGCCGAAGATGGCGTCTACAACGACTATATTTATGGACCGCATAAGGGCCGCGACAACATCGCGGATATGCTCGAAAATCTCTTTCATCGCGACGCCGCTGACTATCATTGGGAATTTCGTGACCCCGTCGTGAGCGGCAATCTGGGTTATGCGCGCTCGCTTTCGCGCTTCGTTTCCACCATTCCCGAGTTCAAGGGCAATCGCGTCGTAATCGATGGCATCAGCCGATTCGTTCTGAAAGACGGATTGATTGCGGAATATTTTGAGAGCGTGAATGGCGGGGTCGCCATGTCTCAGCTTGGCGTGCAGCCGGAGCGGATGGCGAAGGTGATGCGTCGCTGGGCCGACCGCTTCCTTGCGAATCCCGAAACCGCGGACTACGCACGCGGCTTCAAGTCTTAGGACGTTTTCTCCAGTTTCAAATCCGGCAGCGAAGGCGGGGCATCAAGCACGCTTTGCTCGGCGACCAGAAGCATTTCGCGCGATTGCGCAGCCACACTTCGCGCCAGCACATGGAACACCGCGCGCGTTGCCAATTCCAGCGCACCGCTCGGTGTGTGGCCGATCAAGGTTTGCCCGAGGAAGAGCGCGGCGAAGAGATCGCCGGCTCCGCTCGGAACATTCTTCAACAATGACGTGGAAGCAAGCCAGACTTCGCCATCCTTGCAGACCAAAGTGCCGATTCGGTCGTGACCGCATGGGACGGAAGTCACCGCCACACACCTATTGGGAAGCATCTGTGCGGCGCGGCGCGCGTCGGCTGCATTGGCGATGGGGAGGCCACTCAGCACACCAAGCTCGAAGGCGTTGGGCGTGACGATATCCGCCAGCGGCAGAAGCGTGCGCGCCATCGCATCTTCCACGCCCGGCTTGGCGTAGATGCGTCCGCCATCCCCGAACACCGGATCGAGGCAATAGAGGGCCTGCGGATTTGCGGCCTTCACCCTGCGCACGGTATCGGCCACCACGGCGGCCTGTTCGGGCGCACCGAGATAGCCAGAGAGGACTGCGTCGCAGGCCGGGAGCCAGCCGTTGGCCAAAAGCCCATCAACAAGGGATGTGATTTTCTCGACGGGCAGGGCTCCACCCGCGACGGAAGGATACCCGGCATGGTTGGAGAAGAGGACCGTCGGGATGGCCCAGACTTCTTGCCCAAGACGCTGCAACGCAAGCCGGGCCGCCCCATTGCCGACATGACCGAACACGACTTCAGACTGTAGGGAAATGACGCTCATCGCGACGATCATATCCGTGCGCTTGGCGGGCCGGAACCATTAGGATAGGTGTGGCTCCAATTCAAAAGCAGGGGTGCCTTCCGTGACTGCCATTCGCCCGCGCCGCAGCGTGCTCTATATGCCCGGTTCCAACGCACGGGCACTGGAAAAAGCACGTGGCCTACCCGCCGATGCGCTGATCCTCGATCTGGAAGACGCGGTGGCGCCCGATGCCAAGGATCTGGCGCGGGGACAGGTTTGTGCTGCCGTGCGTGCAGGCTTCGGCAAGCGCGAAGTCATCATCCGCGTAAATGGCCTCTCGACCCCATGGGGCGCCGCCGATTTGGAGGCTGCCGTGGCAGCGGCGCCCGACGCCATTCTGGTGCCGAAAATCTCCACCGCTGCGGACATCAATGCCGTGACGGAACGCATGGTCGCCGCGCCCGAGAAAACAGCAATCTGGGCCATGATCGAGACCCCACTCTCCATCCTCAATCTTAAGGAGATTGCGGGCGCGGGTGGTCGGCTCGCCTGTTTCGTAATGGGCACGAATGACCTTATCAAAGAATTCGGCGGGTTACACACACAGGATCGCATGAATCTGGCGACACCTCTGAGTCTCGCTGTTGCTGCGGCGCGTGCTTTCGGCCTCATCGTAATCGACGGCGTATACAACGACATCCAGAACGAAGCGGGCTTCGCCACTATCTGTGAACAGGGTCGCGCCTTCGGGTTCGACGGCAAGACGCTGATCCATCCAAGCCAAGTTCCTGCCTGCAACGCCGCGTTTGCGCCGTCGGAAAAGGAAATCGAAGACGCGCGCAAAGTGATTGCCGCGTTCGAGCTGCCGGAGAACCAGGGCAAAGGAGCCATCAAGGTGGATGGGCGCATGGTGGAATTGCTGCACGCGGAAATCGCGCGCCGCACCGTGGCGCTGGCCGATGCCATTGCGGAGCTTGAAGCTGCATGAAAACGAGCGCGGGCAATTTCCTCGAAGATTTCCACATCGGGCAGACGCTGGTTCACGCGACGCCGCGCACACTCACGCACGGAGATGTGGCACTTTATCAGGCGCTCTACGGTTCGCGATTTGCGCTGCAATCCGCCGACACGTTCGCGCAAGGCATGGGGCTGAAGAAAAGCCCGCTGGACGATCTTCTCGTCTTCCACACGGTGTTCGGCAAGACCGTGCCGGACATTTCGCTGAATGCGGTCGCCAATCTTGGTTATGCGGAAGGACGGTTCCAGAAACTCATTTATCCGGGCGCGACACTCACGGCGCGTTCGGAGGTCATTGGCATCAAGGAGAACTCCAACAAACAAACCGGCGTCGTCTATGTGCGCACGCACGGACTCGATGAGCACGAAAAGCAGGTACTTTCCTACGTGCGGTGGGTGATGGTGCGCAAGCGCGATGCCGCTTCCGTCATCACCACAAATCAGGTGCCGAAACTTGCCGAAGCCTTGGCCGCCGAAGATCTGATCCTCGCAGACGAAATCAACTACGACACGCTGTTCGATCCCAAGCTCTCGGGAAGCCATCACTATTGGGACGATTACGCCGAGGGTGAGAAGATCGACCATGTGGATGGCATCACAGTCGAAGAAGCCGAACACATGATGGCGACGCGGCTCTACCAGAACACCGCGCGCGTTCATTTCAACCAATTCACCGAAGGCAAGGGCCGCTTCGGCCGCCGCCTGATCTATGGCGGCCATGTCATCAGCCTTGCGCGCGCGCTTTCGTTCAATGGGCTCGCCAATGCGGTACAGGTCGTGGCGATCAATGGCGGGCGGCATGTGAACCCCCTGTTTGCGGGCGATACGGTGTTTGCGTGGTCAGAAGTGGTTGCGAAAGCGCCAGCACCGGGTCGCAAGGATTGCGGGGCGCTCCGGCTTCGGCTCGTCGCCACCAAGAACCTGCCCTGTGGCGAATTCCCGGATCGCAACGGCAAGGGTGAATACCCCGAGAATGTGATCCTCGATTTCGACTACTGGGCGCTTCTGCCCCGCCGGCGCTGATGGGCTTGATCGAGGAATACCGCGCCCGTGTTGCGCGCGGCGAGCTGAAACCGGATGCCATACAGGCAGCCGCGGCCGGGAAACTTGCCGCGCTTGCCGCCACGCTGAAGATGCAAGGCAGGAAGCGGGGTGGCTTGTTCGGGCTGTTCGCGAAGGCGCCCGAGCCACCGAAGGGTCTGTATCTCTGGGGCGATGTGGGCCGCGGCAAGTCCATGCTGATGGATCTGTTCTTCGCGGTAGCGCCCGATCTTCCCAAGCGGCGCATCCACTTCAACGCCTTCATGCAGGAAGCGCATTCGGCCATCCACGCGGCGCGGCAGCGCGGCGATGCCGAAGAGATCGTGGTGGTGGCCAAGGAGATCGCCGCAAGCGCGATGCTTCTGTGCTTCGACGAATTCCAGGTGACAGACGTGGCGGATGCCATGATCCTGGGACGTCTGTTCCAGCAATTGTTCGATCTGGGCGTCGTCATCGTTGCGACCTCCAACACGCCGCCGGAGCGGCTTTATCAGGGCGGCCTCAACCGCCAGCTTTTTCTTCCCTTCATCGCGCTCATCAAGGCGCGGATGGAGGTGTTCGAACTGAACGGGAAGGAGGACTACCGCCAGGGCTTCGATGATGGCGGCAGGACCTACATCACCCCACTCGGCAAGGCAGCCGATGCCCAGATGGATGCGGCTTGGGCCAGCATCACCCACAATGCCCGCCCGGCAGCGACATCGCTGACGGTGCTGGGCCGGAAACTTCCCGTACCTGCCGCGGCCGGCATGGTTGCACGCTTCTCCTTCCACGATCTTTGCGAAGCGGCGCTCGCGGCGGGCGATTACCTTGCCGTGGCGCGGGCGTTTCACACCGTTCTTCTGGACCGCATCCCGGTGATGGGACCGGAACGGCGCAACGAAGCGCGGCGCTTCATGCATTTGATCGACACGCTCTATGATGAGCGTGTGCGGCTTGTGTGTTCGGCAGCGGCGGTGCCTGACGGGCTTCACCCCGAAGGCGATGGCGCCGATGCTTTCCGGCGAACCGCATCACGCCTGACAGAGATGCAGAGCGCGGAATACTGGAACAAGGCCAAGGCGGCAAAGCGTTAGATAGTCATGGAAAACCTGATCGCAACCTCGATCATCGTCTTCATCGCGATCGGCATCTACCGCTTTCGCCATTTCTTTCTGTTACCGCTGCGCCGGTTCGATGAACGCAACATCGCGCGGCGCAATCAGGAACTGCGGGATCGCGCCGACGCGAGCGCACACATTCGCCACGCCCTCGGGATTGCGGAGGAGCAGGTGGAAAGCGTGCTGGAAGTGGATGCGCGCGATCCACGCACCGGCCAGCCCATCAAGCAGTATATCTTCGAAGCCGAAACCTATTTGACGCGCGAAGAGGCCGAAGCCGTTCGCGCGCAGAAAATCGGCGATATCGCACGCGGCTTTTACCGCGATCTTCCCGCTGCGCTCGCCGAACGCAACAAGGGCAAGCTGAACTAGGCCGCCTCGCCTTTCAGAAGTCGCGGCAGTTTGCCGATGTCGCCGCCCGCATGGCGCATGAAGAAGCGCCGGAGCGGGCCGATGCCATCGACAATGCCGAGACCGATATCGCGGAGCGCGCGCACGGGCGCGATGTCGTTGGAGAAGAGACGGTTCAATCCATCCATCGCCATCGCCATGGTGAAGGAATCGAAGCGCCGCCAGCGTTCGTAGCGTTTCAGCGATTGCAGATTGCCGATATCGAGGCCGAGGCGCGCGGCATCGAGAACGGTTTCGGCAAGCGCTGCCGCATCTTTCAAACCGAGATTGAGGCCCTGACCTGCGATGGGATGAATGCCATGCGCGGTATCGCCCGCCAGTGCGAAGCGATCGCGCACGTAAGACCGCGCCAGATGAAACCGCAGCGGATACGACCAGCGTGGGCCATCAATGCGCGTGGCCCCCAGATGGGCGCCGAAGCGCCGCGCGACCTCTGCTTCGAAATCTTCGTCGGACAGTTTCATCATGGCGGGCGCGAGATCGTCGCGCTCGGTCCACACCAGCGATGAGCGATTGCCCGTCATGGGCAGGATGGCGAAGGGGCCCGAGGGCAGAAAGTGCTCGTAAGCGACGCCTTCATGCGGCTTCTCATGTGCCACGGTGGCGACAATGCCCCACTGCGCATAGGACCAGGCAACAATACCGATGCCCGCCGCATCGCGGAGCGGCGACTCGCGCCCTTCGCAGGCAACCGCGAGCGATGCTTCCACTTCCACACCGTTCGACAGATGCGCGATGGCGCGCGTGCCTTCGGTTTCAACCCGCGTGACGGCAGCAGGCGCGATGAACTCCAGATCCCGCACATCCTGCGCCGCGCCGATCAGGGCCGTGCGCGTGTAACGGTTCTCGACAATCGCGCCCATCGGTTCGCCGATTTCGGCTGAATCGAAATGCAGCGAGAACGGGGACGGGGTGCCGTCGAGTTTCGCATCGGTAACGAGAATGTCCTGAATCGGCTGGGCATGCGGTTCCATCGCGGCCCAAACGCCGAGCGCGCGGAACATGCGGATGGAGGAATAGGAAAGCGCGCTGACCCGGCCATCGAATTTGGCATCGAGCGTGGTGGCGGGCGCAAGCGTATCGGCCACCACCGTCCGGATACCCTGCCGCGCCAGCGCAATGGCAAGCGACATGCCCACCATCCCGCCACCAGCAATCACGACATCGGCCTTGCGCGAAATCGCCATGAAGAAACCTTAGCTCGCTGGCCCCGAAGGGTGAAACGAAAGGCCGACCAAAGAGACGCGACCCAATTCCACACCCGGTATTCGTTTTTCGGTTTTCGGCTCTCCCCCCGGGGGAGGGGGTGGAGGGACGCCTCGAAACCCTTGGAGCCCGCGGGTTTCACCAAGGAATGTGGTCCTAGTTTTCAACATTTCAAGTCTTAATTTTGATTGCTCAATTTCTGTGCAACGGACTTCGCCTGCCTAATAAAGTGGCTTTATAAAATGGCGCGCCTTTGCGCATGTTTCAAACTCTCCCCGTGAAAACAACAGGTTAGTTCTCTGCTGCGGCGCGGCACGGTTCTTGATGAAGCATTAAGGCAGACAACCGCCATTAACGAACAAAGGGGATCGCATCGATGAAGCTCGTTACGGCCATCATCAAGCCCTTCAAGCTCGACGAGGTGCGCGAACAGCTCTCCGCGCTCGGCGTGCAGGGCATGACCGTCACCGAAGTCAAAGGCTACGGCCGGCAAAAGGGGCACACGGAAATCTATCGCGGCGCGGAATACGCCGTGAGCTTCCTGCCCAAAGTGAAAATCGAAGTCGCCGTGAAGGCGGAAATGACCGAGGCGGTGATCGAAGCGATCAGCGCCAAGGCGAAGACCGGCCAGATCGGCGACGGAAAGATTTTCGTCACGCCGCTTGAGCAGGTCGTGCGCATCCGCACCGGCGAAACCGACAACAACGCGCTCTGACACGAACCGAATTCACCGGGACGCCGGGGAATGCATCACGCAAAAGGGGATCCGAATATGCGTATCGATATGAAAAAAATGGGGGTGGGGCTGCTCGTCGGCCTCGGCGCCCTCATGGCCAGCGCAAGTACCGCGCTTGCTGACGAAGCTCCGACATTGAACACCGGCGACACCGCCTGGATGCTCACATCCACCGCACTGGTGCTGTTGATGACCATTCCCGGCCTTGCGCTGTTTTACGGCGGCATGGTTCGCAAGAAGAACGTGCTGGCCACCTGCGCGCAAAGCTTTGCCATCACCGGGCTTGTGACGGTGCTGTGGATGATCATCGGCTACAGCCTTGCCTTCAAGGATGGCGGCGCGATGAACATGTATATCGGCGGCATCAGCGCCATGTTCCTGAAGGGCGTGGACGTGAATGCGCTCACGCTGACCATTCCGGAATCGGTGTTCGTCACCTTCCAGATGACCTTCGCCATCATCACGCCCGCACTGATCACCGGCGCCTTCGCGGACCGCATGAAGTTCTCCGCAATGCTGTGGTTCATGGCGCTGTGGCTGCTTCTGGTCTACTGCCCGATCGCCCATTGGGTGTGGGGCGGCGGCATGCTGGCCGGCAAGGGCGCACTCGACTTCGCAGGCGGCCTTGTGGTGCATCTCAATGCCGGTACGGCGGGCCTGATCTGCGCGCTCGTGCTGGGCAAGCGCAAAGGCTACGGCACCGAAAACATGGCGCCGCACAACCTTGTGCTCAGCCTGATCGGCGCTTCGCTGCTGTGGGTTGGCTGGTTCGGCTTCAACGCGGGTTCCGCGGTTGCCTCCAACGGCGCGGCCGGCATGGCGATGCTCGTGACGCAGATCGCAACGGGCGCCGCTTCGCTCGGCTGGATGTTCGCCGAATGGATCGTCGCACGTAAGCCTTCGGTGCTTGGCATGATCTCCGGCGCGGTGGCGGGCCTTGTCGCCATCACGCCTGCTTCAGGCTTCGTCGATCCGATGGGCGGCCTCTTCATCGGCCTTGCGGCCGGCGTCGTGTGCTATCTCTCGGCGGTGTGGCTGAAGCGCCTGCTCGGCTACGACGACAGCCTGGACGCCTTCGGCGTGCACGGCATTGGCGGCGCGCTGGGCGCCATCCTGACCGGCGTGTTTGCCACCAGTGCGGTGAACTCGGCAGGCAAGGGCTGGCTGGCGGACGGCAATTTCGCGCAGCTGTGGATCCAGTTCGAAGGCGTGATCTACACCTTCGTGTATTGCGCCATCGTCACCTACATCATCCTCAAGGTGGTGGACATTGTGGTGGGTCTGCGCGTGAGCCAGGAAGTTGAAGTCGAGGGTCTCGACATCAACCTCCACGGCGAAACCGTGCATGGGTAAAAATTGAAGTCAGCAAAGGGACGTTTCTCCCTGATCTGGGGCGCCGGAGAAATCCGGCGCCCTTTTCTTTTGCGCGGCGACTCCGCCGGGCGTTAGACTCCGCGCCCGTTTCACGCCGGAGTGTTCTTCGTGTTTCCTGGCCGCCTGTCACAGCTTCCGCCCGCCATGTTCGCGCAGCTTTCCATGCTGCTCGATCCCCACAAGCCGGGCGCGGACCCGGTGAGCCTTGCAGTGGGCGATCCGCGCGGCGCGGTGCCGGATTTCGTGATGGAGGCACTGAACCGCCACGCGCATCAGTTCGGGGAATATCCGCCGATCATCGGCACGCAGGATTGGCGCGACGCGGCGGCGGGCTGGATCAAGCGGCGCTTTGCACTTCCCGACGACACCATCGACAGCGAGCGCCATGTGCTGCCGCTGAACGGCACGCGCGAGGGCCTGTTTCTTGCCGCCTTCGCGGTCGCGCCGGAAACGAAGGCAGGGCAAAGACCCGCGATCCTCATTCCCAATCCCTTCTATCAAACCTATGCGGCAGCGGCGCTGGGGGCGGGCGCGGATGCGATCTTCGTTCCCGCAACAGCGGCGAGCGGATTTCTTCCCGATTTCGCCTCGCTGCCCAAGAGCGTTCTGGAACGCACCGCCGCTGCATACATCTGCTCGCCCTCCAATCCCGAGGGCGCGGTGGCCAATGCCGAATATTGGCGCAACCTGTTCGCGCTGGCGGATCGCTTTGATTTCACCGTGTTCGCCGACGAGTGCTATGCCGACATCTATTTCGGCAGCAAACCCGTGGGCGCGCTGACGGCGCGGATGGAAAGCGCGAAAAATTTTTCGCGCCTCCTCACCTTTCATTCGCTCTCCAAGCGTTCCTGTCTGCCGGGATTGCGCTCGGGCATCGTTGCGGGCAACGCGGCGCTGATCGAACGCTTCAAGCAGTTTCGCAACTACGCAGGACCGCAACTTGCCATGCCGATCATGGCGGCGAGCGCGGCGGCGTGGCGTGACGAAGAACATGTCACCGCCATTCGCGCGAGCTTTGCCGAACGCATGGCGGCGGCGGAGCGCATCCTTGGCAACCGGGCAGGCTTCCGCAAACCCGACGGCGGCTTCTTCCTGTGGCTGGACGTTGGCAATGGTGAGGAAGCGGCGCTCAAGCTGTGGCGGAAGGCCGGCATCCGCGTTCTGGCCGGAGCCTATATGGGCCGCGAAATCGAACCGGGAAAAATCCAGTCAAACCCTGGGTTTTCCTTCATCCGGGTGGCGCTCGTTCACCAATTGTCAACCATTACGCCCACACTCGAACGTATGGGTGAAATTTTGAGCGAAGAGGCGCCATGAGCCACGCCGGCCGCCGCAGCATCGGTGTCTATCAACCGCGCTCGCGCAAGGGCGCCATCGCCGATTCCCTTGCCGAGACGCGGCTGATGCTGGCGCGCTTCATGCGCACGCTTTCGCTGCGCGCGGGCGGCGCGATCCTGTTTCTTTCCTCCGCCGCATCGCTGGTGGCGCTGGCGAGCTATAGCGCCACCGATTCCAGCTTGAACAACGCCACCGGCCGCACCGCCTCCAATCTTCTGGGCAGCGTGGGCGCGGTGGCCGCAGACCTTCTGCTGCAATCCATCGGCATCGCGGCGCTGGCATTTCTGGCCGCGCCCGCCGTGTGGGGCATTGCGGCGTTGGGCGGCAAACAGGTGCGCCACCAGGTGTGGCGCGGCATCGCATGGCCGCTGGGCGTGATCTGTCTTTCGGCAGGGCTTGGCGTTTTGCCCGCGCCATCCGCATTGCCTGCTGGCGCGGGCGGCATTCTGGGGCTGACCGCGCAGGGCCTGTCGCGCATGGCTGCCACCTCCTATGGCCTGCCGTGGCTCGAAATGGCGTTGCCGCTTCTGCTTCTGGTGGCCGGCCTGCCGCTGGCTTTCGTGGCGACGGGTCTCCGCTTCCGCCCGCTGATGCGCCATGTGGTGAACGCATCGGCGTTTTTCGTGTGGGCCGGATCGATGCTGCGCATTCCCTCCTTCGGTTTCCTGAGCAAGGACCGCGAGGAAGACTATGACGCGGATTACGACACCGAGGATTACGAGGAAGAAGAGGACGACGACGAGGATGCCGGAGCGCTCGGTATCTCCGACGCGCCGGAACCCATCGCCGCCACGCGCCTGGCCGAACGCCGCGAAAGCCGCATCAAGCGCGAAGCCGCGCGCAAGGCCGCCACCAATGCCGGGCGCAAGCAGCCCGCGCTCAATCTTTCCTCCGGCGAATATCAGCTGCCCGCGCTGGGGCTTCTGGCCGAGCCGATCCACAATCCCGATCAGGCCCAGCTTTCCGACGACGCGCTGGAAGAAAACGCGCGCATGCTGGAAGCCATCTTGAACGACTTTGCCGTAAAGGGCCGCATTGTGGCCGTGCGCCCCGGCCCGGTGGTGACACTCTACGAATTCGAGCCGGCAGCGGGCGTGAAGTCTTCGCGCGTGGTGAGCCTTTCCGATGACGTGGCGCGCTCCATGAGCGCGGTCGCGGCGCGCATTGCGGTGATACCGGGGCGCAACGTGATCGGCATCGAATTGCCGAACCAGCATCGCGAAACGGTGTTCCTGCGCGAGCTTCTGGCCGCGCCAGAGTATGAAAAGGCGCGCGCGCCGCTGCTGCTGGCGCTCGGCAAGACCATCGGCGGCGAGCCGGTGATGGCCGATCTCGCGAAGATGCCTCACCTCTTGATCGCGGGCACAACCGGCTCTGGCAAATCGGTGGCGCTGAACACGATGATCCTGTCGCTGCTCTATCGCATGGCGCCGGAGCATTGCCGCCTCATCATGATCGACCCGAAGATGCTGGAGCTTTCCGTCTATGACGGCATTCCGCATCTGCTAGCACCTGTGGTTGTCGATCCGAAGAAAGCCGTCGTCGCGCTCAAATGGGCGGTGCGCGAGATGGAAGAACGCTATCTGAAGATGTCGAAGCTCGGCGTGCGCGGCGTCGAAGCCTTCAACGAGCGCGTGCGCAAGGCCAAGGACAAGGGCGAAGTCCTGAAGCGCACCGTGCAGACCGGCTTCGACCGCGAAACCGGCAAGCCGATCTACGAAGACCAGCCGCTCGAACTCGAACCGATGCCGTTCATCGTTGTGGTCGTGGACGAAATGGCCGACCTTATGATGATCTCCGGCAAGGAGATCGAAGGGGCGGTGCAGCGCCTGGCGCAGATGGCGCGCGCGGCGGGCATTCACCTGATCGCGGCGACGCAGCGCCCGTCGGTGGACGTGATCACCGGCACCATCAAGGCGAACTTCCCGACGCGCATTTCGTTTCAGGTCACTTCCAAGATCGACAGCCGCACCATCCTTGGCGAGCAGGGCGCGGAACAGCTTCTCGGCTCCGGCGACATGCTGCACATGATGGCGGGCGGGCGCATCCGCCGCGTGCACGGCCCCTTCGTGAGCGATCACGAGGTGGAAGATGTCGTGCGCTTCCTGAAATCGCAGGGCGCGCCGGAATATCTGGATGCCGTCACCGAAGAACAGGACGAAGAGGGCGCCGATCCTTATTCGCTCTATGGCGGCAATTCGGATTCGGGCGACGATCTTTACGACAAGGCGCTTGCCATCGTGGCCCGCGACCGGAAGGCGACGACCTCCTATATCCAGCGGAGGTTGGAAATAGGATACAACCGCGCCGCCCGCCTGATCGAACGCATGGAAGAAGAAGGCGTCATCTCAAAGCCCAACCACAAGGGCCTGCGCGAAGTGCTGCTGCCAGATCACGGCTAACCCCGGACGCACCCCGGCCCGGGGCGTGACCGCAGGCCCGCCATGCGCGGGCGGCATTGCCGGGCATTCTGCCGCCACAATTTCCTGTATAGTTGCAGGCAGGGTGTTCCGGAGGGGTTGATGTCCTACATCGAAAAGTCGCTGGGCGCGCAGGAGCGCGTGATTGGCGAGGCGCATTTCCACTGGAGCTATACGCTTCTGGCGTGGCTGGCGCTGATCTTCCTCGGCATCTTCCTCATCGGCATCTGGATCTTCTTCTCGATGATGATCCGCAAATGGACGACCGAGATTGCCGTGACCAGCCACCGCTTCATCAAGAAAACGGGCTGGATCTCGCTGCACACCGAAGAAATCTCGCTGCCCAACATCGAAGGCGTGGAAGTGAGCCAGAGCTTCTGGGGCCGCATCTTCAACTATGGCCATGTGCAAATCGAAGGCACCGGCGTGGACAAGATCGCCACACCCGCCATCGCGGACCCCATCGGCTTTCGCCGCCTGATTGAAACGGCCAAGGACGAAGGCAAGAAGTGACGGGCTGCCCGCGCGGCGCGTTTTGCCGCAACGGACGATAGCGCGCACCCTCGCCCCTCAACCTTGGAGCAGCATCGCGATAAGCTGGCGGGGTCTTAAACGGGGAAACGTTCCATGAAGCTGCGTATTGTTGCCATTGCCGCCGCACTCTCAACCCTTGCCGCAGCGCCTGCGTCTGCTGGCGATGCAGCGCCGGATGTGGCTGCGGGCAAAGGCGTTTTCGCGCGTTGCGCCATCTGTCACGACGCCACGAAGAACGGTCCCAACAAGATCGGGCCGAACCTGTTCGGTGTCGTTGGCCGCAAGGCGGGAACCCATGCGGGCTTCAATTATTCCGCGGCGATGAAAAATTCGGGCATCACCTGGACCGCCGACAAGCTCGATGTCTATCTGACGCATCCGGCGCAAGTGGTGCCGGGCACGAAAATGGCATTCGCGGGCATCAGCAACAAAACCCAGCGCGCCAATCTGATCGCCTATCTGGGCACGCTGAAATAGCGGCGAACGTGACGCCCAGCCTGACGTGGCGCGCCGGTTACAATCGCGCCACTTTGACAATTATCAGCCCGGTCCCGGTGGGGTGAGCGCACGGTGTCTCCGTCATGGAAATGGCGGAGGGCACCATGCGCAACAACGATCTGTTTGCACCGGAACGCAATCTTGCATCGCACATCAAACATTTGTTGCTGGCAGTCACGGCCGCTGGCAGTTGGCTCGTCTGGCTGAGCAATCCGGCTTCGGCGCTGCCCGCGTTCGCGGCGCAAACGCAGCAGGCCTGCAGCGCCTGTCATGTTGGGGGATACGGGCCACAACTGACGCCGTATGGCCGCGAATTCAAGCTGGAAGGTTACACCGCGCGCGCTGGCGATGCGTTCAGCGCGCCGGTGTCGGCCATGGCGATTGTATCCTATTTGGCCACGGCGAAAGATCAGGCGAGCCCGCCTGCACCGCATTACGGCACCAACAACAATGTCACGCTCGATGAAGCGGGGCTGTTCCTTGCTGGCGGTTACGGCGATCACTTCGGCAGTTTCGCGCAGATAACCTATGACGGCGTTGGCCGTTCTGTTGCGTGGGACAACATGGATTTGCGCGCAACCGACCGAGCAACGCTTGGGAGCCATGATGTTCTGTTCGGCGTTTCGCTGAACAACAATCCCGGCATTCAGGATGCATGGAACACGATGCCGGCATGGGGATTTCCCTACACCGGCTCCGATCTGGCGCCGGGACCGGCGGCGGCAACGCTTATCTCCGATCCGCTGGCGACGAATGTGCTGGGGCTTTCGGCCTATGCGCTGTGGGATTCGCATCTTTACACGGAAGCCGGGCTTTATTGGTCGCTCGGCACCGGCATGCTGAAAACGCTCGGCGTCGATCCCGCCGATACGAGCCAGCTATCCGGCGCGGCGCCCTATTTCCGCGTGGCCTGGCAGGAGGACAATGGCGACAGCAATTACGAGATCGGCGCCTTCGCGATGTTCGCCAATCTCTATCCCGGCCGTGACAAGAGCACCGGAACGACCGACCGCTATAGCGATGTGGGGCTGGATGCGTCGTATCAGTTCGCCGGAACGGGCGAGGACACGATCACGGTCAACGCGCGCTATACGCATGAAAGCCAGAACCTCGCCGCATCGCAGATTCTCGGGGATGCGCTCGGCAAATCACTGACGCTGCAAGATCTGCGCGCGGACGTTTCCTACTACTACAAGAACACTTACGGCTTCAGCGTGAGCGCCTTCGATACCTGGGGCGCCTCCGACCCGTTGCTCTATGCTAGCAACCGCACCTTCGCGCCGGACAGCGCGGGCTTCAATTTCCAGGTCGATGTGACGCCGTGGGGCCGCGACGACGACACGCCGATGGGCGGCCGCTTCAACATGCGCGTGGGCCTGCAATACACCGCCTACACGAAGTTCGACGGCGCCAGCTCCAACTATGACGGCACCGGCCGCAATGCCTCGGACAACAACACGGTGCGGCTGTTCACCTGGGTGGCGATGTAGCTGTTAACTATCTGCGGCGTTCTGCCGCATAGTTCAGCCATATTGCAGCGCAACATAGATTTCCTGCCAACCTGGAGCCCTGCCTGACCGCGCTCCGGGTGGCGGGCTTTCGTTGACAGGAGCGCCGGACCGCGCCTAGTTTTTGCGCCGCACAAAAATGGCCCTGCCCACCAAGGCGTGGCCCGTGCGGCGTCCCGCGATAAGCAAATGGCCGCAAGCAGATCGGCCACCCAGGGGAAGGTTTTAAGAGCGTCATGAAGGTACTCGTCCCGGTCAAACGGGTGATCGACTACAACGTGAAGGTCCGCGTGAAGTCGGACGGCAGCGGCGTCGATCTCGCCAACGTCAAAATGAGCATGAACCCCTTCGACGAAATCAGCGTCGAAGAAGCCGTGCGGCTGAAAGAGAAGGGCAAGGCCACCGAGGTCATCGCCGTTTCCATCGGCCCGCAACAGGCATCGGAAACCATCCGCACCGCGCTCGCCATGGGCGCCGACCGCGGCATTCTGGTGAAGGTGGATGGCGATGTGGAACCGCTCGCCGTCGCCAAGATCCTGAAAGCCATCTGCGATGCCGAACAGCCGGGTCTTGTGATCCTGGGCAAGCAGGCGATCGACGACGATTCCAACCAGACCGGACAGATGCTCGCCGCCCTTCTGGGCTGGCCGCAGGGCACCTTCGCGCACAAGCTCGACATCGGCGAAGGCCAGATGAATGTGGAACGCGAAATCGACGGCGGTCTGCAGACCGTTGAGGTGAAGCTGCCCGCCATCGTCACCACCGATCTGCGCCTGAACGAGCCGCGCTATGCCTCGCTGCCGAACATCATGAAGGCGAAGAAGAAGCCGATCGATGAAAAGGCGCCCGGCGATTACGGCGTCGATACCGCGCCGCGCCTGAAGGTGCTGAAAGTCACCGAACCGGCAAAGCGCCAGGCCGGTGTGAAGGTGAAGGATGTCGCCGAACTCCTCGACAAACTCAAGAATGAAGCGGGAGTGATCTAATGGCCTCGCTCGTCATTGCCGAACACGACAACAAGACCCTGAAGGATTCCACCGCCAAGACCGTTGCGGCAGCGGCACAGGTATCAACGCCCGTGCATGTGCTCGTTGCGGGTGCCGATTGCGCCGGTGTTGCCGAACAGGCCGCGAAGCTCGCAGGCGTCGAGAAGGTTCTCGTGGCCGAGGGCTACAACAAGATGCTGGCCGAGCCGATGGAAGCGCTGATCGTCGGGCTTTCCGGCGGCTATGACGCGATCCTCGCGCCCGCCACCACCAACGGCAAAAACTATCTGCCGCGCGTGGCCGCGAAGCTGGACGTGCCGCAGATCTCCGAAATCCTGAAGGTCGTCAGCGCCGACACGTTCGAGCGCCCGATCTATGCGGGCAACGCCATTCAGACGGTGCAGGCGCCTGCGGGCAAGAAGGTGATCACCGTGCGCGTGACCGCGTTCAAGCCGGTGGATTCCTCCGGCAGCGCGGCGATCGAGAACGCCCCGGCCGCCGCCGATCCGGGCATTTCCAAATTCGTGGGCGAAGAGCTTTCGAAGTCGGAACGTCCCGAACTCACCTCGGCCAAGATCGTGATTTCCGGCGGACGCGGCATGCAGTCCGGCGACAATTTCCACATGCTGGAAAAGATCGCCGACAAGCTGCATGCGGCGGTTGGCGCTTCGCGCGCGGCGGTGGATGCGGGCTTCGTGCCGAACGACTATCAGGTCGGCCAGACCGGCAAGGTGGTTGCACCGGAGCTTTACATCGCCGTCGGCATTTCCGGCGCGATCCAGCATCTGGCGGGCATGAAGGACTCCAAGGTCATCGCCGCCATCAACAAGGACGAAGAGGCCCCGATCTTCCAGGTGGCCGATTACGGGCTGGTGGCCGATCTGTTCAAGGCCGTGCCTGAAATGGAAGAGGAACTGACGAAGCTCGGCTACTGAGCCGCAGCTTCGCCTCCAACCCAAGGACGAACATGAGCATCGAGCGTATTGGAGTTATCGGTGCAGGCCAGATGGGAAGCGGCATCGCGCATGTGTGCGCGATCGCCGGTTTCGACGTCGTTCTGGAAGACATCAACAATGACGCGCTCAACGCCGCCATCGGCCTGATCGAGCGCAACATGCACCGGCAAGCGGCGCGCGGCATGATCAAGGACGATCAGGTTGCGCCTGCCATCGCACGCATCCGCACCAGCACCGCGCTCGACGCGATGCAGGACCGCGATCTGGTGATCGAGGCCGCCACCGAAGACGAAAGCGTCAAGCGCAAGATATTCCAGGATCTGTGCCCGCGCATTTCCGACAAGGCGCTGATCGCGACCAACACCTCGTCCATCTCCATCACGCGGCTTGCGGCATCGACGGACCGGCCGGAACATTTCATCGGCCTGCACTTCATGAACCCGGTGCCGCTGATGCAGCTGGTCGAAGTGATCCGTGGCATTGCGACCGACGACTCCACCTTTCAGGCGGGTCTCGAACTGGTGCGCCGCCTCGGCAAGACTGTCGCCTATGCCGAAGACTTCCCCGCTTTCATCGTCAATCGCATCCTGATGCCGATGATCAATGAAGCGGTCTATACGCTCTATGAAGGCGTGGGCAACGTGGACGCCATCGACACGGCGATGCGCCTTGGCGCGAACCATCCAATGGGCCCCTTGCAGCTTGCAGACTTCATCGGCCTCGATACCTGCCTTTCGGTGATGCAGGTGCTGTACGAAGGCCTTGCGGATTCGAAGTACCGCCCCTGCCCGCTTCTGGTGAAGTATGTGGAAGCGGGCTGGCTCGGCAAAAAAACAGGCCGCGGCTTCTATGATTATCGCGGGGAAAACCCCGTGCCGACGCGGTAAGTCTTTCGCATTTCGCTTTGCCCAGATTACACTCTCCGGGAATTTTCCGGGGATCGAAATGTCACACGTTTCCGCGCGCGTTCTTGCGCTTTGCATCACATTTTCCACGCCCGCCTTCGCGCATTCCGTAGAGATGCCCTGTTCGGCGAACCCGGCGGCCGCGGCAACCGTTGCACGCCCGGATGAGGCACTGCCGAAACCCGAGAACTTCCTGTTCTGGACACCGGAAGAACAGGCCATTGGCTATCGCAACGTGGAAAAGATCTTCCCCACCCACACCATCGCCAAAGGCACGAACACCACGCAGATGCCGCTCGCGGGCTGTGCATTTGAAGTGTTTTACGATTTCAAGGGCAAGCCGTTCGACACCGCAGCCTTCATGGAAGAAAATCGCATCTCCGGATTGCTGGTGCTGAAGAACGGCAAAACGGTTCTGGAACGCTATGGCCTTGGCCGCACGGCCGCAGACCGCTGGACATCGTTCTCCGTCGCCAAGTCGATCACCTCTACGCTGGTGGGCGCGGCGATCAAGGATGGATTGATCAAAGGCCTCGATGCGCCGGTGACCGATTACATTCGCGAGCTGAAAGGGTCGGCCTATGAAGGCGTGACGATCCGCCAGCTGCTGACCATGAGTTCGGGCGTAAAGTGGAACGAGGATTACGAAGACCCGAAATCCGACGTGAACGTGTTCGCGCGCTATGAGCCGGAGAACAAGGCCGACAATCCCATTGCCGCCTACATGGCGAAGCTGCCGCGCGAAGCGGAGCCCGGCACGAAATTCGTCTACAAGACCGGCGAATCCGATCTCATCGGCGTGCTTCTGTCACGCGTGCTGAAAGTTTCGCTTTCGGATTATCTCTCGGAGAAAATCTGGAAGCCGATGGGCGCGGAGCAGGACGGCGTGTGGATGACCGACCAGAGCGGCACCGAGCTTGGCGGCTGCTGCATCTCCATGACCCTGCGCGACTATGGCCGCTTCGGAATGTGGTTCGCAGCGGGCGGCGGTGATGTGCTGCCGAAGGACTGGACGAAGGAGGCCACCGCGCCGCTTTACGATTCACACTGGGCTGGCACGCATTACGGCTTTCAGTGGTGGATCTATCCGGATGGTTCCTATGCCGCCGTTGGCATCT
This sequence comes from Alphaproteobacteria bacterium, assembly GCA_016125165.1. GTDB lineage: Bacteria > Pseudomonadota > Alphaproteobacteria > Micropepsales > Micropepsaceae > Rhizomicrobium. The sequence continues at coordinate 114,195 of WGMH01000007.1, forward strand.
TTGGACAGATGGTGCGCATCTACCCGAAGGAAAATTTGGTGATCGTGACCAACTCCGCCTGGCCGCACGCGGACGAGGATGCAAATTACGAGGTTACGGAGGCTTATATCGCCGCGCTGCGCAAGACCTTGAACTAGGCTTTGCACTCCGCGCTTTTGCCGCCATGGGCGCGGAGCACGTCTTTCGCGTAATACATCGCCATGCCTTTGGCCTTCTTCTGGGTGGCTTCATCGCTGCCCAGAAGCGCGCCCGCATCCTTCGCCCAGCCTTCCGCGCATTCCTTCGCGTCGCGATCCGATGCCGCGCAGGCGATGAATGCGTCAAACGCCTTGTGATAGGTGGCGATATCGGCGCGCGTCATTGGCGCGCCGTGACCGGGAATGGCGGTGACGAACGGTGTCGCTTCGACCTTGCCAAGCGCATCGCTCCAGCCTTTCGGGCATGCGGTATCAAGGAACGGCGCAGGAAGCGTGACGAGATCCCCCGTGGCCACCACCTTGCTTGCCGGATCATAGACCCACACATCGCCATCGGTGGCCGCATTGGGCGCAAGGTTCACTTGCAGCGATTTTCCCGCGATGGTGCGCGTTGCAGATTTTGACACCACGACATCGGGCTTCAGCGCAGCGCCGTTCTTCCATGTGGCGATATCGTTGCGGATATCTTCGGCGGTATCGGCGGGCACATCGCCGGATTTCAGATAGTCCTCCGCGCCTTTCGCGCTTCGCGCCAGAAAGCCCGTGAGCGCATCGTCGATGGCGTTGCTGGCAAACACCTTTGCGCCCGGATAGGCGCGCTTCAGATCGGGATTGCCGCTGACGTGATCGAGATGCCAATGGCTGTTGACGATGGCGGCGATGGGTTTGTGATGCGCCTTCGCGAAATCGAGGATCGCCTGCCGCTGCCAGAGGTGACGCCCCGTGTCCATCACGATGAGGCCCTTGGGGCCATCGAAGATCACCGTGTTTCCATCCGGCTGGCGGTCCGGCAGAAAGCCGCCGGGGATCAGCCAAACATCTTTCGCAATGGACTTTGCCTGCGGCGCAGGCGGAGTTTCCGCATGCGCGGCAATCGCGGCGAGACAGAGGAAGACACCAAGGGCGACAGCACGCATGCTGAACTCCAAGCGATCAATACGGCGCGATGGTCGGAAAGCCGACCCGCAGCGTCGATGCACGACAGCGTGATAGCCGTGCGCAGCGGTTATGCGCCTGATGAATGGACCGGCCAATCCCCGCGCCACCGCGGCGCGAGCAGTCCGGTGCAATGGGACTTTCCCGCTGCCGCAAATCGGCTAGGCTTTCATCCATGACACGTACACGTATTGCCGTAATCGGCCTTGGCCAGCGCATCGCCCATGTTCTGCGGGCGATGGAGGATGTGGAATGGGATTATGAGATCGCGGGCTATGCCGACCCGGCGCCGGTTGGAGCCTCGATCCTGGCCGAGCGCAATATTGCGACCGGGCGCGCCTATGCCGACGTGACGGCGCTCTTGAAAGACGGGCCTTACGATCTCGTCATGATCGGCTCGCCGAACCACCTGCACTACGAGCATCTGCTTGCCGCATTCGAAGCAGGCCATCCCATCTTCGCCGAAAAGCCGATCGTGCGTACCGAGGAAGAAACCTTGGCGCTGGCCCGGCACCTCGCGGATGTGAAAACGCCGCCGCTCCATATCGGGCTGGTGATGCGCTCCATGCCCATCGTGCGCGAAACGATTGCGCGCGTGGACGCGGGTCAGCTTGGGCGCATCATTTCGATGGATGCGACGGAGCATCTTCACCCGGAGCATGGCGGATACCTGGCGCGAAACTGGCGGCGCAAGCAGGAATGGGGCGGCTCCTACTTCCTCGACAAGGTGTGCCACGACTTCGACATCTTCGGCCGGCTGATGGGCGCGCGACCCAAGCGCGTGGCGAGCTTCGGCGGCAAGAAGCTGTTCGGACCAGAGTTCGACAAAGGCCCGCGCCACTATTCCGATGGCGAGGAAGCCTATGCGCTGCGCGATGCAGGATGGGCCGGTGCCAACGATGCCTTCCACTCCGACATGGATGTGACGGACCATCAGACCGCCATCGTGGAATATGAAAGCGGTGCGCAGCTGTCGTTTCATTCGAACACGCATGTCTCGCTGTTGGAGCGGCGCTGGTACATCGCTGGCAGCGAGGGCACGCTCGTGGCAGACCTTGTGCGCAACAAGCTGCTCTATCGCGGCGCCTTCGACCGCAAGAAACCCGAGAAGATGGAATGGGGCGGGCTCACCGCCGATCTGCACAATGGCGCCGATCAGGCGATGGCAGCGGACCTAAAGAAGGCACTCGACGGCGAAGCACCGTTCCCCGTGACGCCGCAGGATTCGATGGTGGCGGGGCTGACCGTGATGGCCATCGACAAGGCGATGGAAACCGGCAGCGTGATCGATTGCGCGCCGATGTGGGCGGCTTACGACAAGGCACGCCAATAACCAGGCGAGGCTATGACGCCGGTTTCTTCTCCGACAGCGCCTTGAAATATTCGATGGCTTCGGGCGCATCCCATTCGGCGGCGCCGGTGGCGCGGGCGATCTCGCGGCCTTGCGGATCGATCAGCACGCTGACCGGCAGGCCATAGGCGGTGAAGGCGCGCATCAGCGCGACATTGCCATCCACATACACATTCAGCGCATCGGCCTTGTGTTTCGCGAGAAAGGTCTTGGTCTCGGCAGCATCGGAACGTCCCACATTCACCGCCACAACCGTGAGCTTGTCTGCGGGGACGGCCCTGGAAAGCCTGGCGAGCGCGGGCAGTTCCTTCACGCAGGGGCCACACCATGTCGCCCACAGATTGAGCAGGACGTAGCGGCCCTTGAAATCGGCAAGGCCCAGCCGCTTCGCGCTGGCATCGGAGAACGCCACATCCGGAATGGATTTGGGCGTTTGCGCGACGGCGAGCTTGGCCAGAGGCTGCGGCGGATGCGCCGCATCGTGGACAGGCGCGGGCATCATCACATATAGAACGGCAAGGCCCGCAACCACCGCGAGGATCGCGGCGGCGGCTATCACTCTCGAACGCATCATCGTCATCATCGAAACGCCATGAGTACGAACAGCATGTGGGGCGGGCGCTTTCAGGGCGGACCCGCGGAGGTCATGGAGGCGATAAACGTCTCCATCGATTTCGACAAGCGTCTTGCCGCCCAGGACCTGGCCGGTTCGAAGGCGCATGTGACCATGCTGGCCCGGCAAGGCATCGTCTCAAAGGCCGATTCCGAGGCGATTTTGCAGGGGTTGGACGCTATCGGGCGCGAGATCGCCGAGGGTACGTTTACCTTCAAACGTGAATTCGAGGACATTCACCTCAATATCGAATCCCGGCTGGCGGAACTGGCCGGCCCGGTGGCCGGACGCCTGCACACCGCACGCTCGCGCAACGATCAGGTGGCGACCGATTTCCGTCTCTGGGTGCGCGAGGCCTGTGAACGTGCGCGCCACGGCGTGCTGATGGTGCAGAAGGCGCTCGTGGCGCAGGCCGAAGCCCACACTGAAACCATCATGCCCGGCTTCACCCACATGCAGCCTGCGCAGCCGGTGAGTTTTGCGCATCATTGTCTGGCCTATGTCGAGATGCTCGCGCGCGATGGGTCGCGTTTTTCCGATGCAGGCCAGCGCATGAATGAATCGCCGCTCGGTGCGGCGGCGCTGGCGGGGACGCCTTTTCCCATCGACCGGCACCAGACCGCGCAGGCGCTGGGCTTCGATGGCCCCGCACGCAATTCGCTCGACGCGGTTTCCGCCCGCGACTTCGCGCTCGAATTTCTTTCGGCGGCGACGATCTGTTCGATGCATTTGTCGCGGCTGGCCGAAGAGATCGTGCTGTGGGCCTCGCCTGCCTATGGCTTCATCAGACTCAGTGACGCCTACACCACCGGCTCCTCCATCATGCCGCAGAAACGCAATCCCGATGCAGCCGAGCTGGTGCGCGCGAAGACCGGCCGCATTCTTGGCAGCTTCGTGGCGCTGACGACGGTGATGAAAGGCCTTGCGCTGGCCTATGCGAAGGACCTTCAGGAAGACAAGGAACAGGTGTTCGCCGCCGCCGACGCGCTCGATCTGGCGCTGGCCGCGATGGCCGGCATGGCAGGCGACATGAAGCCTGATGCCGATGCGATGAAGCGTGCTGCGGAGAAAGGCTTTCCCACCGCCACAGACCTTGCGGACTACGTGGTGACGAAACTCGGCAAGCCTTTCCGCGAAGCCCATCACATCGCGGGCGCGATTGTGAAGCGCGCCGAGGCACTGGGTGTTGCACTCGATCAGGTGCCGCTGGCCGACATGCGGAGCGTTGAACCGGGCCTGACCGAAGATGTGTTCAAGGTGCTGTCACTTGAGGCTTCGCTGAATTCACGCACCAGTTTTGGCGGCACCGCGCCGGTGCGCGTGCGCGAACAGATCGCCTTCTGGCGGGAGAGACTGACATGATGCTGCGTCTTCTCGTGGTTGTAGCCCTTGCCATCGCGGTTCCGGCCTGCGGCACCAAGAGCGATCTTGTGATGCCCAACGGCAAGGAAACGCCGAAGGACAAGAAAGACCCTTCAAAGCCGAACGATCCGCTCGGCTGATGAATCATTTCGCGTACCGGGACGGGCGGCTCTTCGCCGAAGATGTTGATCTTCTGGCGCTGGCCGAAGGCGTTGGCACACCGGCTTATGTCTATTCCTCGGCCACGCTGGAACGGCACTACCGCGTGTTCGCAGAGGCGTTTCCCAGAAGCGCCCTCATTGCCTTCTCCGTAAAGGCGAATGGAAATCTGGCAGTGCTGAAAACACTTGCCAGACTTGGCGCGGGCGCGGATGTGGTTTCGGGCGGCGAACTCAAGAAGGCGCTGGCGGCGGGAATTTCGGCTTCGCGCGTCGTGTTCTCCGGCGTCGGCAAAACCAAAGCCGAAATGCGCGCGGCGCTGGAAGCGGGCATCCACCAGTTCAACGTGGAAAGCGAGCCGGAGCTTGATGCCTTGAGCGAGGTTGCAGTTTCGCTCGGCAAGTCTGCGCCCGTCACCATCCGCATCAACCCTGACGTGGACGCCAAAACACACGCCAAGATCACCACCGGAACGGCGGAAACCAAATTCGGCATTCCGTGGGAGCGCGCGCGCGCGGCCTATGCGCTGGCGGCGAAATTGCCGGGGCTTTCGATTGTGGGCGTGGATATGCACATCGGCAGCCAGATCACCGAGCTTCTGCCGTTCGAGCAGGCGTTCGGGCGCCTTGCCGAGATGATCACGTTGCTGCGCGCCGACGGACACGCCATTGCGCGCGCCGATCTGGGTGGCGGGCTTGGCGTTCCCTATCGCGCGAGCAATGAGCCGCCCCCCGATCCGGCAGCCTATGGCGCGCTGGCGACGAAGCTGGCGAAGGAACAGGGCGTGGACCTGATCCTGGAGCCGGGGCGGCTGATCGCGGCCAATGCAGGCATTCTTCTGGCGCGCGTGACTTACGTTAAGGAAGGCGCCGCCAAGAAATTCCTCATTCTCGATGCGGGGATGAACGATTTGATGCGGCCGGCGCTCTATGACGCGTACCACGAGATCGTCCCGGTATCGGAACCCGCGCCCGATGCACCACGCGCGCATTACGACGTTGTTGGGCCGGTCTGCGAAACCACCGACATTTTCGCAAGCGATCGTGAACTGCCATGCCTTAATTCGGGCGATGTGGTGGCGTTTATGACCGCAGGCGCCTATGGCGCGGTGATGGCTTCGGCCTACAATGCGCGGCCGCCTGCGCCGGAAGTTCTCGTGAAGGGCGCGGCATGGAGCATTGTGCGGCCCCGATTGAGCGATGACGCATTACTGGAACTGGATCGCATCCCGGACTGGCTGGCTGATTAAGGAAATCCGCCAGACACTCGCCGACCCCGTCGAGCGGCGGATTGCGCTCGCGCGCGCGGTGCTTGGCTGGGAGATCGTGTGGCCGGCACTGTGGCCCGCAAGCGGCATATTGGGCGCCTATGTGGCGGTGGGGCTGTTCGGCCTCTTCGATCTGCTGCCGTGGGAAATCCATCTGCTCCTGATGATGGGTGTGCTCGGCGGTTGCGGCTGGCTAACCTTTGAAACCCTCAAGGGCGCACATGTGCCCACATGGGAGGAAGGCGCGCGGCGTGTGGAACGCGATAGCGCGCTGTCACACCGGCCGATCAGCGAACATGACGATGTGCAGGCCGTGGGCACCAGCGACCCATGGTCGGTATCGCTCTGGCGCGTGCATGTGAAGCGGCTTCTGGCCAGCATCGGAATCCTGCGCACGAAAATGCCATCGCCCGGCCTGCCTGCGCGCGATCCGCATGCGGTGCGCTTCGTGGTGCTGGTGTCGCTGGTGCTGGGCGTGGTGTTCGCGGGGCACAACACCGGACAACGCCTGTTCGATGCCTTCGCCCCCAATCTCTCCGGCAATGGCCCGCCGCCGACGATGGATGCGTGGATCAATCCGCCAGCCTACACCGGACAGGCGCCGCTTTATCTGCGCGCCGATGCCTCGGGCACCATCACCATTCCGGAAAATTCACAGCTGGTGGTGCGCGTGCACGGTTCGCGCGGCACCCCCGTGCTGGAAGCCGACCCACACAAGAACGGCGTTCCGGATTTCGAAGGCTCCAGCGGCGAATATGCCGCGAGCTACAAGATCGGCGAGACCAGCCGCATTGCGGTGCGCGCGAGCGGGCGCGAACTCGGCCGCTGGAGCGTGCGCACGCTCGCCGACAACGCGCCGGTGATCGCGTTTTCCGAACCACCGTCGAAAACCGAGCGGCAGGTGCTGAAACTGGTGTTCACGGCAGGCGATGATTACGGCGTGACCTCGGTACGCGCGCTCATCACCCCGCTCAATCCGGCCTACAGGCGCAAGGAACCGTTCGCTGTCGATCTGCCGCTGGCTGCTGCTTCGGCGAAGACATTGAAGCAGACAGATTTCCAGGATCTGACCGAGCATCCGCTTGCAGGCCTGATGGTGAAAATCGTTTTGGAAGCGCGTGATGGCGCAGGCCACAGAGGATATTCCAAGGCGGTCGAAATCCGCCTGCCGCAGCGGGTGTTCACCGATCCGCTCGCGCGCGCGCTGGTGGAGCAGCGGCAAATGCTGGCGCTGGGTCAACCCGCCGTCCGCCAGCGTGTCATCAAGACGCTCGATGCCCTCACCATCGCGCCGGAAATTTTCTACGAAGGACGCGGCAACATCTACATGGCCATTCGCGGCGCCTATTGGGGCCTGAAACTGGCGAGCAGCCGCGAAGATGTTGAGCGCGTGCAGGACCTCTTGTGGCAGACAGCGCTGGCGCTGGAGAATGGCGGCGCCCTTCTGGCAGCGCAGGAATTGCGCAAGATCCAGCAGCAGCTTTCCGAGGCACTGGCGCAAGGCGCGCCGCAGGAAGTGATCGACGCGCTGATGCAGCGCTATCAGGAAGCCTTGCAGCGCTATCTGCAGGCGCTGGCCCAAAATGCACAGCCCTCCAACGGGCAACCGCCACCGCCCGGTGCGAAAGTGCTGAGCGAAAAAGATCTGAACGATCTTCTCGCCGCCATCCAGAAACTTGCGCAATCCGGTGCGCGCGACAGCGCCATGCAGATGCTGGCGCTGCTGCAAAGCCTGATTGAAAATCTGCACATGTCGCAGGGCGGACCCGGCGGACAATCCGCGCAGGATCAGAAGATGGGCAAGGCCATTCAGGATTTGGGCGAACTGATGGGCCGTCAGCGCAACCTGATGGACAAGACGTTCCGCGAGAAACAGGGAAACCCCGATCCGAAGGATGGCGGACCCAAGGGCCTGGCCCAGCAGCAGGGCAAATTGCACGACGACATGGACAAGGTTTTGAAAGACCTTGGCGAAAAATCGCCCGACGCCTTCGGCAAAGCCGGGCGCGAAATGAACGATGCGCAGGGCCGGCTTGGTGCGCAGGCGCTCGATGGCGCACAAGCCTCGCAGCAGAAGGCACTCGAGGCCATGCGCGAAGGCACCGGCAAGCTCGCCGAGGAACTGATGAAGCGCAATGGCCAGCAGGGACCGAACGGCAACGAAGATCCGCTTGGCCGCCAGACGGGAAAGAACGGCTCACCCTTCGGCAGCAATGTGAAAGTGCCCGATGAATCGAGTCTTGCGCGGGCGCGTTCCATTCTGGAGGAACTTCGCCGCCGCGCCGCCGAACGCGGACGGCCGAAGGAAGAACTCGACTACATCGACCGGTTGTTGAAAGAGTTCTGATTTGCAGCGCGATTTTTCGGAAAGCCGCTTTACATTTTTCCGATCGCGCTCTGGTCCACGCGCCCGATGAATGGCAGACCGCGATCAGCGCCCGCATCGTCCATGCCGTAGCCGACCAGAAAGCCGCTGACGCCGCGAAACATCACGTGGTCAGCCTGCAGCAGCGCATCGGCACGTGCCTTGTCCACGGCGACAGCGGTGGTGACGGCGGTTGCGCCTTTCGCACGCGCCATGGCGCACGCCTTTACAAGCGTGGTGCCGCGATCGAGCACGCCGTCGATGAGCAAAACATGCTTTCCCGAAAGATCGGATTCGATATCGACCCGCACGGTGATTTCATCCGCGCCTGTGCGCATGGCGCCATAGGAACGCAGCCAGACAAATTCGACGGGAAGCGAAAGACCCTCGCGCGCCAGTCCGCGCAGCAGATCGGCGGCAAACACAAATGCGCCCGCAAGCACCGCGATGGCAATATCAGGCTTTTGTGGCGCGCCCGCGATCTGGTGCGACAGCCGCGCGATGCCTTCGGCGATGTCAGCTTCGGAGAAGAGTGGCGTCAGCGCGCGAGGCGCTGTCACGGCTTTCCGTCCGCGAAACGCAGTTCCAGATGTTTGGCGCCGGGCGGCGGCGATGATACGCGCGTGAGGAACGGAATTTTCTTCCCCGGCGCAAGTGTGGAGACGCTGGGCGCAAAACTCCAGTGATAGAGCTCCCGCTCATCGGCGCCGTAAAGCGTAACAACGACATTGGGCACGGCGACTTCGCGATTGGTGATGTTCTCGATGCGGCCAGTGATGGCGAGAACGAACTGGCCGTCTTCCATTTCGCGGTGTGACGCGACCTGGCTGAACTGAATGCCGCGTGCGTTCACCTGAAGGCCAAGCGGGGCATAGAGCGATGCGGCTTGCGGCCAGATCTCAGCCACCTGCTGCCGGAACGATATCGCCGACCAGCCAATGAGCAGGATCGCACCGGCCAGCACCATCCAGCCAATGCCGACCGCGGCGCCGGCAAGCCAGCGGCGACGGGGACGCGGCGCCTCTTCATGGTCCTGTTCCACCGGCGCCTGAACGGGGCGCGGCGGCTGATACGCCTCCCGGCGCGGAATCACCGGGGGCGGTGTGGCCGGTTGCGGTGCGGGCGGCGCGGGTTCTGGCGCGTCAAAGGCGGGTTCGGGCGCTTCGGGTTCGGCAACCTGATGCCAGATGTGCCCGCATTTGGCGCAACGCACCTTGCGGCCCGGTGGCGCGAATTTGGATGCGTCGGCCGTGTAGCGCGTATCGCATTGGGGACAAGTGAGAATCATGCGCGGAAATTGCCAGTCCAGCCCCTTACACGGTAGCGGGAAGGGGCCTTATGCCGCAAGTTTTCGCGCAAATGCGCGAGGCCTTGTCACATGCGGGCCCGCCGCTATGGTCGCCCCCGATGGTGCGCTTCGAAAATGTTGGAATGCGGTACGGACCGGGGCCCGAAGTGCTCAGGGACGTGACGTTCGCTCTCGAAGCCGGGTCGTTCACCTTCCTCACCGGACCTTCAGGCGCGGGCAAAACGACGCTCCTGAAGCTGATGTATCTGGGCGAGCCGCCATCGCGCGGGCTTATCACCCTGTTCGGACATGACCTTGCCACCGCCAAACGCGCGCAGTTTCCCGCAATTCGCAGGCGCATCGGCGTGGTGTTTCAGGATTTCCGCCTGTTGCCGCATCTGACCGCCTACGAAAACGTGGCGCTGCCGCTGCGCATCACCGGCATCGCCGAAGGCGACTACAAGCAGGACGTGGAAGAACTGCTCGCATGGGTCGGTCTTGGCGGACGGATGAAGGCGCTGCCCGCAACACTTTCCGGCGGCGAGCAGCAGCGCGTGGCCATCGCGCGCGCAGTGGTGGGCCGGCCCGATCTTCTGATTGCCGATGAGCCGACAGGCAATGTGGATCCGGATATCGGGGATCGCCTCATTCGTCTGTTCGCCGAACTCAATCGTCTTGGCACCACGGTTCTCATCGCCACGCACGACCGCGCGCTTCTGGAGCGGGTAAAAGCGCGCGAGATGCGCCTTGTCGATGGCCGCCTTGTCGAACTGGGAATGGCAAACCGATGAGCAGGGCGCGCGCATCCAAAGGACGCATCGTTCCGCGCGAAGCCGGCGCGGCACCGCTCGATATCGTGATTGGCATAATGGCATTTCTGGCGGCATTGGCACTGGGCGCTTCGCTCTTGGCCGAGCGCGCGTCGCTTTCCTGGCAGGCCGGTTTGGCCGACAGGCTGACGGTGCAGATATTGCCACCGGAGCGCGGATCGGCAGCACCGATGCTGGATGCAGAAACCGAGGCGGTTCTTGCAATCCTGCGACGCACGGACGGCATCGCCTATGCCGCGCCGGTGAGCCGGGAAGAATCGCTGGCGCTGGTGAAACCCTGGCTTGGCGCCGACGCATTGGTCGCCGAATTGCCGCTGCCACGGCTGATCGATGCGAAGATCATTCCGGGCATGAGCGTGAATGTTCCACAGCTGGCGCGCGAACTGAAAGCGGCTGCGCCGCACTCGCTTCTGGACGATCATTCGCATTGGGCCGGACGATTGAAGGGCCTTGCAGACGGTGTGCGCTATTCGGCCTATGCCATCCTGCTGCTGATCGCCGTTGCCACGACAGCGACCGTTTCGTTCGCTACGCGCGCAGGACTGGAAGCGCATCACGATATTGTGGAGCTGCTGCACCAGATGGGCGCCACCGCGGGTTTCATCGCGCGCGCGTTCGAGCGGCACTATTTCGTGTCCACCGTGCTGGCCTCGCTGGTGGGTGCGATTGTCGCAGCCGCGCTGTTTCTGGCGGCGGGCGGCCTAGAATTTGCCGGATTTGAAGCCGTACCATTCCTGCCGCCGCTTTCGCTTAACGCAAATGAGCTAGTGTGGCTGGCGGCGGTGCCGGCGGTTTCCGGACTGATTGCCTGGGCCACGGCGCGGCTATCGGTTCTGGCGGCCTTGCGCCGCATCTATTGAATTGACGTATTGCACCATGCGCGCGCGCAAGAGCGCCTTTGAAGAAGGAAGACGCATTGCAGAAGAGTTCGGCAACAAGGCGCGTGTTGGGCAGTGCTGTCGCACTTGCCTTCGCCTACATGGCCGGTTTCTTTCTTTACGCTTTCTCGTTGCCGAAAACACCGGAAAGCGTGGACAAGGCCGACGCGATCGTGGCGCTGACCGGGGGCGACGCGCGGCTGGACGCAGCCGTAAATCTTCTGGAACACGGCAAGGCCAAACGGCTTCTCATCAGTGGCGTGCATCCATCCACCACCAAAGCCGTTCTGAAAAAACTCGCGCACGGCGGACGGCGCTTCGATTGCTGCGCCGATCTGGGCTTCTCTGCCGCCAACACGCGCGGCAATGCCGAGGAAGCCGCGGACTGGATGACGACGCATCACTTTCGCAGTCTCATCCTTGTGACCGCGCGCTACCACATGCCGCGCAGCCTCGCCGAATTCGGCGCAGACATGCCCAAGACCCGCATCGTGCCCTATCCGGTGGATCCCAACAGCATTGATCTGGACGGCTGGTGGCACAATGGCCGCGCGCTGCGCGTGCTGCACGCCGAATACGCCAAATTCCTCGCGAGCTTCATCATCACGCGCATCGTGCGCAAACCCGCTACTTGACCCGGAGGCGCGCGCCGATAAGGCTCAGGCGCGCAGCTTTTCCCCACCGCTCATGACAATCCTGCGTTCGACGCTTTTTCTGATCTACTTCGCACTGATCTCAGCGGCGCTGAATATCGGCTGCATTCCGCTGCTTGCGTTTCCCCGCCGCGTGGCAAAATGGGCGCCCGATGCATGGTGCGGGGCGGTGTTGTGGGGCCTCAGACACATTGCCGGACTGGACTATCGCGTGCGCGGCACGGTACCGCCGCCGGGCGTTCTGATCGCACCCAAGCACATGAGCATGTGGGACACGGTGGCAATCTGGATTTTGCAGGGCCATAGCGTGTTCGTGCTCAAGCGCGAGCTTCTGAACATTCCGCTCTATGGCTGGTATGCGCGCAAGATGGGCATGATCGCGATCGATCGCGATGGCAAGGCATCGGCGCTGCGCAAAATGGTGGAGGCCGCAAAAAGCGCCTTCGCGCATGGTTATGCAGTGGTGATCTTTCCGGAAGGCACGCGCAAGAAACCTGGCAGTCCGACGGACTACAAGCCCGGTGTGGCCGCGCTCTATGGCCACCTCGGAGTGCCCTGCGTGCCGGTAGCTTTGAACTCCGGGCTGTTCTGGACGGGTCCGGGTGGCTTTCTGAAAAAGGCCGGAACCATCACCATCGAATTTCTGGAACCGATACCGCCCGGCCTGAAACGGGCAGAGTTCATGCGCACGCTCGAAACCCGGATCGAAACGGCCACGACGGCGCTGGTCGAAGATGGCCGCGCGCAATTGGTCACCGGCTAGCCAAATCCGGATTTCGTTCTCTTTATGTTCTTGAATTGAGAGCTTTCATGCCCTATATTCAAACCCCGTCTGGCGATGGCTGCCATGCGGGATTTGAGCCCCACACATGAGCGATATCGCAAACCGCATCTGGGACCTGAAATATCGCCTCAAGGCGGGCGATGGCACGCCGCTGGATGCCACCATCGCCGATACCTGGGCCCGCGTGGCCATGGCGGCGGCCGCCGCGGAGAGCGCCGAAAAGCGCGCGAGCGCAGCAGAGGAATTCGCGGGCGCGCTTCAGGGCCACCGCTTCCTGCCCGCCGGACGCATTCTGGCCGGGGCTGGCACCGAGCGGAACGTGACGCTCTTCAACTGCTTCGTGATGGGCACCATCGAGGACTCGATGGGCGGCATTTTCAGCCATCTGCGCGAAGCGGCGCTGACCATGCAGCAGGGCGGCGGCATCGGCTACGACTTCTCGACGCTGCGCCCCAAGGGGGCGCCGGTGAAGGGGGTGGCGGCGGACGCCTCTGGCCCCGTGTCGTTCATGGAGGTGTGGGACGCGATGTGCCGCACCATCGTTTCGGCCGGATCGCGACGCGGCGCAATGATGGGCATGCTCGCCTGCGATCATCCCGACATCGAAGACTTCATCGCCGTCAAGCAGACGGCTGGCAAACTTTCGATGTTCAACCTCTCCGTGCTGGTGAGCGACGCCTTCATGGAGGCGGTGAAGGCCGATGCGGATTGGGAACTGAAATTCGAGGGCCGCGTATTTCGTACCGTGCGCGCGCGCGATCTTTGGCAGCGCATCATGCGCGCGACCTACGAATATGCCGAGCCCGGCGTGGTGTTCATCGACCGCATCAATTCGTCGAACAACCTCGCCTATTGCGAAACCATCCGCGCGACCAATCCTTGCGGCGAACAGCCCTTGCCGCCTTATGGCGCGTGTTTGCTGGGTTCGATCAATCTGGCGAAACTGGTGAAGAACCCCTTTGAAGACGATGCTGCGCTTGATGAGGAAGAGCTGGGGCGGCTGACGCGTACTGCCGTCCGCTTTCTCGACAATGTCATCGACGTTTCCAGATTCCCGCTGGAGGAACAGCGCGCCGAAGCCTTCGCCAAGCGGCGCATCGGCCTTGGTGTCACCGGGCTTGCCGATGCGCTGATCTTCTGCCGCGTTCGCTACGGTTCGCCGGAGAGCCTGACGTTGATCGAACGCTGGCTTTCCGCGCTGAAACTTGCGGCCTATGCGGAATCGATTGCGCTGGCGAAAGAGAAGGGTGCCTTCCCGCTTTTCGACCGTGACGAATTCCTGGCACGGCCCGCGATCGCAGAGTTACCGGACGATCTTCGTGAAGGCATTCGCACGCACGGCATCCGCAACGGGCTTCTCACCTCCATTGCGCCGACGGGTACGATTTCGCTGTTCACAGGAAACGTATCGAGCGGCATCGAGCCGGTGTTTTCCTTCACGCACAGACGCAAGGTGCTTCTGCCCGACGGCGGCTGGGAAGAAGAAGTCATCAGCGATTTTGCCTGGCGCGCCTTCCGCGAACGCTTCGGCGAAGAGGCGAGCCTGCCGGAGTATTTCGTCGAATCGTCTGACCTTTCGCCCGACGATCACCTCGCGGTGCAGGCCATGGCCCAGCACCATATCGACAGCTCGATTTCCAAGACGATCAACATCCCTGCGGATATTTCGTTCGCGGCGTTCGAGGATGTGTATCTGAAGGCCTATGCGATGGGCTGCAAAGGCTGCACGACCTATCGGCCCAACGCGGTGACCGGTGCGGTGCTGGAGCCGGTGGTGACGAAGCGCAGCGTGGATGGGATGACGCAGGATTCCGGTGGCGTCGTTTATATGACCAAACCGCTCGACCGGCCCGAGGCGCTGCCGGGGCAGACCTACAAGATCAAATGGCTCGATTCCGATCACGCCTTCTACATCACCATCAACGACATCGAGAAGGACGGGCGCCGCCGCCCCTTCGAGATCTTCATCAACTCGAAGAACATGGAAGCCTATGCCTGGACCCTGGCACTGACGCGCATGATCTCGGCGGTGTTCCGGCGCGGCGGCGATGTATCGTTTGTGGTCGATGAACTGAAAGCCGTGTTCGATCCGCGCGGTGGACAATGGATGGAAGGCCGCTATGTGCCTTCGCTCCTCGCCGCCATCGGCGGGGTGATCGAGCATCATCTCGTTTCCATCGGCTTCATGACCCCGCGCGCAGCCGCGCCTTTTGCCGAACAGGTACGTCTTGCCGCGCTTGCGGGCGATAGCCCGCCTGTTCCGCAGCGTGCCTGCCCACGTTGCGGCGGTTTCGGGCTGACGAGCAGCGAAGGGTGCGATATCTGCACCGCCTGCGGCTATTCCCGCTGCGGCTGACGTGGTGACAGCGCCGCTTGTCATCTCCAATGCCAAGGCGCGCGCGCTCATCCTGTCCGGCAACGGGTTGTGCGAGGCCGAAAATGTGCGCGGACCAGATGCCGCCGCGCGCTGGATCGCCAAGCTCGGCTACGTACAGATCGACACCATCCGCATCATCGAGCGCGCGCATCATCACATCCTGTTCTCGCGCCACAACACCTATCGGCCCAAGCATCTGGAACGCCTGCAAGCAAAGGCGCCGGTGCTATTCGAACACTGGACGCATGACGCATCGCTGATACCACTCGAACACTATCCGCATTGGCACCACCGCTTTGCGCACACGAAGAAGCAGCTTTCGGCTTGGAAGGAAAATTTCGGCGACATGCGCGTGATCAAAACGGTGCGCGCGCATATCGAGGAACACGGCGCATCGAAGGCGCGCGACTTCGCGCATCTGGGCGGGCGCACCGGACCCTGGTGGGGATGGGGTCCGGCAAAGGCCGCACTCGAATTTCTGTGGCGCTCTGGCGAACTTGCGGTACTGCGCCGCGATGGTTTCGAGAAGATCTACGATCTCGCCGCACGCGCGGTGCCGGAACATCTGCGCGCAACAAAACCCAGCAGGGCTGAGACGCAGGATTGGGCCTGCCGCGAAGCATTGAAGCGGCTTGGCGCAGCGACACCGAAAATGCTTGCCGATTTCTGGGGGCACGCTTCGATCCTTGACGCCACGCGCTGGATCGAAAATGAAAGGAAGGCCGGCCGGTTGATCGATGTGGTGCTGGAAGGCGCACAGGACAAACGCGACATTGCCGCCGTGGCGCGCCCGGATATTGAATCGATGCTGGCAACCTTGCCTGCCGCGCCATCGCGGCTGCGGGCACTTTCACCTTTCGATCCAGTGCTGCGTGATCGCTCGCGCAGCGAACGCATCTTTGGCTTCAACTATCGCATCGAAATCTTCGTGCCGGAGCCGAAGCGGAAATTTGGCTATTACGTCTTTCCACTTCTGGAAGGGGATCGCTTTGTGGGCCGCATCGACATGAAAGCCGATCGTGACAGGGATCGGCTGGCTGTGAAGGCGCTGTGGCTGGAGCCCGGCCTTTCCTTAAGCAAAGCGCGCCAGGCAAAGCTGGAACGCGAGCTTGAGCGGCAGGCACGGCTGGCAGGCGTGCGCGACATCGTGTTGCCCACATCCGCACGCAAATCCTGATAGATGGACAGCGCCTTCCAACCCGTTCATCCTGCCACCAATGCGCTATTCCAGCCGGTTCTTCCTCTACCTGCCGTTCGGCATTCTGCTGCTTCTCGCCGCAGTGCTCTCGATCTATTGGATCGTCGCCTCGCGCGAACTTGAAAAGAAGCTCGATGCCCTGAATGGACAGGCCATCGCGCCGGGCGTGACGCTGCACTTCGCCAAACGCGAAGTCGGCGGGTTCCCTTTCCGCCTCGATGCGGTGATGGAAAAAGTGATTCTCGAGGTCAAACGCGCGAATGGCCCGATGCGCTGGAGCGCCGAAAAATTTGCGCTGCACGTTTTGAGCTACGCGCCGGGGCCAATGGTCTTTGAAGCCGCCGGCAAACAGACGCTGGAATGGACCGGCGAGAACGCCGTTGCCAAGCGATTCGAATTTCAGTCCGCGAGCCTGCGCGCCAGCGCGGTGCGCCATGACGGACGGCTTTCGCGTTTCGATCTGGACAGCACAGGCCTTCGCTGGGAAGGCGGGCAGGCACTGCGTTTCCAGGGGCATATCCGCCGCAATCCCGACGCCGATGTTCTCGACTTTGCGATCACCGGCGATGGCGTTCAGGTCAAGGATTCCCCCTTCGGCGCACAATTCGCCCACGCCGCCATCACCGGCACGGTCAGCGATGCGGACGCCTTCGATGCGCTTATGACAGGTAGCGAAGACTGGCGCGTGGCATTGGAGCGCTGGCGCGCCCGCAAAAATTCCCGTGCAGAGACGCAGACGAAAATTTCGGCCACCAACGCACAGGTGAGCGCGAAGGGTTCACTGTGGCTCGACCGATATCACCGCCCCACGGGCAAGGCCGATGCACATGTGACACTGGCCTTGCCGCGACTCGACTTCGCGCAGAGCGACGGCGCGGATTCGCTCAGTGCGAGCTTGCTGGCGATTGCGGCGGCAAGTGCAAGCACACCTGCCACCGTGCCGATTTCGATTGCAGATGGATATGTGCGGGTCGGTGGATTGCCCGCCGCCTCCGCGCCGCCGCTCTACTGAAACTATTTCTTTTTCGGATTGCGGCCGAAGTTCGGGGCGGCGCTATCCTGCCCTGCGTCGATGATCGAACGGCGAATGGCGCGCGTGCGCGTAAAAAGGTTGAACAGCATATCGCCGTCGCCCCAGCGGATCGCGCGCTGCAGGGCGCTGAGGTCCTCATTGAAGCGCTGCAGGATTTCGAGCACCGCTTCACGATTGTTCAGAAATACGTCACGCCACATGGTGGGATCGGAAGCGGCGATACGGGTGAAATCGCGAAAGCCGCCCGCGGAATATTTGATCACTTCGCCTTGCGTCACAGTTTCCAGGTCATCTGCGGTGCCCACGATGTTGTAGGCGATCAGATGCGGCACATGGCTTGTGATGGCAAGCACCAGATCGTGATGGCGCGGTTCCATCACATCAACATTGCTGCCAAGCGCTTCCCAGAATGCACGCAATTTCCCCACCGCGGCAGCATCGGCGCCGGGCGGCGGGGTGAGAATGCACCAGCGGCCTTCGAACAGTTCGGCGAATCCCGCTTCGGGGCCAGACTGTTCGGTGCCGGCAATAGGATGTGCTGGAATGAGATGCACGCCTTCGGGAACGTGCGGGCCCACATCGCGCACAACCGCACTCTTGACGGAGCCGACATCGGAAATGATCGCCCCCTTCGACAGATGCGGTGCCATTTCCTGCGTCAGCGTGCCAAAGGTACCCACCGGCGTCGCCAGAACGACCAGATCGGCATCGCGCACACATGTGGCCAGATTGTCGTGCAGGGAATCGGCAAAGCCGATGGCTTCGGCCTTTTCCAGCGTTTCGGTGCGGCGCGCATAGCCGGCAATGTGGGCGGCGAGCCCCTTGCGACGCATGGCATGCGCCATGGATGACCCGATAAGCCCTATGCCGATCAGCGCAACCTTCTGGAAGTGGGGATCGGCGCTCATCGTCAGGCTTTCATAAAGTCGCGCAAGGCTTCGACGACGCGCTCATTGGCTTCTTCGGTGCCGACCGTCAGCCGCAGGCAATCGGGCAGATCGTAATTGCCGACGGCGCGCAGGATCAGACCGCGCCGGATCAGGAATGCATCGGCGTCCTTCGCAGTCTTGCCCGGCGCTTGCGGGAAATGGATCAGGATGAAATTGCCGACGGAATCATCCACGCGCAGTCCAAGCTCGCGAATTGCGTGGGTGAGCCAGCCGCGCCATTTTTCATTGAACCCAATCGCCTCGGAAACATGGGAATGATCGCGCATGGCGGCGGCAGCGGCCATCTGCGCCGGCACCGAGACATTGAACGGTCCGCGCACGCGGTTCAGCACATCGGTGATATGCGGCGGGCAATAGGCCCAGCCCACGCGCAGGGCGGCAAGGCCATAGACCTTCGAAAAGGTGCGCGTCATCACCACATTCTCGTATTCGTTCACGAGCGCGATGCCGTCTTCATAGTCATTGCGGCGGACATATTCGGCATAGGCCGCATCAATCACGAGGAGCACATTCTTCGGCAGGCCCGCATGCAGGCGGCGAAGCTCTTCGCTGGAGAGATATGTGCCAGTGGGATTGTTCGGATTGGCGATGAAGACAATACGCGTTTTGGGCGTGACCGCTTTGAGGATGCCATCAATGTCGGTGTGCAGGTTCCTTTCGGGAACCGATACTGGCACGCCGCTGCTCGCTAGCGTGGCGATGCGATAGACAATGAACCCGTGGGCGCTGAACAACACTTCGTCGCCAGGTTCGAGGTAGCATTCGGTGAGCATGGACAGCAGTTCGTCCGAGCCATTGCCACAGACGATGCGTTCCACATCGAGCCCATGCACATCAGCGATGGCTTCGCGCAGGATGCGTGCGCTGCCTTCGGGATAGAGCGCCAGATCGCGCGCAGCACTTTCATACGCCGCGATAGCTGCCTTGCTGGGGCCAAGCGCGGACTCATTGGAAGACAGCTTGAACACCTTGTCGGCACCGGGCGCCTGCGCGCGGCCGCCAACATAGGGTTCGATGGCAAGAACGCCGGGTTTTGGTTGGGGTCTCATGCGGCGGCGCTTCCAACTTTCAGCGGATTGGCGAAGCCTCCAACCGGCACCGCACGGATGAGTGCGTCACCGCCTGCCGTGGCGAGCGCCGCAAGGCGCGGGTCTTCCCTGCCGACAAACCCCGCGATTTCCAGAAGCACCTGACGATCCGTGGCGCGGCTCGGTGAGCGGCCCACGGCGACGGCCTGCCCTTCAAGGCCGGCCTGTTTCAGGAGCGATTGCAGACGCGCAAGGCTGAGTTCAGCGGCCGTGTCGATCAGAAGCACCGTGGAATCATCCCCCGTTTCTTCCTGCTCGATGGCGCTGATGGCATAGGCCTCCGGATGACCGGCATCGGCTTCATCCCCGGTGGCGAACGGCAGACGCGCGATGATGCGCGGACCTTCGTGGCCGGCGGGCGAAAGCTGCGACCACCAGCCGGGCGCATCCTCAGCGCTTTCGGGCATCGGCACGACACCCATCGAATGCACATCGGCAGCACAGGCGTGCAGCACGGCCTGTGCGCTCGCATGCCCGGTCATGGGCACGACAGAGCCGAAATAGGCGCGCGCCAGATCCCAAAAACCCATCGCCTGCGCGCCGGTGTAGACATGCACCCGATAGCTGGCCTGGGCCCGCACATTGGCCGCCAGAATTTCCCGCCAGATGCGCACAACCATGCCGACCGGCATGGAGCCGGAATGGCGCGCCACGACGCGCCGCAGAATTTCGGCCTCACGGGCCGGACGCATGCGCGGTCCGTCCTCCGGCCGCTCGGCACTGCGCCGGAACTGGCCGATCTGTTCGCCGGCCTGCCAGCGCTTCATCAGCCGGTCGTGAATCTCATCGTCGACCTTGTCGATCTGCTTGCGCAGCGACTCGACGGAGACTTTTTTGGGCTTCCTGGGCTTTTCTACAGGCGCATTCATGACAAACCGTACCAAACTCCATATCCGCCCGTCGCGCGTCATCGCTGGCGAGCCAGAGGACGGGTCTTGGGGGGCGGGTATTGATAGGGCCTCACCGGCCAAAATCAATGGATTAGCAGACGCGAATTGCCGCCCCGCGCCGCCTGCATCTCTGCCCTTTTCGTTGACAGGGGGGCACGGCGGCCCTAGCAAGCGCCTCCCGCCGGCCCAACGCCGGTGTGCCGGAGGCAGAATTGGTCGAAGCGGTCGATCCGCAATTCCTGCGCCCGCTGGCCGCCCAGAACGTGGATCGCGGCCGGGCCATGACCTTTGGCGCGGACAAACCACTGACGCTCGATTCCGGACGGCAGCTTTCGCCCTTCACCCTGGCCTACATGACCTATGGCGCATTGAACGCCGACAGATCCAACGCAGTGCTGGTATGCCACGCACTGACGGGCGACCAGTTCGTGGCCAGCGCCCATCCGGTCACCGGCAAACCCGGCTGGTGGGAAACGATGGTGGGCCCCGGCAAACCCATCGATACCGATCGCTTCTTTGTCATCTGCACCAACGTGATTGGTGGCTGCATGGGATCGACAGGTCCCGCCGACATCGATCCGGCAACGGGCAAGCCCTATGGTCTTGATTTCCCGGTGGTAACGATCCGCGACATGGTGCGGGCGCAGGCCATGCTGATCGACGCGTTGGGCGTCGACAAACTTCTATGCGTCATCGGCGGATCGATGGGCGGAATGCAGGTTCTGCAATGGGCGGCAAGCTATCCCGAGCGTGTGTTCGCGGCCGTGCCGATCGCAACGGCCGCGCGCCATTCGGCACAGAACATCGCGTTCCACGAAGTGGGCCGGCAGGCCATCATGGCCGATCCGGACTGGAACAGCGGCAACTACCAGCTTGCAGAAACGCGGCCCGGCAAAGGGCTCGCGGTGGCGCGCATGGCCGCGCACATCACCTATCTTTCCGAAGCGGCGCTGCAGCGGAAATTCGGGCGCTCGCTGCAAAATCGCGAGGCCGTTTCGTTCGGTTTCGGGCCGGACTTCCAGATCGAAAGCTATCTGCATCATCAGGGCATGACGTTTGTGGATCGCTTCGATGCGAACTCCTACCTCTACATTACCCGCGCCATGGACTATTTCGATCTTGCAGCCGACTACGGCGGCGTGCTGGCCGAAGCCTATCGTGGCGCAAAGACACGCTTCTGCATCATCTCGTTCACCAGCGACTGGCTTTTTCCCACCGTGGAAAACAAGCGTGTCGCCCACGCGCTGAATGCCGCCGCAGCCAATGTGAGCTTCGTGGAGATCGAAACCGATCGCGGACACGATGCCTTTCTGCTGGACGAGCCCGAACTCTTTGCCGCTGTGCGCGGCTTCGTGAACGCCGCGGCCACCGTCCGGGGCGTCGCATGACCGCACTGCGCGCAGACCTGAGGGCCATCGCCGACATGATTCCCGCGGGATCGCGCGTGCTGGATGTCGGCTGTGGCGACGGCGCGCTGTTGGAACACCTTGTTAAGACGCTGGGCGTTGACGGCCGCGGGATCGAACTTTCGCAGGTGAACGTGAATGCCTGCGTGGCGCGCGGCCTTTCGGTGCTCCAGGGCGATGCCGATACCGATCTTCACGAATATCCATCATCGGTGTTCGATATCGTGATCCTGAGCCAGACGGTTCAGGCAACGCGCGCACCGAACGTTGTGCTGGCAAATCTTTTGCGCATTGGCGGGCGCACGATCGTTTCTTTCCCGAATTTCGGCCATTGGCGCGTGCGCGCGAGCTTGCTCTTTAAGGGCCGCATGCCGCGCACCAAGGCTCTCGGCTATCACTGGTACGATACGCCCAATATTCACCTGTGCACGATTGCCGATTTCGTGGAAACCGCGAAAGAAGCCGACGCGACGATTGTTCAGGCGCTGGCGTTGAACGCTGACGGAGATGTGCGCCCCATGAATATCGATACGTGGGGACCTAATCTCCTCGCGGAGGGCGCGATCTTTCTGCTGGAAGCCAAACAGGCGGCCTGACGCACAGGCCGCCCGGTTTGACGGTCGATCGTGAAGCCGATCAGCCGTTCGATGCACCGATCAAACGCAGCGCTTCCTGATACTGGCTGACACCGGGCGCATACATGCCGTGCGTGCAGAAATCGCGGCCCATGTTGCGATGCTTCACGGCATCGTCGTAATTGCCTGATTGCTCCTTGCCATCGAGCGCGGTTTTGACCTGTTCCGCGGCTGTGCGGCAATCGCGCAGTGTGGTTTCGGCGCTGGCCGCATTGATCGAGAAACCAGCAACAACAAGTGCGGCAGCCGCCGCCAGTGTGAATTTACGCATCGTGACTCCTCCGTTTACCGCGCCGCTTCGCCGGCCGGTAATTCGCAGATGGGATCGCGATCACGAAATCAAAGGGGCGCTTGCCTGTATTTCCCGTAAGCAATTTGCAGCGCGCGGGACAAACCACTATTTCGCCGCGGATTGTCGGGTTTGCCGTTGCAATGAGATCAGCGCATAGCGGTCATGCGCTGTCTTGCCTGCGTGCAAGATAGCCCGCGCGATGTATCGGATCGTTACACTGATGCATATCGCGCGAGTCGGGCCTGCGCGTGCGCGAGTTTTGTGGCGGAATTTGCACGCGCGGGAACAGGCGGAGGGAGCGCATACATCGACTTCGAGGCTTCCACGATGTGCACCCCCGCAAGACGTGGCCACAGTTTCCTGCCCGCGGCTTCCCATGCCGCGCCGCTGCGAAGCAGCCGGCGTGACATCAAAGGCGGCGCCATCAGCGCGCTGTCCCATGATTCTGCCACAAACATGCTTTCTCTTAGGACGCGTTCGAGCTGCGAACGATTGAACGGCCTTCCCGATGCGAAGGGCGAGCGCTCGAGTTGTGCCCAAAGACTGAGGCGGTTCGGCGCGACGATCATCAAACGTCCCTCTGGCGCCAGCACACGCCAAAGCTGGCGCATCAGGGGACGCACGGCGTCCGCGGGCTCAATGCCATGCACGACCAGGATGCGGTCGAACACGGAATCAGGGAAAGGCAGCCCGTCTTCCTCGCACAGCAGACTGAGGTTGCGCGCCCGCGGCCATGCGATCACGCCCTGCGGCGCGGGCATGGCCGCGATCACACGTTCGCATTCACCAAAGAAGGGGCGCAGATAGGGAACCGCGAAGCCATAGCCCAGCAGCCGTTGACCGGTAAGATCGGGCCAATGCCGGCGGACACGCTGAAGCACCAGACGGCGGGCAACCTGGCCCAAAGGGGCCTCGTAGAATTCCGTCAGTTCCGCAGCGTCGATCAGCATGTGTTCCTGCGTAGCCCTTGCCGCTTCAGGGTTCAACGTGGCGTGGAGCTTTGTTAGGTTCGGACCAGCTCAAGGGAATTGCCATGGCCATGCTCGAAATCGTGCTCGTACCCTGCCTTTCGGACAACTACGCCTATCTTGTTCACGACCGGGAAACCGGGCTTTGCGCAGTGGTCGATCCCTCCGAGGAGGCACCGGTGAGCGCCGCGCTGCAGAAACATGGCTGGACGCTGACCCATATCCTCAACACCCATCACCATTGGGATCACACCGGTGGCAATGCGGCGCTAAAGGAGAAAACCGGCGCAAAAGTCGTCGGCCCCGGCAATGATCGCGAGCGCATCCCGGCCATCGATATCGGTGTCAGCGAGGCGGCGCCGTTTGTATGGGGCACACGCAAAGTGCGCGTGCTGGAAATTCCCGCGCACACCAAGAGTCACATCGCCTTCGTTTTTGATGAGGACAAAGCCGCATTCACGGGCGATACATTGTTTGCCATGGGTTGCGGACGGCTGTTCGAAGGCACGCCCGCGATGATGTGGCAAAGTCTTTCCAAACTCATGACCCTGCCAGACGATATGCGCATCTATTGTGGCCATGAATACACGCTTTCCAATGCGCGCTTTGCGGTGACGGTGGAACCAGGCAACAAAGCGCTTCAGGCGCGGCTGAAAGACGTGGAAACAACGCGCGCCAAAGGCGAGCCGACGATCCCTTCCAACATGGGCATCGAGAAGCAGACCAATCCTTTCCTGCGCGCAAATTCGCCGGAGATCAGGAAAGTTTTAGGCCTGGAAGACGCAAGCGATACCGACGTCTTCGCCGAGGTGCGCCATCGCAAAGACAATTTCTGACGACAATCAGTCGTCGCTGTCTTTCTTTTTGTCTTCATCGCTGTCGCTGCCGGTGACCGCACGGCCTGCAGCGCCCACGGTGCTGCTGGCGACATCGACCGTGGTGCCGACAACCGTGGCGCCAGCGTCAATGACGGCAACGCCAACGGAGGCAACCGCGCAACCCGAAAGGCCCGCGCCGAGCAGGCACAAAAAAGCGACGGTGGTGGCAGCACGCATGGAAAAATCTCCTTCGACCCGACGACGGTAGCACGCGAGAATTAACGCGGAATGCGATTTGTCAAAGTTCCGCCAGCAATTCGCGCATCTCTTGCCAGGAATTCACGAGCCGGACAGCTCCAGCGGTCAGAAGGCCGCGGCCAGCCTGGCCATCCATGTGACCACCACCGGCAAACCCCCAAACAGTCATGCCTGCCGCCAGACCGGCTTTGACGCCGTTCACGCTGTCTTCGATCACCAGACACCGCGCGGGCTTCATGGCCAGAGCGGCGGCGGCGTGCAGAAAGAGGTCTGGCGCCGGCTTTGAATGCGTGACGTGCTCGGCGGAATAAACATGTGGCGCAAAATGTTCCAGGAGGCCCGTCTTGCGCAGCTTGAAGTCAAGCCCCTCAATGGTGCTGGAACTGGCGACGGCCTTGGGATGCGCAACGGTTTCGATGCAGGAACGCGCGCCGGGCACTTCGGCAAGCCTGTCACGAAGAACGGCGCGATAACGTTCCATCACCCGGGGGACCAGTTCATCGATGATTGAGCGGCCGAGGCGCGCCTGCGCATCGCCATCCAGCGCCGCGAAAAAGGCTTTGTTGCTCATGCCCATGAAGCGTTCGCGGAATTCGGCCCTGTCGTAATCGAGGCCGAACTCGGCGAGCGCGGCGATCTCGACTTCATGGGCCAGGATCTCGCTATCGACCAGCACGCCGTCGCAATCGAATATCACCGCATCGATCATGGCGATGACCTTGCCCGCGTCATGCGCGCTTTGCCACACACGATTGATTGCGATGTGTGTCGGCAGGACGTCAGGCGGCAAATTCCGAGGCGATGGCCGCGAAGTGCAGGACCGCCGCCGCCAGAACGAACGCGTGCCAGATGGCCTTGTGATAGGGGATGCGTTCGATCAGGTAGAAGGCCACGCCCGCCGAATAGACAAGACCGCCAGCGACCAGAAGCCAGAAGCCTGTCGAAGCAACCGTTTCCGACAAGGGGCGGATGACCGTGACCACCATCCAGCCCATGCCCAGATAGAGGCCGACGGCAAACAATTCGAAGCGGCGCGGATAGAGCAGCTTCATCGCCACCCCGGCCATGGCGCACAGCCAGATAGCTGACAGGATCAACGTGCCATCTGTCCCGTCCAGACGATTGACCGCAAAGGGCGTGTACGTGGCGGCGATCATGATGAAGATGGCCGCATGATCCAGCCGCCGCAAAATCTGTTTGGAGGGGCGATGATGCGGCATCATGTTATAGGCCGCCGATGCGCTGAGCATGCAGAACAGGCCCACGCAATAGACGGATACGGAAATCAGCACCGAGAGTCCCGTGACATTGAAAAGCAGCCAGACCCCGGCGTTGATGGCGAACAGAACGCCGATCACGTGGACGATGCTGTCGGCACGGTCTTCCATGCGCGTATAGATCCGCTCGGCCTTGGCCACTGCGTTCTTGACGGCCCGCTGGGCGGCTTCTTCAACGTGATTCATCCGCTCTTGTAACTCAGTCATCCTTGACACCCGATGAACGCGCCCGCCGCGTGACGCATCGCAACATAACGCGCGGCACCGAGTCCAGTTGCAGCAAGGTTACAAACGCGCCAATTTCCGCTTATGCCCAAATCGCAGACAGACAGCAGCCTGTTCGTTACGCAGCTCTACCGCGCCCGCGTAGCACGGATGGACAATGCCGCGCTGGCGGCAACGGCCGAGGCCATGGCGCGCGAGGATATGGCCGGGCGCCGATGGTGCCGCGATCACGGCTACAAGGGCTACACGTCCTATGCCTCGCTGGACGATCTGCCCATGCGCGCCAGCATTTTCGAAGATCTGGCAAAAGCGCTTCTGCCACATGCCCGAATATTTGCCCGTTCGCTTGATTGGGACATGGGCGGCAAGGCGCTGACGCTCGATTCCCTCTGGGTCAATGTGATGGAGAAGGGCAGCGCACACAGCGGACATATCCATCCACATTCGGTGATCAGTGGAACCTACTATGTGCAGGTGCCCGAAGGCGCCGCCGCCATCCGCTTCGAAGACCCGCGCCTGCCGATGATGATGGCTGCCCCCGCAAAGAAACTGCGCGCCGGACGGCAGAACCAGACTTTTGTCACCGTCAACCCCACACCGGGAACGGTGCTGTTGTGGGAAAGCTATCTGCGGCACGAGGTATTGCCCAATACCTCGCGCGAAAAGCGCATTTCCATCAGCTTTAATTACGCGATGCGCTGACGTCTTTGCCTCCATGCCGCTTTGGCATGGCTGCAAAGCTGCGCAAGGCCGCCGCGAATGCCTTATTTCAATGGCAAGACCAAAGGGGCAAACTCCATGCGTATTGCGGCGGCGGCATTTGCGGCACTTCTTTTTTGCATCGGCACATCGAAAGCAGCAGACGCGCCGGTACAGGTCATGATTGTCGGAACGTTCCACATGTCGAACCCCGGGCTCGACATGCACAACAGCCAAGTGGATGACGTTTTGCAGCCCGAACCACAGGCAGAACTCGGACGCGTGACCGAAGCCCTCGCCCGCTTCCGGCCCAGCATGGTGGCCGTGGAATGGCCCGACAACGACATTACACGCGACCGTTACAATCAATATCTGGCCGGTACGCTGGCGCCTTCGCGAAACGAGGTGGTGCAATTGGGATTCCGCACAGCGAAACTCGCCGGGCTGGATCATGTCGATGGCGTGGATGTGGACGGTGACTTTCCCTATGAGCCGGTGCAGGCCTATGCCGAAACCCATGGCGAGAAGGCCATCCTCGACAATGCGAATGCGCAAATCCAGTCCATGGTCGACAAGCAGACCGCGATGCTGAAAACCGATGGCATTGCCGCGACGTTCCGCTGGATAAACGATCCCGCGTTGATCGCCCGGGGCAACGAGTTCTATCGCGCCATGCTGCGCATTGGCGGCGGGACAGACCAGCCGGGCGCGGCGCTTCTGACTGGCTGGTATGACCGTAATTTCAAGATCTGCGCGAACATCATCCAGCGTACCAAGCCGGGAGACCGGGTGATCGTGTTCTATGGCTCGGGCCACGCCTTCCTGCTTCGCCAATGCATCGCCGAAACGCCGGGCTTCACACTGGTGGAGGCCAACGCCTACCTGCCCAAATAGACCCAGCGCCAAGCGCGCGACCTTCGGCTATCATCCCCGGCAAATCAGGGGGAGAACACCATGGCCGCGCTTTCCGGAATCTACGAATTTTCGCTTGGCGGGCTCAGCACCGAAATGACGATGCTGTCGCTCGCGATGATCCTTGGCTTTGTGCATCTGTTCGCACAGTCGCAGACCATGACCGCCGAGCGCGGCCGCGCCTGGAACACCGGACCGCGTGACAGCGCCGAACCGTTCAAGGGCAAGATCGCCGGACGGCTGGACCGCGCCTTCGCAAACTTCCGCGAGACCTTTCCGTTCTTCGCCGCATCCGTGCTGGCGCTGGCGGTTCTGGGACGCCACAACTGGTACACGGTTTGGGGCGCGGAAATGTACCTGGTCGCACGCCTGATCTACCTGCCGCTCTATGCCATCGGCGTGCCGGGGCTGCGCACGCTGGTATGGGCGGTGGGCTCGCTCGGCATCGCCTTCCTGATCGGGGCGATGCTGGGCGCCGGAGGATAAAACCTACTTCGCTTTCCGAACGGGCGGTTCGCTGACGGTGTTGCGCGCCGCAAGCTTGAGCTTGCGCACGGTTTCTGTGTGGCCATCGGGCCAGCGCACGTCGGCCTGAACAAGCGCTTCGCCCTCCGGCACCGCAAAGAGGAAGAAGCTGCCGCTTTGGCTGCGAAAGCCGGTTTGCGCCGCGCTTTCGCGCATCTGGTGGCGAAGCGTTCCATCTTTCGCCCTTGTGACCAGCGTGACGCGCGCATGCGGCGGGTCGGCGGCGCCATGGCGGTCCTTGAGATCCACCAGAACCCATGACCCGCACGGCGCACTCGCATTGTGCAGCATCAGCGCATAAGCGCCTTCCTTCGCTTCGCCCCAATTGGTGATGAGCGCGTCCATGCGGCCATCGCCATCGAAATCGCCGGTAGCGATACTGCCATGGGCGGCGATGGTTTTATTCAATTCGGAAAGTGGTGCTTCCGCGAAATTGCCCGCACCATCGCCCAGATAGAGATAGATACCGAGATTGTATTCCGAGACGATGAGATCAAGGTTGCCATCGCCATTGAAGTCCGCGAACGCCGCGCCGCCGGCAATATCGCGGTGTGGCTTGGAGCGAAACGCGGTGTTCTCCGTAAAATGGCCCTTACCGTCATTCAGGTAGAGGCGGCCGCCTTCTGGCTCCACCGCCTTATCCTCGATCAAGGGGCTGACGAAGAGATCGAGATCGCCGTCATTGTCTACATCACCGAACGCGGCTGTATCGCCGGTGCGGCCCTTTGCATCGAAGGGCTCATTCGCCATGCGCTCGAATTTCCAGCCGCCGAGATTGCGATAGAGCGCAGAAGTCTCTACTTCACCCGCCGGCTTGAAACCGCTCCTGCTCGCCAGATCGTGCGCAGTCGCGAAGAAATCGGGTTTGCCGTCATTGTCCACATCGGCGAACAGCACAGCCATCGTGCTGGAGACACCGTTTTCGAGCGGCGAACCTTCAACCCGCACAAATGTGCCGCCGTCGTTGCGGAAAACGAGATTCTTCTCCGGCGGCGCAAGCCCGCCCCCTCCCACCACAAGATCCATGTCGCCATCGCCGTCGATGTCGGCAAAGGTGGAAGAGAAGCTGGAGCCTTTAGTGTCCGTCGCCGCGCCGAGACTGTCGATATAAAAATGTCCGGTGCCGAGGTTACGATAGAAAAGGTCCTTCGCACCAAGCTCGGTGCTGACGAAGACATCGGGCCTGCCGGTGTGAAACACGTCAGCCCAGGTGCTGCCAGAGGTGACGCGCAGCGTGTTGGAGAGCGCGTTATCGGCATCGCGCATGAAATGCCCCTTGCCGTCATTCAGATAGAGCATCGAGCGATCGATCTTCAGCTCGGCCAGGCTTTGCGCGCCGGTGTAATAGCCGCGCGTGAGATAGGCATCGAGGTCGCCGTCGCCATCCACATCCACGACGCTGACACCGGCGATGAAGCCACGGTCCACACCGTCATCCGCGATCTTGAATGGCGTAACCTCGAACTTCGGGGTTGAACAAATGCCAGTAGCCGCCCCTGCGGCAGTGCTATTCATGGCCGCAAGTACCAAGGGAAAAAGGGCCGTGAAGCGGCACGCTTTGCGCAAAGCAAAACTGGACATGCGAATTGTCCCTGCAATCGTGACAAGCACGAAGCGTAAGACCTTACGTTTATCAGTCACGTCACGGCGGCGTGATACACCCTGCCCTAACTGCACCCCGCCCATGCGCACGGTGCATGCGGCATCACCGGCCGTAAGATGCGCAGTGTTCGGGGTGGTGGCAAACGCGACCATGATTCTCCTCCCGGAATTTCCGAAAGGCACATTCTAGGGCCGCCGCGGGATGGGTGGATAAGTTTGCCGAATTGGGCGGAATTGCGCGGGTTGAAGCGTTGATAGCCCCGCGCCGCGACTTATCCCACCCGTCCCGGATAGCGCTTTACGTAGGTTTCGAGTTTCTGCGGCAGAGCGGGGATGTTGAATTCGCGGTCCCAGGCTTGCGCGGCATCGAAGAGGATTTTGGCGCGGACATCTTCCGGCAATGAACTCCAATTGGCGAGGAGCGCGCTGCCGAGGCGGCGCACGAAGGGCTCATCTTCGCTCGGATATTTGAACTGCTTTTTCGCCTTGTAGGACGCGACAGGAGCGTGTTCGGCAGATGCTGCGATGGCTTTGGCTTGTGCGGGCATAGCGTTTTGACTTTCGGGAACGGGGGGCTTTGCGGGAGCCCCCTATCCTGCACGGGATTGCGGCAGGATGATGCCGCAGGGCCATCCGTATGCGGAAAATGTGATGATGGGATGACCCCATCCCGCTCTGCGGAGCAGCTTTCAAGCTGCACCGCGACCGGGATGACAACGCGACCTAGCGCTGGCGCGCCTTGCGGGCGGCGTAGCGGGCGTCGCGGGCGGCCTTCTGGCTGGCGAGAATTTCCGCGAGCTTGGCGCGCTCTTCATTGGCGGCGCGGTTTTTCTCTTCCTCGGCAAGCCGTTCGGCCTCAAGGCGCGCCTGTTCGGCGGCCAGCTTTTCGGCTGCGATGCGTTCGGCTTCCGCCTGCTTGGCGGCCTTGCGTTCGGCAAGGCGGGCTTCTCGCGCTTCGGCAATGGCCTTGCGCTCGGCAGCGCGTTCGGCGCGGCCCGCTTCGCTCGCCTTGGCGGCCGCGCGCACTTTTTCCAATTGTGCTGCACGGGCCTTCTGGGCGTCGCCCAGACGGTCGTTGAAGGAGTGTTCCTTGAAAGCTCTCATTGTGTGTCCTGTGTTAAGTGCATTGGGCTCTTCGTGGAAAAGAGCGCCACGACATTTCCTTCAATGGTCCAGCCTGCGTCCGGCACCTGGATCCCTCTCCCTGCCCCGCGTTCGTCTTACGCAAGGCTCGCGGGAGATGGCTATTCTCAGTTGTCCAAGAAGCTGCGCAGTTTGCGCGAGCGGGACGGATGTTTCAGTTTGCGCAACGCCTTGGCTTCGATCTGGCGGATGCGTTCGCGGGTGACCGAGAACTGCTGACCGACTTCTTCCAGCGTGTGATCGGTGTTCATGCCGATGCCGAAGCGCATGCGCAGCACGCGCTCCTCGCGCGGGGTGAGCGTGGCCAGAACCCGCGTGGTGGTTTCGCGCAGGTTGGCCTGAATGGCGGCATCGATGGGCAGAACGGCGTTCTTGTCCTCGATGAAATCGCCCAGATGCGAATCTTCCTCGTCGCCGATCGGCGTTTCGAGAGAGATCGGCTCCTTCGCGATCTTCAGAACCTTGCGCACTTTTTCCAGCGGCATGGCGAGACGTTCTGCCAGTTCTTCGGGCGTCGGCTCGCGGCCGATCTCGTGCAGCATCTGGCGGGACGTGCGCACCAGCTTGTTGATCGTCTCGATCATGTGCACCGGGATGCGGATGGTGCGCGCCTGATCGGCGATGGAGCGGGTGATGGCCTGCCGTATCCACCATGTGGCGTAGGTCGAGAACTTGTAGCCGCGGCGGTATTCGAACTTATCGACCGCCTTCATCAGGCCGATATTGCCTTCCTGAATGAGATCGAGGAACTGCAGGCCGCGGTTGGTGTATTTCTTGGCGATGGAGATCACGAGGCGAAGGTTCGCTTCGATCATCTCCTTCTTCGCCTGACCGCTTTCGCGCTCGCCCTTCTGCACGGTGTGCACGATGCGGCGGAATTCCACGATTGACTGGCGTGTTTCCTGCGCCAGCGACTGAATTTCGTCGCGCAGATCGTTGATCTTGTCGCGCTCGTCGGCGACGAAATCCTTCCAGCCGATGCGCGACAGCCGTCCAACGCGCCGCGCCCAGTTGGGATCAAGCTCGTTGCCGAAATGCTCGCGGAGGAAATCTGCACGGTCCACGCCATGGGCTTCGGCCAGACGCAGCAGACGGCCTTCGAGCGACACCAGACGGCGGTTGATGCCGTACATCTGATCGACAAGCGCTTCGATGCGGTTGTTGTTGAGCTTCAGACCCTTGACGAGGTCGACGGTATCGTTGCGCAGTTTCTTGAAACGGCGTTCCTGCGAGTTGGAAAGCTCGTCATCGGCAAGCTGGGCCTCTACCGAGGCATCCTGAAGCTTGCCGAGTTTCTTGTAGAGCGACGCGATCTGGTCGAGCGTTTCGAGAACCTGCGGCTTCAGCGCGGCTTCCATTGCCGAGAGCGGAAGATTGCCCTCGTCCTCGTCGGCGTCTTCACCGGAGGCATCGGCGGCAGCCGCGGCCTCGCCCGGATCGACCTCTTCATCGGAGGCAGGCTTCGGCGCGGGCTTCTTTGGCGGCTCCACGGGTTTGGGTGCAGCCGCCGGCATCGCCGCACCGTTTCCGGCGTGGCCGTTCATCTGCGGCACAGCAGCGCCATTGGCGCCATTGGGTGCGACGGCGGCATTATTCTGGGCATCGGGACCCGCGCCATACATCGCTTCCAGATCGATGATGTCGCGCAGCAGAACCTTGCCTTCGTTCAGTTCGTCGCGCCAAACGGTGAGGGCTTCAAAGGTGAGCGGAGATTCGCAGAGCGCACCGATCATAAGCTCGCGGCCGGCCTCGATGCGCTTGGCGATGGCGATTTCGCCTTCGCGCGAGAGAAGCTCGACCGATCCCATTTCGCGCAGATACATGCGCACAGGATCATCGGTGCGGTCGTAGGTTTCGCTGCCTTCCTTGGTGGTGGCAACCTGCTTGCCGCCTTCATCCGCGGGCGCGGGAAGGCCGCCTTCGGCGCCCTCTTCCTGCTCTTCGCTTTCGATGACGTTGATGCCCATTTCGTTGAGCATCGACATCGTGTCTTCGATCTGCTCGGAGGACACCTTGTCGGACGGCAGAACCTTGTTCAGCTCGTCATAGGTGACATAGCCACGCGCCTTCGCGCGCGTAATCATTTTGCGAACGCCCACATCGCTCATGTCGAGCAGCGGAGAGTCGGCATCTTCGCGCGCGGTCTGCGGCTCGGCGGGATCCGGTTTGCCGGATTTGGTCTTGGCTTTCGCGTCCGGCTTCTTCGCGGCTTCGGTGACGGCGCCCTTGGTTTCCTTGACCGGCGCTTCCTTGGCGGCAGCCTCCTTGGTGGCCTTGGTCTCCTTGACGGGCGCTTCCTTTGCCTTGGCTTCAGCCTTCTGCGGCGCGGCCTTTTCGGGGGTGGGAGCCTTGGCCTTGACGGCAGGCTTGGCGGTGCTGGCAGGCTTGGAAGCGGCCTTCACCGGCTTTGTGGCCACCGGCCTGGCCGCTGGCTTCGGCGCCGGTTTGGCCTTCGCCGGGGCCGCAGCGGCCTTCGCCGGCGCCTTGGTCTTGGCAGCAGGCTTGGCCTTGGCAGCAGCCTTCGCGGCAGGCTTTGCCGGGGCTTTGGAGGCGGGCTTCTTCTTGGCCGGTGTGGTCTTCGTGGGCATGCTTTCGCCGTTCGTCTCTGGCCCGCGCGGGACGAGCCTTGGTTCTCTACCCTTTGGGCGTATCAATCGTTTTGTGCGCCGAGGAGCCTTCGGGCCGCTTGCCAGCTTTCCTCGGTAGCCTCGCTGGTGAAACGCTCCACCGCCCGCTGTCGCTCCGGGGCAAGCTCGGCCATTTCCCTGAGCTGGGCCGCTGCACTGAGCCAGCGAGCCTCGGCATCGTCGCCATCAGCGCTCCCTTTTCCATCGTCTTCAACGGACTTTTGGACGCCGCGCGCCTTCAAACGCTCAACGATGTTGCCCAGGCCTGTGCGGACAAGATGGTTCTCCAGCCCCCGTTTTTCAAGGTGAAAGCCGGAAGCCGCGAGGTTTAGAAGCTCGTGCCGCAACCTGTCAAGAATTGGGTCTGAAAATGGCAGCGCCGCAAGGGTTTCGGCGTGGTGGAGTGCGAGCTCGGGAACCTCGAGGAGTAGCACCGCGAGTTCCATCTCCTTGACCCGGAGCGCGCCAGTCCGGCCCGAGCGGGCGAGAAGGCTGTTCTTCACGGCGGGTGACACCGTGCCCTCGGCCGCGCCGGGCAGAGAAGCCGCCTCCCCGCGCCGGCCGCCCCGGAACCCGCCACCCAAGCCACTCTGACGGCGCTGGCCGTTCTGGCGCGGATAGTTCCCTGATTGCTGCGGCTGGCGGCGCTTGAAGGCCTCGAAGACGCGGTCGTTGAAATCGCGTTTGTAGTATTCGGCGATTGTGCGATCGCCAATCTGCGAGACGATCTCCGAAAGTGAACGCTCCAACCCGGCACGGCGTTCGGGCGTGGAAAAATCCCGGCCTTCCGTTTCGCCACGCCAGAGTACATCGGCGAGCGGCGATGCGGCCTCCAGCAGACGCTGCATCGCGCCGAGACCCTGAGATTTCAAAAGCGAATCCGGATCCTCGCCAGGTGGCAAAAACGCAAAGCGCAGCGAATGGCCAGGCTTCAAATGCGGCAGCGCCAGATGCGCGGCGCGCGCGCCTGCCCGCAGCCCCGCCTCATCGCCATCGAAAGCCAGCACAGGTTCCGGCGCCACGCGCCACATCAGTTGCAACTGATCTTCGGTGAGTGCAGTGCCGAGCGGCGCAACGGCATGCGAAAAACCCGCGCGCACCAGCGCGATCACATCCATGTAGCCTTCGGCGAGAATGATCGTTCCCGCCTTCAGGGCCGCCGCGCGCGCCTGCTGATAATTGTAGAGCAGGTGGCCTTTGGAAAAGAGCTGCGTTTCACCGGTGTTGATATATTTGGGCTTGGCATCGGGATCGAGCGCGCGGGCGCCGAACGCGATGGCGCGGCCGCGCACATCAGTGATGGTGAACATCACACGGTTGAAAAAGAAATCGCGCACGCCACGATTTTCATCGGCGGGACGCGCGAGGCCGGCCGCGATGATGTCATCGAGCGGAACGTTCTTCGTGGTCAGATGATTGACAAGCACGTTGTTGCCGCCGGGCGCGTAACCGAGGCGAAACTGTTTTGCCGCCGCGCCGTCGAGCCCGCGTGATTTCAGATAATCGCGCGCCTCTGCGCCATCCCTCGCGAAAAGCTGTTCCTCGTAGAACTGCGCGGCCAGCTCCACCACATCGTAGAGCGATTTCTTTTTTTCCTCGCGCTCTTCATCTTCCGCCGACCATTTGGGAAGCTCGATACCGGCCTCGCCCGCAAGCCGCTGCACGGATTCCGGGAATGTGAGCCCTTCGGTTTCCTGCAACCATTTGAACGCGTCACCGCCCGCGCCACAGCCGAAGCAATGGTAGGTGCGCCGCTCGTTCTCGACCTTGAAACTGGGCGACTTTTCCTTGTGAAACGGGCAGCAGCCCCACATCACCCGCCCCTTGCGGATGAGCTTTACCCGCCGCCCCACGAGCTGGACCAGATCGGTCCGGCGCAGGATTTCGTCGAGCAGGTTGGGGGGGTAGCGCATGCGGTGAATGTAGTGCCTCACGCGGCCTGCGTCCCGTGGATACGAAAATTGTATTGTGGGTGGTCAAACCCTAGCGTGTCTCCGCCCCGCCGAAATACTCGTAATAGTTGATCCAATAAAAGAGCGAAAATCCATGCATAAGCAAAGAGTTGTCGTTTGGTAAGGAAAATATAGTACTGTGGTTTGTAAGTTTTGATCCGAATAGCCACTTCTTCTGAATATCAAGTGTCCCCAAAAAACTGCGGTTTTGGCATTTCGGGGGCGGGGACGTGCGGACGAGTCGCGGCCAGTGCGTTTTTCACCGGCCGGTGGAACGGGAAGGCTCAGGCGTGAGCGACGACATCACCGGCATAACACCGGCGGAACCCGCGTTTGAAACCCGTGCCATGGCTTTGGTGCAGGCCGTGGAGAAACTTTGCGCCGCCGAAAGCCTTGAAGACGTCATCGACATCGTGCGTGAGACGGCGCGGGCGATATCCGGGGCAGACGGGGTGACTTTCGTGCTCCGTGACGGCGCGCATTGTCACTATGTGGAGGAATTCGCGATCGCGCCGCTGTGGAAGGGGCAACGCTTTCCATTGGAAAGCTGCATTTCCGGTTGGGCCATGAATCATGGCGAAAGCGCGGTGATACCGGACATCTATGCCGATCCGCGCATTCCACATGCGGCCTACAGGCCGACCTTCGTCAAAAGCCTGGTGATGGTGCCAGTTGGGCTGCCGCATCCGCAGGCTGCCATTGGCTCCTATTGGGCACAACAGCGCACCTTCTCTCCCGAAACGCTAGCACTCCTGACGGCGCTCGCGCGGGCGGCCTCTTCCGCCATCGCCAACGCGCAGACGCGCGCCAACATGAAGGAAAACGAGCGGTTGCTCTCGCTTGCGCTGACCGCAGGCAGCATTGGCATTTGGGAGCTCGATCTGTGGGACAATTGTTTCGTCTTGTCGCCCATCGCCAGGGAGAGCCTTGGCCTTGCCGATGGCCGCGCGCTGACGCGGGACGATCTTCTGGCCGCCGTCGATGCGGAGGACAGGACGCTGCTGCTGCAGGCGTTGCAAAAGGCGACGGCGCATTCCGGCGAGATGAACATTGAAGTGCGCAGCGGCGGGCGCTGGCTTGAAATTCGCGGCCGCGCGGTGCTCGACGCCAATGGCGCAGCGGTACGACTGGCCGGCGTCATGCTGGACGTGACGGATGCCAGGCTCGCATCCGAGCGCATGAACGCATTGCGCGCCGAGTTGGCGCATGCCGCGCGAATGGACGAAATGGGCGAGATGGTCGCAGGTTTTGCGCACGAACTTACCCAGCCACTCGCGGCAGCAAACAATTACATGAGCGCCGCCGCACGCCTGCTGGAACGCGCTGATGTGGAGCGGGACAAGATCGTGGATATGATGCGCAAGGCAGGCGCGCAGTTCATGGGCGCCCGCGACATCATCCATCGCATCCGGAGCTTTGCCTCGAAAACGCCATCGGCGCGCACGATCCAGCCCATTCGTGAGATCATCACGCAGGCCGTGGAACTGGTGACACTCGATCCCAGATCCCGTGGC
This sequence comes from Alphaproteobacteria bacterium, assembly GCA_016125165.1. GTDB lineage: Bacteria > Pseudomonadota > Alphaproteobacteria > Micropepsales > Micropepsaceae > Rhizomicrobium. The sequence continues at coordinate 151,267 of WGMH01000007.1, forward strand.
GTGAACCTCTCTGTCGAGGTCAGCGAAGGCCTTTTGCCCGTGAATGCCGACAGGGTGCAGGTGCAACAGGTTCTGGTAAATCTGCTGCGCAATGCATTCGAAGCACTGCATGGCATCGGCAATCGCGCTGTGCGCGTTTCGGCGGAGCCGGTTTCCGCAGGCAACGCGATTGAAGTGTGCATTGCCGACAATGGGCCGGGGCTTCCGCCGGAAATCGCGGCCAATGTTTTTCGGCCTTTCATGACATCCAAAGAAGGCGGCATGGGTGTCGGCCTGGCGCTGTGCCGTTCCATCGTGGAAAGCCATGATGGACGGATGTGGCATGCGCCACGGCCCGGCGGGGGCACAGAGTTCCATTTCACACTGCCAATCGCGGCGTAATATTCCATCGGCCATTCGAAATAATTGGGCGCACGTTTTGACAGCTCGCCCAGAATTGCAACTTGCTCGCGTGTTGGATTGGTCTTCCTGCGTGTCTAGAATTGCAAAAAGATTTCAGATTCGCCGGAATGGACACGTTGAATACTAAAGACACCAATCCCGTTATCGATATCCGCTGGCGCCTGCTGCAGGCCTTCCGCGAGCTTTTGGCCCTGACCACAACACTTGCCGAGGTCATGGAAATCGTCCGCACCAGCGCGCGGGCCATTTGTTCATCGGATGGCGTGACGTTCATCCTGCGCGATGGCGACAAATGCCACTACGCCGAAGAAGACGCCATCGGGGCGCTGTGGAAAGGCCAGCGTTTTCCGCTGACGGCCTGCATCTCCGGCTGGGCCATGCTGCACGGCAAAACCGCGGCCATTGAGGATATCTATCTGGACGCGCGCATTCCGCACGACGCCTATCGCAAGACCTTCGTGAAGAGCCTCGTGATGGTTCCGGTGCGCACCGATGCGCCGGTTGCCGCCATCGGCGCTTATTGGTGCGAGCGGCGCAGCTTTTCCACGCAGGATATCGCCACCATCGAAGCGCTGGCCGACGCTGTGGGCGAGGCGCTGAAACGGACGGCGGCGGCGTAAGGCCTATTTCGGCGGGCTGAGGAGTTCTTTCGCCAGCGGGCCAGCCTGACCGGCATCGTAGGAACCGGCGTGACGCTCTTTCAGGATGGCGAGCACCTTGCCCATGTCTTTCAGCTGCGTCGCACCGAGTTCGGCGATCAGGGTCTTGAGCGTTGCGGCGAGGTCTTCGCGGCTCATCTGCTTGGGCATATAGGCGCGGATGATCTCGATCTCCGCGCGCTCGGAAGCGGCGAGTTCCGGACGGCCGCCCTTCTCGAAGGAATCCACCGATTCCTCGCGCTGGCGCACCATCTTGCCGAGCAGGATGAGGATATCGGCATCGGAGATGCCTTCACGCGAAGATTCGGTGCGCGCGGCGATATCGGCATCCTTGATGGCGGAGTTGATGAGACGCAGCGTGGACACCCGGCGCTGGTCTTTCGCCTTCATTGCCTCTTTCAGGCCATCGTTGAAAGCGGTGCGCAGGCTCATGCGATTCTTGCTCCGGAAAGAAGAAATCAGTGTAAGGGAGCCGCGACGCATTCACAACGCATTGGAATTGCGTGGCTTTTTTGCGCATCACGCGGGTTGACGGGCTCAATCCCGCTCCCTATTTTCCGCCAAATTCGAGGCTTCCCATGACCGATGCAATCGCTCCTTCCGCCGCTCACCCGGCGGCAGCCTTTTCGCGCACGAGTGCCGTTCTGGTGCTTGCGGATGGGACCGTGTTCGAAGGCAAGGGTTTCGGGGCAGCGACGGCGCAGGTGGGCGAAGTTTGCTTCAACACCGCAATGACCGGCTATCAGGAAATTCTCACCGATCCTTCCTATGCCGGGCAGATCGTGGCCTTCACCTTTCCGCATATCGGCATCGTGGGCACCAACAGTGAAGACGTGGAAGCGACGACCCCGGTGGTGCGCGCCTGCGTGGTACGCGCCGACGCTGACGGGCCATCCAACTATCGCGCGCTGGCAAGTCTGGATCGCTGGCTGAAGAGTCAGAACGTCCCGGGCATCGCGGGAATCGATACGCGTGCGCTGACAGCGCGCATCCGCGAGCAGGGCATGCCGCATGGCGTTGTTGCGCACGATCCGGACGGCAAATTCGACATCGATGCGCTGGTGAAGATGGCGCGGGAATTTCCGGGGCTTGTGGGGCTTGATCTGGCCAAAGACGTAACGACGCGGCAGACATACAGGTGGCGCGAGACGCCGTGGATGTGGCCCGACGGCTATGGCGAGGAAGCCGAGCCGACCTGGCGTGCGGTGGTGCTGGATTACGGCGTGAAACGCAACATCCTGCGCCAACTTGCCGGCCGCGGCGCAGACATTATCGTGCTGCCTGCCAGCGCAACCTTTGAAGAGGTGATGCGCCATTCTCCGCATGGTGTTCTGCTCTCCAACGGACCGGGCGATCCGGCGGCGACGGGCGCTTACGCCATTCCGACCATCAAGGGATTGGTGGAGAGCAGCGTACCGGTGTTCGGCATTTGCCTTGGCCATCAGATGCTGGGACTGGCGCTTGGCGGCGAAACAAAAAAAATGGCGCAAGGCCATCACGGCGCGAACCATCCGGTGAAGGATCTCGTGACCGGCAAGGTTGAAATCGTATCCATGAACCACGGCTTCACCGTGGATGCCGATACGTTGCCTTCGCATGTGATGCAGACGCATATCTCGCTGTTCGACGGCAGCAATTGCGGTGTGGCGGTGAAGGACAAGGATGTGTTCTCGGTGCAATATCATCCCGAGGCTTCGCCGGGACCGATGGATTCGCACTATCTGTTCGAGCGCTTCGAAATGGCCGCGCGAAAGCGCGCCTGACACAAATCTGTCGCACGTTCTCAATACACCTCGGGCATGGCGGAGGGGACAATGGCAATCGATCAATTGATGCAACGCTTTGCGGCGTTCGTGCATGCGCAGCCCAAGATGGCCGCGCCGCAAGCCGGGGACCCGCCCGCGCCATCCTATCCGCCGGATGTGGCACGCATTCGTGAAATCTGCGCGCACCACATGACGCCGCTGCTGCTGCTTTCGCGCGCCGATGGCGACAAATCCGCTATCGAACAGGCCACGATCGTCGATCACTGCATGTCGGTGCTGAAGCGCGCCGGAATTGCAGCGGGGCCGGCAGAGCGCGAAACTCTGGCGTCGCTTGCCACCGAATCGCAGCCCACGCTGATGCAGCTTGATCCGGCGCTGAAAAAAGTCGCCGCTGAAGGCGCGGACTCAGCGCACCGCTTGATGGCGGCGGCGATCCTTGTTCTGGAAGCCGACGGCAAGCGCGACCCGAACGAAGTGGACGTGCTGAACGCGCTCAGCGAAGAACTGGCGCGCCTGAAGGGGTGAGGCGACGGGTCAGTTGACCCGCCAGGGCGGATAGCGCCGCGCATCACCTGCCCAATAGAAGCAGAGCCGGTTGCCCGCGGGATCGGTGAGCCATGCTTCGCGCCACAGCCAGGATTGGTCCACCGGATCGCTTTCGAAAACGATGCCCTTGGCTTTCAGCGCGGCAACGCGCGCATCGAGGTCCGCGCATTCGAAATAGATGTGCGGGCCGCGCGCCGCGCCCTCGGCGCTGTCGGCAATGTGCAGCGAGAAGGTGTCGGTGCCGTCACCGACTTCGAAGCGGCGGTAATGCGGAGAATGGACGATCAGCTTGAAGCCGAGCGTTTCATAGAAGCGCGTGGAGACTTCGATATCGGTGGCGGACACAGTGACCTGATTGAGAAGAAGGTTGTTCTGCGGTCCATTGCGCAGTCCGTTTTGTGTGTGTCTGGGGGTCGTCTGCCTTTTCTCCCACTCCGGCTTGAGGATTGAGAGCTGCAGATAGGAGCCACGCGTGCCATCGGGTTCGGCGAAGGCTTCACGCACGATGCCTTCCTGAACCCATCCCAGCGTCCGGTAGACATGGATTGCGCGCCCATTGCCATCCACCACTTCCAGCCAGAAGCGGTGGAAGCGCGTGTTCGCGAATACCCAATCGGTGACAGCGCCCAGCAGCGCACGGCCATGGCCCTTATCTGTTTCATGCACCGCGATGCGCTTGAGATAGAGACTGTCTGTTCCGGCCTCGAAGTCGCGCAGGATGACGAAGCCCACGAGTGCGCCATCCACTTCACCAATGAAATAACGATGGTTCGGATCGACAAGCGTCGCACGATGTTTGTCTTCCGGCCAGCGGCCGACATGCGGTTCGTAGCCGGGGCGGCGTTCGCACGCCATGATGAAGGCAATATCGGAGAGGGTTGCAGGGCGCAGATTCATGCCCGCGCTTATACCATCAAGCGCTGGCGCGCGCCGAGCGTTAGCGCCGAAGCTCCATCACGTCGAAATCCGATTCCTGCACGGGCTCGGGGAATTCGATCCGCAAATGGTTCGGGCCAATGGCGGTCAGGTAGCCCACCGCGTCATTTGCGGTGGTCTGGCTGCCCGCTCCCGGCGTGTTGCCGGAATAAGGCTGCGCCGGCTCGTTGTTCACGGTCCATGCCCCGAGAAGCACATAGCCGCCCGCCTGATGGGGATAGAGCGTGCCGGTGATGCGCTGGCTGCCATTGATCTTGCGGAAGGACAACACACCGCCGCGATCTTCGATACGGCAGTTGAACCACGTGTAGATGATGGAGGTGACGCCGCCGAGTTTCATGGTGCGGCAGCGCCAGGTGCCGGTGATGTTGGCGGCGGGGCCGCCCTTGGCTTCCACAACTGCGCGGATAGCCGCAGCATCGCCCGACACCGGACCGCGCGCAAGTGCGGCAAGACCTTTGTCACGCGATTGATCCAAGTGCGAGAGACGGTCGCGATCGAACGGCGTGGCGCGATCCTGCCAGCCTGCAGCGGCGGGCGCGGTCACCGCGAAAAGCGCCAGAAGTGCAATGGCGAACTTGCGCAATTCCTCAGTCCTCGTCGTCGTCGGGTGGAACCCAGCCCTTGAGCTTGGTCGAGGGCGGCGCGCCGATGATGCTATAGCCGGCATCCACAAGCTGAACTTCGCCGGTCATGCCTGCGCCCAAGTCACTAAGCAGGTAAAGCGCCGTGTTGCCGATATTGTCGAGATCGACCGTGCGGCCCAGTGGCGACTGCGCCTTGTTCCATTTGAACACGGTGCGCGATTCGGAAACCACCGAGCCCGCCAGCGTGCGCATCACGCCCGCAGAAATGGCGTTGACCCGGATGTTGTCCCGCCCCAGATCGGCGGCCAGATAGCGCACGCTTGCCTCCAGCGCGGCCTTGGCGACGCCCATCACGTTGTAGTTCGGGATGACACGCTGCGAGCCCATATGAGTAAGCGTGATCAGCGAACCACCATCGGGCATCAGCATCCGGGCGCGATTGGCGACCGCGGTGAACGAATAGCAGGAGATCGACAGCGAACGCACGAAGTTGGCGCGGCCCGTTTCGACATAGCGGCCCTTAAGCTCATCGCGATCCGAAAAGGCAATGCAATGGGCGACGAAATCGATCTTACCCCACGCATTCTTGAGCGTGGCGAAGGCCGCATCGAGTTCGGCATCGCTTTCCACATCGCATGGAATCAGCAGATCTGACCCGATCGACTGTGCCAGCGGCCTCAGCCGCTTGCCTTGTGCTTCGCCCTGATAGGAGAAGGCAATCTCGGCGCCGTGCGCTTGCAGCGTGCGCGCAATGCCCCACGCGATGGAGTGGTCGTTGGCGACACCCATCACCAAGCCGCGCTTGCCTGCCATCAATCTGGCATCAGACATGTCCGTAATCCTGTCTCAAACTGGCACGCCCGGACGTTTCCCGCCCGGCGCGCTGCAAGTTGCATGCTCAGGCGTCATAGCGCTGGAACACCAGTGTTGCATTGGTACCGCCGAACCCGAAGCTGTTGGAGAGCGCGCGCTCGACTTTCATGTTGTCCATGCGCTTGCGCACGATGGGCGCATCGGCCACTTCGGGATCGATCTCTTCGATGTTCGCGCTCTCGGCGATGAAGCCGCCGTTCATTTGCAGGATCGAATAGATCGCTTCCTGCGCACCCGTCGCGCCGAGCGAATGGCCCGTGAGTGATTTGGTGGAGTTGATGTAGGGCATGGCATCGCCGAACACTTCGCGCATGGCGGCGATTTCGGTTACGTCTCCCACCGGGGTCGATGTGCCATGTGCATTCACATAGTCGATCTTGCCCTTTACCGTCGAAAGCGCCTGCTTCATGCAGCGCACCGCGCCTTCGCCGGACGGCGCGACCATGTCGTGACCGTCGGATGTGGCACCATAACCCACCAGTTCGGCATAGATTTTTGCGCCGCGCGCCTTCGCGTGTTCGAGCTCTTCGAGCACCACCACGCCGCCGCCGCCGGCGATCACAAAACCATCGCGGTTCTTGTCGAACGCACGCGAGGCCTTGGCGGGATTGTCATTGTACCTGCTGCTCATCGCGCCCATGGCATCGAACAAACAGGAAAGCGACCAATCCAGCTCTTCGCCACCACCGGCAAACATCACATCCTGCTTGCCGTACTGGATCATTTCCGCGGCGTTGCCGATGCAATGCGCGCTCGTGGCGCACGCCGACGAGATCGAATAGTTGACGCCCTTGATTTTGTACCAGGTGGAAAGCACGGCCGAACAGGTGGACGACATCGCCTTCGGCACCACAAAGGGACCAACGCGCTTCGGGCTCTTGTTCTGGCGGGTGATATCGATTGCCTTGACCAGTTCGCTCACCGAGGGGCCGCCGGAGCCGACAATGAGACCCGTGCGCTCGTTGACGATGTCCTTCTCCTCAAGACCGGAATCGCGCATCGCCTGTTCCATCGAAAGAAAAGCGTATGCGGCCGTGGCCCCCATGAAGCGCATCGCGCGCCGGTCGATGGCCGCCGCATAGTCCATCTTCACCGCGCCGCTCACCTGCGAGCGAAAACCCAGTTCCTTCTGCTGTTCATCGGCGGCGATGCCAGATCTGGCTTCGCGCAAGGAGGCCACGACTTCCTGCGTGTTGTTGCCGATCGAGGACACGATGCCCATGCCGGTGACGACGACCCGTCTCATTTGTTTTCATCCCTGTTCTTGTGCTGCGCGCAAGCAAGGCGTTTGCAGCAGAATGCTGATGCTTCAGGCCGACATCGCCTGTGCTTCGGTGAAGAGGCCGACTTTCAGATCCTTGGCCTCGAAGATCACCTTGCCATCGACCTTTACGATGCCATCTGCAACGCCAACGACCAGCTTGCGCATGATCAGCCGTTTGAACTCCACGTAGTAGGAAACGACCTTGTTGGTGGGAAGAACCATGCCGGAGAATTTTGCTTCGCCCATGCCCAGCGCGCGGCCCTTGCCCTGGCCGCCCATCCAGCCGAGGAAAAATCCCGTCATCTGCCACAGGGCGTCCAGCCCCAGACAGCCCGGCATCACCGGATCGCCCTGGAAGTGACATTTGAAGAACCACAAATCCGGCTTCAAATCGAATTCGGCTTCGACAACGCCCTTGCCCTGGCTGCCACCTTCGGCGGCGATATTCGTGATCCGGTCCAGCATCAGCATGGGAGGCAGCGGCAGCTGCGGGTTGCCGGGGCCGAACATTTCCCCGCGCGCGCAGGCCAGCAGGCCCTGAAGGTCGAAACTTGACTGACGGTCCGTCATTCTTGGAAGTTTCCCTGAGCCAGCAATCCCTTGACATGCTGGGGGATTGGGCCGATGTTGTTTATTGGAAGCATTCTAACGAAGCATGTGCCTGACTGCACCCTAGCAAATGCGCTTGGGCTGTTAAACCAAGGCGCGACGCTTTGCATGACAGCAATGCCGTTTGAAAGGTATCCTTGAGTCGATGGTTCGCGTCATTCCCTCAACCGCCAAGCACGCTCATCGTGACAGCCACGATCTGACAGAGCGTTTGCGTGCCGCCGGGCTACGCCCCACGCGGCAGCGCATCGCGCTGGCGGGTCTTCTGTTCGATCAGGGTGACCGCCATCTCACCGCCGAAGACCTGCACAGCGAAGCCGCCAGGGCCGGGGTGAAGGTTTCTCTCGCTACGATCTACAACACACTGCACCAGTTCACCGAGAGCGGAATGCTGAAGCAGGTCGCGGTGGATGCGCACCGCAGCTATTTCGATACCAACACCGGATCGCATCAGCATTTCTATTGCGAAGACGATGGTGCGCTGATCGACATTCCCGGTGAAGCCATTGCCGTGTCAGGCCTGCCAATGCCACCCAAGGGCATGGATGTGGAGCGCGTGGACGTGGTTGTGCGCATCCGGAAGCGGTGAAGTTGCTTCGCGCACAGGCGCCCACGATCCAAGCCCGCGGTGCCAGTTGCGAGTCATTCTCTTATTTAGAATGCTTCTAATCTGATTGACACGCCGCCTTTGACGGTTGCAAAGTCCCCTCGCGCGGAGGTGTTCCCACCCCGCCCCAATATCCGAAGGAGACACCAATGCCCGCCTTGAAAGGCTCCAAGACCGCTCAGAATCTGAAAGACGCATTCGCCGGCGAAAGCCAGGCCAACCGCCGCTATCTCTATTTCGCGCAGAAGGCCGACGTTGAAGGCTTCAACGACGTCTCCACGGTTTTCCGCTCCACCGCGGAAGGCGAAACGGGCCATGCGCACGGCCACCTCGAATTCCTCGAAGAGGTCGGCGATCCGGCGACGGGTGAGCCCATTGGTGACACCGCGCTGAACCTGAAGGCCTCCATCGCGGGCGAAACGCACGAATACACCGACATGTATCCGGGCATGGCCAAGACCGCGCGCGACGAGGGCTTCGACGAAATCGCCGACTGGTTCGAAACGCTGGCGAAAGCCGAAAAGAGCCACGCGGGCCGTTTCCAGAAAGCGCTCGACTCGCTCGGCAAATAAGAATTGTGAATGGCGAGTGGCGAACAGCGTAGCAGCTGATTGCCACTCGCATCGTTCCCGCCACTTCAATGCCAATCAGATATACGCCCCATGTCACGTGAAGGCAGTCTCGAAGCTCCGACACGCCATGCGCTTGCCTGGCAGGATCCCGAATTCTACGACACCGAAAAGCTCGATGCCGAGCTTCGGCGCGTGTTCGATATCTGTCACGGCTGCCGCCGCTGCTTCAATTTGTGCGATTCCTTTCCGCGCCTGTTCGATCTGATCGATGCGAGCCCGACGGGCGAGCTCGATGAGGTGACAAGCGAAGATTTCAGCCCCGTCATTGATGACTGCACGATGTGCGACATGTGCTTCATGACGAAGTGCCCGTATGTGCCGCCCCATCCCTTCAATCTGGATTTTCCGCATCTGATGCTGCGCGCTCGCGCCGTGGAGGCAAAAAACGGCAAGAAGGATTTTGTGGCCCGTCAACTTGCGGAAATGGACCGCAACGGATCGCTGGCCGCAGGACCGCTGGCGCCAGTGGTGAACTGGGGGGCGAGCAAATCGAACAAGTTGACTCGGCCCCTGATGGAAGCCGCAGCACGCATCGACGCCGATGCGACGTTGCCGAAATTCGCCGCTCGCACCTTCATGCGCGAAGAAAAGCAGGAGGCGATCTCGCCCAACCCTGCAGCGCCCGCTTACGGCAAACGCAAGGCCGCGCTCTTCGCCACCTGCTTCGTGAACTACAACAAGCCGAGCACCGGCATGGCCGCGCGCGCGGTGCTGAACCATCTGGGTGTTGAAACCCGCGCCACCTATCCGGGCTGCTGCGGCATGCCCTTCCTCGAACAGGCCGAACTTGAGAAGGTGGCAGCGCAGGCGAAGAAGGTTTCCGCCGATCTCGTGAAGCTGATCGACGAGGGCTACGACATCGTGGCACTCACCGCCTCTTGCGGGCTGATGCTGAAATTCGAATGGGCGCTGGTGGTGCCCGATGATGAGAACGTGAAGAAAGTCGCGCAGGCCACCTTCGATATCGATGAATATGTGGTGGATGTGGCGAAGAAGCATGGCTTGCCGGAGGGCATGTCACCCCTGCCGGAAGGCGTGACCGTTCACATTCCCTGCCACGCCCGCGCGCAGAACATGGGCCCCAAATCGGCCGAGATGCTGCGCATGATTCCCGAAACGCCGGTGGATGTGATCGAGCGCTGCTCGGGCCATGGCGGCACGTTCGGCGTGATGAAGGGCACGCACGAGCTTGCAAAGAAAGTGGGGCGCCCGGTGTTCCGCAGCGCGGTGACGCAGGCGCGCGGTCATATCGCCTCTGACTGCCCGCTCGCCGCGCAGCACATCGTTCAGAACGTGAAGGAGATTCTGGAGAAGGACGGCAAGCCCGTTCCCGCGCCGGAGCCGGAACATCCCATCGAGATCTTCGCGCGCGCCTACGGCCTTCTCTGACGCGAAGGAGGATTGCCATGCCCCGCACCGCCCACAAGATCACGCCCGAAGACATCATGGCGCCGGCCAAGTATGAAGCCGAACGCAAGTCGCTGCGCGCGGCACTGCTGCCCGTGAAGAAGAACCGGCGCATGTCGGTTGGGCCCTATGCGACGTTCTACTTCGAAAACTACGACACGATGTGGCTGCAGGTGCAGGAAATGCTGCGCATCGAAAAGGGCGGAGCGGAACAGATTCCGGGCGAACTGGAGGCCTATAATCCGCTGATCCCGCAGGGCGCCGAACTGATCGCCACGCTGATGCTGGAGATCGAGGACGCAAACCGCCGCGACACCGAACTGCGCAAGCTAGGCAATGTGGAGGAAACGGTTTCGCTGGCACTGGGCGATGATGTCATCAAGGCGACGCCCACCGAGTATGAAGATCGCACAACGCCCGACGGAAAGACATCTTCGGTCCACTGGCTGCGCTTCGTCTTCACGCCGGAACAGGTTGCCGCCTTCAAGGCTGGCGCGCGTGCCGTGCTTCAGGTGGAGCACCGCAACTATGGCCACATGGCCGTGATCCCGCCCGAAGTCCGCGCCGAACTGGCGAAGGATTTTTCGTAAGCCCGCGCCTTGCCGCTAAACCTGCACGCCACCAAGATTTGCGCGCGCCGCAGCGATTCGGCCACGCCACACGGATAACCGCCTCAATGGAGGGAATGAGCATGTTTTCGCACATCATGGTCGGATCGAACGACATCGGCCGATCGAAGAAATTCTACGATGCTGTTCTCGGCACGCTGGGCATCGGCCCGGGCGTTATCGATCCCAAAGGGCGGCTGTTCTATTTGTCACCAACCGGCGTGTTCGCGGTTTCCCAGCCGATTGATGGCAAGAGCGCGACGCCTGCCAATGGCGGTACCATCGGGTTCGCCGTGAAATCGACAGCAGACGCCGATGCCTGGCATGCGGCGGGTATCGCCAATGGCGGCACATCCATCGAAGATCCACCGGGCGTACGTGAAGGCGCCACGGGCAACATGTATCTGGCCTATCTGCGCGATCCGGATGGCAACAAGCTCTGCGCCCTGCTTCGCATGTGATGGGAGCCACACGAATGGGCGGAACGCGCACGGCCCATTGCGGATGCGGGCAGCTTCGGGTGGAAACGCCCGAAGCGCCGCTGCGCATTACGACATGTCATTGTTCGGATTGTCAGCGGCGTACCGGTTCGCCCTTCGGTCACGGCGCGTGGTTCGAGAAAGACACCGTGACGATCACCGGCGCGATGAAAAGCTGGACGCGGCACATCGAAGACCGCGCGGTGATCAACCACTTCTGCCCCACATGCGGCGGCGTGGTGATGTGGGAAGCAACGAAGCGGCCCGGCCGCATCGCCGTGGCCGTGGGCATGTTCGCCGACCGGAATTTCCCGCCGCCCGACAATTCTATCTTCGAGCAGGAGATGCACCCGTGGATCAGCTTCACGGGCGAGATGGAGCATCTGCCCTAGCGCAGCGACATTCCCGTAGCGGCTTCCAGTTCGCCGATGGCCTGCGCGGCGCTATCCACCTTGATCGTCGTCATGCCGAGCGCGCGCGCGGGTTTGCAGTTGCCGCCGAGGTCATCGAGATACACGCAAGCTGACGGCTCGACGCCCAGCTTCTCGCACATCAGCAAATAGATTTTCGGGTCGGGCTTGCGCAGGCCGATCTTGGAGGATTCGATCATGTGATCGAACAGCTCCACAATCTCGCGGCGATAGAGATTGGCGGGCCTGTCTGCGCCGCTTGTGTCCATCGAAGGCACGTTGTTGGTGATGCAACCGGTCTTGAACTTGGTCTTGATGCGGCGGAGCGCCTCGATCATTTCCGGGCGGAAGTCGCCGGCCAGCAGCGGAATGACATCGCGGCCCGGAACATCGTAGCCGAGCGCCCTGGCTTCGGCGGCAAACGCGATATCGAAGCCGCCAAGATCGATCTCCGCGCGTTCGAATTTCGCCCAGGCGTTTTCCAGATGATTGGTGGAATTGATCTTGCGGATGAGATTTTCGGGCAAGCCCCGTTCGCGCTCATAGCGGTTGAAGGCCTCGAACGGCGAAGAGGTGAATACCCCGCCAAAATCCCAGATCACAGCTTCGATCACGACCGTTTCTCCCGATAGCTCTTGCGGACACCAAGCCAGCCGGGCCCTAATCCCGTCAAGACATAAACGGGGAACCGCCATGAGCGAACGTCACGTTCACACGCCACCCGAATCCAGCGGAGATGCGCCCGGCCGTGGCCGGCTTTCGGGGCGGCGAATCCTCATTGTCGGCGGCGGTCAGATGGACATTGGCGAGGCGGACACGCCCATCGGCAACGGGCGGGCAATCAGCGTTTTGTTCGCGCGCGAAGGCGCTGGCGTCGCCGTGGCGGATCGCGACCTTGCCAGCGCCGAGGCCACGGTTTCGCTGGTGGCGCGCGAGAACCATCAGGCCTTTGCCATAGAGGCGGACGTTACACGAGAGGCCGATGTGGCACGCATGATCGATGGGGCGATTTCCGGCATGGGCGGCGCGCTGGATGGCCTTGTGCTCAATGTTGGCATCGGCGCGGGCGGCGCATGGCTGGAAGGCACAAGCCTTGAAGCGTGGAACAAGGTGTTCGCCGTGAACATCACCAGCCACATGCTATGCGTGAAGCATGCGCTGCCGAAGCTGGCCGAAGGATCCTCCATCGTTTTCGTGTCTTCGATCGCGGGTATGACGGCGGGAAGCCGCTTGCCGGCCTACGATTCCTCCAAGGCAGCATTGCAAGGGCTTTGCCGCCATGTGGCCTTTGAGGGCGCTCGGCGGGGCATCCGCGCCAATGTGATCGCGCCGGGTCTTATGGACACCTCCATCGGCAGGCTTGCCTCGCGCGGGCGACCGGGACGCGCGACAACCAACGTTCCGCTGGGACGGCAAGGGACAGGATGGGAGACGGCTTACGCAGCGCTCTTCCTGATTTCCGACGAAAGCGCCTACATCACGGGACAAACGCTTGCGGTGGATGGCGGATTGACGGGACTATAGGCGCACAAAACAAGGAAGCGCCCATGTCTCTGCCGCCATTTCCGAAGGCGCGCTATGCGCCCGGTGTTGAGGATATTGGAAACGGATGTTTTGCGTATCTTCAGCCCGATGGCGGCTGGGGTTTTTCCAATTCCGGCCTTGTGACCGATGGCGGCGAAGCGCTGCTGATCGACACCATGTTCGATTTTCCGCACACCCGCGCGATGCTGGACGGATTCGCGCGCGCATCCGATGCGAAGATCCGCACACTCGTGAACACGCATCACAATGGCGATCACTGCTACGGCAATGCGCTGGTCGAAGGCGCGGAGATCATCGCTACCGAGCGCGCGAAAGAACAGATGGGCCATGAATCGCCCGCCATGCTGGCGGGGTTGATGAAGGCAGCGCCAGGCATGGGCCTGACCGGCGAATACTTCCTGCATTGCTTCGGCCGCTTCGATTTCGCGGGCGCCAGCGCGAAGCTGCCGGACATCACCTTCACCGGAAGGCATTCCAAAACGGTCGGCAACAAGCGTGTGGATCTGATCGAAGTCGGCCCCGCGCACACCGGCGGCGATGCGCTGGCCTATGTGGAAGCCGACAAGACCATTTTCACCGGCGACATTCTGTTCATCGAAGGCCATCCGATCATTTGGGCGGGGCCGGTCGGCAACTGGATCGAAGCCTGCGAACTGATCGAATCGCTCGATGTGGACACCATCGTGCCCGGTCATGGCCCGGTAACCGACAAGGCCGGTGTCATGCGCGTGAGACAATATCTGGCTTACATCCGCGACGAAGCGAAGAAGCGCTACGAATCCGGCATGGGCGCGTTTGAGGCGGCGCGTTCCATCGCGCTCGACGACTACGCAAACTGGGGCGACAGCGAACGCATCGCCGTGAACACCGCAACGCTCTATCGCGAATTTGGCAGCACCGACACGCCATCAGATCCCGCCACGATGTTCGGCTGGATGGCACAGATCTGGAAGGACAAGAAGGCATGAGTGTCATCGTCTATGAACATCCACTTTCGCCCTATGCGCAGAAGATCAAGATTGCGCTGGATGAAAAGGGCGTGCCTTACGAAACGCGGATGCCGCAAGCCATCGGCTCTGGGCATCCGGACAATGAATTCCTGAAGGCAAACCCGCGCGGGGAAGTACCCGCGCTGATCGATGGCGAGGTGGCGATCTTCGATTCAACGATCATCCTGGAATACATCGAAGACAAATGGCCCGAACCATTCCTCCTGCCGCGCGATCCGGCGCAGCGGGCGCGCGAGCGCATGATCGAAGAGGTAATGGATTCCACCTTCGAGCCGATCAACTGGGGCCTTGGCGAACTGCGCTGGTTCAAGCGCGCGGAAGGCGAACGCGCCCGCGTGATCGAGGCGCGCGCGATGGCGCAGGCGGGCGGACTTTACGAATGGCTGGCGCGGCAGCTTGGCGAACAGGAATGGTTCGGCGGCTTCCGCTTCGGCTGGGCTGATATCTGTGTTGTTCCCTTTTTGAACGGGGCTGTTGGCAATGGCATCGGTCCGGCGGACGATTCACCGTTGCGTGCATGGTTGGCTCGCGCCAACGAGCGGCGTTCCGTGCAGAAGGCGGCGAAGGCGGCAGCCGATTCCATCACAGGTATGCAGATGGTCGATCAGGCGGTGAAGAGCGGGCTGTTCAAACGCGAATATCGCGATCATCGCCTCGAATGGATGATCCGCTCCGGCGGCCTCGACGTTGTGCTGGAAGGCATGAAGGCCGGCAATATCCGCTTCTCCAACGAATTGAGCTGACCATGAGCCATGAGATCATCTTCCACAATTATCCAAACTCGCCCTTCTCCGAGAAGGTGCGCGTGGCATTCGGCATCAAGGCGCTGAAATGGCGCTCGGTTATCCAGCCGGTGATCATGCCGAAGCCGGACCTCATTCCGCTTACGGGCGGCTATCGCAAGATTCCGGTGATGCAGATTGGCGCCGACATCTATTGCGACAGCCAGATCATATTGCGCGAGCTGGACCGACGATTTCCGGAGCCAAGCCTTTCGCCACAGAACAAGGGCGCGCCCTACGGCCTTGGATTCTGGATCGACAAGCCGGTGTTTCAGGCGGCGGTGGCGATCATCTTCGGCGAGATCGGCGACATGGTGCCGGAGGACTTCAAGAAAGACCGCGCCGCGCTTTCCGGCGGTGGTTTCGATTCCGCTGCACTAAAGGCAGCCGTTCCGTTCATGCGGGATCAATATCGCGCGCATATGGCATTCCTTGACGACCAGCTTTCTGATGGGCGCAAATTTTGGGGCGGCGATGCACCGGGGCTCGGCGACATTCACGCTTTCATGAACCCGTGGTTCGTGAGCAATGCCTTGCCGCACAAGGTGAAAGAGATCATGGCGCCGTTTCCGCGCATCGAAGCGTGGTATGAGCGCGTGCGCGCCATCGGCCATGGCGCATCCGAGGACATGACACCCGCCGAAGCGCTCTCCATCGCGAAAGCCGCCACATCCGATGCCGTGCAGAGCACCGATCCGCATGAGCCGCGCGGCTTCAAGCCGGGCGAAGCGGTGATCGTGGCGGCAGATGATTATGGCCGCGACCCAATCGCCGGAACGCTGGTGTTCAGCAACGCCCATGAGATCGCGATCCGTCGCAGCGCGCCGGAAGTGGGCGATGTGGTGGTGCATTTCCCGCGCGCAGGGTTTGCGGTGATCCGGGCCTGATCCGCTCGCAGAAACGGCATTGGCACACTATCTTTGGGTCATGGACCCAGTGACGATCGAAACCGCTTCTGGCCGCCTCGCGGGGACACGTGAGGGCGGCATCGCGCGCTTTCTGGGCATTCCCTTCGCTGCGCCGCCTGTGGGACCCTTGCGCTGGCGCATGGCTGAACCCGTGAGACCCTGGGCCGGCGTGCGCGACGCCACGCGGGCAGGCCCCAAAAGCCCGCAGGCGCCCAATCCCGTTGAGCGCATGCTGGGCGGCGCGTTCGGTGCGCAGGACGAGGATTGCCTCTATCTGAACGTCTGGTCGCCAGACGTGCGCGGGAAGCTGCCGGTGATGGTGTGGCTGCATGGAGGCGGTTTCGCCTTCGGCGCGGGCAGCCAGAGCATTTACGGCGGAACTGCGCTGGCGCGGCGCGGCGTGGTGGTGGTGAGCATCAACTACCGGCTCGGCGCCTTCGGCTTCCTGAACCTGCGCGATGCGACGGACGGGAGGATTGAGGCAGGCGGCAGCGAAGGGCTTTCCGATCAGGTCCGCGCGCTGCAATGGGTGCAGGACAACATCGCGGCCTTCGGCGGCGATACGGACAACATCACCCTTTTCGGGGAATCGGCCGGCGGCATGAGCGTGGCCGCGCTGATGGCCTCGCCTTCCGCACGCGGACTGTTCCACAAGGCGATCGCGCAATCGGGTGCTGGCCACATCGGCCATGGCCGCGAGCGTTCGGCGCGCGCCGCGCACACGCTGCTGAAGAAGCTTGAGATCGGTTCTCACGATGTCGAAGCTCTGCGCGCCATTCCGGCAGACCGAATCGTGCGCGCACAGATCGGCCTTTCAGCGGAAGCGCGCGTGGCGGGCGATCCGAACCGGCTCGGCCTTCTCGCCTTTCAGCCGACCATCGACGAAGTCCTTCTGCCGGAGCGGCCTATCGATGCCATCCGCATGGGATCGGCGCGCAGCATTTCACTGCTGACCGGAACCACGCGCGAGGAATGGAAGCTGTTCTCCGCGTTCAATCCCGCCGCGCGCATGACGAGCGCGAAGAAATTTGCCGCAAGGCTCGACCGGCTTGGCGGCACGGATTACGCGCATGTGTTCCACACAGCCTATGGCGAAGGCTCGACCTTCGACCGGCTGAACGCGTTGATGACAGACAAGGTGTTCGCGGTTCCCGCCGCACGGCTTCTGGATGCGCAAGCAGAATACGCGCCCGCCTATGGCTATCGCTTTGATTGGCGATCGCGGCTTCTGGGCGGGATGATGGGATCATGCCACGCGCTTGAACTTGGCTTTGTGTTCGGCACCTATGGCCAGCGCATCGCCTCATCGTTCTTCGGCAAGGGCCCGGAGGCAGACGCGCTCAGCGAAGCCATGCAGCAGAGCTGGGTGGCGTTTGCGAAGACCGGCGATCCGGCAACGAACCTGACCGGCGAATGGCCGCGTCATGATTCCCGTCGGCCCACCATGATTTTCGGCAATGGGCCGCCGGTTATGACCCATGCGCCCACCGCAGAGCGCCTCGCAGCCTGGAGATGCATCGCGGAATCGCGATTGGGGCTCTAATTCTCCAGCAATACCTTGCACTGGTGCGAGGGATGGCGAAGCGCTTCGAATGCGCCCGGCAATGTGTCGAGATCCACCACATCGGTGACCATCTCGGAAACATCGATGCGATCGGACGCGATCATGGCGATGACATAGTCGAAATCCGCCGCGCGATAACCGAGCACGAATTGCAGATTCAGCTCCTTTACGACACCCATGAGCGGCATGATCGTATCGGGCTGCTGGCAGACGCCGGCAACAACGATTTTCGCACCGCGGGGCGCGTCCATCATCGCCATATTGATAAGACCTGGCGCGCCTACACATTCGAAGATGATGTCCGGTCCCTTGCCGGCGATCTTCTCCACCTGCGCGGTAAGGCCCTGCGCAGGATCGATGGCGTCGGTGGCGCCGAATTTCATCGCCATGTCCTGACGCACTTTCGCCTTTTCCGACACGATGACATGGCGCGCGCCGAGAAACTTCGCCCAGAGCATGGTGGCAAGACCAACTGGTCCCGCACCGATTACCAGCACCGTGGCACCACGTTCCATCTTCGCCATATCGACGGCGTGCAGACCGACTGCGAGGGGTTCGACCATCGCGCCTTCGCGGAAGGTCACGTTGTCCGGCAAGCGGAAGCCGCCCGATGAACCGATGCGCACATATTCGGCATAGGCGCCATGGCTTTGGCCGAGGCCCACGCCGACACCTTTCAAACACTGACCGCGGCCCGTGCTGAAATTCATGCAAGGCGTCGCATCCCCGCAGCAGATAAACGGAAAGCCCGCAACGCGATCGCCTTCCTTCCAAAGATGGGTGACGTTCTTGCCAATGCCGACGACCTCACCCGCAAACTCATGACCCATCACCGAACCAAGAGCGAGCGGCATGATGGATGTGGGTTCGGTCATATGCAGGTCGGACCCGCAGATGCCGCAGTTCTTCACTTTCAGGATGAGATCGTTGGGACCGGGGACCGGATCGGCAATGGCCTCGATCGCAAGCGGCTTTCCCATTTCTTTGAATACCGCGGCGCGCATGTCAACTCCCTGAATATTTCAAAGGTTCAGGCGCTATCGTTATGCCATGCTGGCTGCAACGCAAGACGCATGCTTGGCGGGAGAATCTCATGACTGGCACTTACGCAGCGGCAACAACGATGGCAGTCGATCTACAGGCAAAGCGCATCAGCGCAAGCGAGCTTCTTGAAGCCCATGTGGAACGGCACAAGGCTTTGCACGGCATGCTGAACGCGGTGGTCGCCACCGATCTGGAACGGGCGCGAAACGACGCCGCAGCCATAGATGCCGCGCGGGCACACGGCGATGCTCTGGGGCCGCTCGCCGGTATCCCGATGACAATCAAGGATGGTTATGACGTCGAAGGGCTGCCTGCAACGGCCGGCAATACGCTATTCGCGAACCGCCCTCCAAAATGCGCCGACGCCGAACTTGTGGCCCGCACGCGCGCGGCAGGCGCGGTAATTTGGGGCAAGACGAATGTGCCCTTCATGCTGAGCGATTTTCAGAGCTACAACGAAATCTATGGCACGACGAACAACCCTTACGATGTCTCACGTGTTCCAGGCGGCTCATCAGGCGGCGCAGCGGCTGCATTGGCCGCCGGAATCACGCCCCTTGAGATCGGATCGGACATTGGCGGTTCGCTACGGCACCCCGCGAATTTCTGCGGCGTCTATTCGCTCAAGCCGACATGGGGCGTGCTGCCGATGAAGGGGCACGTACCGCCGCCGCCAGGTTTCGACCTGGGCGATCCGGATCTGGGCGTTGGTGGACCGATGGCGCGCAATGTCGGCGATCTGAAACTGCTGTGGGATGTGCTGAACAAGCGTGCACACACCGCGCCGAAACCGAAGACACGCGGACGCATTGCAATATGGATCGAGGAAAAAGGCTGGCCGCTTGACAACGCCGTCAAAGAACAAGTGAAAGCTCTTGGCAGTGCGTTCGCCGCTGCAGGGTTGCGCGTGGACTATGCGAAACCCGCTCTCACCGGCATCGAGATGGAGAACACATATCTCGACATTCTAACGCCTATCATCGCGGGAGGTTTTCCGGACAGTTTGCGCGAGGCGATGGCCAAAATGCGCGAGGCCGACAAGAAGATGGTGGCTGACGGTCGCGATCACGATGGAGCTGCGCGCTATCGCCTGCGCGTGACGCAATCCGATCAGGACATCATGGCAGCCATTCGCAAGCGGCAGACGCAAAAGGACGCGCTGGCGTCGTTTTTCGCCGACGGGTGGGACGCAATCCTGATGCCCATTTCACCAGTGCCGGCGTTCAGGCACGACCATTCCGATCCCGTGAACACGCGTACACTCCACGTGAACGGCAACACCGAACGCTACATGAGCATGCTATCGTGGATTTCGCTGGCAACCTCGCTGCACGCCCCCGCCCTTGCGCTGCCTGCCGGGCGAACGGTTGACGGGCTTCCGGTGGGAGCGCAGCTGGTCGGGCCGGAGCATGGCGACGGCGGCCTCTTCGACCTTGCCGCCGCTGCGGAAGGCGTGTTCGCATTTGAACCGCCCCATCTGGAAATGGCATAGTCGGCGCAAAGAAATTTTTCTTGAGGAACACCCATGACCATCAAGTTGCGCAACGGCATCTTCCTGGCGCCGTTTCACCCCGTGAACGAAGATCCCACGCTCTGCCTGCAACGCGATATGGAGCTGATCGAGCATCTCGACCGGCTCGGCTATGAGGAAGCATGGGTTGGAGAGCATCACTCCGCGGGGTTCGAGATTATTCCTTCGCCAGAGCTATTCATCGCTGCTGTTGCCGAGCGCACCAAGCGCATCAAATTGGGCACTGGCGTTGTTTCGCTGCCCTATCACAACCCATTGATGACGGCGAACCGCATCATTCAGCTCGATCATCAGACACGCGGCCGCGTGATGTTCGGCGTCGGGCCAGGGCTTCTGCCTTCCGACGCGTTTTCCATGGGCATCGATCCTTCCACTCAGCGCGACCGCATGGTGGAAGCCATCGAGGTCATACTGCGTCTGTGGAAGGGAGAGCGGGTGACGCATAAGGCCGACTGGTTCACGCTGGTCGATGCCACCTGCCAGCTTCTGCCCTATAGCTGGCCCCATCCGGAGGTCTGCGTGGCCTCTTCGGTGACACCATCCGGCGGCAAGCTCGCGGGCAAGCACGGCTTCGGCATGCTGTGCGTGGCGGCGACGCAGGCGAGCGGCTATGACGCGCTCGCGATCAACTGGGAAATCGCCAACAAGGTCGCCGCCGAGCACGGCAAGACCATGAACCCCGAACAGCTTCGCCTTGTCGGCCCGGTGCATATCGCCGAAACGCGCGAGCAGGCGTTCGAGAACTGCAAATACGGCTTCGACCAGTGGCAGGGCTACTTCTCGGGAATCTCCGCCGTGGCCGGCCGCGAGACCACAGAGAACCGTCCCATCCACACACTGGTGGAAGAAGGCGCCGCCGTTGTCGGCACGCCGGATGACGCCGTGGCGCAGATCCAGCGCCTGCAGAAGAAACAGGGCGAATTCGGCTGCTTCCTGCAGCTGGCGCACAATTGGGCGAACTTCGAGAACACAAAGAAGTCCTATGATCTGTGGCAGCGCCATGTGACGCCCGTGATCAACAAATCCAATGTGGCGCGCGAAACCGCACTCAACTGGGCGCGCGATAACAAGGAACGCTTTATCGGTGCAGCGATGAGCGCGGCCATGCAAACCATCCAGAAGCATCACGAAGAAGAAGCCAAAAAGGGCGCCAAGGCGGCGGAATAAACCGCCGGATTTGAGGGGGAGGTATGCGATGATTGTGCGCCTCCCCGAGGGCAAATTGAGAACAGCCCTGGTCGTGATCGATGTGCAGAAAGGCATGTTCGCCTTGCCGGACTTTCAGCCTTATGACGGCGAGGCCGTCGTGGAAAGAATTGCAAGATTGATCGCGAAAGCCCGCAAGGAAGGCGTGCCGGTATTCTATGTGCAGCATCACGGGACGGGCGATCACCCCTTTCAGCCGGGAAAGCCAGGCTTTCCGTTTCACGACAAGCTGAGGCCACAGCCCGGTGACGACGTTACGGTGAAGCATCATGGCAGTGCGTTCAAGGAAACGGATTTTGACGACAAGCTGGCGCGGGCCGGAATCCGTCACCTCGTGATAACGGGCATGCAGTCGGAATATTGTGTTGATTCCGCCGTGCGTGGCGCGGTCGAGCGCGGCTATCGCGTGACCCTGGTGGCGGATGGCCATTCCACCGGCGACACCCCTGTGCTGGAAGCGGCCCAGATCATTGCGCACGAAAATATCACACTGGCCGACAGCTATGCCGCGGTGGTTCCCGCCGCAGACATCGTGTTCACCGACTAGACTCTTTCCAGTTTTCGTCAGGTTCCGTCGCGCCCGCCAGGGTTGACAAGTTTTTTCCGGAATCGCCGCTTTTTTGCGCCCCTCCAGCCTTGCTTTGGCCCAGATGCGCCGTTCTATTTTCCTGACGGCGCCGGTTTGGCATTGACGTCACATGGGCGCGGTATCAGGCTTAGACTCTCTCTGGGGATGGAGAAAACAACATGCGCAAACTGATTCTTGCGGCGACGCTTTGCCTTGTCGCTGCACCGGCCTATGCCTCTCACTCGACCTGGTCAGCAATCGCGATTTCCGGCCAGACGGGCGACTGGGGTCGTTCCTATGACTGGTGGAGCAAGCAGGAAGCCATCGATGCGGCGATGAAATATTGCAAGAACAATGGCGCCACCGACTGCAAGCTCGCGACGTGGGCGCAGGGCAATTACTGCGCCGCAGTGGCCGTGAAGAAATATTCCGACGGCACGGTAGCATGGGGCAGCGCCTCTGCTCACCGCCTGACGGATGCCCGCAGCAAAGCCATGGATGTCTGCGCACAGTATGCAGACGAGCCTTGCGATCAGGTTGAAGTGGATATCTGCGGCAACGTGGACGACTGATCGCCTTCAGAGCTTGACGCGGCCCGCGACGATATCGCCGTAGCGGGCCGCATCGAGCGGCACATATCGCTGTGCACCGGGATCCAGCATATAGAGCGGATCATCGATATGAGAGGGGTCAAATCCCTCCTTCACCAATTCCACCTTGCGCATCTTGAATGTCCCGGTGATCTCCATCTGGGGACGCAAGCGGATAAAGATCGGGCGCGCATAAGCGGGAAGCTTTCCAGCCAGCGCCTGCACAAGATTTGAGGGATCAAATTCCGGCGCCGCGACGATGGCCGCCATGCCGGCGCGACCATCCATGCCTGGAATGGAAACACCATAGACGTTGGCTTCTTCCACGCCCGGTATGACCCCCAGCGCTTCAGCAACCTCGCTTGTCGCGACATTCTCGCCCTTCCAGCGGAAGGTGTCGCCAATGCGATCCACGAAATAGATGTAACCATGCGCTTCGCGACGCAGGAGATCCCCGGTGCGAAACCAGGAATCGCCTTGCTCGAACACATTCTGCAAAATCTTTTTCTGTGTGTCGGCGGCCTTGGTATAACCCTCGAAGTTGCGCCCCGGCATGTTGGAAATCTTGCCGATAGCTTCGCCCGGCTCGCTATCCTGACATTCGATGCAGAAACCGTCGGGCCCGCGCACAGGCATTTCATTTTCAACATCGAATTTGACGATGCGCATCTGCATGATGCCGCGCATATAGGACGGGAGGCGACCCACGGCACCGACCGTGCCGTCATAGTTCAACATCGATACATTACCTTCCGTCGCGCCATAGAACTCCACGATACGCGGGATGGCGAAGCGCTTCTGAAAGGCCGGCCAAATCTCGGGACGCAGGCCATTGCCGGTGATGGCGCGAATGGAATGTTTGTTTTCGTACGGGTTGGGCGGCGCATTCAAGAGATAGCGGCACAACTCGCCGATGTATTGGAAGAGCGTTGGCTTGTACTTGTGGCAATCGTCCCAGAATTCATGGACGGAAAATCTGCGCCGGATCACCACCGAACCGCCCGTGGTCAGTGCGGGGCCAAGCGCGCATATTCCGCCCGCCGTGTGGTAGAGTGGCAGCGTGTTGTACATGCGATCCGATGCTTTGGCATTTAACCCGCACGCAAAGCCATACATCATGTAGAGCATGCGCATGTGACTGATATTCGCCGCCTTCGGCAAACCCGTGGTGCCAGAGGTGAAGATATAAAAGACGATATCCTTGCCGACGATGCCCTTGCGCCATGCATCGCCCACGTCGTCTGTCGATACGCGGGCCAGCACCGGGTCGAGTTCTTCATGGGGGGCCAGGCGCCCGCCCGTGATCCACACCTTTGGCGCAGAGGATAGCGAAGCGGCGATTTCACCATAGGCATCCGCGAGCTCCATGCCGAGAATGAAGTGCTTCGCGCCCGCGATGGAAATGGAATGGGCCAGTGGCGTGCCGCGCTGATTGGTATTCACCAGTGCCGTGATCGCACCGATTTTGGCCATGCCAAGCCAGGCCATGATGTATTCCGGCCGGTTCTCCATGAGAAGACCTACAACATCGCCCTGCCTGATCCCCGTCTCGATCCCCCAGCGCGCGTACTGGTTGGCCCCTGCCTCAAGCTGCGCATAGGTGACCGTGCGGTCCTCGAACAGGATGGCGATGGCATGGGGAGTATGCGCCGTAACCCGCCGCACGATGTCGACAATGGTCAGCGGGCCATCGGCTTTGACATGGCGGATGTTCCACAGCGTGCGCGCGATGCTCGTGATATAAATTGTCTCGCGCCTGATTGCGCCCAAAAGCCCCATTCGCCGCGAATCGCCTTTCTGTCAGGAAGGGCGAGGATAGTGCCTGACGGAGCATCGTCAAATTGACCGAAAGCGCGCGCATGCTCGATTTGAGGGGGTTGAAATGTCCCCTGCCCGCGCTGCTTGCACGCCGCGCGCTGGAGCGCGCCGCGCCTGGCACCGAGATTATCGTGACGGCGGATGACCCCATGGCGGCGATCGACATTCCCCATATGTGCCGGCAGGAAGGGTTTGAAGTTAAGGGGGAGACCCGTGCCGCTGAGGCCGTAACACTGGTGCTGCGGCGGCCAGCTTGACGGACCTTTCCAGCGGCGGTTTATGGAGCCCGCAACCCGGTTAGCAAGCGCCCCATGTCTGACGTGAATCCCGATCTGAAGCCCATCCTGGACATGTTCGGCGATCAGTTGCGCCATCCCAGTGTGGGTTCCGTGCTGTCCGATTGGCGTAACACGCTGAACAAGGGGATGCTGCACTTCGGGCGCAAGGAAGAGCTGGCACCCGATATCGACTTCAACACGCTGATCTACACCGAACTGAATCCCTCGCCTGCCAAGAGCGGCCGGCGCATCACGCTGGAACCGACACTGGAGCTGATTGGCGTGATATCCGACCGCAAGCTGAACCACCGCCAATTCCATTATCTGCGCAATGAGATGGTGATCATCCGCGCTGCGGGACGCTGGGACTATTTCAAGAATTCCGGTCCATTCGATCTGAAGATCGCCAGCGAAGTGACCGTGCGTCTTCCCGAAGGCGTGAATGCGACCAAGGCCGCATCCGGGCAGGTTCTGAAGGAAGTGGGGAAATTGTGTTTCTCCTGGCTTGTTGTGAACAAGATGAGCCAGGGCGCGGGAACGGCCTGAACAGAATTTGGGCAGCAGAAATGAAAAAGGGCCTCCCCCTAGGGGAGAGGCCCTTTTTTTTATTTCGAGGCGAGGATGTCAATCCGCCGGATAGCCGAGCCGGTCCAGCGATGGTTTCAGAATTTCCACCGCCTCATCCAGATGCTTACGGTAATGCCGATAGCGATGCACCGACGAATCGTAGAGCTTCTCCGTAACCTGGGCATAGCTGGCGGTGCGGGCATAGCGCTGGTTCTCGTGGAAGGACAAGACCTTCGGATCGAAATCCAGACCGACAAATTCCAGAATGCGGCGAACGTTTGGCTCCTGGTCTTCCACCAGATCCTCATATCGCACTTCGAGATATTTCAGGTCGATCTGCTGCTCGTAGTGTTCGACCAACTCGTCGATCCGCACATAATGTGTGGCGCAAGTTTTCACATCGAACGCCTGATGGAACCCATGGGTGAGGAAATTCGAGAAATTCGATGTGAGAATGTCGAGCGGATGACGCCGCACGTGCACGATGGGTGATTCCGGGAAGATCAGATGTATCAGGCCCAGATGCGTTTCGTTGAGCGGCATCTTGTCAGTAAAGAAGACGGCGCCCTTCTCAAAGATGCCGAGCTGCTGTGCGCGCCGCAGGTAGTAGTCGCGGAATTGGTCCAGAACCAGCTGGTTGTCGCCCATCCAGAGATCCGCGAGGCATTCGGGATATTGCAGGGGGCTTCCCAGCATGCGCGGCGCAATGCGCGCGATATCGTTGATGAACACCAGCTCATCGCCAGCGGAAGCCGCAGGATGGGCCGTGATCGTTTGCTCCACCATGGTGGTACCGGAGCGCGGATAGCCGACAATGAAGATCGGCTGTGGCATCGATTCATCGCGGCTGGCGCGCGGCAGGATCGACATGCGCTGACGCACAAAAAAGCGCTTCAGCCGCTCGATCAGGTTGTTGGCAACCTGATCATTGTAACGGCGGCCCTGGACTTCGCGGCAGAGACGCTTGCCTTCGACAAAATCCGCCCAGGCTTCATCGAAGCGATCCATCTTGTCGTAAAGACGTCCGCGCTCGAGCAATGCGATGGGCTGCATCTGCTTGGCTTTGTTGTCGCTCTGGCTGCGCGTCAGTTCGGCGACTGCTTCCTCGTTTTTCTTTTCACGGCCATAGAGAATGGCGCGCGTCAGACTGAGATCGATGGCATCCGGTGCAACTTCTTCGGCTTTGTGCAGCAATTCCCATGCATGCGGGATGTTGCGACGTGCCTCTTCGAGACGGGACCAGCCGATCCATGCGTTGACGTTTTTTGGCTCAAGGTCGGTAGCTTTTCTGTACCACTCTTCGCTCTCTTCGACCTTTCCCTGCGTCTTGAGGCAGTTGGCCAGATTGGTCGCCACGCGCGCATTTTCGCCGGCGATTTCGATGGCACGACGGAAGTGATATTCGCCGGCAACAGCACGGTTGGTTTCCGTCAGGATCAAGCCCATGATTCCATGGGATTGCGCGTTTCGCGGTGCGAGTCGGATGGCATTTCGCGCATGTGCTTCGCATTCCACGCGCTCACCGCGCTGGAACAACATGAACGCCAGTTCGGTTGTGGCCCAGAGCAGATTGGGATTTTTCTGAACGATGCGCCGAAGGATGGATTCAAGACGCGGGCTGGGCTGCGGGTTTACTTTTTTGATGCACTGGCAAAGCAGGATGAGCGCGTTCAGGTGATCCGGCACCTGTTGCAGGGCCTGCATGGCGCGCAATTCGGCGCGTTCCAGTTCGCCCTTTTCAAGAGCCTCGTTGCCCTCTTTGACGAGAGGATCGACCACGCGCGGGTCGATACGGGGTTGCTGGTTCGGTTGGGGGCCACGGCCGCGGCCGCCTGGGCCTTGGGGGCCGCTGCGACGGCCTTGCTGCTGCATGGGTCCCGGGGCTTGCGGACCGCGAGCAGGCTGCTGGGCGGCAGCGGCGCTATCCGGCGTACCCTGGGTGCCGCTGCCGTCACCGGCGCGACCTTGGGGTTTGGTGTTCATGAATTCCTCTTGGGTGTGGAGAAGCTGTCTTGCGAGACGGCAAACTATCCAAGCATGGGCGATGCGGCAATGTTGGCGTGAATGCCTGGAAGATGGCGATCACAAATGAAAACGGCGGGCCTTTCGGACCCGCCGTCTTCTTGTTGCTATTCAATAGATCAGTAGTTCACGCCGATGCCGGACAGACCATCCCAACCAAAGTAATAGTCGAAGAAGTTGCCAAACGTCGCGTTACCGGGGTTGAAGTCCCAGTACTGATAGGAACCGCCGTAGGCATACCCGAATGAACCGATGAAGTGGTTGGCGATGACGTTGCCATAAACATAGTTGTACATCGTCGCGCCCGGGCCATGCGTGAAGCCACTGACACCGACGAAGTTGTCGGTGATGTAATTGTAAAGCGCGATCGTGTCAGCCTCTGCCGTTGCGCCACCATATGCCGACACATTGAGGTTGATGCCTGCATCGTAGTTGTTGTCGATGTTGGCGAACAACACATAGGTCGTCACGTTTGCCTTGGTGCAGCAACCCGCATCATAGGCCGACATTGAAACGTAAATGCCGGAGGCTCCGTTGTCGGTGATGTCGACGGGCGCGTAGTAGCCGTAGACAACGAGACGCTGAACCATGCTGGAAGCGGCCGAAACATAGCTGGTGGCATTGATGCCATTGGCCGTGTTGTTGGTGATTGTCGAGCCACCGACATACAGGAACTGCGACAGATAGCTCGCGTGTTCGACGTTGCTTTCGAGCGAAATGCCGTCGCCACCGTTGTGGCTGATGTCGGCGAGGTACACATTCAGGCCGGGCGCGGAGCCATGACCGGCTGTCGCGTAGATCGCGCCGGCATTTTTGGCATGCGAGTAAATGTAGATGCCGTCGCCACCATTGTAGGATGCCTCAGAACCGAAGGCGAAGCTGACCGTCTGACGGACGATCGCGCAGCTGCCATAGAGGCCCTGCACCGTTTCGCAGCCATGCCCCGGTTCCGAGCTGCCATCATGGGCATAGCGCATGAAGGTCAGACCATTGCCGGTGTTGTGGTTGAAGTACGAACCCTGGATCGTGAAGTACTGTTCGGCGCGACCCTGGATGCCCGTCGCCTCGACACTGGCGTAGAGACCAGTGGCGTTATAGTTGAACGTGCTGCCGTAGATGCCCACGATCTGAACCGCCAGGCCGAAGCTGAGCGGGCCGTAATTGTCGTATGCTATGAAGGCGGCGCCTGCTTCGACGTTGTGATCGAAGTTGGAGTACGCGATCGTCACATACTGGGCATTGAAGCTGTAGAAACCTTCGCTGTTTGCCGTGTTCACGAAGCCCGCGCGGCCATTGTAGTTGGACGTGGTGCCGAAGATCTGCGCGTGCTGGATGTGATACCCGACACCGTAGTCATGGGACTCCATCGTGATACCGTCGACGCCATTGTGCGACGTATCCGAGAAGATGACATAGAGATCGGAATACAGATTGGTCGTGTACACGTAGTTCCCGTCATAGGAGTACGCGTTGTTCGTTGTATTGACGTGGACGCCACTGCCGCCGTTGAAGGTGGCATTCAGATCGTAGAAGTAGATGAACTGATTGACCTGACCGTTGTAACGCGACGTGGTCTGGAAATAGACACCGTCGCCAAGGTTGTCCGTGGCCGTCACGTCGTAGGCCAGAACGTTCTGCGTGACGTGGCTGAAGTAGTAGCTGCCGAGGCTGTAACCCGTGGTGTACCCGTAGGCGGTCACATTGCTGCTGATGCCGACAAGGTTGTACTTCGCGACATCTTCGTACAGCGTGACGTTCTGTTCTGCGTTGCCGCCATAGTTGGCAGTTGCAACGAGACCGAGGCCCACGGCGTTGTAAATGAAGTAGTTGTACGCGTCGTAGACGTACTGCGAGGCAAATCCAACGTTTTCACCTTCGGCAAGGAAAGCTTCGCCGATAAAGTTGTAAGCGAAGAGGTTACCTTCGGAGTCGATGGTCTGGTTTGTTGCGCCACCGTCGTAGGCGAACCCGCCAACCATCAGGCCGCCATAATTGGCGATAAACGCGTTGCCCACTGCAACGACTTCTGTCTGTGCCGTCGCATATGGGCCCACGGCGAAGGCCCCGATGGCAGCACCACCGACATAGCCGGGACCGACATAGGCATACCCGTTTTCAACGAAGTTGCTGCCGACGAGGTAGACGTATTGCGAGACAACGCTCGGATACAGCGCATCGCCGCCATAGGCGGTACCAGAAACCTGCAGGCCGCTGCCATAGGCGTTGTACCTGAATTCACTGTCGATCGCCGCCACCAGCTGTTGCACGCTCGCGTAGTTGGCAAAGCTGTTGATCGTGGCGCCGCCCGCGGTGTTGTAGGAGACGTTGGAGTAGTAAAGGACTGTCTTCTGCAACGCGACAGAGCCGCTGTAAGCATCCGTGCTGATGTTGATGCCGTAGCCGCCGTTGTGCGTGAACGACGAACCGTAGTCGTACACGTACTGGTACATGTAGCTGTAACCATACAGCTTGTTCTCGATGTGCAGACCGTCGCGACCGTTGTTGCTGAAGTCGTTGTACACCGAGAGAATTGACGGCGTGTAATACGGACGGCCACCCTTGGTGTAGGACGCGCCATTGTAGTCCATCACATTATGGACATAGAGGCCGTCACGATAGTTGCCGTCGAATTCCGAGAAGAAGATGTTGAAGGTCGTGCGCGTGAAGGCGCAGCCGCCATAAAGACCCTGCACGTAGGTGCATGCATAGCCCGGGATGTAGAGACCGTCATGGGCATCCAAAAGGATCGCCATGCCATCCAGGCCGTTGTTGTTGAAGTAGGAGCCTACGATCTGGAAGTGATTTTCCGCGCGGCCCTGCCAGCCAGCGGCCTCAACGTAGGTGGTCAGACCCGTGCGGTCGTTGTTGCTGAAGTCGCTGTAGAAGATATTCACGTTCTGGATTGCGGCGCCAAAGCTGTAAGGGCCGAAATACTGGTACGTGTTGAAGGTCGCGCCATCCAAACCGTTGTGATCGAACGTTGAGTTCTGGATCGTTACATACTGGATGTTCAGGCTGTAGAAGCCCACAGCCGACGCATCGCTGACCAGGCCGCTGCCGCCATTGTAGTCGGCAGACGTATTGCCGATGGTGATGTTCGAGATCAGGTAGTTCGGACCCCGCGCATAGCTCGTCAGGTTGATGCCGTCGCCGCTGTTGTAGCTGGCGCGGCTGTCCACGACATAGAGATCGCTATACGCGAAGGTAAAGAGCGCGCCAGAATAGCCGTATTTGTAGGAATAGGCCGTCGTGCTCATCGCGACGCCGCTGGCGCCATTGTAGCTCGCGTCCACATCGAAGAGATAGTTGAACGCGTTTATCTGTGCGCCGTACTTCGCATAGACGTCAATATGAACGCCGTTGCCGGTGTTATCATTGAAGACGTCGTAGGCGACGATCGCGTTCTGCGAGACGTGCGAGTAATACGCGTAGTAGCCGAGTGCGTAGCCTTCGGCGTAGCTCTTGATGTAGAGGCCATCGCCACCATTGTTGCTGGCGCTCGAGTAGTAGATGTAAGCGTTCTGCTCGACTTGACCGGCATATTTCGCTTCCGCGGAAAGATAGATGCCGTTGTTTGCGTTTCCATCGAACGAACTGGACAGGATGTAAACATCCTGATGGGCAAAGCCGAGCCCGCTCGCATAGACCGTGAAGCGCGCGCCGCCCATGCCATAGCCGTAGCCATTGAAGTTGACGGTGTCATTGACAAGCGCGACGTGCTGCTCAGCCGACGCGCCATAGGTGGCCGACAGGCTGGCCGATACGCCGTAGCCATCGTTGCCTATGATATTGCTGTTAAAGATGCCGAGATCCTGACGGGTCGCGGCATACTGTCCCTCGGCGGTCGCGCTGGCCGAAACACCGTGCCAGTAACCAAAGTTCATGGAGGAGTTAGAGATTGTGACGTACTGCGCGACCGAAGTCGGGATGCCGTAGAAGTAGTAACCGGACCCATCATCATAAGCATAGGCGTTGACCCGGACACCGGACAGGTAATTGCCCCATGTATAGAGATCATTGATCGACACATGCTGCGTCGTGGTGCCGGCATATACCGCTGCCGCTTCCAGATACACACCGTTTCCATCATAGGACGGGCCGGCATAGACATTGTCCAGAACAACCGTCTGGTCGGCGACGCCGCCATATATGGCACCGGCGAGGATGGAGATGTCATCGCCGTAGATTCCAAACACTGAGGTATCGTAGATGCCGATGCCCTGACTGACAGTACCTCCAAAGGCGATGCCTTCCGCGGTGATGCCCGAGTAGCCGCCATCGACCGTGACGTTATTCATGATGACCGTCTGGTCAACCGTGGCGCCCGGTCCTAATGCGCGCGCCGAAATATCGATCGTGCGCGAGCCGTATGGGATCGTGTAGTAGTACGTGCCGTAGTAGCCGTAATACGCGTATGTATACGTGCTCCAGAACCCATGAACATCAACATCATTCATCGACACCGATTGCTCAATGTGCCCGATGTTGGTGCCGCTATAAGCGTTGGCATGAATGGAGATGCCATTGTAAAGGGCGTTCGTCACCGACACGTCGTACATATCGACAGTCTGGACGACCTGACCTCCAGAGGGGCCGACATTCGCGTATATGCCGATGGGCAGATAGCTGCCATCGACATGGACATTATCGAGGACGACGTGCTGCGTTGCTGTGCCGTTATTCGACGCGACGGCACTGATCAGAACGCCTGAAGCGCTGATGTCGTAAATTTCCAGGTCCTGCAGCAACACATTTTGCGTAGCGCTGCCGCCATTGGCATAAAGGAATGCGCCCACGCCATACGTGGCATCGTAAAGGTACGTCGGATCCACGACCAGATTCTGGTGCAACACCGCGCCGCCCGAACTCGTGCCGGACATGACGGCCAGGAAGCCGCCGGCGCCGGAGATCGTGGAATCGTGAATGCCCAGATAGGCATTAAGAACCGAGGCCGCGGACGCATTTGACTGCACATCGACGCCATCATCGCCCGTGTTGGCGATTGTCGAGTTGTTCAGGGAGATATTGAGGCCAACCGTGCCACCCGCGCTGGAATCGATCTCGGCATGGATGCCGTCGACCGCCACATTGCCGATGTAGCTATCCGTGATCAGCACCGACCCGTTGCCGGAGTCCTGAACAAGATAGATGCCGTAGTTGCCACCGGCCGAACCATCGATGTTCACATTGCTGATGACAACGTCATCCACATTGTGGCCATAGATCGCCACATCGAAGGGGCCTTCGATGTTCACACCAAAAAGATTGGTGTTGGAATCGAGCGTAATGACCGGACCGGGCGCAGAGCTATAGAGCGTCGGCGTACCCGAGCCTGGCGCAAACGTATGCGTGAAGGTCTTCGTCGAGGTTGTGCCACGAACCGTGAAGGTCTGACCGCCGGCCACAACTGTGTCACCGGACAGAATCGTTGCACCTTCCGTGTCGACTGAACCATCGAAATCGGTGACGACTACAAACTGGTTGTGCGAACCGCGATCCTGAACAGCGTCCTTGAACGTCGTGGGATCGGCATAGGAGCCACTGCCCGCGCTGTTATCGACATAATACAGCGTGTTGGTGGGCTCGGAGGTAATCGTGCCGTTATAGATGATGACCGGTTCGGGCTTGTTGTATTCCCAGTTGGTCAGCACGTTGTCCTGCCGGCGGCGCGGATCGACCATGCGGCGATCCAGCTCGTCGAGCGTCTGACCGCCTTCGCCAAATGTCGGACCCAGCGGAATGCGCAGCGACGCACCAATGAAATTTGTGGTGCCACGCACATCATCATGCGCAACTTCGCCGTTGAACGTCAGGCGCGACTGGCTGCCCAGCATGTCAAGGTCGAAGACGTTGACTTCCGCGCGCGCCTTCCAGCCTTCGATTTTTTCGAGACGGTCGGAGAACACCACGCCCGAAGACGTGTTCGTGAAATGATCAGGCTTGAAGGAGAAGCCGCCCGCAAACACGCGCACATCCGTCGTGTCCGTGTGGAATACGCGATAACCGATTTCGCCGTCGAAACCGGAATAGGCGGATTCCTGCGCCTGCATGATCGCGATGGAAGTGCCCGAGATGTAGAGGGCGTAAGAGCCCTTCACTGCCTGCGGATCGCTGTCGGCGAGATAACCGTTCAGCCGGATATCCCAATCTTCACTCATCGCTTCGATGCCGGCAGACCACTGGTTGAACGTGTTGCCGCCGTCGGTCTGAGTTGAGTCGAAGCCGCCGGAAATACCGAGGATCCATTCGTTGTTGATCTTGGTGCGATAGCCGACACCGAGGTTCAGCAGCGTGTCCTGATGCTTCGCGGTTCCCATTCCGAGGTTCACGAACAGCAAGCTGTCCATGTCCTGCCAGACGGGCGCGAACAGATCGATCTTGCCTTGCGCCGTATCCTTACCGGCTCCACCGCCGATTTGCGCCCAGGGAATCCACTTCGGCGCTTCCGCAGGTGCTTCAGACTGCGCCGACGCAGCGCCAGACGCCGCAACAGCGGCGATACCGGCAGCACCGGCCAACAGCTTCTTCTTCAGTTGCAGCTGGCGCACAGAAATGGATTCGCGCATGCGATCCCCCCAAGAGAATGTTCAAACAGGAATGGCCGCCATGCGGGCAGCCAACCTTACCAGCTCGGATAGTTGACCAACGGCGCGCGAGTCGCAACTGGTGAATCGCCCAAAATGCGCCGATTACCCAAGGTTTTTTGCCTCGGCGGGGGCTGGTGACTTTTCGGCAACATTTGGCGTAGCCTTGCCCCAAGGCCGATCCGAGGGCGAACGAACGCCGCCCCTCACAGGGCCTTAGACGTTAACCCTATTTGTCCAGCCTACCCGTGCGATTCGGCGCGCCGCATCGCGGTAACGGCGGGTGAAAATCCAGCCATCGCCAGCCGAAGACCCGCTGGTTTTCCGGCCTGTCCGACCGGCAAAATGAGTTCAGCCTGGCGAGCCGAAAGCAGGGCCGCCTGCGCCTTGTCGCCAAACTCCGCGATGGCAACGCACCCACCCTGCTTGCCGCAGCCGACAACCGGTATTTTTACAGAACCCTGGCCCAGCTTGAGGACAAGGCTGTCACCCTTTTTCCCGATCGGGATCATGGTCCGGACGATCACGCCGAGATTCTGCTTGTCCCCAATCAGGCGGAAGCTGACTGCCAGAATGGCCTGTTTGGGATTCTTGCGACCGTGAAAGACCTGCGTGATGCGGCAGCGGCCGAGGGAAATCGGTTTGGCGTCTGCGGCCGGGCTCTGGGCCACCTGCGTGTTCGGCGATGCAGGTGTCGTTGTGGAATCGGGCGATTCCGCAGCGGGTTGATCGGCGACATGTCCATCGGGGCCCAGCGAAAGGGGCATCGGCGCTTCGCTCTTGGGCTGCTGTGGCTTCGCCTGCGGGCCGCCGACCTGTTGGTTATCGGCCAGGCAGACCAGCTCCCAGGTGCCAAGTTTGCGTTGGCCCACAAAGCCCGACTTCACCTCTTCGGCTGCCTTCAGCAGATTCTGCCGGGGTGTGGGATGGGGGTTCATTCGCGCGACGACAAAGAGAATGCCCAGGAATGCAATGGCGAGAACCACGCCCACAACCGTCGTCTTCATGAACCCCGCGCTCCCATGCGCCGCTCTGCCCGGGACGGCATTAGACCGGCGCGCACCACCATTCAAGAAGGCGCGACCCCACTTTGCGCGGCTTTAATGTGAATCTGGCTTCTTGGGCGGCGCAGCGCGCGGACCAATACGGGCTACAACATCCTTGGCATCCAGCGCACGTGGTTCCGACTTTGCCTGCTCATCTGTGAGCATCACGATCTCGGCATAGGCTTCGAACCGGGTCACCGAATGCTCTTCGCGGTCATCGAAGGGCCAGCTATGCCAATACCAGCCGTAGCCATGCCAGCCGGGCCAGCCGTCGAAGGCGGAATAGTAGGTCGTGTTGGCCTTCGTATCGCGCGTATCGAAGACGAAGTGGCTGAAACCTGAGGCCAATGTGACCTCGGCCGAGCGCAACAGAAGATAGTCCTCAACAGTCTGCCGCCGGGTGCTGATACCGCCCGCATAAGTGACCCGGTAGCGGTTATCGCCCAGCCGCTCATCGGTATAGCCGATGGCATGCTGCTTGGGGCCATAATAGGGTGGACCCGATGCGCAGCCCGTCAAAAACGCGGCGAGCATCGCCACCGTAAACAGAGAATATCTCTTTCTTACAATATCTTGAACACTGTTCATCATTCGCTCCGCGGTCAGCGCCCTTTTAAGTCTATCACGCCAACGCATCGCGAAGATGAGCGATCCATTACGCTTGCCTTGTGGGCAGGGTAGATATATAAATAACCAGTCAGTTATTTATTTGACCCCAAATGACCTCACTCAAAAGTTCCGCAAGATGGCGCCGCCGCAAGGCTGCCCGGCCCCAGGAGATCCAGGAGGCTGCGCTGGTCGTGTTTGCCGAGAAGGGATTTGCCGCGACGCGCATGGAAGACATCGCGGCGCAGGCCGGCGTGACCAAAGGCACCATCTATCTCTACTTCCAGAGCAAGGAGGCGGTGTTCAAATCCCTGCTGCAGGAATCGGTGGGCCGCACCATCGATGGCGTCGCCGAACTTGCATCCAGCTATACCGGCTCGGCAGCTGATCTTCTGCGAGCCATCCTGTCGGCCATCGGCACCTTCATGAGGACATCCGACCGTGTCGTCTTGCTGAAAGTATTGCTGGCGGAAAGCGGCAACTTCCCCGACCTCATCACCTTCTATCGGCGCGAACTGATTGATCGCGGCCTGGCGCTGCTCGCTGGCGTAGTGGCGCGCGGAATCGCCCGCGGAGAATTCCGCGACATGATTCCGGATCACGCCGCCCGGCTCTGTATCGCGCCAATCCTGCTTTCCGGAATCTGGCGCACGGTATTCGGGCGGCTCGACAAGGAGCCCTTCGATTACGCCGGGTTCCTCGAAACCCATATTGACACGCTGCTGCGCGGACTGGCGGCAGAGAAAGGCGCAGGCGCATGAAACGGATTCTCCTGATCGCGCTTCTGGTGCTGACCGGATGCGAACAAAAGCCGCCAGAAGGATGGCTCGGTTATGCCGAAGGTGAAAACGCATTCATTGCAGCCCCCCAGTCTGGGTGGGTTTCGCATATCGCGGTGAAGCGCGGCGACCCCGTAAAGGTGGGCGATGTTCTGTTCACGCTCGATAACACCATCCAAAGCGCTTCACAGGAACAGTCGCGCGCGCAGATCGCACAAATCGAGGCGCAGGAAGATGAGGCGCGTTCCAATCTCGCTTTTGCGCAAAAGGAACTGGGGCGACAGCGCGGGCTTGCTGCCGCCCATGCCGGGACGCAGGCCGCGCTCGATCTGGCACAATCGAACTACAAGTCCGCAGAAGCCCGCCTTGATCAGGTGAGTGCGCAAAAACTGGCGGCCGAAGCGGCGCTCACACAATCGAACTATCAACGCGCGCAACGCGACATCGCGGCACTGACCCATGGGCGCGTGGAAGACATCTATTTCCGCGCTGGAGAGTTCGCAGCCACTGGCGCACCAGTGATATCCGTTCTGCCGCCCGAAAACATCTTCGTTCGGTTCTTCGTGCCGGAGAGCGAACTGTCCAAGGTGAAGATGGGCCAGAAGGTGAAAATCGTCTGCGACGGTTGCAAGGCAATCACGGCAACCATCACCTTCATTTCTCAAACAGAGGAATTCACACCGCCGGTCCTGTTCAGCATCGGCAATCGCGAGAAACTGGTGTTCAAACTGGAAGCCCGAGCCGATGGCGGATTGCCGTTGAATCCCGGCCAGCCAGTGAATGTGCGCCCGCTGTGAGCGATCTGGCTATCGACGTTCGCGGATTGCGGAAGACCTTCGGCAGCAAGGTTGCCGTTGATGGTGTCGATATCGCCATTCCGAAGGGCGAAGTGTGGGGATTTCTGGGGCCGAACGGTTCGGGGAAAACCACAACGATCCGCATGCTCTGCGGTCTGCTGCGCCCGGATGCTGGCGAAGGTACCTGTCTCGGTTTCGATTTTCGCACGCAATCGGAACAGATCAAGCGCGAGACAGGCTATATGACCCAGCGATTTTCGTTCTGGGAAGACCTTTCCATCCGCGAAAATCTGGAATTCGTCGCGCGCGTCTATCAACTGCCCAAACGCAGGGCGCGTGTGGCTGCGACGCTGGAGCGGCTCGGTCTCGTCAAGCGCCAGCGCCAACTCGCAGGCTCGCTATCCGGCGGCTGGAAGCAACGGCTGGCGCTCGCTGCCTGCATGCTGCATGAGCCGCAGCTTCTGCTTCTCGACGAGCCGACAGCGGGTGTCGATCCGCAGGCGCGGCGCGACTTCTGGGAGGAAATCCACGCCCTCAGCGCACGCGGAATCACGGTGCTTGTTTCGACCCACTACATGGATGAAGCCGAACGCTGCGATCGCATTGTCTACATTCTCAACAGCCGGGTCATCGCGCGCGGCACAGTAGCGGAGGTGATCGCTCGAAGCGGGCTGACCACCTTTGTGATGGAAGGAGAAGGCGTGCGTCATCTGCTCGAGGAATTGCGAAACGCTCCGGGCGTTGATCTTGCAGCCTTCTTCGGCGCGGCGCTGCACGTCAGCGGAACCAATCGATCGGCACTGGAAAGGGCGCTTGCACCCTATCGCGGGCGGCCCGGCCTGAATGTTCACGAGGCGCCGGTGAGCCTGGAAGATGTGTTCATTCACCTGCAGCGAGAGGTTCATTCATGAAGCACTTCTCGCTCGCGCGGGCCTTCGCCGTACTCGTCAAGGAATTCATCCAGATGGGCCGGGATCCCCTTACCTTCGCGATGATCGTTGGCATTCCCCTGGTGCAGCTTGTTCTCTTCGGATACGCGATCAATCTCAATCCGAAGAATCTGCCCACAGCCATTTCCATTGACGATCCGGGCACCTTCGCGCGGTCCCTGACGGCGGCCCTGCACAATTCGGGTTACTTCGACATTGTCGAAGAGACCAATTCACCCGCAGAGGCACGCCGGCTTCTCAGCGAGGGTAGAGTCTCGTTTGTGATCGAAGTTCCGGTGAACTTCACGCGTGACATCATACGCGGAGAAAAGCCGCAATTGCTGGTGGAAGCCGACGCTACCGATCCTTCGGCAAGCTCCTACGCGCTGGCGGCGTTCAGCGAACTGGCGAGTGCCGCATTGCGTGACGATCTGGTCGGTTCGCTTGCCGTGCGCGCGCCCAAAGCACCGCCCTTCGAACTTGTGGTGCACCGGCTCTATAATCCGGAATCGGTCACACAGTACAATGTTGTGCCCGGTCTGCTGGGCGTGATCCTGACGATGACAATGGTCTTGATCACGTCGCTTGCAGTGACACGCGAACGGGAACGCGGCACCTACGAAAATCTGCTCGCCATGCCGGCAACGCCGCTGGAAATCATGTTTGGCAAAATCGCCCCCTATGTGGCAGTGGGCTATGTCCAGGTAACACTGATCCTGCTGGCCGGACTCTACATCTTTGGTGTTCCGATGCTGGGCTCGCTTACGTTGCTGTCGGTCGCACTGGCGCTGTTCATCATCGCCAACCTGGCGGTTGGGTACACGTTCTCGACGGTCGCCGAGAACCAGTTGCAGGCCATGCAGATGACATTCTTCTTCTTCCTGCCTTCGATCCTGCTGTCCGGTTTCATGTTTCCATTCGATGGCATGCCC
The DNA here is from genome assembly GCA_016125165.1 of Alphaproteobacteria bacterium. GTDB lineage: Bacteria > Pseudomonadota > Alphaproteobacteria > Micropepsales > Micropepsaceae > Rhizomicrobium. The sequence goes on from WGMH01000007.1 coordinate 190,158, forward strand.
GTCTGGGCACAATGGATTGGCGATGTGCTTCCGCTGACCCATTTTCTGCGAATCGTCCGTGGCATCATGTTGAAAGCGAATGGCTGGGCAGAAATCTGGCCTAACATGTGGCCCCTGATCATCTTCATGTCGGCGGCTTGCGGGATCGCCCTGATGCGCTTCCGCCGCACACTGGACTGAAGCGGCTGGCCCGCGCGAAGGGGTGGTCCGGGGGGCCTTGCGAAAGCAGTCGCAGCAAAGCAAATTCCCGCCTACCTAGTTCAGCCGGTCCACGGCAGTGCCGTGCGGCCTTCATAAGCCGGAAAATGTGGCACTAAGCCATTGTTCTGGCTGCGAAAAGCGGTGGGGGTCCGAAGGTTCGCTATGGCCGGTCTGTCCATATTCCTGCAGTGCGTGCTCGCGCTGGTGCTTGTCCTGCTGGCGCTTCTTTCGGCCCAGCTCGCCACTTTGGCCGTCCTGCGCTATTTCGCCCCTGCCCGCCGTCTGCGCATGCCGAACCTGCCAGAAGCAGCCCTGCCGCGCGTTCTGGTGCAGTTGCCGGTGTGCGACGAGGGCGCGCTGGCGGTCCGCGTAGCCGCTGCTGCCTGCAAACTGGACTGGCCGCGCGATCGCCTCGAAATCCAACTTCTGGATGATGGCCGTGCAGAGAACCATGACGCGCTGGTGCGCGCTGTGGAGCAGGTCATTCCTGAAGGCATAAATTTCCAGATTCTGCGTCGCGGGGTGCGCGAAGGCTTCAAAGCGGGAAATCTGGCTTATGGCCTGCAACGCAGCGACGCGCCCTATGTAGCAGTGTTCGACGCGGACTTCGTGCCGCCACCAGACTTTCTGAAGCGTACCGTGCCCGCGCTCGTGGCCGATTCCGGTTTGTGCTTCGTGCAGGCGCGATGGGGACATGCCAACCGCGCCAAGAACTGGCTGACGCGTGCGCAAGGCCATCTTCTGGATTCCCATTTCGCCGTCGAGCAGGAGGCACGCTTCCGCGCCGGGCTTCCCATCTCATTCAATGGCACAGCCGGTGTTTGGAGCCGCGCGGCCATCGACAATGGCGGCGGCTGGACGGGCGATACGTTGACCGAAGACCTCGATCTTTCGATGCGCTGCGTACTGAAGGGCTGGCGCGCAGCAATGGTGTCCGATCTGGAAGTGCCGGGCGAACTGCCAGAATCCGCCGCTGCGTGGCGAGCTCAGCAGGCGCGCTGGACCAAGGGTCATGCGCAGGTTGCCCGCAAGCTGTTACCGCCGATCTGGTCGAGCGATCTGCCGATCTGGAAAAAGACGGCAATGTCTCTGCAGATGTGCCAATTCGCATTTTATACCCTGGCAGGTGCTAGCGCCATCATCAGCCTGACGCTGATGTACATGGGTGTCGTTTATCTGGAGGCGGTGGCGCGCCTTGGGCTTGCGGTTACCGCGCTCGGTCTTTGCGCCTCCGTCAGCTATCTCTACATGGGCCAGAAGATGCTTGGACGCGAACGCGCGCCGTTTGTCTGGCAGTCCCTTCTCCTGGCCATCATGTTTCCCAGCGGGCTGGTATTGGCCAATACGCGCGCTACGTTTGAAGCCTTCTCAAACCAGCCCATCGTCTTTACACGCACGCCCAAGTCCGGAGCTGCATATGCAGGCTCGTGGCGGGGCAGCCCGGAAATCGCAGCGGGCCTTCTTCTTCCCATCTTTGCTCTGGCGGAACAGGCCTGGAGCCTCCCCTTCTTCATGTTCGCAGCGGCGGGTCTGTTGTCCATCGGCGGCATGGGCGCAATGGGCTGGAATGGGGCAAGGCGCATCGCTCTGGCACCCACCATCACGGCCCGCGAAAGTGCGCCACAAGGCGTTCCCAGCGGCGATTAACGCTCGTTTTTCCAGACGCGTAAGGGTTTTCCCGTAGGGGAACTTTCCGAATTTACCATTCGGGCGCTATGCGCTCGACTGGATGCATGCATTTTCGCTCAAATTTTAGAAATTCAAATTCGAGCAATTGGGCTAAGCACGCCTTGAAGGCTCATCGCGTAAGCTTCTCTCACGGTCGCCGCCAGCTAGAGCGGCATACGAGGGACTGGTGATGGTGGGGTCTTTCATCCGGCTCGCGGCGGCGGCCGCTTTTTCGTGTCTGACGGTCGCGTGCACGAGCATGCCCGAAACGAGTTTTGAAGCGCCTGCACAGCGGAGCGCGTCAAGCGATCATTTGCAATGCGTGCCTTACGCGCGCGCGCGCTCCGGCATCAAAATCTATGGCGACGCCTATACGTGGTGGGACCAGGCCGAAGGCAAATTCAAGAAAACAGATGCGCCGCGTCTTGGCGCCGTCATGGTGCTGGCCGGCTATGCGGGCCCCAAACGCGCGCATCTGGCGGTCGTTTCCGGCATGAAATCAAACGAAGTCATTTCCGTCGATCATGCAAACTGGCTGAACGATGGCGCGATCTTCACCAACGATCCGGTGATGGATGTGAGCGATGATGGCGATTGGAGCGAAGTGCGGGTCTGGAACCCACGCACCGGCGCCTGGGGCACAAAGCAATATCACGTGCTGGGATTCATCCTTCCGGGACCCGACGATGACTCCTATGCGATGAATTAAAAAGAGTGCTTGTCCAATAGGTTAGGGCCCAATCTCTTAGCGCCTGCGTGTAAGCCTTTGACTTCTGGACGCGCCTGACTATGGTCCCGGCCCTTCCGGGGCCAAGGGCCTCACCGTGCATCCGGTTTGCAGGCCGGACACAACGCGATGGTCGCATTCCTGAGCCAAACCCGCCCGTGAGCGAATCCCCGTCAAATTCCGCCGCGCCCGATGGGCGTACGCATGGCGAGCAATTGCATGGCCATGAAAAACAGACCACAGCCGCTTTGACGCTGGGGGCGCTGGGCGTTGTGTTTGGCGATATCGGTACCAGCCCGCTCTATGCTCTGCGTGAAACGGTTCTGGCCACCGGCGGCGCCGTGCCGAAGCCCTTCGCCATCTATGGCTCGCTCTCGCTGATCTTCTGGTCGATCCTGATCGTTGTGAGCGTGAAATACGTGCTGCTCATCATGCGCGCAGACAATGATGGCGAAGGTGGTGTTCTTGCCTTGGCTGCACTTGCACACCGCTCACCGGGCATCGGCAGGAAAGCAAAGAACGCCATCGGCTTTGCGGCCTTGATTGGGCTTGCGCTGTTTTTTGGTGACGGCGTTCTCACCCCGGCGATTTCGGTGTTGTCCGCGGTGGAAGGCCTTGCCATCGGCTCGCGCTCGTTTGAACCGCTCGTGCTGCCGCTCACCATCGGAATTCTGCTTGGCCTCTTCGCATGGCAAAGCCATGGCACCGCCAGGATTGGCCGCATCTTTGGGCCGATCATGGTGGTCTGGTTCCTTGTGCTCGGGCTCATGGGACTCATTTCGATCCTGCACGTACCCAAAATTCTTGCCGCCCTGAGCCCACACTATGCCGTTGCACTCTTCATCGATGAACCATGGACCGCGTTCACCGGCCTTGGTGCTGTGGTTCTGGCGGTTACGGGCTGCGAGGCGCTTTATGGCGACATGGGGCATTTCGGCAGAAGGCCCATCCGCCTTGCATGGTTCGGGGTGGTGCTTCCATCCCTGTTGCTCAACTATTTCGGACAGGGCGCAGCGCTTCTGTTGGAGCCAAACAAGGCCGATATCGCGTTCTATTCCATAGCGCCCGACTGGTTGCATTTTCCGCTTGTCGTACTTGCGACCATGGCGGGCGTGATCGCAAGCCAGGCGGTGATTTCCGGTGTCTATTCGGTGACGCGACAGGCCGTGCAGCTAGGCCGGCTGCCGCGCATGGAAATCCGGCACACATCCATGACCGAATATGGCCAGATCTACGTGCCACGCATCAATGCCATGATGTGCATTGGCGTGATCCTGATCGTGCTGATCTTCAAGAGCTCGGGTGCGCTTGCCTCTGCATACGGCATCGCAGTGACGGGCGTGATGCTGATCGACACGTTCAACGCTTCGATTGTGGCTTCCCGCCTTTGGAAGTGGGGCCGCTGGGCGCTGATCGCGTTCGGATTGCTGGCGCTCGTGGACATCGGCTTCTTCGCCGCCAATTCGCTAAAAATACCGGAAGGCGGCTGGCTGCCCATCCTGATCGCCACAGCGGTGTTCATCGTGATGGAAACCTGGCGCATTGGGCGCAGGGCGCATATCGAGCGCATCCGCACCGAATCCATGCCGCTGCCGTTGTTTCTGGAGCGCGCCGACAAGACGCCCCAGCGTGTGGCGGGAACAGCAGTGTTCCTTGCCGCGCGCAGTGATGTGGTGCCGGGCGCGCTGCTGCACAACCTCAAGCACAACAAGGTGCTGCATGAGCGCGTAATCCTGGCGCATGTGTCGGTCGAAGATACACCCATCGTGCCGCGCGATTCGCGCATTGCCGTGGAGAAACTCGGCAAGGGTTTCTTCCGCATCAACATTCATCACGGCTTCTTCGAAACCCCGGACGTTCCCAAGTCGCTGGAAGAAGCGCGCCCCTTCGGTCTCGCACTGGATGTGGAAACGACCACATTCTTCATCGGTCATGAAACGCTGGTACCAGCGGAGAATCCGGCGCTCGGCCGCTGGCGTACATGGGTCTATACGCATCTGGTCGAGAGCGCACTCTCACCGGCGAAATTCTATCATTTGCCGCCCGGCCGTGTTGTCGAGCTCGGCACGCAAGTCTCCATCTGAATCTGACGGGACAACCAAGAAAGAGAAAGTGCTTCGGGAAGGTCAGCCATTCATCGCATTGCGCGATAGCCAACGTAGAGACCTTTTATGACACGAGACTCAACATCATCCCCCAAACCGGCGGCAGTACACGAGCCACCGGATGCAACTCGAAAACCGGACTACAAACGCAACGCCACGCTGACGCTTGCGGCGCTTGGCGTGGTCTATGGCGATATCGGTACAAGTCCGCTCTATGCGGTGCGCGAATCTGTGCTTGCGGCAGGCGGCGCGCATCCTGCACCCGAAGCCATTCTCGGCGCTATATCGTTGATCTTCTGGTCGCTGCTGTCCGTCGTGACGTTCAAATATGTCGTCCTGATCCTGCGGGCCGACAATGACGGAGAAGGCGGCGTGCTGGCGCTGGCCTCGCTCGCACACCGCGCGCCCGGTCTTGGGAGACGCACAAAGGCCGCCATCGGATTTGCGGCGATCCTTGGCCTCGCCCTCTTCTTCGGCGATGGCATGCTGACGCCCGCCATCTCAGTTCTTAGCGCCGTGGAGGGTCTGGGGGTCGAAAGCCCGGCGCTGGCCGAAATGGTGATGCCCCTGTCGCTGGCCATTCTCATTGCTCTGTTTGCGTTTCAGTCGCGCGGTACGGCGAAGGTGGGCCGGCTCTTCGGACCGGTCATGGTCGTGTGGTTCGTAACGCTGGCCTCTCTCGGCGCGGCCTCGATCTGGCAGGCGCCGGAAATTCTATCTGCACTCAATCCGCAATACGGATTTGCCCTGTTCCGCGACGAGCCATGGGTTGCGTTCGTCGCGCTTGGCTCTGTTGTGCTCGCGGTAACGGGCTGTGAAACGCTCTACGCCGACATGGGACACTTCGGCAAATTCCCCATCCGCCTCGCGTGGCTCGGCTTCGTGTTTCCCGCGCTGCTCCTCAACTATTTCGGCCAGGGCGCAGCACTCCTTCTGGCGCCGGAGAAAACGCCAATCGCGTTTTATGCGGTTGCACCGGCATGGGCGCACTATCCGTTGGTGCTGTTAGCCACCGTCGCCACGATCATCGCGAGCCAGGCAGTTATCTCTGGCGTCTATTCCATCACCCGGCAGGCCGTGCAGCAGGGACAGCTTCCGCGCATGGAGATTCGTCATACCTCCGAGAGCGAAGTGGGCCAAATCTATGTGCCCGCGATGAACGCACTATTGTGCGTGGGCGTGGTTCTGATCGTGCTGGTCTTCCACAATTCCGGCGCGCTTGCGGCCGCCTATGGCATCGCCGTGACCGGTATCATGGCTCTCAGCACGCTCATGGTGGCGATCATAGCTGCACGCAAATGGCGCTGGCCGCTCTATGCTGTCGTTCCGCTCTTTGGCGCGCTGGCGGTGATCGATTTGGCGTTCCTTTCGGCGAACAGCCTGAAGATTTTTGAGGGCGGCTGGTTTCCGCTGGCCATTGCGGGTGGCGTATTTGCCGTGATGACAACATGGCGGATGGGCCGCCGTGCACATCTGGAAGAAGTGCGCAAAGGCGCCCTTCAGATGCCGCTGCTGCTGGAGCGCGTGGATAAAGTCACCCAGCGCGTGGCCGGCACCGCTATCGTGATGAGTGCTCGCAGCGATGTAGCACCGGGCGTGCTGCTGCATAGCTTGAAGCATTATCACGTGCTGCATGAACGCGTGGTGATCTGCTCCGTAAGCGTCGACGACGCGCCCTTTGTAAACGCAAACCGGCGCGTGGAAGTGACCAAGCTCGGTAAAGGTTTCTTCGAGGCCAAACTCCGCTTCGGTTTCTTTGAAACACCTGACGTGCCCAAAGCGCTGGAGCAGGCGCGAGTGTTCGGGCTTTCGCTCGATCCACAAACCTGCACCTTCTTTGTTGGCCATGAGACGCTTGTGCCCGCTGCGGAACCGGGCCTCGCCCGCTGGCGGATAGGGCTTTACATGTGGCTCGCCTCCCACGCCCTGTCACCGGCGCGGTTTTATGGTCTGCCGCCCAACCGCGTGGTGGAATTGGGAACTCAGATCGCCATCTGAGAGCAACTGGCCCGCACGGCGCACGAAATGCAGCGTGCGGGTTGACGCCGGACTTTGAAGCGTTTCCCGTTGAAGGCGATAGCCATGATGGGGACCCTTCCATGAAGCGCCTTGCAGCAGCCCTGATCGCAACCCTTCTGATGGTCGGATATGCCGAAGCCGCACCCGCCATCACGATTGCGCAAGGAGCGCTCAAGGGCGGAGATGAAGACGGCGTCTTCGTCTACAAGGGCATTCCCTTTGCGGCACCCCCTGTCGGACCCAACCGCTGGCGCGCGCCGCAGAGCGCGCTGCATTGGCAGGGTGAACGGGACGCCACAGCCTTTGGGCCAGTTTGCCCGCAGGCAAAGATCAAGGCCGCATCCTTTGGTGATGCCAAACTGCCCGAGGCCGAAGACTGCCTGACACTGAATGTTTGGACGCCAGACACAGGCGGCAAGCTGCCGGTCATGGTGTGGATTCACGGTGGCGCATTCCGCATCGGCGGATCCGCTTCGCCGATCTACGACGGCACGGATCTGGCCAAGCACGGCGTGGTGATTGTCTCCATCAACTATCGCCTGGGCTGGCTTGGCTATCTTGCTCATCCGGCCCTTGAATCAGAGGCAGGCAGCGATCCATCCGGCAATTACGGGCTCATGGACCAGATTGCGGCCCTGCGATGGGTGCAGGCGAGCATCGCTGCATTCGGCGGCGATCCCGCAAACGTCACGATCTTTGGCGAGTCAGCGGGCGGCATGAGCGTGAACGATCTGATGGCGTCACCTCTGGCACACGGATTGTTTGCAAAGGCCATCTCTGAATCCGGGCTCGGCCTTGTACCGACGCAATCACCGGCGAAGGCGCGCGCTTCCGGTGAGGCACTGGCGCGTCGTCTTGGTGCCGAAGGCGACAACGCAACTGTGCTTGCCAAATTGCGCGCGACAGACGTGGAAGCGCTGCTGAACGACCAGAAGGACGCGAGCGAATCGCAATCCACGGCGCCGTTCATTGACGGAAAACTTCTTCCTGGCGATGTGGCAAGCGCTTTCGCCAGAGGCGAGATTGCCAATGCCGCTTATATGGCCGGCTCCAACAGCAATGAGGCCACGCTGATCGAATCATTGGGCGTCAAGGAAGACAGCTTCTTCGAACCTTTTGGCGACAAGCTCACGCTGGTACGGCAACTTTATGAGGCGGATGGCAAACTCAGCGACAAGGATTTCTTTCACCAGGTGTTCAACGATTCCGTATTTGCAAGCGGCGCGCATGGGCTTGCAGGGTTTGCGGCAGCGAAGGGACAGCCATCTTATGTTTACAATTTCCGCTATCTGGCGGAACGGCTGCGCGGCTTTCGCGATGGCGTTAGCCATGGTGGTGAGCTTGTTTACGTTTTCGGTTTGCGCGGCCTTGAAAATGGCGGGGGCATGGGCGCACGCCTGGCGAAACTTGCGACCGAAAACGACCACAAGATGGTGGATATGGTGCAGACCTATTGGACCAATTTCGCCAAGACCGGCGATCCCAACAGCGAAGGCTTGCCGGAATGGCCCGGCTTCAGCCTCAGAACTCCCCGGACCCTGGTGTTCGATGACACGACAAAGGCTGTGAGCGGATTCGAAGAGAACAAGCTGACGATCTATTACACCGGCTGGTCAGCGCGCACCGGCATTGCAATGCCGGACTAGTCGATCGCGTATACGATCGCCTTCAGATAGGCGGTTTCGGGCAGGGCCGGATGCACCGGATGGTCGGGACCTGCGCCAGCCTGACGGATGATGGCGCCCGTGCGGCCAGCCCGCTGGATTCCAATGCCACATTCCAGCGCAAAGCGTTCCATCGAGATATTGTGCGAGCATGAAGCGATCAGCATGAACCCGCCCGACGCAGTAACGGATGCCGACAGCCGCGCAAGCTTGCGATAAGCCTTGGCGCCGGGCTCAAGATCTTTTTTGGCCCGCACGAAGGGCGGGGGATCTGCAACTACGACATCAAATGTTTCGTTGGCCGCGCCGAGACGTTCAAGCTCCTCCATCGCGTCGGCCTTCACGAATTTGCAGACGCCCGATACACGATTTGCAGCTGCGGCTTCTTCGGCGAGCGCCAGCGCCGGTTGCGAGGAATCGGCTGCGATCACTTCGCGCGCGCCGGAGCGCGCAGCGGCCATGCCAAACCCTCCCGCATAGGAATAGGCATCCAGCATGCTCGAACCCTTCGCCAACGACGCCACGAATGCACGATTGTCGCGCTGGTCGTAATACCATCCGGTCTTCTGGCCGCCCCGAATGTCAGCGAAATACACCGTGCCATTTTCCTCAAGCGGGAGTCTGCCAGGTATATCCCCAAGGACAAGACGAACTTCGCTCTTCAGCCCTTCCTGTGCGCGTGAGGGCGCATCATTGCGCAACACAATGCATTCCGGTGACAGCAACGCCTTGAGCGCGGAAAGGAGCGGGACTTCCAGCTTCTCCATTCCTGCCGTTCCAAACTGCAGCGAATAGGTATCGCCGAAGCGGTCAATGGTCAGGCCTGGAAGCCCGTCGCCTTCGGCATGCACGAGCCGATAAAAAGGCTTGTCGAAGAGTACGGCGCGACGCGCGAGCGCGCGGGTCAGACGCTCTACGAAGAAATCCTCACCGATCTCCGCATCCGGCTTCGGATCGAGCAGACGCACAGCAATCAGGCTTGCCGGATTGAAATAGCCGGTGCCGAAACTGCGACCATCGTCCGCCACAACATTGACCAGCGTGCCCGGCTCCAGTGATTTCACCGCCGGAGCCATCACGATCTCATTGGAAAATATCCACGGCGCTCCGGCGCGCGCCCGACGGCCTTCACGCGGTTTGATCTGGATGACGGGTCTGGGGCTCAAGGAGGGCTCTTTCGACAGGGAGCCTTGCCTTAGAGCCCGGAGCAGGCTCGTGCAAGGCGCCGACAGCCCGCCGGACAGGCAAACCGGATATTCACCACTCTCCCGTCACAATGCGCTGAAGCCGCGACATCACACCGGGATTTATGCCGATTTCGCCAAATCTTGTGTTGCTCGTCTGTCTGACAACCGGCGGAGCCCTGATCCTCAGTCTGGGTGTCCTGGCTGCGCGCTGGCTGGCTGCCCGCCAGCCGCTCCTGCCGATTGGCGGCACCGTACCTCTGGCCGAAGCTGCCGGCATCGCCGCGCGCTTTGCCGGCGCGCACAATCTCATTCCCGCCGAAGCGATGGCTGGCGATGGTGGCCCTGAACACTGGTTCGCGCAAAACATCTTTGAGCATGTGCCGATGCGCGGCATGAACAGCGCCGGTAACAAATGCACAAGGATCAAATCAGATGCGCATGAAGTTCTGCGGCTCGATGCTGATGCGCGCAATCTCTGGAACGAAGATGGACAAACCGCCGCGTTTACGAATTTGTACATTCGCCGCGCCGATTTGCGTCGCTATCTGATTGCCGGAAGGAACTCGCAGGAAAACTAGGAAATTCCTCGCCGCATTTGCGCCACAATCGGAAATATTCACCCGCGCGCGAAGATGAGACCATCCGTCGCATCACGCACAGCATGCAAACTGTTAGAAGCCGCACGCGTTGCAATGCGCACAAATGCGCATTTCGCGAATTCTTGGAAATCCGTGTGCAGGATGAGGAGGGCATTCGCGCACTGCATTGAGCGAGCGAATGTCACCGATTTCTGCTGTGCCTATTATCAAGGATGCGGGAGCTCTGGTGAGCCCGCGCCTGCGTGAAATAATTGCGCTTTGGAGGTCACTCACGCCTGCGGGTGAATTTGCGCCGAAGCGCGAGGCTATCGCGCTTTCCAAAGTACGCGGCCTTGCCCCCTGGACCTGGATGATCGACGTGGTCGATGGCGGAGCCGACTTCCGCATGCGCATCGCGGGCGAGCGCGTGATCGAGTTTCTTGGCCGGCGCTATGCGGGAACATTGCTGTCCGATGTGAAAGGCGAAGCGTTTTTCGATGGCATGCGCCTGTTCTGCAGCAGAATTGCAAACACGCGTTCGCCGCTGGCGATTGGCCCGTTGCCCGCGCTGCATCCAGGCCGCGAATATCTTGAGATTGAAGTGCTTGGCTTGCCGCTTTCCCAGGATGGCGAATCAGTAACCGGTCTGTTCGGCGGATTTGATTTTCGCCTGAAGAACACCAGCTTTTCGACCGAGTGAGCGCACCTAATTGGGAGTGCGCGTAACTTTTACGGCGTAACTGCGCACATAAAGATAATTGTAGAGCGCAAAGGCTTCGTAGTCGACGAAATGCGAGAAGCGCCAGCCCGCCTGATGCGACTTGTCCTTCGCAATGCGGCCATCGCGCAATTTTCCGCGATGCAGGAGCTGGAAAAAATCGGACGGCGAATAGAATTCGACCCGTGAAAGATCCGGCGCGCTGCCATCAGGTGAACCCGCCAGATCAAGACCATGACATTGCGAACATGCGGTGCGGGCAAGATAACGCCCACCGTCATACCGCGGGCCGAGGTCAATCGGCGATAGCGTCGATTGCACCGCTTCACCGGCGGGAACGAACCGACCGTTCAGGATGGCGCGGCGCACGGATAGATCGAAAGATTGTGCAGGTGGCGCTGCATAGTCTGGAGGCAGAGTACGTACATAGGCGATTATCGCGTCAACATCGGCATCACGCATATAAAGATAGGATTCCGATGGCATCCCCCAAAGGCTTGTGCCATCGCCCTTGAGCCCGAACCGCACGGCGCGCGCGAAGTCCCTGTCGGTGAGCGTTGCAGGATCGCGGCGAAGACTGGGGGCATAGAACCGCGCACCATCGAACTGCCCACCCTTCAGGTTTGCGCCATGACAATCGGTGCAGCCCAATATGCGCACCAGGTGGGCCCCACGCGCCGCTGAATCCTTTGCCACCTGTTCATGAATTTGCGGCGTCGCAAGCGGATAATGCCGCCGGATGGCCGCTTCCGATCGCAGATAGATCGCGAGAGGCCAGGCGGCGATCCCAAGAACCAGAACCCCCAACGCCAGGGCACCCCATTTCCAGGTTCGTTGCATGTTTCCTCCGCGCAGCGACCATGCGCGAAGCCAACCGGAAATTGCAACAGAGCCATGCACCGCTTGACGCCGCCCCGATGCGCCCCAATCTGTTCGCGACGGGTTTCGGCCTGTTCACGCCTCGGGAGGGCAACTTGACCACGGCAACGGCACTACCGCGCAAAACGCGCGAGCTTCACAGCCACCATTTCGATTCGACGGTGTGGAACGATTTCCAATTCCGCCCGGATGACATCGTGATCGCTACCTATGGGAAGTCGGGGACCACCTGGACCCAGCAGATCGTCGCACAACTGATCTTCGGAGGTCAGGACGTCAATGTGCCGGAAATGTCTCCATGGCTCGATCTTCGCGTGCCGCCCAAGGACGTGAAGCTGCAAATGCTGGAGGCGCAGACACATCGCCGGTTCGTGAAGACTCATCTACCGGTCGATGCGCTCGTGTTCTCGCCCCAGGCAAAATATCTCTATATCGGACGAGATGGACGCGACGTGCTGTGGAGTCTCTATCATCATCACGTCAACGCCAATGACGCGTGGTACGCATCTCTGAATGACACGCCGGGGCGCGTGGGGCCGCCGATCGAGCGGCCAACTCTGGATGTCGTTCCCTACTATCGCCGTTGGTTCGAAAACAATGGAGAACCGTTCTGGCCTCTGTGGGAGAACGTGCGCAGCTGGTGGGCTATCCGCGATTTGCCCAATGTGAAGCTTGTCCATTTCGAGAACCTGAAACGGGACATGCCCGGCGAGATACGCAGAATCGCGACGTTTCTGGAAATACCCATCGATGAAAAGCGTTGGCCCGGCATCGTGGAGCGCTGCACATTTGACTACATGAAGGCCCACGCCGCCAACAGCGCGCCCCTTGGCGGCGCGTTGTGGGAAGGCGGCGCGGAGACCTTCATCAACAAGGGCACGAACGGCCGCTGGCGCGATCTTCTAACGGCGGAAGATTGTCGCGCCTATGAAGCGCGCGCGATCGCCGAACTGGGCGAAGTTTGCGCGCGCTGGCTGATGACGGGCGAAATGTAACCCGCTCAACTCTTCGCGGCGAGTTTGTCCATCGTTTTGGTTTCAAAATCATTGGCGTCATGGCGTTCCGGCAATTGCCCTGCCGGATCGCCCCAGCCGCGATTGACCATCTGGCCTCGCTTCACTGCGGGGCGCTTGGCTAGCTGATCGAACCAACGGTTCACATTCTTGTAGCTGGCGCCTTCCAGGAATTCCCCGGCGCCATAGAGGTAGCCTTTCGCGAGCGCGCCGTACCACGGCGCAACAGACATATCGGCGATCGAATATTCGTCACCCGCCAGATACTCGTTGTCTGCGAGTTGGCGATCCAGAACGTCGAGCTGGCGCTTGGTTTCCATCGCGAAGCGATTAATCGCATATTCGATCTTCATGGGTGCATAAGCATAGAAGTGCCCAAAGCCGCCGCCGAGATAGGGCGCGCTGCCCATTTGCCAGAACAGCCAGTTGAGACATTCCGTGCGTTTGTGGTGATCCTTCGGCAGAAAGGCGCCAAACTTTTCTGCAAGATAAAGAAGGATCGAACCGGATTCGAAAACGCGCGTCGGCTTTTCGGTGCTGCGGTCGAGCAGCGCGGGAATTTTTGAATTGGGATTGATGGCGACAAAGTCGCTGCCGAACTGATCACCACTGGAGATGTTGATAAGCCATGCATCGTATTCCGCGCCCATGTGACCGGCCGCGAGCAGTTCTTCGAACATCGTAGTGACTTTCACGCCGTTGGGCGTTGCCAGCGAATAAAGCTGGAAGGGATGCTTGCCCACGGGCAGCGCCTTCTCATGGGTGGCGCCGGCGATCGGACGGTTGATGTTGGCAAAGCGTCCACCGCTCTCCTTGTCCCATGTCCAGACTTTCGGCGGCACATATTCTTTGGAATCAGACATGGGGCGGTCTCCTGTATGGAATATCGGGAGCGCGAGATTCGCGCTTCGAACGACCCAACACAAGGCGCACAAAACCCCACATACATTCCGCCAATTGCGAAACGCATAGCCGCGCGAATTCCGTGTGGAATATTGGTCCCTGCACCCGCCACGGCCTTGCCGGGGAAGGTGGTGCCGCCTGCGTGACTCGAACACGCGACCCCATCATTACGAATGATGTGCTCTACCGGCTGAGCTAAGGCGGCCCTGACGGCCTTTGGCCAAGGAGGGGCCGTATAGAGCAGGAGCCGCGCCTCTGGCAACCGATCCTGCGACACAAAGCGTGGCAATTTGCGCTTCGGGGCGGAAGCCTATATGACCCCGCGCCCGGCTGGGTTTCCTGGCCCCAAGAATGCTTGAGGATCACGGCGCTGTTCCGCATCCCCATCCACAGAGAAGGCTGGCGATTTATCGCCATTGCGGTGGCGATCAACGCCGCCCTCTACTGGCTTCTGCCGCTGGCCGGCTGGCTGTTCCTACCCGTAACCCTTTGGGTTGTCGTCTTTTTTCGTGATCCCGAACGCGTTCCGCCCGCCGGGCACGGCTTGGTCAGCCCGGCTGACGGGGTGATGTTGCCCATCGTTCAGGCCCCGCCGCCTTCCGAGCTTGGCCTCGGGGCAGCGCCACGAACCCGGCTCTCCATCTTCATGAATGTGTTCAATGTGCATGTGAACCGGGTACCCTGTAACGGAACTGTCACGGGGCTTGCCTATCGGCCCGGCAAATTCTTCAATGCCTCGTTCGACAAGGCGAGCGAGCACAACGAACGGATGGCCATCGCCTTGGCGTTCGACGGTCCCGGTGGGGCACAAAAAGAATTGGCGGTCGTCCAGATCGCTGGGCTGGTGGCCCGGCGAATCAAATGCGACCTGAGCAAGGGACAGCGCGTATGCCGCGGCGACCGTTTTGGAATCATCCGCTTCGGGAGCAGGCTGGACGTCTATTTGCCGGAAGGCGCACGCGTCGCCGTGAGCGCCGGGCAGAAGGTGAAAGCTGGCGAGACAATTCTCGCGGACTTCCCAAACTGATGCCCCGCCGCCACTTCATTCGCCGGGGTGCAGTGCGTGCAGCCATCGCTGCACCGGAAGATCTGCCCTTCAGCAAGTTCGTCCCGAATGGACTGACGCTGCTTGGCCTCTGCTCCGGCGCAACCTCCATCCGCTTTGCTTTGGCGGAAAATTGGAAAGCCGCGGTTTTCGCCATCGTACTGGCCACCATATTCGACCTGCTTGATGGCCGCATGGCCCGGCTGATGAAAGCCGACAGCAAGTTTGGGGCACAGCTGGATTCGCTCTCCGACCTCGTCAGCTTCGGCATTGCGCCGAGCGTGCTTGTGTATCTGTGGTCGCTTTCGCATGCGGGAGGTGCGGGCTGGACATTGTGCCTGATGTTCTGCGCCTGCGCTGCCATTCGCCTGGCGCGGTTCAATATCGAAAGCACCGATGAAAGCGCCGCCAAGACAGGATGTTTTGTTGGCATGCCGACCCCCATCGCAGCATGTCTCGCGCTCCTGCCCATGATCCTTAGCTTCCAGTTCACGTCTGACACGCTGTTCCGCAATCCTTTGCTGGGCGGCGCGCTGGTGGCGGGAATCTCGCTGATGATGGTGAGCCGCATTCCCACGCCTTCACTCAAACATCTGCGTATCCCCAAGCACCTGAAATTGCCGCTTGCTGGCTTCGTGGGTCTGGTACTCGGATTTGCGGTACTTTGGCCTTGGGCCACGCTGACCAGCGCGCTCATCATGTATGTTCTGATGTTGCCCTTTGGCGGACGTTTCGCGCACCACGAGGGTGACGCAGCGGACGAGCCACCCTCCGCCGAATAACGCGCAGCTTCAACGCGAAAAAGACGCGGCGGCCCGACGTTGCTCTGACCCGCGCCCTCGGCCATGCTGAGAAAAAATCAGTTCAGGGAAAGGCGCGCGGAATGCTGACCAAAGGCGACGATTATCCCATTCACCAGTTGCCGGAACCGGTTGCGACATCGGGCACCGATCGCAATTTCTATGACCGCTATTTCTTCAATGGCTATGCGATGGACGGGAGTGCATTTTTTGCCGTTGCGCTCGGCGTCTATCCGCATCTGAACATCATGGATGCGCATTTCTCTGCCGTGGTTGATGGCGTGCAACACAATCTGCACGCCTCACGCATCCTCAACATGGAACGTATGGATACGACCGTCGGTCCGATTTCAATTGAGGTTGTTGAGCCGTTGAGGGTTTTGCGGGTGCGCGTCGCACCGAATGCGCACGGGCTTGAAGCCGATATTGTGTTCACCGCGCGCGCGCCTGCCGTGGAAGAGCCGCGTTTCATCTATCGCAGTGGGCCTCGCACAGTGATGGACTATACGCGGTTGACGCAGAACGGCTCCTATGAGGGGTCTTTTCGTGTGAACGGCAAAGACATACACGTAACATCTGCCTGGCTCGGAACGCGCGACCGCTCCTGGGGCGTGCGCCCGATCGGGCTTCCCGACCCACAACCCTCCGCACCACCGCGCCCGCCGCAATTCTACTGGATCTGGGCGCCGCTCAATTTCGACGATCGGTTTATGCTCTATCACATCAATGCGGATGATACGGGCAAGCCCTGGAATACCGCGTCGGTGCTTGGCAACACGGGAGAAGCAGCGGCGGCACATATGGCGAAATGCGCCTCAAGGCTCGATTTCAAATCGGGCACGCGCCATGCCAAAGCCGCGACCATCTCCACCACCGATCCCGATGGCGGCGAATGGGAGGTGACACTGACACCCAAATGGAATTTCTACATGTCGGGCATAGGCTACATGCACCCGGAATGGGGGCATGGCCGTTTCGTCGGCGACAATGCCTTGGGCCATGATGTGTATGATCTGGCGACGCTGAACGAGAACGAGATGCGCTTTCTGCATGTCCAGGCTTTCGTTGAGGCGGACCTGAAGGGCCCCAATGTACGCAAGAAGGGCGCGGGGGTACTGGAGCAACTGATTATCGGCCCGCATGAGCCTTCAGGCTTCAAGGAAATTCTCGATCTGGCGCCATGAGCGAAGACCTCTCCCGAAAACTTGAAGGCTACCTGCGCGGCGTGCTCGAAGCCCCGGAACTGACCGTTTCGGCATTGACCCGCATACCAGGCGGCGCCAGCCGTGAAACCTATCGTTTCCGGGCAACCTATGGCGGCAACGAACGCGGCCTTATCTTGCGCCGCGATCCGCCTGCGAGCCTCATTAACACCGAACGCTCAATCGAATATCGCGCCTACAAGGCGTTTCACGCGCTTGGCCTGCCGGTTCCCGAACCCATCGCTCTTGAGCTCTCCCATGACGCATTGGAGCGGCCCTTCTTCATCATGGAAGAGATCGAGAATTGCGCCGTCGGTTCCATCATGGCCGTCGATCCCTATGGTGCGCATACCCAGAAGATCGGCGAGCAGTTCTTCACGATTCTCGGCCGCATTGCGCAGGCCGATCCGCAGAGGATTGGTCTTGGCGACATTGATGGAAGCACCATCAAGAGCAATTGCTGGAAGCATGAACTCGCACGCTGGGAAGCGGAAATCGATGAGGACGAACGCGAACCGCAGCCGATCGTGCGCGCCGCGATTCGTTGGTTGAAGAAACATCCGCCGCCGCCCGCACAGAAAATCTCCGTGGTGCATGGCGATTACCGCACAGGGAATTTTCTGTTTGATGGCAATGGCGATATTCGCGCCATCCTTGATTGGGAAATGACGCATCTGGGTGATCCGCTCGAAGACCTGGGCTGGGCGCTTGATCCGCTGTGGACGCGCAATGAAGGGGCCTCCGGCACAATTCCACGCGCAGAAGCGATCGCTATCTGGGAG
The DNA here is from genome assembly GCA_016125165.1 of Alphaproteobacteria bacterium. Classification (GTDB taxonomy): domain Bacteria; phylum Pseudomonadota; class Alphaproteobacteria; order Micropepsales; family Micropepsaceae; genus Rhizomicrobium. The sequence continues at coordinate 207,649 of WGMH01000007.1, forward strand.
AATGTAAGCGGGCTCAAATGCGACCCCGAAGCCTTTCGCTGGTGGGAAATCTTTGCCAGCCTGAAAGGTGCAGCGATCTGGATTTCGGCGGCGCGCGAATATAGCGAAGCGCGCAACCCTGATCCGATCAATGCCTTTTCCGGCTGGTATTGCCTCGCTTTTCACAACAATGTTCTGGCCAATCGCATCGCGGAGCTTCTGCCATGAAGCCGGAAGTCGATCAGATCCTGCAGTTCGGCGCTGGCCATCTCATGGCGAGCATCGCTCCGCTCCTGCCCCCTGGGTATGATCAGGGCACGGCGGCGCTGACAGGAATTGTTCTGCTCCTTTCCGCGCAGGAGTACGATCGCGCCGCGGACATTCGCGTCAAGGAAAATGCCGAGATCCGCGCGCTGCTCGGCGAACTTGCGGGCACCACGAATGATGCCAAGCTGAAAGCCGACATTGAAGCCGCAGCCAGGTCCACTGATCCTTCGCTGGCCATCTCGGTTTTGAATGAAGGCAATTACGCTCTGCGCCGCCTGCTGATTGACCTGCACACCCATTTCGATTCACGCGAAGACGACGCGGCGCGCGCGTCCGCAAAGCGTATCTGGCAGGCCATGAAAATTTTCGCGGCGCGGCGCGTGCTCACTTCTCCCACCGGTTGAATTCCTTGCGCAACGTCGCCTTCAAGCTCTCCCTTGCGCAGGGAGCCTCCGGCCTTGTAGGCGGCGCCTATGTGCCCTTTTTTGGTGCATGGCTTGCCTGGCGTGGTCTATCGGCAACGGATATCAGCACCGTTTTGGCAATAGGGATGCTGCTTCGCGTGGTGGCCGCCCCGTTAAGCGGTCTCATAGCCGATGCGCGCAACGACCGACGCGGCGTGATGCTAACGCTGAACGTCGTGGTGCTTGTCGCCTATGCCAGCTTCAATTGGCCCAGCGGCTTTTATGGGGTCGCAGTCGCAACGATCATTGGCAGCATCGGCCTGGGCGCCACCTCTCCGCTGCTGGAAAGCGTCAGCGTAAGGCTCTCGGAACGCTTCGGATTCGACTACGGACGCGTGAGGCTTTGGGCCTCATCCATTTATGTAGGCGGCAATGTGCTTTCGGGTATCGCGGTATCGATATTTGGCCTCTGGATCATCGCGCCCTGGCTGACATTTGCGCTGATCGCGAATGTGGCAGCCTCGTACTTGCTGCCGAAACCGCGAACCGATACGCCGAGAAGCGACTTCAGCGTGCGGCTGCGGGCAATCTTCGCCGAAGCGCGCGAACTTTTGGCAATGCCGGTGTTTCTCATCTTTCTATGCGCTGCAGGTCTTGCGCAGGGTAGCCACGCCTTCCTCTACGGCTATGCCGGGCTTCACTGGCGTGCACTGGGCTATAGCGGAGCACTCATTGGCGTTCTGGTGCCCATCGGAATTCTCGTCGAAATAGCGCTGTTCTCTGTGTCGTTACGCGTTTTCCGGCTGATGGGTGCGCCTTTGCTTCTGATATTCGGCGGGCTGGGCTGTCTGTTTCGCTGGACGATTCTTGGGTTCGATCCCCCATTGGCGCTCGTATTTCTTGCCCAGTCGCTGCACGGATTTTCTTTCGCCATGTCCCACCTGGGCGCGATGTATTTCATCCTGAAGGCCGTACCGCCCCGCCTTTCTGCCACGGCACAAAGTCTCTACGCGGTTGCTTCATCCGGCGTATTCATGGGCCTCGGCACGTTCGCGTCAGGCCCTCTCTATTCGGTGTATGGCGGTGGTGCGTATTTCCTGATGGCGGCAATGGGTGCGGGGGCTGCCCTGTTCGCCCTACTTCTCATGCGTAGATGGCATGGCGGACGAATCACCACTCAGATCGAAACCGAAGAAGGCCATGATACAATTTGAGGCGGATTATCGGGCGCGCGGATGCGCCTTGGTATAGATATCTCGCAAGCGGCTGGTTTCCACCTCGGTATATGTTTGCGTGGTGGTGAGTGCGGCATGCCCCAGCAATTCCTGCACACTGCGCAGATCGCCGCCACCGGCCAGCACATGCGTGGCGAATGAATGCCGTAGCGCATGTGGCGTTGCTGATTCCGGCAGACCAAGTGCGCCACGGAGCCGCTGCATCAGGGCTTGCGCTTCACGTGGGCTCATTGCCTTGCCACGCCGAGAAAGGAAGAGCGGCGAATCGGCACGAACCGGAAAGGGAATCTGCGCCGCATAAGCATCGATTGCCTCACTTACAATTTCCAACACTGGCACGCTGCGCTCCTTGCGACCCTTGCCGACAATATTGAGCGTGCGACCCAGCGGGACATCGCCGCGCTTCAGACTTAACGCTTCGGAGATGCGCAGACCGACGCCATAAAGCAGCGTAAGGAGCGCCGCATCGCGCGCGGCGATCCATGCAATGTCGTTCGATCCGGCTTGTTCGATAGCACGGGCGGCATCCCGCTCGGTCAGGGGTCGCGGCAGGGAACGGGCGATGCGCGGGGTGCGAATGGCACGAGCTGCCGGATTCGCCAAAATATTCTCACGGGTGAGATGCCCGAAAAAGCTGCGGATAGCCGCCAACGCGCGTTGCACACCACGCGGCCCGAGCCCTTCATTCCGTCGCGCGGTGATGAACGCACGAAAATCTGCGGGGGTAAGCGCCGCCAGCACGCCTTCATCGGGCTGGCGGCCAATGTGGGTGTTTTGGAACGCGAGAAAGCGCTCCAGGTCGTCACCATAGGCGCGCAACGTATGCGGGCTTACACGCTTTTCATGCGCCAGCGCATCGAGCCAGAGGCGTTTCAGATCTTCGGCAGATCGAGCCATGCACGGATCGCACGTTCAAGCGCGCGCGCAAAATACCTGAGATCGCTCGCAGCTTCATCCCCCTCGAAGCGCCCAGCGTCTTCAGCGCCCAGGACAAACAGCGCGGCGGGTGCATTATGACCGATCTTGAGCCGGAAAACGGCAAGACTCCTGCACACATCGCCGCCGGGTCCGAGCAGTATGCCGCCGCCACCCGACAAAATAGCACCCATGCCATCGCGTCCCAGAACCAGGTTCGCAGTGCCAGGAGAAATCAGACGGACCCCCTTGGTGCCGGTCGGTGCAATCCCGTCTTCTCCCTCGATGCACAGGACCGCATGCGACGCCGAAAAGGCGGGGGCAGATGACGTCGCGACGCCAATAGCCTCTTCGAATGTGCGTGCATCCAGCAACTCCAGCACCAGGCGACGTACCCCCGCGCCCAGCCTGGCGGCGGCATCGCGCACCGCGATCAGTCCATCCCGCTCGGATTTCAGCTTGGCGTTTTCCGCGGCCAACCGGTCGATCACGAAGCTCTGAAAATCTCGCACTTCGCCCGGTGCAAAGCGCTCGGGGAGCAGCAATGCCAGAAGCTCGCCATCCTGCGCCAGCTTTTCGCGGTTCATGCGGACATAGGCCTTTACCGCTTCCGCAGCGGCTTCTGCCGGGGCTCTTGCTTCTGCGCGTTCGCTCATGCTTTGCGGCATTGACCAAAAAGAATCGCTGGCCAAAGTGTACCCATGAAGAACGCCGCCTTGAAGCCCGGTATGGCCGCGGCGCAACACGCAACGCGGATTGGCGTACTTCTGCCACTGCCGCTGGCGGGCCCTTACGACTATGTCATCCGCCAAATACCAGCGCCGCCACGCGGAACGCTGGTAATCGCGCCGCTCGGCTCGCGTGAAATGCTGGGCGCGGTGTGGACAGACGGCGAAGGGGCGCTTGAAGAAAAACGTCTGAAGGCTGTGGAACCCCTTGAGGGCGCACCTACGATACCATTGGCATTGTGTGACTTCATTGACTGGGTGGCGCGGTACACTCTGGCTCCGCAGGGACAGGTTCTTGCGCTAGCTCTTCGCGCCCGTAGCGCCTTCGAGCCGGAAGTTCCGCGCATAGCCTATGCACGTGGGGGCACAACACCCGCCAAGATGACGCCCGGACGCCAGCGCGTGCTGGCGGTTGCCGCCGATGGTCTGGCGCGGAGCATTCCAGCGCTTGCCGAAGACGCCAACGCCTCGCCCTCCGTTGTGCGCGGACTGATCGACTGCGGAGCGCTTCAGGCCGTGGAGCTTCCGGAATTTCCGCCGTTCGATGCCCCCGATCCGAATTTTGCCGAGCCCGTTCTGAACAACGAACAACACGAAGCGTCCGGGGCGCTGGGTGCAGATGTTCGCGCACACAGCTTCTCGGCATCTTTGCTGGATGGCATCACCGGATCGGGCAAGACGGAAACCTATTTCGAAGCCGTTGCTGAGGCGCTGCGTTCCGGCAAGCAGACACTGATCCTGCTGCCGGAAATTGCGCTTACCGTGCAGTTCCTTGACCGCTTCGCCGAACGATTTGGCTGTCGGCCGGCGGAATGGCATAGCGATCTTTCGCAGAAGGAACGTAAGCGCGTCTTTCGCGCCGTGATGAATGGCGAAGCGCGCGTCGTCGTTGGAGCGCGCTCTGCATTGTTCCTGCCGTTCGAGGACCTTGGTTTGATCATCGTGGATGAGGAACACGAGCAGGCGTACAAGCAGGAGGATGGCGTTATCTATCACGCGCGCGACATGGCAGTGGTCCGTGCAAGGCTGGAACATTGCCCGATCGTACTCGCCAGCGCGACACCCTCGCTTGAAAGCCACTACAATGCACAGTCCGGCCGATATCGCTGGCTGCGCCTGCGCGAGCGGCACGGCGCAGCCAGGCTGCCCGACATCAAGCTGATCGATTTGCGGCAGGAACGCGCGGAGCCGGGGACATGGCTTTCCGATCCTCTGCGCAAGGCGATCGCAGCAACACTGGATGCGCAGGAGCAGGCCATGCTGTTCCTCAACCGACGGGGATATGCTCCCCTTACTCTCTGCGAGTGCTGCGGCCACAAGATGACGTGCCGGGATTGCTCATCGTGGCTGGTAGAACATCGCTATCACCGGCGCCTGACCTGCCATCATTGCGGCTATAGCGAACACACGCCGGCCAACTGTCCGCAATGCGGAGCCGCAGGAAGCCTGATTGCCTGCGGCCCTGGCGTGGAACGCGTGGCCGAGGAATTTCGCAATCTCTTTCCGCATGCACGTATGGCAATCGCCTCGTCGGACACCATGCATGGGCCGCTGGAAACCCAGGCCGCCATTCGCGCCATCGCCAAGCGGGAGATCGACGTGGTGATCGGTACGCAGATTGTCGCCAAAGGACATCACTTCCCGCAACTGACGCTGGTGGGTGTGATCGATGCCGACCTCGGTGGATCGGATGGCGACCTGCGCGCCCGCGAAAGAACGTTTCAGCTTCTGCATCAGGTGGCCGGCCGCGCGGGCCGCGCCGAAAAGCCTGGACTTGTGCTGGTTCAGACACGCAACCCACAGGATACAGTGATGCAGGCACTGGCGAACACCGACCGCGAATCCTTCTATACACAGGAAACCCGATGGCGAGAGCGCGCGCATGCTCCGCCATTTGGGCGGCTGGCAGCGCTCATTCTATCCGGCGTGGACGATGATCTCGTTCGTGAGACAGGCAAGGTACTGGCGAACGCGGCTCCATCCGCACGCGGCGTGCGTGTGTGGGGGCCAACACCGGCCTTCTATCATCTTTTGCGCGGCCAAACGCGTGAGCGATTGTTGGTGCAGACTGAAAAGAGTGTGGACGTGCAGGCCTATCTTCGCACGTGGCTCGACTCGGTAAAAATACCGAACAATGTCCGCCTTGCAGTCGACATTGATCCGGTCAGTTTTTTTTGACGGCTTTGTTGCGCGCCATTTGCGCATTGCGCTTGAGGCCCGCCGAGATGAGCTTGCCGATCAGTGCCGCCGGCAATGGCGCATCCAGTGGAAATCTGACTGTTCCCTTGGACGTCTTGAAATTTGCAAGTTCTGCTTTGAAGTCGGCAACAATGGCGCCTGGAAAGAACCCGATGTGATTCTTGAACAGCGCAAATCCTGCAAGCGCTCCCTGATGCCTGTAATAAGGCATGCCATAACTAATGCATTCTTCGGCCTTTGGTGCCGCATTGCAAATGATAGCGCGCATCTCCTCGAGTTTTGGCCGCAGGGCCTCCGGCGCAGCATTGATATACGCGTCGACACTTTTGGCCACCGGCGCCATTCTCACAGGTATTCCCGCACGTCCGTCAGATGCCCGGCAATCGCTGCAGCGGCGGCCATGGCGGGAGAGAGCAAATGCGTACGTCCGCCCCGGCCCTGACGGCCCTCGAAATTACGATTTGATGTGGAGGCGCAGCGCTCGCCCGGCTCCAGCCTGTCGGCGTTCATGGCAAGACACATCGAACAACCCGGCTCACGCCATTCAAAGCCTGCTGCGGTGAAGATGGCATCGAGGCCCTCTTCCTCGGCCTGTGCCTTCACGAGGCCGGACCCCGGCACAACCATGGCTCCCACGTGCGAAGCGACTTTGCGCCCCCTCGCGATGGCGGCCGCAGCGCGCAGATCTTCAATACGCCCATTGGTGCAGGAGCCGATGAACACACGATCCACCTTGATCTCAGAAAGTCTGGTACCCGGCTTCAGGTCCATGTAGCCGAGCGCACGTTCGATGCCAGCGCGCTGATTGCCATCGGCAACAGCGGCAGGATCAGGAACAATCCCGGAAATCGGCAGGGCCTGTTCTGGCGAGGTGCCCCAGGTGACCATCGGCGGAATGTCTCGCGCCTCCAGAACGATTTCGGCATCGAATGATGCGCCTTCGTCGGATTTCAGCGTGCGCCAGTACATTAGTGCCGCTTCGAACGCGGCGCCCTTGGGCGCGCGAGGACGGCCCGCGACATATGCGAATGTCGTCTCGTCGGGCGCAATCAGTCCAGCGCGCGCGCCACCTTCAATGGTCATGTTGCAAAGAGTCATGCGGCCTTCCATCGAAAGACTGCGTACAGCTTCGCCCGCATACTCGATCACATAGCCCGTGCCGCCAGCGGTGCCGATTTTTGCGATGATAGCGAGCGCCATGTCTTTTGCCGTCACGCCAATCGGCAAGGTGCCGTTCACCGTGACCCGCATGTTGCGGGACTTGGGTATCGAGAGCGTTTGCGTGGCAAGCACATGCTCGACTTCGGAAGTGCCGATACCAAACGCCAGAGCCCCGAACGCGCCGTGGGTAGAGGTATGCGAGTCACCGCAGACGATGGTGGTACCCGGTAGCGTCCAGCCCTGTTCCGGCCCCACGATATGCACAATACCCTGCCGGATATCACTCATGGGCAGGTATTCGATTCCGAAATCCCTGGCATTCTTTTCCAGCGTTGCCACCTGGGTGGCGGATTCCGGGTCAGAGATACCGGCGGCCCGGTTTGTGGTGGGCACGTTGTGGTCTGGAACTGCGAGGGTGAGGGCCGGGCGGCGCACCCCGCGGCCGGAGTTCCGGAGGCCCTCGAAAGCCTGTGGGCTGGTGACTTCATGGACCAGATGCCGGTCGATGTAGATGACCGGGGCCTCGCCAGGGGTGGAATGAACCAGATGGGCTTCCCAAATCTTGTCGTAGAGCGTCTTCACGGTGATCGAACCTTGCATCCTGCTGCCCCAAGGGGCGCTGTTTCTTATCAGCACGACGGGGGTATGGGGCGCAAGCGCGGCATTTTGGGCCCTCCTGCCCCAAGTCTTAAGCCAATCTTAGAGGGGCATCGCCTACCCTGATCGGGGTTCTGGGAAAAAGCTCCTTTGTTTCGCGCGCGGTCCATTCAGACACAGCGGCGCTCGTCGCTGCTCTCCCGCTATGCCACTGATCTGGGCGAGTTTGTACCGCGCAAGCGGTCCGAGCGGGCGCTGAAGGCTGCGGCAATGGAATCGGCCCTCGCCAACCGCGCCAAAAGCGAGTTTTTGGCCAATATGAGCCACGAGCTGCGCACCCCGCTGAACGCCATAATCGGCTTTTCGGAAATCATCGTCGCGGATCGCAAGAGCGCCGATAACGACAAGCACGGCGAGTACGCCGAGCATATTCATCGCGCCGGCAAGCACCTGCTCGGCATCATTTCGGACATCCTCGATATTTCGAAGATCGAAAGCGGCACCTTCACGCTTGACCGCGAGCCGCAACCGATCGGCGACCTGATCGAATCCGCAATTGCCATGGTGAAGCCGCGCTTCGATTTGAAAAAACAGACCTTTGAGGCAAAGGTGGCGAGCGAGCTTCCCGTTCTTGCCATCGACGCACGGCGCATCAAACAGGTGCTGATCAACCTGTTGAGCAATGCGCACAAATTCACACCGGAAGGCGGATACGTCCTCCTTCTGGCGGCGCCGGAACGCGGCGGTGGGCTTACGGTCGCTGTCAAGGACAGCGGCATCGGCATGACGCCCGAACAGATTGCCATTGCGATGAAGCCGTTTGGCCAGATCCATACGACCTATTCTCGCAATTTCGAAGGCACCGGCCTTGGTCTTCCCATCACCAAGGCGCTGATCGATCAGCATGGCGGCAGACTAGTTATTGCCAGCGAACCCAATCACGGAACCACCGTCGCATTCACGCTACCGCGTCCGGCTCAATTCGGCGCAGGAGTCCATCGATGAGTTTTGCCGCAGCCCCCGCACCGAGCCCGCGCAAGGACGCGCAATCCATGGCGCCTGCGTTGTTGCCAGCCACGCCCCGCGTGGCGCACATCGTTTCGGTATCGGGCGCGCAGGCCGTTGCCGTGCTGGAAGCCAATACGCAGGCAGGGGGCGGCGAAGAACGCGTGGAAATCGGATCGATGGTATCGATTCCAACCACACGCACCGTCGTGCTGGGACTGGTATCCGCCATGAGTGTTCCCATGCCGGACGCAAATCGCGACAAGGACACGATCAGCCTCATTGAACTCAACCTGGCGGGAGAGCTGGTTGCGGATGTTGATGGCGATCCCATGTTCAAACGAGGTGTTTCCTGCCTGCCGTCGATCGGCGATGCTGTGCACATGGCGGACGGCAAAGCCTTGACGCTCGTTTATGCCAGTCCGGATTCCGCCACCGTGGAAGTGGGCTCGCTGTTTCAGAATCCATCCGTACCGGCCCGCCTTTTGATCGATGACCTCTTCGGCAAGCATTTTATCATCGTGGGCACGACGGGCTGCGGAAAGTCTTCGGCGCTCACCTGCATCCTGCAGAGCCTGATGCCAGAATACCGCCATTCGCGCATGGTGATACTGGACGTTCACAACGAATACGCAAATGCCTTTGGCGATCAGGCCGAAGTGATTGACCCCACCAACCTGAACCTGCCGTTCTGGCTCCTCAACTTCCAGGAACTCAGTAAGGCCTTCATAACAGGCGACCATCAGGAAGAAGCCGAACTCGAGATCCTCACGGATGCAGTTCTGGCTGCCAAGCGACGCTACAGTGAGTCGGCCACCGGTCGCCTGCGCCGCGCAGTGGAAAGCCATAGCGTCACCATCGACACGCCGGTTCCGTTCCGGCTTTCGGATGTTGTGTCGCAAATCGATGATCATCTGGGGCGCCTTGATCGGACAATATCGACGCTACCGTATCGCCGCCTCAAGGCGCGGATCGAAACCCTGGTCAGCGATGCGCGCTACAGCTTCATGTTCGGCAACCTGATGATCGAAGACACCATGGCCGAGGTGCTTGGACGCCTGTTCCGCGTGCCAGTGGAAGGCAGGCCGATTACGGTACTGAATCTTGCCGCAGTGCCCGCCGAGATCATGGACGTTGTGATTTCGGTCATCTCCCGGCTTGCGTTCGACCTTGCGCTTTGGAGCGATGCGCGCCTTCCCGTACTCATCGTTTGCGAGGAAGCGCACCGCTACGCGCCTGCTGATGGCAATGACAAATTCCTCCCAACGCGGCAGGCTCTTTCCCGCATCGCCAAGGAAGGCCGCAAGTATGGCGTTTCGCTTGCGCTTGTAACACAACGGCCTTCCGAGCTTGATCCGACCATTCTTTCGCAGTGTTCAACAGCGATCGCGA
>WGMH01000006.1 GCA_016125165.1 Alphaproteobacteria bacterium
ACCCGCGCCCTAATCGGTCGAAATACTAGAAATATAAGATATTTCAGTCGCCTACGGCCACGAGGGCATAGGTGGTCGGGAAGAAAGATGTCTCGGGGAGAGAACAAATGGTGCCCAGGGGCGGAATCGAACCACCGACACGCGGATTTTCAGTCCGCTGCTCTACCGACTGAGCTACCTGGGCATCCGGCAGGAAAACGGGCCCGAAAGCGCCGCCTTCCGCGAAAGGAGGGGCTTTTTAGAAGAGCGGGACCGCCCTGTCCAGCGGGGGCGCGCGAAAGCGTGAATGCTGCTGGCGGAAGGCAAATATCCGCGGAATGCTGGCGGATCGGCCTGCAAACCCGGCAGGGCTCACCCCTCCCGGCGGCCACCTTCGCCGTCGTCCGGCACCTGATCCTCGGCCGGGATGCCATAGCCGCCCTTCAGCCAGCGCGAGAGGTCCACATCGGCGCACCGCCTGGAGCAGAAAGGCCGGAACTTCAGGTCCCGCGGCTTCCCGCACACAGGGCATGCCGGCTCACGTTCCGACATCGAATCCTTCCCGTGCATATTCGGACCGCGGCTCGAATGTGACCTGCGGCGCACCACGACGCGCGAGCTGGGTTCGCACATCGTCCTCGTGCGTCTCGATCCACGCCACCACGTCCGGCGCGGCGCGCACCTTGACCACGCGGCCCGGAACGGCGCGCGCCTCGCGTTCCACGCGGCGGATGACATCGAGCGCGACGCTTTCGCGCGTACGCTTGCGGCCCGTGGCTTCGCAAGGCCGGCAGGTTTCCGTCATCAGCTTCACCAGCGGATCGCGCAGGCGCTTGCGCGTAATTTCCACAAGACCGAATTCCGACATGGGCGAAATCTGCGTCGGCGTGCGGTCGCGCATCATGCTGGCGCGCAGGGTTTCGAGCACGCATTCGACATTGTCCGGTTCGTTCAGATGAATGAAGTCGATCACGATGAGCCCGCCCACGCCACGCAGGCGCAATTGCCGGCCGATTTCCTCTGCTGCCTCGAGATTGACCCTGAGGCTGGTTTCCTCGAGGCCGGTGGAGGCGGTGAAGCTTCCGGAATTCACATCGATGGCGGTGAGCGCCTCGGTGCCCTCGATAGTGATCCAGCCACCCGACGGAAGCGGAACGCGCGTGCGCGTGAGCCGGTCAATCTCATCTTCCAGATCGTAGAGATCGAACAGCATCCCGGGACCTTCGAACATCTCGATCTTGTGTTCGGCTTCCGGCATGGCGCGCCTGCAATAGGCGCGCGCGGCCTCGGCGGCGGCGCGGTCATCAATCATTACGCGCGCCACATCATCATCCACCTCGTCGCGCATGGTGCGCTCGACAGGGTCCAGATCATTGTAGAGCGTGGCAGGCGCTGTGGACGCCTGACGCCGCGCCATCACCGGCCGCCATGCTTCGGCCAGACGTTCCGCATCCTCCTTCAGATCGGCAAGCGTGGCCGTGGCGCTGTTGCTGCGCAGGATATAACCCGCGCCGGACACAAGCTTCGCACCCGCCTCAGCAACCATCTGCTCACCCATGGCGATCAGGCGCGCACGTTCCGCTTCATCCTCGATGCGGCGCGAAAGCGCGATGCCCGGCTGGTTCGGCACCAGCACCAGAAGACGGCCCGGAACGGTGACATTCGCAGAGAGGCGCGCACCCTTTTCGCCGATGGGATCCTTCACCACCTGCACGACGATTTCTTCACCTTCATGCACGCAATCGCTGATTTTGGGCGCGCGCTCATCATCGAAGCCGGGAAGATCGGCCAGGCAGCGCGCTTCGCGTGCGCCCAGAAACCCCGCGCGATCAAGCCCCACATCCACAAAGGCAGCCTGCATACCCGGCAGCACGCGCTGCACGCGGCCAAGGATGATGTTGCCAATCAGGCTATGGCCACTGCGGCCACCGCCACGCTTGCGCGTTTCGCCTTCCTCAAGCCCGATGGTGCGCTCGAGAAACAGTTCCTGCAGGCGGCCATCTTCGACAATGGCGACACGTATTTCCCCTGCCCCGGCATTTATCAGGACTTCTTTTTTCATTGGTCACGCAGGCAATAGCAGCAAAAAAATACTATCACGGAATTGTATAACCGCACGCCTTCAGAAGCGCGGTGGTTTCCAGAAGCGGCAGACCCACCACATTCGAATATGAGCCGCCCAGGAACCGCACGAATGTTTCAGCGCGGCCCTGAATGGCATAGCCGCCCGCCTTGCCGATTCCTTCCCTGCACGCGAGATAGGCCGCAACCTGTGCTTCGGTCAGCCGCGCAAACGCAACACGGGTGAGAACTGCGCGCTGGCGGATTGTTCCATCGCCCTTCGCAACTGCAACAGCGGTCCAAACCTGATGACGCCGCCCCGAAAGCATGGAGAGACAGGCGCGTACCTCTTGATCACTTCCGGCTTTGGGGAGAATACGACGGCCAAGGCCCACCACCGTATCGGCGGCAAGCACCACGCCCGGTTCCACGCGCGCGACAGCCAGAGCCTTCTCGCGCGCAAGACGCAGCGCATGCAGGCGCGGCTGTTCGGCTTTCAGAGGTGTTTCATCGATCGCGGCAGGCACGACCGCATCGGGCACGATCCCGGCCTGCGCCAGCAATGCCAGACGCCGCGGGCTCTCGCTCGCCAGAACAAGCCTATTTGAAGCGATAGGTAATGCGCCCTTTGGTGAGGTCATAGGGCGTCATCTCTACGAGCACCTTGTCGCCCGTCAACACGCGGATGCGGTTCTTGCGCATCTTGCCGGCCGTGTGGGCAATGATCTCATGCCCATTTTCCAGCTTCACGCGGAAGGTGGCATTCGGGAGCAGTTCGCTCACGATACCGGGAAACTCAAGCAGATCTTCTTTCGCCATTCGTCCTCTGAGGGCGGATTTGAGGGCGGGAGATTGCACCGAACGGACCGAAAAGCAAGCAAAAGCGGGGAATCTGCATTGGAGCTGGCGGAATTCAGATATCCCCCGCGCGGCGGACGGCAAAGCGGGCGGCAATGCGGTCTTCCAGCTGGTCGCGCACCTGGCGGTAGGCCTCCAGCCGCTGGGCGCGGGAGCCCTCGAAAACCGTGGGGTCGATGGTGGGCCAATATTCCACCTCCACCGCGCTGACACGGGTCAATTCCAGCGCCTTGTGATGGGCCTCCGGCGACAGGGTGATAACCAGATCGAAGGACTCGTCTTCCAGATTCTCAAAGGCCTTGGGTTTGTGCTTGCCGAGTTCAAGCCCGATTTCATCCAGCACCTCGCCGACAAGTGGATCGGCCTCACCCGCCTTCACACCCACCGAATCAACAAAGACAAATTTGCCGTAGCGGGAGCGCATCAGCGCCGCGGCCAATGGGCTGCGCACGCTGTTCATGGTGCAGGCGAAGAGCACAGCACCCGGCAGCTCCTCGCCGTTCGGCCCCCGCATCGTCTCACCCCTTCAGATGCAGCACGCTGATGAGGGTGAAGAGGCGGCGGGCCGTATCGGTATCGACCTCAATCTTGCCGGAGAGCCGATCGCTCAGAAGCTGCGAGCCCTCATTGTGGACACCGCGGCGCGCCATATCGAGCGTCTCGATCTGTGAAGGCGGCGCGGTGCGGATCGCCTTGAAATAGCTTTCGCAAACAAGGAAGTAATCCTTCACCACGCGGCGGAACGGCGTCAGCGAGAGCATGACCTTGCCGTGCTCGCTGCCATCTTCCAGCCGCACGTCGAAGACAAGGCGGTTCTCTTCAATGGAGAGGATCAGCCTGTAGGGGCCGCCCGGCGAACCCACTGGCGCAAAGCTGTTGCTCTCCAATAGGTCGTAAATCGCAATGTCACGCTCCTGCTCGACTTCGCGTGTGCGACGTCCGACGCTTTTTTCATCCAGTTCGATGGCGGTGAGCGTGAAGCGCGTGTCTTTGGTCATGGCTTGCCGTTCAAGCGCACGGCAATGGCGCGGGCGTGGGCTTCCAATCCTTCAGCTTCTGCCAGTGCGATGGCATCAGGACCGATGGCATTGATCGTTTCAGGCGCACAGGAAAGCAGCGTCGTGCGCTTCATGAATTCGAGCACCGACAAACCCGACGAGAAGCGGGCCGTGCGCGACGTGGGCAGCACATGGTTGGGCCCGGCGACATAATCGCCCATCGCTTCGGGCGTGTAGCGGCCCAGAAAAATCGCGCCCGCATGGCGCACGCGCGCGAGCATGGCACCAGGATCGGCCGTGGCGATTTCAAGATGTTCCGGCGCGATCCGATCTGCCAGAGACGCCGCATCCGCAAGCGTGTTCACCACGATAATCGCACCATGGTCGTTCCAGCTTTTCTCCGCGATGTCGCGACGAGGAAGCGTGGCGAGCACACGTGCGACAGCCTCACTGACACGATCCGCGAATGCGGCATCGTCGGTGATGAGAATGCTCTGGGAGGCGGTGTCGTGTTCGGCCTGACTGAGCAGATCCGCGGCGACCCAATCCGGATTGTTGCCAGCATCCGCGATCACGAGAATTTCCGAGGGCCCGGCAATGGAATCGATCCCAACCGTGCCGAAAACTTCGCGCTTGGCGGCCGCGACATAAGCGTTGCCGGGGCCGACAATCTTGTCCACCGGTGCAATGGTTGCAGTGCCATGCGCAAGCGCAGCGACGGCTTGCGCGCCGCCGACACGATAGATTTCCGTGATCCCTGCAAGATCGGCGGCAGCGAGCGTAAGCGGGTTGATTGCGCCACCGCTGGCAGGCGTAACCATTACGATGCGGGAAACACCTGCGACCATCGCAGGGACCGCATTCATCAACACCGAACTCGGGTAGCTTGCCGTGCCGCCGGGAACATAAAGGCCCACACTGTCGAGCGGCGTCCAGCGCCAGCCAAGCTCAGCACCCGTGCTATCGGTAAAGCGCTCATCAGCCGGAAGCTGACGACGGTGATAGGACTCGATGCGCGCTGCCGCGACAGCAAGCGCGTCGAGCGCCGGGCGAGCACACGCGGCCCTTGCGGCAGCGATTTCGACCGCGCTGACGCGCAGAGTATCCGGACTAAGCGCAACACCATCGAACCGCGCGGTCAGGTCGATCAGCGCCTGATCGCCGCGATTGCGTACATCGGCAATGATCGCACGCACGCTTTCCGCGACATCCGGCGCATTCTCGCGCTTGGCGGAAAGAAGGACACGGAAGTCGGCTTCAAATCCGGCATCGCCCGCATGAAGACGGCGCGCCATATCAATCGCCCAACTCATGCACGGGACGACCGCGCGCTGCCCAGGGCCCGCTAATATCCGACAATCCCGCTTCGATGCTTTCCACTTCCAGCCGGATCATTCCGCCGCCCGAGAACACCAGCTCGATCGTTCCACCCGGGTCTTCATTGCCACGCGGCTTGAACGCGATGGCCAGCAGAGACGCTACTGCCTTGGGATCATCACGACGGAACTTGAAGGATTTTACGGTCAATACGGAATCGAAATGCAGACCGCTTCGCACGCGTTCGCCTTCCGCCTTTCCGTTTTCCCAGCGGAAGCGATTGAAGAGCGCCGCGAAGCGACGCGATTTCGGCAACCATACAAGATCACCCGCCCGCGTGACGGCATCCTGCAGTTGCGCAGATATGATCTGCAGATCGTCCGTATCGACGGCCGTCAATGTCTGGTGTTTCGTCATGTACTAAGCCGTTCGATATCCGCTCCCACCGCGCTGAGCTTTTCTTCAAGGCGTTCGAAGCCGCGGTCAAGATGATAGACGCGGTTGACGATGGTTTCCCCTTCGGCAGCGAGGCCCGCCAGCACAAGACTGACAGATGCGCGCAGATCTGTAGCCATCACCGGCGCGCCTTTGAGCGTGGCCACGCCATTCACGGTGGCCACGTCGCCATGCACGTGAATATCCGCCCCCATGCGCGCCAGTTCCGGCACGTGCATGAAGCGGTTCTCAAATACGGTTTCGCGAATATGAGACGAGCCTTCGGCCGTTGCCATCAGCGCCATATATTGCGCCTGCAGATCGGTTGGAAAGCCGGGGAAAACGCTTGTTGTCACGTCAGCGGCACGGGGGCGCGCACCGTTGCGATGGACCATGACACCGCGATTGGTCTGTTTCACGTCAGCGCCAGTCTTTTCCAGCAATTCAATAAGCGCACCAATGGCCTCGACCTGCGCACCGACCAGTTCCACTTCACCCCCGGCAATCGCCGTGGCGAGCGCGTAGGTTCCGGTTTC
Organism: Alphaproteobacteria bacterium; assembly: GCA_016125165.1. Taxonomy (GTDB): domain Bacteria; phylum Pseudomonadota; class Alphaproteobacteria; order Micropepsales; family Micropepsaceae; genus Rhizomicrobium. The sequence goes on from WGMH01000006.1 coordinate 6,185, forward strand.
GATCCGGTCGGGCATGACGGCATATTCGACGCCAGAAAGCTTCTCCACGCCGTCAATCACGATCTCGTTGGTCCCAAGCCCAGAAATTTTAGCGCCCATTGCGATCAGGAAATGACCCAGATCCTGTGTTTCCGGTTCGCGCGCCGTGTTTTTCAGGACCGTGCGGCCATTCGCAAGCACTGCACCCGTCATCAGATTCTCTGTTGCGCCAACCGAAGCGAATGGAAGCTCAAAAGTTGTGCCCTTCAACCCGCCCTTTGCGCGTGCGAGCACATAACCATCCGCAAGCTCGATTTCCGCACCGAGCGCCTCGAAGCCCTTCAGATGGTAGTCCACCGGGCGCGCGCCGATGGCACAGCCGCCGGGTAACGAAATTTTTGCTTCGCCATGACGCGCAAGGAGCGGTCCCAGAACCTGAAAGCTCGCGCGCATCTTGCGCACGATATCGTAAGGCGCGAAGGCGGATTCGATATGCGCCGCGTGCAGGCGAACCACATCGCCCTGCCCCAGCTTTTCACCCCGGCGAATATTGAGGTTGACACCAAACTGCATGAGCAGATCGCTCATGGCGGCGATATCTGCCAGGCGCGGGACGTTGCGCAGCACCACCGGCTCATCGGTGAGCAGCGCGGCCGCCATCAGTTTGAGGGCCGAGTTCTTGGCCCCACTGATGGGTATTTCACCCTTGAGGCGCCTGCCGCCCCGGATCCGGATTCTGTCCATTGTTCCTCTGAGCGGCCCCGAGCCGCAGATAAAGCCCCTTGTAGCGCGTGGGGCTGGCTGCGAACAGGCGCAGAATCCCGCGTCCGTTAATCGGAAGTATGCGAGGGCGATGCGGCCATTTCTGGGCCATCCGGGGCCGGCTTCGTGCCCTCTTCGCCATCTGGCGGACCGCTTTGGGCGCGGGTGCGGTCCTGCGCCTTGCGGCGGCGAAGATTTTCGCGAAGGGCCGCGGCGAGCCGATCACGGCGACTTTCCCTGCCCGGTGTCGATTTCGCGCTCATCCGGCCCTTTCCCTCTGGGAACGCATGGGTTATAGCACCCGGCCTCGCGCGATTTTTCGCCAATGCCGGAGTAGCGTAGTGGTAGCGCAACCCCTTGGTAAGGGGTAGGTCGAGAGTTCAATTCTCTCCTCCGGCACCATCCTCTTTATGAGAGCGAGGCAAACATGGCAGCGAAGAAGACAAGTGCTTCCAGCAAGGCAAAGCGCCCGATGACGCAGGCAATGCTGGACGAAGAACTCGCCGAATCCTTTCCAGCGAGCGACCCGCCCGCCTTCGTGGCAGGACCGCGTCGCGTGGGACCGCCACGCAAAACAAGGGCGAAGAAGAAGCCTGCAAAGAAAAAGGCTGGCGTGAAGAAAACCGTGGCCAAAAAAGCCGCGAAGAAGAAAGCCAAGAAGACGACAAAGCGGAAGGCCTAAGGGGCACGCTTCAATCTGGCCGGCGCCGCATAGCTCCGGCCATCGGCGGTGCGCAGCACCAGCCCGAGCTTGCCATCCGGCAAGGCGGTAAGTTCTGCGCTGCCGTCGTGCAGCCGCCGACAGAAGCCATCGCGGTCCTGCGTGACCTTCAGCACAAAGGTCTGATCGGTCTCGCCCCACAGCAGCAGCTTGTTGGTGCAATCCTGAAGCTTGCCCCAGGCGACTGCACCGGCGGCCTTGCCATAACTGCTTTGCGTTATCGCCACTTCAACGGGGTAGATGCGTCCGCCATTGAGCTGGACCGCTCCGGTCCACACCCCCATGAGGGGCGCAAAATCCTGCGCAATGCCTGCGACCGCGGGAACGGCCAGAGCCGTCAGCCCAACAAGTCCCCAAGCCAAACCGGCAAGTGCCCCGTTCCAGCGCGCCATACCGCAAACGTAAGCGGCGGCGCGCAAACGGGCAATCCCGCAGAATGGTTAAGCCGCAGCCGCCTTGACGCCAGCGCGCGCTGCCTTCATGCGCTCCTCGGCGATGGTATCGGCGACGAGGTTGGTGGGACGGCCATCGGCATCGGCGCGGCGGTAGATTGCCGTCATCGTATCGGCAATCGCGCGGACCCGCTGTTCGATCTCCGCATCCGTCCAAGAGAAGATCTGTCCCGCCACGCAGATGATGCCGCCACCATTGATGGCATAATCCGGCGCATAGAGAATGTTGCGATCCTTCAGCATCGCGCCATGTGCATCGCGCGCCAGCTGGTTGTTGGCGCCGCCCGCGATCACCTTCGCCTTCAGTTTCGGAACCGATTCATCGTTGAGAATTGCGCCCAGTGCATTCGGCGAGAATACATCGCAATCGGCGAAAACGACTTCGTCCGGAGAAACCACCTTCGCCCCGAAACGATCCGCCGCCTGCCGTGTCGCGTCGGCATTTACATCGGCAACGATGAGGCGCGCACCTTCTTCGTGCAGGCGTTCGGCCAGCCCCATTCCGACCTTGCCGAGGCCCTGAATGGCAATGGTGACATCCTTCGTGGTGTCCGCGCCAAGGCGATGCTTCACCGACGCCTTCAGACCCACGAACACGCCAAGGGCGGTGAGCGGGCCCGAAGCGCCACCGGTTTTGCCGGGCTGGTCATAGCCGGCGATGTGATTGGTGCCACGCGCCATGACAAGCATGTCCGCGTGCGCGATGCCGACATCCATCGCCGTGATGTAACGCCCACCCAAGGCGTTGACGGCCTGAGCATGCGCCAGAAGGCGGGCCTCGGTCTTGTCCTTCGCGGGATCGCCGATGATGACGGCCTTACCGCCGCCGAGCGGCAGATTGGCAATCGCGTTTTTGTAGCTCATACCCCGTGACAGACGCAGGACATCGGTGAGCGCATCGTCTCCGCTGGCGTATGGATAGACGCGCGTGCCGCCGCAGGCGGGCCCCAGTGCGGTGGAATGGACCGCAATTATGGACCGCAGGCCCGACGCCGCATCGGAAAAGAAACTGACTTCCTCGTGCTCGTGAAAATCTGGCGCTTCAAACACACTCATCTGGTTCTCCTGGCGGATTCGCGCGAAGGGCCGGACCATACGCCGCGTAGCCCGAAATGGGCTTTCCTTTTGGGCATGCCGCGGGCAACGCAAATGCGCAAAAGCCCATGACGCGGGCAACAAAGGGCCACGCGTGCGCATTCCTTTACAGCCAACTGCCGAGCCCCTCTAATCGATCCGTCACCAGTGGAAGCACGCCCATGCCCACGCTTGAAGACCTGAGAGCAGAACACCCGGAAATCCGCAGTGATTTCACCATCGACCAGCATTGGGAGCGTTATACCCCCGGTGAACACGGGGTTTGGCGCACATTGTTCGAACGCCAAAGCAAGGTTCTTCCAGGGCGCGCCTGTTCGGAGTTCCTCGATGGGCTGAAACGGCTCGAGCTGGTGCCGGATCAAATTCCGGATTTCGAGCGCGCATCCGACAAGCTGGAAAAGATCACGGGCTGGCGGACTGTCGCGGTGCCGTCCCTTGTTCCCGATGACATCTTCTTCGATCACCTTGCGAACAAACGCTTTCCGGTAGGCCAGTTCATTCGCCGCGCGGATCAGCTCGACTACATCGAGGAGCCAGACGTGTTCCATGATTTTTTCGGTCATGTGCCGATGCTCGCGCATCCGGTGTTTGCCGATTACATGCAGGCCTATGGCAAGGGTGGCCAGCGCGCGCTGACCGAGTTCGGCATGCTGAAAAACCTGGCGCGCCTTTACTGGTACACCGTGGAATTCGGCCTGATCGAAAATGGAGAAGGATTGCGCATCTATGGATCCGGTATCGTTTCTTCGCGTGCCGAGTCCATTTATTCCGTCGAAAGTCCTTCGCCAAACCGCATTTATTTTGATCTGGAACGGGTGATGCGTACGGACTACCGCATTGATGATTTTCAGGAGAGCTATTTCGTTATCCGCTCATTCGATGACCTGTTCGCGGCGACCTATCAGGATTTCGCACCACTTTATGCCCGCCTGAGAAGCGGTGGCACCTACAAGCCGGGTGATGTGCTCTCTACGGACAGGGTGCAAACACGCGGCACGCACACCTATGTCGGCGGGAGCCATGCAGCCTAGGTAATGGCCGTTCCCTGTGGAACTGTTTGCCAGAATTCGGGATCGTGACCGAAGAAGATACGCGCGCCTTCCGACTGCATGACGCGCAACCGCATAAGCGTTGTGCGCATCTGATCCTTGTCATACGCGAATTTTGGCAGATGCAAATGGTCCAGTGTCTGCTTCAGATAACAGCAATCCGCTGCCAGAACGACCGGACCTGACGGGAGCTGGACGCGCAGCGACTGATGCCCTGGCGTGTGGCCAAACGTGGGCAACAGCACGACACGACCATCGCCGAAAATGTCATGCTCTCCTTCAATTTCCATGATCGATTGACCATGGGCGAAGTCGTGCGGGCTATAGGTGCCTATAGCCTGCAGCTTCGGGTGCTGCGCGGCGCGCCATTCTCGCGCCTGCACGATGACAGTGGCATCGGGAAAGAGTCCGTTGCCACCGCAATGATCGAAATGCAGGTGCGAGTTGACCACGTAGCGTATGTCGCGCGGCGCGATATTCAGCGCGGCAAGCTGCGAAACGATATCGGCATCGGCTGGAAGATCGACATCGAAATCTCTGGCCACGGGACCGAGCAGCTTCGCGGCATTCTGGCGAAGGCCGATATTGAGGCCGGTGTCGAAAATCACTTTTCCGCGCGGATGATCGATCAAATAGGCGGGCACGGGCACGGTGAGGCGGCCCGTTTCGCCTTCCAGAAAGCCTTCGCGGAAGCCGGTGACCTCGCCGCAGGTGAATGCGTAGAGCGCAATCGTCATGGCGCTTTCCCGGCGAGCGTTTCGGTCACGATGCCTACGGTGAGGATTTGCGGCAGCACCACCGCATCGCGTGCGCCGGGCGCGAAGTAGAGATAGAGCGGAACACCGGAGCGGCCATAGGACTGCAACAGCGCCGTGATCGTTGCGTCCCGGTTGGTCCAGTCTGCTTTCAGATAGGCGATGTTGTGCTGCTTGAACGCGTCGGTCACGCCGGACGTGGAAAGTGCGACCTTCTCGTTCACAAGGCAGGTGATGCACCACGCCGCCGTGGCGTTCACGAACACGCCGCGGCTCTGTGCACGCAACGCGGCCAGCCGTTCCGGCGTATAGGCTTCATGCGCAACAGGTCCGGATTGATCTGGCGATGCCACCGTGACCGTGCGCAGCATGGGAAGAGCGGCCAGTGCGCCGATGAAGGCGATGGCAGCAAGCACGTTCCAAATGCGACCAGCCCCGCGCTGATGCTTGCCAATCGACCACGCAGCAAAGGCGAGTGCGAGCATGGCAATGAGCGCGATCAGCACGCCATCGGGTCCAGCCTGCTGAGAAAGCACCCACACCAGCCAGATCGCGGTGCCGTACATCGCAAATGCCAGAACCTGCCGCAGCGTTTCCATCCACGCGCCGGGCTTCGGCAGGAAACGGCGCGTTGCGGGAACAATGCCCAGAAGCATGAACGGCGCAGCAAAACCAAGGCCGAGCGCAACAAACACGGCGAGCGCGGACGCAGCGGGCTGCGTGAGCGCATACCCCATCGCCACGCCCATGAACGGCGCAGTGCAGGGCGCGGCGACGGCAACGGCTAGAACGCCGGTGAAGAAGCTGCCAACCCAGCCGCCATGCGCGGCGAGAGAGCCTCCGGCGCCGATGCCCGGCACTTCAAACACGCCGGAAAGATTGAGCCCGACCGCGAACATGAGAAGTGCGAAGCCGCCGACGGCGATCGGCTCCTGCAACTGGAAACCCCAGCCGATCGCCTCGCCGCCCGCGCGGAGCGCAATCAACGCAACCGCAAGCGCACTGAAGGTGACGAGTACGCCGAGCGTGTAGACAAGCGTGCCGGTGAGCGCATCGCGCTGGCTCGCGCCGCCTTTGCCCGCGAGCGCCAGCGCCTTCATGGACAGGATCGGGAGCACGCAGGGCATCAGGTTCAGGATCAGCCCGCCGAGAAAAGCGAAGAACAAGGCTTCGAGCAGGCCCGCGCCGGCAGCAGGCATGGCGGGTACTGCACCTTCCTTCGCCTCGATCTCCAATGCGCGCGTTTCGCCGTTACGGTCAGAGACGACCAGAACGCCACGCGTGGCATGCACGCCTGCACGTTTCGCCGCTTCCTTCAGCTTCCATCCCGGTTTGGTGGCGACCAGCAACCCGCCATCGACAGGCGCGAATTGCTGCTCGGCCGCATTCTCGATGGTGCCATCGTCATTGGGGAAGAACTGGATGCTGCCACCGCCTGCACGCGCCAGATCCGGCGCAGCGATGAAGAGCGAGAAACCCGTGTCGCTGGCGCTGTAGCGCGCGGACCACGGCGAGGAATGCGGTATCTTCGCGTCCCATTCGGCGAAGAGAGGATCGGCCTTGCCGGTATTCAAGCCCGGTGCGCCGACGCCAAGCACGATCTCCACATCCTGTTCTTCAGGGATGCAGACCTCTTCGCACACAAGCCATGTGACATGAGCCCTGAGCGTAACAGTGCTGATGGGCGGCGCATTGGCGGGCGCGGTAATCTCCACCGGCAGCAGCACCGCGTTTTCGTAGCCGTAATTCATCAGCGGGCCGACGGGCAGCCGCTCGGGGTATGGCCACTGGATTTCCCCCGCCTTCCAGCCGGGCGGCAAAGCCCATGTGATCGAGGTGGGCTCGCCGGAATCGCCGGGGTAGCGCCAGTATGTATGCCAGCCCGGCCGTATCTTCTCATACAGCGCGATGCGCACCGTACCGCCCGGCGCGACCTCGCCATGTTCGGCGATCAGGCGGGCTTCCACCTTCGGCGAACGGTCCAGAGCCCATGCGGGCGTTGCGGCAATGAGGGCTAGGAGGATGGCGGCTGCAAAGCGCATGGCACGCCTATAGCCCGTGAGAGTGTTATTCGCCAGCAGCACGCATTAGGCTCCGGCCAACCGACATATGGGAAGGGACACACGCATGCGCAACAGCAACCGGCAATGGATCCTGAGGAAGCGGCCGACGGGCGACATTCAGCCCGGCGATCTGGAACTGGTCGATAGTCCCATTCCCGATCCCGGACCGAACCAGTTCCTGGCGCGCACGATCTACCTGTCGCTCGATCCCACCAATCGCATCTGGATGAGCGATATCGAGCAGTACATGCCGCCGGTTGGCCTTGGCGAGGTGATGCGCGGCGGTACGTTGAGCGTGGTCGTGCGCTCCAACAATCCGGCCTATGAACCCGGCGACATCGTTTCCGGCATTGCGGGCTGGCAGGAATATGCGGTCATGGACTTCGCGCAGAAGCTGCCGAAGACCGGCGTTCCGCTTCCCGCCTACATGAGCGTTCTAGGCATGACGGGCGCGACGGCCTATTTCGGCCTGCTCGATATCGGCCAGCCGAAATCCGGCGAGACGGTTGTTGTTAGCGCGGCGGCGGGCGCCGTCGGCTCCATCGTCGGGCAGATCGCGAAGATCAAGGGTTGCCGCGTTGTCGGCATCGCGGGCAGTGATGAGAAGTGCAAGCACGTGGTCAAAGACTTCGGCTTCGATGCCTGCATCAACTACAAGACCGAAGATGTAGCGAAAGCCCTGAAGCGCGAATGCCCGAACGGCATCGATGTGGACTTCGAGAATGTCGGCGGCACCATCTTCGAAGCGGTTCTCGACAACATCAACATGAAAGCCCGCATCGCGCTGTGCGGCATGATTTCCGGCTACAACAGCGAAGGCCAGATGAGCGGCCCGGCCAACTTCTCGATGCTGCTGATGAAGCGCGCCCGTGTGGAAGGCTTCATCATCATCGACTATTTCCCGCGCATGGGCGAATTCATGGCGGATATGGCCGGATGGGTCGCCTCCGGCAAGGTGAAATACGATACCACCATCGTGAAGGGCATGGAGAACGCGCTTTCGGCGCTGAACATGTTGTTCACCGGAGGCAACACCGGAAAGCTGCTGATCCAGGCTTCGGAGGAACCGTGAAGGTTCAGATCGAAGCCGATCCCGACAGCATCATCCAGCGCGGCCTGATGGAAGGCATGAGAGCCTTCAATCAGGCTGCTATTCCGGGCCTTGCCTCCAAATCTGCCATCGTCACCATTCGCGATGATGACGGGACTCTGATGGGCGGCGCCATCGGCCGCATCGCAATGGATTCGATGTATGTCGAGATCGTGTGGAACAGCGATGCGGTGCGCGGCACCGGCAAGGGCCGCGAGATGATGCTGATGCTGGAAGACGAGGCGCGCAAACTCGGCGCCACCGAAAGCTGGCTTTACACCATGAGCTTTCAGGCCAAACCCTTCTACGAGAAACTCGGTTACAGCCAATTCGCCGAACTCCCCTGGAATAGCGGCCAGCACCACCGCCACTTCATGCGGAAGGACCTGTGAGAATTACCGCCGGGACATTGAAGGGCCGCACGCTGGCCGCGCCATCGGATGCGCGCGTGCGGCCAACAGCAGATAAGGTGCGGCAAGCGATATTCAACATCCTTGAGCACAATGATTTCGGCATCGGCTTCGACATCGAAGGCGCAACCGTGATCGACCTGTTCGCGGGCACCGGCGCGCTTGGTATCGAAGCGCTTTCGCGCGGCGCTGCGTTCTGCCTGTTCGTCGATGACCACGCCGAAAGCCGCGGACTGATCCGTACCAATGTCGAAGCCTTCCATCTCACCGGCGTCACCAAAATCTGGCGGCGCGATGCGACGCAACTGGGGCCGATGGCGGCGGGTGCGGGCGGGCCGTTCACCCTCGCCTTCCTCGATGCGCCCTATCGTAAGGGCCTTACCGAACGCGCGATCGGTGCGCTCCGCGATGGCGGATGGCTTTCTCAGAACGCGCTCATCGTTGCCGAAACGGCGGAAGACGAACCCGCCATCGGCGCCGCCGGTTTCCGCCAGCTCGACCACCGCGTCTATGGCGAGACGCGCGTGGAATTTCTCGCCGCCTCTTAAGGCAGAGGCTGTGTATCCAGTACGGGGTCTGGGGGCAGGACCTGCACATCGGGATGCTCGCCGTAATAGCGCAGCAGCATTGCAGCCGACCACGTCACACCGGCAAGGGCGGTGAGGATGCCCACCCACAATGGCACGCCGAACCACGCCAAGAACGCCAGGAGCAGACAGCCCGCAGCACCGCCGAGATCCCAACCACCTTCGCATGCCACATGAAAGCGCAACACGCAGGGCGCGCGCTTCGCGAGATTGTAAACCGGCGTCATCATGGTGGGGATGTAAAGGCCGATCACCAGCGCGCCTATGGCATTGGCCGCAATCGCAAGACCGGCATGATCCTGTGACAGCGCGCGGGCGATGATCGTTGCGATGTACAGCCCCACCGACAGATAGACCGCACGCCTGCCGTGTCCATGATCGATAAGACGGCCAAGGAACATGCCGCCCACCGCCGCAATGAGCGAGGCAAACGCCAGTGCGCCGCCGAACGCGATGTAGCTTTCGTGCAGCGACTGGAAAAGGACGATCTGCCAGCAGAAATAAAAGCCCGCCACCGTGCCGCCATCGGCGAGGAAATATTTGAAGCCGGGGATCGCGGCCTTGAACGCGCCGGGCGCGGACTTCGCCACCGGGATGTTCGGCGTGAAGAAAAGCGGCAACGCCGACACCAGAAGAAAGAATGTCGTGGCGCCGAAGGCGGCATTGGGGCCGAAAGCCACCAATGCCCACCCCGCCAGCACCGGGCTGACAATTCCCACCAGCGCCACGATGGCCTCGCGCACGCCAAGCTGGCTGCCACGATGGTCATGATCGCCGAGCGCCGCAAAGAACGCGTGATAACTCGACCAGTACACCGTATCGCCGATGCCGCCCGCAATGAGCCATGCCAGCATCCAGCCATCCAGCCCCTTCACCTGCGCGATGAACAGATATTGGAAGGCACTGAGAAAGGTGCCGAGCACGAGCAGATTGCGCAGGCCCAGATAGGGCGCCAGTGGCACCACCAGCGGACGGAAGATGAAGCGCGTGGCGAGGATCCCCACGAGCGCGAGAAATATGAATGGTGTTTCCACGCCCGCTTTCAGAAGAAAGGCGAGCATGAAGGCGCCGCCACCGGCAATGGCGATCTGATGCAGCCCGTAATGGGCGTTCAGCATGTTGACGGCGGTGTTGCGGAAGAAGGCCATGAGAGTGCCCCGAAAAGTGATGGATGGAATCCGGCATGACAGCGCGCATCGCCTTCGGAGCTTCGCGAGGAAGCCGCGCGGCAGCGCAAATCAGATCAGCCGTTCCATCACCAGCATGGGGAGACTCGTTCTCTATGAGGCGGAAAGTGTACGCGAGCGCGGCAAGCCCGGCAATGTCACCGGATCGCAACGCGCGATGGAGCGCGTTGGCCCACCTTGCGAGCGATTGCATGTAGCGGATGTGCTTGCGCGCTTCGGCGCGGAAGGCGCGCATGGCCCGCGTGTTCTGCCCATGCTTCAGCGCGTTGGAATTGCCGCGCGGGGGCCCGCCCCTATTTCGGGCCGCGTTCAATGGCAGCAATGGGTGTGCGGGTTTCACGGACCTTGCGCGCGGCCTCTTCGGCGCGCGCCTCTTCGAGCGCCTTGTCCCGCGCGGCGGCTTCCGCGATGCGTGCGAAGCGGCGCTCCAGCGTGGCGCGGATATCCTGATCGCGGGCGGGATCATGAAAAGACGAATTCAACCCGCCGCCCTTGCCGCCAACCCCTTGGGGCATTTCAACAATCGTGCGGTGGCGCGTTTCCACTTGGGCGAGCCTGGCGAAGGCCCCGGCGACCATCGCATTGGCGCGCATCATCGCGGCGGCGGCATTGATGGCGGCGAGCTTGTTGTGCTTGCCAACGGCGGCCAGATGCTCGCAACGGTCGATAAAGTCGAGCGAACGCCCGATCTGGGTGGACAGATGCCCCGCAGCGGAGAGGCGCATGGCCTCATCGGGGGATGGCGGTTCTGGCGGGGCACGGCGGGCGCGCGACGGGGTTTTCCGGGTCATTAGCGCCAGATATGTGCTAATTTTCCTATTTCAAGTGGGCCATGTCTGCTTTTGCCCTGACCGGAAACCTCAGCGTCCTCGGCGGCCTGCGCGTGAACATGATCGCACGCGGAGGACGCGAAGTGCGCGGAGGGGTGATCTTGAAGGCTAAATCGGTTGGTAGTATATCTACTACCAAAGAGTGCTGCGGAGCGGGCTTTTCGCGAATGGCAGACATGAAGCCTCTTCGCTGGGTGGGCGACGCAAAGGAGCGGTTGCTCGAATTCCCGGATGCCATGCGGAAGGACATTGGTTATGCGCTGCACTTTGCGCAGATGGGCGACAAACACCCTTCGGCAAAACCACTGAAAGGATTCGGCGGCGCAGGCGTGTTGGAAGTCGTGGAAAGCCATGACGGTGACGCATTCAGGGCCGTCTATACCGTCAAGGTGGCAGGCGCCGTTTACGTGCTTCGCTGCTTCCAGAAGAAGTCCAGGCGCGGGATCGCGACATCGCAAGCGGACATCGCGCTCATTCGCAAAAGGCTCGTCGCGGCCCAGACACATCATGCTGGCCGTAACAGTTGAGGAGTAGGCAGACATGCGCAAAGCAAAAGACGCGGACATCGCAGTTACTGAAAGCAGCGGCAATGTCTTTGCCGATCTGGGCCTCAAGGATGCGCCCGAATTGCTGGCCAAGGCCGAACTGACCCGCCAGATCTTCAATGCCGTTCAGGCCCGTAAGCTTACGCATCGCGGAGCGGCGACTTTGTTGGGGATCGCGCATCCCGACGTGACGGCGCTGATGAACGGACGCACAACGGGCTTTTCCATCGACCGGCTGATGAAATTGCTGATGCGGCTGGACAATGATGTGGAGATCGTCGTCAAGCCGCGACCCAAGAGCCGCAAGCGGAGCCGGTTGCTGGTGAAGGCGGCATGAGACACGCTTGCTTTTGATTCGCGCATCGCTCAACGTATTGACCTGCAAGCAGACCTTTGCAGATTTAACTTGAGTCTCATTATTGGTCTTTGGGCTCTTGAATCTTTTCCATGTTGACTCGGCCGGGTCAACCAAGACTTCATTGCCATAAAGAATTCCCATGTCTTGTTGCGATCAAACTTATTGAGAGAAATTACCATGCATGCAGAGCGCCTCAATTCAATTGTCACTGAAATTTGCAAAACATTCCAAGACACAAAAATTCAGGATCAGCTAGTAGCCATTATTGTTGCTGTCACAAATCGTGCTAAAGCGCCGGCGACTCGTGCACACGACGAACAAATCTCCAATCTATCGAAAATTTTTCTCGCTGACTTAGAAGAGCTTTCTACGAAAGACTTCTCTCCAACCTGGCGAAAGCTAATTCTTGAACTAGATTTGTCACTACTGTTGCCGGAGAACATTCGCTCAGAGTTTGAAAAGGCCTTTGATACTCGCTCGGTCGATTCCGATCTGCTGAATTCGTTAAACCAACTAAAGAGAGGAATCGCGACAAAATTGGATGCCGTTCGAAAGCTGAGGGATGGATTTGCTGCAATTGGTTTGGCAACGGACGAACTCGAGCCAGAGGCCGTCGAATTTAATGTTGCTATGCCGCGCGAGTCCATTGACGACAGATTAGCCGGGTTCAGCAAGGAATTGGCAAAACTGAACGTTGAATTGCAGGTTCTTTCATCGATTGCAAAGCAGCCACCGACAGCACTTACAATCAGCAGCGTTTCCTCGAACGATTTTAGCGTGGCGCTTAGCATAAACATCGATCTCGGGGAGATTGTTGCATATGTCCTAGTTGCGTTGTACAGCATGAGAGCTGTATACCGCGCAAAGATTGATGCACTCAGTTCTGACGCACTGAAGGAACTGCCACAAGAAATATTGAAGCAAGCTCACGAATGGGCAAATGCCTATGTCAAAAACGAAATTCGAGAGATCGTTAGGCGGCTCCCGACAGAATGTGCCCTGTCTGTAGATGCAGATAAGTTGGAGGCGAACGCGGGACCGGTGGCACAGGCATTAGAGTACATTGAAGAGAAGCAAGAACGTGGCTTCAACATGGATGTTCGAGCTGGTCAGATTTCCAAGGAGGTGTTGGACAATCCGAACAATGACGACACAAGGCGCCGAGAACTATCTAAAATGTCATCGAGGTTAGCTGAAATTGAAAGCAAGTCTGCGCACCTGAAGATCCTCAAGCGGCAAAAAACGCCGATACTCAGTCTCACGAAAGTCAATTCGGAGGATGGCCTGGCATGATAAGCCTCACCTTCTCCCGAACAGCCGCTCGATGTCCGCGAGTTTGAGTTCGACGTATGTCGGGCGGCCGTGGTTGCATTGGCCGGAGTGGGGGGTGGTTTCCATTTCGCGGAGGAGTGCGTTCATCTCTTCGGCGTTGAGGCGGCGGCCGGAGCGGACGCTCATGTGGCAGGCGAGCGTGCCGGAGACTTCCTCCAGCCGCTCCTTCAGCGACAATGCGTTGCCGGTTTCGGCGATGTCGTCGGCGAGATCGCGGATGAGGCCCTTGATATCGAGCTTGCCAAGCATGGCGGGCACTTCGCGCACCGCCACCGCATCGGGCCCGAACGCTTCGACCACGAGGCCCAATTCTTCCAGTTCGGGCGCGCGCGCGGCGACGCGATTGACCTCGGCGGGATCGAGCTCCACCACTTCGGGAATGAGCAGCGGCTGGCGCGCAATGCCGCCGGCAGCCAGCGCCTTCTTCATGCGCTCATAGACGAGGCGCTCATGCGCCGCGTGCTGATCGACGATGACGATGCCATCGGCCGTTTGCGCGACGATGTAGGTTTCGTGCAATTGCGCACGCGCAAGGCCGAGCGGCAGTTCGCCCTCGCCTTCCGGCGCATCGGCCACCTCTTCCACTTTCACAGATTGCGTTTGCGCGCCATGAGCGAAGAGCGGCGCATGATAATCGCGCGCGGCGTCGGAAAGCCCCGCAGAATAGGATGAACCGCCCGGCGCATAACGCTGCGGTTCCGGGCGGAAAGACGACAGTGTGGACGTTGCGACGGTGGTGGAGGCGCGATGGCCCGCACCGGCCAGCGCATGTTTGAGCGAAGACACGATGAGCCCGCGCACAAGCCCCGCATCGCGGAAGCGCACTTCGGTCTTGGCGGGATGTACGTTCACATCCACGAAGGCCGGATCGCATTCGAGGAACAGCGCGAGTGCGGGATGGCGGTCGCGCGCCAGGAAATCGGCATAGGCGCCGCGCACGGCCCCGATGAGCAGCTTGTCGCGCACCGGGCGGCCGTTCACGAACAGGAACTGCATCTGCGCGTTGGCGCGGTTGTAGGTGGGAAGGCCCGCGAATCCCGCAATGGAAACGCCCTCGCGCGCGATGGAAACGGGCGCAGCGTTCTGGCCGAATTCGGCGCCCATGATCTTCGCGAGTCTTTTTAGTTGGCCTACCGCTTCGCTACTTGAGGCAGGGTGCGCTTCCAGATCGAGTGTCCTGCGGCCATCGAGCGTGAGGGTGAAGCCCACATCGGGCCGCGCCATGGCGAGGCGCTTGACCACATCGGTGGTGGCCATGTCTTCGCTGCGCGCGGATTTGAGAAATTTCAGCCGCGCGGGCGTGGCGAAGAAAAGCTCACGCACATCCACGCGCGTACCCGATTGCCCGCTGGCGAGGAACGCCGTGGGCGCGGGACCGGAGAGCGCGCCGCCATCGACCTTGATCTCATGCGCATCGCCGGACTCTTTTGGTGTCGCAATTCCGGACGGAAAACCGGTTCCCACTTTTCCTGGAATTGCTTTTGTTCGGCTCGTGATGGTGAGACGCGCCACCGCGCCGATGGACGGCAGCGCCTCGCCGCGAAAACCGAGCGTGGCGATATGCGAGAGATCGTCGGCTCCGTCGCGCGCGACCGGCAGCTTGGAGGTGGCGTGGCGCTCCACGGCGATGCGCAGTTCGTCCGCGCTCATGCCTTCGCCGTTATCTTCCACCACAATGAGATCGGCGCCGCCGGCGGAGGTGGCGATGTCGATGCGCGTGGCCCCGGCATCGAGCGCGTTTTCCACCAACTCCTTCACGGCGGAGGCAGGCCGCTCCACCACCTCGCCCGCAGCGATGCGGTTGATCGTTCCTTCGGAAAGACGGCGAATCTTCATGCGGTCAGCGTAGCAAAGCGGCCCGCGCGACGCCGCCCGGAAGCGGCGCCATCAACAGAAACGGCCGGAAACTCAGCTTTTCTTTGCGGGTTTTGGCGGCGCGGGCTTTTTGGCGGCTGGCCTGGCGGGCGCTTTTTTCGGCGGCGGCGGCGCGGCCTTGTGCGGGCCGCCGAGGCCGCCCGCCACCACGATGGTGAGTTTGCCCGCATGGAACAGCCGCTTCGAGACGCGCTGGATATCCTCCACCGTGACGGCGCTGATGAGATCGTTGCGCCGGTTCACATAATCCGCCGAAAGCCCCGCGCGCTGGAAGGCGCTGAGCTGGGCGGCAATGCCCGCGTTGGAATCGAAGGCGAGCGGGAAAGAACCCGTGAGATAGGTTTTCGCGTCGTCGAGTTCTTTCTGCGTGGGACCTTCGGCCTGCAGGCGGTTCATCGTGTCCTTGATGACATCAATGGTCTGGCGGACGCTTTCGCGCTTCGTCGCCACCTGCCCCACAAGAACGCCCGCGCGGCGATACGGCACGAGCGATGTGCCGATGCCATAGGTGAGACCACGCTTCTCGCGCACTTCGATCATCAGGCGCGAGGAAAAGCCGCCACCGCCCAGAATGTGGTTGGCGACATAGGCGGGGATGAAATCCCTGTCGTTGCGCAGCATGCCGGTGACGCCGAACACGATGCTCGACTGCGGCACGTTCATGGGCAGCACATGCACACCCGGTGCACCGACGCCGCCAACCGGCGGAAACGGCTTCGGCGCAACGCCCGGCAAGCCGCCAAAGGCGGATTTCAGCAGCGCCTGCAGCGTGGCTTCATCGACATCGCCGGAGACGGCAATCTTTGCGCCGGCCCGAACCCAATGCGTGCGCGCAAACTGCTGCAGGTCCTGCGGCGCGACGGCGCCGAGGCCCTCCGGCGTTCCGTTGGCCGGATGCGCATAGGGATGACCGCGAAAGAACATCTTGAAGAAGCCCTTCGCGGCAACAGAGCCGGGATCTTCCTCATCCTGTGCCAGACCGGCGACGATCTGGCCGCGTACGCGCGACACCGTGCCGAGTTCGAAACGCGGATGCGCGAGCGCCGTGCCGAGCAGCGCAAAGGCATCCTTCGCATTCTGCTTGAGCGTGACGAGCGTGACGATCATCCAGTCGCGTTCGGCGCTGGAGGAAAGCTGGATGGCGCGATCGGACAGCGCGACATGAAAGGCATTGGAATTGTATTTTCCCGCGCCTTCATCGAGCAGGCTTGCGGCCAGCGTGGCCAGACCCTCCTTGCCCGCCGGATCATAGGCCGAGCCCGCCGGAAAGGCGGCGGTGAGCGCGATCATGGGCAGGGTGTGATCCTCGCTGAACCACACATCGGTACCAGCGGGACCTTTGATGTCTTTCACATCGGCGGCGTGCGCTGGCACGGCAAGCGCGGCAGCAAGCGCAACGGCGAAGGCGAGCGGTTTCAGCAGGGTCATTGCGGGCGCGGCGTCAGGTAACCCGTCACCGCCTCCTTCGCCTTGAGAAAATTCTGGGCGGCATCGCGCACCGCATTGCCGGAAACGGCCTGAATGCGATCCGGCCACTCCTCCACGTCTTCCACGGTCAGACCGATGGCGAGCGCCTGACCATAGGCGGAAGCGAGTGCGAACTGGCTGTCGCGCTGATAGGTGGCGCTGGCGATGAGCTGCGTCTTGGCGCGTTCCAGATCGGCGGGCGCGGGCGCACGCGTGATCGCTTCCTTCAGGATGGCATCGATGGCAGTTTCGAGAGTCTTCAGGCTGACGCCGGGGCGCGGCGTGGCATAGACGGTGAACTGACCGGCATCGCGATTGTAGCCGTCATACGAGGCGCCGGCGGAGGTTGCGAGTTTCCGTTCCACCACAAGCTTGCGATAGAGCGTGGCGGTGGCGTCGCCGCCCAGAAGCTGCGCCAGTGTTTCAAGACCTTCGGCTTCGCCGGGGCGCGCATCGGTGTAACTGGCGACGCGATAGGCGCGATAGAACAGGGGCACGCGCACTTCGGGGTTGATGATGGTCATGCGCGTTTCGGCAAGGCGCGGCGGCTGCGCAAACTCCGAACGCGGCGCCAGCTCGCGCGGTGGCACCTTGCCATATTCCGCTTCGGCGGCGATGCGCACATCGTCCTTCGTCACATCGCCCGCGACCACGAGGATGGCGTTGTTCGGCGCATAGTGCTTCGCGAAGAAATCGCGCGCCTCGGTGCGGCCGATGCGGCGGATTTCGTCGGCCCAGCCGATCACGGGGCGGCCATAGGGATGCGAGAGGTAGAGCGCGGCGCGCCACTGTTCCACGGCCAGCGCCTGCGGGTCGTTGTCGGTGCGCATGCGGCGTTCTTCCAGCACCACATCGCGCTCGGTGCGCACATTGGCATCCGAAAGATCGAGATTGGCCAGCCGGTCCGCTTCCAGATTCATCGCCAGACGCATGCGATCCTTGGCGATCTGCTCATAGAAGGCGGTGTAGTCGTAGGAGGTGAAAGCGTTGTCCTGCCCGCCATTGCGCGCAATCGTCTGCGAGAACTGATCGCCCGGCACAAGTTTGGTGCCGCGAAACATCATGTGCTCGAAGAAATGGGCAAGACCGGAAACGCCCGGCGTATCATCGACGCTGCCCACGCGAAACCACAGCATCTGCGTGACCACGGGGGCGCGGTGATCGGGGATCACCACCACCTGCAATCCGTTCTGCAGCGCGAACTGAAACGCCTTGGCGTCATCCGCGCGGGCGGGGACGAAGGCGAACGAAAGCGTGCAGAGGAGCGTGGAAACGAAACAGAGGGATCGCATCTTGAAAGTCATGCCATGCGCCAATCGCCTCCCCCTTGTGGGGAGGCCGAAAAAACAACGAGCGGAAGCGAGAGGTTTTTTTGGGTGGGGAGCCGCTCTGGATGTTGGCACCGCCCCCCACCCGAAATTTGCCATGCAAATTTCGACCTCCCCACAAGGGGGAGGTCATTGGAGGCGATCACCAAATCAGAAAATGCCATCGAGCCAACCGCCGCTGTCCTTCTGAACGGACTCGTCGGATTTCGCGGGCTGGTTGGTGCCCGGCGGAACGCCCTTGGCCTTGGAATCGTCGATGCGATCCTTTTCGGCGTTGGCATCGACGGGCGTGCCTTCATCCACATCGGCGCCGAACATGCTGCCAAAGAAGCCCGGCTCTTCCAGACGCGCGGCGGCATCGGAATCAATGCGCTTGCGAATGCCATGATCGACATTGGCCGCGCCCGCATAGGCCAGCAGCAGCTTTTCGCCATCGCTGAAATTGCCCGGCATGTTCTGGGCAACGGTGGCGGGATTGTCGCCGAACAGGGTGACCTGCGCATCGGCCGTGGGATCGGGCTGGTTCACAGCCTTCGCGCCCGGCTTCGGCGGAACGAGATTGAAGTCCGGCGGAATGATCAGCGGGGCCTTGGTGACCACGGCAAATTCATCCGGTGCGCGGTGCGTGACGCCCGCGGCATCGCGGATGGTATCGCAGCCGGCCAGAGAGACGGCGGCCAGCACCAGCACACCCAGAGGCAGAAAACCCGGCACGGCGGAAAACGCGCGGCGGTGATGACGCATGCATTTACTCCTGGCTATTCGCTCGGCTGCTTGCCCGGATCCATCCCCGCTTCGGGGCGCAGCAGGGCATCATATAACAGGGCCGCCACGCCAATGGTAATGGCGATATCGGCCACGTTGAACACATACCAATCGTAACCCGCTGCGAAAAAGTGAAAAAAGTCCGCAACCTTACCGTAAACCAAGCGGTCCACGAGGTTGCCCAGCGCCCCGCCGATGACAAGGCCAAGCCCCAGCGCCAGCGGCGCACGCTCGGTGTGCCAGAGCCACCAGGTGAGCCCGCCCACCGCACCAAGCTGAAATGTGACCAGCAGCGAGGTGCCCCACGCCTCATGCGCGGGGAAAAGCCCATAGGACACGCCGGGATTCCACACCATCACCAGATTAAAGAATGGCAACACTTCGATGTGCGCTTCCGGTCCGAGCCCGGCAAAGCCAAGCCCGTAGAGCATGAAGATCTTGAATCCCTGATCGAGCAGCAGCGCGATGGCCGCCCACAACAGGCCCAAATCACGCGGCGTCATGCCGCGCCAGGAGGCCTGCCAACGGGACTGTGGCGGACGGCGGGGCGAGCCAGTCATGCGCGATCACACCTTCGCATCGACGGCCTCGCTGCAACGATTGCACAGGTCATCATGAGACGGGTTCGTTCCCACTTCCGGAAGCACCATCCAGCAGCGCGCGCATTTGTTACCCTCCGCCTTCGCAAAGCTAGCGGCCGCCCCCGAAACATCGGGTAAACGGAACGCCTCCGCAGGGCCAGCGCCGGTTTCGATCCGCGCCGCCGAGGTGATGGCGATTTCCGCCAGATCCACCGATTCGAACAGTGCCGCATCCTTCGCATCTTCGACATAGAGAACCGGCGCGGCTTCCAGGCTGGAGCCGATCACCTTGTCGCGGCGCGCGATTTCGAGCGCGCCGGTGACAACGCGGCGAAGCGCCCGGATGCGGGCCCATTTCTGCGTGAGCGCGGCATTGGCCCAGTCCTTCGGCGTTTCGGGGAAGGTGTGCAGGTGCACGCTGTCCTTGTCGCTTGGATAGCGATGGAGCCACGCCTCTTCCATGGTGAAGCAGAGGATCGGTGCGAACCACATCACGACACGGCGGAACACCTCTTCGGTGACCGTGCGCGCGGCGCGGCGGCGCTTGGCGCTGACGGCATCGCAATAGAGCGCGTCCTTGCGGATATCGAAATAGAACGCCGAGAGCTCATTGGTGCAGAACGCGAACAACGTGGAATAGACGCGGTTGAAGTCATATTCCGTGTAGGCGGCACGCACCTGCACATCGAGCTCCGCAAGACGCGCGAGGACATAACGCTCCAGCTCCGGCATCTCTTCCACGCCGATGCGTTCGCTCTCCTCGAAGCCCGCAAGGTTCGCGAGCATGAAGCGGATGGTATTGCGCAGGCGCCGATAGGCATCGGCATTCGACTGAATGATGTCGCTGCCCATGCGCAGATCCTGCGTGAAGTCCGAAGACGCCACCCAGAGGCGGAAAATATCTGCGCCGTTCTTGTCGGCGATCGCCTGCGGCAGGATCACATTGCCGACCGACTTCGACATCTTGTCGCCTTCGCGGTCGAGCACGAAACCGGCGGTGAGCACTTCATCGTAAGGCGCGCGCCCCCGCGTGGCGCAGCTTTCCAGAAGCGAAGACTGGAACCAGCCGCGATGCTGATCGGAGCCTTCGAGATACAGATCGGCGTGATCCTTCTGCGGCCATTCCGGTTCGAGCGGCTGTTCCACCGTGAACACATGCGTGGAGCCGGAATCGAACCAGACGTCGAGGATGTCTTTGATCTGCTCGTAATCCTCGGGCTTGTAATCGTTGCCGAGGAAGCGCGCGGCGGAATCCGGCTGGAACCACGCGTCCGCGCCTTCGGCGGTGAAGGCTTCGAAGATTCGCGCGTTCACGGCGGCATCGTTCAGTACCTTCTGCGTTTCCTTGTGCACGAAGATGGCGAGCGGAACGCCCCACGCGCGCTGGCGTGACAGCACCCAGTCGGGCCGGTCCTTTACCATGCCGGCGATGCGGTTCTCGCCGCTTTCAGGGAACCACTTGGTATCGGAGATGGCTTTCATCGCGCGCTGGCGAAGCGTGCCGCCGCCCGCGATTTCCTTGTCCATCGCTGCGAACCATTGCGGCGTGGCGCGGAAGATCACCGGCGCCTTGGACCGCCAGCTATGCGGATATTGGTGGCGCAGCGATCCCTTGGCGAGCAGCTTGCCCGCATCGATCAGCGCCTGAATGACCGCGCCATTGGCATCGCCATCCTTCTTGCCGTCGCGGCTGAGGATGAACTTGCCGGTGAAGCCCGGCGCGAACTGCGTGAAAGAGCCATCCGCCGCGACGACGTTGAACGCATCGGGATTGGTTTTCATGTAGTCCGGGAAATACTTCAGGACGATTTCGAAGTCTTCCTCGCCATGGCCGGGCGCGGTGTGCACGAAGCCCGTGCCGGTATCGGCGGTGACGTGATCGCCCGCAAGAAGCGGAACGTCGAAGTCGTAGCCCTGACCGCGGAAGGGATGCGCTGCGACAAGGCCTGCCGGTTTCGCATCGCCAATGCGCTTGAAAACGGCTTTTGCATGCGATGCCGTCTGTTCGGCAAGCGCATCGGCCAGCAACAGCTTCTCACCAGATTGCGCAAGCGAACCCTCAGCCGCGTTTTCGACCTGATAGACGCCATAGGTGATTTCGTTCGAGAACGAGACCGCACGGTTGCCGGGGATCGTCCATGGTGTGGTCGTCCAGATGACGATGTTCACGCCCTTGAGCGCGTCATTACCGCTGACGACGGGAAACTTCACATAGATCGTCGGTGATGTTTTCTCGTGATACTCGACCTCGGCTTCGGCGAGCGCGGTTTTTTCCACCGGCGACCACATCACGGGGCGGAAGCCGCGATAGAGCAGATCGAGATCGACGAATTTGTGCAGCTCGCGCGCGATCACCGCTTCGGCGCGGTAATCCATCGTGGTGTAGGGCTTGTCCCACTGGCCCATGCAGCCGAGGCGCTTGAACTGCGTGCGCTGCACGTCGATCCAGTGTTCGGCAAATTCGCGGCAATCCTTGCGCAGCCGGTCGATGGGCACATCGTCCTTCGACTTGCCCTCCTTGCGATACTTCTCCTCGATCTTCCATTCGATGGGAAGGCCGTGACAGTCCCAGCCGGGGATATAGGGCGCATCGAAGCCGAGGAAGCCGCGCGAACGCACGACGATATCCTTGAGCACCTTGTTGAGGCCGGTGCCGGAATGGATTTCGCCGTTGGCGTAGGGCGGGCCGTCATGCAGCACGAAGAGCTCGCGGCCCTTCGCGGCCGCGCGGATGCGGCCATAGAGGTTCGTTTCCTCCCAACGCGCGAGCCATTTGGGTTCGGCCTCGGGCAGGCCCGCCTTCATGGGAAAATCGGTTTGCGGCAGGAACAGCGTGGCGCGGTAGTCGTGTGCGCCGGATTCGGTTTCAGGTTTCGACATCGGTCTCTATCGCCTTGGACATTTGCGGGAACGCGGGAACGGGAAAAGCCCGGCATCCGCGAAACCCATGCGAGGCATCACCCCGCCGGCTGCGGCGCCGGGCGGCGAATTCGCGTCACACGCCGGAGCGGGGAGACGTTCATGTCCAAAGCCTGCAAATCATTAAGGTCTTCGGGGGTTCTAGCAGCGGGGACCGGGCCGGTCCAGCGGGACCGGCGAGCGAAGGATTGTTTCACGCGGAGGCGCGGAGACGCGGAGCCCGTCAATATCTGTCAAAGGGGCGCCAGGCATCTTGATGTGTGGGATTCGGCGCGCGTTGCGCGCCAGCCCGTTTGCGAGCAATGCATCCAGCACGGGAACATCTCCACGTGATCAGCCCAGCTGACTAACGCAACATGCAACAAGCCGCCTGCTCACGGCTGTTCACAGGGAAATTCGGCGCGCTTTGCGCGCCAATCCTGAGTGGATAGAGGTCATGATGGGCACGTTGATGGCGCAACCCCGCATCTCTGCGGCTCCGCGCCTCCGCGTGATCAACCCAGCTGATTAACGCGCAAAATGGGAGACGCCGCCGGGTCGAGCCTGTTCACGACACGCGTGATTCCCTCCTTCATCGTGGCAGCACCAAAATTCAACAGCAGTCCGACAGGAAGTTTCATCAGTCGCAAATAGGTCAGCACCTGCTTGGGATGGGCAGGTGCCAGCCGCTCAACGGATTTGATCTCAACGACGACGCAGTCCTCTACGAGCAAATCAAGGTGCAAAGTGTCCTCGAACTGCAGCCCCTGATATTCGAAGCTGACAGGCTTCTGTCGCACAATCCTGAAACCGCGACGAGCCAGGTCGCGCCAAGACCATTTCGTAAACCGACTCCAGAAGCCCTGGACCCAATGCGACATGAAGCTGGTACGCCGCATCAACGATGGCGCCGGTGATGGTGTCCAGTGTCGGGTCGGGCATGGCGTCAGGCGACTTTGGTTTGCAGCGCCGCCACCCCCGCGCAATCGAAAGTGTTGGCGAGGATGTGGATGCCGTCTTTGAGTTTGGCGGCGCCGAAGTTGAGGAGGAGGCCGAGCGGCAGATTGGCGAGACGCAGGCAAGTTTGTATCCGCGCCGGATCGGTATTTGCCGCACCGGGCGCCGATTTCACATCCACCAGCACGCGGCCTTCCACCAGAAAGCCGACCTTCAGTACATCCTTGAATAACATCTCGTCGAATTCGAACGAGACCGATTTCTGCCGCGCCACCGCGAGCCCGCGCCGCGCGAGATCGGCGGCGAGGACCGCCTCATAAACGGGCTCCAGGAGGCCCGGCCCCAATCCGAAATGAATCTTGTATGCCGCATCGACAATTTCCTCGACGATGCTGTCCACGCTCTTTGCCGTCATTGCCCTCGCGCATTTCTGCGCCTCCCCGAGTGTTGCTCAGAGTTTGGCAGGCAATTGTCGCAAGATTGTCTTGGCCTTGTCGCTGTCCTTGTCCATTTGCGCAACGAGGACATCCAAAGACTCGAATTTTGCCTCGGGACGCAGGTAGGCGATGAGTTCAACGGCGACGTGTTTGTCGTAGAGGTCGCCCGTGAAGTCGAACAGGAAGGTTTCGAGCAGCGGAATCCGGGTTTCGAACATCGGCCGCACGCCGAAATTGGCGACGCCACCCCAGGTTCCGGACGGCGAATCGTTGTCGTAGATCGTCGCGCGAACGGCATAGACGCCAAAGGCCGGCTTCAGCACGTCGTCGGCGCGCATGTTGGCGGTGGGATAGCCGATGGTGCGGCCGCGCTTGTCGCCATGCTCCACGCGCGCTTCAAGCGCCCAGTAATGGCCGAGCAGCTTCGCCGCCTCTTCAGGCTTGCCCGCTTTCAGAAGCTCGCGGATGTGGGAGGAGGAAATCTTGTCGTGCCCGTCTTCCATCACCGGTTCGAACACATCGACGCCGAAGCCTTCCATCTCGCCCATGTAGCGCAGCATGGTGACATCGCCGCTGCGGCCTTTGCCGAACTGGAAATCCGCGCCCACCACGATGCAGCCGACGCCGAGACCATTCACCAGCACGTCCATCACGAAATCGGGCGCTGGCTTGGTTGCCATCGCGGCATCGAAATGGAGTGCAAACATCGCATCGGCGCCCGTTTCGGCGAGCAGCCTTGCCTTGGCGCGAAAGGGCGTGAGGCGGAAACTTTCGGCGGAAGGCTTGAAGAATTCCTGCGGATGCGGCTCGAACGCCAGCACCGCCATCGGCGCGCCGCGCTCGCCGGCGAGCCTGCGCGCGTGGGCGATGAGCGCCTGATGGCCCAGATGCACGCCATCGAAATTGCCGATCGCCACCACCGCGCCCTTATAGGCGCCGGGGATATCCTCGTAGTGGCGGAAGATCTTCATGCGCGCGTGCGGTTCAGGCCTTGGGACGCGCGGGGGCCATCACCATCGCTTCGCCTTCGAGCACGACGGTATCGCCGACCTTGCAATCGCAATCGAAGGTGACGCGGCGCTTCTCGGCATTCACCTCGCGCACGGTGCAGGACGCGATCACATGATCGCCAATACGCACCGGAGCCTTGAAGCGCGTGAGGAGCTGCATGAAAATCGTGCCCGGCCCCGGCATTTTCATGCCGAGGATCGTGGAGACATAGCTCGCCGTCAGCACGCCATGGGCGATGCGGCCCTTGAACGGCGTGGTCTTCGCCCATTCCTCATCGAAATGTACGGGGTTCACGTCGCCCGACACCTCGCCGAATTTCTGGATATCGGCTTCGGTCACGGTGCGCTCATAGGTTTCGCGCATGCCCGGCTTCAGATCGTCGATGTAATAGGTCATGCGGAACTCCCGTGGCGGTCTTTCATGGTCATATCGGGTCGGGCAATCACCACACAAGCGCCGGCATCGCCGCAACCGCCGAAACGCCGGCGGTGGACAGCATGGCCGAAAGATTTTCGGGGCTGAAGGTGCCCAATTCCTCCGCATGCAGGTCGCCCGCAACGAAAAGCACATCCAGTCCGGCGCGGTTCGCGCCCAGAACATCGGTTTTCAAGCCGTCGCCGATGGCGAGCGGACGTTTGGCGCCCCCGCTCTGGGCGAGCGCCGCCCGGTAGATGGGACCATGCGGTTTGCCATAATATACAACCTGCCCGCCCAATTTCTCATAGGCCTGGGCGAGCGCGCCCGCGCACCAGATGAGCCTGTCGCCGCGCGGCACCCGGATATCCGGATTGGCGCAAAGCATGGTGAGATCGCGCGCGCGCATGGCGGCGAAGATTTCGGCGTAGTCGTCCGGCGCTTCCGTTTCGTCATTGAAAAGGCCGGTGCACAGAACCACGTCCGCCTGGGTAACATCGGTGGCAACCGCAGCAAGACCTTCGAAGACACCACGGTCACGATCCGGACCGAGGTGATAGAAGGCCCTGAGACCCGACGCGATACGCTTCTCCATATCCTCGCGCGCGGCAAAGCCTGAGGTGACAATGCTGTCGTAGCAATCATGCGGCACGCCGAGCCGGTCGAACATCGTGACGATATCGCCCGGCGGACGCGGCGCATTGGTGAGCAGCACCACCTTGCCACGCGTTTCGCGGAAGCGGCGGAGCGCTTCGCAGGCAGCGGGGTAAGGCGTCTTGCCGTTGTGGATCACACCCCACACATCGCAGATGAGTGCGTCGTAATCGCCCGCGATGGCGGACAGGCCAGGAAGGATTTGAGGATTCGACATGGGCGCAACCTTCCCCAAGGCGGAGGCGGGTTCAAGTGGCGGCGGAGCGGGATTGGAAGGTTTGGTTCACGCAGAGGGCGCGGAGGGATTCGTGGTGTTCAGCGGGTTTTGTGCGAAGGGGGATTGCACGCGGAGGCGCGGAGACGCGGAGGATTCACTGGTTTTCGACATAGGTGCGGTGCGGATGATTGGAATGAATCGACGCGCTTCGCGCGCCAACGAAACCTTGGGCTGATCGCAAATTTGGCGATGCCTTCCTCAGCGACCTCTGCGCCCCCGCGTGAGAAACCTTCAGAACCCAACTGGGTGGCCCGCAGTCGCGGGCCATGACAGTGAGAGCGGGTGGCAGGCGCGCTTCGCGCGCCAAAGAAACATTGGGCAGATCGCAAATTTGGCGGTGTTTTCCTCGGCGACCTCTGCGCCCTCTGCGTGAAACATTTTCTCCGCGTCTCCGCGCCCCCGCGTGAGAAACCTTCAGAACCCAACTGGGTGGCCCGCAGTCGCGGGCCATGACAATTGAGGATGGATCAGGCGGTTTTGCGGAAAGGGATGATCTGCGTGGGGGCGGCTTTTTCGACAGCCCGGAGCGAATCCTCGCGTACCGCGCGCGGCTCGCCGAAGAGATAGCCCTGCCCGAAATCGACGCTGTAATCCAGAAGCTGCACAACTTCCTTTTCGTCTTCCACGCGCTCGGCGATGAGGTTGAGGCCGTGACGGGAGAGCAGCTTCTTGAAATCCTCGGCAGCAACGGCGGCCTGCGCATTGCCCATGCCGTTGATGAGCGTTTCGGCGCGCACTTTGAGATGCTTGAAGCCCATCGCTTTCAGAGCGGCGAAATCCACCGCCAGCGTTTCGACATGATCCATGGAAAGCGCAAAGCCAAGGCTTGCGAGATAGCGCAAATTCTCTTCGCCCTTCTCGCCCGCCTTCGTGAGCGCACCTTGCGCGAACTCGAAAACGATGTGCTGTGCCAGATCGCGGTTATGGTGCATGTATTCCAGGAACTGCGGGAAGAATTCTTCGTCGCAGAGCGTGTCGCCTGAGATGTTGCAGAAGACGCCGACGCCGCTTTGCTTCTGCGTGAGGCGGCGCACGATCTGCACGCAGCGGAACAGCAGAAGGTTGTCGACCACACTCATCAGCCCCGCGGGTGCGGCAACCTTCATGTATTGCGCGGGCATGATGACCGAACCGTCTTCCGCGCGCAGGCGCGAGAGCGCTTCGTAATAGCGGAGCTTGCGCTGCGGCAGGCTGACAATGGGCTGCAGATAAAGATCGACGCGGTTCTCTTCGAGGCTGGCGCGGATCGTTTCCAGAAGGTCGGATTCGCCGAGCGTATCGAGGTAGGAACGCGCGCTATCCTTGGCGCGGCGTTCGATGAACTCCTGATCGGCCGGAACTTCCTTGGCCTTTTCGGAGATGCGCGTAGCGAAATCGCGCATCAGGCTTTCCAGAACCTTCAGCTCGGAGACGATTTTCTTGCTCTGCGCATCGGCGCGGGCGGCGGTGGCGGCCTTCACCGCTTCGATCCTGGCGTTCGCATCCTGAAGCGCGACGGCGGTTTCCTGCGTGGCCTGCTTCAGCATCGCGAACTGGCGGCGCGTATCGCGGCGATCCAGCCCGCGGCGCACCCCCGAATGAGCCTGCATCAGCGCCAGAAACACGACCACACCCACCATTGCGCAAAGCGCCGGTTCGGCCGGACCGAACACGGCCAGCCCCAACGATGCCGCGGCACCGGCCAGGACATACAGGACAACGAGGACGACATTGACCATGGTGGGACCACTCCAATCGGTCCCATTTTGGCAAGAACAGCGTTGCCAACCCGTTAACCAAGGAAGAGGGACCTGGACCTGCCGTTCCCTTGCGGAAGGTGGGTATCCCTACATTTCCTCGGCTTGTTTCGCCGCCCGGCGGCGCTAGCATCGCAGCCCGATATTCCAGAGGCCTTTCGCGATGACGAAGAACGCTCACAATTTCTCTTTCAAATCCATCGATGGCGGGGCGCTGCCGCTTTCGCAGTTCAACGGCAAGGCGCTGCTGGTGGTGAATGTGGCAAGCGCCTGCGGGCTGACGCCGCAATATTCCGGGCTGGAATCGCTGTGGAAAGACAAGCGCGGCGCCGGGCTGGTGGTGCTGGGCGTGCCTTGCAACGATTTCGGCGCGCAGGAGCCGGGCACCGAAAACGAGATCAAGACATTCTGCGAAACACGGTTCTCCGTCGATTTTCCGATGACGGCCAAAGAGCACGTGATCGGGGCCGATGCGCACCCGCTCTACAAATGGGTGGCAAGCGAACTCGGCGACGCGGCGGTTCCGAAGTGGAACTTCCACAAATATCTGTTTGCGCCCAATGGTGCGATCGCGGGCACCTTCGGTTCGATGACCGAGCCGACGGCGCCGGAAATTCTTCAGGCCATCGACAGCGCGCTTACAACAAAGAGCGCGAAACCGGGCCACGGCCAGCACACCGACAATGGCGGGAAGAAGTCATAACGCCTGAGATTGCCTCAGTGCTCCGAGTTCGTCATGGCCGCCCACCAAGGCGGCCATGACGTGCTGGGTCGCGAAAATGAGCTTGCTCAGCTTTCCGCGCGGTTCGGGACGATGCGGATTTCGACGCGGCGGTTGCGCGGCTCGTTCACATTGTCGGCGGTCGGCACGCGCAGACGCGTTTCGCCAAAACCCTTGGGCGAGATGCGGCGGGAATCCACGCCCTCGTCCACCAGCACATCGGCAACCGCTTCGGCGCGGCGCTGCGACAGGTCCAGATTGTACTGCGGACTGCCGGTGGTGTCGGTGTAGCCGTTGACATTGACCAGCGTCTTGTCGAAGTGGCGCAGCACATCGCCCACTGCGAACAACACATCTTTCGCGCGATATGAGACGTGGTCTGAATTGGTTTCGAACAGAATGTCATTCTGCATGTTCAGGACGATGTCATCGCCGACGCGGGTAACCGAGACGCCGCGCGCGCGCAGGCGATTGCGCAGTTCGCGCTCCTGATCGTCCATGTAATTGCCGACCAGACTGCCCGCGAGTGCACCGATGCCGGCGCCAATCAGCGCATTCTTGCCCGCGCCCTTGCCATTGGTATGGGTCAGCGCGCCCAGCGCCGCGCCCGCGATGGCGCCGACGACCGCGCCCTTGGTGGCATTCGAGGTCTTTTCCTGGTCGGTATAGGCATCGCGGGTGACGCAGCCGCCCAGAAAAAGGGCCGCCGCGGAGAGGAGGACAATCAGCTTCTTCATACGAAACTCCATCGATTCCCCCGCCACCGCCGAAGATAGGCAATGTCGAGTCTGCCGCCAAGGCGTTTGTGACCTGCCCGCCAAGAGGTTAACAATGCGCCCGAACGCTATTCACACATTCGGGAGGAAGACATGAATCTGTTCGATCTGAGCGGCAAGGTCGCTCTTGTCACCGGCTCCACCAAAGGCATTGGCGAGGCCATCGTGCACAGGCTGGCCGAACACGGCGCCAAAGTCGTGGTGTCCAGCCGCAAAGCCGACGCCTGCGAGAAAGTCGCCAGCGACATCAACAAGGAACGCGGCAGCGAAGTCGCGGTTCCGATCCCGGCCAACATCAATTACAAAGAGCAGCTTGAGATGCTTGTCGCGGCGACGCGGCAGAAGTGGGGCAAGATCGACATTTTGGTCTGCAACGCGGCGCTCAATCCCTATTACGGTTCTTCGCTCGACATCTCCGACGACGCCTTCGACAAGATCATGGGCGCGAACATCCGCTCCAACCACTGGCTGTGCCAGATGGTGATCCCGGAAATGATGGAGCGGAAGGACGGATCGATCATCATCGTGTCGTCCATCGGCGGCTTGCGCGGCTCGCCTGTGATCGGCGCCTATTGCATTTCCAAGGCCGCGGACATGCAGCTTGCCCGCAACATCGCGGTGGAATATGGCCCGCACAACATCCGCGCCAATTGCATCGCGCCGGGCCTGATCAAGACCGATTTCGCAAAAGCGCTGTGGGACAATCCCGAAACGCTGAAACGCTCCACCGCGGGCGCGCCGTTGCGCCGTATCGGCGAGCCGGACGAGATCGCAGGCGCCGCGGTGTTCCTCGCGTCCAAGGCCGGTTCGTTCACCACCGGACAGGTGATCGTGTGTGACGGCGGAGCGACGATATGAGGCTTGCGGTATTCGCCGCTGTTGTGACAATCGCCGCCGCCGCGCCGCAAATCGCGGCGGCGCGCGATTGCCGCAATCCGGTGAACCAGAACGACATGAATACGTGCGCCGAAGACGAGTACAAAGCCACAGACGCAAAGCTGAATGCCATCTACAAAAAACTGTTGCCGCAGTTTCCGGACTCCGATCGTGCGCTGTTGCGCAATGCCCAGCGCGCGTGGCTGGGCTTTCGCGATGCGGAATGCAAATTCCGCAATGCCGGCAACGAAGGCGGCTCCATCTGGCCGATGGTCCATTTCGGCTGCATGACCGGGTTGACCCGCGCGCGCATCCGGCAGCTTGAAGCCGCAATGAATTGCCAGGAAGGCGATCTTTCCTGCAACCAGCCGCAAAGCGCCCGCGACGCAGCAGACTGATCCCGTGCACATGGCAACAGCGCCGGCACATTATCGCCCCGAAATAGACGGGCTGCGCGCCGTGGCGGTGTTGCTGGTGCTCCTGTTTCACGCAGGATTGCCGGGCTTCCACGGCGGTTTTGCCGGCGTGGATGTGTTCTTCGTGATTTCCGGCTACCTGATATCCGGAATCTTGTTGCGCGAGACGGCAGCAGGGACCTTCAGCTTCACCGGCTTCTATGAGCGGCGGGTACGGCGCATCATGCCTGCTCTCCTGACCATGCTGACGACGACAGCTTTGTTCTCCTTGATCATGCTGCCCGAAGATCTTGTCGACTACGCGAAGTGCCTCGTCGCCGCAGTGGCATTCGTGTCCAACTTCTATTTCTGGAAGACCTCCGGCTATTTTGGCATCGATCCACAAAGTTCACCCCTTCTGCACACGTGGTCGCTGGCCCGCTCAACAATCCTTCATCGGCGGCGAACTATGGCGGCTTCACTTGTGCCTCCGCACCCCATGCCAGCAACAAGGGCAATCTCTACTTTCAAGGAACCGACAGCACCGTCTGGAAAGCCGATCTGCTCAACCCGGCCACCAACAGCAAGATGGGCAATTTCCAGTGCAGGTCGACTCCGGTGACCACCGCCTTTGGGCAGGATGGCTATCTATATTTCCAAGTCACCAACAACGCGCTTTGGCAGGTGCCGGCGAGCTGATTACGGCGAGCGCGCCTCGGTAAGGATTCTCAGGCGCTCGCCGATCTGCAGCGCGAATATGGGCGTGAGGATCGCGTAGAGACGGCCAAGATTGGTCCAGATTCCGGAAGCGATGCCCATCGCGAGCATCAGCGTGAAAATTGCCACCACCGCGATTGCGACATGATCGGGCCGCGGCGCGAGCACACGGCCCGTGCGCCGCGCGGCAATTTCCAGCGCGATCCAGCCCATGCACAGATTGAGGCTGAGCAGCGACTGCTTCACGAAAGCGCCTGTGAGAATGCGCTCACGCAGATTTTCGCCCAGCTTCATCCAATGCATACCGGCGGCGGCCTGATATTTCGCAGGCATGTGCGTCAATTCAACCAATCCGGCGTAGATACCAAGCGCGAGCGCGCAGACCGCCACGACGGACCATAGATAACCGGCGCGCCCTTTGAGCGACATGGCATTGGCACGCAGCGTCAGCAGTTCCGCCGCCGCGAATACGCCGGCAAATAGTGGCAGAAGCTCTCGCTGGAAAATGGACAGCAGGATCAGCGGCAGCGCCAGCAGGGCGGCGCGGCCTGTCTGCTGCATCAACAGGAAGATCAGCAGGATGAGAAACCACGACCATCCCTCGGCCAAGGGCGCGATCGTTGTGGCGAGCATGCTGAACGCCAGGAGCATGGCCGCAACAGCAATGATGCCATACAGCGAGAGATTGCGGCCCTCGCGCGTGGCCACGCGGGCGTAGAGCAATGCGCCGGTGGCGACGATGCCAAGCCAGTTGGCAAATAGCATGGCAAAGAAAGCGGGCTTTGCGAATAGCTGGCCGCGATAGAGCGCGACCGCATCGAATTGCGCCGCATTGTCGTAGAAGACATGCAGTTTCAATAACAGATGCGCGATCAGCGGCGTGAGGATGCGGAAGCTGAAGACGAGCGTCTCGGCGTGATAGC
Source organism: Alphaproteobacteria bacterium (assembly GCA_016125165.1). Classification (GTDB taxonomy): domain Bacteria; phylum Pseudomonadota; class Alphaproteobacteria; order Micropepsales; family Micropepsaceae; genus Rhizomicrobium. The sequence continues at coordinate 38,208 of WGMH01000006.1, forward strand.
GAAACGGCTCCAGCACGAGCGGATAATAATGCTGGAAATCGTTCTGCCCCGCCCAGGGCACATCGTATTTATACGCATACCAGAAGAACTGGTAGCTGAAGAGCAGCGTGATCGCGAAACCAATGGCCAACCGGACCGGATATTCGCGCTTCATCGCCGCCCCCCGCATGCCGTGCGAGGCGGCCGGGGCTTAGAGCCCCAGCACAGCCTCCGCGCTCTTGTAAGGCAGCTTTTGCGCGTCGGCTACCGCCTTGTAGGTGAGCGTATTCTTGTAAACGTTCAGCCCCGCGCGCAGATGCGGGTTGGCCTTCATCGCCATGTCCGGACCCTGTTCCGCCAGCGCGATGGTGAAGGGCAGCGTTGCGTTGTTGAGCGCGAACGTGGAGGTGCGCGCCACGCCGCCGGGCATGTTCGCCACGCAATAGTGCACCACATCGTCGACCACATAGGTGGGATCGGCGTGGGTGGTGGCGTGGCTGGTTTCCGCGCAACCGCCCTGATCGATGGCGACATCGACGATCACCGAACCCTTCTTCATCTGGCTCACCATTTTGCGGGTGATGAGCTTGGGCGCGGCGGCACCCGGCAGCAGCACGCCGCCGATGACGAGATCGGCGCTGATCACCTGCTCTTCGATGGCGTCGATGGTGGAATAGAGCGTGTGCATGCGTGAGCCGAACTGCTCATCCAATTCCTTCAGGCGGTTGAGCGAGACATCGAGAATGATGACATGCGCTTCAAGGCCCATGGCCATCCGCGCGGCGTTGGTGCCGACGACGCCGCCGCCGAGCACAACCACTTTGGCCGCCGGAACGCCGGGCACGCCGCCCAGCAACTGGCCACGGCCGCCTTGCGCAATTTCGAGGCAATGCGCGCCGGCCTGAATGGACATGCGACCCGCCACTTCGCTCATGGGGGCCAGCAGCGGAAGGCCACCACGCGTATCGGTGACGGTTTCATAGGCGATGCAGACCGCGCCGGACTCGAGGAGCCCCTTCGTCTGCTCCGGATCGGGCGCAAGGTGCAGGTAGGTGAACAACGTCTGTCCGGGGCGCAGGCGCTTGATCTCGACCGGCTGCGGCTCCTTCACCTTCACGATCATGTCGGCCGCGGCGAAAACCTCATCGGCATTCGGCAGGATCTTCGCGCCGACGCGTGTGTACATCTCATCGTGCAGGCCGATGGCTTCGCCTGCATGCGTTTCCACAAACACCTCATGACCGCGCGCGGTGAGTTCGCGCACGGCGCTCGGCGTCATGCCGACGCGGTATTCATGGTTCTTGATTTCCTTGGGGATGCCGACGCGCATGGAATGCCTCGTGGGGAGTGGGGCCGGGTTTGTGGGCGCGGATTACCCCATTTACCCAGCGGAGAAAAGGCGTGGCCATACGCGATGGGTGCATTGCTGGGATGCGGGGGCGTGGCAAGACATTGTTTCGCCGGAACGATCCAGCGCGATGGCAAGTTGCGCCAATGCGCGCCCCGCACCGCCCCGCCACACAGGGCGGCAGCAGGATTCGGCGACCGGATCAGTTCTTTTCCAGTAAGAAGCGGGGCGATCCTGTTACGTGAGACGGCCCAGAACGCGCCGCAGCGCTTCGCCAATGCGCGCGATATCCGCCTCGCCCGCGATCAGTGGCGGAGAAACCGCGATCACATCGCCCGCGATGCGCAACACGAGATTTTCTTCGGCGAAGGCGATGCGCATGGCGTCATAGGCGCGGCGGCCGGGCGCCTTGGGATCGGGATCAAGCTCCACTGCCGCGGCCATGCCGACGTTACGGATATCGACAACGAAAGGCGCGCCCTTCAGCGCATGGATGGCGTCGGCAAGCACCGGCTCCATCTTCTTGGCGTTCTCGAAGATGGCTTCGTCGCGATAGAGGTCGAGCGTGGCCAGACCCGCCGCGCAGGCGAGCGGGTGGCCGGAATAGGTGTGGCCGTGGAACAGCTCGATGCCGTGATCGCCAAGTCCATTGTCTTTGGACACGAACGCATCATAGATCTTGTCGGCGATCACCGAACCGCCGAGCGGCACCGCGGCGTTGGTCACGCCCTTGGCGAAATTGATGATGTCGGGCGTGACGCCATAGCGCTGCGCGGCGAAGGCATGGCCGAGACGGCCGAACGCGGTGATGACTTCGTCGAACACAAGCAGGATGCCGTATTTCGTGCAGATGTCGCGCAGGCGCTGCAGGTATCCCGTCGAGGTCGGGAACACGCCAGCGGACCCCGCCATCGGCTCCACGATCACCGCGGCAATGGTGTTCGCGCCATGCATGAGAACCAGATTCTCCAGTGCATCGGCATAGTGCTCGGTGCCCTCCGGCTCGCCGCGCGTGTAAGCCATCTTCGCACGATCATAAGGCAACGGCAGATGATCGTCCGTACCCGGAAGAAGCGGGCCGAAATGGGCGCGGTTGCCGCCGATGCCGCCCACCGAAATGCCGCCGAGCGTGGTGCCGTGATAGCCCTTCTCGCGACCGATGACGCGGAAGCGCCCGCCCTCGCCACGCTTCAGATGATAAGCGCGCGCAATCTTGATGGCGGTATCAGCGGCTTCCGATCCGGAGTTGACGAAGAAGACCTTGTTCATGCCTTCGGGCGCCAGTTCGGCGATACGCTGCGCCAGCGCGAACGCCAGCGGATGGGCATATTGGAAGGTGGGCGCGAAATCGAGTTCGCCCGCTGTCTGGCGGATGGCATCGACGATGGGTTTGCGCGTATGCCCGGCGTTGACGCACCAAAGCCCTGCGCAGGCATCGAGCAGCGCGCGGCCTGTATCGTCGTAGTAATACATGCCCTCGGCACGGGCGAGGATGCGCGGCTCGGCCTTGAAGTGGCGGTTGGGCGTATAGGGCAGCCAGAAGGCGCTCAGATCATTGGGCCGTTCGTGGCGCATGCGAAGATTCCGAAGACGTTGCGGGTTGCTTCGAACGCTAACAGAGCCGATGGCAGGAGCCTAGCGGCAAAGAAAAAGGGCCCCGGAATGACCGGGGCCCCGATGGCATGGCAACCAAATCAGTTGTTGCCTTCGTTCTGGTGCTGATGCGGACGGCCGCTATCGTCCTTGTTCTTGCCGTCATCATTCTTGCTGCGGTCGCGATTGTTGTCGCGATCGCGGTTCTGCCTGTCGCGTCCGGCCTTGTTGTCGGACGGCGGCGGGGGAACCGGCTTCACATCCTGCGGCGGCGTGACCACAGGCGGCGGCGTGGTCACCGGCTTTTTGACGGGCGGCGTCTGCGGTATGGGCGCAGGCGTGATGGGCCCCGTGCGATCCCTGTCGCGATTGTTGTCGCGATTGTTGTCACGGTTGTTATCGCGATCCTTCTGGCCTTGACGATCATCGCTCCGCGGACCCGGTTGTGGCGTATTCTGCATCTGGCCGGGCGTGGGTGGCGGCAGCGTTGTCTTCACGGGGCTGCGATTGTCGCGGTCGTTGTCGTTGCGTCCGTTGCGATCATCGCGATTGTTTTGCCAGTCGCGCCCATTGCGATCGTTGCGGTTGTTGTCGCGGTCACGCACCTCCGGCGGCATCCACTTCTGCCATTGATCGTTGTGGCCGCGATGGTCGCGATCCCAGTCGTTGCGGCGGCGATCCCAATCGTTGCGATGTCTGTTCCAGTTATTGCGCCAGGAATCGCGGACGGTGAAGCCGTGCGAGATATAGAAATCGAGGCCTAGCGGCGGGCCGTAGCGATCCGCGCACGCCCATTGCGGACGTGTGCGGTACCAGCCGTCGTAACGCCAGGCGCCGCGAATCCAGTACTGATAGCGGCCGCGATACTGGCGGTAATAGACCGGACCCTTGTACCAGGTGCCCTTGTAGTAGACGGGGCAATAGTAGACCGGGAAATTCCAGAACTCTCCGGGGCAGCCCCAGGCGTCGCAGTAGCCGCCACTGGAATAGGAGAACGAGATTCCCGGCACAGAGATGGAAATGCCGATCTGTGCGGCTTGTGCCGGCGCAGGCGCGAAAGCGGCGCCAGCCAGCGTTGCGGCAAAGGCCGCGGAGATCATGTGTTTCATGCGAACCGTCCTTTCAGGCTCATGGCTGAAGCGCTCAGGCGCCAAGCCGCGATCAATATGGTTTTCGCCAGATGAACAGCGCATGAACCCACATTCGGGTTCCCAAAACCATGACGTGCATCAACAAAACGACACGGCCCCAGCCGAAGCCGGGGCCGTGCGCATCCTGTTTGCGGCTTAACGCGAAGCCGCGGCAGGACGGGGGCTATCAGTGATGACGGTCATGCCTGTCGCTGCGGCGGTCGTGGCGATCTTCACGGCGGCCGTCGCGGCGGTCATGCCGGTCTTCGCGCCGATCAAAACGGCGTTCGTGACGATCTTCGCGGCGGTCGAAGCGGCGGTCGAAGCGGCGCTCATGGCGGTCGTCGCGACGGTCGAAGCGGCGGTCATGATGTTCGCGCCAGTCGTCGCGCCAGCCATGATGATTGTCCCAGCGCACCGAACGCGGACGCGGGCCACGCCATTCGTCGTAACGCCAGCCGCCATTCAGCCAGTATTGCGGGCGGCCATGATAATGACGGTAGTAGATCGGGCCGCGATACCAGCTTCCGCCCCAATACACCGGCTCGCGATAGATGTTGTATGAGCAGTAATCCGGCGGCAGGCCCCAGGGCGGCGCGGCATCATAGTAATCGTAGTAGTCGCACGGCCCGACATCGACATAACCCGGGAAGCCGAAACCGAAGGATATGCCCACATTGACCCGCGCTTCTGCGGGAGCCGAAAACGCCAGGGCCGATCCGGCCATCATCACGGCGCCAACGGCCAGTTTTGCAAGTTTCTTCATTGCTGTTTGTCCCTAAGCATTGTTCCCCCTCATGCCGCAGGACCATGGGACTGCCAGCCTGAACCGCACATGAACGGCTCTGTTAGAAAGCGGCGGCCAAATATTTCCATCCGGGGAACCAGAAGGATCAGGCGGATTTTCCCCGCGCTTCAATGGGCCAGATGGCTTCCAGCACATCGCCGCGCACGGCGTGAATCACATCATAGAGATTGACGGTGGGATCGCAGTGCGGAACCCGCGCAGACAACAAATCGCCGGGAACCAGCTTCGCATTGGTGGACGGATAAACAATGCCGCCCTGCTCATCGCCGAAATAGAAGTAGCTTGCTCCTTCCGGCGCACCGGATGCGAGCGCGGGCGTGCCCGCATCGGTGGCGAAGGATTTGAAACCCGCATCGGTGGTGGCCAGACCCTCGCGATTGGCGCTGATCACCGTCATCTGCACGAAGAGCGAGGTCTCGAAGGCGGGGCGCTCGCCATCCTTCTCCCACACCTCATTGTATTGCTTGTCCATGAAGATGTAGGAGCCGACCTGAAGCTCGTTCAGCACATGCGCATCCGGATCGATATCGAAGGTGCCGGTGCCGCCGCCGGAAATGATTTCGGCGTTCAGGCCCTTCGCTGCCAGCGCGTCGCGCACGTCGGCAACCTTTTTCAGAACGGCGAGCGATTGCTCGCTGCGATCCTTGCGGTTTTCGGTGTGCTGCGCCTGCCCGGCATAACATTGCAGACCGCGCCATATGAGCGATGGCGACTTCGCCATCTTCTCCACAAGCGCGATGGCGCGATCATCGGGCGCAATGCCGGTGCGGCTCATGCCGGGGTCGAGATCGGCCAGCACGTTCAGTTTCCTGCCACTGGCTTCGGCGGCGGCGGCAAGACGCGTGGCGATATCGGGGTTATCTACCGCAACGATGAGTTCGCGCGCTTTTGCGTTGAGCGCCATCAGGCGCGCGATTCCCGCTTCGGTAACGACAGGCGACGTGAGCAGCAGCGACTCGATGCCCGCTTCGGCCAGCGCCTCGGCTTCGCCGAGCTTGGCGCAGCACACACCGAGCGCACCGACGGCAATCTGGCGGCGCGCAATCTCCGCGCATTTGTGTGTCTTGGCATGGGGGCGCAGCGAAATGCCTTGCGCCTTCGCATGGGCGGACATCGCAGCGATGTTACGTTCCATTACGTCAAGATCGACGACGAGCGCAGGGGTTTGCAGCTTTGCGCGCCCGCCCGGCACGCCGATGAGATTGGCATTCAACGCTGACATGCGATTTTGTCCCTGACGTACGGCCTTCAAGCAACGCAACAATGGCATGGCTCCCGCGCGCGGGCCATGACAAGCTGCGCCTTCCCGTCCCGATAGTCCCAATGACCCTGGCCCTTGGACTGATCCTTCTTTCCGCCGTTGTGCATGCGATCGTCAATATCCTGACGAAGCGGGCCGACGACAAATACGCCATGCGCCTTCTGATTGGCGTGTTCTCGGCGATCTTCGTGACGCCCGCCCTGTTTTTCGTGCCCCTGCCCCGTGGCGAGGCGGTCTGGCTGTTGGGCGGCACCGCGTTCGTGCACGCGATCTATGAACTGTTGCTTGTGCGATCCTATGAGAGCGCGGCGTTCAGCGCGGTCTATCCGGTGGCGCGCGGCACGGGACCATTGTTCACCGCCATCGGTGCGATCCTGTTTCTCGGCGAACATGCGCCGCTGACCGAGATCATCGGCATTCTCATGGTATGCGGCGGGGTGATCACCATTGGCCTGTCACACCGCGCCAGCGACGGGATCGGAAAGGGCCTCGCCTACGCACTCGGCACCGGCTTCACCATCGGCTGTTACACGCTGATAGACGCGAGCGGCGTGCGCGCCGTGCCGGAGCCGCTGACCTATGTGCTGTGGTTCTTCGTGGCGCACGGATTCTGTGTGCTCGTGACGGCGCCGGGCATTCGTGGCCGCGCGGTGGTGCGCGAGGCGCGGCGGCAATGGCGGCTGGGCCTTCTGCTCGGCGCGCTTTCCATCACCACCTATGGTTCGGCAATGCTCGCCTACCGCTTCGGCGCGACGGCGGAGCTTGCGGCCCTGCGCGAGACGAGTGTTCTTTTCGGCACGGCGCTCGCCATGACGTTCCTTGGTGAACCCATGACCCTCCGCCGCTGGATCGCCGCGGGCGTGATCGCGGCGGGTGCCATTCTGCTTCAGGCCGGATAGGTTAGACCGATGAAAACTTTCTATTCGCCATCGCACCGCGATCATTCTCCACCCCATGAATTCGAGATGGGACGGTTGGCGCCTGCCGTTGAAATTCCCGAACGCGCCGAGCGCGTGCGCATGGAAGTCGAAGCGCGCAAGCTGGGGCCTGTCCTTGCCCCCTCGCCTTTTCCCGACGCGGCGATACTGCGCGTGCACGATAGAGGCCTGTTCAAGACGCTTTGCGGCGCGCATGACGACTGGACGAAGCGCTATGGCGCGGATGCTCCCGCCGCCATTCCGTCCTGCTGGCCCGCGCGGGGCCTGCGCGAACGGCGCGAAGGCGATATCGAATCCCGGCTCGGCACCTATTGCTTCGACACCGCCACACCCATTGTGAAAGGCACCTGGGCGGCGGCGCGCAAGGCGGCGGACATCGCGCTCTCCGGTGCCGATGCCATCGCGAACGGCGCGCGCGCAGCTTTCGCGCTGGCGCGGCCGCCGGGTCATCACGCGAGCGGCGATGTCTATGGCGGCTATTGCTATCTGAACAATGTCGCCATTGCCGCGCAGTGGTTCGTGGATCGCGGGCTCAAGCCCGCCATCCTCGATGTGGACTATCACCACGGCAACGGCACGCAGACGATCTTCTACCGCCGCCGCGACGTGCTGTTCGTTTCCATCCACGCCGACCCCAGTTTTGCCTATCCACATTTTCTCGGCTTTGCCGATGAGGCGGGCGAAGGCGATGGCGAAGGCTTCAACCTGAACCTGCCTTTGACCGCGGGCACCGGATGGGATGGCTATTCACAAGCGCTTGATAAGGCCCGGTCGCGCATCGAAGCCTTCGGAGCCGATGTTATGCTCGTATCGCTGGGGCTGGACACGTTCGAATACGATCCGATCTCGCAACTGCGCCTGAAAACAGAAGATTATCTGCGGATGGGCGAATGCCTGGCACGGCTCGACAAGCCCGTGCTGTTCGTTTTCGAGGGCGGTTACAATGTGGAACATCTGGGCACGATCACGGCCAATGTGCTGGAAGGCTTTAGCGGCGCTTAGCACGCTGGCTGTTCTTTCCAGCGCACCGGCAAGCGCTTCCCCAACCTCTGCCGCGCTGGATGCTTCGGTTGCGGCAGAAGTGCCGAACGGATTTTCCGGCGTTGTGCTGGTCGCAAAGGATCATGCGGTCATACTCGAAAAGGCTTACGGCGCAATCGATGGCGTGGCACCGAAAGCTGATTCAAGGTTCTGGATCGCATCGGGCGGCAAGCAGTTCGTTTCCGCGGCCATTCTCAAATGTGCCCAAAAGGGCTGGCTGAAGCTCTCCGATCCCATCTCGCGCTTCTTTCCCAACGCCCCGGCGGACAAGCGCGCGATCACCATCAAACAATTGCTCTCGCACACCTCGGGATTTGGACAAAGCTACGCGTCAGAAGCCGCAAACGAACGCACCGACGCCGTGCGCCTGATGCTGGCAGAACCGCTGATCGACAAGCCCGGCGCGAAATTTCACTATTCCAACAGCAATTATCAGCTTGCCGCCGCCATCGTGGAAGTCGCGAGCGGCGAGGACTATCAAGACTTTGCCGAGCGCGAACTGTTTCGTCCCGTGGGCCTCAGCCATACCGGCTTCTCCGGATGGCCGGGGGCGGACAAGGTGGCGCTCGCACGCGAGCCACTTCCGGAGCGATTGAAAAGCCGGCGGTGGGGTGAAGCAGGCACCTTTTCGTCAGCAGGCGATCTGTATCGCTGGTACAGCGCACTGCGCGCGGGCCGCGTTCTGGACAAGCAGAGTACCAACGAACTCTTTTCACCTGCCGCCGAAATTCAGGAAGGCAATGCCGCGCTGGGATGGTTCACCGGCAAGACAGACAAGGGCACGGCGCGCATCTTCACGCGCGGCAATGAGGATTGGGGCCCGAATGCGCTGATCTATGCCTATCCGGCGCGCGACACGGTCATCGTTGTTCTGACACATGCGGGCGACGCGAATGACGATGCATCGTGGTCGCGCCTGATCCACGCAAAACTTGAAGCCGCATTGAACCTTTAGACCTTCGGCGGTTCCGGCGTGGAGGGATTGTTGGCGCGCGGCTCGGTTTCCTGCCGCTTGCGAAAGGCTTCGGCGGCGGCTTTCACCGCGTCTTCGGCCTTGCTCTTGCGGCGGCCGGCCTGATCCTGGAGCTGGTCAATCGCCCGGTCCACCGCAGCCTTCACGGTAGCCGCCGTGCCACCCTTTTCATATTCGCGCACGATGACCGTTTCGAGCTGCGAGATGATCGTATCGATGGAGAATTTTTCCTTCAGATGCGGCTCATCCTCATCCAGTTCGCCATAGACATTGATGATGCTTTCGCTGCGGCGGCCCCATTCCAGAACCTTGTAGAAGCGTTCACCCTCGCGCTCGCCCCGGAAAATGAGATCGATGATCGCCGCCACCAGCGATGCGGGCATCAGGAAGAAATCGCGCACATTGTCGAGGAACATCTTGAACTCGAACACCGCCACGTCGCGCAGAAATTTCCAGCGCTCGTCTGCATTGACGGGCGGACGGGGCGCGCGGGCAGCATCGCCGGATGCGTGCGAGATGGGCTCGGGAGAAGCGGATGGCGGTTCGAACATGTCCGCCTTATAGCGACAAACGGCGCCGCACGTCAGGTCCCAGCCGCGCCTGTGTCAGCAATACGCACAGGCCCGCGGAATTGCCGCAAAAGGGTGGGAAGCCAGCGCCCGGCAAAATGCGCATCGAGATGATGGAATGCAGCGGGCAAATCCTGCCAGCCCAGCTCGGCGACTTCATGGTGAACGCCATGGTAATTGCCATTCAGCACCAGCCATGACAGCAAGGGCGGCAGGCGCGTGTTGTGCGCGGCGTTTCCGGCATCGCGCGCAGTCCCGTAATGCGGCGCGTTGTCGAGCAGTGACAGTACGGTCCAGCGCGCAAGGATGCACAGTGCAAACACCGGCCAGCCGCGGCCCCACGCCATCACGGCCAAGGACATCAGGGACAGCGTGGCGAGAAAATCGGTGCGCATGCGGCGGCGGCGCGACGGATCGGTGAACGTGCGCAGCGCCGCCTGCTTTACGTTGGCGCTGTCTTCGCCTGCCATCAGCCTTCTGATTGCCCAGCGTGTTCCGGTTGACGGCAGAAGAACGGGCAAGGGCGTGAGACTGGCCTTCAACGTGCCTCCCCCCAGAAGTGTGAAATAATAACCGATCGCCGCCACGAACCAGCTTTTTCCTTCGGGATAGTCTTCCGGACGGTCAAAGCTGTGACGGTTGGCGCGGTGATGCATGAGATGGCCGAAGCGCATCGAATCGAAACTGAGGCCGATGGAAATGCCCAGCAGGCGGCCAACCATCAGATTGACGCCAGACGAAGCAAACAGCTTGGCGTGGATGGCTTCATGCATCAGGCCCCAATGCATGGGCGCGGTAAGCGCGGCCAGTGCAACAAGCGCCGCTTTGCCGCCAAACGGCAGCGGCCCGAACAGGAGCGGCGCGAAATACACGGCAACGACAATGCCACCCGCAAGCGCCAGCAACGCGATGTTGAGCGGCGTGGCGCTCCTCTTCGGCTCCATGTCCCCCTGACCCTGGCAGATTGCCGACGCCACATGATGGCGGATGGCAACGCGGATCGCCACTCCGAACGATCCACGCACCGCAATGCCAATGGGAAGCGTTGCCGATTGGAAACAAGGAGCGCTACTGCAATTCGCCTTCGGCTTCGATGCGCAAGCCAACCTCGTCGCTGACAAGGCCGCTCCAGATCGTATTGTCGAGGCCGAAATCGGAACGCTTGATGGTTCCCTTGGCGTCGAAGCCGATACGATAGGGCTGGAACGGTATGGGCGAATTGCGGCCCCCATTGAAGACCACATCAAGGGTGATGGATTTGGTGACACCAGCGATGGTGAGATCGCCTGTCACGGTGCCGGTGTTGGCGCCCGTGGCAGCGATGGCCGTGGACCGGAATTGCGCGGTGGGAAATTTATCGGCCTTGAACAACCGCTTCAGGATGCCATCAAGCGCGGCAACGTGGGTGTCGATATCGGTCATGTCGATGACCGCATCGATGGTGCTGGCTTGTGGCGCATCCGGATCGAAGTTTGCCGTACCCGTGACCTTGCCGAAGCGCCCGAAAAACGTGGAAAGCCCCATGTGCATAATATCGAAGCCGACCTGCGTGTGATCGGGGTCGAAGGCATAGGTGCCCTTCTTCACATTCTCGATGGAGGCCGGCGCGGCCGCGGCGGGCGTGCCTGCCGCCGCCCAGCCCATCAGCAACAACGCAACCACAGACAGCGAACGCATGCGCAATCCTCTCAAGCAGCATTGCATCCTGCCGCAAGCTAGCATGATTTGCGCAGAGTTGCCCGCGCCCAAACGCGCGCGCGGGTTACGATGTGTTCACAAATTCGCGCGGCTCAATCTTCGAAGAGATTCTCAAGCGAGAATTTGGGGGCATCTTCGCCTTTGGCCGGACGGATAATCTTGAAGATGCCGTTCGCGCGCAGGCATGGCTCGCCATCCGCCGTCGCGGTGCCCTGGGCAAACAGCAGGTTGCGCGTCACGCGCACCGCTTCGGCCCTGCCCTCGACCCAACTGCCCAGCGGCGCGGGCGCCAGATAATCGCAGGTGAGATTGATGGTGGGCAGGAAGCCCAGATCCGTGCCCGCCTGATAGCGCGCAGCAATAGGAAGCTGCATGTCCGCAAAGGTGGCGAGCATGCCGCCATGCGCCACACGACCCGGATTGCAGTGCCGCATCTCGACGCGAAAGCCGATGCGCAGCAGCTTGCCATCCCAATGGCCATAAAGCGGGCCGTTGCTCTCCAGAAAACCGGTGTTGAAGTTCAGCTTGCGAAAGCCTTCGGGGACATTGTCGCTCATGGCGGTCTCGAAAATTGCGGTTCACGGCTGCTCTAGCCCGTGGCGGGGCCGCAACTCAAGCGCCCGCGCGCTTGCCGCAGCGTGCAATTGACTTGCCGGAAGGGGCGCGGCAACACTCGGCCCATGCGTGGATTGCTGCGACTGGCACGGCACACGACGTTCTGTCTGTGCGACACGGCCCGCTTGGGCCATGATTATGCTTTCCGGGAACGGTTCAATATCGCCGTTTTCATCTCGCCCAAACGCGACTTCCTGTTCACCAAGAACGAGAAATGCGGCAACAACACCGCGCGGATTACCTTGCAGCACCTGGTGGCGGAGAAGCCGCTGCCGGAAGGGTTCAAGGACTCCAACCGCTGGTTCGCGCCGCTGCGTCAGCCGAGCGATCTGGGCCTTTCGGATATCCGCGACATCAACAGCACCATCCCCTTCAAATTCGCGGTGGTGCGTAATCCGTTTTCGCGCACGCTGTCCTCCTACCTCAACAAGTTCGCAACGCGCGCGGGAAAACGCGACCGCTTTGCGCAGAAGCTGGGCGGCGATGCCAATCTGAGCTTTGCCGAATTCGTCGCGCTGGTGGGCAAGCAGAAGCCGCTGGAGATGGACCCGCACTGGCGCGTGCAATACGACAACATCTTCTGCGACGTAATCCGCTATGACCATTACGTACGCTTCGAAAACATGGATGCCGAATTTGCCGAGGTGCTGAACCGCATTGGCGGCAAGGCGGATATTCGCAATGTGCGCAAGAACGAATATCGCGCGGGCGACAAGATTGCCCAGTACTACACGCCGGAAATCGCCGAGCAGGTGCGCGCGATCTATGCGCGCGATTTCGCGCAATTCGGCTATCCGCTGGAATTGCCGGTCTAGTCAATCAGGCTTTTTGTTCCCGCCAGAAAAATCGGTGAGAGCAGCGGGAACACGCCCGGCACCTTCACAAGCGCCAAAACGAGATTGCGCAGCCGCAGCTGAAACGGCGTAGCCGGGACAAGCTGGGCTGCCGTGTCGCGCCCGGACTTCTGCTTCCTGCGCAACGGCCTTTGCATCGCACGTTCATACCGCGCGAGCGCCTTGGCGACGGACTTGTGCTTGCGCAATTGCGCAGCCAATTCATACGCCATGCCCATGCCGAGCGAGGCGCCCTGCCCGGCCAGCAACGACACCGCCGCGCAAGCATCGCCGATCAGGACAACGCGATTGCTGTACCACCGCGGCAGTTCAATCTGCGCGACGTGGTCATAATAGATGCTCCCGGCATTGCGCGCCTTTTCCAGCGCGGTGGGCACATGCCAGCCAAGCCCCCCATAGACGCACTGCAATTCGGCAGCAGGATTTTGCGGCAAATCCTTGCGATCCGTCTTGTGCACAAAGAACGAGGCCACGCGGCCATCGCGCAGACCATAAAGGCCAATCGTGCGCCCCGGAACGGAAACGAGTTTGAATTCTCCGTTCAATTCCCGGCGCGTTGCATCGTCGGAATAGATGAAGGCGGCCGTCTGATAGCCGAGGTCACGGAAGAACTGTGTCTGCGGCCCGAAAGCCTTTTCGCGCACGATGGAATGGATGCCGTCCGCGCCAACGAGAAGGTCGGCTTCAAGCCTTGTGCCGTCAGCGAGCGTGACAGTGACGCCGTCCGTGCGATTGTCGATGCCGGTGAGCATTGCGCCATAGCGCATGTCTATCGACGCGGGCAGAAATTCAAACAACTGACGCTCCAGATCGCCGCGCATCAGGCTGAGAAGTTTGCCACCCATCGCCTTTGCGAGGCGGTCGTAGGAGATGCTGGCCTCGCGCCTGCCTTGGCCATCGATCCAGATCACCTCCGGCACATGATAGGCCACCTCGCGCAGCCGCCCGAGAAGGCCCATGTGCCGCGCCACATCGAAGCCGGTGCCGAAAAAGTCGATCATGTAGCCTTCTTCGCGAAGGCCATGCGCGCGCTCCAGCACAATCACATCCCAGCCATCGCGCGCCAGCCACCAGGCAGCGGTAAGCCCGGAAATGCCCGCGCCGCAGATGATCGCTCTCATGGTGTTTCCTCCGGATGGACGATGCGTGCGAGCCGCGATGCCGATCCGCCTGGCACTAGGCGGGAAGCTCCCGTGGATCGGCGGTGGCGAGGCGGCCATGCTCCAGCCAGCGCGCCAAGCCGGGTGACAGTTCCTGTGCCGCGCGCGCCTCGTAGCGGGCTATGTCGTCCGATGTGAGCGCTGTCCGCCAGCGCTGGTTGGTGCCGAGATTGAAGAAGCGCTCGTGCCCCTTGTCCCACGCCATGGCGGCACGCGGCAGAAGCGATGCGCCGTTTTCGCGCATGAAATCAAAACTGGCGGCACGCAGCATGCTGTCCCACAGGGGCTCCTCCACCGCGATGGAGAGGAACGATGCGATGCGCTTCATCTCGCCTTCCAGATCCGCCTTCAGATCGTTGTAGTGCACAAGCAGGACATTGGGACGGTGCCGGTCTGCCCACCAGCTGCGCGCCGTATGAAAATAAAATGTGGCGGGCATGTCATCGGCGAAGCGCGCATCCGGGCCTTCCTGCATCCACGTCTGAAAGAATGCGTGCGGCTCCTTCGCTACACGCGGCAACGGGCGAGCAATCGTCTCATCCTGCATGCCGGCCCAATCCATCATCTGAAGCGCGGTTTCGACATAGCCGGATTGGTGGTTGTGCCACGACATGAAAGCGTCGAGGCCGCCGCGGCTGACATGAATGTATTTCACGCCCTCGTGCAGCGGCAGCGCATCGGACGGCAGGTGCGACTTCAGAAAGCGGCGATGATCCTGCGCGCCGATTTCTTCCATTACCTTGTCGATCGGCGCAAAACGCTGATCGATCCATGGCGAGATCGACTGGATGGGGCGCGCCGCACCGTCCTGAAAGACCAGCTGGCTGACAATCTGCTGCATCCAGGTGGTGCCGCATTTGGGATAGGTCGCGATGACGGCGTCGCCCTGCCGTGGCACGTAATGGGCCCAGCGGCGGCTGTCTGTGGTCCAGCTGCGGACGACGATCTCTGGTTCGCGCATGTCCCCTCCCCCGAGGCGCGCTCCTTTTAGACCAACCGCGACCGGATTGCGCTGTCCGGACCCTTGACGGTTGGGGTCCGCATGACTAAATCCGGCCCCGAACGGTTAGCACTCTCCGAGCGGGAGTGCTGCCACCTGACGCCGAAACGGGTCAGGTCTATCGCAAGCGCTTGAACCCATTGGAATTTTCAGGAGAGAGACGCAATGAAATTCCGTCCCCTTGGCGACCGTGTGGTCGTCCGCCGCGTGCAGGAGGATCAGAAGACCCCCGGCGGCATCATCATCCCCGAAACCGCTCAGGAAAAGCCGCAGGAAGGCGAAGTGATCTCCGTCGGCCCCGGCGCCCTCGACGATAACGGCAAGCGCGTCGCCCCCGAAGTGAAGGTTGGCGACTTCGTGCTGTTCGGCAAGTGGAGCGGCACCGAAGTGAAAATCGGCGGTGAAGAACTCCTCATCATGAAGGAGTCCGACATCATGGGCATCCTCGAAGGCCGCCCCGCCAGCAAGAAGAAAGCCGCCTAAGGTTTCTTCCGTATAAAGACGAATTCAGGAGAATAGAGAAATGGCAGCCAAAGACGTGAAGTTCGGCGCCGATGCGCGCGAGAAACTTCTTCGCGGCGTCGACATCCTCGCCGACGCCGTGCAGGTGACGCTGGGCCCCAAGGGCCGCAACGTCGTGATCGACAAGAGCTTCGGCGCCCCGCGCACGACCAAGGACGGCGTGACGGTGGCGAAGGAGATCGAACTTGCCGACAAGTTCGAAAACATGGGCGCACAGATGGTGCGCGAAGTCGCCAGCAAGACCAACGACATCGCCGGCGACGGCACGACGACCGCGACGGTTCTCGCCCGCGCCATCGTGCGCGAAGGCTCCAAGCGCGTTGCCGCCGGCATGAACCCGATGGACCTGAAGCGCGGCATCGAGAAGGCGGTTGACGCCGTCGTCGCCGATCTGAAGAAGCGCTCCAAGAAGGTGAAGTCGAACGAGGAAATCGGCCAGGTCGGCACGATCTCCGCGAACGGCGACAAGGAAGTTGGCGAGATGATCGCCAAGGCGATGGCGAAGGTCGGCAATGAAGGCGTGATCACGGTTGAAGAAGCCAAGACCGCCGAGACCGAGCTGGAAGTGGTCGAAGGCATGCAGTTCGACCGCGGCTATATCAGCCCCTACTTCATCACCAACGCCGACAAGATGGTGGCCGAACTCGACGAGCCCTTCATCCTGATCCATGAGAAGAAGCTCTCCAGCCTGCAGCCGATGCTGCCGATTCTGGAAGCGGTGGTTCAGGGCGGCCGTCCGCTTGTGATCATCGCCGAAGAAATCGAAGGCGAAGCTCTTGCCACGCTCGTGGTGAACAAGCTGCGCGGCGGCCTGAAGGTTGCCGCCGTGAAGGCCCCCGGCTTCGGTGATCGCCGCAAAGCCATGCTGGAAGACATCGCCATCGTCACCGGTGGCCAGGTCATCAGCGAAGATCTGGGCATCAAGCTCGAAAACGTGAAGCTCAACATGCTGGGCACCGCCAAGAAGGTGCGCATCACGAAGGACGACACGACCGTCATCGACGGCTCGGGCAAGAAGGCCGACATCCAGGCGCGCGTTGGCCAGATCAAGCAGCAGATCGAAGAAACCACGTCGGACTACGACAAGGAGAAGCTGCAGGAACGTCTCGCGAAGCTCGCGGGCGGCGTTGCGGTGATCCGCGTCGGCGGCTCGACCGAAGTGGAAGTGAAGGAACGCAAGGACCGCGTGGACGACGCGCTCAACGCCACGAAGGCGGCCGTTGAAGAAGGCATCGTTCCGGGCGGCGGCACGGCGCTGCTGTATGCCACGAAGGCCCTGAACGGCCTCAGCGGCGACAACGAAGACCAGACCGCCGGCATCGCGATCGTCCGTCAGGCGATCCAGGCGCCGATCCGCCAGATCGTCGACAACTCCGGCATGGAAGCCTCCATCGTCGTCGGCAAGCTGCTTGAGCAGAAGTCGACCACGTTCGGCTGGGATGCGCAGAAGGAAGCCTATGTCGATTTCATCGACGCCGGCATCGTGGACCCGACCAAGGTCGTGCGCACCGCGCTTCAGAACGCCTCGTCCGTCGCGGCGCTTCTGATCACGACGGAAGCCATGATCACCGACCGTCCGAAGAAAGACGCAGCCCCGGCCATGCCCGGCGGCGGCATGGGCGGCATGGGCGACATGGATTTCTGATCCAACACGCTTCACGCATACAGAAAGGCCCGGTGGAAACACCGGGCCTTTTTTGCGTTGTGCGATACTTCCTCATCAATGAGTTGGCGCGTCCGCTGGCTGACACTCTACGCAAGTCAAAGGGACGCAACCACATAAGCAGCGCAGGAAAGCTGATCGGACTTTTCTGTGAACCTATCGACGTCAGGTCTTTTTGGAGAACCTTCTACTGGCACTGTTGAAATCAGGCCCCAAGGTGCCCAGTTCCAAATTGATCAGCACTATAATCTTCGCGAACTCAACGGAGCGACTTGGCGAGTTTGCATACTGAAAGTCTGCGCGGACACTTTGACAGGGCGAGTTTCAAAACCGCCCATTTGAAACACCGGTTATCTGTTTAGTTCGCCTGTTTCTCCGTGGCGTCGCTGCCGCTTTCGCCGTCCGCGCTCGTATCGCTTTGCAGCTTCTTCTCTGAATCGGATCCCATCGACCACACCACCGTCGCCGTCCACGGCATGTCGGTGAGGATGCTGTCCTTGATGCCAGGCTTGTAGTGCCACCGCGACACGCATTCGGTGGCTGCATCGTCGAGGCGGTCATAGCCGCTCGATTGCGTAACCTTCACGTCTTTCACGAGACCATCCGCACGCACCAAAAAGGAAAGCACCGTCGTTCCTTCCTGACCCCAGATGCGCGACCAGAGGGGATAGTCGTCGCGGCAATCCTGCCTGCCCGACGCTTCCGGCGTGCGGTTGATCTTTTCCGGTACCGGCACCTGAACGATCTGCTTTTGAATTTTCGCGGGCGCAGTCTGTTGCGCCGGCGCCTCAAACGCGAACATCGCCACAAGATGATAGACGAACAGCAGCGAGGATGCGGTGGCAATGCCGCCCGCGAAAATCCATGCCCAGATGTTGTGACGGAAGCGCTCGTTATAAAAAAGCCCGGACGAGACCACGAACACGACGAACTCGATGACGATCATGCGTTTGCCAAGACTCTGAATGTTGGATCGGCCCCATAATAATGGGCGCCACGCGGTCTGAGAATGGGGGCGTGAAGCGCCTCCGCGGCAGCTTCTTACCCCTTCCGGCAAGGGGATTTGCGTTTTACAGCTTCGAGGTCTGCGCCGGGCGCGCTTGTGTTCGCACCCGTTCCGGCGTTCCGTTCACGTCTGAAATCCTTTCGCTGGAGTCTCTCATGTCCTTCACAATCCACGACGCCTGCGTTCCCCCGATGGTGCGCATGCTTTCCAATCTATCGAAGATCATCGACAAGGCCGTCGCGCAGGCAAAGGCAGAAGACATTCCGCTTTCCACATTGCTGGAGGCGCGGCTGGCGCCCGACATGCATCCGTTCCCACGCCAGATCCAGATCGCATCCGATGCCGCCAAGGGCGCGGCCGCGCGGCTGTCCGGCGTGGAGGCGCCCTCCATGCCCGATACCGAAACCACAATTCCCGAACTGCAAGAGCGCATCTCCAAGACCATTGCATTCCTGAAGAGCGTACCGGCAGACAAGTTTGCGGGCGCGGAAGACCGCGAGATCGTGTTGAAATTCCCCAACGGCGAATTTCGCTTCACAGGCCGCGATTTCCTGACGAATTTCGCGCTGCCAAATTTCTTTTTCCATGTCACCACGGCCTATGGACTTCTGCGCTCCAAAGGCATCACCATCGGCAAGATGGATTTTCTCGGCGGGGCATGATGGCAGGTCCCGCGCCAATGCGTGGGGGGAACATGTTCAGCAGATTTGCGATCCTTGCGGCGGCGGTTCTGGTTTCAACCGCCGCCCAGGCCGAAACCTTCAAGCCGTTGACCGGCACGTTCACGATCCGCTGGATCAACAACGATGCCACCAATCCCATCACGTTGAAGGAAGTGAACGGTAAGATCACCGGCACCTACAAATCCGACAGCGACAAGGCCATGTGCAATGTCACCGGCCTGCGCGAACAGGGTGGCGCGCTGTGGCAGGGCACGATCATCTGTCCGAGCTGGACCATCGAGCTGGATGGCGCGTCCACGCCAAATGGCAGGATGAGCGCGGGCAAGTATTTTGCCTATGGCGACGCGCCGGGCGCCTTTGTCATGACACGCGGCAAATAGCGGGCGGCTATTCCTGCGCGCCCGGCTGCTGCTGCGCGGCTTCTTCTGCGAACGCAGTGTCGCGGAAATAGGCTTCGACCGTGCCCTTGTACTTGATGGTCATGGGCTTGCCGCGGCGGTCCACCGTTTTGCCAACGGCCAGGCGAACCCAACCCTCGCTGACGCAATATTCTTCAACGTTGTGTTTCTCCACGCCGTTGAAGCGGATGCCAATGCCGCGTTCGAGCAGCTTGTCATCATGGAACTTGCTGTCTGGATCAGCGGAAAGCCGGTCTGGCGGGGTGTCGCTCACAGCGGGCCTCTCGCGCATGGGGTTGCGGGGTCTGGCATAGGCGATATGGCTGCCAATGCCAAATCGCCACCCCCCGCGAAATCCGCGGCGCAAGCGCCTATATTGTGGACATGAATGAAAACCGGATTCTGCCCTGCCCGTATTGCGACACGCTGAATCGCGTGCCCAGCAGCAAACCGGCACAAGACGCCCGCTGCGGTCGCTGCCACAAGGCCCTGTTCGAGGGCCATCCGGTGGCGCTGACAACGCGCCGCTTCGACGCGCACGCACGCGCCCAGGACATTCCGCTGGTGGTGGATTTCTGGGCCGAATGGTGCGGCCCCTGCCGGGGCTTCGCCCCCACCTTCGAAGCGGCGGCACGGGAATTTGAGCCGCGCGTACGATTCGCCAAGGTGGACAGCGATCGCGAGCCCGAACTTTCGCAACGCTTTCAGATTCGCTCGATCCCCACGCTGCTGATGATGCAGGGCGGGCGCGAGCTGGCACGGGTCAGTGGAGCGCTGCCCATGAGCGAATTGCGACGCTGGATCGGCGCGCATCTGCCCCAATAGAAAAAGCGAATTGCGGCCAGAGACTTGCGGCTGTGCAGCAAAAATGTGCGCTTGCGAGAAGCCGTTCTTTTCCTTGCCAACGCAGCAAGCGGATGCAACCTTTTTCGGGGTGTCACATTCCTGCTGTCGTCATCGGGCACCCTGCCCGCCTGAACGACGCCTCTGATTTCCAGTTCATTTCCGGTTCAGGCCGGACCCGCGACATTCATTTCCGGACAGGCGTTTTCCCAACGCCTCCAAAGAACAAAGCGAGCGAAAGGAATACGACCATGAAACGAGGAACAATGCTGGCCCTGGCCGCAGTCATGTCGGTGGGAATATCGGCGCCTGCCATGGCCGATTATGTGCGGCTCGGCAGCGTCGATGTCGGTTTTCGCACCGACCGCGACACACAATGGACCCGCTTCGGCGGCCCGCTGGAAGGCCTTCGGCTGACCGCCGACCGCAGCGACATCTATTGCCGCTCTGTGGTGGTGGACTATCGCCGCGGCCGCAGCGAAAACGTGTTCTCCGGTCGTCTGCGCGAAGACCGCCCCGTGAATGTGGATCTGCGCGGTGATCGCGCGCGTGTGAACAAGATCACTTTCACCTGCCGTTCCGATGAGCGTCGCGGTGGCAAGATCTACATCATGGCCGATGTTGGCCGGTATCGCGACGATTGGCGCCGCGATCCGGATTGGTCGCGCATGTGGGCCGGCATCTTCGGCATGGATGACCGCCGTGGCGATCGCTGGGACCGCCGCCATGATGACTGGACGAGCATTGGACGGGTGTCCTTTGAAGGCCGCCGCGACAGCGAAAGCGCCTTCACCGGTTGGGCCGGACGTAGCGTCGACTCCATCGGCCTTCGTCCCATCGATAATGATGCGCGTTGCCGTTACATTCGCGTGACGTTCCGTGGCGGCCGCACGCGCGATCTCGATACTGGCGGGCGCCTTGAGCGCGGCCGCGTGAATGAAATCGGGATTCCGGGCCGCGACCGCGACATCACGCGCCTCGACATGTCTTGTCGTTCGCTCGGCGATCGTCGCGTGACGGTAGAGGTTCTTGTCAATCGCTAGTCTGCGCTTGATGGATTTGCGAGGGGCCGGACGAAAGTCCGGCCCTTTTCGTTTGCGGCAGGGCATGCCGGAACGATCTGCTGCACCAGCCGTTATCTTTACGCGAGGGGCGAAGCCCGCGAACGGTCGAGCACAGCCGTGCTCGCGCGCACTTATTGCGATGCGTTCCGGGAAATTCGAGGAGACAGCAACTGTGAGGAAATCGCATCTCGCCGCGCTTGCGGCCATGCTCGCATTGGGCAGCGCGTCTCCGGCCCTCGCGGCCTGGGACAGAATTGGCAGTGTTGAATTTGAACGCTCTCGCGACCATGAACGGCAATATGCGAATTTTGCCGGGAGGATTGAAGGTATCAATCTTCGCGCCGTGAACGAAGACGTGCGCTGCAATCGTGTGACGGCGACGTTCGGAAACGGCAAATCGCGCCGTGTGTATTCCGGCGTGTTGCGCACCAATCATCCCGTCAATGTCGATCTGCCAGGTCAGGACCGCAATGTGAAGCGGCTCGATTTCGTGTGCCGCTCGCTGGGCCGCCACGACGCGCGCGTCGATATCGCGGTGAACATCGGCCAGTATCGCGCGGAGTGGAAGAACGGCCCTTATTGGGCACAAGCCTGGGCTAGGCTGTTTGGCTGGAATGGCAATCGCAAGGACAGCGACCGCTGGGTCCGTTTGGGTTCCGAGCGCTTTGAAGGCCGCCGCGATCACGAGACCACTTATGCCGGATGGCACGGCAAGAGCGTCCAGGCGGTGGCGCTGAAGCCGGTGGACGGCGATGCCCGCTGCAACCGCGTGAAGGCGACCTTTGCAAACGGTCACACGCGCAATCTGAACATTCAGGGCGGCGAGCGTCTGCGTGAAGACAAGTTCTACACGCTCGATTTGCCGGGCAATGAGCGCAACCTGAAGAGCCTCAATCTCACCTGCAGCGCGATCCGGGACCGTTCCGTGACGGTGGAAGTCTACGCGCAGTCCTGACATTCCAATTCGCATACAAAAGGGCCGGACGTTCGTCCGGCCCTTTTTTCTTGCGCCTGCCCAAGCGGCAGCCGGGATCAGGACTTGTCTTTTTCCGGCCGGGGTACGGAATAGGGCTCAAAGGCGCCGAGCATGCACACCTCATTCGATTCCAGCACCGTGATCGACTGCATGTTCGAGCAGATGTTCATGTCGTGCGTCTGATAGACGAAGCCGTGAAACTTCAGACCCGGACAGGGCGTCTTCAGCGTGTTCTTCCAGATCTTCCCGTCCTTCATATGGAACAGGATCGTGTTCTTGTCGGGCACGCTCGTGTGATCGATGCGCGGCGAATAGAGGCATACCGATTTCGGGGCCGGAACTTCCCCGGTGCTGGCGGCGGTGCCCGTGGCTGCCAGAAGCAGGGCGGCGAACATTCCCGTGGCTATGGCTTTCATGGCTCTCTCCCATGGAAACTGACGAACATCCCCTCGCAACACCCAGTTTCGCGCCGTTAACGGTCTGGGGCAATGCGTCCGCCGGCCCCGGCCTCATCACGTTCCCTTGCAACGCGGGGTTCAGCCCCCTAGATGTTCCCTCCCATTGAACAAAGGAGAACACCGGTGTCTGCGCCAGATTCCGCCCCCGCCGGGGCGCCCAACGTGACCATCACCCTGCCCGACGGCAAGGCGATGACGTTCACGCGCGGCGTCACCCCCGGCGATGTCGCGGCGGCAATCGGACCCGGTCTCGCCAAGGCGGCGCTCATCGGCGAAGTGGACGGCAAGGAATGGGACCTGTTCCGGCCCCTCGACCATGACGCCAAACTTCGCATCATCACCAAGAAAGACCCCGAAGCGCTGGAGCTGATCCGGCACGATGCCGCGCACATTCTGGCAATGGCGGTGCAGGAGCTTTTTCCCGGTACGCAGGTGACCATCGGCCCGGCCATCGAGGACGGCTTCTATTACGACTTCGCGCGCAACAAGCCGTTCACGCCCGAAGATCTGCCCGTGATCGAAGCCAAGATGCATGAGATCGTGAAGCGCGATTTGCCGACGCGCCGCGAGGTATGGCCGCGCGACAAGGCGATCCAGCACTTCCGCGACATGGGCGAGAGCTACAAGGCCGAGCTGATCGAAAGCATTCCCGAAGGCGAGGATGTTTCGATCTACTGGCATGGCGATTGGCACGACCTCTGCCGTGGTCCCCACTTTCGCACCACCGGCCAGGTGGGTGACGCCTTCAAGCTGACCAAGATCGCAGGTGCCTACTGGCGGGGCGATGCCAACAACGCGCAGCTTCAGCGCATCTATGGCACCGCGTGGCGCGACCAGAAGGAGCTGGACGCCTATCTTCTGAAACTGGAAGAACAGGAAAAGCGCGACCATCGCAAAATTGGCCGCGAGATGGAGCTTTTCACCTTCTCGCCCGATATCGGCGCGGGCCTTCCCTTGTGGATGCCCAACGGCATGGTGATACGACAGGAGCTGGAATTCCTGGCGCTGCAGGAAGAGCGCAAGGACGGTTATCGCCGCGTGGCGACACCGCACATCACCAAGGAAAACCTGTTCTATCGTTCGCGGCACTTGCCCTACTACAAGGAAGATATGTACGCGCCGCTCGATATCGACGGCGAGAACTACTACCTGCGGCCGATGAACTGCCCGTTCCACCACACCATCTACGGTGCGACGCGGCATTCCTATCGCGAGCTGCCTCTGCGCATCGCCGAATACGGGCAGGACTATCGCTATGAAGCATCAGGCGGGCTTTCCGGCCTGATGCGCGTGCGCGGCTTCTGCATGAACGATGCGCATATCTATTGCCGCTACGATCAGGCGAAGGACGAGTTCATTCGCGTGATGCAATTGCATGCGCGCTACTACGACCTGATGGGCATCAAAGAATACTATATGCGCCTGTCGCTGCCCGATCTGGACAAGCTCGACAAATATGTGGACGAGCCGCAGAAGTGGCTCGATGCCATGGGCATCATCAAGCAGGCGATGACCGAGTCCGGCTATCCCTTCGTGGAAGCCAAGGGGGAGGCCGCATTTTACGGCCCCAAGATCGACTTCATGATCAAGTCGGCAATCGGCACCGAATATACGATCTCGACCAACCAGCTCGACTTCCTCGCAACCGAGACCTTCAACCTGAAATATATCGGCGAGGACGGCGCGGAACATCCGCTCTATGTGATCCACCGCGCGCCGCTGGGCACGCATGAGCGCTTCACGGCGTTTCTGATCGAGCACTATGCGGGCGCATTCCCGGTGTGGCTGGCACCGGTCCAGGCCCGCGTGATCCCGATCACCGAGAAGGTGAACGATTTCGCGCATAAGGTGATGGCCGACCTCAACGCCCTGCAGGTGGTGAACGGCACGGCGGGCCTGCGTGTCGATATCGACCTTGCCAGCGAACGCATGCAGAAGAAGATCCGCGACGCGCAATTGCAGAAGATTCCCTACATGCTGGTCGTGGGTGAACGCGAAGCCGCCGAAGGCAAGGTGGCTGTCCGGCTGCGATCCGGCAAGGATCTGGGCGCCATGCCATTGGAAACTTTCATGGCGCGCATCAAAAAAGAGGCGGAATCCCGGCAGGATGTGGCCGATTGACCCTTGCGAAAGGGCGGCCCATTCCTATTGTAAGGCTATCCGCTTCCGGCTTCCGGAGCGGAAGCCGCCCGGCTTGGGCAAGAACCAGCCGCGCGCCATCGCAACGAGGAAATTCTGCCGCGCCAATCGACGAACACACGTTTCGCTGGGCCGGTAGAACCCCAGCAAACGCGATGATGCGCGGCTCATCCAGAGGAGAGTTGTCATAGTCCCCAGACGTTTTCAGACGCAGGAACGGGCGCCGGCGAAAGACGGTCCCCGCGTCAACGACGAAATCACCTCGCGCACGATTCTGCTGATCGGAGACGACGGTCACAAATATGGCGAGATCGGCACCGATGAGGGCCGCGCCATCGCGGAAGAGAAAGGCTTCGACCTGGTCGAGGTCTCGCCGGAAGCAAGGCCGCCCGTGGTCAAATTGATGGACTACGGAAAATACAAATACGAGCAGCAGAAAAAGGCCAACGAAGCCCGCAAGAAGCAGAAGGTCATCGAGATCAAGGAGATCAAGATGCGCCCGACCATCGACGACCACGACTACGAAACGAAGATGAAGGCGATGAAGCGCTTCTTCGGAGAAGGCGACAAGGTGAAGGTCACCCTGCGCTTCCGTGGCCGCGAAATGGCGCACCAGAATCTCGGCATGGAGCTTCTCACGCGCGTGCAGCGGGATACGGAAACCATCGCGAAGATGGAGCAATATCCCAAAATGGAAGGCCGCCAGATGATGATGGTGCTGGCGCCGCGCTAGACCCCACGGCGGGAGTGAACAATGAGGACGCGGTTCGGAGAGCAAAATTCCGCCCGCGTCCTTTTGCTTATCAAGACCATTCATACGTTCATCTGGGCCGTCTTCGCTGGCGCTATCGTCGCAATTCCCGTTGCGACGATGCTTGGCGCAGTGCATCTGGCGTTCTGGCTCAGCGCGCTGGTGTGGATCGAGGTTTTGATCCTTCTGATCAATGGCATGCGTTGCCCGCTGACGGCCATTGCCGCGCGCCACACCGAAGTGCGGACCGAAAATTTCGACATCTATCTGCCGCAATGGCTGGCGCGCGAAAACAAGCGCATTTTCGGCACCCTGTTCGCTTTATCGCAAGTGATGCTGCTGGCCTGGCTCGCACTGGCCTAGCGAACAAAAACGCCGCCGTTCCGAAGAACGGCGGCGCATTGTATGCCTTCCCGGAGGCGGGAAATCAGAGAATGCGCGAGGCGGCGCGAATGGCGGTGCCCCCGATATCCTGCAACGGACCAAGCGGCTGAATCGAGTCATGCATGTCTTCGATGCGCGGCTTGCCGCTCATCACCTTGTAGGCGACACGGCCGTCGCGCACGAGCAGCACAACTTCGGCAGACCAGCCCTTGTTCACGGTGGTGCGCTGGAAGCCGAGGATATCGAGAAGGATGTTGCCAACGCGCTCCTGTTCCAGACGCTGCGGCTTGAACACCAGCGCCGAGCAGCGGTCACGGGCTTCGACGCAGTCCTGCACCGCAGGATCGAGATTGTCGAAGCGCATGGAGTCGCGCGGCAGAAAGCGTTCAATCACGCCGAGGTAGGAGAGCACTTCCACATTCGGAGAACCGACCGAGTCAAAACCGATTGCAGCAAGATCGGTCGCACGCGTCGTGCCGGGCCGGATACTGCCATAGGCAGTCTCGACTTCCTGATAGGTCTTGAAATTCGAATTGCAAACATCGCTCTGATACGGCAGCAGCCCCAAACCGCCACAACCCACCAGCGTCAATGTAAGCAACACGCTGGCAATCGCCGTTGCATAGCGGCGTGCGCCACTTCTGCCACCTGCACTCATACCGCCCCCACCACTTAACTATTTATTTACGTAGCGTATCCAGAAACCGTGGCGCTTGAAAAGAGCAAAAGAAGATAAAGGGTTACCGCGAGCGCGTTGAAACAAAGCTGTCAAACTTCTGATTGTTTTTTGCGCGCGCACTGCACTGCATTGCATCAACGCCGTCACGTGTCTGTCGTGATGTGGACAGATTCAACATATGGCATTGCGTTGGCCATTAGTCGCGAACTGTCGACGCTTTCATGGTTAACACCACGCCGCAGGAGACATGTGTCCCTCGTCGCGCGCAATTTTGCTGCGCAAAGTACAGGCGCGCCGTCCCCGGCAGCGGCCTCTCGTTAGCAGGCGCAGCATGGGCTATAGTCCGGCCGCCGGAAGCCCTGAGGGACTGCCCATGTCTGCCGTTGTCCAAACCAAACGCGTGACGGTGCCGGAGATTCGCGGCGCGAAATCCGCGCGCCCGGTCGTGTGCCTGACCTGCTACCACGCCCACACCGCGCGCCTTCTGGACGAGCACGTGGACCTGATGCTGGTGGGAGACAGCCTGGGCATGGTCATGCATGGCATGGAAAACACGCTGGGCGTGACCCTGGACATGATGATCCTGCACGGTCAGGCCGTCATGCGCGGTTCCCGGCATGCCCTGATCGTGGTGGACATGCCCTTCGGTTCCTATGAGGAGAGCCCACAGGTCGCGTTTCGCAATGCGGCACGCGTCATCCGGGAAACCGGTTGCACCGCCGTGAAGATGGAAGGTGGTGCCCGCATTGCCGAAACCATTGCCTACCTGACCAGCCGGGGCATTCCCGTCATGGGCCATATCGGCCTCACCCCGCAGATGATTCAGGTAATGGGCGGCTTCAAGACCCAGGGGCGCACAGAAGCCGAATGGCCCGCCATTGAGGCAGACGCCAGAGCCGTGGCCGAGGCAGGAGCCTTCGCCGTGGTGCTGGAGGGCATGGCCGAACCCCTCGCGGCAAAGATCACCCGGGAGATCGCTATTCCCACCATTGGTATCGGCGCCTCGGCCGAATGCGACGGCCAGATTCTGGTCATGGAAGACATGCTGGGGCTGAATCCCAATCCGCCGAAATTCGTGCGCCAATACGCCAAGCTGGGCCCGGACATCGAAGCTGCGGTAAAGGCCTACGCTGCGGACGTGCGGGCGCGCCGCTTCCCCGGCGCGGAAAACGTCTACTCCATGAAAAAGGCGGGCTGAGCGGCAAATCCCGCTCTGGCAACCACATTACCATTTCGCGAGTTGCACCCCGCGCGCGGGGCGGCTAATCATCCTGCGCATCCAAGGCCTTGCGGACGCTACGCGTTCCCGTAAGGGATGGGGCCCGGCTGGTGGCCGGCATGGCAATCTCCAGAAAGGGAATTTCCGGTGTCCGACATCTTCCGCGAAGTCGAGGAGGACGTCCGCCGCGAGCGCCTCGAAAAGATTTGGAAGCAGTACGGCGACTTCATCATCGCGGCGGTGGCGATTGTTGTGATTGCGGCAGCAGGCATGCAGGTCTGGAAATATTACCAGGCCGGTCAGCGCGCCCGTGCATCCGAA
The DNA here is from genome assembly GCA_016125165.1 of Alphaproteobacteria bacterium. GTDB lineage: Bacteria > Pseudomonadota > Alphaproteobacteria > Micropepsales > Micropepsaceae > Rhizomicrobium. Next base: position 66,281 of record WGMH01000006.1, read on the forward strand.
GCGCTGCTGAGCGCCCAGACCATGATGGATTCCGGACAGACCGATAAGGCCAATGAGGCCCTTGCCAAGCTGATCGACAACGGTCCATCGGGCTATCGCGAACTGGCGAAGATGGAGCGCGCCGGAGCGCTGCTCGCCGCTGGCAAGCGCAATGACGCCATCGCGCTCTATAAGGACGTGGTCGCCGACAAGGATCCGCTCCTGTCTGACGTGGCGCGCCTGCGTATCGCCTGGGCCAGCGCCGACTTCATGCCGCGCAAGGATCTGCAGACGCTGCTCGCGCCACTGACCGACCCCAACAGCGCCTGGCGGGCCATGGCCGAGGAAGTTCTCGCCTATGCCAGCTACCGTGCGGGCGACACCGCCGCTGCCCTTCGCGGATTCAAGACGCTCTCTGCCTATCAGGATGCTCCTGCAACGCTGCGCGGCCGCGCAGGCGCGATGGTGCAGTTCCTTGAAGCTGGTGGCGAACAGAACTACGGAACCGTGCCCGAACCGGAAGCGCCCAAGGCGGCGACGCCGGACAATGCTGCCCCGCAGCCCAACGCAACCCAGCCGTGAACCGCGCCCGCATGACCAAGACACCCATTCGCCTGCTTGCAATCATGTGCGCGGCCGCCCTGCTTTCGGGCTGCATGGCCACGGACATGATCAGCGATCTGTTCCGCGCGACCAAGAAATCGAACCTCAAGGGCGAACGCATCTCGGTCCTTTCGCTCGATGAATCGCTGAAGCCGGACGATGCACTGAAAGACACGCCGGTCGTTCTGCCCGCGCCTTATGTCAACACCGAATGGCCGGAGCCGGGCGGCTATGCCTCGAACGCGATGTATCATCTGGAAGCGAACGGGCCGCTGCATATCGTCTGGCAGCAGGATGCGGGCGAAGGTTCCAATACCGCCTCGCAGCTCACCGCTTCGCCCATCGTAGCGGACAACAAGATTTTTGTGCTCGACGCGCAAACCGCCGTGCATGCGTTCGACGCGCGCAACGGAACGCCACTGTGGACGCGCAGCCTCGCCCCCAAGGAAGGCGGCGAGAAGACAATGATGTACTCGGCGACATTCGGCCTTCTGGGGTCGAATACCGCCATGGATCCCTCCAAGGGCTTCGGTGGCGGCCTTGCCTTCGAGAATGGCAAGGTTTTCGTCAGCACGGGCTTCGGCGATGTGGTGGCGCTATCGGCGAGCGACGGCAAGCAAATCTGGAAGACCAATCTGGATGTGCCAATCGTGAATGCGCCGGTGGCCAATGGCGGACGCGTTTTCGTTTCCAATCAGGAAAACCACTTCTTCGCGCTGGCGCAGATCGACGGCCGCAAGCTTTGGGACCATCAGGGCATTTCCGAAAACGCCGGCATTCTGAAAAGCACCAGTGCGGCGGTTGCGGGCGAATATGTGATCGTGCCCTATTCTTCGGGCGAACTTTTCGCCATTCGCGTGCAGAACGGACGCATGGCATGGAGCGACATGCTGACCCGCTCCGGCGGCGTGACGGCGCTTTCCGAACTTGACGACATCGCAGGCCGCCCCGTTGTGGACCGCGACATGGTGTTCGCCGTCAGCCATTCCGGCATCATGGCCGCAATCAACCTGTCCACGGGCGCCCGCGTGTGGTCGCGCGATGTGGGCGGCATCCAGACGCCATGGGTCGCGGGCGATTTCCTCTATGTGCTCACGATCGATTCCCAGCTCTTGTGCCTGCAGCGCAGCGACGGTCGCGTGAAATGGATTCATCAGCTGCAACGCTGGGAAGACATGGACGAAAAGCGCGATGCCATCGTGTGGTCCGGCCCGGTGCTGGTGTCCAATCGCCTGATCCTCGCCTCTTCGCACGGCTATGCTGTTTCGGTGTCGCCCTATACCGGCGATCTGCTGGGCCGCATGGAAATTCCGGATGGAACCTTCGTTCCGCCGGTTGTAGCGAACGGCACGATCTATATCCTGACCAACAACGCGGAGCTGGTTGCGCTGCGTTGAGCGGGACCATGAAGCCATGCCCCTCACCGTCGCCATCGTGGGACGCCCGAATGTGGGCAAATCCACGCTGTTCAACCGGCTCGTAGGCCGCAGGCTCGCCATTGTTCACGACACGCCGGGCGTGACACGCGACCGGCAGGAAGCCGAAGCGCAGCTTGGCAACCTCGCCTTCCATCTGATCGACACGGCGGGCTTCGAGGAATCGGCGCGCGGATCGCTCGCCGCGCGCATGACCGAGCAAACGCAAACCGCCATCGCGGAAGCCGATGTCTGCCTGTTTGTGATCGACGGGCGCGAAGGTGTGACAGCTGGCGATGAGATCATCGCGACAGCGCTGCGCCGGGCGAACAAGCCGGTGATCCTTGCCGCCAACAAATGCGAAAGCCGGGCCAGCATACCGGGTCAGGCCGAAGCCTATGCGCTTGGATTCGGCGAGCCACTCGCAGTTTCGGCGGAGCACAATCTTGGTTTCGACGAACTGAAAGACGCGCTTGAGCCCTTCGTGCCGGAAGATGAACGCGTCATTCCGGGCGACGAGGATAGTGATGAGAGTGACGACGGCGAAGAACTGAACGAAGACGAGGAGATCGAAGTCGATCGCTCAAGCCTGCCGCTGCGACTGGCCATTGTGGGGCGGCCCAATGTTGGCAAATCGAGCCTGTTCAACAGGCTGCTGGGCGAAGAGCGGTCGCTGACAGGTCCGGAGGCAGGCATTACGCGCGATGCCATCGTGGCCGAATGGAAGGCAGGCGCCAGGCCCATACTGCTGCACGACACCGCGGGCTTGCGCAAAAAGGCAAAGGCACGCGTTGAAGCGCTGGAGAACATGTCGGTGGGCAGCACCCTTGCGGCCATACGGTTTGCCGAATGCGTCATCGTGGTGATGGATGCGACAATGGCATTCGAGAAGCAGGATCTGACCATTGCTGATCTGATTGCGCGCGAAGGCCGCGCCATCGTGTTCGCGCTAAACAAATGGGATCTCATCACCGATCACACGCAGACCATCGCCTCCATGCGCGAGAAGCTCGACCGGCTCCTGCCGCAGGTCGCAGGTGCGCCCCTGGTGGCGGTTTCCGCGCGCACGGGCGAAGGACTTGACCGGCTGGTTCCCGCGATCATCGAAGCTGATACGGCGTGGAACAAGCGCATTCCGACCGGGCAATTGAATCGCTTTCTGGAAGATGCCCTGCAGCGCCATCCGCCGCCGGCCATTCATGGACGGCGCGTGCGTATCCGCTACATGACGCAGGCCAAGAGCCGGCCACCGACCTTTGCGCTGTTCGGCAACCAGCTCGATGCGCTCCCCGAATCGTACCAGCGCTATCTGCAGAACGGCTTGCGCGAAAGCTTCGGGCTGAAAGGCGTTCCATTGCGCTTTGCACTCAGAACCGCGAAGAATCCCTACGCCGGCGGTTGAACCGGGAGGAAAACATGGATCGCAAGGATGTTCTGGCGAGCCGCATCGAAAACGGCATCGGCACCATCGTTCTGGGCAGCGCTGAGCGCATTCATTTCGATCCGGAAATGGCGGATTGCCTGTTCGACACCTTGAAGACATGGAGCAACGATGACGCGGTGCGCGTGATCGTCGTCACCGGCGGCGCTCCGGGATACTTCCTGCGTCACTACTCGGTACCCGCGATCATTTCGCTGGGCGAGGCGCTTCAGAGGTCTGGCGCAATCGTTCCGGACGACGCGCCAGCGAATTTCTCCGCGCTCGATCACGCCATGATGCTTTGCGAAACCATGGGCAAGCCGGTGATCGCCGCCATCTCGGGCACCTGCATGGGCGGAGCTTTCGAACTCGCCCTGTGCTGCGACATTCGTATCGCCGAGGACGGCCCGCACCAGATCGGACTGCCGGAGGCCAATATCGGAATCCTGCCCGGTGCGGGCGGCACGCAGCGCCTGCCGCGCACCATCGGACCCGCGGCTGCACTCATGCATATTCTTTTGGGCGAACCGCTTTCGCCGCGCGAGGCGGAACGGCGCGGATTCGTGCATGAAACCGTTGGCGGCAAGGCGCTGACGCGCGCCCATGAGATAGCGGCAAAGCTGGTGCAGCTTGACCCCGAAGCTCTTTCACGCATCAAGCGGCTGGTGCGCGGCGCGCTCTCCATGCCGCTCGCCGAAGGGCTCAACCTGGAACGCAATCTGTTCGTGCAACTCGCCATGAGCGAACGGGCGCTCGAACGTATGCGCGCCTATGAAGCGGGAAATGTCAGCTTCCTGCCATCTGACTGAATTCGATGCGTGCGCCATTTTCGACGAACGATGGCGAGAGCAGATTCACCAGCGCAGGCGCGACATCTTCCGCCGTTTTCAGCGTTTCGGGTTCCTCACCCGGCATGGCCTTCGCGCGCATGGCGGTGCGTGTTGGACCGGGGCTGAACACATTCACCTTTACATTCGTGCTCGCGCATTCGGCGGCATAGGTGAAAGCCAGCGACTCCATCGCCGCCTTGGTCGCACCATAAACGCCCCAAAACGCGGTGTGCTTGATCGCGGCGCCAGAGGAAACAAACACCGCGCGCCCTGCATCGGAACGGCGCAACAGCGGATCGAGCGAACGGATGAGACGGTAATTCGCCGTCACGTTTACATCGAGCGCTTCCTGAAACGTCTTGGGTTCGATGTGACCTAGCGGTCCGAGCACGCCAAGCACCCCCGCATTGGCGAGCAGCGCATCGAGCCTTCCCCAGCGTTCAAAGATCGCCGCGCCCAGCCGGTCGATGGCAGGAAAATCCTTCAGGTCGAGCGGAACTAGCGTGGCGCTGCCGCCTGCCTTCTGGATTTCATCGTCCAGTTCCTCGAGGCCGCCCACTGTGCGCGCTACTGCAATCACATGTGCGCCTTCGGCTGCCAGCGCCTTGGCCGCCGCGCGGCCGATACCGCGCGATGCGCCGGTCACAAGGGCCACGCGGCCTTCGAGAGTCATGGAGAAATCCTCAGGCGACTTCGGCCAGAAGCGACAGCTGGCCGCTCTGGCCGCCGTTCATGTCGGTGAGCGAGATCGGGTAGGACCCGGAGAAACAGGCATCGCAGAATTGCGGCGAAGCATTGTTGCGTTTCGGTTCGCCCACCGCGCGATAAAGTCCGTCCATCGATACAAAGGCTAGACTGTCCGCACCAATGAAGCGGCGCATTTCCTCGGTGGTCATGCGATGAGCGAGCAGTTCTTCGGTGTTCGGCGTATCGACGCCATAGAAGCAGGAGTTGGTGGTGGGCGGGCTGGCAATGCGCATATGCACTTCGCTTGCGCCGGCATCGCGCACCATCTGCACGATCTTCTTGGAGGTGGTGCCGCGCACGATGGAATCATCCACCAGGATCACACGCCGGCCTGCGAGCAGCGCGCGATTGGGGTTGTGCTTCAACCGGACGCCCAGATGGCGCACGCTATCCGTCGGCTCGATGAAGGTGCGGCCCACATAGTGATTTCGGATGATGCCGAGTTCAAAAGGAATGCCAGACGCGCGCGCAAAGCCAAGCGCCGCCGGAACGCCAGAATCCGGCACCGGCACAACCATGTCGGCATCAACCGGCGATTCGTTCGCCAGTTCCGCGCCGATGCGGCCGCGCGCGTCATAGACATTGCGACCCTCTACCGTGGAATCCGGGCGGGCGAAGTAGACATATTCGAAGATGCAGAAACGCTCAGGCTGGGGCGCGAAGGGCATATAGCTTTCAATGCCATCCCTGGTGATGACCACCATTTCGCCGGGCTTGATATCCCGCACGAAACGCGCACCGATGATGTCGAGTGCGCAGGTTTCCGAGGCCAGAATTGAGGCACCTTCGAGCTCACCCAGAACCAGCGGGCGTACGCCCCATGGATCACGCACGCCAATCAGTTTCTTGGAGGTGAGCGCCACCAGCGAATAGGCGCCTTCCACCTGCTTCAGCGCATCGATCAGGCGCTCCACGACGGGACCGTATTTGCTCTGCGCCACAAGATGCAGGATCGCTTCGGTATCCGAGGTGGACTGGAAAATCGCTCCCTCGCGCACCAGACGGGTGCGCAGGTGCCGCGCATTGGTGAGATTGCCGTTGTGGGCCAGCGCCAGACCACCACCCGCCAGATCGGCGAACATGGGCTGAATATTGCGGGCCATTGAACCGCCCGTGGTCGAATAGCGGTTGTGGCCGACGGCGCAGGAGCCTTTCAGCTTCTTGGTATGGCCGCCCTTCTCGCCGAAGGCTTCACTGACGAGGCCGGAATGACGTTCGGCGATAAACTGCGTACCATCGTAGGTGACGATGCCAGCGGCTTCCTGGCCCCGATGCTGGAGCGCATGCAGGCCCAGCGCGGTCAGCGCGCCCGCATCCTCGCGGTCGAAAATGCCGAACACGCCGCATTCCTCATGGAACGCGTCGTCGAATGGCAACTTGTCTTCGAATTCCGTGTCCGCCGTCAGGCCGGTCATGGCTCGCCGGTACCGCCGTTCCCTGTCGCCTCGATAAGCTTGTCTAGCGCCTGACGGTCGCTGGCGCCATAGGTTTTCTTCGGCGGCACGGAAGGTTTGCGGTCGGCGTCTGCCTTGACGGCAGGGGCCTCAGAACTGGCTGTTTTGACGTGTCTATCGGGGTTTGCGCGCGGAACTGGCGCGGTGGCAACGCCCACCGGATCGTCGGTTTCGGTCTCGGCGATTGCGGTGGATTGCCGCTGATCGGGAACAAGCGATACCAGCACATCCGCCGAACTCTGAATCAGCGGCAGAAGGTGCGCATCCGTCACCCATTCCGGCTGGCGGGGAATCGGAACCGCCATGGAGAAAATCAGGTAGGCGAAGCCGACAACCGCGAGGCCACGGATCACGCCGAACGCAGCACCAAGCGAGCGGTCAAGCGCACTGATGGCCGAACGGCTGACGTTCTGTGCCATGCGGTGGCTGATGTAGGAGAGCGGCACGAGTACCAGCAGGAAGATGCCCGCATAACCCAGCGCAAACGCCACGAAGGGTGAGAACATTCCCCGAAAGACGGTGGCCGCAGCCGGACCGAAATAGAGCGTGGCGAATGCCGCCGCTGCCCAGGAGAAGATCGAAAGCGTCTCGCTGACGAAGCCGCGATAGACCGCAAACGCCGCCGACGCGATGATGATCGCAACGACCACAAGGTCGAGAAATTCAATACTGAAGCCGGACATCCGTTTTCTACTCTGCCCTTCCCGCGCGACGCGCCCGCGGGGCCCCTGAACCTGCGCTTGCCGCAAATCCCACCAGATGGGCGACATCGCCGATCTGGCGCATCGCGAGACCTTCCGGTGCACCCACCGTTCCCACGGGAACCGCGGCAGTCGAAAAGCCCAGCTTTGCGGCCTCTTTGAGCCTCAGTTCGGCCTGCGGCGCCGGCCGGACATCACCCGAGAGGCTGAATTCGCCAAACAATACGCAATCTCTGGGTAACGGCTGATTGGTAAACGAAGAGATAAGAGCCGCCGCCGCCGCCAGATCCGCGGCCGGTTCGGCCACTTTCAAGCCCCCCGCTACGTTCAGATAAACATCATGGGCCCCGATCTGGAGCCCGGCCCGCGCCTCCAGGACCGCCAGAATCATCGCGAGCCGCCCCGAATCCCAACCGACGACCGCCCGGCGGGGCGTTCCGTAGCCCGCCGGAGCGACAAGTGCCTGAATTTCCACCAAAACGGGGCGCGTGCCCTCGATCCCGGCGAACACGGCCGCACCGGGGGCATCGCCCGTGCGGTCCCCCAGAAATAGGGCCGAGGGATTGGCGACTTCGGCGAGGCCCTGCCCCGTCATCTCGAACACGCCGATCTCGTCGGTGGCGCCGAAGCGATTCTTCACCGAACGCAGCACGCGGAAATGGTGGCCGCGCTCGCCTTCGAAATAGAGCACCGCATCGACGAGATGCTCGACCGCCTTCGGGCCCGCGATCTGACCATCTTTCGTCACGTGGCCGACCAGCAGCACCGCCGCACCCGACGCCTTCGCATAGCGCACGAGATCAAACGACGCGGTACGTACCTGCGCCACGGTGCCGGGCGCGGCGTCGAGCGCGCCCGTCCAGATGGTTTGAATGGAATCGATGGCAAGGATGCCGGGCGGGGGCGCGGATTCCAGCGTGGCGAGAATGTCTTCCACGCATGTTGCCGCGCCGAGCGATACCGGCGCACCGGAAAGCCCCATGCGCGACGCGCGCAGGCGCACCTGCCCCATCGCTTCTTCGCCGGAGATATAGACGGCGTTTCCGCCCTTGTTCGCATAGGCCGCGAGCGCCTGAAGGATCAGCGTGGACTTGCCGACACCCGGATCGCCACCGATCAGAAGCGCCGAACCCGGCACGAGGCCGCCACCACAAACGCGGTCGAACTCGGCGATGCCGGTTGGGCGGCGCGGCGGCGCATCTTCGGATGTCTTCAGATCTTCGAGCGCGAAGGGCCGCCCGCGCGTGATCTTGCGCGCGCCGCCGCCGGCAGGAATGCGCGCGGCTTCTTCGACGATGGTGTTCCAGCCACCGCAGGCATCGCACTTGCCAGACCATTTGGCATGCACGGCACCACAGGACTGGCAGGCGAAGGAGACGGACGGTTTGGCCATGATTCGATCATAGCATGGGGGTCAAGCTGTACCGGTACAGATGCCGCTAACCGCGAACTTCCATCTTGATCGGGCCTTCTGCGCGGCCGTGAATGAATTGATCGACGTAAGGGTTGCCGCAATTGTCGATCTCCGCGGTGGGGCCGTCCCAGATGATCTTGCCCTTGTAGATCATCGCGATGCGGTCGGAGATTTTGCGTGCGCTGGCCATGTCGTGCGTGATGGAAAGCGCGGTCACGCCGATGGCCTTCACGGTATCGACGATCAGATCGTTGATGACATCGGCCATGATCGGGTCGAGGCCCGTTGTGGGTTCATCGAAGAAAATGATCTCCGGTTCCGCGGCGATGGCGCGGGCAAGACCAACGCGCTTCTGCATGCCGCCGGAAAGCTCGGCGGGCGAAAGATTGGCGACTTCCTCGCCGAGCCCGACCTTGGCCAGCTTTTCGATGGCGATCTGCTTGGCTTTCGCGCGCCGCATCCCGTGGCCCTGAATGAGACCGAAGGCGACGTTTTCCCAAACCGTGAGACTGTCGAACAGCGCGGCGTTCTGGAACAGCATGCCGAACTTGCGCAGGTATCGCTCGCGCGCACGGCCCGAAAGGCGCGTGACATTTTGACCATCGACATAGATTTCGCCCGCATCGGGACGAATGATGCCGAGGACCGACTTGATCATCACCGATTTGCCGGTGCCCGAGCCACCGATCACCACCAGCGATTTACCCGCATCCAGCGAAAGATCGATGCCGTCGAGCACGACTTTGCTGCCAAAGCTCTTCTTCACGCCGCGCAATTCGAGTTTCGGTGGGCCCATCGCCATGACGATCAATCCGAAAACAGGACGTTGGTGAGAATGAAATTCGCCGCCAGGATGAGAATGGACGACGAAACCACGGCGCTTGTTGTGGCTGTGCCCACGCCGCGCGCACCGCCGCGCGAATGAAAGCCATTGTAACAGCCAAGCAATGCGATGATGAATCCGAAAACCGCCGCCTTGATGAGGCCGGAGGTGACGTCGGAATATTTCAGCGAATCCATCGTGTTTTTCAGATAGACCGAACCGTTGAAGCCGAGGCTGTGCGTGGAGGCGACATAGCCGCCGAAGATGCCAATGGAGTCGGCAATCGCCACAAGGATTGGCATGGCGATCACAGCAGCCACGAGGCGCGGCACCACCAGATATTTGATCGGGTTGGTGGACAGCGTCGTCAGTGCATCAATCTGCTCGGTCACGCGCATGGTGCCGATTTCCGCCGCGATGGCCGCCGCCACGCGGCCTGCCACCATCAGGCCCGCGATCACGGGGCCGAGTTCACGGGTGATACCGACCAGAACCACTGCCGGCACAAAGGCTTCGGCACCATAGCGGCTGGCGCCGATATAGATCTGCAGCGCCAGAACGCCCCCGGTGAAGAACGCGGTGAGGCCCACAACCGGCAGCGAAAAATAGCCGATGCGCATGAGCTGTTGCGCCAGAAGCGCCCAATAGAATGGCGGACGCACCACGCCCGAAATTGCGGACCAGGTGAAAGTCGCCAGACGGCCGATCTGCGCAAAGAAATCGATCGTGGCCCTGCCGATGAAGGCAAAGAAATTCATGCAACAGCCCCATCCACATAACGGCGCGGAACACGCGGGCCTACGGCCACGAGCGCCTCATAGTTCACAGTGTTCGATGCTGCTGCAAACGATTCCAGACTGATCGTTTCGCCGAAAAACTCTGCCTCGGCACCCGCCTTCGCGACACCGGGCGGCACATCGCTGACATCGATGGTGACCAGATCCATGGATACGCGCCCGACGATCGGCGCCCGTGCGCCGCCAATCGCCACTGCCCCACGCCCGCCGATGGATCGCATGAGGCCATCGGCATAGCCCAACGCCAGCGTTGCCAGCGTCGCGGGCGCGGCAAACCGGTGTGTGGCTCCGTATCCAACGCTCTCACCGCTGTCAACGCGATGCACCTGAAGCACGCGCGCGGTGAGCGACGCCACCACATGAAATGGATTGGAATGCGGCGTCTGCGGATTGCCGCCATAGAGACCGATTCCGGTGCGCACCAGATCGAAGGTGTAGGCCTTGTTCAGCATCGTGCCGCCCGTGGCCGCAAGGCTCGCGGGCGCGGGCGGCAACATGGCAAGCGCCGCGCGGAAGCGATCCAGCTGCGCATGATTGGCCGCGGCTTCGCGATCATCCGCGCAAGCCAGATGCCCCACGATCAGAACGAGGCGCAATCCCGAAAGGCGGGACTTGGCTTCGGCGGCCAATGTTGAAAGTTCATAAGCCGGCAAGCCCAGCCGGTTCATGCCCACATCGACCTGGATGGCTGCATCATAGGTGGTGTTCGCCGCGCGCGCGGCGGCGGACCACAAGGCAATCTCTTCGAGCGAATTCAGAACCGGCGTGAGCCGGTTGGCAGCCAGCACGGGGATGGTCTGCGGGCACACCCCATCCAGCACGAAGATGCGCGCCTCGGGCGACAGCGAACGCAGCGCTACCCCTTCGCTGACGCGCGCTACAAAGAATGTGTCGCAACCGGCCGCCGTAAGCACGCGCGCAACCGGGGCCATGCCCAGGCCATAGCCATCGGCCTTCACGACGCCAGCAACGGCGGCGGGCCCCGCCAGCCTTTGGCAGAGGCGATAATTGGCGGCGATCGCGCCCAGCCGCACAGTCAGGCGCGCCAGATCGTAAATGGGGTGGCTCATCTCAGGTCCGACAATGCCGGGAGTGGAACCCGGCGTCAAAGCGGTGTTTTCAGCCCCTTTGTGTGGACCGAAAAGGGCCAGAGCAAGGCGTCACCGCCCGTGGATTTACCAAATATCCAAAAGATTGCGCGCGCCTGCTTGCCTGTCCCGTTTTGAAACGGGACGCTTGCCGGTTGTAGGTGTGGAGCCGGGTATGCGCAAATTCCTGATAGGGGCCGGACTGGTGCTGGCCACAACCAGCCTTGGTGGCTGCGACTTCGAACAGAAGGCTCCCGCGCCGCAGGTGGCGCAACAGCCTTGCGAATGCAAACAGGAAGTGGCGGCCCTCGAAGAACGGCTGACGCGCCTTTCGATCAATGACTCCGAGGACCGGCATGTGCGCCGCCATGTGCGCCAGCGCACCGTGCGCCATCACGCCCACAGCGCCGAGGAATATTTCGACGACGAATATGCGCAGGTCACGCAATCAAGTACCTATTCCTCGCGCGACAGCTTTCGCGAATATCGCAACGGCCCCCCGCCACCACCGCCACCGAAAGCGCAAAGCTGGACTGACGGGTATGGCCGCACCCACTACTACAACGTAGCCGTGCGTGATTCTGCGCACATGGCCGTCAACAGTGCCCAGCACAAAAAGCCCTGGTGGCGTTACGACGAAGACTGCGACAAGTAAGCGGCGCTAAATTGGCGGCGACGGTACATCCGCACCGCGTGCCCACATGCCAAGGCTAGCGCCGCCAGCGCGCGCAACCTCCCACTCGGCGATTGTCGAAATGTTGTCGATGCACAGCCGCGCGCGCTGATCGGCACAGGCGCGCATGACGCGTTCGATTTCCTCGCGGCATTTTTCCGGCGTTGGCATTTGGGGCATCTCGAGCACAAATCCGCCTGCACCCAAAAAGCCCTGATGCGCAAACAGAACATCGGTGTGTGAAAGCCGCACGAAAATGCGACCGATGAAGGGCTTCACGCACTGCACCACATCGGCCAGCCGCCACGAAGGAAGTCCCTTCGGCAGATCGGCGATCTTGAGCACCAGCAGGGAATTCTGCGCGGCACACGCGCTTCTCAGCGCTGCGCGATAGGGTTCGCGCGAACGTGACCGGGCAAGGGTTTCATAGCCCACGGTGGCCACCACAGCACCCGGCAAGCCGCTCGCGGCCCGCTCGCGCGCGAACGCCAGAGATTCTTCCAGCAGCACAAGATCGAGCGAGAGCGTTTCACCCAATGCCCGCGCCACCGCCGGATAACCATGCACGCGCACATTGTCTGCGGGAAGATAGGGCTTGCAGACAAAGGCCACCGCGCGGCGCGATTGCATGTCTTCTATCGGCGCGAACTCAAAGGCCACAGGCCTTGAAAATGCACGCGGTACTTCGGGTGCTTCCTCGTCAGCGGTGTCACGTCTGTCGGGCTCACCCAGCTCAGCCAGCACGTGCGCGGCTTCCTCTGCATCCAGCTTGCGAAAGAGCTGGCGATTGCCATTCAGTATCTCTGTTCCGAAGAACAGTTCGAGCAGCGCAGTGTTGACAATCTGCGCGTGATCCTCCGCCGCGACATCGGAGGCGGAAACGAGATGGAATCCCGCGCCGGAAAAGTGCAGGCGGCCAGCCCCCAGAACAGGCTTTACGCAACCTTCGCAGATGATGCGCAGGCGCTCGGCATTTCCATACAGGCTCGATGCAGGGGGGAGGATGGCCTGCAGGTCGAAATGAAATACGCCCGGCACATCATCGCGCAACGCACGCGAACGCCCCGTTACGTCATCTACCAGACCTGCATCCTTGTTCAGCACCGGACCTCCTGTCACAGGGCCTGTCGCATCGCACGACAGGCGCTTGCCCCATAATGCGCCGGCGCTTGCCCGTGATGTGACGCTGGAGCAATGACCGGGCTGCAAGATGCCCACGCTTCAAAGGATAATGAGCGGCGATTTATCAGCCGTTAATGCGCGCCACTTTGTGGTAATACTTTCGACAGGGAACTCTACGCTGCGCTTATGCGAGTTCCAGCGCAACCATGGTTAGCAGCGCGTTTGCAAAACCGGACGCAATCGAAAAACACATATGCAGCTAGTTGCCATCCGCTGCCAGATTGCTGAAGCGGGTATAACGATCGTCGAAGAACAGTTCGATCTTGTTGGTGGCGCCATGGCGGTGTTTTTCCACCATCACTTCGGCACGGCGATGCACGCGCTCCATTTTTTCGAGCCACTTGGCATGTTCGGTGCTGCCGGGTTCCGGCTCGCGCGACTTCAAATAGTATTCTTCACGGAACACGAACATGACAACGTCTGCGTCCTGTTCGATGGAGCCGGATTCGCGAAGGTCGGACAGCACGGGCCGCTTGTCATCGCGCGCATCCACGGCACGCGAAAGTTGCGAGAGCGCGATCACCGGCACATCCAGTTCCTTGGCGAGCACCTTCAGTGATTTGGAAATCTCGGTGATTTCCTGCACCCGGTTTTCCGGGCGGCCGGACCCTGCAACGAGCTGGATATGGTCGATCATCACGCAGCCGATGTTTTTTTCGCGCTTCATGCGCCGCGCGCGGGCCGCGATCTGCGCGATGGAGACGCCGCCTGTGTCATCGATATAAAGCGGAAGGCTCGAAAGCTCCTGCATGGTGAGCACGAACTTTTCCCACTCGGTTTCCGTAAACTTGCCGTTTCGGATTTTCCACATCTCGATTTCGGTCTGCTCGGAGATGATACGACCAGCGAGCTGCTGCGCCGCCATTTCGAGCGAGAAGAACAGGACCGGTGCGCCGCGCGGCACTTCCGCGCCCGCCTCGGTGTCCTGCACCCACATGCGTGCGGCATGGAAGGCCATGTTGGTGGCGAGCGAGGTTTTGCCCATGCCGGGGCGGCCCGCGAGGATGATGAGATCGGAAGGTTGAAGACCGCCGAGAAGTGAATCTATGTCGGTGAATCCGGTCACGACGCCGGAAATCTTGCCGCCGCGCGCCTGCGCCTTCTCGGCAAGCTCGGCCATGCGGCGCAGGCTCTCCGCGAACTCCAGCGGGCCCTCGCCATATTTCGAACTTTCGCTGACGGAATAGAGCGCCTTTTCCGCCGTTTCGATCTGCGCTTTGGGCGGATTGTCGAGCGGGGCCTCATAGGCCGCGTTGACCATGTCCTCGCCGATGCGGATCAGCGAACGGCGCACATAGAGATCGTGCAGGATGCGCGCGAAATCGCGCACGTTCGGCATGGCGGGCGCAGCCTGCGCAAGGCCCGCGAGATAGGCATGGCCACCGACTTCCTGAAGCCCTGGATCGGCCTTCATCGCCGCATGAACCGTGAGCGGGGTGAGGATCATGCCGCCGCGCTCGAACTGGCTGACCATCACCTGATAGAGGCGCATGTGCAGCGGATCGTAGAAATGTTCCGCGCGCAGGATGTTCGACACACGCTCCAGCGCCTGATTGTCCACGAGGATCGCGCCGAGCAAGGCCTGCTCGACATCGATGTCATACGGGACGTGGCGATAGACTTCCTGTTCCATGGGCCTTCGGCTTTGGCGCGCGATGCGGCGGTGTCTGTGATGCGAAACGGGCGCCGAATCAAGCGCCACGAATCACCGGGAGCAAGCTTAAACCCTCCCCTGCCCCCTCAAAGCGGTGGATAAGAACAGTCACAGAAAATTGCCGCCAAAAGACGCAACGATTGTTGTGCGCAAAGTGGGGCGATTTGCGCGGCACGCGCGTTCTCGCTGCGATGCATTCTTGACTTTGTCACCGCGCGGCGGCAGGCGCAGGGCATGTGCGGAAAGTTCACACAGATGATGGGTTGGGGCGAACTCGTGGCGCTGGCCGATCTGATCGGAACGCAGGGCGGGCCTTCGGAAACGGTGACGCCCATGCGCTTTGCCAACATCATCCATCTGGACGATGACGGACAGCGCCGCACTTCGCGCATGCGCTGGGGACTGGTCCCGCCGTGGGAGAAAGATCCCATGCGTGGATCAAAATTCATTCACGCGCGCGCCGAAACGCTGGACGAGAAGCGCACCTTCCGCGATTCCTTCACCAACCGCCGCGGCATTCTGGTGGTTTCCACCTTCAACGAGGGCAAGGAAATCACGCCGAAGAAAACCGAGCAGTACACCATCGTGCCGCGCGGGGGCAAACCGCTTTCCATCGCCGTGATCTGGGAACAATGGACGGAGCGCGCGGCAAGCAGGCTGCTGACCTTCGCCATGGTGACGGTGCCCGCGAACAAACTCATCTCATCCATCACTGACCGCATGCCCGCCGTGGTGCAACCGGAAGACTGGCCCAAATGGCTCGGCGAAGAACCCGCCCATGCCGAAGAATTAAAGGCGATGCTGGTGCCCTTCGATGGCGAATGGGACATGGGGCCGGAAAAGCCAAAGACGAAGAAAGACGCGAGCCAGCCGGGGCTTTTCTGAGCCGCTATTTCTTCGCGAACAGCGCGGCATAAATCTCCGGCTTGAAGCCGACCGTGAGCCTGCCACCTACATCCAGCACCGGCCGCTTGATCATGGAGGGCTGCGCCAGCATCAGCGCGATGGCCTTTTTCTCGGTGACATTTTCCCTGTCGGCATCGGGCAGCTTCTTGAAGGTTGTGCCCGCGCGGTTCAGGAGAACTTCCCAGCCCACAATCTTCGCCCAGCCTTCCAGCGTCGCTTTCGCGATGCCCTCGGCTTTGTAGTCATGGAAGACGTAGGCGATCTTGTGCGCATCGAGCCACGCGCGCGCCTTCTTCATCGTGTCGCAGTTCTTGATGCCGTAAAGGCTGACGGGTTTGGACATGGATTGCGCTCTTCCGTTCAACACCCAGCCTAGCAGGGGGCTTGTATTTCGACAATTGTCTAATTAGATAGATTGTAAATTAGACGATGATCGAAGAAAGCCATGACCGAAACCCTGCTCGAATTCTTCAAGGCGATGGCCCATGAAAGCCGCCTTGCCATCGTCGGCCTGCTCGCGGGCGGCGAAAAAAGCGTTCAGGAACTGGCCGCCGCGCTGAACCTGAAAGAGCCGACCGTCTCACATCACCTCGCCATGCTGAAGAAGCAGGGCATCGTGACCGCGCGCGCCGAGGGCACCACCCGCTGGCACGCGCTCGATCGGGATGCTTTGTCCAAACTTTCCAAGCGCATCCTTCAGCCGGAGGCCGAGCGCCTGAAACGCGCGACACCGCGCGAGGCGGAGGATTTCGATACCAAGGTCCTAAAAACCTTCGTGAATGCGGACGGTACACTCAAGCAAATTCCTGCAATGCGCAAAAAGCGCGGCGCGGTGCTGCGCTGGCTGATGCGCGATTTCGCGGAGGGCAAGCGCTATCCCGAGAAAGAGGTGAACGCGATCATCCAGACCCATTACTGGGACAGCGCCACGCTCCGCCGCGAGCTGATCGGTCACACCATGCTGGCCCGAAAGGACCGCATCTATTGGCGCTTGCCGCAAGAGCAATGGAAAGTGGGCGGCTGAACCCGCCGGGGCCGGAGCGAACAGCCCGGCCTGCCATGCGATTTGACGCCAGCGCCGCGCCGCTTGCCGCGATTTTGGCGCCCAATCACCCTTTCGGGCGATGGATGCGGCGGTGGCGGCCCCTTATGGTTCCGAGGCAAATCAAGGAACGCCGCGCATGTCACCCTTTTCGTCCGCCACACCCATGGCCTTCATCTATGTGAGCGACCGGGCGCGAACGCTGGCATTTTATACCGGCACGCTCGGCTTCACGGTGCGCGATTCCGATGACTATGGCGACCTTCTCGAACTCGGCGGCGTTCTGCTGCGCGTCACGGTGATGCCCGACCAGAAGCCGCATGCGCACCCCGTTCTCGGATGGGATGTGGCCGACATGAACGCAGTCGCCGCCGCGCTGGCGCAGAAGGGCATCGCCTTCACCGTCTATGAAGGCATGGGGCAGGACGCGCGCGGGATCTGGACCGCGCCGGATGGAAAATCGAAACTCGCCTGGTTCTCCGACCCGGACGGCAACGTGCTGATGGTCACGCAAGGATAGGAACAGGGGCGCGCAACCATGCCGGCCAAAGCAAAGAACGCAAACAAGACGAAGGAAACGCGCGCGGATGTGGCGGGCATCGTTGCCAAGGTCGCCGATGCAGGCCAGCGCGCGGATGCCGAAACGCTGGTCGCGCTTCTCTCCAAACTCTCCGGCGAGCCGGCGAAGATGTGGGGGCCGAGCATCATCGGCTTCGGGCGCTATCACTACAAATATGAAAGCGGGCGCGAGGGCGAGATGTGCCGCATCGGCTTTTCGCCACGCAAGGGCGCGACCGTTCTCTATGCGGGATGCGAAGAAGGCGAGAAGGCCAAATTCCTCGCCAAGCTCGGCAAGGTGAAGACCGGCAAAGGCTGCATCTACATCAAGACGCTGGCGGATGTGGACATGAAGGTGCTCGAAGCCTTGTGCAAGGCGTCACTGGCGCATTCGAAGAAGACGTATCCGCAAGGGTGACGCGTCGGCGGTGCCGCTTGCGCATCGTTTGGATTTGCGCTTACACTGAACCATATGGTTCAGTGTATGACAGCCCGTCTCGATGCCTCCTTTGCCGCCCTTTCGGATGCGACGCGGCGCGGCGTGCTGGAGCAGCTGGGGCGCGCGGACTCCTCGATCAGCGACCTCGCCGGCAAATTCCGCATGACCCTCACGGGCATGAAGAAACACATCGGCGTGCTGGAAGAGGCTGGGCTGGTAGCCACGGAGAAGGTCGGGCGCGTGCGCCTGTGCAGGCTTGGCCCGCGGCGGCTGGCGGAAGAAACCGCGTGGCTCGAAGCCTATCGCCGCCATTGGGCCGCGCGCTTCGATGCGCTGGACAGCGTGATTGAGGATTTGCAGCAGAAGGAAAAGGCCCATGGCCGAAAACGACAAAAATAATCCCGCTCCCGGGAAGCACCCCACCATCGTGGAGCGCACATCCGACCGCGAGATCGTCGTCACGCGGCGCTTCAACGCCCCGGCGCGCATCGTGTTCGATGCCTGGACCAAGCCAGAACTGCTGCAGCGCTGGTGGACGCCGCGATCCTTCGGCATCACCTTCGTGTCGTGCGAAATCGATGCGCGCACCGGCGGCAGCTACCGCTTCGTGTTCCGCCACGCGGCAGCGCCCGAGCCCATGGCGTTCTTCGGGCGCTATCTGGAAGTGATCCCGCCCACGCGCCTTGTGTGGACGAACGCGGAAAGCGGCGAGAACGGCTCGGTGACCACGCTGACATTGGAAGAACGCGACGGCGTAACGCTCGCCATCATGCACGACCTCTATCCCACCAAGGAAGCCGCCGACGAAGCCATCGCCACCGGCAGCACCGGCGGGTTCGAGGAGATGTTCGCGCAGCTGGATGGGGTGTTGGCGGCGTAGAACAACAACTAGAGCTGAGCCGCTAACTATTCGTTGACCTAGCGTGGATCAATCTGAAAAGCGAACTTCGTGGTAAAGTGAGTGACAATTTGAAATGGCATGCTACCAATTCTTGCGATACTTTGGAAATTTGCAGTACCGCTAAATTCAGTGCTCGCTAAGTATCCGGTCGCTTGCCCTTGCAATATCACATCCATGTCGAATCCGAGATCGGAGGCCTTCCATTGCAACAAATCGTACGTGGGTTGCCCCCTTCGAAGCTCGTACGAAGCGAGGATGTCAAAAACCGAGGGCATCGCAGAGTCTGTTGAAATGGACTCCCCAAGGCAAACGTATTCAAATTCATCCAAGTGCGCGGCTTGAAGCATGGGCTTCATGTCATCATGCGGCGGATACCAAGAAATCTGTACCCTGATCCGAGATGCCTCGTCTCGCCATATGCGCCCACCTCGCGCGGTTGAACTCATACCGACTATCTTTGCAGTTTGCGACTTCAGGTTCTGCAACACGGGCGCGGGCAACGGAAAATCCGTTTCAATCTCATTCCCAACATGCGTGTTCCGTCCGCCCACAATCTTGGCATCGCCACGAAAGCCTGGAGCAAGTGGTGCTCGCAAATCCACAACTGGAGGCGTGCAATCGCGCCGAATCGCGAGCGGACTTAGAAGACCCATCACTCTCTGTGCAAGTGTTTCGCCAGTAGTTACTTCTAGGTCCAGTATTGGTTTGTCGTTGGATGTTTGCGTGGAGAAAAACAACAAAAAGCGCTGACCATTGAGCACTGCCGCGTAGTGACCGGACACCTCAGGATGACGTGCATATGAGATAGTCTGGTCGATATCGTCGATAGATATCTTCTGATTTGGGGGTTTCGTTTCCAGAATCCAGCGACCAGCACCGGCCACCGTGAGCATGTAGTCAGCCGCACCACCTTGGGGGAGTGGTATATCGGCACTCTTCTTGCGCCCCAGCTGCATGGCCGCGTATCGGAGCTTGTGCTCGCGCTCGATACCGTTTGCCGTTCCACTGTCGTAACCGAGCGCCCTCAGAAATGGTGTCGCAATTTCCTACCTCACATCACTTTCATTTCTGAGCGACACCATATTCCTCAAAACCTCAAATCAACGATGGGCACTCACTCCCATTCTATGGTTCCGGGAGGCTTGCTCGTGTAATCATACACCACCCGATTCACGCCGCGCACTTCGTTGACGATGCGGGTGGCGGTGCGGCCGAGGAATTTGCTTT
The DNA here is from genome assembly GCA_016125165.1 of Alphaproteobacteria bacterium. Classification (GTDB taxonomy): domain Bacteria; phylum Pseudomonadota; class Alphaproteobacteria; order Micropepsales; family Micropepsaceae; genus Rhizomicrobium. Next base: position 86,134 of record WGMH01000006.1, read on the forward strand.
CGAAGGGATAGAAATCCGCCGTCATGCCGTCTGTCGAGGTGACGGCGCGGAGGGCGCAGACGTAATCATAGGTGCGGTCGTCGCCCATCACACCCACGGTCTTCACCGGCAGGAGCACGGCGAAGGCCTGCCAGATCTCGTCGTAGAGGCCGGCCTTGCGGATTTCATCCAGATAGATGGTGTCGGCCTTCCTGAGGATTTCCAGCTTCTCGCGCGTGATCTCGCCCGGCACGCGGATGGCAAGGCCCGGACCCGGAAAGGGATGACGGCCGACGAAGGAAGGCGGCAGGCCAAGCTCGCGCCCGAGCGCGCGCACTTCATCCTTGAAGAGTTCGCGCAACGGTTCGACCAGCTTCATCTTCATGCGTTCGGGAAGCCCGCCCACATTGTGATGCGACTTGATGGTGACCGAAGGCCCGCCGATGGCCGAGATGCTTTCGATCACGTCCGGGTAAAGCGTGCCCTGCGCCAGGAATTCCGCGCCGCCGATCTTGTGCGCCTCGCCATCGAACACATCGATGAAGGTGGAGCCGATGATCTTGCGCTTCTTCTCCGGATCGGAAACGCCTTCGAGGCGGCCCAGGAACAATTCCTGCGCTTCGGCATGCACCAGCGGGATATTGTAATGCCCGCGGAACAACGAAACGACCTCTTCGCTTTCGCCCGCGCGCATGAGCCCGGTATCGACGAAGATGCAGGTGAGCTGATCGCCGATGGCTTCATGGATGAGCACGGCGGCCACCGAAGAATCCACGCCGCCCGAAAGCCCGCAGATGACTTTCGACTTGCCGACCTGATGGCGGATGCGGTCAATCGCTTCGGCGCGGAAGGCGCGCATGTTCCAGTCTGCCGGAATGCCCGCGATGTTCTGCACGAAGTTGCGCAAGAGCGCGCCGCCGCGCGGGGTGTGCACCACTTCGGGATGGAACATCACCGCATAGAATTTGCGCGCCTCATCGGCCACCACGGCAAACGGCGCGTTCTCGGAATGCGCGATCACCTTGAAGCCGGACGGAAGACCCATCACGCGATCGCCATGGCTCATCCACACGTCGTCTGTCGCGCCGATGGGCCACAGATTGTCGAACAGCGGCGATTGGCCGGTGACTTCCAAGGTCGCGCGGCCGAATTCTTTTTCGTTGGAAGGTTCAACGATGCCGCCGAGCTGCTTCACCATCGTCTGCTGGCCGTAGCAGATGCCGAGCACGGGCACGCCCATCTCGAACACCATCTGTGGCGCGCGCGGCGTGCCTTCCTGCGTAACGGTGGAAGGGCCGCCGGAGAGGATGATGGCTTTGGGCGGGGTGGCTTTCAGAACCTCTTCGGCCTTGTTGTAAGGCACGATCTCCGCATAGACGCCGCCTTCGCGAACACGCCTTGCGATGAGTTGGGTGACCTGGGAGCCGAAATCGATGACGAGGACGGGAGCGCTCATGCGGGCTCTTATCGTGGGGCTTTGGCCTTGTCCAGCGAGCTTGGTGCCGCTTTTTTGCGCACCAGCATTGCCGCGAAAAATCCGTCGGTTCCGGTGCTTAGGGGGGTCGCCGCGAAGGCCTGCCCGGTGGCTTTCCAGGGCGCCCCGCCCGCTTCGCGCCAGGCATCGCGCATGGGCCGAATCGAGAAGGCCGGGTGGCGCTTCAGGAAGGCGTCGATCCGGCCCTGATTTTCGCAAGGAAGGACCGAACAGGTGGCATAGAGGATGCGCCCGCGCGGGTGCATGAGCCGCGCCGCGAGATCGAGCAGTTCATCCTGCAATGCCATCAGCTCCTGCAGCCGCGCTTCGGTGAGCCGCCATTTCAATTCCGGTTGCCGCCGCCACGTTCCCGATCCGCTGCACGGCGCATCGAGGAAGATGGCATCGAATTGCCCGCCGGGTTCGCTTGTGGTGGGGCGAATGATGGTGGCCCCGGCGCGCGCGGCGCGCGGCTCCAGATTGGCAAGGCGCTTGGCATCGGTGTCGTAGGCAACGATCTCGCCCTTGTTCTGCATGATCGCGGCCAGCGCCAGCGATTTGCCGCCCGCGCCCGCGCCAAGATCGAGCACGCGCGTGCCCGGCTTCGCACCCAGAAGCATCGAGGCAATCTGCGCGGCTTCATCCTGAAACTCGAACGCGCCGTTCGCGAACAATTGCGATTTGGAAAGCGCGGACAAACCTTCGCCCGGCGGAATGCGGATGCCGAGCGGGGAATGCGGCGTGGGTTCTGCCTTGAAGCCATCGGCGTTGAGTGCGGCCAGGACATCCTCGCGCGTGGCCTTCAGCGTGTTCACGCGCAGATCCACCGGCGCGCGCTCGGACAGCGCGGCAAGTTCTTCGGTGAGCGCATCGCCAAAGCGCTGCTGCAATTGCGCCATCAGGAATGGCGGCAATTCGGATTTGGTTTGCGCGCCGCCTTCGCCCGCCATCGCCGCGCGCTCGGCATCGCTCAAGCGTTCCGGCGCATAGCGTTCGCCGCTGAACAGCGCGTCAATCACTTCGGCGTGTGTGTCTTCGGCCAGAAGCGATGCGATCACCAGCGCGCGCGGATCGCTGCCGCCCATGCGCGCGGCCAACGCATCGCGACCGCGCAGACATGCGAACACGCGCTCCGTCACCGCTTTCCTGTCTTTCGATCCGGCATAGCGGCGCGCGCGGAACCAGTCGCGCAAATAGCGGTCTGCGGGCTGGCGCGTGGCGTCCAGTCCGGCGAGTATGTCGATGGTGGCCTGAAGGCGGGCGGCGGGTGTCATGAAGGCCTTGAACGGGTGAACGGATGAACAGCGAAGACGTCACGGATCGCGTGCGCGTGAAGAACGTGAAGATCCTGTCCGACAATTACTACACCTTGCGCAAAACCACCTATGAATTCCGCCGCAGCGACGGGACATGGCAGGAACAGGTGCGCGAAAGCTACGATCGCGGCCATGGCGCCGCCGTTCTGCCCTTCGATCCGGAGCGGCAAACCGTGCTTCTGGTGCGCCAGTTCCGCTATCCGGCGTTCGAGGCCGGCTATCGTCACATGCTGATCGAGACGATTGCCGGGCTTCTGGACGGCGATGACGGCGAAGCCTGCGCGCGCAAGGAAGCGATGGAGGAAGCCGGCGTTCAGCTGCGCAATGTGCGGCAGGTGTTCCACTGCTTCATGAGCCCCGGCGCGGTGACCGAACGGCTGCACCTGTTCGCCGCCGAATATTCCGCCGCCGACCGCATCGCCAAAGGCGGGGGCCACGAGAGCGAAGGCGAAGACATCGAAGTGCTGGAGCTTCCGCTGGACGAAGCCCTCGCCATGGTACGCGACGGCACCATCTGCGACGCGAAGACGATCATGCTGTTGCAGTGGGTGGCCGCGAACGCGCGCTGATCAAGCCCCGCCGTAATTCGGGGCTTCGCGCGTTACCACCACGTCGTGCACATGGCTTTCGCGCAAGCCCGCGCCGGTGATGCGCACGAAGTTGGCGTTCTTGTGGAAGGTCTCGATATCCTTGCAGCCGGTGTAGCCCATCGCGGCGCGCAGGCCGCCGATGATCTGGTGCACGACGCCCGCAACCGGCCCTTTGTACGGCACCTGTCCTTCAACGCCTTCGGGCACCAGCTTCAGAGTGTCTTTCACTTCGGCCTGGAAGTAGCGGTCGGCGCTGCCGCGCGCCATCGCGCCGAGCGAGCCCATGCCGCGATAGCCCTTGTAGGAGCGGCCCTGATAGAGGAACACATCGCCCGGCGCTTCTTCGGTGCCGGCGAGCAATGAGCCCACCATCGCCACATCCGCGCCCGCCGCAATCGCCTTCGCCAGATCGCCGGAATATTTGATGCCGCCATCGGCGATCACCGGCACGCCCTGTTTCGAGGCCGCGCTCACCGCATCCATCACCGCCGTCAGCTGCGGCACGCCGACACCGGCCACGATGCGCGTGGTGCAGATGGAGCCGGGGCCGATGCCCACCTTCACCGCATCCGCGCCCGCATCGATCAGCGCCTTCGCGCCATCGGCAGTGGCGACATTGCCGCCGACGACCTGCGTGTAATTGCTTTCGCGCTTGATGCGGGTGATCGCATCGAGCACACCGCGCGAATGGCCATGCGCGGTATCGACCACAAGCACATCGCATTCCGCTTCCACCAGCGCGAGCGCACGCTTCAGCCCCTCATCGCCGATATTGGTGGCGGCGGCCACGCGCAGGCGGCCGCGCTCATCCTTGCAGGCATTGGGATATTTCTGCGCCTTCTCGATATCTTTCACAGTGATGAGGCCGACGCAGCGATAGGCGTCGTCCACCACCAGAATCTTTTCGATGCGGTGCTGGTGAAGAAGGCGCTTGGCTTCTTCCGCATTCACGCCTTCGCGCGCGGTGACGAGCTTGTCCTTCGTCATCAGTTCGGCGACGGGCTGGCGTGGATCGTTGGCGAAACGCACATCGCGGTTGGTGAGAATGCCGACGAGCTTGCCAACACCCTTGCCGTTTGCGCCTTCCACCACCGGAATGCCGCTGATGTGATAGCGCTCCATCAGCGCGAGCGCATCGGCGAGCGTGGCGTTCGGGGCGATGGTGACGGGGTTCACCACCATGCCGCTTTCGAACTTCTTCACGCGGCGAACCTGTTCGGCCTGCTCTTCGATGGAGAGATTCTTGTGAATGACGCCAAGGCCGCCCGCCTGCGCCATCGCAATGGCAAGGCCCGCTTCGGTGACGGTGTCCATGGCCGAAGAGATCAGCGGAATGCCGAGTTCGACCGTTTTGGTGATGCGGGTTCTGGTATCGACCTGGCCGGGCAGGACTTCGGAGGCGCCGGGCACCAGGAGAACATCGTCGAAGGTTAGGGCTTCGCGGATGTTCATGGAGCGCTCCTTGTGCAGATGGATGCTTGGAGCCCGGAGCCAATACCAGCGCCCTTTCGATTCCGCAAGATGGGGCTGAAATGAAATCCGACCCCATATTTTGGGGTTTTCTGGCCCGCCATGGCGCGCGCCCATGAAATTCGCCAAGCTCCGCCCCATGGGAAAGACCATGTGGAAGCCCGTTCTGGCCTATGCCGTGGCGCTCGCCGCGGGGGCGTTTGCGCTCGAATGGCTGCAATACGCCTATCTGGTGCGGCTGTTCACGCCGGAATTCTATGCCGTGGCGCTGGCCGTGGGGTTCACCGCGCTCGGCATCTGGGCGGGCTACCGGCTGACGCCGCGCCGCGCGCCCGCCGGGTTTGCGCGCAACGATGCGGCCATCAAATCGCTCGGCATTTCGGAGCGGGAGCTGGCGGTGCTGGAGCTTCTGGCCGCCGGAAATGCGAACAAGGAGGTGGCGCGCAAACTCGATATCTCGCCCAACACTGTGAAAACCCATGTGCAGCGCCTGTTCGAAAAGCTGGGCGCGCAGCGGCGCACACAGGCAATCAGCAAGGCGCGCGAACTCGGCATCGTGCCCTGATGCAGGCGCCAAAAGGCAAAAATTGCGCCAAATCACCCTTCCGGGCGATGGCGTAACGCACCGATGCGTGGCTAGCGTAGCGGGGAAAATCGGGGGCAAACGTTCATGTTCAGATCATCGCTCATCTTCGGTTCGCTGGCGGGCATTGTCGTCATCACCGCCACGCTTCTCTTCATCGCCTCTGGCGGCAGCAGCCACAATACCTCGCCGCTGTTCGGCTATCTCATCATGCTGGTGGCCCTGTCGCTCATCTTTGTCGGCACCAAACGCTATCGCGACTTGGATGGGGGCGGCGTGATCCGCTTCCTGCCCGCGCTGGCGCTGGGCCTTGGTATCGCGGTTGTGGCGAGCGTCATCTACACGGTGGTGTGGGAGTTCTATCTCGCCCTCACCCATTCCAACTTCATCGATCAATACGCCGCCGCGGTGATCGCACAGAAGAAAGCTGCCGGCATTTCCGGCGCGGCCCTTCAGGCAGAGATTGCGCAGATGAACGAACTGAAGGCGCAATATGCCAATCCGCTCATACGCATGGGCATGACCTTCATGGAAATATTTCCGGTGGGTTTGATCATTGCGCTGATTTCGGCGGCGCTGCTGCGCAATCCGAAGCTGTTGCCGGCGCGGTAAAAAACGAAATGCCTCCCTCGCCAAAGCGAGGGAGGCATCCGCGACAGATCAGAGCATATCGCCGCCGCAGGCCGATGCCGTCGTGCCGGTGGCCTTGAACGCCTTGATGACATTGCGGCCTGTCGTCCATTTGTGGACTTCATCGGGCCCATCGACGAGGCGCTGCGAACGGATATGCGTGTACCACGCGGCCAGCGGCGTATCGCGGCTGTAGCCGAGCGCACCGTGAAGCTGGATCGCCGTGTCCACCACCTTGTGCACCATGTTGGCGAGATAGACCTTGGCGATGCCGTTTTCCTGCCGCAGGTCCAGCCCCTTCTCGGCCTTATAGGCGATGTGCAGCAACATCAGGCGCGCGATGTAAATCTGCGTGGCGCATTCAGCGAGCATGAACTGCACGGCCTGCCGCTCATCCAGTTTCTTGCCGAAGGTTGTGCGGTTGGTAACATGTTCCACCGCCATGTCGAGCGCGCGCTGCGCCATCGCGACGTTGTGCATGCCATGACGCAGGCGCCCGTAAGCGAGGCGATGCTGGCCCATGGCGAAGCCGCCGCCCTCGCCGCCCAGAAGATTCTCGGCAGGCACTTCCAGATCCTTGATCTCGATCTCCGAATGACCGCCGCCAAGGATGTGCGACAGCGGACCTTCCAGCGCCATCGTGGGGATGTCGCGCTTGATCTTGTATCCAGGGTTCGGCAACTCCACGAGGAAGGTTGAGAATTGCTGATGGCGCGGCGCATCGGGATTGGTCTTCGCCATCACGAGCGCGATGTCCGCCACCGACGCAGCCGACGAGAACCACTTCTCGCCGTTCAGCACATAGGTGGAATTGCCTTTCTTTTCGGCGCGTGTCTGCATGCCGGTGGCATCCGCACCCGCAGCCTTTTCCGTCATCGAATAGCAGATGCGCTTTTCGCCGTTCAGGAGCGGCTTCAGGAATTTCTCTTTCTGATAGTCCGTGCCGTTCTGCAGGAGCGTGAGCATCGTCGCATCGTCAGGCCCTTGCGTGTTCATGGAGAGCGCGCCCAGATAGCTTTCGCCAAGCTCCATCTGCACCAGCGCATTCGCGAGCGGCCCAAGGCCCATGCCGCCCCATTCCTTCGGGATGAACGGGCACCACAGCCCCTGCGCACGCGCCTTGGTGCGCAGTTCGCCCAGAACGGTCTTGTAGTCCTCGCCCGCAAGCAGGCGCTTCTCAGCGGGCTTGCATTCGTCGTTCACCCACTGCCGCACGCGCTCACGAAGCGCCTTTGCCTCTGCGGGAATCTCAAAATCGATGGCCATGCGTTTCCTCGAAGTTTCGGTTTTTCGTTGCGCACAGATTGCCAGCAATGCCAGCCACGCACAAACACGAAGCTTTGAGGATCGCGGCTACTCCATATCCGGATACGGGCCTTTGCCGCCTTCGGCGATGAAGCGGTCGATGCGCGCGCTGAGGACAGGCAGCGGAACCGAACCCAACTCCAGAACCGTGTCGTGAAAGGCGCGGATATTGAACTTGTCGCCAAGAGCGGCCTCCGCCTTATGGCGCGCCTTCCAGATCGCATCTTCGCCGAGATAGTAGGAAAGCGCCTGCCCCGGCCACGCGATATAGCGATCGACTTCGGTTTCGATCTCGTGTTCGGGAAGCGCGGTGTATTCGAGGAAATAGTCGATCGCCTGCTGGCGTGTCCAACCCTGCGCATGAATGCCGGTATCGACGACAAGCCGCGCCGCGCGCCACATCTGATAGGAGAGCATGCCAAAGCGCTCATAGGGCGTTTCATACATGCCCATTTCATCGCCGAGCCTTTCGCAATAGAGCGCCCAACCCTCGCCGAAGGCCGAGATATAGGAGTTCTGACGGAATTCCGGCTGGTCTTTGTGTTCCATCGCAATCGGCATCTGGAATGCGTGACCCGGCGCGGATTCGTGCAACGTCAGCGCTGCAAGGCTGTAGAGCGGGCGATGCGGCAGATCGTAGGTGTTGAGCAGATAGACACCCGGTCCGCCACGGCCCGATGTGTAAAATGGCGCAAGATCGGCTGGCACAGGTTCGATGGCAAAGCGCATGCGCGGCAGATAACCGAAATAGGTTGAGGCCTTGCCGTCGAATTTCTTGGCAATCCAGGCCGCCCGCATCAGAAGCTCTTCCGGCGTCTTCGCGTAAAACTGCGGATCGGTGCGCAGGAATTTCAGGAACGCCGGCATATCGCCCTTGAAGCCGGTGGCCTTCATCGCCTCCAGCATTTCGGCATGAATTTTCGCGACTTCCGATACGCCGAAGGCATGTATGTCCTCGGGGCTTTCGTCCAGCGTGGTGAATTGCCTGATCTGTTCCCGGTACCAGGCCTTGCCGTTTGGCATGTCTTCGGCAGCCAGTGTCGTGCGCGCGCCGGGCACATAGTCCTCGCGCATGAATTTCAGAAGCGCGCGGTAGGCGGGTTGCACCGTGTCGCGGATCACATTCACAGCCTCGGCGCGGAGCGCGATCTGCTTTTCGGGCGCGACACCCGTCATCTTCTGGAATGGCGTGTAGAACAGGCTCTCTTCCGGTCTGGCCTCGGTCACTGCCGTGATCGAGGCATCCCGGCCTTCCAGCGTTACGCGCGGCGGCGTGAAACCGCGCGCCAGACCCGCGCGCATCTGCGCGATCTGTTCCTGAAAATAGCGCGGGATATCGCGCATCTGCCTGATCCAGTTTTCATAATCCGTGAGCGTGCGGAATGGGCGGCGCGCGGTGTAGCCGATATCCGTCCAGAAGCTGGAATCCGAATTGGCCGGCATTTCGAAATCGCGAAACTTCTGGCTTTCGATCAGCCCTTCGATCTGCGGGACATAAACGTCATAGTTGACCTGCTCATCGTGCGAGAGCTTGTCGCGCGGAATTGCATTCAGCCTGGTGAGCACGTCCTCCCAATATTTCGTGCGCTCATCCTGCGCGGCGTTGTCCATGCGCGGCAGATGATCGGCAACGGGACGATTGTCGTCCTCACCGCTGGCGAATTGCTTTTCGCGCCATGCCCACTCTTCCGTGTATATCGCCTTCAGCTGCGCATCGGCGTTCGGCGCCTTTGCAGCGTCAGCGGTGGTTATGGACATGACAAGAACGGCGCAAAGCGCGCTTCCGGCAACAAGACGCATGGCAACACTCCAACAGACACGATCAAATGTTTTCAGCGCGGAAACCCTGCGCCACGAGATAGAGCTCTACCGATTCCGCACGTGATGCGGGTGGCTTCACGTGCTTAACCGACGAAAAGTGCTTTTTCAGTTTCTGCAGCAATTCGCCGGAAGCACCGCCCTGAAATACCTTGCCGACGAAGGTGCCGCCCGGCGCGAGGACTTCCTCGGCGAGCTGAAGACCCGCTTCCAGCAAGGCAATGGTGCGAATGTGATCGGTGGCGCGGTGGCCCGTCGTCGGCGCTGCCATATCGGAGAGCACGACATCGGCATTGCCGCCAAGCGCCTGTTTGATCCGATCCGGCGTCTCATTGTCGAGAAAATCGGCGATCACGATGGTGGCACCCGGGATGGGTTCCATCTCCAGAATATCGGTGGCAACCAGCTTTCCCGTTTCGCCGATACGCTGCACGGCGATCTGGCTCCAGCCGCCGGGCGCCGCGCCCAGATCGAGCACGCGCAGCCCCTTCTTCAGGAAATGAAACTTGTCATCCAGTTCGATCAACTTGAAGGCGGCGCGGCTGCGATAGCCCTTTGTTTTGGCCGCGCGCACATAGGGATCGTTGAGCTGACGCTGCAGCCAGCGCTGCGACGAGACGGTGCGCCCCTTGGACTTCTTCACCTGCACGGGCTTTGCACCACGGCTGGATGGCGGCTTGGCGTTCACGCTGCAAGTCCCACAAGTTCGCGCAGAATGCCTTCGCGCAGGCCGCGATCCGCCACGCGAAGGCGCGTGCACGGCCACGTCTCCACAATTGCTTTGAAGATTGCGCAGCCTGGCAGCATCAGGTCCGCGCGATCCCGGCCCACACAACCCATGTTCATCCGCGCGGAATGATCCAGCGTTGCGAGGGAGTCGATCACGCCCGTTATGGAGGCGGTGTCGTGCCAGCTGGCATCGACACGGCGGCGATCGTAGCGCGACAATCCCATCGCAATCGCCGCAAGGGTGGTGATGGTGCCGGACGTTCCGAGAAGGTGATGCGTATCATGCGGAAACGCCCCACGTTTGTGCATATCGCGCGCGAGCTTTTCCACCAGCGGCCTTGTGGAAGACATCACATCCTCCAGACGCGCTTCGAGGCCATGCCGTTCGGAGAGCATCACCACGCCAATGGGCAGCGACGCCGCGCTGACAACCTCCGGCTTTGCATCCGTGCGCCGGATCCAGATCAGCTCCGTGGAGCCGCCGCCAATGTCGAAGATCAGCGCGCCTTCATGCTCGCGCCCCAGAAGCGGCATGCAGCCGACGGCAGCAAGGCGCGCTTCCTCGTCCGTGCTGATGATATCGAGCGCGATGCCGGTTTCGGCACGCGCGCGTTCCACCAGCTCATTGGCATTGGCGGCGCGGCGGCAGGCTTCGGTGGCAATCGCCCGCACGCGAGAAACCTTCTTCTTGGCCAGCCTGTCCGCACAGACCTTCAGAGCCGCAAGGGTGCGCTCAATGGCTTCTTCCGCGAGCAGGCCCGAGTGGGTGACGCCCTCGCCCAGCCGGACGATGCGCGAATAGGAATCCACCACGCGCAGCCTTCCGTTTTCGCGCATTCCGATCAGAAGGCGGCAATTGTTGGTGCCCAGATCGATGGCGGCAGCCGTCAGCGGCGCGCGGCCATTGCGCCGCCCGCGTTTCGCGTCCCGCCTTTCGCCAGCCGCCTGCATGGATCCTTTCCCATCCGGCCGGAACGTCCCCGCGGCCGAACAGACTCACCTTAGCGGCTTTTGCGCCTCTGTCGCGTGCCGGTCTGCCTCAGGCCCGGCGGGTCAGCCATGCGCCCCGCCGGTGGGCACGGGTTCCGCCTTGAAACGCGGGAAGGTGTGGTCTAAACGGGCCGCCCGCTCCATCCGGAGTGTGCCGTTGGGGGATCGTCTAACGGTAGGACTGCAGACTCTGACTCTGCCTGTCTAGGTTCGAATCCTAGTCCCCCAGCCAGCATTCTCGGTATTATGTAGGAAACGCACCTGCCCCAACCACTCCCCGAGAGGGTGAGTGAATGGGATATCTGGTACTTTGCCTTGTATCAGCGTGGCAGCTTTTAGGTGGCGGGATCGCCGGGGCTACCCTGTGTGGCAGCAAGATCATAGATCAGGTTGTCCGGCCATGGGGCGACTTTCATTATTCGTGTGCGCGGCCCCTCGAAGACAGCACGGAGACCGGCTTCTGGCAACACTTCGAAGAGCGTGAACTTGATCGACTGTGGTCTTTCAAAAACATCTTCCCAGAAGAGTTCACCACAAACGTAGCCTTGCGCATTCCCCATACGCAAAAGTTGCCAATATTCATGCGACATCCCGCTTTGCTGCCAAAGAAGAGTGGCGAACTGCGGCGTGCCGGGCGAAATAACATCACAATAAAAATGAGATTCAGTCGAGACAGGAACATGTTGGGCGATGAGATTGCCATCGTCCCCATCAACGAGTCGGGTGCCAAATTGCTTGGCAACAACACGTATTTTGTTGGCCGGGGATTGTCCAAAGTTCCTGATATTGATCTTGCAAGAGACCCAACCTCCAAGAACTTTGAACTCCCCATCTTCGCAGGCCAGATAGGCGCGGACCTGCTTTTCGCCGATATCGCGAGTGGTCTCGATGGCTTCGTCAGCGGAGCTGGCGGCCCTGCCAGCGGCCCACGCGGCCCATCCGGTGAAGCAAAGCGAAAGGACCAGCGCACCGAATTCCCAAGCAGTAATGCTGATCGAAAGGCGCGAGAGACGATTAGCCTCGGCCATTACTTTGGCGTTCTGCCATTGCGCGCACAAATCGGAATCAGCGCGATCTTGGGGGCGCTGACAATGGGGATCGTAGGCTTTGGGAGCTACCTCGGCTTTTTTCACCGCTTTTGGGAAGCTCGCGTGAGTGGCTGGCTGATAGTAGGCATCGGGATTGGGATCGGCTTCGGAACGATACAATTCCTGATAGCCAATACTCCCTAGCGCCACGACCAGAGCGAGGAAGGCTAATCCGCAAGCCGCAATGATTGCACCCCAATAGCGTCTAGACATTGCAGAAAGAAAGCCGCCGTGAATCCGCCCCGGCTGATCTTATTGGCTAGGTTGCGCTCTGTCTCATGCGTTCCAGCGGCTGCCAGCTTTTCGGCCAAGTCCCGATATCCCAGGTTTCGCCGTTTCAGCTCTGCCTTGAGCATTCCCTTTGCCTTTTCGGCCCATTCCAAGTCCTTGGCCATATTGAGGTTTCTCCAAATAAGAGGCAAAAATCATCATATTTGATGTTTTTGCCCTTGAAAAGGGTGATGTGAAACATCATATCAGGTGAGCAATACACCGGATATGATGACATGCCGCAGCACTTTCTCCTTTCCGCCAAGGCCCGGACCCTCAGTCTGGCCAAGGTGCTGCGCCTTTCCGATCAGGAAGCCCACGATGCCTTCAAGGCCATCCGGTTTTCGGAGAACGACGGCCAGCCCTTCTGCCCGAAGTGCGGGTGCGTGGCCGTCTATGAGTTCAAGAGCCGTCGCATCTTCAAGTGCAAGGCGTGCATGGCGCAGTTCTCGCTCACGTCCGGCACGATCTTCGCTAGTCGCAAACTGGCGATCCGCGACATTCTTGCGGCCATTGCGATCTTCACGAATGGCGCGAAGGGCTACAGTGCGTTGCAGCTAAGCCGTGATCTGGACGTGCAGTACAAGACCGCGTTCGTGATGGCTCACAAGCTGCGTGAAGCCCTTGGCGCTGACGTACAGCGGCAAACGCTATCCGGCATTGTCGAGGTCGATGGTGCCTACTTCGGCGGCTACGTGAAGCCTGAGAACCGCAAGGAAGACCGGAAAGACCTTCGCCTGAAAGAGAACCAATCCGGCAAGCGCAAGGTCGTGGTCGTGATGCGGCAACGCGAAGGCAGCACCGTTCCCGCCGTCTTCAATTCCGAAGGCGACGCATGCGAGACCATTGTGGAGCGTGTCGAGGCTGGCAGCACGATCTATGCAGACGAAGGTTCGGGCTGGGATAGCCTGCACGGCACGTTCAAGGCGCATCGCGTCAATCACTCTGTCGCCTACATGGACGATGGCGTTTGCACAAACCAAGCGGAGAGCTTCTTTAGCCGCCTTCGCCGCGCGGAAATCGGAACGCATCACCATATCAGCGGGCGCTATCTTCAAGGCTACGCGAACGAGATGGCATGGCGTGAGAATATGAGCCGCCAGTCAAACGGCGTGCAGTACAGCGCCATCGCCCACGCCGTGACGCATCACCCGGTTAGCCGTCAGTGGAAGGGCTATTGGGACCGCGCGGCGGCATAGGTAACCGCCACACGCATACGCCGCGCCGCCGCTCCATGCCGTCCACAAGACCGCGCTTGGCTCTCACACGAAGGGTTTGCACGATGCGCAGCGCAATGGCCTGAGACAGCACCTTGTCGCCATAGTTTAGGCCCTTGGCCTTCATAAGCCGGGCCGTGAGTTGGCGGGTATCGAGCGGCCCTTCGGTCTCTAGCGTGGTCATACAGAACTTGGTGGTTTCGCCGCGCCGGAACACGCGGTTCAAGTCCACATAGGCCGGGAAGTCCGCAGGAGAACCGCTGGCCTCGAATAGCCGCAAGGTCGCGATGACATGGGCGAGGTCCGCTTGGGCCTCGCGTAGCTTGGCCTCATAGGCCGCTATCGTGTCCCTGATCTTGTCGCGCTTGGCCCGAAGCATCCGGACGGAATGAGGTATCGCCATGCAGCGAAAATACCCCCGGACCCCCAAAGGAAGTCAGTCGGCCCTTGGTGCATTTCCTACATAATACCGAGCATTCTCCATGCTATTCATTGCGCCATGAGCGATGTTGTCGGGCCCGGCGATCTGGTGCTTTGCGTCAATGCGGCGCCGAACCATGTGACGGGCAGGCCTGTGCCGTTGCAGGCCGGCGAAACCTACCGCGTTGTGGACGTCATGGAATTTGCCTGCCCGTGCGGGCGATCCAATGCGCTGCTCGATGTGGGCGTCGATTTCGCGTGGTGCCAGACGCGCTTCCGCCTGCTTCCCAAGCCCAAAGCCGAAAAGAAGCCGCGCAAGGCTTCGCTCCCCAAAGAGAAGGAAACGGTCCGGTAGGGCGACGCCCTTACCGCTCCCCCCTTCGTATCATTGTCATTTGACGACATACCAACCAGTTGGTATGTTGATAGTGAAATCGGAGACGACGATGCGCCAGGACGGGACCGCGAAAGACAAATTGCTCGAGGCGGCGCTCGCCATCATCCGGACCAAGGGTTACGCGGGCACCACAGTCGAAGAACTGTGCGCGCACGCCGGGGTGACCAAAGGTGCGTTCTTCCACCACTTCGCGAGCAAGGACGAACTGGCGGTGGCCGCGGCCGATTGCTGGTCGAAGACGACCGGCGAATTGTTTGCCGCCGCGCCCTATCACCTGCATGCCGATCCGCTCGATCGCGTGCTCGGTTATATCGACTTCCGGCGCGCCCTTCTGAAGGGCGAAGCACAGGATTTCACCTGCCTCGTCGGCACGATGGTGCAGGAAGCCTACGCGACGAACCCCGAGATTCGCAGCGCCTGCAACGTTTCCATCCGTGGCCACGCCGCGACGCTCGAAGCCGACATCGCCGAAGCAAGGGCGCTCTACGGGGCGCGCGGCGATTGGACGGCGCAGAGTTTGGCCCTGCACACGCAGGCGGTGCTGCAGGGCGCATTCATTCTGGCCAAGGCAACGGGCGGCGCCGATGTCGCCAAGGCCAGCGTCGATCATTTGCGCCGTTACGTCACGCTTCTGTTTCAACGGGAAGAACACAAGGGAAAGGCAATCACATGAGCGACAGCAATTTCATGGCGATCTACACGGGCACCAAAGACGGACCGAACATGCAGGCCTGGCAGAAGTTGCCCGAAGCCGAACGCAACGCGCGCCAGCAACAGGGCATGGCCGCCTGGCATGCGTGGATGGAAAGACATCGCGACGTGGTCGTGGAATCGGGCGGGCCGCTCGGAAAGACCAAGCGCGTTACGAAAAACGGCGTCGCGGACACCAGCAACGAGATTTCCGGCTTTGTGATCGTGCGTGCGCAATCCCATGAGGCAGCCGCCAAGCTGTTCGAAGGCCATCCGCACTTTTCGATCTTTCCCGGCGAAGGCGTGGAGATCATGCCGGTGCTTCCGGTGCCAGGCGGCTGACGCGCCTCGCAATCCCCGAAACCATCACACACGGAAACGACAAGATGCCCAGCACCATTCGCCTGCACCGCGTTATGACGGCCAAGCCGGAGAAACTCTATCGCGCCTTCATCGAAGCCGATGCGCTCGCCAAATGGCTGCCGCCCGATGGCTTCACCTGCACCGTGCATCATGCCGATGTGAAAGTGGGTGGCAGCTACCGGATGTCATTCCGCAATTTCACGACCGGACACAGCCACGCCTTCGGCGGCGAATATCTGGAACTCGTTCCCGCTGAAAAGCTGCGTTACACCGACAATTTCGAGGACCCCAACCTACCCGGCCGCATCGAAGTCACGGTCACCTTGAAGGCCGTTCCGGTGGGCACGGAGTTGAACATCGAGCAGGCGGGCATTCCCGATGCGATCCCGCCCGAGGCCTGTTATCTCGGCTGGCAGCAATCGCTGCAAAATCTGGCGAAGCTCGTCGAACCGGAAATCCCGCAATAACGCATTGGGAAGCAGCTGCTCCGGAACACCTATTCCAGCGTGGCGTAGTTGGTCGATTTGTCGTCGGTGGTCTGACCGGCGACAAGCTCTGCGCACTCCTTGAGGTCTTTCAGATAGGCCTCGATCATGCCGGCGTTGCTGTTGCTGACGGTGGCATGCAGCGACTCCGGCGGCTTCTGGCGGTCGTGAAACCATCCCCGCTTCAGGAGCGCATCGCCCAACGCAAAAACATCGATCTTGCGCTTCGCATCCGGGTCCGATGCGATCGCCAGCAGGTGATAGGTGCCATCGCCGAGCACACGCAGGCCTTCGGTTGCGCGAATGCCGGCCCGCATCGCATCGGCATTGTTGAGCGTCGTTTCAGTCAATTTTATATAGCCTTCGATGCCGAGATGCTGCATGACCGCCCAAGCCGCCGCCATTGGCAGGCCCGAGCGTGAGCCTTGCAGATTGGGCGATGCGTAGAAGCCGCCGAGCCAATCCTCGAACATGAATGTCTGATAACTGCGCAGCGTTCTGTCACGATAGAGGATGACGGACGCGCCCTTCGGCGCATAACCGAGCTTGTGAACATCTGCAGATATCGATGAGACGCCATCAACGCGAAAGTCCCACGGCTTGACCGGACGGCCCAGCATCTCGGCGAAGGGAAGCACAAAGCCGCCCATGCAGGAATCGACGTGACAGTTCGCGCCATGCGATTTGGCCAAAGCCGCAATTGCCGGAATGTCGTCGATAACGCCTTGCGGAAATTGTGGCGCGGAGCCGACGAACAAAACCGTGCTGGGGCTGGCCGCGGCGGCCATGGCCGCGATGTCCGCTGTCCAGTCTTCCAAAACCGGCGTCTTGATCAATTTGATTCCAAACACATGCGCGGCTTTGTGAAACGCGGCGTGCGCGCTTTCCGGCACCACCATTTCAGGTGCAGTGATGCCCCGCTCCTTGTGGCCGCGCTCGCGCGCCGCGAGAACCGCGCACAAGATGGATTCCGTGCCACCGCTGGTGAGAAATCCGGCCGCCGATTCCGGACCATGCAGAAGATCGGCGGTCCAGCGCACGACCTCGGACTGAATTTCGCCGAGCGACGGAAACGCCTTCGTATTCAGGGCATTCTCATGGAGGTAGAGCGCGGCAGCACGCTCCGCCGCTTCATCCACCGACGGGCCGCCATTGTAGATCATTCCGAACGCGCGGCCATCCTTCCAGCGAACATCGCGCCCGCGCTTGGCTTCGAGGTCTGCAATCACGGCGTCAACCGGGCGGCCCTTGAATGAAAATGTCACGTGGCGTCCTCCAGAAATCTGACTGCGACGCGGGTGATGCAACCCTTGCCTCGCGCGATGGGCATTCAGTCTGCCAGACCCGCAATTGCCTTGTCGATCAATCTCAAGCCTTCATCGATTCATGTGAAACTGGCGGCGTGGCCACTTCCTCCGGTATGTTGGATTCGCGAACGCCACCCGTCCGCCGCTTCCGCAGAAGGTGCCCGCCATGCGTCACGTTCTCATCGTCGCCCATCCGGGCAAGGACAGTCTGACCGCCGCCATTGCCACGGCCTATCGCAGCGCTGCCGAGGCGCGCGGGGATGCGGTGCTGGTGCGCGATCTCTACGCGATGGGCTTTGACCCCTGCCTCAAACTCACCGAGATTCCCGGCACGCCCGGCTTTGTGCCCTCGCCGGATGTCGCCGAAGAACGCAAGCGCCTCGTGGGCACCGATGTCTTTGCCCTCTTCTATCCGTTGTGGCTGAACGCGCCGCCGGCCATCCTTAAAGGCTATCTGGAACGCGTCTTCGGTTTCGGCTTTGCCTATGATCGCGGCGTCGGCGGCAATGAGCCGCTTCTCACCGGCAAGAAGTTCGTCAGTTTCACCACCTCCGGCGCGCCAACAGAATGGGTCAAAAAGAGCGGCGCATGGGACGCGGTGCGCACGCTTTTCGACGAGCATTTTGCGGCGATGTGCGGGTTCACGATAGCAGGCCACCACCATCTGGGAGGCGTCGTGCCGCGCATGCGCGCCGATGTGGTGGAGCGTCACCTCGCCGCCGTTCGCACCGTGGCGGCGGAAATCTGAAGGCGAAACCCAGCTTTTCGCCGGTCAATCCCGCACGTTGATCTGACGCAATATCATCGGTTCACATTTTTCGGCATAATCGGCATATCATTCAGCAGGTAGTTGCCATGTCCATCGTCAAAATTCTGGTTCCGGTTTCCGGTGGCGCAAACGATGCCGTCGCATTGGCCACAGCATTTGCCGCCGCAAAGCCCTTTGCCGCGCACGTCGCTGCCGTGTTCATTCATCCCGATCCGCGGGAGGCGGTGCCTTACGGCGAACTGGGACTTTCGCCGGAAGTGGTCCAGAACCTGATTGACTGCGCACGCGATGTGAGCGCCCAGGCGCTGAAAGCCGCGCGCGCCAGTTTCGTAGCGCAGGCGACCGAGGCCGATGCACGCATCGTGGCCGCGCCGGTGAAGAACGACAGCGTGACCTGTTCGCTTACCGAACGCACGGCGCGGCTTTCCTCGCAGCTTGAAGAAGAAGCCAAGCTCGCCGATCTCGTGGTGTTTCCGCCTCTCGAACTGCCGGAAAGCTCGGAGATGCAGGATGCCTTCATCCGCATTCTGACAAGCGCCAAGCGTCCTGTTCTGCTGTCACCCAAATCCGTGCCCGCCAGCATTGGCCGCCATATTGCGGTGGGCTGGGATGGCGGCTTCGCGGCCTCGCATGCGCTGACGGCTGCCCTTCCTTTCCTGTTGAAGGCCGAAGCGGTCGAGTTGCTGTCCGTTGGTGACGAACCCGATACCGGCCAGACCGGTGAAGCAGTGCGCTATCTGTCGCTTCATGCCATTGCTGCCACGCATCGCAATGCCAGACTGGAAGGCCGCGGCATTCCGCAGGCGCTGCTTGCGGCGGCTGCCGAAGGCAATTGCGATCTGCTCGTGATCGGCGGATACGGCCACAGCCGAACGCGCGAAACCATATTCGGTGGTGTGACAAACTACATTGTTTCCCACGCCGAACTCCCCGTCCTCATGGTGCACTGACCCAAGCGGATGATGCCCGACCTCGAACTTTTTGCGCGCATCGGCCTGGCGCTCGCGATCGGTCTTCTGATCGGCATCGAGCGCGGCTGGCAGGAGCGCGAGGGAGCAGAAGGTTCGCGTGTGGCAGGCATCCGCACCAATGCGCTCATTGGGCTGCTTGGCGGGATATGGGGCGCGCTCACGCCCATGACCGGCGGCATATCGCTGGGACTTGCGGGCCTGGCAGTGGCGGGCGCGATGGGTCTGTTCGAATGGCGGCAATCGCAGGGTGATCGCAATGTTTCCGCCACCGGATTTATTGCCGGTCTGCTCGCCTTTGCACTTGGCGCCTATGCCGTTCTGGGCAACATGATGGTGGCGGGTGCCGCGGCCGTGGCTGCGACATTTGTCCTGTACGAGCGGCAGGCGCTGCATGAATTTCTGAAGCGCATGAGCTGGATCGAGCTTCGCTCGGCGCTGTTGCTGCTGGTGATGACCTTCGTCCTTCTGCCGTTGCTGCCGGATCGCGCGATGGGGCCGTGGAATGCGCTCAATCCGCATGAGATTTGGCTTCTCATCATTCTGGCGGCGGCGCTTTCCTATGGCGGCTATCTGGCCATCAAGCTCGCCGGCGAGCACAAGGGCGTTTTGTTCGGCGGTGCGGCGGGAGGGCTCGTCAGTTCGACAACCGTCACATGGACCTTCGCGCAACGCGCGATGCGGACGACGGGAAAGTCCGTCAATTTTGAATCCGGCATTGTCGCATCCTGGACCGTCTCACTGCTGCGCATGACGGTCATCGCCGTCATTCTTGCGCCGCCGCTTTGGCTGACTCTGGTTCCGGCCGCATTCGCGGCGGCGGGCGTCCTGGCCATGGCAACAGGCTTCTTCTACCGCCGCGCGGCCACGGACGGAGAGGGAATCCCACTCGAAGACCCATTCGACGTCAGCGCCATCCTGAAGCTTGGCGCGGTGCTGGTGGTGGTGCTCATCGCATCCAAGGGATTGCAGGCACAGCTCGGCGAAGGTGGCCTGTTTGCACTCGCTTGGATTTCCGGCTTCGCCGATGTCGATCCCATGACGCTGGCGATGTCGCGTGAAGCCGGAAGCACCGTCAGCTTTCATGAGGCGACGCTGCTGATCCTGAGTGCAGCGGCGGCAAACGGCGTGGCCAAATGCGTTCTGTCGGCGGTGTTTGGATCGTGGCGCTTTGCACTGCCATTGACTCTGGCGGCAGTTGCAGCAGCAGGCGCCGCAGCGCTCATGCTCTATGCCACGGCGGCGCTTAGCTGAATTCAGGCCATCTTCTTGAGGTGGTCTTCGACCTCATAGACCGCCAGATGCACAAGATCCTTCTCCACTTCGGCCTCGATCGCAGCGCGCGTTTGCGGGGTATAGGCCTTGCGCAGGATGCCCGTGGCATGCGGCGGCGAGACGACAATCAGCTTTTTGATTTCGTGTGCCTCGACACGCTGGCCGATCTTTGCGGCAACGGCCTTAAGGAAACGCTCTTCAGACTGTTCGTGGAAATCCGTCTGTTCAACCGATGAGCGGCGGCCATCGTGCGAGCTGAAGGTGCGGCCGGGATGATCGGTGCCCATCTCATGTGTTGGCCGTTCGTTGTGTTCCGATATGTCCACTGTTTCAAGCTGCGGATAGACATGATCACCCGCATTGCGCAGCAGCATGGCCTTGCGGCCATCGCACACCAGAACGAATACACCTTGATGCAATACGATTTTCGACATGTGAAACTCCGTTGGCGGAAATATTCATACGCAAACCCGGCCGGGCCGCTCATTGACCCGCATCAACGATCCGCCCTTCAACGCCCCGGCGCAAGAGGCAGCGTTACACGCACAATTCCGGATGCCGTGTGGCTGATCTGGCAGCCCAGATCGTGACAAAGCGCCAGCATCTGCCGGTTTTCCGCCAGCACGTCACCGAACAGTTCCCGGGTCCCCCGCGCCTTCGCATAGCCGGCGATGCGATCCATCAGAAGGCGGCCCAGGCCATGGCCCTTCAGGTCGCTGCGTACCAGCACCGCAAACTCGGCACGAATGTTGTCCGGGTCGGCGGCGATGCGCGAAACGCCAATAACCTCGCTATCGCGAAAGGCAACGAATGCCATCTCGCGGTCGTAGTCGATCTGGGTGAGCCGCGCGAGCAATCCGGCGGGCGGTGACTGCAGCGACTGGAAGAAGCGCAGACGCACATCTTCCTTCGTCAATTTCGCGAACAATTCCGTGAAGGCCGGCATGTCTTCAGGCTTGACCGGCCGCAACAACACATCGCCGATACCGGCAAGATGTTCGGTGGATTCCAGCTGCTTGGGATAAGGGCGGATGGCAAGGCGCGGCGTATTCGGCGTATCCATGACAACACGGATGCGCGCATCGAGCGCGATCACGCCCTTCTCGTCCGCCAGAAGAGGGTTGATGTCCAGTTCGCTGATTTCCGGGTTATCGCAGACAAGTTGCGAAATCTTCACGAGCGTGAGCTCGATATCGGCGAGCGCGGCGGGAGGCCGGTCGCGATAGCCCTGTAGCAATTTCCAGATTCGCGTATGACTCATCATCTCCCGCGCCAGCGCCATGTTGAGCGGTGGAAGCGCCAGGCATTTGTCGCCGATCACTTCCACCGCCGTGCCGCCGTGCCCGAACAGCAGAAACGGCCCGAAGGTGGCGTCGCTCGCCATGCCGAGGATGAGTTCGAAGGCCCCGGGTCGCCGCACCATTTCCTGAACCACAAAGCCATCAATACGGGCATCGGGCCGGGCCTTGGCGATGCGCGTCAGCATCGCTTCACCTGCGCCACGCACCGCATCTGCGTTTTCCAGATCAAGTGCCACGCCGCCGACATCGGATTTGTGCGTGATATCGGGCGAAAAAATCTTGAGAGCGACCGGGCAGTTCCACTGCGTCGCCTTTGCAGTGGCTTCATCAACGGACTTAACGGTGGCGGAGCGAACGGTCGGTATGCCGTAGCATTCGAACAGTGCATGCACGTCCGGTTCACCCAGCCAGCCGGGACCCTTCTTCAAGGCGGCTGCGACAATCGCCCGGGCGCATGCGTCATCCGGCGCGAAATCGCCGGGAACCGATGGCGGCACTTCCATCAGCGTTTCCTGTCCGCGCCGATAGCGCACCAGATGCATGAAACCGCGCACCGCTTTTTCCGGGGTTTCATACGTGGGAAGGGCTGCCTTCGCGAAAATCTGCCGGGCCGCCTCCGCGCCTTCCGATCCGAGCCAGTTGGTCAGGATTGCGCGCTTGGTCTCTTTCGCGGCCTCCACGATGGCTGCCGCCGCATCAAGACCGGAGGCGACAGCGGTGGGACAATTCAGCACCAGAATGGCATCGCGTCCTGGCGCTTCGGTCAGCACTTTCAGGGCGGCGGCATACCGGTTGCCATCGGCATCGCCAATGATGTCCACCGGATTGCCGTGTGACCAGGTGGCCGGCAAAACACCATTCAGCTTTTCGATTGTGTCCTTGCCCAGTTCGGCCAGATTGCCGCCCTGATCCATCAGCGCATCGGTGGCAAGCACGCCAACCCCACCGCCATTGGTCAGAATGTAGAGGGAGTCGCTTCCCACATTCGGACGCGTGGCAAGCGTTTCGACCGCATCGAACACCTCGTCGAGGTCGTAGACACGCAGAATGCCGGCACGACGAAACGCTGCATCATAGACCCCATCAATACCGGCGAGCGCACCGGTGTGCGATGCCGCTGCCTTTGCCGCCGCTGCGTGACGGCCGGCCTTGATTGCGATCACCGGCTTCAGCCGCGACGCCGCGCGCGCTGCCGACATGTATTTGCGCGACTGCGTAACCGCCTCGACATAGAGCATGATCGCGCTCGTATCGGGATCGGTGGCGAGATAATCGAGCATGTCGCCGAAGTCGACATCCGCCATGTCGCCCAGCGACACCAGGTGTGAAAAGCCGATGTCGCGGGCGCGCGCCCAATCCAGCACGGTCGTCAGCATCGCGCCAGATTGCGCCACAAACGCCACGTGCCCCTTCTTCGGCGCGATATGGGCGAAGGATGCGTTGAGACCGGCAGGCGTCGAGAGCACGCCTACGCAGTTAGGTCCTACAATGCGCATGAGATTGGGTCTGGCGGCGGCAAGCATCTGCGCCTCCAGTTCCATGCCGTGCGCCGAGCCGGCTTCGCGAAATCCCGCGGTGATGACGATGGCGCCACGCGTACCGCGCTTTCCCAGTTCGGATATGATGCCCGGCACGGTGTCTGGCGGCGTGCAGATGACCGCCAGATCCGGCGTCACCGGCAGGCTCTGGATGTCCTTGTACGCAAGCACACCATCCACGGCTTCATGGTGTGGGTTCACCGGCATGACCGGGCCGTCAAACCCGCCTGCCATCAGGTTGCGGGCCACCAGCGCACCGATAGCATGAGGCCGCGTGCTGGCGCCGATCAGCGCGACGGACCGGGGCCGGAAGATTGCATCGAGATTTCGGATGGACATGGCCGCTCCTTACGAAGGCTGTTGGGCCGTTCCTTGATCCAGGTCAATGAACAGAGGCCCGTTTTATCGCCGATTGCCCCGCGTCAGCTAACGGGAGCTATACATGACATCCGGGGAAATGGCCTACGTGGTGATGGTGATTGCCGCATTCTGCACTTTCGGAATTGTGCTGGCCGTGACAAGCTCGTGGGCGAAAGAAAAGCGGCAGTAGAAGACATCTTGATGACCGAAACGCGCGGCAGACGAAATTCGCTCATTGGCAGTCTCGTCTTCTGCGCGGTGCTGCTTCTGCCCGGTCAGGGCTTTGCGGCAGACAACGTGCTGCGCGATGCCCAGATGCAGCGCGAAGATGGCCACCTTCTGGCGGAACGGCAGTGTTCGACCTGCCACGCCATCGGGCGCAAGGGTGCCAGCCCGCGGCCTGATGCACCGGTATTCCGCACCATTCTGCGCCGCTATCGCGCCGATGTTCTGGAACAGGAATTGGTGGAAGGCATCAAGCTGGGCCATCCGGACATGCCGCTGTTCCAGCTCAACCCGGCGGCGGTGGACGATCTGATCGCTTATCTCAAATCCATCCAGCAGCGGCCAAAGTCGAGGAAAAAGCCCGTTGGCTCCGCGCCCACGCCCTAGGGCCGCATGAACATGTAATCCCGGTCCGGGTCGCAATTGTCCGCCAGAAATTCGAGCTCCGAGCGGACATCGGGAATGCTGCGCCGCTCCAGGTAGTTCGCAACCACAATGCCGATCAGGGCCTTCCCCAGCACGTCTGGGTTGATGTTTTCGCCTTCGGCCTCTGCCAGTGCCGTTTCAAAGCATTTTTTGGCGATCTTGTGTGCGCTCATGGATAGCCGTCCGTTGCCTGAATTGCGTTACCGGTCATTGCCTAAGCATTGAAAACCGCCCGTCTTTGACGCGCATCAAGTAGAATCCCCTATGCGGCTTTGTGTCATGGCTGTCGGGCGTCCAGTCTGATAAATTCTCACCTGCGACGCGATGACAGAGGCCAGAATGTCGAAGCTCTCGGGTGCTTCTCATTCCCGTTCCGCCAACGGCCTATCTCCTGTGCCGGCTGCCTGTGAGGGCGGATGCCGTTTCTTTGTCGATGACCTTTCCAAGGAAGCCGCCATTCATCACGCGGCGGGGCCGGCCATCACCTATGGCAAGAACGAGGTGGTCTATCGCCAGGGCGAAAAGGCCGCGCATTGCTACAAGGTGGTGGAAGGCGCTGTGCGTGTTTCCCGCGTGCTCATGGACGGGCACCGGCAGGTGCTGAATTTCGTGCTGCCGGGCGAAACCTTCGGTCTTGAACTCAGCGACAGCTACACGGCCGACGCCGAAGTGGTGCGCAACGCCCTGCTGCTGCGCTGTTCGCGTGCCTGCATCATGCATCTCACCGACGCGGAAACCGAAAAGCGCCGCAAGATGATGGCAATGCTGAGCGATGGCATGTCGGCGGCGCAGGAGCATGTGGTGCTTTTGGGGCAGCAGAGCGCGCGCGAGCGCGTCGCCATGTTTCTGCTGCGGCTCGCCCACCATGCGCGCATCGAAGATCGCGGCATGATCGAAGTGCCGATGGGGCGTCAGGACATGGCCGATTATCTGGGGCTGACGCTGGAAACGACCTGCCGCACGCTGACCGATCTGAAAACGCGCGGCGTGATATCGATTCCCAACCGCCGCCAGATCGAAGTGCGCAGCCTCACAGGCGTTCAGGCTGCCGCCGAGGGCGACCTCTGAAGCCTATGGCGACGCCGCGCGCAGCATGCGCTCGCGCGGCAACATCGACCCGGTAAACGGATCAAAAAACAGCGTGGCCAACCCGGCCTTGCGCCATGCCTGAATCCCACCCGCCATATGCGCAGCCTTGCCGTAACCGGTCTTTTCGTAGATGAGCGCCGCGCGCTTGGACCGGATGCCGGAGGCGCAATGAAAGATCACGGGCCTTCCAGCGGGTATCTGCCCCGGATCAAAGGTGGAGAGCGGAAATAGCAGCGCGCCTTCAATGCGCTCGGCCGCATATTCTGGCGGCTCGCGCACATCGACCAGCACGATTTCCCGGTCCTTGAGGGCCTGCGCGACATCTTGCGGGGCCAAGGCGCGAATGGACATGAATCCGCTCAGCTTGCGCTATCGATTGCACCTCAAGCTTGGCAAAGCCCCGCAGCGTCAACATTGACGCAGGTCAGAAAACCGCAATTGGGTCAGGCCGCCGTTTCGAGCTGCTCGGCCAGATCGGCCGGATAAGGCGACTGGTACGGCGCGATCCCGCAACGGGCTCGCACCTCATCGGTGGGCAGATGCCACAGGCTTTCCCAATTGATCCCGAGCATGGGGGGCGTGGTGCGGCCATGCACCCAGGCCGTGAGGATCAGCTCAGTCAGCAGCGCGAAGGCCGGTTGGGCGCGGAACGCCGTTGAGGCCGTCACCACCGCCAGGAACATCGCCGAATAGGTATGGCCGAACTGCGCCAGTTGAAACGCCGAGATGGCAACCTCGTGCAATTTGGTTGTCTCGTAACCTGCCGTAATGTGCCAAAGATCATGTGATTGCAGCACACGCGCATTCACATAACCGAGCGGTTGCGGCAGACCTGAAAGGCCGAGCACATCGCGATCGAGAACTTCCAGATCGAAATTGTTGTCCACGATCAGGCGATAGAATGTGTGGCCGAGCGAACCTTCGGGGCAGGCGGCAAGATCTGCCAGTTGAAAACGTGGCGGTATTCCCTGCCCCGCCGCATCGAGGACACCGGGAAATGCAGAAATCGCATCAATGGCATGTTCGCGAAAATCCGAAGCGAGCAAGCCGCCAAGCGCCGCCGTGCGCGTGGTGATTTCGCCCGCACCGATGCCGGGGGCGGCGCCGTCCACCAAGGCCCAGAAATCACGCCACAGCGCCGTCGAAATCTGCGAAACGCCTTCGGAGAAAGCGGCAATGGCTGGTGCTTTTACAACGCACCCAAGCCAGCCATCGGCGGCAGCATCATAAGTGGCTGCGATCTTCGAAGGCGCCGCGAATGCGCAATGGGCAAACGCCGCTGCCAGCGCGCGACACGCCGCTTCATCGCCGGCACGTGCCCTGCGCGCAGTCTCGCAAATGTCTGAGACTGCCACACCGGATTGCGCGCGCGCTTCGAACAATGTTCGTTCGTCCGACATTACAAAGCCCTTGACCACCCGCCTCTATTCTGGGGCCGGACCGCATGCAGTTTCAAGAGATTGCGAAACGCTCTTTTGGAAACCAACCTGCGACAGGGCTTCGCTTGACGTTGCGGCGGCCATGGCGCACGCATGGCATCTGGAGCGGCCAACTGATCAAATAAGGATTCCGATGCGCAAATTCGTCTTTGTGGCTCTTGCTGCAATCGCTTACGCGCCCGCGGCGCTGGCAGGAGGCCTGACGGTGAGCGATGCGTGGATGCGTTCGCTTCCGAACGGACTTCCGGCGGCGGGTTATTTCGTACTTCACAATGATACCGCCAAAGCAGTTTCGCTCACCGGCGCATCTTCCCCGGCTTGCGGAATGATCATGCTGCACAAATCCGAAATGGTTGGCGGGATGATGCAGATGTCGCACATGGACAAGGTCGATGCGCCTGCAGGCGGCACTGCCACCTTTGCGCCAGGTGGCAATCACCTGATGTGCATGGAGCCGAAGCCTGCATTGAAGCCGGGCGCCACAGTTGCTGTCACGCTCAGCTTTGCCGACGGCAGCTCGCTGACGGCGAATTTCCCCGTAAAGAACGCCTCTGGAAAGTAGGCCTATTCGTCTTCGCCGATGATCCCGGCGTAGAGTGCGGCTTCGACATTTCCGCCGGACAGCACCGCGACAGCCTTTGCCGGATCGGTGCCGTGCGCCAGTGCTCCGGCGATCGCAACCGCGCCACTCGGCTCGGCGACAAGGCGCGCCTCGCGCATGATCCGGCGCATGGCGGCACGGATATCCGCGTCGCGCACAGTGATGATATCGTGCACATAGCGGCGGATATTCGCCCAGGGCCGCTCGCCAAGCTGCGTCACGCGCAAGCCATCGGCGATGGTGCGGATGGCATCTGATGGTGCAATGGCAACGATCTCACCTTTGCGGAAACTCTGCTGCGCATCGGCTGCGAATTCCGGTTCAACGCCGATCACGCGCACGGAGGGGTTCAACTGCGCCACCGCAGCCGATATGCCACCGGCAAGCCCGCCACCGGAAACCGGCACAAAGATCATTTCCACATCCGCGCATTGCGAAAGGATTTCGCGCGCGATGGTACCCGTGCCTGCCATGATCGGCATGGCGTCATAGGGCTCAATCACGCTGTAGCCGTGCTGTGCTGCAAGCTCCGCCGTTTTTGTGGCGCGGGATGTGGCGTCAAACGGCACGATGTGGATGTCTGCACCCCAACGCCGTGTAGCCTCGATTTTCAGCTTCGGCGCACTATCAGGCATCACGATAGCGCATGACATGCCGAGCGTATGAGCGGCATAGGCAACGGCTTGCGCATGATTGCCGCTCGAGTGCGCCACCACACCCTTCGCGCGCTCCGCCTCGCTCAGCGAGAGCAGCGCGTTGAACGCGCCCCGTATCTTGAACGCGCCGATGGGGTGAAGGTTTTCGGCTTTCAGACGAAGGCCCGTGGGTGTCATCGCCACGATGGGCGTAACCGCCACATGGGGCGCAATGCGCACCGCTGCGGCTTCGACGGCGGAAAGAGGAAGAAGGCTGGGATCGTCTGTCATGGAATGAGGAAGCCGCCCTTCCGGTCTTGGGAAGAGCGGCTTCGCGCTTGCTACTTCACATTGCTTGTCTGACGGATGAAGTCGGCCGTGTTGTCATGCAGCGCTTTCAGCGAATCTTCGTGCGCATAGATCATGTGGCCCGATTCATAGAACGAGAACGAGATGTTTTTCTGCAGCGCCTTCGGGATTGGAAGTTGCCGCATCTCGTACACGCCTTCGTAGAACGGCGTCGCCAGATCGTAATACCCCGCGTGCAGATGAACTTTCAGGTTCGGGTTGTATTTCATGGCGGTGGCCAGATCGACCATCACATTGGTGGACTGCTGCAAGGCGAAAGGCACGCCTGGCGGCTGGTGCTTGAAATCCCAGAAACGATAGGCCGGGATGCTCGGCTTGAACGCAACGCCCGCGCCATAGTGCAGATCCTTGCGCACATAGTCGTTGAATGCCGACACATAGGCCGAGCTGATCGCGGCGCTCTGGGGATCGTAATCGGCCTCCTTGCTGAGCGGGTCCATCGACGGTCCCGAGAAGCGCGTGTCTAGACGGCCGGTGGTCATGTCCGCATCATCCTGCAGGTTTTTTTCGAACACCCCGCCATTGATGCGCAGGTCCGCCTTCAGGATGTAAGACACCGGCAGCCCTGTGTAACGATGCAGCTTCTCGGCCACGGCTCTACGCTGCTTCTCGGTCAGCGCGGCGCCGGCACTGAGCGCCATGCCGTAATCGGTCATGGCGTAGTGCTGGACCTCTTTCAGCAGGGCATGCAGATCGGTCGGCGCGCCCTTGGGAAGTTTCTTGTGATACCAGGCGCTTGCCGCATAGGTCGGCAGCGCCACCTGATATGGCAGACCTACGCCCGGATTGAACTCCGGCCCATCGACGGACAGATCGAAGTTCAGGATTTGCGAAAGCATGATCACGCCGTTCAGATCGACGTCATGCTCCGTTTCCAACAGGTTGGAGAGTACCGCGGCGCGCGTGGTGCCATAGCTTTCACCAAACAGGTATTTCGGAGAATTCCACCGCCCATACTTGGACAGGAATTGCAGGATGAACTCTGCAAAGGCATGACCATCCTGATCGACACCGTAAAACGCCTTCTCCTTTTCCTTGCCCGCAATGCGGCTGAAACCCGCGCCCGGCGCGTCGATGAACACAAGGTCGGATACGTCGAGCAGGCTGGCGGTGTTGTTCACCACCTCATAGGGCGCCGCAGGCTGATGGGAATCATCGGCGGTGACGATGCGCTTGGGACCGAATGCGCCCATGTGCAGCCACACGGTCGCCGAACCCGGCCCACCATTGAAGAGGAACGTCACAGGACGCTGATCGGGACGCGCGCCCTTCTTGAAATAGGCGACATAGAACATGGAAGCTTCGGGAGACGCGGCCTCGTCCTTCTTGTCCTTGTCGACGTTGGGGACGTCATCCCAATCTTTCGGATGAACAACGAGTGTTCCGGCAATCGCGTCATAGGAGACGCTGGTTCCCGCGGCATTGACGGTGCCGGACGATTTGACCTCCTGCACCTTGAAATAATGGCCGTCGGCCGCGGCCACATCGGCCTTTTCAGAAGTTCCAGGCGGTGTGGCATCGCCCGAGATCACCCGTGTTGCGGTGAACGCTACGGCGACCACAGCCAGTAGCGCGGTGGCGAATACGCTCACGCGCTGTGCGGTATTGCTCATGTGCATGTCCCCTTCTTGCTTGGAGCATGCTAACCACCACACCTCGCTGTGCAATCGCTCAATGCGCCGGGCCTGTATGCCGGGCTTGCAACTCTGTCCGTCTCGTAATGTATAAGTCCCCTTGGCCCCTCTACTGCCGGTTCTTCGCGCCATGCTCGCACTCTGGATTGCTCCTGCCGCCTTCCTCGTCACGGTTCTTGGCGGATTGTTCGCCCTTTGGTTCCGCGATCGGCTACATCTGATTCTGGGCTTCAGCGCAGGCGCCGTGGTGGGCATTGCTTTTTTTGATCTGCTGCCCGAGGCCATTCATGCCAGCGGCGCATCGGCCCAAACGCTGAGCCTCTATGTGGCGGCTGGCTTTCTCGCCTATCTTCTGCTCGACCGGCTGACATCGCTATCGCGTGGAAACAGCCATCATCATCACGAAGATCATGGCCACGGCCATTTGGCGCAGCGCGGTGCGCTGGGAGCGGCAAGCCTGGTGGCGCATAGCCTGTTCGATGGCATGGCCGTGGGTTTCGCCTTTCAGGTTTCGGACAGCATGGGGCTTGCCGTTGCGGTCGCGGTGCTTACCCATGATTTTTCCGATGGCATCAACACCATGAACGTTGTGCTGAAGAATGGCGGCAACCGCAGCGAGGCGTTGCGCTGGCTGATTGCGGATGCGGCAGCTCCGGTACTTGGAATTCTGTCCACGTTCCTGTTCGCACTGCCACCGGAAACGTTTGGAACCGTGCTGGCGCTGTTCTGCGGGTTC
The DNA here is from genome assembly GCA_016125165.1 of Alphaproteobacteria bacterium. Classification (GTDB taxonomy): domain Bacteria; phylum Pseudomonadota; class Alphaproteobacteria; order Micropepsales; family Micropepsaceae; genus Rhizomicrobium. The sequence continues at coordinate 116,620 of WGMH01000006.1, forward strand.
TTTCTCTACCTGGGCGCGAGCGATCTCATTCCCGAAAGCCATCACTCCCATCCCAAGCTGCTCACCACGCTGATGACGCTGGCGGGCGCGGGCCTTGTGCTGGCGATGTCGCTATACGCGCACTGACGCCTATTCCAGCGGCGGTGGTTGATTATCTTCGGGCGTGAAGGATTTTGGCCGCTTCATCAGCAGGATCACGAAGATCGCCGGCAAGCTGATCCAGAACATGAAATAGAAATCATTGGCATAGGCAATGACATAGGCATTGCGTTCTACGATTCCGTTCACCTGCATCAGCCCGAACGGCAATTGTGGATTCCACATCATGCCCGGCGCATTGATGCCAAGCGCGCGATTGAATGGCGTGATGTGCTCGGCCAGCTGCGCGTGCATTGTCTGCACAGAGACGCCAAGAACCAGCGTGGTTACCGAAACGCCAATGGCGGATCCGACATTGCGCACGAGGTTCAGCAGTGCCGATGCATCGGTGCGATAGACCGGCGACAGCGTGGCAAACGCGATCAGGTTGTTCGGAATGAACACGAACCCCATGCCGATGCCCTGTATGAATGTGGTGATGATCAGCGTGCTCTCATGCACCGCTGGCGTCCAGGATGTCATCTCCCACATGGACCACAGCATCAGCACCATGCCGAAGCCCATGAGGAATCGCGGATCGACGCGCAGGGACAGACGGCCCGCAAACAGCATGGCGACCATCGTTCCGATGCCGCGCGGTGCCAGCAGGAAGCCGGTATCCGTTACCGAATAGCCACCAAGGTTCTGCAGGAACGGTGGCAGCAGCGCCGAGCTGGCCAGCATCACAATGCCCACGACGAACATGAGCGCCAGTGACGAGACGAAGTTCCGGTCCGTGAAGATATGCGCCGGAATGAAGGGTTGTTTGGCGAGAAACATGTGAATGGTGAAGAGATAAATCCCCAGCCCGGCCAGAACGGCTTCGGCGATGATTTCGGTGGACTGGAACCAGGCCTGCGAGAAGCCGCGATCCAGCATCAGCTGCAGCGCGCCAAGCGCAATGCCGAGAACGGCGAAGCCCGTCCAATCGAAACGAAGCGAGTCATCGCTATACGTGTCCTTGAGGAACAGCCAAACACCCGCGACCGCGGCAAAACCGAACGGCACGTTCACGTAGAAGACCCAGCGCCAATTGTAGAGATCGGTGAGATAGCCGCCCAGTGTAGGGCCCAGGATCGGCCCCACCATCACGCCCATGCCCCAAACCGCCATCATCGCGCCGCGCTGCTGCGGCGGATAAAGATCGAGCATGATCGATTGCGAGATCGGTGAAAGCGCGGCACCGAACATGCCCTGCAGCAGGCGGAAAAAGATGATCTGTTCCAGCGTCTGCGAGGCGCCGCAAAGCATGGAGGCGATCGTGAAACCGGCAAGGCTCACCAGCGCCACGTTCTTGCGCCCGAAGCGCGACGCCAGCCATCCCACCGGCGCGGTCATGATTGCGGCGGCAACGATATAGGACGTGAGAACCCACGTGATCTGATCGCGCGAGGCCTGCATGTCGCCCTGCATGTGCGGCAGTGCGACATTGGCGATGGTGGAATCCAGCGCCTGCATCAGCGTGCCCGCCATCGTGCAGAGCATCACGACGCGAAGCTCGAACTTGCTTTCGTATGCGTCTGCGGAAAGGCCGAGCGCGCGTGTCATGTGTGGTCTAATTGCCGAACAGCATGCGGTACCAGCGATGCTTGCCGGTATCGATCTCCACGATTGTGCTCATGCCCGGGCGCAATTCCGGATCGCCCTTCTTGCGGTCGATGGCAATCTTCACCGGAATGCGCTGCACGACCTTAACCCAGTTGCCGCTGGCGTTTTCGGCAGGCAGAACGGAGAAAGCCGATCCCGTCACCGGGCTCACCACCTGAACATGGCCATGCCAGGTGCGGCCCGGATAGGTATCAACCGTGATGGATACCGGATCGCCCGCATGCACATGCGTCAGATCCGTTTCCTTCATGTGCGCTTCGATCCAGGTTTCGTTGGTGCCCACAAGGCCGACGGCACTCGTTGTCGAAAAAGCCGACATGGCCGAAATCACGAGCGTGCCCGGTTGCAGGGAATCCACTTCGGCGACGACTGCGTCGAAGGGCGCGCGCACGGTGGCGTGATCGAGCTGGCGCTTGGCTTCTTTCAGCTTTGCGAACGCCTGCAAATATTCGGCGGACTGCACCACCGGCAGATTGGGATCGCCATTCAGCTTGGCAAGCTGGGTCTGCGCGGTCTGCTCAAGCGCGGCAAGCTGATCGCGCGCACCCGCCAGCGTCAATCGTGACTGATCGTAGGTCGCCTGCGAAATCGCATTCTCCTTCAGCAGGCTGGCGTAGCGATTGTAGTTCTTCTCGGCGAGGATGACGGTCGAGCGCTGCGTGTCCACATTGCTCAGCATGCGCCGGTAGTCTTCCTTCATCGAAGCCACGGTCTGCGCGGTCTGATCGAGTTGGCCCTGCGCGCTCTGTACCGCGATACGGAAGGGTTCGGTGTCGAGCTGGAAGAGCACGTCACCCTTCTTCACGCGATCGCCTTCTTTCACGTTGACCGATTCCACCAGCCCGGAAACATCGGTGGACACCATCAGCTTGGGCGCCTGCACGTAGGAATCGTCGGTAGAGACATAACGTCCGCCCATCAGCCACATCACCAGGGCGGCAACAGCCACTAGGGCAACGCCGCCGATCATCAGCGCGCGGCGCAGCAAGGCCTTGTCGCGCCAGATGCGGCCCGCGGCGTCATTCAGCCGATGCCATAGGCTCTGCGTGGAAGACGAATAGTTCGTGACACGGTCTCCCGGAAGGGCGGACATATTATATTACCCCTTGAAAGCGGTTCGTTTGTCTTCGCCGCCCTCTGTATTGATGTTTTCTTTGATGGCCAGAAGCGTATCTACCAGTTCTTCGATCTTTTCCATGCCAAGACTGGCAGCAATTCTTTGATGAAGTGTCTCTCTGAAGGCGTTGATCTCCTTCAAAACCGGCTCAGCGGCCGGAAGCAGGTGCAGCCGCCAGACCCGCCGGTCCGTGGGGTCGGGGCGGCGTTCCACCAATCCGCGCGCCTCAAGCCTGTCGACAAGCCGGCCGACCGTGATCGGTTCCACCTCGCAGACCGCCGCCATTTCGTTCTGGGAGGCGCCGGGCTGGAAGCGCAGGCGGGACAGGATCACCCATTGGGCGCGCGTCATGCCGAATTCCCGCGCCCGCTGGTCGAAATGGGTGCGCATCTGCCGCGCGAGATCGTGCAGCACGATAATCCAGTCGCGATCGAGGTTCTGGGACATCGGCAGACCGTAAGTCTGCACTTAATAACACTCAAGATATTAAGCTGCGTTATTTTGTACAGTTTATTTTCCTATATCCGGAAAATTCCTCCGGTCATTCCACCCCCGCCAGCGCGCCATAACCGCCCCGGAAATACACGAGTGGTGCACCTGCGTCGTGCCGGGTGATGCGCTGCACCTGTCCGATCAGGATGGCATGGTCGCCCGCATCGTGAACGGCATGCGCCTTGCATTCGAACGCCGCCAGTGAATCCGCGAGCGCCGGTGGGCCCAGTTCCGTATCCAGAAGCTCAATTCCCTCGAGGCTATGCTCACCGCGCTTCGCAAGGCGCGAAGAGACATCACGATGCACTGTGCCAAGCAGGCTGATCGTGTAGCCCGCGGCGTTCGTGAAAGCTGTGAAACGATCTGACTTTTTGTCGAGGCACCACAAAACCAGCGGCGGATCGAGCGACACAGACGCGAAAGAATTGACCGTAATACCTATGTGGGCATCCGTGCCCGCGCAGGTGACAACGGCAACGCCGGTGGGAAAGCACCCCAGCGCATCGCGGAAAGACCGGGTATCGAAACTCATGGATGCCTCTGTGCCTCAAGCTGCACCCATGCTCCATTGCGCGCCCCGGATTGCAAGCCCGGATCCGTGAACCGCCGACGATAAAATCTCGTACCAAACACCATGCGTGCGCCCATCATCGTCTGGTTTCGTCAGGATCTGCGGTTGTCCGACAACCCTGCCCTCGCCGCCGCAGCGGCAAGCGGCGATCCGATTCTGCCGCTCTACATACTGGACGATGGCGGGCGTGCAATGGGCGGAGCCAGCCGCTGGTGGTTGCACGGTAGTCTCACCGCGCTCGACGCCTCATTGAAAGCATATGGCGGCGCGCTGGTGCTGCGACGCGGCGATACCGCAAACATTCTCAGCCAAGTGATTGCCGAGACCGGCGCCAGGTCCGTGTACTGGAATCGCTGTTACGAGCCGCACGCCATCGCACGCGACGCCGCGATCAAGTCCGGCCTCACCCGGCGCGGCATCGCCTTCCAGAGCTTCAACGCGTCACTCTTATTCGAACCATGGACCATCCAGAACAAGGCGGGTGGGCCCTACAAGGTGTTCACGCAATTCTGGAAATCATGCCTTTCAGCCGCTGCGCCCGAGCCGCCGCAGCGCGCGCCGGATGTCCGTCTGTTTGCAAAAGCCACAGGCGACACTCTCGCGGCCTGGCGCCTTCTTCCGGAAAAGCCAGATTGGGCGGGAGGTCTGCGCGAAAACTGGACGCCGGGAGAAAGAGGTGCGCGCGCTCTGCTGGATCACTTCCTTGATGAGAAATTGAAGGCCTATCGCGAAGCACGCGACATGCCCGCCCTTGAAGGGACTTCCAGGCTCTCACCGCATCTGCATTTCGGCGACATCGGTCCGCGCCAAATCTGGCAGGCCGCGCGCACACACGCCGAACCTTCCGCCAATCTCGATCGCTTTCTGGCGGAAATCGGTTGGCGGGAGTTTTCCTATCACCTGCTATTTCACTTCGCGCATATCACGCAGAGAAACCTGCGCGCGGAATTCGATCGATTTCCATGGGAGAAGAACGATAGCGCACTTGCCGCGTGGCAGCGGGGACGCACCGGATATCCCATCGTTGATGCGGGCATGCGGGAGCTTTGGCACACCGGCTGGATGCACAATCGCGTGCGCATGATCGTCGCTTCGTTTCTCGTCAAGGACCTGCTGATCGACTGGCGTGCGGGCGAGGCGTGGTTCTGGGATACGCTTGCCGATGCCGATCTCGCGAACAACGCAGCGAGCTGGCAATGGGTGGCCGGAAGCGGGGCAGATGCCGCGCCCTATTTCCGTATCTTCAATCCGGTGCTGCAGGGCGAGAAATTCGACCCGCAGGGCGACTATGTGCGCCGCTACGTTCCCGAACTTGCTGGCCTTCCCGCCGCCTATGTTCACAAGCCCTGGACAGCACCCGCGCAAATCCTGCGCGATGCGGGCGTGACGTTGGGGAAGACCTACCCCCTTCCCATCGTCGATCACGCAAAGGCACGCGACCGGGCGCTAGCCGCCTTCGCAACGATCAGGAAAGCGGGCTAGCATTCGCGCGCCGCCATCCCCGGAACGCGCCATGACGAAATTCCGCTTCCTCGATCTCCCCGACATCCGCATTCGCGCCGTTGTGGAGGGCCAAGGGCCGCTTGTAGTGATGGTGCATGGCTTTCCGGAATCGTGGTTCTCGTGGCGGCATCAAATAGGACCGATTGCACAGGCGGGCTTTACGGCATGCGCTATCGACGTGCGCGGTTATGGCGGCTCGGGCCGACCCCATGCCATCGCCGATTACGACATGGAACACATGATCGCCGATGTCTGCGGTGTGATTGATGCCATGGGCGCGAGAACAGCCATCCTCATCGGCCATGACTGGGGCGCGCCCATCGTGTGGAACACCGCGCTGGCGCGTCCTGATCGCATCCGCGCGGTCGCGGGATTGTCCGTGCCGTTCACCGGCGCGCCGCTGCGCTCCATGAGCGCGATGATCGAAGAGATATTTACCAGTCAGGGCCGCTTTTTCTATCAGCACTATTTTCAGGATGCGGGTGTGGCCGAGCGCGAAGGCGAGGCGGACATTCGCGGCTTCCTGCGCAAATTCTATTACGCCATCAGCGGCGATGCGCCAGATGGCACGTGGCCGAAAGACAAGGTTGTTGGAGACTCCCTGCTCTATCGCCTGCCCGATCCTGATCCGTTTCCGGCATGGCTCACTGCAGCCGATCTCGACTATTATGTGCGCGAGTTCGAACAATCTGGCCTTCGCGGTCCCATCAACCGCTATCGCAATCACGACCGCGATTTCGAGTTTCTCAAAGCATTTCAGGGAAAAAAGATCGAGCAGCCCTCGCTCTTTGTTGGTGGCGCGCGCGATCTGGTGCTGTCCATGTTCGGACGTGCAGACCTCATGGGTATCATGAAGATGCACATGAGCGATCTGCGCGGCGCCGATGTGCTGGAAGGCTGCGGTCACTGGACCCAGCAGGAACGCCCCGACGAAGTCAACGCGCGGCTAATCCCGTGGCTGAAGAGTCTCTAGGCATCACGCGATATCTTCATCCTTGAAGCGATACGCGCCGTCGAGCCACGCAATGATTTCGCGCGCGGCGGGATGATCGATATCTGTATAGCGTTTGCGCAAGCGATCCGCACCCTTGCCGAGATTGCCGAGCCCCACATCCTGCAATGCCAGCACATCCTGATAGAGCAGCTTCGCAAGTTCCGGTCCCGCCACAGCGTCCGCTGCGTGCCGGAACGCTGCGCCATATTCATAAGCGTCGCCTTTTGCATAACTCTCCACCAGCGTCAGCGCAGGAATACATGAGAGCGTGGGCTGCAATGCCGGGTTGACGGCATGCGCGGCCAGATGCGGCCCGATGGCGGCTGGCCTTCCTGTGAAGGCGCGCACGTGCAGATGCTGTGACATGCGCTGCCCGTCATTCACGGGATAGTTATCCCAGAGGAACGGCTTGCGCTTCATCTGTTCGCTCACGCGCGAAAGATGGCCCGGTGAATATTCGCGAGAGCACACTTCCTCGCCTGTCCAGAAGAAATCGATGGCGGGATCAAGCAGCGAACCCAATTCCTCAAGATAGCCTTCCGGCCGTTGCCCGAAAAATCGGTCGAGGATCGGATCGTCGGTGTAATAGCTCGGGCAAACGATGATGTGCTTCGCCACCGTACGTTCTGCCGCCCATTCCACGATGCGCGCCTGTGTCCTTGCCAGCTCCGGCAGATCGCCGCGCATGTCATCGAACAGGATGGCGAGCGTATCGAGGCCGATCTCATCCAGGTGCTTCAGTTTGCCCGCCAGCGCGGCCTGTGCGTCGTCATCGAAGCTGCGATAGATCTCGAACGGCGAAAGCCCCACCCCAAAGCGGACGCCCCGTGCCCGACAGAATTGTGACAGCGCGTGAAGCTCGGCATGGTCTTCGGCAGGGTGCGGCTCCCGCCATCGCTTGCGCAGAAAGGCATCGGCCTTGGGGGCATATATAAAGAAGCGATAGCCGTGCGGGGCCAGGAAGCCGATGACGTTGCGGCGGTCCGCGACGCTCCAGGGCGGGCCATAGTACCCCTCAATAATACCCAGCGACGGCATCATTCTTCCCCCATGGACGGGCTTCATTGCCGCCCGGGATTCTGCAATTCTGACTATCATGGAACAGATCGCCGACGCACCGCTGAATTTTTCCTATGCCGCCGCGGACGACCCGTGGCTGAAGCGTTTCGTCATTCAGATTGTCGAGCGCGCGACCGGCCAGCCCTACATCAAATGGCTTTATGAAGATTATCGCGCCCATCGCGAGACGCTACCTATCTTCTGGGATGAAGCAATCCGCAAACTGGAACTGAAAGTCGTCGTCAACGAAGACGGCCTTGCCGCATTGCCCAAGACCGGGCCGCTGGTGGTGGTGGCAAATCATCCCTTCGGCGTACTGGACGGGATCGTAATCTCACATCTGGTTTCTCGCGTGAGGCATGATTTTCTGGTGCTCACCAATGCCGTGCTTACGCAGGCAGAAGAATTGCGCCCGTGGCTGTTGCCCATCGACTTCTCCGAAACCGACGAGGCGCTGAAGACCACGCTCGAATCGCGCGCGCGCGCCAAGAAACATCTGAGCAATGGCGGATGCCTTGTGGTATTTCCCGCGGGCGGCGTTTCCACCACGCCGAAGCTATGGGACAAGCGCGCGGTGGATGCGCCATGGGGCACCTTCACGGGCCGCCTTATCAGCCATGCAAAGGCGCCCGTCGTTCCGCTTTATTTCGCGGGCCAGAACAGCCGCCTGTTTCAGGTGGCAAGCCACATCTCCATGACGTTGCGCCTTTCGCTGCTCTTCAAGGAAATCCACGACCGCATTGGCAGCGAGGTGCATGTCCGCGTGGGCGATGTCATGCCGTTTGAGCGCCTTGCCACCATCAAGGGGCGGCAGGAATTCATGGATCATCTGCGCGGTGTCACCTATGCGCTTGGCGCGGGCTTGCCCGATCCGCCGAAAACGCGCGTAAAGCGGCCGCGCCGCGCGCCCAAACCCGCTGGCGCGCGCTATTGATGGCCCGCCCACAATGACCAGACCCCTTGTTGGATTGTTCGCCACCTGCCTTGTCGATCTCATGCGTCCGTCGGTGGGCTTCGCGGCGGCGAAGCTGATCGAGGAAAGCGGTTGCGAGGTGTTCGTGCCGGAGCAGACCTGCTGCGGCCAGCCCGCGTGGAATTCGGGCGCGGATGCGCACGCCGCCGATCTGGCGCGGCAGACCATCGCCGCCTTCGAGGAATACGATTACGTGGTCGTTCCCTCCGGCTCCTGCGCAGGCATGATCAAGCGGCACTATCCCGAAGCGCTGACAAATGACGCGGACTGGCTGCAGCGCGCCAGCGCGCTCGCCTCGAAAACTCACGAGCTCACGCAATTCCTCGTGAAGGTGCGCGGCATCAAAAGCGTGGCGGAACGGTGCGCGATGAAGGCGTGCTATCACGATTCCTGTTCGTCGCTGCGCGAGATGGGCGTGAAGCGCGAGCCGCGTCAATTGCTGGAGAGCGTGGAAGGCTTGGCGCTGACCGAACTTGCCGAACCCGAACAATGCTGCGGCTTCGGCGGCTTGTTCGCCGTCAAATATCCGGAAATCTCCGAACGTATGGCCGACGACAAACTCGCCGACGCGGAGAAGACCGGCGCGGATACCATCGTCAGCGGTGATCTCGGTTGCCTTCTGCATCTCATTGGCCGCGCCGAACGGCGGGGCAAGGCCCTCACCGGCCGCCACATTGCCGAGGTGCTGGCGGGCATGTCCGATACGCCACCGTTGGGCGGCAAGCCGTGAATCAGAACCCCGCAGCTTTCCGGGAGAACGCGCGCACGGCGCTGGGCGATGCGGGCCTCCGCACCGCGCTTGGCCGACTCAAAACGCATTTCGTATTGAAGCGCGCCGAGTCCTTCGAGCGCTTTGGCGATTTCGAGGCCCTGCGCGAACAAGGCCGCGCCATCCGCGATTATGCGCTCTCGCGTCTCGACGTTCTGCTCGAAACCTTTGAATCCAATGTGGAAGCGCAAGGCGGAAAAGTGCATTGGGCGCGCGATGCCGCCGAAGCGCGTGCGATCGTTCTTTCGATCCTGAAGTCGCGCGGCGCGAGAACCGTCACCAAGGGCAAATCCATGGTGAGCGAGGAGATTGCGCTCAATCCTTACCTCGAGGCCAACGGCATCACGCCGATTGAGACCGATCTTGGCGAATACATCATCCAGCTTCGGAAAGAACCGCCCAGCCACATCATCGCGCCCGCCTTTCATCTCCACAAGGAACAGGTGGCCGAAACCTTCCGCGAAGCGCACACCGCGCTCGATCCCAAGCGCAACCTCGATGAACGCACCGCGCTCGTGTCCGAAGCGCGGATCATGCTGCGCGCGGCGTTTGAATCCGCCGATGTGGGCATCACCGGCGCAAACTTTCTCACCGCCGAGGAAGGCGCGGCGCTGATCGTGACCAATGAGGGCAATGGCGATCTCACGCGCTTGATCCCCAAAACACACATCGTCGTCACCGGCATCGAGAAGATCGTGCCGAATCTCGACGATGCAACGGTACTCTTGCGACTTCTTACGCGCTCCGCCACGGGGCAGGACATTTCTTCCTATGTCAGCGTGATGCGGGGGCCGAGAGAATCCGAATTGGGCGACGAAGATGCGCGCGAATTTCATGTCGTGCTGGTGGACAATGGCCGCTCCAAACTGATCGGCACCGAGGCGGAAGACGTGCTGCGCTGCATCCGCTGCTCGGCCTGCATCAATCATTGTCCGGTCTATGGCGCCATCGGCGGGCATGCCTATGGCGCAACCTATCCCGGTCCCATCGGCGCAGCGCTCAATCCCGGCATGATCGGCGTTGCGGCGGCGGGGCATCATGCCAACGCCTCCACCTTCTGCGGCCGCTGTGCCGAAGTGTGCCCGGTGAAAATTCCGCTGCCGAAGATCATGCGCTACTGGCGCGCGCGCGAATATGCAGGCGGCCTTGCACCGAAATCGATTGCCGCGGGCCTCGGCGTTTGGGCCTTTGCTGCAAAACGCCCCGCGCTCTATCGCTTCGGCGCGCGCATCGCCGCGCGCTTGCTGAAAGCCATGAGCGGTGCGCCCGGGCGCATCCATGCCATGCCCTTGCCGCGCGGCTGGTTCGCAGTGCGCGATCTGCCTGCGCCGCAAGGCCAGACCTTTCAGGAACAATGGCGGAGGCGCCCGTGACCGCGCGCGATGATATCCTCGCCGCCATCCGCAACCGCCGCGTGAAGAGCGCGCTCCGTCCCGCGCTATATCGCGCACCTGCAGTCGATGGAGATCTCGCTGAGCAGTTCGCGGCGCGCGCTCGTGCCATCTATGCCGAAGTGCAAATTGTGGATTCGGAATCGGATATCGCGGGCGCTATCGCATCCATCCTGCGTGACAAAAATCTGCCTGCGCGCATCCACGTTCCCCCCGCCAGCGTGCTCACCGCGCACACCGGCAATCTCGAAACGCTCGCCACGCCGCCGGGGCCGGACGACGCGGCACTTGCACACGTATCCTTCGGCATTGCCGAAACCGGAACGCTGGTGAACGCGGCTGGCGAAGGCACACCCGCTTCGTGGCATTTCCGTGCCGGGCTCGAAATCGCCGTCATCCACGCGCGCGACATTCTCCCCCACATGGAAAACGCGCTTGCGAAACTGAAGCAGCGCGGCGCTCTTCCCAACACGATCAATTTCGTGAGCGGCCCATCGCGCACCGGCGATATCGAACAGACGATGGAATTGGGCGCGCACGGCCCCAAGGCATTGGCGATATTGATTGTGCGGAGTTGAACTCCCCGTGTCATGGCCCGCGAATGCGGGCCATGACAATTCTATGTGGCGCTAGCACTCAAACTCCCAATCCGTCCGGCCAGTTTGTCCATCAATTCGGAAAGCGTCTTGCGCTCGTCTTTCGTGAGCGCGGCAAGCAACACCGCTTCCAGATGCAGCGCGAGCGGCACGATCTCGTCATAGATCGCCTTGCCCTTTGCACTCAGCGAAAGCCGCGTGATCCGGCCGTCATTCGCATCGTCCTGTTTTGTGACCCGCCGCACATCGACCAGCGATGCCACCGCACGGCTCACCTGCACCTTGTCCATCGCCGTGCGTTCGGCCACTTCGCGCGCGGAAAGACCGGACGATCCGCCCAGCACCGCCATCACACGCCATTCGGCAATGGTGAGCCCGAAGCGTTCGGAATAGTGCGCGGCGATGGCATCCGATACGCGATTGGACAGTACCGAAAGCCGGTAGGGCAGAAACCGGTCGAGATCGAGTTGCTGCTCCAGAACCTCATTCGGCATCAGGCTGGTTCTTCGGCTGCGCCGCATCGAAGGCGGGATGCGTCATGGCATGGGCTTCTATCCGCGCGATCGTGGGCCAGGTTGCGATATCCAGCTTCACCCGCCGCGCGTTGAACACTTGCGGGATCAAGCAGATATCCGCCAGCGTCGGCGTATCGCCGTGGCAGAACTTTCCGGTCAATGAAGGTGCCGCCAGCATCGTCTCCAATGCGCCAAATCCCACTTCAATCCAGTGCCGTTGCCAGCCCGCGACCTGATCATCCTGGGCGCCAAGATCGCTCTTGAGATATTGCGCCACGCGCAGATTGTTCACCGGATGGATATCGCATGCGATGGCATAAGCCAGCTCGCGGCAGCGCGCGCGGCCGATAGGATCTTTCGGCAGCAACGGTGGCTCCGCCACGATCTCGTCGAGATATTCGATGATGGCGAGGGATTGCGTGATCGTGTGCCCGTCATGCACGAGCGCCGGAATCAGCTGTTGCGGGTTCAGCGCCTTGTAGTCCGCCGTGTGTTGCTGTCCGCCATCCTTGATCAGATGGATGAAGCGCAGTTCCGGTTTGATGCCCTTCAGGTTCAGCGCGATACGTGCGCGGAACGCCGCGGAAGAGCGGAAATAGCCGTAGAGCGCAAAGTCAGCCGCCATGCTGGCGCACCTTCTGCTCGATGGTGCCGAAGATCGATTTGCCGTCGAGATCCAGCATGTCGATGCGCACGGTATCGCCGAATTTCATGAACGGCGTCTTCGGCGCACCCTGCTCGATCTGCTCCAGCGTACGCCGCTCGGCGATGCAGGCAGACCCGCGCGAGCGATCCGTGTTTGACACCGTGCCGGAACCGATGATGGTGCCCGGCCCGAGTTCGCGCGTTTTTGCGGCATGCGCCACAAGCTGCGGGAACGAGAACGTCATGTCCTCGCCCGCATTCGGCGCACCGAACTGCTCGCCGTTGAGATAGACATGCAGTGGCAGATGCACCTTGCCGCCGTGCCACGCTTCGCCCAGTTCGTCCGGCGTCACCGCCACGGGCGAAAACGCCGTCGCGGGTTTGGATTGGAAAAAGCCGAAATTCTTGGCCAGCTCCGCCGGTATCAGATTGCGAAGACTGACGTCGTTCACCAGCATCAACAGCTTGATGTGATGTTCGGCGTGGCTCGCATCAGTGCCATAGGGAACGTCATCGGTGATGACGGCCACCTCGCCTTCGAAATCGATGCCCCAGCTTTCATCGCCCACAACAATATCTTCGGTGGGTCCCACGAAGCGGTCCGAACCGCCCTGATACATCAGCGGATCGGTCCAGAAACTTGGCGGCATTTCCGCGCCGCGCGCCTTGCGCACCAGTTCCACATGCGTGACATAGGCAGAACCATCCGCCCATTGATGTGCGCGCGGCAGCGGCGATGCGCAATCGCTGGCGTGAAATGGTTTCTCGCCTGCCACATGGCCTTCGTTCATCATGTCATAGATACGCGCGAGACGGGCGGCGCAATGCGCCCAGTCATCCATCACGTGCTGCATGGTCGGTGCAATATGTGGAACAGCGACAAACCGCGTCAGGTCCCGGCTCACCACGACAAGCATTCCGTCGCGGCCATGTTTGAGCGATGCAAGTTTCATTTTGGCTTCCAGCTATCGGCATAGGCACGATCTTCGGCGGATTCGGCATCGGCTGTCATGTCCAGCGGATCGCGCGTGTCGATCATCACGGCCACCTCATCGGTCATCGTCTTGGCGGCCTTGGCACCGGCGGCAAACGCCTTGGGGTGCGGGCCATGGGTGAAGCCGTTCGGGTGGAACGTCACCATGCCGGGGTGAATGTTGTCGCGGCTGAAAAACTCGCCCTGATGATAGAAGATCACTTCGTCGTAATCGTCGTTCGAGTGGAAGAAGGGCACCTTCAGCGCGCCCGGATCACTTTCGATGGGGCGCGGCACGAAAGTGCAGACCACGAAGCGGTCGGCGACGAAGGTCGAATGCACGCTCGGCGGCAGATGGTAACGGTGGCTCATGACAGGGCGGATATCGCGCCAGTTCAGCTTCAGCGCCGTGAGATTGCCTTTCCAGCCCACGGCATCCAGCGGATTGAACGGATAGGTGATGAGCGACATTTCTCCCCGCCGCTTCACGCTCACCTGCCACTCGCCTTCGCGCTGCGATTTGAACGCTTCGTCCAGCTTCGGAGTGTCGAGCGCGCCAGTGTCGAACACCGCATGCGGGCCCAGAAGCCCGCGCTCCGGCAGCTTGAAGCCGGTGTTCGTCGCTTCGATGCGCAGAAACACCGATGGCGCCTTCGCTTCAAAGCGCCACATCGTTCCGCGCGGCAGAAGGATGTAATCGCCGTCGCGATAGGTCATATGACCGAAATCGCAAAAGAAATCGCCTTCGCCCTTGTGCACGAAGAGAAGTAGATCGCCATCGGAATTGCGCGCCAAGGTTGGCATGTCGCCATCGCATTTCCAGATGCCGATCTGGCACGACGCGTTTTTCATCAGCGTCATGGGCTTGAAGGGTTCGTTGGCGCCTTCAACGGCCTTCACGGCATCGAAAGCGCGCGGCCGCAGTGGTCCCTCGAACGACACCCAACCCGTCGGCGGATGCTTGTGATAAAGATGAGTGGCTGGGCCAAAGAAGCCATCACGCCCCATCTCGCGTTCATAAGTGCCCTCAGGCAGGTCAGCATGCGCCTGCCGCGAAGTTTCGCCTTCCACACGCGGAAATTCGATCCAGTTGCGGCTGCTCATGCCAGAACGCCCTTGTCATCCTTCAGCACGCCGCGGCGCACCTGATCCAGTTCAATGCTTTCGAACAGCGCCTTGAAATTGCCCTCGCCGAAACCCTCATTGCCCTTGCGCTGGATCAGTTCGAAGAAGATCGGGCCGATGGCGTTCTGCGTGAAGATTTGCAGCAGCAGGCCCTGATCGTCCGTCGGCGCCCCATCCATCAGAATGCGGTCGCGCTGAAGGCGCTCCACATCTTCGCCATGACCTTTGATGCGGTTGTCGAGCCGCTCGTAATAGGTATCCGGCGTGTCCTGGAAGGCGACGCCGCGCTTTTGCAGCCGTTCCACTGTTTCATAGATGTTGTCGGTGCCGAGCGCGATGTGCTGGATGCCCTCGCCTTTGTAGTCGTTCAGATATTCGGCGATCTGCGATTTGTCGTCGGAGGATTCGTTGATCGGAATACGGATCTTGCCGTCCGGGCTCGTCATCGCACGCGACTTCAGGCCCGTGAGTTTGCCTTCGATATCGAAGTAGCGGATTTCGCGGAAGTTGAAGAGTTTCTCATAGAAGCCCGCCCACTGGTCCATGTTGCCGCGATAGACGTTGTGCGTGACGTGATCGATATAGGTCATGCCATCGCCTTCATGCGTGAGACCTTTCGCCGGATCGGTTGGCACAAAGTCCACGTCGTAGATCGAATGATCGCCGTAGCGGTCCACAAGATAGATCACGCTGCCGCCGATGCCTTCGATCGCCGGGATGTTCAATTCCATCGGCCCCACCTGATTGGCGAAGGGCTTCGCACCAGCCGCGACCAGCTTCTTGTAGGCGGTGGCTGCATCCTTCACGCGAAAGGCCATGGCACAGGCACTCGGCCCATGCGCCTTGGCGAAGCGCGAACCGTGGCTGTCGGGTTCGGCGTTCACGACGAAGTTCACTTCGCCTTGCCGGTAAAGCGTCACGTTCTTGGAGCGGTGACGGGCCACCGCGCGAAAGCCGAGCGACTCGAACAGTTTGTGAAGCTGGCCAACATCGGGCGCGGTGTACTCGATGAATTCGAATCCATCCGTTCCGATAGGGTTTTCCCAAAGCTGAGTCATGAAGGTCTCCCTGAGCTGAGCCAGATAGTTTCATATGAAACTATCTTGTGGGGGTCAAGCCTGACGCCCGGTTCCCGAAGACGCTGTCCACACCTCTTCGGATGGTTTCCAATTCGTAAAGCAGCGGCGGGAATTTCCCCGTCTTGCCGTCGCAGAAAATTCCTGGCTGACATACGCAGTGGGCGCGGGGAAAGTTTGAAATTTCGGAACAAAATGGGAGCCGTAACGGCAACGGCGAAACGGCACATTAACTCCACGCGCCCTATTCTTTGGCGGCAAGCGGCAACGAGGGGCAGCGTATGCGCGCGTCACAGAGTATCTGGAATCCGCAAGGCGGCTGGAAGGAAACTGCGCCGTCGCTCAATGGCAGCGCCAAACTGGTGCTGGCGTTTGGCTCCCCTTCTGCGTTCACGCAGGGCGCGCGTTGGAGCGAATTGCGCGAGCGTCATCCCAATTCCATCCTCCTGGGCTGCAGCACGGGTGGGGAGATTTGCGGGCCAGACGTGAGCGATGAAGCGCTAAGCGTCACCGCGCTCGATTTCGAGCACACACGTATCGCCTCCGCCGAGTCCGACCTGGACGATAGCGGCGACTCCTTCTCCGCCGGCAAGCACATCGGCGATCAGCTTGCCGGTCCGGGGTTGTCGGCGATCTTCGTGCTGTCCGATGGCACGCGCGTCAACGGCAGCGAGCTTGTGCGTGGCCTGCGCGCCTCAGTGGGCGAGAACGTCGTCCTCACGGGTGGCCTGGCCGGCGATGGACCACGCTTTGGTACGACCTATGTCGGCCTCAATGCGCCGCCCGCGCCGGGCAAGATCGCGGCCGTGGGCTTCTATGGCGATGCGCTAAAGGTGGGGCACGGCAGCAGCGGCGGCTGGGATGTGTTCGGTCCCGAACGCAAAATCACGCGCGCCGAAGCCAATGTCCTTTACGAGCTGGACGGTCAGCCCGCGCTCGATCTTTACAAGCGCTATCTCGGCGAGGATGCCGACGGCCTGCCGGGCAGTGCGCTTTTCTTCCCTCTGCGCATATATCCCGCCGACAAGCCCGATCAGGCGATCGTGCGCACCATCGTCGGCGTGGACGAAGCCGCCAAGACCATGATTTTCGCCGGTGACATGCCAGTCGGCTTCTCGGCACAGCTGATGCGCGGAAACTTCGATCGCCTCATTGAAGGCGCCGCAAACGCCGCCGAACAGGCCAAGGGCGGTCATGACGACAAAAGCGTGGCCATTCTTGTCAGCTGCATCGGGCGCAAGCTTCTGCTTGGCCAGCGCATCCGCGAGGAAGTCGAGGCCGTGCAGGATGTGCTTGGTTCTGGCACGCTGGTCACGGGTTTCTACTCTTACGGTGAGGTTTGCCCGCATGCCGTCACCGGTCATGCCGAACTGCACAACCAGACCATGACCATTACCACCTTGAGCGAGAGCGGCGGTGCATAAGCTTCTTGCCCACCAGATTCGCACGAACACGCGCGAAAACGGCGAACTGGACATCGAGGCAATGCTGTCTGCGGTGCTGCGCACCTATGAAGAAACCGATCGCGAGAGGCGTCTGATCGATCGTTCCAATCGCCTCATGGAAGAAGAGTTGAAAGAGGCCAACGAACGCATACGCAAGCATGGCGAGCGCCGCCTGGCCGAAACGCTCGAAAACGCACCCTGCGCGCTGGCGCTTCTCGACTCGCAGATGAAGCTGCAATCGGCCAATCCGTCGCTGCTGGCGTTGTGTGACACTGGCAGCGAGGAAAGCGTGCGCGGCATGGATGTGCGCGCGCTGCTGTGCCGGGCCACACCGGATGCCGGGAACATCGTCGATCTCGTGATGGCGGGAGAACCGGTGGAATTCGAATCCCGCGGGCGCTGGTATCTGGGCGCGGCGTCACAGATCAGTGACGGCAGCCATACCATATCGTTTTCCGATATCACGGCGCTCAAGGAGCGCGAGGCCGCGCTGGCGATTGCCAAGGAGGCTGCCGAATCTGCCAACCGGCTGAAATCGCAGTTCCTTGCCGTGATGAGCCATGAACTGCGCACACCGCTCAATGCCATTCTGGGCTTCTCCGAGATCATCCGTGATGCGGTGTTCGGAACGCAGGAAGTGGCCTGGACGCGCTATTCCAGCTACGCCTCCTCAATCCATGATTCCGGGCGTCACCTGCTCTCGCTCATTTCCGAGATTCTCGATCTCTCCAAGATCGAGTCGGGTTCCTACACGTTGCATCCGGAGCCGATCGATGTGGCGGAAATTCTGCGAGAAGCCTATGGCCTTGTCGCCTCTCAGGCGATCAAGGACAGCGTCACGCTTCACCCCCTGCCATTCATGACCGATCTTTCCGCGAGAGCGGATCGCCGCGCCGTCAAACAGGTGATCCTCAATCTTCTATCGAATGCCGTGAAGTTCACGCCGCCAGGCGGTGATGTTTCCGTGCATATCGAAGCCGATGGTCACATGATCCGCGTCTCTATAAAGGACACGGGCATTGGCATCGACCCCGAAAATATCGATGCGGTGTTTCAGCCCTTCCACCAGGGCGATGCGCGCCTGGCGCGAAACTTTCAGGGAACGGGTCTTGGCCTTCCCATCAGCCGCGCGCTGATGCAGATGCATGGTGGCACTATCGTGCTTGAAAGCGAACAGGGGATTGGCACCATTGCGACCATCATGCTGCCGCGTGTCGCCGTCATCACCGAAGGCATGAGCGGCATCGCCGCCTGATCCTTTGCTTCAGGCGGGCACCCTTTGCGGCCCGCGCACCAGCCGGCCCGCCAGCGCATCGGTAGCTTCGCCATTGCGATACGCGATCTTGCCCGAAACGATTGTTGCCTCGTAGCCGGTCGCCTTCTGCAGCAACCGCTTGCCGCCCGCCGGCAGATCGAACGCCATCTTTGGTGCTTCCACGCGCAACCTGTCGAAATCTATCACGTTGATATCGGCCTTCATGCCCGGTGCTATCACCCCACGATCCAGAAGCCCCACAGCGCGCGCGGTGTCCTGTGTCTGACGCTTCACCAGATAGGGCAGATCGAAGCGGCCATGCGAACGGTCGCGGCCCCAATGGGTGAGCAGATAGGTCGAATAGCTCGCATCGCAGATGATCCCCACATGCGCGCCTCCATCGCCGAGCCCCATCACGCAATTCGCGTTGGCGATCATCTCACCACAGGCATCGAGATTGAACTCGGTGTAGTTGGCGAACGGCAGGAACAGAAACGCCCGCCCTTCATCACCCAGAAGAAGATCATAGGCCACGTCCTGCGCCGGCCGCTCTTCGCGCGCGGCAATGGCCGCAATCGCTGTTTCCTTCGGTGGCTCGTAGTTCGGCGGATCGCCCAGCGGAAATATCTGGTCAAACGCCATCACGCGCCGCGCCAAAGGATGGCTCTGCTTCGCGTCGGATTCCGCCAGCATGCGCGCGCGAAACGCCGGATCGCGCATGATCCGCACCTTCTCGGCCAGCGGCTTGTCCCGGATTTCGGCAAACGTCTCATGCGCGGAAAACGGATTGAGCGTGCCCTGCAGGCCAAGCAGCAGACCAATGGGACGCGGCGCCACCTGCCCCTTGATCGGCAGGCCATCGCGCGCCGCAGATTCGATCATGCCGAGCAGGCCCCGCCAGCCATGGGCGTTGGAACCGAATTGCGCCAATGAGAGCGTGAGCGGTCGCCCGCTCCGGGCGACCAGTTCCCGGATCATGGAGAACTCGGTGATCGGATCGGGATTGTCGAAATCCGAAATCAGTTCGAACACGCCAGAACCCGCATCCTTCATGCCGAGTGCGATGCCCATCAGTTCTTCTTGCGTGGCGCGAAGCGATGGCGTGGGGTCTCCCTTGACTGTGCGATGATTGAGCGTGCGCGAGGTTGTAAAGCCAATGGCACCAGCGCGCATGGCTTCGGTGGTCAGCGCCCGCATCCGCGCGATGTCATCTTCGGTAGCCGCTTCCAGTTTCGCGCCGCGTTCGCCCATCACATAAACCCGAAGCGCGCCATGCGGAAGCTGCGCGCAGATGTCGATATCGTGCGCGCGCGTTTCGAGGGCATCGAGATAATCGCCAAAACTCTCCCAATTCCACGAAAGGCCTTCGTGCAGCGCAGCGCCCGGAATATCCTCGACGCCCTCCATCAGTTCGATAAGGCGGTTGTGATCACTTTTGTGCACAGGCGCGAAGCCCACGCCACAATTGCCCATCACGACGGTCGTCACACCATGCCAGCTTGATGGTGCTAGGCGGCTGTCCCAGGTCGCCTGCCCATCGTAATGTGTGTGAATGTCGACATAACCGGGTGTGACCAGCCGATTTTTGGCGTCGATTTCCTCGATTCCGCTGGCAGGCACTGTACCCACCGCCGCAATCTTGCCATCACGCACCGCGATATCGGCTTCGCGCAGAGGCGCACCCGTGCCATCGGCCACGGTCCCGCCCCGGATCACCAGATCGAATTCGCCAGTCATGGAACCCTCGGAATATCTGCGTTACGGGAACGGTTTGCTCACTAAGCCCCGAAGTCAAGGCGCATACGGATCAATATGCCATTGCGTGCGCTTGCGAACTGTGGCCCCAATTCGTTGCTGGAGGCTGGAATGACGCGGAGTCCGCAGCGGACACAAGCCGTGCCACACACGACGGATGATCGCGTGCTGGGACGCCTCGAAGCGTTTTTGGTGCGGCATCGCTCGGTTGGCGAATCCCTTGCATGGACGGCTGGCGCGCTCATCGCCGCCACACTCACCCGCTATCTCGCGGGCTTTGCGATCATGGGTCTTCCGCTGTTGTTTTACGTGCCGGCGATCGCCGTGGCCACGGCGGTTGCGGGCTGGCGCTACGGCGTGGCGGCGCTGGTCGCAAGCGGACCGCTTGGCTGGTGGCTGTTTGGCGAGCCGTCCCTGTTCTATGGCGGCTCGGCGCACGATGCGATGATCGTAACGACCACGGTGTGGTTCCTGTTGTGCGGGGTGATAGTCGTTATCGTGTCGTTCGTGCGCAGCGCGTTGCTGCGCGCGGAAACTGCCGAGGCGCGCTATCGCAAACTTCTGGGCGTTGCCTTCGGCATCATCTGGACGATGGATGCCGAGGGCCGCGCCAGCGGGCAGCACGAAGGATGGCAACAGGTTACAGGCATGGCGTGGCCCGATTATGAAGGCCATGGCTGGCTCAATGCCTTTCACGAGGAAGATCGCGCGGCTGTTCTTCCCCACGCCAAAAATCAGAGCGGTCATCATGAATTCGATGCACGCCTCTGGGATGTGAAATTCGGCGACTGGCGATGGTATCGCGGTCACGCCGCGCTTGTCCCCTCGCTCAGTGGCGGGCCCGACGAGTGGCTCGTGAAGCTGCGCGACGACCACGATCAGAAAACCGCGCACGACCGCCGCGAGTTGGCTCTGGGCGAAATGCGCCACCGCATGAAGAATCTCGTCACCATCATCGATGCCTTGGCGAAGAGTTCGCGCGTGGGCCGCAACACCGAAGTGGATGCGTTCCTGCGCCGCTTTCTGGGGCGGCTTCACGCCCTCGGCGCAGCGGCGGATCAGGTGCTGGCCGCCGGTCGAAGTGCCATCGAATGCAGTGCGGCAATCAAAAGCGCGCTTGGTCCGTTCCAGAGCGATTGCACCGAACGTTTCCGCATCGAAGGTCCGCAGATCACCCTCACCGAGGAAACAGGCGGCAGCATTGCCATGGCGCTGCACGAGCTTGCCACCAATGCGGTGAAATATGGCGCGCTATCCGTGCCGGATGGCCATGTCACCGTGCGCTGGACACTGCTTCCCGCTGAAAATGGCGAGCGCTTTCTTCTGGAATGGATCGAGCATGGCGGTCCGGCCCCCTCACAGCCGGAGCGCGACGGCTTCGGCTCGCGCGTGATCCGCGCCGCCGCCGCGCGCGAACGCAACGGCGAAGTGGAGATCGACTACGATCCCCGCGGCCTTGTCTGCCGTATCAGTTTCCTGCGCACAGGCGATGTGCCGGCCCGGCCAATCGCCGTTTAGCCCAACCGGGCAAGCGCTGCGATCACCTGATCCGGTTTCTCCAGTGTCACCATGTGACCGGCCTCGGCAACCGAAACAAGTTCCGAACGCGCAATCGCCCTCTTGAACGCCTGGCCGTAAGCGGGCGGTATGAGGCGGTCATTGTCGCCCCAGATCAGCACGGTCTTTGCGCGCACGCGATAAAGCCGCGTGGAAAGTCCGCGTTCCGGAATCGGAAACAGGATTTTGCCTGCCATGCCCATTTGCCGCGCGTTGGTGACGAGGAACGATTTCAGCCATTCCGGATCGTCGACGCGGGTGCCCGCGGTCAACATCGCCGTGCCTGCCTCAACATTGTGGAACAGCAGCTTCGGATATTCATAAGGCATCGTCGCGAACAGATCGGGTATGGGATGCGCGTTGATCCACAGCCCCGCCGCCGCAATCAGCCCCAGCCGCGAAACTTGGTGCGGTTCCACGGCGGCCATTTCGGCGGCGATCATGCCGCCCATTGAATGACCCACAAGGATCGGGTCTCTCAGTTTCAGCGCATCGATCACATCCCAGCTGTGCAGGGTAATATCGAGCATGTCGCGCAGTTCCGGGCATTCCTCGGAATCGCCATAGCCGGGCAGCAGCGGCGCATAGACATGATACTTCGCCGCAAGTTTCTCGAGGAACGGATCGTTCGGCACGATTCCGCCTGCGCCATGCAGGAACACGAGCGGCTCGCCTTTGCCGCCTTCGTAATAGCGGACGGGAACATGATGGGTATCGACGGTTTTCAGTTCGAATGACATCTCCGCCCCCCTTACGCGCCGGCCACGGCCGCGAACGCATCGCGTTCGGCCGGCAGGCTTCCGGCCTTCGCCGCGTTCTTCATCGGCTTGCACCAGAAGCGGTCGTCATTGGCATAATCGGGGAACATGCCACGCAGCTTTGGCATCACCTTTTCTGCAAACAGCTTGGTGGAATACATGCACTTGTCTTTCGGCATGTCGCCCACATGCATGAGGCAGAAGATGTTGCCGACATGCAGCGTCTTGATCAGGTCTTCCATGCGCTGGCGAACGGTTTCGGGCGATCCGGCGATCACATGCCCGCCCTCGATCAACTCTTCCCACGTCACGTTCGCATAGCCCTTGGGCGGGGCGTACTGCGATAGTGCGCCGGTCTGTATGGTCTTGATCGTGCGGTAGCCCGGCGCATCGGCGAATGCCGCCGAAACATGCAGGCACCGATTGTAGAAATAGAGGATATGCTTCTCATAGAGCTTGCGCGCTTCTTCGTCGGTCTCCGCCACGCAGATTGTCTGCGCGAAACCGGCGCGATAGGGCGAATGGTCGGCCGTGCTGCGCTTGGCCACGCGCTCCCAGTACCCATCCATCAGCGCCTTGGCACGGATGTAACCGGAGAATGACAGGTAGGAATAGGAATAGGTGTTGTCGAGACAGAAGTCGTATGTCTCCACCGAGCCGCCGCCGGGAATATGCACCGGCGGATTTGGCTTCTGCACCGGACGCGGCCAGATGTTCACATAGCGCAGCTTGTTGTAGCGGCCGTTGAACGCAAACGGATCAGGCTCATGCCACGCGCGCATGATGAGTTCGTGCGCCTCGTTATATTTCTCGCGCGTGAGCGCCGGGATCTGCCCATAGCAATAATTGGTGTCCATCGAGGTGCCGACCGGGAAACCCGCCACCAGCCGCCCGCCCGAAATGCAATCCAGCATCGCGAACTCTTCGGCCACGCGCACGGGCGGGTTATAGAGCGCGATGGAATTGCCCAGCACCACAAGCGCCACATCGGATGTACGCCGCGCCAGCCCGGCCGCGATGATGTTCGGAGACGGCATGATGCCGTAACCGTTCTGGTGATGCTCGTTCACGCCGATGCCGTCGAAGCCGAGTGTTCCGGCGTACTCGAGCAAGTCCATATAGGTGTTGTAGACGGCGTTGCTCTTCTCGGCATCGAACAGCCGCGAGTCGATATCCACCCACACCGACCGGTTCTTCTCCCGGAAATCGTCCGGCAGATAGGGCCACGGCATCAGATTGAACCAGGTGAATTTCATCGGCGTCACTCCCGGATATATTTTTCCGGATCGTGACCAATCGCCGGGCGCTTGGCAAATGCGCGTCCGAACCGTGCAACTGCAGCGAAGTGGTCAGGTGCGCCGCCGCGTAAAGCGCCAGCCCACAACCAGCGTGAGCAGAAACGCGATCCCGGCGGCAATTGTCGCGGCGTTCAGCATGCGCCGCATGCCCGCCTGAAAGGCGATGAGATCGACATAGCCCGTGCGCCAGAATACCCAGTCGCCCGCGACCTTGCTGGCCAGCAGATCGGCGCCGGTTTCCAGAACCACGATGCCGTCACCCGATACCGGATCGAAACGCGCCGCGGTGTTGATGGCGGGCGCATTGTTGCCGTCATGGCCCACAATGAAACCGCCTGCGTTGTTCGGCGCATAGAGGATCGTGCCGAGACCCCAGATTTCCGCGCCGAGCATGGAGGCTTCAGGCATGCGCATGGTCGCAAGCGTTTGCGGTTTCAGGATGCCGCGCCCCGCCGCTTCGCCATTCGGCCCTGGAAGCTGCGCCTGAATGAAATGCATGAGATCCGATGTGCAGGTGTAGAGCGACGCCGCTGCCAGCGCGGTGAATTTGTAATGCGTCGCGAAGGAGCCATCGGTGTCGTAGATCTCCGCCACATCGGGGTTCGGTAGGGCATCGAGCACGAATGTCGAATGCGTCATGCCGAACGGCACGAGAATCTCCGCGCGCATGAATTCGTTGAAATCGCGGCCGGTCACATCCTCGATGATCAGCTGCAGCATGGTGTAGCCGCCGCCGGAATATTTGAACTTCGTGCCCGGCTCGATCCCCACGCGCACCAGCCCGCTCGCCCCTGGCGAAGCATCCGCCGTGCGGGTCAGCGATTCTTCCAGCGTCTGCACCTTCTTGCCGGGTTCAAAGCCCGCATAGCCGAGCCCGTCCGTCAGCCCTGCCGTGTGGCTCAAAACCCGGCGGACCGTCACCTTGCTGTTGTCGAACTTCGAGTCCGGCAGCTTCCAGCGCTTCAGATATTTCGAAACCGGCGCGTCGAGATCGAGCTTCCCCTCCTCCACCAGCTTCATCACGCCCATGGCCGTGATCCATTTGCTGAGAGAGGCGACCTGAAACAGCGTGTCACCGTTCACTGGCTTGCCCTTGGAAACGAAGTGGCTGCCCACAGGCTTGCCATGTTCCAGCAGAACAAAGGCGGTGTTGCCGTGTGAGCGCGCGTCGATTTCCGCATTGGCTGCGGCGAGGAATGCCTTCGTGTCGCCGCGCGGCGCGACCGGCGATTGCCACCAGCCTTCCAGCGTGCCCGCAACCGTCACAACGGCGGCAAGCGCGGCCATGGCGATAGCCGCCACAACCAGCAGCGCCACCCGGCCCCACTTTCGCGTTCCGCGCACCGCATCGCTCATGGGCACCCCTCCCCGTTGCAGCGCACAGGGTTGGGGCAAACTATGTCGAGAATGCGGCGCGTCGGAATGTTACGAAGCGATACCCAACTCGCCACGCGCAAAATTCGAGACGGATTTGTAATCCGCCTTGCCGTTCGGCGCGCGCAGGTTCACGCCCGACACAAGCACGCGCTTCGGCGTCTTGTATCCAGCCAGATGCTCGCGCACATGCGCGCGCAGCGCCGCTTCATCGAATTCCGCGCCTGGCGCCAGCTTTACCACGCCGGTCACCGCCTGGCCCCATGTGTCGTCGGGCACGCCCACAACCAGCGCATCTTCTACACTCGGATGCGTCTTCAGCGCTTCCTCGACTTCTTCGGGATAGACCTTCTCACCGGCGGTGTTGATGCAATTCGAACCGCGCCCCAGCAGCGTGATGGTGCCATCGGCTTCCACGCGCGCGAAATCGCCGGGGATGGAATAGCGGCGATTGCCCACCGTGCGGAATGTGCGCGCGGTTTTTTCCGGATCCTTGTAATACCCACGCGGCAGCGGCCCGCCGAGCGCGACCATGCCCGCTTTGCCGGTGCCGGGCGGGATCGGCGTGTCGTTCTCGTCGATGACGATGGCGTTTTCCAGAAGCTGGAACGCGGCTGTCTGCGCTTCGCCGTCTTTCGTCATGGTGGAAGCGCCCATGCCCATCGCCTCGGTAGAGGCGAAACTGTCGGCGAGGGTCAGTTGCGGAATGTGCTTCAGAAGCCCGCGCTTCACTTCCACGCTCCACATCGCCCCCGAAGACGTCATGGTGAGAAGCGATGACAGATCGTATTTGCCCGGTGCATCGTCGAGCGCCTTCAGCAGCGGCTTGGCAAACGGATCGCCCACAATGGCGATGCCCTGCACTTTGTTCTTCTCCACCGCCGTCCAGATCGCGTCGGCATCGAGCGAGTGATTGTCCACCGTCACAATGCAGCCGCCGGACAGCATGGAGGTGATGGCGGAAATGACGCCTGTGCCATGCATGATCGGGCAGGCGGGAAGCGTCACGGGCCCCTGTCCCACCGCCTTGATGGCGGCGGCCTGCGCCTGCATCGTTTCGGGGGCAGCGCCCAGCGTGCGCCGAAGCCGTTCGTGCCACAGCGTACAAAGTTCGCCCGTTTCCCACATCACGCCCTTGGGCATGCCGGTTGTGCCGCCCGTATAGATGAAGAGCATGTCGGACGGCGAACGCTTGATGCCGAGATTTGCGCCATCGCCGGTTTCCGCCAGCGTTTCGTAATTCACCGCGTAAGGCGCGGTTTCGCCATCGGGCGTGACTTCGATGAACAGCTTCACCTTGGTGAGCTGGTCCTTGATGGCATCTACCGCGCCGCGGAATTCGCTGCCGAAAATCAGAACCGTCGCGTCCGAATTGTCGAGGATGTAGAGAACTTCTTCGGGCTTGTAGCGATAGTTGATGTTCACATGCACAAGCCGCCCGCGAAAACAGGCCGCCGTGCCCTCGGAATATTCCGGGCAGTTGCGCAGGTAGAAGGCCACCTTGTCGCCCACCGCCGCGCCATTTGTCAGCATCGCGCGGGCAAGATTGTTGGTTCGGCGGTTGGCCTGTCCCCAGGTGATCGTGCGGTCACCGTGCACGAACGCCGGCGCATCCGGCCGGATTTCCGCTGCGACAGCATCGTATATATCGCCGTAATTCCAAGGCATGCTTCGTCCCCATGATGTTGTAATGGCTTTTGGAGCGTACTATCCCGCCATTGACGCAATTTGGCGAGGGGGCTTTTTCGTGACGTACAGACCCGATCTTGGCTCCCTGAACGCGCACCCGATCCCGGCCTGGTACGATGATGCCAAGTTCGGAATTTTCATCCATTGGGGCCCCTTCGCCATTCCGGCCTTCGCCACCCGCTCCGGCTCCATCTCCGACGCCTTTCAGAACCATTACGATACCGCGGTGGCGCGCACGCCCTATTCGGAGTGGTACTGGAACGCGATCAAGGTGCCCGAAAGCGAAAGCGCCAAGTATCACGCCGAGGTGTGGAAAAACGCGCCCTATGAGAACTTCCGCGAGCCCTTCCTCAGAGGGCTCGCGCAATGGGATCCCGGCGCCTGGGCCCGGCTCTTCGCCGAAGCGGGCGCCCGGTATGTCGTTCTTGTCACCAAGCATCACGATGGCTTCTGCCTGTGGCCAAGCGAAGTAAAGAATCCGCACCAGAAGAACTGGACAACCGAACGCGACATCGTGGGCGAGCTGGCCGATGCGGTGCGCGCGGCAGGCATGCGCTTCGGCGTCTACTATTCCGGCGGCATCGACTGGACCTTCAACCGCGAACCGCTGCGCACGCTTGCCGACTTCATCGGTTCGGTGCCGGGCGGCGACTATCCGGCCTATGCCGAAGCGCAGACGCGCGAACTGATCGAACGCTACAAGCCCTCCGTCCTTTGGAATGACATCTCGTGGCCTTCGCCGCAGGGACCGATGCTCAAACTGTTTGCCGATTACTACAACACCATAGAGGATGGGGTTCTGAACGACCGGTGGATGCCGCTGTCCTGGTTCTCGCGGCTGATGCGTTTCAAATTCGCGCGGCGCATTCTGGATGCGGTCATCAAAAGCCGCATGAGAAAGAATCCGCCGGTGCAGGGCGTCACGCCGCCCATGCCGCCGCATTGTGATTTCCGCACCCCGGAATACACAACCTTCAAGGACATCATGCCGAAAAAATGGGAAGCCACGCGCGGCATGAGCCATTCCTTTGGCTACAATCGCTTCGATACGGATGCCGATTATGCATCCGTCGATTCACTGGTGACGAGCTTCATCGATTCGGTCGCCAAGAACGGCAACCTGCTGCTGAATGTCGGGCCACGCGGCGAGGATGCGCAGATACCGCCTGAACAGGTCGCTCGTCTTCAAGGCTTCGGCGCGTGGTTGCGCGCCAACGGCGAGGCTATCTACGGCACGCGTCCATTCACGCGCGCCGAGGGCAGAACCGCCAGTGGCGAAGACGTTCGCTTCACCGCGCGGGGCAACACGGTCTATGCCCATGTATTTGGGACGCCCACGGGCACAACCGTGACGATCGAGGGAACAGATCTGCCGGTTCCGGCCCGGGCCGTTCATGTGGCGACGGGGATGGAGGCGGCCTGCACGCGGCTCAACGACAGTCTCGCGCTCGAATTGCCCGCCCCCCTTGCGCAAGCCCCCGCTCATGCGTTTCGATTGGAGAGCGCTTTTTTATAACACAGGATATAAATAAACATGCCGAGGAAACTGCTCATCGCCAACCGGGGCGAGATCGCCATCCGCGTGGCCCGCACGGCTGCCGAGATGGGGATCGCAACCGTCGCGGTGTTCTCCGAAGATGACGCGGCCTCGCTGCATGTGCGCAAAGCCGATTTCATGCACGCGCTGCCGGGAAGCGGCGCCGCCGCCTATCTGAACATTGCCGCTGTTGTTGCCGCCGCACGCGAGTCCGGCTGCGACGCCATCCATCCCGGATATGGCTTCCTGAGCGAAAACGCCGATTTCGCGCACGCCTGCGAACGCGAAGGCATCTGCTTCGTCGGGCCGTCTCCGCAAACCCTTACCCTCTTCGGTGACAAGGCAAAGGCCCGCGCGCTCGCGGAAAAATGCGGTGTGTCGCTGCTGAAAGGTACCGGTCCCATCGATGCGAAGGGCGCGGCGGACTTTCTTGCCAGCCTCGGCAAGGGCGGCGCCATCATGCTGAAGGCCGTCGCCGGCGGCGGCGGGCGCGGCATGCGGCGCGTGGCGGATGCAAGCGAAGTGGAAGCCGCCTTCGCGCGCTGCGCCTCCGAAGCCAAGGCTGCTTTCGGCAACGATGCCGTCTATGCCGAAGAGTATCTGCCGCGCGCGCGCCATATCGAGGTGCAGATCGTCGGCGATGGAAAAGGCGTCTCGCACATCTGGGACCGCGAATGCTCGCTGCAGCGCCAGCGCCAGAAGGTCATCGAGATCGCGCCCGCACCCGGTCTTTCGCCAGCCCTGCGCGAAAAGCTGTTCGAGGCGGCGGTGAATCTTGCCCGCGCCGCCGATTACAGATCGCTCGGCACCATAGAGTTTCTCGTCAGCGGCGACCGCTTCGCCTTCATTGAGGCCAATGCCCGCCTTCAGGTGGAGCACACCGTCACCGAGGAAGTCACAGGCCTCGACCTCGTGCGCATCCAGCTTGAGGTAGCAGACGGCAAATCGCTCGCCGAACTTCATCTGACGCAGAAAGACATTCCTCACCCGCGTGACGCAGCACTTCAGGCCCGCATCAACATGGAAACCATGGCGGCGGATGGCACGGCCAAGCCCGCGGGCGGCACGCTCGCCGTTTACGAACCGCCATCGGGCCGCGGCGTGCGCGTGGATGGCTTCGGCTATGCCGGTTACAAAACCTCCGCGCGCTACGATTCCCTGCTCGCCAAATTGATCGTGCGTGCCCCCACGCTCGCCGAGGCCAAGAGCAAGGCCTATCGCGCACTATGCGAATTCAGGATTGCTGGTGCGCCCACCAACATTGCCTTCCTGCAAAACCTGCTGCTGCATCCCGCCGGTCACGAGGAGATCCACACCGGCTTCGTGGAAGAGAACATCGAAGCCCTGATCGCCCAGCGCGAAGCCGATCACGCCAAGCTCTACTTCGATGCGGGCGGCAAAACGCAGCGCGCGGGCTCCAAGGTCGATGCGAGCGACCCGCTCGCCGTGCTCGCGCTCGGCAAGCAGGAGAAAAACGAAACATCAAAGGCCGCCGCTGAGGATGCGCCGGACGGCACCGTGCCCCTTGTTGCGCCTTTGCAAGGCACCATCGTTTCGCTCTCTGTGAAGGCGGGCGATGCGGTGCGCGCGGGTGAACCCGTACTCGTCATGGAAGCGATGAAGATGGAGCACGTCATCGCCGCCGAAGTCAGCGGCACGTTGCGCGGCTTCGCGATCGAACCCGGTGAAACCGTGTTCGAAGGCGCAACGCTGGCGTTCCTTGAAGAAGGTGATGTGGCAGGCGCAAGCACGGCGCAGGAAGCTGCCGCCGATCTCGACGCCATCCGCCCCGACCTCGAAGAATTCTACAAGCGCCGCGAATTCACGCTCGACCGCGCCCGCCCGGATGCAGTGGAAAAGCGCCGGAAAACCAATCAGCGCACCGCACGGGAGAACATCGAAGATCTCTGCGACGCCGATTCCTTTGTGGAATATGGCTCGCTCGTGGTGGCGGGCCGCCTGCGCCGCAATTCGATGGACGAACTGATCCGCAAAACGCCCGGCGACGGCCTTGTCATGGGCCTTGGCCGCGTCAACGGCCACCTCTTTCCCGATGAACAGGCGCGCATTGTCGCCATGTCCTACGACTACACCGTACTGGCGGGCACACAGGGGCTGCGCAACCACGAAAAGAAAGACCGCATGCTGCACATCGCCACCGATTGGCGATTGCCCATCGTGTTCTTTACTGAAGGCGGCGGCGGACGCCCCGGCGACACCGATGCGATGAGCGCCGGCGGCCTCAACACCACCACCTTCCAGATGTTCGCCAAACTCTCCGGCCTCGTGCCGCTGGTCGGGATCAATTCCGGCTATTGCTTCGCGGGCAATGCGGCGCTGCTCGGCTGCTGCGATGTCATCATCGCCACAAAGAATTCCTCCATCGGCATGGGCGGCCCCGCGATGATCGAAGGCGGCGGGCTTGGTGTGTTTCATCCGAGCGAAGTCGGCCCCGTTTCCGTGCAATCGCCCAACGGCGTCATCGACATCGTGGTGGAAGACGAAGCCGAGGGCGTCGCCACCGCGAAGAAATACCTCTCCTATTTCCAGGGCGCTGTGAAGGACTGGTCGTGCATCGACCAGCGTGAATTGCGCCGTGTCATTCCCGAGAACCGCCTGCGCGTCTACGACATCCGCAAGGTCATCGAGATGATGTCCGACACGGGCAGCGTGCTCGAACTGCGCCGTGAATTCGGCGTGGGCATGGTCACCGCCTTCGCGCGCATCGAAGGCCGGCCCGTCGGCATCATCGCCAACAATCCGAAGCACCTCGGCGGCGCCATCGACCGCGACGGCTCCGACAAGGCCGCGCGCTTCATGCAGCTATGCGATGCCTACGACATTCCCATTCTCATGCTCTGCGATACGCCGGGCAACATGGTGGGGCCGGAAGCAGAAAAAACGGGCCTCGTGCGCCACAACTCGCGCCTCTTCGTCATTGGCGCGAATGTTTCTGTGCCGCTGTTCACCGTCATCCTGCGCAAGGGCTACGGCCTCGGCGCGCAGGGCATGGCCGGTGCGAGCTTCGTTGCGCCGTTCTTCACGATCTCTTGGCCCACCGGCGAGTTCGGCGGCATGGGCCTCGAAGGCGCGGTGAAGCTCGGCTATCGCAACGAGCTTGCGGCCATTGCCGATCCCGCCGAGCGCAAAAGGAAGTTCGACGAGATGGTTGCGCAGATGTACGCGCGCGGCAAAGCCATCAGCGCCGCAACGCTCATGGAATTCGACGAAGTCATCGACCCCGCAGACACCCGCAAATGGATCACCGCGGGCCTCCGCTCCGTTCCCGCCCCGCCCAAGCGCGAAGGCAAGAAGCGCCCGTGGATCGATGCGTGGTGAGGGGCTAATAGCAAACACCATTGTCATCCCCGGCCGAGAATTGCGAAGCAATGCGAGGGGAAGGGGACCCAGGTGGCGCGCCTATCTCGATATCCAACGTGTGTTTGACTAAGATTGCATCCATGCGCGATCACATCTACTTCGTGTACATGCTTGCAAGCAGGCGCAACGGCACACTCTATGTCGGCGTGACCAACGACATCATACGTCGCACATGGGAACACAAGAACGATCTCATTGAAGGCTTTACACGGAAATACGGCGTGCATCGACTGGTTTGGTACGAGGTGCACCACGACATCCATGCCGCTATCGCACGCGAAAAGCGTCTGAAGCGCTGGAATCGCGCTTGGAAGATCAGATTGGTCGAAGAGAAAAACTCCGGATGGAATTGTCTCTACGACCGAATGACCGGAGAGATCGCGCTGCCGGACCTGCCTGGGTCCCCTTCCCCTCGCGGTGCTGACGCATCGCGAGGCCGGGGATGACAGTCTTTTCAAAACTCCACCGGAAGCGCCGTGTAGGGCGTGCCGGAGATGCCGCCATCGACCGGCAGTACCGTGCCGGTGACGTAGCTGGATGCGCGGCTGCAATAGAAGATCGCCGCGCCGATCATGTCGTCGTCGCTGCCGATGCGCCCGCGCGGCACGCTGGCTTCAATGGCCTTGCGCTGCGTCGCCAGAACAGGGGCCAGCATCTTGGTCTCAAAGGGGCCCGGCGCGATGGCGTTCACGTTGATGTTGTCGTGCGCCAGATGCTTCGCAAGGTTGCGCGTCAGATGATGCACCGCCGCCTTGCTGGCCGAATAGGCATAGCTTTCCAGATGCGGTGCGAGAATGCCGTCGATCGAGCCGATGTTGACGATGCGCGCCGGGTCGTCTTTCGTCGCGGCGGCACGCAGAACCGGAAGCAAGCCCTGCGTGAGGAAGAAGATCGCTTTCAGGTTCACGTTCATCAGCTTGTCCCAGCCGGCTTCCGAATATTTGTCGATCGGCTCGGCCCAGGCGGCGCCCGCGTTGTTGATCAGGAAGTCGAGCTTGGTTTCGCGCGCCTTCAGTTCATCGGCCAGCTTCTTCACTTCGGCCATGTCGCCAAGATCGTGTGCCAAGGGAATGCAGGTGCCGACCTTCGAAAGCTCGGCCGCCGCGCGCTCGCAGGCATCGGCCTTGCGCGAGGAGATATAGGTCTTGACGCCCGCTTCCACGAAGCCGCGCGCGATCATCAAGCCGATGCCGCGGCTTCCGCCCGTCACAAGCGCGGTTTTTCCTTCGATGTCGAACAGCTTCGAGATCGCCATGTTTCAACTCCCTGATATTATTTGCGTGTGCGTTTGGCGGGGCCGAGTACGCGTTTGGGCTTCAGCCACGTCATGATCCATTGGTCCACCAGCGCGCGCTGTTCGGCGGGCGAAAGCGGCGTTCCGGTGCGCAGTGTCTGGATGGCAATGCCGTCGATCAGCGCAACGATGGCGCGCGCGGCCTTTTTCACATCCACATCCTTGGCGATATCGCCCGCGTCCTTCGCCGCGCGGATCAGCCTTCCCGTGCGCTTGATCCATTCCTGGTAGCGCGCATGGGTGATCTTGCGCACATGGGCGTTGTGAACCGAGCGTTCCCAGAAGCCCAGAAAGAAATTCCAGTTGCCGCGGCGGTCTTCGTCAGCCGGAAGCGCGAGGTAGAGCACGCCGCGCATGGCCTCCAGCTTGTCGGGCAGGTTTTCGGCGGCTTCCATCCGCGCGCGCACATCGCGGGCGGAATATTCGCTCGCCGCCGCCAGCAGCGCGTCCATCGAATCGACATAGTGGACCAGCGCGCCCGTGGTGAAGCCGGCTTCCTTGGCCACCGCCCGGAAGGTGGCGCCCGAGAGGCCGCGCTTCTTGATGGTGCGGTAGGCGGCGGCCATGAAGGCTTCGCGACGTTCGGTATGGTCGACTTTTTTTGGCATCGGATGGTGAAAATTTCCCACAGTCCCCGAAAGGGTCCGCCATGACGCACCGCAGCATGAACTCGCTGCCGGGCCGCACAATGCCTTGGCGAAGGGCGGCTTTCAAGCTCCGCCGCACCGCACCAAAGCGGAACCGCGTACGATGCGCGAGTGGCATAACACACGTTATGCGATGTTTGCGCCGTTCCATAACACGCGTTATGTTTCGTCTGCGCGGGGTCCAATCACCGCCGCGCCGGATTGCTCGGGAAAGCACGCCGGAAAAAACGCACGGCGGCATCCACGAATGTCCGACAAAGCGAGGGGAAGAAAAATGCTCAAGAACCGCTATACATTGCTGCTGGGTGGAACAGCGCTCTGCTGCCTTTTTGGCAGTGGCGCCATGGCCCAGCAATCCTCCGGCATCGAAACGGTCACGGTCACGGCCGAAAAGCGCGAAGCCGATCTGCAGAAAGTACCGGTCGCCGTCACCGCGCTGGAAGGCGGCGAACTGGACAGTCATGGCATTGTCGGCTTCGAGGATCTCACCATGCAGGTGCCCTCGCTGCGCTTTGGTGCGGGCGTCACTGGCGGCGAGCATGTCGTCACCCTGCGCGGCATCGGCAGCCAGAACACCACTTCCGGTGGCGATTCGCCGGTCGCCTATAGCGTGGACGGCGTCTATCAGGGCCGCACGACGGCGGTCGATCCGGAATTCTTCGACATCAGCCGCATCGAAGTGCTGCACGGCCCGCAGGGTACGCTCTATGGCCGCAACTCGGTTGGCGGCTCCATCAACATCATCACCAACCGGCCGGATGGCGAATTCGGCGCCTATGCCGATGCCATGTTCGGCAACTACAGCGCCTGGACGTTGCGCGGCTGGCTGAACGTTCCGCTCAACAGCGGCGAGAACGGACCGGAAATCAACGCCCGCATCACCGGCGTCTCCGCCAATCGCGACGGCTACCAGAAGAACAATTCCACCACGCCCGGCCACACCAGCGACAGCGACGGTCAGGACTTCTATCTCGTGCGCGGTCAGCTCGACATGAAGTTCTCCGACGATGTCGATTTCCTCATCTCCGGTTACGTCACCAACAATGACGCTCCGGTGGCGACGAAACTGGCATGGGGCACTGCGCCGCTCGCGTCGCAGGCGCGCTTCGTCGGCCAGACCTACGATCCCAATCCGCGCCACTCCTCCTCCGGCTTTCCGGACAGGCTGAGCCAGCAGAACAACGGCATCTCCGGCACGCTCACATGGAATCTGGGCGCGGCGACGATGACCTCCATCACCGCCTATACTCATGGTGACTGGCACCAGACCAACGATGCGGATTCCTCGGATCTGGACATCGCGCATCTGAATTACTGGACGCTCGACAGCGACCAGTTCTCGCAGGAAGTGCGTTTTGCCTCCAATCCCTCCGATAGCGCATTCAGCTGGATCGCCGGGTTCTTCTACTTCAACGAAAAGGTCAATCAGGGCTTCCAGTATGTGGATACGGGCCTGAACGCGCCTTTCGGCACCGGCTTCATCTTCACCAATGGCGGCGATATCGAGACCACTTCCTGGGCGCCTTTCGGCCAGGTGGATTTCGATCTGTCCAAGACCAGCGCGAACATTCCGCTCAC
Organism: Alphaproteobacteria bacterium; assembly: GCA_016125165.1. Lineage (GTDB taxonomy): Bacteria > Pseudomonadota > Alphaproteobacteria > Micropepsales > Micropepsaceae > Rhizomicrobium. Next base: position 151,733 of record WGMH01000006.1, read on the forward strand.
CGTCACGCTTGGCCTGCGCTATACGCATGACGAAAAGAAGATCGACGACTTCCTGAACTACGAAATTCCGGATTTCGCCTTCGTTCTTCCGCTGGCGAAGGTGGTGGACAAATCATGGTCGCAGGTCACCGGCAAGTTCGGCCTTGCCTATCAGGCCAGCGATGACACCATGATCTACGCCAACATGTCTCGCGGTTATCTGGCGGGCGGCGAACTCGTCGGCAACTTCCCGGGCGTCTACGATCCGGAAACGGTCATGAACTACGAAACGGGCTTCAAGACCCGCTTCGCAGACGATCGCGTGCAGTTGAACGCGTCGGCCTACTACACGCGCATCCGCGACATGCAGGTGTTCGTGCAGGACATCACGGGCTCGCGCATCGACAACGCAGGCAAGGCGCATGTGCAGGGCGTTGAAGCAGAGCTGATTGCGCTGCCGACCGATGCGCTGCGCATCAACGCTTCGCTCGCACTCACCGAGGCGAAATACGATGAATACGAAACCATCGACAATCGCTATGCCGCTCCGCCGCCGTCCTGCACGCTTCCAGGCGGCCTTTGCGACTTCAAGGGTCACCGCCTGATCCAGACGCCGGACTGGACGGTGGGCCTCGGCGCGCAATACACGATCGAAACGGAAATCGGCACCTTCACGCCGCGCGCGGACGTGTTCTTCTCCGGCGATCTGTACTTCCTCTCCGCCAACTCGCCCATGGACCGTCAGGACGCCTACACGATGGCGAACCTGCACCTTTCATGGACATCGACGGACGGCAAATGGACGGCCGACGCCTTCGTCAACAATGTCGGCGATGAGGATGTCATCTCCAACGACGGTCTGCAGTCCAACACCATTGGCCTGGGCTACGGCATCGACAACTACACCTACTACCCGCCGCGCACCTACGGCCTGCGCGTCGGCGTTCACATGTAACCGGCGCGCCGCGGCGCGCTGCGTATTCCGGTGGGGGGCATCAGCTCCGCTTTAGTGAGCCCCCCACCGCTTTTTTTTCAGATCGGCACACACAAGCCTCCCCATAAGCGGAGGCCGCAATGGAAAAGGCACCGATGAGCGGCTGGCATCTTGAACATCTCTATCACACCGTCGTCAGCGTGAAGGATCTGGACGAATCCATCGCCTTCTACAAACTTCTGGGTTTCGAGGTTCTCAACGACCGCCGCCATGTCGAATGGCCGGATTTCGTCGCCAACATTTTCGGCATGAAGCGCGCCAAGGGCCGTGGTGTTCTGATGATCCTGCCCACCGATCCCAACGGTCCGATGATCGACCTCATTGAGTGGCTGGAACCGAAAGACAAATTCCCCACCATCCCCCTGCCCGAAGGCAGCGTTCCGCGCATCATCGCTTTCCGCACGAAAAACGTTCATGCCGCCTACAAGGCGCTGAAGGAAGCCGGCGCACGCTTCACCTGGGACATTTTCGGCCCGCATCCCGATCTTGGTATCGTCGGTAGCTGCTGCTGCTACGACCCCAACGGCAATCTCATCGAACTGATCGAGCTCAATCCGGGTCAGCGTCATTCCAAGGCGGAATCGCTGACCGGAAATTCCTGACGCTCAGCCATAACGAGGAGATCATCGTGAGCGATTATGCGACGAAAGCCGACATGAAGCGGCTCTTCGCGGAAGTATCCAATTGGGGACGCTGGGGCGCCGCCGATGAGCGCGGCACACTTAATTATCTCACGCCTGTGCGCGTTGCCGAGGGCGCCAAGCTGGTACAGACCGGCGAGCAAGTGTCCTGCGCGCGCGATTTTCCCGTTACGCCGGGACCGGAGAATCCCACCCCCGCGCTCCATCACATTGTCATGGGCGGCGATGATCCCTGCGCGCATGGCGTGCCGGGGCTGGAATGCTCGCTCGATTTCATCGGCATCGCCTATCACGGCCTTGCCTCCAGCCACATCGATGCGCTCTGCCACGTCTTCGTGGAAGGCAAGATGTATAATGGTCATCCCGCCACGGATGTGCGTTCCACTGGCGCACGGCGGAATTCCATCATGTGCGCCAAGGATGGCATCGCCGGCCGCGCCGTGCTGCTGGATATTCCGCGGCTGCGCGGCAAACCCTTCGTCGATCCGGCCGAGCCCGTCACGTTGGCCGAACTTGCCGCTGCCAGCGCCGAGCAGAAGTCCGAAGTCCGCGAAGGTGATATTCTTCTCGTCTCGGTTGGGCGCGATGCATATGTGACGAAGAACCCGCCACCGCCGGGCCAGGCGCCACCGCTTGCGGGTCTTGGGCCGGATTGCGTGCCATGGCTGCACGCCAAGAAGATCGCCGTGCTCGGCAGCGATGCCGTGCACGATCCCTCCCCTTCCCCGGGGCCCATCGAAGACTGGCCCATCCCCGTGCATATGTGCGGGCTGGTTTCGATGGGCCTGCATCTTCTCGACAATCTGTATTTCGCCGATCTCGAGAAGATGTGCGCGCGCCATCAGCGCTGGGAATTTTTCTTCAGCCTCGCCCCGTTACGCATCGCGCGCGGCACCGGCTCGCCCGTAAACCCTATCGCCATCTTCTAGGAGCAGACCCGTGAAATTCGACATCTTCTGCGAAATCCAGCGTACCGGAATTTCCACACCCGAACAGGAACGCACCCTCATCGCCGACTCGCTGGAAGAAGCGCGCGCCGCCGATCGTGCCGGTTTCGATGTGTGGTGGCAGGTCGAACATCATGGCTCGCCGGAGTTCAGCTACAGCGCCGCCCCGGAGGTTCTGCTTACCGCCATAGCGCTCAACACCCGCCGCATGCATGTGGGGCATGCAGGCGTGCTTGCGCCGTTCCGCATCAATGGGCCGCTGCGCGTCGCCGAGCGCGGCGCCACACTGGATATTCTTTCCGGTGGCCGGTTCGAACTGGGCATGGCCAAGACCGGCGGCAAGGAATGGGAGACGTTCGGCTGCAATCCCGCCACCGCGCGCGATGAATTGCGCGAAGCGCTGACCATGATCCCGAAGATCTGGACGCAGAAAACCTTCTCGTGGAAATCCGATCACTACGAGATGCCGGAACGCGAGATCGTGCCGCGCCCGATGCAGCGTCCTCATCCGCGCCTGTGGCAAATGGCGTCCAGCCCGGATTCGTTCCGCATGGCAGGCGAGCTTGGGGTGGGCGTGCTCGGCACCACGCTTCTCAGCCCCATTGAGTTCATGAAATCGTTGCTCGACGAATATGATGACGCCATCGCCGCCTGCAAAAAGCCGGTGGGCCACACCATCAACCGCGAGAAGGGCGTCTTCACCTTCGTGCATGTCGCTGAATCAAGGAAGCAGGCCATCGAGAGTGGCGCGGCATGGTCTGCACTCTGGTACGTGCATTACGCTGCGGTGTCGTTCAACGTGCCGCGCGCCGTGTGGTACGACCAGATCAAGGCCGGTCTCAATCCGCATCTGGCGCGCAATGCGGCGGTGAACTCTGCAGCGCTGAAGGGCGCCGACCCCACCTCCATCGACGACGAGCCCGACGATCTTCCCGTTATCCGCCTCCTCAAGCGGCTGGCGCGCGGCGAGAAGGTGCACAATGAGGAAGCCCACGAAGTTCTCGAAGGTCTCGATTCCGTCATCATCGGCGATCCGGATCATTGCCGCGCGAAAATGGAAAAATATCGCGACATCGGCACCGATCGTCTGATGTGCCTGATGCAGTTCGGCAGCATTCCGCATGAGGCCGTCATGCGCTCGATGCGCCTGACGGGCGAAACCATCATGCCCCGCTTCGCCGAACGCGCGGCTGCGGAGTAGAGCCACGCAAATCGTCGTATCGACGGCTGGACCGTTTGAAGTGCGGACAGGCCGCCCCAACGACATCGCACGACCTTGCGCCAGCACAGGATTGGCCGTAAAGTATCGCCCAATTGCCAGAAACAACCGTGGTGGCAGGGGCTCCCTCTTGTCTTCTCGGATGACCTCCCAGTCTCGTTCCATAGTACTTTGCTAATACGGGATTTTTCTTAGCCGACGCTGTGAATTTCACGCGTATTACCAGTTAAACGCATTATCGAGGCCGATCGAATGGTTGCGCCAAATACCGGGACATTTCGTTCTGCAGTAGGCTTTCCGCATTCTTACTCGATTCCATGGAGAACATTTATGTCGTCTCGCGGCACTAAGACTGTATTATTCGCGGTCCTTCTCTCTCTATTTGCGGGTTTGAATGATGCGTCCGCACAACCTGATCCAAGCAGCGAAACATTCCTGGGGCGCGGGTACTACAAGTACCAAGTAAGCGACCTCAGCAACGCCCTCACCGAATCCTGCTTGAGCCAAAGCAATATCGTCTCAAGTACGAATGGCGATGCGCATTTCAACTTGAAGTACGCGAAGACCGATGAAGAATACAGGAATGCGCTTGGAATGGGCGCATCGATTGGCGTTAAGGGGGTTGGCTATCGCGTGAATGGTCAACTGGCGGCGCTGCAATCCAACACAGTGAGCCGCTTATCAAGGCGATTGGTTGCAAGCGTTTCGGTAACGAATGGCACCCGCTCCATTTCGCGGGCGACGATTTCTCCAACACTACTGAATCTTGCTCCTCAAGACTTCTTTCAGCAGTGCGGCACTGAGTACGTCTCAGGAGTCAGCACGACATCGGAATTTGTCGCGGTATTCACGATTACCGCGGAAACCCAAGAGCAGCTCAAACAGATGGATGCGTCATTGAGTTATGCAGGTGCAAACATTAGCGCCCGTGCGGACTTCTCTTCTCGGATGCAACATATCAAAAGCAAATACGACCTAAAGGTTCAGTACGATACGGTTGGCTATAAGACGATACCTAACTCCCAGAATGCGGATGAGGTATTAGCGTTCATGCTTGGATTTCCCGATGAGGTCCGACAGCACCCCGAAAACAACTTTTCTGAGGCAATAAAGGAAACTACACCTTATGCTGTGCCGTCGGCATGGCGGCAGCGCATTAGACTAACAGGTCGAAATATTGCCAATGCACGTGAAGTGCTGCAAAGAGTCGATCTACTGCAAGAGAAGGTGGAATTTGCAGAAGCCAACGGAATGGCATTCTACCCAGCGCCTGACGCCACACATCTCAGAGAGATATCAGACGATCTAGCGGCACAGCGCAGAGATATCTTGAACTACATCGATGATTGCGCAGCCGACCTCTATCTCTCCTCGAATTGCGCCGCGTTAGATCGATCCGCAATCAATAGATATTTGACGGAAAACCGCGACCTGGGCGCGGCGCAGGTTCGCTTGGTCATGTTGAATGCGAAGTCGAACCTCGAGCAGCCGTTGCTAAACCTCGGGCCTGATGAGCACGCGCTCATCAGCATCACCGGCACCATAAATCCAGCCGGAGATGGTCTGGGATCGAGCTATCGTGCGCCTGCTTCGTTCGAGCATTTCCACCTGGTTTTTACGAGGGTCAGCGCGGATTTGGCGCAAGACGATCGGTTAAATCCGCGCTATGCAAATCCGGTCTGCGTATCAGGCCCTCTTAATGCATACGCTTTAATATCTGATGATAATCCGGGCGATAACGAGTCGTATGAGCTACAAGCGGTCGTGTCTCCATTGCCAAATTCCGTAAACGAGATCTACGGAAAGCGCTGCATGGACGAGTCCCAACTTCCAAAGCGTCACTCGTCGTGATGGGGCGCCTAGCGACAAGCGTACCCATTGCCGACGGAACGCTCCTCCCCCCTTTGCCGAGCGGGCGACGGCGGAATGAAAATCCACCAGCTTGAATTGATTGGGCCCAATCCCCACATCGGATTGCGCGTTTTCCGTTGCGGCAATGCCGTGTGTGCCCGATGAGGGGATCCCCCCTCCCCCCATATTTCGGAATTTTGAAAAACGAATGCGCGGGACGGATTGCACCACAACATATAGGGGCAAGCTGTCGCGCCTTGCGCGGAAAGGTCGGCTCGTCTCTATTACCGGCGGAGAGCCACCCTAAAACGCACGTACGGGAGAAGTATCATGCTGGAACGCCTGAAATTTTATATCGACGGAAAGTGGGTCGATCCTGCCACGCCCAAGACGCTGGACGTCATCAACCCCGCCAACGAAGAACCCTTTGCGAAAATTTCCCTCGGCTCCAAGGCCGATGTGGACAAGGCCGTAGCCGCCGCGCGCAAGGCCTTTGAAACCTTCTCGCGTACCACGCGGGAAGAACGTCTGGCGCTGATGGCCAAGATCGTCGAAGTCTATCAGAAGCGCTACGCCGATATCGTGAAGGCGATCTCGACGGAGATGGGCGCACCGCTCGGTCTTTCGCAGAACGCACAGGCCGCCATGGGTATCGCCCATTTCAGCCAGGCGATGAAGATCCTGAAGGATTACGAGTTCGAGCGCGTGGAAGGCACCACCGCCATCGTGCGCGAGCCGGTTGGCGTCGTCGGCATGATCACGCCGTGGAACTGGCCGATCAACCAGATCGCCTGCAAGGTCGCCCCGGCACTGGCCGCGGGCTGCACCATGGTTCTGAAGCCTTCGGAAATTGCGCCGATCAACGCGATGCTGTTTGCCGAAGTGATGGATGAAGCCGGCGTGCCGCCTGGCGTGTTCAATCTCGTGAACGGCGATGGTCCGACGGTGGGCGAAGCCATGTCGTCCCATCCGGGCATCGACATGATGTCCTTCACCGGCTCGACGCGCGCCGGAATCGCGGTGGCCAAAGCCTCCGCCGATACCGTCAAGCGCGTGGCGCAGGAGTTGGGCGGCAAGTCCGCAAACATCATTCTGGACGACGCCGATCTCAACAAGGCCGTCGCACAGGGCGTGATGAACATGTATTCCAACACCGGCCAGTCCTGTAATGCGCCAAGCCGCATGTTCGTGCCGCGCGCCAAGCAGGATCAGGCATGTGCCGTCGCCAAGGCCACGACCGAAAAGGTGAAGGTCGGCGATCCGTTTGCCGATGGTGTCACCATGGGTCCGGTGGTGAGCGAGGCCCAGTACAACAAGATTCAGGGCCTTATCCAGAAGGGTATCGAAGAAGGCGCAACGCTCGTCACCGGTGGCCTTGGCCGTCCGGAAGGGCTGAACCGCGGCTACTTCGTGCGCCCCACCGTGTTCGCCAACGTCACCAACGACATGACCATCGCGCGCGAGGAAATCTTCGGCCCGGTGCTCGCCATTCTTCCCTATGACTCGGAAGAAGATGCGATCCGGATGGCGAACGACACCGTCTATGGCCTCTCCGGCTATGTGCAGTCGTCCGACATCAATCACGCGCGCAAGGTTGCGTCGCGTCTTCGCACCGGCAACGTGCATCTGAACGGCGCCGGCGTTGACCTGAATGCACCGTTCGGCGGCTACAAGCAGTCCGGCACGGGCCGCGAATGGGGCGAATTCGGCTTCGAAGAATTCCTCGAAGTGAAGGCCGTCATCGGCTACGAAGCGCCAAAGGCAGCGGAATAAGCTGTTCCCCATGCAATTCGGGGAGGGATGGCAAAAGCCGTCCCTCCCCGTTTCTTTTGCGCAAAGATGAAAGCGAAAACTATTCTGCCGGAACAGCGACCTGGGCTTTTGCCACGCTGCTCACCGATATCGGCTTGTGGCGCACATCGCCCTCGCGGGGCAGATCACGCGTCCATGCCGCGAACTCCAGGCAAATGCCATCGGGGTCATAGAAGTAGATGGAGCGCACAAAGGTTGTCGGTGTGATTTCCAGGCTCGCCTGCATCGGAGAGTCGTCGTGGCTGATGACCTTGCTCGCCTGAATACCCTTGGCGAGGAGCTTGTCGTAATATTCATCGATCTTGTCGGCCGCCACATTGATCGCCACATGATTCATCGAGCCATGCGCCGATACGCCGGGGATCATCGCCTGTGTCGCCGATGCGATGCCCGGCTGCGCCTCCGGCGCATTGGCAAACCAGAAGAAGGCAATGCAATCGCCATTGCCCACATCAAAGAAGAAGTGCTGCCCCATGCCGCCTGGCAGATCGATGGTCTTGATGAGCGGCATGCCTAGCACGCCGGTATAGAAATCAACCGTGCGCGCCATGTCCTTGCAGACCAGGGCCAGATGGTTGATGCCTTCAAACTGGAATTCCGGGTTGGCGGGTCTGGACATTTTCGTCTCCGGTATTTGCACCGCTATAGTATGCCGCAACCGTGCCGGAGGAACCATGCCGAGAATTTCCGCTGTCGCCATCCTTGCTCTCCTGCTTTCCGCAGGGGCTGCCAATGCCGATGGCACCACCATCTACTCCGGCGCCACGATCATAGATGGCACAGGCGCCCCTCCCGTCCGTGGCCGCTCCATCGTCGTGAAGGATGATCGCATCCTCGGCATAGTTGCCGATGCGAAGGCCGCGAAGCTGGCAGGTCCCGGCGCTACGCGGGTGGACATGAAGGGAACCTATGCGCTTCCCGGCCTGATCGACACGCATCAGCACATGGCCACTGCTCCCGACCGCAAATATGCCGAGGCATTTCTGCGCCGTTTCGTCTATTCCGGTGTAACAGCCATCCGCGATATGGCTGGCGATGCACGCCAGCTCGCTGATCTGTCGCGCGGTGCACGCTTTGGCGAGATTGCCTCACCGGATATCTACTACGTCGCACTCATGGCAGGTCCCGAATTTTTCCATGATGCGCGCACAGTTGCTTCCGCGCGCGGCCTGACACCCGGACAAGTGCCCTGGATGCGTGCCATTGATGCCAACACCAATCTTCAACTTGCCATCGCCGAGGCGAAGGGCACATCTGCGACCGCAATCAAGATCTATGCCGATCTTCCGGGTCCACTCGTGAAGGCGGTTACCGAGGAAGCGCACAAGCAGGGCCTGCAAGTGTGGGCCCATGCTGCCGTGTTTCCCGCATCGCCCAAGGAAGTCGTCGATGCCGGCGTGGATGTCACCAGCCATATCTGCATGGATGCCTACCAGACGTTCAAGGAAATGCCGCCGCAATATCACAACCGGCCCGGGATAAAGGATGCAGATTTCGAAGGTGAAGTAAGGCCGGAGCTCGCCAATCTGTTTGCGGACATGAATGCTCGTGGCACCGTCATGGACGCAACGCTCTATGTTTACGACGCAATGTGGAAGGTGCCGAACGCAAATCCGCCGCCCTATTGCACGCTGGTACTGGCAGAGAAGCTCGCCGCACAGGCGCACAAGGCCGGCGTGATGATCTCAACCGGTACCGATGCCGATACTGACTGGGATCGGCCCTACCCCGCCATCTTCGATGAAATGGAGTTGCTCGTGAACCATTCCGGCTTCACGCCGATGGAAGCTGTCGAGGCCGCTACGCGTATCGGTGCAAGAGCCATTGGAAAGCAGGGCGAATTCGGCACGCTGGAAGCGGGCAAGCTCGCCAATATCGTGTTCCTGGCACACAATCCCTTGAATTCCATTTCCAACATGCGCTCGGTGGTGGAAACCGTGAAGCGCGGTATTGCGTTCCGCCGGGCGGATTACCAACCCATCACGAAAGTGGAGGCCGGCACGGAATAGTCCGCGCTGTACCTGCGCCTCGAGGCGGCTAAGATGTAAGGCCAACCGGGGGGAATCACATGGCATTCTGGAACCGCCGCCGCTCGCTCGATGCTCTTGGCGATATCGAGGAGCACAAGCGTCTGAAGCAGACCCTGTCTTGGCCGCACCTGGTGGCGCTGGGTGTCGGCGCCATCGTGGGAACGGGCATCTACACTCTCACTGGCGTCGGCGCGGGTCTGGCTGGTCCGGCCGTGATACTCTCCTTCCTCATCTGTGGCGTCATCTGCGCCTGCGCCGCCTTCTGCTACGCCGAGATGGCAACGCTCATTCCGGCGGCTGGGAGCGCCTACACCTACACCTACGCGGTACTTGGCGAACTTCTCGCATGGATCGTCGGCTGGAGCCTCATCCTCGAATACACAGTCGCTGCCGCCGCGGTGGCCGTGGGCTGGGCGGGACATGCTGAAGCACTCATTGTCGCTGCGCATTGGTCCATCCCTTCCGAATTGATGCACGGGATCGGCTCTGGCGGCCTCATAAACCTCCCGGCCGTCTTCATCGCCGCCGTGGTCACGGGCCTGCTCATCATGGGCACGCGCGAAAGCGCCACACTCAATATCGTGCTGGTGCTCATCAAGCTGGCGGCGCTGGTGCTGTTTGTCGTGCTGGCGATGCAGTCGTTCGACCCTGCCCTGTTCAAGCCCTTCGCACCCTTTGGCTATGGCGCAACCGCGGGGCCTGATGGAAAGAACTACGGTGTGCTGGGGGCCGCCGCCATCGTGTTCTTTGCCTTTTATGGTTTCGATACGGTTTCCACTGCCGCCGAGGAGACCATCAATCCCGCGCGCAACCTGACCATCGGTATCGTCGGGTCCATGGCGCTTTGCACGGCCATCTACATCGTAGTGGCAACGATTGCGGTGGGAGCGATGTCCTACACGCAATTCTCTCAGTCACATGACGCAGCTCCGCTCGTATACATCCTGCAATCGCTCAGCCATGGCACGGCAGCACAGATCGTTGCCGCCGCCGTGGTCATTGCCATTCCTAGCGTCATTCTCGTGCTGATGTATGGCCAAAGCCGCATCTTCTTCGTGATGGCGCGGGACGGCCTTCTCCCCCAACGTCTGTCCACAGTTCACAAGACGCGCGGCACGCCTGTGCTGATGACAACGCTCACCGGAATTGTCGTCATGATCATGGCGGCCACCATGGACCTCAGTCAGATTGTAGAGCTTGCCAACGTTGGCACGCTAACGGCTTTCATTGCCGTCGCAACGTGCATGCTGGTGCTGCGGGTTCGTGATCCAAACCGCCCTCGCGTTTTCCGGACGCCTTTGCCCTGGGTTGTTGGTCCGATTTGCATTTTGGGGTGCCTCTATCTCGCTTTTGGGCTGCCTTCGCTCACGCAGCATTGGTTCTTGCTATGGAATAGCATCGGGCTTGCTGTCTATTTTTTGTATGCCATGCACGCCAGCAGGCTCGCCAAGTCCAGTTGACCGGACTTTCTTAATGCATTCGGGCATTCCGTAACCGCTGCTTAACCTGCGAGGCGTAGGCTTGCGGTGTAGGGAGTGCAGTGATGGGCAACCGTTTTGCGCGCGTTCGGCTGGAGGCGTTTCCGCAGTCGCTGGAACACCCGACGCTCGCCTTCCTTCACGAATACTGGCACCGCAAACGCGGCCAACGCGTCATGCCTTCCCGCAAGGACATCATCCCCAGTGAGATCAAGGAACACCTCGGCTGGGTTATCATGATCGACGTCCTGCCCGGCATGACCGATTTCCGTTATCGCCTCATCGGCACACTTGTTACGCAATATTTCGGCTGGGATGCCACGGGCAAGACCATCAGCGAAGCTTGGGACAAGCAAAGCCGCGAGGCGGTCAACAACGTCTACAAGCTTCTGCGTAGCATCTCCGAGAGCAGGATGGTCATGAGCGTAAGTGGCGATACGGACTGGGGTGATATCGGGCTGGAGCCGTTCCAGTCGATCTACCTGCCCCTCTCCGACGATGGCGAGAATGTCGATCGAATTCTCCATGCCTTCGTTTTTAACGAGGCTGAAGTGCTGCTGGCGCGGCAGATCGCCCGCGAAAAGCCTACCAAGCTGCCACAGCGTGGTGCGCCTCTGGGGCTGCCCGCACACTAAATCCTGTTTCTCTATGCTTGCAGCCAAGCGCCACCTTCGCTAGCACTTTGCGAGGGGGATTTCGCCATGGCATCTGCTGAATCATCACCTTCACGTCCGGCTGGCATTGGCCTCGTGGTTACAGCCTCATCGGCCGGCACCGTATTTGAATGGTATGACTTCTTCATCTTCGGCACGCTGGCGCCAATAATCGCCAAACATTTTTTTGCAGGTGCGAGCGAATCCCAAGCCTATCTTTTTGCGCTTCTGACGTTCGCTGCCGGGTTCTTTGTGCGTCCCTTCGGCGCGCTGTTCTTTGGCCGCTTCGGCGACCGCATCGGTCGCAAGGCAGCATTTCTGGCAACTATCGCCATTATGGGCCTTGCCACCTTTGCGGTGGCGGTGTTGCCCGACTATGCGGCCATCGGTGCTTTGGCGCCCTACTCCCTTGTAGCATTGCGCGTACTGCAGGGCTTCGCCATCGGGGGCGAATATGGCGGTGCAGCAATTTATGTGGCCGAACATGCAAGCAAGAGCCGTCGCGGTCTTGCAACTGGCTGGATCCAGTGCGCGGCAGGCCTTGGGCTATTCCTTGCTCTGGCCGTTGTCCTCATCATCCGACGTCAAATGGGCGAAGAGGCGTTTGGCGATTGGGGCTGGCGCGTTCCATTTGCTCTCTCGCTTCTGCTTCTGATCATCTCCTTGTGGATTCGCCTGAAGCTCAATGAGTCGCCCGCGTTCCAGCGCATGCAGGCTGAGGGCCGCGCATCAAAGGCGCCGCTCCGCGAGGCATTTTTGGAATGGCCCAATCTGAAGATTGTGCTGCTGGCCCTCTTTGGCTTGATGATGGGGCAGGCCGTGGTGTGGTACACGGCGATGTTCTATTCGCAGTTCTTTCTTGAGCGCGTCATCAAGATGGATGCGCAGGCAATGAACGCCCTGATGTTGTGTGCGCTGGCGGCAAGCGCCCCGCTATATATTTTCTTTGGATGGATATCGGACAAGATTGGCCGCAAAAAGGTTATTCTGTTCGGTTACATCCTGGCAATCTTTACGCTCATTCCCGGCTTCAAGCTGTTGACCGAGGCAGTTAACCCCGCACTGGCCTCTGCGACGCGAAACGCTCCAGTGACGGTAGTCGCGGCGCCTGACGATTGCTCGTTCCAGTTCGATCTGATTGGCAAGGCTCAATTCGTCACGTCATGTGACATTGCAAAAAGTGCGCTGGCCACGGCGGGCGTACCCTATAGCCACATCAATGCGCCAGTGGGGACATTCGCGCGTGTGCAGGTGGGGGTGCAGGATGTGGCGAGCCCAGATGGCAGTCGCATGACGAAGGCTGAGCTCATTGAAGCCAAGGCAAACTTCAAAGATCGCCTGAGCGCCGCACTGGTCAAAGAGGGCTATCCCGCATCTGCAAGCCCGGAGCGGATTGATGCGCCTTACGCATTCGCAATCCTCTTTATCCTGATGGTGTCGGCGTGTGCCCTGTATGGACCGCTCGCGGCCAATCTTGTCGAACTGTTTCCGACGCGCATACGCTATACGGCACTTTCCCTGCCTTATCACATCGGAAATGGGTGGTTTGGCGGATTTCTGCCGGCAACAGCGTTTGCCATTGTCGCTGCAACCGGAAATATCTATGGCGGGCTCTGGTATCCACTCATTATCGCCCTCGTTTCCTTCATTGTCACGCTGCTGTTCATGCCCGAGACCAAAGATCGCGAAATCGAAGATCACTAACGCCTTTCGGACATCATAGCCCTACGAATGAGGGTTGCGGCGAATACAGCGGCCCCCATCGCAAGCACATACCAGCCAGGGCGAATGTCGACGAAGGAAAGATTTGCCAAAAGCACGCGCCTGCCATCGACAGGGGTGAAGAGAGCATACCCCGCCGCTTCTCCGAGCGCCGAGACGGCATATGACAGAACAGCCAACAGCGCGAGCGTGACAGGCGATGCAGCACGTGCGACCCCGCCGGACCAGTAGGCGAAGCGATATGTCATTAGCCACACAAAGATACCGGCCATCACGGTCGGCTCAAAAACCTCCAACTTCGACTGAATAAAGTAGTGTACGAGAGCAAGCACAGCGATGAAATACACCAAGCGATGCAGTCGGCCCCAGTTCTTTGCACCTAGCCGCCGCACCATGCCGTCCGTCGATGTTGAAGACAGTAACGCAAGCAGCAACAGCGCAATCAGTCCGATCATCAAATAGAAACGCAGTACGATCTCGCTTGCGACCTTGGACAAGTCGAATCCTTGCTGGGCGATGTACAGGCCCAGGTGCGCAAGACCATAGGCAAACGCGGCCACGCCGATCATGCGGCGTACGACGACCAGGCGCGGATACCGGAATATCTGCATTGCCGGCGTCACCGCGAGCGACAGTAGCATCAGGCGTATGGTCCAAAGACCCAGATCGTGCAGTACCGACTTGACGGGGTTGGCCGCATAGCTGCCATCCACCACAAAGACAGCGCTCGCGATCGCCGGCAGAAACAGCCCAGCGAAAACCGATGCTTTCAGTGGCGAGAACTTGCCATTGCGCTCCAGCCAAGGCGCTTTGAAGATGGCCATGGGATTTCCTCGTATCCTTCGCCACTTCTACGCCGCGAGCAGGCAGGTTGTTTCAAATCGCGACCGATGCTCTCAGCGAATTTCCAGAGGAATGCCGGGTTCAGTCTTCGTGGGATGAATAACAAGCGAAGACTTGACGCTTGCCACGTTCTTTGCGGCCGTAAGCGTATCGGTAACGAAGGACTGGAAGGCCGAAAGGTCCTTCGCCACGCACTTCAACAGGAAATCCACTTCGCCTGAGAGCATGTGGCACTCACGAACCTGCGGCCAGCTGCGCACCTGCTCTTCAAAGCGCTTCAAGTCGGCTTCTGCCTGGCTGTTCAGGCCCACGAACACAAAGCCCTGCACCTCGAAGCCAAGCAGCTTCGGATCCAGATCGGCATGATACCCGCGAATGTATCCGGCCTTCTCCAGCGCCCGCATACGGCGCAGGCAAGGGGGCGCCGTAATCTTCGCCCTGCGCGAAAGCTCGACATTCGTGATACGTCCATTCGCTTGCAGTTCAGCGAGAATCCGAAGATCGATGCTGTCGAGCTTGTGGTGTTCCATCAGGGGGGCCTATGTGGTTAAGCGCGAGCGCATTAAACTCCTGGCCTGCGCGTTGAGCAATAATCTTTCGAGACAGAGCCGCCTTGTCCACGACTGATCAGCAGCAGAGTGTCCAAAACGTCTGCTGGGTGATCACCGAGGGGACAATTGGCATGGAAAATCAGGCACTTGGCTTGGCCGAGCGCCTGTCTCTGCCCATTGTCATCAAGCGGGTCCGGCTGAAAAAGCCCTGGCGCTGGCTGGCCCCTTGGTCGCTGGGGTCGCCCTTTGGATGCCTCGCGGTGGGGGCAGATCCTATCTCGCCGCCCTGGCCGCGCCTCGCGATTGGCTGTGGTCGCCAAAGCATCCCGTTCATGCGTGCGATACGGCAGGCGAGCGGGCATCGCACCATCACCGTGCAAACGCAGAATCCGCGCGTTGGCCCTGAAAACTTTGATCTTGTCATTCCGCCCGAACATGATCGCCTGACCGGGCCTAACGTTTTGCCTATATTGGGAAGCCCGAACCGCATCTCCAAAACGCGCCTGGATGCCGCGAGAGCGCAATTTTCGACCCTGTTTGAACCACTCAAGTCTCCCCGCGTTGCCGTGTTGGTGGGCGGCGCCAGTAACGCCTATCGCTTTGGCGCCGAGGACGCCCGGGGGTTGGCAGAAGCGTTGCGCGCCCTTGCGAAGGACCATGGGTTGATCGTGATGGTTTCCCGGCGCACAGGGGCAGCGAACACGGAGATCTTGAAGCAATTCTTGGCAAACACAGACGCCTTTGTGTGGAATGGTGAAGGGGAAAACCCCTATCTGGGGGCACTCGCCTGGGCCGATGCCTTTGTGGTGACGGCCGACTCTACGAACATGATTTCGGAAGCAGCCGCTACGGGCCGACCAATCCACATTGCCGCGTTGTCCGGCGGATCTGCAAAATTCCGGGCATTCCACGCGGCCCTGATGCAAAATGGAATCGCCCGCCCATTTTCTGGCAAATTGGAGGATTGGACCTACAAACCTCTGGATGAAACAGGCAGGGCTGCCGCGAAAATTCAGGCGCTCCTTGACGTTCGCCGTCTGGCTACCGATATCAGCCGCTAAGGGGATCGGGCCGGGCCTAGCCGCTGTCCCCGCAGCAGCAGGTTCCTCATGTCCACCTCCGAAACAATTCAAACAAAAGCGCTGATACTTGGCAGCGGCCCCGCTGGCGCCACCGCAGCAATCTACGCGGCCCGCGCCATGCTGGGACCGGTCATGATTGGCGGCCTTCAGCCGGGCGGCCAACTGACAATCACCACGGAGGTCGAGAACTTCCCGGGCTTCGCCGAAGCCGTTCAGGGTCCCTGGCTCATGGAGCAGATGCAGGAACAGGCTACGAATGTGGGCGCCCGCCTTGTGCACGACGTGATCGTCAGCGCCGACCTGGCTGTCCGCCCGTTCACGCTCGTAGGGGATTCCGGCCAACGCTTTAGAGCCGAGACATTGATCATAGCGACGGGCGCACAAGCAAACTGGCTGGGCATTCCATCCGAAGAGCAATTCAAGGGATTTGGTGTTTCCGCCTGCGCGACGTGCGATGGCTTCTTTTATAAGGGCAAGAATGTCGCCGTCGTCGGCGGAGGAAACACCGCGGTTGAAGAAGCGCTGTTCCTGACGAACTTTGCCGACAAGGTCACGCTCATCCACCGACGGGGAGAACTGCGCGCGGACAAGACCAATCAGTCGCGTCTGACGATGCATCCCAAGGTCGAGGTTCTCTACAACACGGTCGTCGATGAAGTGCTCGGCACAGATTCGCCGCGTGGTGTCACTGGCCTCAAATTGAAGAACGTGGATACGAAGGTCGTTTCGACGCTCGACGTTCACGGACTTTTTATCGCTATCGGCCATGCGCCTGCCACGCAGCTGTTCCGTGGGCAGATCGACATGGACGAAGATGGCTATATCCGAACCATTCCCGACTCCACGCGAACGAACATTCCTGGCGTGTTTGCGGCGGGAGACGTGAAAGACAAGGTATTCCGCCAGGCGGTTACGGCCGCAGGCATGGGCTGCATGGCTGCACTGGAAGCTGAGAGATTTCTGGCCGGCGGACATTAAGCCGTTCGACGAGGGGCAACGATGGACTGGGACAAGCTTCGCATCTTTCACGCCGTCGCTTCGGCGGGAAGCTTCACCCATGCGGGGCAGATGCTGACGTTGAGCCAGTCTGCGGTGAGCCGCCAGATTAGCGCACTGGAAGAAGAAATCGCCACACCGCTATTCCAGCGGCACGCGCGAGGTCTGACTCTCACCGACGAAGGCGAGATGCTCTATGGCGCGGTGACAGACGTACTGGCACGCCTTGGGGCGGTGGAAGAAGCCCTGAAAAACGTTCAGGAAGCGCCGCGCGGATCTTTGAAGATCACGGCCAGTCATGGCCTTGGCACATACTGGCTGATGCCGCGCCTTCTGGAATTCATGCGCGAATTCCCGGAATTGCAGATTCACATGCTGTTCGAGGATCGTGAACTCGACCTTGCGCAGCGCGAAGCCGATATCGCCCTGCGCATGCGTCCACCGGTCCAGGCTGATCTGATCCAGCGCAAGCTGTTCACGGTGCACTATCATATTTATGCGACACCAGAATACCTGGCGCGTGCGGGCACGCCGCAAACGCCGGAGGACCTCTGTGGACACACCTTGATCGCCTACGGTGAAACCGCTTCGCCGGAAATCCGCGATGTGAACTGGCTCCTTGATTTGGCGCGCCGCATGCGACCAGGCGGTATGGCAGCGACGCTGCGCATAAACAATCTCACGGGCATCCTGCATGCCGTAGAAGGTGGGATGGGGATCGCGGCCCTGCCGGACTACGTTGCGTCCGAACATAGCCGACTGGTGCGTGTGCTGCCGGATGTGGATGGCCCCACATTTGATGTGCATCTGGCCTATCCAGACGCGCTGCGACAATCCAAGCGCGTGGCGGCTTTCCGCGATTTTCTGGTCCGTTCATCCAAGGACTGGAAGTATTGATTCTCTAGGATTTGTAATCGTCCCCCCTTGAACAGGGCGCTCACGAACCCCATTTCATAATCGTCGTCGAAATGTCCCCCATGTTTCCGCGACATTCGGCTCCCGGACGATCCCCCTTGAACGGGAGCCGCTCGTGGCCGAGAAGTGCCGCGAGCACCCAAGCAGACTGGGCGCTGGAGCTTCTAGCTCCGGCGCCTTCCTGCTAGCGGAAGAGCGCGTCGCCAATATTCATGCCTTTATAGAGGCTGGCCACCTGTGCGCCGTAACCATTAAAAATCTTTGTGAGAACACGCTCACTTGCCGTACCGATCAGTTCTTCGCTTGCCTGACTCCAACGTGGATGCGCCACGTCCGGGTTCACATTCGCCCAGAAACCGTATTCCGTCGGGCCTAGAGCTTCCCAATAGGTGGTCGGTCTTTTGGTTGTAAACTTGAAACGCACGATGCCCTTGATGGATTTGAATCCGTACTTCCAGGGCACGGCAAGGCGAAGCGGCGAACCGTTCTGCTTGGCCAAGGGTTTTCCGTAGAGGCCTGTCGCAAGAAACGCCAGTTCGTTCATCGCTTCCGCCATCGTGAGACCTTCAGTGTAAGGCCAGGGATAGAAGCTCTGATTTTGGCCGTCGGCCACGTCGGGCTTCATGAATGTCTGCATTTCAACGAATGTGGCCCCAGAAAGAGGTTTGGCCAACGCGATCAACTTGGAGAGCGCAAATCCGGTCCACGGAACGGCCATTGCCCACGCTTCAACACACCGGTGACGGTAGAGGCGTTCCTCCAGCGGCATTTTGCGAATGAGGTCGTCAATTCCAATGGTGAATGGTTTTTCGACCATCCCTTCAAAGGACACAGTCCACGGACGGATCGGCAGCATCTGGGCATCATCGGCGATGTCCTTGCTTGTACCGAACTCATAATAGTTGTTGTACGTCGTCACTGCATTTTCCGGCGTGATGGCCCGATCGAGCTTGTAAGCAGGATCACGTTTTGCCGGGTAAAGACCAGCAGTTGGGTCGGGCGCACTCGCGGCTGCGGAAGGTTTCTTGTTGTCACAGGACGCAAGTGCGGTTGTGAGCATCACCGCACCAGCACCATGCAGGAGCCTGCGGCGACTGAAATACGCAACCTCCGGGGTCGCCACGATTTCGGGGATTTCCCAGTCCTTGCGTCGTTTGATGAGCATTCGCGGTCCTTCCGGAAATATCCTTCCACACTCCTTCGACAAAGGAGCAGCATACGTTACGTGGCCTGGCGGCCAACGGTTTATCATGGTGTAGAAAAATGTCAGTCTCGCCCGGAGTGGAGGCCACCCCTCGGATGACCTCCACCGTCAATTTCAGGCCGCCGCTCTGTGCTGTGCTACCACCTGATCTGCCAGTTTTCCGGATAGCTCGGCCAGATGGTCGAACGCCATCTCAAATGTGCCAACACCCTGCGTAAGTGAACGCAACTCGATGATGATGTCGTGAAGCTCAGCCAATGGCATCTGGGCTTCCACGGTGTCCCACCCCTTCCAGCCGGGGCGTGCATCGTATCCCATCAATTGCCCGCGCCGGCCGCTGACAACGGAGTTGACTTTCGCGGTCGTGTCGGACGGCACATGGATACGCACATGCATGATGGGTTCAAGAAGGACAGGTGCGCAGTTCGGCAACCCCTCCTGCATGGCAAGGCGTGCTGCTGTCTGGAACGCGGCATCCGACGAATCCACGGAGTGGTAAGAGCCATCGGTAAGCGCCACGGCCACATCGACAACCGGGAAGCCGAGAGGGCCCTGCTTAAGATAATCGGCTGCACCTTTCTCCACGGACGGGATGAAGTTTCGGGGAACGACACCGCCTTTGATCTGATCTTCGAACAGAAAGCCAGTTCCACGCGGCAAGGGCCTGATCGCCAGAACCACATCACCGAACTGACCATGACCCCCTGATTGGCGCTTGTGCCGGCCTCGTTGGGTGGCAGAACGCTTGATTGTCTCTTTGTAAGGCACGCGCATCTTGCGTGTACTGATCTTGAGACCAAACTTGCTTGCGAGCTTCTCGACCGCGACTTTCAAGTGAATCTCACCCTGCCCGGCCAATGCCATTTCCTGCAACTCGGCATTTTGCTCGAAATGCAATGAAGGGTCTTCCTCCTGAAGCTTATGGACCGCCGCCGTCAGCTTAACTTCGTCTTTTCGATCAATTGCTTCGATGGCGAGGCCATAAACAACATCCATTCGCTCCCTTTCGCGCTTCGGAAATTTTGGTCCCTTTGCCGTCGAAGCAATATCCCCCGTGGCAATACCATCAAGTCGTGCCAGTGCGACCGTCTGACCAGCTATCGCCTCCATCAGCTTGCTCTGAACATCGCCCTTCAGTATCGAAATGCCACCAATGCGCGCCTCGCGACCGTCTGCAGTGTGCAGGACTGAACCATCCTTCAACGTTCCTGCCAGCACGCGAACCACGCTGATCTTCCCCCCATGCGAAGAGTGAAATGTCTTGAGTACGCTCACGATAGCATCATTGCCAGCAACAATACCCAGACGGGCGGCAGTCACGCCCACTTCGGGCACTTCATGGCGTAAAGCCTTGAGCATACGGCGAATGCCGTTGTCGCCCTCTGCTGACCCGATAAGCACTGGCACCAACAAGCCTTCAGCAAGGTCGTTCGCCAGGTCACCGCACACTTCATCTTGCGGCGGCTCGACATCCAAGAGCAATTCTTCCATTAGATGCTCGTCGTAATCGGCCAAGCGTTCCAGCATCTGGAATCGCGCTTCCTTCTCGCGCTCTTTGATATCGCCCTTCAATTCGATCACTTCGGATGGCGCATGCGCGCGATACACATAGGCCCGCTCAAGCGCGAGGTCTACAAACCCTTTGACTTCGCCGTCTTCCCAAATGGGAATCTGGCGCAGCAGCAATGGCCTGTCGCTCGCTCCCTGCAGGCTTGCCAAAAGCTCGCGCAATGCACCATCAGCCTTGTCGATTTTGTTCAAAAACAGGAAATGCGGAATTTGCAGATCGTCGAGTCGCTTCAGATAGGGTTGAAGCATCTGAATCTTCGCAGCATCGGGTTCGCACACGACAACAGCCGCGTCGACACCTCCCAGTACATTGAGCGTTTCCTGCAGGAATTCGATTGAGCCGGGGCAATCAAGAAAGGTGAAATGATCTCCAAGATAGGTGCAAGATGCGCAATTGACTTCGACACTCATCTGCCGCCCACGCGCTTCCGGCGAACTGTCGCCTACGGTATTGCGCGTCGCGATCGAACCTTTGCGTTGAACAGCTCCAGTGATAGCCAGAATGCTTTCCAGCAACATGGTCTTGCCGCTGCCATACGGCCCCACCAAGGCCACTGCGCGTGGCCCACTTCCTCCATTGGATTTTGGCATAAACGCCTCCGTTACCCCGGATACTTGGGGACGAGGCGCGGCGGGCGCTGTTTTCCCAGTTTTGGGCCGCGTCACGCGCCCCGCTAGAAGAATATGCTCGCGCCGAATGACGCCTGTAGCAAGGTCTTTAACGGGATTTCGGAGGACATTTACGCCGCAGCGATTTGACTTTCAACGATACGGGATCCGGGAATGGTTACGGTTACTACGGTCCCCTTTCCCGGCTCGGAATCCAGAATAAGCGTGCCGCCATGCAATTCGACCAGCTGTTTGGCGAGCGGAAGGCCAAGGCCGGAACCCTCATATTTGCGGGAGAGTCGGCTATCCACTTGGCCAAATCGTTCCAATGCACGCGGAATATCCGCGGCCGCGATGCCGATTCCCGTATCCGTCACGCTGATCGCAATGCCATCACTAGCCCGGCGCGCGACAACTGTAACCTTTCCCTTTGCTGGGGTAAACTTGATCGCATTCGAAATTAGATTGAGCACAACCTGCAACATGCGCCTGCGGTCCACGCGAATTTCAGATAGTTTGTCCTCGATACTCAAAGCAAGCGTCAGGGAGTTTGCTTGGGCTTGCCCCGCTGTCATGGTCACGGCGTTCTTGAGAATGCCTTCAATTGAAGTCAGCTCATCTGCGAGTTCCGTTGCACCGGCATCAAGACGGGAAAGGTCAAGGACATCATTGATGAGCGACAGCAGATGCAGACCGCTACGATGTATGTCCTTGGCATAACTCAGGTGACGCGAGGTGTTTCCTCCATCGCCCATCTGTGCCGCCATTAATTCCGAAAAGCCGATAATGGCGTTAAGCGGTGTACGCAATTCATGACTCATGGCAGCAAGGAATGAAGATTTCGCAGCATTCGCCGCGTCTGCCTTTGCCAGAGCAATGCGCAATTCCAGAGATGTCTCTTCCAGGGTTTTTTTGGTTTCTTCCAGTTCAACAATGTGCGCACGAAGCCGCTCTGCCTCGCTCGACCTGCGCAGAGCAATGTAGTGATCGAGAAGCGCACCTGCGAGACCCATCCCCACAATCAAACACGTGACAGCTGCGACTGCGATAGCCAGAGTCTTGGGGTCCAGAACCACGACCGAGTACGGTATAGTGGGATTGAACACCATGGCTTCGCCGGTCATGGCGGTGAAGTGTAATGCGCAAATGGCGATTACCAACAAAAGAGCAGCAAACTGCCGTCCGCGTGAATTCGCAATCCGTGTGCCAGCGACGGCCGCAGCCATTGATAGGCCGACGCCCAATCCGATTGCCGCAAAAACAAACGGCCAATCCCATCGCAGTACGAAGGGGCCTTCGAGCGCAGACATACCAACGAAATGCATACCAGCGACTGCCAGACCGAGTACGGCACCGCCTGTAGCCGCTCGGCCAGAGAGGATTGCGGCGAAGCCTCCCGTCGAAACAAATATTGCGACGGCAATTGATAGCGCCGTACGAAAAAGTCCGTATCCGATCGGATACGGCAGGGCAAAGGCCAATATTGCAACGAAGTGCGTGGCCCAAACGCCAGCACCGAAAGCTCCGCCCGCCGCCAATGTCCAGAGCGTTCGCTGCGCGCCAGCACTTACACGCGCCCGTGAGGCAAGGCTTATTGCAGTCCAGCATGCGAACGCGCAAAGCACGGCGGCAAGCGCCACCAGCCTTAGGTCATGTTCCTGGGTGATACAGCCGAGCACTTGAAGCATGGGTCGCCATTCTTGCGACCTAGTGTCAATACAGCGTTACCAACGGAGCGTATTAGTAAAATTACGTATAACGTCTCGGCTCCCGAGGTGGGGATATACGCACTGGATGTCGATCCCATAACCCGAGTTTCAAGTCAGACTGCCGCAAAATCGCTGAATGCGGTTACAAGCGTCTTCCAGTTTCTTGGTCGAGGTCGCATAGGACGCACGAAAGAAGGGTGACAGCCCGAATGCTGCGCCGTGCACCACGGCGACGCCTTCCTGTTCCAGCAGAGCTGTGACGAAATCCTCGTCCGTCTCGATGGTCTTACCGCTGGGTGTACGACGGCCCAAAAGCTTGCGCACCGACGGATACACATAAAACGCGCCTTCAGGGCGGGGGCATTCAATGCCATCGGCCTGATTGAGCATGCTCACAACCAGATCGCGCCGTTCTTCGAATATCTTCTGAAAGCCGGGGATGAAATCCTGGGGGCCGTCGAGGGCCTCCACTGCCGCCCACTGAGTAATGGATGAGGCATTGGTCGCTTGCTGGGACTGCAGCTTCGCCATCGCCTTGATCAACGGTTCCGGGGCGCCGCAATAGCCGAGACGCCAACCAGTCATCGCGTAGGCCTTGGAGACGCCGTTCATTGTCAACGTGCGCTCAAAGAGATTTGGTTCAACTTCGGCCACTGTATGAAATTTGAAGCCCCCGTAAACGAGGTGTTCGTACATGTCGTCTGTCAGCACCCAGACATGAGGATGCTTCAGGAGCACATCTGTCAGCGCCCTGATCTGGTCGCGCGTATAACAGGCGCCCGAAGGGTTGGAAGGCTGGTTGAAGATGAGCCACTTGGTCTTCGGGGTGATCGCGGCTTCAAGCACCTCCGGCGTGAGACGAAATCCGTTCTCCAACGTCGTCAACACTTCAACAGGCGTAGCTCCTGCCAAACGTACGATATCGGGATAGCTCACCCAATAAGGCGCAGGGACAATCACCTCATCACCGGGATTGAGTGTTGCCAGCAGAGCATTGTAGAGCACGCTCTTGCCCCCCGGTGCCACAAAAGTCTGAGCAGGCGTGTAGTCCAGATTGTTCTCGCGTTTGAACTTGCGGGCGATCGCGGCGCGAAGTTCGGGGATACCTTCAACCGCTGTGTACTTCGTCTCGCCCCGCCTGATTGCGGCTATGGCGGCTTCCTTGATGTTCTCAGGGGTATCGAAGTCCGGCTCACCGGCGCCAAGACCGATCACATCCCGGCCTGCGGCCACCAGATCACGGGCCTTCTGGGTTACGGCGATGGTGGGAGAGGGCTGGATCCGGTCCAGCGATGCGGCCAGGAAACCCGGAGGGAGCGGTTTGGTGTTCACGGAAGTTGCGCCTGTCAGCGTTGCAACGTCACCTATCAACGGCGCGCGGCGCCTGCAAGAACCAGATAAGGATTTCTTTGCAGGATGCGACTAAAATGCATTTCGAAAGGTCGATTCTGGAGCGATCCCGATGCGCCGAACCTTTGCGATCCTTGCGGGACTGACGTGCTTGACCTGCCTGGTGGCCTGCTCAGAGGAAAAAGTCCCTGTCGGCCGGTGGGAGGGTGCCTATGAGGCCAGCGACGTCTTTGTGGCCGCTCGCCTCGAAACGGCTTCGGACGGAACCGTCAGAGTGAGTGCCCCTGACGCAGTCGGGGTGGTAGCCGAAAACGAGAACCAGCGCGCGGCGGTCCGCAGCAGACTCGCTGAGGGCCTTGCCAATGGCTGGGATAGCATCGCACCGCGAAAGATGGATTTTGATGGCGAGGTCTTCCGCAAGCCCGGTGGTGTCGCGCCTCAACTCGAATGGAATTCAAAGACTGAGAAGATGGTGATGGTTGTTTATCTCGGCACCCATCCCAGCATTCGCGTCCCCCTGCGCGCAGTGAAGTCGTACAGCGACAACCCCTTTGAGCCGCAATAGCCGATAAAGTCAGAATTTTGCGGCTCCGAAATAGGCCGCCATCACGAGAAATCCAAAGGCCACGATATGATTCCATTTGATGGCTTCGCCCAGAAAGAAGATCGAGAACAATCCGAAGACGAGCAATGTAATGACCTCCTGCATCGTCTTGAGTTGCGCCGCGGAATAAACCTGGTGTCCATAGTGATTGGCGGGTACAGCGAAGCAATATTCGAAAAAGGCAATAGACCAGCCCGCCAGCACAAGCACCCAGATTGGCTGTCCCGGAAAGCGAAACTGGCCATACCAGGCGAAAGTCATGAACACGTTGGAAACGGAAAGAAGGAGCAATGGAGCAATCTGTGGCCAGCTCATGGGGGGTCCTCACGGCGATTTGAGTGCGCTAGTCCAAGTGCCTGACATGCCAAAAAGCGCGGATTTTGGCCAGCAATAAGCGTTTTGGCGCGATCTGACCAAGACCCGGCCTCGCAATCATGTCATCGCGCACGCGTGGACGGCGTCTACGGACGGTGCGAACATGCGTTCACTTTCACGGACCGGAGGGCAACATGAATTTCCGATTGAACTATTGTGCGATGGCTACGTGCGCGTTGACCCTGTTCACTGCATCTTCGGCCGGCGCGGCCGTCACCGTCATTGGACCGGGTCTATCGCAGAACTGCTACGAGGCGGCGGAATTTTCGACTGATGCCGCCGCGGGCGTTGACGTGTGTACACGCGCTTTGAACGAAGACGCCATGAGCAGTAACGACCGCGCCGCAACATATGTAAATCGCGGAATCTTGCGCTCGCGCGACGGCAACACCAGTGGCGCCCTTTCCGACTACAACAAGGGTCTTCAGATCAGCCCGGACTTGGCTGAAGGTTATGTGGACCGTGGCACCACCCTCATCCTGATGCATCGATATGAAGAGGCGATTGTCGATATCAACAAGGGGTTGGCGCTGAACGCGAAACAACCACATATCGCCTATTATGATCGTGCCATGGCAAACGAAGCGATGGGCAATGTGAAGGAAGCCTATTACGACTATAAGCAGGCCCTGGAACTCGAGCCCGATTTTCAGCTCGCGGAATCGCAACTCACGCGGTTCAAGGTCGTTCGCAAGAAGCCCTAGACTACCAGGAACGTTCCCGAACTCTGCCCCCAAATCTCGGTGGTCGACCGGCGCGGCACATCTGTGCCGCGCCTTTTTCTTTGATTATCTTCGCCAGCACACCCATTTCGTCCGGTGACGACAGTTTGTTACAACTTACAAGCATCCCAGCCCTTTTGCGGCCATGTATCCGTTACCACACTAGGATTGGATACGACCTGCAGCGCGAATTGAGGCGGATATGTCCGTAACGGCTGAAACTCGACCCCATAGTTCCCCAGAAGGCTTCCCTAGCGGGCTGCCGACAGAGACCCGGCTTCAGCGCGCCGTCCGCATGACCCTGGAACTCGTCCGGCGCCGGCCTGTAGCAGCAGGTCTGCTGGCCTTGGCAATCTGTGCAGGTGGCTATTTTCTGATCACAATGGAGGCCGCAGAAAACGGCGAATATCTGACTGCCACCGTAGCGAGAGGCGACATTGAGGACTCGGTTACCGCCGTCGGCAATCTGCAGCCGAGGGATTACGTGGACGTTGGCGCCCAAGTCTCAGGCCAGCTCAAGAAGCTTTATGTCGATCTTGGCGATGAAGTGAAACAGGGCGAGCTTATCGCCGAAATCGATCCCCAAGTCCTGACCGCTACTGTGGAAACGGACAAAGCCAATCTCGCCAACCTTATGGCCCAATTGAGCGATCGCTCAGCGCAGACCGCGCTCGCAAAGGCTGAATTCGACAGGCAAAAGCGCCTCATGGCCGCCAACGCAACCAGCCGAAGCACCTATGACGCCGCACAACAATCCATGAAGTCCAGCATCGCGCAGGTCGCAGCTATCCGCGCACAAATCGAGGCTTCCAAGGCGTCGCTGGCGGGCGACGAAGTCAAACTGGGGTACACCAAAATCTACTCGCCCATGGACGGCACAATTGTGTCGATAACGACAAAACAGGGCATGACAATCAACGCCAATCAGACCGCGCCAGTGATTCTGCGCGTGGCGGACTTATCTGTGATGACGGTGTGGACGCAGGTATCTGAAGCAGACGTGCCCAGTCTCCGAATCGGAATGCCAGCCTACTTCACCACACTTGGACAGCCCGGCAAGCGATACACCGGAAAGCTCTCGCAAGTTCAGCCAACGCCGGATGTAGTGAACAATGTCGTTCTTTATACCGCGACATTCGACGTGCAGAACCCAGACAATATCCTCATGACGCAGATGACCGCACAGGTCTTCTTCGTGACCGCTTCAGCAAAAAACGTGATAGTCGTGCCCGTCTCCGCACTCAAAACACGCACACGGAATCCAAGCGTCCGTCGGAGCAATGATGGTCCTACTGCGGTACAGTCGGGGCAGCAGCATCAAGGTACCGCAAGACTGGTGGACCCGGCCATTCGCTCGGCGCTCCAC
Source organism: Alphaproteobacteria bacterium (assembly GCA_016125165.1). Classification (GTDB taxonomy): domain Bacteria; phylum Pseudomonadota; class Alphaproteobacteria; order Micropepsales; family Micropepsaceae; genus Rhizomicrobium. The sequence goes on from WGMH01000006.1 coordinate 178,954, forward strand.
ACACCCGGCGCAAAACGCGCATTCGTAGAAGTGGTGAAGGATGACGGCACACTCGAGCGGCGAATGATCGTTGTTGGCGTCAAAAACCGCGTATCTGCGCAGGTTCTGGCCGGCCTTGATGAAGGCGAAAAGGTTGTCACCGGACGAAAGGTCACGGCAACCGCAAGCCCGGATCGCAATTCCAATCGCCGGAATCGCAACTTTGGCGGTCCGCGCATATGAACCGCGCCTCTGACTCCTTCAACGAAGCAGCGACAATTGAGCCATTGATCTCGCTTCGCGGGGTTCACAAAACATTTGTCACAGCCGGCGGCGATGTGGCTGTACACGCACTTCGGGGCGTCGATCTTGATATCTATGGCGGCGAATTTGTCGCAATCATCGGCCAATCCGGTTCGGGAAAAACGACGCTGATGAACGTGGTCGGCTGCCTTGATGCGCCAAGCGAAGGGACCTACTTCTTCGCGGGACACAACGTAGCGGAGATGGAACGCGACGAACTGGCGTGGCTCCGACGCGAAGCCTTCGGGTTCGTATTTCAAAGTTACAATCTCATCAGCACAGCAACAGCAACCGAAAATGTCGAAATACCAGCAATTTATGCGGGATTGAATGCAGCAGACAGACATGCTCGCGCAGAACAATTGTTGGTCTCACTAGGTCTCGGCGATCGCATGGATCACCGGCCGAACCAACTTTCGGGTGGTCAGCAACAGCGTGTTTCGATCGCGCGCGCCTTGATGAATGGCGGGCGTATCATTCTGGCGGACGAACCAACGGGTGCACTCGACAGCCAAAGCGGCAAGGACGTGATGGCGCTTCTGCGCAAACTGGCGGATGAAGGTCACACCATCATTCTGATCACACATGACAGGACAGTCGCGGAAACCGCCAACCGCACGATCGAGATACGGGATGGCGAGATTATTGCTGACAGTGGCGCAGATATCTCGCGCGCCACGCTGCTTAATGATCCGCTTCCAGCAGCTGAAGACGGGTCCTCAAGCTTGTTTTCATTCACCGGCATGGATGAAGCGATGCGCATGGCGGCGCGCGCGCTTCGCGCAAACATATTTCGTACGTTGCTAACGTTGCTGGGCATCATGATCGGTGTCGGTTCCGTGGTCACAATGATGGCCATTGGCGAAGGTGCCAAGCAGGCCGTCATCACACAAATCGGTTCGATGGGAACAAATCTCCTTTCTGTCAGGCCATCGTTCCGAAATTCACGCGGCTATAACGGTTCTATCGCAACGCTCATTCCGGAAGATGCAGAGGCTATTGCTAAGCTTCCAGGCATTTCGAGTGCGGTTCCCGAAATTACAGGCAATGCCACGGTGCGGCTTGGCGGTGAGGACTACCAAACCAGCATCGACGCCACCACACCTTCGTTCGCCGACGTTCGCAGTTGGCCAGTGGAATCTGGCGTCTTCATCAGCGATCAGGACAACGCCTCCTACGCGCCGGTCGCCGTGTTGGGACAAACCGTCGTCAAGTCGCTGATGCCAGAAGGTGGTGATCCAATAGGCCAATACATCCTCATCAAGAATGTACCATTTCAGGTAATCGGCGTGATGAGCACCAAAGGCGCAACAGCTCGCGGCGATGATGCAGACGACATCGTTTTTGTGCCTCTCTCGACTGGCATGTTGCGTATATTTGGGCAGCGCTTCGTGCGCTCGATCACGATCGCGGTAACGGATATCTCGGCGATGGACGCTGTTCAGGACAGCGTTTCAAAGCTGCTCACGCAGCGGCATGGCGGAAACGAGGATTTCGACATCCGGAATATGGCCGAAATCCTGGAAACCGTGACCGCGACCCAAAATACACTCACTCTGCTTCTGGCTTCGGTTGCTGCTATTTCGCTGCTCGTGGGCGGCATAGGCGTCATGAACATTATGCTGGTCTCCGTTACTGAACGTACGCGCGAAATCGGCATCCGCATGGCGACCGGCGCTCGGACCCGAGACATACTTCAGCAATTCCTGACCGAAGCGGTGTTTGTTTCGGCGCTCGGCGGGATCGTGGGGGTTGCGGCGGGGGTCGGCGCTGCCTATCTGATATCGGCATTTGGCACGGACATCGCCTTCACGCCCTGGCCGATGCTGTTGGCATTTACCTGTGCGGCGGCAACGGGGCTTGTTTTCGGCTTTGCACCCGCTATGAAAGCTGCAAGACTCAATCCTGTCGTCGCGCTCGCGAGCGAGTAAATTCCAATGAAATCATCACAAATGAAACTGTTGCTCCGCACCTCGTCGATTGCGGTGTTGTCGTTGTTTGCGGCCGGGTGCGTCACCGCGCCGCCGAAGGCCCTGACCCCGCAGCAGATTCCGACAACCTTCACCGCCCCCGCGGCGAAAGATGCAGACATCTGGCCAAAGGCCGAGTGGTGGAAGGGATTCGGCAACGACGAAATGACCCAGATGATTGCGGCCGCTCGGGAGAGCAATCTCGACATCGCGGCCGCAGCAGCGCGCGTTCTCCAGGCTGAAGCTCAATCCGGCATAGCTGATTCGGCCCTCTTCCCCTCCGTGGACTTTACGGGCGGTGTGGATCGCACAGGCGGCAAGACCGGTGCCAGCATCAACAGGTTCAGCGCTTCGTTGGGCGCCAGCTATGAACTCGATATCTTCGGGCGGGTGCGCGCAGATGTTCGCGGAGCCGAAGAGTCATTAAAAGCCTCGCGCTTCTCGCAGCAGGCCGTGGCGCTAACTGTTACCGCGAACACTGGCAATGCCTATCTGGATGTTCTCGCGCTTCGCCAGCGCGTTGCCATTGCTCAGAAAAATATTGCAGCGGCAAGACGCGTGCTCGACATCACTGATGCGAAGGTCAAGAACGGCGTAGCATCAAGGCTCGACTACGCGCAGCAGCGCGCGCAATTGGCTGGGCAGGAATCGCAAGTCCCTGCATTGGAAGAGCAGGAACGCGAAGCACGTTATGCCCTCGCCGTCCTTCTGGGGCGCATCCCGGAAGGCTTCGACGTGAAGGGCTCCGATCTCGCAAACATCTCAGCGCCAGCGGTCGCGCCTGGCCTGCCTTCGGAACTCCTTCGCCGTCGCCCAGACGTGGCACAGGCCGAAGCCGCGCTTGCCGCCGCCCATGCCAATGTGGACGCTGCACGGGCAGCATTTTTCCCGTCCATCAGCTTGACTGCGGGGGGCGGGGCCGCAAGCACAGCTCTATCGACGTTGTTCAAGACCTCGAATATCACCTACTCACTCGGCGCGAGCCTGTTTCAATCGATCTTTGAAGGCGGGCGCCTCATCGCACAAAGCAAGTTGGCGCAAGCGCAGAGACAGGAACTTATCGCCAACTACCGCAAAGCTGTGCTGAACGCCTTCACGGATGTGGAGAGCGCTCTCGGTCAGGTCTATTCGCTGGCCGAACAGGAGCGCTATACGCAGATCCAAGCTGATAACGCCGCCGAGGCGTTCCGCATCTCCGAAATCCAATACCGCGAGGGCGTTGCGGATCTGCTTTCCGTCCTGCAATCGCAGCAGACGCTGTTCAGCGCGCAAGACAAGCTGGTGCAGATAAAGCTCGCACGCATTCAATCCGAAATCGGCCTATACCGCGCACTTGGAGGCGGCTGGCAGGAAGATACCGAAGAGGCAACGCAGCCAATACCAGCTGCGGGCGTCACGCCGATCGCAGCGCCGCCGTATATCGTGCCGACGCCAAAGCCGGTGCCGGAAACGCCAAATCCTGAACCCGAGGAATCTGCGCCGCAACAATAGGTGACGTTTTCCTGCGGGCCTACCGGTGCCCCAGGACGCGGTGTGGCGTATATGGCCTAGCCAATTCCCTTAAATCGCCTTCGTCGAGTTTGAGCGCAGCGGCGGAAATTGCGTCTTCCAGATGATGTGGCTTTGATGCGCCGACGATTGGCGCAGTTACGCCCGGCTGATGAAGCAGCCACGCCAGGGCCACTTGCGCATTGGAAACACCGCGGCGGGCCGCAATTTCCGATACCTTGTCGACAACCGCGAAGTCGCTCTCCTGATAATACATCATGTGCGCGAAATCGTCGGACTGCGCGCGCGTTGTGTCACCCTTGTCCTGCCGACGGCGGTTGCCGGCCAGAAATCCTCGCGCGAGCGGGCTCCAGGGAATGACGGCGATGCCTTCATCGCGGCAGAACGGCATCATCTCACGTTCCTCTTCGCGATAAACGAGGTTGTAATGATTTTGCATCGAGACGAAGCGTATCTTGCCCATGCTTCGGGCCACATGCAGGTATTTCGCGAACTGCCAAGCATACATGGATGATGCGCCGACGTAGCGCGCCTTGCCCGCTTTCACCACATCATGCAACGCCTCGATGGTTTCCTCGATTGGCGTCGTGGGATCGAAGCGGTGAATCTGATAAACATCGACATAGTCCATGCCGAGCCGCTTCAGGCTGTTGTCGATCGCGTGCATGATATGTTTGCGCGACAAACCCGCCTCGTTCGGCGAGGAACCCATGGGGTTGAATACTTTGGTGGCAACTACGATCTGTTCGCGGCTCGATGCATATTCCCCAAGGGCACGGCCCAATACTTCCTCGCTCGCACCGAGCGAATACATGTCGGCGGTATCGAAGAAATTTATGCCTGCTTCCAGTGCGCGCTTAATGAACGGGCGACTAGCTTCTTCATCGAGAACCCAATCGCGCCACTTGGGTGAACCATAGGTCATGGCACCAAGACAGATACGCGAGACGGAAAGGCCTGTATTCCCGAACTTTACATTTTCCATGTCGCCCTCCGCATAACATTTGGCGGGCATCATAGAGCCAGACTCAGAAACCGAACAGCTTTGCGATCACGCCAACGGACCAATTCTTGAACACCAGCGGCGCATCCGTTACCGCCAGATTGATGCAGTAACTATCCATATCTGCAATCGGCGTATGCTGTGTTTCCGGTGTAGCGGTTTGTAGATCGCCCGGGCCATAGTGGCCGTACTCATCCGAAAACCCGCCCTGTAGCACCAACGTCAATTCTTCGCCGCGATGCGTATGCAGCGAAACACCAGATCCAGGCGCGCTACGGATCAACTGCGCGCGTGTGCCGCCACGTGTGGTGAGCGGCTTGATGGCAAGCCATGGCGTCACATGAATCCATTTGGTCTCGTCCAAGGGACGCGACAGATAGGAATTCAATGGTTCCGGGGCGCCGAAATTTGAACGCGATTTCTGCGCAGGCGCCCCGTGGGTGTTATTTAGGCGTTCCAGAGCACTATTCAAGGCGTCTGGCCGCAATATTTGCGGCTGCAATTCTTCAAGCAAAGCCCCGCCTGTGGCCTCCGCATCGGCGACAATTCGCCTGCAGGCGGGACACATCGCCAGATGCGTGGCAATGACCAGCGCGACGGGTTCCGTCATCGAGCCGGACGCATAGGAAACCAGCAATTCTTCGGACGGGTGATGCGAAATTTTCATTCACGCCCTCCCATGGCCTGCCTAAGACGCCCCATCGCAAGGCGCAGCCGGGATTTCACTGTCCCCAACGGAAGACCGAGCTCGCGTGCAATCTCGCTGTGGGGCTTGTCGGAATAGAAGGACATTCTCACAATCTCTGCCTGTTCAGGAGGCAATACCTCCATGGCGGCCCGAAGCGTTTCGCCGTCCTCCGCCCTTTCTAGGCCACTATCAGGCGGCGGGTCGGCATCAGGGACAAATGCCGCATCGTTCGGATCGAACGCCGGCCGGCGTTCGCGCCGGATGGCATCAATGCGCAGATTCCGGGCCACCGTGAAAATCCATGTCGCCGCGCTGGCCTTGGCAGGGTCATATAGTGCCGCCTTGCGCCAGACGGTGAGCATGGCTTCCTGCGCCAAATCCTCGGCCTGCGCCGAACCAGCGCCCAATCGCATCAGATAAGCCTTGATGCGGGGGGCGAAATGGCCGAACAGCGCCGCAAAGGCAGCGCGATCCTGTGCGGCGCCGACCAATACCAGCAGAGAATTGAGGTCCGTGCCTTCGCTCACGCCGGCATCCGCAATCTTAAGCCGGAAAAATAGACGGCGCACACCCCGTTCGCACGGCAAGGGCCGGGAGGGGAGAATAGGCCATTGGGGCTCCACGACTGGGGCATGCGCCATCATAACCCGGAATACGCCCGCTCACGCCAACCGGATCACTGCCCTTCGCTTCAGATGCCCAGATGATCCAGCCCGACCGGGAATTCGTAGTCCGTGCGGGAGATTGCACCTTGGACAACAAAACGGTCAGCGCACTCTATGAGGGCATGGTGATGCACAGGCGGCTGGTGCCTGCGCGCCATCAATTCCGCTATCGGGTTTTTTCCCTTCTGATCGATCTGGACGAACTGCCAGCACTTGGAAACTCATGGCTATTTGGACACAACCGTCCAGCCCTATTCAGCTTTCATGACAGCGATCACGGCGACAATGACGATATTCGTTCGTGGGCAAAGCGGTTGCTTCACGCACATGGCATTTCCGCCGAAGGTGCGCTGCGCGTGCTCTGTTATCCGCGCATTCTTGGATTCGTTTTCAATCCGTTGAGCGTATGGTTCTGTCACCATACGAACGGTGCGCTCGCCGCTATTATCTATGAAGTGCACAACACATATGGCGAGCGACACAGTTATGTCCTTCCGGCAACACGCGATGACGGCTTTGTGCAACATTACGCCAACAAGGCATTCTACGTTTCACCCTTTCTGTCCATGAACTGCCGATACGATTTTCGCGTCCGGCCGCCAGGACAGAGTGTTACAGTGTCCATCACGGAACGAGAATATGACAAACCAGTCCTAATTGCCCTGTTCGAGGGATCGCGCAAACCCTTGAATTCTCTGGCGCTGTTGAGTGCCTTCGTGCGTTACCCCCTGATGACCCTGAAAGTCGTTGCCGCCATTCACCTCGAGGCCGTCCGGTTAATGTTGAAGCGCGTGCCCCGACATGCGCATGATGGAACCCGAACTCCAGCGCCCCCTTGAACCGGCAGGAGGAGCCATGACCGACCATGCGCAGTTGCCCGCCACGCCAGGCAGGATGGACCTGCCGCTGCTAGGAAGAACGCTTCTGAAATCCGCTCAGGACATTGCCGAAGGCGAACTCATTGTCCGCTTCAAAGGTGGAGCGGAAAAGCGCATCACCGCAGCCTGCGAGGGCGCGAGAGCCATTTTGGACATTACGCGCGGGCGGATGTTTCGGCGCACCCTGTTTGGCGGTGAAATCGGATTGGCGGAAGCCTATCTGGATGGCGACTGGACAAGCCCGGATCTGGCTTCCGTGTTTGAATTTGGCGCACGCAATATGGACAGGTTGATGGGGAGCCTGGAAGGGTTGGCCATTTTTCGCCTTGCCAACATGTTGCGGCACAAAATGCGCGACAACACCCGAAGCGGTAGCAAGCGCAACATTGCCGCACACTACGATTTGGGCAATGCATTTTACGAGCAATGGCTCGATCAGACGATGACCTATTCCTCGGCGCTTTTTGAAAGCCCGGAACAGAGCCTTGAAGAGGCACAACGCGCCAAATGGCGGAAGCTAGCAGAGATGCTGGAATTGACGGAAGACCAGCATGTTCTCGAAATCGGTTGCGGTTGGGGCGGGTTTGCGATTTTCGCAGCCGAAAACTATGGTTGCAAGGTAACTGGAATAACGCTTTCGCGCGAACAATTGGCGCATGCACGCGCCGAAGTGGCAAAGCGGCAGCTTTCGCATCTGATCGACATTCGATTCGAGGATTACCGGGATGTGCAAGGCCAATACGATGCCATCGCATCCATCGAGATGTTCGAAGCGGTGGGCGAGGAACATTGGCCGGAATACTTCAACGTCGTGCGCGAACGATTGAAGTCAGGCGGTCGCGCCGGGCTACAAATCATAACTATCGCGGATTCGCGATTCGAGAATTATCGCAAAGAGGCCGACTTCATTCAGCTTTACATATTTCCAGGTGGCATGCTGCCATCTCCGAGCGCGCTCAAGCGCGAGGCGACATCGCAAGGTCTTGGAATCGAGACCGTTCGGACCTTCCGCCTCTCCTATGCGGAAACCTTGCGACGCTGGCGCGAGCGCTTCGACGCACGCTGGCAGTCAATCGCTCCTTTGGGATTCGACGAACGGTTCAAGCGCATGTGGCAGTATTATCTGGCTTCCTGCGAAGGAAGCTTCCGCGCAGGTTCAATCGATGTCGGTCAATTTCTGTTGACCAGGCCCTGACCTACTCCTGCCGGTATACAAATCCAACCGTGACCGTGCGTGGCGCGGCATACGAGAAAACGCCGTTGGCCGCTACAGCCGTGGCCACATCGGCTTCGTTCACATTCTCGACGGATACATAAGCATTCCAGTTCTGCGCAAAGGTCCACGTCGCACGCCCATCGATTGTTAAAGCTGCCTTGAGGACCTGCGAATTCAGATCATCCTCGTAACGCAAACTTTCCCAGCGAACATCGGCATCCAACGTCAGATCCTCGGCAATTTGCCAATTCGCACCACCGGTAATGGTAACGCGGGGCGCTTGCGCAGGCCGCTTGCCATCGAGGCCTAGGCTATCCACAAAACGCGCGTCAGTGACCGAAAATGCGCCATGCAATGCGAACGCATCAGAAAGTCGCGCGAAAATATCGCCTTCAAGACCGACAGAATTTACATCGCCAGCATTCTGGCGCTGGCGCAAAATGCCTGCCCCAATTGTGCCGATTGTAACATTCGCGATGGCATCATTCAGTCTGTTCCAAAAACCCGTGATGTTCCAGGAAAGACTTTCGTTACGGCCGCCCCAGCCCACTTCCGCCCCGACGAGTTCTTCCGGTGTGAGCATCGCGTTGGCATTGGTTTGATCGTTTCCGACACGAAACGGACGATACAGTTCGTTGAGACTGGGGGGACGAAATCCAGCATACCCGGATACGCGCAGATAACCGCCATCGTCAAAATTCCGCCGAACACCGATACGGCCGGTCGGTACGATACCGTCGCGCCCTTGATAGTCCGCCTGCAGGAGCGTTGCGCCTGTGGCCCGCACGCTTTGGACGAGATGACCTAGCGCTGTTGACCAGCGATCTTCCCGCAGGCCAAGCGTGAGCAGCCACTGACTCGTATCAAATGCCGCTTCGGCATAGACACCAGTCACAGTCTGCATGCCTCCCGCGCGACGCGCATTGAGGAAGTCACCGCCGGAATAGAGATAGTGCTCGCGAGATTCTCCGGAATTCAGCCGGACATCCGCCCCCGCTTCCCAGCGGATCAAACCGTAAGCACCAAGAAGCGCGAGATTTGCGCCCAATCCAAGGGCGGGCGTGGCATATTGATCATTTGCCGGTGTAGCGAAGGCTCGGCCTGCCGAAATGGAAGCCGACAAATTTGAAAAATCGGACTTCACAGACCAGAATTGCAACCTCCAGCCCAAGCGATCTTGCGTTGCCGCACGCGCAAACACGACACTGGCATTCAATCCATCCGCTCCGGATGCCACATTCTGCAATCCACCACCGCGAGCCTCGCTGTATCCACCAACGCGAAGTGCTGCGAAAACATCGCCTGCCAACGTCGTTTGCGCACGCAACGAGCCGGAATAGCCACCAAACCATAGGTGGTTGTCGGCGGCGCCGCGCGCTGGCTCGTGCACTGGTATCCAGCCATCGCTTCGTTCCGCGGACGCATGTCCCACCAGATCGATATCGCCGAACATTTTGCCGCCCGACACGCCCGTGCGATAGGTGCCCAGCGAACCGGCTGAAACATCAGCGATTGCAATTCCATCAGCGTTTGAGATTTCGCTGAGCGATATGGTGCCTGTTAGAGCGCCTGCGCCATAAGGACCAGTCCCAGCACCGCGCACGACCTCGGCGCTTTCAATGTCTTCAAATGGGAGTGCTGTCCAGACGACCCAGCCGCCAAAGGGATCATTGACTGGCACGCCGTCTAGCAACACCAAAGCACGTCCGGCGCCCGACGGCGCAATGGCGCGGAGCGAAATCCCCTGGGTTGTGGCATTCGCATTGATCGAACCATTACGACGGAAGAGCGAAGCACCGGGAATGCTTTTTAACGCATCATCCAGACGATCGCTTTGCGCCAGCTGGTCGTTGTCCAGAACTATCACCGAAAAGGCCTGTTGACCAACAGGTTGCGGCAACTTCACACCGGTTACAATGACTTGCTCGATATCCTGCGCACGCAGGGATGACATCGCAGCGAGATTTAGTAGAGCGGCAAGGACAATCACGCGGCGCATTGCAGTTTCCGTAGTTGGCGCCCGTGATGATGACGAATGCAGACCACAAAGTCACATCCGCTGATCACAAATGTGACACCGGCCATCCCAGCGGACGCCAACTGTAGCCGCAGGACAACGGTGGTGTTAGATTTCGGTAAGTTTGAACACCGGCCTACATGAGGGAGTACACCATGAAATCTGCACTCTTTGGCGCAGCCTTCGTTCTGCTGGCTGCGACGTCGTCGGCAACCGCGACTGGCATACCCAAATATGTCACAGATGCAATCGCCAATGTGGATCGCGGCTCTGACCAAACAAAAAGCGACGCCAATCGCAAGCCAGCCGAAATGGCGACCTTTGCCGGTGTAAAGCCTGGTGATACCGTTGTTGATCTGGTGCCCGGACGCGGCTACTTCACAACAATCTTTTCCAACATCGCGGGCGCGAAGGGTCACGTTTATGCGTTTTGGCCCAGCGAGATGGATCCGCTATTCGCCAAATTCAACATCGAAGTGCCAAAAGATGGCGCCAATTTGCCAAGCTTGAGCAACGCCAGCGTCGTACACAAAGCGCTGGTCAGCTTTTCAACGCCCACAGAGCCCGATGTGATCTGGACCAGCCAGAATTATCACGACTTCCACAACGACATGGGTGCAGATTTCGATATCTCCGCCATGAATACAGCGATCTTCAACGCCCTGAAGCCAGGTGGCGTTTTCATCGTACTCGATCACGTTGGAACGCCTGGTTCCGGGCTTGCCGAGACCGACACCAAACACCGAATTGATCCAGAAATTGTCAAGAAGGAAGTGACTGCGGCGGGATTTGTGTTCGAAGGCGAAAGTGATGCTTTACGCAATCCCGCCGATGACCACAGCAAAGGCGTGTTCGATCCTTCGATCCGGGGCAAAACCGACCAGTTCGTTTACAAGTTCCGCAAGCCCGAATAGCAGAAGGACTTCGCTCCACCCACCGCAGGTTTACGAAAGCCAGCCGGCAACTTGGCCCGCGCACTGCGCGTTACCATTGCAGGACAACCGAGGGAGCTTTTGGCATGCTGAAATGGGCATTGATTTTCCTATTGTTGGGCCTTGTGGCGGGCGCCTTGGGTTTTACCGGCATAGCAGGAGCTTCGATCGCCATTGCCAAGTTCCTGTTCTTTATATTTATGGCGATCTTCGTGGTTCTTCTGGTTCTCGGCGCAGCGGTATTCCGGAGCGTAAGCTAGCGGCCCGCCGCCTCCTGCTCCTCCGGGTTGGATGTGGCTTGTGCCTGCTCGACGAGATTGAGCAGGCGTCTGTTCCAGTCATCGGCAGGGGCAACATAGGAATCGCGAAACCAAGGCATATTGCGGCGGTCAAAAACGATATTGCGCAGAAAGTCGATCGTCGCGCGCACGGGCCAACGCTTTGCGGCCTCCCGCTGATAGGAGACGTAAACGGGCGTTTGAAAGCGCGCCCCAATCTCCAAAGGCACCAAACCATCAGCCACGGACATTGCATATGTGGGCAGCAGGGCTATGCCTGCACCATGGCGCACGGCTTCGGCGAGGCAGGCGCTCAGGTTTGTGAACATGACCGTGTTGGATGCAGAAATCTCCTCACGCGACCAGCTGGCCCAGGAGCCCAAATCCGTCAGATATAGGGCAAGGTCGAGGAGTCGATGCCGCGCAAGATCCTGCACGCTGCGCGGCACGCCATGCACCCGCAGATATTCCCGACTTGCCATTGGCACGAAATGCATTGCCCCGACACGGACGGCCACTGGGTCAGAATCGAGCGGTTCATAGTAATGCACCTGCACATCGAATTGATCGCGCTTTTCCCCCGAAGCGTCATGCACGCCAAAAAGTTTCAGTTCGATATTCGGGTAACGGTCAAAAAAGCTGCCCAGGAAATGGGTCATCCAATAGGATGCGAGCCCATCGCCCATGAAGAGCTTGCAATCCCCCTGCTCGCGACTGGACGCGGGGGAGGCCTGGCTGGCGGCACGACCAAGTGCAACTTGGGCAGCGTTGGCTTCGCTGTAAACGCGCTGGCCCTCATGGGTGAGACGGGGGCCGCGCCGGTCCCTGTCGAACAGCCGCGCGCCGATGGCCTCTTCGAGCCGCTGCAATCGGCGGCTGACCGTGGGCTGGGTCATTTTCAGGCGTGATGCCGCCCGATTGAAGCTGCCAGCCCGCACAACTTCGAGAAAGACGCGGAAATCGTCCCAATCAATCCCTTCTGGAAAGGGTTGTTCTGGCAATTCCGCATAGGGTGCATCACTCATGAATACAACAGTCTCCGACGCGCCCGAGTGAATTTGGTAAGTACTCTCTCAATCTAGATAAAGAACAGAAATTGCAACTTGAAGAAATAGGAAATATTATTGAGTATATACACTCCTATATACCTCATCGACTTTCCGATAATAGGAAAAAAAAGTCCTGCGCGACCTCCTGCCCCGAATTGTAGGTTATATGTCCTCAGACAGCCTCCAAACATCGAAGTCAATATTTCAATATGCACACGTATACACTTTATACGTGCATTATTGGCTGATTTTTCCCGTTTTTCTGCCCGCAAAAATACACGGATAGATTGCTGGCTTCCGAAGAAAAAATCCCTAACCTTGACGTATATAGGGCTCCCCCCGCGACATTTACCAAGGGGAAGGCGGGACTTCAGTGACCGGGCAAGGCGAAAGCAGCGTTCAAAACGTCATAACGCAGACAAACCCGGCGCAAATCGAGGATCCGGCACTCGCATTCGTGCGGGACTACTGGAACGCACGGCGGGGTGGACGTGCGATGCCTTCCCGCGCCGACATCCGGCCAGCAGACATGAAAAAGCATCTTGGCTGGATCGTGATGCTGGATGTGCTGAACGGCGGAGATGATTTCCGCTACCGCACATTGGGCACGCGCATCACTGAACATTTCGGCAGCGACCCCACAGGGCGCACAATCAAGGACTTCTATTCCGGGTTTGGCGCCGGGGTACGCGACGTCGCGCTTGAGGTTATGCGTCAAGCCGTCGAGGAAAGGTCGCCGGTCCTAACGACTGGCGTCGGGGGCACAGTCGGATACCCGTTCATAAAATTCGGCACCATCTACGCACCGCTGTCGGATGACGGCGCGCACGTCAACATCCTGATGGGCGCGATGCGATTCGAATACCTGCAAGGTCGCGTTTAGAGCGATCATCCAGGCCACCGACCGTCTGCCGTTCCGCGCGCCTACGGAATCTCCCCTTCTCTGCATCAGGTGTACGCAACAACTCACCCGCGCGGAAAGCACGCAACATTTGGCCACCTGGCGCCAACGAAACAGGGCGGGGTTGCGTTCCCCGCCCTGATTTCCGCACAGCGAAACAATGCCCGTCAGGCCGCCTTCGTTTCGGCAATATAATTGTCGATGACTTTTTCCAGTACCTGGAGGGGGAGTGCCCCGCCGAGCAAGCCCGCATCGTGGAACTTGCGGATATCGAACTTCGCGCCGAGCTCTGCTTTCGCTTTCTCGCGCAATTTGAGCCAGGTGATCTTGCCGAGCATATAGGAGCAGGCCTGACCGGGCCACACGCAATAGCGCTCCACCTCCGTTGTGGCCGATGCATCCTGATCGCCCAGCGTATCGACGAAGTACTTGATCGCCTGTTCGCGGCTCCAGTGCTTCGCGTGCATGCCGGTATCGACCACAAGACGCACGCCACGGAACATTGCATCGTGCAGCTGGCCGATATGGCCCCATGGATCGTTCTCGTACATGCCCATCTCCACTGCCAGCTGTTCCGCATAGAGCGCCCAGCCTTCGATGTAGGCGGAGAAGAACGACAGTTTTCGGATCAGCGGGATACTTGCTTCCTGCGCCAGCGAGAGCTGCAGGTGATGACCGGGGATGCCTTCGTGATATGTCAGCGTTGGCAATGTCCATGACGGCACTTCGGCGGTATCGCGCAGGTTGATGTAATAGGCGCCAGGGCGAGAGCCATCGAGCGAGGCATTGTTGTAGTAGCCACCCGGAGCACCCGCCTCGAGATATTTCGGCACGCGCTTGATTTCGAGACCGGCTTTCGGAAGCGCCCCGAAATATTCCGGCAATTTTCTGGTGACTTCCTGAACCTGCTTGTTGAGATCTGCGAGCAGCTTTTCCTTCGCTTCGTCGGTGTTGGCGTACTGGAACTTCTTGTCGGAATACATGCCACGCAGACGCTCGCCGACCGTGCCCTTATTCATGCCATGCTGCTTCATGATGACATCGATCTGCGAGGACAGATCGGCAACGGTGTCGAGACCAAGCTGGTGGATCTCTTCCGGCTTCATGGTGGAGGTCGTCCAGTTGGTGAGCGAGGCGCCGTAATAGGCATCGCCATCCGGCAGGCGCCACACACCGGCATGGTGCACGGCCTTCGACTGCATTTCCTTCAAAAGCGCGATCTGGCGATCCAGGGCCGGATAGACTTTTTCATTGACGATCTGCTGGGCCTGCTTGTCCCAATCGCCGTCGATGTTTTTCTCCTTCGCGCGGCGCACAACGGATTCCACGAGCACCGATTTTTCCACCGGTGTGCTGCGCAACTTTTCCATCTGCACAAGGGCGCGCGAAAGGATGAAGTCTGGCGGGACCACGCCCATCGCCGAATCATGCTTCACGACTTCGATTTCCTGATCGAGGCCGCGGCCAAATCCCGCGAGGCGCGAGAGATAGGCTTCCGCGTCGTCCTTCGTTTCAATCGGCTGCTGGCTGTCGAGGAAATCCGGCGCAGACTGATAGGAACCGGTGAGCTGGCTGATGATGTAGGGCGCCCCTGCTCCACCGCCGCCATAGTTGAAGCGCTTGGCCGCATCGACCGACGTTTCGAGATTGTAATAGACCACGTCGTAGCTGACTGCATCCGTTCCAGAGACGGAGTTGCGATCGAAGGCCTTGAGGCGCGCAAACTGGCTTTCGTTGAGCTGTTTGCCCTTTTCAATGCCGGCAAGCGAACTGTCGCTGACTTCGGCGCGCTGGTGAGCGCGCGGACCCTTGTCGAGGCCAAGGCTGGTGGCGGCTTCCGGGTATAGATCGAGGCCTTCATCCACGAATTTGTCGAACAGCGCATTCAGCGCCTGTGACGGCGTTTGCGCGCTGGCGGCGGGTTTCATGGCAGATTTGGCCAAAGCAGCACTGCCAAACGGCAGCGCAGCCGCGGCAAATGCGGCGGAACCCGACAACAGGAGCTGGCGGCGACTGTACATGTGGAAAACCCCTCGAACGTGTCTGTGAATGATGCCCTAAGATCGGGGTGCAGTTGCGCAAATCAAGGGTTGACGGCGCAGATTTTGTTCCATTTCACCAGGATGTGTGCGGCGCGCTGGTATTGTCGCTATTGTGAACACGCAAGTTTCCCGCAACACAGCCTTGCGCGCTGCGCACCTCACATATTCGCAGGTGCAACCAGCTTTAACCTTTCGAGATATTCATAATGTGGCCGCGCCTGATCAGCGATCCGCTGCAGGTGAGCGGGAAGCGCCGCCAGTTCCTCGCGCGGTGGCGCGCCGAAGCCGGTTGAACGTTCCACTGCGTCGTACCACGCAGGCGCCCATGCCCCGTCGGTCGCCCGCCGTCCAGCCGGCCATGCCAGCATTTTCTCGCTGAAGGGGATTTCAAATGCCGCACACAGCGCAGAGAGCATGCCGCGCGGATTGGCCAGAATATCGGAGCCTTCGATCACCGGCGGCGCATGACCAAGCCGGTCCGCTTCACGCTCGAAGATTTCACGCTGCTGCACGAAGCCGATATCGGCGAGCGCAACATCGGCGCGTTTCTTCACATACGAAGCGAGCACAAATTCGGGCGCGCGGATGAGAAACGCATTGCGGAAACCATGCGCCCAGTCGCGTCCGAATTCGGCCAGCATGTGATGTGTCATGTGCTTCTGATACCAGATCGGCGCGTCACCGGGCGCGGGGCCGGTGATGTCCTTCACGACGTCTCGCCAATCGTTCGGCTGACCGGCCAGCGATTCTGCGCGCAGCGGATGGTCGATGCCTGTGGCCGCGAGATAGGCGGCATAAAACGGCTCGTCGCTCACCGCCGTATCGGGCCGGTTTTCGAAACTGCGCATCATCGCGGTGGAGATGTTACGCGGGCCTGACCACATCGCGATGCGGATCGTTTCACTCATCAGTGCAGCATGCCCCAGCGGCGGATGGTGTAGCGCTCAAAAAGAATGAACAGGCCCTCGAACAGGAGACCGATAACCATGATGCAGAGAATACCGGCCCACACGGCAGGTATCTCCAGATTTTGCTTTTGCGACATCACGAACCAACCAAGCCCGCCTGCACCCGTGGCCGCGCCAATGACCATTTCGAGCGCCACCAGCGCGCGGAAGGAATTGGAAACGCCGCTGCGAAGCCCCGTCATGATGGACGGCAACGCCGCGGGTATGAGCGCGCGCGCGGTGAGCGATAAGCCCTTGAGGCCGAAATTGCGGCCGACGAAACGCAAGGTTTGCGAGACGCCGCGAAAGCCCTGAAACACCGCCACCGCGACCGGGAAAATCGTTGCCCATGTTGTGATGAACACCACCGATTCCTGCGAAATGCCGAACCACATCAACGACAGCGGGAAGATGGCGACAGCCGGGAGCGGCGCAAATGCCGAGGTGATGGTGGAAAGGAAATCCTCACCAATGCGCGTGTTCACCGCGAAGATGGTGAGAAAACTTGCGACCAACGTGCCAAGGACAAAGCCAAGAGAGAGCGATTTCAGAGACTCGCCAATGTAACCCCACAGCGAGTCATAGGGCGCATTGAGCGAATCCTTGAGCGCCGCCAGCGTGTCGAGGAGCGTGGGAAACAGAAGCGGCGAATCCGCATAGCGCGCGCCGAATTCCCATGCGAGCGCGACAACGAGGATCACCAGCATCCGGCGGAACACCGCGTTGTGCCAGAGGCGCAAGAGCGGAGAAATGGGTTTGACCGTGTCCGTCAGATCGGGCGGCGGCACATCCTCGATGATGTAGTGACCGGGATCGTTCATGCCGCGACCTCGTCCACATCGGAGATGATACCGGAAATCGTAGCCGCCAAATCTTCCCGCGATGCAAATCGCGATACATCGAGATTGGCCTTGATTTGCCCCGGATGCGGCGACATGACGATCACACGCGTTCCAAGCCGGGCTGCTTCGGCGATATCGTGCGTGACAAAAAGCACCGTGGCGCCGGTCTCTTCCTGAAGGCGCACCAACTCATCCTGGAGCCGCCCGCGCGTGAGCGCATCGAGCGCCGCAAACGGTTCGTCCATCAGAAGAATTGCCGGACGCATGGCAAGACCGCGCGCCACGGCCACGCGCATCTTCATGCCGCCGGACAGCTGATGGGGATAGTGATCGGCAGCACGCTCCAGATCGACCATGGCAATGAAATCCTGCGCGCGCGCATGTGCCTCTGCACGCGGCACACCATTCAGAAGCATGGGATACATCACGTTCTGCCGCACGGTTTTCCATGGCAGAAGCTGGTCGGTGTCCTGCCACACCACCATGCGGTCTGGCCCCGGCGCAGTGATCGGGACGCCTTCGAGAGCGATGACGCCTTCGCTCGGTTTCAGATAACCGCCAATGGCCTTCAACAAAGTGGATTTTCCACAACCGGAACGGCCAAGCACCATCAGCCGCTCGCCACGCTGCACATCGAAGGAAGCGCGCCATACCGCGACCACGCGCGCCAGATCGGTCTCATAGACGATGGTCGCACCCTGAACCTGAAGAAGCGGCTGTGTCACGATCCCTTGCGGCTCCGAAGTTCCGGCATGGAAAGCTCCTGCCATGTATAGCGCTTCTTGACGGTGCCGATCTGATACATGAAATCGGCATAGGCGCCGAGAGCGATGGGCGTGGAGTTGTAGATGATCTCGCCATTGCCGAGCTCTTTGACAACATCAGCGAGCGATTCCTTCGGATGCTCGAAATTCACATAAATCTGCGCTGCTTCCTTCGGATGCTCGCGGGCGAATTTTTCGCCTTCTTCGAAAGCGGCGCGCACGGCCTGATAGACCTTGGGATTGGCATCGCGGAAGCGCTGCGAGGCGAGCAGATACACAAGCGTACCCGGCGCATTGAGCAGGTCATAGGAATTGAGCAGCAGATGGACCTTGCCTTTGCCCTGCTCCAGCTCATCGTATGAAAATGGCGGCGATGTCATATGGGTGGAGACCATGCCGCTCATCAGCGCGTTGTAGCCATCGGGATGTGGCATGGAGACGGTGAAGCGGTCGGCCTTGAAAGGATCATTGCAATATTTCTTTGTCGCCATCTGCAACGTGACGGCCTGGACGGAGGATTTTACCGTGGGCAGCGCGATCTTGTCGCCTTCCTTGAAATCGCAAACGGTCTTGAGCGCCTTGTTGGTGGTGTTGAGATAGATTGGCACGCTGACGACGGCGCCAATGGCCTTGATGTCGCCGCGCGTTTTGTCGTGCATGGTCACGAGCGTGGGCGGACCGGCGACACCGAACTGGATCTGGCCTGCGATCAGCGCATCCCGCACGAGGCCCGCCGACCCCAGATTGCGCACCGAGGCCGTGAGGGTGATGCCGAGCTTTTTGGCATGTTTCTCCACCAGGTGCTGGCTCGCTACGACCTGAAGCGGGATGTAGGCGACGCCATTCTGGATGCCGATGACGACGGAAGAGACTTCCGCGCGCGCCGGCGCCACGGCCACAATCGCCAGCGCAATAATGGTCCCGAATACCGATTTGCGCATGTCCCGCCCTCCTGTTGCCATGGGCCAAAGACATAACCAGAAACCGGCGCGAGAGCTACCACCGGATGAGCCGGTACTGTGGCCTGCTAGTTGATCCGGCCCATCCAGGGATTGAAGCGGGATTCGGGGTCGTAATGCGCGCGGATGGTGTCGAGCCGCTTCATGTTCTTATCGGACAAGAAGCGCGCGGGGCGGCTGGCAAGATTTTCGTCGGCAAGCTGGATGCCTTTGCTGTGGGCTTCCAATGCGCGCATGTTGTCGGTCGCCCAGTTCGCGTGTTGGGCGATGTCGGCTTCCTTGCGCAGGCCGCCATAGAGCGCCAGATAGGTTCGGCTTTCGACCGAGAACGCCATGTCGGCGCGCTGCGCTGGCGGATTCCAGTTCAGCCACAGCGCATGGC
Organism: Alphaproteobacteria bacterium; assembly: GCA_016125165.1. Classification (GTDB taxonomy): domain Bacteria; phylum Pseudomonadota; class Alphaproteobacteria; order Micropepsales; family Micropepsaceae; genus Rhizomicrobium. The sequence goes on from WGMH01000006.1 coordinate 198,278, forward strand.
TTGGCGCGGGCGGCTGCGTGTCGGCGATGCGGCGGAGCGCCGGCAGAATGGGATCGATCGCGCCATCGATCCACATATTGTCGGAATACCAATGCGTGTTGGGCAGGAAGAGCGTGCGTTCGCCTGTCTTCATCATGAAGTTCAGCGACAGCGGCATCAGCGGCAGGTTGATGCTGGCGCGTTTGCGCAAGGGGCTTCGCTGCATGAAGGCCGTGGCCTCGCGCGCCTGCCGCCAGCTATCCGACAGCACCGGGGCGAGCACTTCGATGCCCGGCGCGCCGATGCCAAAGCATTTGCGATTCAGCACCATCTGGAATTCGACCTGCGGCGACACCGAAGGGCCGATGCGGTCGGCCCACAGGAACAACTCTTCCAGATGTTCCATGCGGAACACCTGCATCTTCAGACCCGTGAATTTGGGCCGCGCATGCAGCTTCAAATGAAAGCGCACGATGGCCGCGAAGAAGCCGGGGCCCGATCCGCGCGCGGCCCAATAGAGATCGGGATTCTCGTTTTCATCCGCGTGTACCAGCGTGCCATCGGCCAACACGGCATCGAATCCGAGAACATTCTCGCAGCCGAGCCCCATGACGCGGCTGTTCCAGCCAAAGCCACCCTGCAAGAGGAAGCCGCCGATGCCGACCGTGTAAGCATGCGCGACGGGAAAGAACAGTTTGCGCCGGGCAAGCGCGCTGTTCAGATCGCCGCACAGGCAACCCGGCCCGACTTTGGCGATGCGCGCTTTCGCGTCGATCTCGATGGTGTTGAGGCGTGACATGTCGATCATCATGCCGCCTTCGCGGATATGGTTCTGCGGCCAGCTATGCCCACCCGAGCAGATGCCGATCTTGAGATTGTCCTGCCGCGCAAGGCGCACGGCGTTCACCACATCGTCCACGTTGTTTGCCTGCACCACGATATCGGGGCGGCGGCCGGGATCCTTCGCATTGAAGCTGGTGCCGAGCACCGCCTGTTCGAACCCGGGCGCGCCGCGATGCAGCGTTTTGCCAAATCCGTTCGATTGCAGCATGGCGATGGCCCTTCTATTTCGTGTCTTTGAATTCGGCGTGGAACGCGGGCAGGAACGCGGCGAGATGGTTCATTTCCTGCGCGCAGTGCACGAGCAGCTCGGACGCCTGCGTGGCATTGAACCGGTTGAGAAATCCGGCGGAACGGCCAATGAAGGCCCCTGCCCGCCCGCCGATGGCCCGCGGACGCACATTGTCACCCGCGATCCAGAAACGTGAGCGCATCTCCGCACCGCCCTCGACCGGACGCACATGATGCAGGAGCCAGCCCGTATCCATCGGCGTTCCGGCGATGGACCCGCGCGCGCAAATGGCGACTTCGCCGTTCGCAGCCAGACGCTTTTCATCCAACCCCATGAGGGATGGCGGAATGAACCGGATGGCGAGGCGCATGCGCGCCGCGCCGATATATTCCACGACGTTCGAGGTGCGCCCCACATAATGCGGAAGATCGCTGCGCCCATCAGCCCAGCCCACATGCACATGCGCGTTCGGATGCCAGAGCTTGTAGCGCTGTGCCTCGCTGCCATGCCATGCAAACCACCAATCCCACATGGTGGGCGTTACGCCGGGCATTTTCGTGAGCACGAAAACCCGCGCGGCGCCGTCCGGACTTAACGTCAATCCTGTCTCGACTGGCCAAGGGGCGGCGTCCTGCATGGCGGGCGCATACGCAACCGGCGGCAACATCTCATGTGCGACCGCGCCCACAGCGAGCGCCTCGCGCACATGCTCCGGCAATGGCGCCATGACGGGATTGAAGAAGCGCGCATAGGGGCTGGCGGTGCGCTCCTGCGCATCGAACCCCAGATGCAGCCCTGCCTGCATTCGTCATCTCCCGGCCTGCCATTTGCTAAAATGGGATATATCCCATTTATGGGAGTATTGTCAATTTTGCGCGAGTCGGGCATTTTCGGGTGCATGGAAACAGGGTCTTTCGCCAGCGAAGCACGCCATCTGGGCAAGGCCGCGCGCACGCGCGCCAAGCTGATGGATGCGGCGGTGGGCGTGTTCGCGCGCGACGGATTCGAAGCGGCTTCGGTGAACGAGATTGCGCGCGCCGCCGATGTGGTGAACGGCACCTTCTATCTGCACTTCAAGGACAAGGACGATATCGCCGCGGCGGTCGCCTATCGCATCGCCACCGATGTCACGCGCCAGCTCGATGCGGCGATGGCCGATATCGGCGACGCCATCGAACGCACCAGCACCGCAACGCGGCGCTTTATCGAATTCATGAGCGCGCGGCGCGATTGGGGGCTCGCACTCTTTCGCGCGGTGTGGTTCTTCCGCGACCTGCGCGGCGATGTGGTGAACCATCTGCGCGCCGATCTGGAGCGCGGGCGGAAGCAGGGCGCGTTCACGGTCGAGATCGACAATTTCCTCATCGACACATTCGCCTCGATGACCATGTCGGCGCTGTTCGCCCGGCTAAACGGAAACGTGGGCGCGGACGCAGGATCGCGCGTCGCCGAACTGCAATTGCGCATGCTCGGCGTCCCCGCCAAACGCGCGAAGGCTGCGGCGTGGAAGAAACTGCCGGTGCTGGAGATCGCGGTTGGGAACGAGGCAAAGAAGGCCGGACGTTAAGCAGGGGGCAAAGCATTATGGCGAACATATGGGCGCGCGATCGCGCAGGACTGTTCTACGCTGGCTTTGGTTTTCTCTGCCTCGCGGCAGTCCTCGCCGGCTTCAGCACCACCTACATCCTGCCAATGGCCAGCCAGTCTTTTTCAGCACCGGCCATTGTGCACATACATGGCGCGCTGTGCCTGACGTGGGTTCTGCTCTTCATCGTCCAAACGCTATTGGTGCGGAACCGCCGGACCCGGCTGCACATGAAAGCCGGTTATGCAGGCATCCCGGTTGCGTTGGGAATATTCGTCTCCGGAATGGGCACCGCCCATTGGGCTACGGCCCGGGATATTGAAACGGTACCGACGGCGTTCACCACGTCGATCGGGACACTGACGAGCCTTACAATTTTTTCCGCCTTCGTTGTGTTCGCAGTGTCCATGCGCAACAGACCTGACTGGCATAAGCGCCTCATGATGCTTGCGACAGTGACCGTGCTTTGGCCCGCATACTTCCGCTTTCGTCATTTGATGCCGTGGGTGCCACGACCGGATATCTGGCTGGCGCTGGTGCTTGCCGATCTGCCCATCGTTGTTGCCGCCATGCGGGACTGGCGCGTCTATGGAAAGGTGCATCCGGTGTGGGCAATCTTTGGAACGGCGCTCATCGTGGAGCAGTCTCTCGAACTCTTGCTGTTCGAGACGCCCCTATGGAACGGCCTCGGCAGGGCCATCTATCGCGTATTGATGTGATTGGAGCGGGCGAAGGGAATCGAACCCTCGTATGCAGCTTGGGAAGCTGCCGTTCTACCATTGAACTACGCCCGCGGCGACGCCCCGCATAGCATGGAACGGACAGGCTTGTGCAGGGGGCTTTTGGCGCCCTCTCAGGATTGCCGCTCGAACTCCGCGAGGAATTCCTTGAGATCGAGCTTGGCGATCTGTTCCAGCGCGCGGTTCTTGATTTCCACCTCCACCGCCTCCAGATCGAACGAGCCATCGAAGCGGGTGAGCGGCATGCGGAACTGATCATCGGACAGCAATTGCGAGGTGATCGCCTTGACGATGTCGAGGCCGCTGGGCGGCTGCAGGAATACGCCCAGATGCAACGAGCGGTCTGACTGGTTTTCGCAGCGGTGCCAGTAACCCGCAGGCAGGAAGAGAAAATCGCCGGGCTCCAGAACTTCGTCCAGGATCAAGGTATCTTCGGGCGGTGGCGCGGGCGGCGCGATGCCCACCAGCGGATTAACGACCGGCGGGCCAAAAATCTTCCAGCGCTTGCGTCCTTCCACCTGCAGGATCAGGAGATCTTCGGGATCGTAATGCAGGGTGAACGCGCTCGGCCTGTTCATGGTGACGATGGCACCGATTTTCACCTGCTCTCGCAGACGCGAACGGATGTTGTCGCAGAGAACCTTTAGCCGCGGCTCGTATGTCTCCAAGCCGTAGTAGGTGAGACTGAAGCCCGCGCGCATGAATTCCAGCAGATTGGGAAGGTTGACGACATTGCCCTCGCCTTCCGGATTCTTTTTCCACCAGCGATCCGGCGGCGCCATCTTCGAATCCATCACCAGACTGAATTCGGAGAAATTGATCGGGTGCCTGCCTTGCCGGATCAGATCCAGCAAGCCGCGCCAGTTCATCAGTTCGCTGTAGCGGTCGCGCCCGGCGCCGCACGTGAGCGTCAATCGCCGCTCGCGCAGAAGTGTCACAAATTCGTCTTCCGGAAGTGGCGCGACAAGGTCTGCAAGCGTCTCAGGTGCCTTCCCCATGGGAAACGCGGCTCCAAAATGCACAAAGGTTGATAGCCCGATGGATATAGGTGTTTGAACGGCCGAACCAAGCCCTTCCGGTGTCGCACAATGAAACTGAACAAGTGGTAACGTTTACGGCTTGCCGTTACGACATTCCGGTATCTGGAAATTGCCATTTTTTTTGGCACATGATGTGCGAGCCCCGGGGGAGTGTCTTATGTCCAACGCCTTTGTGCTGTTCGGAACGCCGCATCTGGTCGCGATCGCCATCGCGTTCCTGACGCCAATCCCCCTTTCGGCACTGGCGCGTGGACACGCGCTTCGCACCCTCATCATCCGTATGGCCCTGACGGCCTTCATGCTGGCGGGATGGGTGGCGTGGATCTGGGTTCTGGAAGATCGCGGCTGGATCGGCTGGGGCAACATTCTGCCCATGCATCTGTGCGACTGGGCCAACATCGCCATCATCATGACGCTGATCCGGCCAAATCCGAAATCGTATGAGCTTGCCTATTTCTGGACGCTGGGCGGCACTGTGCAGGCGCTTCTGACGCCAGCGCTGGCCTATGATTTTCCCGATGTGCGCTTTCTCATCTTCTTCGGATTTCACTGCGTCATCATCATATCGCTTCTGTTTCTGACCTTCGGGATGAAACTGCGGCCGCAGCTTTCATCACTGCCGCGCGTGGTGGTGTGGTCGGTCATCTATTTCGTGTGCGCCATGAGCGTGAACACGATCTTCCACACAAATTACGGCTTCCTGGCCGCCAAGCCGGAACAGCCGAGCCTGCTCGACCTGCTCGCGGCATGGCCCTGGTATATCGCCGAACTGTTCGCCATCGGCATGGTGCTGGTGGGCGTGCTCTATCTGCCGTGGTTCCTGTGGGACCGGTTTCAGGCCTCCGCCGCTCCCTCCGCGGGAACAAGCGCCCGATAGGCAAACGCCATCGCTCCGCCGACAAGGCCATACATCAAGGTGCCAGCAACCAGACCGACCGGAAGCAGCAGAATCCACTTCTCGCGGGCATAGAGCATTACCTGTTCAAGCCAGCTCATCATCGCGTGCTGCCGCGCGACCTCGCTCATTGATGCATCAATGTGCGGGAATGCCAGACCGCTGAACGCGAGCAGGGCCGCCCAGAGAATGCCAATCACAATACTGGCGGGCAGGACCACCGCGAGCGAAACGCCAATGATGCGCCAGAAATTGCCGCCACCAAGCTGCCATGAGCGCGTAAGGCTGATGCGCTTTTCCGCAACCACCACCGGCGTGACAAAAAAACTGAGGCGCACTGCGATGTAGATCATCGCACAGTAGATCGCGAGAAAGGCGAGCACCACGAACAGGCCAACCAGCCCCTTTGCCGCCGCTGCATTTCCCGAAGCCAGAACCGTACCCAGAACACCGCCGACAACACCGCCCACGATACCACCGACAATGGCCACAACGACCGCGGCGACAATCATCACGATGAACACGAGCGCAAAAGCGCCGACCAGCCTCCACACGCTGGCGCCCAGCGAGAAATAGAACAGCACAGGCCCATGCTTCAGGCCTAGCGCCAATTCGGTCACCCCCACATAGGTGACGGCCCGCAGCACCAGCGCGACAACAAAAAACAGGAAATATTGACGCGCAACACTCTGGACAACGCCGATATCCGGCCCGCCCGCCACCTGCATGTTCGCAAGGCCATGGAAATAATCGGGAAGGAACATGTAGCTCGCGATCCCCACCAGCAGCGTGGGCGCCCAGATGACGCCCAGAACATTCAGGAAATCGCCGATGGCGAAGCTGTAGGCAAAGGCAATTGTCTTGCCGACGGGAATCTTGTTCATGCGAGGCCCCCTCCGAAATCAATGACAGAAGTGTAGCCCGCTGAACGGTGACGGTCACATGCGTCTGTGAGAATTTCACGCGCAGGCAGGCCACAAAATCATAAGGCGGCCGGCACGTTTCCGCGCCGTAGCCGCCTTATGCTGCCCCCTTCAATGCGGACCCATAACCGCGAGGCTTAGCCCCCTAAGCCGTTGGACCCGCGGCATCGGCAGTGTGCGTTTTCACAGGCCGCTTGCAACGGTTTGCATGGCTGGCTCCCGGTTTTTGCAACAGGGTGTGGGCTGGAAGACACAATTCCTGCCGCGCCTTGCCGGATTTACGGCCTAGACCTGTGCGAAATGTTTCGAGAGCTTTAGGCCCTGGCGCTGATAGTTGGAACCAATGCCCTGGCCATAGGTTTCCGGTGGCGGATCGGTGAGCCGCTCGAACACCAGCCGCCCGATGATCTGCCCGTGTTCAAGAATGAACGGAACCTCCCGCGAGCGCACTTCCAGCACGCCCCGCGCGCTCGGAGGCTGGCCCTTCTCGTAGCCAAAACCGGGATCGAAAAAGCCGGCATAGTGAACGCGAAACTCACCCACCAGCGGATTGAAGGGCACCATCTCGGCGGCATAGTCTGGCGGAATGGCGACGGCCTCGCGGCTGACAAGAATATAGAACTCGTCGGGGTCGAGCACGATGCTGCCAGAGGGATGCGCATCAATCGGATCCCAGAAGGCATACGCATCGAGCGCGCCGCGCTTGTCCACATCGATCAGCCCAGTGTGCCGCTTCGCACGCCAGCCGATACGCCCGCCACCTTCGCCCAAGAGATCGATAGAGAGCGCCAGCCCATTGTCGATATCGGCCACACCGCTGACGAGCGGCGATTCCGCATGCAGGCGCTTCAGCTGCGTATCGGTGAATTGTGGCGAACCGTGACGGATGCGCAGCTGATTCAGCTTCGAGCCCTTGCGCACCAGAACCGGGAATGTGCGCGGCGAAATTTCCGCGTACAGGGGACCGCGATATCCCGGCTCGATACGGTCGAATGCCTGCGCATAATCGGTGATGAGCCGCGTAAAAACGTCGATGCGGCCGGTGGAGCTCTTCGGATTGGCGATGCCTGATACACGCGCAGAAAACTCCGCATGTTCCAGAAGCGGCACGATGTAAACGCACCCGGTTTCCAGCACGGCACCCTGCTTCAGGTCGATCTCATGCATGAAGACGGCGCCGAGCTTCTCTTCCACCGTGGCATTGGGTCCAGGCAGGAAGCTGGCACGCACGCGATACGCCACCGGTCCAAGGCGCAGGTCGATGGAGGCGGGCTGAATCTGTCCGTCCTCGAAATCCTCCGTGGCCTTGATCTCTCGGTGTCCCCGGATGAGGCGCTTCAGCACATGGCTCGGCAGGATTCCGGTGGAAAAACGACCGTAGGAATCCCCTGCGCCGGCCTCGCCGAACAGGGTTTCCTCGCGCTGGGTTTCTGCCTGAGACATGGGACTGCTTATAGGGGCGGACTTGGCCCCGGTCACCCGCCCTCGCCAAGAAACCCACGGATTTCACAGATGGCTTCGGCCAGTCCGCAGCGGGCGACAGGCGCACCCTCCGGAAAGGCGGTGAGGAGGCGCGAGGGCGTCGCGGGCTCCAGAATCACGAAGCAGCCCTTGTCCTGCCGGGAGCGGATCAGGCGACCGAACGCCTGCTTGAGACGGAGGCGGGTGAGCAGGTCATCGTAGGATTTTCCGAATCGCGCGCGGCGGGCCTTGTGCAGGATTGTGGGCTTCGGCCACGGCACCTTGTCGAATACCACGAGGCGCAGAGAGCGGCCCGGAACATCCACGCCATCGCGCAGCGCATCGGTACCGAGGAGGCAGGCGTTTTCTTCGGCGCGGAAAAGATCGACCAGCGCGCCGGTATCGAGCCTGTCTACATGCTGCGCATAAAGCGGCAGGCCCGCATCGGCGAGCGGTTCGGAGATGCGCTGCTCGACGGCACGGAGCGCACGCACCGCCGTGAAAAGGCCAAGAGCGCCGCCACCCGCGGCCAGAAACAATTCGCGATAGGCCGCGGCAATGGCGGAGAGATCGCGGCGATCCACATCGCGCACGACAAAGATGCGCGCCTGTTCCGCATAATTGAACGGCGAGCCGAAACTGGCGCGCTTCGGCGGTTCGGGCAGATGGCTGGCGCCGGTGCGCACTTCGGCGCTTTCCCAGCCATCGCTCGCCGCATCGACATCGCGCAAGGTGGCCGAGGTGATGAGCGCACCATGCGCGGGCGCGAGCACTTCGGCGGTGAGCGGAATGGTGGGGTCGACCCAGCGCCGCCATAATCCGATATCGGCATCGCGGCCTTCGTCGCGCGCAATCTCGAACCAGTCCACGAATTCCTCGCGGCGCTCGCCGGTTTCAAGCGCGTCGAGCATGGCGATCCATGCCGGAATGATGAGCTTGCCGCGCCGTTCCAATCCGCGCGCTGCCGCTTCGATACGCGCGCGGTTGGTGGATTCCAGTTCATCGGCTTCTTCATCCATGCTCTTGCGCAGCATCTGCGCAAGGCGCACGAGCGGGCTGGCGAGTTGATGCAGTGCATCGCCAAGCTGGCGCGCGGCGGCGAGCATGTGTTCGCCGAGCGGTTCGGGCTCGGCTTCCAGCGAATAGAAACTGTCCGCATCGGCCGAGCGCGCGCGAACATGTGCATAGGCTTCCGCAAGGAAGGTTTCGCCCGGCCCACGCGGCGCGCCACCAGATGCGCGGCTCATCCAGCCTTCACCCGCCAACGCCGCCGCGGCTGAGACTGCTTCGTTCAAAGCTGACCGTGCGCCTTCGTGATCTTCGACCAGATCCTTCAGCCGTTCTTCAAGGCCGCGCATGCGCGTGCGCGCGCGCCCTTCCGCCCCGCGCACCCAGCGGCGCAGTTCGGCCATCTCGCTGCCGGAAATCAGAGCGGCAAAACCGGAATCCGCCGCATCAAAGAGATGATGCCCTTCATCGAATACATAGCGCACGCGCCGTTCGTTTGGCGTATCGGTCGTTTCATCCACGCGCCAATCCTGCGCAGCCTGCGCAATCACCAGCGCATGGTTGGCGACGACGATCGGCGCGTTGCGCGCGCGGCGGATGGCTTTTTCGATGTAACAGGTTCGGTAATGCGAGCACGCCGCATAGATGCACTCCCCGCGCCGGTCGGTGATGTCGCGCAAGGGAAGTGAGGCGGCGAGAAATGCGGGGAAGCCTGAGCCCGACATATCGCCATCGGGCGTGGCGGCGATCCAGCGCGCGATAAGACCGAGCGCAATAGTCCGCTGACCAGGCGCGAGCGCCGTTCGCTTGGCGGCCTCCTCGAAATTAAGCAGACAGAGATAATTCTCGCGCCCCTTGCGAACGACCGCCTTCTGCTCGAGTTCGGCAGGATCAGGAAAGAGACGCGCGATCTCCTGCACCAATTGCCGCTGCAGATTGCGCGTGTAGGTGGAAAGCCAGAGGCCGGGACCGTTCTTCTCCGCCCACAGACTTGCGGGCGCGAGATAGCCGAGCGTCTTGCCGACGCCTGTACCCGCTTCAATCAGGGCAATCTTCGGCGCGCCCGCATGTTCGCGCGGTGCAAAGGCATACGACGCGGCGTTGGCGTATTGCGATTGTTCGAACCGCAATTCGCCGTGTGAACCTACCAGCTGTGCGAGGCGCGCCTGCGTTTCTTCCTCGCCGACAGGCAGCGAGCCAGGCTTGGGCGGCGCGGCTTCGTCTTCCCATGCGAGCAATCCTCGCCATGTCTCCATGCCCGCGATGGGATTGTTGGAGGGCGTGCCCTCGCCCAGCGCGGCGGCGGCAAGCGGACCCCAACGCCATCCAGCCTTCGTCAGCGTTTCGGCAAGTGTGCGCACCCGCGCGCGATCATCGCCTCGATACGCGGAGAGTTCATCCAGCAGCATCTCCGCCCCCCGATGGAGCGATGCGGCCAGTTCATCGGCGGAACGCGGTGGATCGATACCCAACACACGGGCGATACCCTGCGCACTCGGCACGCAAGGGACCGCTGGACGCACAAAGGCGAAAAGTTCCAGCACATCGAACACCGGCTTCTGGGGCGGCGTGCGCAGGCGGCCCGCGACGAAGGCGGCATGCGCCAGCAAAACCTCACCGCTCCGGAACAGTTTCTGCGCTTCAACCTGATCGGCATGGCGGGCGGCGCCATGCGCATCGGCCACCACTGCGCCGCGCGCGGAAGGAACCAGAGCAACCAGGTCGGAAAGTTCGTTCGGCATTTGTACCGGAATGGGTACCGAGCCGAAGACCGAAAGTCACGCGCTTCAAAATTTTCGTTGCGCCGGGGCCGATGGCGCGTCTGTCTTTTCGCAATAGCCCGTCTGGGCATAAACCTCGCCATTGTCGTAGCGGTTTGCGATTCGCAGGGCGCCACTCAACCTGTCGATGCGGATGGTGAGCGTGAGACCGCCGCTCATCCGTTCGGTATAGACATGGGCCCGTTCACCGAACGAACAAGCGCTGGGACTGACGTCGCAATAATTACCGCTCCACACGCCGTTCTCTGTGTCGTAGCTGTAGAGCGCACCGTCTGTGATCCGATAGAGATGCTTGTCTGGTATTCCTGTCGGACCTTTGGCCTCACAACGCAGATACAGGTCGGCAGCGTTCGCCTGTGCCGTTCCAAGAAGAAGCAATAGAGCCAGACCCGTGGCGTACGTCGTATGCATCGGAGCAATCCTGAAGAATGCGCACCATAGCTTGCAGGCACGCAGCACGGCACCCCCTTAAAATTGGGGGTCAGGCGGCGACATCGGGGTAGAGATTGCTGAGAGCCTTGCGCACGCGCTCATGCTCCACAACGACACTTTGCGCCGCATCGTGCAGGGCGTCGGCCTGTTCGCCGCTACGCGCCTTCTGGGTGAAGCCCCGCGCGGCTGCCGTGAGCGCGGCCAGACCAAGCCCACCGGCAGCGCCAGCGATATCCTGCGCCACGCGCGCCGCTTCCTCCCAGCATTCGCTTTCGCTGGCATCGGTCAGCGACGAACAAAGCTGTTCTGCCGTCTTCACATATGACTGCAGGATCTCGATCAGGGTGGTGAGCCCCAGCGATTTTTCCAGAGCGGCAAAAGCAGGGGCGTCGATGGCCGCAACATGATCATCATCCGTGGCCGTCGCTTCCGACGCCGAATCGGCGCCACGCCCCAGAAGCTCGCGCAATGCGGCGTAGAGCTGACCTGCCAGCGCCGGCCAGCGCAGAACTTCGCCCGCCGCCTGCGGCGGCCGCATGCTGCCAGAAATGAGCGCCAGCACCGGCGCGCGAACGCCCGGAGCCGCCGCAAGCGTATCGGCGTCTGCGGCACTGACGATGATGGCGTCGAAATTCTCCTTGCTGGCGCGCGCGATGGCAGAGGTGGTGCTCTCAACGAAGGAAAGCCGGTTGCCAAAAGGCTCCAGCAGGTTGCCCAGTTGATTGCGCAATGCCTCGTCTGACGCGGAAACCAGGATTGCAAGGCCGCTTGGCGGCGGCGCATCCGATGCGATGGGCGAAGCCTCATAGCGCGGCACATGCGTGACTTGTGTTGCCGGAACGGTGAACCAGAACGACGCACCGTGGCCGGTTTCGCTGTCGACACCGATTTCGCCACCCATGAATTCCACAATGCGCTTGGCAACGGCCAGGCCAAGGCCCGGCCCTTCGTGACGTCGGGCATAGGAATTGTCGCCCTGCATGAAGGGCTCGAAAATGCGCGACGTCATATCGGGAGCAAGACCAAGTCCGGAGTCGATTACAGAAAATCGCAGCATCTGCGCGCCGTCATCGTGCCTGAACGGTTCGACACGAACTTCGACCGAACCGCGCTCGGTGAACTTCACGGCATTGTCCGCCAGCTTGAGCAGAACCTGCCGCACGCGGCGCGGATCGGCGGCAGCGCGCGGAAGATTGTCCGGCGCCGAGACGGAGAGGCGAAGCTGTTTTTCCCAGGCGCGCGGCTGCAGCAGACGAACGACGGTGCGCGCGGCCTGCGCGGCATCGCAATCATTGTCCCCATCCGGGCTTTGACCTTCATCGAGCCGCGAAAGCGCGATCACGTCATCGAGCAGGGTCTTGAGGCCGCGGCCCGCTTCCAGCAGCACCTTCACATGGCTGCGCTGCGTGCGATCAAGTTCGCTGCGCTCCAGAAGCTGCGCCATGCCCAGAAGGGCATTCAACGGCGTGCGGATTTCGTGGCTGATATTGGCGATGAACGCCGATTTCGCACGGGTGCTTTCTTCGGCCAGATCGCGGGCCTTTTCCGCCCGCGCCTTCTCGTCTGAAAGTCTGTTCACGAGAGCGGCATTGTCGCGGCGCAGGCGCACGCTTTCGGAAATCATTTCCGCTATGCCTTCGCAATACGAATAGAGAACGCCGCCGAAGAACAGCACTACGACGCTCGACATCATCGCGTATGTGTGGTGCTCCAGTTGCAGCATCAACGCCAGCGGACCGAGCGAAAGCGCGGCGTGCGCCAGATAGGCCGGCCGGTGTGCGCTGCGCGCTATGAACTCCACCGCCGTCATGCCCAGAAAGGCGACCGTCAAGAACGCTTCGGCGGAGAAGGATTGGCGATCAAACCAGAGCACCGCACCCACGCCCCATGCCGCGCCTGATGCTGCGGACATCCATGTGAAGCGATCCGCCCACTTCCGGGGATCATCCTTGTGGCCGTGCCGGCGATACTGTTCCGCGAGCCTTCCAGTGGCGACCGTCGCCGCAATCTGCAGGATCAGCGGCGTTGCCGCGATCCAGATCGGCAGCATGTTCTTGTACAGCACGCCCGCGAGGCAAAGCGCCGCAAAGGGAAGAAAGAGATAGTGCCGTCCGAGGCGATAAAGTATCTCCACGCGACCCGCCAATTCGGCACGCGCTTCCCCGGCGTCGGCACGCATCGCGCCGCGCTCGTCGGTATGTCCCGGCGCAAATGGGTCCGACATTGACGGCCTCCCCGCGCAAAGCCTAGCTTTTGCGCCCTTTCAAAACGCTTAAGGATCAGTTTTCCAATGCCTTCCGGCACCGATTTGCCCTTCCGCGAACTGGCTCTCGAAGCCTCTGCCTGGCCCTTTGAAGAGGCCCGCAAGGTGCTTGCGCGCGTGGAACGCAAGGCAAAACGGGGCGAAACGGTTAAGGAAGTGTTGTTCGAGACGGGCTATGGACCTTCTGGACTTCCACATATCGGCACCTTCGGCGAAGTGGCGCGGACGACCTGGGTGCGCCACGCCTTTATGACGATGTCGGATATCAAGACACGATTGATCGCGGTGTCCGACGACATGGACGGCCTGCGCAAGGTGCCCGACAATGTGCCGAACAAGGAGATGATGACCGCCAATCTGGGCAAGCCGCTGACCGCCATTCCCGATCCCTTCGGCACGCACGAAAGCTATGGCCACAACATGAATGCGCGGCTGCGCGCATTTCTGGATCGCTTCGGCTTTGACTACGATTTCCGCAGCGCCACCGCGATGTACAAGTCGGGTGTCTTCGATGACGCGCTTCTGCATGTGCTGGCGAAGTATGACGAGGTGATGGACATCATGCTGCCGACGCTGGGCGAAGAGCGGCAGCAGACCTATTCGCCGTTTCTTCCCGTGAGCCCGCGCTCAGGAAAGGTGCTGCTGGCGAAAGTGGTGTCGCGCAACCTCGAAAAGGGGACGATTACCTACATCGAGGAAGACGGCAGCCAAGAGACCGTTCCGGTGACGGGTGGGCACTGCAAGCTGCAATGGAAACCCGACTTCGGCATGCGCTGGGCCGCGCTTGGCATTGACTTCGAGATGTTCGGCAAGGACCACCAGCCCAATCAGGGCCTCTATGATCGCATCTGCAAGATTGCCGGCGGCGAACCGCCGGAGCATTTCGTGTTCGAGCTGTTCCTCGACGACAAGGGACAGAAGATTTCGAAATCCAAGGGCAACGGCCTGACGACGGATGAATGGCTGACCTATGGGCCTGATGAGAGCCTTGCGCTCTTCATGTTCCAGAAGCCGCGCGCCGCGAAGAAGCTCTATTTCGACCAGATTCCGAAAGCGGTGGACGATTACATCTCCTTTCTGGAGAAATATCACAGCAACGAAACCAGCGCGGCCGAGAAGCTGGAAAACCCTGTCTGGCATATTCACAACGGCAATCCGCCCGCCGAGCGCTATCCGGTAAGCTTCGCGCTGCTGCTGACACTGGTCAGCGCGTCGAATGCGCATGACCGCGCGCTGTTGTGGGGGTTCATCCAGGCCTATGCGCCGCACGCGAACCCGACCGACAACCCCGGCCTCGATCATCTGGTGGGCTATGCGCTGCGCTACTACGAGGACTTCGTGAAGCCGCAGAAAAAATATCGTGCGCCCACCGACAAGGAACGCGCTGCGCTTTCGGACATGGCATTGGCGCTGGACAAGCTGGGCAACGAACGCGATAGCGAGAAAGTGCAGTTCGAAGTCTATGAGGTGGGCAAGGCGCACGGTTTCGAGCCTCTGCGCGACTGGTTCAAGGCGTTATACGAAGTTCTGTTTGGCCAATCGCAGGGACCGCGCTTCGGCTCCTTTGCCGCGCTCTATGGTTGCGCGCAGACGGCCATGATGATCCGCGCGGCGCTGGCTCGCGAAGTACACGCCGCGCCATGAGGCTCGCGGCGGGCGTTCTGCTTGTGCTGATGCTGGCAGGTTCGGCACAGGCAGCGGACGATCCAGCCTATCTCTATCGCGTCGGACGATATGACGAAGCGATCAAGGCTGGCGAAGCCCTGCAATCGGCGGAAGGTCATGCGATAGCGGCACATGCCGCGATGGCGGATGCGATGCTGCGCGCCGAACCCTGTCTGGATTGCCTGAAGCGCGCCGAAGATTATGCGCGCGCTGCAATAGCGAGCGATCCAAAGCGCGCAGACGGTTATGTTTTTCTTGCTGCCGCTCTTGGCTATCGCGGACGCATCGAAGGAAAAATCATTGCGCAATGGCGCGGATATCCCGAGACCGCCAAAAAAGCTCTGGAAGATGCACTTGTCCTGGAGCCGGACAATGCGCGCGCGCTGGCTGCGCTTGCGGGCTGGAACATCGAAGTTGTACGTGCAGGCGGCGCGACTCTGGCTCGCTGGATGTATGGCGCGTCGCTGGACAGGGGATTTGAACTGTTCGATCGCGCGCTCAAACGTGCGCCCGGCGACGTGACGCTGCGCCTGCAATATGCCCTGACCCTCGCAGGGTTCGACGCCAGGACATACCGTCAGGAGATTGGCGACGCACTGCGAGCCTGTGTGAACGGAAACGCCGCCACGTCCTATGACCGCGTTTCACAGGATCGCGCGCGGGCGCTGTTGTCGGTCATACAAGACAGGGATAAATTTGCATGGCTTGTGCGGCGCGATCAGGGATATCCCTGACGGCTACTGGCTTGCCCACAAAATGCGATGCATGAAGGCGACTTCGTTCATCGGCAGCACGCGATCCTGATAGGCGGGATTGAACGATTTCAGCTCGATGCGTTGCGCCGTCTGCCGTGAAAGCTGCTTGGCCATCACCTCGCCGCCCGCGGTCTTCACCACCACGCGGTCGCCGCGCCGGATGGGTGCGCCCGGCGAAACAAGAATGCGATCGCCATCGCGATAGACCGGCATCATGGAGTCGCCGGATATCTCCAGCGCATAAGCATGCTCGTCGTTGGAATCGGGAAAGGGAATCTCATCCCAACCTCCGCCAAGCGGGAAACCCGCATCATCGAAATACCCTTCGCTTCCGGCCTGCGCGAAACCGATGAGCGGCACACGGCGCACATGCGCCTGCATCGTTCTTTGCGAAATCGAGGAAACAAACTCTTCGAGCGAGGCGCCAGTGGCCTTCAGCGCTTTGGAAATGCTTTCCGTGGAGGGCCAGCGCAAGCGGCCATCGGCACCAATGCGCTTGGATTTGTTGAACGTGGTCGGATCGAGCCCGGCCAGCTTCGCAAGGCCGGAGGCGGACAAATGATACCGCGCGGCCAGCGTATCGATTGCATCCCAGATTTGATCGTGTGTGAGCATCGCGGGGGAATATGTCCCGTAGTAGGAAATACATCCTAGACCAAAGGAAGGCGAAGTGCAAGCGCCTTATACAGCTAAAGTGCGCTCGAGAATCGGGAGTGGCAATATGTTGATCGATGCGGGCGCAGCACTGGTGCGGCTTTTGCCGCCAGAAACGGCCCATCGCGCCACACTTTCCTTACTCAAACTGGGTGGGCCTTTTCTGGGAACATCCCGAAAAGACGTGTCATGCCTCGCGATCCATGCGCTCGGCCTGAACTTTCCGAATCCCCTGGGTCTGGCTGCCGGGTTCGACAAAGACGCCGAAGTTCCCGGGGCCATGGCAAAGTTTGGCTTCGGCTTTGTGGAATGCGGCACGGTTACGCCGCGCCCGCAGGCTGGCAATCCGCGTCCACGTCTCTTCCGCTTGAAAGAAGACCGCGCGGTGGTGAATCGCATGGGCTTCAACAATCAGGGCATGGAGACGGCGGCGCGGCGGCTCGAGCGATATCACCGGCGCGGCAACATCCTTGGCATCAATCTGGGCGCCAACAAGGACAGCGATGATCGCATTGCCGACTATCGCGCGGGACTGAAGCGCCTTGGCCTACTCGCCGACTATGTCACCATCAATGTGTCATCGCCGAACACTCCGGGACTGAGGGGCCTTCAGGGACGTGACGAACTGCAGGCGCTGCTGAGCATGTTGACGGATGAGCGCGCCAAACTCGCGCGCGCGGTTCCCTTGCTCCTGAAGATCGCTCCGGACCTCGACGAACAGGCTATGGACGACATCGTCGATGTCGCGATCGCAAGCGGTATCGACGGACTGATCGTCAGCAACACGACCGTTGCGCGGCCCGAATCCTTGAGGAGCCCGCATGCCGGGGAAGTTGGCGGACTTTCCGGCGCCCCGCTGTTCGAACCATCCACACGCATCCTGAAGGCCATGCGCATCCGCGTTGGCCGCAAATTGATGCTGGTAGGCGCGGGGGGCGTTTCCTCCGGCGCCGAAGCCTATTCGAAGATTCGCAGCGGCGCGACGCTGGTACAGCTTTACACGGCACTCGCATTTCAGGGCCCGGGGCTGATCGCACGGATCAAGCGCGATCTGATCGCCCTTCTGGCGCGGGATGGATACGCAAACGTCAGCGACGCAATCGGCGCTGATATCGCCTGACGAAAATCGCCCAACTCTTCATCACCTGCCTCAGATTTGGGCAGCGGAAAATTCGGCAAAGCGCGCACTGTCGCAGCTTTGCATCTTGGCGCGCGTGGCCTGCAGCATGCAGAATAATGACAGGCGTTGGGGTGCGTGAAATAACATGAGTGACGCAAGTTGGGGTGCACTCTGGGATCATCTCCTGAGAGTGTTGGCGCTTGAGCCGATGGAAATGCGCATTGCCTTCTGGCTGGCCGTTGCGCTTTTGACCGTGATGGCGCTGGAGGGCGTGCGCGCCAATGTGGCGCCGTTATTCAGGCCCGCAACAAAATCTGTCGTGCACCCCAAGCCAGATGTTGCATCCGGATTCAGTGCAAATCCTCCGTCGATATCTGCGGCGCGCGGCCATGCGTTAACCAAGATAGCGATCAATCGCGCCGCGCCGCGCAAGCGCGAAACCGTCAAGAAGCTCGCAAAACCGCAGCTTGTTCAGGTCGCGCCGCGCCGATTCCGCTCGATCCGCCGCGCCTGACAACCACGCGTTGTTCCCCCGATCGGCCCAATTGCTCTAGGATCGTGCAATTCGTAGTGGGGGGAGAATACATGCAGGACGATCTGGGTAAGCTGGTGCTGCGCGTCACGCTGGCGGTGCTGCTGTTGTTTCACGGCACAAACAAGATTCTGACCGGTCTCGATGGCGTGATGGGTCTGCTCGGCAATGCCGGTCTTCCCGCCTGGCTCGCCTATGGCGCTTATGTGGGTGAGGTACTTGCGCCCATTCTGGTGCTGCTTGGCGTGTTCTCGCGCATCGGCGGTGCGCTGATTGCCATCAACATGATCGTCGCCTTGGGGCTCGCGCATCTGGGCATGCTACTGAGTGTCGGACAAAGCGGCGGCTATGCCATCGAGCTGCAGCTGTTCTACCTGTTCGGCGGCGTTGCTGTGCTGCTGCTGGGCTCAGGCCGCTTTGGCCTGAACATTGGCGGCACCTGGAATTAAGCGGCTTCGCTAGGAACCCGCGATCAGGAAATGCGCGCGCAAAGCCGCGACGGGCTTTGCGGCGTCTTCCTGCCACATCTGCGCGTGCACGTTCACGACGCGGCGGCCCTGCTTGGTGATGCGGGCGCTTGCATATGACGTCACCGGGCGGCCCGTGCGCAGATAGTCGATATTGATATCGACAGGTTTCGGCAGACGCTCGACGCCGCCTTCCCACACGATCTGCGCCAGCGCCGCAGTTTCCATTAGCGATCCGATGACGCCGCCATGAATGGCAGGCAACACGGGATTCCCAATGAGGTGCGCGCCAAACGGCATGATCAGCACCAGCGCGCCATCGCGCACCTCGGCGGTGAGGCCGAGCAACTGACAATAGGGAATGGCGGCCAGAAGTTTCGCGGGATCGGGCGTCTCGCCCCCGGCACGCCAGCGCGACAAGATATCCATGGCTTAGTCCGCCTTCACGTGCGGCAAGGGCGGGACTGCGCCGCGTGTGATGATAAAGGCGCCGGTCGATAACGCGATGGGGTCGCCTTCGGTGTGAAAGGCTGACGCTCGCACGAAGGCGATCTCGTGCGTGACGCGAATGCATTTTGCCTCGAAGAAGATTTCCGCGCCCGGTGTCGCGGGCTTCATATAATCGATGCGCAGATCGAGCGTGGCGATGGGCATGGCTTCTCGCAGCGCACTCACCACCGCCATTCCGCAGCAATGATCGAGGCAGCCGGTAATGACGCCGCCATGCACCACGCCGCTGTCGGGATCGCCCACCAGCTTATCCGAATAAGGAAGGCGCATCTTTCCGGTGCCGCCGCCGACATGGAGCACCTCCCCGCCGATGGCTTCAATATAGGCGGTCTGATTCATGCCGCGCTTGATGAGACCGGAAACGTCCATGCCGCTGCTCCTGCAATCTTTGAAAGGCAAGCCTGCCGCTGTGTCAATCCGGCTGGCTTTGCAGCGCTCTGCGGAAGACGTTTATCATGACCGAAATCGCTATCGCATTCACCGGAGTTGGTTATGGCACTTCCCAAATCCTGCATCATCGGTGCGGGCTGTTCCGGCTTCACGACCGCCAAGGCGCTGAAGGAGCGCGGGCTGCCGTTTGACTGCTACGAGATGTCCAGCGTGATCGGCGGCAATTGGGTTTACAAGAACCCCAACGGACTTTCCTCCTGCTACCAATCATTGCACATCGATACCTCCAAATACCGGCTGCAATTCACGGATTTCCCAATTTCGGAAGACTTTCCCGACTATCCGCACCATTCGCAACTGCTCGCCTATTTCAATGCTTATGTCGATCACTTCAGCTTGCGCGAACACATCCATCTCAACACCAAGGTTGAACGGGCATCGCGCGCCGAAGATGGCAAATGGCAGGTCACGCTTTCCACCGGCGAAACAAAAACCTATGACGCGCTGTTTGTCTGCAATGGTCACCATTGGGACGCCTATACGCCGAACTTTCCCGGACATTTCGACGGCATCGAAATGCACGCGCACAACTATCTGACGCCTTTCGAACCCAACGATTTGCGCGGCAAAAACGTGCTGGTGGTCGGCATGGGCAATTCTGCGATGGATATCGCCTCGGAATTGTCGCAGCGGCCGATTGCCAAAAAGCTTTTCGTTGCGGCAAGGCGCGGCGTCTGGATCCTGCCGAAATACATCAACGGCCAGCCACCGGACAAAGGTGTGGCGCCTGCCTGGATGCCGGATTGGCTGATGCGCCGGGTGATGAAAAGCATGATCGTGAAGGCCGTTGGCCACATGAAGGACTACGGCCTGCCCGAACCGGCACACCATCCGGCGGATGCGCATCCTTCGGTATCGGGCGAATTCCTGACGCGCGTGGGCTGCGGCGACATCACGGTGCTGAAGAACATCAAGGAGAAGCGCAGCAAAACCATCCTGTTTGAAGACGGGCGCGAGGAAGCGATCGACGCCATCATCTATGCTACGGGCTACAACGTCTCGTTCCCCTTTCTAGACGACACGCTGATCAAGGTGGAGAACAACCACTTGCCGCTGTTCAAGCGCATCATGAAGCCAGGCATCGACAATCTGTTCATCATGGGGCTGGCCCAGCCGCTACCGACGCTGGTGAACTTTGCCGAGCGGCAGGCGCGCTGGATGGCGGACTATCTGGCAGGCGGCTATGCACTGCCCAGCAAGGAAGAGATGGAAAAGACAATCGCCCAAGACGAGGGCCGTGACATCGGCCACTATTATTCCTCGCGCCGCCACACCATGCAGGTGAACTTCGACCGCTATTGCCGCGAGATCGAGGCGGAATGGGCCAAGGGGAAGAAGCGGGCAAAAGCCGGTGGGACCGCCCGCGCTGCCTGAACCAGAAAAGTTGACGTTGTGTCACGAGTTGATAGACTCGGGACGCACATGAGCTTTGGGGGAAGCCTTGGAAACCGAGACCCAGAAAACCGAGGCGCGCCCCGGAGCCAAGCCGGCCGGAAAGCGCGAACAGACAAAGGTTCAGAACCGGCAGACCATTCTGGAAGCAGCGCGGCAGGTGTTTGCCGACTTGGGCTATGGCGCGACCACCGTGCGCGACATCATTCGCGCAACGCCGCTCGCCTCGGGCACCTTCTACAACTACTTCAAATCCAAGGAAGAAGTGTTCCAGGCCATCCACGACGAAAGCGCCTTGCGCATCCGCCCGCGCCTGAAGGAAGAGCGCGCCAAGGCGCGCACGATCGAAGAATTCATCTCCGGCATGTTCCTCACCTTCTTCGAATTCGTGGTGGGCGATGAAGACAATTTCCGCGCCATTCAGCGCAACACCGATACGCTGCGCGTGCGCATGGATACGCCCGAAGTGGTGGCCGGTTTCGACGAACTGCGCGAAGATTTGGAGAAAGCCATCGATCAGGGCGTGTTCCCGCCGGTGGACGCCGATTACATGATGGCGATGCTGGTGGGCGTGGCCTTTGAAATGGCAGAGCGCATGCTTCGGCGCGACGACCACGACATCGAGACCGCCGCCACCTTTGCCACTGCGCTGTTCATGGGCGGCGTGCGCAATTTGCCCCATCGCAAAGTGACGGCGGTGAACGGGGGACCGGCTTGAAGGCGCTTCTGTGCCGCGCCAATGCGGACGATATCGGCACGCTGAGAATCGAAGACGTTGCCCTGCCCGCGCTTGGGCCGAACGATGTGCGCATCAAGGTGCGCGCATCGGCGGTGAACTTTCCTGACATTCTGATGGTGCAGGGAAAATATCAGCACCGGCCCGAGCTGCCCTTCATCGTGGGCGGCGAACGCGCGGGTGAAGTTCTGGAAACCGGCACGGCCGTCACGCGCTTCAGGGTTGGCGACCGGGTGATGGGTGGAAACCTGTCGGGCGGTTTTGCCGAAGAATCCGTGGTACCGGAGACGGCGCTGCGCGCCATTCCCGGCAACGCGGATTTCGCGGTCGCCGCAAGTTTCACCACGGCCTATCTCACCGCTTACGTATCGCTCGTGCGGCGCGGCGAACTTGCGAAGGGCGAAACGCTGCTGGTGCATGGCGCTGCGGGCGGCGTGGGGCTGGCGGCGGTCGATCTTGGCAAGGCGCTGGGGGCAACGGTGATCGCCACCGCGTCTTCCGGGAAGAAGCGCGACTTTTTGAAAGCCTACGGCGCGGACCACGTTCTGGACTCCAAAGGCTTCCGCGAACCGGTGAAGGAACTGACCGGCGGGCGCGGCGCGGACGTGATCTATGATCCTGTCGGCGGCGATGTGTTCGATGAAAGCGTGCGCTGCATTGCGTTCAACGGGCGGCTCTTGATCGTGGGCTTCACCAGCGGACGCATCCCGACGGTGCCCGTGAACATGCCGCTCATCAAGGGCTTCTCGGTGGTGGGCGTGCGCGCGGGAGAGTACGGGCGCAAGTTTCCGCAGAAGGGCCGCGAGAACATCGCAGCTATCGACGTCATGCTGGCGGACGGAACGCTGCACCCGCACATTTGTGCGAAGCTGCCGCTCACCCAAGCCATCGACGCCATGCGCATGCTCGAAACGCGCGAGGTGATCGGCAAGGTGGTGGTGGAGCCGTGAATCAGATTGTCAAAATTGAGCAGACCACTTGGCCCAATCTCAGATTTGTACTCTTTCGACGCGATGATGGATTCTATCAATACGTTGCGCAGCACCAACATTTGTACGTAAGCCTTGGGCAATCATCTTGGGAAGATGGTGATAACCTGTCAGGCCTGTTCGAAGAGGTGACCTCCGCGGAAATGGCAATGAGCATTGATATTGCGCAATACGAGCGGACTTAGATTAAGCTCTGAAGGCTGAAGATCAGACAACCGCCATAGCGCCCGAGATAGCCGCGCCGAGAAGTCCGCGAAAACGATGCCCAGACCAATGATGCGGTGCGGATGGCCGAAACCCGCGAGGTGATTGGCAATGCGGTGGTGAAGCCGTGAACCCTATTTGTCATCCCCGGCCGAGTGGCGCATCGCGCCGCGAGGGGAAGGGGATACAGATCACAACAGCTTCTTCGAACTTTTTGGTTGCCGTCATTGCCCGGCATGTCCGGGCAACCCATTTTCTCCGGGAAAAATTGGGTCGCCCGCATGAAGCGGGCGATGACGAACGGAACAATTTGAACTTCATCTCCACCTGGTTCCCCTTCCCTCGCATTTGCTCCGCAAATGCTCGCCGGGGATGACAAGGTGATTACGCCTTCAGCGCATCCAGCGCCATCAGCACCCGATCGGTCATGGCGGCGGTGCCGAGTTTGGTCATGCCGGGTTGCATGATGTCTGCCGTGCGGAAGCCTTCGGAGAGGACCTTGTCCACCGCGCGTTCGAGCAGCGTGGCGTCTTCCACGCGGCCGAAGGAATAGCGCAGGCACATCGCGAACGAGAGAATGCAGGCGATGGGGTTGGCGAGGCCCTGCCCGGCGATATCGGGCGCGCTGCCATGGATCGGCTCATAGAGAGCGGCCTGCTTGCCGCTGGCGGGGTCCTTCGCGCCAAGCGAGGCGCTCGGCAGCATGCCGATGGAGCCGGTGAGCTGCGCGGCTTCGTCGGAGAGCACATCGCCGAACAGATTGTCGGTCACGATCACGTCGTACTGCTTCGGGTTGCGCACAAGCTGCATGGCGCAATTGTCGGCCAGCACATGGGACAGCTGCACATCGGGGAATTCTTCGGCGTGCACCTTCGTCACCACTTCGCGCCAAAGGACGCCGGTGACCATGACGTTGGATTTCTCGGCACTCGCCACCTTGTTGCCGCGCAGCCGCGCAAGTTCGAAGGCGACGCGCGCAATGCGCTCGATTTCGCTCGTGGTGTAAACCTGCGTGTCCACGGCGCGCTTCTGCCCATCCGGAAGCGTGGTCGTTTCCTTCGGCTCGCCGAAATAAACCCCGCCCGTGAGTTCGCGCACGATCAGGATGTCGAGCCCGGCCACGATTTCCGGCTTGAGCGAGCTGGCATCCTTCAACGCATCAAAACAGAGCGCGGGGCGCAGGTTCGCGAACAGCTCGAGATCCTTGCGCAAACGCAGCAGCCCGCGTTCCGGCTTCTGGTGAAACGGCAGCTTGTCCCACTTCGGCCCGCCCACCGCGCCGAACAGAACCGCATCCGCAGCCTTCGCTTTTTCGATGGTAGAATCCGGCTCCGGCGTGCCCAGCGTTTCATAGGCGATGCCACCGATGGGGGCCGATTCCGTTTCAAACGCGAAGTTGCGGTTCTGCGCGAACCATCCGAGCACGCGCCCGGTTTGCTCGATCACTTCCGGCCCGATGCCATCGCCGGGGGTCAGGAGGATTTTATAGGTCATTGTTACTTCCGCATCCGCGCCAGGCGCTCTTTGGTTTCCGGGCCCATGCCTTCGCTGCGATGGACTTCATGCGCAAGACCCGCCTTCAGCGGCATGCCATCGGTATCGTCCACCAGCTTCTTGATCGCGCGGCTGGAGCGCCAGGAATTTGCGAGCACATCCTTGATGAAGGACTGAACCGCCGCTTCAAGCTCCGCATCCGGCACGCAGAAATTGGCAAGGCCCATCGTTTCGGCGTCGCGGCCAGAATAGAACCGCCCGCTGAACGACATTTCCAGCGCCTTGGCGCGGCCTACCCGGCGCGGCAAACGCTGGCTGAGGCCCCATACCGGCACCAGGTCCCATTTGCCGTGCGTATCGCCGAACTTCGCGCTTTCACCCGCAATGATGATGTCGGCGGCAAGCGCCAATTCGAGCCCGCCGGTGAGGCAATGGCCCTGAACCTGCGCGACCACCGGCATGGGCAGGCTCGCCAGCCGCTCCACCGTGTCGCTGCGAAAGCGCGAAGAGTCCGCCTCGTTGAACACGCTGCCGAGACCGCCAAGATCATTGCCCGCGCAAAAGCTGCGTCCCGCGCCCTTGATGAGCACGCAGCCGATTTCGGATGTGTGCGCGGTGGCGTAGTCGATGGCAGCGGCGAAATCCTTGAAGCATTCGAAGCTGAGCGCATTCAGCTTGTCCGCCCGGTTGAGCGTGAGCGTCATCAAGCCGTTTTCAACGGTGCGCAAAACATCGCTCATGGAATGCTCCTTCTAGAGCCAGGGCATAGACTGGGCGCGTTCGGATTCGAACGCCGAGATTTTCTTCTCGTTGCGCAGGGTGAGGCCGATATCGTCCCAGCCATTGAGCAGGCATTGCTTGCGGAAGGGATCGATCTCGAACTTGATGCAGCCGCCATCGGGGCCGCGAATTTCCTGTGCTTCCAGATCGATGGAGATGACGGCATTGGCGCCGCGCTCCGCATCATCCATCAGCTTGTCCACTTCTTCCTGCGGAAGCGCGATGGGCAGGATGCCGTTCTTGAAGCAGTTGTTGTAGAAGATGTCTGCGAAGCTCGGCGCGATCACACAGCGGATGCCGAAATCGAGCAGCGCCCACGGCGCATGTTCGCGTGAAGAGCCGCAGCCGAAATTCGCGCCCGCCACGAGAATTTGCGCCTTGTGGTAGGCCGGTTTGTTCAGCACGAATTCCGGGTTCTCGCTGCCATCCTCCCGCGTGCGCATCTCGTGAAACAACGCCTTGCCGAGGCCGGTGCGCTGGATCGTTTTTAGAAATTGCTTGGGGATGATCATGTCCGTATCGACATTGATCATGGGGAGGGGCGCGGCGACGCCGCTGAGCTTCGTGAAGGGGTCCATAGCGCCGCGACCCTAGCCGGGCGCGACCATCGGCTCAAGTTAGAACTATTCAAATGCGGCGATTGGCGGGATAAGATGGCCTTCTGAGCAGGGGCATGATCTGCGTTGGCCCCTACGGCAATTTCAAGGAGCACCATTTATGTCCAGCGAAGGCCTGCACGTTCCGCGCGAAAAGCTGTCGAAGCAGACACTCAATCTGCACTATGCGATTGCATCGCTGATGGAGGAACTGGAAGCCGTGGACTGGTATCGCCAGCGGGCAGACGATTGCGACGACCCGGAGTTGAAGGCCATCCTCCTGCACAACGCGAATGAGGAAGTCGAACATGCCGCGATGGTGCTGGAATGGATTCGCCGCCGCGAACCGCGCTTCGACAAGGAATTGAAGGAATACCTCTTCACCTCCGCCCCGATCACCGAGGTTGAGCACGTGGCAATGAAGCGCGAATAGGCTACATCGGCACCGTATCGTGAAACTTCGAGAGATCGACGATGCGCCTGCCACCCGGCGTAAAGGTGATCACGTCCACAAAACGCCGGTTGATCAATATGTCATCCGGAGAATAGGTGTGGCGCGCAAAAACCATCTCGGCAAGCGACTCGTCCGTACCGCTCAGTAACACAATGAATTCGGTCTGCCCTTCCTTGAGCTGCTCGATCGTGAAGCCATAGAGCGGGCTGCGCTCGTCGAGCCGGTGCATCACAGTCCATGACAGCGCGAAGAGCGGAGAGCGCGCGCGAACCAGCTCAAGCTCTTCAAAGCGGCGCATCACGATGCCCTCTCGCGTCATCGCCTGACGGGCCAGTGATACCGATATCGATGCATCGAGGATCTGGTTGCCACGCTGGTTTGCCGCGCGGAACATCAAGGTGGGAACGCCATCGAAATCCACCATGACCAGACAGTGCGAAAACACCACGCGCGCAAAAGGGCGCGAGAAGCGCGCATACATAACGCCGGTAACGATCGCGAGGTTCAGAATGCCGAAGAACGCCTCGAAAATCACAAGCACATCGGCATAAACCGTTCGGGGCGCCATGTCGTTGTAGTTCAAGGACCCCATCGTCTGAACGCTGAACAGAAAGGCCTGCCAGAACGACACCCGGCCATCGGCAATCGATCCCGGCTGCGCCAGATAGAGCAGTGCGAAGGCGCCATTCACCGCGACGAAGGCCCCCGCAACGGTGAGGAAAAATCCCCACCAGGGCGTGGTGAGAATGACGTGGTAGATGTCCGTCCACCGGCCATTGTCCTGACCACGGATGATCGGGCGGCGGCGATCTCGCGGCGCGAAGGCCACGTAGCGCCGATAGTCTTCGCGGTTCTGTCTGGATTCCTGCTGGCTCATCGTGCCCGGTACACTCCGTTACCGGACTCAATCTATCGCATCGCGCGAAGAATGCGCAGGCCGCACGGCGGCGTCAGCTATGCGTCGCGCGAAAGCCTCTTTTCCTTGAGGGCTTTCAGGTAGGCCTCCCACTTCTTCCCGTGGCCACGGCCCAGTTCGAGGAGCCAAACCCAGCTATAGAGCCCGCTGTCGTGACCATCCGAAAAATGGATGCGCACGGCATAATTTCCGACCGGCTCCAGCATTTTGATGGTCACCGCGCGCTTGCCGCCGATAATCTGCTTCTGTGCGGCGGTATGGCCCTGCACTTCTGCACTGGGCGATTCCACGCGCAGATATTCGGCCGAGAGCGTGAAGCGCTCGCCATTGTCGAAAGCGATTGTCAGGTTCGTGCGCGGGCCATCGACACGCAACTCGACCGGCCATGCCGCAGGAGCCGCTTCCATGAGCTATTTCGAGTCCCGTTCGGCATCCGTCAATTCGCGTGCTTCATCGGGCAGCATGATCGGAATGCCATCACGAATGGGATACGCGAGGCCAGCCTGCCGGCTCACCAGTTCCTGCTTCTCACGGTCATAGCTGAGCGCGGTCCTGGTAAGGGGACAAACCAACACATCCAGCAGTTTCGGATCGGGTTCACGCATGCGGCCGCTCCTTAATTCACGGTGTTGCCGCCCGGCGCGGAAACGCCGGACATTTCCAGCAAGGCAATCAGGATATCGACGCGATCGGCAAATCCCGGCGCTTCCAGAAGCGCCTGTTTCTCCCGCGGTTCAAACGGACACAACATGCAGAGCGCATTGACGAGCGCTTCCGGTGGCGCGCTCATCACAGAGCCCCAATCCACCTTGAGGTCGCGACGTGTGAGATAATCACGCAACAACGTGGTAACACGCTCGCGCGGGAAGCCCTCTTCGGCGGGAAGCTTCAAATCATCCGCGAAAGGCGCATAGTCCGCGCGTGCCTGCCGGAAGGCAGTGGTGACGGCAGGCTCCTCCGCGACACGGAACCGGCAAATGCCTGTCAGTGTGACGAGATACCGACCGTCATCGGTCTCCTGATAAGCGGTGATACGCCCCGCACAACCGACTGCCGACAAAGGCGGACGCAACACTTCATCTTCGGACTGCGTCGGCTGAACCATGCCAATCAGCCGATTGCCCGCCATCGCGGCATCGATCATGGACAGATACCGCGGCTCAAAAATATTGAGCGGCATTTGCGCCCGCGGCAGCAGAAGCACGCCCGTCAGCGGAAAGACGCTGAGCGTATCCGGCAAATCCGAAATCTTTCCGTAGTGACGCACGAGGACCTCGCACCTCAGGAGAAGAGCAGCGACGACAATCGCCGGCGCGCCGAAATCGTGCGTGGATCGGTGGGCCCCATTGCCTCGAACAAGGTGACAAGGTGCTTGCGCGCCGCATCTTCATTCCATTTGCGGTCGCGGCGCACGATCTCCAGCAATTCGTCGAGCGCGCCTTCGCGATCGCCGTGCGCATCCTTGGCAAGCGCCAGATCGTAGCGGGCCTGATGATCATTGGGATTGGCGGCGAGACGCGATTGCATCTCGCCGAGTTCACCAGCGGCGCCAGCGGCCTGCTCCAGCAATTGCAGTTCCGCCTCGACCGCGCGCACCGCTTCGTCGTTCGCGCCATCGGGGCGCACAAGCTGGAGTGTTTTCTTCGCGCGCTCCATATCGCCGCTTTTCAGATAGCAACGCGCCAATCCCGCCACCGCTTTCGGGTGGCCGGGCTCATCCTGCAATACATGGGCAAATGCCTGCGCCGCCGTTCCCACATCACCGGCCGCGAACGCCTCCTCGGCGGCGGCAAGAACTTCCGCTGCGTGATCAGGCCCGCCATGCGCGCCGCTGACAAGCTGCTGCACGAACGCCTTCACCTGACTTTCCGGAATCGCGCCTTGGAAGCCATCGACCGGCTGGCCATTGCGGAAAGCATAAACTGTGGGGATCGACTGGATGCGAAGCTGGCGCGCGATTTCCTGATTCTCGTCGATGTTGACCTTGACCATGCGGACCTTGCCACGCGCTTCGTCCACCGCCTTTTCAAGCGCCGGTCCCAGCTGCTTGCAGGGGCCGCACCAGGGAGCCCAGAAATCCACAATCACCGGAACCTCGCGCGAGGCTTCCAGTACATCCGCCGCGAAGGTTTCGAGCGACGTATCCTTCACATAGGGGCTGCTTGAGGTCGGCGCGGAGCTTTCCGCCTTCGGCGCGCTGCTGAGTGGCCGACCGCCGGGTCCAATCAAAGCCATGACAATATCCTTGCTATCCGTCTCCGAAGATGGGCGTTCGGCCCACGAAAGAAAAGACCCCGCGCCGAAATGCCCACGCGCTTGCGGATGCACCAAAGACCCTGCAACCTCAAGGCCTTAGTGGAGGGGGATCGCATGACGCAGACACGGCGCCAGGTGCTGGGGGGCGCGGCAGCGGTTTCCGTTCTGCCACTTCTGGGTGGAACGGCGTGCGCGCGGGAAACGCCACTCGATATCGCCATTATTGGCGGCGGCGTGGCCGGGGCTTATGCCGCGTGGCGGCTAGCCAGCATGCGCAAAGGCGCGCGTGTGCGCCTTTTCGAGACAAGCGGGCGCATAGGCGGGAGGCTCCGCTCCATTGCCTTTCCGCAAGCGCCGCATCTCATCGGTGAAGCGGGCGGTATGCGCTTTCTTGAAGCGCAACGGCATGTGTGTGGCACCGTCGATCACCTGAAACTGCCGCGCCGCGAAGTGCCGGTGGACCTTCCGGAAGATCGCATCTTCCTGCGTGGCAAGAACATCGCGCTCAAGGAACGCGGCAAGGTGCTTTTGCCCTATCAGGTCCCTTCAGGCGAACAGAGCCCAACGAGCGATGCGTTCCTGCGCGGCATCATGAAGGTGGTGCCGGACGCGCCGAAGATGACACCCGCCAAATGGAAAGCGATGCGCAAGACCTATCGCTTCAAGGGACGGCTTCTGCGCGACTGGGCGACATGGACGCTGCTTGCCCAGCTGTACACCTGGGAAGAACTGACCATGTTCCAGGATGCGAGCGGCTACGATGATTATGACCTCTACGGCAATGGTCAGGGCTTCTTCGACTATGTGTTTCTGGGCGACGACGAGAGCAAACCCTTCTTCGACATCGAGGGCGGCTATGAACGCTTGCCGCACGAACTGGCGAAACAGGCGGCGGCGAGCGGGGCTTCGGTTTCCACCCACGCCACGCTCACATCCCTGAACCTGCCGCACAAACCCGGCGCGCCATTCAAACTCGGGTTTCGCGACGCGCGAGGCCGACAAAGCGAAACCACCGCAACATATGTGATCCTTGCCCTGCCCCAGCGCGCCATCAATCTGATCGGCGATTTTCCGGCGCGAGCCTCTTTCGCAAATTTGATGGATTCGGTTGTGCCGGTGGGCGCGTGCAAATCCTTCCTGCTTTATCCAAAGCCGTGGTGGAAGGATTTGGGCATTGCGGGAGGGCGTTCAATTACCGATCTGCCTGCGCGGCAATTCTATCTGTATGGCGCGGAGAAAGAGCGCGTGCCCGCCGCCGAAGGCACAAACGGTCACGGCCTCCTCATGGCCTACAACGACGCGACCACGGTGGAGTATTGGAAAGGCATCGTGCCGAAGCCCGCGCCCGATGCGCAGGGGCTTTCATGCCTGAAGCCCGATACGCAATTCGCACAGGAAATCCACCGCGAAGCGAACCTTGTTTTCCGCACCGCTGCGCCAGCGCCTCTCGCCGCCTGCTTTCAGGATTGGACGGCCGATCCCTTCGGCGCGGGCTGGCATTTCTGGGGCCCCGGCCATGACGGCTTCGAGGTGGCGGACGCCATGCTGAAGCCAATCGCGAACGCCAATCTGTTTGTGTGCGGTGAAGCGTGGTCACTCGATCAGGGCTGGGTGGAGGGCGCGCTCGAACGCACGGAATTGCTGCTGCAAAAGCATTTCGGCCTTCCAAAGCCGAACTGGATTTAAGCGCGCTCCGGCAACGCCGCAATCAACGGCTCATGTCCGGTGTCACGGATGAAACGCACAAGATTATCTGGCGACAGGGCGGTGGTGCGATCGTTACGCAGGGGATGAAAGTTCAGCGGATCGAACGCCATCATCCCGGCATCGAGCACGCAGCGCACTTTGCCTTCGGTATCGTTCATCAGCGAGAACGGTGTGACCGATCCCGGTGCGATCCCGAGCGTTTCGATCAGAAGCTCTGCCGGACCGAACGAGAAACGCGGCGATCCCAGCTGTTTCGAAAGCCCGTTCAGATCGAGACGCAAATCCTCCCGCGCCACGACGAGCCAGAGCGCATCCCTCTTGTCTTTCAGGAACAAATTCTTGGTGTGCCCGCCCGGCAGATTGCCGCGCAGCGCCGCAGCTTCTTCCACCGTGAACACCGGCGCATGGGTATGGGTGACGAAGGCAATGCCGAGAGCCTCCAGCCGCGCAACAAGCGCAGCCTCTCGTTCATCGGCGGACGGAAGATCGGCTTCGGATGCCATGACAATTCCCAATTTGCATGAAACGATAGCGCAGATACGCTGGATGAATAGCCATGTTTCTGCGCGCCGCACTTGTTCTCGCGAGCCTTGCCGTTGCCGTCCCCGCGCTTTCGGCCCCCATGCCCGTGAAGGCCCAGAAACTGGTGCGTCATACCAAGGATTTGGATCTCGAATTTCGCTATCCGAAAACGGGCAATGCCGCGATCGACGCCGACATTGCACGCAACGTGAAAGCGCTCGAAATCCAGACCATCCCCGATCCGGGGGACAAGGAGGCCGGCGATCCCAAATGGAGCGGCGATCTGGACTACGAAGTTCTTCGCAACGACAGAAAATTGTTCGTTATCCGCTTTGCCTATGACATCTATTCCGGCGGCGCGCACCCGAACCACGAACTCCTGACGGCAAATTATCTGATGCCGGCCGGCAATCGCGTCTTTCTTCCGGAAATCATCGGTGACAAGGGCATTGCCAAAGTCAGCCGCCTCGCCATCGCCGATCTCAACAAACAAAACGATGAGATAGGCTTTTCCAGCGCCGAAGATATCGCATCCGGCGCAGGCCCGGCGGAAGAAAACTTTCGCGCCTTCGCATGGCTGCCGAAGACGCTGCATATCGACTTCAACCAATATCAGGTGGCGTCCTATGCGGCGGGCCCGCAGGAAGTGGATATTCCGCTCTCGCAGCTCTCCGGCGTGATCCGGACGGATTGGCGCGCGCCGCAGCCTTCCTTCGATTGCGCAGGGGCGCGGTCACCCGTCGAGAAAACCCTCTGCTCCGACGCCGCGCTGGCGCGCCTCGACCGGCAGATGGCGGAAGCCTTCCGGCAGAAGAAAGCGCTGGTTTTCGAAGATGTGAAACAGGCCGCCCTCATCCGCGAGCAGCGCGCCTGGCTGAAAACGCGCGAGAGCGCCTGCGCAGCCAAGACCGGCCCGAATACTGCCGCATGCCTGACCCGGCTCTACGGCGCCCGGATCGCCGCGCTCGGCCGGGCACCCTGAACGCGGAAATGCCTGGAAACCAAGGCAAAACAACCCTATTGACCGGCGCGGGCCGGTTCGCCATAACCCTCCCCCTTAACTGGAGCGCGGGCGTAGCTCAGGGGTAGAGCATAACCTTGCCAAGGTTAGGGTCGGGCGTTCGATTCGCCTCGCCCGCTCCA
>WGMH01000002.1 GCA_016125165.1 Alphaproteobacteria bacterium
ACGCCAGAACATCGCTTGCATTGCTGCGGCACGCATAGGCAATGAATACTTCGGGCCTGAAAGCCCAGCTGCGCACACAATGAGGCTTTGGAAAATTGGAGCGGGCGAGGCGAATCGAACGCCCGACCCTAACCTTGGCAACAATGTTCAGGGCTGTTTTCTGGAGATCGCCAGAGTTCGCGAGAGTGAGAATTATCCTTATTGAACAGTGAGTTACCGTGCACCACCCTAGTTCTTGAGATTGACCAGAATGTCCTCGGATGGCCGCATTTTGTTACCCAGGTGTTACCCAGAATGGATTTTGGAATTTGGGTAACAAGAGCGAGGCGATGACATGCCTCGTTTGACCAAGCGGGTCATCGACACGTTGAAGCCTGATCCCACGACACCTGACCGGACTATTTGGGATGACACCTTGTCCGGCTTCGGAGTGCGGGTTCGCGCCTCTGGCGCGATGACGTGGATCATCATGTATCGCACGCAGGATGGTCGCTTGCGCAAGTATCGCATCGGCAAGGTCGGCGCGATGACGCCTGACGAAGCCCGCAAGGAAGCGCGGCAGAAGCTGGCGGCGATTGATAGGGGCGATGATCCGGCGGAGGAACGAACGGCGCTACGAAAGGCTATGTCAGTCGCCGAACTCTGCGATCTGTTCTTGGCGACGAGAAGCCGCGGATCAAGGTATCTACCTATAAGACCGATACGAGCCGAATTTCATGCCATGTGAAACCGCTTCTGGGCACCCGAAAGGTTGCCAGTCTCACAATGCGGGACATCGAGCAGCTTCAGGCCGACATAGCCGCCGGGAAATCGGGTCAACAGCGCAGGTCCAAAGGACGAGGCGATCATGCGACGGGCGGGTGTGGTGTTGCTGCCCGCACCGTGACCATGGTGGGAACAATGCTCGAATTCGCCCGGCGTCAAGGGATCGTTGAGACCAATGTCGCGCGGGGGGGCCAGAAGTTTTCAATTCCCAAGCGCACGCGCTTTCTTGACCATGAAGAATACGCCGCGCTCGGCGCAGCGATACGGAACGCCGAAGAGTTTGGTGAGAACAAAACGACTTTGGCCGCAATCACGGCATTGGCACTCACCGGATGCCGTCGGCAAGAAATTTTAGGGCTTCGGTGGGAATGGCTAGACCGCCGCAGCAAGTGCATCCGGTTCGGTGACACAAAGACAGGAGCGCAATTGCGTCCCATTGGAAACGCGGCGCTTGCTCATTTCGTCGCTCAGCCGCGGGAAGAGGGCAATCCCTGGGTGTTTCCGGCGGCCCAAGGTGATGGCCATATTGTCGGCGCACCGCGGGTATTTGCCAGGCTCTGCAATGACGCTGGGCTCGAAGACGTCACGCTGCATACACTGCGTCACAGCTTTGCGACAATGGCTGTAGAGTTTGGCTTCTCTGAATTGGTGATCTCTGGGTTGTTAGGTCACCGGGGATCGAGTGTGACTTCTCGCTACGCACATATCCCGGACCGCGCACTCATTTCCGCAGCGGATGCTGTATCGCGGGCCATCCAAATATCCCTAGCAGGTGAAAGTGCTGACGTTTTGAATCTGACGAATGTCGCTACCGTATGACTTGGTCCAGAATCGACGCTGCAAGGAATAAAGTACCTATAGTGCATTTGGCCGGCGATGTTCTCCGCACGGTGTCAAGCGAAAGAAGTTGCCACCACCCCAGATTTATGGTGACGAATATCAACCTGTAGCCACCCGCACTCATTTCGATCGAAGTGGACGTAGAATATGGCGCGAGCCAATTGCAGGAGAGAAGTACGTTTCGTTTACCGCTTCTCCTCTGGCACAAGTAAAACGCAGGGATCGGTCTTGGGTGTCAGGATGGTAGTTCTCTGACGGCCTCGGGTTACGCTTACTCGCAAATTTTGGCGAGACGATTCATTGGCCTCGGCTCGATCATTGTTCCATACGATGCGATCGAGGTTGGCAACGATTTCACCGTTTTGCAGGCGAGGCCACCCCTCAAAAATAATGACCTCATCAAACTGCTTGCCCTTGGCCTTGTGCATGTTCATCACCACGACGCCGGTCTCAGGCTTGGAGCTGGTGGAAAAATGTTCCTGGACAAAAGCTGTTCGCACGATGGTCAGCGCGTTTGCATAGGAACCGTTGTCCCGCCAATCCTGCGCAAGCTCCTGACGTAGCTGAGTGCCTCTCTCCAACAAACGAATGTTGCGAACTTCAAGGCCGATTTCCTTGAGACGCTTGCAGGCGCCCCCCTCAAGCGCAGCACGAACTGCCCGCCAGTCCTTATCCGGGTCGCCCGTCAGAGAAATGGCGCTAACGGCTTCACAGACCTCGAAGGTCTTACGGAGAACGCTATTGCCAGGCGGATTTTTCCCGGCGGCTATCGCTGCGCACCATTTCTCGTAAGCTTTCCGCAAGCGATCGGCTTCCTCTAAAGCGCCCTTGGTTGGTTGATCGCCACCTTTTCCTTGATAGTAGTTACACATAAGGTTCATGAAGAGATCAGGGTTTTCACCGGTATCCGGCTGTAGCAGATACGCGATGATTTCCGAGCCAAGGATTGCAGCTTCCAACTCGACGACAGCGCTATGTATGATCGCCTGCATTTCTGCAGGAGGTTCGCGAAACGTGTCAGAGACCAAACGTGTCATTCGCTTAGTGGGCACCAGAATCGCAAGCGACCAGTCTGGTTTGCCCGCTGCGACTAACCGACCGCGCGCGGCATATACCTTCGTCACCAGCGTGGACATTGCCGGGTCCGTATAGGGTTCGAACACCCAACACTCGATGCCTTCATAGGCTTCCTTCTGAAATTTTCCGGCCAGAATATCGTTCCCGAACTTTGCGATGTCCGTGCCAGCACTACGGTGATTGGCATCACTGAAATCAATCTCGGTCGGCTTGAATGCGTCTCTGTAGTGATTGAGACGTTCCGGGTCCGCTCCGATGAAATCGAAAATGCGCTGTTCAGGATCAGCCAAAGCGATAAGACGAGAGCGCATTCCAAGAGCCTGCACTACATGCCACTGTTCGGCATTGGTGTCCTGAAATTCGTCGAAAATTACGACGGGATACATGGTGGCAAGAAGTCCTTGCAGCCTCTGACTCCGATGGAGGAACGCGCCGACGAAAGGCGCAAAGAGGTCAAAGCACACGCGCCCCTCCTCAAAAGCCAATCGACGCCTCTCAGCATTTTCCGCCTCCGCCTTGGCAGCCCTTTCGTCTACAGAGAGCTTATCGTCAGCTTGGAACGCACTGCGTATCCCTGAAAGCGCTATCGCCTCAGCAGGTGGCGCAAGAATGCCCAACTGCCGCGGCAGGCCGATCAGGTAACCATGCGCCTTCAAGATGCGCCAAAAGAACGAATGGTATGTTTCGACTTCAATCCGTCGCCTGATTGCAGGCGGAATGCTCTGTTCCTGCTCAATTGCTTCAACGACACGAGAAACACTGGCGCGGGCGAAGCTCAGGAACAGAACCTTCTGCTGAGGCCGAAGATCGCGCTCGGCAATCCGGGCAGCCTTCAGAATCGATATTGTTGTCTTCCCGGAGCCTGGCCCACCAGTGACGAGCAAGTGCCCGTCGCTGGCCATGACCTCAAGCTGCTTCTCAGTCAGCTCCATCAGCAGGAGCTCCGGGCTCTGGTTCTGCGGCGTCAGGGCCTGCCGCCTCTCCCTCGGCTGGCGCAGGGTCACAGGCCTTCATCAGCTTCTCGCAGGCGCTTCTCAACCACTCAGGGATTTCGGCCTCGTCACATTGCGCAATGAAGTCCGCAATTCCCCAGTTTCCCTTCGCCCAAGAGAAATAGTCTGTGAGCGCATTGCGGGCGTCTGCGACTGGGTCGGAGTATTTCTGGGCCAAATGGGGAGGCCAGTTCAATGTACCTGCAAAGCGTTCCAGCGCCGCTTGGGTAGTTCCTTCAATGACTAACGCCTCCATGGTCTTCTTGTCGTGCATCAGCAATAGCTCGACTTCGGCCTCGATTAACGCCTTGTTCGCTGGTTCCTGCTTGTCACACAGAGCGAACGTCCGCTTGCCGAGTTCCCGAAAGAGCGTCGCCATGCCGGGGATCTTGGAATCGCTGCCCGCGCTGAGCGTGCAGATACCCAGTGCTTCAAGTGATTTGTATTTGCCGGGGTTGAGCTCTGACAAACGTCGGCAAACGACAGGGAAGGCCGTCGTTTCCGTTTCCCCCTCTGCCACCAGAACACGGCGGGACAGAAGTCCTTCGCAAAACCGTGTTCGAAACTCCTGCCGGTAGACTTTCAGCTTCAAATTTGCGGGGAGCGTAATCGACTTTCGCGTCAACTCACCGGCAGCATCTCGGCCGAGCACTACAGTCTCATCCAAAGAGAACTCTTCAAGGACATACGGCGAGTGGGAAGTAAAAATCGCCTGTGAAGCGAGCGATCGTATTTCATGCACGATGCGCTTTTGAGCATAAGGAGGAATAGCTGTCTCTGGCTCCTCCATCGCAAAGACTACATTTTGTTTATCGGCGGCGATCTGCGAAAGCATAGCGAGCACGAGCATATTGACTGTGCCTGTACCCTGGCGATAGTACGGCGCCGCGTGCCTGCCTTCGCCAGTTGCGATAAACGCCGTAATGACCTTGCGCAGATGTTCTCGGGTCAAGTTTGAGACCTTGAGATGGGGTTGAACACCCCACTCTTTCGGAACATATTTCTTCAGCGCAGTATTGATGCTTTCGAGGACGCCCGAGATTCCCAGTTCGGGATCGGCAGCAACAGTGAACTCCGTCAGGTTGCCAATCGTGTCCTCCCACATCTGTGGGCGGACCTCCTTCAACCGAAGGATGATGTCAAGAAGGCTGCCGTGTTCAAGGCTCAGAGCGCGACTGCCCGTGCGAAGCGAGCGGAGATAGAGAAAGCCACAGAGTTGTTTGTCCTTTTTACGGAACTCGACAGGCACGCCGCCCTCGTTCAGGCTTCGCGTGTAATAGGTTCTTCCCTGGAAATCATCCTCTTCGGCGTCGTACCAGCCGCGGAAAGTCACGCGAAGAGCCTCAGTGATATGGGCTGGATCGATGCCATCAGGGTTCGGTTCATCATAGAACTGGTCTGTGGTTGAATCCCAGAACTCCACAGACTCGCCAAAGCGGGCCTGCTGTTCCTCGGAAAGGTCAGTGATCGCAACCTCGATCTCAATACGTAACGCCCCGTCTCCTTCAACGCCCGCGTCCTCGGTCGGGGCAGCGTTGTCTTCTTCAGCTTGATTTGCCGCAGCGGCCTGTTCTGGATCAGCTTGGCCGGCGGCAGGTGGCGACTTGGGGAGATACTTCCCCTGATAAAAATCGTGTTCATCAATAGGCGGGAAGCGATTGAGGCGGTCCGGGCCGAGCGCCAGGTCGAGAGCCTCCAGAACGGTCGTCTTACCCGTGTTGTTGTCGCCGATGAGGACTGCGTGTCTAGGCAGCAAGAAGGTCGCCGCTTTGATCCCTCGAAAGTTCGCAATTGCAATTCGACAGACTCTCACTACAAAGCTCCGTTAGTAATGCGCGCGAGGCATATGCCCTAGCAGAAGCCGCAATTGCCACCGCGCACGGTTGGGCCAAATTTGACCCAGCTCGTGAATCTGTCAGATTTCTCTGTCGGCACTGCGCATGAAATGATTTCAGAAGTTCAGTCGACTTCCTTAGCTGGGCACTGAGGACGGATAATCTTTCCAATGGCAATGCCATAAGTCGCTACATTGCAGCTGTTCATGCAAATTCGCCACTCCAATCTTTGATTTGGTTCGTGAGGCAGAAAATCTAGACTGTTCAATAACTTATCTCTAGACCGCGCCCTTATCTCTGCTATACTCCCTAAAAGGAGCAGAGATGCTTTCGATATATAGGATTGGCCACTTGAACCATTCGTGGCCCTATTTCGAGAACCTCCTGAAAACTCACGCCATCACAACGCTTGCCGATCTGCGGACCTATCCGCGGTCACGCTTTGCACAGTTCAATCAGCAGCGGCTGCAAGCAGCGCTCGCAGCGAGTGGCATCGGTTATGAACATTTCGGCGCAGAGCTTGGTGGTCGCGGTCAAGACGGTGCGCCACTCGACCATGAGGCGATCTACAAGACGCCCAGATTTGGTGCCGCTCTTGAGAAGATGCTGGAGATCGCGTCGCACCAACGTCTCGTCTTGATGTGTTCAGAGCGCGTTGGCGCCCTTTGTGAGAATTCGGCCATTCCAGTATGATCGCTTGGGCGTTCGTAGAGCGATCTTCTGCGTTAAGCTTCATGTGAAGTCGGGCTACTGCTATGCGGCTAGCTTAGAAATCAACAACTTTTTCGGGAGCTTCGATGAAAAGAAGCTTTCGCCCAAGCTACCGCTCCCAAAGGGGGCCATAGAGCACGTGGCCACGCTTATCACAGGCCACGTGTCCCATGAGGGCCATTACACTTTTGGTTCTCTCTTGCACCAAGCCCGCCGGGGAATTCCGCAAGGATTTGCAACATCGCCACTTATCGCCATGATGAAAGTTGCGCAACTCAAATGGATTGCCTTCGCAGGCGTCTTGTTGATCAACTACTGCGATAACTTCTTTCTCCTGGGTAAAACGAAAGATAGTGTGGATGCTGCTCTGAATGCCCTGCGCTCTGCTATTTCTGAGCTCTCCGGCAGGCAGTTTCTT
Organism: Alphaproteobacteria bacterium; assembly: GCA_016125165.1. Taxonomy (GTDB): domain Bacteria; phylum Pseudomonadota; class Alphaproteobacteria; order Micropepsales; family Micropepsaceae; genus Rhizomicrobium. The sequence continues at coordinate 6,639 of WGMH01000002.1, forward strand.
ACCAAGGAGATTGCGACAACTCATATTTCTGACGGATGGGAAATCCTAGGCCATTTCATCAAATGGGAGAACGGCGAGCTTTGCGTGCGTCCGACGGATGTGAAGTACAATGCCTTCTGGCATGAAATTCAGATGTTAGATGAAAAGCTAGTGGGATATATCGCGCACAAGAGCAACCCAACGAACGTGCACTTTGCAAAGTGCATTCTGGGAAATATGATCCTGTATGGGCGCAGCTGGACAGCGGCATTCTCGGAGTGCAACGAGCCTAAAGAAAACCTTGAGTGCCTCTACATGTTCCTGAAGGGGCCGTTGGCTGAAGTAGGGCTTACCGCAGATCAGGCGGTTCAGTACGCCGATCCCAACTACCGGTATCGCCATTGCGATATGTCGGGGCTATCTCAAGCAAACCACGCGGGCTAGGTATTGCCGTGTCGCTCGCGCAAGTGGTGCGTCAGAAGATGTGCGGGCCTTGCGCGGTGATAGCCAAAATGACACCTCAAGGGGCAAAAGTGACAATTTTGGCGGACTTCGCTTGGGTGTGAGCCGTGGCGGTAGGCCACACCTGATGTCCGATAATCTTCAATTATCAGACATCTGCTTGTGTAGCCAGTTGAACTATAGTGTGTCTGCACATCATCTTGCCTTCGACACCTTCATTGAGCTGGGCGGCGTGAGCATACGAACGCAATCAATTACATATGCACCGCTGATGGCTTGCGAAACTAAAGGACAGTGCTGAGTTTGGCATAGAGCCACGCGGCATCTTGGTCTCTCTAGCGCGCATTGAAGTTTGCTCTGCGCTTCTAGCCAACCAAGGCGAAGTGGCATGACGCCCTTTCGCGAACAATGCTGGAGATCAACGGCAACATCTCAATGCGAAAGCCATGAGATTCGTTTTTCATAGAGGGTATGAAGGCATCCCTCCCAGTCGAATTGGTTTCTGCATAACAGCCGCTCTGCGAGCCATTCTCGTTGTTCATCACGAAGTCGGGTGGCAGCGACCTTAGACAGGGCGTTCCGCTTAGCCCTATAGAGGTGCGCCATGCGAAGGTCTTCTGCCGCGAGTTGGGAGTTTGCGCAAATCCTGATCTCGTCCCATCTGGGGGACTTGGAGCAATCGAAGCTCGGCCGCGCAGCAGTGGCAGCCAAGAAGTTCTTTGACGGGGTGGCCGCGGACTGGGGAATGTAGCCAACGCCGCCGTGGCGGAGCGGGATCTCTATCCACTCGCCGGTGACGATCGCTGACGGATGAAGCTCAAAACCCGTTGCGATGATCTGCAACACTGGCGCGTTCGGATCGGGAGCACTTCGGATCTCTATCGTTCGTGTGGCATAGAAAGGTTGCTGGATCTGCTGGATGATCGATGGCCTGGGTTCTGTCGATAAGTTTCCGCTCCAAACATAGTTGCCATCATATGGCCCACCGCTGATGTGAAACCATCGTTCACCCGCGGTTAGTATCTCCCATGTGCCAGTCAATGTGCTATTGCGGTCTAGCTCTGCGACTACCTGCGAGCCGCTTGCGGTGGGCGCATCGCGCACTGCGGTTTGATCCCGAACGGCATAGACGCTGTCGGGCGAAACTGGGGGAGCGCTGGCTGGGCCCCGCGCCAGAAAATATACGGCGAATGCTACGGTCAACACTGCTGCCATGCCCAACAACAACACAGGGGGGGGCTGCCTGTTGCCGGAGTCCCATATTGTATCGCCGTCTGGAGCACTTGCCGGCTCCAGAAATTGTACTTTGGCCGCGACACCACTTTGCGCCTCCTGCCGGGCGGAGAGTGCGGCGTCATCCTTGATTTGCGGTTGTTCGGCGGTCATATCCCGTTTAGGCGGGCGCAACTGAACGACATTGTCACATTCGCGCGCAAAACTGTCTGCCGTCTCCGCCGTTATTGTCGGTCTTGCGAGGCGTGTGTTTTGCGTTGCTCCGCAATATGGACAATAGGCTACAGGATGCGAAAGATTCCGGTCACACGAAGGGCAAGCCGCTTTTCGCGAGAGTGAAGCATCATTCGGTGCAAAATCGCTCACGTTGCTCCCACACTGAGTCTTTGTTCCGCATAACCGTGAAGTTTCGAAATTGTGTGGAAGAATAATGGCCGAGAAGTTCAGCTGCAATAGAACGGTATTTGGATTTCTTCCTGCAATTGTGCGGACAGATACAAAAAGTCTCTGGTGGCAGCATGAGAGTTTTCGCATCTCTCGTATGTGGCCGTTCCCGGCGATGAAAACAGCATGATTGGGTAAGATGCGATGGCGTGCCTTGCATTTTTCCCTATTTCGAGCGGCCGTTCGGTTGAGGCCGGCACCCGATCCACCCACCGCAACGTAATTTCGCGGAAGACCGTCCGGGGTGAAGTTGTTCAGTTCAGGGGGCCAGCTTGCGATCTTCGCCATTCTGTCCCGCGGGCAGATTCCACCCTTGATGAGGATCATTCGGGGCGAGCGCTCGCGGGCTGGAGCCGATGTATGGCGTCCAATGTTATGAATAACTTCCTCAGAATTGGTATGTTCTCCCCTAGAATTGATCGCTCGACAGCGGATCATTACTTCGATGTTCTCAGTTGACGCGGGGAATTTAATCTCAATGAAAATATTTGATTTCTATATTCGTATTCAACGACTTAATATATTGCCCTGCTTGTGCGATCTGATGTTGAGTGACTGAAATCCCGAAGAAAATTTTATTGCATTAGCAAGAGGAAGGCACTTGTGTATTTCGATCTTATCCCTTGTATTCAATGGGTTGCGGGGATTGTGGCGGTGTGTATTTGGGTGGAATCATAATAAACTGTTGAATCTCTTGATACCTTGTGCGCAGCATTGCCGAAATTGGGTATTTGCCAAATTGATATTCGGGGATGGTGGCGGTGCTGTTTCGAGGGGGCGACAATTGCATTTCGTCTTATGGTGACTTGATACGCCGGCGAAGCGGGACCTTGCTTCGCAAGGCATGCGATCTTCTCGCTGTGGTGCTGTTAACCGTTGTTCCCCTGTGGGCTGCAGCGCCGGCTGTGGCCCGGCCCTTGCCTCACGTTTTTCTCATCCAGAATTCAGGCTGGATGGAGCCTTTCCTCACCGACCATCGCAGCGAAAAGTTCGATCTGGCGATCAGGGCATTCATCGCGCGTACTTCGCCAGCGGATGCGCCGATCGTGGTGGCGAGTTTCAACAAGTCCGGTGATATTCCCGGAAGGCAGTCGCCAAACATCGTGTATCGCGGTCCCAACACACCGTCAGCGGTCGCCGGCGCTATCGCGCGCGTGGATCTGCCGCGCCGCAAGGATGGCCGCCTCGCAAATTCCGACTACAGCGAGGCGTTGCTCGCGACCATCAAGGACGTGTTGCAAACCGGTACCGGTGTGATTTTCATGATCACCAACAACAAGTCGGCGCCCAACGGACGTGAGCAGCCCGAGGATGGCCCGGTAGCCGTGCGTACCGAAGCGTTCAACGAGCTGCTCAAGACGTCCGATGCGATTTCAAGGATAGTTGCTTGGCCGCTGCGGTTCCCCGCGCACGGAAAGCTCTTCGATGAGCGGGGCCTGGTGATCTATGGAATCGCATATGGGGGCTCGGCATCTGAACCTCTACGCAGTGAGAGCGAGGCTGCTCCACTGCAAAAACTTCTGAGCGACCCTCCCGTGCAGCTCAAGCCGCTTGGCATAAATCCGCTTGTGTTGCGGCTGGCAGCCGGGCGCCGTGGAGATCTTTCCTGGTACGCTGATCGAAATGGCAATCTTGCCGTTGAGGGGCTGTCGAGCGACGGCGACACGGTGGATATGGTTGGTGCACTAAGCAGCAATCTGTATCCATATGTCATCAAAACGGCACGGATCGAGGGGAGCTGGACGCCGGCAGCAAACTCAACCGCCCATACGAAAGTTTCGATTGCTCCGGAGACGATCAACGATCTGGCACCGATGTCCTCGGTCGCCAATGTCCGGATCAAGATCGCACTCTCAGGGGCGCAAAGACAAACCTGGCTTCAGGACAAGCGAAACCTGCCGGGCACGCTTTCCATTCGGCTTGTTGATCTGGAGCTCGGACTGTCTCCGGCATTTAGCCGGAAAATGGCCGGCCTGTTCGGTTCAGGCGCCGCGCCGCGCCCCGACGTTCCCGATATCCTGCCACCACAGGTGCCCCGCATTTTCGTCAACTACAAAGCCGTCAATCAGGCGACCACAACGGTGCCGCTTACCCTTGGAGTTTCGTACTTTCCTTGGCCACTCATAGGATTGATAGGCGCTTTGGTTGCGGCCGCGGGGTTGGTAGGCGGTGGCGTCTGGTTCGCCATGCACGCGCGTCCATTCAACATATCCATTGACGGCGAGCCGAGAACGATCGCGCTACGGCCGTTTCAACACAAAGAAGTTCAAGGGTTAAACGGCACATACATCGTTTCCCGCGGTCCGTTCGGGCCGCCGGCAGTGAAGCCAAAAGCGGCTTGAAATAAGGAATCTCGGAGGGAGACCAATATGCAATCCACGGGTGACATTCAAATTCCCCAGCCCAGCACGAGCGACAGCGATCAACAAACCCCGGAAGCACAACAGCAGCCGGGCACCCCGTCTACAAACTCAGGACCGGGGCTCGACGACTTCATGTCCCTCGTGGGCCGCAACGAACCGCAGTCCCTTTCGGGAAATCAGATCATCATCGGCATTGGTATCTCGCTTGTCCTTGCCGTGCTGTTTTGGTTCGTGGGCCGCATCGTCACGGATACGCTTGTCAAGCAGTTCGCCGAGGTGGGTGCTGCCAAGCGCGCGGGCCTCGCCCTGACGGCATTTCTGTCCGTGATCGGTGTAGCGATCACATTCGGCATTCTCGGAAATTTCTGGCTGGTGCCCTTCTTTTTCGCGCCTGCAGGTGCGCTGACTGCGTTGCTGGCTCTTGTTTCCCTCTTCACCTTCATTGGCGCCAACCGGTCGAAACGGAAATAGGTTCATGCCGGCATCTTCGCCCAGCGGCATCCATTCACTAGCGGCCAAGGGAGAACACCGTGCCAGAAGACACGCGTGAAGCGCGCTGGCCGTCGATTGCGCCAGCAGGCGGCAAGCTGGAATGGGTCGAGCGTGATGGCGTCTTTGTCGGCGTGGACTCGGGCGCCGGTATGCATTTCTTCGACGACCTGGACATCGAGCATCTTCTTCCCAACGCATGCGCTACGGCCAGCTGTACGCGTTCGAAGAGTTCAAACATCCTGCCGAACGATTTTCGGCATTGTCCGGACTGCGGAACGGCGGCAACGCCGATCTTTGGGTGCAATGACAGGCTCTGGAGCTTTCCCGGTCCGGATGGTGACGGTCTTCTGAATGCGGAATCCGTTACCATTCATCGCGTGTCGGTGCCCATAGATGGTGGCTTGCCTGCACCGGAAGCGCGCGGCCTGACATTCTTCGTGGCTGGAACGCCGCCACGCCTCATGGCTATCGAGCGTAACACTTCTACGGTCTACGTCTTCAACCGGCAGACCCGGAACTGGCGCGGCATCGTTGTCGAACGGGATTTCGACTCCGGCCTTCCGGATTGGTCTTGGAGCATTCATGCATTTCGGAACGGTTTTGCGCTGGCAGGCGCGCATGCACCGTTGATCGCCACTCTCGACACCACCGGAACCGACTTGAAATTCAGTTCTCCGCCACATGTCAGCGGCGGCCTTGTCTCCGGGGCTGCCGGGGTGGAGCGGTTTATCTTCTTTTTGCACCGGCACGGAGAAACCGGGCTTGAGATACTCGTTTATGATACAAGGTCTGGTGAGTGGACGTTGCGCGCGCCTGTTACCAATACCCCGGGCGGCCTGCCGGATGATTTGGCTTTTGCCGCTCACGTTTGGAAGGATCCGACGCTCTTCTGGGCAAGCCCGTATGGCTATGTTGCCATGCGCGTCGCTCGCAACGGTGTTGAGGCGGAATGGCGCACCTGGGCAAGCGAATTCAAGCCGCAACTTGCGATCCGTCCCCTATGGGCACAGCAGGGCTTCTGGCAATTCGGCAATTGGGACGGCCAACGGCTCCTGTTTCAATGTCTCGCGTTCAAGGGCGGCCATCGGCTCAACGAAGTCTTCGCGACGCACCTGACTGCGGGCGAATGCACCTTCACCAGTGGCATGAAGCGGTATGCCGTGCCTTGGGACGAGTCGACTGCGCAGACCTTGGGACGCGGCGACTCTTTCCTTATGCCTATTTGCGGTATCGCCGGATTGGGCGCGCTTATCGCGGATTGCGGATTCGACCCCAATCTGAACCGTGTCAATCCATATGAACTCTTGGAACCGAATGCGCCATTAAAGCCCGCCAAGCTCCTCGTACTGCAGAATGACGGCCGGTTGCTCGATCTGAACCGCACGATGCGTGTGGGCAGCTTGACGCAATTGCAATGCATCGTCTTCGGCGGCCAGCTTCTCGTCTACGACCGTGAAAGCGGCATTATAGAAGCGTGGGATATCGAGTGAACGCCTATATCAATCACCACACGGCTCGCGAATATCGAGACCGCTATTGCGAAGAGGATTTTCATTGATGAGTGATACGGGAAAGGCTGACGACCGCTCAGTGACGCAGGAACAAGCCCTGGAAATGCGCCGCGTGAGGCCGACGCTCTTCATTGGTCTCGGTGGAACGGGAGCGGCGATCTTGACGGCACTGCGCCGGCGGATCCTGCAGCGCCAATGGGGCGGACACAGGCTCGAAAGCCTTGATGATTTCAAAGTCGCCTCGTTCTTGTATTTCGATACCTATGCCGGTCAGGCCAAGGATCAGGAGACACGCACAAGTGACAAGGACGACGACAAGGACAAGCCTCAGGATCCGATTGCACCGTTGGTGACGTTGCGCGAGGCGGATTGCATTCAGTCCGGCCTCGATCCCTCAAAGTACCTTAAGCGCGATCCGATCCGGGGCACCGCGGAACTCGACAGCTATCCCTATGTGAAGGCTTGGCTCCCTGCGGAGGAACTCAGTTCGATCAATCTTGAAGAGGGCGCGGGTCAGATAAGAGCCATGTCGCGGCTTCTGTTCTTCGACCGCATTCGAGACATCAATTCGCAAATCAGCAGCCGGGTTCGCCAGCTTCGGAACAATCTGTCCGACACTGAGTTGCTGCGCTATCTCGGTCTGGAAACCACGGGTAAGGTCAACGTCAAGATTATAGGTTCGGCGGCCGGCGGTACGGGATCGGGAGCATTCATTGACGCAGGTTATCTCGCCAAAGCATTGAAGGATCCGCCGCCAGAAGAGGTTTCGCTCTATCTGGTCCTCGGCGGCGCCTTCTCCGGTCAGGGGCCACGCGTTCTGGCCAATACCTACGCAGCGCTTGCCGAAATCGAATACTCACTAAAGCTACGCTACGGTGATCGTCCCTTCGTCGATACGTGGGACGGTACGCTGGAACCGTCAACGCCCCGGCCGTATGACAGGTTGTACCTGTTCGATTCATCGAACACAGCAGGCGTGGGCGTGAACCAGCAGGGGCGCGAGTTCGTGTTCCGCATGATAGCCGACCTGTTGATGCAGGAATTTGCTGAACCCGATCTTGTGGGTGCGCGCCGCGGGGACTTGTCCAACCAGGACACCAAATACCGGGAGCCCATGTACTCACCAACGGTGCTGCGGCAATACAAGGGACAGGGTTTGGAATACTCCCGCCTGTATTCCGGCATCGGGCAATCCACGGTCGAGACACGCGGGCGAATCGAGGTGCAGGCCCAAAGTGCCGAAGTCGCCATCGGCATGTTGCGTGCCTATTTCCGAATTGACGGAAGCCAAGCGGTGGCGCCGAAGCCGGTTGCGATCGAGGAATTCCTCTCCGAGCGGCTGTTCCTCGGTCCGCCGCGGCAATTCACCGTTCACAAGGATCTGCGCAATCCCCCGGTGTTGAGCGACTATCCGCTCATCTTCTCGCGGTTGCTCGCCAAGGATGGCGCATCATTGCTTGAGGGTGTGCAGAACGACATTGCCCGGGACTTCCAGCGGCTCATGGAGAGCCCGCTATCGGAATGGCCGACCCGCGCACAGGATATCAAGCACCAACGGCGATCGGAGATCGAGCAAGACTCGGTTGACCGTCTCAACCTGACGACGCGAACACGTCTCGTCGATGATTCCTATCGCCGTCTTACCTCCGAGATCATCAGCCCGGAGGGAACGCTCCGCCAGGGCATCCTGCGCCTGATCGACGCCGATATCGGTGGAATCGCATACGCAGAGCAATTCGTGGATGCCATCAAGGCCCGCATCGCCGCGCATTGGATTCCGCTGTTCCGCCGCGATGCCGATACGTTCGGCGAATTGTCGACGCGGATAATGTCGCAGCTTTATGACCAGGCCGCAGAAAATCTGCAAAAAGAAGCCAAGGGCAGCATCTTCAGCAAGCCCAGCCAGCAGCGGATGGAGACAATCGTCAATCAGCTCAAGGACACGCTGACGACGTGGATGCAGTACCGCCTGCGCCAGATTGCATGCATGCGTGCCGCAGACCTTCTGCAGTCGGTAGACGTGGCGCTTGGTGAGCCCGTAGGCGTAGGGCCCGATGGCGGGCCGCAATTCAGCGGTGTTCTGCGGGACATTCACGACGGGCTTGCGACCGTTGAGGCCACCATCGAGGATCTCAATTTCGAGGCACGCCTCATCCGGGATCCTGATACCGCGCACAACCCTATTCATCAGGTGATCGGTGCTGCGTCTGCGGCTCCGGATCTTTCGATCGCTCCAGAGGTGTATCGCGCGCTCGCGGCCAAGGCGTTCGAAAGCTATGGCGGCGCAACACGCCTCTTTCTCGAGTTGAAGGAACGGCGCAAGCGCGCTGAGGTGCTGAACAAGATTCGGCGTGTCGCATCGGAAGAGGACGGCCCATCCGGCCGGCCGATTCTGCCGGCGGAGGAAGACATACCCGGGCTCATCGATGAACTGCACAAGATTCCCAGGGCCAAGCAGGAAGAGGTGATTTCCCGCGCTGTGTCCCAGGCGATGCCGTGGGTCAATATCAACAAACGTCAGATCGCTTGCTGGAATGAAGATATGAATTCGATCTTCGTTTGCGTGCGCGACACTGACAGGTTCAAATCCGAATTCGGTTCCATGGTCGAGAAGGCAGTGGCCGCGCAGACCGGCGGCAATAAGGAAGTCAATTACATCAAGAGCACAACACAAGGCCGGCTCCTCATATGTACCGAGCTTTCCGGCTTGCCTCTGGACGGGATGGTTCAGCTGCACGACGAATGGTTCCGGCAATATGAGCAAACCCGCGACGACGCGCGCCAGGCGCCACTGCACACGCATAAGGAGTGGGAGAAATTCGCGCGGCCAACGGCTCCGGACGCTTCAGAAATGCGCGCGCGGCTGGACGATCTTGCTCTATTCATCCAGGGCGTGTGCTTCGGCACTTTGCGCCGCCGCACTGCCCGCCGTTTTCCCAACGCGCCGGACAAGGTCGGTCAATACGAGATCAATCTCAGCGCCGGCTTGACCGCGAACAATTGGGTGCCGATCGGCCGCGAGCTGAAGATCAAGAATTTTGGCTTGCGAGATGAGCACAGGGCTGCATTGGAAAAGGAGATCCGCACGTTCACTGCCGACCTGTCGCCATCCCAGGTGTTCGCAGCGACTGCCCTGTTCGAATATTATACGCAGTATCACTATGCGCCCAGCTTGGTCGGCAAAGACGAAGAGCAGCGTGCCGGTCTTGGCCACCTCTCATCCGAATGGCTGGTGGACATGTTCCGGCATCGTCTCGAGGAAACACCCGAAGGGCGGGAATTCTGCGGCGGCAGTACAGCCGACTCTCAGAACGGGCCTGAGCTCGGCCGGCGCCTCAAGACATTGCTGGACAAACTCGACGATTGGACGACGGAAATCGAAGGCAGTCTGGACGATGTGGATGGATTGGAAGCCAACAAGGATCCAAAGACAGAACCGTCGCGCCGCGCGCGGCCCAAGCGAACCATCCGGCCCGAGATTTTTTGCGATGAGGCAGCGCTGAAGCGGTTGATTGCAGGAGGCGAAGCCAAGGCAAAAAAGAGCGCGGACGACAGTGGGGGAGACGTCCGTTTGTATTGGTACATTGGTCCCGACGGTAAAGCTGTTGGACATGTGGTCGACGCCAAGGCGATTTCGCGCCTCGTTGCCGAGGGAGTTGTCACACCTGGAACAAAACTCTGTGCAAAGGGCACAAAGGCATGGCGTGAGGCCGCCGATTGGCCCGAGTTTGCGGAGCTATTTGAAGGTCCACCGCCCCTGGACGAAGAAACCCCGCCGCCAATGAATGAATAGTTTCGTGCCATCTCACATAGAAATAGGAGATCGATATGATGCAAATGCGAATTCGCAAAACAGTAGTTATGCCGCTCGTGGCCTCACTGTCGTTGACCGCGTGCGCGACGGGAAATGAAGGAATCGGCCAGACAATCGGTGCCCTGGTTCTGGGAGGGGCCTGTCTTGCCGTCGCGCGCGGCGATACGCGCGCGGCCTGCATCGCGGCTGCTGCGGCAGGTTTCGTGTTGGGTGGCGCGATTGGTCAGCAAATTGATGCCCGTGACCGCAAGCGCCGCGAGGCGGCACTGGCTGCGGCGCTGAACGATGAGCAAATGTGGCGTGAGCGCTATGGTAACGGGCCTATGGCACAGAAGACCATCAATCAAATTCCTATGGACAAGTCGGCGCCGAAACAAGATTTGAAGACCGCGCATATTGCGACTTGGCACAACCCGGATACCGACGATTCTGGTCGAATTGAACCCCTCCGCGCCTATGTGAACAATACCAATCAGCAATGCCGCCAAGTTCGCGAATCTTATTTCAAGAACGGCGAACCGATTTCTGCGCTGGAAGTCTGGTGCAAAAATGCGCAAGGCCGGTGGGCCCCGGTGTAGCCGTCCTGCAATGATATTGGCGCGCGCTTTTGTAATAGCGGTTCTTTGGTGTGTTCTTCCATTTACCGCCGGGGCAGCCCCGCCGTTGGACCTGAGGGGGCTTTTCAATGAGACATCGCGTCAACACTGGCCCAAGCAGGAGGTACCCACCGGTACAGGTTTCTTTGTGAACGCGGCTGGAGATTTGATAACGGCCGCGCATGTTATTGCCGGCTGCGGGCGCATCGAGGTTACCATCCCGGCAGGTGCTGGTACGCGAAAGGGGCGGGCCGTGCTCATGGGGCTCGATGCGCGTATAGATGCGGCATTGTTGTCCGTGCCGTCGCTGCGGCCGACCCCCTTTTTTCGGATGGCCATGGGATCGCCGCCGGAAGGCTCTCATCTAATGGTTCCAATATGGTCGGTGCGGGACAGAAAATTCCAGGTTACCAAAGCACGTCTCGCACCGGCGGCGGATCATCCCGGATCGGATCCCCTGCTCCAGTTGGACGCGGATTTGAATCCCGGCGCTAGCGGTGCCGCGGTTTTGGAAGCAGATGGAACGGTGACGGGCTACGTTGTCGGCCGTCTTGCACGCAACAAAGATATCGCTTTGGCGGTGCCTGAAATCTACGCCCGTCATTTCTTGGAATACATGGGCGTAAGGCCTGCGGTGCGCCACAATGGCGGAGAAGCAGAAGCCGTGCCCGGTAGCGGCTGGGCGAAGATCGAATGCCGATGAAGCGGCGCCTAAACACCATCTTCCTCATGATCGGTATTGCAACCGCGGGAACAGGTATTGCCGCAACAGCTGACGACCTGTCGCCTTCGAACCGGCGTGTCCTCGACCGCGCGATATCGCGCGCCGCCGAGAGCCAGCGTTCCGGAACGTGGGTCATCTGGCGCGGAAGCGGGGGATTTCATGGTTTGATCTCGCCGGGTCCGGCGTATTCGCAATCCACACGCGATGTCTGCACAGGCTGCAGCGATCCTTGCCGGACTGTGAGCTACACCATCGAGAGTGGAGCTGGTGTCGCCCGCTACACGAGTGATCGTTGCCGAATGATCGAGGTTAGTGATGATGGGTTTCCGAATGCCATGTGGCCGGTGAATGGTACCGACCGACTGCTTGGTTTTAGACCTGTGCAATTGACACAAGACTCAACGCAAACCGACACTCATGGACGCAACATCGACCGAACGACACCCGGAATCAAATGGCGCAATCAAGACAATCCTGATCGCGGCAAGTTTGAGTCAATGAATTCATATCGCGACAACGAAGGACAATCGTGCAGACGGGTCCGCGAAACGTTCCTCAAGAATGGTATTCCCCAAGCGATTGAAAGCGTTTGGTGCCGTGATGATCGAGGCAAATGGGTGCGTATCGAAAGTACGCCATCCACAACGCCACATGCGCGCGACGAAGGGGAACACGGCTCGACAAAGTATTCCTCAGAAGGCGGTACGGCATTGCCTAGGGAACCTGGTCAATTTGCGAATAAAGACATTACGCTCATTCCGCCGCCTATCAGAAATCTTCCCCCCTCCTCACCGGAGAAAGCTGGCGAGGCAGTTGCACTGGCCCGTCAAATTAAGCAAATTCAGGAAGGGCTGAAAGCGCTGCTTTACTACAAGGGAAGCAGCGATGGAGACTTTGGCCCATCGACCAAGAAATCCGTCTTATCGTTTCTTGCCGACGAGAATGCGTCGCTTCCGTCCGCGCCAAGCGCCTCGTTATTGAAGCTCGTTGAAGAAGCGGTCGCGCGCGTTCACGCTGGAATCTGTCCTAGCTCGAAGGATGGCGCCGGCTCCCATCTGCCCTATGTGGCATGCGCAACAATTGCACGCTGATGACGGTCAGCTTCGCGTCAAGACGACTTCGATATGCACGGCGCGCTCAGTCGCAGATTTCACTTCCACGCCGGAATGTCCGAGCGAACCTATATCAACCGCGTTCACGCCTCCGACAAGGATCGGAGATGTGGTACTGGAGCGAAGGCGGAAGGGCCCGTCTGCGCGAATGAGGATCCTATCTCCATCGGTAAAGCCGGATAAGTCTAGGGCTAGCCAACTTGTCGGCGATGCATCGATCTCGACTGTGCGGGCGCTTGGGGTGCTGGTGGTCAAGTAGTAGATCGTTGCAGCGGCTATCAATGCGAGTGCAGAGAGCAAAACTCGGCTCACCGGTATGGGCTTCGGTACGGGGTCTTGATTTCGCTGAACAGGCTCCGGAGCGTGAACGGGGTTCGCGACAGATGCCTCGGACACGTGCTCCGATTTCGATTGCTGCACCTCGGCGGCATCGGCGCTGGGTTTGACGTCTTTGGGTTCTGTGATCTCGTTGCGCGGTGGAATTCGTTCGTCAGCCTCCGCTGTCGAGGTGCCACAATAGGGGCAATACTCGACTGGCCGCGCAAGCGCGCGGTCGCATTGTGCGTTCTGGCACTCCGTCGGTTCCGAAGGCTGTTTCGTCACCATGGCGTGACCTTAGGGCTTGGCTGCACCTGACAACAAGGGTTCAGACCGTGATTTGGGAGAGCGGCCAGATTTGCGGCGCCATATCACAACTCGGGGGACTGATTGCGGGTGCTTGGGGCTGCGTGCCGCTTTCAAGCGGTTGCGCCTGTGTTGATTCACAGACGGATGAAATCCCTGCGCCACGCCATCGCCATGTCGTGCCGAAATTCGGGACAGCAAACCGGTATCCATATTGCCTGAACTGAGATGCGGACCCAGAAGGAACCACCACCATCCCGGGATGAGGTGTTTCCCAACCCGATGAATGCCGACTCTATTTACGGGAGCAAGCGGGTGGCGACGGAAGCGGCGGCCATTCGCCAAATAGTGCTCTCCTGTGAGCCGCTTGCCAGCAGCATGCCGGACGCGATTGGACGCTGCTGGTCACGCGGAGTGGAGGCACCAGCGGCGGCTTGGAGACAAACAACAGTGAGCGCGACCGCATTGTGAGAATGCCCAGCGAAATGGGTTCGAGTCTGAGCCCGCAACCAAGGGGCGTTGGTATGCCATCGGGCATGTTTGGTTGGCTTGGGATTCTGGCAAATCGTGACGGCCGAAGAAGACCAGTTTCAGGCAGAGTGCCGGATGACGGAAATCGTCCGCAAATTGCGCGGGATGTTAGCCGCACGCGCTGTTGCCTAAGCGTTACCCGCACCAAAATCTGGCCGCGCGGAGACGACGGCACTCATCATAACAAACTGATTTTCTTCGGAAAATTGGAGCGGGCGAGGCGAATCGAACGCCCGACCCTAACCTTGGCAAGGTTATGCTCTACCCCTGAGCTACGCCCGCGCTCCAGTTAAGGGGGAGGGTTATGGCGAACCGGCCCGCGCCGGTCAATAGGGTTGTTTTGCCTTG
>WGMH01000005.1 GCA_016125165.1 Alphaproteobacteria bacterium
ATCCATCATGGGCGCGACGCTGAAACGATGCATCATGCCCGGTGTCATAGCGGTTCGACGCGGCGGGGCAAAGTGTGCGCCCCGCCGGCCGAGGATGCGTCAGGCGGCGCGGGCGATAAAACCCTGACGTCCAGGCGCGCGGTTCGGCGCCCAGCCCGCCTTCGCAAGCGTCTCGCTTGTGGAACCATAGAACTCGCCGATGCGCAGGATGCGGCGAGCTTCCTGTCCGCTTGCTACTTCGCGATAAAGCTCGCGGGAGATGCGGACAAGCTGTTCGACCTGCCGGACAGATGTGATGCGTTCGCCCTTGCGGCCCCACAGATTGTCTTCGATCCCGCAACGCACATGCAGGCCCATGGCGATTGCCATTGTGTTGAGGGGCAGGACGCTGCGCATGATGCTCTCAATGGTCAGCACGGCGCCATCCGGTGTGCGACGAATGAATTCCATCATGTTGTAGGGATTGGGACCATCCGCACCGCCGCCAATGCCAACCCAGTTCAACACCAGCGGACCGTTATAGACACCGCGGCGATAGAGGCGTTCGACGGTTTCCAGCTGGCCAACATCTCCAAGCATGAACATGGCCTGTATGCCCTTGTTCTGCAGACGCTTCAGATGTTCTTCCACAAAGCCAGGTCCCGAAGGAATCCACATCTCGCGATAGGCCTGTTGATAGGCGGGCAGTGCCAGAGATGTGCCTGCCACGTCGTCCTCGGACATCAGCTCGCATACATTCATCTGGTTCGTATTGATCGCGATGGTGACCTGATCGGGCGCCGGATCGAGGTCAGCCAGCATGTGGCGGGTATCATCGGAAAGCCATTTTGCAGCTTCGCCCTCGGATTCCGGTGCGAACGAGATCGAACCTCCCACCTGAAGAACCATGTTCGGAACGGCATTGCGCAGGCGCGCCATCATTTCATTGAATAGCGAAAGACGCTTTGCTCCCGAACCGTCGGCTTCGCGGACGTGAATGTGCAGCACTGTGGCGCCGGCGTTGTAGCAATCCACCGCCTTCTGCACCTGATCCTTCATGCTCACGGGAATGTCGTCTGAATCGCCCGGCAGAAATTCCGGCCCATAGGGCGCGGCGGTGATAACAAGGGGTTCCTGATTTTCAGGGTGCAGAGCATCGTCCAGGAAGTTCATGAGCGTGCCTCCTTCGGGCTGGTGTTGCTGTTTGTGCGCGTGGCCAGTTCGTCAGCGAGGATCGGAAAGCCGAGCGCGCAGGAATGAATGCCGAGAACGGCGACGCCTTCGAGCACGGCCATGATCTCCTGCGGCGTGGCGCCGAGATCGAGGGCCTTGCGGATGTGGCGGCGAACGCCGGGTGCATAAAGATGGGTGCAGGATGCGTCGACCGCGATGGCGATGAGTTCCCATGTCTTGGGATCGAGTACCCCGGAAAGGCGCGGACGCGTGCCCATCGCAAGAAACGATTCCAGCCAGGCTGCATCGGCAGCAGCAATGGAATCCCATGCTTCGTTGAATTCGCCCTGCCGGCGAAGGGCGTCTGTAACCGGCGTTGCGTTGGAGCTTGTCATGGCCGTTATTCTGGGCCCGGCCGGGGTCTAAAACTTTCGCAAATGTGACAGTTTCTTGCTAATATGGGACATGGTTTCCCTTGTCCGCAGTGCGAGCCTCACGGGCTTTTCCGATCTTTGCCAGAGGCTTGGAGCCGATGCGCGCAAACTGGCTTCCGCTGCAGGTGTTCCCGCAGCGGCTCTGCAGAGCCCTGATCTGAAGATTGATAGCGGCCGTGTGGACCACTTGCTCGATCTGGCAGCGCAGCGCACGGGTGCGGAGGACTTTGGATTGCAGTTGGCCACTGCCCGCAAGCTATCGAACCTTGGTCCCGTGGGGCTCGTCGCGCGCGATCAGGCCAATTTGCGCGAAGCGCTAGCCGTGATGCGACAATATCTCTGGCTCCACAACGAAGCCTTGGCCTTCGCTTTGGAGGAACTGGAAGAGATCGTCATCCTGCGCGTTGAATTTGTGACATCAGGCAGTCCGGCTTCGCGTCAGGCAGCCGAACTGTGCGTTGGCGTATTGCATGCGAGCATCCAGAGCCTTCTCGGCGGACGATGGTTGCCGGACGAAATCCTCTTTCGTCATCAGGCGCCCACAAACATGTGGGCATACCGCAGGCTCTTCGGCAAGGCGCCGCTCTTTTCACAGGACTTCAATGGCCTTGTGCTTCTGCGCGGCGACCTGGAGCGTCCGCTGCTGGGCGCGGATCCTGCCATGGCCAGGCAGGCGGAACGCATTGTGGCGAGTTCAACACGTGTGCTTCCGAACACGGAACGGCGTCAAGTTGCAGAGCTGATCATGCTGCTGCTGCCCACCGGAACGTGCAGCGCCGAACGCGTGGCGACGCATCTGGGTATTGATCGCCGAACCTTGCATCGTCACCTCAAGGTGGAAGGCACGTGCTTTCGTGAAGTACTGGAGGAACAACGCAAGATGCTTGCTGCAGCGCTGATTGCAGACGGCCGTACCATTACCGCTGTATCTGCGCTGACGGGTTTTCGCTCCGTCAGTGCATTCTCAAGCTGGTTTCATCGCTGCTTCGCGATGGCGCCTCGGGCGTATCGAAAAAGGGCAAAGGCGCCTTAAGTATCTCAGGCCGCCCTGCTACCGATTACGCGCAGGCGGAATGCGACCGCCAGGAGCGCGATGCCAAAAACGAGCGCATAGGCCCCGATCCACCATGTGAGGACGACAGCTCCGGCCATCGGAGCGGCAAGGAGCAGAACGCCGTAGATCATGGAAACCGCGCCGCCCAGAACCAGCCACCAGCGGCCATGGTCGATGTGCAACTGGAACGCGGCCAGCAGCATGAAGCCACCGGAAAGAAGCGCCCATACGGCCACCAGAAAAACGAAAATCACCACTGTCAGTTCCGGCCACCAGACCGCCAGCGCGCCCGCCGCGATTCCGGAAAGTCCTTCAAAGGCCAAAGAGCCCCAACGCTGGTGATGTTCGGCAGCGCGCACTGCGCCGATCACCGCGATCACGCCATCGGCAATGACATAGGCCGCGAATACCAGAACCAGTGACAACATGGTCACGCCCGGCATGAAGAAAGCGATCAGTCCGAAGGCGATGGCCAGTACGCCGCGAACGGCGAAGGCCCACCAGTTCCGGATCAGCACATCGAACATTGTCTTGGTTCCCCATCGGACTCGCCCGCAGTTTACGCCCGGGTGCTATGGCCTCCAAGGTGCCGGGGCGTCCAAAACCCCACAGAAATTGGCGTTGCAGGGGTTCACCCGCGAGGCCTACCATCATCGGACCTCGCATTCTGGAACCCAAGATGACCATGAACCCGATCACTGAAGGTTACGCCGTCTTTCTGCACGACGGTGACAAGAGCTTCGGCGCGGTGCGTCAGGTGCATCGCGAGATGATCGTCATTTATGTTGAGGACGCCGGCGATTTCGAGGTGCCGCGCGCCGTCATCAAGGATGTTCATGACGGCAAGGTGTTGCTCGATGCGGGCAAGATTTCCGCCGATCTGAAAAAAGCCATCGGTCATGCCCATACCGATGAAGACCCCCGTATCTGATCTGCAAAAGGAGACGACCATGGCCCCCAAAGCCGCCAAGACCCGCCGCGCGGCGCAGACGGGCACGCCCACAAATCTTGGTGCAAACGCAACGCGCGACATCGCCGGTGCGCTGACCACGCTGCTGGCGGATTTCTTCGCGCTTTATCTCAAGACGAAGAACTTTCATTGGCATGTATCGGGGCCGCATTTCCGGGATTACCATCTGCTGCTGGACGAACAGGCCACGCAGATCTTCGCTGCAACCGATGCCATTGCAGAGCGTGCACGCAAGGTGGGTGGACCGACGCTGAAATCCATCGGCCATATCGCACGTATCAAACGCATCAAGGACAATGATGCGGAGTATGTGACGACGGACGACATGCTGGCAGAACTGCGTGAAGACAACCTTGCGCTGGCTGCCGCAATGCGCGCCACCCACGATGTGTGCGATGAGCATGGCGATGTGGCGACTGCCGGCCTGCTGGAAAACTGGATCGACGAAGCCGAACAGCGCGTGTGGTTCCTGTTTGAAACAAGCCGCAAGGGCTGATGCGTGTGTCGAAGCGCGTGCGCGCCTGTCTAGCCGCCGGGCTGGTTCTAAGCGGCATCGGCTTTGTACTTGCCGCAACCGCCAAAGACACGGTGCAGGGCTATCTTTCTGCGGATCAGATGCCTGATGCGCTGCAGATCGTTCCGCCCGCGCCCGTGCCCGGCAGCGCGCGCTATGAATCTGATCGGGCCATCTTCAGGAAGACGCGGGCGTTCAAGGATTCGCCGCGCTGGAATTTGGCCGCAGACGACGACAGGTACTCAAACGCTGCTATGGCTGCGAAATTTGCGTGCGCCCTTGGCGGCGATCTTGCGCCTCCAAAGGCGCCACGCTTCTGGAAGATGATCGATCGGGCGACTGTTGACGTCGTGGCGGCGGCGCGCACGGTGAAGGCACATTACAAACGCGAGCGCCCATTCCTCGTGGATGATGGAGACATCTGCATTGCCCGGAGCGACAGCCTCGACAGCAGCCCGGATTATCCCTCCGGGCACGCCACGGTTTCATGGATGCTCGGCTTGATACTGGCGGAACTGGCGCCAGATCGCGCCACGCACATTCTGGCACGTGCGCGAGCCTACGGCGAAAGCCGGATTGTATGCGGCGTTCACAACGAAAGTGCTATCGATGCCGGGCGTATGGAAGCCTCGGCGATTGTCGCGGTGCTGCATGGCTCAGCTCAGTTCCAGGCCGACATGAAGGCCGCGAGAACCGAGATGGCGGATGTCCGCAAGCACCACACGCGCCCGGCCTCGTGCGCCGCCGAAGAGGCGTTGGTCGCAGAACCGCTGGAATAGGGGCGTTCGCAACGCGGGTTGCCATGCCGCACACCGCACCTTTAGATGAAGCGGATTTCATTCGGGCGGGGATTCGATGAGGCGCGGTTTTACGCTGATTGTTCTGGCTGCAATGGTGCTCGGCATCATTGTTGGGCTGGTCGCCAACCAGACATTGAGCCCAGATCAGGTAAAGTCGATGGCTGACGGGCTTTCGATTGTCACCGACCTGTTCCTGCGCCTCATCAAGATGATCATCGCGCCACTGGTCTTCTCGACGCTCGTTGCCGGTATTGCGCATATGGAAGATGCCGCTGCGATCGGCAGAATTGGCGCGAAGACGATGGCATGGTTCATCAGCGCCTCGGTCCTGTCGCTCGGCATGGGACTTGTGCTGGTGCATATCCTGCAGCCGGGCATTGGGCTTCACCTCGATATGCCGCCCGTCGATGCGACGGCTGTGAGCACGTCGAACTTCACGTTCAAGGAATTTCTCACGCATGTCGTGCCGCGCTCCATCGTGGAAGCGATGGCCAACAATGAGATACTCCAGATCGTGGTGTTCTCGCTGTTTGTTGGCACGGCCATATCGGCCATCGAAGACCGGGCTCCGGCCGTTCTGGCGCTGGTGGAGCAGATCGCGCAGATCATGCTGAAAATCACCGGTTATGTGATGCTTCTGGCGCCGCTGGTCGTTTTTGCGGCACTGGCGTCGACCGTGGCAACGCAGGGCCCGGCGATCCTCGGCACCTATGCGAAGTTTGTGCTCGGATTCTATTTCGCGCTCTTGCTGCTGTGGTCGATCCTGTTGGGCCTGGCTGCGTTGATTTACAAGGGCAAGATGAAGGGGCTGCTCGGCGCAATCCGTGAACCGGTGCTTCTTGCCTTTTCAACGGCGAGTTCTGAGGCGGCCTATCCCAAACTTCTGGAAAATCTCCAGGCCATTGGACTTCCACGTCAGATCGTGAGTTTCGTCCTGCCGCTTGGCTATTCGTTCAATCTTGACGGCTCGATGATGTATTGCACATTCGCGACGCTGTTCGTGGCGCAGGTTTACGGCATCGATCTCACAATCGGCCAGCAGATCACATTGCTGCTGTTGTTGATGGTCACCAGCAAGGGCATGGCTGGCGTTCCGCGGGCCTCGCTGGTCGTGATCGCCGCTGCGTTGCCACTCTTTGGCCTGCCGGAAGCAGGGCTGATCCTGATCCTTGCGGTCGATCATCTCCTCGACATGGGACGCAGCGGTACCAACATCGTCGGCAATTCAGTGGCAACCGTGGCAGTCTCGCGCTGGGAAGGAAAATCCGGCTAGACCGTAACAAAGCGCTGACCGGAGGCGAAGGACAGGTGAACCAGACGGGCCGGTTGCCCGTATCAGGGGCAGGAGCCAGCCAATGCAGCGCCGCAGCTTTCTTCTTTCCGGAATAGCCCTTTCGGGTGTGGCCGCTTTTCCAGTGGCCGTGCACGCTGGCAAAAGCGTGAAGATCGAGTCCTTTGATGCTGCAGGTAAAAGCCTTGGCGTCTCCCAGATGGAACGGATCGAGAAATCGGATGCGGCGTGGAAGGCGATGCTCTCGCCGATCTCCTATTCCGTCACACGCCACGCCGATACCGAACGGCCGTTCACCGGGGCACTGTATGAGAACCATGCCGACGGTCTTTATCGCTGTATCTGCTGCGGGACGACGCTGTTCGATTCGGCGACGAAATTCGATTCCGGTACCGGCTGGCCAAGCTTCTACGCATCGATCTCGCGCACCAATGTTCGCGAAAGCCGGGATCTGAGCTTCATGATGGTGCGAACGGCGGTTTCCTGCGCGCGCTGCGATGCCCATTTGGGCCACGTGTTCGATGACGGGCCGAAGCCGACAGGATTGCGGTATTGCATGAATTCGGCGGCGCTTTCCTTCGCTCCGCGCGGTTGAACCCCGCGCCGTTCTGCCCGCTGTGCAAATTCCAATTGCCCGCTAGAGTGTCGGTCCTTCCAAGGACAGCGCATGCGTATTTTGACGGTTGCGATCGCCCTTTTGCTGCTTGCGGCTCCAGCGCGGGGCGGGCAACCGTCAGCTGCGGCCTATTCCGAGCTTGTCGCCAAGGCAAAGAGCGGGGATGCGGAAACGGACTACACCTTGCTCCGGCTTTCCTACGCCGAAACGCCGGACTACGACCCCTATAGCGCCAACTCGCGCGCATTGTTCAGTGAAGCCTGGGCTGCTTTTCAGGCCAAGGATTGCACCACCGCGCTCGCCAAGGCTGACGTTCTGCTGGACAGGGATTTTACGCGGATTCCCGTCCATCTGATCCGCGAGGAATGCCTGAAATCCGCGGGGGATACGGAAGGGGCCGCGCGCGCATTTGCAATCGGCAAGGGGTTGGCGCTTTCGCTCCTGAAGAGTGGTGATGGCAAGGCGCCAGCGACAGCCTTTGTGGTGGTGACACTGAGCGAGGAATCCTTCGTCATAACAAATCTGGGTCTGCAGGCGACGGCCCAGAGCTTGATTACCAAGGACGGAAAGCCTTACGACATGATCGAAGGTTCCATTGCCGAGACGGGGGAAAAGGGGGCGCTTTACTTCGACGTATCCCACCTGATGGAAGGCATGAACCGGCAGTTGAAAAAGGGAAGCCCATGACCGGCACCAATCCAGCCATCGCGCCGGAATTGCAGCGGCTGCGTGACAGCATAGACAATATCGATGCCGCGCTCGTTCACCTTCTGGCGGAACGGTTCAAGTGCACGCAGGCCGTAGGCGAGTTCAAAGCCACGCATGACATGCCGCCCGCGGATCCCGCGCGCGAAACTCGGCAGATTGCGCGGCTGCGCGCGCTGGCTGTGGACGCAAAACTTGATCCGGATTTTGCGGAAAAGTTCCTGAATTTTATTGTAAAGGAAGTCATCCGTCATCACGAGGCCATCGCCCAGCAACGCGGTTGAGCCGGAACGATCCATTGTTCTGTGCGTTTTTTCTTTGGTTCTCCATTTCAAACAACCGAAGAGAAGGAGCGAACATGAACAGCGATCGTATCAAAGGCAGCGTCGATCAGGCCAAGGGCGCAGTGAAGGATGCTGCGGGCAAACTCACCGGTGACTCCAAGCTGCAGGCCGAAGGCAAGATCGACAAAGTCAAAGGCAAAGTCGAGAACGCGGTTGGCGGCATGAAGGACACCATGCGTGACGCTGCCGACAAGGCTGATGAAACGGCTGAGAAGGCGCGTAACGAGCGCAACTGAGGCCATGCCGTCAGCAAGACTGGCTTTCGCGGCGCCCGGAGAAATCCTGGCGCCGTAAGCTTGCGCAAGAACTGGGATGAGCGGCCAGCCTGAGTGCGCTACAAGGGCAAATGCTCTCCCGCATTCCCGATCCGGACGCCATCGCCGCATCACTCTCGAAGGATTCGTATTGCGTCTTGCCGAAACTTCTTTCTGCGGCGCAATGCACGGGGTTGCGTACCCTTTATGATCGGGAAGACCTGTTCCGAAAACGCATTGTCATGCAGCGGCATGGCTATGGGCGGGGCGAATATCAGTATTTCACATACCCTCTGCCTGGTCTGGTGCTAGAGTTGAGAACCGGGCTCTATCCGTCGCTGGCCCTGGTCGCCAACCAGTGGAATGCGTGCCTGAAACGGGAAGGTCGCTTCCCGGAACACCATGACGCGTTCCGCCAAGCCTGCGCCGAAGCTGGACAAACGCGGCCCACGCCGTTGCTGTTGAAATATCGGGCAGGGGATTACAATTGCCTCCATCAGGATCTCTATGGCGCGATGGTTTTTCCGCTCCAGGTGGCGGTGCTGCTGTCCGAGCCTGGCCGGGATTTCCGGGGTGGAGAATTCATCCTCACCGAGCAACGGCCGCGGATGCAGTCTCGTGGCTCTGTTGTACCGTTGACGCAGGGGGATGCTGTGATCTTTCCCGTGCGGGAGCGACCGGCGGCGGGTGCGCGTGGTATCTATCGGGTCAATCTGCGCCACGGGGTTGGGACGGTGCAGTCCAGCGAGCGCTTCACGCTGGGCATCATCTTTCATGATGCGGCTTGACGTCCCCGCCGCATCTGTGTGCTTGAAGCGGCCAGCGGCGTCGCTATCATGCGCGCCCTACTGACAAATTGTCGGCCAGAAATTCAAGAGCACCGCCACATAAGACCGGAGGACGTCATGGATGTGAGCTTTTCGCCAGAGGAAGAAGCCTTCCGCAAGGAAGTGCAGGATTTCATCGCGGAGACCCTTCCCAAACTCGGCAAGACCTCGCGCCGTGACTTCACCACCAAAGAAGAATTTCTGGCCTGGCATAAGGCGCTGTACGCGCGCGGCTGGGTGGCCCCGCATTGGCCCAAGCAGTATGGCGGCGCGGGCTGGACTGTGACCCAGCGCTATATCTTCAACGAGGAAACGGCGAAGGCCGAAACGCCACAGAC
Organism: Alphaproteobacteria bacterium; assembly: GCA_016125165.1. Lineage (GTDB taxonomy): Bacteria > Pseudomonadota > Alphaproteobacteria > Micropepsales > Micropepsaceae > Rhizomicrobium. The sequence goes on from WGMH01000005.1 coordinate 9,300, forward strand.
TTTGCCTTTCGGCCTTTCCATGGTGGGCCCGGTGATTTTCACCTACGGCAACGAGGAGCAGAAAAAGAAATTCCTTCCGCGCATTCTTTCCGGCGAAGACTGGTGGTGCCAGGGCTACTCCGAGCCGGGCGCCGGTTCCGATCTCGCAAGCCTTAAGACCCGCGCGGTTCTGGAAGGGGACCACTATGTGGTCAACGGCCAGAAGACGTGGACGACACTCGCCCAATTCGCCGACTGGATATTCTGTCTGGTGCGCACCAATCCGGATGTGAAATCCCAGGAAGGCATCACCTTTCTGCTCATCGACATGAAAACGCCCGGCATCACCGTGAAGCCCATCATCACGATGGAAGGCGGCCATGAGGTGAACGAGGTGTTCTTTGACAATGTGAAGGTTCCGATCGAAAACCGGATCGGCGAGGAGAACAAGGGCTGGACCTATGCCAAATTTCTGCTCGTGAACGAACGCTCCGGTATCGCAGGCGTATCACGCTCCAAGAAAAACATCGAACGGCTGAAGGAAATCGCTTCCGCGGAAACCGTGGATGGCAAGCCGCTGGTTTCCACGGATGAATTCGCGCGCAAGATCGCTGAAGTGGAGATTGATCTGGCGGCGCTGGAATATACGGAACTGCGCACGCTGGCCGAGGAGGCAAAGGGCCGCTTCGCCGGTCCGCAATCCTCGATCCTGAAGATCAAGGGCACCGAAATCCAGCAACGCATTACTGAACTGATCGTGGAAGCCATCGGCTACTATGCCTATCCGAATGAACGGGGCTTCGGCGACAATGAATATCCCCCCGGCCCCGACTATGCCGTCGGCGAAGCTGGTGTCTATTTCAACTGGCGCAAGGCCTCGATCTACGGCGGCTCCAACGAAATTCAGCACAATATCATCGCGAAAGCGGTGCTGGGGCTTTAACGAAATCATCGAGAAGACCCTCTCCGGTAGGCGGAGAGGGTACACACACGAGACATTGGCACTAGGGAAGCGCGCAAATGGATTTTTCCTACACCGAAGAGCAGACGCTGCTCCGCAACTCCGTCAGCAAGTTCCTGGCGGACAATTACGATTTCGAATCCTTCAAAAAGATTTCGCGCTCGGAAACGGGCTGGAAAAAGGAGAATTGGACGCAGTTTGCCGAGCTCGGCCTACTGGCCGCGCCGCTGCCGGAAGAGTTCGGAGGTCTGGGTGGCGGTGCATTCGAAACGCAGATCGTGATGGAAGATTTCGGCAGGGCGCTGGTCGTCGAACCGTTCGCCGGTACGGTCGTTGTTGGCGGCGGTTTCCTGAAGCATGGCGGCAGCGCCGCGCAGAAGGAAGAATGGCTCGGCAAGATCGCGGCGGGTGAAACGGTTCTGGCATTTGCCTTCGCCGAAGCGCAGGGCCGTTTCAATTATGCCGATCTTGCGACCACCGCGAAGAAGTCCGGCAGCGGCTATGTGCTGAACGGCAAGAAGGCCGTCGTGATTGGTGCGCCATGGGCAGATCACCTGATCGTCACAGCGCGTACGGGAGGTTCTCAGCGAGAGGATCAGGGCGTCTCGGTATTTCTCGTTCCGAAGTCGGCAAAGGGTGTTTCCACGCGTGACTACGCAACGGTCGATGGCCTTCGCGCCTCAGAAGTCACGTTCGAGAACGTGGATGTGCCTGCGGCAAACCTGATTGGCGCGGAAGGCAATGGACTTCCCCTGATCGAACGCGTGACCGACGAGGCCATCGCGGCGCACAGCGCGGAGGCAACTGGCGCGATGAAGGTTCTGCTGGATGCGACTGTGGAATATTCCAAGACCCGCAAGCAGTTCGGCGTTCCGATCGGGAAGTTCCAGGTTCTGCAGCACCGCATGGTGGACATGTTCATGAACTATGAGCAGTCCCAATCCGTCACGCTGATGGTGACGCTGAAGCTTGAAGCCGAAGAGACAGAGCGTAAAAAGGCGGCAAGTGCAGCCAAGGTGCAGATCGGCAAGGCAGGTCGCTTTGTTGGCCAGAGCGCGGTGCAGATTCACGGTGGCATGGGCATGACCGACGAACTGAATGTCGGCCATTACTTCAAGCGCCTCACGATGCTCGACACGCTGTACGGCAACGTCGATCACCATCTGAAGCGCTATGCTGCGCTCAGCTAGCAATCAGCCGGCTTTTTTGACGGATTGAACAGGCGGCGCGAGTACGCGCTCCGCTGGAAGGGTGACGGTCACGGTGGTTCCGTGACCAAGCTCGCTTTCGAGAGAGACGCTGCCATCGTGCGCCTCGGCAAAGCCTTTGACGATCGCAAGGCCCAAACCCGTACCCCGCTCATGCGAGGTAATGTCGTGGCGCCCTTGTCCGAAACGTTCGAACACTCGATCGCGATCTTCTTCGGCGATGCCGATTCCGTTGTCCGCGATACGGATGATCATCCGCCCGCTAGCGTCGATCTGGGAAAAGACTTCAACCCTGCCGCCGCGCGGTGTGAATTTCAGCGAGTTCGACACAAGATTGGCGACGATCTGCCGAAGGCCGCGCTCATCGCCGCGAACGCGCGGTATGTTCTTCTGCAAGATCTTTGTGATTGTGAGCTCGCCTTCCGCAGCTTTGGCGGCTGACGCCTCCAGCACGTCGTTGATGAGCGCTGTCATGTTCACGTCGCTTTCCCGCAGGGAGAGTCTGCCACCCTCGATCTTGGCGAGATCGAGCATGTCATTGATGAGTCCCAGCAGATGCTGGCCGGAATCGTGAATGATTTCGGCGTATTCCGTGTATTTGTCGACTGAATCTCCGAACGCCTTTGTCTTGATAAGTTCCGAGAACCCCAAAATGGCGTTCATCGGCGTGCGCAATTCGTGATTCATGTTGGACAGGAATTGGGATTTTGCCCGGCCGGCGGCGGCGGCCTGCGCGCGCTCGCGGTCGGAGATTTCCTTGGCAACCTTGAGTCCCTGAACAAGATCGGCCCGCTCATGTTCGAGACGCAGAAGCTTGTTCATCGAACCATGCAGGGAAATAGCGTGACTGATCATCAGCAAGAGGAACACAGCGCTCGTGCCGCCGAGCGTGCGATCCATCGTATCTGGCGATGTTAGCGTTGGCACAAGCATGAAGACCCCGTGCACAACCACCAGTGCCGCCATGGTTGCGGGCTGTGCCGCACCTGAAGCGACCGATCCGGCGAGCGAGCACGCCAGAACCATGATGAGAAGCATGTGATTTAGAGGCTCACCGGGCGCCCAAAGGAACACGGTCATGGAACACCACACGATGGAAAATGCGGTGGTGGCAAAGAAGCGCGCTTTCACGCGGAGGCGGATGCCTTCCAGTGTATTCGTCGGGACGCTTTGCAGCCACCACGTCAGGCGATTCATGGCAAGGCCGCTTGCGGCGACAGCGATCCACCAGCCGGTACGCATTGCATCCGATACCCAGCTGGCGCAAGCCAGCGCAACAAAGAACGCTGCAACCGGAATGAGGATGGGAGCTGTCTGTGCGTTGGCGCGGCCAAGGCGCAATTGCGCCTCTGTGATCCACAGATTCTCGGGATCCGGATGGACCCACTGGCGCATGGCCCCGATCGATGCGCGCGCTGACTTCAGCGCGGCACGTATTTGAAGTCGAATGCGATCACGCATGAAATCCGATGGAGGGTTTTCGGCGGGCGGCAACCAAGCCTCTCCCCCAAGAGTTGCACGCCAGAATGCCGCACAAGGGGTTAAGGCTTGATTTCGTCCGTGCACGCATAAATGCGCGCAGGAGTTGAAGTTTCGGCTAGGATGCCGCGCTTTGGGCGGCGCAAAGACGGTCTTCCGGCAGGTGGATCGTAACGGTGGTCCCATGCCCCACCCGGCTCTCCAGCGTCACATGGCCGTGATGAAGTTCCACGAGCCCCTTGACGATGGAAAGGCCAAGCCCCGTTCCCTTATCCGCCATCACCACATCGTGACGGCCCTGTCCGAATTTTTCGAATACGTGCACCAATTCGTCTTGGGCGATGCCGACCCCGGTGTCGCGCACGCCAAACGCCATGCCACCGCGGTTTGGCAGGCATCGCGCAAATGCCGTAACGGTGCCGCCCGCGGGGGTGAATTTCATGGCGTTTGAAAGCAGGTTGAGCACGATCTGCTTCAGGGCGCGTTCTTCACCACGTATCGATTTCGGCAGACGAAAAAGCTCCAGCTCGATGAAGATGCCGGCGCTCGCGGCGCGCCCATCCATCAGATCCACGCATTCCTGCATCAGCATGCCGATGTCGACATCTTCGTCGCGCAACTGCATGGCGCCGGCTTCGATCTTTGCCAGATCGAGAATGTCGTTGATGAGCGCCAGAAGATGCCGTCCGGACTGATGGATAAGGCCGCTATATTCCTTCTGCCGTTCGGGATGGCCGCCCAATACGCCCGACTGAATCATCTCCGAGAATCCGAGAATGGCGTTCAGCGGTGTTCGCAGTTCGTGGCTCATATTGGCCAGGAACTGCGATTTGGCACGGCTCGCGGTCTCGGCGCGCTCGCGGGCCAGATCAGAATCGTCCTTGGCGCCACGCAATTCATCGATCAGCGCTACCCGCTCATGTTCCAGCTCGAACATCTTTCGTGTCGTCTCATGACTGCCATTGAGCTGACCAAGCATGGCAAAGACATAGGCAGCGGCCATTGCCTCATAGGTGTAGCCAAGCCACGTATTCATGAGGAATGGGCCAAGCAGCAACGACATGCCGTAGATCAGCAGAACGCTTTGCCCCGCCGGCAGGAATGGCGCGTTTACCGACACACCGCTCGCAAGGGATGCGGCCACGAGCAACAGCAGAGTGGTCGAATGAACGGCATCTCCGGGTAACGAAAGGGCAGGCATGATGGCGACCCACGCCAGGGAAACCAGAACCGTGGAGATCGTATAGACACGGGCAAGTTTTCTGACGTTCGCGATTGTCGGCGGCAGGTCATGTATTTTGACAAGGCGGCCATAGACCTCCGCGCCCACGCAGGTGGCGGTCAATATCGCCCACCAACCCAACGCGCGCCATTCCGGCAGTTGATCAATCCGGTAAAGCGCCAGCAGGCCTGCTACGACCGGAAGGATGAAGACCACGTTTTTTGTTGCGCCACGGATCATTTGCAACTGGCGATGCGCCAGCAGGGCTTCTGCTTCCGTGGCTGGATTGAGCGCGCGTCTCCAGGACTCCCGCATCTTCGCCCAAGGCGCGGGTGCTTTGACGGCAATATCCGGAATTCCCAACGCCATCGTCGACGCTTCTCCCCCGCATATTGTGAGGGTGCGTACTTAAGGACGCTTTGACATACAGGGTGAACGCGCGGTTAACTTCACACATTCGCAAATGGGAGAAACGCAAATGGCAATCGGTGTTGTGGCAACGTTAAAGGCTGCTGAAGGCAAGGAAGCGGAATTTGAGGCAATCTTCCGCGGCCTGGCCGAACAGGTGCGCGCCAATGAACCTGGCAACAAACTCTATCAGTGCTTCCGCTCCAAGAAGGACAAGGGCACCTATGTGGTCATGGAAATCTATGAGTCGGATGAAGCGCTGAAGGCGCATGGTCAGTCCGATCACTTCCGCGCGGCGGGCCCCAAGCTGGGCGGTGTGCTCGGCGGGGCGCCGGATATCCACTACATGGAACCTATCTGAGGTTTCGATGCACCGTAGCTTACGTTGCGGAATACTCGACCGGTGGGTCCGGCGCGCGTAGGCTCGCCGGACCGCTACCGGAGTACACGACATGGACCTTTCCTTTTCAAAAGAAGATCTCGCGTTCCGCGACGAAGTCCGCCGCTTCATCGACGAGGCCTATACGCCGGAACTGCGCACAAAGAATACGCGCTCCAAGAACGGCTATCTCGACAAGGAAGGCATGGTTCAGTGGCAGCAGGCGCTCTATCGCAAAGGATGGGCCGCACCGCATTGGCCAGTTGAATATGGCGGGCCCGGCTTTACCGCCACGCAGAAGTACATCTTTGATCTTGAGATGAGCGCGGCGGGTGTACCCACCTCATCGCCGATGGGCCTTCGCATGGTCGCGCCTGTCATCATGGCTTTCGGTACTCCCGAACAGAAAAAGAAGCACCTGCCGCCAATCCTGGCGAGCGAAGTGTGGTGGTGCCAGGGATATAGCGAACCCGGCTCAGGATCCGATCTGGCTTCGCTGCAAATGAAGTGCGAGGACAAGGGCGATCACTATCTGCTCAATGGATCGAAAATCTGGACCACCCATGCGCAATGGGCGGACTGGATGTTCAACCTCGTTCGCACATCCAACGCAGGCAAGCCGCAGGAAGGCATCACCTTTCTTCTGGTGGACATGAAGACGCCGGGCATCAGCGTTGAGCCGCTCGTCACGCTCGATCTGCCAGTGGCGAACCAGCAGGAGATCAATCAGGTCTTCTACACCGATGTGAAAGTGCCGAAGGAAAACCGTATTGGCGAAGAGAACAAGGGCTGGACTTACGCCAAATATCTCCTCGAATTCGAACGCGGCAATGCCTATGGGCCGGGCTTGAAGCGTGCCATCGCCAAGGTGCGCAAGATGGCATCGGCGACAGATGCTTCCGGCGCGCGATTGATCGACGATTCCAGCTTCCGTGCGCGGCTGGATTCGCTGGAGATCGAAGTCACCTCCATGGAGTTCTTCGAGCTTCGCATGTTCTCGGCTATGAGCGCTGGCCAGCGGCCAGGCGCGGAATCGTCCATGCTCAAATGCAAAGGCACCGATCTGCAGCAGGCCATCAGCGAGTTGTCGGTGGAGACGCTCGGCTATTACTGCATGCCCTTCGTGCGCGACACATTTGCCAATACCAACGAGCCGAGCATCGGGCCGGATTTCGCGGCGCCCGTGACGCCTTACTATTTCAACCTGCGCAAGGCTTCGATCTACGCGGGTTCGAACGAAATCCAGCACAACATTATGGCGAAGGCAGTGCTAGGTCTTTAGCTGGCGCCAGCCCAGCTTCCGCCGCAATCCCGCCCTTCGGCTGGCAAATTCGCCGTCGATGCTCTGGCGTCGTTGCGCATTTCGTCAGGGGGATATCATGCTGAATCATCAACTTCTTCGATCGCTTGCGTTCTGTTTTGGCATCGCCGGGCTTTTCGCCCTCGCGGCCTGTGGCGGAAACGCCGTTGAACACCGGGAAGCCGTACGTCCTCTGGATGGATTGCCGCCGCCGCCCGCACCTCCCCCGCCGCCAGTTGCTGGCGTGCTGTCGCCGATGTCGATTCCGCTCGGCCAGCAATATATGCAAGCCGCAAACACATCGAAATTCCCGGACGCCAAGCCAAATCCCGTGAAGATCGCGGCGAACGAACCAGTCTCCACATTCTCCATCGATGTCGATACGGCTTCTTATGGCGTGGTGCGCGAATATCTCAATAGCGGGGCACTTCCACCTTCCGATGCGGTACGCGTCGAGGAAATGGTCAACTACTTCGACTATGCGTACCCGGGTCCCGCCTCGAAAGCCGTGCCCTTCAAGGCAAGCATGGCCGTCTATCCGACGCCATGGAACGCGGGGACCAAGATCCTGCACATCGGCATCAAAGGTTATGATCTGCCGAAACGCGAACGCCCACCGGCCAATCTGGTGTTCCTGATCGACACCTCCGGCTCGATGAACGAGTCGAACAAGCTGCCGCTCTTGAAGCGTGCATTTCATTTGCTTGTCGATCAGCTGACGGAGAAAGACACTGTCTCGATGGTTGTCTATGCAGGCAGCGCGGGCACGGTGCTGGAACCGACGAGCGGTGCCGACAAGGCGAAAATCCTTGCGGCGCTCGACAGGCTCGCAGCGGGCGGTTCAACCGCTGGCGGTGAGGGCATCCGTCAGGCGTATGCGCTCGCAGAGGCGCATATGGTCAAGGGCGGCGTCAACCGGGTGCTCCTGGCGACGGATGGCGATTTCAATGTCGGTCTTACCGATCCCAATGCGCTGGAGGATTTCGTGGTCCGGGAGCGCGACAAGGGCGTATCGCTTACCTGTCTCGGTTTCGGGAACGACAATTACAACGACGCGCTGATGCAGAAGCTGGCGCAGGCGGGCAATGGCAACGCCGCCTTCATCGATACATTGAACGAAGCGCACAAGGTTTTTGTTGACCAGATAGCCGGCACGCTCTTCACGATTGCCAAGGATGTGAAGATCCAGATCGAGTTCAATCCCGCGCGCGTCGCCGAATACCGACTCATCGGCTATGAAACCCGGCTCCTGAACGAGACCGACTTCGCCAACGACAAGGTGGATGCCGGCGACATCGGTGCAGGTCACACCGTCACCGCGCTTTACGAGATCACGCCGGTCGGCTCAAAGGCCCGCATGTCGGACGAGCGCCGCTACGCGGACAAGAAGGTGAAGGGCGACCCCAAAGGCGAACTGGCATTCCTGAAAATCCGCTACAAGCTGCCAGACGAAGCGAAATCGCACCTCATCACGCGGCCCGTGACTGCTGCCGATGTGAAGCCCAATTTCAACGCCGTTTCGTCCGACATGCGCTTTGCCGTCGCCGTTGCCGCAACGGCGCAGCTCCTGAAGCATGATCCCTATATCAAGGACTTCAGCTACGACAGGGCGATCGAGATGGCGCAATCTGCCAAGGGCGAAGACGGCTTCGGCTATCGTGGAGAATTCATCCAGCTCTTGCGCCTGGCCAAGGTGGCAGATACGCAGAAGCCCTTGGAGCAATCCGGCAAGGCGGAGTAGCGAGCGCCCGAAAGAGTCAGGCGGCCGCGGCAATCATGCGCGTTGCTGGAAACCATGCGCAGACTGTCGTGCCCTCGCCCGGTTCGCTCACGATGGACAAATCCCCGTCGTGCAGACGCACCAGCGAGCGCGAAATGGGCAGGCCAAGTCCGGTCCCTTCATGCTTGCGCGCAAGGCTGGAATCGACCTGCCCGAATGGCTGAAGTGCGATCTGCACGTCGGCGGGACTCATGCCGATTCCTGTATCGCGGACGCAGACGCAAAGACCCTTTGCGGGCTCCTGTACAAGCCGTAGTACGACATGGCCGCCGGCAGGCGTGAACTTGATGGCGTTGGTGAGAAGATTGAGCACGATCTGTTTGAGCGCACGCAGATCGGCCCTCAAATGCGGCAGTCCCTTCTCGACTTCGACGGACAGCACGATCTTCGCGCATCGCGCGCGATCTCGAATCAGCCTCAGACACTGTTCAACCGCGTCAGCCAAATCGATGTCGGTTTCGTGCAGGTCAAGCCGCCCGGCTTCGAGCTTGGACAGATCGAGCACATCATTGATAAGGGCGAGAAGATGTTCGCCGCTGGCATGTATGTCGTTGGCGTAGTCGCGATATTTTGCGTTTCCGACGGGCCCCAGCATCTCTGTCTGGATGATCTCTGAGAAACCCAGAATGGCGTTGAGCGGCGTGCGCAATTCATGGCTCATATTGGCAAGAAATTCGGTCTTCGCCCGATTTGCGAATTCCGCGGCTTCCTTGCTCTTCACGAGTTCGGCTTCAACCTGTTTGCGGGCGCTGATATCCGTAAGCCATGAGAGGGATGCCTGTTTTCCACTCCAGGTGACGGCGGTTGCCAGAACATCAACCCACAGGCTCGATCCGTCGGGACGCATCACGCGGGCTTCGTAGTGGGAATGTATATCCCTGCCAGACATGCGTGCGCGTATGCGCTCGAGCACGACGGGGGCATCATCGGGGTGAAGCGTCCGGTTCAGAACGTCCGGGTCGTTGCCAAGAGCTTCAAAGATTGCGTCCGCACTGTCATAGCCAACGAGCCTGGCGTAGCCATCGTTGGCGTAGAGAAGTTCCGTGTCGGTGCGGACGATAACTCCTTGAAGCGACCCTTCCACCACCTTCCGAATTTGCTGCGCTGAGCGTACGGCCAATTCAACTTCATCCGGCCGGATGGAAAGATGTGCTTTCCCGCTGGCGCTCTGGATGGCGGCATGGCCGGTGATGGAGCGTGAACCGGCACCGAAAAATCTGAGTGTGATGCTGATTTGGCGGCCGTCTTCCGCCAGCACCCAATTCAGGGCCATCTCGTAAGCTGGCCGATCTTCCGCGACCATGTAGCCGCTGAGCGCAGTTCCCTTGGCCAAATGGCGGGCAAGGTAGGCGGCGCGGCCACACGCCCGCACATCCGCGATCAACCCCGCGCGATCGATCACCAGATCGATTTGGCGCGCGGGAACGGCGGATGTATCCGCAGGTGTCTCTGATGCTGGAACGCCCGCCACCACAATAGTCCATATTTCTTTTGAGAAATCCTATCAGCGCCGAGTTAAAGCGGGTTTAGGGATTCTGGTTCGGGCACCTGCAGTTGGTAACGCGTGATTAAGCGTGAAATCCCCAGCGCGCATGGAATTTGCTCTTCAATGGCCCCGAATTGCCGGAAAGATTGATTTTTTCCGGTTACCCATATTGACGTGTCGGCATGAGGCGGCATGGTGGATGAATGGGTGCAATCGGAGTTTCGAACGCCACGCTGCTCATCGGCGCGGTGCTGGTCATTGCCGGTATTCTGTCGAGCCTTATCGCCAAGCGGTTTGGCGCACCGATTCTGCTCATCTTTCTTGGCCTTGGCATGCTCGCGGGTGTGGATGGCCCCGGCGGCATCAGCTTCTATGATTATCAGACGACTTATCTGATCGGCGCGCTGGCTCTGGCGATCATCCTGTTTGATGGCGGATTGCGCACACATCTCAGCGCCATTCGGGGCTCGCTCGGGCCTGCGACCATGTTGGCCACGGTGGGGGTTGTCGTGACTGCGGCGATCGCCGGTGGTTTCGCCATGTGGGTCTTTGGCCTGAATGTTTATCAGGGCTTCCTTCTTGGCGCGGTGCTGGCGTCCACCGATGCCGCTGCGGTGTTCTTTCTGCTGCGCACGGGCGGTCTTCAGCTGCGGACGCATGTTGGCGTCACGCTGGAAATGGAATCCGGCATCAATGACCCGGTGGCCGTGTTTCTCACCTTTGCGGCGGTAGGCTTGATCGTTTCTGGAGCAGATGCCCCTGGCTGGGAGGTGCTATGGCACCTTGCACGCGATGCGGCGATTGGCGGAGGTATCGGCATCGCAGGCGGTTTCGCCCTCGTTGCACTGCTCAACAGAGTGGACCTTCCCACGGGGTTGCACCCCTTGCTGACTATTGCCGCAGCCGTGGGGATCTATGCCTTGGCTGCGGTCGCGGGAGGATCGGGATTTCTTGCTGCCTATCTGGCCGGGCTCGTGGTGGGCAACCGGCCCGTACGCGCTTATGCCAGCATCCTGTCTCTGCATGACGCCGTGACTTGGCTTGTGCAGATCGTGATGTTCCTGGTTTTGGGTTTGCTGGTCGATCCCGGCCGTCTTGTCGATCTGGGGCTTCCGGCGCTTGCCGTTTCGTTGTTCCTGATCTTTGTGGCCCGTCCCGCCGCGGTGTGGCTTTGCCTGCAGCCCTTTGGTTTCACCGCGCGCGAGAAGCTGTTCGTGAGTTGGACCGGTCTTCGCGGCGCGGTCAGCATTTTTCTGGCTTCGGTGCCCATGCTGGTGGGACTGCCGAACGCGCTGCTCTACTTCAACACGGCCTTCGTGGTGGTGCTCGTGTCTCTCTTGTTGCAGGGCTGGACCGTGAAGGCGGTGGCGTTGCGGCTGAAGCAGGCTCTGCCGCGTTCCGATGCGCCGGTCAGCCGGGTCGAGCTCGATCTGCCCGGCCAGCTGGATGCGGAAATGGTGGGATATCCCATTGGCGCGGACAGTCGCGTTCTCATGGTTTCGGTCATGCCGGAATGGGTGCGGCCGGTGCTTGTCGTACGCAACAAGCAGATACTGGAGCCCGCCCAGGCGGGCGAACTGCGCGCGGGCGACTATGCCTATTTCCTCGCGCCGATGAACAAGGTGCATCGGCTCGACCGTCTGTTCGCGTCGACCGCGGAGCATCACCCTATCGATCCCATCGACAGCGAATTTCCCATTCGCGGCGACGCCAGCGTGGGGGCGCTCGACAAACTCTACGAGCTAAAGCTCACCGATGAGGACGATGCGATGACAGTGGCGCAGCTGTTCGCGGAGCGCTTCGACCGCAGCCCCGAAGTGGGCGATGTGCTGCCGCTCGGAAACTGTCTGCTTGTCGTACGTGCCATGGATGGCGACGAAGTCAGCCGCGCCGGCCTTCAGGTGGCCGAAAATGAAAACGATTTCGTGGACAATGTGCGCGGGCGCCTTGCCATCGCGGCAAGGCGCTTTCTCGCGCGGAAGAACGGTTAGCCTTTGACCGGCTTGTCCTGCAGGCGCGCCATGAATTTTTGCGTCTGCTCGCCACCCATCGTGTAGTGCTTGGCGCCGGTGAAGTCGGAGATCTTCTTCCAGTATTCGGCAACCGTGTCTGCGTCAGCGCCATGGCCCAGGTTGATGCCGTCGCTTTCCACCATCTGCGCGGCCGCGAACACGCCCGCGCCCGCCGTCATGATCGTGCCCGTCGGCGCGTCTTCGCTGACGAGATAGACGACAGCCGGCGTGACATATTCCGGCTTTAGCATTTCCAGCATCGCCGGCGGCATCAGGTTTTCGGTCATGCGCGTGGCCGCAACCGGCGCAATGGCATTGACCTTGATGTTGTCCTTCGCGCCTTCCAGCTTCAGCGTGTTCATGAAGCCGACAAGGCCGAGCTTCGCCGCGCCATAATTCGTCTGGCCGAAATTGCCGTAGAGGCCGGTGGAGGAGGTGGTGACGACGATGCGGCCATATTGCTGATCGCGCATGATCTGCCATGCCGCCTTGATCGGCTTCACCGAGCCCATCACATGCACATCCATGACGGCGGTGAAATCGTTCAGTTCCATCTTGGAAAAGCTTTTGTCGCGCAGGATGCCGGCATTGGCGATCAGCACGTCGATGCGGCCCCACTTGTCCATGGTCTGCTGGATGAGGTGGGCAACGCCCTTGTCATCGGTGACGGATGCGCCATTGGCGATGGCTTCGCCGCCGGCGGCCTTGATCTCTTCCACCACCTTTTCGGCGGCGGCGCTGTTGCCGCCCGAACCATCGACCGTGCCGCCGAGATCGTTGATGACGACCTTCGCGCCGCGGCGCGCCAGTTCCAGCGCGTGCGCGCGGCCCAAACCGCCGCCGGCTCCTGTGACGATGGCAACCTTGCCGTCAAAGCGGATGGTCATGGGAATGCGCTCCTTCGTGTTCAGGGGAAATTTTGCAGGCGCGAAGTAACGCCAAAACGCCATGCCCGGTCAAGCCGACAGAATGGCGCTCGCAGGTTGCAAAAATCAGTGTTTCCGCTGCGGCCGGAGCCAGCCATTTGCGGGCTTTTCCACCAGGACAAACAACAGCCAGCCCCACACCGCACAGATCACGACGAGCGCAATCGGCTCGATGATATGCACCGCATGCTGCCATGCGGGCGCGACGTCGGGATAGAGCCTTGCTTCGGCAATTCGCAGCGCCTGAAGCCATGTGGTCTGGCCGATATAGATGGCAAAAGACCATTCGCCGAGAACCAGCAGTGGCTTCGCCTGCAGTGCGCGCGCGACAATGCCCCTGTCGAACGAGATGGAAAGGATCAGCGCCGCCATCGTGGGCACGATCCAGAAATCGGCGGGCCGGTGCGACCAGCCCGTGCCATAGATCGCATAAAGAAACAGCGCCACGACCAGAAGCTGGATGCCGGAGAGCAAGCCATCTGAGAGGCCGTCGCGCGCTTTGCCATCAAAAGCGCGATAAAGCATCGCAAGGCCGACGCCGACGGCGAAATCCGCAAGGCCGCGCAGGACGCCATAGTCAAAGGTGATGTCGAGCCCGTGCCCGGAAACCTGCGCCATGTACCAGAGCCCGCAGAGGCCGCCGAAAATCAGCACCGCCGCACGCCACAGCCCGCCGTTTGCGATCCAGGCGAAGAGGGGAAAGACAAGACAGAGGAAGAACTCCACGCTCACGAACCACGACACCCCGTTCCACGACAGCTTCGGAAACAGGTGCCATGCCTGCACAAGAAACAGGTTGGCGATGAAGCTCTGCCAGGTGGCGTAAGGGTGATAGCCCGGCGCATCATAAAACGAGACGTATCCGCCCCATTGGGCGAGCAGTCCCGCAACGGCCATCATAGCCAGCATGATGAAAAGCGTCGCGATGTGCAGCGGGTAGAGCCGCGCCAGCCGCGCGCGCAGGAATTCGCCATAGCTCTTCGCGGTCCAAAGCTGGCGCATGCGCGCGCCATAAACATGGATCAGCACGAAGCCGGAAAGGGCGAAAAAGAACTCCACCCACAGATAGCCCTTGGCGATGAAAACATCGAACAGGCGCCAGTGCTGATACCCATGGCCTTCATGGTAGTGATACAAAACGAGCAATAGCGGGGGCAGCGCCCGCGCTCCAGCAAGGGCTTTGATCTCGACGGGACGGGCAGGCGCTGTCATGTCGTTCGACTCGATGATGCAGAATCATGCCATGAATGGGCTATAACTGCACGGTGGGGACATGCTGCTGCAATTTCAATCCGCGCTGGGGCTTGTTGCCATCATCGGTATCGCGTGGCTTCTGTCCGAAAACCGGCGCGCCTTTCCCTTTCGCACCGTCATCGTTGGCCTTGCCCTGCAGATCGGGCTGGCCGCTCTGCTGCTCAATGCGCCCGGCGCAAGGGATGTTCTTTTGTCCCTGAATGTTGTTGTGGTGGCATTGTCCGATGCCACACGCGCAGGCACATCCTTCGTGTTTGGTTATGTCGGCGGCGGCAAGACGCCATTCGCCATCTCCGATCCCGCCAGCGTGGTGAGCTTTGCCTTTCAGCTTCTTCCCCTTGTCATCGTGATGTCAGCGCTTTCCTGTCTGCTGTGGTATTGGCGGGTTCTGCAGATCATTGTCGGGGGCTTGTCATGGGTGCTCCGAAAATCTCTCGGGCTCGGTGGAGCGCTCGGCTTGGGCGCTGCTGCGAGCGTGTTCATGGGAACGATCGAAGCGCCGCTGCTGATCCGGCCCTACCTGGCACGCATGTCGCGCGCCGAACTCTTCATGCTGTTCACGGTCGGATTGGCGACCGTGGCTGGCACGGTTTTTGTGCTCTATGCTGCCATTCTGTCGCCGGTGATCCCCGCCGCGCTCGGTCATATCCTGATTGCTTCACTGCTGTCGTTGCCTGCCGCGATCCTTCTTGCGCGTGTGATGATCCCCGACAACACGAGCGCACAGACAGATGCAGGGGAAGAAGCCGGCTTCCGGTTCCATTCCGGCATGGATGCCGTCGCGCGCGGCACCGAAGATGGCTTGAGAATCTGGCTTTCCATCGTTGCCATGCTGCTGGTGATCGTGGCGCTGGTCGCGCTGGCCGACATCATTCTTTCGGCTGCGCCGCACGTGGCGGGCGAACCCATCACGATTGAGCGCGTGTTCGGCTGGATCTTCGCGCCGTTTGTGTGGCTGCTTGGCATACCGTGGAAGGAATGCGTCACCGCTGGTGCGCTGATGGGGGACAAGACGATCCTCAACGAACTCATTGCCTATCAGCATCTGGCGGCTCTGCCGGCGGATGCGCTGGAGCCGCGCTCGCGGCTGATCATGCTTTACGGAATGTGCGGCTTTGCCAATCTGGGATCACTCGGCATCATGATTGCCGGGCTCACGGGCATGGTTCCCGAGCGGCGCGCGGAAATCGTTCCACTGGTGATGAAGGGTCTCGTTTCTGGCACTTTGGCCTCGGCGATGACCGGGGCTGTGATAGGATTGCTTCCGGCTTTCTGAGAAGGCCATGGGGGAAGCTATGTGGGGCAGGAAACGCAAACGCGATCTGCGGGATTCGATTTACGATTCGCGCACTTCTGCGCCTGTTGTTGATGAGCAGGGCATCTCCCGCGAGAGCGCCGTGGAAACACCGCCAGCCACCGACGGCGTGGACATCGAAGCCGCAACGCCTGTTGCCGCTGAGATTTCGCCAACGATCATCGAGGCTGAAACGCCACGGCGTGGTTTCTGGCGCGAAGACGTCTCGCTGAACGGCGGCGCCATTCTTGTCGCATTGGCAATGGGCATTGTGATACCGGCGCTCGGCCAAGTTCTGATCTACATCGTCGATTTTTTTGTCCGGCTTCCTGATCCCGTGGGATTGCGTTGGGTCGATCTGACCTACACACAGATATCTCAGCTCGCAGTGACGATACTGTTCATGCGCCTGCTGGCTCCATCGTTGAAGGCCGATTTCGGCATGCATCTGCCGCGCGGGAAATCCTACATTGGGCCAGCGATTTTCTTTGGCCTTCTGTTTGGGGTTGTCATGGCGGCTGTGGACCATGCGCCTGAGATCATCGCCCAGCGTCCACCCATCAATATGTCGCCTTCCGTGGCGAATATCGCGGGTTGGCTGTCGTTTCAGGGCCTTATATCCGGTCTGACGGATGAGCCGCTCTATCGTGGCTTGATCGCAACCTATCTGATGGTGCGCACGCCGGGGCGCATGGGGTGGGGACGGTTCGATATCCCGGCAGGCGGCGTGGTCGCGGCGGCGATATGGGCGGTTTTTCACAGTTACAGCTACTGGATCGCGTCGCCGCTCGTGGTCCTGGGGCAGCAAGTCTATATTTTCGTTCTGGGTGTTCTGTTTGCCTTTTGGCTCAACAAGTCGAAAAGCCTGCTCGCGCCGATCGTGGGGCACAACATCTCCGGCCTCGTGGAATACGCGCTGGTCTTTGCGATGGTGGCGGCGTGGCACTAGCTGCCAAGCCCAAAGGCATCCGCCAGCAATTCGTAGGAGCGCAGCCGTGAGGCGAAATCGTAGGTGATGGTCACGACCACAAGCTCGCTTGCGCCGTGACGCTCGGCGAGCGATGAGAGGCGGTTCTTCACCACATCGGGTGTGCCCACGATGGAACGCGACTGCACGGCACGCAGCAGCGCCTTTTCCTGTTCGCTGAAATCATAGCCAAGCGCTTCTTCGGGTGACGGGAAGGCGATTGGCCGCCCCGTCAACAGGCGTACAACCCAAAGATTGCGCGATGCGGAGAGCCGTCGCGCTTCGTCCTCCGTCTCCGCCGCCAGCGCAGCCACACCCATGGAAAGAGTTGGCTTGTCGCACCAGTCGCTCGGTGTGAAATGTTCGCGATACGTCTCGCAGGCTTCCTCGCTGCCTTCCGGCGAAATGAAATGCGCGTGACTGAAGGGAAGACCCATTTGTCCGGCATATGCCGCGCTATGGAGGCCCGAGCCCAGCATCCACAATTCCGGCCGTGTTTTTCCGCGCGGCAGCGCGTGAATGCCGCGGTAGGGATGATCGTCGGGAATGGGCGCGCCTCCTGATGCATCGTTCAGAAACATGCGCAGCAGATGCACCTGACTGGGGAATGCCTCGATGCCAAAGCCTTGTGGGCCCGCCTGCAAGGCTGCCGCGGTTCGTTGATCGCTGCCGGGCGCACGCCCGATCCCCAGGTCGATGCGGCCGGGATTGAGCAACTCCAGCATACGGAACTGCTCGGCAACCTTGAGGGGGCTGTAATGCGTCAGCATCACGCCGCCGGAACCTACGCGGATGCGGCTTGTTTCCGCGGCCACTTTCGCGATGAGAACTTCCGGGCAGGACCCCGCAAACGATCCGGTGTTGTGGTGCTCCGCCAGCCAATAGCGGTGGTAACCCAGCGCCTCTGTGGCCCGTGCCAACGCGATGGTTTCATGGATGGCTTCCTCGGCGGTCCCGTCGGTGCGAATGGGGGATTGATCGAGTACCGAGAGGCGCACGCTTTTCTCCAGAGAGCCAAATGTTAGCCGGTCCTTAACTTCAGGCCCGGCAAGGTCGAATTTCGGTTTCCATCATTCCCGGTTTGCGCCTCCATGCCAAATGCCCTGGCCGCCAGCACCACAGCGTCCGATCCGCGTCAGCGGATTGCCGTGAACGACGTGCAGAATCCCATGCTGCTCTGTGCGATTGCGCTCTGGCACCGTTTGCGGGGCGAAAGGCCCTTTCCCGCACGCAACGATATGACACTCCGCGACATGGCACCGTTTGCCCGCAACAGCGTCCTCGTGCGGGTGCTGAATGACGGTGCGGAATTCGAGATTCGCCTCGTGGGCGATGCCGTGGTGGAAGCCAAGGGCTGTTCATTCCAGAACATGACGCTCACGGAAGCCGCACCCCGTCTGGGCGACAATGCCGGTTACATGCGCCGCGCCTATGAGGCCGTGCTGAAGGGCCGCGCGCCCATCGCCTTTCGCGGCTGGATCGGACCCAATTATTCCCTGCCGGTGTTCCAGGAAAGCGTGATGCTGCCGCTGGGACCTGAAGGCGAGTCCGTGGATCATATCCTGATCGTCGGGGTTTATGCTCAGGGAGCGGCGAAACGCCCCCGATAGTCGCCTTGCATCGGCTCCGGATCGGTTAGACTGCGCCCCAGAACAAACTGGGAGTGCCCGACATGGCGCTGGATCTGGAAACACGCACGCAACTCATCGAGACGGTGCGCCGCTTCGTTCAGGAAGAATGCGTACCGCAGGAAGCGAAAGTTTCCGAGGAAGACCGCGTGCCGGATTCCATTGTGCAGGGCATGCGCGATCTGGGGCTCTTCGGCATTTCCATTCCCACCGAATATGGCGGTCTCGGCCTCAACATGGAGGAAGAGGTTCTCGTGGCCATGGAGCTTGGCCAGACATCGCCAGCGTTCCGCTCGGTGATTGGCACCAATGTCGGTATCGGCTCGCAGGGCGTTGTGATGTTCGGTTCCGATGCGCAGAAGGAGGAGTGGCTTCCCAAACTTGCCAGTGGCGAAGTGATCGCCAGCTTTGCACTCACCGAACCGGGTGCGGGCTCAGATGCCGCATCGGTGAAAGTGACCGCAATCCGCGATGGCGACCACTATGTGGTCAATGGCACCAAGCGGTTCATCACAAATGCCAACCGTGCAGGGATGTTCACCTTGATGGCGCGCACCGACCCTTCGAAGAAGGGTGCGGGAGGAATCTCCGCCTTCATCGTCCCGGCGAGCACGCCCGGCATTTCCACTGGCAAGCCCGAAAAGAAAATGGGCCAGCAGGGTGCGCACATTTCGGATGTCATCTTCGAGAATGCGCGGGTGCCGGCAGCGCTGCGCCTGGGCGCGGAGGGGCAGGGCTTTCGCGTGGCCATGCAGGTTCTGGATCGTGGCCGTTTGCATATCTCCGCAGTCTGCGTCGGCGTCGCCGAGCGGCTCATCCGCGAATGTGTGAACTATGCGCGGGAGCGTGAGCAGTTTGGCCAGAAAATCGGTGAGTTTCAGCTCATTCAGGCGATGCTGGCCGACTGCAAGACCGAAGCCTATGCCGCCCGCTGCATGGTTCTGGATGCTGCAAAGAAGCGCGATGCGGGCGAAAGCATCACCATGGAAGCGGCCTGCACGAAATATTTCGCCTCCGAAATGGTGGGCCGCGTCGCCGATCGCGCGGTGCAGATCTTCGGCGGCGCAGGCTATGTGGCGGACTACGGCATCGAGCGCTTCTATCGCGACGTGCGCATCTTCCGCATCTATGAGGGCACCAGCCAGATCCAGCAGATCGTGATTGCACGCAATCTTTTGCGAGAGGATTGATGGCTCCACGCAAGCCGTCTAACGCCCTTGGCAGCCTGTTGGCCGAAATTCGAGCCTGCCGGATATGCGAGAAGCACATTCAGCCTCGTCCGATTATTCGTGCGAGCAGCACCGCAAAGATATGCATCATCGCGCAAGCGCCCGGCATTCGCGTGCATGAGACGGGCCTGTCCTTCAACGATCCGTCCGGCGACAGGCTGCGCGACTGGATGGGCGTGGATCGCGATACATTCTATGACGAATCCCGCATTGCCATTGTCGGCATGGGTTTTTGCTTCCCCGGCTATGATGCAAGCGGAGGCGATCGTCCGCCCCGCCGCGAATGCGCTCCGGCGTGGCATGAGAAACTGTTTGCCGTCCTGCCGCCCTTCGGGCTCACGCTGCTGGTGGGTTCCTATGCGCAGGCGCGCTATATTGGAACGGGCGCGAACATGACCGAAACCGTCAGGAACTGGCGAGATCATATTCCGCGTGTCATTCCCCTGCCGCATCCTTCGTGGCGCAACAACAGCTGGCTGAAAAAGAACCCATGGTTCGGCGAAGAACTTCTTCCTTATCTCAGATCGCGCGTGCGGCGGGTGCTTGCCTCCTCCTGATGCTGGCAGCCTGCGCGCCCACTTTGGCGCCGCACGGCATCGCAAATGAAACGCCTGCTTTCACGGCGGAGACATTCCACACACGCGACGGACTCGACTTGCCGCTGCGCCGCTATGAGGCGAAAGAGCCGAAGGCCGTAATCGTGGCGCTGCATGGCATGAGTGATTATTCCGAAGCCTTCGACATGCCGGGGCCGTGGCTCGCCGATCACGGCATCACGGTGCTGGCCTATGATCAGCGCGGCTTCGGCAAATCACCCGATCCGGGCATCTGGGCTGGCTCCGACACGATGCGGCGCGATCTTGCTGATGCGGTGGCGGCGGCGCGTGTGGAATATCCAACCCTTCCGGTATTCGCGCTGGGGGAAAGCATGGGTGGTGCGGTGGTGTTCTCATCGCTCGCCGCACCCAACCCGCCGCAGGTGGACGGCGCCATTCTCGTCGCGCCTGCCGTTTGGTCGCGTTCCGACATGCCACTGTCCTATCGCGCCGCGCTCTGGCTTGCCGCGCATACCGTGCCCTGGATGAAGGTGTCGGGTGAGGGCATGAAGATCATCCCGTCCGACAATTACGACATGCTGCGCAAGCTCAGCCGCGACAAGACCTATCAGCACAGCGCGCGCGCCGATCAGGTCTATGGCCTCGTGAACGTGATGGACGATGCGCGCCATGCGCCCGAACATCTCGGTACGCCGCCGATCCTGTTTCTTTATGGCAGGAAGGATCAGGTGATCCCGAAAGAGCCAACGGAGGCGGTCATCGCCGCGCTCGGCGATCACGCCGAGGTACATTCCTACCCGAACGGCTATCACATGCTGCTGCGCGATCTGGACCGGGAGGATGTCTACAAGGACCTGCTCGCATGGGTCGATGCGCATGCGAAGGATGCAACGCCATGAAGGTTTGCGTCTTCGGCGTGGGTGCCATCGGAGGTTGGCTCGCGGGCGGTTTCGCCGATGCGGGCGCGGAGGTTTCGCTGTTCGCGCGCGGTGCCGCACTTGATGCGCTAAAGACCAATGGCCTGCGCGTGCGGCGCGGCGGCAACGAAAAATTCTACCCGCTTGCCGCGAGCGATGATCCTGCCGCGTTGCCGAAACCCGATGTGATCGTGATCGCCACCAAGGGACAAAGCGTCGGCGCGGTCGCGCCGGCCGTGGCGGCGTTGTGCGGTCCCGATACCATCGTCATTCCCGCGCTGAACGGCATTCCATGGTGGTTCTTTCGCGCGCCCGGCGTGGCGCTGGAAGGCACATTGCTTTCGTCCGTCGATCCGGATGGCGGTATCGTGCGCGCCATCGGTACCGAACGGGTAATCGGCTGTGTGGTTCATGCCAGCGCCGCTACGCCCGAGCCGGGCCTTGTTGCTGTGAAAGGCGAAGACAAGCTGCTGCTGGGCGAACCGGATGGCGCGCTTTCGCCGCGGGTGTCCGCGCTGTGCGATCTTTTGAAAACCACATCCGTCAATCCGCAGGCCAGCAGCCACATCCGCCACGACATCTGGACCAAGCTCTGGGGCAACATGACGATGAACCCCCTGAGCGTGCTCACGGGTGCAGGCACCGGCGCGATGCTGGAAGATCCGGACATGCGCGCGCTCATCGCGTCCATGATGCTGGAGATGCAGGCGATGGGCGCAAAGATCGGATTGCCGCTCGCCATGACGCCGGATGAGCGCATGGCGATCACCCGCAAGCTTGGCGATTTCAAAACCTCGATGCTGCAGGATGCGCTG
This sequence comes from Alphaproteobacteria bacterium, assembly GCA_016125165.1. Classification (GTDB taxonomy): domain Bacteria; phylum Pseudomonadota; class Alphaproteobacteria; order Micropepsales; family Micropepsaceae; genus Rhizomicrobium. Next base: position 31,101 of record WGMH01000005.1, read on the forward strand.
GCGGGCCGTCCCCTCGAAACTGGGCCCATTCTCGGCGCCTTGGTCGAGATCGCCGACAAACTTGGCGAGCCCGCGCCCTTCATGCGCGCCGTGCATGCAATGATGCGCGTGCGCGAAACGGCTCTAGGCTGAGTATGCCACCCCGTTCCAGCGGAACGGCGTGACAACAGCAACGCCGTCCACCACATCGATCATATTGAAACCGGCGCCATGATCGCGTTCGCGATCCGACAGCGCCGTTCCCGCGCCCGCGATCTGCACCATGCGGCCTTCACATTCTACGTTGCGCACGCCATCGCGATGCAAATGGCCGTGCAGCAGCATCGTCATGCCCGCGCGTGCGAAGGCGGCAAAGGCGTCAGGCCCGTGCAGGGTGCGCGAGCGATAGGGATCGCGCGCATCGGGCAGAAGCGGGTGATGGCAGGCAACGATGCGCACGGTCGTGCCGCCTGCTTTTACCAGCTTTTCTATCGCGTGTTCGATACGCCGGTGTTTCGCCCAGCCGAGCGACCAGTCGGCCGAAAGGCGAAGGCCATAGGCAGTGTTGAAACCGACGATTTGTACGCCGGGCAATTGCACGGCGGGCACCGGCGGCTGCGCGAGCGCCATGCGAAATCGGGCATAAGGATAGGCGATGCGCTGCCAGGCGTTGAAAACCGGCACGTCGTGATTGCCCGGCACCGCCAAGAGCGGCGCGGCAATGCCCGCGAAGAAAGTGGACGCCGCGGCGAATTCGCTCTTCCGCGCGGCGCGCGTCACGTCACCTGTCACCACGGCGAGTGCTGGCTGAAGCGCATTGATCGCCTTCTGCAACGCTGACGCTTGCGCGGCATCGCGCGTCGGCAGATGCAGATCGGACAGGTGAACGATGCGAACGGCCATGGCTATGCCGCGATGTCTTCTGCTTGTTTCGGATGCGGCGCAAGAATGCGCAGCGCATCGCGTCTGTAGCGCAATATCACCGGCCCGCTCATCGCGTGCGGTTCGCCGTCCAGCGTCACCCATGTGCGCCTGCCGCTATGGGCAGAAATTTCCGTGGCCGCGAAATCGCCGATGCGCGCGTCTTCACGCCAGTCGCCCACCGTGGCTGCGCGCCACGCCACCCGCACCAGATCGATCCAGCCTTCCGCATCGAGCGATACGCATTCGAAGCGGCGAACGTCGTCGTCTGCGCTGCCCCAGGGCAATAGCCGGTCGGCATCACCCACGCTCACCACCAGGGCGGCGGCGCGCGCCGCATCGCGCTCGGCATGGGTGAAGCGCACGGACGGCTTGAAGATGCGTCCACTGAGCCGGGGAACGCTGGCCGCCGTGCGCACATGCTCGCGAAGTCCGCCCGCCTTGCGCCAGCGTTCGCGCACGCGCGCGAGAACGGGGATAAGCCCGAAGGTCGCCGCCACGAAGAACGGCGCGCCGTTCGCCGTGCCCATGTCCAGCGTGCCGTCGCGCACGTCGCCCTTGGCCACATGTTCCAGAACGTGTTCCAGCGTGCGTTCGCCCCAGATTCGCTTGGGCAGCACATTCATGGTGCCGCCGGGCAATAGTACGATGGGCACATTCGTCTTGACAGCCTGCGCAGCAGCAGAGCGGCAGGTGCCGTCGCCGCCCAAAATCAATAGCGCATCGGGCTTGGCGGCAATCGCGTCTTCGCAGGCGGTACACAGCGAACGGCCACTCACGAATTTGAGCGTGGAAAGCTGCGGGCCCAGCGCAGCGTTCAGGATAGCGCGCAGGCGGCCTTTCCCGATGCGGCTGGTGGTGCCTGCGGATGTGTTGACAATGGCAGCGAAGCGCACGGCCGAATTCCCCTTCGGGAGGTAACGGCTCTGTCGCGCGTGAGTTCCCTTAAGACGTGGATGCCGATTCTGGTCGCCAAAGCCCGAAGGGCACAATCTTGTTTTCCACGTCGTGACCAATATCGGCGGCACCCAGATACGGGATGCCGGAAACCTCGCACCAATGCCGCACGATCTGTTCCGGCGTTTGCGCGAAATCCGGATCGTTCGGCTGGATGTCGCTCACGCGGCCAAGGCGGATGCCGCGCACCTTGCGCATGGCGGGGTTCGATGTGATGTGAAACATCGCCCGGTCGATGCGGTAGAGGTGTTCGGAAACGTCCTCCAATAGAAGCACATGCCCGGAAAGATCGGGTTGCCATGGCGTGCCCAGAAGTTCGCTCAGGATCGTGATATTGAACGCGGCAAAGGGCACATTGTCTTCCACCGCCGGATCGAAGCCATTCCTGAGGCCAAGTGCCAGAAAGTCGAGCGCACGGCGCACGGCTTTCTCGCCATCTTTCCTTTTGAAGTCCGCCGGCATGGGCCCATGTGCGAGCTTCGGGAAACCGGCTGCCTTCAGGCCCGCCAGAAGAAATCCCAGATCGCTATAGCCAAGATAGGTTTTGCGGCGCGCGGGCACCTCCAGCCTGTGCAGCACCGTTTCCAGCAGCCTGTTGGAGCCATAACCGCCACGTGCGACCCACACCGCATCGAATGCCGGATCGTTTGCCGCTTCGAGGAAGGCGGATGACCGCTCGGCATCCGTTCCTGCAAAGTGGCCCCAGGACAGGAAGCATTGCGGATGAAAGACGAGTTCGACGGAAGGGTAATGTTCGCGCGCCAATGCGGAAACGCTATCCGCAACCGCGCGGTCGAGCGTGCAGGCCGGTGCGACAATGGCGATCTTCATGCTGGCATTTCCCGTTGCATGCTTGTCAGCCGCAGTAGCCGCTTATAGCGTCCCGCACCATGAACGCATCCCAGAATCATGCCAAATCCTACTTCTTCTGCGGCATCGGCGGCAGCGGGATGTTGCCGCTTGCGTTAATCGTCCGCGCGCAAGGCCACAATGTGGCGGGCTCCGACCGCGCACTCGATCAGGGCCGCACGGCGGCGAAATTCGATTTCCTGAAGGCGCGGGGTATTTCCCTTTTCCCGCAGGATGGCAGCGGGGTGAAGAGCGCGGAAACCACCGTCGTCATCTCCGCCGCGGTGGAAGACACCGTGCCGGATGTGCAGGCCGCCAAACGGGTAGGGGCGCCGCTTCTGGTCCGCGCGGCGCTGCTGGCCGAGTTGTTCAATGCTGCGCCCGTGGGCATCGCTATCGGCGGCACCAGCGGCAAATCCACCACCACCGGCATGACCGGCTGGATTCTCTACGATGCTGGCAAAGACCCGACCGTGATGAACGGCGCGGTGATGAAGAATTTCGTGACCGGCGATGCGCCTTTCGCCAGCGCGCTTGTGGGCAAGGGCGGCATCTTCGTCAGCGAGGTGGACGAGAGCGATGGTTCGATCGCGCGCTACACGCCCTCCATCGCGGTGCTGAACAACATCACGCTCGATCACAAGTCGATGGAAGAACTGCGTGTGCTGTTCGGCGATTTTGCCGCGAAGGCGAAGCACGTTGTGCTCAATCTGGACGATCCCGAAACCGCGCGGATCGCCAAAGCCATCGCGCCGGAAAAAGGCATCACCTACAGCCTGATGGATGAGGCCGCTTCCTTCTTCGGGTTCGATCTGAAGCCCCAGCCGGAAGGCATTTCGTTTTCCCTGCGCGCGGGCGGAAAAACCGCGCAGGTTTCATTGAAAGTGCCGGGCCGCCACAATGTGGAAAATGCGCTGGCCGCCATCGCCGCATCGTTCGCAGCCGGTGTTCCGCTCGAACGCGCCGCCGAAGCGCTGGGCCGTTTTTCCGGTATCCGACGCCGCATGGAATTCGTCGGCACGGAAAACGGCGTCAACGTGATCGACGATTTCGGCCACAACCCTGACAAGATTGCCGCCACGCTCTCCACCTTGCATGCCTTTCCGGGGCGGTTACTGGTGATGTTCCAGCCGCACGGCTTCGGTCCGCTGAACAAGATGCGCGCCGAATTCATCGCGGGATTTGTGGACGGTCTGAACCCCGAAGATGTTCTGTTGATGCCGGAGCCTGTCTATTTTGGCGGCACCGTGGATCGCAGCGTGGGCAGCGCCGATATCGCGCAAGGTATTGTCGCCGGCGGGCGCAAGGCGCGGGCGCTGCCCGATCGCGCCGCCTGTGGTGCGGAGCTTTTGAAACTTGCGAAGCCCGGTGACCGCATCGTGGTGATGGGCGCGCGCGACGATACGCTTTCGCAATTCGCTGAAGAACTGCTCGCTGGATTGCGCAAGGCATGAACGTCGCTGTGGTCGGCGCGGGACCGGCGGGCCTCATCGCGGCAGAGATTTTGAGCGCGGCGGGCCATGCCGTCACGGTGTATGAGCGCATGCCGTCGCCCGCGCGCAAATTCCTGATGGCGGGCCGGGGCGGGTTGAACCTCACACATTCGGAGCCGTTTGAATCGTTCCTCACGCGCTACGGAAATTCCGCATCGAAATTGAAACCGATGCTGGAAGCATTTCCGCCATCAGCACTCATCGACTGGGCGAACGGGCTCGGACAGGAAACATTCATTGGCTCCAGTGGGCGCGTGTTTCCGAAGGCGATGAAGGCCTCGCCAATGTTGCGCGCATGGCTGCAGCGCCTCTCGGCGCAAGGCGTGCGCCTTGAAACACGGCATGACTGGCGCGGCTGGAATGACGCGGGCGATTTGCAGTTTCGAAACGTTGCTGGAGAGACGGTATCCGTTCGCGCCGATGCCACGGTGTTGGCACTGGGCGGCGCAAGCTGGCCGCGCCTCGGTTCGGATGGCAGCTGGGTGGACATCCTCCGCAAGGACGGCATCGCGATTGCACCGCTCGCGCCCGCAAATTGCGGAGTGAATCATGCGTGGTCGGATGTGTTTCGCGTCCGGCATGCAGGGGAGCCGTTGAAGAACATCGCGCTTTCAGCTGGCGATGTCCAGGCGCGCGGCGAAGCGATCGTTACCGATTATGGCATCGAAGGCGGTGCGATCTACGCCCTCGGCGCGGCCCTGCGCGGCGGAAACACAAAGCTCGTCATCGATCTTCGGCCAGACATGAGCGAAGCGGAGATTGCCGCCCGCATCGCCAAGGTTCGGCGCGGGCAGTCGGTCACGAACGTCCTGCGCAAGGCGCTCCATCTGGCGCCGGTTGCGGTGGGCTTCTTGCGCGAAGCCCATGGCGTCTCGCTTCCGACCGATCCGCCAGCGCTTGCGCATCTGGTGAAGCACGCGGCGGTCACAGTTACCGGAAGTCAGCCGATGGCTCGTGCTATTTCAACGGCCGGTGGTGTGCCGTTTGATGAACTGGACGGCGCGCTGATGTTAAAGAAGCGTCCCGGTGTTTATGTTGTGGGCGAGATGCTCGATTGGGAGGCACCCACAGGCGGCTATCTGTTGCAGGCCAGCTTCGCAACCGGCGCTTATGCAGCCCGTGAAATTCTCGCGCGGGCACCGTCAACCCGATAGCGGCGGGACGGGAATTGAGGCAGACTTCTTTTCGAACGCGCTCTCGGGGGATGTGATGCTGTTCGGTCTTTCCTATTTCACTGTATTTCACGTATTCATCAGCCTGCTTGCCATCGGCTCGGGGCTGATCGCGGCGTCCGCGTACACGAACGGCCGTTTGCCAAAGTTCACGACGGCTTTCTTTCTGCTGATGACATTGGCGACGAACCTCACGGGCTTCCTGTTTCCGTTCAAGGGCGTTACGCCCGCCTTCACTTTGGGCATCATCTCGTCGGTGGTGTTCGCGATATCGGTCCTGGCGCTTTATGCGTTTCGCCTTTCCGGGTTGTGGCGTGCCATCTATGCCGTCGGCGCGTTGATCTTGCTCTATCTCAACGTGTTCGTGCTGGTGGTACAATCATTCCTGAAGATACCGCCGCTGCACGCCCTCGCGCCCAACGGCAATGAGCCGGTGTTCTTCATCACGCAGGGCGTGGTGTTCATGCTGTTCCTGATCGGCGGTTATCGCGCGGTCAGGCGCTTTCACCCAGCCTAGGAGAAGGCGTTTCCGGCCTTTACGCCCAGCTTCCTGAACACGATGGCCGCCGGGCAAAAGCCCGTAAAGGCCGCCTGGAACATGTTGAGGCCCGCAAACGCCGTCAGCGCGAAGAACCACGGGCTGATGGTCATGCCAAGCACAAGGCTTGCCAGAACAATGACACCGGCGAAAGCAAATACGGCGCGGTCGATATTCATGGGTTTCATCTCCTTCGGTTAGCGGGACGAGGTGAGGCGGCGAATGCCGAGGCTTTCCATGACCCAGCGTTCATAAAAGGGCTCGCTCTCACCGCGGCGGATTTTGTGCATGAAGTATTTTTCAAACGCGATCTTGGCGTAGTGCACCCATTTGCCCTTGACGGACCAGTTTACATTGCGTGGCGGAATTTGCGGCTCGGCAACAAAGGCGACACCGCCGTCACCGAAGTCGGCGAGACAAACGGCGTTCCAGCTCGCCTGTGCGGATGGTGTTGCGCCGTTCAGCAGTGCACCGATATTTTGCGCCGTGGCCGTGACCATGGATTCGATCATGAAGCCGGTTTTTGGAACGCCCACCGGAACCGGCGTGGGACCGACGGGAGCAATCGCCACGCAAACGCCGACAGCGAAGATATTCGGGAAAGCCGGATTGCGCTGGTGCTTGTCCACGACGATAAAGCCTCGCGGATTGGTAAGGCCTTCAATGCCGCGCACGGCTGCAACGCCGCGAAATGCAGGCAACATCATGGAAAAGCTGAAGGGCAGCTCTGTCGTTTTGCGCAGGTTTCCGTCGTCGCCGATTTCCTCGACGGTCATTTTCCCGGCTTCCGCTTTTTGAACGCGTGCGCTGGTGATCCATTTGATGTGACGGTTGCGCAATTCGCTTTCGAGAAGACTTTTCGTGTCGCCTACGCCATCGAGGCCGAGATGACCGATATAGGGCTCCGAGGTGACGAAGGTCATTGGCACCTTGTCCCGGATGCGGCGCTTGCGCAGTTCGGTATCGAGGATCAGGGCAAATTCATAGGCGGGCCCGAAGCATGATGCGCCCTGAACCGCTCCAACGACGATGGGCCCCGGATTCTTCGCAAACGCTTCGAACGCCGCATTGGCCTTTTCCGCGTGATCGACATGACAAATCGAGTGCGTGAAGCCAAGGGGGCCAAGGCCTTCGATCTCATCGAATGCTAGCTCCGGCCCGGTCGCGATCACCAGGTAGTCATAGGAGACATTGCTTCCGTCATTGAGTTCGATGCGGTTCTCTGCGGGATGAACGCGTTTGGCGCCCTGCGCGTGATAGGCAATGCGCTTGCGTGCCATGACATCCTTCAGGTCGATCTCGATTTCCTCGCGGTCGCGCCAGCCGACGGCAACCCAGGGATTTGAGGGCACGAAGTGGTATTTGGGATCCTGCCCAATGACGGCGAGCCGGTCGCTCGGTCCGATCATCGGCAAAAGCTCATAGGCCATGATCGTTCCACCCAGACCTGCCCCGAGCACCACGATGTCAGCCATGACGAGTTCCTTTCCCTGAAATTCCATAACGGGCACGTTTTCGCGCGACCTCTGCTTGACAGTATATGCGTACTTTCGTATATACGCAAGTATGAAAATGGATCTCAGGGAAATGCGGGCATCGGCCGGAACGGCCGAGGAGATGCTGAAGGCGCTGGCGAACCGCCACCGGCTGATGATCCTTTGCCAGCTCATCGGGCAGGAGCGGTCGGTGGGCGAACTCGCCGGCTTTCTGGAATTGCGGGATTCAACCGTGTCCCAGCATCTGGCGCTTCTGCGCAAGGACGGCTTCGTGTCGACACGGCGCGAGGGACAGACGATCTGGTACGCACTGGCGAGCGCACCCGTGCGCCGGCTGGTGGAGACGCTTTACGACATCTATTGCGGCCCATCCGTGGCGTGTGAAACCCCGGCCAAGGCCGCGAAGCGCAGCAAAAGGAGCTGAGAATGGCTGTGAAAAATCTCGAGCCCGCCGAAGTCGCCCGCGGCATGAAGGAAAACAAGGTCGTGCTGGTGGATGTTCGCGAGCCTCACGAGCACGAAGCAGAATGCATCGAAGGCGCCATTCTGCTTCCGTTATCGCAATTCGATCCCCGCCATCTTCCCGAAGCGGCAGGCAAAAGTGTCGTCCTGCATTGCGGCTCGGGCATGCGATCGGCCAAGGCCATCGCGGCATGTGAGAGCGCCGGGGTTGCGGTCGATTCCCATGTTCGTGGCGGCATTCAGGCGTGGAAGGCCGCGGGATTGCCTACCAAACCGGGGCGCACCAAATGAAGGGCCTCGTTGCCGGCGTGCTGGCGTTCCTGGGATTGGCCTCCGCGCCAGAACAGACTGTGCATCCGCCCGCTCCCCCAAAGGGTATCGTGGTTTCGGTACAGTCCGTTGCCGATCAGAAGGCTGTGTTTGCAACGGTGGAATCGGCAAACGTCGTTCCGGCACGCGCGCGAATTGGCGGAACCATTGCCGCCCTTGGTGTACGGCAGGGCGATCATGTGGAGCAGGGCCAGCCCGTTGCCAGCATTGGCGATGCAAAGCTCGGTCTGCAGGTCAGCTCCTATGGGGCGCAAGTTCAGGCCGCACAGGCACAGCTCGCGCAAGCACGGGTGGAATTCGAGCGCGCCAAAAAGCTGATAGCAGCTGGCGCGATCTCGCAAAACGCGTTCGATCAGGCGCGCACGGCATACAATGTCGCAGCCAGCAACGTGAAGTCGATATCGTCTCAGCGCGCAGTGGTTTCACAGACGCAATCGGAAGGGCAGGTGTTGGCTCCCACATCCGGCAGAGTGATCACTGTTCCCGTAACGGCGGGCACAGTCGTCATGCCGGGTGATATCATTGCGACCGTTGCCGAACAGAACTTCGTACTGCGACTTGAAATTCCCGAGCGGCATGCGCGTTTCCTGAAAGTGGGCGACCGTGTCCGGCTGGACGGCGCGGATATCGATCTGAAGGGCCCGCGTTTCGGGACCATCAAGCTTGTGTATCCGCAGGTGGAGAACGGCCACGTGGTAGCCGACGCCACCGTGGAAGGAATTAAAGATTACTTCGTCGGGCAGCGGGTGCGCGTTTGGGTTTCGGCAGGCGAGCGCAAGGCGATGGTTGTGCCATCCGGCTATATCGTCACGCGCTTTGGCATCGACTATGCGCGGGTGTGGAGTGCCCGGACCGGCGCGATGGATGTGCCGGTACAACTTGGCCAGCCATACCCCACGCCCGCAATACCCAATGGGGTTGAAATCCTGTCCGGCCTCAAGGCTGGCGACCGGCTGCTGAAGCCATGAATCTCGGTCTTTCCGGCAGGCTCACGCGCGCGACGATCAGGTCGCCTCTGACGCCGCTTTTCCTGCTGGCTGCTATTGCATTCGGTCTTGTCGCGCTGATGGCCATTCCCCGCGAGGAAGAGCCACAGATCAGCGTGCCCATGGTCGATATTTTCGTGCAGGCAAACGGCCTGAAGGCTGCAGACGCTGCCGAGCTTGTGACAAAGCCGCTCGAAGAAATCGTTAAGGGAATAAACGGCGTCGAGCATGTCTACAGCCAGACGCAGGATGATCGCGTCATGGTTACCGCGCGCTTCCTGACCGGCACCAGCGAGGACGACGCGATTTTACGCGTGCACGCGAAGTTGCGAGCGAATTTTGATCGCATTCCTCTCGGTATCCCGGAACCGCTGATCGTCGGGCGGGGCATCAATGATGTGGCGATTGTCTCGCTCACGCTGTCGCCGAAACCCCAATCGGCGGACCGCTGGAACGAAAAGGATCTGCGGCGACTGGCTGGAAAGCTGCAGTCCGAGCTGGTGAAGGTGGACAATGTGGGTCTCACCTACATCGCCGGTGGCGCGCCCGATGAAATCAGCGTCGAACCGGATCCCGAGAAGTTGGCGCTCTTTGGCGTCACGCTGCAACAGCTGGAAGCCAAAATTCAGGGCGCAAACCGCTCATTTCTTGCCGGCAACGTGCGCGACAGCGGCCATATGTATGAAGCGGTGGCAGGCCAGACACTGAACGGCATTCCCGATATCGGGCTTCTGCTTGTCACCACGCGCGATGGTCGTCCTGTCTATGTGCGTGATCTCGCCAGGATCGTGATGGGCCCCAGTGTTGCGGAGCAACATGTCTGGTCGCAACAGCGCACCCAGGCGTGGAAGTCGGTTCCAGCGGTTACCGTGGCTTTTGCCAAGCGCGCGGGCGCGAATGCAGTCGTCGTTTCGGAAGCGTTGATTGCCAGGGCTGATGCACTCAAGGGTGCACTGATCCCTGCCGATGTGAATCTCGAAGTCACGCGCGACTATGGCAAAACCGCAAACGACAAGGCGAACGAGCTTCTCTTCCACCTCGGTCTGGCGACCATCTCCATTGTGCTGCTGATCGGCTTTGCCATTGGCTGGAAGGAAGCGGGCGTCACCCTGATCGTGATTCCCACCACGATCCTGCTCACGCTCTTTGCCGCCAACCTGATGGGTTACACCATCAATCGGGTCAGCCTGTTCGCGCTCATATTCTCCATCGGCATTCTGGTCGATGATGCCATCGTGGTGGTCGAGAACATCGCGCGGCATTGGGCGATGAATGATGGTCGTGATCGCATGACCGCTGCCATCGAGGCTGTCGCGGAAGTTGGCAATCCTACGGTGGTAGCAACGTTGACGGTTGTTGCCGCGCTTCTGCCCATGCTGTTTGTCTCTGGCATGATGGGGCCCTACATGGCGCCCATTCCGGCGAACGCATCTGCGGCGATGCTGTTCTCGTTCTTCGTGGCCATGGTGATTGCGCCGTGGGCGCTTCTCAAATTCTCCGGCAAGGCGCGAAAGCGGGACGCGGCGGCACATCATGGTGAGGGCAGGCTTGGCGCCATGTATCGCCGCCTTGCGGGTCCCGTCGTGCGGTCGCGCAAGGATGCGCGGCGATTTCTCGCCTATGTGGCGGGTGGAACTGTTCTGGCCTGCATGCTCTTCGTCACCAAAGATGTGACAGTGAAACTGCTCCCCTTCGACAACAAGTCCGAACTCGAAGTCCTTCTCGATATGCCGGAAGGCGCAACGGTGGAGGACACTGCGCGCTTGCTGAACGAAGCGGCGCGCATAACCCGGAAACTGCCGGAAGTGGAATCGCTGCAGGTGTATGCCGGCACTCCGGCGCCATTCAATTTCAACGGCCTCGTTCGCCACTATTATCTGCGCCAGAGCCCGGAGCTGGGCGAGCTTCAGGTCAACCTGGCCGCGAAAGACAAACGTGATCGCGCCAGCCACGACATCGCGCTCGACCTGCGCGAACAATTGCGGAAGGGTCTTAGCTTGCCGCAAGGCGCGGTTCTGAAGGTCGTTGAAGTGCCGCCGGGCCCGCCGGTGCTTTCCACCCTGCTGGCGGAAATTTACGGCCCTGACGCCAGAACGCGGCGCGCAGTAGCCGAGGAAACCAAGAAACTCTTCAAATCCGTTCCCTATATCGTTGACGTAGACGATTCCTACGGACTGCCGCGTCCCCGCCTTCGGATCACGATCGATCAGGACAAGCTCGAATATTTTGGCGTGGAGCAGAGTGATGTTTACGACACACTTTCCATGCTCCTTGGCGGTGTGCCTGTCGGCTATTCGCATCGTGGCGATGAACGCAATCCCATCGAGATTGTCGTGCGTCTGCCCAAGAGCGGACTGCAATGGACCGAGAAACTCGCATCGACGCCTGTCCCGGCGAATGCACAACCCGGCAACAAGGCCGTGGTCGAACTGGGCGATGTCGTCAGCGTGAAGACGGAAGAGGGTTCGCCGGTCGTTTTCCGCCGTGATGGCCATTATGTCGATATGGTCAGCGCGGAGCTTGCGGGCGAATACGAAGCGCCGATCTATGGCATGCTCGATGTCGACCGGCTGATTGCGGATCACGATTGGGGCAAGTTGCCCAAGCCGCAGATCCTGAAGCACGGGCAACCTGATAGCGAAACCGGACCGTCGGTGTTGTGGGACGGCGAGTGGGAAGTGACCTATGTCACGTTCCGTGACATGGGGGCTGCCTTCATGATCGCCATTCTGGGCATCTACGTCCTTGTGGTGGCGCAGTTCGGCAGCTTCAAGCTGCCCCTGGTAATCCTGACGCCAATTCCCCTCACGCTGATCGGCATCGTCATTGGCCATTGGCTGTTCAGCGCGCCTTTCACGGCAACCTCGATGATCGGCTTCATCGCGCTTGCCGGTATCATCGTGCGAAACTCCATTCTGCTTGTGGACTTTATTCGCCACGGCGCCAGCGATAGCGGCAAGACGTTGCGCGAGGTGCTGCTGGATGCGGGCGCCACGAGATTCCGGCCAATCCTTCTGACAGCGCTGGCGGCCATGATCGGCGCGGCGACGATCCTGACCGACCCCATCTTTCAGGGGCTGGCCATCTCGCTGTTGTTCGGTCTGGCGTCATCCACGCTTCTGACCGTTCTGGTCATTCCGGCCATCTATGTGTGGCTGCGGGATGCGGACCGGCCAATCGCGACCTCGGCTGAACCCTAGGGCTCGTTGCGTTCGGCCTTCTCGCGGGATGTGCGTGCCGCTTGCCCGTAGATGCCGCGCGACATCAATGAAAGTTCGCTGGCCATGCGCTTTTCATACACTTCCGCGCGCGCGGCGTGGGCGTTTTTGGAATCGGGTTCTGCCAGAGCCGCCATTTCCGCCAGATGGCAGGCAAGACGGTGATCGCCCGCCTGCGAAAGTTCGCGCGCACGAATGGCGAGCGCATCCACGCCGCCCGCCAGCTGTGCGACTTCCTTCGCCACGCGGGCGTCCTCGGCCGGTTTCAGGTGCGACGGGTTGCCATCGTACCAGCCGCCGAACTGCCGCCAGATATTGCGAACCACGAACTCCGGCTCGTCATAGACAGGCCGCAGATAGGGCTTTTCCAGAATTTCGTTTGGAAGCCTGACCGTGTGCACGATCTGATCGAGCCGCGCGCCACTGTTCATCAGTTCCAGCGTTTGTTTGCATAGGCTTTCGAGCGCACCGGCAATATCGTCGAGAACGCCTGCGATACGCGTCCGCCCTGCAATCGGTAGTCCATGCGCTGGCAGAAGCAGTTCCGGTTCCAGTGCCGCCATTTCGTGCAGCGCCGCCGCCCAGTCCAGCGGATAGCGCTGCACCTTTTGCGGATTGCCAGCGTTTGGGAAAACCCATGTGAGGAAATCGCCAACGACCACTGCCTTTCGGGAAGGAAGCCATGCCCAAAGGTGGTCGTCGGTCTCCCCGCGCGCGTGGCGCAATTCGAAGCGCAGATCGCCTGCCGCGAACCCCATGCGATCCGAGAATTCGGTATCGGGTTCGATCCACGCTTTCGGTCCAAAGCGCTCCGTATCGCCCAGTTTGATCATGCTGCGGCCAGCGCCGCCGAACTGGCGCATGTTGATGGCGGCATTGTAGCCGTTTGTCAGATGGTAGCGGTGAAAGCGCGGCGCGACATTTTCATGGCCGATCACCTGTGGCCGGGTGCGTCTGCGGTCCGCCGCTTCCTGAACAATGGCGCCTGCGCCGCCCACATGGTCCACGTGGCCATGAGTGTATGCGATGGCGCGCACAGGATCGTCGGTCCAGCCGCGCATGGCCTTCACGACCTGTCCGCCGAAGGATTCCAGACTGGTATCGAAGAGGACAAGCCCGTCTGCCGATTTGAACAGCACGACATGACTGAAGGCTTCGATCATGGCGATTCCGTCGGCCACCTCGGACAGTTCGCCATTGATGCGGTTGAAAGCGACGGGCGCTTCCTTCGAGCCTTCGTCGATATATTTGGAGGAAAGTCCAATAAGATCGGCCATCGCGGGTGCCCCAGAGTCTGCTGGCGCAAGTATCCGTGAGGCCGCCTGTCGGCACAACCGGGCAACCGCTTCAGTCAGCCAAACTTGGGCCAGGGCGCAGCGGGATTTTCAGATACCGGGTGCCATTGTTCTCGGGCTTCGGAAAATTGCCGGCACGGATGTTCACCTGAATCGAAGGCAACAGCAGCACGGGTGCCGCGAGCGAGGCGTCACGCGTCTTTCGCATGTTCACAAAGTCGCTTTCACCGATGCCATCGTGAACATGGATGTTTCGCAGGCGCTCATCGGCCACGGTTGTCTCCCACGCATAGTGGTCCCGTCCCGGTGCCTTGTAGTCGTGACACATGAACAAGCGCGTTTCGGGCGGAAGTGAAAGAAGCCGCCGGATGGATCGGTAAAGCGCGGCCGCATCGCCGCCCGGAAAGTCCGCGCGGGCGGTTCCATAGTCAGGCATGAACAACGTGTCGCCGACGAAAACGGCGTCGCCAATCCGGTAGCTGACGCAGGCGGGGGTATGGCCCGGCGTATGCATTACCTCCACTTCGCATCCGCCAAGCCGGAATGTCTCGCCATCGCTCAGAAGGTGGTCGAATTCGATGCCGGTTGTTGAGACATCGCCGATGTTGAACACGGCGCGAAATGTTTCCTGTACCGCGCCGATATGTGCGCCGATTGCCACCTTTGCGCCTGTTCGGGCTTTGAGCCATGCCGCCGCCGTCAGGTGATCGGCATGTGCGTGTGTTTCCAGAATCCAGAGGACATTGAGTTGCCGCTCCCGTGCCTCATCCAGAAGGCGTTGCGCGGACACGGCCGAAACCTTCCCGCTGCGGTGGTCATAGTCCAGCACCGGATCGATGATGGCGGCCTCGCGGGTGGTGGCGTCCCACACCAGATAACTGATGGTGTTGGTCGGCTCATCGAAATGGGCGGAAATCTGCGGGGACATGCTGATCCTCGGTAAGTTGCTCTTGACTATATATATGAGTAGTCACTAAATTAGCAACAGTGAATGGAGAGTCCGGTGAAGCAGGCGGCGGAATTGCATGCGTTGAAGGCCAATGCTGCCGAGGCGGCGGATTTTCTGCTGCTGCTGGCCAATGACCGTCGGCTGCTGATCCTGTGCGAACTGATGGCGCGGCGCGAAATGTCCGTGGGCGCGCTTGCCGAGGCGGTTGACCTGAGCCAATCGGCCCTGTCCCAGCATCTGGCCAAGTTGCGGGCTGACGGACTGGTCGAGACGCGCCGCGAATCCCAGACAATTCATTATCGCCTTTCCTCTGACCCGCGCGTGCGCCGGACCATGGCGCTGCTCAAGCAGCTGTTTTGCGCATGACGACACTTCAGATCGTTCTGGCCCTGTTTTCCGGAGGTCTGGTCGGCCTGTCTCTGGGCTTGATTGGCGGAGGCGGCTCGATTCTCGCCGTTCCGCTCATGGTGTATGTCGTTGGGATTGGTTCGCCGCACCTTGCCATTGGCACCAGCGCGGTTGCTGTGGCCGTAAACGCGTTGATAAATCTTCTGGGCCATGCGCGCGATCGCAATGTGAAATGGCCGTGTGCCACGGTGTTTGCGATCGCGGGCGTCGCCGGCGCCGCCATCGGAGCCGAATTCGGCAAGGCGGTGGACGGCGCAAAGCTGCTGTCCGCGTTTGGCGTGCTCATGATTGTCATTGCGCTGCTGATGTCTCTGCCGCGCAAGGGTGGTCACGATCCGGATGTGCATCTGGAAGCCCAGTCTGCGCGGCGCCTGTTGCCGCCGCTTGCCGGAACGGGTTTTGGCGTCGGCGCGCTCTCCGGTTTCTTCGGCATAGGCGGCGGCTTTCTGATCGTACCGGGTCTTGTCTCGGCCACGGCCATGCCGCTTCTCAACGCCATCGGGTCGTCGCTTGTTTCGGTCGCGGCGTTCGGCGCGACAACCGCAATCAGCTATGCCGCTTCAGGGCTTGTGGATTGGACGCTTGCGGCCCTCTTCATCGCGGGTGGCGCCATGGGCGGATTTTTTGGCATCCGGCTGGCCCGCCATCTGGCACAGCAGCGTCGTATGCTCACGCTCATCTTCAGCGGCGTGGTGGCGAGTGTCGGTGTCTATGTCGTGGTGAAAGGCGTGCTGGGATAATCTGATCCCGGCGGCGGCGATCAGGCTTTCAGCAGGGCTTCGCGTTGCTTCAAAAGGTCCGCAAGCCGGGCTTCCTGCTGCGCGATCCGCTCGGCCGCCAGGTCTTCATCGGCAGCGCCTGATTGCGCCGCCGCCTGTTCGGTCAGCTGGCGAAGGTTGTCACGAACAGCCGCAATTGCGGCATCGATCTCGGTGAGTGCGGACGTGTTGCTCATGGCGTGATCATTCGCCTCCACATGGGCAAATGCAATGGCAGACCTGACAGCCAATGCATTGCACCAGTCGGCCGAGCGGAGTGGGTTGGCGGGCGGCACGAAGCGAGGCCGCCTTTTGAAAATGGCAGACCTGACAGCCAATACATTGCACCAGTCGGCCGAGTGGAGTGGGTTGGCGGGCGGCACGAAGCGAGGCCGCGTTATGAAAATGGTGGGCGCGACAGGGATTGAACCTGTGACCCCACCCGTGTGAAGGGTGTGCTCTACCGCTGAGCTACGCGCCCCGCCGAAGCGGACCCGCCCTATAGGGCGGGCGGGCAAGCGGCGTCAAGGCGGGCTTGTTCAGTTTCCAATCAGTCTGCGGACAAGGGCTGGAATGTCGCGGAAATCATCGGCAATGGCATCGGCGCCCAGGGAGGCGGCGGGCTCGGGCGTATAGCCATAGCTGAGCAGGATCACCGGTGCCCCGGCGGCGCGGCCGGTCTGCAGATCGGTGATGCTGTCGCCGATCATGACAGCGCCGCGGCCCGCGCCGCCAAGTTCCTCCACCACGTGATGAAAGATGCGTGAATCGGGCTTGTTGAAGCTCATACGTCCAGCCCCGCATATGGAATTGAAATAACCGTCCAGCTTCAGGGCTGGCAGAAGTTTGACGGCCAGCTCATGGGGTTTGTTGGTAAGAACGGCCATCCGTGTGCCTTCGGCCTTCAGCGCCGCAAGCGTTTCCACAACACCGGGAAAAGGAACACTCTCATCGGCCAGATGCGCACGGTAGTGAATGATGAAAGCATCCACCAGCCGCTGAAGCTCTTCGCTGCCGACGCCCGCTCCTGTCATCTTCATCGCTTCGTCCAGCATCGCGCGCGCGCCATGACCCACGAGATGGCGGAGATCGGCGGGTTTCACTGCCGTGCGCCCTTCGGCGACCAGAACGGCATTGAGTGCGCCCAGAAGGTCCGGGGCGGTATCGACGAGCGTACCGTCGAGGTCGAAGATCAGGGCAGGGCTGGACACGGGCAGGTTTACCGGAGAAAACGGCGCATTACGTCTGTGTCAGACGCTATTTTGCCGCCACATGCAAGACGCCCGCCGCGACGTGGAACCTGTTCATGGAAGAAAAGCGGAAGTATCACACACTGGATGGTATGCGTGGTGTTGCCGCGCTGTCCGTCGTGCCGCTTCATAGTCCCGATTATTTCGGCGCCTTTCAAAATTCCAGCGGTTACCTGGCGGTCGATTTTTTCTTCCTTCTGAGCGGCTTCATCATTGCAGGCGCTTATGAGGAGCGGCTGCGTTCGGGGCTGTCGCTCTCCGGCTTCTTCAAGATCAGGCTGGTGCGGTTCTATCCGCTTTATTTTCTCGGCCTCATGCTGGGACTTCTGGCGGCGGTTCTGGGAATCCTCAGAGGCACACCTGTTGTTCCAAGTGATGCGATGCCGGTTGTCGTTCTGCTCGGCCTCTTCATGCTGCCGGTACCCGGGCTCTTTGGCTTTCTCGGCTACCCTTTGAATGGCCCGGCATGGACGCTGTTTCTCGAAATGGCCGTGAACGTTCTTTATGCCGCGCTGCTGCCGCTTCTGAAGCGCGGTGTTCTGATCGGCATTGTACTTCTTTCCGCCGTTGGTCTTGCGGTCGCGGCCTTTCAGTTCGGAACGATGCATGTTGGCTGGAAGATGGACACGGTATGGGCGGGGCTGCCGCGCGTGTGCTTTTCCTTCTTTCTTGGCGTGCTCATCTGGCGCGCGCCTGCCGCGCGGCTGCGCCTGCCCGTGCCGGCCTGGTTCATTCTTGTGATTCTGGGCGCGCTGCTCTGGGTGATCCCCTCGGATGCTGTGCGGCCGTGGTACGATCTTGTGTGCGTGCTCGCGGTCTTTCCGCTTCTGCTCATGGCCGGAGCCGCGCTTGAGCCAAGCACAAAAACGCAACAGGCCTATAGGTTCCTGGGTGTCACGTCATATGCCGTCTACGCGATCCATGCGCCGCTATATGTCCTAACGCATGGCGTGCTGAAGATTGCGCATGTGTCCCTCGAACATTTCATTCCGCTTGCCATTGGATTCTGGGCATTTCTTCTCATCGCCGCATGGGCCGCCGATCTCTACTATGATATCCCGTTGCGCAGGGCGGCGATGGAGCGCATCAGGCGCACAAATGTTGGGATGCGCGCGTCGTGAGAGAAGCTGAGCGTGATGGTCCGGACATCTCTGTCTTGCTTGTAACCTACAATCGCTCGGATATGCTGGAGCGGACGGTCCACTTCCTGCGCGAACGTGCCGATCTGGATGGGCTGATCGTCGAGTATGTCATCACGGATGATGCCAGTGAACCTGCTCATCTCGATCGCGTGTTGAGTCTGGCAGCCGACACGCACGTCACATCGCCGGTCAATCGCGGTCTCGGGCATAATTGCAACAAGGGCATCGCGGCCTGCGCGGGCAAATTAATCTTCCAGCTACAGGATGATTGGGAATTTCTTGGTCCTGCAGATGTTCTGAAGACCGCGATGCGGATTCTGGATGCGGACCCCGAAATCGGCGTGGTGCAGTTGATCGACGCGGTACCGGACTTGCCGCACGAATTGCGCACCCTTGCCGACGGCACCGCCTATCGGGTTTTCGCAAATGATGGACTTTCGCAAAGGCGGCCTTCGGGCGCGCGGCCCTATTCCGATCAACCGCACGTGAAGCATCGTCAGTTCATTCATGACATTGGTCCCTATCAGGAGGGCGTGCCGATGGCGGATATGGAGCTGGACTATCAGCGTGCCGTCGCGTGTCAGACACGTTGGCGCGTCGCATCGCTTCCCGGTGTGTCGGCCTTTGCCCATCTGGGGGCAGATCAGAGCTTCAATACCTCGACCTTGCGCAATCAACGGCTGGCGCGCCTTGAGAGGACACCGATTGTCGGTCCGCTCTTTCGCGTGGTGCGCCCCGCCCTGCGGCGGTTCAAGGCCATGCTTGATTAGGTTGCGCCACGCAACCGAAGAAATTCCCATATCGAAATGCCCATCGCCCGCTGAATCGCGTAAAGCGCCAGCGGCGCAAACATGCCTGCCAGAACGATGCGCAATAGCACCGCGTCCGGCATGATCCGCACCAGCGCATAAAACGCCAGAAGCACGGAGAGCGCAGCCAGGAAGGCGCGCAATTGCCGAGTGGAATCCGCCTTGAGCGTGGTCATGTCGCGCAGGCGATACATCGAGTAGATACCGACCGCCGCCTGGGAACAGGCACGCGCGATCGCGGTCCCCATGATTCCCATCAGTGGCGTGAACGCGAAACTCAGCCCGAACAACACGACAAGACCAAGAATATTGGATTTGACCGCGAACGTCCCGTCCGTCTCGATTTGCAGCACGGCGTTTGCCGCACCCGATGAAATTGCGGTTGCAGCGATGGCCAGCAAGCACAGCACGGGATAGGCCGCCAGATATTTCGCGCTGAAGAGCGGACCGATTACGTAATCACCCAGACCGATCAGGCCGATCGCCATGAGCGATGTGGATGCCAGCGTTGCCATCGCCGTGCCATTCAGGATTGCGCGCAACTCGTCATGCGCACCCTGAGCCCATCGTCGCGCCAGATGCGGCATGAGCGCCCCGGTCAGTAGATTTGCAGCCTGCGTGATGGCGCCCGTCAGTGTGAGTGCGGCGGAATAGAGTGCGATCTCGGCTGCCGTTGTTTCGATCCGCAGGATGGCAAACTCACCGCGCGACCAGACAAGGCTCGAGATAAGCGCCGTTATCCAGATGCTGCCTGCATAGACGAGTATCGAACGGGGAGCAGGCGCCAGCGTTTCATCCGCAGCCTTATCGTTGTTCTTGCGCAGGACAAGCATGAGCCCCGCGGAAATGATTCCGGCTGCGTAACCCATCGTCATGGCCAGTGCAGCGGTGGACACGGTGAGTTCGGTCCGCCAGGCAAGGATGAGGGCGAGCGAGACCGCAGCGAATGCGATGTTGCCAACGGTCGAAGCGTCATAGCGAAACAACCCCTGCAGCGCGGCGCTCAGAAAGGCCAGCCCGGTTGCAGACAGGCACCAAAGCGCCAGCAGAAGAATGTTGAGGTCCCCGAATTCCCGATCAAACTGCACATAGGCGGTGAATGCGGCGACTGTCAGGATAAGCGCGCCCGCCGTGGCCCACGCGAGCCAGCGCAGCAGCCTCGCCTGAAACAAATCCGCGGCGGCGGAAAGTTGTGGCAGGAAGCGGGTCATCACGCCCGGCAAGCCAAAGGCGCAAACAAGCGTGGAGATTTCGATCACCCATTGCAGGTAGACGAACTGGCCATATGAGGCTTGCGGCAGGGTGTGGGTCAGCAGAACGGTGGTAAGCAGTCTGCCCCCGACAGTGGCGATGGAGGCGGCGGCGCTGAACGCGGTGTCCCGAAGAAACGCCATATCGAGCGGCTTGCCCCAATGCTCCTGCGCCGGGTCTCGATCCCATGATTTGCCGGGCAAGTCCAGCAATGGACGGTCCATCGCCAGGGTGCGCGCCAGATTAACAAATTGATGGCAATATAGCGTAGGAAATCGTCACTTTACCCTTTCCGGATAGGGAGTTATCCGGCATCCGCGACAATATCGGGACCGGTTGGTCCTGGCATATCTGAAGGCACGCATGGCACGCGCAGGCATCATTTTGGCGGCAGGCATGGGAACGCGGATGAAATCTGCGAAGCCCAAAGTGATGCATGAAGTTGCGCGCCGCCCGATCCTTGGGCACGTGGTCGATGCCATGCGCGGCGCCGGCGTGGAGCGCATCGTCGTCGTCACCGCGCCGTCCTTCGAAGAGATGCGCACCTATGCAGCCTCGCTGGGTTGCGAAACCGCGATCCAGCATGAGCAGAAGGGTACCGGCCATGCCGCTGCTTCGGCCAGGCAGGCTCTGGGTGATTATTCGGGCGCGGTCATCATCAACAATGGCGACATGCCGATGGCGCAATCGGGCATGATTGCGGATGTATTGTCGGCCTGCGAAGCGCCGGGTTTCGCGCTGGTCGCATTCCGCCCCGCCGATCCCGCTGCCTATGGCCGTGTTTTGCTTGATGGCAACGGCATGCTCGACCGCATCGTCGAATTCAAGGATGCGACGGCGGAACAGCGCAAGGTCGATCTGTGCTGCGCTGGCACCTATGCTGCGCGCGACGCTTCGAAGTTTTTCCATTGGGCCGCGCAGTTGAAGAATGACAACGCGCAAGGCGAATATTATCTGCCGGAGGTTCCGCTGGTCGCGAAAGCCGATGGCGTGGCCTGTGCCGTTACCGTCACCGATGAGATCACGGTGATGGGCGTGAACAGCCGCAGCGAACTGGCCGAGGCCGAAGCGCAGATGCAAAAACGCCTTCGTAGCCGCGCGCTCGATCGGGGCGTGGGCATGCAGGCACCCGAAACCGTTTATCTGGCTTACGACACGGTGCTGGAGCCGGATGTGCAGATTGCGCCGTTCGTTGTGTTTGGGCCCGGTGTCACTGTGAAACGCGGCGCGGAAATCCTCAGTCACTCGCACCTCGAAGGCGCAGTTGTGGGTGAAGGCGCGCGCATCGGGCCTTATGCACGGCTTCGGCCGGGCAGCGAGATCGGCGAGGGCGCGCATATCGGCAATTTCGTCGAAACGAAAAAGGCGCGCATCGGCAAGGGCGCGAAGGCGAACCATCTGGCATATCTCGGCGATGCGCGCGTCGGCGATGGCGCGAACATCGGCGCGGGCACCATCACCTGCAACTACGATGGCTTCGACAAGTACGAAACCGATATCGGCGCGGGCGCCTTCATCGGATCGGATACCGCATTGGTGGCACCCGTGAAGGTGGCCGATGGTGCCTATGTTGGCGCCGGGTCCGTCATCACAAAGGATGTGAGCGCCAATGCGCTCGGTGTCACGCGCGCCGATCAGCGCGAGGTGGCGGGCTGGGCAGAGAAATTTCGCGCCAAAAAGCGCGCCGAAAAAGCAAAGGGTAAATAGTCATGTGCGGAATTGTCGGCATTGCGGGCACGAAAGATTGCGCGCCAGTCATTCTGGAAGCGCTGAGACGACTGGAATACCGCGGGTATGATTCTGCCGGTATCGCCACGCTCGTTCCCGGCGCCATCGAGCGCCGCCGCTCGCCCGGCAAGCTCGGCAAGCTCGCCGATGTGCTGCGCACAAGCCCGCTGCGTGGCGGCACGGGCATCGGCCACACGCGTTGGGCAACTCACGGTGCGCCCACCGAGAGCAATGCCCATCCGCATGCCTCTGCCAAGGTGGCGCTGGTGCACAACGGCATCATCGAGAATTTCCGCGAGCTGCGCGAAGACCTGATGGCCAAGGGCCACGCATTCGCTTCCGAGACCGATACGGAAGTGGCTGTGCATCTGGTCACCGATTATCTCGACCAGGGTCTGTCGCCGAAGGAAGCCGCGATCAAGGCCGCGCGCCAGCTCACCGGCGCCTATGCGCTTGCGATGATCTTCAAGGATCACGATCGCCTGTTGATCGGCGCGCGCAAGGGCAGTCCGCTTGCGGTGGGTTACGGCGACGGCGAAGCGTTCCTCGGTTCCGACGCTTTTGCGCTCGCGCCCTTCACCAACAAGGTCACCTATCTGGAAGACGGTGACGTCGTTGTCATCGATGGCGCTGACGTTGCCATCTACAGCGCGGACGGCGTGCCGGTGAATCGCGAAGTGAAGATCACCAGTGCCTCGGCCGCGCTGGTGGACAAGGGCGGACAGCGCCATTTCATGGCCAAGGAAATTCACGAGCAGCCGGAAGTCATCGGCCACACGCTGGCACACTACATTGATGCTACCGGCCCCCACGCCGCGATCCGCGAAGAAGGATTGATCGAGACGCTCAGGGATGCGCCCCGCCTAACCCTCTCTGCCTGCGGCACCGCATTCTATGCCGGTCTGGTCGGCAAATACTGGTTCGAGAAACTCGCGCGCCTGCCGGTGGAAGCCGATATCGCATCAGAGTTGCGCTATCGCTCGCCGGTGTTTCCGCAAGGCGGCGCTTCGCTGTTCATTTCGCAGTCCGGTGAAACAGCCGATACGCTGGCAGCCCTGCGTGATGCGAAGGATCACGACCAGCGAACGCTTGCGGTCGTAAACGTGCCGGAAAGCTCCATCGCGCGCGACGCGGATATCGTAGTGCCGACTTTCGCTGGCCCGGAAATCGGCGTCGCTTCCACCAAGGCGTTCACCTGTCAGCTTGCGGCGCTTGCTTCGCTCGCCATTGCGGCGGGCCGCGCGCGCGGAACGCTGTCGGCGGAAGAAGAAACGCGTCTCTGCACCGCGCTTCTCGAAGTGCCGCGTCATCTGGTGGATTTCATGCGACAGGAACCGGCCATCGAAGCCTTGGGGCAGGAAATTGCGAAGGCGCGTGATGTGCTCTATCTCGGTCGCGGCGTGCATTTCCCCATGGCGATGGAAGGCGCGCTGAAGCTGAAGGAAATTTCCTACATCCACGCCGAAGGCTATGCCGCCGGTGAGATGAAACACGGCCCCATCGCGCTGATCGACGAGAACGTGCCTGTTATCGTGATCGCCCCGCAGGACGATCTGTTCGAGAAGACCATCTCCAACATGCAGGAGGTGATGGCGCGCGGCGGCAAGGTGGTGCTGATTTCCGATGCGGGCGGCATCCGCCGCGCGGGCAACGTTTGGGCCACCATCGAGGTGCCGGAAGTCGATCCCTTCATCGCGCCGTTCCTCTATGCGGCGCCGGTGCAGATGCTCGCCTATCACACCGCGGTGGCGAAGGGCACGGATGTGGACCAGCCCCGCAACCTCGCCAAATCGGTGACGGTGGAATGACTTCTTGAAATATAGCCATCGAATGGCTATATTTCCGACATGAGCAAACACAGCATTGCCGAAGCCCGGAACAACCTGTCCAACCTCATTGCTCGCGCTGAGAAGGGCGAGGAGGTTGTGATTACGCGCCATGGCATGCCGACGGTCACCTTGACGCCTTGCTCCAAACCCGTCCCCCGCGTTGTCAGCGATGCCGATCTTGACTGGCTCAAAGCGCGGCGTTCAGGTCGCGGCCGGATCAAGGGCAATGCCGGAATTTCGGTTTCACACATGCGCGACGAGGAATGGCATTGAGCATCTATCTCGATGCAAGTGTCATAGTTGCTCTTTTTCTGGACGATCCCTTTGCTAGCCGTGCTGACCTGGCTATTCGCGGCAAGGGCGTGCCCTTGATCGTCAGCGATTTTGCTGCTGCCGAATTTGCGTCATCGGTCGCGCGGCATGTGCGCACCGGCGAAGTATCCCGGCAGGAAGCTCAGGATGCGTTTTCTGATTTTGACATCTGGATTGGCCGTGCCTTCGAACGCACCGAAGCGACGAATGCAGACATGCTGGCGGCGCAGGTGTTTCTGAGACGCCTCGATCTCAATCTGCGTACACCCGATGCCCTGAATATCGCCATCGCCCAGCGCATCGGCGCGCAACTCGCCACCTTCGATGTCCGCATGGCGGAAAACGCCAAATCGCTCGGCGTTCCGCTCGCCGCAGTGTGATTGCCCTGCTAGGCTTTTCGCCATGACCGATTCCGCTGCAAGCCTCAAACGCGCCGCCGCCGTCCGTGCGCTCGATTTCGTCGAGGACGGCATGAAACTGGGCCTGGGCACGGGTTCCACCGCCGAGGCGTTTCTCGACGTGCTGGCGCCGCGCATCAAGGGCGGGCTTTCCATCGTCGGGGTGCCGACCTCGGAGAAGACGGCGCAGAAGGCGCGCACGCTCGGTATTCCGCTCTCGACGCTCGACCAGATGGGCGAACTCGATCTCACCGTCGATGGCGCGGATGAAGCGGATCGTGCCTTCAATCTCATCAAAGGTGGCGGCGCGGCGCTGCTGCGCGAGAAGATCGTGGCAGCATCCTCGAAACGCATGGTTGTCATCGCCGACGGCTCGAAGCTTGTGAACCGGCTGGGCAAATATCCGCTCCCCATTGAAGTCGCGGCGTTCGGTCATCTCTCTACGGCGCGGCGCATTGGGCTTCGGCTTGCAGCGTTCGGATATGCCAAACCGGCCGTCACGCAGCGTATGAAGGACGGCGAGGCCGTCACCACCGATGGCGGCAATGTGATCTACGACGCCGCGCTCGGCTCCATCGGCGATGCGCCCGCGCTCGCCGCCGCGCTTTCGGGAATTCCGGGCGTTGTCGATCACGGCCTCTTCATCGGCCTTGCCACCGCGCTCGTGATCGCGCGCGAAGGCGGCACCGAGGTCATAGAGGCAGCGGCAGGATAGACACCAGCCAGCGCAGCAGCCGCCAATAGGGATCCGGTTGCCGGGTCCAGTCTATGCGCAGTGCGGGCACACAGTCGCCGCGATTGGACTTGCAGCGGAGCGTGGGCTTGCGCCCCCAAACCGATCCGCTCCGGTCATGCGCGGAAATCCCTGCAAGCGTCAGCGCCATGTCGTCAACCGCTTCATAGGCCAAGCCGTAGTAATTGTGGCCTGAGAAATCGCCAGGCACGTCGCTGGCATCGATGACGTCGATGGTGCCGGGCGCGCGGTAGCGCAAAAAATCCGCGTCTGGCGTGCGCCCCAGTCTGTCGGTGCCGTTAATCCGGCGCGAGGCGGCCAGAACCGCATCACCAGACGAAGCGTAGATCGTGATCCGTCGCACGATGGGCGCAATTGCCTTGGCGCGCGGCAAGAAGTCATCGTTGTTGGCATCCGCACCGATATCCGGCGCATAGAGCAGAAGCTCGCCAACGGGCCGCGCACGCGCATCAGGTGTGAGCTTCGCCAAAGCGTCCAGCACCAGAAAGGTTCCCATGCTGTGGGCAATGATTTCCGATTCCAGTCCGGCGCCCTGCAATTCGCCAATCAAGGCGTCAAGCATGGGTTCGGCTTGCACGGCGTACGTCTTGTCGGCGGCATAGCCTCGCGCCTTGCCGGTGCTGGACCACGAAAAGGCAATCGCCCCGCACGGCCATTGCGTGTCGCTTTTCAGTTGTGCGGTGCGCAGCGCGGCGGTCGCGAAGCCTGTGTAGTAGCCATGCACGAAAATCATCACGCGGTGGCAATCGGGTGTCGCTGCGCGTATGGCCGCAATGAGTCCGGCAAAGCTCGAACCATTTTTCGCGCAAGCGATGGTTTCGGGTTTTACCGGTTCCGCAAATATGTCCGGGCCTGCGGGCAGCTTGGCGGCAGGAATGGATGCCGTGATGCGTCCGCATGCGGCCTTGCCCGCATACTCATATCCGAAGCCTCCGGGCGTACCGTCCGCCTTGCGATCCGTGACGAAGAACACCGGTGCCGACGAAGCCGCGCCATCGGCGGGCCGCCACACCGAATGCACATAGTAGGGATTGTCGTAGCTTGCGCAGGCCGCCAGCGCGCATGCGGCCAATAACCCTGCGACCTGTCGCGTTATAGCCGGTATTCGCACGCGCTTTCCCCTTGCGATCCCGCATCAAAGCGCGGCAAATCGGTCCTGCGCAAGATGGAGCACCGCATCGTGGCTTACGACTATGACCTTTTCGTCATCGGCGGCGGTTCTGGTGGCGTGCGCGCCAGCCGCATGGCAGCGAGCCACGGTGCGCGCGTGGCGATCGCCGAAGAATATGGCTTCGGCGGAACCTGTGTGATCCGCGGCTGCATTCCGAAAAAATTGTTCGTCTATGCGTCCGAATATGGCGAGGGTTTCGAAGATGCCATCGGCTTCGGCTGGACCGTGCCTGAGCGCCATTTCGACTGGAATGTTCTCGTCGGCAACAAGAACAAGGAAATCGACCGTCTCGAAGCGATCTACAAAAAGAACGTCACAGCGGCGGGCGTCGAGATTTTCATGGAGCGCGCGGAGTTTGTGGACCCGCACACAATCCACCTGAAGAAATCCGATCGCACGGTGACGGCCAAACACATCCTCGTTGCCACGGGTGGGCGGCCTTCGCGCGATATGGGGCCGGGCTGCATCGGTGCGGAGCACGCCATCACCTCGAATGAAGCCTTCTATCTGGAAAAATTCCCCAAGCGCATCATCATCGCGGGCGGCGGCTATATCGCGGTGGAGTTCGCCAACATCTTCCACGGCCTCGGTGCGGATGTCGCGCTCGTCTATCGCGGCAACAAGATTCTGCGCGGCTTCGATGAAGACATGCGCGATTGCCTCACTGCCGAAATGACCAAGAAGGGCATCCGCATTCATTGCCATCGCGTCTTCAAGAAGCTGGACAGGCGCGATGGAACGATCTTCGCCGTAACCGATCACAACGAGATGCTGGAAGCCGATCAGCTCATGCTCGCCATTGGCCGTATTCCCAATACCGATGGATTGGGCTTGGAGAAAGCCGGCGTCGCGCTTGGCAAGCGCGGCAAGGTGCTGGTGGATGAGTATTCCAAAACCAACGTGGACCACATCTATGCCATCGGCGATGTGACGGATCGCGTTGCGCTCACCCCCGTCGCCATCCATGAAGCGATGTGCTTCGTGAAGACGGTCTATGAAGGCAAACCCACGCCGGTCGATCACGAAGGCATTCCAACCGCCGTGTTCAGCCAGCCGGAAATCGGCACGGTGGGGTTGACGGAAGAAGAAGCGCTGAAGCGCGGCCATGCCATCGATGTTTACAAATCCACCTTCAAGCCGCTGAAGCACACGCTCTCGGGCCGTGACCTGCGCTCGCAGTTCAAGCTGATCGTGGATGCGAAAACGCAGAAGGTTCTGGGCTGCCACATCTTCACGCCCGATACGGCTGGCGAAATCGCCCAGATCGTGGGCGTCGCCATGAAGATGGGCGCCACCAAGGCGGACTTCGATTCCACCATCGCGCTCCACCCCTCCGCCGCGGAAGAGCTGGTGACCATGCGCACGAAGTCCTACTCGAAGGAGCCGTGAGAGGTTTCGCGGCGTTCACCACAGCGATTCGCCGCACTGGCATTGGGCCCGCCCCTCCCGTATATCCGGGGGAGAGCAAGGAGTTAGGTGTCGTGGCCCAGAGCTGGAGCCCCAAAAGCTGGCGGGATATGCCCATCCGGCAAGTGCCGGAATACCCGGATCCGGCCGCGTTGGCGGCCGTCGAGGCGCGGCTGCGCACCCTGCCGCCGCTGGTATTTGCCGGTGAGGCGCGCGCCCTGTCCGCCCGGCTGGCCGATGCCGCCGAGGGCAAGGCGTTCCTGCTTCAGGGCGGGGACTGCGCCGAGAGCTTTGCCGAATTCAGCGCCAACAATATTCGCGACACCTTCTGCGTTTTCCTGAGCATGGCCACGGTCCTCACCTTCGCGGCGGATGTGCCGGTGGTGAAGGTGGGCCGCATTGCGGGCCAGTTCGCGAAACCTCGCAGCGAAGACACCGAAACGCGCGATGGCGTTTCGCTGCCATCCTATCGCGGCGACATCGTGAACGGCGAAGCCTTCACGCCGGAAGCGCGCATACCCGATCCGGAGCGGATTCTCACCGCCTATTTCCAGGCGGCTGCCACGGCGAACCTTGTGCGCGCCTTCGCAACCGGTGGCTATGCCGACCTCTCGCGCGCCAGCCACTGGTATCTCGACGATCACCATCACCACGATCTGAAGGCGCGCTATCAGGCCGTCGTGAACAAGATCGGCGAAGGCGTGGACTTCCTGCGCACCTTCTCGCTCTCCGAAACGGTGAAGCAGCAGACCAGCCGCGTGGATTTCTATTTCAGCCATGAAGCGTTGCTGCTTGGCTATGAAGAAGCCATGACGCGCGAGGACTCCACCGCTGGCGGCTGGTACGACACCTCCGCGCACATGATCTGGATCGGCGACCGCACGCGCCAGCCCGATGGCGCGCATGTCGAATATTGCCGCGGTATCAAAAATCCCATCGGCATCAAATGTGGGCCGAGCATGCCGGAGGAAGATCTCCTCAAGCTGCTCGACATCCTCAACCCGGACAACAAGCCGGGCAGGGTCACGCTCATTGCCCGCTTCGGCCACGACAAGGTGGAAAAGCACCTGCCGCGCCTCATTCAGGCGGTGAAGCGCGAAGGCCGCAGCGTCGTGTGGTCGTGCGATCCCATGCATGGCAACACCATCAAATCCGCCGCCGGCATCAAGACGCGGCCCTTCGCCAGCGTCACCGGTGAGGTTGCGCGCTTCTTCGAGATTCATCGCGCCGAAGGCACCTATGCGGGCGGCGTGCATCTGGAGATGACCGGCCAGAACGTGACCGAATGCACGGGCGGCGCGCAGGCCTTGACGGAAGTGGATTTGACGGATCGCTATCGCACGACTTGCGATCCGCGCCTCAACGCCAGCCAGGCGCTGGAGCTTGCTTTCCTGATCGCCGATCTGATGGACGCGCAGAAGAAGTCGCAGGGCGCGCGCCAGGCCGTCACCTCATAGCATCTGGGGATTGTTGCATATGGGTATGGCACGCCTGCTTGCCAAAGGCTGGATCGTGTTCTGCCTCTATGCTGGTGCCATTGCGCTGGAACGTGCGCTCGCATCGGGCACGCCGCCCATGGATGCGCTTGGCGGCATCGGCCCCTGCGTTCTTCTTTTTTCCGCCATGGGACTTTTGTTCGCCTATGGCTTCGGCATGTCCGGCGGGCCGATACGCCTCTCGCGCATTGACAGCTATGCGCTGCAGCCCGGTTTCAACGAGATCGTGTTCATCGCCTTCATGCTGGCGAGCCTTTTTGTGCAGCTTTCCTATGCGCCGCATCATGGACCGGTGAGCGTTCTGGGCGCGCTGGAAGCGGCGATCCGTTTTGCCGTGCCGGGGCAGCGCGAACTGGAAAGCCTGCTCACGCAATGCAGTCTCGATGGCGGCAAATCGTTTGCGGGCGCGTTTTCCTGGGCCCTGGCGCTGGTGTTTTTTGCGTCCTCACTGTCGCGCCTCCGGCTCGGTGCTGCCATCGTGCGGCTGGAGCGCAAGCGGCGGCCCGAACCCTTCGGGCCCTATGTGCTTGCCGCGCTCGTGGCGGTCGCGGCAGTGTTCGCGATCCAGTTTCTGTTCGTGGGCACCCTGTTCGATCTTGCGCCTTGCGCGCTGCTCACCGGCGTCTTCGGCGCAACGCTGATCGGTATCGTTCCATTGATGCTTGCCTATCTGGTGATGGCCGCGCTCACCAATCTCATGGCGCTGAACGCCGAGGAATAAGCCTCACACCCGCCCGCTGACTGGCAGCAACGCGCCGGTGATCGCACGCGCTTTATCTGAAAGCAGGAACAGGATCGCATCGGCCAGCGCATCGGGCGAAACCCATTTGCTGAAATCCGCATCCGGCATGTCTTTGCGGTTGGCCGCTGTGTCGATGATCGTGGGCAGCACGGCATTCACACGAACGCCCTTGTCTTTCATCTCATCGGCCAGCGCTTCGGTAAGACGCGACACGCCGGATTTGGACGCGGTGTAGGCACCCATTCCCGCCGCCGCCTTCGCGCTTGCCGCCGCACTCACACTCACAATCGCGCCCCTGGATCTTTCGAGCGCGGGCAGGGCCGCTTTCGATGCAATCACCGCCGTACGCACATTGATGCGGTAAAGAAGGTCCCATGTCGCCACATCGCCATCCGCCACGCTCTCCCAACGAAACGTGCCCGCGACATTCACAAGCCCATCAAGCCCGCCCATATCGGAAATCGCGCGCACAATCGCCGCGCCCGCCGCATCGGAATCGGACAAATCGACGCCGCCATAGGCAAGGTTGTTTCCACCGGCGGGCGCTGGCGCCGCATCGATGGCGGCCACTTTCGCGCCTGCAGCTTCCAGCGCGCGCACCACGGCGGTTCCCAGCGCGCCGAATGCACCCGTCACGATGAATGTCTTGTCCTTCATGGCCGCTTCCTTCTCAGCGTATGGGGGCCTAGATTGGCGAAGTAACGCACGCGGATATCATCATGGATACGGCAAAGCTCAAGACATTCGTTGACGGAATCTGGGAAGATTCCATCCTGCCCACGCTCACCGATTATATCCGCATCCCCAACAAATCGCCCGCCTATGACGCCGAATGGGAAGCCCATGGCCACATGGCCGAAGCGGTGAAACTTCTGGAAAGCTGGGCGCGCGAGAAGATCGCGGCGTTCCCCGGCGCAAAGCTCGAAGTCGTGCAACTGAAGGGCCGCACGCCGCTCATCTTCATCGAGATTCCCGGCGACAGCGCCGACACGGTGCTGCTTTACGGCCATCTCGACAAGCAGCCCGAATTCACCGGCTGGGACGAAGGCCTCGGCCCATGGATTCCCGTGCGCAAGGACGACAAGCTCTACGGTCGCGGCGGCGCGGATGATGGCTATGCCATGTTCGGCTCGCTGGCCGCGCTTCTGGCGCTGAAGGATCAGAACATCAAACGCGCGCGCTGCGTGGTGATGATCGAGGCATGCGAGGAATCCGGCAGCTACGATCTTCCCTATTATGTCGATCATCTGATGGACCGCATCGGCGATCCGTCGCTGGTGATCTGCCTCGATTCCGGTTGCGGCAATTACGATCAGCTCTGGCTCACCACCTCGCTGCGCGGCATCGCGGCGGGCATTCTGGAAGTGAAGGTGCTGACCGAAGGCGTGCATTCGGGCGACGCGTCCGGCATCGTGCCGTCCAGCTTCCGCCTCACGCGCCAGCTTCTTTCGCGCATCGAGGATGAGGAAACCGGCAAGATCAAACTCGACGATCTTTACGCGCAGGTGCCACCCGAACGCATCGAACAGGCCAAAGCCGCCGCGCAGATTTTGGGCGACGCCGTCTATTCCAAAATGCCGTTCGCGGGCGGAACCAGGCCGATGTCGGACGATCTTGCCGAACTCGTGCTCAATCGCACCTGGCGGCCGCAGCTTGCCATCGTCGGCGCCGAGGGCCTGCCGCCCGCGCCAACCGCGGGCAATGTGCTCTTGCCCGTCACGCGCACGAAGCTCTCCATGCGTCTTCCGCCCACCGTCGATGCCGAAAAAGCGACGGCGTCGATGAAGAAGGCGTTGGAAGAAAAAGCGCCTTACGACGCCGATGTCACCTTCCATGAAGAGCATGGTCAATCGGGCTGGAACGCGCCCGCGCTCGCACAATGGCTGAAGGATGCGGTGGCGCGCGCGTCGGAAGCCGCGTTCGGTGCACCCGCGGCCTATATGGGCGAGGGCGGCTCGATCCCGTTCATGGGCATGCTCGGCGCGAAATTCCCGAAAACGCAATTCGTCATCACCGGCGTTCTGGGCCCCAAATCCAACGCCCACGGCCCCAACGAATTCCTGCACATCCCGACAGCCAAGAAAGTGACGGAGTCGATCGCGGTAATTTTGCGCGAGCATCACACGCGCGGCTGATGAGCGGATTTCGCGGGCTCGAGTTCCCTCCCCCCTGAAAATGGGGGGTAGCCCTACACTATCGCGCTGCCTAGACCCCTTTTGGGGCGATGTGCCCCAAGTACTGCTGGTCTCGCGGGCCGCGTGCGGCAGGCGCGCGTCGGTGCGTCGCCGATTGGTGTCGTGAAGGAAGGGGAACAGATGTCGGGGCGGCCTTCAAAACCGCAAATAGCGCAGGCGGAAGTGCCAGCCGGTGAAGGGTCACACCCGCGCCGGCCCTACGCCGCGCCAGTACTGGTCGCATCGTCTTCAGTTTCAAAGGCGACAGATAAAACATTCGGCACATTCGACCACTTTAATTTTTTCGGTACCCTCCAGTTCGGTCCATCCTGACAGCGATAGCGCTGCAAGATCATGCCGTCGGTGGCTGTGATCCTTGCGGAGCATCACACGCGGCGTTCCGAACCGAGGGGACGCGATACTGGATTGCCAGCCTTCGCGGCGTTGCGCGGTGACTGTGCTCGCCTTGAATCGTGTCTCGCGCATTCCCACATAAAGCCGCTGCGCCATCTCGTGTGACGCAGGCGCGGAACTGTCGTCAGGGCAGGGTCTCCCCCTCCCTCCCCCCTCAAAAAGGACGAAAATCGAAAAACGGCTAAGGCATTGAATGGCAAGAAGGTGTTTGCGAAATCGTGGTCGGGGTGTGTGGAAAACCTCAGCGTCCGGCACCGCTGGATCGCGATGCCGCCGTCAATTCGTCCCGGCCAGGTTTTTGGATTGTTGGTGGGCGCACAAGGATTTGAACCTTGGACCCGCTGATTAAGAGTCAGCTGCTCTACCACTGAGCTATGCGCCCCACCGGGCAGGGATGGTCCCTGCTTTTCCGAAAGGAGGCGGGCCTATAGCAAGCCCCGGCGGGCCTGTCCAGAAAGGCTTTTGTCCGGACCTGCGGGCGGAGCCGGACGGTCCTGATCGCTAGATCAGCCCGGCGGAATGGCGCGGAATCTCGACGAAACGGTGGACATGGACGCTCATCAGAAGGCCGAAGCCCACCATCACCGTCAGCATGGCCGTGCCGCCATAGGAGATCAGCGGCATGGGAATGCCCACCACGGGAATCAGGCCCATCACCATCGCCGCGTTGATCATGATGTAGAAGAAGAAGTTGAGCGTCACGCCCATGGCCAGCAGCCGCCCAAACTGGCTTCGCGAGGACATCGCGATGCGGATGCCGTAGCCGATCACAAGTCCGAACAGCAGCAGGAGCGCCACCGATCCCACGAAGCCGAATTCCTCGCCGATGGTGGTGTAGATGAAGTCGGTCTGCTTTTCCGGCAGGAAGTTCAGGTGGCTTTGCGTGCCGTGCAGGTAACCTTTGCCCGCCACGCCGCCGGAACCGATGGTGATCTCCGCCTGGCTGATGTTCCAGCCCGCGCCGAGCGAGTCGTGTTCCGGGTTGAGGAAGGTGAGCACGCGGCGCTTCTGGTAGTCGTGCATGAACTCCCAGGCCACCGGAATGGCGGCCAGCACACCGGAAATCGCCGGCACGATCCACCACCAGGAAAGTCCCGCCAGGAACAGCAGCGCGCAGCCATCGGCGATCAGGATCACGGCAGTGCCGAGGTTGGGCTGAATCAGGACGAGGAACGCAGGCGCCGCGATCATCACCAGTGGTATGAGCAGCTTCAGGGGCCTGGAAACATCCTCCACGCTCAAGCCGTGCAGATAGCGGGCGAGGGCCAGCACCAGCGAGATTTTCATCAGCTCGGATGGCTGAAGCTGCAGTGGACCAAATTCAATCCATCGCTGTGCACCAAGTCCGCCGACCTTGCCCATGATGGTGGTGGCAACAAGCAGCAGCAGCGCGATCGCGTATGCCGGATAGGCCACATTCATCCATATCCGGATGTCCACCATGGCAATTGCGATGAGGATCACCAGCCCGACAATGAAGCGATAAATCTGTGGTGCCGCCCATGGCTGGAAGCTTCCCCCTGCGATGGAATAGAGCATGAGAAAGCCAACGCCCGCGATCATTCCAATCAGCACAACGAGGCCCCAATTGACCTCCAGCAGCTTCTCCGGAATGGAGAGCCGGCCGCGCTCGGCCGCATAGTGGCGCGTCGTCATGGCGTCACCTTGAAGCCGGGGATGTTCTCGGCGGTCTTGACGGGGTAAGCGTTCGGCAACCTCGCGGGATCGCGCTTTTGCGTGAAGGCCAGAATGTCGCGCGCGATCTGCACCTGCGGGTGCGGTCCCACCGCACCATGTTCGATCACCACGGCACAAGCGTATTTGGGTTCCAGAACAGGCGCGAAGGCAACGAAGAGTGCGTGGTCGCGCAATCGCCACGGTAGCGACTCGTTCTTGCGCACGCCGCTGGCGCGTTCTTCACGTGTAATCCTGCGCACCTGCGCCGTGCCGGTTTTGCCGGCCATTTCAAAACCGGGTTCTATGATACGCCAGGGATAGGCGGTTCCCCCTGGTTCGTTCGTCACCGCGCTCATGCCCTCATGCACAGCAAGGATAGCCTTGTCGGAGAACTGCAGTGCTTTGACTTCGGGACGTGTCTGGGCGTCACGCCCCACGACGCGTGCGATGCGCGGATAAACCTCGTTGCCACTGGCTATGCGCGCAGCCATGGTTGCCAGCTGAATTGGTGTCGTCAGCACATAGCCTTGACCGATGCCGGTCACGAGTGTTTCGCCAAGCTGCCAGGGAACCCCGAAATTGGCGAGCTTCCATGCCCGGCCGGGTATGGTACCGGCCCGCTCGCCGGGCAGTTCGATGCCAGTCAGACGTCCAAGGCCCAGCCGGTGCGACGCTTCTTCGATGCGATCGATGCCCAGTCTGCGCGCTACTTCATAGAAAAAGACGTCGCAGGATTGCTGGATACCTCTTTTGAGGTCGACGTGTCCGTGCCCTCCGCGCTTCCAGCAATGAAATACATTGTTGCCCAGCGTCGTAGCACCATCGCAGAACACGCTGAAACCGGGTGTAGCGATGCCGGCATCCACAGCTGCCAATGCCATTGCACATTTATAGGTGGACCCCGGCGGATACACGCCGCTCATCACTTTGTTCAATAGCGGATTGTGATCGTTGGTGGTGAGCGCCTGCCACTCGCTGGTTTTAATGCCCACGTTAAAGAGGTTCGGATCAAAGCCGGGCGTGGACGCAAGTGCGATGATATCACCGTTGTGAACATCCATCACCACGGCGGCAGCACTCTCATTGCCCATCAATTCCGCCAGTTTCTGCTGCACCTGTCGATCGATGGTGAGATAGACATCCGACCCGGGCATGCCCGGTTCACGGCCTAGCTCGCGGATCACACGCCCATACGCATTCACTTCTACTCGGCTAACGCCTGCAGTGCCTCGGATTTCAGGATCGAAGCGCTTTTCGATGCCGCGTTTGCCAATTCGAAATCCAGGAAGATCCAAGAGAGGATCTTCATGCTCCTTTTTGTCGTCCGCGGACACCGCAGCGACATACCCCAAGATGTGCGAAAGTTCGTCGTTGAAAGGGTAGAATCGTGTTTCCCCCACATCCGGTTGAACGCCGGACAGATAGGGCAAATGCAAATTGATGCGCGCGAATTCTTCCCAAGTGAGGTTTTCGGCCACTGTAACGGGCACGAAGCGCTTGTTCTGGCCTATATCGCGATGCACGCGGTCCCGTTGCGATGGCGAGATGGCAATGATGCGTGATATCGCGTCGAGCGCTGCATCTACGCTGTCCGCGAGCTGTTCGGGAATCAGCAGTACGCGATAGTTACGCCTATTGGTTGCCAGCTCAACGCCAAAGCGGTCCAGGATGCGACCACGCAACGGGGCAACAAGGCGCTGATTAACGCGGTTGTCTTCCGCGCGGGTCATGAACTGATCGCCCTGCAGAATTTGCAATTGGTAGAGACGCGCCGTCAGACCCGTGAAAACTGCCGTCATGGCACCGGATACCAGCAGGCTTCGGCGCGAAAATGTCGAATACCGACTTTTGTCTTTCCGGTCGAACAGGGGCATCAGAAATCGCTCCTGAGGGGGCCGACCAAGCGTCGATGTACGAGCACAAGCACGGGCACCACCGGAATATAAAACAGAACCGACACCGCGACCTGAAGCACGATGGGCGCCAGAGGCATCATGTGGTTGTGATATATGCTCATAACCACATATGCGGTGCCTGACGCCGTCAGCATTGCCGCGGCGAAGCCCAGAATGGCACCAATTCCTGAAAGACCCGCAAATGCGTCGCGCTGCCGATCTACCAGTGCGTAGCTGGCCACAAAGGAAAGCGCCCAGATGCCCGGCGGCCCCCCGGAAAATACGTCCTCAAGAATGCCAATGGCGAAGGCGGCACCTGGTGGCATCAGATCGGGCCGAACCAGGCACCAGAAGTAGACAGGCATCAGCGCCAAAAGCGGCGAGGGCAGGATTCCTCCCAAGAAGGAAACTGGAAAATTGGCAAGCAGCACGCCAAACGCGGCGAGCAGGAACGGAATGACGGCGGCGAAAACACGACTCATGGGGAAATTGATGCGTTCGAACATGCCCACCCCATCAATCGCGCTCGTCTTCGGCAGATGGATCTTCGGCAGGAACTGATTGTTCGGTGGCCGCCGCTGGCCCGCTGTTTGATTCGTTTTTTTTCGTGGACGACGGTTTGAAGGGCGCGGGTTCCGGCTCGACCGGTTGCGTGGCAGTCGTATTGTCGCTTGCAGGCATATGCGGCTGCGGCGGTGGCAGCGATGCGGCGGGAAGATCGTTCAGAGATGGGGTAGGCGTCGTTTCGGGTGCGGCTTGATACTTGATGACCTGTACGTCGTCAGACGTGTTGGCATCGGACAAGAGCGCCACGCGCATGCGTCCGCCATCACGTATCAGTACACCCACGGCCAGCCCCGGCGGCAGAAGCCCGCCATCGCCAGAGGTAAGCACCTGCATGCCTTCCCGCAGTTGCGCACCTTGTGCCAATGTCTCAAGCGTCGGCGCGTTCGAATTGTCACCGGCCATGATCGCTTGAATATTTCCCGGCCGAATTACAACGGGAATGCGACTGTTGAGATCGGTGAGCAAGATCACCCACGAACTGCGCTCGCCGGCCAGAAAAATACGACCGATAATTGCATGCTCATCCACTACGGCCTGTCCCGAACGCACGCCCTGACTTTTGCCGGCATTCAGGATCATGGTTTCGAGGAAGGGTTTGCTTTCTCGCCCGATGACGCGGGCGGTAATGCGGTCAAGAGATGGGTCGACTACCGCGTTCAGCAGCAGTTGATACCGTTTGATGCGGTCCTCCAGAACCAGTGCCGCGCTCTGCCATTGGCGCAGCTTGGCATTCTCTTCCTTAAGCTTCAGATTTTCGCGATAGACGACAAATATTGTGCCGATGCTACCGAACCAGCGCGACACTCCGTCGACCGGCTCGCTGACACTTTGAAGCAAAGGCGCTGTCCAGTCGGTGAAAGTTGTGCGCGCACGATCAAACAGCGAGGATTGCGCGCGCCCCACGAGCACCACGATAATGGCAAGCACGGCAAAGATCGCCAGCGGAAGCTGGGCGGAACCGCGATTGCGCGCAATCTTCCATGTGCCGTTGGCCATGTCTCACGTATTCTTCCCGAAGGCCCGCTTGCTCCGTCAGAACGCCGTCGTCAGGACGTGGCGCATTGCCTTCGCACTTTCGAGCACCCTGCCAGTGCCCAACGCAACGCAGGAAAGAGGATCATCGGCTATGGAGATGGGAAGACCTGTCTCTTCGCGCAAAACCTGGTCAAGATTCGCGAGCAACGAGCCGCCGCCGGTCAGAACAATTCCTTTGTCCACAATGTCCGCAGCCAGTTCGGGGGGAGTGGCTTCAAGCGCCACTTTTACCGCTTCCACAATCTGGCTGGTCGGCTCGGCCAAGGCTTCGGCAATGTGTCGCTGCGTGATGGTGATTTCCTTTGGTACGCCGTTCAATAGATCGCGGCCCTTGATTTCGAGCGTCACGCCATTGCCTTCCTGCGGCGGCGCGGCGGTGCCGATCTCCTTCTTGATGCGCTCTGCGGAAGCCTCGCCGATTAGAAGGTTCTGGTGGCGGCGGATATAGGCGATGATGGCTTCATCCATCTTGTCGCCGCCCACGCGGACGGAGCGCGAATAAACGATGCCGCCGAGCGAGAGCACGGCCACTTCCGTCGTGCCGCCGCCGATATCAACGACCATCGAGCCTGTGGGCTCGGAGACAGGAAGTCCCGCGCCGATGGCGGCCGCCATCGGTTCTTCGATCAGGAACACACGGCGCGCGCCGGCGGATAGCGCCGACTCCTGAATGGCCCGGCGTTCCACGGCGGTGGAGCCGGATGGCACGCAGACGATGATCATCGGGTTCGCGAATGAGCGGCGATTGTGCACTTTTCGGATGAAGTGCTTGATCATCTCCTCTGCGATTTCGAAATCCGCGATCACGCCATCGCGCATCGGGCGGATCGCCTCGATGTTGCCGGGCGTGCGGCCCAGCATCATCTTGGCGTCGTTGCCGACCGCGCGGACCTGCTTTTTGCCGCCCTTGTTGATTGTGGCGACAACGGACGGCTCGTTCAAAACGATGCCGCGACCTTTAACGTAAACGAGCGTGTTGGCCGTTCCGAGATCGATTGCCATGTCGCTCGACAGTGCGCCGAGAAGACTGCCGAACATGCGGTGTTAACCCATTCCCTTTCCAAGACAGATGTCATGCAATCCTCGTACCCACGAAGATGCGGGTTCCGGCGATATCCGCCGGAACCCGTTGTCTCATCGTGCTACAGTGAGGACTTCCGGCACCTGCTTTTCGCGTTTCACCAGTAGCTTATTCAGCGCCGTCACATAGGCATGGGCGGCGGCCACGAGTGTGTCCGTATCCGCGCCGCGCCCGGTAACGGTGCGCCCGTCTTCTTCCAGCCGCACGCTCACGGTGGCCTGTGCATCGGTTCCTTCGGTCACAGACTGGACTTGGAACTGCTGCAGAGCCGCATTGTGCGGATAGATACTTCTTATGGCGTTGAAGATGGCGTCGATAGGGCCATCACCTGTCGTTTTTGTGGAGCTTTCCACGCCGCCCACAACGAGCGTCATGTCTGCAGCCGGCTTGATCCCGATGCCGGTTTCCACCTTAAGGGACTTGATCACGATGTCGTCAGCGTGGCGTACGATCTCATCATCCACCAAGGCGACAATATCCTCGTCAAAGACGTGCTTTTTCTTGTCGGCCAGATTCTTGAAGCGCTTGAATGCTTCATCGAGCGCGGTCGGTTCGAGGGTGTAGCCGAGCGCTTCCAGCTTGTCTCGGAAGGCATGGCGACCTGAGAGCTTACCCAGCACCAGCGAGGTCGCATGCACGCCCACATCCTCGGGGCGCATGATCTCGTAGGTTTCGACATTCTTGAGCATGCCGTCCTGATGAATACCGGATTCATGGGCAAAGGCATTCTTGCCCACGATGGCCTTGTTGTACTGAACAGGAAAGCCGGTCACGTTCGATACGAGCTTTGATGCCTTCGACAGCATTGTGGTGTTGATATTTGTGGCAAAGGGCATCGCGTCGCGTCTTACCTTCAATGCCATCACAATTTCCTCGAGCGCCGCATTGCCTGCGCGCTCGC
This sequence comes from Alphaproteobacteria bacterium, assembly GCA_016125165.1. Lineage (GTDB taxonomy): Bacteria > Pseudomonadota > Alphaproteobacteria > Micropepsales > Micropepsaceae > Rhizomicrobium. The sequence continues at coordinate 70,945 of WGMH01000005.1, forward strand.
CTATGCCATTGATGGTGCATTCCACCTGCCGTGCACCCGCGATCACACCCGCGAGCGAATTGGCAACAGCAAGGCCGAGGTCGTTGTGACAATGGGTCGAAAACACCACGTTTTCCGCGCCCGGAACGCGCTCGCGCAGCATTGTGATGAGTTCGATATATTCCTGAGGCGTGGTGTAACCCACAGTGTCCGGAATGTTGATCGTGGTGGCACCGGAGCGAATAGCCAGTTCGACGCAACGACAGAGGAAGTCGTGCTCCGTCCGCGTGGCGTCTTCTGCGCTCCATTGCACATCGTCGGTCAAGTTTCGCGCGCGCGCGACTGATGCACCCACGGCATCCAGCACTGCATTCGGACCCATCTGAAGCTTGTGCTTCATATGGACCGGACTTGTCGAGATGAACGTGTGAATTCGGCCTCGGACAGCACCGCGAATTGCTTCGCCCGCGCGATCGATGTCTTTGAAGCCTGCGCGGGAAAGTCCGCAAACGATTGCGTTCTTCGTGCGCCGCGCGATTTGCGTTACGGCCTCGAAGTCGCCTTGCGATGATATGGGAAATCCGGCCTCGATAATGTCGACGCCCATGGCATCTAGCAATTCGGCCACTTCGATCTTCTGTTCGAGGGTCATGGCTGCGCCGGGTGATTGTTCACCGTCGCGCAGTGTGGTGTCGAAAATTCGTATTTTTCCTTCGTTCTCGGTACTCATGGCATGTTCCTTCCGTTCGCCTGCGAGGCTGCCTCGATCACTCCTTTCGATGGTCCCCTAAACACCCGTCTCACCAGCGTGAGAGCAGCCAGCGCCTAGGGGCATCTAAGAAGAAGAAGCGCGCCGAGCGACAAACCGAGGGAAGGAGAACCAATGCCGCGAAGGCGCGCAAAAGCATGGGCAAGAGTTCCGCCCTTCATGCTTTCGTTGCGCACGATCTTCGTCATCGCCGGATCGCCGTTCCGCCCGTCCGAGTTTACGGTTTGCTAACCCTACAGAAGCCCTGTTAAGCATGCGTAAATGCACCGCTTTTGGCTTCATTTGTGAGGTTTTACGCCTATTCGGTTTGTGGGTGCAATAGTTCAGGGAGCCTTCCGATGGCCCACGCACCTGCCGCCGCCCCGATCATCGCCTTCCAGGAGGTTGCCAAGGTCTATGGGGATACGGCGGCCGTCCGGGGCCTAAACCTGACGATCGCCACCGGCGAGTTCTACGTGCTCATTGGCCCTTCCGGTTGCGGCAAGAGTACGACCCTGCACATGGTCAATCGGCTTAGTGAGCCTAGCTCAGGACGTATCCTGATTGATGGTGCGGATGCCTCGACATTGAACCCCGTTGGCCTGCGGCGCGAAATCGGCTTTGTGTTCCAGGCGGTGGGGCTGTTTCCCCACCTGACCGTTGGGGAAAACGTTGCCATTGCACCCCGGCTGCTGGGGTGGCCGCCGGCGGACATCGTCACAAGAGTGGCGGAATTGCTGGAAATCGTGCGGCTCCCCCCCCAGGCCTACCTGCACCGGATGCCGGCTGAATTGTCTGGCGGGCAACAGCAGCGGGTGGGCCTGGCGCGGGCGTTGGCCGCCCGCCCGCGTATCATGCTGATGGACGAACCTTTCGCCGCGCTGGACCCTTTGACGCGCGATGATCTCGCGGCCGACTACCGCGCGATCCATGACCGGCTGGGTCTCACAACTGTCCTCGTCACCCACGACATGACCGAGGCCTTCCTTTTGGCTGACCGGATAACGGTGATGCACTCCGGGGAAGTGGTTCAGACCGGTTCCCCGCAGGAACTGCTCAATGCTCCCGCTGACGATTTCGTCCGCTCCCTTATCGACACGCCGCGTCGTCGGGCCAAGCGGCTCGCCGAACTGATGCATGTGGGGGCCGGCACATGAGCCCCGCTATCGCCGGGGCATTGGCGCGGCTGCCTGAATATCTGAGCCAGCATGTACTCCTGTCCGTATCGGCCATTGTGCTGGGGTGTCTGATCTCGCTGCCGCTCGCGGTGGTGGCTGCACGCTCGGCGATGTTGCGCGGCCCTGCGCTCGGTATCGCCAGCGTGATCCAGACGATTCCAGGCCTCGCACTTCTGGCGCTGTTCTACCCGCTGTTGCTGGTACTCTCAATTTTCACGCAGGACACCTTCGGCTTCACCTTCCGTGCGCTTGGTTTCCTGCCAGCGCTCCTGGCGCTGATGCTCTATTCAATGCTGCCGGTATTGCGGAACACGATCACAGGCCTCACCGGTGTTGATCCCGCGATAAAGACAGCTGCGCGTGCGGTCGGGATGACGTCTTGGCAGTCGCTTCTGCTGGTGGAATTACCGCTCGCCGCACCAGTCATCATGGCCGGCGTGCGCACGGCCAGCGTCTGGGTAATCGGTACCGCCACCCTTTCGACGCCCGTGGGACAGACGAGTCTTGGCAATTACATTTTCACCGGTCTGCAAACCGAAAACTGGGTGGATGTTCTGTTCGGTTGCGTGGCGGCGGCCGGACTTGCGCTCGTGATCGACAGGCTGCTGGCGCTAGCGGAAACCGGCATGGCGCAGCGCTCGCGTGTGCGCTTGATCGCGGCAGGGGTGGGACTTGCGGTTGTGATTGGCGCAAGCTTGCTACCGTTGGTGGGCCGCACGGAAACGCATGTCGTCGTCGGTACCAAAAGTTTCGAGGAACAATACATCCTCGGCGCGCTCATTCAGGGCAGGCTAATGAAAGATGGCATCGGCGCTACGCGGCGCGATGGGCTCGGCTCCACTGTAGTATTCAATGCGCTCGCCGCGAATGATGTGGACGTCTATGTCGATTATTCCGGCACCATCTGGGCGAACCACATGAAGCGCAAAGACATGCCCGGGCGCGCCGCCGTGCTGAAAAATATGGCTGCGTGGCTGAAGGACAAACGCGGAATTGCTTATGTGGGCCCACTCGGATTCGAAAACGCCTACGCCTTCGTGATGCGCCGCGACAGGGCCGAAGCGCTTGGCATCAAGACGCTGAGCGATCTGGCGCTACATGCGCGTGGCATGAAAATCGGTGGTGACTATGAGTTTTTCGGGCGTCCCGAATGGAAGTCCGTGGTGAAAGCCTATGGCATGAAATTCGCCGAACAGCGGCAGTTTCAGGCAAATTTCATGTATCGTGCGGTGGTCGATGGAGATGTGGACGTGATTGCAGCCTTTTCCAGCGATGGACGCATCGCGCAATACGATCTGCAATTGGTAACCGACACCAAGAGCGCGCTCCCACCTTATGATGCGGTGCTTCTGGTCTCACCGCGCCACGCCAATGATGGCAAACTGCTTTCAGCCCTGGAGCCACTGGTAGGTGCAATCGATCTTTCCTCCATGCAGCGCGCCAATCTGATGGTGGACCGCGAGAAGGACAAGAAGACGCCCGAGCAGGCGGCTGACTGGTTGGAAAGCGTAATCAAGCCTTGACGGATTTGACCCGCGAGGCCACGTCCTTGGCGCGGCTGCGCGCTTCGGTAGTGTCCACGCCGCGCGCCAGCGCCACGCCCATGCGCCGCTTCACATAGCTTTCCGGCTTGCCGAACAGGCGAAGTTCGCTCTCGGGAACGGCAAGCGCTTTATCCACGTGGTCGAACGCGATGCCTTTCGCATCCATGCCGCCATAGACCACGGCGGATGCGCCGGCCGATTTCAGCGCTGTGGACACCGGCAGGCCCAATATCGCGCGCGCATGCAGCGCAAATTCGCTCTGATATTGCGAGACGAGCGTGACCAGCCCCGTGTCATGTGGGCGTGGCGATACTTCGGAGAACCAGACCTCATCGCCATTCACGAACAATTCCACGCCGAAAATGCCGTATCCGCCGAGTGCTTCAGTCACGCTGGCGGCGATGTGCTGTGACTGCTCCAGCGCCACCTTGCTCATCGCCTGCGGCTGCCAGGATTCTACGTAGTCGCCATCCACCTGCACATGCCCCACCGGCGCGCAGAACTGGGTGCCGCCTTTTGCGCGCACGGTCAGCAGCGTGATCTCGAAATCGAACTGGATTTCGCCTTCCACGATCACGCGCGGCTGCTTCACCCGGCCCGCGCTCATCGCCTTATCCCACGCTTTGGCGACATCATCTTGCAATTTCAACTTGCTTTGGCCTTTACCGGAAGACGACATCACCGGTTTCACGAAGCACGGGAAGCCGATGCCGCCATCGATGGCTGCCTGCAATTCTTCAAGCGACGAGGCGAAAGCGTAAGGCGAGGTGGGGAGTTTCAATTCTTCGGCGGTAAGGCGGCGGATACGCTCGCGGTTCATGGTGATGTGCGCGGCGCGCGCTGTCGGGATCACGGTGGCGAGCTTGTCTTCCTCAATGCGCACGAGTTCGTCTGTGGCAATGGCCTCGATCTCCGGCACGATCAGGTCTGGCCTCTCCTCCTCCACCAGCGCGCGCAAAGCCTTCGCATCGGTCATGTCGATCACATGGGCACGGTGCGCTACCTGTTGCGCCGGTGCATTGGCGTAGCGGTCCACCGCGATGGTTTCCACACCCAGCCGTTGCAGTTCGATCGCCACTTCCTTGCCAAGTTCGCCCGAACCCAGAAGCATGACCTTGAGTGCGGAAGGAGAAAGCGGTGTTCCGAATCGCATGGAGAATATTCCCTGATTGCAGAGCTACATCACAAACAGCAGCACATACATCAAGACGATATTGCAAACGAGGAGCGGAATGGCGGTGGGTATTTGTATCTTGATGACGCCATCGCGGTCCGGCAGTTCCAGCAGCGCGGCAGGCACCATGTTGAAATTCGCGGCCATTGGCGTCGTCAAAGTACCGCAGAATCCCGACAACATGCCAACGGCGCCGACAATCGCCGGATCGCCGCCAAATTTGTGTATGAGGAGGGGCAGGCCGATCGCCGCTGTCATCACCGGAAACGCGGCAAACGCGTTACCCATGATCGCGGTGAACAGTGCCATACCTATGCAATAGACTGCGACCACAACGAATGCATCTTCCAGCGGCATGTGGCGCGTGGCGATCAGGCCCACCGCTTCTCCCACATGCGCCAGCGCGAAAACTGCGCCCAGTGATGCCAACATTTGCGGCAGTAGCGCGGCCCAGCCGATGGTATCGACCAGCCTGCGCCCTTCGTTGAGGGGTGCAAGCGCTGGAGGCCGCAACCACAGCATCGCTACGATCAACGCCAGCAGCGCGCCGAAGGTGAGCGACACCAGCGTCACGTTCTTGGCTTCGATCAGCGGCACGTCATTGATGGAAATGCCTTTTATTACCAGCGTGCCGAACACCGCCACAGCCGGAATGATCAGCGCTGGGATGAATAGCGCATTTCCGCGCCTTGCAGCGCTTTCGCGGCGCTGCTCGGGCGTGGTGGTCTGGGGATGGCTCTTGTCGAGCGCGCCAAGCCCGCCGAGCAGGACGATGGCGAGCACGAGCAGGCCGTTCTGGAAATCCGACAGGTGGGAGCCGAAAAGAAAACTTGCGGCCAAGAGCGCCCAAAACAGCGCATTTCCGCTCGAGCGCTTGTTGCTGCGGTCGCCAATGCTCAGGATCGACACCGCGACGAAGAATAAGCCGGCGATGATGTAGACGGCCTCAAGCCCGATCATGCGGCGCCTTCCATCTTTTTGGCCTGATCCTTTGCCGCTTCGCGCGCGAGCTTGCGGTCGAGCAGGAAGAGCCGCGTGCCGTGAATCAGGAACGCGATGATCGCGGTGGGAATGGCCCACAACGAAAGTTGAAGTGGCTCGACGATGATTCCCTCCTGCTCCAGAAAGCCCTTGATGAGCAGGATTGAACCGATGGCGATGAATATATCTTCCCCGAAGAAGAGGCCGATATTGTCCGCGGCCGCTGTGTGTGCGCGGATCAGGTATCGGACGCGATCCGAGATTTTTCCCAACTTCGCTTCTGCGGCGGCTTCGGCCATCGGCGCCACCAGCGGACGCACCATCTGCGCATGGCCGCCGAGCGATGTCAGCCCAAGTGCCGCCGTAACTTGCCGAACCAAAAGGTAGAACAGCAGAAGCCGCCCCGTTGTCGCGGTGCGGACACGCCCGATCAGTGTTCGCGCTCGTTCTTGTAGTCCCGCGCGTTCGAGCAATCCGATCACCGGCAGCACCAGCCAGATCGCGCTCACGTAGCGGCTGTCGTTGAAGGCCTTGCCGAAGGCGGAGATGACTTCAACCAGCCCCATATGGGCTGCCCAGCCGCTAACGGCCGCCGCCACCGCGATCACCAGCAACGGATTGATCCGCGCCAGAAATCCAATGACGACGACGCCAACGCCCAGTAGTGGCAGGAGTTGATCCGTCATCCGTTACGGCATCCAGCGCAATTGAAATGATTTGGAAGGATCACATCATCATGTGATGGGAGAAAAAGGACCTCGGTCGAGGTGGTTGCGATGGGCATCGTCAATTCGCCTTTCATCGTGGCGCGATCTGGCAGGGAGTCCCGGAACCTGTGGGTCCGTGCTGTCTGGGTGCCGCTCCACGCCTGCAACGCCGGGTCGGCCCAAATTTCCGGTGGGTTATCAGGACCAGTGACTTTGGCACACCAGATACCGCCGCGCGAATTGGTGGAGTGGAAGCCAGAGGCAGAGAAACATCGGGTGGCATAAGCGGCGTTTGCGGCGGGGGCTGGACCTGCAACGACAGCAAAGCGAAACATGACTTTCACCAATTCCCCTCACGTCAGACAGCGCCTCGGGGAACGTGCACTGAAACCGCCCGGCAGGACAAATTCGCAGGCGCAGCACGATCGGCAGGCCAGATCCAATCTTGCAGGGCCATCGCGTTGCACTTTTGCGAGCAAGACGAGAAGCAGGAATCTTTCCCGGTAACCAGTTGCGGAGTGGGCGAATATTTGCGCATGATGGAACCTAACGTGCCGAGCCCGCAGGCCGGATGGGCAGGCGCGTTCCTATGAAACGCGCCGGCAGGTTCCTCATCGGCTAAGACATGGCAAGCTTCGACAATCGCGGATCGGGTTCTATTTCTCAGGCTTCGGCCAAGGGCACGGTCAAATGGTTCAATTCGACCAAAGGTTATGGCTTCATCACACTGGACAATGGCGGTGATGCCTTCTGTCACGCGTCGGCGATTTCAGCACTGGGATACACAGACGTACCGCCCGGTTCGACAATTGTTTGCGATCTTCAGGAAAGCCCGCGTGGTCTTCAGGTGGTGAGCGTTCACAGCGTCGATACTTCGACAGCGCAACCTGAAGGCCCGCGACGTTCTCGTCCCGATCGTTTTGGTGGCGGCGGGGGTGACCGGTTTGGTGGTGGGGATCGCTTTGGCGGGGGTGACAGGTTCGGCGGCGGCGATCGCTTTGGTGGAGGCGACCGTTTCGGCGGGGGTGACCGGTTTGGTGGTGGTGGTCGGGATCGCTTTGGTGGGGGTGCGCGCGAAAGTGGCCCCTCCGGCCCAATGGTCGATGGCAAGGTCAAGTTCTTCAACGACCAGAAGGGTTTTGGCTTCGTGGTGCCAGATACTGGCGGCGGCGATGTCTATCTCCATGCCAGCGCTCTGCGCCGATCGGGTATCGCGGCGCTAAACCCGGAACAGCGGATCCGCTTCTCGACCCGCCAGGGTATGAAGGGCGTGGAAGTCGACCGGATCGAGACGATCTGATCTACCCGGCTAGGTTGCACCGTTCGAGTTTGCGCAGGTCCAGCTTGCGCAAATGTAAGGGCTCGCGCCCTTGAATTTCGCAGTTGCGAAATCATATATAGCGTCGAGGTATATCGACCCAATATATGAGACCTTGTCCCATGGACGTGCGGACGATCTGCCTCGGCATCCTGACCCGGGGCGAAGCAACAGGCTATGAGATCAAGAAGCTGTTCGAAGAGGACGGCTTCCAACACTTCGTGGAGGCCAGTTTTGGCTCAATCTATCCGGCGCTTAATCGCCTGACGGAGGAAGGGCTGGTCAGCGTCCGATCCGAATCCCAGGAAAAACGGCCAGATCGAAAGGTCTACTCCATTACCCCAGCAGGCCAGACAGCGTTCATGGCCTACCTTATGCGCCCCGTCCCGGAAGACCGGCACCGGTCGCCTTTCGTATTTGCCATGCTTTTTTCACATCTTTTGCCCCAAACCCGTGTTACCGCCCTGATCGATGCCTATATCGCACAGTGCGAGGCCAAGCTGGCGCAACTCTCGACCAAACCTTCGCATCAGGGGGATAGCGAGACTTTCGTGGTTGGCATGGGGCAGGCCATCTATCGGGCCATGCTGGACTTCCTGCGTGCCCACCGCACGCAAATCGAAACTAGAGCGGCCGAGGCTGCAGAGTAACGGGACACAGAAGTAATGTTTGGCCGCCTGAAGGATTTTCTCGATAGTTGGTACGTGCGCCTGATGCCGGACTCGTTTCTGCGTCTGAAGCCGCAATATCAGTGGTCGATCGCCATATTTGTCTTTTTCGTCCTTTGGATCGGTTCTGGCTTCATTACCGGCACCCGGCATGAGGGAGATGACGCGGCAGCCGCCGTGACGAAATCGGACGTGCCGCTGGTGAAGGTCGCGGTTCTGGATGCTACGAGCCGCAATGCGACGATCACAGTGCGCGGCTCGACTCAGGCTTTGCATTCCGTGGATGTGCGCGCCGAAGTGGAAGGTGTTGTGCAGGCGCTGCATTTTGAAAAAGGCGATGCGGTCAAGAAGGACGCCGTACTTTGCGAAATCAAGACAAACGATCGTGGGGCCAAGCTGGAGCAGGCGAAAGCCCTTGTCGACCAGACCGCGAAGCAGCACGATGTAAATCTCAAGCTTGCTGCTGACGGCTTCCGTTCAAAGACACAGGTCGCCCAGTCCGCCGCCGCTCTGGAAGCCGCGCGTGCACAGCTTCGCACCATGCAGATTCAATTTGGAAACACGCGGATGCGTGCGCCGTTCGCGGGCAAGGTGAACGATCGCTACGTGGATGTCGGCGACTATATGCGCGTGGGCGACAAGTGCGCGCAGTTGATTGCCCCCGAGCCGTTTCTGGCTGTTGGCATGGTGACAGAACGCGAAGTAGGCCAAGTTCAGCAGGGCGATCAGGCCAGCGCGGATCTCGTGACCGGTCAGCATGTCGAAGGCACCGTACGCTTCGTCGCGACTAAGGCCGATGATGTAACTCGTGCTTTCCGCGTGGAAGTTGAACTGCCCAATCCGAACGGCGACCTGCGAGACGGCATCAGCGCTGACATTCATATTCCGGTACGCAAGCTGAAAGCGCAAAAGATTTCACCAGCCATCTTGGTGCTGGACGACAATGGTGTTGTTGGTGTGCGCGTCGTCGACGACAAGAGCATTGTCCACTTCAAACCAGTGCAGATCGTTTCAGATGGGCCTGATGGCATGTGGGTTTCGGGTTTGCCACAAAAGGTAACGGTCATAACCATCGGCCAGCAATTCGTCAGTGAAGGCGAGAAGGTCAAAACCGTCGCTGATGGCGGCAAGGTGGCGTCATGACATCAATCGTCGAGTGGGCCGTAAGGAACACGCGAGTTGTTCTGGCGCTTTTTGTGGTCGTGGTGGTGGCCGGTCTGGTCGCCTTCATCAATATTCCGAAGGAAGCAGACCCGGACATTCCGATTCCGGTGATGATGGTTCGCGTCACCTATCCGGGCATTAGTCCTGAAGACAGTGAACGTTTGCTCGTCAAGCCATTGGAAACGAGCCTTCGGTCCATTGAAGGACTGAAGGAAATCACAGCCTATGCATATCAGGGCACAGCCGTCGTAATTCTCGAGTTCGACGTCAACTTCAATAAGCAGAAGGCGCTTGAAGACGTGCGCGCCGAAGTGGACTCCACCCGCGCTCTGTTGCCTCAGGAGGCGGATCCACCAGTCGTCCAAGAGTTTAACACCAGCTTGGATCCAGTGATTGGCGTGGCGCTTTCCGGTCCGGTGCCGGAGCGGACACTCCTGCATCTTGCACGCGACCTGAAAGACGAGATCAAGACCATTCCGTCCGTGCTGGACGTTGAATTGGGAGGCACACGCGAAGAACTCCTGCAGATCACCATCGACCCGGCCAAGCTGGAAAGTTACGGCATCACCCAGCAGGAGATGTTCGCGGCTATTTCCAACAACAACAAGCTTGTCGCCGCAGGCTCCATCGATACGGGCAAAGGCAGCTTTGCGGTAAAGGTGCCGGGCGTCATTGAAACGGCGACAGACCTGCTCAATCTGCCGATTAGATCAAGCGCAGAAGGGTCCGTTACGTTGCAGGACGTGGCAAATGTCCAGCGCACATTCTACGACGCGACCAGCTTTGCCCGTATGAATGGTGAGCCCACCGTCGCGGTACAGGTCACCAAGCGTATCGGCGCAAATATCATCGATACGAACGAAAAAGTCCGCACAATTGTGGCAAGAGAGGCCAAGCATTGGCCCGCGGGCGTTCAAATGAACTATATGTTCGACCGCTCGACCGATATTCGCGATCAGTTAGGGTCCCTGTCTGATTCAATCATCCTCGCCATCGTGCTTGTGATGATCATTATCGTTGCGGCTCTGGGGGTGCGTTCGGGAATGCTTGTCGGCATAGCTATACCGGCGTCATTCCTGATGTCGTTCATGGTTATGAACTTTGTCGGGCTAACGCTCAACTTCATGATTATGTTTGCGCTGCTCTTGGCGGTCGGCATCCTCGTTGACGGCGCGATCATCGTGGTCGAATACGCGGATCGGAAGATGACAGAGGGGCATCCGCCCAAGCAGGCATTTGCCGAAGCTGCGGTGCGCATGTTCTGGCCGGTGGTCAGCGCCACGCTTACAATGATTGGCGCGTTCTTGCCCATGCTCCTGTGGCCCGGGGTCGCCGGCAAGTTCATGAGTTACTTCCCCATAACGCTGATCATCGTTCTTTCGTGCTCCATGGTGGTCGCGCTCGTCTTTCTGCCCGTATTGGGCGGATTTCTTGGCAAGGCGCCGCCCTACGACGAAGAACACGAAAAGGCGATTGAGGCCTCCGAAACGGGAGACTGGCGAGAAATTCCGGGTGTCACAGGCTGGTACGCGCACCTTGCGGAAAAATTCGCGTGGAATCCCGGAAAGGTCATTCTGGGCGCCTTCGGGACCGTTGTAGTGGTTCTGTTCCTGTTTATCTCGAACAACCACGGCGTGATGTTCTTCGTCGATAACGACATGGATTATGCAAACGTGTTCGTGTCCGCGCGCGGTAATCTCTCTGCCCAGGAGAAGCGCGATATCGTGATGAGTGTCAACAAGATCGTCCGCGGCGTAGAAGGCATAAAATGGACATATGCGACCTCAGGCGGTCAGTCAGTTGGCATGAGCCGCTCGGGGGGGGTGCCTGTCGACAATATCGGTCGCGTCTCAGTACAGCTTATTGATTACCGTGATCGGCCAAAGGGCAAGGTGATCTTCGAAAAGATTCGCAAGCTCACCGAAAATCTTCCGGGCATCAATGTCGAAGTCCGCGAGCCGCAGAACGGCCCGCCAACTGGCAAAGACATAATGATCGATGTCAATTCGGACAATTATGCCGATTTGGCAAAAGTCACTGGTGCAATCCGCAAGTACATGGACACGTTGCCGGAGCTGCGCGACGTAGAAGATACGCGCCCCCTTCCAGGCATTGAGTGGGACCTGGACATCGATCGTGAACGTGCCAGCCGCTTTGGAGCGAATGCACAGACGATCGGCACGGCTGTGCAACTCGTGACCAACGGCGTGATGGTCGGCAAGTATCGTCCGGACGATTCCGATGATGAAGTTGACATACGGGTGCGTTACCCCGAGGCCGCCCGTGGTGTGCATGCGCTTGATCAATTGCGTGTGACGACGGCACGCGGCACGGTTCCAATCAGCAATTTCGTGACCCGCGTTCCGAGGCAGCAGGTAACATCAATCGAACGTGTTGACGGGCATCGCGTGTATCACGTACGCGCCAACATGAAGCCGGATACCGTTCTGCCGAGTGCCGAAGTACAAAAGCTTCAGGCATGGATTGGAAAGCAGAACTTCCCGTCATCGGTTCGCGTCGCGTTCCGCGGCGGTCAGGAACAGCAGGATGAGTCCGGCGCATTCCTGGGTGTGGCGGCGCTGATGGCGCTGTTTCTCATCGGCATCGTGCTCTTGGCGCTGTTCAATAGTTTCTATCACACCATACTCATTCTGATCGCAGTGGTGCTTGCGATGATCGGCGCGTTGTTCGGCATGGTTGTTATGGCGCAGCCATTTTCAATTATCATGACCGGCACTGGTCTGCTTGCGCTCGCGGGCATTGTGGTGAACCACAACATTGTGCTGATAGATACGTTCCATCGCTTGCGTGATTCCGGCATGGAGCCAATCGAAGCCGTCATCCGTTCGAGCGCTCAGCGATTGCGCCCGGTATTCCTCACCACAGTCACGGCTATTGGTGGTCTTCTGCCAATGATGTTGGCGATCGAAATCAATTTCGCCACACGCGAAGTTACCGTGGGCGGACCAAATGGCTTGATGTGGGTTCAGCTTTCCACAGCTATTGTCTTCGGTCTCGCATTCTCCAAGGCTATCACGCTTGGTCTGATGCCCGCGATGTTGGCGTTGCCTTATGTGAAAAAGCAGACAAAGCGTGGCTTCTTCTGGTTCATGGGACGAATGTTCACTGCGCCGGCGCGCTGGTGGCGCAACAGGCACAAGGCAGATGATGGCCGCCATCCCGTGACGCAGCCGGCTGAATAGTCAGTCGGCTGCAGCCACCGGCGAGGCGCGTGAAACGCCAGGCGCCGTGTCCGGGTCGGCCTCTGCGGCCTGGAGAATTTCGCGCGCTTCTGCCGCCTGCTTCTGCTTGTTCCACATGGCTGCGTAGTGTCCGTTTTGGGCAATCAATTCGTCGTGCCGTCCACGTTCCACGATCACGCCCTTTTCCAGTACGAGGATCTCGTCAGCGTCCACAACCGTTGAGAGTCTATGCGCAATGACGAGAGCCGTGCGGTTCCTGGAAACGTCTTTGAGCGCGCTTTGGATTTCGCGCTCTGTGTGCGTATCGAGGGCGCTCGTTGCCTCGTCCAAGAGGAGGATCGGCGGGTTCTTCAAAATCGTGCGCGCGATGGCCACCCGCTGTTTTTCGCCTCCGGAGAGTTTCAAACCGCGCTCGCCCACCATGGATTCATAGCCCATTGGCAGATCGCGGATGAACTTGTCGATCTGCGCCATTCGTGCGGCATCCTTGATCTCGGATTCATTCGCGCCGATACGGCCATATGCGATATTGTAGCGGATGGTGTCATTGAAGAGCACCGTATCCTGCGGAACGATACCGATGGCTGCACGCAAGCTGGCTTGCGTAACCTCGCGGATGTCCTGCCCGTCGATTGTCACGCTGCCGGATTTGATGTCGTAGAAGCGATATAAGATGCGGGAAAGCGTGGATTTCCCCGCGCCAGATGGTCCTACCACTGCCACCGTTTTGCCGGCAGGAACTTCGAACGATACACCCTTCAGGACGACCCGTTCGGGATCGTATGAGAACACCACATCGTCAAATCGTATTGCACCGCCGGACACTTGAAGGTCGGGTGCGCCGGGCTTGTCCACCACTTCCTGCGGTTGGTGGAGAAGTCGGAACATGGCATCCATGTCTACCAGCGCCTGTGTGATCTCGCGATAGACGGTGCCAAGCAGGTTCAGTGGGAGGTAAAGCTGCATCAGGATGGCATTGGCCATCACGAAATCGCCAATCTGGAAGCGTCCTTGCTGGATGCCGATGGCGGTCAGGATCATGACTGCGCCAAGACCAGAAGCCACGATGATTGCCTGCCCTGTGTTGAGAATAGACAGTGAGATCTGTGCCTGGATTGAAGCGCGTGAATACTTTTCCATGGACTTGTCGAAGCGTCGTGTCTCGTGCACTTCGTTGTTGAAATATTTCACAGTCTCATAGTTGAGCAGGCTGTCCACCGCTTTGGTGTTTGCATCCTGATCGCTCTGGTTCATGTCACGACGGAACTGGATGCGCCAGCGGGTGATGGCGAACGTAAACCACACATAGGCCACAACCATGGCGACCGTCGCCATTGCCACCCATATGTCGAGTTTGACCACCATGATTGTGGTGAAAATCAGAAGCTGAAACAGTGTGGGAAAAATGTTGAAAATTGTGAAGGAAAGAAGCGTGTCGATACCCTTGGTGCCACGCTCAATGACGCGGGAGAGACCACCTGTCTTGCGTTCCAGATGAAACCGCAGTGAGAGAGCGTGAACGTGCGCGAATGTGGAAACCCCAACTTCGCGTAAGGCGTGATATTGCACCTTTGCGAATATGCCATCGCGGAGTTGGGCAAAGGCCTGCATCATGATGCGGGCAATCACATAGCCGCCGACAAGTCCGGCGACTGGCAGGAGCGCGATCAGCGCAGGCGGGCGTACCGACAAGCCGTTCGTGATGGCGCCCATGAAGACGGGAAAGATCGTGGTCGCAGCAATTGCCAGAAGCAGGCAACCAATGGCGATAAAGACGCGGAGGCGCAGGTCTGGACGCCCCTTTGGCCACAGATAGGGGAGGAGCATCCATAAGGGGCGCAGCGATGGAGCGCCATCGCCTTCTTCGGTCAGGGCGCGCGCCATGGCGTCAGTGTCCCATGTTGCCGCCACCGAACGCCAGAAACCCGGCGACGAGCGCGATCAGCGCAATGGCGGACAGGATGATGAGGGAACGGGGCAAGTTTGAACCTCCGGAACCAATGATGGGCACTCCGAATCTGTTTAAGAAGGTGCGCACGGAACGGCAATGGCTGTGCCGTCAGGATTGATGGGAATTCGATGCATAGCCCCGCCAGCGATACAGGAAAGAAGGGTGCGATCTGTGTGTTCTGTGGCTCATCCATGGGACGGGATCCCGTGTATGCGGAGGCAGCGCGGCAAACAGGCGCGCTGATCGCGCGGGATGGTTTCAATCTCGTTTTCGGTGCGGGCAGCCTTGGACTGATGGGTGAAGTTTCGGCGGCAGCACGGGTGGGTGGTGCGCACGTCATCGGGATTCTGCCTGATTTTCTGCGCCATCTGGAGCCGCCTTCGCGCACGACCGAGGAACTGGAAATCGTCCCCGGCCTGTTTGAGCGGAAGGCGCGGATGATGGCGCTTTCCGATGCGTTCATCATCCTGCCGGGGGGCCTCGGCACGATGGATGAATTCTTTGAGGTTGTTACCTCCGCCCAGCTGGGCGTCAGCCCAAAGCCGGTGGCGGTGGTGAACACCAAGGAAATCTACACGCCACTCAGGACCTTTCTCGACCACCTCGACGCAGAAGGCTTCGTGCCGCATCGCGCCAGCCCTCTCTACCGCTTTGTCGAGACACCGGAGGAAGCCATGGGCTTCATTCGGGAAGCGTTGGTGGCGGCGAAGACCTGAACTTTCCCATCTGCGATTCCAGCGCCACCAGCACCAGCGCCGCCCACACACAGCCGAACGTGACGGCATCCAGCGAGGTGAAGGATTCGCCGAACAGGAAAATGGCGATCAGAAGCGTGATCGACGGCGAGAGATATTGCAGGAAGCCGAGCGTGGAGAGGCGGATACGCCGCGCCCCCGCCGCGAACAGGATGAGTGGCGCCGCCGTGATGGGGCCACCCAGAATGAGGAACAGATTGGTGTTGCCGTGCGTCGAGGGAAAGGCGCCATCGCCCGGACCAGCCCACCAAGCGACGAGCGCGCAGGTGAAAGGAAACAGCAGCCAGGTTTCGATGGCCAGACCCTGCAACGCGCTGACATCGGTCTGCTTGCGGAAATAGCCATAAAACCCGAAGGACAGCGCGAGCGATGGTGCGATCCACGGGAAATGCCCAAGCTCGATGGTCTGCACCACCACCGCGCTGGCTGCGAGCAGCACGGCCGCCAGACGAAGGCGCGAAATGTGTTCGCCAAAGAAGGCAACGCCCAGCGCGATCGAGATCAAGGGATTGATGTAGTAGCCAAGACTTGCCTCCACGAGCTGATCGGTAGAGACGCAATAGATGTAGATCGTCCAGTTGACGGCGATAAGCACGGAGGTGAGGGCCAGCGTGCGGATAAGCTTGCGATGACGGAAGAGCGCAAGTGTCTTCGCCAATTGCCCGCGCAGCGCCAGAACGCCGAGCAGAAAGAACGCCGCCCAGAACACGCGATGCACGGTGAGCTGGAATGGCGGAACTTCGCGCAGCAGATGCCAGTAGAGAGGGACCACGCCCCACAGCACATACGCGCCACCGGCAAACAGAATTCCCTGGGGATCGTCCTTCGCGGCGGTGCTGGCAGTGTCGCTCATGACATTTAGATAGGACGAATGACGAAGTGCGGGTAGCGAATGGATTGGTATGGCAGCCATTCGCAATTCGCCGTTCACCGCATCATGCGCGCGCACCGTCGCGAAACAATTTGTAACAGATCGAATCCGAAAGCGCTTCGAAAGAGGCATCGACGATGTTCGGTGATACGCCGACGGTAGACCAGCGCGTGCCCTTGCCATCGGCGCTTTCCACCAGCACACGCGTTACCGCCCCCGTTCCAACTTCATTTGGGCCGCTTGTGAGGATACGCACCTTGTAGTCCACGAGCCGCAGGTCTTCGAGGAACACCGAATATTTGCCGAGATCCCGGCGCAACGCTGCGTCAAGCGCGTCGATGGGGCCGTTGGGGCTTTCGCCCACATTCATCAGCGTTTCGCCATCCACTTTGATCTTCACCACCGCTTCGGAAACCGTGAGAAGTTCGCCGCGCGCATTGTGCCTGCGTTCCACCAGAACACGGAACGAGGATACGTCGAAATAGGCGGGCACCTGACCGAGCGCACGGCGCGCCAGAAGCTCGAACGAGGCTTCCGCGCCATCATAGGCATAGCCCAGATATTCGTTGTGCTTTACCTGTTCGAGCAACGTGGCGATGCGCGGGTCTTTCGCGTCGACATCGATGCCAACATCGGAAAGTCGCGCCAGAAGATTGGAGCGGCCCGCCTGATCGGACACCAGAATGCGCCGTGCATTGCCCACGGTTTCCGGCGGCACATGTTCATAGGTGCGCGGGTCTTTCTGCACGGCGGAGGAATGAAGCCCGCCCTTGTGCGCGAACGCCGAGGGGCCGACATAGGCGGCGTGCTTGTTCGGCGCGCGGTTCAGGATTTCGTCCAGAAGACGCGACACATGCACAAGCTGTTTCAATTGCTCAGGACAAATTCCCGTTTCGAACGTCGAAGCATAAGGCTCTTTCAGCATCAGGTTCGGAATGAGCGCGCAGAGATTGGCGTTGCCGCAGCGCTCGCCAAGTCCGTTCAGCGTGCCCTGAATCTGCCGCGCGCCCGCGCGCACGGCTGCCAGCGAAACGGCCACGGCCTGCTCGGTGTCGTTGTGCGCGTGAATGCCCAGGCGGAAGCCGGGATGCTTCGCCTTCACTTCGGAAACGATGCGATAGACATCTTCCGGCATGGTGCCGCCATTGGTGTCGCAGAGCACGAGCCATTCCGCGCCCGCATCGTGTGCGGCTTTCAGGCAGGCCAGCGCATAGCCCGCATTGGCCTTGTAGCCATCAAAGAAATGTTCGGCGTCGAACAAGGGTTCGCGGCCTTTGGCCTTCACGGCGGCGATGGTTTCGGAAATGCCGTCGAGATTTTCCTCGCGCGGAATTTCCAGCGCGATATCGACATGGAAATCCCATGTCTTGCCGACAAGGCAGGTGGCAGCCGTCTTCGCATCCAGCACGGCGGAAAGCCCCGGATCGTTGGCGGCGCTGCGGCCCGCGCGCTTCGTCATGCCGAAGGCGGTGAAGCGCGCCTGTTTCAGCTTTGGCGGATCGTTGAAGAACGCCGTGTCGGTCGGGTTCGCGCCCGGCCAGCCGCCTTCGATGTAGTCGATACCCAGAAGATCCAGCGCCGCAGCGATCTGATGCTTGTCTTCCACGGAGAAATCGACGCCCTGCGTCTGCGCGCCATCGCGCAGCGTGGTGTCGAACAGATAGAGGCGTTCACGGCTCACGCGGCTTCTCCTGCGCTGTTGCCACGGCGCGCGCGGCGGCCTTGCGCGCCTTTCGGCAGAACGCGTCCATGCGCGCCATGAGATCGCGCCATTCGGGCGGATGTCTGGCTGCATTGGCATTGCCGCGTGGTGCCCCTGCGCCCTTGCGATTGCCCCGGTCGGGGCCTTTCGCTTCGGCAACAAGATTGTCCGAGGAATTTTCGGCGGGGGGAGGGGGGCACCCCGGCGAGCGCCGCCGCGCGCGCGCCATCGCCGCCGCAAGGACGGGGGTGAGAGGTACGGGCGATGGTTCCGGCGCAGCCATCGGAGAGATATGGGGTGCGATCGGAAAAATGGAACATAGAGGAAACAAAATGATTGTAAGTGGCTGATTTGGCAGCGATCTTGACGCCGCCAATAGCCTCCCCCTCGTGGGGAGGCCGAAATTCGCATAGCGAATTTCGGGTGGGGGGCCGCTCTTTCGGCACGTTCCGCCCCCCACCCGAAAAATCTTTCGCTTCGCTCCCGATTTTTCGACCTCCCCACGAGGGGGAGGTGATTTCAAAGGCGCTCACCGCTTCACCTCCCATGTTGTGCCGGAGGGGCCGTCTTTCAGAACGATGCCTTGGGCGAGCAGTTCGTCGCGGATGCGGTCGGACTCTTTGAAGTCTTTCGCCTTGCGCGCGGTGTTGCGGGCTTCGATGGCCCGTTCGATTTCCACCGTGTCCACGATCTTCTTCGAGGCGAGCCGTTCCGGCGCGGGATTGAAGCCAAGCAGGCGCAAACCGCCCGCGAGCTCTTCATCACCCGCTTGGTGCAGTTCGGCGATGGCTTGTGGCGTGTTGAGATCGTCCGATACCGCCTCAAGAAATGTTTCGCCCACACGCCAGTTTGCCAGCGGTTCGGTGCGCGCATACCAGCGTTCCAGCGTGTTCCAGCTTTCGCGCATGCCCGCAATCGTCCAATCCATCGGCTGACGGTAATGCGAGCGCAGCATGTTGAAGCGCAGAACATCGCCCGGCCAATCGGCCAGAAGCTCATGGATCGTCACGAAGTTGCCCAGGCTTTTCGACATCTTCTCGCCTTCCACATTCAGGAAGCCGTTGTGCATCCAGTAGCGGGCAAGCGGCGCACCATGGTGCGCGCATTCGCTCTGCGCGATCTCGTTTTCGTGGTGCGGAAACATCAGATCGATGCCGCCGCCGTGAATGTCGATGGTTTCGCCGGGCGAAAAGCTCTCTTCGATCATGGCGGAGCATTCGAGGTGCCAGCCGGGGCGGCCGCGGCCCCAGGGTGAATCCCATCCCGGCTGATCGTCCGATGACGGTTTCCACAGCACGAAATCCATCGGGTTCTTCTTGTAGGGCGCAACATCCACGCGCGCGCCTGCGATCATGTCGTCCACCGAACGCTTGGCGAGCTTGCCGTAATCGCGCTTTGACGACACATCGAACAGCACATGGCCTTCGGCGGCGTAGGCGTGACCGCCGTCGATCAGCGCTTTCGTCATCGCGATCATGCCGGGAATGCTTTCGGTCGCCTTCGGCGTCAGTGTCGCGGGCAGGTTGCCAAGCGCGGCCACATCTTCCTGATAGACGCGATAGGTTTCCGCCGTGATCTCGCGCAGCATGTCCAGCACCGGCACGTTGCGGTCTTTCGCGCGCTCCGCCGCGCGCGCGTTGATCTTGTCGTCGATGTCCGTGATGTTGCGCACATAGGTGACGTGCGCCTCGCCATAGATGTGGCGCAAGAGCCGGAACAGCACATCGAACACGATGGCCGGGCGCGCATTGCCGATATGGGCGAAGTCATAGACCGTGGGCCCGCACACATACATGCGCACGTTGGTGGGGTCTTGCGGCACGAAATCTTCCTTCGTGCGGGTGAGGGTGTTGTGGAGGCGCAGGGTCATGACGGTCTTCTAGCGTGATTTGGCGTTGGTTCGGAATTCTTCTCCCGTTCCCACCGGTGTCATGGCCCGCGAATGCGGGCCATCCAGTTGAAACTGAAACGGTCTGGCCTTTTTGAGACTGGGCTTCCCGACCCGGATATAACGCTGCGGCGTCATCTGGGTGGCCCGTTCGTACGCTGTTGCTAGCGAACTCGCGGGCCATGACAGTTTTGGGATGTGGGCGAGGTAAAGGGATATCTGCGGCGGTCAGCCGCAAATCGAACAGCCAATAATGGAGCGAAGGATGCTCACGCTGTTGCCCTTTTCAGCCCGCCGGAAGGCCCCGCGGGAGCAGGGGAGATAGCAGGTTTTGGCTGTGCCGCCTAGTCCCGCGCGTCGCGGAAGGCGTTGGTGATGGGATAGCGGCGGTCGCGGCCGAAATTGCGCGCGGACACCTTCACGCCCGGCGGCGCCTGACGGCGCTTGTATTCCGAAACGTAAAGCAGCTGTTCGATGCGCTTCACGGTGGCGGGGTGATAGCCGCGCGCGCAGGTTTCCTCGAAGGAAAGCTCTTCCTCCACGAGGCAATTGAGAATGCCGTCGAGGATTTCGTAAGGCGGCAGCGAATCCTGATCCTTCTGGTCTTCGCGCAATTCGGCGCTCGGCGGCTTGGTGATGATGCGTTCGGGGATCACGCGCCCTTCGGGTCCCAGCGATGCCTTCAGCATGTTCTGGTTGCGCCAGTGCGCGAGCTTGAAGACATCGGTTTTGTAAATGTCTTTCAGCACGTTGTAGCCGCCGCACATGTCGCCATAGAGCGTGGCGTAACCGACGCTCATCTCGCTCTTGTTGCCGGTGGTCAGCACCATCGGACCGAACTTGTTGGAGATCGCCATCAGGATTACGCCGCGAATGCGCGACTGGATGTTTTCTTCCGTCGTGTCGGCGCGTTTGCCCGCGAAGGTTTCGGATAGCGCGCCCGTGAACGCTTCCACCGCGCCTTCGATGGGCACGGTTTCATAGTGCACGCCGAGCAGCTTCGCACAGGCCTCGGCATCTTCGAGCGAATCCCGGCTCGTATAGCGCGAAGGCAGCATCACGCAGCGCACGCGATCCGGCCCCAGCGCATCCACCGCGACAGCAGCGGAGAGCGCGGAGTCGATGCCGCCGGAAAGGCCCAGCACAACGCCGGGAAAACGGTTCTTGTTCACATAGTCCTTCAGGCCCAGCACCATCGCGCCATAGACATTGGCGTGGCCTTCCTCGACTTGCGCGATCGGGCCCTGCAGGCAGCGCCAGCCTTCGGGGGTGCGCACCCAGTCGGTTATCGCAAGCTCTTCGATGAAGGCGGGCATCTGCAGCGCCAGCGTGTGATCGGCGTTGAGCACGAAGGAGGCGCCATCGAACACAAGCTCATCCTGCCCGCACACCTGATTGAGATAGGCGAGCGGTAAGCCGCTTTCGCTGACGCGGCTGACCGCGTGGTTCAGGCGAACATCGCGCTTGCCGGCATCGAAGGGCGAGCCGTTCGGCACCAGCAGAATTTCGCCTCCGGTTTCGGCGATGCATTCCACAACGTCCGGCGTCCAGATGTCTTCGCAGATGGGAACGCCGATGCGCACGCCGCGAATGTTGAGCGGGCCGGGCAGGGGGCCGGGCACGAACACGCGCTTCTCGTCGAACACGCCATAGTTCGGCAGATCGACCTTGCGCGTGATGGCGGTGATGCGGCCTTCATCGAGCACGGCGAGCGCGTTGTAGAGTTTGCCGTCTTCCTTCCATGGTGTGCCGATCAGAACGGCGGGGCCGCCATCGGCGGTGTCCTTCGCGAATTTTCCGATGGCCTCGCGCGCATCGTCCTGAAAGGCGGGTTTCAGAACGAGGTCTTCGGGCGGATAGCCGGTGATGAAAAGTTCGGGATAGAGGATGATCTGTGCGCCCGCTTCTGCCGCCGCGGCGCGCGCATTGCGCGCCTTGGCCAGATTGCCGGTGATGTCGCCCATCGTGGGATTGAGCTGGGCAAAGGCGATGCGGAGCGTATCGGTCATGGGGGTGTTTAGCCCGCTATTCGATGGCGCAAAAGTCCTTGTCGGCACCGGACTTGATGGCGCGCGCGCACATCGCATCCCAGAAGGGCATCAGTCTGCCGGTGGTTTCATCCACCATTGCGGCAATGTCCGCGTCGGTGTGCATGGTGCCTGTCGGTTCGGAAAGCCATTTGGGCAGGAATGGTCCCTGGCACAGATCGCCATTCAAGACGCCGCGGCGGCAGGCCTGAAACGAAACGAGATTGTAGCGCAGCACCGCGCCGACCAGATCCTGAAACGTATGGCTGCGCAGCGCGTCGGCTTCGCCGAGATCGTCGTTCTTGAGCGCCGGTGCGAGGCGCTTCAATGCGTCGGCGCTCTGTCCCATCATCACGCCAAGCCGCCCGGCTTCGATGGAGAGGTTGTTGGGATCGGTATCCGCGTCCGCAGACCATGCAGGCGTGACAAGCCCCAGGAACACCGCTCCCAGCGCAACGGCAAGAATTCGGATCATGGCGTTTCGAATCCGGAAGTTCGCACCCAATAGGCACGGCAATCATGGCGGGATTGGGCCCGCCTCGCCAGTGACAGGTGGTTGAACTTAGGCCTGCAGCGCGAACTCTTCCGAAGCGCCGCGTTCACGCGCGGTGCTTTCGGCGGCGTCTTCGATCAGGAGCGCGGTTTCGAGCGCGGCGCGCGCTTCTTCGGGGCGCACCAGCGACATCGAACCGGCGCGGGCCGCATTCACGAAGCCCTGCACCGAAGCGCCGAGCGGATCGTCCAATGTCGGGGCGGAGAGCGCTCGGCGCGTGGAGTTACGCACTTCGCGGGTGACGAAATCGAATTCGATGGCGCCGTCCGAATAGATGGCGCGCATGCCGCGGCGGCGGATCGGGGAGATGCGGCTGGCGGTCAGACGGGCCACCGCGCCGTTCTCGAACTGCACTTCGGCGGTGACTTCATCGGCAAAGCGGCCATGCAGCGTGCGGCCCTTGGCCTGCACGTCCACCACCGGCGCCTGAATGAGACGATGCACCAGATCCAGATCGTGGATCATCAGGTCGAGCACGGCAGAGACATCGGCGCCGCGGCCCGTCCACGGACCCATGCGCCAGCATTCCACGCTGAGCGGCGAGTCGGGATAGTTCAGAAGACCGGTGCGCGCGAAGACATAGCGCTCCTGATGGCCAACGGTCAGGACGCGGTTCTTCGACTCCGCAAGCGCGATCAGCGCATCGGCTTCATCGAGCGAGGTGGCGATCGGCTTCTCGACCAGCACGTCCACGCCCGCGTTCAGGAATGCGCGCACGATCGGCGCATGGGTGACGGCGGGGGAGCAGACAGAAACGATATCGACCTTGCCGATCAGCGAGCGCCAATCGGCGAAGCTGGCAACGCCATGCGCCGTAGCGGCGGCGCGGCGCGCATCGCCATTCGGATCGGCAACGCCGACAAGTTCAACGCCGTCGATCTTCGAATATTTGCTGGCATGATGGCGGCCGAAAGCCCCCGCTCCGACAACGCCGGCGCGCATCACTTTGGGGGTCGAAGAGCCGTTGATCGCCACGCAGATACCCTTGGGAAAGCCCACGGCGGCATGAGGCCTGTGCGACTGCGAAATGGCGACTCATAAAATGTTTCGTCTTGTTACACCTTGCTGCCCTGATAGGGTGCCGAAACCCAGAAATTCCATAAAAGCCAAGGTTAAGGAGACCCCTGATGTCCAACCAGAAAAATCGCGAAATCCGGCTGAAAAGCCGCCCGGTGGGCATGCCTGCCCCCGAAAACTTCGAATTGGTGGAAACCGCGGTGCCCACCGCCGGTCCCGGGCAGGTTCTGATCCGCAATTCCTATATGTCGGTGGACCCCTACATGCGCGGCCGCATGGTGGACCGCGAGAGTTACACCCCGCCCTTTCAGGTGGGGGAGGCCCTCAGCGGCGGTGCGGTCGGGCAGGTGGTCCAGTCCAACAATCCCAACTTCAAGGTCGGGGATTATGTGGGCAGCTTCGGCGGCTGGCGGGAGTGGTACGTCTCCGGCGGCATGGACCTGAACAAGATCGACCCGAGCCTCGCCCCCATCCAGGCCTATCTGGGCGCACTCGGCATGCCGGGCCTGACCGCCTGGGCGGGACTGCTCAAGGTGGGTGAACTGAAAGACGGCGAGCGGGTGTTCGTGTCCGCCGCCTCCGGCGCCGTGGGCGCCATCGTCTGCCAGATCGCCAAGAACAAGGGCTGCTATGTGGTCGGCTCGGCGGGTTCGGACGACAAATGCGAGTGGTTGAAGAAGGTCGCGCGCTGCGATGAGGTCATCAACTACAAGACCTGCGGCGACCTGACTGCGGCCGTGCGCAAGGCCTTCCCGCAAGGTATCGATGTCTATTTCGAGAATGTCGGCGGCGATCACCTCGATGCCGCGCTTGCCAACATGCGTGCCAATGGCCGCATTCCGGTGTGCGGAATGATTGCGCAGTACAACGCCACCGAATTGCCGCCGGGTCCCAAGAACATCATTTCGGTAATCCCGCTGCGGCTGACCATCAAGGGCTTCATTGTTTCGGATTACATGAACCAGACGCCGCAATTCCTGACCGACATGGCCAAATGGGCCAAGGAAGGAAAGATGGCCTGGCACGAAACCATCACCGACGGCATCGAGAATGCTCCCTCGGCCTTCATCGGCCTGTTCAAGGGCAGCAATTTCGGCAAGGCGCTGGTGCGCGTCGGACCCGACAAGGCTGTGTGATTTTCCGGCTCTGCTCCTGCCTAAAGCGCAATCGCTCTTCGTGGAATCGCGATTGCGCTTTAGTTCTTTGATTTGACGCGCGATTTGCCGGAAAACCGCATCACACTTTTCCGATCGCGCTCTAACGCGAGAGCAGCGCGTCCTTCCAGAATTCCGCGACATCCAAGAGATCGAGCCCGCGCTTCGCAAGAAGCGCGAGCGCGGTTTCGCGCACGAACTGCTTATCTGTTTCGGCGGTGAGATATTCGACGGGCGATTTGCCATCGATACGCGCCAGAAGAAAGGCGCTCAGAAGTGCGGCGGCGCGTTCTTCCGCATCCTCAGGCTCTTCCCAGGTGACACCAGAAGCATAGGCGTCGCGCAGCGCTTCGAAGCAGGCGAGATAGCCATCGCGAAATTCCGGATGCCACACGCATTTGAGCAGCAGGTGATTGGTGCAGAACGCCAGATCGAATGCCGGATCGCCGTAGCAGGCCGTTTCCGCATCGAGGAACACCGGGCCATCTGGTCCATGCAGAATATTCTTCGGACTGATGTCGCCCTGCATCAACGCTATGCGCGCGGCCGCCACATCCTTCGCCATCTGTCGGATGCGCGGCGCAACAGCAGCATGTTTGTCCGCCGTGTAGAGCAGATAGGGCTCAATGCGCAGCGCCAGAAATTCCACACCATGCGCAAAATCATGCGCCACATCCTCGCGCCCAGCGCTTGCGGCATGGATGTGCGCCAGCACATCGCCAACGCGCGCGGCAAAGGACGGGTCGGCATTGCCCGATGCCAGTTCACCCTTCCAGAGTGGATGGGTTGAAGGTTCCAGATATTCCATCGCGAACATGTGGCGCTTGCGATCCTGCCCCAGCACCTCGGGCACCCAGTTGGGGTTGAGCCCGGCGACAAAATGAAACCAGTCCGTTTCTGCTTCGGCGCGTTTGGGCGGGGCACGCCAGTCCGCCGTGACGCGCAACCGGGGAAGCGCGCGCTTCACGCAAATGGAGCCGGAGGGAAGATCGACACGCCACACATCGCAGGACACACCGCCGGAAAGCCGTTGCGCCGCAAATTCGCCGCCTTCATCGACAAGTTTCATCGCCACGAGCGCATCGGTCAGCTCGCGCAATTCCAAATCGCCGGTTTGGGTTTCGGCACTCATCTGGCGCTGGTCATCGAACGGCGGCAATATGCGGAAATTCCCAAATTCGAGCAATGCTGGAGGAAATCCGTGAAAGCTGCCGTCTATTATGAAAATGGCCCCCCATCCGTTCTGAAATACGAAGATGTGGAAGATCCGCCCTGTTATCCGAGCGGTGTCGTCATCAAGGTCGAGGCCGTTTCCATCGAAGGCGGCGACGTGCTGAACCGCTTCCGCGGTGCGCTCACGAGGGTTCCGCACATCGTTGGCTATCAGGCTGCGGGCGAGATCGTTGAGGTGGGCAGGGACGTGACCCATCTGCGCGTGGGCCAGAAGGTCTCCACAGTGAATGCGGATGGCTCGCACGCCGCGTTGCGCTCCGTGCCAGCGCGCAATGCCTGGCTGCTGCCGGATGGCATGGATGTGAAAGCGGCTGCGTGCATCCCGGTTCCCTTCGGGACTGCGCATGATTGCCTGTTCGAATTCGGACGTCTGCAGAAAGGCGAGACCGTGCTGGTGCAGGCAGGTGCGAGCGGTGTCGGCATTGCCGCGATCCAGCTTGCCAAGCAGGCCGGCGCGCGCGTGCTGGCGACGGCGTCCAGCGATGAACGCCTCGAAAAGCTGAAGGCTTACGGTCTCGATGCTGGCATCAATTACACCCGCGACAGCGTGCCTGAAGCGGTGATGAAACTGACGGACAACAAGGGCGTGAACCTTGTGGTCGATTCGGTGGGTGGTTCCACACTTCAGGGAAGCATTCTCTCGCTCGGCTATCGCGGTCGTGTTTCGATGGTGGGGCAGGCGGGGCGCGAGCCGATGGTGGTGGACGTTTCCACCATGATGGGCGGCAACCGTTCGCTTTCCGGTGTGTTCCTGGGCGCGGAGATTTTCACTGACCGGGTCCACGACAACATCCAGCGGCTCGTGAACGAAGTGGCGGCGGGCACGTTGCAGGTGGTGATCGACAAGACGTTCCCGCTTTCCGATGCCGCCGCCGCACATGCGTATATCGAGAGCCGAAAAGCGGTGGGAAGGGTGCTGCTGATCCCTTGAGAATCGCGCTCGCCGCACTTGCGATTCTTCTGGCCGTCTCCGCCCGCGCGGAGGCGGCCTGCTCATCCTGGAATCCGGTGTGGCGCGCCGCCGCCGCCGCCAACGCAAAATCAGTAACGGCCTCCACCTGGACCTTCTTCGAGGGCCGCAAAGGGGCGGAAGAGGGGCCAGGCTGGGACATGTATGTCCCGCTGATCCTGCGCACGCTGGATATCCGGTGCGAGGCTTCCGATCCGGGCTTCGCCAAGGCGCTGGCCGGTTTCCAGCGCAGGGCCAAACTGAAACCGACCGGCCGCATGGACGCGGCGACGGCGCGGGCGCTGCGCGGACGCTGGCAATGGCGCCGCGACTTCCTGAAGAAGGCGGCCAAGGCCTGCCCGCTCGCGGATGTGGCCACACTTCAGCCGGTCTACGCGGGCGATACGCGGGTTCTGGCCGATCGCCGGGTGCTGACCGCCTATACCCATATGCGCAGAGCGTTCGAGGACGCCCACCCCTACATGATCCGCTTCGGTGCCCTCGATATCCTTTCGGCCTGGCGCGACCCCGCCAAGGACCGTGAGGTGTGCAAGGACAACCCCACGTGCAATGGCGTGGCCAAAACCGATCATTGCTCGTCGCACTGGAGCGGGATGGCGCTCGATCTCTATGTCGGCATGACGGGCGACTATGGCCCAATCGATTCGAACTACGAGAATCGGCTCTACCAGTCCCGCACCGTGATTTACCAATGGATGCTGGACCATGCCGGGGAATACGGCTTCGTGAACTATCCCTTCGAACCCTGGCACTGGGAATGGCAGGAAGAGGTGCCCGCCTATTAGTGGCGCAGCCAGGCCCGAATTTTCGAACAGACCAACGATTCCAACTGCTTGGCTGCACCCCTCCGAGGGTTGCAGCACGGGCACATTTGGCACGGAATGCGCAGAGGATCGGTTGACCTTGTTCGCGGCTGTAACTATTTTGCCCGCATTATCAGTGGGGTTGGGCATGATCGATATGACACGTCCGCAGGCCGATGCCGCGGAAGCCATGGAAATTCCAGCGAAGAAGCTGGTTTGGGAATCACCCCGGCTTGTTTCGTTCGCGGCAGAATCCGCAGAGAGCGGACCGACGCACGGCCTTGATGGCCCGCATTTCGGTTCCTGAGCACCTGCGGGGGAGCTTTCCGCGCCGGCGCGCGTTACCGGGTTAACACACCGGGAAGGCGTTTGCCGGTATCCACTGCCAGCAGCCTTTCCAATCAGGCCTGTATTGGCTATACAAAGTGAACAAGTATGGGGATTGAAATGCAGACCGAGCGAATCGAAGTAGCGTCCGTCGACAGCCAAGAGTGCGAACTTGGCCGCAATCGGCAGGTGTGGCAGCGCCCCGCTTTGACCCATTTTCCGGTCAATCAAGCCAGCGTTACGATGTTCGACTACAACGCGGATATCGTTTTCTCGTAGGTTTTGGCGGACAAGATCCACCAGTTTTCATCCATGGGCTGCGGCGCTTTGAAAGAGCGTGTCGTGGCCCATTCTCGTTTGAACCACCGCCTTGGCCGCGCTAATGAGCGCACGCAATGAGCGCAATCGCGGGAATATGGCACTTTGGCGAAGGGCTTGACGTTTCGGGACTATGCGCCCGCATGCTTGCCTCGCAGCAAATCTATGGCCCGCATGGTCAGCGGATCGCAGCTTACGGCAATGTGGCCATGGGAATTCGCCTGTTCGCATCATTGCCCGAAGATTTGCCATTGCGTCAGCCCCTTCAGGATCGTGAAGGACGATTTGCCGTCGTTGCTGACATCCGGCTCGACAACCGCCCAGAACTTGCCCGGGATCTCGGGCTTGAGGTTGGACGTGGCCGAAGCCTCTGCGATGCAGAATACTTGCTGGAAGCTTGGCGACGCTGGGGCGATGATTGTCTTGATCGGCTCGTTGGGGACTATGCGTTCGCCATATGGGATCGCGAAAAGCATCGGTTGACCCTGGCACGGGACCCCTTCGGGACCAGACCCATTCACTATCATCAGGCCAAGGATTTCGTGGCATTTGCTACCATGCCCAAAGGGCTGCACGCACTGCCGGAGGTTCCCTATGCCGTTGATGAAGAGCAGGTTTTTGGACAACTCGCCTTTCTCCCCGAACATGGATCGCGCACCTTCTTCAAGCATATAGAGCGCGTTGAACCGGGATGTCTGACGACATTTGAACGGCAACGAACATCCAGCCGAAGGCATTGGAATCCGCAAAGCACGCCTGCTGCGTTCGCAAACGATCAAGAAGTGGTTGAGGCGGCGAGATCGCTACTTGATGATGCTGTGCGGGCAAGGTTGCGCAGCGCCGCCGGGCCGATCGGTTCTCACCTCAGCGCAGGCCTCGACAGTGGCGGCGTTACGGCAACAGCCGCTCGGCTGCTGGCGCCGAGGGGTGACCGGCTGATCGCCTTCACATCCGTTCCGCGTGAAGGCTACGATTCTGCGGTACCGCGCGGAAGGATCGCGGATGAAGGCGATCTGGCGGCCAAAACGGCCGCGCTCTATTCAAACATTGAACACGTGACAGTTCGCACCGGCAACCAATCGCCTCTCGATGGACTGGATCGGGACTTTTTCCTGTTTGAGCGTCCGATCGTCAATATCTGCAACCAGATGTGGCTGTCCGCGGTAAGTGCAGCGGCCCGCGACAGAGGCGTGCGGGTAATGCTCACCGCGATCACTGGAAACGCCATTCTAAGCTACGACGGATTTTCGTTGTTGCCTGATTTGATTGGCGAAGGGCGCTGGATGCGCTGGCTTGCCGAGGCACAGGCGCTGACAAGTTCCGGGCGGCAGAAGTGGCGCGGAATATTGGCGCAATCCTTTGGCCCGTGGATTCCTTCGCCTGTCTGGACGCTTCTCGTGCGGGTCTACCAAGGCCGGACCCTGAAACTGGATCACGCGAGCGCGATCAACATGCAGCGGTACCAAGAACTGGACTTATACCGGCAACAGAAGGAACGAGGCTGGGATATGGCTCTCAGGCCGCGCCGGGATAGTTTCCAGTCAAGGCTCTGGGCGCTTCGACGGGTCGATTTCGGTAACTACAACAAAGGCATTCTCGGGGGGTGGCAGATTGAGCAGCGCGACGTCATGACCGACCGCCGGTTGGCCGAGTTCTGTCTGTCGCTTCCGTCAGAAGCGTATCTGGCCAAAGGTACATCGCGCCTGTTGGCAAGGCGTGTCCTGGCGGACCGTGTGCCGGGGGAGGTGCTGGACGAGAGGCGACGCGGATTGCAGACGGCCGACTGGCATGAGCGCATCGTCGGGGCGAAGTCAGACATACTCGCCGAGATCGAAAGACTGGAACGATGCGTCCCCGCTGCACGAAGCATCGACATAAATCGTCTTCGCCAACTTGCCGAACACATGCCGCTGGGCGGCTGGGATCAGCCTGACATCGAACTTGCGTATCGATTCGCGCTGCTTCGTGGAATTTCGAACGGACATTTCCTGCGCAAGGCAGCGGGCGGTAATGCATAAAAAAACGCTCCGGCCGGGGGGCCGAAGCGTTCTTTTTCTATGACAGCAATATTGCGGGTCAGATTTTCGGAATGACTGCACCCGGGAAGGTTTCGTTTGCGGCGTTTCCATTGACCTGATTGTCGCCATAGGACAGCAGGCTGCTGGTTCCGGCTTGCAGAATTCCAAGACCGTTGCCGGTAATGGTCGTACCCCCGACACGCATGGTCGCCAGCGATGTACCATTGGTGCTGATGCCGACGCTCGTATTGTTCGAAATAATCGAATTCGAAACCATCACGGTCGCGCTTGCGGTCCCATTGGGGGCAAGTACCGAAATGCCGCCCGTGTTGCCCGATGAAGTGCTATTGCTGATCGAGACCTTGCTGCCATTGCCGCTGCTGAGGCCAACGCTGCTGATAAAGATGCCGTTGTTGTTGTTGCCCTCCATGCGAACGTTGTCGATCTGAACAACCGCACTTCCGGTACCGGTCGGATTCACCACAATCCCGCCGCCGACGCCGGTGGTGCCGTTATGGTTCAGGTTCGTATCGCTAACGAAGAGCTTTGCGCCTGCATTGCTGGGCGTAAAGGAGATGCCAGCAGCACTGCTCGTCCGGAAATTGCGAATCGAGGAGTGCTCAATGGATACGGAAGCTGCCTGCACGACCGAGACGCCTTTGATCCCTGTGGCAAATCCTTCAATGTCAAGGTAGCGCAGGACGACCACGTCCGTTGCAGCGGCATTGATGACTATGCCGTTTGTGCCCGCCGCAAGAACGCTTCCGAGTGTGCCTTCGCAATCCAGCGTAATCGACTTGGTGATCGTAACGGCGCCGAATCCACCCGGATCCAGACAGTTGATTTCACCGCCGGCGGCGGTCTTGGAAATCGCACCCGCAAAAGTCTTGCAGGGCGCCGTGCGGCTGCACGGGTTGGCATCGTCGCCGACGCCGGAAATCCATGTGCGGGTGGCCTGCGCATTGGCAGGTACCGCGAACATGAGCGCGAAAAGCGCGGCAATCACGATGCCGCCTAGTCTGGAAATACTGAACATGGCCATCCCCTCTTTGGGCGCCCTGCGCGCCGGGCGCCTGGCGAAACTGAAGATATCGACCGGATAAACCTTAACCGGTCCGATCTGTTGACTCATATCACGGGAAAAATCCTGCCGGTACTGGGCCGGACGCGAATTTGTGTGTCATGTATGCACCGCCAGACGCGCCCGAACTTGCCGCAACGCAACAGGGCGTGTAGGTGCGCGGCAGAAGCGCAAGCGCGTGTGCTGGAACGCCAGCCCGCGACGGGACAATGTGCATCTTTGGACCAGCAATTCGGCGGGGATGCTGAGGGGTTACGGAATCTGTGTCGGCTATAGCGGGTATCTGGAATTTTGGCGGCAAGCCCGCCCAGGCGGATGGCGAGCGCATGCTGGCCTCGCTGGCCGTGTTCGGTACCCATAACGGTGCGCTTTGGGCCGATGGTCCGGTGGCGCTCGGCCGGCGGCTAACCCGGCTCGTGCCCGAAGATATCCACGACAGGGGACCGATCATCGGCGGCGGCGGGCGCTTTGTGCTTGCCGCAGCGACACGCATCGACAATCGCGACGAAATCATCGATGCGGCGGGGATCGCGCCGGAGCGCGCGCGCACGATGTGCGACAGCGCCATCCTCATGGCCGCGTTCGAGCGCTGGGATGTGGAATGTTTCGACAGGATCACCGGTTCATTCGCCGCCGCCATTCTGGACCGCGAACGGCAACGGCTGATTCTGGCGCGGGACTATTTGGGCGCTGCGCCCCTCAACTTTCATCGCGGCAAGGATTTTTTCGCGTTCGCCTCGATGTGCAAGGGGCTGCATACGCTGCCGGATGTTCCCTATGCCCCGAACGAGGAGCGCGTTGCCGAGACGTTGGTGCTGCTTCCTGAAGAGGGCTCTGAAACCTTCTTCAAGGGCATCGAGCGCGTTCAGCCGGGCTGCTATGTCATCGTCACGCCGCAAGGCATAACGTCTACGCGCTATTGGGATCCCAATCCCGCCTTCCTGAACTACAAGAACCCAGACGACTACGTGGAAGGATTGCGTCACCATCTGGATGTGGCGACGCGCGCGGCGCTGCGCGGCTCGGAAAATATGGTCGCCGCGCATCTGAGCGCCGGATTTGACAGCGGCTCGGTCGCATCGACGGCGGCGCGGCTGATGGCGCCCACGGGCGGCAAGGTTGTCGCTTTCACTTCGGTGCCGCGGGAGGGCTATGACGGCAAATGGCCGCGCGAAAGACTGGGCGATGAAGGCCCGCAGGCCGCAAAAACGGCGGCCCTGTATCCGAACATCGAGCATGTGTTTTTCCGCCCCGGAGATCGCACGCCGTTCGATCGTCTGGATCAGGCGTTCTTTCTGTTCGAGCGTCCGCTCACCAATCTGTGCAATTCCATCTGGGGCTTCGGGATCAACGATGAAGTTCGCGCGCGCGGCCTGAAGGTTCTTTTGACGGGACAGATGGGCAACATGTCCATCAGTTATGCTGGCGTCGAATATCTCGGTGAACTCGTCAACCACGGTCACTGGCAAAAATGGTTCGGGCAGGCGCGCGCGCTGAGACGCAAGGGCTCCATGCGGTGGGGCGGCATTCTGGCCGCATCCTTCGGACCCTGGCTGCCGGGACCGGTCTGGCACGCGCTGATGACCTATCGCAACGGTTCGTCGCCGCGCGCAACCGATTATTCGGCCATCCACCCAGACCGTTTTGCGGAACTGGACATGCCGGGCCTTGCGCGCGCGCGCAACCTCGACCTGGAATACCGCCCGCGCAACGACAGCGTGGAAACGCGCAAATGGGTGGTGCGCCGCATCGACATGGGCTCGATGTTTCTGGGCACGCTGGGCGGCTGGGGGATCGATATGCGCGATCCCACCTGCGACAAGCGCCTGTTCGAGTACACGCTCGCGGTTCCGCTCGAACAATATCTCCATGACGGGCAGGTGCGATCGCTGGGCAAGCGCGCACTGGCCGACCGCCTGCCGCAGGAGGTTCTGAATTTCCGGCAAAAAGGCATTCAGGCTGTGGACTGGCACGAATCCCTTGAAAAAGGCCGCACACAGCTGCGCGAGGAAATCGCGCGCCTCGAAGCCAATCCGGCCGCGGCACGCGCCATCGATCTGAAGCGGCTGAAAGCGATGGAAGAAAACTGGCCGCAGGGCGACTGGAACCGCGACGACGTGATGGTGGCATATCGCCTGGCGATGCTGCGCGGAATTTCCAACGGCCATTTCCTGCGCAAGGCATCCGGCGGCAATATGTGAACGGCACGGAAAGGTGCATGCGAGAAATTCGCACGCGCCATGTCAATTCTCTTTGCGCGCCGCGCGATCCTGATACGCTTCTACCCAGAGCATATAGCGCCCCGAGCGCATGGGAGGAGCCATGACCTACAAACATCCATCGGGTGAGGAATTTGGCGGCGTTATCGGCCGCACAATCGATGAATCCACGCCCTGGTGGCCCGCGCCGAAACTGAAAGCGGGTTCGCCCAATATCGTGATGATCGTGCTCGACGACACAGGCTTCGCGCATCTGGGCTGCTACGGCTCCTCCATCGAAACACCGAACATCGACGCCATCGCCAAGGGTGGCGTGCGCTTTACGGGCTTCCATACAACGGCGCTGTGTTCGCCCACGCGCGCCTGCCTGCTGACGGGCCGCAATCACCATGCGGTGGGCATGCGCGGCATTTCGAATTTCGATACCGGCTTTCCCAACATGCGCGGATCAATTCCCAAATCCGCCGCCACGCTTGCCGAAGTCCTGCGCGAGAACGGTTATGCCACCTTCGCCACCGGCAAATGGCATTTGGCTCCCATGGCGGAATGTTCCGCCGCAGGGCCTTATACCAACTGGCCCCTGCAGAAAGGATTCGACCGTTACTATGGGTTTCTGCAGGGCGAGACCGATCAGTTCTATCCCGAACTGACAAGCGACAATCACTTTGTCGATGTGCCCGCCACGGTGGAAGAGGGCTATCACTTCTCCAACGATGTGGTGGACCGCTCACAGGCGATGATCCGAGATCTGACGTCGCTCGTGCCGGAAAAGCCGTTCTTTCTCTATCTCGCATTCGGCGCGATGCATTCCCCGCATCAGGCGCCGAAGGAATATCTCGACAAATATCGCGGCCGTTTCGATGAGGGCTGGGACGTGGCGCGCGAAAAGTGGTTTGCGCGCCAAAAGGAGATGGGGATCATCCCGAAAGACACCAAACTTGCCCCGCGCAATCCCGGTGTGAAGCCATGGGACGAGCTTTCCGCAAACCAGCAGACTTTCGCGGCGCGGCTTCAGGAAGCCTTTGCGGCCATGCTCGATCATACCGACGCGCAGATCGGCCGCCTCGTCGAATTCCTGAAAGGCATCGGACAGTGGGAAAACACGCTGTTCATCCTGCTTTCAGACAATGGCGCAAGTCAGGAAGGCGGGCAGGTTGGCGTGCTGGACGAAATGAAGTGGTTCAACGGCATGCAGGAGAATCCCGATACCGCCGTGAACCGCCTTGACGACATCGGCACCGAACACAGCCACTGCAACATTCCATGGGGCTGGGCGCAGGCGGGCAACACACCGCTCAAATGGTACAAGCAGAACACCCATGGCGGTGGTGTGCGTGATCCGTTGATCGTGCATTTTCCCGGTATGCTGGCCGAGCCCGGCTCGGTGCGCAAACAGTTCTGTCATGCGGTTGATATTACGCCGACCATTCTGGATATCGTGGGTATCGAAACACCGGGCGTCGTGGGCGGCGTGCCGCAAATGCCGGTGCATGGCGTCAGCCTGAAGGCGGCCTTTGCCGATCCCGGCGCGCCCATTGCACGACCCTCGCAATTCTTTGAAATGCTGGGCCATCGCGGCATCTGGAAGGATGGCTGGAAAGCGGTGACGCATCACAGGCCCGGCACGCCCTTCGACGACGACCAGTGGGAGCTTTATCACCTCGATCAGGATTTCTCGGAATCGAACGATCTTGCGAGCGCCCATCCCGAAAAGGTGAAGGCGCTTGTCGATCTGTGGTGGTCCGAAGCGGAAAAAAGCGGCGCGCTCCCTCTGGATGACCGCAACGGCATTGCGCTGTTCGCCGCATCGCGCCGCCCCGGCATGCCCACGTCGCGCGCACGCTTCGTCTACTATCCACCCGTATCGCATATCATCGCCGACACCTGCCCGCCGGTTGCGCGCGGGTGGACCATGACGGCGGAGATATCGCATCCGGCAAAAGGCGGCGATGGCGCATTGATCGCGCGCGGCAGCATCAACAGCGGCTTCGTGCTCTATATCCGCAACGGTGTGCCGCATTTCGACTACAACAGCTTCCACGATCACATGCTGATTGCGGGCAAGGCCCCGCTTTCGGCGGGCGATCACGCGATCGAGGTGCGTGTGACGCGCCGTGGCGATGGCGGAGGCGATGCCGTGTTGTCGGTGGATGGCGCGGTGGTGGCCGAAGGCGTCATTCCCAGAATGCTGTTCCTGATCTCTTCCACCGGCATGGACCTGGGCCGCAGTCTCTCCCCGGTGAACAGCGATTATCACGAGCCGTTTGCCTATCCCGGTACAATCCGGCGCGTGGTGTTTGAAATTCCGCGCGATCAGCGCGCCGGAGAAGTCCGTGCGCAGGTGCGCGCGGCGGAGGCACAGCAATAATGCGGACACAAAAACGCTTTTCATTGCCAGCGGGAGATTGCGCGGAATGATCACCGTTTTCGGCGAGGGCAGGGGATTTCGCGTCGTCTGGTTGCTGGAGGAGATGGGGCTGCCCTATCGCCTGCGGCCGGTGGATCTGATTGCCGGTGTCGAGAACGATCCGGAATTTCTCGCCATCAATCCGTCCGGCTTCATCCCGGCGTTGCGGGACGGCGATGTCACTATGGTGGAGTCGATTGCGATCATGGAATATCTGATCGCACGCTATGGCCACCAGTCGAAATCCGAAACGCCGCTTGCGCCCACGCCGGATGATCCCGCCTTCGCCATGTATCAGCAATTCCTGCATCTGGGCGAAGCGGGACTTGCGGGCGCGATGTATTTCTCTGTCATCACTCGCAATCTCGCCCCTGAGACCGAGCGCGACAACTGGACAGCGCGCGAAGCTGTCGAAGTGTTCAGGAGCAGACTTAAACTGGTGACACGCCAGCTCGAACGTGCGCCCTGCATGGCGGGTGAAGCGTTCACCGCCGCCGATATCTCGGTGACCTACGCGCTCACCTTTGCGCAGCGCGCAGGTGGCTTCACGCTCGGCGAAGCGGAAAAAGCGTATTGGGAACGCACCACAGGCCGCGATGCCTACAAGCGGGCGCTGAATACGTGTACCGCCACAAAGGCGTGGCTCGCCTCAGCGCCGCGGTAGCTGTGCATCCGGCAACATGCGCGCTGGCGGGAAGCCATGTGCGCGTTATCGCCGCCGTTTCGGAACTAAGCGTGCTGTCTGCGGAATTCAGTTGCCATTCGGGTGAAAGACTGGCGTGCAGGTTTGCGAACTTGCCGGATTTCTTTCGCAGATCCAATGTCCCTTCGGCGCACGCGCTCTGCTCTTGTCCTGGCTGCGGCTCGAAGGCTGCGCGACCACCCACAGAGCGTAGTCGTGGGGTGCAGAACATTCCTTTGCGCCCCAGGGGCATTTGGCCGGCATCGTGAAATTCAGGGTTGTGACCGGATTGGCCGGATTGAGTGGGGTGGCGACCGTCGATTCAAAAGACTCAAATGGCC
Organism: Alphaproteobacteria bacterium; assembly: GCA_016125165.1. Lineage (GTDB taxonomy): Bacteria > Pseudomonadota > Alphaproteobacteria > Micropepsales > Micropepsaceae > Rhizomicrobium. The sequence goes on from WGMH01000005.1 coordinate 107,926, forward strand.
AGCAGGGTCCGATCATGCACATGACGAACCAAAATTCGATCAGGGTCTCCTGCTTTACCGGCGTCCCTGGCGAGGTTCCCGACACACCGAGCGCGCGCGTCAGCGCTGCCGTCGGAATGCTGATCTGATAGCTGCGCGCATGCGCATGGCCGTCAGTCCAGACGAAGATTTCCGATCTCTTGGCGTGGCCGTCCACATACGGAAGCGGAATTGTGCCGTCTGAACGGACGGAAGCTTTGGTTTCGATGCCGGTCATCTGGTCTTTTATCGTGACTTGCGTCCCCGGGATCGGAAGCGCCCTTGGGCTTTCGCTTCTTTCGGGTATGACCGATTTCACGGTAGAGACTTTGGCAACGGGGGAATCCACCTTGCCGTATTGCGGAATCGGATTCTGCGTTCCGGGGAACGGGGTCGCCTTCGGGCTATCAGTCTTTGCAGGCACAACCGGCTTTTCCGGCATGCCCGGATTCTTTGGCACGCCTGGCTTGTCCGGCGTACCTGGCTTCCCGGCGTAATCCTTGGCAACGGCGGGGCTATCAACCTTGCCGGCGTACTGACCGAATGCCGTGCTGCCGATTGCCGTGGAAACGGCAAAGAGTGCCGACACAACGGCACAGGCCACAGTATTTCTTCCAGGCATGGGAGGCCCCCCTTCATTCGCAGATGAGCGATCTGCAGATGTTGCAGAGGCTTGCACGCGCGGCTGATGGAGTCGACATCCCGGCCATCGGGCGGCCGATGGGCCTTCCGGCACGGAAATGCGGAATGTATCAGCAATTTCAATTGGTCATATGGAGTGCGTGGCGG
>WGMH01000003.1 GCA_016125165.1 Alphaproteobacteria bacterium
AAAACGCCGGAATGGTCATCGACGTTTCGAATCCGAACGCTGCTTTCGCATCGACGGTCGTATCGGGCACGGACGCGGGATCGAGACCCTCGGGTACAGATGTCATGTTTGTTGTTCCGGCTCTTGATAAAGGGCGGATGTGACCGCCGCTTAAGGGGAGGGCGGCAGGGAGGCCCTCTTTTAGGTTAGACCGGAGGCCCGCAAAACCCCGTAGGCCTGAATAACCCGCTTAAGACGCTCCTCGGCGCCCCGATCGCCGCCGTTTGCGTCGGGATGAAACCGCTTCACAAGTTCCTTATACCGCGCCTTGATCTCCTGCAAGGTCGCGCTCGGTTCAAGACCAAGCACATCGAGCGCCATCTTTTGCGGCTTTGTGAGAAAGCGCTGGCGTGGCGCTGCGTCAGGGTGTTCCGCTACGTCACCAAACACGCCATGGCGGTCGTCTACATCATGCGCCCTTTGACCGCTGCGCATGCCTGCCGAGCGTTTGCCCATGGGCCAGGTCGGCCGATGGCCGGTGATGGCTTCGATGCGAAAGGCTTCGATCTGGGTTTCGTTCATCCCGCTGAAATAGTCCCACGTCTCGTTGTGAGCGCGGGCATGTTCCAGACAGAGCCAGAGATGCTCATCAAGCCGCTCCCGGCTTTTGGGAACACGATGGCTGCCTTCGTTCGGACATTCGGGGCGGGCGCAGGCGCGCGCGCTTACGGCGCGCGGAACCGAATCCGGCTTGATGCGAATGTCTTTCTTGAAGCGGGGCGCGCGCGGTTGCGACATAGGGGAATTATGGGATCGCTTTGCGAAAAAACAAGAAAACGAATTGCTTGACTTTGGGTGGGTGCGCATCCGAAAGATGGATATGCGCGTTGCCGAAACCATCCGCGAAAAGCTCACCGTCGCGCTTTCGCCACAGCTTCTGGAAATCGAAGACGAAAGTGGCAGGCATGCCGGCCATTCCGGTTCCCGCCCCGAAGGCCAGACGCATTTTCGTGTGCGTATCGTGTCTCCGGTTTTTGCGGGCCTTAACCGTGTTGAACGTCAGCGCCGGGTCTACGCTGCACTGGCCAGCGAAATGAACAATCCCATTCACGCGCTGGCACTGACCACGCTTTCGCCCGAAGAAGCGGCGCGCGGTTAATCCTGCGGCGCGGGCGGCGTTTCTTTCACGGGTGGGGTTATCCGCAGCGCCGTCACCTGGTTGCGCTGTCGGCGCAGGATTTCAAACTTGAACCCATAGAAGGTGAAGCGCTGGCCCTTGTCGGGGATTGTGCGCGCCTCATGGATGACCAGTCCGGCGATGGTTGTGGCTTCGTCTTCCGGCAGGTTCCAGTCATAGACACGATTGAGATCGCGTACCGGTATCGTGCCGTCCACCACAAAGGAGCCGTCCGGCTGTTTGCGGACGCCCGTTTTTACGGCAGTGTTTTCGTCCGGCAGGTCGCCGATAATCTCGGTAAGAATGTCCTCCAGCGTCACGATGCCCTGCAGTGAGCCGTATTCATCCACCACGAGAGCGAAATGGGCGCGTTTCTCGCGAAATGCGGCCAGCTGTTCTTCCAGTGTTGTGGAGTCGGGTACGAACCAGGGCTGCGCCAGCAGCGCGTTGATGTCGAAACCATCGAGCGTTGCGCCACGCCGCACGAACTCGCGCAACACTTCACGCATGTAGAGAACGCCCACGATGTTGTCTGGATCGTCGCGCCAAACCGGAATGCGGCTGTGCTGCGCGGCCAGCAACGCATCGAACAGCGCGCGCGTTTCAAGCCCGCCATCCACCGAGACGACGTTTTTGCGGTGAACCATCACATCGGCCACTTCCAGATGACCGAATTTGAATACGTTGTGTATGTATTCGGCCTGCGTCTCCGGCAGATTTCCGTGTTCCGCCGAGACCTCCACCAGGCCCTGAAGTTCGGAGTGGGTCAGGATGTCCTGATGCGCTGCCTCTTTCACGCCCAGAAGCCGCAGCACCGAATGCGCCGCGGTGTCGAGCAGCCAGTTCAGCGGATAGAACAGGATGAAGGACGCATGCAGCGGATAGGCAATCCATTGCGACACCGGTTCCGGCTGGCGGATGGCCAGCGTCTTGGGAACCTGTTCGCCGAGCACGATATGCAATGATGAGAAGGTGATGAAACCAACCAGAAAGGCGAGAAACTCCACCGCCGAGTCCGGCATGCCGAGCGGCTTCAGCAACGGCTCCAGAATTGCAGCAACCGTAGGCTCGCCGATCCAGCCCAGGCCCAGCGATGCCATAGTGATGCCAAGCTGGCAGCAGGCGAGATAGGGCTCCATATCGCGCATCATGCGCTGGGCGAGGCGCGCGCCGAATTTGTCTTCCTCTGCCAGTGCATCGATGCGGAAATTCTTGCTCCGCACCAGTGCGAATTCCGCCGCTACATAGAAGCCGTTGGCGGCCAGCAGCAGGAACGCGAGAAGCAGATTGTAGAATGTCTGGCTCATGGGTCCAATTCGTCAGGGCGTATCCGCGAGGAAGGCGCGAACGCGCGCCGCATCCACATCCTCGGCAACGAAGGATTGTCCCACGCTGCGCGCCAGAATGAAAACCAGCTTGCCGTCCTTGACCTTCTTGTCGTGCGCCATGTGCGTCATCAGTTCGTCGGTTCCGGGCCGTACGCCGGGAATGTCGCCAATGCTGGCTGGCAGCCCGCTGGCGCGCACCAGTCTTTCCACGCGTGCCGCGTCGTCAGCCGTGCAAAGACCGAGCGATGCGGAATACCGGAACGCCAGAACCATGCCGATGGCGACGCCTTCGCCGTGCAGCAGCCGGTCGGAAAAGCCCGTTGCGGCCTCAAGCGCGTGTCCAAAGGTGTGACCGAGATTGAGGAGCGCCCGTTCGCCTTTTTCACGCTCGTCGCGTTCGACGATGGCAGCTTTCATGCGACAGGAATGTGCGACGGCATGGATTAGGGCATTGTCCTCATGCGCCAGCACCTTCGCGCCGTTCGCTTCCAGCCATGCGAAAAAGGCCGCATCACCCAGCGCTCCGTACTTCAGCACCTCGGCATATCCCGCCAGCATTTCGCGGCGCGGCAGCGTTTTCAGGATCGCCGTATCGGCAATGACGATGCGCGGCTGATGAAACACGCCAACAAGGTTTTTGCCCTCGACCGTGTTGATCGCAGTCTTGCCACCGACGGAGGAATCCACTTGCGAAAGCAGCGTGGTGGGAACCTGCGCAAAGTCGATGCCGCGCTTGAGCACTGCCGCGGCAAATCCCGTCAAATCGCCGATCACCCCGCCGCCCAGCGCCACGATCAGCCCGCCACGATCGACGCCGCTCTTCAGCAGCGCGGACGACAGCCGTTCCAGGCCGGCGAAACTCTTCGTCGCTTCGCCAGCAGCCATCACGATGGGCGCGGTCTGGATGCCCTGCGCGTGAAGCGATGCGACGAAGGCGTCCAGATGCAGCTTTGCGACATTCTCATCCGTCACCACGGGCAGCGTGCCGCGTGCAAGCGGCTTGAGCAGCGCACCTGCATGCGCGATTGCGCCCGCGCCGACATGGATGTCGTAGCTGCGCGCGCCAAGTCCCACGGTGACGATTTCGCTCACGTCAGCAGTCCCCGTTCGGCAAGCGCATCCACGATGCGTTTCACGGCCGCACTGTGCGGCCCTTCGCGGCTTTCGATTTTCATGTCGGCTTCCGCATAGATGGGTTCACGCTCCGCCAGAAGTTCGGCCAGTACCTCGCGCGGATTGTCGCGTTTCAGAAGCGGCCGGGTGTCGCGGCGCTTCACCCGCTCCCACAACACGTCGAGCGGTACGCTGATCCATACCGAGAAGGCATCGGCCTTGATGTGCCGGCGCAGTTCAGGATCGATGAAGGCCCCACCGCCGGTCGCCAGCACATGCGGCGGTTCCGACAACAGGCGCGTGATCACCTTGCGCTCGCCGTCGCGGAACGCCGGTTCGCCGAAGCGCGAAAAAATTTCGTTGATGGTGCAGCCTGCTGCCTTCTCGATTTCGGCGTCGGCATCGCAAAAAGGCACGTTTAGCGCGGCGGCCAGCCGCTTGCCCACCGAGCTTTTCCCGGCGCCCATCATCCCAACCAGTGCGATTGTGCGCGTCAGGCCGCTCATTCACTCCGCTTATAGGAAACTGTGCCATTCTGCCAAGCACTTGCACGGGCGCACCCCTTTCCGCCAAAACAGGCAGCGGGGGAAACGGACGCCGGAACCACGATGGGTGAAAAGAGCATGGTTGCACGGATTGGGCTGATCCTCGTGGGCGTTTTGCTGATCGGCGCCGCCGTCGCGGGCTATTACGGCAGCACGCGTCCGCCCGCGCAGCGGAGTTTCGAGCAGGTTCTGCCGGATGATCGCTTCCCGCACTAACGGGCCTGCGGCGGCGTTTCTGTCGTTCATGGTTCTGGCGCTGCCTGCCTGGGCCCAGACAGACACGCCTATCGCCACGGCGCCACCGCAGGCGCTGGAAGCCGCGCCGGTTCAGCAGCCCGCCGAACCGGAAGCGCCCGCTGCGGTGGTGCGCGAATTCCAGCCGGGTATGCAGCAGAGCAGTACGGTCCAGGTTGGGGCGCTTGGCCGCTCCGAAGGTGGTCCGGCCGGCCTCCTCGACGAGAGCAATGGCGGGCTTGGCGAAACGCTGTGGAGCGGTTCCAGCCGCGCCGATGTGATCGGGCTTCTGGAAAAGCTTCCCCTGCGTTCGCCCGCGCCATCGCTGCGTGATCTGGCGCGCCGTCTGCTGCTCACCCGCGCCGAAGCGCCATCGGGCCCATCCGACAAGGCGTTCCTGACCGCGCGCCTGAAGAAGATGCTTGAAGGCGGCATGGTGGAGGAGGCGGCCATCATTGCCGCGAATGCGCGCATTGCGGACGACGCCGGTTTTGCCCGCGCGCAGGCCGACGCCATCCTCATCGCTGGCCATGGCGAAGCCGCGTGCGGCGACGCCACCGCTCTGCGGCTTTCCAGCGCCGAACCGTTCTGGATCGAGCTTCGCGCCTATTGCTATTGGGCCGCTGGCGATTCCGACATGTACGATCTCACCCGCACCGTGATGTCCGCACAGGATCTGAGCGATGGGGTGTTCGACATCCTGTTCGACGATGTGCGCAATGGCACCAAGGACATTCCTGATCCCATCGACAATCTCACTGCGCTGCACCTGTTCCTGATGACGCGGGCAGGTATCCCGGTGGATGCGGTGATGCTGGCCCGCCTCGGTGTCGGTGCGGCGATCAAGGACTCCAGGCCGCCGCCGCTGCCTGCCTCGGATGGCAAGGATCCTATCCTCGCTGTGGCCAGTGCGCTGGCGTCGGGTATCGCCCCGCCGGATGATGCGTTGGCGCGATTGCCCACGCTGGCCGATCCGGCAAACCCCGAGGGAGGCCACGCCGCGCTTCTTCTTGGGCTCACGCGCGCCATGGGCATGGCATTGCCGAAGCGAGCTGATGAAAGCCTCAATTCCCTTGCGGCCACGGCCTGGCCGGGACGGCGGCCCGCGCCCGTGCTGATGGATCGTATTGCGCAGGCGCGCCATTCCGGCAGCCGCCGTGGCGAAGCCTTGCTGACGATGCTGGTCGCGATTGGCTCCCGGGGACCGGGCGATCTTGCGCCCGACGTGACACTCCAGCTTGTCCAGCTTCTCAAGGATATCGGGCCGGCCGGTAGCGCGGATGCCTTTGCACGCGACGCGATTCTGCTCTATCGCGCTCCCCAATGGTCAAACGTGCCGCCAGCGCCGACGCAACACTGATCGAGACCTTTCTCGACATGATGAGCGCCGAGCGCGGCGCCAGCTTCAACACGCTGGCCGCCTATCGCCGCGACCTTGTGGACTTCGCCGCGCACACCGCAAAGAAGAACGCAACGCTCAAGTCCTGTTCGCGCGATGTGGTGAAGGCTTATCTCGCAGCGTTGTCGGCCAGCGGTGCGGCAGCATCCTCGCAAGCGCGCAAACTCTCTGCGCTGCGGCAGTTCTTTGCGTTTCTCTATGGTGAAGGCAAACGCAAAGACGATCCCACCTCTGCCGTCGAAGCGCCCACCCGGTCGCGCCCGCTGCCAAAAATCCTCTCGCAAGATGACGTGCTGCGCCTCGTCAATGCCGCACGCATGCCAGGCACAGTCACTGCCGAAAGTCTGCGTCTGGCGGCCATTGTCGAATTGCTCTACGCGAGCGGCTTGCGCGTCAGCGAGTTGGTGTCGTTGCCGCTGGTGTCGGCCCGGAGCCGGGATGGTTTCATCCGCGTGCGCGGCAAGGGCGGCAAGGAGCGGTTGGCTCCCCTGAACGATTCTGCGCAGCGCGCGATTTCGGATTATCTGGACCGCCGTGCCGAATTCATCCCGGCTGGCGAAAAGGAGAGCCGCTATCTTTTTCCCTCACGCGGCGAGGAGGGGCATCTCACCCGCCGCCGCTGCCACCAGCTGCTGAAAGATTTGGCGGTGAAGGCGGGCATTGATCCGGCCAGGCTCTCGCCCCATGTGCTGCGCCATGCCTTCGCTACGCATCTGGTGGAGGGCGGGGCGGATTTGCGTGCCGTGCAAACGCTGCTTGGCCATGCCGATATCGCCACCACGCAAATCTACACCCACGTAGCGCGGGAAAGGCTGCAAACCGTGGTCGCGTCGTCGCACCCGCTATCGAAAACGCGCAAACGCTGATCATCACCTCCCCTTTGTGGAGAGGTCATTGTAGGGTGCTGCTCAAGTTTAATATTGGAGTCCTCTCACGTGTCCTTCACCGCCATCGAACGCCGCACGCCGCCGCGCCTCTATCGTTCCAAGCTCTTCGTCCCGGGCTCGCGCCCCGCGCTGTTCGAGAAGGCCGCCGCCGGTCCCGCCGACGTGATCTGCATGGATCTTGAAGATGCCGTCGCGCCCGCCGATAAGGATCAGGCCCGCGACAATATCGTGGCGGCGCTGAACGATGTGAATTGGGGCGACAAGATCGTCACTGTGCGCATCAACGGGCTCGACACCAATTTCTGTTACCGTGATGTGCTGGCGCTGGTGGAGAAAGGTGGCGAACGCCTCGATTCCATCATGATCCCGAAGGTGGGAACCGGTGCAGATGTCTATGCCATCGACATGCTGATCACGCAGGCCTCATCGCACGTGGGCCGCAAGAAGAAGATCGGTCTCGAAGTCATTATCGAGACCACGCTCGGCCTTACCAACATCGATGATATCTGCACCGCCTCGAAGCGCCTCGAAAGCCTGCACTTCGGCTCCGCCGACTATGCGGCGAGCCAGGGCATGCGCACCACCAATATTGGCGGCGGCAATGCGGACTATGTGATGCTCACCGACAAGCATCCCGATGCCGCCCGCGAGCGTCACTGGAACGATCTGTGGCACTATCCGCTTTTCCGCATGTGTCAGGCCGCCCGCGCGCACGGCATCGTTCCGATCGATGGGCCCTTCGGCGACTATTCCGATCCGGACGGGTTCCGCGTGCAGGCGATGCGCACGGCCATCCTCGGTTGCGAAGGCAAATGGGCGATCCATCCCAGTCAGGTTGCGCTCGCCAATGAGATCTACACGCCCCCGCAAAAGGAATTCGAACGTGCGGAGGCGATCCTCGCCGCGATGAAGGATGCGCAGGAGAAGGGTCTCGGCGCGGTTGCGCTCAATGGTGTCCTGATCGACGCAGCCTCGATCCGTCAGGCGCAGGTCATCGTGCAGCAGATGGCGATGATCCGCGAAAAGTCCAAGGCCTGATCATTTTGCAGCGTCGCAGTTGACTTCGGTTAGGGGCTGTAACGAAATCAGCGCGGCCGCGCGCGGTTGGAATCGTTCAACCCGCGCCGCCGGACCATGGGGGAATACATGCGGAAGTTGATTTCGGTCGCGGTCGTGGCCGCGGCGCTTGTCTCGATGCCAGCCACGCTCTATGCGCGCGGTGCCTTGGCCATCGACAGCAACAAAGGGAATGCCTATGGCTATTCCTACAATTATTCCACGCAGGACGATGCCGACGATCGCGCGCTGAACGAGTGCGGCGACGATTGCACGATCGTTATGCGCTTTGCCAATCAGTGCGCGGCCTATGCGGCGGATCAAGCCTATGGCAGCACGGTCTATGGCTGGGGCAAGGCCGCAACCAAACAGGATGCGCAATCGATAGCGATGAACCAGTGCGCGGCGCATGGTGGCAGCCAGTGCATGGTGCGCGTGTGGGGCTGCGACGCCGGTCAGTGATGCATCAGTGCGGGGGATGGGGCGCGCGTGCGCGCTCCATTCGCTGCAGTTTTTCCGGATTGCGCATCACGTAGACGGCGGTGATCTTCTCGCCATCGGTTTCGATGGACAGCGTAGAATGCAGCGCGCCGTCCAGCGTTAGCGCGATGGCGGGCCTGCCGCTGAGTTCGGCAAGCACCGGAATGGTCGGGTTGACGGAATAGAATTTTCGGGAGAGCCCCGCGATGAAGCGGGCGCTCTTGTCCGGCCCATAGATCGGGTTGAGCGCCGCCAGCACACGCCCGCCGCCATCGGTGTAAACGATCACTTCTGGCGCAAACAACGCGGCAAGTTTCTCTGCGTCGGCTTCCAGTGTCGCGGCCGCGAATTTCTCCAGCATGGCGCGGTGTTGATCCGGCGAAATCGAATAGCGTGGGCGATCACGCTTCACGCGTTCGCGCGCCCGCGACACCAGCTTGCGGCAGGCTGCCTCCGATTTGCCCAGTGTTCCCGCGATTTCGGCATATTCGCAATCGAACGCATCGTGCAGGATCAATGCTGCGCGCTCTTCAGGCGAAAGCCGTTCCAGCACGTGCAAAAGCGCAAGCGACAGGTCGGACGCAAGTTCGGCATGGTCCGCGGGCGAATCTGCCGCCATCGCGCGCAGGTCGTCGGGCAGAAGCGGCTCGGGCAACCAGGGCCCCACATAAGTCTCGCGCCGGGCTCTGGCGCGGCGAAGGGCATCGAGCGAGAGCCTCACCGTGGCTGTGGAAAGCCATGCGCGCGGGTCACGTATTGCGTCAGCATCTGCGTTTTGCCAGCGCAACCAGGCTTCCTGCACGACGTCTTCTGCCGCCGCCATCTCACCCAGCATGCGATAGGCGATGCTGAGCAGATGTGCGCGGTGCTGTGCGAATAAGCCGATAGCGTTGCTCATGCCGCTTTCAGGGACTGCGCCACGGCAATATCGGTCTGGCCGATCCGCACCTTCTGGCAGGTTTTGGCATGGCCGAGCGCGCGTTTCAGCACCGGATAATTCCGTGAGTACATCGCCATGAAGGATAGCGCGACCAGCCCGCGTTTGCCCCAGCGATTTTCCACCTGTTCACGCAGGCTATCGAGCTTGTCCGTCGCCTGAAGAAGGGCGCGGCCATAGTCGAACCCCAATTGCGCGTCGGCATCGGTGGGACCTCCCGAGAGCAGCGCCCCAATGATGTCACCCTTGACGCCATCCCCCACCGCGATATCGGTGGCGATCTGCACGCAGGGCCCGCAATCCTCTACCAGTGCCCCGCCGATCGAAGCCGCATGCCAGGCGGTGCGCGGTGCGTTGCCACGCCAGCGCGCCGATGTCTGGGCTTTTACGAAGCGATAGGCTGCGACGGGCGAGACATCGCACAGGTAATGCAGGTAGGTGGCGTCATAGCCGTATTGCCGCTCCATCGCGGCAATGCGCCGATGCAGAATATATTTGAGCATCAGATCGCTCCGTTGCGTTTGACGTGGACCCAGGCGAGCGCAAGGCCCGCAAGCCCAACGCCAGCAACGAGAACGGTTTCAGCAAACGCGATTCTCGCGTCCATCGGCAAACCGTGATGTGTCCACAGCAGCATGTGAAACAGTGCGTGCAGCGCTGGCCAGATCGCGCCGGCCAGAACAAAGGCAGCCATGCCGTTTCTTAGCGACAGCATCATGCCTGCACCGCTTGCCACGAAGATCAGCCCGATATCCACGATGAAGTGGAAATTGTAAGGGCCGGTCATCGTCACGCCTGGCGCAGTCACATACCAGGTGTCTGGCGAGACAATCATCACCATCCCGCCCAGAATATGAAACGCCCCCAGAAGGGCCAGTGCCACGCGAATGCCCATGCGTCGTCCTCCGTTCGGGAGTGAAGACGCGCCAGCCCGCCGGTTTGTGACCGGGGAACCGGTGCGACGGGCAGCTTCCGCGTGGTTTTCGGCAGACCGCTCCCGGATCCCGGTCCCCGCCGGAAGGGCGTGTTGAAAACGTCTGGCACGGAATATTATTTTAGATCAGATACTTGTCGGGAATTCGGGGGGTTGAATTCAAAAAAATCATAAACCCCGTCCGTTGTTGACTTGGGCCGCCCCCCTTGCCACTTTCCGGCCCCTTTTTGGGGATTCCTTGGCTGGGCCAAGGGCTTGGCAGCCCGTCCCCTCAGCCCCGGTGGAGCCGAACGTCCGCGATGCACGCCTATCTGGATTTCGAACGTCCCATTGCCGAGCTTGAAGGCAAGATCGTCGAGCTGCGTCAGCTGGCGGCACAGGATCCGTCGATGGACATCGCGGATGATGTTGCGCGTCTGCAAACCAAGGCGAGCACGCTCATCCACGATACCTATGCCAAGCTCTCGCCCTGGCAGAAGGCACTGGTGGCCCGCCACCCCGCGCGTCCCCACTTCAAGGATTATGTCGAAGGCCTGATCGAGGATTTCACGCCGCTCGCAGGTGATCGGGTGTTCGGCGAGGACCGCGCCATTGTCGCTGGCCTTGGCCGTTTCCGGGGGCGCCCCGTCGCCGTGATGGGCCATGAAAAAGGCAACGATACAAAGTCTCGCCTGAAGCACAATTTCGGCATGGCGATGCCGGAAGGCTATCGCAAGTCACAGCGTTTGTTCGAGATGGCGGATCGCTTCGGGCTTCCAGTTATCGCGCTGGCCGATACGCAAGGCGCTTATCCCGGCGTTGGCGCCGAGGAGCGCGGGCAGGCGGAAGCGATTGCGCGCTCAACGCAGGCAAGCCTTCGCCTCGGCACGCCGTTTGTTTCGGTCATCATCGGCGAGGGCATGTCTGGCGGCGCGCTTGGCATCGCAGTCGCAAACCGCGTCTATATGCTTGAGCATTCCATCTATGCGGTGATTTCGCCCGAAGGCTGTGCCTCTATTCTTTGGCGAAGTTCCGACAAGGCACAGGATGCCGCCGCCGCCATGCGCATCACCGCGCAGGATTTGCTGGAACTCAAGGTGATCGATGATGTGATCCGCGAGCCGGAAGGTGGCGCGCACAGAAAACCGGAAGACGCCATTCAGAGCGTAGGCGATACCATCGCCCGCGCCCTGAACGACATGCGTCATCTCTCGCCGGAAGAACTGCGCCGCCAGCGCCGCGAAAAATATCTCGCGATGGGCCGCAATCTGGGAATCTAGAGCGCGATCGGAAAAGTGTGAAGCGGTTTTCCGGCAAATCGCGCGTCAAATCAAAGAACGAAAGCGCAATTGCGATTCAACGAAGAGCGATTGCGCGTTAGAGCTTTCGCGCAAATGCGCGGATGTCGTTCACCAGATCATCGGGCCGTTCCAGCGCCGCGAAATGACCGCCTTCGGCGAAATCGCTCCAGTGCACCACGTTCACGTGCCGCTCCACCATCGAACGGGGCGGGAAGGGGATCAAATCCACGGGAAAAGCCGCGATACCGCATGGTTTTTCAATACGCGCCTTGGGCGGAACGGGCGCGCCGCCAAAGTCCTCCGCAAGACCGCGATACATCCAGGTTGCGGTGTTGAACGTGCGCGTAACCAGATAGATCATCACATTCGTCAGAAGTTGATCCATCGAATAGACGTTTTCGAATCCCTTGCGCGTGTCAGACCACCCGTGGAATTTCTCCACAATCCACGCGCATGCCCCAACCGGCGAGTCCATCATCGCGTAAGAGAGCGTTTGCGGCTTGGTCGTCTGCTCCCGGAAATACGCGCCTTCGAACTCGAACAGTTGCGCGGCGCGTGTTGCATATTCCATTTCGGCGTCGTTTTCCGGACCGACGCCCGGCGAACGCCATCCGAACATGTTCAAATGCACGGCCTTGCAGTTGGGCGCGTCGTAGCCCATCCAGCCGGAGATTGCGCTGCCCCAATCGCCTCCTTGGGCGATGTAATCCTTGAACCCCAGAACGCCGCTCATAAGTCCATCGAAGAGGCGCGCTGTTGAACGCGGGCCGATGGGCCGTTTCGGTTTGCCGGAAAAGCCGTAGCCGGGCAGGGATGGCACGATCACGGTGAAGGCATCATTTGCATCGCCGCCGTGTCTTTCCGGATGCGCGAGCATGTCGATGATGTGCAGGAATTCGAACACCGATCCCGGCCAGCCGTGGCTAAGGATCAGCGGGGTAGGCGCCTTACCTGATCCGTTTTCCCGTATGAAGTGGATGTCGATGTCTTCCACCTTTGCGGTGAATTGCGAGAAGGCGTTCAGCGCGGCTTCCCAGTTGCGCCAATCATAACCATCGGCCCAATAGGCGCAGAGCCGCTTCATGTAATCGAGGTTGGCGCCGTAGGCCCACGTTCCTTCCAATCCCTCTCCGACAGGCATTTCGTGCCACTCATAAGCGCGCACCTTGGCGCGTATGGCATCGAGGGTTGCTTGTGGAACGGAAATCTTGAACGGCGTCGGCATTGGCGTCTCCGGATATGATGATGCGATGAAGATTGCCGTGTTGCGCGCATAAAAAGAAAGGGGGCCGAAGCCCCCTTTCAAAAACACAAGCTGACGCAGCGTTACTTCGCCAGTTCAAACAGCATGGAGGAAACCCAGCCCTTGTTGCCGAGTTCGTCGCTCACTTCCCACCACACGCCGTCCTTGGCGCCGGAGGGATAGAGCAGCATGCCAGCCGACAGCGAACGAACGACTTTGCCCGTGCCGCCGGCGTGCTCATACATGCGCCCCGGCTTTGTCATGGACACAGCTTGCTCCGCGGCATCGGCCGCGGGTGTGTCGGACAGGCCGCCCATCTGGTCGACCAGCTTGGTATAGGCGTCGATATAGGCCAGTGCCATGATCTGGCCGATGTCGCTGTTCTGATAGCTCGACACGGCTGCGCCGCCGAAGCCGCCCCAGGTGCCGAATGCGCCGCCGGCACCAAAGCCCAGATCGGTCTTGGAGCCGTGGCCTTCCGCCGTCAGCGCAATTTCACCGGTGCGCACATTCGCCACCGACAGAACCACGTCCGCCGTCTTGGAATTGATGGAGATGTTGCTCACCAGCGCGCCAACGCCGCCGCCGATGAAGCCACCCAGAATGCCGCCGATGTTGGTGCCGCTGGCGTTGCTGTTCTTGGAAACCAGATCGGGAACGATGATGTAGTCGGCGGTCAGCATCTGCCCCTTGCCGAGATTGGAATTTGGCTGCAGATCGCCGGAGCTCGAAAGCGCGCGCTCCTGCTGGATCAATTCAAAGGCCTTGCCGCGATCAACCAGTCGGAAGCAGCGAGACTTCTGGATGAAGACCTTGATCAGTGCTTCGGGCGAACCGAGCTGAAGGCCTTCCCACCACTTGTTCTCGGGCTCGCGCACCGCGGCCACGCCGATCACGTGAGAGCACGTCGGAATTTCCGCTTCCTTGCGCTCTTTCTTGTCCTTGACGGTTTCCGCGCCTGCGGAAACGGAAATCGCCACCGCGGCCGTGCAAATCGCCGCTGCGCGAATGGCTGTACCAAATCGCATGTTTGTCCTCGTTCCTAGATGTTCCGGAAAGCACCGGCCCGGACGGGCGGCGTCCCCTTACCCCTCGATGAAAGATTATCCATGGGGGCGACGCACTTCAATCCGTTAACCGAAGGGCGGGATGGGGCATTTGAACCATTGTTGCGCATTTCAGGCGCGTTTACGCTCTGGCGAGTCACCCGGGAGGGGCGAATATGAGCCTGCGTGCGCAATCGGTCGTGTTGGCATTGGTATTGGGCCTGATGGCCAGCCCGGTGCTCGCCAAGGATATGGTGATTCACGCCGGAACCATGATTGACGGCGTTTCGAAGGCGCCGCGCAGCAATGTTTCCATCATCATCAGGGATGACCGCATCGTTGATGTGCAGGCTGGATTCGTCACACCCGACGGCGCGGAAATCATAGACCTTTCGCATTCTACCGTTTTGCCCGGATTGATCGATTGCCATGTGCACATCACCGGCCAGTTCGACGGCGGCAATCCGGTGGCCGAAGCGGTGACGGAAACGCGCTTCGATTCGGCCGTGAAGTCCACGACCTATGCCCGCAACACCTTGCTCGGGGGCTTCACCAGCGTGCGCGATGTCGGTGCCGATGCCGATGTTGTGATTGCGCTGAAGAAGGCGATTGCGAAAGGGATTGTGGAAGGACCGCGCATGTGGGTGGCCGGTCCTCCGCTTGGTCCGACAGGCGGGCACGGCGATTCGGAAAATGGTCTCGATCCGGAGCTTTCCAATCCCGTGTGGAACCAGAACATCGTCGATAGTCCGGACGATGCGCGCCGCGTCGTGCGCACATTGCATCGCAAGGGCGTCGATCTGATCAAGATCATGCCCAGCGGAGGCGTGCTTTCGATTGGCGACGATCCCAAACGCCAGCTTATGACCGACGATGAAATCGCCGAGGTTATCAAGACTGCGCACAATCTGGGCATGAAGGTGGCGGCCCATGCCCATGGTGAGGAAGCGATCAATGCTGCCGTTCGTCTGGGCGTGGATTCCATCGAGCACGGCACCTATGGCGATGCGGCGTCATACAAGCTGATGAAACAGCATGGGACGTATCTCGTTCCAACCATGCTGATCGGGCAGGTCGTCTATGACGTTGCGAAAGATCATCCCGAACAACTCAATCCGTCATCCGCAAAGAAGGCGTTGGAGACGGTCCCGCAAATGCGCAAGAACCTCCACGACGCCTATGTCTCCGGCGTGAAAATCGCCTTCGGCACCGATCAAGGCCTTTCGCCGCACGGTGCAAATGCGGGCGAGTTCAAGCTCATGGTCGAATCCGGCATGACGCCGATGGACGCGATCAAGGCCGCCACGTGGAACGCTGCCGACCTCATCGGTGATACCGCTAATATCGGCAGCATCCAGAAGGGCCGTTACGCCGATATCGTGGCTGTGGACGGCAATCCACTCGACGACATTGCTATCCTCGAAAAGATACCGTTCGTGATGAAGGGCGGCGTGGTCTACAAGGAGCGCGGCAATATCCTGCCACGTTGAGGCAATTCGGTCCTCGCAGGTCTGGTGAGTGTTCCCACCAGACCTGAAGCCGCAACTATGCGCCGTGTCAGGCTCGTGCCTGACGCTTCAAACCAGCGCCCCGTGACAATGCTTGAACTTCCGGCCTGAGCCACAGGGGCAGGGTGCATTGCGTTGCACTTTGCCCCATGTGCGCGGGTCGTTGGAATCCACCGGAACATTGTCCAGCCGCACGACGCGTTGGCCACTTTCGCCCGCATCGCCCGCCTCGTCTTCGCCCGTGAACGGGTCGACATGGTGCGCGTGCATTTCGCGTGGAGCCGCATTTTCCAGCGCCAGCTGGTCTTCCTCGGCGCGGAATTCGATCTGCATAAGCTGACGCGTCACATCCGTACGCATCTTGCTCAAGAGTGCCTCGAACAGCGTGAAGGCTTCGCTCTTGTATTCGTTCAGGGGATCACGCTGGCCATATCCGCGCAGGCCCACATATTGGCGAAGGTGATCGAGATTGACGATGTGTTCGCGCCAGTCGTGATCCAGTGTCTGCAGCAGGATTGCCTTCTCGATGTACCGCATCGTGTCGGGGCCGGTATTGGCAGCGCGTTCGGCGGCCTTGGAATTTACGGCCTTCAGGATCCGCTCGCGCACTTCCTCTTCGGCAATGCCTTCTTCCTTCGTCCAGTCGACGATAGGCAGATCGATGCCGAAGGTGCGTTCAATTTCCTCGTGCAGCCCCGTGGCGTCCCACTGTTCGGCATAGGCCCTTTCCGGAATGTGGCGCGTCACCAGCTCATCGACGACTTCCTCACGGAATTCCGCGATCTGGTCGCTCACATCGTCAGCACCCATGATCTCCTTGCGTTGCTCGAAGATCACCTTGCGCTGGTCGTTCAGCACGTTGTCGTATTTGAGGATGTTTTTGCGGATTTCGAAGTTACGCGCCTCGACCTTCTGCTGCGCCTTTTCAAGGGCCTTGTTCACCCACGGATGGGCGATGGCTTCGCCTTCTTCGAGGCCAAGCCGCGTCAACATGGAATCCAGCCGTTCCGAACCAAAGATGCGCATCAGGTCGTCCTGAAGGCTCAGGAAGAATTTGGAGGCACCGGGGTCGCCCTGGCGTCCCGAACGGCCACGAAGCTGGTTGTCGATGCGGCGGCTTTCGTGCCGCTCGGTGCCGATCACATAAAGTCCACCCGCCGCGAGCGCGCGCTCCTTGTCAGCGGCAACTTCTGCTCTGATTTGTGCCGACCGGGACTTGATCTCGTTCTCGTCTATCAGTCCGCCCAGCTCGTTGCGGATGCGCATGTCGGCATTGCCGCCAAGCTGGATGTCCGTGCCACGGCCAGCCATGTTGGTGGCGATTGTCACCGCGCCGGAAACACCGGCCTGTGCCACAATCGCGGCTTCCTGCTCGTGATATCGCGCATTCAGCACGTTGTGCTTGATCTTGCGCTTCTTCAGCAGCGCCGAGAGCTGCTCCGACTTTTCGATGGACGTCGTGCCGACCAGAATGGGCTGACCCTTGCGGCGGCATTCCTCGACCAGCTTTATGATGGCCTCGTTCTTTTCATCGACGGTACGATAGACTTCATCGTCATGATCGATGCGCGCCACCGGCACATTGGTTGGCACTTCGATCACATCGAGCTTGTAGATATCCATGAACTCTGCGGCTTCGGTCAGCGCCGTACCGGTCATGCCGCCCAGTTTGTCATAGAGGCGGAAATAGTTCTGGAACGTGATCGAGGCGAGCGTCACATTTTCCGGCTGAACGGCGGCATTTTCTTTTGCCTCCAGCGCCTGATGCAGGCCATCCGAATAGCGCCGGCCTTCCATCATGCGGCCGGTGAATTCGTCGATGATGACGACCTTGCTGTCCTTGACGATATAGTCGCGATCCTTCTGGAACAGCTTGTGCGCCTTTAGCGCCTGGTTGACGTGGTGAACGATGTTGATGTTTTCGATGTCGTAGAGATCGCCGGTTTCCAGCAGCCCTGCCGTGCGCAGCAATTCCACCATATGCTCATTGCCGGCTTCCGTGAGCGTGACCTGGCGCTGCTTTTCGTCGAGTTCAAAATCTTCCGCAACAAGCGAGGGTATCAGCGTGTCCACGGCGCGATAGACTTCGGTCTGGTCTTCGGTCGGGCCGGAAATGATGAGTGGCGTTCGCGCCTCGTCGACGAGAATGGAGTCCACTTCGTCCACGATGGCATAGCTGTGCCCGCGCTGAACCATTGTGGCAATGGAGTATTTCATGTTGTCGCGCAGATAGTCGAAACCGAACTCGTTGTTCGTGCCGTAGGTCACGTCCGCGGCATAGGCCTGTTTGCGCTGATCGTCGGTGAGCCCGTGAACGATGCAGCCCGTCGAAAGGCCGAGGAATCCATAGACCTGACCCATCCATTCGGCGTCGCGGCGGGCGAGGTAGTCGTTCACCGTCACCACATGCACGCCTTCCCCGGCGAGCGCGTTCAGATAAACCGGAAGGGTCGCCACCAGCGTCTTGCCTTCGCCGGTCTTCATTTCGGCGATGCAGCCCTGATGAAGGACGATGCCGCCCATGAGCTGCACATCGAAATGGCGCTGTCCGAGTGTCCGCTTGGCCGCTTCTCGCACCGTCGCGAATGCTTCGGGCAGGATGTCTTCCAGTGTTTCGCCGTTGGCGAGGCGTTCCTTGAACGCCGGGGTAATGGCGCGAAGTTCCTCGTCCGACTTCTTCACGAAGTCCGGCTCAAGGGCGTTGATCTCCGCCACGATCTTCCACATCGGCTTGAGCTTGCGCTCGTTGGAAGAACCAAAAAGCCGTTGGGCAATATTCGAAAGACCGAGCATGAACGTCCTCGTGGGGGCCGGTAGGGCCAGGAATTGCCGCGGGGCCAGGACCGCGAAATGGGCGGCGCCGGGCAAACGCGCAGGGTCCGGCGGCGGTATCCGCCCCGGAATAGCTGGGGGAGAGATAAGAACGGGTTTCCCCCTTGTCAATTCAGGCATTTTGGCCGTAATGCGCGAGCCGCGCGGGGCACAGAATTGTCATGAAACCGCCCGCAGGGAGGGTAGTCATGTCCAAACCCGGGCGGGGGCGCGCCAGCAAGCCAAAAGCCGCGGCAAAGGCCTCGGAACCTGCCAAGGCGGCCCATCCTGTCTCGCCGCTGGCACCCAAGCGGTTCGCCAAATTGCCGCCACTTGCGGGCGTCCGCCTCGCCACAGGCGCGGCCGGTGTCCGTTACAAGGGCCGCACGGATGTCCTGTTGGCGGTCATAGCGCCGGGAACCCAGGTCGCGGGTGTGTTCACCAAATCGCGTACCGCTTCCGCTCCGGTCGACTGGTGCCGCATGGCGCTGGAGCACGGCGAATGCCGGGCGCTGGTGGTGAACAGCGGCAATGCCAACGCCTTCACCGGCAAGGCCGGTTTCGAGGGCGCCCGCGCCGTTGCCGAGTCTGCCGCCGCTGTTGTGGGCTGTCGCAGTCTGGATGTCATGCTGGCGTCCACAGGCGTCATTGGTGAGCCGCTTCCGGCAGAGAAGATCACCGCGATCCTCGGAACGCTCGCTGAGCATGGAAATGCTAGCGGCTGGCAGGCCGCCGCCGAAGCCATCATGACCACCGATACCTATCCCAAACTGGCCACCGCTTCGGCCGAAATCGACGGGCACAAGGTCACCATCAATGGTATCGCGAAGGGCTCCGGCATGATTGCGCCCGACATGGCGACGATGCTGTCCTTCGTGTTCACCGACGCCAATATTCCCGCCAAGGTGCTTCAGGAGCTTTTGTCCGAAGGCGTGAAGTCTTCGTTCAACGCCATCACCGTGGACAGCGATACATCCACATCCGACACGTTGCTTCTGTTCGCCACGGGCAAGGGCGGCAGGCATCCTGCGATCAAGAAGGCCAATGACAAGACACTCACGGACTTCAGGCACAAGCTCAATGCCTTGCTGCAGGATCTTGCTCTGCAAGTGGTTCGGGATGGCGAAGGCGCGCAAAAGCTGATCCGCATTGACGTTACCGGCGCGGAGAGCGACGGCGCTGCCCGTACCATTGCGATGTCGATTGCCAACTCGCCACTGGTAAAAACCGCAATCGCGGGCGCGGATGCGAACTGGGGCCGCATCGTCATGGCGGTGGGCAAGGCCGGCGAGAAGGCGGACCGCGATCGCCTGAAGATCGCGTTCGGCAAACAGGTGGTTGCCGAGAAGGGACAGCGCGCAGCGAAATATGACGAAGCCGCCGCGACCAGAGCCGTCTCCGGTCAGGACGTTGAAATCACCGTGGATATCGGGATCGGCAAAGGTTCCGCCCGTATATGGACTTGCGATCTCACCCACGGTTACATCGACATCAACGGCTCTTACCGAAGCTGAAGACAATTCTTAAGCGGCCCTTAACGCACATCTGTCAGGATTGTCGCTGGTCATGAGCGAAAAGCGCATCGTTCTCGTTGTGGCCTGCGCACTGATAGATGCCGATGGGCGCGTGCTGATTGCACAACGCCCCGAAGGCAAGAGCATGGCGGGGTTATGGGAATTTCCGGGCGGCAAGGTGGAACCGGGCGAAACGCCCGAACAGACTCTGATCCGCGAACTGGCGGAAGAGCTTTGCATCACCGTGAAGGAAGCCTGTCTGGCGCCTTTCAGCTTTGCCTCGCACAGCTACGCGGACTTTCACTTGCTGATGCCGCTCTACGTGTGCCGGCGTTGGGATGGAACGGTTACGGCCCGGGAGCATCAGGCGCTGAAATGGGTGCGACCCAACGCCTTGCGCGACTATCCGATGCCGCCAGCGGATTTGCCGCTGATCCCCATGCTCGTCGATTTGCTTTGAGCGCATTGCTGCGCGATGCGCAGGGCGCCACCGCTATCGAATATGCAATGGTCGCCGGTGGGATTTCCGTCGTCATTCTCGCGGTGGTGAATCTGCTCGGCACCAACGTGAAATCGTTGTTCGATCAGCTTCCCGGCCTGTTCTAGCGCCGCGTCGGGTCAGCCTTTTCGCCGGCAGGCAATTCCTGCGTTCCCAAAGCATCGGCAAGGCGCATCTTCGCGGCCCCGGGACGCAAGGGTTTCTGCTGGCTCTCGTGCGGCGACCATCCCGTGAGATAGATAACTTCAAACGTTGCACGCAGTCGACCGTCTGCTTCGGCGTGTTCGCTGGCATAGCGTGCCAGTGTGGCCGCGAGCACGTTGCGCGACAGCGGCTTTTTCAGGCGTTCGTGCAGCGCATTGGTTTCGCCAAGTGCGCGCAAGTCCGCAACCAGTCCGTCGAATTTTCGATAGCGCACCAAGGTCCGTTCCACGTCCGCGACGGGCAAGGCGAATCCCGCGCGCTGCAAAAGCCCGCCCAGATCGCGCACATCGGCAAAGGGCGCCACGCGCGGGCTGATCCCGCCGCTGGCATCCAATTCCCCCGCCGCAAAGGCCTGCCTCAATTCACTCAGCGTCTCGCCACCGAATAGCGCCGCGATAAACAGTCCGTCCGGTTTCAGGCATTGACGGATCTGCACCAGCGCGCCGGGCAGATCATTCACGGCATGCAACGCCAGAACACTCACAACGAGATCGAAACTCCCGGGCGCGAAGGGCAGGGCTTCCTCGTCGGCGCTCCAGGCAAAACTGCGTGTCCAGTTCTCGGCAGAAGGTTTCAAATGCAGGAAGGACTCGTCCCGCGATGACAGATCAAGGGCATTCTGGAAGCGACGGTTCACCGTGCCGATGCGCATGGCCAGATGTTCGGCCACATCTTCAACCAGAAAACTGGCGACCCCGCGCCGCGCCGCGCGCAGGCGGTGCAGCGCATAGGTCTTGCGGTCGAAGATGTGCGGCACGCTCATGGCGCGTTCCTATCGCATATCGGATAGAATGGGGCCATGGCGCTGTTGCAGACACCATTGCCTTCGCACCTCGCGCGCCTGGGAAGCCGGGTGCTCGATGTCGTGTTTCCCCCGCTCTGTCTCAAGTGCCGCGCCGCGGTGGCGGACAATGGCAATCTTTGCCCTGAATGCTGGCTCACCATCGCCTTCCTCGATGGACCGTGCTGCGATTGCTGTGGCCTGCCTTTCGAGGCGGATCTGGGGCCCGGAACGGTATGCGGCGGCTGTCTGGCGCGACCGCCGCACTATGCGCGTGCGCGCTCGGTGATGCGGTACGAGGAGGCGAGCAAGGCGCTCATTCTGGCCTTCAAGCGTGCAGACCGCCTTGAGCTCGTGCCGCCTTTCGCGCGCTGGCTCGAGCGCAGCGGTCGGGGGCTTCTGACGGAGTGTGACCTGATCGTGCCGGTGCCGCTGCATCCGCTTCGGCTCTGGCAGCGTCGCTACAACCAGTCCGCGCTTCTGGCCGCGGCACTGGCACGGGCAAGCCGCAAACCATGGGTGCCCGAACTGCTGCGCCGCCGCCGCGCCACACCTAGTCAGGGAACAATGACTTCCGCCAAGGCACGCCGCCGCAACGTCATGGGCGCATTCCGGGTAGAGGCCCGCCACCGCCCGGTATTGAAGGGCCGCACGGTGCTTCTGGTGGACGATGTGATGACAACTGGCGCAACACTGGATGCGTGCGCGCGCGCCTTGCGCCGTGCAGGAGCCGCGACGGTCCTGGCCGTGACGCTGGCGCGCGTTGTGCGCCCGCTGACAGACCCTATATAAATTCGTGGAGAGGGCCTCGAGTCAAAGGAACCCTGTATGCCGCCGATCAGGATTTACACCACACCCATCTGTCCCTATTGCGCGCGGGCGAAATCGCTCCTCAAGAAGAAGGGTGCCGCTTTCGAAGAAATCGATGTCTTCATGGACAGCGATTTGCGCGCGGAAATGGAGCGCATTTCCGGTCGCCGCACCGTCCCGCAAATCTTCATTGGCGAAAAGCACATTGGCGGTTGCGACGATCTGATGGCGCTTGAGAGCGCCGGCGAACTCGATCCGCTCCTGCAAGGCTGATGCATGACCAAGCTTCATGCTGCCTGCATACAGTTGCGTTCGTCTGATGACGTCGCGGAGAACATCGCAACGACGCGTGCACTCGTTCGCGAAGCCAGGGCGCGTGGCGCACAGTTCATCGCCACCCCCGAAAACACGACGCTGATGGCGCCCGATGGCGGTGCAAAGCTCGAACGCAGTTTCAGCGAAGATGGCGACCCGGCATTGCCGGTGTTTCGTGCGCTGGCCGAAGAGCTTGGCATCTGGCTGATGATTGGTTCGCTCGCCATAAAAGTGAGCGCAGACAAGACTGCCAACAGATCCTTCTTGATCGATCCGCGTGGCAAGATCGCAGCGCGGTATGACAAGATTCACCTTTTCGACGTGAACCTGCCGTCTGGCGAGAGCTATCGCGAATCCAATACGGTCGCGGGCGGCAACAGGGCCACACTTGCCGAAACGCCCTTTGCGAAGATCGGCATGACCGTCTGTTATGACCTGCGCTTTCCGCATCTGTATCGCGCGCTGGCGCAAGGCGGTGCCGGGATTCTTACCGTTCCTTCAGCGTTCACCGAAACAACCGGCAAGGCGCACTGGCATGTGCTGTTGCGCGCCCGCGCCATTGAGAACGGGGCCTTCGTAATTGCGCCGGCGCAGGGCGGAACGCATGCCAATGGCCGCAAGACGTTTGGCCATAGCCTGATTATCGCTCCATGGGGCGACGTGCTGGCGGAAGGTGGCGTTGAGCCGGGCGTGTTCGACGCGGTGATCGAACTCGATCAGATAGCCGACGCGCGCAGCCGGATACCCAGTCTTCAGCACGACAGAGAATATCTGGAGCCGTAGCCTGCGGCCGCAAAGGAAAGAGCGCGGGATTTCTCCCGCGCTCTCGCAGCAGTACAAGCAAATGTCTATGGGCGCTGTGGAAAGTCTCCGGACGTTGCCACGCAATAGCGCAACGCCAGTGAAGGCTGATGCTGATCGAAGGGCTGGTTACCACCGGTAACGCCCACGGCGGTCATTGCCATCGTCACATTTGGCGTCCCGGTGGAGTAAATTACCTGCCCGACCGGATAGGTTGCCATGGCCGTGCCCGTCGGGGATGCAGCCGTGCCTCCATCGCTCGTTGCATTATACGAATGCGAATGGGCCGGCATCTCTGAGATGAGCAGCGTCGTTGTCGCCGTACCGAGAGATTCGCCCAGCTCCGAAACTGGAAGTCCGGGGCCGGTGCCGACACCCATCACCGCACGGCCGTTGATGTTCGGCAATCCGAATGTCACCCGGCAATCGCCGCCATAGGTGCAGCCATAGAGCGAAAAAAGTGCCGTATTCGAGGCAATGGACAAGATCTGTCCTGATGCATCTGCCCATCGATACGGGCAGAACGTGAATCCGGCGGGCATGATCTGTCCGAGGAGTGGTTCGGCCTGCGCAAGCACTGGCGATGCAGACAGAAATGTCAGCAATGCCGTTGCGGTGAAAAGCCTTGAGCGCTTCATGATAATTCTCCTGTATTCCGAATTGGACTTGTGTGCGGTGCGGTCAGTTGCGCGACGGGAAAACCCCGGTCAGCGCCACGCAATAGCGCAGCACAGTTGATGGCTGATATTGGCTGAACGGTTGATTGCCGCCCGTATTGCCGATCACGCCATTGTTCATGACGGTTGAGGCATTGCCGGTTGAATAGAAATTCACCGGAAAAGCGGACGGAACCGCGCCGAGAATATTCCCTGAAGGCGTATTGGTCGACGTTTCCGTCGAACTCGCCATCATCAGATGCATGTGCGCGGGCATCTGTGCGACCGTGAGCGTCGTGGTTGGGGTGCCCAGCGGTGTGCCCTGATCGACGGTTGGCAAACCTGGACCGGTGCCTTGGCCGATCATCACGCGGGCATTCATGTTGGGAAGTGCAAACGTGCTGACGCCATTGCCGCCATACGTCGTACCGAACAGAGCGAATAATGCCTGATTTTGTGCGATCGATAGAGTTTGACCGCTCGCATCTGTCCACCCCTTGGGACAGAAGGAGAATCCTACGACCATCATTTGGCCCAAAAATTGGTCCTGCGCCTGTGCAAATGCAGGGCTGGCTACTGCGACAGACAATCCTGCCGCAAGCGCTGCTAAGCGAAGCCGTTTCATTAGTACCTCCAGATTTCGTGATTGCGTTCGCATGAATTGGCAGCGGAACCGCGAGCGGCTCCTCACTGCGCACTCGCGTTTAATTTTGCGATGGATAAATCCCTTGGGTGGCGATGCAGTAGCGCAGCGAGATCGTCGGCTGATATTCATCGACGGGCATGTTGTTTCCCGATGTCGTGATAATCCGCGCGTTCATCGGCACGCTCGGCGTTGACTTGGAGTAGACAGGCGCGGTGCCTGTTCCCAACAGGCTGTTGCTGGGTGACTTGGTTGACGGCGCCATTGCGGATGCACCCGCTGTATGATTGTGCGAAGGAAGGTTCTGCACCGTCAGCGTGATTTCGGGAGCGCCGAACATTTGACCCTGGATCGCCGTCGGCAAACCGGCGGCAGAGCCTTGGCTGACAACCACGCGTCCGCGCAGGTCGGGGACGCCAAATGTCTGGACGCCGTCGCCGCCGTAGGTCGTCCCGTAAAGGTTATAGAGAACCTCGTTTTGCGAGATCGGCAGCAGTTGGCCAAATGCTTCGGCGTATCCAACCGGACAGAAAGTATAGCCGACCAATATTAGCTGGCCGACATATGGCGTACTTTGTGCTGCGACAGGTGATGTGAAGGCAAACGCGGCAGTTGCCGCGGATGCCAAAAGCATACTCAGGCGTTTCATGGGTTTTCCCCTCCAAATTTCCAAAAGAGGTCAGTTAATGACCAAAGATAACACGCTTAAAGTGTGTTTGCTTGTAAAGATATTTGCAAAATTTGGGGCCGTTATTTCGCTATGACTTTGTTTTTATTGCTATATTTATTTCTACTCTAGGTTTAGATGCCCGCTTTAAGTGTTCGCGCCTGCAAAAATTGAAGATATACTTCGTTTTCAAGGAATCAGCCACGGGCGCTGGAAGAAGTTTTGATCAAACTCTCTGTGGGACTGCACGAATACTCGCGACCCGAATTTCGTCTGACAGACCGAGGCGGCAGGCCCAACTTGCACCCCGCGCGATTTGCGACCATCTCTAGTCACACAGGCATTCCCCGAAAGGGCATCCCGCGTGATCGTGTACAATTTGAGGTGCGCCAAGGCGCACGAATTTGAAGGCTGGTTTCGCGATAGCGCCGCGTTCGACACGCAGGCCGCTGAAGGTAAGCTCGTTTGTCCGGTCTGCAATTCGCGCAAGGTGGCGAAGGCGCCAATGGCGCCTGCCGTATCCGGAACAAGGAAATCAGCATCGCCCGAAGAAGTGCGAAAGGCACGTCAGTTCATGACGGGTCTGCGGAAATACGTTCAGGAGAATGCGGAATATGTCGGTCCTCAATTCGCCGAGGAGGCGCGCAAGATTCACTACGGCGAAAGCGACGAGCGCCACATCTATGGCGAGGCCACGCTGAAGGAGGCCAGAGAATTGATCGAGGAGGGCGTCGATGTCGCCCCGCTGCCGCCGGACGTAAACGAAACGAACTGAACGGCGATCAGCGTCCCGCCACGATCATGTAGTTGACGTCTGTATCGCGGGCGAGCCGCCAATCCCATGCCAGCGGGTCGAACGACACGCCTTGCGTTTTCAGGACCGTGAGGCCGCATTCCTTCAACTGCGCCGCGAGATCTGCGGGGGCAATGAAGCGGTTCCAGTCATGGGTTCCGCGCGGCACCCAGTTGAGCACGTATTCGGCTCCGATCTTCGCCAGCGCCAGCGATTTGAACGTCTTGTTCAGCGTCGCCACAATCATGATTCCGCCGGGCTTCACCAGTGTCGCGCAGCTTGTCAGATAAGCGCCAAGATCGGCGACATGTTCGACCACTTCCATGTTGAGCACCACGTCGAACGTGGCGCCTTCTTCGGCCAGCGTCTCGGCGGTCACGCAGCGATAGGCGATATCCAGTCCTGACTGTTGGGCATGGGTGGCGGCAGTCTTGATGTTCTGCGCAGCCGCATCCGCACCCATGACCGCGAAGCCGAGCCGCGCCATCGGCTCGGCGAGCAATCCACCGCCGCAGCCGATATCGAGCAGCGTGAGGCCCGCGAAAGGACGCACGCGCTTCGGATCGCGGCCGAAATGTGCCGCAGCGAAATCGCGCACAAATGTCAGGCGCACCGGATTGAACTTGTGCAGCGGTGCAAACTTGCCGGTGGGGTCCCACCATTCGGCTGCGATGGCGGCAAACTTCTGGACCTCGGCGGGATCGACGGAAGCGGTATCGGTCATAGCCCCTTCCTACACCATACCGGAGCCGCTCCCTACCACCCCGAAGCCACGCCCCGCGCCATGCCGCAGCCCCAATTGCCCGGTATGTCTTGCGTCTGGGCCGCGCCCGGCTATGTATCTGCGCACGCGGCATTCTTTCAGGAACGGCGGGGCATCGCCTCATGGCCAGGATCGTGATGAAATTCGGCGGCACGTCGGTGGCCGATCTGGAGCGCATCCGTCACGTGGCGCAACTCGTCAAGGGCGAGGTCGATCGCGGCAACGAAGTGGCGGTCGTGGTGTCCGCGATGGCGGGCGAGACCAACAAACTTGTGGCCTGGACACGCGAACTTTCACCGCTGCACGACGCGCGGGAATATGATGTGGTGGTGGCGGCGGGCGAGCAGATCACGGCTGGGCTTACCGCCGTCGCACTTTCCGCGATCGGAATCAGCGCGCGCTCGTGGCTCGGCTGGCAGGTGCCCATCCGGACTTCGGCCATGCACGGTTCCGCGCGCATCGAAGCCATTGAGCCAACCTTGATGAGCGAACGGCTGAGTCAGGGGCAGGTTGCCGTAGTGGCCGGTTTTCAGGGCATCGCGTCGGACAACCGGGTTTCCACGCTCGGGCGCGGTGGTTCCGACACCAGCGCTGTTGCCGTTGCCGCTGCCCTCAAGGCGGATCGTTGCGATATCTATACCGACGTGGATGGCGTCTACACGACGGATCCGCGCATTGTTGCCAAGGCCCGCCGTCTAGAAAAAATCTCCTACGAGGAAATGCTTGAAATGGCATCGCTGGGCGCCAAGGTCCTGCAGACCCGCTCGGTTGAGATCGCCATGGTTCACCGTGTGCCTGTTCGCGTGCTGTCCACCTTCGATCCGGACGCCGGCGGCACCCTTCTTTGCGACGAGGAAGACATCGTGGAAAAGAAACCCGTCACTGGCATTGCCTATTCGCGCGATGAGGCAAAGATCACGCTGCGCCGCATTCCCGATCGTCCCGGCATTGCCGCATCCATATTCGGTCCCTTGGCCGATGCTGGCGTGAACGTTGACATGATCGTGCAGAACGTGTCGGAGGACGGCCGCAAGACAGACCTGACCTTTACCGTATCGCGCGGCGATCTGGCGCGCGCCATCGACGCCATCGAGAAGGCCGCGCCCGCCATCGGCTATCGCGATCTGACATCGGATTCGAACGTGGCCAAGGTGTCGATGATCGGTATTGGCATGCGCACCCACGCGGGTGTGGCCCAGACCATGTTCCGGACGCTTTCGGAGAAAGGCATCAATATTCAGGTCATCTCCACTTCCGAGATCAAGGTGAGCGTTCTCATTGCCGAAGAATATGTGGAGTTGGCGGTGCGTGCGCTACACTCGGCCTATGAGCTTGATGTGGCATAGCCCGGCGAGGCCCCCATGCCGTCGGTAACCGCCGGCGGCCCCAGGCTGCTGCTCCGCCGCCTGCGTGAAATCATGGCCGAACCGTCCAGCGCGCAAACGCGTCTGGACAAGCTCGTGGTCCTCATCGCCTCCATCATGGTGGCGGAAGTCTGCTCCATCTATCTGCGCCGGGCCGGCAACGCGCTCGAATTGTTCGCCACGGAAGGCTTGAACCGCTCCGCCGTTCACAACACCCGCATGCGGCAGGGTGAGGGTCTCGTCGGCTTGGTCGCCGAAACGGCGGAGCCTGTGAACCTCAGCGATGCGCCCAGCGACCCGCGCTTTGCCTATCGCCCGGAAACCGGCGAGGACCCCTACAAATCATTTCTCGGCGTGCCTGTGGTTCGCGGTGGGCAGGTCTATGGCGTGCTGACGGTGCAGAACCGTGCCGCGCGCCAGTATGACGAAGAAGAAGTCGAAGCGCTTCAGACCGTCGCCATGGTTCTGGCGGAGGTGGTGGCCCAGGGCGGCCTTTTCGACATCGCCGAATTGGACGAGCCGGAATTGCGCGCTGATCTTCCGCGCGCGTTTCGCGGCGATGGGCTTTCCGACGGCGTCGCTGTAGGTTTTGTCGTGCTGCACGAACCGCGCGTGAAAGTCGAACGCATGATCGCGGACGACATGGCCGCGGAACTTCAGCGGCTCGATACCGCATTGGGCGAGTTGCGCGGCGCGGTCGATGTGATGCTTGAGTCAAGCGAACTCGATCTTACGGGCGAGAGCCGCGAGGTGATCGAGGCGTACAGCCTGTTTGCGCGCGATCAGGGCTGGCAGCTTAAACTGCGCGATGCGGTGAAATCCGGCCTCACGGCGGAGGCTGCAGTCGAGCGGGTTGCCGATGAATTGCGCCTGCGCGTCACAAAATCCGGCGACGCCTTCCTGCGCGAACGTCTGCACGATTTTGAAGATCTCGCGCGGCGTCTGCAGCGGCATCTGGGCGGAGAAACAACGCCGCAGGATTTGCCGCGCAACGCTGTTCTGGTTGCGCGCTCCATGGGCCCGGCCGAACTTCTCGACTATGGCCGCGACCGGTTGCAGGCCCTCGTTCTTGAAGATGCGGCGACGACTTCGCATGTCGCGATTGTGGCGCGCGCCATGGGCCTTCCGCTGGTGGGCAATGTCCGCGGCGTTGTCGATAACGCGCGTGGCGCCGATCAGATCGTGGTTGATGGCGAAACCGGCGACGTGCAGCTGCGTCCCATGCCCGATGTGATTGCATCCTTTGAAGCACGGCGCTCTCTCAGGCAGCAGCGTGTGGCACAAATGGCAGCCGTCCGCGATCTGCCGGCAATCACAAAAGACGGTGTTCATATACGCCTGATGATGAATGCGGGGCTGCTGCTCGATATTCCACAATTGCAGGAATCGGGCGCCGATGGCATCGGGCTGTTCCGCACCGAGCTGCAATTCATGATCGGCGAGACGATGCCGCGTCTTGCCGATCAGGTCGAATTCTACCGCCGCATCATCGAGGATGTCGGTGACAAGCCCGTTGTGTTTCGCACGCTGGATCTGGGCGGCGACAAGATTCTTCCTTATGGCCGATGGGAACGTGAGGAAAATCCGGCGCTGGGATGGCGCGCCATCCGGATCGCGCTCGATCGTCCGGCATTGCTTCGCTACCAGATACGCGCGCTGCTCACCGCGTCCGAGGGACGGGTGCTGCGCATCCTTCTGCCCATGATTACCGATGTCGCGGAGTTCAATGCCGCGCGGGCACTTGTCGATCGCGAGCTGGAGCGCGCCCGGCTATTGCAGCTTCCTCAGCCTCGGCAGACGCTTGTGGGTGCGATGCTGGAAGTCCCGGCACTGATGTTCATGCTGCCGCAAATCCTGCGCAGCGCCGATTTTGTCTCCATTGGCTCCAATGACCTGTTTCAGTTCGTTTTCGCGGTGGACCGGACCAACACACGCGTTGCCAAGCGTTATGATCCTTTGAATCCGGCGGGATTGACCCTTATTCGACAGATTGTCCGGAGCGCCGCCGATGCGGGTGGCGATGTGTCGCTTTGTGGTGAGATGGCCGGCAAGCCGCTGGAGGCTATGGCCTTGATCGGATTGGGGCTGCGTACCCTGTCCATGCAACCTGCCAACATCGGCCCCGTGAAAACCATGATCCGCAGTGTAGATACCCGCGAACTCAGCGAATTCCTCGAAAAACTGTGCGGCCGGACCGATCACAGCCTGCGCACGAGGCTCACCGCCTATGCCGCCGAGCGC
The DNA here is from genome assembly GCA_016125165.1 of Alphaproteobacteria bacterium. GTDB lineage: Bacteria > Pseudomonadota > Alphaproteobacteria > Micropepsales > Micropepsaceae > Rhizomicrobium. The sequence goes on from WGMH01000003.1 coordinate 30,009, forward strand.
GGGATTGCAGTTAAGTAATCTGCGCTCTCGCAGGCTACATAGGATGGAACTCGGATTGAGCCATTCACACGGATGTGAATAGTCACAAACGGAAAAAGACCTGCCCCATTTGCTGCTTTGGCTTGCAATTTCAACAATTAGAATTGAACGTGTCACTCGGTTCGATTTTCAGAGGAGTACAAAGGTGCGAAAAATTTCCATTACTGCGGTGGGGGCGGCACTTTTGCTTTTCTCGGTTCAGTCTCTGTCAGCAGAGGAAACGAGCAGCTCAACCGTAAGCGCTGATCTTGATAAGATTGTTTGCAAGACGATGGCGCCGCCGACGGGGACGCGTCTTGGCGGTCGTCGCCTTTGTCAGACCCAGCGCGAATGGGATGCGATGCATGAGAATACGAAACAGGATCTGATGAAGAACCAGATGCAGGGTATTCAGCAAAGCCCGCCTGGTGGTTAATTTGCGTAGGACGTGGGTGCCTCCGCGTGCGGCGCTCTGTCTCGGAGTAGCCGTTCTTGCATTGAGCGTGCATCCTGGCACCGCGCAGACGAATAATACTTCGCCAGCGGCGCCGCGGCAGGTTACTGGCACAATCACGGGCCCCGATCAGATAGTTTGCCGGGCGGGTGAACCGCCGACGGGCTCTCGCATTGCGGGCCCGGTACGCTGTCTGACACAACGCCAATGGGACGAGGTTCGTCGTCACGCGCGTGACAGCCTGTCCGAGCAGCAAATCAGAAGTCTGACATCTCCGATTCAGGGGCCATAGGGTCTCGTCAAACTTTCATGATTGCCGTTTGAAACGAGATTGCCGTTGTATGCCTACTAATCGACGACAATGACTGGACCGGAGAAATTGAGAGTGCGTTTTGAACTGCAACCGTGATTTGGTGTCAGGTTGATGATTGAATTATCCAAATGTGTACCCATTGGTCCGGAACGAATATTCTGGATTGGTTTTGTCAAGACAAGAGACGCTGCCCGGCAGTCAGTTTGATCTGGATCACACTGATTGCGACCTATCCGGTCCAATTGCTGGGAGACCAATCGCGTGCGCCAAACGGTCGTTTCAATTATCGGATTATTGGTAATCCTTGCTGGCAGCCTGCCGGTCTTTGCGGCGGAAGACACACCCGGGGTCCTTGCTGCTGAAAAAGCGGCCACGGTGAATGACCCAAACAAGATCGTGTGCCGTCAACTGGAGCCTGCTACCGGAACGCGTATCGGAACCCGCCGGGTGTGCAAGACACAGCGCGAATGGGATCAGGATCATCAGCGCGCCGCCGACGATCTGTCGAATGCCCAGATTGATCGCAGCGCGCCCACCGGCTCGGGTGGCTGAGGGGCGGGTGGCAGCCGGGCACCGGCAACCCTGAATCGGAACAAATTCTCCGGCATATTGAGACCGGCCGTACTGGATCAGCGCGGCCTGTGTCTGTATGTCTAGCCCGATGACCAACGTCACCCAAATATCGCTGGATGAGACCGGAGGCCTGAATCGCCGCCGGATTCATTTGCGCGAAATCTCCGATGAGGCGGATGCCCCGCTGGAAACCGTGGGGCAGGACCTGCGGGCCGCGCGCCTGCGCCGGGGAGACGATTTGGCCACGGTCTCCAAGGCTTTGAAAATCCGGAAGGATCACCTTGAGGCCCTGGAGGAGGATCGCTTTGACTCCTTGCCGGGGCGCACCTACGCGGTCGGATTCATCCGCTCCTATTCAGAATATCTGGGCCTCGACCCTGTTCAGTGCGTGTCCCGCTTCAAGGCCGAGGTGGAAGGACGCAGTGCCGAGCCCGCACAGCCGGTGTTCTCCGAGCCCCCAGAGGAAAGCCGTCTGCCGCAGGGCTGGATCATCATGGCGGTGGTGGTGCTGGCCTTCATCATTTACGGGGCGTTTTACCTCCTGAACTCCGCGGATTCCCTGCTGGACAAGCCCGTGGATCCGGTGCCGAGCCGTATCGCCGCCAACGTACCCAAGCCCGAACCTGCGCCGCCGCCGGTGAATGCCGCCAACCAGGCCGGCCCGCCTGCGCAGGGCATCACCATCGGCAATGACGGCATCTTCGGTGACAGCCCTGGTCAGCTCGCGACCGACCCCGGCGCAAGCGCCACGCCCGCCGACGGACAGGCCCCGAACCAGCAGGTCGCTTCGGCCGCACCGGAAGAACCCGCCATTCCGCAAGGCACGGTCTATGGCAAGCTGAACAGGAATTCGCGCCTTACATTGCGCGCGGTGCAGCCCACGCACATTCTGGTCGAAGGCCGCGACGGCACGATTTACATCAACCGCACCCTTCAGGCAGGCGATACGTATCTTGTTCCCGATATGGTGGGCCTTGAACTCACCACACCCAACGCCGGCGCGGTGGAACTGATCATGGACGGGCAGGCGATGGGCCATGCAGGCCTTCCGCGCCAGATCATGGAGTCCCTGTCGCTCGATCCGCAGGATGTCGTGGACCGCTACAATCGCGGCCGGGCAGGCTGACGTGAGCGTTCGCGCCTATCGCGACATCGTCCGGCGCAAATCGCGCAAAATTCGCGTCGGCAAGGTGGAAGTCGGTGGTGATGCACCGATCACCGTGCAGAGCATGACGAACACGGTCACCGCAGATGCACGCGCCACGATTGATCAGGTTCGCGCGCTGGAGGTGGCCGGCGCGGATATCGTTCGCGTGTCATGCCCCGATGAGGATTCCACGAAGGCGCTTAAGGCAATCGTGAAGGCAGCGCAGGTTCCGATCGTTGCCGACATTCATTTTCACTACAAACGCGCTATCGAAGCCGCGGAAGCCGGGGCGGCCTGTCTGCGCATCAATCCCGGCAATATCGGCAATGCCGCGCGCGTGAAGGAAGTGGTGCAGGCTGCAAAGGACCACGGTGTTTCCATGCGCATCGGCGTCAACGCCGGATCGCTGGAACGCGAGCTGCTTGAACAGTATGGCGAGCCCTGTCCCGAAGCGATGGTGGACAGTGCGCTGCGCCACGCCCGCATTCTGGAAGACAACGGCTTCACCGAATTCAAGATCAGCGTGAAAGCATCGGATGTCTTCCTGGCGGTCGCTGCCTATCAAGGGCTTGCGGAAGCCTGTGATTACCCGCTGCACCTCGGCATCACCGAAGCCGGTGGCCTGATGAGCGGCACGGTCAAGTCGTCTATCGGCATGGGCATGCTGCTGTGGAGCGGCATCGGAGATACCATCCGCGTATCGCTCTCTGCCGATCCGGTGGAGGAAATCCGTGCAGGATTCGACATCCTGAAATCGCTGAACCTGCGCCATCGCGGCGTGAACATCGTCTCGTGCCCGTCCTGCGCGCGGCAGGGCTTCAACGTGATCGAGACGGTGTCGCTGCTGGAAGAAAAGCTGAAGCACATCTCCACGCCCATGACGCTCTCTATCATCGGTTGCGTCGTGAACGGTCCGGGCGAGGCGCGCGAGACCGACATGGGGTTCACCGGTGGCGGCGCGGGTGCCGGCGCGGGCATGATTTATCTGAACGGCAAGCCCGCCTATAAGCTCGAAAACGCCAGGCTCATCGACCACGTGGTCGAGCTTTGCGAGAAGAAAGCCGCCGAAATCGAAGCCGCGCGCGGCAAATCCCTCGAACCAGCGCTCTAGCGTTATAGTCGGCAATCATGATTCCCGAAGCCAAACTCATGCGGCTTGTGGACCGCCATGCTGCGGTGGAAGCCGAGCTATCTTCCGGCGCGGGCGGGGCCGCGTTTGCCAAACTGTCCAAGGAACATGCCGAGCTTGCGCCGGTGGTTGCCGCAGTGGAGGCCTATCGCAAAGTGCTTCGCCAGCTTGAAGATGCGGAGGCGCTGATCAGCGATCCGAAATCAGACTCCGAGATGCGCGCGCTCGCCGAAGAAGAGCGCGCGGAGCTGAAGGAACAGTTCGAACGCCTTGAACATGATCTGCGCATCCAGCTTCTCCCCAAGGATGCTGCGGACGATTCCTCTGCCATTGTCGAAATCCGTCCCGGCACGGGCGGGGACGAAGCTGCGTTGTTCGCGGCCGATCTGCTCAACATGTATCAGCGCTATGCCCAGCTACAGGGCTGGAAAACGGAACTGATGTCGCTCACCGAGAGCGAACTGGGCGGCATCAAGGATGCGGTGCTGGAGGTGGAGGGCAGGGGCGCCTACGCCAAGCTGAAATTCGAAAGCGGCGCGCATCGGGTGCAGCGCGTACCGGTTACAGAAGCTTCTGGTCGAATCCACACATCGGCGGCGACTGTTGCCGTCTTGCCGGAAGCTGAAGACGTGGACGTGCATATTGACGAAAAGGATTTGCGCGTCGATGTGTTCCGTGCTTCGGGGGCGGGCGGTCAGCATGTGAACAAGACTGAAAGCGCCGTTCGCATCACGCATATACCGACTGGCATTGCCGTGGCGCAGCAGACCGAGAAGTCGCAGCACAAGAACAAGGCCCAGGCCATGAAGCTGCTGAAGGCCAAGCTGTTCGAGATGGAGCGCGAACGCGTGGAGAGTGCGCGCGCGGGCACCCGCAAGAGCCTTGTTGGTTCTGGTGACCGATCAGAGCGTATCAGGACCTACAATTTCCCGCAGGGCCGCGTCACCGATCACCGCATCAACCTCACGCTTTACAAGCTCGATCGCATCGTGTCCGGCGAAGATCTGGGAGAGTTGATCGACGCGTTGGTGGCCGAAGATCAGGCCAGCAAACTGGCTGCTCTGGAAGCCGAAGGCGCGGCATGAACGCGGCGCGGGCACTTCTGATCGCGGCAGCCGAAAGGCTGGCCGCGGCAGGTGTGGATTCGGCGCGGGTGGATGCACGGGTGCTCTTTGCCCATGTGCTTGGCGTTTCCAGCAGTGAACTCCTGATGAATTCGACCGATGTCGATAGGCGGCTTTCCGCCGATGTGCTCGAACGCTTTGACGCCGCCATTGCACGGCGGGCAAGGCGGGAGCCGGTTGCCTACATCACCGGCCGGAAGGATTTCTGGAATCTCACCTTCGACGTAGGCCCCGGCGCGCTTATTCCGCGCCCCGAAACCGAGTTGATGATTGAATTGGCGCAGCACCGCTTTCGGGATCACGACGCGGTGCTCAACGCGCTTGATCTTGGAACCGGCAGCGGCTGCATCCTGCTAACCTTCCTGTCGATTTACCCAAAAGCCCAAGGGCTTGGCATCGATATCTCCGATGAAGCATTAAGCTGGGCCCGCAGGAATGCGCGCAAGTTTGGCGTTGAATTGCGGACGATGTTTCGGAAGAACCGCTGGGCAGAGGGCATAACCGGCTCCTTCGATGTGATCTTCGCCAATCCGCCCTATATCGACGATACGGATATGGCCCAGCTTGCGCCCGAGGTCGGCGGCCATGAACCACACGGCGCGCTTCATGGGGGAGCAGATGGTCTTGATGCTTATCGGGAACTTGCGCCCCAGATCGCGGCGCGACTGAATCCGGGCGGATTCGCGCTGGTGGAGGTTGGGCTCGGGCAGGCAGCCGCCGTGGAGTCTTTGTTTGTGGCGCATGGATTGGACGCGCGCCAAACCGCCAGGGATCTGGCAGGAATCCCGCGAAATCTGGTGTTCCAGCGCCCGGCGTGAAACCCGCAAAAAACTGTTGGAAATGAGGGCGCGAGCCGCTAGCTTCCGGGCCGTGGGGAAGCAGGAACCCCCGCCGATCCCGGCCAGTCCGGATCGGGAATGCCATAAGGGGGCAACGGGCGCCGAAGGGTGCCGGTTCTTGCGAAACGCGAAAGACGTAAGTCGAGACAGATAGCAGGATCGTGCCGCATATCCGCATGCTTTCGGGCGTGGATGATATGCGCCGGGTCTGCCAGAACCAGACATAAGAGGTTTCCGTGAAGCGTTCACGTGGACGCGGCCGCCGGCCGCAGGGTGGTAGTAGCCAGGGCAACAATATGAATCCGAACCGCACGTTCGATTCGACGGGCCCTGAGGTGAAAATTCGCGGCTCCGCCGCCCATGTCTATGAGAAGTATCTGCAGCTGGCCCGCGATGCGAACTCATCCGGTGACCGGGTGATGGCTGAGAACTATCTGCAGCACGCCGAGCATTACTTCCGAATTCTCAGCGCCATGCAGGCGCAACAGCAGCAGCAGATGCAGAATGCGCAACAGCAGCCGCCCTATCAGGCGCAGCAGCGTCCGCAGGGCCCGAACGGCGTCGGCGACCAGCCATTCCCCCAGAACGGTAGCAGCGCGGCCTTCTCGCTTACCGGTTCGGGCGACGAAAACGAAGAAGCCGACGCGCTGGAATAGTCAGTCTTCCTGCCCTTGCCAAACGGCCGGGTGATGCACACATAGGATTTGAACGGTGCCTCTTGCGGGGCCGTATCCTAATGCATGAGACTCACGCGGGTTCGCTCTTGGGGCCGCCGTGGGGGCTTGAGAGGCTGATATGGACATCGAGAAATTCACGGAGCGCGCGCGCGGCTTCATTCAATCGGCGCAAGGTTTGGCACTTCGCTCAAACCATCAATATTTCACGCCTGAACATCTGCTGAAGGTTCTCATCGATGATGAGGAAGGCCTTGCCGCGCGCTTGATTCAGGCTGCGGGTGGCCGCGCGGATCAGGTGCGCCTTGGCGTCGAAGCGGCGCTGGCGAAATTGCCCAAAGTGGAGGGCTCCGGTTCAGGGCAGGTTTATCTGGCGCCGGAAACCGCGCGCCTGTTTGAAAGCGCTCAGGACATCGCAAAAAAGTCCGGCGATTCTTTTGTCACGGCGGAAATCCTGCTGCTGGCGCTGGCCATGGCTGCGAACACCGAGTCCGGCCGTCTGCTGAAGGCGGCGGGCGCATCGCCACAGGGACTGAACACGGCGATCAAGGATTTGCGGCAAGGCCGCTCCGCCGACAGCGCGACGGCGGAAAACCAGTATGACGCGCTGAAGAAATACGCGCGCGATCTCACCGAGTTGGCGCGCACCGGTAAGCTCGATCCGGTCATTGGCCGTGACGAGGAAATCCGCCGCACCATCCAGGTTTTGTCGCGCCGCACGAAGAACAACCCCGTCCTTATCGGTGAACCGGGCGTCGGCAAAACTGCGATTGCGGAAGGCTTGGCGCTGCGCATCGTCAATGGCGATGTGCCGGAATCGCTGCGCGACAAGAAGCTGATGGCGCTCGATATGGGTTCGCTCATCGCCGGCGCCAAATATCGTGGCGAATTTGAGGAACGCCTGAAAGGCGTGCTCAACGAAGTCACCGCCGCCGAGGGCAAGATCATCCTGTTCATCGACGAAATGCACACGCTCGTTGGCGCGGGCAAGGCCGATGGCGCCATGGATGCGTCAAATCTTTTGAAGCCCGCGCTGGCGCGCGGCGAGCTGCATTGCGTCGGTGCAACGACGCTCGACGAATACCGCAAACATGTCGAGAAGGATGCGGCGCTTGCCCGGCGCTTCCAGCCGGTGTTCGTCAACGAACCTACGGTGGAAGATACCGTCTCGATCCTGCGTGGCCTGAAGGAAAAATACGAAGTCCATCACGGTGTGCGCATCACGGATTCGGCCATTGTCGCGGCGGCACAGCTTTCGCACCGCTACATTCCCGATCGCTTTCTGCCAGACAAGGCCATCGACCTGATGGACGAGGCTGCGAGCCGCCTGCGCATGCAGGTGGATTCCAAGCCTGAAGAACTGGACGAACTGGACCGCCGTGTGATCCAGCTCAAGATCGAGCGCGAAGCCCTCAAGAAGGAGACCGACAAGGCCTCCCGGGACCGCCTCGTTGCGCTTGAGGAAGAACTCGCCAACCTGGAGGAACAGGCCAACGCGCTTACCGCCAAATGGCAGGAAGAAAAGAAGTCCGTCCAGAGCGTCCAGGCACTCAAGGAGAAACTCGATGCCGCGCGGCAAGACGTGGAAATCGCGCAGCGCAAGGGTGACTTCGCGCGCGCGGGCGAACTGACTTATGGAGTCATTCCGGGTCTGGAACGTCAGCTTCGCGAGATCGAAGAACAGCAGAGCGCCGCTCTGGTGCAGGAAGCCGTGACACCGGAAAACATCGCGCAGGTCGTGTCGCGCTGGACAGGTATTCCGGTCGACAAGATGCTGGAAGGCGAGCGCGAAAAACTTCTCAAGATGGAAGAGCAGTTGGAGAAGCGCGTCGTCGGCCAGAATGAGGCGGTGCGTGCCGTTGCCAATGCCGTGCGTCGCGCGCGCGCGGGCCTTCAGGATCCGAACCGGCCAATCGGTTCGTTCCTGTTCCTGGGTCCCACGGGTGTCGGCAAGACTGAACTCACCAAGGCGCTCGCCGAATTTCTCTTCGATGATGACACCGCAATGGTGCGCATCGACATGAGCGAGTTCATGGAGAAGCACGCGGTTGCACGTCTCATCGGCGCACCTCCAGGGTATGTCGGGTATGAGGAAGGTGGCGTGCTGACCGAAGCTGTGCGTCGGCGGCCCTATCAGGTCATCCTGTTCGATGAAGTCGAAAAGGCGCATCAGGACGTGTTCAACGTTCTCTTGCAGGTTCTGGATGACGGCCGCCTGACAGACGGGCAGGGCCGCACGGTCGATTTCCGGAATACCGTGATTATCCTGACTTCGAACCTCGGAACCGAATTCCTGTCCGTGGAAACGGGTGAGACCCCGCAGGCTCGCGCACAGGTCATGCAGGCCGTGCGTGCCCATTTCCGCCCGGAATTTCTCAACCGTCTCGATGAAATCATCCTCTTCCATCGCCTCAGCCGGGCGAACATGGACAGGATCGTCGATATCCAGATGGGCCGTTTGAAACGGCTTTTGTCGGATCGCAAGATCGAGATCGATCTTAGCGAAGCGGCGCGTGAATGGTTGGCTTCTGCGGGTTACGATCCGGTCTATGGCGCGCGTCCGTTGAAGCGCGTCATTCAACGGCGCTTGCAGGATCCGCTCGCGCAGCTTCTGCTCGAAGGAAAGATCGCCGATGGTGATGCGGTGACGGTGGATGCCGGTCGCCGCGGCCTGAAGGTCAACGGTCAGGAGTTCGTCGCCAGCGACGATGAACTCGTGTCCGAACCGCCGAGCACCGCGCTGCACTGACCAGCTTGACGGGATATTGAAGAGCATGCACACCCTTGGCGGGGGAAAGCCGCCGCATGCTCTTCAATTCCCAGGTGTTCCTGTACGGGTACCTGCCCGTTACGCTGATCGGCTTTCTGCTACTGGCGCGGCGCGCCGGCGCCTTTGCCGCGCAGTTGTGGCTCACCCTCGCATCCATCGTTTTCTATGCATGGACCGGCTGGCCCGTTCTTTGGGTCCTGCTTCTGTCAATTCTGGTCAACTTCTTCGTCGGTCGCGTGCTTGTTGCGCGCGCGGCGGCGGAACAGTCCAGCCGGTTGCCGCTGATTGCGGGAATTGTCTTCAATCTCCTGCTGCTGGGCTATTTCAAATACGCCCATTTCATCGTCGACAGCCTCGGCCTTGCTGATCGTCTTTCATTCGGCGAAATCGCGCTGCCGATCGGCATTTCATTCTACACCTTCACGCAGATTGCCTTTCTCGTGGACGCCGCGCGCCGCCAGGCGGAGCCATACGATCTGCCGCGCTACGGGCTCTTCGTCACCTTCTTCCCGCATCTGATTGCCGGTCCCATCATCCACCACAAGGAGATGATGCCCCAGTTCGCGGATCCGAAGACCTATGTGTTTTCTTCGGAGAACCTTGCCGTCGGATTCTCGCTTTTTGCGATGGGGTTGTTCAAGAAGGTCGTCTTCGCGGATCGCATTGCGCCCTTTGCATCGCCGGTATTCTCTGCCGCGGAAACCGGAGCCGCCATTTCCTTCGGCGATGCATGGATTGCCGCGCTCGCCTATACGCTGCAGATATACTTCGATTTCTCGGCCTATTCCGACATGGCCATCGGACTGGCACGCATGTTCGGCGTTCATCTGCCGATCAATTTCAATTCGCCCTACAAATCGCGTTCCATCGTGGAGTTTTGGCGGCGCTGGCACATGACACTGTCGCGCTTCCTGCGCGATTACGTTTACATCCCGCTGGGCGGAAACCGCCACGGCAAGACGCGTCGCTATGTCAATCTGATCATCACCATGCTGCTTGGCGGTTTGTGGCATGGCGCCAACTGGACCTTCGTGGTGTGGGGCGGATTGCATGGCGTCTATCTGGCAATCAACCACGCGTGGGGCGGGCTGCGCTGGAAGCTGCCGGATTCGCTCGCACTCGGTTTGACATTCCTTGCCACGATTGTTGCGTGGATTTTCTTTCGGGCGGAAAGCTTTTCCGGCGCCACGGCAATGCTGCGCGGCCTTGTGGGCAGTACCGGACTTTGGGAGCCGAACTTCGTAGGCATTCAGGGCGCGCTCTATGCGCTGCCCATGCTGATCGTCGCGCTGTGGGCTCCCAACACGCAGCAGATGCTGCGCGACTACATGCCCGCCAGCTTCTACGACATCGAACCGCCACGGGGGCAGGGCAAAACACTTGTGCTGATGCCCACGCGGCGGACCGCGGCGTTGGTTTCCTTCGTCTTCCTCATCGCCTGCCTTCTTATCCCGAAGGCCAGCGAATTCTTGTACTTCCAGTTCTGATGCTGTCCTGGGCCGCCTATCTGCGCATCTTTTTTACGCTGGTATTGAGCGGCACCGCTCTTGTGGGCGCGGCGAACTTCGTGATCGACCCGAAGGCCCTGTGGCATCCCGTCGAAGGGGGAACACTCGAACGTCCTCTGGCCCAGAACGACGGCGGCCGCCTCTATCGTTCGGAGCGGCTGGCGCGTGGCAACCTTCAGGCGGTCATTCTCGGTTCCTCGCGCTGCGCGGGTTCGATCGACCCGAAAGAGCCAGCTTTTGCGGGCATGAACACCTTCAATGCCTGCATGCTGCGCTCCAACATCGCTGAAACCATTGATTTCGGACGTTTCGCCGCCGCACACAATCGCGGCCTTCGGCGCATGGTCATCGCACTGGATTTCTTCAGCTTCACCAGCCGGCGCGCGTCCTATGGCGATTATGAGTTCAGTCGCCTTGCCGGCAATTCATCGCTGGGTGTTGCCTCAAGCTATCTGCTGTCCTTCGACACATTGGAGCTTTCGCTTTCAACGCTGATCGAGAATCTGAAAGGGCGGCCCGTGCGCCTCAAGGACAATGGCTTCAACGATGTCGATGTCGCGCCGCCCAAGGTTCCGCCCCGCAAGCGCTTCGACGACATTCTGCTCGAAGACTATCTCGTGAGCCCTGTGAGCTATGCGGCTTATCACTATGACCCGGAGCGTACACGCGCGCTCGATGACTTCCTCTCGGAGTTGCGCGCACGTCACATCGACGTGTGGCTTTACATTCCGCCCATTCACGCGCGACAGATGGAAGTCATTCGCCAATTGGATCTGCAGTCCGTGTTCGAGCGCTGGTTGACCGATGTGACACGTATTGCGGCAAAGAACGACGATGCGCTGTACGATTTCGCCACTTACAATCCCATCACCACCGAAGTTGTCCCACCGCCGGGCGACCGCCGTGAGATGAAATGGTATTGGGAATCGTCCCACGCCAAGGCCACCACAGGGCGTCTGGTGGTCGAACGTCTCTGGAAGAAAGCCGATGCCCGCATCCCGGTCTGGTTTGGTGTCCGCCTGACGCCGCAGAACATCGCCACCACGATCACGCAGATGGACGCAGGACGCTCAGCCTATGCCAGATTGCAGCCGGGCGAGATCGCGCAAATCGAAAGGCTCGTCCGCCAGACCGCACCTGTCAGGGCACGGCTGCGCAGACTTTATCCGGATAGTCAGGCGCGTTAGCGCTCAATCCTTCGCGGCGCGCAGGTCGGCGGTGTTGTCCGCCAGCTTGGTTTCCAGCGGCATGGAGGCGAGCTTGCCGTCAATGCCCGCGCGTGTCGCCATGAAGGTCTTCAGGTCTTTGCCATTCAGCTTGCGGCCGGTGGCCACTTTCACTTTCAGCGGATTGACCTGATTGCCGTTGATGACAATTTCATAGTGCAGATGTGGTCCGGTCGACATGCCGGTGTTGCCGCTATAGGCGATGATCTGGCCTTGGCGCACATGCGTTCCCTGGCGGATGCCCGCGGCGAAGCGCGACAGATGTCCATAGGCCGTCGCATAGCCGTTAGGCATCTGCACCTTCACGTAGTTGCCGTAACCGCTCTTGCGTCCGGCGAAAGCGATGGTGCCGCTACCGGCGGCCATCACCGGCGTTCCGATGGGAACTGCGAAGTCGATGCCCTTGTGCATGCGGCTGTAGCCCAGCACCGGATGGAAACGCATGCCGAAGCCCGAGGAGATGCGCGCGCCGTCAACCGGCGTTTTCATCAGCATGCTCTTGGCGCTCTGGCCCTTGGCATTGAAATAGTCCGCCGGCTCGCTGTCATTGGGCTGGAAGCGATAGAGCGCGATCTTCTGGCCGTGCAGCGTCATCGCCGCATAGGCAATTTCGCCTTCCTTCGCGGCGAGGCCTTCTGGCGTGTAGTAGTAGTTGTACAGAACCTCGAAGGAGTCTCCGGGGTGGATGTCGCGCTGGAAGTCCACCTCATACGAGAACATGTGGATCATCTCGACCACGACATCGGCAGGAATGCCCGCCTGCATCGCGGCAAGATAGAGGCTGGAATCGATCTTCGCGCCCGCATGGTGGTGGCGCTCTGTCAGTTCCTTCTGCACATCATCGGCAACGAACCCGCCATCGGGATTGCGTGTCAGCGTGATCTCGTGATCAACCGTCGGCGAGAACTTCATCGACAGCAACTGTCCAAGCGCGGGCGCGGCGTTATTGCCGTCGTCGTCCTGGTTGTCCTGTGCGGCGTTGGCCGGCGTGTAGGTGATCTGCACGGAAGGCGTGTCCACCTGCTTCACCGAAATCTCGAAACTTTGTCCGGCGCGCAGCGTGCGAAGATTGTAGATCTTCGCCAGCGCCACCACGGCGGCATTGGCATCATCGCCGGTCACGCCCGCATCGGTGAGAGCGCCAACCAGCGTGTCGCCGGAATCCATCGTCACCGTGTGCGTGTCGGTTCCCGGCTCCGCATCGTCATCCAGTTGCTGGGCTTGCAGCGCACTGTCCAGTGTGAAGCCATCACCATCGCGATGCGTCGCGCGATCGACAATCGGACCCGTGGGACCGAATGCGGCATAGTTTGCGCGCGCCGCGTCATCGCGCGAGGCCAGACGCAGAAACAACTGATAGGGCAGCATTGACGGTTGGCCGTCAGATGTGCGCGCGTTCGCTGGCGGAACGATGCCCGCGGCAAGCCACGCCACGGAACCGGCGACGAGGGCAGTCACGGATGTGGAGACAAGCGCCCAGCGGCCATCGGTGGTGGAGAGGGCAGAGGCGGCGGATCTGGTTGTCTGGCGCCATTTGCGCAGCAGGGTTTCGAACGAATTTTCATCGTTTCGACGTCCCACAGCGGTACCCCTTCTCTTGCGAACCGGCAACGACTGGCCAGCCCGTGCGCGCCCAAAAGCGTGACGCATATAGCCCAATCTCCATTACGCGCGTCAACCGTTAAGGTCATGTTAACGATAGGGAATCGGCCGTCCCGATCCCGCACGTCTCGCCTGCGTCTGCGCAAGCCTTGGGCCATCCGCCTGCATCGTCCAAAATACAAGCGCGCCGCCAGATTTCTCTGACGGCGCGCAATAATCGAAAAGAAACTCAGAGCCGAACGAGCAGCAATTCGGCGATGCGGCCGTGAAGCCAACCAATGCCGCGCGCGATGTGGAGCAGCACGAAGAACAGAAACAGTCCAACGAACGCCGCAAGAATAAGGCCCGGCGCGGTGTGCAGCAGATGTTCCAGCCAGGGAACTTCACTGATCTGCACATGCGATTCGCCGGTAACGAGTCCCGCGATGGATCCGAGCGTCAACCCGAGCGAAAGGGCGATACCCGTCACAGCCGCCGTGAAATAGACAATGCCGAGCGGCAGCATCAGCAGAAGATACAGCATCGAAGACCAGGTGCGCGTATCCATCAGCGCATCTTTGATCCGTACCCAGAGCGTTTCGTCGGCTTGCGTCGCCGGCGGCAGGCGGCGTGGCATGCGCACGCCCAGGAGACCCTCAACGATGCGGCCCTCGACATGCGCGAGCACGCGCACCGAACCGATGAAGAGCAGCGCGAACGGTATGCCGATGATGAGGATAAAAAGGCCAACGGTCAGCGAAAGGCCCGTCACCGCCCATGTGAAGTAGAAAGTGCCGGTCGCAAGCGACAGAAGCATGTACAGCAGCGCGCCATACGTGCGCGGATCGGTTACGACACTGAAGAATCCATAGCTGCGTTCTGGCGCCTGCTCGGATTTCGGGAAAGGTCCCTGAATTGCGGCTTCCATGTCTCGATATTCCTCTGCGATTTCCTCGGGGGTTCCATAAGTGCGGACGACGTCGGCAAGGATCTCTGGCTCCGTCCGCTCGGGGCTCATTGCCATTTCGTTATTCAGGTGTTCTTCGCAGTCAGCCAACGCGTCGCTGATCAGGCCGGGTGAGCAGCCCTTCAGCGCGCGTTGCAGCGCGCTCAGATAGGCCCGGACCGTTTCAGGCGGAGGGCTGGTATTCATACGAGGCCCCTCCGGCCTGCAGCGCGTCATCGACAAACTCACGCATGCCCTTCCAGGCACCTTGCCAATCGTGCAGGGCCTGACGGCCGTCATCGGTGATGGCGTAATAGCGGCGCGGCGGCCCGAAGGCGGAAGCCTCGACGCGGCTGTCGAGCAGCCCTAGCTGGTTGAGTGAGCGCAGGACGGGGTAAATCGCGCCCTGCTTGAAAATCAGCCCGCCTTCGCCTTCGGCCTTCACGGCCTTTGCGATTTCGTATCCATACATCTCCCGGCCCGCGCGGGCGAGCACGGCCAGGAGGACGAGCGATGATAGCCCGGCCATCAGTTCCTTACGGAATTTGCGCGTAAAGGGGGATTCCTCAGACACGCAACGTTTCTCCGCCTCCCTCACTACTACGAACTTCAATCTAGCGCGAACTTCACACTATTCAAGACTGCCCTACAGCGAGGTTCTAAATATTTTCGCTTTTAGGGGTTTTTCCAGAGGGAAGCTCCCATGCGAAAATTGCATGACGATTCGTCACGAACTGGAATTCCAGTTAGGCCGGGGGCCAGGTATCCAGCCCTTCCTGTTCACAGACCGCCCGGAAAGCCTCGCGCCCGGTCGTGCGCGCCGCATAGGCCACAAGGTTGGGCCAGCGCGTTGCAGGCTTCGGCATGTTGCGCGACCAGCGCATGAGCATCGTCACCAGACAGTCCGCTGCCGTGAAGCGCGATCCGGCAATGTATCCGCCCGTCTCCTGCAATCGGGCATCCACGCGATCCCAGGCGGCTTCAATTCTGGGCTGCGTTCCGGCCTTGACGATCTCGGCATACGCGGCGCCAGCGACATCGTCGGGATAGAACCAGTTGCGAAACAGCGGCATCAGCGTATTTGCGCCGGTTATCATCCACTGCAGATAGGCGGCGCGCTCCGGCGTGCCAGGAGCAGGCGCGAGTTGCGCCTCGGCATGACGCTCCGCCAGCAGCATCAGCAATGCAGCAGTTTCCGTGCGCGGCATGCCATCCATCACCAGCGTCGGCACCATCCCGGCTGGGTTCAGTTTCAGATAGTCGGGCGTCTTTTGCGCTTTGGTTGTCAGATCGACGAGCTGCAATTCAAAAGGCACCTGCAATTCGGCAAGCAGCCAGTGGATGGCGAGGCTCGCGGCACCAGGCGAATAGTAGAGCGTGTACATTTCGAATCCTCGTTGCGGGCCGCGCATGAGGACAAGCGCGCAGCATTCCGCGCAACAGTCCGGTTCGCATATCAGAGGCAGCATCTTTGCCGGTGCCGGAACGGTTCCTATATGGAGCACACGGATGTGCGCCGGCACCCGGGCCTTTCACAGGGTCCCCCTCCTGGCGCAAACAGGCGCTGCGAACGGAATTCAACGATCAGTATGTTGTATTTTTGCACACGAGAAGGTGCAGATTTGGTAGGGCGATGTGGAGGCGGAATTGATTGAAAGTTATCTGGCCCGAATCGGCATCGAGCGGCCCCGACAGGCCGATCTTGCGGCGCTAAGGGCCATTCACCGCGCGCATCTCCTCGCCATTCCTTACGAGAATTTGGACGTGCAACTGGGCACGCGTCTGACGACTTCCCCCTCGGATGCATTCGAAAAGCTCGTGCGCAGAAAGCGCGGCGGCTGGTGTTACGAAATGAACGGTGTGCTTGGCTGGGCGCTGGAGCAACTCGGCTTCAAGGTCACGCGTGGAGCGGGCGCGGTGATGCGCGAAGTCTCCGGCGATCAGGTTATCGGCAACCATCTCGTGTTGCGCGTCGATCTGGACGAGTGCGTCTACCTTGCCGATGCGGGTTTTGGCGATGGCCCGATTGAGCCCTTCGCCATAGCTGAAAGATCGTTCAGCGATGGACGCTTCGAATTCGCGCTCTCCGATATCGGCAACGGCTGGTGGCGCTTGCACAATCATCCGCTAGGGGCCGCGAAGTCCTTCGATTTTACACTTCAGCGCGGCAGCGAAGATCAACTCGCGCGCCTGTGTGATTTTCTGCAGACCGCGCCGGTATCCCCATTTGTTCAAAATCTGGTCTGTCAACGGCACACAACCGATGGCCTTGTTGTTCTGCGTGGGAAAGTCCTGCGCCGGATAACACCCGTCGAAACAAAGGAACGGGTTCTGGCAAGTGCTGATGAACTTGTCAGCGTGCTGGAATCTACATTTGGCTTGCATGTGCCCGAAGCAGTCACGCTTTGGCCGAAGATTCAGGAACGGCACGCGGCGGTGTTTGGCGACAGAGGCTAGCCGTTTCTGGCTTTCCTTGGAGCTTTCGGCGTGACGCCGCGAGGAACCCGCGCCGGGCGCTTGGTGCGCAACAGGCCTCCAAGCGCTTTCATCTCGGTCGCGGCGGCTTTTTCTGCCTCCCGCTCGATGGCGCGATAGTGCGCCACCAGCGCGCGGCCCAGCGGGGTGAGTTGGGTGCCCCCGCCATCCTTGCCGCCTGTTGCGGCAAGCGTAACGTCGCCCCGCACGGCCTGCTCGATGTCCTGGAGCAGAAGCCATGCGCGGCGATAGCTCATCTTGAGGGTCGCGGCAGCTTTGCGCAGCGAGCCCGTGGCCTCGATGGCTTCGAGAAGGCGCGCTTTTCCGGGCCCGAACGAGGCCTTTGAATCGAAGTCGATGCGAATGGTGAGGCGTGCCATGCCACCAGCCTGACGTGGCGGCGAAGCCGCGTAAAGGGTGCCTTCCGAAGGCATGATATTTGTGTGAATATCACGAGACTCAGGGTGGGATGACCAATGAAATTCAAATCCATTGCGCTGGCTTGGCTGGCTGCGTTCGCGTTGCTGGGTGCACCGGAGCCGGGCAGGGCCGCCGATCTCACCGTGTTCGCCGCCGCATCGCTGACGGATGCGCTGCAAAAGGTAGGCGATGCCTACAAATCCGAAACCGGCAAAAGCGCTGCATTCTCCTTCGCCGCATCATCGGCTCTCGCACGGCAGATTGAAGCCTCTGGCGGCGCTGACCTTTTCATGTCGGCCGATTCCGATTGGATGAACTATCTCGATGATCGCGGGTTGGTCGAACATGCCACGCGCCGCAATCTGCTCTCGAACGGGCTTGTGCTGATTGCGCCTGCGAATGCGGGCGTATCAATCGCCATTGCGCCACATTTCGATCTTGCAGGCGCACTCAAGGGCGGCCGCCTTGCGCTTGCGGATCCGGATTCGGTGCCCGCCGGAAAATATGCTCGCCAGTCGCTCACATCGCTTGGCGTCTGGAACAGCGTGGTGGATCACATTGCCGGAGCAGAGAACGTGCGCGTGGCGCTGGCCTATGTCGCGCGTGGTGAAGCGCCCCTGGGAATTGTCTATTCCACGGATGCGAAGGCTGAACCGCGCGTGAAGGTTGTCGGTACGTTTCCGGACAGTACCCATCTTCCGATTGTTTATCCTGCGGCAATCGTGAAGGGCGCAAAACCCGGCGCGAAGGCATTTCTCGATTACATGCGATCGCCCAAGGCAATCGAGATATTTCGGAATGCCGGTTTCAGCATTGTGGAGGGCCAATGATGAATATCCGCACAATCCTTCTCACGGGCGCTGCGCTCGCGGCCCTGTCGTCGCCAGCGATGGCTGACGATCAGGCCATCCTGCAACGCCTCGATGCCATGCAGAAGATGATCGAGGCCCAACAGACACAAATCGAAGCGCAGAAAAACGAGATAGCCGGCTTGAAGAAGGCGCTCGGTAAGCCCGCGACGAAGAAGGTCGCGATTGCGCAACCCGCGGAAGCGCCCGCGCCTCTGGCCGAAAAGATCGAAGCGCAAACCGTTCGCCTCGATGAATTGGCGTCCAAATTCGAAATGGCCCAATCGGCCGCACGGATTGAAAAAGCCGAAGCTCCGCAATGGAGCTTTCCGGGCGGACGTCCCACGATACAGTCGTCAGATGGCCGCTTCTCGCTTCAGCTCCGCCTGTTGGGCCAGTTCGACGCCGCCTATTACATGCAGGATTCCCGTGCGCGTCAGCTTGCCGCCGCCAACGGACCTGATCTTTCCAGCGGCACAAATTTCCGCCGCGCGCAGATCGGTTTTCAAGGCAAACTGTTCGGTGACTGGTCATATCTGTTCAACACCGAGTTCGGCGGATCGAGCGGAACCGAAGCCGGCGGCCGCGTGCAATCGCTCTACATCCAGTATGACGGCCTCAAGCCTTTCACATTTCGCATCGGCGCCTATCCGCCGCCGGGCGGGCTTGAAGACAACACCTCGTCCGGAGATACCATTTTTCTCGAGCGCGCTGCAGCTTCCGACATTATGCGCAATGCCGTGGGTGGCGATGGCCGCGATGCCGCCACCATAAGCTACAGCACAGACAAGCTCTATGCCGCGTTTTCTTATACGGGAAGCAAGGTTGGCAGTGCGGCCGAATTCGACGAGCAGAGCGCATTGCTGGCGCGCCTGTCCGGCGTTGTCTATTCCGATGCCGATACGCGCATTGTACTGAGCGCAAGCGGTGCCTACCTCTTGCGCGCGCCCGATGGATCGGCGGCCACGCTCGCGACCCGCAGCGTCACGTTGTCTCCGACACCGGAACTGACTGTGGATTCGACAGGCACGAAGCTGATCTCAACCGGCGCCATCAATACCGAGCATCTCACGGTCTGGGGTGCGGAAAGTGGCGCGTCATGGCGCTCACTTTACGGTCAGGCGGGCTATTTCCATTACAATCTCGAACGGCGCGCCTCCGCGTTGTCCGATCTCAATTTTTCCGGATGGTACGCGCAGGCGACCTGGGTGCTGACGGGTGAGAGCAGGGGTTACAACACCAGCAATGCGGCCTTCACGTCGCCCAAGCCGCGTATTCCCTTTTCGTTGGAAGGCGGCGGATGGGGTGCTTGGGAGCTGGCAGCGCGCTATTCGGTGGTGGATCTCAATGATCACGAAGGCGCAATCGGCTTTGCCATGCCCGTTGAAGGCATTCGCGGCGGCGCGCAGAAAATCTGGACGCTGGGGTTGAACTGGTATCCAAACAATCTGCTGCGTTTCGCGCTGGACTACGAACACATTGAGGTCGATCGTATCGGGACCATCCCTGCGCTCGCGGGCGTTCATCCGGTGATTTCAAACGCACAGGTTGGCCAGACCATGAATGTGATCGCCATGCGCTCGCAGCTGTCGTTGTGAAGCCGTCAGTCGTTGGCGGCGATGACGTTGCGCACGATGGGGTAGATCTGCCCTTGCCATTTGGAGCCGGAGAACACGCCGTAATGTCCAACGCCCGGTTGCAAATGGTGGCTCTTGCGGAAGGGCTTGATGTTGGGGCACAGGTCGTGCGCCGCAACGGTCTGCCCCATGGAGCAGATGTCGTCTTTCTCGCCTTCCACGGTGAGTAGCGCCGTCTTTCGGATAGCGCCCAGATCGATCTTCTGTCCACGCCATTCCAGGAGGCCGCGCGGCAGGAGGAATTTCTGGAATACACGCTCCACGGTCTCCAGATAGAATTCCGCGGGCAAGTCCAGCACCGCGAAATATTCATCGTAGAAGGTTCGTGCGGCTTCGGCCTTTTCCGTCTCGCCCCTTGCCAGATGCGAAATCAGGTCCCAGTGCGCCCGCACATGCCGCGACAAGTTCATCGACATGAACGCCATCAACTGCATGAAGCCAGGATAGACGCGCCGGTGTCCGCCATCGAAACGCCCGGGCACCGTGCTGATGAGATTGCGCTCGAACCATTCGATGGGATGTTCGGTCGCCAGATCGTTTACCGCCGTGGGATTGATGCGCGTATCGATGGGCCCCGCCATCAGCGTCATGCTTTTGGGCGTGGCAGGATTCTTCGAGCCAGCCATCACAGCAACGGCAGCCAGCGCCGCGGCGCAGGGCTGGCACACCGCCACCATGTGTGAGCCCGGTCCGAGATGTTCCAGGAAGGCGATGACATGATCGATATATTCATCGAGGCCAAACTTGCCCGCCTCGCGCGGCACATCGCGCGCGTTGTGCCAATCGGTGATGTAGACATCATGATCGATGAGAAGCGTGCGCAGGGTGTTGCGCAAAAGCGTGGCGAAATGTCCGGCCATCGGCGCCACCAGAAGAACGCGCGGGCCCGGCTGCGGCGTATCTTTGCGGAAGTGCAGAAGTGTGCCGAACGGTGTCGACCATGACACTTCCTCGGTGACGGCCAGCGTCTGACCGCCGCTCTCGACGGAATCGATTCCGAAATCTGGCCGGTCGTGAATGACTTTCGTGTCTGCAAAAACGGCAGCCGTTGCCGAAATCGTGCGCAATAGCGGATTGATTGCGGGGCCAGCCATCGGCTCGCGCAAGAGCGCACTCCACAATTCGGACTGGGCCCGCCAGGGAGCCAGCAAGTCCGCCCGGGCTTGATACGCCGCGTACAACATTACCCCTCAAAACCGCCGCGGCGCAGCATCGCCGTTCCCAAGGATTTTCCAATTCTTTTGGAAAGGCTAGTGCTTTTTTTGCTGCACTGCGGAACAATCCGTCCAGCGAACCGGGTGAGGTGCCCCATGAGCAAGGCGATCCTGACGATTTCCAGCAAGAATTATTCGTCCTGGTCCCTGCGCGGCTGGCTGCTGTGCCGGCTGGCGGGGCTGGATTTCGAGGAGGACGTGAGATCGGCGGACGATCCTTCGACTCGCGCCGAGCTGTTGCTGATGTCGCCTTCGTTTCTGGTGCCCAGCCTCAGCCACAACGGAATCACGATCTGGGATACGCTCGCGATTGGTGAATATCTGCACGAGATTGCCCCCGGAGCGGGGCTTTTGCCATCTGCGCAGGGGGCGCGTGCGCATTGCCGAGCCGTTTCGGGGGAGATGCATTCGGGATTTGCGAGCCTGCGTGGCGCTCTGCCCATGAACCTGAAGGCCCGCTATCCAGGCTTCAAGGTTTGGCAGGGTGCGAAGGCCGACATCGCGCGGGTAACCACCATCTGGAATGAAGTGATCACGCGGTATGGCGGGCCATATCTCTTTGGTGCGAGGCCCACATTGGCCGATGCCATGTATGCGCCGGTGTGCACCCGCTTTCACACGTACGACGTTTCGCTTGATCGAACCTGTCAGGACTATTGTGAAACGATCCTCTCCATGCAGCACATGCAGGAATGGATCGAAGCAGCCAAGGAAGAACCCGACGCAGTCGAAGAACTGGAAGCGGAATTCTAGCTGGCGTTGCTATTGTGCTGCTGCCTGGCTCACTTCGACGTCACGGACGACCAGTTTCTGGACTTCGACATAGTTGGTCTTGCCAGTGCCCAGAACAGGAACCGCGTCGGTCACCAGAATCTTTCGAGGCACTGCAAGTTCGGTAACGCCGTGGTTGTGCGCCCAGCCCACCAGATCGTGCCGTTTGGCTTCGCTGTTGGTCGTAACCAGAACGATGACTTCGCCCTTGCGGCCATCGGGAATGGCAACGGCGGCGTGACTGTGATCCGGCCATAGCGCCGAGGCGATGCTTTCCACCACCGCGAGCGAAACCGACTCACCACCGATTTTGGCAAAGCGCTTGAGACGCCCTTTGATGGCAATGAAGCCATCCTCATCGATGCTCACCACGTCGCCCGTGTCGTGCCAGCCACCTTCGGGCGGCACGATGACGCCCGGCGCGTCGGGCTTGATATATCCCAACATCACATTCGGGCCCTTCACATAGAGCCGTCCGGCGTTCGGGATTCCTTCAACCGGCTCAAGACGCGCAGTCATGCCCTGAACGAGGCGTCCCACGGTGCCCGAACGGCTTGCACCCGGCTGGTTTGCGGCCACCACGGGCGCAGCTTCCGTCACGCCATAGCCTTCAAGCAGATCGATCGAATACTTCTTGCGCAGCAGGGCGCGCGTCTCGTCGCGCAGCCGCTCCGCGCCACAGACAGAAAGGCGGAGGGATTGCAGGTCCCCTTCATCGCCCGCGCGCGCATATTGCGATATGAAGGTGTCGGTCGAGAGCAGAATGGTAGCCTTCGTGTTTCGTATGCGGCGCACGATTTCATGAGGCTGCAACGGTGTGGGATGGAAGACCGCCGTAATGCCGAGTACCAACGGCACCAGCGCACCCACGGTCAGGCCGAAACAGTGAAACGTCGGCAAAGGGTTGAACAGCACATCGGTAGGATAGAATACGATGTGAGACCGCACCTGCTCGATATTCGAAAGAATGTTCAGGTGAGAAAGCGCGACACCCTTTGGTTCGCCTTCGGTGCCGGATGTGAACAGGATCACGGCAGGCGCATCGTGCGGCGGCCGCGAGGCCACAAGCCAAGGCAGCAGCATGCCGACACCTGCGAATGCCTTGTCGGTGATCGAAAGATTTTCGCGCACATCCTCCAGGTAGAGAATATCGGCGTTCGGTTCGATTTCCGCTATCAGTCCCTCGAGCTTGCCAAGTTCGACAAAGCGATGCGCCGTCACAACGCGCTTCACTTGCGCTGTGCGCAGCGCCGATTTGATACCTGCACTGCCGGAGGTGAAGTTCAACATCGCGGGAATGCGGCCATAGGCGGAAACGCCCAGAAATGCGATCACCGCCGCCGCGCCGGTAGGCAGCATGATGCCGACGGTATCGCCGGGCCGCGTTCCTTTTTTCAGCGCGTGACCCAGCGCCAATGCGGCCTTCAAAATGTCGTCGTAAGTCATCTTGCGTTCGTCACCATCGATGATGGCAACCTTGTCGCCTCCAAAATCGGCGCGCGCGCGCGCAAAGGCGCCAAACACGGTGCGCTCGGCGCGGCTGATATCAAAAGGCACAATTTCTTCGCCGGATGCTGCGGCAATGGTGGCAAGGGTCAATGGCTTCGCTCCCGCGCCCCCGATGAGTTCCCGAGGGTCTTGCCCCAAGCCTAGCGCAGGCCGGGCAAGGCGCAAGTGGCAGGGAAACTGTCCAAAAGGACTCTATCGGGCGCGAAGGGCCGCCGCCTGACCCATGTCCAGATATTCGTCCAGGCGGGTGATGCGCCCTTCCGACACCTTGCACACAAGGCAGGCGGGCATGTGGAAGGCTGTGCCGTTGCGCAGCGTCCCGTGCACCACATGCTGCTGCACATAGCCGCCCGGAAAGGCATGCCGGAACACGATCTCATAGCGACGGTTGGAGAGGTGGGCGATCACCCATTCAAGGGTCGCCAGATTCTCCTCCGGCGTCTGCTCCTTCTCGTCGTAATTGTGCCAGATGCGCGCGTCCGGTGCGTAGCAGGTTCGGGCGAGGGCCACATCGCCTTCCTCTATTGCGCGCATCAGCTTTGCCGCGACAGCAACGATCTCCTGTTCAGACATGGCAGGCATTTCCTTCCTCTTGTGGCGCAACGCTTCAATCCATCCTATATGATCGGAATGGCAGTCGTGATTGACCAGCTGGGCAAGGACCGCAGGGCCCTGCGTCACCCCGAGAAGGCCCATCGGCCCGAGACCGAGGTGCTGCGCAAACCCGAATGGATTCGCGTGAAAGCTCCGGTGAGCCGCGAATACACGGTGACAAAAAGCATCGTGCGCGAACACGGGCTCAACACGGTATGCGAAGAGGCGGGCTGCCCGAACATCGGCGAGTGCTGGACGCAGCGTCACGCCACCATGATGATCATGGGCGACACCTGTACGCGCGCCTGCGCCTTCTGCAATGTAAAGACCGGATTGCCCGCGCCGCTCGATCCGGCTGAACCGGAAAACGTTGCGCATGCTGTCGCCAAGCTCGGCCTCAAGCATGTGGTGATTACGTCGGTGGATCGCGACGATCTTGCCGATGGCGGCGCCGAGCATTTTGCACAAGTGATCCGCGCCATCCGCGCGCAATCGCCGGGCACCACCATCGAAGTTCTGACGCCGGATTTCCTGCGCAAGTCCGGTGCGCTCGATGTGGTGATGGACGCGCGGCCGGATGTGTTCAATCACAACCTCGAAACGGTTCCGCGGCTCTATCTGAACGTGCGCCCCGGCGCGCGTTATTATGCATCGCTGCGCCTCTTGGAACGCGCCAAGGAATTGGTGCCCACGGGCTTCACGAAGTCGGGTCTCATGGTCGGGCTCGGTGAAAGCCGCGAAGAGATCATGCAGGTGATGGACGATCTTCGCGCCGCGAACGTGGATTTCCTCACCATCGGCCAATACCTCCAGCCCACGCGCAAACACGCCAAGCTGGAGCGCTTCTGGACGCCGGAAGAGTTCAAGGGCCTCGAAGCCATCGCCAAAGCGAAGGGCTTCCTGATGGTGTCGGCGTCGCCGCTGACGCGCTCCTCCTACCATGCCGATTCCGACTTCGTGCAGATGCGCGCCAACCGGGAGGCCGCCGCCCGCTGACGTTCCAATTTTGCGAACAATGAGTTCCCAATGGGACGGATTGTGCGAACGACGGAACGGCCCATCTATGGCAGGCAGACATTTGCCGGAGGGCAACCCATGACGACCACCGCCTTGAAACCCCAATCCACCAGCCGCTGGATCGCCGCCAAAACGGCGGGCATGCCGACCCAGGACGGCGCGGGCGTGAGCCTCACCCGCATGGTGGGCACCCCGCAGCTTCAAGACCTCGATCCCATCCTGATGCTGGACGTGATCCGCTCCGATGACCCGAAGGGCTACATCGCCGGTTTTCCGGAGCATCCGCATCGCGGCTTCGAAACCGTGAGCTACATGATCCACGGCTCGATGCAGCACCGTGACAATCACGGCGGCACCGGCCTCATCACCGATGGCGGCGTGCAATGGATGACGGCAGGCCGCGGCGTCGTGCATTCCGAAATGCCGGCGCAATCCGATGGCGCGCTGTTCGGCTTCCAGCTTTGGCTGAACCTTCCTGCGTCCGAGAAGATGCGCGAGCCCTGGTATCGCGACATCCCGGCGGGCGAACTTGCGCATGTCAGTCTTGGTGATGGCGCATCCGCCAAACTGATCGCGGGCGAATGGAGCGGACAAAAGGGCCCCGGTCCTGACCGCGCCATCGCGCCGTTCATCGCCGATGTGACGCTTCCGGCCTACGCGCAAGTCTCCATTCCGGTTCCGGCAGGTCACGCAGGCTTCATCTATGTGTTCGAAGGCGCGGCTTCGTTCGGGCCCGAAGGCAGCGTTCGCGCTGGCGAGCTTGGCGTTCTTTCCGAAGGCGCGGAGCTTTCCGCGGCCGGCCTTTCCAAGGGTGCGCGCTTCCTTGTGATCGCGGGAAAGCCGCTGAAGGAGCCCATCGCCAAATACGGCCCCTTCGTGATGAACACGCCAGACCAGATCCGCACCGCGATCGAAGACTATCGGGCCGGGCGGTTCTAAACTCGCCGCATGAATCAATCTGAAATGGCCTCCCCCTCGTGGGGAGGCCGAAATTTGCCGCGCAAATTTCGGGTGGGGGGAATCGCACGATGACCTCCCACACCGAATCCCGCATCGTTCCGTATACGGCTGATCTCATGTATGCCGTCGTCGCCGATGTGGAGCGCTACCCCGAATTCCTGCCCTGGGTGACGGCGCTGCGCGTGAAATCCCGCGCGAAGGACGGCGCGAAAGACATCCTGATCGCCGAGATGATGGTGGGTTACAAGGCGCTCCGCGAACGCTACACCAGCCGCGTCATCTGCGATCCCGAAGCGCGCACCATCGATGTGGAGCAGACCGAAGGCGTCTTTCGCAGGCTCGAGAACCATTGGCGCTTCACGCCCGAAGGCGAGGGCTGCCGCGTGGATTTTTCCATCGTCTTCGAATTCAAAAGCAGGTTGCTCAACACCGTCGCGGGCGCTGCCTTCGCCAAGGTGCAAACCCACATGAGTCACGCATTCGAGGAACGGGCGCGGGCTCTCAGCTCAAAATAGCCGCTCCAGCAACATCAGCGCCGCTTCCACCGTTTTCATGCGGATTTCGCTGCGGCCGATGTCGCCGAAGCGGTGCGCTTCGTGCAGGATCGTGCGGCGCTCACGGCAGGCGGCAATGTGGACGTGACCGACGGGCTTCAACGGTGTGCCGCCACCCGGTCCCGCGACACCCGTCACCGCAACCGCCATATGCGCGTTGGAATTTTCCACCGCGCCTTCGGCCATCATGCGCGCCACCGCTTCGCTCACCGCGCCCATATCCGCGATAAGATCGCCGGGCACGTTCAGCATGTCCTGCTTGGCGCGGTTGGAATACACGACGAAGCCGCGATCGAACACGTCGGACGAGCCGGGGATTTCCGTCAGAAGCCCGGCGATCAAACCGCCGGTGCAGCTCTCGGCCGTCGCGAGGCGCAGCTTCTGTTCGCGCGCCTGCATCAGCGTGACTTCGGCAAGGCGGAGGAGGGGGGAGGGAAACATCGCGCTACAATATGCCCCAATGCGTGAGCGCGGCAACGATGAACCCGGCAATCAATCCCGCCGCCACATCGTCGGCCATGATGCCGAAGCCGCCATGCAATTTCTCAAGGCGGCGGATGGGCCAGGGCTTTGCAATATCGAGCGCGCGAAAAGCGATGAACGCCACGGCATAGGCCCAGAAATTGAGCGGCGCGAAGGCGCACGCGATCCATTGTCCGGCCAGTTCGTCGATCACGCATTCGGAAGGATCGGTCTTGCCGGTCTCCCGCGCATAGACATCGCAGGCCACCGCGCCGATGGCGAACGCCGCTAGTCCACAGAGAAGAAGCACGCCGCGTCCGGCAGACGCCCCACCGCACGCCCAGACAATCAGCGCCGCAATGGGCACGGATACGATACTGGCAACCGTGCCGGAGGCCGGCTTCACAAAGCCGATACCGAAGAGCGTAGCGAGATTGCGTGCTAGGGCGGAATTCATGCGAAGGCCACGTTTGCAATCGCCTGCGCCGCCATGCCTTCGCGCCGTCCGGTGAAACCCATCCCTTCGGTGGTCGTGGCTTTCACGCTGACGCGCGATACATCGATCATCAATATGTCCGCGATGCGCGCGCGCATCGCCTCACGATGCGGGCCCACTTTGGGACGCTCGCAGATCAGCGTCACATCGCAATTCACGATGCGCCCACCGGCCTTCGCCGCAAGCTCCGCCGCGTGCGCCAGAAACCGGTCCGACGATGCACCACGCCAGCGTTCGTCGCTCGGCGGGAAATGCTGGCCGATATCGCCCGCGCCGATGGCGCCAAGAATGGCATCGGTCAGCGCATGCAGTCCCACATCGGAATCGGAGTGACCTTCGAGACCATGATCGTGTGCGATCTTCACACCACACAGCCAAAGATGATCGCCCGGTGCAAAACGGTGCGCATCGAACCCCATGCCCGTGCGAATGTCCGCGCTGACGCCCAGTAATTTTTCCGCCAATGCCATGTCGCTTTCGGTGGTCACTTTCAGGTTGGTTTCCTCGCCATCGACAGTCTGTACGGCGATACCCGCGGATTGCGCCATCGCCATATCGTCCGTGGCATTGCCGCCGGCATTGTCGCGATGGATCTTGCGGATGGTTTCAAAACGAAATCCTTGCGGCGTTTGCGCGCGCGCCATGCCCTCGCGCGGAACAGCCGTCCATGCACCGTCCGCCTCACGCCTTCGCAATGTATCGGTAACCGCCACCATCGGAACCGCAGCCTCCGCGCCTTGTTTCAGCGCATCGATCACGCGCCCTATAAGCGCCTGCGAGGCAAGGGGCCGCGCGGCGTCATGTATGAGAACGCAGTCGGGGCGATGCGGTGCCAAGGCCTCCAGCCCATGCATGACCGAATGCTGGCGGGTTGGCCCGCCGGCAAGCACCGGCAATAGCGACAAGCCGTTCGTCGCCGCTTCGTAGTGCGCCTGATCGTTTGCGCCGATCACCACCTGCACAAGATCAATGTCATTACGGCGCGCAAACAATTGGATGGTCCGGCGCAGCATCGGCACGCCGCCGACAGGACGATATTGCTTGGGCACGTCACCACCCATCCGTTCGCCACGGCCGGCAGCAACGATCAATGCGGCAATGCGGGGCATGAAAACTCCGGAGCGTCACACAACCTGGACGCCCCGGTTAGTAAGCGCCTATCCCGGATACTCGCAATAGTTCGGCGGCGCTTCAGAGATGTAATATTCCTCGTAATAATCCTGGCACTGTGGTTTCGGCTTTCGATTGAGGCCGGGGAACACCGACTCGATGGGATCGACGGGTACCGTGCCCTGCCCATGTATCTTCTGGAGGCTTTCGCCTTCGTGGCCGAAATAGAAGCGGATGCCGCCCCAGAAGCCGGTGTTTTCCTTGTTGCCAGCGCGGCCTTCCAGGAACGGCGCGGCACCGAAGAATTCAAAAGGCATCAGATATTCACCGCCGAAAGCTACGGCGTTTTTGCCCTGCGTGCGGCGGTGTCCCACGAATACCCGCCAATCGTCGTTGGGGAAGTAGCTGACATCGGCGATGTCATAGAAATCGCTCTTGATGTCGCCGCCTTCATAGCCGCCCTGACCGGCGAACATGAAGTCGCCGCTTTCCAGAACGGTCTGAAGGGCAAAGCGCATTGTCTCGACCGAGTTGGAAAAATGGGTGTAGTTGGCATATCCGCCGAAGAGGCCAACGTCGCCGTCCCAGAAGAAGTGACCGCCGATCGAGAAGACGTCCTCATGGCTCACATGGCCGATCAAACCATCGACCTGAAATCCCAGGTCGTGCGCGAAATCGACGTTGTATGTGGATGAGATCGTGTTGCCGGGCTGCTGGGCCATGTCGCCACCGCTCGGCGCCACGCTTCCGCTGGCAAATGCTGCGCCGCCCACAACCAAAGCGCCCAGCACCGCAGCAGCGGCCAAACCGCACTTCGCTATACGATTCATCGCCTTAATTCCCCCGATATCGGGCGCAGGATTGAGCCCGGAGCCATCCGAGGTCAAGTGGGGATAAAGAACATCTTGCGTCGCAACATGCCTAATCTATAGTCACGATGAATTCATGCCTGTAAAGTAGGCACTCATGACGGAAGCAGGAACCCAAAACGGTCCGGACAGGACCATCATGGCGAACATCGCCGGGGCCTTGCCATTGCCTTTGCTGCTGGTTGGTCCAAACGGAGAGATCGTTTTCGTGAACCCGGCGGCCGAACAGTTTTTTGCAACGGGCGAGGGGCTTCTCGTCAAACAGAGCCTGAGCGATCTCATCCCCTTCGGCAGCCCGCTCACGTCCCTGATCGCACAGGCCCGAGAACGCAATGCCTCGATTGGCGAACGCGACATGGACCTGTCCACACCACGCCATGGCGAGCGCATTGCCGATGTGACCGTAACACCGATCAGCGAGCCAGAGGGGGCGGTGATCATCACCTTGCAGGAGCGCGGTCTGGCGCAACGTCTGGATCGTCAATTGTTGCATCGGGGCGCAGTACGTTCGCTGCACGGTATGGCTGCGGTTCTTGCGCACGAAATCAAAAATCCGCTGGCGGGTATCCGCGGTGCAGCACAGCTTCTGGAAGAGGCCGTACCACCCAACGAGCGCACCCTCACCGAACTCATCTGCGATGAAACAGACCGTATCCGCGCGTTGATAGACCGCATGGAGGCCTTTGGCGACACGCGGGCCTTTGCGCGGCAGGCCGTGAATATCCATGAAGTATTGGATCGCGTGCGCAAGGTGGCGAAAACCAGCTTCGCGCGTGACGTTTCCTTTATCGAGCAGTTCGATCCCTCATTGCCCCCGGTGCTGGGCGATCGCGATCAACTCATTCAGGTCTTTCTCAATCTGGTGCGCAATGCGTCCGATGCGCTGTCCAAGGAGGGCGGCGGCGAAATCACGCTCACAACCGCTTACCGCCCCGGCGTGCGCATGAGCGCAACGACAGCAGGCGGGCGCCTCAGCCTGCCGCTGGAAGTGACCGTGCGAGACAATGGTGTCGGCGTGCCGCCCGATCTTCTGCCCTACATATTCGATCCATTTGTCACCACGAAAACGCAGGGAAGCGGTCTCGGTCTCGCGCTGGTCGCCAAGATCATTGGCGATCATGGCGGCGTCATCGAGTGCGAATCCGGGGCGCGTCGAACCGTGTTCCGCGTTTTATTGCCAATGGCCGGAAGCGGCGAAGGAGCGTGAGAGCATGCCATCCGGAACAATCCTGATCGCTGACGACGACGCAGCCATCCGCACCGTACTCAATCAGGCGCTGGGCCGTGCGGGCTATGATGTGCGCACGACAGGCACTGCCGCGGGATTGTGGCGTTGGGTTGCTGCCGGCGACGGCAACCTTGTTATCACCGATGTCGTGCTGCCCGATGAAAGCGGATTCGATCTTATTCCGCGCATCAAACGGATCAGGCCCGATCTTCCCATCGTGGTGATGAGCGCGCAGAACACGCTTCTCACCGCGATCACGGCTGCCGAACGCGGAGCGTTCGATTACCTGCCCAAGCCTTTCGATCTGAAGGAGCTGACTGCGCTCGTGCAGCGCGCCTTGTCAGGCCCGCAAACCAAGCGCGATTTGTCCGCACATGGAGAAGAGGGCGCGGACGGCCTGCCGCTGATCGGCCGTTCACCGGCGATGCAGGAAATCTATCGCGTCATTGCGCGGCTCACGCAGACCGATCTCACCGTCATGATCATGGGCGAAAGCGGCACGGGCAAGGAACTGGTCGCTCGCGCGCTGCATGACTATGGCAAGCGTCGCAATGGCCCCTTCGTTGCCGTCAACATGGCCGCGATACCAAAAGAACTGGTGGAAGCCGAACTCTTCGGCCACGAGCGCGGTGCATTCACGGGCGCAACCAATCGCGGTGTCGGGCGGTTCGAGCAGGCCGAAGGCGGAACGCTGTTCCTTGATGAAATCGGTGATATGCCGCTCGAGGCGCAAACCCGTTTGCTGCGCGTGCTGCAACAGGGCGAATACACCACGGTCGGTGGGCGGCTTCCGATCAAGACCGATGTGCGCATCATCGCGGCCACCAACCGCGATCTTCGCCAGCTCATCGCACAGGGACTGTTTCGCGAGGATCTCTATTATCGTTTGAATGTCGTGCCATTGCGCCTGCCACCGCTGCGCGAGCGTTCCGAAGATGTCCCCGATCTCGTACGCCACTTCCTGCGACGTGCAGGCGAGGAGGGCCTGCCATCCAAGCGGCTGGAACCGGACGCCCTCGATCTGCTCCGCCGCTACCGGTGGCCTGGCAACGTTCGCGAACTGGAAAATCTCATCCGCCGTCTGGCCGTGCTCCATTCCGGCGAGGTCATTCCCGCGAGCGCCATCGAAGCAGAGCTGGCAGAGCCACCGCGCCTGGCGGAGGCCAGCATCACCGGCGAGCCGGAATCATTGGCCGCTGCGGTGGAACAGCATCTCAACCGCTATTTCGCCGCGCATGGCGACAGACTGCCGCCACCAGGGCTCTATGACCGGATCGTGCACGAGGTCGAACGGCCGCTGATATCCATTTGCTTGGGTGCAACTCGCGGCAACCAGATCCGCGCTGCGCATCTTCTTGGCCTCAACCGCAATACGCTCCGGAAAAAGGTCCGCGACCTGGGGCTGGAGGTAATCCGCGGGCTCAAAGCGGATTGACCCACAGGCTGGTTTACCCTGTTGCGTTTTTGCAGCGCGGTATTCTTGCAACAGGCTGTGACATCGCTACACTCTGACCGCTTTCCACAATCGCCGCTGGCACTTAGCGGTAACAAGCGGGCAGTAATGGTCACACCGGACGCCGGAATACCTGCCCCAAAAGGCCTCTTCGGCCTCCTGAATGCCATATCCCGACCGTCGCTGCTGGCTTTGACGGTCGGCTTGATTGCGGCGATAGCGGCCTTTGTTACCTACGCGCTGGTCACCGATCTGGTGCCCTACACCCCCAGCCAATCCACGATTTTCGGCCTGATCGGCATCAATTTCGTGCTGGTGGTCACGCTGGGAGGGCTCATCGCCTGGCGCCTCTATCGTGTCTGGCGGGAACGGCAGTCCGGCCGGGCGGGCGCAAGGCTGCATACCCGGCTGGTGGCCATGTTTTCGATTATCGCGCTGGTGCCCGCCATCCTGGTCGCGGCATTCGCGGCGGTGACGTTCAATCTGGGCATTGAGGCCTGGTTTTCCGGCCGCGTGAAGGAAGCCCTCGGTAGCGCCGTCAACGTTGCCGAACGCTACATGGACGGCAACCAGAAACTGATCGTTGCCGATGCCTATGTGATCGCCAATTCCATCGAGCGCGATCCTGAACTGTTTCAAGATGGTCAGGTGAATGCCGGCCTTCTGTTCACAAAGCTCGCGGTAATTACCAAGGACCGCGGCCTTCAAGCGTCATACATTCTCGATTCACACGGCAATGTTCTTGGCAGCACCAAGCAGCGCTCGTTGCCGGACCTGAAACCGCCTTCACAGTCAGATTTCAATCAGGCCGCCAAGAATACGCTGGTCATCGATGCCAACTCGAAATTCGGTGTGGTACGCGCGTTGCTGCGCCTGCAGGCTCTGAACGACGCTTATCTGCTCGTTGTGCGGCAGGTCGATCCGGAAGTGCTGGGCTATTATCAGCGCACGGTCGATGCGGTGTCGGAGTACAAGCGTCTCGACAAGAACCGGTCTGATGTGCAGCTCGTTTTCGCTCTTCTGTATGGCGTGATCTCGCTGCTGATCCTGCTGGCCGCCATCTGGCTCGGTCTTTGGGCTGCAAACAATCTTGTGCGTCCCATTTCACGCCTCATTGGCGCGGCCGAGCGTGTTTCTGAAGGCGACCTCAGTGCGCAGGTCGAAGTCGTCCGCGATGATGACGAAATCGGTACCCTTGGTCAGGCCTTCAACCGCATGACCACGCAGCTTACCACGCAGCGCAATGAACTGGTCGAAGCAAGCCGGCTGAACGAAATCCGCCGGCGTTTCACGGAAGCTGTTCTGGCGGGCGTGAGCGCCGGTGTCGTTGGTCTTGATGCCGATGGCAACATCACGCTCATCAACCGCGCTGCTGAACGTCTTTTGAACGCCGAACCGCACGAAGTCGAAGGCCACCACTATTCTGAAGCAGTGCCGGAGCTGGCAGCTCTCATTCGCCGTGCCATGAGCGAACCGGCGGGGCGCGCCAGCGGTGAAGCCAGCGTCAAGCGCGGTGGCAAGGTGCGGACGCTGAGCGTTCAGGTCAATGGCGAGGAAGGCGACATCGGTTACGTCGCCACATTCGACGACATTACGGACCTTGTTTCTGCGCAGCGCACGGCCGCATGGGCTGACGTCGCGCGCCGCATTGCACATGAAATCAAGAATCCGCTGACGCCCATCCAGCTTTCCGCCGAACGCCTCAAACGCAAATACAGCCGCGAGGTTTCCACTGATCCAGAAGTCTTCGAGCAATGCACGGACACCATTATCCGGCAGGTTGGCGATATCGGCCGCATGGTCGACGAATTCTCATCCTTTGCCCGCATGCCCGCACCGATCATGAAGCGCGAGAACCTTCAGGAGCTTCTGCATCAATCCGTATTCCTTCAGAGGGTCGCGCATCCCGCAATCACTTTTGAAACGCGAGCGCCGGTGGAAGGTCTCACGGTCGAATGCGATGGCAGGCTGGTTTCGCAGGCACTGACCAACGTGCTGAAGAATGCGGTGGAGGCCATAGGCGCGCGCGAAGCCACTGGGGATAGCACGCCCGGCCGCATCACCATTCAGGTCACGCGCGAACCGGAACGGGCGATCATGCGCATTTCGGACAATGGCATCGGCCTGCCTCCGGAGCATCGTCACCGGCTGACGGAACCTTATGTCACCACGCGCGCGAAGGGCACCGGCCTCGGGCTTGCTATCGTGCGCAAGATTTTCGAGGACCACGGCGGAGAAATTTCCATCGCCGATGTTGGGGAAGAAGAACGCGGCGCGGTTGTCACGCTGATCCTGCCGTTGAAACAGAAAACAGTGCGTGAAGTGCAAACTCAGGAACGTGTGGGGGTAGGTGTATGAGCAAGACATCATCGCTGATGGCGCCGGAAATTCTCGTGGTGGATGACGAGGAAGATATCCGCGATCTGATTGCGGGCATTCTGCATGATGAAGGCTTCGAGACACGCACGGCGGCGGATGCCGATGGTGCGCTGTCCGCCGTCCGCCTGCGCCGACCGCAGCTCATCATTCTGGATATCTGGCTGCAAGGCTCGCGGCTTGATGGCATACAGATTCTGGACACGTTGAAGCGCGAACATCCTGAATTGCCCGTGGTGATGATCAGCGGTCACGGCACGATCGAAACTGCCGTCGCCTCCATCAAGAAAGGTGCATACGATTTCATCGAAAAGCCGTTCAAGGCAGATCGGCTGATCCATGTCGTGGGGCGCGCACTGGAATCGGCGCGGCTCAAGCGCGAAGTTATCGAGTTGCGCTTGAAGGCCGGCGATGAAACCGAGCTGGTTGGGGCATCTTCCGCGCTCAACCAGGTTCGGCAGCTCGTGGACAAGATTGCGCCCACGGGAAGCCGCGTCCTCATCACAGGGCCGTCGGGTTCCGGCAAGGAAGTGGTTGCGCGATTAATTCATGCCCGTTCGCGCCGCGCTGGCAACGCCTTCGTTGCCATCAACTGCGCGACCATGGATCCCGAGCACATCGAAACCGAATTGTTTGGCGAGGAGAATGAGAGTGGTCCGCGCAAGATCGGCTTGTTCGAACTGGCGCACAACGGAACGCTCTATCTGGACGAAGTCGCCGATATGCCTTCCGAAACACAGGCCAAGATTCTGCGCGTTCTGGTCGAGCAGACGTTTTATCGCGTCGGTGGAACAACACGCGTCGCTGTCGACGCGCGCGTCATCTCGTCCACCACACGCGATTTGCGGGCCCAGATCGCAGCCGGATTTTTCCGTGAGGACCTCTACCACCGGCTGAACGTGGTGCCGATCCGTATCCCGTCATTGGCCGAGCGTCGCGAAGACATTCCGATGCTGGTGCAGCATTTCATGAAGCGCCTGTCGGCCAGCTCCGGCCTTCCCATGCGAGAAATCGGTGACGATGCGATGGCAGTTCTTCAGGCGCATAGCTGGCCTGGAAATCTTCGCCAGCTTCGCAACATTGTGGAGCGGCTGCTTATCCTTGCGACCGACGATGCAGCCCAGGTCATTTCCGCCGACCTTCTGCCCGCCGATCTGGGCACCAACGGCGCTTGGAACGGGGGCGGCAAGGGCGATCTTGTGATTTCGTTGCCGCTGCGCGAAGCGCGAGAAATCTTCGAGCGTGAATATCTGATGGCGCAGATCAACCGCTTTGGCGGCAACATCTCGCGCACCGCCGCCTTCATCGGCATGGAGCGTTCTGCGCTGCACCGGAAGTTGAAGTCGCTTGGCGTCGGTCAGCAACCGGGACGGGAGCAGTCGTTTAACGCGTGAGCGAACATCATTCCTTTCATGACTGGTCTGGCCGCGCGCCGTCTGGCCGCATTGCCTATGTGAACGGGCGATATCTGCCCCACGGCGAAGCATCCGTGCATGTGGAAGACCGCGGGCTGCAGTTCGCAGATGCAATCTATGAAGTCTGGGGTATCAGTGGCGGCAGGCTCTATGACACGCGCGAACATTTCGAGCGGCTTGAGCGCTCGCTGCGCGAACTTGCCATTCCCATGCCGATGCCGGCAGAGGCGCTCAAATTCGTCATCGGAGAAGTCGCGCGGCGCAATCGCGTGCGCGAGGGTTTGCTCTATCTGCAGATTACGCGCGGCACCGCGCGGCGCGACCATCCAGTTCCCGCTGCACCCCTGCGCCCCAACGTGATTGTGACCGCACGCCCAATTGACTATCGGGCGCTGGAGAAGCGCAAGGTGGCGGGCGTCACGGTGCGTTCGTTGCCGGATGAACGCTGGGCCCGCTGCGACATCAAATCGACGTCACTACTGCCCAATATTCTGGCCAAGACCGTCGCTCGCGCTTCCGGCGACTATGAAGCATGGCTCATCGATTCTGACGGCTACGTCACCGAAGGCGCTTCCACATCGGCCTGGATCGTGGACAGGGATGGCAACATCGTCACCCGCAACCTCTCCAATGCAATTCTTCCGGGCGTTACACGGCGGGTGATTCTGGATGCCGCTGCCGAGGCACAACTGCCCATTGTGGAACGGCGCTTTACGCTTGAGGAAGCGCTTGCGGGGCAGGGCGCGTTCCTGACCGCAGCGACGGCGGGCGTTACCCCCATCATCGCCATAGATGGCAAACCCGTCGGCGGGGGAAAGGTCCCGGCCATCATCCGGCGCATCGGGGAACTGTACCGATTGCGCTCGGAGACACGGGCTGCGCGGGGCATCTGAATACCATAAAATGCATGGGGGTTTCGCAAATGCAGCAAATCACCCTATGCTAGCCCTTGTGCTTCGCTGGCTGGGAAGCA
Organism: Alphaproteobacteria bacterium; assembly: GCA_016125165.1. Classification (GTDB taxonomy): domain Bacteria; phylum Pseudomonadota; class Alphaproteobacteria; order Micropepsales; family Micropepsaceae; genus Rhizomicrobium. Next base: position 66,692 of record WGMH01000003.1, read on the forward strand.
CGATTTATAACAAGTGGGTTCACCCATGAGCGAAAAACAACAAAATCTTCAGGACACGTTCCTGAACGCCGTACGCAAGGCAAAGGCACCCGTGACGATCTTCCTCGTTAACGGGGTCAAGCTTCAGGGGAATATCACTTGGTTCGACAATTTTTGCGTTCTTCTGCGCCGGGACGGGCAAGCCCAGCTCGTCTACAAGCACGCGATCTCGACCGTCATGCCGCTGGCACCGATCCAGTTGCAGGACACGGAAGTCGCGGGCGCACTCGAAACCGCCTGACCGAAAACATCAACGACAACACCGCGGATAGTACGCGCGCGCTCGTTTTGCATATCGAGCCGAAGCAGCGACGTGCCGATGGCCGCTTTGATCGCGATGCCGAGGCGCGGCTTGAAGAAGCGGTGGGCCTCACCGCCGCCATTGGCCTTCACATCGTCGCCGAAGAGATCGCGCCGCTGGCACGGCCGGTTCCCGCAACGCTGATCGGAAGCGGCAAGGTCGACGAGATTGCATCCATCGTTCGCGCTGTCGAAGCCGAGGTGGTGGTCGTCAACGCGCAGCTTTCTCCGGTGCAGCAGCGCAATCTGGAAAAGGCGTGGGACGCAAAGGTGCTGGACCGCACGGCACTCATTCTCGAAATCTTCGGTGAACGCGCACAAACCCGCGAAGGCCGCCTTCAGGTGGAACTTGCGCATCTCACCTATCAGCGCTCGCGCCTTGTGCGGTCATGGACCCATCTGGAACGCCAGCGCGGCGGCTTCGGCTTTCTTGGCGGTCCTGGTGAAACGCAGATCGAAACCGACCGCCGCCTGATCGGCGAACGCATTGCCAAGATCAAGCGGGAGCTCGAAGAGGTGAAGCGCACGCGTGGCCTCCATCGCGAGGCGCGCAAGCGCGTGCCATATCCCATCGTCGCGCTGGTCGGTTACACCAACGCCGGCAAATCCACGCTGTTCAACCGGCTCACGCAGTCCGGCGTACTGGCGAAGGATCTTCTGTTCGCCACGCTCGATCCCACGATGCGCGGATTGAAACTCCCGGACCGGCGGCAGGTGATCCTGTCCGACACGGTGGGGTTCATCGCCGATCTGCCCATCGAACTCGTCGCCGCGTTCCGCGCAACGCTGGAAGAGGTGCTTCAGGCCGACCTGATCCTGCACATCCGCGATTCGGCGCACGGTGAAACGGAGGCCCAGAAGAAGGACGTACTTCAGGTGCTCACGGAACTCGGCGTGGAGGAGGGCAGCCGTCCCCTCATTGAGGTGCTGAACAAGATTGATCTGCTGGAGCCGCCCGCCCGCGCCGCGCTGCTGGAACGGAACGTTGTGCAGGGCACTGGCCCCATCGCGATTTCGGCGCTGTCGGGCGACGGGCTCGACGTGCTGCTCGAACGCATCGCCGGAACGCTCGCCCACACCGAAGCGATCTTCTCGCTCCATCTGGATGCCGCGGATGGGGCGGGCCTTGCATGGGCCTATGAACATGCCCGCGTGCTGGAGCGCCACGACCGGGACACCGGACCCGACCTCAAGCTCGCCATCGAACCGCAGAATATCGACCGCTTTGCGTCCCGTTTCGGCCCGAACTTGCTGCCGGAGCACAGAGTCGAATTGCACCCTTGATGCGACGTCTCAGGACGAAGGTAACGTCTTCGTCTTGGCTTCCTGCCAGAGCGCTTCCATCTCTTCGAGCGTGGCTTCCCCGGTGGTCTGGCCACGGGCGGTAAGGGCCTTCTCGACGTAGGCGAAGCGGCGCGTGAACTTCTCGTTGGTGCCGCGGAGCGCGTCCTCGGGATCGACCTTCAGATGCCGTGCGAGGTTGGCGACAACGAACAGCAGATCACCGACTTCCTCCGCGATCTTCTCGTGCGACAGGCCCTGTTCCTGCGCTTCCACGATCTCGGCGGCTTCTTCGACCACTTTTTCAAGAACCTTGGGCGCAGAATCCCAATCAAATCCAACAGTTGCGGCACGCTTTTGAAGTTTCAGTGCACGTAGCAGCGCGGGCAGGGCGCGCGGAACGTCGTCCAGAAGGCCACCCTTGGCCTTCGCGGCGCGTTCCTGCTTCTTGTGTTCTTCCCACGCGACCGTCTGCGCGGCGGCGGAATCGATCGCGGTGTTACCAGCGAAAACATGGGGGTGACGGCGCTGCATCTTGTCATTGATGGCGCGCGCAACATCGGCGAAATCGAACAGGCCGCGTTCTTCGGCCATGCGCGCATGGAACACGACCTGGAACAGAAGATCGCCCAACTCATCTTTCAGCGCGGGCCAATCTTCATCCTCGATGGCGCCTGCGACTTCGTAAGCCTCTTCAATGGTGTAGGGCGCGATGCTCGCAAAATCCTGCTCGCGATCCCAGGGGCAGCCATCCTTCGGATCGCGCAGGCGAGCCATGATATCGAGCAGCTTTTCGATCTCGGTCATGCCATGAGCGAATAGAGGACTTTGCCTCTATCCGCCACACGGCATTGGTTATTCCCCCAGCTCTTTCAGTTTCGCCTGCGCCTGTCCCACGAAAGCGAATATCTCAGGGTTCAAGGGAAGTTTTGGCGCCGCCTTGGGATCGGCCATCGCATCCTTCCATACGTTCATCACGCGCTGGGACATCCCGGCGTCGCCGCGTGTGAACAATTCCACCTGCGCCTTCCAGCGGCGGGCGAGATCGAGAGCTTCAGGCGTGGTGGGGTCACCTTTGGCCATCAGCACCTTTGCCTCGGCAATCAGCGCATCCCATTGTTGGCCCACCTTTTCCTGATCAAAGTCACGCTTTGCGGTTTCCGTGATCTCGTCTTGCGAAAAATGTTTGGAAACAAAGGGGTCGAAGACTTCCTTCATCTCCTGTTGCGTCGGTTTGTTGGTCATCGTCGTTTCCTTGGTGAGGGTTGTCAGATCCTCGATGGAAAGCGTATCGCCAGCGGCCAGCTTGTCGCGCGCGGCACGGACGAGGGTGAGGGCATGGCTCACCCGCTGGCTTTCGGCTGAAAGCTGCCGCTCCTGAAGCGCCAGCACTGCCGCCAGATCGGCCTTGGGGCTTTTCAGCACCTCAGCGATCTTGGCGAGGCTGAGCCCCAGGTTCTTGAGCGCCAGCACCTGATGCAACCGCGCGATTTCGGCGGGTCCGTAGGCCCGCCAATCCGCCTGTGACCGCAGCGGCTTCACGAGCCCACGCTGCTCATAGACGCGCAGCGCTTTCACGCTTACACCCAATCGCTTCGCAGCTTCCGCTGGGCTCAGATAACGGTTGTCATTCATCTGGTTCACAATACGCACTCCATCGATGAAAAGCGCTTGTGAAGGCGGCCCCAAGGTCCGGTGCAAGAGCCAATTGTGCGATGATCGAAATTCTCGGAAAAATGACGGCGTCATGGTCCATCGGATGAAGGATTCCATTGTGAAAACAACACCATTGGCCGCGCTTCTCATCCTGATGGCGATGTCTGACGCGCGGGCTGCCGCCGCAAGTCTGTCGCCGGCGATGGAACAAATTCTGGCCGTGCATAACCGCGAGCGCGCTGTGCTCAAGATTGCGCCGCTGGAATGGGACGAGGGATTGGCAAAAGCTGCTTCCGCTTGGGCAAAGCAGCTAGGCGACAACGGCACGTTCGAGCATTCCACAAGGGCTGAGCGCGGCGACACCGGCGAAAATCTCTGGACCGGTACATCCGGCGGCTTCACCGGAACGGCGATGGCCGAAGGCTGGGCCAGCGAGAAAGCAGATTTCCGCTATGGGCCGTATCCCACAAGATCGAAACCCGGCGCGGCCATCGGCCATTACACACAGATGATTTGGTCTGGCAGCACCAAGATTGGCTGCGCGCTCGCAACCGGTCACCGCATGGACGTTTTGGTCTGCCGCTATGGGCCGGCAGGCAATGTTCTGGGCGAGAAACCGTACTGATTTCGGGAGTGTATTGGCGGGTTGGGGCAAAGGGCCAGTACACCGCCCCCAATGGAGATTTTCGTATAAGTTATATTATGGGAAATATACTGGCGATTGTATACTTGGCGTACCGCTCCATGCGGCCCGTCACATCGGGGTGGGTCCCGGAGTATCATCGCCAGTATTTCTCATGGGACCCGCCCCGGTAGGTACGTGCCGTGAGCACATCACTTCCTATTTTTGACAAACTCGGAGAAGTCCCTGAGACACCCTTCGACGGCCTCAACGTAATCGGCCATCACTCCAAAAACTGGCCGGTGGACGAGTCCACCGACTTCGCCGAAGCGTATATCGAGGGTCGGTTTTTTCTCCTCGTCGATTTTAAGTCTGGCATGCGCACCGAGGTCCCCCAAACTGAACTTCCCATCTACCCCGGGTTTCAGAGTTGCACCATCAATCGTGGCGGACCCAAAGCTTGGACTCTTTATCGATATCGAACCGATGGTGACGGTACTTATGACCGGCACGATGATCATGTGCTTGTCCGTAATATCAAGTTCATGGAGGCTGTAGAGCCTCCACCCGGGACCGCCCTCGTAAGCACCAAGATTGACGAAGAAATCCTTGGTATCTTGCCGCGGCGTTTTTATTCCATTGCACGAGGCGTCATAATCGACCTTGTTTTTCCCAGTGGGGAACTTGGTCCAGCGATCTTGTGTACCGCCGTCCAGGCCGATGATTTCCCAAGTTGCGTGGTCCAAAGCGGTCTCGAGGTTATGAATGCAGTCGCCAATGACCATGGCCATGGTCATTGGCGCGTCTCCGGAGACCTTCGTGTTGATGATCGCGAGGCCCGTGTTAGGGTCGTAGTCGAGAGAGACAGTGTAAGCGTTTGTCTGCTGGAACGCGGTAAAGCGGGACTGGAGATCGGCGATGTGTTCTTTGGCCCGTTCTAGCTTATGATATGCATTTGAAAACATGTGGTGATCTATGCCCCAAGGGAAAAGTGTCTCGCGCGATGACCGATGAACCTCAAGTCCACAATGTGGGACCGTTTTTCAATCCCGTAACGAATGACATATTTGCACGAATTGGGCTTCTTGTCCTGACGTTCGCAAATTTTGAAATGCTTTTGTTTTCTTCATTTGCGGTTCTTTTGGATGATGGCGTCGGCGAAAAATCCAGTGCCATTTTCGGCCAGATCGACAATTTCCGATATAAATTCGACATGGTAATGGGCGTTGCCAGGGAAACATCGCCGCCTACCGAAATATCCAAGACTCTTCTGGAAATCGAAAATGACATCCTGCAAGTCAACAAATTCCGGAATTCGTTGGCTCATGGGGGCACGCGAATTCTGGGGAACGAGGTTTGGCTCATAACGAACGCTAATTCGATCAAGCGTGGCGAAGTTAAGGAGATTCTCTTAACCGGGGAGCATCTAGAAAAACATCAGATGCTTCTGATTGAGTCGGCTCTGAAGCTTCAAAAACTGCTGGCGGACCGGAAGATGACTGGAACGAAGGGGCTAATGCGCGCATTGCGCAGTAAGCGCGGCGTACCCATCGAGGATCAATAGAGGTGTCTTCCGGCCCATACAGCTCAATTTGTTCCCAGCCGGCATCCCAAATCTCATTTGTGACCGGATAGTCATTTTGTGCCACGGCACATTCCTACCGGGGCGGGTCCCATGAGAAATACTGGCGATGATACTCCGGGACCCACCCCGATGTGACGGGCCGCATGGAGCGGTACGCCAAGTATACAATCGCCAATATCAGGTCAAACTTGGTTTGGCTTGTCCGTCAGTTTCCCGTTGAACCACAGCTTCAATCGTTCCTACAACCCGCTCAACTTCTTTGAACAGGTTCTCAAAAACCACGTTGGCCGGTTGCCCGTGAAATGCAGGTATGTCCTCAATGACAACCCCAATCTGGGCTTGGGCGGTATGATATCCCGTAGAACCAGTATTCGCCCCTAGACGCATATAGGTTAGCTCTTGCTTCTCCTCGTTCCACCGGCTCATACCAATTTCTGCAGGCCCATTTATCATCATGAACGGCACCTGCAGACTGTTTCCGATGGGGCGCGCCCTTACACCCAAGAGTGCCCGATGAATTTTGACGTTTCTCATCTTGTTGAGCCCCCACAAAGCAACATTTCCCTTCTGGTGGGGCTTAAAGGCACGGAGGACGCCAACAATCACTGCAGGAACATCCTTGCAGCCCCTTTTAATGTCATTTTCCACGTCTTCTTCAGTATCTCCGAACGGAAATTTCGTTGAAGTCGGGGCCCCACCGGCAATGCTCAATGTGGCTGCATAAACTGCCTGATCTAGTGCGGCTCGTAGCGCATTCCCGATCTCGAATGCGTCAGCCATCGCAGATTTTGGAACGCTCGCCGTAATGCGAAACTTGTACGCAATCATGCCGTCGCTATCCGGCTCGACTACGTGCAGATAGGGGCTACTTCCTACAAAATTTGAGATCGTTTTTGAGAGATCGTTCAAACGTTCTCTAGCTCGATCAAGGAGAATTTTAGGGCTTTCGAATTGGTCATTCATGTATCTGTTCCACAGCTTGAGTCATGTTTGCACCTACTATCTCGGATACAGAATGATCTGTGTGCAGCGGAACGCGGCAAGGAGTTTGCCGGTGGCTTCGTCCGTCACTGCAGCATCCCATACCTGAGTCATCCGTCCGCCATGCAGCAGCGTGGCCGTGCATGCGATCGCGCCGTCACGCACCGTGCCCATGAAGTTGGTTTTCAACTCGGCGGTCGTGAAGCCGCTCGCGCCATCTGGCCATTTGGTCGACACGCCATAGGCGCACATCGTATCAGCCAGCGCCACAATGGCCGGCGCCCACAGTGCGCCATTGCCCGCGATCAGTTCCTTGGTCACCGGCAGCCGGCCCTCGACCCGGCCCGGCGCGCAGCCGTGACGGCGATGCCGAGCATGTGCGGCAGCCCTTCCTTGTTCCAGCCGTTCATGATTTCGGGTGTCAGGTCTTCGGCCATGTGCTGCGATTCCGGTTTTAGCCCCGGAAAACTAGCATGGCCGGCCTGCGCTTGACCCCGTGGCGGAGCTGGCGAAGTCTGACCGCCTCACACGCGGGGGTTCCATGCGCCGTTTCTGGGTTCTGTTTTCAAGTTTGCTTCTGGCCGGATCGGCGCTCGCCGCCACGCCCAAGCCCGACGATGCGGCCAAGTCTGGTGTGTTCAAGCCTGATAGCGTCACCACTTCGGGCACCGTGCATGCCGGCGGCGTGACCGTGAACTATGACGCGGTCGCCGGGACGCTCGTGGTGCATCCGAAGGACTGGGACGACGCGGCCGCGAAAGACGACAAGGAAAACCCCACCGCTGAAACCTCGATGTTCTACACCGCCTATTTCAAGCGCGGTGCCAGGGCGGAAGACCGCCCGGTTACGTTCCTGTTCAACGGCGGTCCCGGCTCGGCAACGTTGTGGCTCCACATGGGCGCATTTGGTCCGCGCCGCGTGGTGACGGCCGATGACGCACACACGCCCGCCGCGCCCTATGCCGTGGTGGACAACGCGCAGAGCCTTCTGGATGTCAGCGATCTGGTTTTCATCGATGCGCCCGGTGCGGGCTTCAGCCGCGTCACGGGCAAGGATGCGGGCAAGGCGTTCTATGGCGTCGATCAGGATGCCCATGCGTTCGCGGTCTTCATCCGCGACTTTCTGTCGAAATATGGCCGCTGGAATTCGCCGAAATATCTCTTCGGCGAAAGCTACGGCACCATGCGCGCGGCGGTGCTTGCCTATTATCTCACCGACGAGATGCGCGCTGATCTGAACGGCGTGATCTTTCTATCGCAGGTGCTGAACTGGGATATTTACCCGGATATTCCGGAGGCCAACCCCGGCCTCGATATCCCCTATCAGCTCGCCCTTCCCTCCTATGCGGCTACCGCCTGGTATCACAAGAAGCTGCCGAAACAGCGCAAGGAATTGCGGCCGCTGCTTCTGGAAGTCGAGCGTTTCGCGATGACGGATTACGCGCTGGCGCTCGCGAAGGGCAACAGCCTCGATCCCGCGCGGCGCAAGGCGATCGCCGCGAAGCTGCACGAATACACAGGCCTTCCGGTTTCCTACATTCTGCGCTCGAATCTGCGCATCAATTATGGGCCGTTCCAGCAGCAGTTGCTGGCGGATACGGGAAAGATAACCGGCTCGCTCGATACGCGCTTTGAAGGCCCCACGATGGATCCGCTTTCCAAGAGCGTGGACTACGATCCGCAAGGCGCGGCGCTCAGTTCGGCCTATGTCGCGGCGTTCAACGCCTATGTGCGCGGGACGCTGAAATACGGCGCGGGAAAATCCTACAAGACAAGCGCGGGCAATTTTGGCGACTGGGATTTCACCCATGCGCCGCCGGGCGTGGGTTCGCCCATCAAATCATTGCCGAACGTGATGCCCGATCTTGCTGCGGCTATGAAGCTCAATCCCCGTCTGAAGGTGATGCTGAACGGCGGCTATTTCGATGTGGTCACGCCATACTACGAAGGCTGGTACGAAATGCATCATCTGCCCATACCGCCGCAGCTTCAACGCAACATCGAATACCGGTTCTATGAATCGGGCCACATGGTCTATGCGCACCAGCCGTCACTGGAAAAGATGCACGATGCGGTTGCGGACTTCATCAGGCGGACGGCAAAGCCGACCTAGATCGCCGCGCGCACCACCAGCCCGTCATAGGCCGGCTCCACACCGGGCGGCAGTTCGCGCTTCAGCGTTTCGTAGTCCAGATCGATGTGCAGATTTGTCAGCACCGCATGGCGCGGCTTGATGCGCTCGATCCATTTGAGCGCGGTTTCCACATTGATGTGCGTGGGATGCGCGGTGTAGCGCAGCGCATCCAGAATCCACAAATCAATTCCTTCCAACGCCGCGAAGGATTCTTCGGAAAGATCGCTCACATCGCTGGAATACGCCACCGGTCCGAAGCGGAATCCGAGCGCGCCGAAATTTCCGTGTTCCTGCCAGAATGGAAGCACCGGGATGGCGCCGCCCGTTCCTGTGATTTCAAATCCTTTCAGAGGCGCGATTTCATGCGCGGCGGCGATTGGCGGGTACAAACTGCCGTTTGGCGTTTCGAACACATAACCGAAGCGGCCGAACAATCCGTCGAGCGAGCGGCGATCCGCATAGAGATCGAGCTTGCGCCGGCTCGCATAGCAAATGGCACGAATGTCATCGAGCCCATGCGTCTGATCGGCATGATTGTGGGTGATGAGAACGGCGTCCAGATGTCCGCAGCCCGCCATCAGGAGCTGGTTGCGCATGTCCGGCGACGTATCAACAAGCACGGTCGTTTCGCCGCCGCCCTGTCGCCGCCGCACGAGAACCGAACAGCGGCTGCGGCGGTTTTTCGGATTGCCGGGATCGCATGCCCCCCAATCACCCTTGCCGCCCGGCCCGCCCAATCGCGGCACGCCGCCGGACGATCCCGATCCCAGGATCGTAACCTCCAGCGCATCGCTCATTGCGGACGTTTCGCTTTATTGAACAGCGAGAAGAAATTCTCCGTCGTCTGCGCGGCGAGTTCGTCAAAATCCATGCCCTTCAACTCTGCCAGCATGCGCGCCGTGTTGGTCACAAAAGACGGCTCGTTGCGCTTGCCGCGGAATGGCATCGGTGCGAGATACGGCGCATCCGTCTCCACCAGCAGACGGCTTGGCGGCACGCTCTCCAACACGTCTCGCAACGCATCCGATTTCTTGAACGTCGCGATACCGGAAACCGAGATGTAAAAACCCAGATCGATTGAGGCATCGGCCAGCCGCTGCGTTCCCGTAAAGCAATGAATCACGCCGGTGAACGGTGCGGCCTGCATTTCTTCGCGCAGCACGGCAATGGTGTCGTCGTCCGCGTCGCGCGTATGCACGATCAGCGGCAATCCGCTTTCGCGCGCCGCGGCTATGTGCGCGCGGAAATTGGCAATCTGCATCTCGCGCGGAGAATGGCCATAATAATAATCGAGCCCCGTCTCGCCGATTCCGACCACCTTTTCGTGCGCGGCCAATTCCAGCAGCGGACTGGCATTCTCCAGCACCTCCACCTTCGCCTCATGCGGATGGATGCCGACCGAACACCACACATCCTCGAAGCGCTCTGCTATGGCGCGAACGTTCGGAAATTTCGCCAGCGTGGTGCCGATGCTCACCATCGTCCTCACGCCGGAATCCTTCGCGCGGGCAACGACGGCATCGAGTTCTTCGGCGAAGTCCGGAAAATCGAGATGACAATGGCTGTCCACAAGCATGATACGCAACCTACAGGGCCCCGCGACGCGCCGTCTGGTCGAGGGCGCGCCAAGCGGAAAGAATGGTCTGACGCGGGTCCATGTGCAGTGCATGGGTCCGCGCGAAGCTCGAAATCAGTTTCTCGCGCAAAGCAATCCAGCGGTCGAGCCCCCCTGCCCCCGCTTTCGCGCGAATGCGGTCCGCCAGCGACTGCACCAGAAAACTACCGAAGGCCTCGATGCCTCCACTCATGCGCGCCAGCTTGTCGGCCATCGCCAGCGTTGCGGCGAAATCGGGCGCGCTGGCGTTGTCGATCAGCCGTTCGGCATCGGCTGCCATCTGCAGGCCATCATCGCTCGCCAGTATCAGCGCCGCGCCGATCGATCCGCCGGAAAGGCGCACAAGCTGCGCCCGTTCACCGGCATTCATGTCGGGCAATCGGCGGGCAAGTTCACGGTCCAGAACGTCATCGCCCAGGGGCCGCAACTCCAGCCGCTGGCAGCGCGAGCGGATCGTGGGCAGAAGGCGTCCAGGCGTGTTTGAAAGCAGGATCAGCATGGCGCGAGCGGGTGGTTCTTCCAGAGCTTTCAACAGCGCGTTGGCGGCCGCGTCGTTCATCTCGTCGGCTGTATCGACGATTGCCACCCGCCACCCGCCCGCGCCGGATGTCATGCCAAAGAATCCTGCGAGCCTTCGCACCTCATCGACGCCGAGCACCGTCATCAACTTGCCTGTGTTGGCGTTCGCGCCGCGCTTCAGGACAAGAAGTCCCGGATGCGCACCCGCCTCCACCTGCATCGAAACAGGATCGCGCTCGGGAACACTCAAATCTTCCGGCCCGGCATCGGTGCCACCATGGCGCAACAGATAGCGTGCGATGCGATAGGCCAGCGTCGCTTTGCCCACGCCGGGCGGTCCGGCAATAAGCCAGGCTTGCGGCACGCGCCCGCCGCGAATGGCCCGCGCGGCCCGATGCAGCGCCTCATCATGGCCCACGAACTCAAAGGTTTCGCGCGGATGGTCCTGCCCCGCGATGCGGTCCGGCTCCTCCAGCTCTTCAACCTTCGTTTTTCTGGCCATGGTTCAGTTTAGATCGAAGCGCCCGGCCACCGCACTCCAAATCCGCGCCGCTACCTCGTCCTCGGAACCGCTGGCATCGATGACCATGCAGCGGCTGGCAGATTTGCGGGCAATGTCGAGGAAGGCCTTGCGCAGGCGTTCGTGGAATTCGATGTCGAAACCTTCGAAGCGTGTTTCATTTCCTGCGCGTGCCTTGGCGCGGGAAAGCCCAATCTCTACAGGCAGATCGAGGATTAACGTGAAGTCAGGTCTGAACTCGTTGATGGACGCGGATTCAATGCGGCGGATCGTTTCGCGGTCCATGCCGCGCCCCGCTCCCTGATACGCATAGGTGGAATCGGTGAAACGGTCGCACACCACCCATGCACCGGCGGCCAGCGCAGGCTTGATGGTGCGCGAGACATGATCAGCCCGCGCCGCAAACATCAGGAGCGTCTCCACCATGGGCTCCCAGCGTTTGGTCTCGCCCTGCACTAGCAACTTGCGGATATCTTCGGCGCCCGGCGAACCGCCCGGCTCCCGGGTGCAGACACAGGTGAGGCCGCGCGCCTTAAGCGCATCCGCCAGCCGCCGGATCTGGGTAGATTTGCCTGCGCCTTCACCACCCTCCAGGGTGATGAAGCGTGCGCCTCCCGTCATTTTCCGCTCACGAGGGATTTCAGGCCCGAAAAGATGCGCGAGAAAATACCGGCGGAAGGCACGGCCTCGGCGGCATAAAGTGGTATCGCCATGCCCGGAAATTCCGGTGCGGTCACGGTAACAGTGCCGATCTGCTGTCCCTTTGCGATGGGCGCGCGCACCGGTCCATCGTATTTGACCTTCACTTTCATGTCCTTGCGCGAATCCACCTGCATCGTCACGGCGAGTGGCTTGGCGACGGTCAGCTTCACCGTATCGCGCTTGCCTTGCCAGACCTTGGCCTCACCCACCACATCATTCGGCGCGAAGAGCTTGTAGCTGCGGAATTCACGAAACGCGGTGTCCAGAAGTCGCGCGGCTTCATCGCCGCGATAGCGCTCCGCGAACCAGTCATTTGCGCCGGGATAGCGCAGGCCGCTCACCACAAGGATCATACGCTGGTCGTCGCGCTTGGCCGATGCCACAACGCCATAGCCCGCTTCATCCGTGTGACCGGTTTTCAGGCCATCCGCGCCGGGAAATTTCTCGAGCACCATGTTGCGGTTGGGCTGATGAATGCCGTTCCACGTGAACTCGCGCTCATTGAAATAATGATAATACTGCGGATAGACGGTGATGATGTGCCGCGCGAGGACCGCAAGATCATAGGCTGACATGCGCTGGCCCGGAGGATCCGGCAATCCATCCGGATTCACAAAATGGGAGTTCTTCAGACCCAGTTCCTTCGCGCGCTTGTTCATCATGTCGGCGAATCCCTGCACGCTGCCGCCGAGCGCTTCGGCCACCACCACGCAAGCGTCGTTACCGGATTGGATGATGATGCCGCGGATCAGGTTTTCGACGGCGACCCGGTTTCCCACGAGCACGAACATCTTGGAGCCTTGCGTTCGCCACGCATTTTCCGAGACAAGGAATGTATCCGACAGCTTCACCCGGCCATCCGCCAGCCGCTGAAACAGCAGATCCAGCGTCATCAGCTTGCTCATGGATGCGGGCGGCATGGCCTTGTGCCCGTCTTTTTCCCAGAGCACCTGCCCGGTTGCGGCGTCCATCAGGACAGCATGCTCGGCGGCCGTGTTCATCGCGGCTTCGGCTGGCAAGGCAGCGGCAATAAGGATAGCGGCGGCGGAAACTAGAGAACGAAACATTCAAACACTCCCGATGGGAAAATCAGCGGTCGACAACAATTTGCGCGTCGTTGCTACCCAGCGCATTGAGCTTGGCAAGGGCCGCGTCGGCCTGGTCAACCTGCGCAAACGGACCTGAACGCACGCGATACAGCGTCTTGCCGTCGCGCGTGATGGCGGAAATTTTCAGCCCGCTACCATTTCCCAGACGCGCGACCAGTCTGCTCGCGTTGTCATAGCTGCTGAACGCGCCAGCTTGTACATACAAATTCGTCACGGCGGGCACGGGAACTTTGGTCACTTCGTCGCTAGCCTGTGGCGTGGTGTCCGGCGGCGCATCCGTCGTGACCGGCTTGGGCAACGTCTTCATCGTAGTTGCCGGGGCAACACTTGCGCCGGGCACAGCATCAAGCGAAGCCGTCACGACTTTCCCTGCAGGCGCGGCCGGAACGGCCGAGGCGATCGTGTCGGGCGTCAGCGATGGCGGCTTCACGCCGGGGCCAAGGTCTGCGCGATCCAGATAGGTAACGCGCACGCGCGCCGTGCCCTTGTCGCGGAAGCCGAGAACCTCGGCGGCGTGTTCGGACACATCAATGATGCGCCCCTTGGCGAAGGGACCGCGATCATTCACCCGCAGAACCACGGATCGGCCATTTTCGAGATTGGTCACCCGCACATTCACCGGCATCGGCAAGGTGCGATGTGCTGCGCTCATGGTACCGGCATCGAACACTTCGCCATTGGCGGTCTTGCGGCCGTGAAAGGTCGGTCCATACCAGGAGGCGATCCCGGTTTCGTCATAATCCGGCTGCTCACGGGGGTAATACCAGGTGTCCCCGATCTGGTAGGGATTGCCCACCTTGTAGATGCCCGTTGGCCCGGTTGTGACCGTCGGCCTTTCGGGCGTGGAGGCGCATGCCGCCACAAACATGGCAAGCGCACCTGCTGCACAAGCGTTTTTCAACGCTGGTCTCATCGCTCGAATCTGGCCTCTGACGGGTCGGAAGGCTACGCGAAGCGCCCTCCCGGCTCAATGCGGATGGGCCTCGATATCTTGCAGGAATGTCCGCAAGGCCTTAGGAGCCAAGGCGCCGGATGGGTGGCCGAGTGGTTTAAGGCAGCGGTCTTGAAAACCGCCGGGCCTGCAAGGGTCCCGTGAGTTCGAATCTCACCCCATCCGCCAACGGACGCCTATAGCAGGTTCGCCGCCTGCGCCAGCAGCCAAAAACCGATTCCGAAGAACAGTGCCGCCGCGATCAACCGCACCGCGTGCAGCGGCACATGTTTCAGCGCTTCGTGGCCGATGAACACGGCTGGCGCATTCGCCAGCATCATGCCCAACGTTGTGCCCATCGTCACCACAACAATGTCCTGAAACCGCGCAGCCAATGCCACGGTTGCAATTTGTGTCTTGTCGCCCATTTCAACCAGAAAGAACGCGATCACCGTGGTCAGGAACGCTCCAAAGCGCGCCGGCTTCGCTTCTTCATCACTGATGCTGTCAGGAATGAGCGTCCACGCGCCCATCCCAATAAATGACACCGCAATGAGATAGCGAAGCCAGATGCCATCGAGAACCGAAGCCGCCGAGACTCCCACGGCGGCGGCGATCGCATGATTTGCAACCGTTGCCGCCAATATTCCCGATACGATCGGCCAGGGTTTCTTGAAGCGCGTGGCCAGCAGAATAGCCAGCAATTGCGTTTTGTCGCCGATCTCGGCAAGCGCCACCACGGCGGCAGATGTCAGGAACGCATCCATGGGTGTTCTCAGGGCCGGGCGGTTGCTGAAACCAACGGACATCGCTCCTTCCGCCCGGGCCCGAGCAAAGGATCAATGCCATTGGTCTCGCCCGAGCGGTTTCCGCTCCCTTGCGCCATGGCCTGTTGGCCAAGTGTGTTGACGCAAGGCCCGTCCACGCGGACGGCTGACTACTCCCCAGATGACGATGCCGTCTTAGCGGCGTGGTGTCAGGCCCGCAAGGTGCTGCCGCTAAGACATGATCCGGTAAGCATATGGCCTGCTAGCTAGCCAGCCCGCGTGCGCATTGCGCCCGATGCCACCACCGGAACCGCGAACAGCACCATCAACAACGTGTTCGAAACCGCATTGATCGGAAAACCCGTGATCACGGAAATGGCGCTGTCGATGATGTACCACGCGACCACGCCCGCCATCTGCCAGCGCCAGAGCGCGCCATTGTGAGCGCCTCCCGCGATCAGCACGCCATATACACAGAAAATCCAGCCGATGGTCAGCGCGCCCTGCAGCCCAAGCCCGAATTGTGCAATCGGCATATCCAGCAGCGCTGTGTCGCTACCCGGCGCAATGATGCCGAACACCGCGTGCATCGGTCCGCTTAGACCCGGAACAGCTACCGTCACCAGAACAAGCGCGAACAGCAGCGCGCCCGCGCACCAAAGCCGCATCCACGTTTTCCAGATACCCGTCATCGCCCTCTCCCTTTGTTAGCGAATGGCTACAGGATCGGGTGGCGCGGTATGCGGCGCAATTACGCCGGAGGTTATGGACAGCACTTTGCCGTGCTGCAAGCATGGGTCATGTCCCTGCATGTCATCTCCCAACCGGCCGAGATCGGCGCCTTTGCGCAGGCCCTGCGCCGCTACCGCACCGCCCGCCGGATGAGTCAGCTTCACCTGGCTTTGGCGTGCGGCGTATCGGCCAGGCATGTCTCTTTCCTGGAGACGGGCCGGGCCCTCCCCAGCCGAGACATGGTCCTGCAGCTGGCGGCTGGTCTGGTTGTACCCCTCGGTGCGCAGAATGCGCTTCTACAGGCCGCGGGCTTTGCGCCAGTCTATCCCGCCTCAGCACTCGATTCCGATGCGCTCGGGCCATTTCGGGCAGTCCTCACGGAAATGATGGCCCGTCATGCACCCAATCCCGCGCTGCTTTGCGACCGGCACTGGAATATGCGGGATGCCAATGTATCTGCGCAGGCCCTGCTCGCCCCGCTTGCCGAAGATGGCGAGATCAACATGGTGCGCATGCTGGCGCGCAGCCCGAAGGCCGAAGCATTCATCGCCAATTATCCCGAGGTGCTGGAAGAGATGAGCGCGCGCATCCAGCTTGAATCGCTCGAAGCCGGTGACGACCTCTTCATGCGCGAACTGATGGATGATCTGGACCGCGCCATTGCGCGACATCCGCAGCACAAATCCGGCACGCGCCGCACGCCGCTTGTTCCGATAGTCCTGAACGCGCCCGGCGGTCAGCTCAGCTTTCTGTCAGCCATCGCACATTTCGGCACGAGCGAGGACGTAACCGTGCGCGATTTGCGGCTCGAACTGCTATTCCCCGCCGACGCGCAGACGCGCGCCGCGATGGCGGCATTTGCCACATGAGATCAGCAAAAGTCTCTATCGGGCAGCAGTGGGCACGCCAGCGTCATTGGAAGCGACCGCGGGCCCTTCGGGCTCGGGCGGGGTTTCGTACTGTTTGTACTCCGGAATCTCGTCAAGACGCACGAAGCGATAGCCTTCTTCCTGCATGGCGGGGATGTAGGATTCCAGCAGATCAGCTTCCTTGCCCTTGATGCAGTGCATGAGAACGACACCGCCATCGCGACGGCGTGTTTCGCGCAGATAGCCCTTCGCGCAGGTGTCGCCGCTCCAGCCGCGGCGCCAGCAATCCCAATCCGCCGACGACATGACATAGCCATCCGACGACATGCGCGTATCGCCGCCGATATCCCAATAGATCGGGCCGACATATTTCTTCAACACCGGATCGGCGTTCAGAATGGCGGCATGCTGTGTGCGCCACGAACCATAGGGCGCGCGGAAATAGAACTTCGCATCCGGCGCCATCAGCGGCGTAATTTCCACATCCGTGCCGCGGATTTGCGAGATCAGCGCTTCGGGATTGTTGACATAGCGCTTGCCCAATAGCGCATGGGTGTTGCTGTGATTGGCAAGCAGATGCCCTTCATCGGCGATGCGCTTCAGGGTGGTGGGAAAGGCGCGCGCGTTGCGGCCCACGATGAAGAAGGTCGCCTTGATGTTGTATTTCTTGAGTTCGTCCAGAACCGCATTCGTCGCGGGTGCGGGGCCGTCATCGAAGGTCAGTGCAATGGTGTGCGTGCCGCGGAGGCCCGAGTGGAACACATTGCTCTTCTGGAAAAGCGCATAGCGTGAGTCTGAATCGAGCCCTTGGCCGGTTTCCCCTGCCAATGCCGGCACCGCTGCAAGAAGCGCGGCAAGGCCAATGGCCGTCGCAATCTTCTTCATGCTCCCACCCCGCGTATTCACGATATTCGACCAGCGAACTCTAAGGGTCCGGGTCCGATGCGGCAACCAAAGGATATGTGGCGTGGTAAACGCTAACCCGCCGGATATTTCCGTCAAATGGCTGATATTACGCGCTATTTCTGGGTTTCCTCCCAGCGCGCCACATTCGCGCTCAACATCGAAAGCGGCATTGCGCCATTTTCCAGCACCACCTGATGGAAGGATTTGAGGTCGAATCGGCTGCCAAGGTCGGCGCGGGCTTTCTCGCGCAGACCGAGAATGGTTTTCATCCCGATCTTGTAGGCACAGGCCTGCCCCGGCCACACGACATAGCGCTCAACCTCCGCCGTCACGTCGCTTTCGGCCATGCCGGTAGTTTTGCGGAAATAGTCGATGGCCTGTTCACGCGTCCAGCGCTTGGCATGGATGCCGGTATCAACCACCAGCCGCACCGCGCGAAACATCTCCGCCTGCAGGCGGCCAAGGTCTCCATAAGGATCATCCTTGTAGAGACCCATGTCGCTT
Organism: Alphaproteobacteria bacterium; assembly: GCA_016125165.1. Lineage (GTDB taxonomy): Bacteria > Pseudomonadota > Alphaproteobacteria > Micropepsales > Micropepsaceae > Rhizomicrobium. The sequence goes on from WGMH01000003.1 coordinate 84,464, forward strand.
GCCAGATGTTCGGCATATAGCGCCCAGCCTTCGCTGAACGAAGGGAAGAACGAGAAACGGCGCAGATAGGGCAGGTCCGGAATGGAGATTGCGGTGGCGATCTGCAAATGATGCCCCGGAATACCTTCATGATAGGCCAAGGTCGGCATGGCCCAGCTGGGCGTTTCGCCCACATTGCGCAAATTCGCGAAGAAGATTCCGGGCCTGCCGCCGTCAAGCGACGGCTGTTCGTAATAGGCACCCGCCGAACCCTTCTCAGCGAATTGCGGAACGCGCCGTACGTCCAGCGGCTGCGAAGGGATGGTCGCGAAATATTGCGGCAGCAATTTCTGAACGTGGCCGAGGATTTCCTTGTACCGGGCCAGCATCTTCGCACGGTCCGCATCGGTGTTCTGAAAGGCGAAACGTGGGTCGATGGCAAGTTTGTCCATACGCTCGCCGACGGTGCCTTGCGTCATGCCGACAGACTTCAGGATCGCATCCATTTCGCCATCGATACGCGCCACTTCCGAAAGTCCGTATTGATGGATTTCGTCAGGCGTCATGTCCGTGGTGGTCAGCGCCTTCAACTGTGCGGCGTAATAGGCGTCGCCATCCTTCAGTCGCCATACGCCGGCATCATGCGAAGCGGTCTTGCGCAGCGTTTCCATTCGCGCGATCAAGCGCTGATAGGCGGGGTAGACCTGCTCCTTCACAGCTGCGGTGGCATCGGCAATGAGTGCCTTCTTCGCGTCGGCATCAAGATCGGACAGCTTGTCCATCTTGGTCCTGAGCGTGTTCACCAGCGGGTTCTCGGCGGCGGCTGATGCGATCAGCGCCTTCATCTGCTCGACGCTGCGGTCGATAATGAAATCTGGCGGCACCACGCCGAGGTCCGCCTGCCGCGCCACGTCCTTGTCGATGGCGTCAATGATCGAAGCCATGGCTTTGATGCGGCTGACATAGTTGCGCGCCAGCTTGGCATTGGTGATCTGATGCTGGGACATCAGGAAATTCGGCAACTCTTTCTGTTCGCCGAACGCCTGGTTGACGGGATAAAGCGATCCTCCTGCGCCCAACCAGGGGAACTTTTCCTGGCTCAACCTGCGATCATAACCCCATAGAATGATATCGTAGGACAGTTGCTCTTGCGGCGAGAGCGTATTGCGGTCCCATGCCTTGATCTGGCTTTCAAATTTGCGCACCTGTGCAAGTTCGTCCGCGCGCGCCTGAAGCGAATAGGGATCGAGTTTTCCGGAGTGATAATCGGCAACAGTGCCTTCGATGATGCCGATGGAGGTGAGATATTGCGGATGATCCAGAAGAACCATCACGGCCTGACGGTTCAGCAGCGTGTCGAATGTGAGTGGAGTGCCCCAAACTGTGCGGTATCCCCAATAACCGCCGACGACCAAAAGAATAAGGAAGAGGCCCAGAAGGCCCCGCAATACACTCCGCATGACAACTCCCCCACAACATCGGTGCCGCATGAACACGCGGCCCTGCGAAACCACTATCCCTGTTTTGTGATCGTTTGACCGTTGATCGGCAACGTGCGCAGCCGGGTCCCCGTCGCCGCGAAAATGGCATTGCAGACAGCCGGCGCCAGTGGCGGAACTCCCGGTTCGCCGCCGCCGCCAACACGATCGCCCGTCTCCAGCAGATGCACTTCGATCTCCGGACAATCAGCCAGCCGGATCATTTCGTAATCCGGAAAATTGGACTGTTCCACCGCGCCATCGGCAATTGTGATGGCGCCATTCCTGGCAGCGCTCAGCGCGAAAATGATAGCGCCTTCAATCTGCTGTGTCAGACCGCTGGGGTTGACCACAAGCCCGCAATCATAGGCGCAGACCACGCGCTTCACTTTCACGCCGGAGTCACTCACTTCCACTTCCGCAACCTGCGCGGCGATGGAATCAAAACTCTCCACGATGGCGATGCCGCGCGCCGTTCCTGGCGGCAGCGGCGTCCCCCACCCCGCTTTTTCCGCGGCGGTATTGAGCGCGCCGAGGTGGCGCGGCTTGTCTTTCAGCAAGGCCCGCCGGTATTCGAGCGGATCCTTGCCTGCGGCATGCGCCAATTCGTCAACGAATGTTTCGGCAAAGAACCCGTGCCATGAAGCCTCCACGCTGCGCCACGCCCCCGTGGGAACATGCGTTGGCACAACAACGGCGCTGATCTTCTGGTTGGGAATTCCATACAGGATATGCGCCTGCGGGTTGGCCGTGTCATCCGTGGTGTAATCGTTCACCCATGCCGTCGGCAGTCCGTCTTCGCCGAGCACGGCTTTGAACCGGCTCATCACATTGGGCCGATAGAAATCGTGCTGCATGTCTTCTTCGCGCGTGAAGATCAGCTTTATAGGTTTACCGGGAAGGGCCATCGCCGTCTTCACCGCATAGGTGAGGAAGTTGTACTGCCCCGGCAGCCGGCGCCCGAAAGCTCCGCCCATATCCGTCAGGTGAAAGGTTACATTCTCGATATCGAGACCAGCTGCTTCAGCACAGAAGGCGCGTGAGCCAAGACCGTCCTGCGTACCGGCCCACACTTCGAGTTTCCCATCCTTGAAGCATGCCGTCGCATTCACGGGTTCCATCGGTGCATGCGAGAGATATGGCACCTCATAGATCGCCTCGATCACCTTGCCCTTGGCCAGCGCGGCGGCGGTATCGCCCTCGTCCACGTCGGTTTTCAGGCTGGTGCCATTCAGTGCATCACGGCGGCGCTGCGTGATCTCGGCAGACGTTACTTTGCCGTTGGCGCCATTTTCCCAGGCTGGCGCGAGTGTCGCCACTGCATCGCGCGCACGCCAGTAGCGATCCGCGACCACCACCACCGCATCATCCAGCGAGATCACCTTTTCGACGCCGCGATTGCCTTTGACCGCGTCGCCATTCACCGATTTCAGCTTGCCGCCAAACACGGGCGAAATCCGGATCGCCGCATACAGCATGTCAGGGGTTTGCGTATCGATGGAATATTTATTGCGGCCGTCCACCTTGCGCGGAATATCAAACCGCTGAACCGGCTTGCCAACATATTTGTAGGACTCTTTTGGCTTCAGCTTTGGCGTCGGCGATGGCGAATATTTTGCAGCTTCCGCCGCGAGTTCGCCGTAACCGAAGCTCTTGCCGCTGGCTTCATGCATCACCTTGCATTCCGCCGTGGAACACTCCTCCACTGGCACATTCCAGCGTGCCGCCGCGGCTTTGATCAGCATTTCGCGCGCGGCTGCCGCCGAAACCCGCATGCCATAGATGCCCGTCCCGCGCACTGCGGACGAGCCGCCGGTGATTTGGGGGATGTAGCCTATGGGCGGCACAGAAACATTTGCCGCCACGAAGCGGAACGTATTGTCGGCGAGGCCTTGCAGGAACGCGGGAGGCTTCGCGCCGTTCAGTGCAAAGGCTTCCACCAGCGCACCATTGGCAAACAGCTTGTCGGGCGGCGCCTGCTCGCTGCGCATCTTGCTCCAGTCGGCATCGAGCTCATCGGCCACCATCTGCGGCAGTGAGGTGAAGATGCCGGTGCCCATATCGCAATGGGGAATGACAACTGTGATCGTGTCGTCGTTTGCGATCTTGATCCAGTTTGTGACGAACTGCTCGCCATCAGCGGTATCGAGGGCGTTCAGCCGGGCAATACGATCGCTGGGCCACAGCGCGTAACCCACCACCAGTGCCCCGGCGGCGGTCGCGCCACCGAGCAAAACCATTCTGCGTGTCGTTGCCATGGTGCAGCCTCAGCCCTTCGCCGCCAGCGCGCGTACCGCTTCGCGGATACGCGGGTAGGTGCCACACCGGCAGATATTCGTGACGGAGGCGGCAAGTTCCTCATCCGTCGGCGACGGGTTCGTTTTCAGGAGGGCGGTGACAGCCATGATCATGCCGGACTGGCAGTAGCCGCATTGCGGCACCTGGTGCTCGATCCATGCCTCCTGAACCGGCGTGGGCCCGCCCGCCGAAATCCCCTCGATGGTGGTGATCTTCTTGCCGGCCACGCTGGCGACAGGCGTGATGCAGCTTCGGATGGCCTGACCGTCCACATGGACGGTGCAGGCGCCGCACTGGGCGATGCCACAACCGAACTTGGTGCCCGTTAATTTTAGTTCATCCCGAATGACCCAAAGCAGCGGCGCATCGTCTTCCACGTCCACATCGTGCGTTTCGCCGTTAACACTCAACCTGACGGTCATCCGCCCCTCCCCGGAAATCCTGCAAATTCTTAGCACAGCCGGTTCCACCATGCATGCCGGGTCCGGCCACTGCGCGGAAGCCCGCCGTAAAACGCTGGTCTGCCTCAACAATTTGACATAGCTACGGAATATCGTCTCACGTCCATTTGACCCCATATGTTGCGCTAGTTGCGATCAAATCGCGGTCTGCGGATCAAATCGAACAAGGGGCCCAATGCGCGCACTTACAGAAGCGGGCATTCGCAGTCCGGCAGCGGTTGCTGTCGGCGTTGCGGTGACGATTCTCTTTGGCATTTTTGCGCTCACCGATCTTCCGGTGCAGTTGTTCCCGGATATCACCCGTCCCCAGATTGGCATCCAGACTGGCTGGCGCGCGGCCACCCCCCGCGAAGTGGAATCGCAGATCGTGCAGCCCGAGGAACAGGTGCTGCAGGGCCTCGCGGGCCTTCAGGAAATGCAGAGCTTTTCGGGCACGGGCGGCGCCTACATCCAGCTCACCTTTGCACTGGGCACCGACATGAAGGCCGCGCTGGTCGATGTGATCGGGCGACTCAATCGATTGCCACCGCTACCCGCCGACACCGAGCGGCCATCGGTTCAACTATCGAGCAATCAGGATTCCAATTCGTCGCTGCTCTTTGTCTTCATGCAGGTCATGCCCGGCAACAAGCGCAGCGCCGAGAGCTATGAGGATTTTATCCGCCATGGCGTGATCCCGCGCATCGAGGCGATACCGGGTGTCGGCAGCGTCGAATTTTTCGGCGCGTCCGATCCCGAGCTGCAGATCGAGTTCGATCCCATGCGCGCCGCCGAACTGGGTATCCAGATTCCGCGCGTGGCCCAGCAGATCGCAGGGGCAGACGATGTGTCCGGCGGAACCATAGACGTGGGCCGCCGCCAGTATGGCCTCTCCTACCGCGGCCGTTACTCGGTGGATGATCTCAAGAACCTCATTCTCGAATGGCGCGATGGCAAGCCGGTCAAGCTCGGCGACATTGCGGATGTGAAGATCGCGCGCGGCAAAAAGAATTCGTTCGCCTATCAGAACGGCAATCCTGCGCTCGGATTCCGCGTCGTGCGCGCCTCCGGTGCCAATGTGCTCGCGACGGTTGGCGCGGTGAAGGACGAACTGGCCAAGATCAATGATGGCCCTGCGAAAGAACAGGGCGTGATGCTGGCGCCTTCCTTCGATCCCTCGCACTTCATCAACCAGGCCATCGGCATGGTCACGTCCGACCTGATCCTGGGCATTCTGCTCGCGGTCGGCGTTTTGTGGTTCTTTATGCGCGAATGGCGCGCCACGCTCGTCATCGCTTCCGCCATTCCGATCTCGCTGTTTGCGGTGATCGTGCTGATGGAACTGACAGGCCGCACACTGAACGTCGTGTCGCTGGCGGGCCTTGCCTTTGCCACCGGCATGGTGCTGGACGCCGCCATTGTTGCGCTGGAAAACATCTTGCGCCTTCGCGAGCGCGGTACCCCGGCCACCGAAGCCGCGCAAAAGGGATCAGATCAGGTGTGGGGCGCGCTCCTCGCCTCCACGGCCACCAACATCGCCGTATTCCTGCCTGTGATTTTTCTGGAGGACGTGGAAGGGCAATTATTCGCGGATCTGTCCGTCACCATTGCGGTATCCGTGCTGGTATCCCTGATCGTAGCAATCACGGTCGTGCCGGTGGCGTCGGTTCTCTTCATGAAAACGCGCCCCAAGGTTGCCGAACTGGCCGCTACCTGGAAGCGCATGACCGACTTCCTCATGCGCCTTACCGATACGCCGGCCCGTCGCATGGGCTGGATTGTCGGACTGGTGGGCGCCTCGCTCATCGGCACCATCATTCTTCTGCCACCGGTTCACTATCTGCCGCAGGTCAAGCGTGCGGCGGTTGATGCGTTCTTCCAGCTTCCGCCGGGGGTCACCACCGACTACACCGAGCGCGAACTTGCCAAGCCCATCATCAAGCGCCTCATGCCCTACATGAAGGGCGAGAAGGATCCGCAGCTGCTGAATTTCTATGTGATGAGCTACGGCCCCGGCGATCTGCAGATGGCGGTGCGCGTGACTGATGATTCCCGCCTGAAGGACATGGAAAATATCGTCCGCACCGACATCCTCAAGGATCTGCCCGACACGCAAGCCTTCGCGGCGGTGGGCAGTCTGTTCGGCGGTTTCGATGAAGGTGGCGGCCTCACCATCAACATTCAGGCGAGCGATGCCGAAGCCATGCGCGCGGCGGCAAAGCGGGGATTCAAGCTGCTCACCGAGAAATTTCCCGGCGCTGTCGTGAACTCCAATCCGTCGCTCGAGTATGACCGGCCCGAATTCAAGGTCCTGCCGAATGACCGGGCGATCACCCAGGCAGGTTGGACCCGCAGCGATGTCGGCTCGATCCTACAGGCACTGGGTGAAGGTCTCTATGTCGGGCAGCGCTACGATGGCGAACGTCGCCTGTATCTCATCCTCAAGTCCAAGGCGCTCACCACGCAGGCCGATCTCGACAACACACCCGTGGCAACGCCCGCAGGCGGCACCATGACATTCGGCCAGCTTGTGGACGTAAAACCCTCGCTCGCCGCCAGCAACATCTTCCGTAAGGATCGCAGACGCACATTCCTGCTGTTCCTCCAGCCGCCGGAAGAAATGCCGCTGTCACAGGCGATCGAGAAAATCCGCGCCGAAGTGCAGCCCGAAATCGAAGCCATGCTGCCGCCGGATGGGCATGTGTCCTATGGCGCGGCCGCCAATCATCTCGACAACGCGCTCTGGAGCATGGGCAAGAATTTCGGGCTCGCGGTGCTCCTGCTCTTCCTCATCATGGCTGCGCTGTTCAAATCGGTGAAGGACGCCGCCATCGCCACCATCGCCTTGCCGCTCGGCACGGTCGGCGGCGTCGCGGCCCTGCAAATTCTGGGACTGTTCGTGTTCCAGCCGCTCGATCTGCTCACCATGATCGGCTTCATCATCACGCTTGGCCTTGTGGTGAACAACACAATCCTTCTTGTGGCACGCACCCGGCAGGCGGAAGCCGAAGGCATGACCCGTGCGGATGCCGTGCGATCCAGTCTCGAAACCCGCCTTCGTCCGATCTTTTCGTCTTCGCTCACGGCGATCTTCGGCATGTTGCCGCTGGTGCTGGTGCCGGGCGCAGGAACTGAAATATATCGCGGCCTCGGCGCGGTGATCGTCGGCGGTCTTACGGTAAGCCTTCTGTTCACCCTTGTGTTGATGCCCGCAATGCTGCGACTGGGTGAAAAGCCCGCACAGCAGAAACGCGAACCCTTTACCCCCGAAAGACAGGCCGCATGATTTCGATGGAGGCGCCCCTGCGCAATCTGACAAGTGTTTCGCGCATGAAGCTTGGCGTAGCCGGTTTGGCAGTGGTCGTGCTTGGCGGCGCGGCATTCTGGCTGTGGCCGTCCAAAAGCACACCCGCGCAGGCGCAAAGCCAGATGGTCGCGGAATCCGCGATCAAGACCGTGTCCATCGTGGTGGCGAAGCTCACGCGCATGGCGCCCACACTCAGCCTTCCGGGCACCGTGGTTGCGCGGAATGATTCCAAGCTCGCCTCCGAAGTTCAGGGACGGGTTGCATGGGTGGCGGAAGTGGGAACATCGGTTGCCGAAGGCGAAGTCATTGCGCGGTTGGATAATCAAGTCCTTGCCATGCAGCTTGCTTCCCAGAAAGCAAACGTCGCGCGCCTGGCCGCATCGCTCCGCTACAACAAGGATCAGGCGGACCGGATGCAGAAGCTGTTTTCGTCCAATGCCATCGCCAAGAGCCAGCGCGATCAGGCAGTTTCGACCCGCGACATGACGTCCGCCGAATTGAATGCCGCGCAGGCCACGCTGAATGAAACCCGATACCAATATGAGCACAGCGAAATCCGCGCGCCCTTTCCCGGCCGTGTTGCCGCGCGCCTCATCAATGCGGGTGAATATGCCTCGCCCGGCAAGGACATCGTTCGGCTAGTGGACATCGGCTCCATCGAGGTGAAGGCGCAGGCCCCCATCGATGTCGCCCATTTCCTCAAGGAAGGTGCAAGCATCCCGATTGAAGTTCAGGGCCATAAGGTTCCCGCTACCGTGCGTGCAATCGTACCGGTTGGCGATGAACTCAGCCGCACGGTCGAAGTGCGCCTGTCCATCGCTCCGGATTCCGCTCTCGTCGGCGATGCCGCAAAGGTTTTTGTGCCTTCCGATGAACCGCGCAACGTGCTGGCGGTTCCTCGCGACGCTTTGGTGCTGCGCGAAGATTCCACCTATCTCTTCAAAGTGGATGCGAAAAATCAGGCGCAGCGCGTGGCCATCGAAACCGGCACCGAGGATGGCGCGATGGTGGAAGTGCGCGGCCCCATCAAATCCGGCGACAAGATCGTCATTCAGGGCGCGGAACGTCTTGAAGTCGGCGACAAGGTGAAGCCGAAGGCAGCAACCTGAACTAAATCCCCGCCTTTGCATCAGAAGCGATGCGGCGGCTGTTGTTCAAAACATCCGCCGTGCCGGGGAAATCCGATTTGGTAAGATAGAGAACATATCGCGCCGCTTCATCGAGCGGATCGAGGTGCGGCACACCCAATCCCGCCTGCCGCGTGGAATGCAGCGCAACACCCGCAATCGTGCCATCCGGCGCAATCCAGGCTTCAAGCACCGGACCGAGCCCGGATACCGCGTAACTGACCACGCCGTTATAGGTCCAGAAATTGCCGAGGCTGTAATCGATCAATCGTCCGCGATAGATCTCCAGCGCGCGAGGCACGTGCGGGCCGTGACCGATCACCAGATCAGCGCCGGCATCAATCACCGCATGGGCAAAGGCTTTCACATCGCCCCGGTCTTCGCCCACATAAATTTCGTGTTTGCCGGGCACATGCACATTGCTCCAGCCTTCCGCGCCGCCATGAAACGACACGATGACAAGGTTGTGGTTCTTCTTCATCTGGCGGACCAGTGCCACCGCACCGGGAATGTCATTCAGATTGGGTGTGCCGGAGTTCGGGGCAAATGCCACTAGCGCGACCGAGCTTCCATTCGCAAGCGACAGGTTTGCCACCCGCGCGCCGTCACGATTGAGGCCTGCATAGGCAATGCCGCGTGCCTTGAGTGCCGTCATGGTGCTGTCGCGGCCGGCTTCGCCGAAATCACCGCTGTGGTTGTTCGCAAGGCTCACCACATCCACACCCATGTTCGCGAGAACATCGGCATAGCGGGTGGGACTGCGAAATGAGAAGCAGACGCCGCACGCTTTCGGGCTCGACTCGCTTCCGTCATAAAGCGGCCCTTCCAGATTGACGAAGGCGATGTCGGCTCTTCGGAACACCGATGCCAGCGGCGCGCCCAGAAGGCTTGCCGCATCCACGCCGGGTTTGATCTCCGGGTTCAGCGCCGTATCGCGCGAGCCCATCATGGTGTCGCCTGCCGCCACAACGCGCACGAGCCCGGCGCTGTTCATCGGGTATTTCGACGATAGCCACATCACCTGATCGCGCGGTCCCGGCGTTTCCACATCCGCACCGGGTTGCAGTTTCAGTGGCGGCTGGATCAGCGCCGCGAGCGCCGGTTGCTTCGGCGTTTCGATGGTCTGTTGTTGCTGCGGCACCTCGATAGTCACAACACGCGTGCGCACGGTTTCGGCCGGTGCCTTATGCGGCGCGATGCCAAGGCGCCTCAGGCTTTGCTCGCTCACCGCTTGCCCGTTCAGGAAAGAAAGCTCATCGCTCGTTGCAATTGCTGGTGCACAGACCGGCGGAATTTCCGCAAGCTTCTGGCACACCGCGAACGCCTCGCCGATGTTCGCCGCCGGGAAGAACAGACTCACAATGCGCATAGGCGCGCCGCGAGAAGAACGCCGCACCAGCACATTGTCCCATGGCAGAGAAGGCGTGGCAGTTTTCAGCGCACCCGCCAGCGCCTTCACGCTGTCCGTATCGGGCACATCGCCTACGCTGGCTCCTAGCACGGGCTCTCCCGCCATTTCGGGCAACGTGCGCAACGCCGGCGCGCCAATGGCGCCGCTCGCCTGCCGCGCCTCGTACCGAACCATCAGAAGGCCCTGCAGGGCCAGCCACAGAAATGCGAGCGCGAACACCGAAGTGCCCACGGTGGCAACCTGTCCGAACCAGGTCCGGATATCCCAGCCGTAACGCGCCAATTTACACCCCAACCAGGATCAGAGTGCCGCCCCCGCTGTCCCAAGTCGAGACAAAGCTGTGCGAGCGTTAACGCTGCGCGCTACAGTTGGCGCCAGAGCCATTCGGGGAACGCCATGATCAAGCTGACTTTCTGCCTGCATCGGCTGCCGGAACTCACGCGCGAACAGTTCCAGACGTACTGGTACGAAAAGCATGCGCCGCTGGTGAAGAGCCATGCGCAAACGCTCGGTATCCGCCGCTATGTGCAGATCCACGCCCTCACACACGCCATGAACGATGCGCTGCGCACAAGCCGCGATGCGCCGGAGATGTATGACGGCATTGCCGAATTGTGGTGGGACGATTTCGATAGTCTGATGGCCGCAAACGCAAGCGAGGAAGGCCGCACCGCCGGTCTCGCGCTATTGGAAGACGAGCGGAAATTCATCGACCTCGCCCGCTCACCGCTCTGGTTCAACGAAGAAAAGCAGATTGTCGGATGACCATGATGCATTTCACACGCCGCACCCTTCTTGCCTCCGGTGCCGCCATCGCCCCTGCCCTCGCATTTGGCGCGGCCATCAAACCGAAAGCGAAACCCCAAGCCGCGCTGCATCAGCGCCTCATCTGTCTCGATACCCATCTGGATACGCCAATGAGTTTCGCGCGCCCCGGCTGGGACATCATGCAGCGCCACAGCTACGCGCAGGATCTCACGCAGATCGATTACCCGCGCATGGTTGAAGGCGGGCTCGATGGCGGCTTCTGGGCGATCTATACGGGTCAAGGTCCGCTCACCGATGACGGCTATGCCGATGCCCGGGATCGCGCGCTGCTGCGCGGCCTTGCCATCCGCGAAATGGTGGCAAGCCATCCCGCACATTTCGAGCTTGCCACGAGGGCCGATGATGCTGCCCGCATCGCCGCGAAGGGCAAGCGCATCGTCTATATGAGCATCGAGAATTCCTATCCGCTCGGTAAGGATATCTCGCTGCTCGACACGTTTTTCAAGTTTGGGGTACGTCTCGCCGGACCAGTGCATTCCTCGAACAACCAGTTCGCGGATTCCGCCACCGACAAGGCGGGCAAAATCTGGAATGGCCTCAGCCCCCTCGGCAAGGAGTGGCTTGCCGCCATCAATCGCCTCGGCATTGTGCCCGATGCCTCGCATGCCTCGGATGATGTATTCGATCAGATGGTCGAGATGTCGAAATCGCCGGTTCTGCTCTCGCATTCCTCCTGCAAGGCCGTTCACGATCACCCGCGCAACATCGACGATGACCGCATCAAGAAGCTCGCGGCCTCCGGCGGCGTCATCCAGATCAATTCCTTGAGCGGCTATCTGATTGACACGCCGAAGATACCGGAGCGCGAAGCCGCACAGGGCGCGGTCTATGCGCAGCTGCGCGATCTTCCAACGCTCTCACCCGCCGAGGCGAAGGTGAAGATCGCCGAAACCGCGAAGGCGATGCAGGAGATCGACGCAAAATATCCCGTTCCCCGCGCCACCTTCGACGACTACATGAAGCAAATGCTTCACGCGCTCGATCTGGTGGGGCCGGAGCACGTCGGCGTCGGCTGCGACTGGGATGGCGGCGGCGGCGTCACCGGCATGGAAGACATTACGTCCCTGCCGAAGATCACCGACCGCCTCGTGAAGGCCGGCTACAACGAATCCGATCTGGAGCAAATTTGGGGTGGCAATGTGCTGCGCGTGTTGCGGCGGGCGGAATCCATTCGCGCCTAGCGCCGCTTCACACCCAGATTGCGCCGCGCCAGCGCGATGTTCTTGATATTGACCTTGTAGGCGACGTCGAGAATGTCACCGATCACCGGCACTGAGCCGATTCCGAAATCGAGCACAATGTTCAGCAGCATGCGCGCCTGGGTGAAGCGCGAGACCCCGAGATTGGCGAGCCGCAGAACGATGAAGATGCTGATGATCGCGGCTACCGCATCGCCCAGCACGGGCACCAGTCCCAGCAGGGGGTCGAGCCCGAAGCGCATATCGGTTCCCGGCACGCGGAAGCGGCTGTCCAGAAGCTCGGCCAGCCTTTCAAGCCGTTCCAGCTCCTCCACTTCATTGCGGGAGAGAATTTCGAGTGTGTAGGACGCAATCCCGGCCATGCGCGCTCCCCGTTGGCAGCGCGCAAAGACAACAGCCTATTGCGGCGAAAATGGGATCAGCGGCGCGTGGGGCGGGCGCGGGCGGCGCGAGCCACTTCGGCACGCACGGCTTCTTCCAGCATGGCCGGGAAGTGCTCATCCAGCCATTCGCGGATCACCGGTTTCATGCGGTCGATGATCGGCGCGGCATTGCCGTCCAGCCATTCGCGCAACACCGGTTCAAACGCATCGCGAACCGCGCGCTCGAACACGGCTTCCACGGTAGCGGTATCCACCGCCGGCGGATTCATGCGCGTGCGCGGGCGCTCGTCTTCTTCCGGTTCGATGCTTGCGAAAGCATGTTCGCTCGCCTGCCGGCTCTTGTCCGAAAACAGACCGTGATCGGTCGCGGGCGCGGCAGCAATTTCGGGTTCAGGCTCGTAATGTGTCGAACTCACGGGAGGTTCCTCCTCGATCGACTGAAACTCGATATCGTCCGCCTGCTTCGGCGCTTCCATCACCGGCACGGGAGCGGGTTCCTCCACCACTTCCTGCGTCAGTTCCAGAACATCGATATCTTCAACAACGGGCTCCGGAGCTTTCTCCGGCACGGGCGCCGCAGCAGCGGGAGCCTGTTCGGTCGAATCCTCGGAAATGATCTTGCGGATGGAAGCGAGAATCTCCTCCATCGTCGGTTCATGCTGCGGATTCGACGGACTGGCCATGTGTAAGCTCCGGCGGCGATAAGCGTTTGGGACAGTAGGACAGTTGCCCAAATAAGGAAAGACGAAGTTAACGCGCGGTCAAAAAGGGCCTAGTTGAATCCGAACCAGCGCGCGGCGTCATCGTCGTAATGTTCGAGCGGATCGTAGAGCTTCACCTTCAACCCCAGATATTCCGCGGTGAGCTGTCCGGTGGCCGCAAGCAGCTGATATGCCGCCACCTGGGCATTGCGCCGCGAGGTCACCACCGCCACCTGTGAGTTCAGCAATTCCTGCTGCGCATTGAGCACGTCGAGCACCGTGCGTCCGCCCACCTGTTGCTCGCGGCTCACGCCGGTGTAGGCAAGCTCATTGGCCTTCTGCTGCTGTTCGGTGGAATCGATCGTCGCCTTTGCCGATTGAAAGGATTGCCAGGCGGCGTGAATCCCCTGTCGGGTCGTGCGCTCCGCGTTCACGGCATTGAGCTGGGCCTGACTGTGCAGTTCCTTGGCCTGCCGCAGAGCGGCTTCGTCGGCGCCACCCTGATAGATCGGCACTGTCAGAAGCGCGAGGATCGCGGTGGTGCGGATTTCGTTGCCGCCAAGACTGGTGCCGGTGCTCAGCGAGTCCCGCGAATAGCCATACTGGCCCTGCACGGAAAGCTGCGGGAGCAGCGCCCCGACGGAGTCGTCGATGGCATAGTCGGCTGCTTTTTCGGTTTCGCGGGCGGCGATCAGGATGGGCTGCTGCTTGAGCGCCAGGGCCGTTGCTTCTTCTTCTGTTGGCGGCAGAGCCGGCAAGGGCGGGATCTGCTCAAGCGTCTCGGCCGGGCGGCCAATGATCTGTTCGAAATTCGAACGGCTCACCGCAAGCTGTCCCTCGGCGATGGTCAGATCGGACTTCGCGCCCGCAAGACGCGCCTCGGATTGCGCAACGTCGGTGCGCGTCAGATCACCAGCGTCGAACTGGATTTGCGTGGCGTGCGCCTGTTTTTCGAGCACTTCGACATTGTGACGGCGCAGGTCGAGGATCGCGGTATCGCGAACAACGTCCATATAGGCCGATACCGCGGAGAGCAGCACATTCTGCTCCGTGCCGGTCAGTTGCGCGCGCCCTGCCCGCACCAACGCCTTGGCGCGGCTGATCTGCGCAAAGGTGCGCCCGCCGCGCAGGATTGGCTGATTGACGACGATCTGGGCCTGCACGGGATGCGAATTGAGGGTCACCGCGCCGCCGGTACCGATCTCGTAGTGCTGTGTGCCCGCGGAACCCGTTGCACTGATGCTGGGCCGCCAGCCGGCATTGGCCTTGGCGACTTCCTCATCGGTGGCGCGCAGGCTCGCGCGCTGGGCATCCAGCTGCGGGTTGGACTCATAAGTCACGCCAAGGGCATCGTTCAGGCTGAAGGTTTCAGCGTGCGCCGCAGGTCCGTTGATCAGGCAGGCCACTGCAAGGCCCGCAATCCAATATCTCATGTACCAACCCCTGATCGGCGCCGTTGCCCGTCCTCCCCATGTGGGGATTCTAGAAGACGAATCCAACCACCTTCCGGAACCCGGCCAGAATTGGCGCCGCGGCGTCAAAATCGGCTCTGCTACCGACCACGCCGTTCTGGCGCGTAAAGATATGGGCACGTCCCATGGCGCTGGCGTCCTGCAGCACCGCGACCAAGCGGCCCCCTTCGGCGAGCTGGGCCAACAAGGCATCGGGCACCTGCTGAATCGCGCCTTCGACCACGATCACATCGTAGGGGCCGCCGGCCTTGTGACCCTCGACCAGCGCACCCTGCGTTGCCAGCGCGTTTTTCGCACCGACCGCGGGCAGCATTTCCGCCGCCACACGCAGAAGATCGGCGTCCTGTTCGAGTGCCACCACGCTGGCGGCCATCTGGGCGAGCACCGCAGAGGAGTAACCCGTCGCGCACCCGACATCGAGCACCCGCTCCGACGGTTGCGGATCGGCCAGGCTCAACAGCTTCGAAAATGTGCGCGGATCAAGAAGGAAGCGCCCCGGCGCCACCTCAATGGCCGTATCGGCATAAGCCACCGTCTTCTTGGCTGCCGGAACGAAGCGTTCGCGCGGAACGGCGCGCAGCGCCGCATGAATGCGCGTGTTGGGCACATCCACGGTGCGCACCTGTGATTCGATCATGGTGTCGCGCAGGACTGCGTAATCTTGCATGGGTCTCGACTCGCGGAGGTATTGGCGAATTGTGCGGCGCTTATAGGGCCCGGAACAGGCAGAAACAACGCATCGTTTCCCCGCATCGCTTCCATTGTGGGGGCCATCGGCAATCTGTTATAGGGCGCGTCCACTCTGGGGCCACGTGGCGGAGTGGTGACGCAGCGGACTGCAAATCCGCGTACCCCGGTTCAATTCCGGGCGTGGCCTCCATCCACAGTTCCGACCCGCTTAAGGGAAGTAGCCCATTGCTCCGCAAATCCATTGCCGCACTTGGCGTTGCCGCCGCGCTTTTCATGGCGTCTGCGGACGCACGCGCCGGCGACTGGAGCAGTTTCACGGCCGCGGACGGGACGTTCTCGGCTGAATTCCCGATCGCGCCCAAGACGGCAAAGACGGACGACGGATTCGAGATTTCAGCGGACCCCAGCAGCCACGAATCCTACATCCTCACATACGCGGACCTTCAGGCCTCCATGGAAGACGCGCCTGACGCCTACTTTGACCTCGCCAAGAGCAGCCTTTCGAGTGACGGCACTCCGGTTATCAGCGATTCACGCCAAACGCTTTTCGGGCATCCCGCCGCCGATTTCGAGTTTCGCACGAAGGAAGGCTTTCACGGCTGGGATCGCGTCATCACTGTCGGAAATCGCCTCTACCAGTTGATCTATGTAACTGATCTGGAAGAGAAAATTGAGCCTGTCCGGTATTGGGGGTCCTTCAGCCTCCATTAGACCGTAATGAGTATGCTCACCAAGGTTCCGCTGTTAAGCCTTCGTTAACCTTATTGGGGGAAGCTGCAACCGTCTTCCCTTGAAGACACCCCACCATTACCCAACGCCTTGGGGCCGGGCCAAACACCCGGCCCTTTTTTCTTGCCCGAAATCTTCAACTATCCGCTCCGCCGTGCTTGGCGGACCACCTCTCCCACCAGCGGTAGAAGCGATCGCGGAGAGGCCGGAAGAACGGAACGTCCACCGCCAGAACAATAATCCCGAGCGGCAGCATCCAGATGCCGAGCACCGGCAGGAACCACATCATGCCACCCAGGCACAGCCCGATACCGATCAGGATTCGTAGCGAGCGGCTCTGCGGCAGACTGATCTTGAAACGCCCGAACCCGACCTCGGGCCCCCTGTCGTCCGCGGACTCGGTCTTTTGATCGGTCATCGGGCGGGTTTGCTTTCCGGGTCAGGGATTTGGCGGGAAATGCTTGCCATGGCTGCGCGATTTGATATAGGCACGCCCGTCCAGAAGCGCTAGTAACGCGCGGACGTGTTCCTCGGTAGCTCAGTGGTAGAGCGACGCACTGTTAATGCGTTGGTCGCTGGTTCGATCCCGGCCCGGGGAGCCACTCTTCGTCTCAGCCTCGCGTCAATGGTTGTGCAGCAATTGCGCCATGTCTTCGTGTACGAGGACGGAGAGCTTTGCTTGCGGCCGCGCTTCGGCCAGTTCGGATCTTACGGTGTCTACGCCGGGCATGTTCAGAAACGAAGCGAGGGAACCCGGCGCATAGAGCGCCAGTGCGATCAGGATTCCCAGGGTGGCGCGAAACATGGCTTGCGTGCTCCGTTCTGGGACCCATGGCCCCGTCCTGAGTACGTCAATGCACAATCCGGGCTGGAGGCTCCGCCCACGGCATTCCGGCCTTGAAGGGCCTATCCCGCCCCACTACGTTCGATGAGACACGAAATTATCCCGATCATGGACATCCGAAACGACACGCTTGCCGCCATCGGCAACACGCCTCTCATTCGCCTGCGCAAGGCGTCCGAGCTGACAGGCTGCGATATCTACGGCAAGGCCGAGTTCATGAATCCGGGTCAGTCGGTGAAGGATCGCGCCGCCCTGTCCATCGTGAAGGATGCACTGGCGCGCGGCGCGCTAAGACCGGGCGGTACGATCGTTGAGGGCACAGCCGGTAATACCGGCATAGGCCTCGCCGTTGTCGCGAATGCT
Organism: Alphaproteobacteria bacterium; assembly: GCA_016125165.1. GTDB lineage: Bacteria > Pseudomonadota > Alphaproteobacteria > Micropepsales > Micropepsaceae > Rhizomicrobium. The sequence continues at coordinate 101,713 of WGMH01000003.1, forward strand.
TTGGGCTTTCGCACCGTGATCGTCATCCCCAATTCGCAGAGCCAGGAAAAGAAGGATGCATTGCGCCTTCTTGGGGCCGAGCTGATCGAGGTCCCCCCCCTCCCCTATAAAGATCCAAACAATTATGTGAGGCTATCCGGCCGTCTTGCGCAACAAATAGCCGAGAGTGATCCGAATGGCGCGATCTGGGCAAACCAGTTCGACAATGTCGCCAACCGCAATGCGCACATCGAAGGCACGGGACCGGAAATCTGGAACCAGACCGAAGGCAAAGTGGACGGCTTCGTCAGCGCGGTCGGCACAGGCGGCACACTGGCCGGCGTCGCAATCGCTTTGAAGGAGCGCAACCGGAACATCCGTATCGCGGTGGCCGATCCGCCGGGCGCTGCGATCTATTCTTGGGTGAAGACGGGCGAGCTGAAAGCTGAAGGTTCTTCCATCACCGAAGGCATTGGTCAGGGCCGCGTAACGGCAAATCTGGAAGGCGCCCCCATCGATGATGCGTTCCAGATCCCCGATGAAGAGATGATCCCGATCGTGTTCGATCTCCTGCAGCACGAAGGGCTCTGCATGGGCGGATCGACGGGCGTGAATGTCGCGGGCGCCATCCACCTCGCACGGGAAATGGGCCCCGGCCACACGATCGTTACAGTTCTCTGCGACTACGGAACCAGATACCAGAGCAAACTGTTCAATCCCGAATTCCTCAAATCGAAGAACCTGCCGCTTCCCACCTGGCTTTCCGAGCCACGCGAACCGCTGAAGATTCCCTACGCATGAAAACTGCATCTCCCATTGTATCGACCGAATGGCTCGCCGAACATCTGGAGGCACCGGATGTGCGCGTGGTCGACGCCTCCTGGTATTTGCCGCAGGCCGGACGCGACGCCCGGGCCGAATATGCCGCCGCTCATATTCCGGGCGCGGTGTTCTTCGACATCGACGATCTGTCCGACGACAGGTCCCCCTACCCCCACATGCTTGCGCCGGCGCCAAAATTCGCCAGCCGCATGCGCGCACTCGGATTGGGCGATGGCAACCTGATCGTTTGCTATGATGGCGCGGGCATCTACTCCGCAGCGCGTGCTTGGTGGATGCTGCGTGCGATGGGCCACGAAGATACCGTCGTGCTCGATGGCGGCTTCCCGAAGTGGAAACGCGAGGGCCGCCCCATCGAGGATTTGCCGCCCGCACCCGGTCACCGCCATTTCACGCCACGTCCCAACAATGCGATCATTCGCGACTTCGCCCAGATGCAGGCAGCCGTCGCGGCGCGCGATTGTCAGATTGTCGATGCGCGTGGCGCACCGCGTTTCGAAGGTCGCGAGAGCGAACCAAGGCCCGGTGTACGCTCAGGCCACATGCCCGGCGCGCTAAATATTCCGTACACGGATTTTACTGCCGAAGATGGCACGTTGAAAACGCCCAACGAACTGAAGGCGCTCTTTGCGCAAAAAGGCGTCGATTGCGCCCGTCCTGTGGTCACCACCTGCGGTTCAGGTGTGACCGCCGCAATCGCGATGCTGGCGCTCGCGCGCATTGGAAGCCCTCATGTGGCGCTGTATGATGGTTCGTGGGCGGAATGGGGCGCACGTGCCGAGGCCGCCGTCGAAGTCTCCTGAGCCGCGGCAATGAAACCCTCGAAGCGCATTCCCACCGTCGTAACGTTTCTTGAAATGCTGCGGCGTCCCTCCGTTCTTCCGCCGCCGCAACCCAAGGGCAAGATTGCAATCCTGCGTGTGGAATCGCCAACCGTTCATTTCTACCGCTATCTCTACAACACCATTGGCGACGCCTATTATTGGGTTGACCGGCGCAAACGCAGCGACGAGCAGCTAGCGGAAATCATCGGTGATCCCGGCAACGAGTTATATGTTCTCTACGCCGACGGTGCGCCGGCAGGAATGGCGGAACTGGATTTCCGCGAGCCCGACATCGGACAGCTCGCCTATTTTGGTCTGATGCCGGAAGCTGTCGGACGGCGGTTCGGCTTCTACTTCCTCTATCACGCGGTTTCGATCGCGTGGGACAAGCCGATCAAGAAGCTGCTGGTGAACACCTGCACGCTCGATCACCCTCGCGCGCTGCCGCTCTACCAGCGCATGAGCTTCGTGCCCTACAGCCGCGAAGATCGTTACATCGAGCTGCCGTGAGCAGCCGCAACATGACCGAAAACTTGTTGCGCAAATTGCTCAGGTTGCAGAATTTTCCATAAGCCGCGCGCCTACCGGTTCAACACAAGGCCGCGAAGCCATTTCCTTTCAAGGGATTACCGGGCACACTCACGCTGCCAACAAGGGGGAGAAAACATCACATGGCCAGCACAGATGCAGCGCGGGACACCACGCCGCAACTCTTCGGACACCCGCGCGGGCTGACCTATCTGTTCACAACCGAGATGTGGGAGCGCTTCTCCTACTACGGCATGCGCGCCATCCTGGTGCTCTATCTCACCAACTATCTGCTGCTGGATCCCACTGTGGGAACGGTTCTTGGGCATGCCACCTTGAAGGGCATCTTTGAGGGTATGGCGGGACCGCTCAACACGCAGCAATTCTCCTCCATGATCTACGGCACATATACCGCCTTCGTATATCTGACGCCGTTCTTCGGCGGTCTGATTGCCGACAAATGGATCGGGCAACGTTACAGCGTAATCATCGGCGGCGTCCTCATGGCGGCGGGCCAGTTCACCCTGATGGTGCCGTCTCTGCTCTATGTTGGCCTGCTGTTGCTCATTCTTGGCAATGGCTTCTTCAAACCGAACATTTCCACGCAGGTCGGCAATCTCTACAAGCCCGATGACAGCCGCATCGACCGCGCCTTTTCAATCTTCTACGTCGGCATCAATGTGGGCGCATTCTTCTCCCCGCTGATTGCAGGCACTTTGGGCGAAGAGGTCGGATATCACTGGGGCTTCGGCATCTCCGGCGTGGGCATGATCGTCGGCTTGCTGATATATGTATTCGCTCTGCGCACGTTGCCGCCTGATCGCATCGGCCGCCTCAAGACGCAGTCTGGTCAGCCCAACAAGCCATTGACCAGTGACGACTGGAAGGCGGTGTTCGCCATTATAGCGCTCTGCATTCCGGTCACGTTCTTCTGGGCGACCTACGAGCAACAGGGCAACACGATGAACCTGTGGGCACAGGACTTCACGGACCGCCGCCTCATCCCCGGCATCATCGACTGGCAGATTCCCGTCACATGGTTCCAGTCCTTCAACCCCTTCATGATCGTCGGCTTTACGCCGCTGGTGGTGTGGTGGTGGGGCAAGCAGGCGAAGAAGGGCACAGAACCCGCAACGGTCGTGAAGATGTCCATCGGGCTATTCCTGCTCGCGATTTCCTACGTCATCATGGCGGGCGCCGCCTATTTGACGCCCAGCGGCCAATCGAGCTGGCTATGGCTTCTGGCATTCTACGCCGTGATCACCATGGGCGAGCTCTACCTCTCGCCGCTTGGTCTCGCACTGGTCGCCCGCGTGGCCCCTGCAAAAATTCTATCGATGATGATGGGCCTGTGGTTCATCACCAGCTTCACAGGCAACCTTCTGCAAGGTTACATCGGCACTTACTTCTCCCGCATGGACAAGCCGAGTTTCTTCCTGCTCTGCGCAGCCATAGGCGCGGCAGCAGGTGTCGTCACATGGCTGTTCAATTTCCCGCTTCGTGGCATTCTGGCGCGACGTCTTGCGGAAAATCACAATGCGCAACCGGCCATTGGCGACGAAAGCATCGCCGACGCGCCGCCAGCGCACTAGCAAGAGTTGAGAGGGGCCTTCATGTGAAGGTCCCTCTCAATGCTGCAATATCTGACTCAAGAACAATTTGGTCCGCTCGGATTTCGGAGACGTGAAGAACGTCTCTGGGTCCGCTATCTCCACGATCTCGCCGCCATCCATGAAGCACACGCGGTCGGCGACGGTGCGCGCGAAGCCCATCTCGTGCGTCACGACAAGCATGGTCATGCCCTCGCCCGCCAGCTCCACCATCACATCCAGAACTTCCTTGATCATCTCTGGATCGAGCGCGGATGTCGGCTCATCAAACAGCATGATCTTCGGGGCCATGCACAATGCCCGCGCGATGGCAGCGCGCTGTTGCTGCCCTCCCGATAGTTGCGAAGGATATTTTCCAGCCTGATCCGCAATGCGCACGCGGGCGAGATATTCCATCGCCAGTTCGTCGGCCTGGTGCTTTGGCATCTTTTTCACCCAAATCGGCGCGAGCGTGCAGTTGTCCAGAATGCTCAGATGCGGAAACAGGTTGAACTGCTGAAACACCATGCCGACTTCCCGGCGCACGGCGTCGATGCGCTTTGTGTCGTCCGTCAATTCCGCCCCATCCACGATGATATGCCCCGCATCATGCACTTCCAGCCGGTTGATACAGCGCACGAGCGTCGATTTTCCGGAGCCGGACGGCCCGCAGATCACGATGCGTTCGCCCTGTCCGACTTCGATGCTCACATTCTTCAGTGCATGAAATCCGCCGTAGAATTTGCTCACACCGGAAACGGAAATGATGGCGCTCATGGCCGCGCTCCCACATTGAGGTTGCGCTCAAGCCGGGCCGAATAGCGCGAGAGCGAAAAACAAGCCGCCCAATAGATGATGGCGAGAAACAGATAGCCGGTGAGAGCCGTGTTCGGCGAAGCCCACTCCGGGTCGGTATTACCCGCCTGAATGACGCCGAGCAGGTCAAGAAATCCGATCACCGATATCAACGACGTATCCTTGAGCATCGAGACCATGTTGTTCACAAGTCCCGGAATGGAAATCTTCAGCGCCTGCGGCAACACAACGAAGGTCATGCGCCGCCAATAGCCGAGGCCGAGGGCCTTCGCCGCTTCCTCCTGCCCGCGCGGAATCGCCTGCAATCCCCCGCGCACGACTTCCGCCATATAAGCGGCATTGAAGATCGCAATGGCGACCAGCGCACGGAACAGCTTGTCGGTATCCAGGCTCTCCGGCAGGAACAGAGGCAACATGTTCGCAGCCATGAACAGCACGGTGATCATCGGCACGCCGCGCCAAACTTCAATGAAAGTCACGGAGAACCAGCGAATAACAGGCAACTCCGAGCGCCGGCCCAGCGCCAACAGAATGCCGAGCGGCAGCGAGGCCGCGATGCCCACCACGGCAACAACAAGTGTCAGCAACAGCCCACCCCAGTGCAACGTGGGTACGGCTTCCAGTCCGAACACACCACCCAGCAGAAGCACATAGGCCGCAACCGGAAACGCGAAAATCATCAGCGCCGCGCCGAGCCACTTACGGGGAATATTGGGCAATGTCAGCCAAAGCGTTCCCGCAATGCCGAGGGCATAGACAATATCGACGCGCCAGCGTTCTCCATCCGGATAGAAGCCATAGATGATCTGACCGGCGCGCGCCCAGATATATGGCCAGCAGGCGCCCACATCCGCGCCGACGCAGGCGTCGCGCGACGTGCCAGTCCAGACCGCGCGTAGGAACGCCCAATCGATCACGGGTGGCACCGCCCATACGAACAGAAGGACGATGGAGGACGTCAGCACCGCATTGCCTGGCGTCGAGAACAGATTGGCGCGAGTCCAGCGGAGTGCGGTCGTCATCTCACTCACCCCTCATGGCTTGCGCGCTGTTGTACCAGTTCATCAGCAGCGAGGTGAGCAGGCTCAACGCCAGATAGACGCCCATGGTGATGGTGATGACTTCGATGGCCTGTCCCGTCTGATTCAGAACCGTGCCCGCAAATACCGAAACAAGTTCCGGGTAACCGATGGCAATGGCGAGCGAGGAATTCTTTGTGATCGAGAGATACTCGCTCGCCAGCGGGGGAACGATCACGCGCATGGCTTGCGGGATGAGTACAAGCCGCACCGCCAGGCTGGGCTTGAGTCCTAGAGCCGCCGCCGCCTCGCGTTGCCCGCGCGAGACAGATTGCAGGCCTGCGCGCACGGTTTCGGCTATGTACGCGGCGGTATAGGTCGCAAGCGCTACCGCCAGCGCCGCAAGTTCGGGGAAGATGTGCAAGCCGCCATCGAAATTGAGTCCGTCGAGGTGCGGCCAGTTCAGCGAGAACGGAATGCCTGTTGCTGCCAGCGCCAAGGCCGGAAGGCCTAAAAGAATGCCAAACACCATCCCCGTAGTTGCTGGGCGCACGCCCGTCGCCATCTGCTTGCGCACGGCCCAGGAGCGCAGTGCAAGCGCCGCTGCGACGCCGATTGTCAGCGCGCCCCACACAAGCCACGCCCCGCTTTCGCTCTGCAGCAAGGGAAGATAGAGCCCGCGATTGTTCAGGATGAAGAGCCCCTCACCAACCCGCACGCTGTTGCGCGGATATGGGAGAGCTTCCAGCACGCCGAAATACCAAAACAGGATTTGCAACAGCAGGGGAATATTGCGCAGCGTCTCGACATAGGCCGCACAAACTTTCGATACGAGCCAGTTCATCGAGAGTCGGCCAATGCCAATGAGGAAGCCCAGCACGGTCGCTAGAACGATGGAGATCACCGCCACGATGATCGTGTTGATAATGCCGATCAGCAGCACCCGGCCATAAGAGCTCTCTTCGGTGTAGTGCACCGAGGTCTGCAGAATGCCAAAACCCGCCGTCTCGTTCAGGAAATCAAAGCCACTCGCAATATGTTGGCGCTGAAGGCTTTCCACCGCATTTACCGCCATCCATGCCATCACCAGCAACGCGGCTGCCACCACGGCTAATTGCCATGCAAGGCTTCGCCAGTACTGTCGCGCTGATTTTCGTGCTGCCATGCGCTCAACGGATCGGCGGAGCATACATCAGCCCGCCCTTGGTCCAAAGATTGTTGAGACCGCGTTCAATCTTAAGCGGCGTCTGCATGCCAAAATTGCGCTCGAAGATTTCGCCGTAGTTGCCCACCTGCTTGATGATGCGGTAGGCCCAATCATCCGTGAGCCCCAGGCTTCTGCCGAATGCACCTTCCTTGCCGAGCAAACGGCGGATTTCCGGCGACGGCGAATTTCGCATTGCATCTGCATTTTTTGAGGTGATGCCGAGTTCTTCCGCATTGATAAGCGCGAACAACACCCAGCGGCAGAGATCCGCCCATCGTGGATCGCCCTGTCGCACGGACGGCCCGAGCGGCTCCTTGGAAATTGTTTCCGGCAACACCACGTGGTCCTCTGGATTCTTCAGGCGCAGGCGATCGCCGTAGAGGCCGGATTTGTCCGTGGTGTCGGCATCGCAGCGGCCCATGTCATAGGCGGCGAGGTATTCGGCTTCCTTTTGATAGACGAGAATCTTGTATTTCATCTTGTGCGTGCGGAAGAAATCCGCTGCATTCAGCTCGGTGGTGGTGCCGGTTTGCGTGCAGACGACAGCGTTATTCAGTTCAAGAGCGCTCTTGATACCGAGTTTCTTGGGCACCATGAAACCCTGCCCGTCGTAGAAATCGACCCCGATGAATTCGAGGCCAAGGCTTACATCGCGGTCCATGGTCCAGGTTGTGTTGCGCGAAAGCACTTCGAACTGTCCGGCCTGCAATGCCGCGAACCGTTCCTGTGAGGCGGTTGGCGTGAACCGCACCTTGGTCTTGTCGTTGAAAATGGCCGCCGCTATGCCGCGACAATAATCCACATCCAGCCCAGTCCAGTTTCCCTTGGCGTCCGGTGTTGAAAAACCAGGCGTCCCCTCATTCACGCCGCAGCCGAGATATCCGCGCGCCTTTACCTGCTCCAGCGTGCCGGCGGACGCCACCGCCATGCCGAACGCAAACATCAATGCTGCGAGTGCCAGAACGCGCATGCCACCCCTTTTCGCGCGCCCAAGCCGAACGCATGCGTGAGTGTGTCATCCCCCAGCGGCAAGGCCAAGGTGCGATTGCACTTTCGCGGCTGCGCCTTCGGTGCCAGATTGCGCGGCTCAACCATCGCAAAGCCTTTCACATGAGCAGCAAAGACCTGAAGCCAGACACCGTCGCCACCCATGCGGGGCGGATGAGCAGCGAACATTTCGGCGTCGTGAACACACCAGTCTATCGCGCCTCGACGATTCTGTATCCCACACTCGAGAAGCTGGAGGCGCGCGATACCCGCTACCGCTATGGCCGCATCGGCACGCCGTCGTCCGAGAGCTTCGAGAACGCGATTTCCGAACTGGAAGGCGCGGCGCGCACGATGGTTTGCACGTCGGGATTGAACGCGGCGGTGCTTGCTATTCTTTCGGTGTGCAGCGCCGGCGACCACATCCTGGTGACCGACAATTGCTATGGGCCCACGCGCATCTTTTGCAGGCAGACAGCGAAGCGCTTCGGAATCACAGCCGACTTCTTTGATCCGCTGATCGGGCGCGATATTGCCGCGCACATCAAGCCGAACACCAAGGCTGTCTTCTGCGAAAGCCCTGGCTCACAGACCTTCGAGGTTCAAGACATTCCCGCCATCGCTGAGGTCGCGCATGCGCACGGCGCGGCAGTGTTGATGGACAATACGTGGGCCACGCCCCTCTTCTTCCCTGCGCTTCAGCGGGGCGTCGATTTCTCTATCCAGGCGGCCACGAAGTATATCGGCGGCCATGCCGATGTGATGATCGGCTATGTCTCGGTGAACGAGCAATATCGCGAGAAGCTGGAGCATACGCACGACGAACTTGGCCTCTATGCCAGCGGCGACGATTGCTATCTGGCGCTTCGCGGCCTTCGCACCATGCCGGTGCGGCTTGCCCGCCATCATGAGACCGGCCTGACACTGGCGCGCTGGCTTCAAGCGCGGCCCGAAGTCGAGCGCGTGCTGCATCCTGCGCTAGAATCAGATCCGGGCCATGCCCTGTGGAAGCGTGACTTCAAGGGCGCATCCGGTCTTTTCGGTATTGAATTGAAGCCGGTCAATGACAAGCAGCTTGCTGCCTTCATGAACGCGCTCAAGCTCTATGGCATGGGCTATTCGTGGGGCGGTTACGAAAGTCTGATCGTGCCCGCCCACTTCACCCGCAGCGCGAGACCCTTCGGTGAAATGGGCCCGGTTCTGCGCATTCATGCTGGCCTCGAAGACGCGGGCGATCTCATCGCCGATCTGGAGCAAGCCTTCGCGCAAATGCAGGCGGCGGCATGACCGAAGCCATCGACAAGGCGGCCTTTCTCGCTGCTATCAGCTTCAATGCGGATGGTCTTGTGCCCGCCATCGCGCAGGATCATGCGAGCGGCGACGTGCTGATGCTAGCGTGGATGAACCGCGAGTCACTGGTCTTAACGCTCGAAACCGGCCGCATGACCTATTGGTCACGTTCACGAAAGGCTCTGTGGACAAAGGGCGAAACATCCGGTCATACACAGCATGTGACGGAGGCGTACGTCGATTGCGACGGAGATACGCTCTTGTTCAAAGTGGAGCAAGCCGGCCCGGCATGTCACACCGGCGCTTCCACATGCTTCTTTCGCAAACTCGGCTGAGGTTCAGTTCATCCCGAAGAAATCATTGCCGCTCGGCGGATAATCACGGTCGCGCGGAAACGCGAACACAACCATGGCGGCTGTGAAACCACCAACCGCGCCCATGAACCCGCCAAGCTGGTAATTATCCGATACCAGTAGAAATCCGGCGAAACAACCGAGCAGCATGAAAATGCCGACGATCCAGACTCTGCGCATGGCAGTTCTCCCGCTACGTCAGGCGAATATAGCCCTCAAATGCGGGTTCAGAAATGTTCCCTTTGTGTCAACTTTGCGGCGGAGCTCGCGAAACCGGCCGAATTGCGGGTAGACCTGTTCAGCGCGCGTGGCATCCAGAGTGTGACGTTTGCCCCAATGCGGGCGGCCTTCGTAGGATTTGAAGATCGTCTCGCATGCGTCGAACAGCTTGTAGGTATCGACCCGGAAATATTGGTGCACCGCGATGGTAGCGCTTGCGCGGCCCTGGAACGGGCTCATCCACACGTCGTCACCGGCCACAGTCCGGTATTCAATCGGGAAACCGGTGTTGATCCTCCGCTTACGGATCATTTCCACGATCTCGCGGATGCAATCCGGCCCCTTTTCGGCGGGAACCGCATATTCCATCTCGTTGAAACGCGTTGTGCGGGGACTTGGGAAGATTTCATGGCTCCACCTGACTTTGGCTGGTCCCGGCATGAACTGGGAAAACAGGCCGTGTGCGAATTTCAGCAAAAACGGTGCATAGGGGAGTATTTCATTGATACCCTCGAACAATCTGGTCTCGCCGCCAGATTTCTCGCCACGTGCATACATTTCTTCGGCAGTTCGTGGCGCAGGCGCCGGATCATCCGTTTCGTTTAACGCTTTGCAGATGCAGCGGTCCGAATAGGGGAACCAGAAGAACTCGAAATGCCGGTTGCTATTGATGAGATGATCCAACTCCGCAAACAGCTCGTCGGGCGCCTTCAGGTAATTTTGCTCTTTGAGCTTATACGCAGGGCGCACCTTCATGTTGATTTCGCTCATCACCCCCAGCATGCCAAGGCCGCACCGGCCCGCCTCAAACAATTCGGTGTTCTCGGACGGCGTACAGTTCACGACGTCCCCGTTCGCCATCACAAGCCGAAAGCCCGCCACTTCGGATGAAAAATTGCCCAGATTTGGCCCGGTGCCATGCGTGCCCGTGTTCACCACACCTGCCAGCGCCTGACGGTCGATATCACCCATGTTCTTAAAGCCGAAACCGGCAGCATGGAGGATCGGGCCAATCTGCCAGAGTTTGGTCGCCGCCCCGAGCGTCGCCGTAGCCGTTTGCGTATCGATGCTTTTCAGTCCTCGAAACGCATCAAGATCGATCAGCATACCGTCACTGGCGCAGACCGGTGTGAACGAGTGACCGGAGCCGGGAACACGAACCGTGCCCTGCGCGCCCCTGACAGCCGCAGCCAATTCCACCTCATCCTTGGGCACCACTATGGTCTTCGGTTTGCAGTGCACGCCCCCGGACCAGTTCGACCACTCTCCACCGACAACCTTCACTGCAGCCCCCAAATGCCAATGTCGCCATTCATGTTCGCTTTTAGCCCGCTGTCGTCGAACGTCAATCAGGCTTCCTGCCGCGTTCAGATGTCCGCGAATTTGGGGGCCCGTTTTTCCAGGAAGTGCGCCACGCCTTCCTTGAATTCGCTGTGGGCGAGGCTCGTCTTCATCTCCTTGTCAGCAGTGGCAAGGGATTCATTGAAATCCTGAAAATTCGCCTTCCACACTTGCGCCTTCATTACCGCCATGGACCGCGGAGAAACTGTATCGGCCAGCAAGCGTGCATAGGCCATCACATTGTCAACAAAATTCTCCTGGGCAAATACCTTGTTCACAAGACCAAGGGCTCGCGCTTCCTCCGCCCCGATCTTGCGGGCTGACAGCAACAGATCAAGAGCATTCGCCTGCCCGACAAGGCGCGGCAACAGCCAACTGATGCCGTGTTCGGCGATCAAACCGCGTTGTGCGAATGCCGTTGTGAACACGGCCTTGTCGGCAGCAAAACGCATATCAGCGTAAAGCGCCATTACCAGACCAATGCCTGCAATTGGCCCATTGATCGCAGCGATGATCGGCTTTTTTGTGCGTGCGAAATATCCGAAGCGTTCGGCATCGGCAAAATCGACGGAAAGATCCGGACCCAAATCGGACTCGAAATGCGAATCGAAGGATCCGTCCTTCATGTCTTCACTTGCGGGCGGTCGCGCCTGAATTCCGGTGAGCACCTCCATATCCGCGCCAGCACAGAACCCGCGGCCAGCCCCGGTCAATACAATCACGCGCACATTGGTGTCGTTTGTCGCGGCGGCCATCGCGCGCTTGATGCTCTCGGCCATGGTACCCGTGTAGGCATTCAGGCGTTCGGGCCGATTGAGTGTAATGGTCGCGATACGATCCTTCACCTCATAGAGAATGTCCGGATAGTCGGTCATGGCGTACTCCCGTTATTTCACCTGTTGCGGAATGGCTTTGTGGCATGTTCCCATATCCACAAGGGGCTGCAAGCCCCAACATGGAGGGAAACATGGCGGATTTTCGGGACATTCTGTTCGACGAACCCGAGGGGGCAATTGCCCGTATCACGCTAAACCGGCCCGAACGATTGAATGCGTATACAGGCCGCATGTGCAACGACATCATGGCCGCCCTCGATAGCTATCTAGCACGAGATGATTTGCGCTGCCTTATCCTGACCGGTTCGGGACGCGGCTTCTGCTCTGGAGGTGACGTATCGGGTGGTGACCCGGATCATCCCGATTACCGCCATCGCCAGATGGGTCATGCCCAGGAAATGCGCGATGGTATGCACGCCGTAAATACCAAGCTGCACCGGATCGACAAACCTGTGATAGCCATGATCAACGGCCCCGCCGTGGCTGGTGGCCTCGCACTTGCCCTCGCCTGCGATTTTCGCATCGCCGCCGACACAGCAAAGCTCGGCGACACCTCCGGCAAATTCGGCCTGCTGCCGGATGAAGGCGGCGCATGGTTCTTTCCGCGCTTTATGGGCCTCGACCGCGCGTTGAAGATGACGATGCTAAGCGAAGTCTATTCGGCGAGTGATGCATTGATGCTTGGCCTGGTCACCGAGGTAGTTCCGGCGGCGGACCTGGAATCCCGCACACTTTCCATTGCCCGCGCTCTCGTGGTCAGAGCGCCACTCGCCGTTCGGCTGACAAAAAGCATGATGCGACACGGACTCTCGTCGTCACTCGAGCATTCTTTGAACGATGCGGCGCTGGCCGTGATGATTTCCAACTCGAGCGAGGATGTGCGCGAAGGCGTGAAGGCCTTCTTCGAAAAGCGCGAGCCCAAATTCAAAGGAAAATGAACTCATCCACCATCATGCCCCTGTACGATCGCTTCGCCGCGCGCCTCTGCGAGATGCCTTCTCGATCCCGGGCAAATCTTCGGCCAGCTGCTTCCATCTCGCTCTTTCGCCCTGCGGCGTGGACGGATCGGTCAGCGCCGATGTAACAACCCCACGATATCCATCATAGGTCTTGTCGTACGTTTTGACGTAGTCCATCGGCGCGCCGATCATGTTTGCGCGCGTTTTTCCGTCGAAACAATGACCCGTCCTGGCCAAGCGTTCAGAAAAGCACCGGCACCTAGATTGTGATCACCATGATAGTGCGTATAAATCAGGAATCGCACGGGTTTGCGGCTGATCGACTTGATCTTCTCGACGATGCGCAAACCACCGATCGGCGCCCCCGCATCAACCACCACAAGACCATGCGCAGGCCGCATTGGCATGCTTGGCGCAGGCGACAACGCTATTGTTGTGCCATTTTTTCTGAAATTTTATCGACATCTGCTGTTCCCAGCACTGGAACGATACGCACCCGCTTGCTCAACACGCGCGGCGCGTGCGTGGCGACCAATTGGATCTTCGTGGGCTGAACACGCGGGGTATCCCTGATTGCCGCCTCTTGAGAAGGAACCAGATCCACCGTTTCCGACGCCAGTGCAATACCCTGTACAAGGCCCGCTGCTGCAGCAGGCGTTGCCACAGCGAATATCGCAGCCACGCCTAGTGCGCGAACCGATTTACAAATAGTGCGAGCCATCACGGCAATCTCCCAACAGATCGCCCAACCCCCGCTTCAACAAACGGACATACGTGAAAATGGTTGCAGAATATTTATGGCGACCCCGGCAGGAATCGAACCTGCATATCGCAGCTTAGAAGGCTGGTGCTCTATCCATTGAGCTACGGGGCCGGAACCGTATTGTTGAGGCCGCAGTGTGCTCGCGGCAGCAAACTGACTGCTACCGGTGCCGCTCAGTGCGACCAGGGCACTTTGCGATCAAAGCGGAAATTGTCCGAATAGGCCTTGGGGCGCGGGCGCACATCGTGCGGCTCGAACACCTGATAGGGGATGCCATGCTTCTCGGCATAGGCAACTGCCTCTTCGGATGTTTCGAAATCGAGTTGCACCTGCTGGCGCATATCCGTGCTGCTCGTCCAGCCCATCAGCGGATCGGGCTGGCGGGGTGCTTCCGGCTCATATTCCAGGACCCAGACTTTGGTTCTGGCCTTGCCGGACTGCATTGCATTCTTGGCCGGACGATAAATGCGCGCGCGCATGTCGAACTCCCCTTTTGGAACCGCGGCTGGATAAATGGTCGGGGCGGCGTGATTTGAACACGCGACCCTCTGCTCCCAAAGCAGATGCGCTACCAGACTGCGCTACGCCCCGGGCCAAAATCCGGGCGGTTTCCCGCCGCGTGCTTACACGCTCCCCCCGTCCGCTTCAACAAGCGCTTGTGCACGCCCCGCCTGTGGCGAGGCAGGTTCACAGATTACCGAAAATGCCTGCATGAACCTTCTGGCCGGACTTGATCCCGAGCTCCGCGGCACGTCCGCCATTGATCTCCAGCACCGCGCGCACCCCGCCCTTCGAGGGTATCTGCTTGGTGGACATGGGTTCCGCATTCGCCGCGATGTTTGCGATTGTGCCGTCTGCCCTGATGAAAATGATGTCCAAGGGGATGTAGGTGTTCTTCATCCAGAAGGTCAGCCCCATCGTGTAATAAAAATCGAACAGCATCCCGGCGTTGGGGGCGAGCGATTTGCGATACATCAGCCCCCGTTCCTGCGAGGCGCTGTCGGTCGCCAGTTCCACCGTAAAATGCTGCGGCCCCTTTTCGGAATCCACCACAACTTCCGTAACGGGCAGCGTGCTCACGTCCTTCGGCCCGGCGCATGCCAAAAGCACAAAAAGGCAGGCTCCGAGGATTGCTCGGGCGGGCGCAGTACGGATTGTCATGATGTCCTTCAGCCAGGGGAATGCGGCTTAAGGATCAACGATCGTGATTTCCGCCGCAAGCTCTCCCTTGGGCCCGTCTCCGGCACGCACCTTTACCCGCTGGCCTTCGCGAAGCTCCCGGATACCCGAGCGTCGAAGCGTTTCCATATGAACGAAGATGTCTGGCGTGTTCGGTCCGCGCGATACGAAGCCATAGCCCTTGCCACGATTGAACCATTTGACGGTGGCGTCGAATGCTGGCCCGCGCGGCTCTGCACTGAATCTCGCCCCGCGTTGCCCGTTGGCCACCTGCGGTGCCGCGGTGGAATTGTCGAGCGACAGAATCCTGCGCGCCTGAAGTCCCCGAGGACCCATAACAGCTTCGCAGACCACCTGGGCGCCCTCATAGGCCGCTTTGAAGCCTGACTGACGTACGCAGGTCTGATGAAGAAGGATGTCGCCTTCAACTTCGGTGGAGGGCTCCGCCGGCTTGATGAAACCATAGCCTTTGGTGATATCGAACCACTTGACCAGCCCTGAAATTTCGAACGCGGCCTCGCTCAGCGGTTGCGAAGCCATAACTGCAGTTTCCATCCCAGTATGCCCCAAACTCTTGATGGTTAATTTTAGGTTAACACAAATGTCGCACTGTTGAAAAGCAAAACTGCGTTAACGGCCGCCTCTGCTTGCTGCAATCGGGCCTTTTGACTACTAAGCCTTTGTGATTGTTTCTCTTATCTAACCTTTGGCGAAAGCTGCAACCATCGATGGAATTCACAGGCCGCTACCACATCCCCGCTTCACCAGAGGCCGTCTGGGCGGGCCTGAACGATCCTGAAGTTCTCAAGGCCTGCATCCCCGGCTGCGAGAAGATGGAAAAGACGGGCCCGCAGAATTTTGAGGCCGCAGCTACACTGAAGATCGGCCCGGTGCGAGCCACCTTTCGGGGAAAGGTGACGATGGATAAGCAAGATCCACCCCATAGCCTGACCCTCAAGGGGGAAGGTCAAGGCGGTGTCGCGGGGTTTGCGCGTGGCGAAGCAGAGGTCACGCTCAATGCTGAGGACGACGGAACGCTGCTCATCTATGTGGCCAAGGCCAACGTCGGCGGGCGGCTGGCCCAGATCGGACAGCGGTTGATAGATGGCGCCGCCAAGCAAATAGCGGATGATTTCTTTTCACGCTTTTCTTCAGCAATTTCCCAAGCCGAGGTGGCGATACCAGCGACAGAACCAGAAACCGTCATGGAACCGCGGGCTGCAGTCTCCGCCCCCGCACCCATGCAGATCGAAAATCGCGAAGGCCTTGCGCCAGAAGCGTGGGTGATAGGACTCATCGCCGTAATCATCATTCTCCTCATTCTCTTCGGGCTGGTGCTCTAGACATACAGGTCCAATTGTCGTTTCTCTGACAGGTCCAATTGGTCCAGTCCGGGGGATGGCCCATGCTCGCGAACAGCCCAGCCATGGGTTTCGTTGGCGTTTCCGATTTCGCCAAAGCGCGCGCTTTTTATGAGGGCGTTCTGGGTTTGACTGTGTCCTGGCAGGATGATTTTGCCATTGTGGCAACTTCCGGGGGCGTGACGATCCGCATCACCAAACCGCCTGTGCTCAACATCGCGCCATACACGGTTCTGGGATTCTCGGTTTCCGATATCGAAGAAAAAGTTGCGGCCCTGACAGCGAGAGGCGTCTCGTTTGAGCGGTTCCCGTTCCTCGGCGACACGCAGAATTCGGCAGGTGTCTGGACCTCTCCGGCCGGCGCCAAGGTCGCGTGGTTCAAAGACCCGGACGGAAACCTGCTGTCTCTTTCACAGAATCCGGACTGAATACTTGGCTTGACGGCGGCGCCTCCTGCCCCCCAGACTTTACGAACGCTATCCTACAAGGACTCTCCGATGACCGCCGTATCCATGACGGTGAATGGCAAGGCCGTTTCGGCTGATGTCGAAGACCGCACCCTGCTTGTCTATTTCCTGCGTGAGCACCTTCAACTCACCGGAACGCATATCGGCTGTGACACAAGCCAGTGCGGCGCCTGCACGGTACATCTGGACGGCAAGGCCGTGAAGTCATGCACGATATTCGTAGGTCAGGCGGATGGGGCTAACGTCACGACCATCGAAGGGCTTGCCAGGGATGGCGTGCTTCATCCGGTGCAGGAGGCCTTCCGCGAAAATCACGGTCTGCAGTGCGGCTTCTGCACGCCGGGCATGATCATGACCGCCGTCGACATGATCCGCCGCAAACCCAATCTCGACCGAGAAATCATTCGCCACGAGCTTGAGGGCAATATCTGTCGCTGCACCGGCTACCACAACATTGTCAGCGCCATTGAAGACGCAGCCAATCGCATGAAGGAAAGCGCGAAGGACAACGCCGCATGAGCATGATTCCTTACGCATTCTCCTATCGCCGCCCCAAGTCGCTGGCCGAAGCCGAGGCGTTCTTTGCGGCATCGCCAGAGTCCAGATTCCTCGCTGGCGGACAGACACTGATTCCTACGATGAAGATGCGGCTCGCGATGCCGCCGGAGCTGATCGATATTTCTGGCCTCGCCGATCTCAAATTCATTCGTGCAGAAGCCGGCCAAATTGTTATTGGCGCAGGGGTAAAGCATGCCGATGTCGCTACAGCACCAGAGGTTCGGAAAGCGATCCCCGCACTTGCCGAACTTGTCGGCATGATAGGCGATCCTGCGGTGCGTCACATGGGGACACTCGGTGGCTCGATCGCCAACAACGATCCCGCGGCCGACTATCCTGGAGCGCTCGTGGGTCTTGGCGCGACTGTGAAGACAACACGCGCTGAATACGCCGCCGATGAATTCTTCACGGGCATGTTCTCCACGGCGCTGGCTGACGGCGAAATCGTTACGTCCGTGAGCTTCCCCGTGCCGAAAATGGCCGCCTACGCAAAATTCCCCAATCCGGCGTCGCGCTATGCAATGGCGGGTGTTTTTGTTGCGATGTTTGCTGAAGGCGTTCGCGTGGCAGTAACGGGCGCTGGGTCATGCGTCTTTCGTGTGCCGGCGATGGAGAAGGCGCTCGCCGTCAGTTTTGCGCCAGCCGCGGTCGCGGGCATTTCAGTTTCGCCCGAAGATCTGAATTCCGACATCCACGCGTCAGCCGAATATCGCGCACATCTGGTTGGTGTCATGGCCGGGCGGGCGGTTGCCACCGCGCTGTCTCGCTAAGCCAAAAAAATGGCCGGACCCTTAGATCCGGCCTTAGCTGGCGGGGGAGCCCCATGCGCGGCCCGAAGGGGTCGGGCGCTCGCAAGAGGCACTTAGCATGGCAACTTTCGATTGCAAAGTAATCAAAGTCAAGACCAAAGTATTCACTTGATCAATACGTCAACAATATTGATTGAATTGCGTTCTTTCCTGATTCAATGCCCGTTGTTGCCGCGATAGCCTCGGAAGCGCGGGCCGGATAGAGTTTTCGCATGCTGGCATCAGAACCAACCCGCCCCGACCGCGACCCGCTCGACGCCGCGCTCACATGGCTAAGCAATGGTCACAAGGTGGCGCTTGCCACTGTGGTGCGCACATGGGGTTCCGCACCCCGACAGGCTGGCAGCCAGATGGCGGTGCGTGATGACGGTGATTTCGCCGGGTCCGTTTCGGGCGGCTGCATAGAGGGGGCCGTTATTGAGGCCGCGCAGGACGTCATGAACACCAATGTGCCCCGGAAATTGGATTTTGGTGTCAGCGATGCCGACGCTTGGGCCGTCGGCCTTGCCTGCGGCGGTCGCATTGAAGTTTTCGTCGAAGCTGTGCGCTGAACCATGAATATTGAAACGTTGAAGACTATCCAGGCCCTCCGTGCGAATGGACAGGCGCTTGTGCGTGCCGTGGATTTGCAGAGCGGCGAAGAACTGCTGATTGATCCCCAAGACGATTCCTCGGAACTTGCATTGGCGGCCCGCGATGCTGCGCGCGCCGACAAAAGCGGACCTGTGGAAATTGCGGGTCGTGACTGGTTTCTTGGCGTCTTCAATCCACCGCTCGATCTGGTGATCGTCGGGGCCGCACATATAGCCCAACCGCTCGCCGCCATGGCTGGGCTGGCGGGATATGGTGTGCGCGTGATTGATCCCCGCACGGCATTCGCCACCGCCGCGCGATTTCCCGGCGTCGCCATCAGCCACGATTGGCCCGATGACGCGCTTGCAAAGGCGCCATTGGGGCCCCGCAGCGCGCTCGTTGCACTCACGCATGATCCGAAGGTGGACGACCCTGCCCTCGCCACGGCGCTGCGCTCCACGTGTTTCTATGTTGGTGCGCTAGGATCAAAGAAAACCCATGCCACACGTCTGGAGAGATTGAAATCGCATGGCTTTGACAGCGCAGCACTGGAACGGATCCGTGGCCCGGTCGGCCTTGCCATTGGTGCGAGGAGCCCCGCCGAAATAGCCATTTCCATTCTGGCGGAAATGACAAGGGAATTGCGCGCGGGCAATGAGGTGGGACAAACCTCACGCCCGCGCACGTCCAGCTGAGCGCTTAGGGATTCTCAGGCTGGTCCTTGGGTCCGCGATGCGGGCCATGCCGATGCATATCTTTCATTTCGTCGGGCGTGATCGCGCCGTCGCTGTTCGTGTCCATATGCGCAAAGATGTCATCGCCATGCGGAGGACCGAACTCGGCTTTGTCGAGTTTCCCGTCATTGTTCTTGTCCATGTGCTCGAACATATCTTCCGCGCGCTCGCGGGCACGCTTCAACTCGGCATCGACAAACTGCTGCTTCGAAATCGTGGTTGCACCGCCCGATATCTCGGTAAAGTGCTTGTCTTCGACCTGTTGCATTTCGGCCTTCGTCACCTTGCCGTCCTTGTTCAGGTCAAAGCGCTCGAAGAAGTGCTTGCCCATATCGCCATGGTGTGGTCCGCGCGGCCCCATGGGACCATCGGGGGGCGGGCCCATGTCATCGCCCGGTGGCGGGGGCGGCATTTCATCTGCGAGCACCGGGACCGCAACCAGGATCGTACCGGCTAGGAGTGCAAAAGTCAGAATTCGCTTCATTGGCAGTTCCTCATTGAGTTAAATTGACCACGCTTCAGCCGTGGTCTCGCTTGCCCCGGTCTCGTGTGCGGCTCGACACAAGTTCGTTCGCGGTGAGAACGCCATCGTTGTTCTTGTCGAGCCGCACAAACATCTTGATGTCACGTGACGCGAATTCGGATGGGTTCAGATTGCCATCGGAATTCGCATCCATCCGCGCAAAGCTATTGAATGAGTGTTTGCCACGCGAGCGCCCATCGATCTGCGCAAACATCGCTGCGCTCAGGTATCCGCCCCCTTTGGCGACCGACGCAAACTTTCCTGCGATCGCCTTGTCGAATTCCGCACGCGTCAGAATGCCATCCTTGTTGAGGTCACCATCCCGGCACAGGCTGGAACCGCCGCGATGGCTGATGCGCGTCTTGGATCTGGGGCCTTCCATCTTTCGAGGCGCTGGTTTGGTGCACGAAATGCTGCCGAGGGCTTCGCGATCCGCGCGCTGGAATTGGGCGTGCAAAGGTGTTGCGTATTCCGCAAGCGTAACTTTGTCATCGCCGTTCCAGTCCACACGGTGGAAATTCGCGATGACCTTCCGTTGCCTTTCAGCAGATTGGGCGCCTTCATACCGGGCCTTGCTGATGACGTTCTTGCCATCGCTAAGTTGCGCGAAGCGCTGCGCTGACACCTTGTCCAATTCAGCGCGGGTGATCTTGCCATCCTTGTTCATGTCAAACTCAGACAGCAGGCGTTGTGAATAGCTGCTGTGCCGATTGCCTTCCGGACCAGTCCGGCCCGGTTCCATTTTGGCAATGGCGGCCCCGCTTGCCGCCAGAATCACCGCGCCGCCCAGAAGCGCATATCGAAGGGAAGATTTCATCTAGGGTCTCCTGTAAGCCCCGGATATCTACTTAGGCCCCGTTTCGCGCAGAACTTTGTCAGGAAGGCAATATCTCGTCGCAGTTCCGCCCGACCTGCAACTACCACGACAAATCGCGACAATTGCATTTGCAGTGGGACCGCCAAATCCCCATCCTTGCAGCCGGAAGGCAGGGCAATGACCAAGGAAGAATCCCCCCACGTTCTGATCGTCGAGGATGCCCGCGACATCCGCGAGCCACTGGCGCGCTATCTGCGTGAGCATGGCTACCGCGCCACAACTGCCGCCGATGCCCAGGTCGCACGCAAGGTGATGAAGGGCGCGGCCATCGATCTTGTCGTGCTGGACATCATGATGCCGGGCGAGGACGGGCTAAGCCTGTGCCGCTATATTCGCGAAACATCGCAGATCCCTGTGATTCTTCTGACGGCACGTGGCGAGGAAGTGGATCGCATCATCGGCCTTGAGATGGGTGCCGACGACTACATCCCTAAGCCCTTTTCGCCGCGTGAACTGATCGCGCGCATCGGCGCCGTCATTCGCCGCACGCAAGCCCTGCCGCCGCGCCAGAAGCCGCCAGAAGCGGACCTGATCCGTTTCGGTGACTGGACCCTTGATACAGGCCAGCGCGAACTGCTCGACAATCATGGCGTGGCTCATGCACTGTCCAGCGGTGAATTCCGCCTTCTCATGGCCATGCTCGAGCGCCCACGCATTGCTCTCACCCGAAACCAGCTTCTTGATCTCACAAAGGGTCGGGACGCCGAGATGTTCGACCGATCCGTGGACAATCATGTCAGCCGTCTTCGCAAGAAACTTGAGCCTGACCCCAAGAACCCGCGCTACATCAAAACCGTCTGGGGCGGCGGATACATGTTCGCCGTCGATCCAGAGCCGGCGACATGAATCTCTGGCCGCGCCAGTGGTGGCCGCGTACACTTGGTGCCCAGCTCGTGGCGGTCACGGCGGCGGCCGTGATCATATCGAATCTTGCAGTTGCCGCGTGGTTCGAACTTGGCCGCGAACGTCTTAGCCTTAGCTCGCAAAACGAACGCCTCCTTGATCGCGCGGTGTCCGTGGTCACCTTGCTCGCCGCAACGCAGCCCAGAAGCCGCGAAAGTGCCGTCAAGACACTCAGCTCAGGGCCCTGGCAATTCAGGCTACACCACGACAAACCGCCGCCGGAGCCGATGAATGAAGAAGAGGCTTCGCTTGCGGCAAGGGCGCGTGCGCTTTTGCCGGAATCGCGTCGCAAGGAACCGATCATTGTTCACATTGGCGAGCCACCAGCCGGAATTGCCGTCCCGCGCCGGCGCAATCCGCCAGACGCCATTCAGGTCGACCTGCCCGTCGTGCGTGGAACGCGCGTAGAAATGACATTCTTCCGTCCGCCCCCGCATGCATTTCCGCCAGAGCTTCTGATAGGCGCGGTCGCCGCAATTGTGACGGCCTCTGCCGCCGCCGCCTATGTCGCAAGCCGCGTCGCGCGCCCGTTGTCGAAGCTCGCGCAATCCGCCTCCGAGGCTGCGCGCGGTGGTGATGCACCCCGTGTACCGGAAGAAGGGCCGGAAGATGTGCGCCGGGCGGCTGCCGCCTTCAACGCCATGACTGACCAGGTGAAGCGAACACTGGAAAGTCAGCGTCATCTCCTGTCAGCGGTGGGCCACGATCTGCGCACTCCAATCACCGCGCTGCGCATCAACACGGAATTTGTCAGCGACCCGGAATTGCGCGACCGCCTTCAAAGAACGCTGCTGGAATTGCAGGAATTGACCGAGGCCGTGCTTTCCGCCGCCCGTGGCGTCGGCGGCGAACAGAGTCGACGAATTGATCTTGCCGCACTCGTGGACAGCGTTTGTGCCGACCTTGACGAGATGGGCAAGCCTGTCGTGTGGCAAACGCCAGAAACGGCGCCGCTTACAGGCCGGCCCAATGAGATGAAGCGTGCGATGCGCAATCTCATTGAGAACGCCATTGCCTATGGCAAAAGAGCCAGCGTGCGCATGACAAGCACACCAGACGCGTATGTCGTGACAATCGAGGACGAAGGCCCGGGCATTCCGGAAGCCGATCAACCCCGCGTTTTCGAGCCATTCGTCCGGCTGGAAGGCTCCCGCAGTACGGAAACGGGTGGCTCAGGCCTCGGGCTGACTTTGGTCAAGTCCATCGTGGAGGGTCATGGCGGCACCGTAGCACTCGAAAACCGCAAGGGAGGTAAGGGATTGCGCGTCACGATCCGTTTGCCGCGCGAGGCCATCACTGCCTAATCTGCTGCAATGGAATTTGGTCCGATCCCCGTAAGCGCCTCCGAAGGCAGCATTCTTGCGCATGGCGTTCGCACGGGCTCCCGCGTATTCAAGAAGGGCCGCCTGCTTTCGGCTGCAGATGTTGCCGCGCTTTTGGATGGCGGGATATCAGAAGTCATTGCCGCGCGCCTCGGTGTCGATGACATTGGTGAAGACGAGGCCGCATCCCGCCTTGCCGAACGTCTCGCCGGCAGAAACGTGCGCAAGGGTGCGGCCTTTACGGGGCGCGCCAACCTGTACGCCAAAACCTCCGGCTTGGTATTGGTGGATGCTGAACGGGTGTCGGCGCTAAACCGCATCGACGAAGCCATCACGTTTGCCACATTAAGGCCGTTAGAACGGGTGTCACCCGGTCTACTGGTCGCCACAGTGAAAATTATTCCGTTTGCCGCACCGAAGGTTGCGCTTGAGGCAGCCGAGCGATTGCTGGCAGACTGTCCCCCGCTGAGCATCGCTCCTTTCGCGCCGCGCAATGCTGCGCTCATCTCCACCAAGCTCCCGGGCACAAAGGACGTCCTCCTCGATAAAAACCGCCAGTCTATCGATGCCCGGCTAAATTCCATCGCCTCTTCTGTCACTTTCGAGACACGCGTGTCACATAACCTGCAGGCGCTAACGTCTGCATTGCACGAAGCTGCGGCCAGAGGCTGTGATCCCATATTGGTTTTGGGTGCCAGTGCCATCACCGATCGTCGCGACGTCATCCCCGCCGCCATAGTTGCGGCAGGAGGTTCAGTCGATCATTTCGGGATGCCCGTCGATCCTGGCAACCTCCTTCTCGTTGGCAGGTTCGGCGGCGCCCATGTCATTGGGCTTCCCGGCTGTGCTCGTTCCCCAAGACTCAATGGCGTGGACTTCGTACTTTGGCGCCTGGCGGCCGAACTTCCGGTTGGGCGCGATGAAATTACGGCCATGGCGGTGGGCGGGCTCCTGGCGGAAATTCCCACGCGCCCTCAACCACGCGACGAGGCTCCATCCGTCGTTCCGCGCGCACCAAAGATTGCAGGCATCGTGTTGGCCGCCGGGCGTTCATCTCGCATGGGAAGCAATAAGCTGCTGGCGGACATCCGTGGTGAACCCATGGTCCGTCATACGGTAAAGGCGGCTCTGAATAGTTCGGTTGGACGGGTGGTCGTGGTTACTGGCAATGAGTCGGATCGCGTGACGAATGCCCTAAGGGGGCTGCATGTGCAGATTGCAGAAAATGCTGAATTTGCAAGAGGATTGAGTACGTCGCTCAGATGCGGCCTTCAGGCTCTACCGGATGACGTGGACGGAGCCCTAGTCCTGTTGGGCGACATGCCATCAATTTCGACAGCACTTGTCGAAAAGCTGATTGCGGCATTCAACCCCGGCGAAGGACGTGCCATCTGCGTTGCCACCCGCGACGGCAAGCAGGGAAATCCCGTTCTCTGGGCACGCCGCTTCTTTCCCGATCTCATTTCGATCGAAGGCGATGTTGGCGGTCGCAACTTATTGGGGATTTATGGCGAACTGGTGTGCGAAGTGGAGGCAGAAACCGATGCACCGCTGATCGATATCGACACCCCCGAAGCGCTTGCCGCTTACCTCGCGGAGCCTTGAAGCGCAGCATGAGCGATCCGCTTTACCGTAAGGAAATCATGCGCTTGGCAGCCGATGCGCAGGGCGCGGGTAAACTGGAGAATGCCGACGCTTGCGGCGTCGCGCACAATCCGGCATGCGGCGACAAGGTCGAGGTTCAGCTCGCTTACGACACCGGTGGCTGCATCGCGGCATTCGCGCATGAAACAAAGGCATGCGTCCTGACGCAGGCATCAGCTTCTATCTTGGGCGCGCACCTGAAGGGGGCCTCTGAGGACGATGTTAAACACCTCCTCGCCAACGTGAAGGCCATGCTCCGCGACGGTGCGCCGCCGCCCGATGCGCCATTTGCCGTCTATAGCGACCTGGCTGGCGCGGTGAGCTTTGCCGCCCGTCACCGTTGCGTGCTTCTGCCCATTGAAGCCGTTCTTACCGCAATGACTTCAGAGACGCCCAAACCAGACAGCGTGTGAGCCCAACGTCAGTTCGCCATCCGCCAACGACGTTCGTCCCGTCCCGATATCCCAGGTCTTGGCACCTGACAGACTTTCGTGTCGCCAGCGCATAGGCGCGACACCAAGATTAAATGCACACACAACAGCTTCGGCATCACTCCTGCGCTCAAACACAAGCATAGGTTCAGGGGCATCCAGAAAGTCGATCGCACCTAGCTTCATTGCCCGACTTTCTTTGCGGGCTGATACCAGCTTGCGAAAATAGGCCAGTGTCGAGTTTGAGTCATTTTCCTGACGCGCCACGGAAAGAGGAGCATGCGCCGAAGAAGGCGGAAGCCACGGCGTGCCGGATCCGAACCCCAAATTTGTGGCACGCCCATCCCATGGCATCGGGGTTCGGCAACCATCCCGTCCAAACGTGTAGGGATAGTAGAGGTCTCCGACCGGATCACGGATTTGTTCGCGCGACACGTCTGCTTGCGGCAACCCTAATTCCTCACCCTGGTAGACCAGAACCGTGCCGCGCAACGCCATCAACAGCGAAAGCATCAACTTTGGCAGCCCTTCCGGCGGATGTTTGCCGCCAAATCGCGAGACCGTCCGCATGACATCGTGATTGGAAAAAGCGACCGATGGCCAATGCCCCGGGTGCTGCGCCAGCATTGCGAAATGGTTCTTGATGAAACCGGGTTCAAGCCTGCGCGCATCCAGCAAGGGGAACGAATAACCGGAATGCAGGCCCTCATCCGAAGCCGCAAACGTGCCTGAACGCTCCGGTTCTTCCGAAAATTCGCCCATCACGAAACGGCCTGGGTACGAATCCACGATGCGCCGAACTTCGTCCAGCACATTAATACCTTCGGGCAAATTGCTGTCATTGAAGTGATATTGCTGGTTCGGCGCATGCACCCAATGGTGTGACGTGCGCTGTTCCAGTGGCACTGGCGGATTTCCGGTCAGTGCCGGATCATGCAAATAGGCATTTGCCACATCGAGACGAAAGCCGTCCACGCCGCGGTTCAGCCAATAGTCCAGAACGGCAAGTGCCGCCGCTTTGGCCTGCGGATTGCGCCAATTCAATTTCGGCTGCTGCCGCAGAAATTTGTGGTGGTAGTACTGTCGTCGGGCAGGCTGATAAGACCAAGCTGGACCTGCAAAGGCGGACAACCAGTTGTTCGGAACTGTTCCGTCGATTTTCGGGTCTGCCCATACGTACCAGTCGGACTTGGCGCCTCGTTTCAGACTTTCCAGAAACCAGGGATGTTCGTCAGAGGTATGTGCCAGAACCTCATCGGTCAGCACTTTCAGCCCGCGGGCATGAAACTTCGCCAGCAGCCGATCGAAATCCGCCTCGGTGCCATAGTCCGGATGGATGCCATTATAATCCGAGACGTCGTATCCCCAGTCCCGGTTTGGCGAAGGGTGGATTGGCGAAAGCCACACCGCATCCGCGCCCAGCGCTGCGATATAGTCGAGCTTCGACAGCAGGCCGGCGAAATCGCCCTGCCCATCCCCATTCCCGTCGCAAAACGATCGGATGTAAACTTGATAGATGACTGCGCCCTGCCACCACGGCGCACTCACGCTCACACCTCGTCGGACCGGTTCACGATGCGGCTGACAAGGCCGTAGGTTACCGCCGCTTCGGCGCCCATCCAGAAATTGCGCTCGGTATCCTGCAGCACCTTCTCATAGGGCTGGCCAGTCTCCTTGGAGATTTCCCGGTTGATGCGCTCGCGCATCTTCAGGATTTCTTCCGCCTCGATTGAAATATCTGATGCCTGGCCGCGCACG
Source organism: Alphaproteobacteria bacterium (assembly GCA_016125165.1). GTDB lineage: Bacteria > Pseudomonadota > Alphaproteobacteria > Micropepsales > Micropepsaceae > Rhizomicrobium. The sequence continues at coordinate 128,402 of WGMH01000003.1, forward strand.
CCACCGAGCGGCTGGTGGAGCAGGAAGCGGGTATTGGGGAGGCAGAACCGGTTCTCGCGGCTTGCACCCAGGAAGATGTGCGCACCGGCGCTTGCCACCCAGCCTGTACCGATCATCCGGACCTTCGGGCCTACAAAGCGGACCACATCGTGGATCGTGTCACCGGATTCCACATGTCCACCTGGGGAGTTCACGATGACGCGGATCGGGTCTTCACTGTCGGCAGCCAACGCAATGAGCTGCGCCGTCACGCGCTCCGCGAGCTTCATGTCCACTTCGCCGAAGATCAGCACTGTGCGCGACTTGAAGAGCGCCTTCGCGACGGGAGCCGATTGCGGGTCCGGCGGCGTGTGCTTTTCGTCTTCGTTCTCTTCGTCCATGCGATGCATGGTTTGCTCCTGCTGTTCAGTCGGGGATCGATTCGGATACTAGCCTAGAAGACGCTAGCGTCCATCGCCCTTCCGAGGTCTTAACGAGCGGCAATTCCCCCAAAAAATGCTTGGTTTTAGCGGCGAAAGCGCTGCGGTCATTGATCGAGAAATCGTGTCGCAGCCCGCAGGGTCGGCCCAATCTCGCTGTGCAGAACCAGATCAGCGATTTGGTCCTGTTCCGTCGGATCGCGGTTGACTATCACCAGTTTCGCCCCCATGCGCTTTGCTATGAGTGGGAAGCCGGCGGCGGGATAAACCACCAGCGATGATCCGAGCACGACGAACAGGTCACAGGTCCGAGTTGCCTCGTCCGCCCGCGCCATCTCGAGCTGTGGCATAGCCTGACCAAAAGAGATGGTGGCAGTTTTCAAAATGCCGCCGCACGCTTGGCAATCCGGCGGATCACCGTTCGCCTCGAAATACGCGCGAATGGGCTCCAGTTCCATGCGTTGGCCACAATCGAGGCATTTGGCATAGCGTGTGTTGCCGTGGATCTCGATCACTTTGTCATCGGGAACACCCGAGTCCTGATGCAGATTGTCGATGTTCTGTGTCACCACATGGCTGACGATGCCGTGCGCCGCGAGCTTGGAAACCGTAATATGCCCGGCATTGGGCTTTACGCGAGCAAAGGTTTCCTCCATGGCAAAGCGCCGCTTCCACGCCTCGCGCCGCATTTCGGCCGATCGCACGAAGTCGTCAAAATAGATTGGCGCGTTCTTGGTCCAAAGGCCGCCGGGCGATCGAAAATCCGGGATGCCCGACTCGGTGGATATCCCGGCACCGGTAAAGATGACCGCGCGACGAGCGGCTTGTAGAAGCGTTGCCAGACATTTTTCTTCGCTTTGCATGGCCTTCTCCGGGTCATACGCCAACATGAAAGCAAGGTCCGCCGACCGAATACGTGCGGATTTTTCGACTAAAGGTGATACAGCTTGCGGGCTTTGGGGGATTTCCGATGCCGAACACTGCCTTTTGCCGTCTGGTTCTTGTTGCCACCGTTTTGGCATTTGCTCTGCCGCTGACGACATCGGCGCAAGCCGGCTTTCATGTGGGCCCTGACCTTTCAATTCTGGAAACTGCACCTGCGTCAGTGACTGCAGGCCAGATGGTGACCTTCACTGTCAACGTATTCAACGCTGGCACCACTCCGGTCGCAGATGCCAGCTTCCACTTTTCCCTGCCCCACAATGTCAGCCTGGAACCCACACCTGTTATGCCCTTTGGGCCGTGGTCGTGCGGCGGCTATTGGTACGGCGGGCTTTCATACGGCAACTTTGGTTGCTTCTATCATGGCGCCGCCGTACCGCCGGGCGGAACCTTTCCCTCATGGTACGTGACTGTGCAGGCAGCCACCTCTGGTCCATTCCACGTATGCTCCGACGTTTCAATTCCAGTAGGCCCTCACGACGTCAATCACATCAACGATCAGAGCTGCATAAACGGCACAGTGCAGCCCAAGCCCAAATCTGATTTGTCTGTAAGCGTTACGGGGCCAGGCAGCGTCGTATCGGGCCTCGGGGCCAATTTCGCCATCACGGTTCACAATGGCGGCCCCAGCCCGGTGAACGCTCAATCCGGCATAACGGTTACCGACATGCTTCCGACCAGCGCGGTGACCGGCCCTGTTATAACCGTCGCGCTCGGATGGAACTGCACCACTGCGGGCCTGACGGTTAACTGCAGCTATACGGGTGGGGCCGTATCGTCCGGTTCCAACCTGCCGCAGATCATCATCCGCACCAAGGCCGGCGTCACGGGCTCACACCACAATTGCGCCACCGTCGCCATGACGGCGGGAGATGATACCGTTCCTGGCAACAACCATGGATGTGTCGATTTCGAAGTCCGCCTCGCCCAGACCGGCAATTCCCATATGTGAATTCTGGTTGGCGAGGTTGTTCGCCAGCAACGACAGGATTGGCGCGCCCTAGGGGAGTCGAACCCCTCTTGCAAGATTGAAAATCTTGAGTCCTAACCGATAGACGAAGGGCGCAAAGCCAGTCCGGAGCGGCACGATGACCGAAACGGAACGGGGCCTATACTGGCCCCCGCGGCCCTTGGCAAGCCTCTTCGTATTGGCTCACCAGATGGCGGGAGCAGGCAGGCTAGACATAGGCAAGCTCCGCAGCGATCCGGCGGAATACGGCCGCGCCATCCGCTCCGAGAGAGCCGATCTGAGGTTCAGCCTCGTGCCAGCGGCGCAGGTTGCGAGCCTTGAGCATCCTGTCGGGTATGTCCGATAGTCGGATCAGGAATTGTCCGGCTGCTTCAAGTTCCTCAATACTCTCGAATTCGAGCCTTTCGCAGATCCGCGATATACCGATGAAATCCGTGTAGGTCGTCCCGGGAAAGCGGGCGAACATGTATCGAAACCGCGTCTGCCGCACATCATTGCGCAGTCTCTCGCGATAGATATTCGTGGATTGTTCGGCATGCCGACGGTGGCGCAGCAGCACATCCGGCACATTGCCCATCTTGTATTTCAGGGCAAGACGGGTCTGGAATTCATAGTCATCCATGCCGTTGGTTTCACTGTAGCGGTTGTCCACAAATATCGCATTGCGCGCTACCATGGATGGATGCGGCATGCCGATCCGGAACACGAGTTCGCGGCAGATTCCTTCGTGCGATTGCGGAAACCAGACGCGTCCGGCGCCCATGCCAAAGGCTTCCATCTCGCAGCCACAGATGTCGATGTCGTTCTCGGCAAGGTATCGCAATTGGGTTTCCAGCTTGACTGGCAACGCAATATCGTCGCTGTCCATGCGGGCGATATACTCGCCTTGCGCTGTCGCGATCGCTGCGTTGGTCGCGCGTGCACCGCTGATGCAGCTGGATGGTCGCGTCAGAAAAATGGCTCGAATGCGCGCATCCATGCGCGCAGCGTCCGCGATAATATCCTGCGACCCATCGCTCGATCCATCATCGACAATGATAAATTCAAACGCGCGATGCGTCTGCGCAAGAATGGAGTCTATGGATTCTCGAAGGTAAGGCGCCGTATTGAACACCGGCATGACGATGGAAACGAACGCCATACCCAAGATGGTCAGGAATAAACCGCAAAGTCAGGACCTATATTCAAAAACATTTGCGCGTCTTTGAGGTTGGTAATTTTGACTGCCGGGGCGTCCCAAATCGCTTTTGGGCCATCATTGGCCTTGACCTCTTCCAATCGCACGCTCTTTGTCGACATTACACTCCCCTTCGCCCCGAAGCCGGCGCAACAGATTCCAACAATTGAATTTTTTAGCGTTAATGTTTGCGAAGCTCAACTATGCACATTCGGCCGCGTCTTCAATCTGTAGTTGAACTCTTTGACGACCGTTCCAGACGTCTGCTTTCAACTTCCCAGCCAGGTGAATGGGCCTGCCGTGCGTACCCAAAAGCGCCTGCCCCAAAGGTGTCTTCGCGTGCCGAAAGGCGATGGCATCGAGACGGCTACCGTCCATGCCGGACAACCGGAGCCGCACGTGATCCTGCCCGACGACATCGGCGAAGGACACACGCACGTCGGTCGCCACCACCATTGGCTCAGGATTCCCTGCACCGAACGGGCCCGCCTTTGCGATCTCGTCTACCAGCGCCACACTTGCACCGCCGATCGATATCATCGCGTCCAGATGCAGCTCGGTGGCTGCGTTCAGCGCTTCGCCTGCATTGGCGAACTGCACTGTCAGATGATCCCGGAAGATATCGAGCTTTCCCGCCTCCAGAGAATAACCCGCAGCCATCGCATGCCCTCCTCCGCTGAGCAGGATGCCTGCTTCAAATGCACCGCGCACAGCCGCGCCGATATCGATGCCAGGAATGGATCGCGCTGACCCCTTTCCCATGCCACCTTCAAATCCCGCAACCAGCGCAGGTTTGTTGAACCGATCCTTCAGCCGCCCAGCGACAATGCCAACAACGCCAGCATGCCATCCCTCTTCTGCAACGAGTATGAACGGGGCATTGGCCTGCAATTCGGCCATCGCCATGGCCTGTTCCAGAATCTGCTTTTCGAGCGCCTGCCGTTCGCGGTTGTGCAGGTCGAGCTGCATCGCGATCTCAGATGCTTGCCCGGGTTCGGTCGCTGTCAGGAGTTCGACGCCCAGCATGCAGCGGCCCACGCGCCCGCCCGCGTTTATACGCGGACCGAACACATAGCCGAGATGATAGGGTGTGAAGGGTGGAGATGTACGCGAAACATCCGCAAGCCGCGCCAGTCCCACGCGGCGCCCGCGTGAAAGCATGTCGAGTCCAGCACGTACAAAGGCGCGATTTACCCCGACAAGTGGCACCACATCACACACCGTTGCAAGGCCCACCAAATCGAGGGCTTCGCGAAGATCGAGCTCTGCCCTGCCTTCATAATATCCGGACTCGCGCAGCGTGCGATTTAGCGCAACGAGAAAAAGAAACGTTACCCCCGCTGCTGCCAGAAAACCGAGCCCTGACATATCGCCCGGCTGGTTGGGATTCACCTGCGCATATGCCGGCACCTGATGCGTCACCGCGTGATGATCGAGGACGATCACATCGAGCCCCGCGTCGCGCGCAGCCGTCAAAGCATCATCAGCTGCGGCGCCGCAATCGACCGTCACGATGACACGCGCACCGGCATCCTTCAGTCGCATCATTGCGGGCGTGTTTGGCCCATAGCCTTCGCTCAACCTGTCGGGGATGTAGATCAGTGGCTTGCTGCCAAGCGACTTCAGAAACCACGCCAGCAATGCGGCTGAGGAAGAGCCATCCACGTCATAGTCGCCATAGACGGCTATGATCTCGCCTGCTTCGATGGCAGCCTTCACGCGCATGACAGCGCGTTGCATGTCTTTCAACGTGTTTGGCTCTGGCAATAGCCGCTTCAGCGTAGGCAAAAGCACATCGGCGGCTTCATCAACTCCAACGCCTCGCACCGCCAGGATATGCGCCAGCACCTCTGAGATGCCATGCGCGTGTTTGAGGGCCGCCACGGCCTCATCACACGCCTCACGCAGAATCCATCGACGCCCGGTGAACGACCGGGCCACCCCGAAGGCCGCACGTTCCCGCGCGGCGCGGATAAGATCAGATGCCATCCTTGCGCCGGTGACGCGCGCTCACCCAGCGCACCGTACCGGTGGCCGAACGCATCACGATGCTTTCCGTGGTGATGAATTCCTTGGTGTGATGCACGCCCTTCAACATCGTGCCGTCGGTCACACCGGTCGCCGCGAAAATCACGTCGCCAGACGCCAGGTCCATCAGTGTGTATTTTTTGTTGAAGTCGGTAATACCGAGTTTGGCCGCGCGCGCGCGCTCGTCGTCCTTCTTGAACACAAGGCGGGTCTGGATCTGGCCGCCCACGCAGCGCAAGGCCGCCGCTGCCAGCACGCCTTCCGGCGCGCCGCCCTGCCCCATGTAGATATCGATGCCCGTTTCCGGATCCGAGGTGGCGATCACGCCGGCCACATCGCCATCGGTAATCAACCGGACCGCGGCGCCTACCTTGCGCACGCCTTCGATGATGTGCGCATGCCGCGGGCGGTCGAGCACCAGCGCGGTAATGTCAGACGGCCTCACGCCTTTTGCTTTTGCAAGCGACAGAACATTCTCCTCTGGCGACGCATCGAGGTCGATCGTGCCTTCGGGGTATCCGCCGCCAATCGCGATTTTGTCCATGTAGGTGTCTGGCGCGTTCAACAGCGTACCCGGTTCCGCCATCGCCATCACAGCAAGCGCATTCGGCAAAGCCTTCGCGGTCAGCGTTGTGCCTTCCAACGGATCGAGCGCGATATCGACGGCCACTCCGCCAGAGCCGACTTTCTCGCCGATATAGAGCATCGGGGCTTCGTCGCGCTCGCCTTCTCCGATCACGACTGTGCCGTCTATGGGAAGGTTATTGAATGCCTTGCGCATCGCTTCCACGGCGGCATGGTCGGCAGCGTGTTCATCGCCGCGACCAACCTGGCGCGCGGCAGAAATGGCGGCAGCTTCGGTGACACGAACGGCTTCAATTGCGAAGACGCGGTCGAGAGCAGCGGACATGGAAACTCCCAAAGTTACGAGCCGGTCTGTTCAGCCGGCTTCCATCGGAATCATGCAGGGGCGTCCGGTGACCTTGTCTGACGCTGCTATGGCATTCAAGGCGCGTGTCACCGCCCCCTGTGGAGATTCATGGGTAATCATGACGATAGATACCGCTTCGCCGGGCGATCGCGCCCGCTGAACCATGCTTTGAATGGAAATTTCGCTTTGGGCCAGGTGGCCCGCAATTTCCGCCAACACGCCCGGCACGTCCAGCACCTGGAACCGCAGGTAATAGGCCGATTTGCGGCGTTCCGGCGGTGCAGCCCGGAGGGGTTTCAGTGTCCCGGCGGGGCGCCCAAAAACAGGGCCAACATCGCCGCGCGCCAGATCCATGATGTCTGCAATGACGGCAGAAGCCGTTGGGGCTTCACCAGCGCCGCGCCCTTCGAGGAAGAACGGACCCGCCGCGCCTGCGTGCGCCACAACCGCGTTAAAGGGCCCCTCCACATCGGCCAGTGGCGTTCCGGCCTTGACCATCGCAGGCTGGACGCGTTGATCGATGCCGTCGGCCGTGCGCCGCGCAATGCCGAGCAACTTCACCCGATAGCCGAACTCACGCGCATAACCGATGTCTTCCGGCGTGATGTGTTCGATGCCTTCCACGGTAATCAGCGAGAGATCGGGCGCGGCGCCAAAAGCAAGACTCGAAAGCAATGCCAGCTTGTGTGCGGTGTCGCCGCCACCGATATCCAGTGTGGGGTCGGCTTCGGCAAAGCCAAGCTTCTGGGCCTCTGCCAGCACATCGCCGAAACTCTGGCCGGTCGCTTCCATCTTCGTGAGAATGTAGTTGCAAGTGCCGTTCAGAATCCCGCGCACGGCGTCGATGCCATAGGCAAGCAGGCTCTCGCGCAATGCCTTCACGATGGGAATGCCACCTGCGGCAGCGGCTTCGAACTTGAGCGCCACGCCGTTCCTCTCGGCGAGCGCCGCAAGCTCCGAACCATGATGCGCCAGCAACGCCTTGTTCGCGGTTACGACATGCTTGCGTGCCCCAAGCGCAGCCTTCACAAGTTCATAGGCAGGACCGTCTTCCCCGCCAATCAACTCGACAATGACATCCGCATCGATCGTTGCCAGGGCCCGACAGTCATCAAACCAGGCAATGGATGAGAGATCGGATTTGCGGCTTTTGTTTCGGTCTCGGGCCGAGATGCCCACCAGTTTCACAGGTCGGCCCGCGCGTTCCGCCAAATCCTGCCCGCGTTCCAGCAAGACTTCGGCCACGCCGCCGCCCACTGTGCCGAGTCCGGCGATGGCTATACGCAGTGGCGCGGTCATTTCGCCATTTCCAATTCGGGTGCGGGATCGTTCAGGCGCGTGCCGAGAAACTTCCTCACATTGCGCGCCGCCTGCCGGATGCGATGTTCGTTTTCCACGAGCGCGACACGCACATAACCTTCGCCGTACTCGCCAAAGCCAATACCAGGCAGAACGGCCACTTTGGCGTGGATCAGAAGCTGCTTGGCAAATTCCATCGAACCGTGTTCGCGGAAGGATTCGGGCACAGGTGCCCAGGCGAACATCGACGCGGGCGGCGATGGAATCGTCCAGCCGGCACGGGTCATGCTGTCCACCAGCACATCGCGTCTGGCCTTATAGGTCGCGCGAATTTGGTCGGCGCAGTCCTGCGGTCCGTTCAATGCGGCAGCTGCCGCGACCTGAATTGGCGTGTAAGCGCCATAATCCAGATAGGATTTGATGCGGCCCAGCGCTGAGATGAGGTGCCGATTTCCCGCGGCAAAACCCATGCGCCAACCCGGCATCGCATAAGTCTTGGACAGCGATTGAAATTCAATGGCGATGTCCTTCGCGCCTTCCACCTGAAGAATGGATGGCGGCGGATTGTTTGCGTCAAAATAGATATCCGAATAGGCAAGATCGGACAGCACCCAGATTTCATGCTTCTTCGCGAAGGCCACGATCTCCTTATAGAAATCGAGGCCCACCACTTGCGCCGTCGGATTCGAGGGATAGTTCACGACCAGCGCCAGCGGTGAGGGTACGGAGTGGCGCACGGCGTTGCCGAGGCGGCTCAGATATTCTTCCGGCGTCGTGGCCGGGACATGCCGGATCGCAGCGCCCGCCAGAATGAATCCAAAGGCGTGGATGGGATAAGCCGGATTCGGGACCAGTACCACATCACCTGGCGCGGTTATCGCCTGCGCGAGGTTCGCAAAGCCTTCCTTGGAACCCAGATTCGCGATGACTTCGGAATCGGGATCGAGGTCGACGCCGAAACGGCGTTTGTAAAATGCTACATAGGCACGGCGCAGCCCCTTGATACCGCGAGAAGCCGAGTAGCGGTTGGAACGCGGATCACGGGCCGTTTCCACCAGCTTGTCGATGATGTGTGCAGGCGTGGGCATATCCGGATTGCCCATGCTGAAATCGATGATGTCTTCGCCCCGCGCCCGGGCTTTCGCCTTGAGCGTGTTCACCTCTTCGATGATGTAAGGCGGCAACCGCTTTATGCGGTAAAAATCGGTCTGCATGGCAACGCTTCTTCGGCACGGCCCATTCCGCGCTTGCGTGTAGATCAGGGCAAAGGGTTGGGCGCGTCAACGCCTGCGGTGGCGGGCGCGTCAGCCTTGCAGGAAGATTTCGGCGCGGCGGTTGCCTTCTTCACCCTGCGGCATGGATTCATAGTAGATCGGCTGGGTATCGCCCACCGCTTCCACCAGAACCTTGCTCGCCGGGATTCCTGCGGCAATCAGCGCTCGAGCCACGGAATTGGCGCGCGCCTGAGAACGCTCGAAATTAAGCGCTATGTGCCGTTCGACCGACATATTGGCCGTGCGGCTCGACGAGTGGCCTACGACGCGCACGAAGCCCTGACCGCCACGTGCCTGGAACGCAGCCAGCACGGCTTTCACCTGGGCCTTGCCATCAGCGTCGAGGACTGTGGTGTCGTGCGGGAAATAAACCACCGCCACAGGATCCCCCGGTGTCGCGACAGGCGACACGCTCACTGGCACTGCGGGCGAGGACGAAATTGAGTTGAAATTGGCGACCACATCTCCCGTCATCACCTCGGGACCGCCAACGTCCGTGACGCCGGTACCCAGCACAGCCGGCCGCGTCCCCGCAGGCGCGCGCAGCGGAACGGCAGGCTCATTTGAAGCCACAGCGGAATAGCTTCCCGGCGCAATGCCGCTGGCCTGTGCGAGCTTCGCGGTCTGGCGGTAGCGGTCGAGGACAGACGGGGCCACAAACTGGGCAACGGAAGCATCCAGCGGTGGCGCGGTGGAGGCGCGGAAGCCCAGTGCTGCATCGGACGGATCGACAGTGCCGCCCACTGCGGGCTGCAAGGCGGCATTCACGGACATCCGCGGAGCATCGGCGGGTACGGCCGGCATGCTACCAGGGACAGGTGAGGTTGACGCTACGGCAACAGGCTGTGTCGGGGCCGCAGCGGGCTGCTGGGCAACCGGCTGTGGTGCAGGTTGCGTCGTGTCCGAATCATCGGTGCTCGCCGTGTCCGTTGACGCCGTCTGAGTCGATTGCTCCACCGACTCCACCGGAGGTGGCGGGGTGTCTGGCGGCGGAGGAGCCGCAGCTTCTGTGCCGCCTCGCAGCGCGTCAGCGGAATAGTTCGTTTGATCGCGGTCGGACGTCAGTGTTTGGGCAACCTGCTTCTGCTCATCCGGGGTGGATGGACGCTGCGGCTTGTCCGGCATCTTCGACAGATCGGGGAATTGCGCGTTGTCGCTGGTCTGCGTGTTATCGGCAGGAAGCTGGCTGTCGGTCGTCGAGGCGGGAGTATCGCTCCCCCATGTTGTCGGATCGACCCAATCCGGAATCGTGGAGCACGCACCGGTTCCCGCGGCGAAGAACAGCACAACGGACAAACGCGTGAGCGCCTTTGACATACCAGGCAATCCCATGAAAACGGCCTCCACCGACCTGACCCATATACAGGCCGCGGACACCGGTTCCAAGCAAAAGTGCAGCGAAATCAGACTTGTCACATGAATTAGTGGTGAGCCTTTTGCCGCCCTTCTCCGTATAGTCGACACAGGCCCGCGCTTGCCCGGTTCCGCAGCCACGGCTATCAGATTGCAAAAATATTGCTCAGGGCGGACACGACATGGCCAAACAGAAGAGCAAGTCTGGTGAAGCGCACAAGGCGCCGCCGCCCCAACCGGAAAGCGGCGCCACGCCGGATGAAGCCTATACCATCGGCGATCCGGGCGCCTTTGCACGGAACATGGTTCGCGTGGGCATGCAGTCCCAGCGGCTGCTCAGCGACTACCTCAAACGGCAGGCAACCCGCACCGGCAATGAGCCGGGCGATCCGCTGAACATTACCGGCGCGTTCATGGACCTGCTGCGTGGCCTGGTTGCCGACCCCGCTGTCGTAATGGAAGCACAGTTCCAGCTTTGGCGGGATTACATGGGCCTTTGGGAACGCACCGCCCTGCAGATGCTCGGCGGCAAGCCTGCAGAACCCGTGGTCGAACCGGCTCGCAACGACAAGCGCTTCCGGGACAAGGACTGGCAGGAAAACCAGATTTTCAATTTCATCAAACAGTCCTACCTGCTTACCGCAAACTGGGTTCAGAACACCGTCGAAAAAATCGATGACAAACTTGATCCCGCGGCCCGTCAGCGCGTGCAGTTTTATACGAAGCAGTTCGTGGACGCGATTGCTCCCACCAACTTTGTGCTGACCAACCCCGAAGTCTTGCGCGTCACTCTGCAATCAAATGGCGAGAACCTCGTCAAAGGTCTCGACAATCTGTTGCACGATCTTGAGCGCGGCGAAGGCCAGCTCGCCATCACCCAGTCGGCAGACGCCTTCCGCATTGGTGAAAACATCGCAACAGCGCCCGGCAAGGTCGTTTTTCGCAATGAGCTGATCGAACTTCTGCAATTCGATCCGGCAACAAAAGAGGTCTACGAACGTCCCCTGCTGATTTTTCCGCCATGGATCAACAAATTCTACATCCTTGATCTGCGTCCCGAAAATTCGTTCATCCGCTGGGCAAGCGCACAGGGTTACACGGTGTTTGTCGTGTCATGGGTCAATCCTGATGCCAAGCTCGCGGAAAAGACCTTCGAGGACTATATGCGCGAAGGCATTTTTGCGGCGCTCGACGCGGTGAATACCGCGACAGGGCAGAAGAAGGTTAACTGCATCGGCTATTGCATCGGCGGCACGCTGCTTTCGGCCACGCTGTCTTACATGGCGGCTACCGGCGATGAACGGGTGAATTCAGCCACCTTCTTCGCCGCGCAGGCCGATTTCAGCGAGGCTGGAGACCTGAAGGTGTTCATCGACGATATTCAGCTCGATGCACTCGAACAGCAAATGAAAGATGCCGGCGGAGTGCTTGAAGGCAGCCGCATGGCGACGACGTTCAACATGCTGCGCGCCAACGATCTGATCTGGTCGTTCGTGATATCGAACTATCTGCTTGGAAAGGAACCGGCGCCTTTCGATCTGCTCTACTGGAATTCCGACACCACTCGCATGCCGGAAGCCACGCACCTGTTCTATTTGCGCGAGTTCTACAAGAACAACTGTCTCTCGCAGGGCAAGTTGGTGCTGGGCGGAAAAAAACTTGACCTTTCGAAAGTGAAGATTCCGATCTATCTGCAAAGCGCCAAGGAAGATCACATCGCGCCATACCGCTCGGTCTACAAATCCACGCACCTATTTGGCGGTCCTATCCGCTTCATCATCGCCGGATCGGGACACATTGCGGGCGTCGTAAATCCACCCAGCGCACACAAATACCAGTACTGGACAAACGACGCGTTTGGAGGCGAGAGCGGCAAACCCTATCCCGCCACCGTCGAAGCCTGGCAATCGGGCGCGAAGGAAACGCCGGGCTCGTGGTGGCCCGATTGGGATGCGTGGCTTTCAAGGCTGTCCGGCGAAAAGGTTCCTGCGCGCAAACCCGGCGATGGCAAACTCAAGATCTTGGGAGACGCACCCGGCACCTATGTAAAAGTGAAGGCTTGACGACAGCGTGATCCAGCCAACAGCGCACTCCGTATCTCCCGCGCATAGATGGGAGTTTCGGGACACCTATGGAACAGCTACTGCGGGCGGCCTATTTCGCGAACATCTTGATCCTTGCGCCGGTACTTATCGCGCTATGGCGCGAACGTTCTTCGCGAATGTTAATGACATTCAACGGTACGGTCGAAAACTCGGATGGGCTGCGCCAGCTTGTCATGGCTCTGTGGTTTTCGATCCTGGCGTGCTCGGGTCTGGGATTAATCTGGCCCCGCATATTTGTGCCAATCCTGATCCTGCAGATCATCTACAAGCTTTCATGGCTCTGCGCCTTTGTGTTGCCGAGATTGTTCAAACACGGTTTCCGCCAAGTGCCTTGGGGCGTGTCGGTCACATTTTTGGCAATCGTCATCGCATGGCCAATAATTCTGCTGCGACTGTTGCCACTTTGAACTAAAGTGACGCTTCCAGCAGCCTCACAAACTCCGCCTTTTCCTTATCGTCAATCCAGCGCACGACGGCCACAACGTCGTGTTCGTAGTCGATGAACACCATGTTTGCGCCGTTGCCAAGGAACATCACAGCATCTTCGCGCGCGGCGGGCGCGAGCTTTTTATCCGTGTTCAGAAACCAGTTCATGAAGCCGTATTGTGGATTGGGACCTGTCGGCGTGCGCGCCATCGAAATCCATTTTCTGGAGAGAACCTGCCGGCCGCCCCAACGGCCTTCGTGCAGTGCCAGAAGACCGAGCCGCGCCAGATCGCGCGCCGAAATGTACATGCCGCCGCCCCAATGTCCGCCGCCCGGAACCACTGGTATGCGCACACCGTCAATTGTTGTCCATGCGTTGTCGTAATTGTACCAATGCCAGGTGTCCGATGCGCCTATCGGATTCATCACATATTCGCGCAAAACATCCGGCAATGGTCGCTTCCACAAATGCGTCAACGCGAGCGCCAGCGCGTTCACACGCACGTCGGAATATTTCCATTCCTTACCGACGGGCGGCGGCCCGGCCGCAAGCTCATCCCACGCGTTCTTGCCCGGCCTGTCCGCCCACCAGGGTTTGCCCCACATCGTGCCGATCCAGCCGCTCGTCTGTCGCAGCATCTGGTCCCAGGTGATGGGCTGGTTGTGCGGCAGCTCAAAATCCGGCGACGGGTGCACATAGTCCAGCACCCGGTCGTTCACATTGCGGATGAGATTCCTATCGAACGCCACGCCTGCAACCGACGACAAAAAAGTCTTGGTTACGGAATTCACCAGATCGGCAGCATGTGTGTCACCCGCTTCGGCGACGATATAACCGTGCCGGATTACAAGGACACTGGCCGGCTGATGCGGTTTCAGGGGACCGATGGGATCGGAATAGGGTTCATGGGCAAACTGCATTGGAATGGTGATCGACAGATCGCGCGGATCGATCGCCTTTGCGAGTTCCGGTGCGACTGTAGCTTCATGGGCAATGGCAAAGTCCACCGCCGACTTTAACTTCGCGGCGTCAAACCCTTCCTGCTTGGGCGCGCGCGCGGCCCAATCGGAACCTTTGGGTGGCAGATAGTCAGCCGCCTGCGCACCAGATACCACCAGCAGCGCTAACGTTGCGCTTGCAATCGCCTGTTTCCACATGGATGACCTCCGCCGACACATCGCACGGCAAATTTACAGCAAGCCTTCTGTCTCCGGCAGGCCCAACATGATGTTGAGGTTCTGCACCGCCGCCCCGCTCGCGCCTTTGCCCAGATTGTCCAGCACTGCCACCAGCCGCACCTGCTGCGTCTTGTCATTGCCGAACACAAAGAGCTTCACGCCATTGGTTAGCTTTAGTCCTTCGGCATCCAGCGTTTTCAGGTTTGCAGCCTCATGGAGACCTGCGACCTGCACCAGCTTTTCGCCGAGATAGGCCTCTTGCAAACATTTTTGAACTTCAAGAACCGTTGGTTTTGTCGGCAATGCCCACAATTGCAACGGAACTTCCACAATCATACCGCGATAGTAGCGCGCCACGTTCGGCGAAAACACAGGTGCATGGGTCAGTTTGGCGAATACCTGCATCTCCGGAACATGCTTGTGTGCGAGAGTCAGGCCGTACGTGCGCGCGACTGTATCGACGTAAGCTGGCGAGTCCTTCTTCTCGAATTCCTCGATCATCGACTTGCCGCCACCGGAATAGCCGGAGATGCCAAACACGCTGAGCGGATAATCGGCCGGCAATAGTCCTGCGCGTGTCAGGGGCCGAACCAGTGCAAGCATCCCGGTTGGATAGCAGCCCGGATTGCTTACCCGGTTGGACGCAGCGATCTTGGCGCGCTGATCCGGTTCCATTTCTGCGAAGCCGTATGTCCATCCCAGTGCAACACGGTGGGCGCTGGAAGCATCCAGAACCCGCACTGAATCGTTCTCGATCATGCTCACCGATTCCTTCGCGGCCTCGTCGGGCAGGCAAAGGATCACCAGATCCGCCTCGTTCAAGGCTGCCTTGCGAGCGCTGGCTTCCTTGCGCTCGGAATCGGATAGATGAATAATTTCGAGATCGGTGCGGCCAGCCAGCCGCTCACGAATTTCAAGGCCCGTCGTTCCTGCGGCCCCGTCGATAAAAACTCTGGCGCTCATGGCGCCCTCCTATCAAAAAACCCGCTGTCAGTCAGCGGTCTCTACACCGTTTGGTCGCGGATGTGTTCCATCAAACGCGCCGTTTCCCGTTCAAAGACATCGAATCCGCGATGTCGTCGCAGGGTGTAGATGCGTACGCTGCGCAGCAGTTCCGCGCCCATCTTGAAGTGTTGTTCGCGATTGCCCATCAGATCACCGATGAAGCGCCGATAGGTCTGTGTCAGGACCGCGTTCAGTGCAGACACGCCGGTAAGGCGCGTGATGCTGTGCGCCTTTTCCTCAGTCGCATTCTCCAGCAGGTAGATCCGTTTCAATGGCAAGGGCTTGTGCTCCGCCACTGAGGTCACCGGCACGTGGTACTTGTCCATGCCGTCGAACACGCGTTCCAGATTGGTGCCCTCACCGCGCAGCGCGGAAAGCGCGTCCTGCCAGAGCTTGATGCGGCGAACGCCCGGCCATGCCATGGGCGCGCCCGCGTTCGCATCACGACTGACTACGCACACATCATCGCACAGCAGCGGATAGCCCTTGTCATGCAGATAGGCCGAGAGCGTGGACTTTCCGGCACCGGAATCGCCCACAAAGGCGATGGCGCCGCCTTCATATTCGATCGCGCTTGCATGCAGTGGCAACAGACCCCGCTGATGACAAAGCGCACCCATCATCGAACCCAGAAGAAAAATGCGAATATTGCGCTCGCTGGCGTCCGGCAATGCATCGATAATGATCTGCTCGCCACTCTTGGCGTGGAACCGTCCCACAGACGTAATGTTCAACACATAGTCCTGATCGCCGATCAGCGAATGGGCACCCAGGGCAGTCGTGTTCGGAATTTCGGTTGGGATGTGGCCTCGCGTCACCGTTACCAACGGCAGCTTGGCAGCATCGTCCAACGCCGGTGCCAGCTCGGGGAGTTCGATCTCCGAGCGTATACGCAGGCCGAACGCCAGATAATCCTGAACCGATGACACCCTTGGCTCCCCGGCCTCACGGTTGGCTTGCCAGACCGGTCTGCCCCCGCGACCCGCGCCCAGCCCCAAGCACCGGGCCTCATAAGTCCTCCCAATATCATAGAAATTTGGCCCGGCAACCATGGGTGTTAGCACGTGCGGCAAGCCCCATGCCGAAATATTGCGTTAACGAGGTCGGTACACTAGTTTCGCCGCAATCAACCGAAGCTGCCAACGCTGGCGGCAATAACGCGTGGTGGCATGAGCAACGATCCGAACCTGAATACCGATACAGTAATCGTCCGCTCGGACGGCCTTATCGAGGCCGAAGTGGACGGTGAAGTCGTTGCCCTCAGCATCGATCAGGGTACCTGTTACGGCCTCAACAAGGTCGGTTCGCGGATCTGGGCCTTGATAGCAACCCCGATGAAGGTTGGTGACCTCTGCAATCAGCTTGTCGCGGAGTATGACGTGGACATGGCGACTTGCGAACGTCAGGTTCTGGACCTCCTCGAGGAACTGCGCGCCGAAAAAATGATCGAGATGCGCGCGTAATTTTCACGACCTTCCACCATGGAGGGGCCGTTGGCCTCTGGTTCCTTCGACGCCCTGATTGCCAAAATCGGCGACAACCCGCTGTTGCTGGCCCAACTCGCCCGCACCATCGCGGCCAAGGGTGACACGGCAAAGGCCCACGAACTTGCTCGCCGATCACTCGCGCTGGCGCCGGACAATGCACAGGTCCGCTTCGTCGCAACCGAGATACTGAGCCGCGGCGTCCCCCACTGGCACTTCACCATCGTTCGCGATGAGGCCCGCAATGAGGCTTATGATGCAGCCCTGCGCCGCGTCGTCAGGCCCGGAATGCGGGTCCTGGAGATTGGCACCGGCACCGGCCTTTTGGCGATGATGGCCGCCCGTGCGGGCGCGACGGAAGTGTTCACCTGCGAGATGAATCCGGCTGTCGCGGAATCGGCTCGCGCCGTGATCGCGCGCAACGGTTTCGCTGACCGGGTGAAGGTTATCGGCAAGCACTCCGCCGATGTCGATGCCGAAAAGGATATGGGCGGTCGCGCTGACGTCCTCGTATCGGAGATCGTCAGCAACGATCTTCTGAGCGAAGCGGCCCTTCCAGCGCACGAACAGGCGCATCGCCGCCTCCTGAAGCCCGGTGCAAAAATCATCCCGGCCATCGGGCGCGTGCGCATTGCCCTAGCCTATGACGCAGAGGGCGACAAGAAGCGGATGTCGTCCCGCTGCGGCTTCGATCTGTCCGATTTCAACGTTTTGGCGTCGCCGCGGTATCACATCGGGCGCGGCGAAAAGCGCCTCACACTCTGCAGCGATACCGCCGACCTGTTCTCATTTGACTTCCAGTCAGGCGGACCGTGGCCGGAGAGCAAATCTTCGGCTGTCGTCCACGCGGATGGGCGCCCCGCCACAGCCATAGCCCAGTGGATCGCGCTCGATATGGACGGCGCCGGCCACTACGAAAACACGCCGGAATCGGGCGCATCGTCCTGCTGGGCGATTGTGATCTACCCCTTTGTAAAAACGCTGACGCTTCCCGCAGGCACACCCGTGACCGTCCGCGGATCGCATGATCGAAATCACCTGACGATCTGGCCGGAATTCTGAAATCTCAGCAGGCGTGCCTGTGACCGGATTGATCCCGGATGAAGCGTTCAAGCTCTTCAAGCATGTTCAGCATCGCGGCCACGAGGCGCACATTGCTCTGCCGCAAACCGTCAAGCCGCGCAATGACAGCTTCCGGTGTTACAAGACCATCCTTGCGCTCAATGAGAAATCCTTGCGCGATCAAGGACGAGATATGACGGCGTGCCGTCTCTGGAGGAATGCGCAGTGCTTGTGCCACGTCCTTGCGCGCAATACCGCGCCGAACACTATCCGGTGAAACCTTGATATCGGAATAGTGGTCCGGCGTCGCGATCAGATGTTCGATGTTTCGTTTCAGGATCGTCAGGACAATCATGGTTTGCAGAAAATTCAGACCCAACGCGCGAGCCATGTGACTGAATATAGATGCAAGATATTCAACGCTTGCGCGCGTTAGCGCGCGAACCCATTGCGGACGCGCCCGAGGAAATTCGGCCCCGGTATGCACGATCACCCAATCCGGCAACTTGCGCTCGTAACCATCAGCAAGAAGCCGTCCGTACAGCTTTGCCACGAGGTCGGCATTAAACTGTTCAATGTCACGAAAATCGGTCGTGAATGCCTTTCCCATGGATGCACAGACAAGCCCGTCCGGCCTGCTGATGAGAATGCCTCGTTCGATGAGTTTTTCGGCGCGACGGCGCACAGTCTCAAATGGAATGTCAAGAAAGGCGGATAGCCCGTTCCTGCTGATCCCGCGTTTCTTGTCTAGCGGAATCTGATCCGCTTCGAAGCAATAATGGCAAAACTGTTCCGCATCGGTATGCAGCCAACGGCTGTTTGCGTTCCATACTGAAAGAAGAATGGGTAGATCGACAAGAAACTGCTCGCCGAGTGACGCAATTGTATGCTGCGTTGAATCTACAAGATATTCTAGCGCGTGCCGGGAAATGCGTTTGTCATCTCCGCTTGTCAGAGATGACGATCTCAATCTGAAGTTCAACGCGACGTCCGCCATGACCTGCCAGCACATGCTTTGTTGCCGACAGCGTATCTATGCTCAATATGGGTAACTGAAAATACGGATGATTGCGTATGGGCGGAGCAACAACCCCAATCGGTGGTGCCCTTCCTCAACCCCTCGGATTTCCGTTTACGTAAGACGTCAACCGGTTACCGTTGCGCCCATGGCCCCCACATTGCCCAAATACCAAAAATTTCCTGCCGCGGCGCGCGCACGAAAAATGTCATTGTGCAATTCGCCCATCCCCGGCATCAGGTGTTGTGCGGGCACCGGCCCAGCGCCGAAATGCATGTAGTGCCCGTTCGTAGGGTCAAACGGATGCCATGCCGGAAGGTTCTTGCCGCGGGGCGTGCCCGTTTTTGCGAATGAGACCCAATAGTCAGACATGGCGCCGGCAAGTTCACGGTCATCGTCACGCGGAGGAGCTGCCGGGCGATTGGCATGAGGCTTCCCATCACCCCACACGGAAAGCAGTTGCGTGTCGACATTGTTAAATACATAGGCGATCTCAGCCGCGTGAAAGGCGCCAATACGCCTGCGGTTCGCGCTACCGAAGATCGCACGATCGACCTCCGCGCCGGGTGGCGTATGCGAAAAGAAATAGAGAAACGTTTCCCGATTCCTTCGTGCCGCTTCGGTAGCCCATTGCAGCACTGGCCATCCAAATCCACCGTCGCGGAAGGCATTCATCGCCGCAGTTTGCGGATCACGCGAGGGGTAGTGCGCCAAGAAGTCATCTGCCAGCGCGCCATAGCGCGCGCGGATATCCGCTTCGTATGCAACGGGATCCGACAGTACCGGGATTGCGCCATAATCCGCGATTCCCGATGCCTCGTCGGAGTTGAACCCTACGAGCACAGGCACGGGATGCTGCTTGCCCAGGCGGAACGTTTCGTGGACTGGCCGCTCAAATACCAACCCGTCCACCACCATCAGTGCGCCCAGCTGATTGAGCAGATCGCCGTTTCGGGGCGCGGCGTCGGCAAGCACTTGCGCTGGCAAGTCGCGAAGGTCTGAAAGTGTGAGTGCGCCGAGACGTTTGCCGAATTCCGCACCCAGTTCCTCTGCTGGCGGACCACCCCAGCTAGAACGGCCAAGCGTTCGCATCGGAAAGAAGAAGCCGCCACTTTGTCCGATGGCGCGATGGAACAGCCCCCTTGCGAGAGGAGACGCCATCAACATGGATACCGACATCGCGCCGGCGGATTGTCCAAAGATGGTGACATTTCCGGGATCGCCACCAAAGGCTGCGATATTGTTCCTCACCCAGCGCAACGCTTCAATCTGATCGGTTGTTCCGAAATTCGCGCAGACCCCACCCCTAGCTTCCGCAATCAATTCCGGATGCGCGAAATAGCCAAGGACGCCAACGCGATAGTTTATCGTGACGACAACAACACCTTTGCGCGCCAGAGCTGCGCCGTCATAGACAGGTATCGACCCCGCACCAGTCATGAACGCGCCGCCGTGGATCCACACCATCACCGGTAATGACTGCTGTCGCACGCCCTCCCCTGCTGGCGTCCATACATTCAAATAGAGGCAGTCTTCACTCTGTACCGTCTGCGGTAGCGAATAGAACATCGCGTCCGGCTCGGTAACCTGCACAGCCTGCGGCGGGAAGGATGTAGCATCGCGCGTGCAATTCCAGGCCGTAGCAGGCTCCGCAGGCTTCCAGCGGCGCAGGCCCACGGGTGGCTGCGCATAAGGAATTCCCTTGTAGGAAGTTACGCGAACTCCATCACGCTCGTCCGTCGCGCCAATCAAACGGCCAAGCGGCGTTTCCAGAATGCCGGATTGCGCGATCGCGTCCTCGGCCAGCGTCGACGCCTGCGGCGACATATTGAACGCTGGCGCAGGCAACGATGCTCCAAATAGCCCCAATCCCAATTGGGCAACGGCACGGCGGCTCAGAGGGAAACGACTCATGGCATTTCTCTCACAAGCTCGCCGTGCCACCACCTTGGGACCGCGCGGCGGAACCAGACCCGCGCGGTTACCCGAACATCAATACTTGATGCCCAGTTCGACACCGAACGTACGCGGCGGTGCCGGGGAAGCGATGATGTTGAAACCCAGAATAGCCGCACCGACGAGCTTGTTGTTGTAAATGGTCTCGTCCGTGATGTTATCGGCAAAGGCCGTAACACGATAGCGGCCGTCGCCGGTCTCATATGACGCCCGCGCATTCCAAACGCTCACTGGCGCCTGGGAGATTTGCGGATCGTTGAACTCCGAGAAATACACGCGGCTGGTATAGTGGTACTCGCCCCGCAGCGTGAATGAACCGTCGGCGCCCAGCTCCCACATCTTTTCAAGGCCAGCGTTGATCCTCACCTTGGGCGCTCGCGGCAACTGGTAACCTGCAAGGTTCTGCACAATGGCCAACGGATCGGCCGCGTCGGTGTTGGAAAACTTGTCGAACTGCGCATCCGTATAGGCCGCATTCAGGTCGAGGCGGATACCGTCACCCGGCAATGCCACGAATTCACCTTCAATGCCTTTGATCGTGGCGCTTGCGGCGTTCTGCACAGTCGAAAGCAGGCTCAGAATTTGGAACACCTGCAAATCCGTGTAATCTTCCTGGAACAGCGCAAGGTTCAGAGTGTAGCGGCGATCGGCCCACTGATGCTTGACGCCCGCCTCGTAGCTCCACACGAATTCAGGTGAAAAAGCGGTGCCTTGCAGGCCGCCAATATTGAAACCGCCGCTGCGGAAGCCCCGCGAAGCCGATGCATAGACCATTGTGTTGTCGGTCGGCTTGTAGTCGATGGCGAATTTCGGAGTTAGCGCGCTCCAGTCCCCTTCGAGCTTGTCATAACCGTAGATCGCGAACTCCGGCAGAACGGAATATTCCGACGTGTGCTTCCTGTCATCAGTGTAGCGCAGGCCCGCGGTGATATCGATCTGATCGGTCAGCGCATAGGTTGCCTGTGCATATGCCGCATAGGAGTTTGTGGTCGGTGGCCCACCGATGGACAGGTGAAAGCCGACCGAAGGGAACGTGTAGGTTTCGTCCGAATTCTGGTGCTCATAGAAGTAATAGAGACCTGCAAGCCACTGCAGACGCGAGTCGGTGTTGGAAACGATATTCAATTCTTCCGAGAACTGCTGCTGATCGCGTGTGTAATTCGCATGCATGAAGTCGAAACTGGTGCCGTCCAGATCGACCGCCGAGCGTTCCTTCATCTGGCGGTAACCCGTGATTGAAGTGACCACGAAATCCTCGAAATCGCGCGTCAAACGCGCGGTCGCGCCGTAGACCTCCCTCTTGTAATAAGCCGGGTCGTTCGCGCTCACGCGGCGTCCCGTAGCAGTCGTGCCACCCAAGGCTTCACCGGGAAGCGGCAAACCTGTCACCGTGCCCAGCACGATGTTGGCGTAGCCACTGGTGTCGGCAAAATCACCATCGACCGTCAGCAGCAACTGCGTGTGGCTGTCGAGATTGCTCAGAAGTTCCGCGCGCACGGATTGCTGGTTGGCTTCATCCAGCGCCTCACCCGTATTGATGTTTGGTGTATAGCCCTTGTGATTTTCGGTACGCCACGCCACGCGCCACGCGGTGTCATCGCTGAGCGGTCCACCGACGGCGCCGTCCGTCTTCACCAGGTTATAGTTGCCGAACGCGACGTTCAGATAGCCGCCGAAATCAAAAGTCGGCTCCTGCGTGATGATGTTGATGGAGCCACCTGTCGCATTCCGCCCGTTCACCGTGCCTTGTGGGCCACGCAGAACTTCCACACGTGCGACATCGTAGAGCGCTGCATTCTGATACTGCGCCCGCCCCAGATAGACACCGTCCAGGTGAACGGCAACGCCTGTATCTTCGCCCGGGCCCAAAACTAGCGTGCTGATACCGCGGATGGAAATCAGGGCCGCCGCGTCGCCGCTGTTGAATGTGACGTTTGGGGCCAAATTCTGCAGGTCCTGCATTGTATCGACGTGCGCACGTTGCAGCATCTCGTCATCAATGGCGGTAACCGCCAGCGGAATTTTCTGAACCGATTCCTTGCGCTTTTCCGCCGTCACGACGACTTCTTCAACACCCTGTGCCGAGGTGTCTGCGGCACGCACGGGTGCGCTCCACAAGGCCGCTCCGGCCACGAGTGCGGGCACCGCGGCCGCGCACAAAAGTCCTTGAATCCGTCCTGATCTACGCATCTCGCTCCCCTTCGTCACGCCCAAAGCTTTTTGCCGGCGGTATTCGTTGGCAGCATATTTAGCGCACCTGCTGCGCTTTGCAAGATTTTTTCTACATCGGGTATGTTCTTTTTTCTTTCGGGAATCTTCCTCGCACTGTATGATGCGAAATAATACGGCCTTTCATGGTCTTATTGTGATGTTTTTGCATCGCTCTTTGAGGCGCGCATGTCTTTTTGCTTTCTGGGTATGTGGTTTGCGAGTGGACAGGCTGTTGCGTTTTGCTCGGCCGCCGACGCGGAACCGCGCTTATGCGGTCCTGGAATCGCGCGCAAGGGGACGCCATGACGGCCAAGGTCAGGCGCGGGGCGCCCACCAAAAAGTACCTCTTCCGCCGCAACGCCATCGTTGATGCGGCTTCAGCGATCCTCAACCGCAAAGGGTTGAAGGGAATGACTCTTGCAGAAGTGGGTGACCAGTTCGGCATGGTGGCTACCGGGGTGGCCTACTACTTCTCCACCAAGGAAGAGCTTTCTGCCGCCTGCTTTCACAAGGCGCTGGAAACCTTCGAGGGCCTGATCGCGGAAGCCGCGCGCGCCGACAACCTCAATGAACGCATTCGCGTCCTCATCACCGGATACTTCGCACTGCGCAAACGGATTGTGGAGGGGCAGCAACCCGCCTTCGCCCAATTCGACGATGTGCGCGCCCTTGGTGATCAGGCGGTGCTCAATGCCTATGTTCAGATGTTCCGCAACGCGCGCCAGCTTTTTGAGCCCTTGCTGAAGCCTGGCATGCGCCATTCGGTTCTCAATGCCCGTGTCCATCTGCTTGTTCACCAATTTCTCTGGATGGAGGCATGGATCCCGAAATACGATTCCGACGACTACGCGCGCGCTGCCGATCGGGTGGTTGATATCCTGGTAAACGGGTTGGGAACGTCATCAGCGGTGTGGAAGCCCACTCAGCTTGTCATCGATACCGGCTCGGACCCTGCCAATGACGAGGCCTATGAGACCTTTCTGCGCGCGGCAATCGAATTGATCAACGAATTTGGCTACCTTGGCGCATCAGTCGAAAAGATCGCGGCGAAACTCGATGTCACCAAGGGTTCGTTCTACCATCACATCGATGCGAAGGATGATCTGGTCGCCATCTGCTTTGCGCGCACCACCGGCGTCGTTCGGCGCACCCAGAAGGCGGCGGCTTCGCTGCCTCTGGATGCCTACAACAGGCTGGCCTCCGCCATAAATTCACTGGTCCAGCACCAGTTGGAAGGCGACACGCCCCTCCTCCGCGCTGCAACCGTCTCCCTGCCGGAGCAAATTCGTCGCGCGGTGCTCGCGGAATATGAGCGCAACACGCTGCGATTCGGCGCCATGCTGAGCGATGGCGCGATCGACGGCTCCATCCGCAGTCTCGATGTCCAGATCGCCGCCCACATGCTTACATCGGTCGCCAACGCCATTGGCGAATTGCCCTTCTGGCTTGCCCGGCCACCCGGGCCCAACGCGGCCGAGAGTTTTGTCCGCCCCTTCTTCGAGGGCCTCACATCGCCGCTTCGCCCGTCCGCAAAACAAAAATAGCGCAAACGCGCACCGAGGAACGCCATCATGACCGATAGGGCCGCGCCGCAGGCGGCGCCCGAAGTTTCCGCCCGCGTGAGCTGGCACCATCGCTATGTGCTGACCCTGTTGCTGCTGGCCTACACGCTGAGCTTTCTGGACAGGCAGATCGTCAACATCCTTGCCGAATCCATTAAGGCCGATCTGCACATCTCCAACACGCAGCTTGGCATTCTCACGGGGCTTGCCTTTGCGGTGTTCTACACCGTTCTTGGCATCCCCATTGCGCATTTCTCCGAACGCCGCAGCCGCCCGCTTGTGATTGCCGCGTCCATGGCACTATGGAGCGCGTTCACGATCCTCAGCGGCAAGGCCACCAGTTTTGCTGTGATGGCGTTCGCGCGGCTTGGCATTGGTTTCGGCGAAGCGGGCTGCAATCCCTGCGCCCATTCCATGATCGCCGACATGATGCCGCCGGAAAAGCGCGCATCGGCTTTGGCCACCTATTCGCTCGGGCTTCCCATCGGCTCGATGCTTGGGCTCGCGCTGGGCGGACTTATTGCCGATGCCTATGGCTGGCGCGCTGCATTCTTCATCGCCGGTGCGCCAGGCATCGTGCTTGCCGCCATCATCGCCCTCACTGTACGCGATCCGCGCAAGGCACCCCATGCTGGCGAAGCTCCCCCCGCACCCAACAAGCGCGCCTTCCGTCAGACCTTGCAGGAATTGCGCGGCAAGCGTTCGTTCTGGCTGGCGGCCTTCGCAACAGGGCTTCTCGCCTTCGTTGGCTATGGCCATGGCGTGTTCTTCGCGCCGTTCTTTCTGCGCGTGCATGGTGAGGGTGTCGCCGCACTGGCGCACGCTTTCGGATTGGGTCCGCAAGGCTTTCTGGGGCTTGCTGGCGCCTTCACCTCCGGCCTTGGCAGTTTCATCGGAACATGGCTTGGCGGCGTTCTGGCCGATCGCTTCGGCAAGAACGACAGGCGCGCCTATATGGCCATTCCCGCCATTGCCGCGCTGGCCTCGGTTCCTGTCATCCTCACTATGTACTGCGTCGGCAACACCGCCCTTGCGCTTGGGCTCATGCTCATTCCGCAATTGCTCAACGCACTCTGGTATGGGCCCGTCTACGCCACCGTACAAAGCGTCGTCAGCCCCACAAGCCGCGCCACCGCCGCCGCCATCCTGTTCTTCGTCATGAACCTGATCGGCCTCGGGCTCGGTCCCATGTGCGTCGGCGCGCTGAACGATGTGCTGGCTGCCGCCTTCGGCGAGGTCGAGGGCATCCGCCTTGCCCTTCTCCTCTCAGCGCTGGTGATCCTGATCACCGCCGCCCTCTTCTGGCATGCCCGCGATACGGTACGTAGCGATATCGTCAGCTAATGCACCAAAGATGACGAAGCAACGGCCCGGATTTCTCCAGGCCGTTGCGCCTTCATCCAACATCGAAACGGTCAGTGAATTACGGGCTCATAGTCTCGCCGTCTTCTGGGCGCCCAGGAATTGTCATCCCGCGCCTGCGCGCGCGTCTGCGGGGTCACACACACATAGTCGTTTGCCACGGCTTCGCGCCATACATAGCCCGGCTTGCAGGCTATCTTGAACGCAGATGCGCAATTGCCGGTTATCTGGCACATCACCAAGGCTGAATGATCCGGCGGCCCTATGCGCCTGTCTGCAGCAGCTGCATTGTCAGCGCGCACCTGCGCACGAACATCCGGCGTCACACAAACCAGATCGTCAGGCCGTACAGTGCGCCACACATAACCGTCGATACAACGGGGGTCGACAATCTTTTGACCTGTGCCCAGGCTGATCAGCAGTTGCTCATTGCTGCCAAGACCGTTCACGATCGTGCCGTATTGCGTCCCCCCACATAACGCATTGTTGATGGCGCTAATGGCTCCGTTCGGAATTCCGGCGCGCGCCTGAAATCCACCACCCAGCGTCTTGCCAAGTTCACCGTTCTTGAAGTGATCATAGATGCTCGTACCGACATCGACCAGAAATCCCACAAGATTGCCCGTGAAGTTCATGCCTTTGGGCAGAGCGATGTTATCAATGGATACGCTGCTTTTCTGGTTGCCGAGACATTGACCGGGTTGGCCAGGTAGCGGAATGGTGATGTTCGCGTGAACATCAAACGTTGTGTAAAGCCGCGGGTCCGCGCCCTGTGGCAGACCGATATCCGCCCCAAGAATGCTTGCATCCGGCGTTGTCACATTCGTTTCGAAGCGATTGCCGGGCAATTCAATTCTGATCGAAAGCGAGGTGTTATTCGGCCCCAGCGTCGCGACCGCGCTACACTGGGTGGAGGGGCGGAAATAAGTTCGAACGAGTTGTACGCCGTCGATACGCCTTTGAATTTCGGCATTTGCCATTGAGACAGCCAGCCCGACACCGGCTTGAATGAGATCACTTGCGTCCCCAAATGTGCCGCATATGCGGTCCGTCGTTAGCAGATCCGGGTCCGAATAGAGCGTGCGCGGCGGCGCTTCAATGGTGATGCCTCGGACACTTGTCTGCCCAAACGACCCTGGCCCGGCGGCGGCCGGCCCTCCGGGTAACAATGCTAACCCTCCCAGAACGACCAGTGCCGCCTGCTTCCACTTCATGTTTTGGTCTCCCAATTCTGCGATCCGGGTTTGGTTGCTCTGCACAAGCGCAAAGCAGCGCAACAAAGCACCAGAATTGGCCCTCTAGGTGCGCACCGAAACACCCAAAAGCTGATGCATTACTGATGGCAAGCTGATATGTTTGACCCTTCCAATACTTTAGGGGTGGTATCGTTTGAGTGCGGTATTGGATGGGTCATCAGAACCCATAAATCTCGCGCGCGTCGCGCAGTTCAGCCTTGGCGAGTTCGTCGTCGACCCAACGACACGACAGGCTAACGTCCGCGGACTCTCATATACGTTGGAGCCACGCGTGATGCAGGTGCTGGTCGCACTGTTTAAGGCGCGCGGAGCCATTGTGACGCGCGACGACCTCATAGCCAGCTGTTGGAGCGGCCGTATCGTCGGCGACAACGCGATCCAGCGCACAATCTCCCGAATTCGCGATCTTGCTGCCGCCAACGAACCCGCCGGATTTCGGCTCGAAACCATTCCCAAGGTCGGATACAGACTGATCGAGATCGCCACACATCCCGAACACACACCATCTCTCGAAATCGCACAGACTGGCGCGGCGCACGGGCGTACCCGCCTATTCCTCGCGATCGCTGCTTTTGTACTTGCTCTGAGTATTGGGGGTGGTGTGTGGTTGCTGCAATCACCAGTCGAGACTTTCGGCGTCACGGCCATCGCTGCGCCGGGCCCAGAAAATCGCGAGATGATGGGCGCAATCGCCACCGAGCTTGCGCAATTGTCGAATACCAGCGGGATGCCAATCCCATTCTATTTTGACACGCGATCCAAAGCCTCGCGGCTCATCCTTCAAGGCGCACAACAACGCTCCGGGGATGCGCTGCATGCAGCCGTAAGCCTTTACGACAGCCGCACGTCAGAACTAATGTGGAGTGCGTCCGCGGAACGTCCCGCAGGACAATCCTCCGAACTTTACCGGGTTCTTTCGCGCGCAGTAATGGAGGCACTCACATGTGTTGTGCCACGCGGTTCCGATCCGCCAATGGACAATGCAGGAATGCGCGCGGCTCTCAATGCCTGCGGCAGGATCCTGCAGGAACCTGATCCACAACTTGTTCAAGTTCTGCGTCAGGCAGCCCAGAGCAACCCGGGCAGTGCTGCCCTGCTCGCCTATCTGTCGCAAGTCGAGGCTCAACTCGGGCAGGTGGAGGATGGCAATGAACCCACAAGCGCGCAATTGCAATACCGTGCGGCCGCCCACGAACATTTGGCCAGGGCACGTGAAATCGATCCGTCAAATGGCGAGGTCTATGTCGCCGAATACTTTCTGACTCCTTCAAATGCATGGCCGGAACAGTTCGCCGCTCTGTCGCGCGGTCTCGCGGTCGATCAAGCCAATGCACATTTATACATGTTGCGCACGCAGGTTCTGCAGAAAGTCGGCTTCATGGAAGAAGCCGTAGAAAACGCCCGCCGCGGAACGATGCTCAATCCATCCTCCCCCGATATTCGGGCCACTTATATTTCTGCTCTCGCCTACAATGGCTACGCAGATACGGCGCATGAGGAATTGGTTCAAGCCATTGCCTTGTGGCCCCTGTCACCTGCGCTTCAGGAAGCACAATTTCGCTTCGCGCTTCGCTATGGCGACGCCCGGACTCTGTTGAAGCAGATTGAATCCGGAACAAGTTTCATCAATTCATCGGCTGAATTTCAGATGGGACCAACGCGCGGCTTTTTGATCGCGCGGATATCGCCCACACCGGAAAATATCGAAACGGCCGTTCAGCAAAGCCTGTCCATCTATCACAGGTTTGGCGCGCCGCAATTCGCCGTGCAGACACTTGGTAGATTCGACCGCATCGATGATGCGTTTCGGATCCTGAATGACCCGCCCGCCATTGCCAGCCTGAAAAAGAGCGGCACCGACATATTGTTCAGGCCAGGGATGCGAGCGATCCGCCTCGATCCTCGCTTCGCGCTTGTTGCGAAACGGCTTGGACTTGCGCAATTTTGGCGGCGGGATGGACAATGGCCCGATTTCTGCGCAGATAGCCAGCTCACTTACGATTGCCGGATCGCCATGAACCGCTAGCACTCAATCGCGCCGGCCTTCGTGTTGTTCCAAACAGAAACGGCCCGGATATCTCCGGGCCGTTTTTGTTTTCGTAGCGTATGATCTTGCGATCAGCGCTTGGAGAACTGGAAGCTGCGGCGAGCCTTGGGGCGGCCGTACTTCTTGCGCTCCACTGCGCGCGGATCGCGCGTCAAGAACCCGCCCGGCTTCAGAACCGCGCGCAGGCCCGGCTCATAGGCGATAAGGGCGCGGCTGATGCCGTGGCGCACCGCACCGGCCTGACCGGAAAGCCCGCCGCCCGCCACCGTAACGATGACATCGAACTGGCCATCGCGGTTCGCTGCGATCAGCGGCTGGCGCACGATCATGCGCAGCACGGGACGTGCGAAATAGATCTTCTCTTCCTTGCCGTTCACCGTGATGGTGCCCTTGCCCGGCTTGATCCAAACGCGGGCGACCGCGTTCTTGCGCTTGCCGGTGGCATAGGCGCGGCCCTTCGCATCGCGATTGGCCTTGGGCTTTTCCGCTGCGGCTTCGCTCTCGGTAGGCTTCGCCTTGATGAGCGTGGATTTCAGATCGCCGAAGCTCTTTACATCTTCCGCCATGATCAGGCCGCCTTCGTCTTGCGATAGTTGGTGTTCTTCGGATTCAGGCCGGCGATATCGACCTTCTCCGGCTGCTGGGCTTCATGCGGATGTTCCGCGCCCGGATAGACGCGCAGGTTCGAGAGCTGCTTGCGACCGAGAGGTCCGCGCGGGAGCATCCGCTCCACCGCCTTCTCGACCACGCGCTCCGGATACTTGCCGCGCATGATTTCGCCGGCCGTGCGATCCTTGATGCCGCCGATGTAACCGGTGTGCCAGTGGTACACCTTGTCCTTCAGCTTGTTGCCCGTCAGCAGCACCTTCGCGGCATTGACGACAATCACGTTGTCGCCGCAGTCCATATGCGGGGTGTAGGAGGGCTTGTGCTTGCCGCGCAGGCGCAGCGCGATGAGCGAGGCAAGGCGGCCGACCACGAGCCCTTCGGCATCGATCACGACCCACTTCTTCTCGATCTCGGACGCCTTGGCCGAGTAGGTTTTCATTGTGATATCTCCATGGCCGGGCGGCGCGGCATGATCCGGACACCCAGAAGGCGCGGCATGTACCGGCGCAGGTATGAAACGTCAAGCGGAATGGCCGTAAAAGCACCAATTTTCAACCCAAAATCGATAGCGGTATTATAATACCGTCACAGGAGAGCGAAATATGGCCCAATCCAAAGGCGGCGCCATCCGGGCGGGGATCGGTGGCTGGACGTATGAGCCCTGGCGGGGCGGCGTGTTCTTCCCCAAGGGCCACCCCAAGACCCGCGAGCTGGAGTATGCCAGCCGGGCGCTGACCAGCATCGAGATCAACGGTACCTTCTATTCCACCCAGAAGCCCGCCTCCTTCCGCAAATGGGCAGACGAGACGCCGGACGATTTCGTGTTCGCCGTAAAGGCGCACCGCCTCACGACCAACCGCAAGGTGCTGGCCGATGTGGGCCCTGCCATCGAGCGCTTCGTGACGAGCGGGCTTTCCGAACTGAAATCCAAGCTCGGCCCGATCAACTGGCAATTCGCGGGCCACAAGAAATTCGAGCCGGAAGATTTTGAAGCCTTCCTCGCGATGCTTCCCAAAGAGATGGAGGGGATTCCGCTCCGCCACGCGCTGGAAGTCCGTCACGAAAGTTTCGTGGTGCCGGAATTCGTGGCACTCGCGCGCAAATACAATGCGGCCATCGTGTTTGCGGATGCCGAAAAGTTTCCCGCCATTGCCGATATCACATCCGATTTCGTCTATGCGCGGCTGCAGCGTTGCGCGCCGAAGGTGGAAACCGGCTACACCGCCAAGGACATTGCAAAGTGGGCCGATGCGGCACGCACCTGGTCCACCGGCAAAGTGCCGGACGGCCTGCCCGCCGCGGGCACGCCCGGAAAACCCGTCAAGAAGGATGTGTTTGTCTATTTCATCGCGGGCGCGAAGGAGCGTGCACCTGCCGCCGCCATGGCGCTGCTCGCCCAATTGCGATAATCAGGATGCGCCGATTGGTACACCGGATTCCCGCATGATGACCCGCCGATTTCTCGCGCCTGTGCTCCTTACCTGTGTGATCTGCACGCCCGCATGGGCGGCGCCAACGCCCTCGCCCACCAAGCTCTTCGTGCGCGAAGTGAAGAGCGACATCTTCGGCTACCTGATGCCGGAAAAAGATTTGCGTGCGGGCCGCTTTGTCTTCCGCAATATCGCACTCGGCTCGCCTGTCGAGTTTCAATCCTACGAAACCGGCAAGAACGATATCCCGACTTACGCGCCCTTCATGCTCGAATTTGATGATGTCACCAGCAAGACGAGCGAAAACGAACTCGGCCAAATGGCCTATGCCGTCGCGCCGCGCGTGCTGCCCACCTTCTATGTGATCACGTCAAAATCGTTTGCCTTCTGGGGCACGGAGAAAACGATCGGCGCCGTGTCATTCAAGGGCGTACTCGACCTCGCTGCCATGAAGGCCGCGAAAGACGATCAGAACAAGGTCGTCGCAACCGGCGACCTCACCTTCGGCGGTGCGACCTTCAAGAATGTGAAGCTCACATGGTTCGGGGGAGATTGAGATGAATGCACCCGTCTCCGATCCTTTGGTGCGGGCCGCACGCGATGGTGCGGTGTTGCGCCTCACCATGAACCGGGGCTCCGCGCGCAACGCGCTTTCGCAAGGTCTGATGGCGGCGCTGCAGGAGGCCTTCGATGCTGCCGCGCAGGAAAAGGACGTACGGGCGATCATCCTCGCTGCCGATGGGTCCGCGTTCTGTGCTGGTCATGACCTGAAAGAAATGACAGGCCGCCGCAAGGATGGCGACAAGGGCAAAGCCTTCTTCGCCGCGCTGTTCGCGCAATGCTCGAAGCTGATGCAAACCATCGTGCGCCATCCCAAGCCCGTGATCGCGGAGGTGCACGGCATTGCCACTGCCGCAGGCTGCCAGCTTGTGGCGAGCTGCGATCTGGCGCTCGCTTCCGCTGCCGCGCGCTTTGCCACGCCGGGCGTGAATATCGGCCTCTTTTGCTCCACGCCGATGGTGGCGCTGTCCCGCAACGTCTCGCGCAAGCATGCGATGGAGATGCTGCTCACCGGCGAAATGATCAGCGCCGACCATGCCGCGCAGATCGGCCTCATCAACCGGGTCTGCAAGGCCGATACGCTGGAAGCCGAAACGCGCGAGCTTGCGGCGCTCATCGCCTCCAAGCCGCGCACCACGGTGAAGATCGGCAAGGAAGCGTTCTACAACCAGCTCGAAATGGGTCTTGCCGCCGCTTATGACTACGCCTCTGAAGTCATGACCATGAACATGCTCGCCGCCGAAGCCGAAGAGGGCATCGGTGCCTTCGTCGAAAAGCGCGAACCGAAGTGGCCGGAGTGATGCCCACCTACCCCGATACGCTCATCAAGAAGATCCTGCGCGAGACCAAGACCATCGCCATGGTCGGCGCGAGCGCCAACGAAATGCGCCCGTCCTATTTTGCGATGATGTATCTCTTGAACAAGGGATACGTTGTGCATCCGGTCAATCCTGGCGCGGCGGGCAAGAAAATCCTTGGGCAAGAGGTCTATGCCGCGCTCAAGGATGTACCCGCGCCGGTGGACATGGTCGATATCTTCCGCACCTCCGATGTCGCGCCCGCCATCGTTGCCGAAGCACTGGCGGAGAAAGACCGCCTCGGCATCAAAACCATCTGGATGCAGCTTGGCGTCATCAATGAAGAGGCCGCGCAGATGGCGCGTGATGCCGGGCTCACCGTCATCATGGATCGCTGCCCGAAGATCGAACATGGCCGCTTCTCCGGCGAAATCGGCTGGATGGGCGTGAACCGCAAGGTGATCGATAACAGAAAGCCATTGCTCTTCGGCAAGGGCGGCACGCTGAAGCGGCTATGACGATGCACTTCCGCCGCGTGGCGCTGGCCTGCGCGCTCGCCGCGCTCTTTGCCTCGCCCGCCGCCTCGATCGACCGTGCGTACACCACGAACGGCGCCACCTGCGATGGCTGGCCGCGCGCGCCGATCGAGATGGCGAAGGGCATGTGCGCCGGCATCGTGATCGCGCCACCTTCAAATTTTGCGAAGCGCGAAATCCGCCTGCCCCGCCTTCTGCTGCCACCCGACGGAAGAAGCTGGCTCGTCACCGATCTCGGCGGCTGGGGCACGGCGCGCGGCGCGGTGTTCAAGCTCACCGCCGAACGCGGCAAGGGCGCAAGCCTCACCAAGCTGCTCGGCAATCTCCACATGCCGCACGGGCTCGCGCGCGGGCCGGACGGGAAAATCTATGTCGGCGAGATGAGCCGCATCTTTCGCTTCGATCCTTCCGCCGCCGATCCGAAAGCCACCATCGAAACCGTTGTCTCTGGCCTGCCGGATAACCGGCTGCATGAAAACCGGCATCCGCTCTCCTATTTCATCTTCGATGGCAATGGTGACCTCCTGGTGAATGTTGGCGCGCCCACCGATCAATGCGAGGTGGACGGCAAACCGAACGGCACAGAATATTGCCTCGAATCCGAAGGCGACGAGAAAACAGCGGGCGTGCGCCGCTACGCCTATCTCGGCAATGGCAAATGGAGCAGCCACTTCACGATGTTCGGGGAAGGCCTGCGCAATTCTCTGGCACTCGTGCGTCACGCTTCCGGCACGATCCTGCAAGCCGAGAACAGCATTGATTTCAAAACCGCAAACGAGCCTTTCGAGGAAATCAACGTGTTGCGCGAAGGTGCGCATTATGGCTGGCCCTATTGCTATGACAGGGCGACGCCAACGCCCGTCTGGAAAGGCGTAAAGGATTGCAAATCCTTCGAAGCGCCCTCGCGCCTCCTGCCGCCGCATGCCGCCCCGCTCGGCATGCTTTATTACGACGGCGCTATGTTCCCCGCCCTCAAGGGCAAGCTGCTGATGACATGGCACGGCTATCGCCCCACCGGCGCGCGCCTTGTCGCCTTCGATGTGGATGAAAAGGGCGTGCCGCGTATCGATCCCAAGGCGCGTTATGATGTCTATGGCGGCGCGAGCGTCGCCTATCCGGCCCGCGCGGCGCGCGCGCTTCCGCTCACTGTGGATTGGTCGAAGATCCCCGATCTTCGCCCCATGGGCACGCCCGTGGGAATCGCGGTAGCGAGTGACGGCGCGATCTGGCTCACCGAAGACAAGAACGCCACAATCCTGCGCATCGCAACCGACAAGCCGTAAGAGCACGCCATGCTGAAAGTCTGGGGCCGCAGAAATTCCATCAATGTGCAAAAGGTCATGTGGGCCGTGGGCGAGCTTGGCCTTGAACACGAACACATCGATGCGGGCGGCTCGTTCGGCAAACTCGATAGCGAGGAGTTCGAACGCCTGAACCCCAATCGCCGCGTGCCCGTGATCGAAGACGACGGCGTCGCAATCTGGGAAAGCCATGCCATCGTGCGCTATCTTGCCGCGAAACATGGCTCGGGCTCGCTGTGGGCCGAAGATCCCGCCACGCGCGCCGCGGCCGACATGTGGATGGATTGGACAGCCACCGACCTGCAAAACGTGTTCATCGGCCTCTTCTGGAATCTCTATCGCACGCCCGAACCGCAACGGAACTGGAACCTCATCCGTCAGGGCATCGCGCGCAGCGCCATCCTTTTCCGCCTGCTCGACCGGCATCTGGAAGGCAGGCGCTTCATCGCAGGCGACACCTTCACGATGGGCGATATTCCCGCGGGCGCACAGCTCTACCGCTATTACGAACTCGAAATCGACCGCCCCGCACTTTTGAACGTTGAAGCGTGGTACATGCGGCTGCAGGAGCGCGAAGCCTATCGCACGCATGTCATGGTGCCGTTCGATGAATTGAAGGGCAAGCTGTCGTTCTGAAATTCGCAGCCAGGAGAGATTGCACCATGTATGTTGCAGGTCTTGTGATCCCCGTGCCGGAAGACAGGATGGAAGCCTATCGCGCATGGGCCGAAAACGGCGCGCGCATTTTCAAGCAATATGGCTGCCTCGAGATCGTGGAGTCGTGGGAAGATTTCGTGCCCGATGGCAAGCAGACGGATTTCCGCCGCGCAGTAGCCGCGCAGCCGGGCGAGAAGATCGTGTTTACCTGGCAGATATGGCCAAACAAGGAATTCTTTGAAGCCGCAGAAGAGAAGATGCACAGCGACGGCGTGCTGGATACGGCAGGCCCGCCACCCTTCGATGCCAAGCGTCTGATCGCGGGCATGTTCAAGCCCGTATTCACGATGGGCCGGGATTAACGCGCGACGTCTATTCGCCCGCAAAAGCGACAGAGAAAATTTTTATTCTGCACGCCTTCGCGCAACATCACGAAACGCCTCCGCGTCCTCCGCGCCTCCGCGTGATTACATTCATCACCATGAACACACTCAAGCGTCTGCAAGTTCATGCAAATTCCGAAGCACGCATGCGCGCGCAAACCCAGCCGAGAAAAAATTCTCCCGC
This sequence comes from Alphaproteobacteria bacterium, assembly GCA_016125165.1. Taxonomy (GTDB): domain Bacteria; phylum Pseudomonadota; class Alphaproteobacteria; order Micropepsales; family Micropepsaceae; genus Rhizomicrobium. Next base: position 163,926 of record WGMH01000003.1, read on the forward strand.
CTCTTGAAGCGCAACGCTGCTCACCCCATCTGAACTACATCCAGACAGTTGCGCGCCCCCCTTCCCCATCGGGAAGCGCAATTCCGCACGTATTTCGCTGTATTGAACGCCGCCCGAAGGGGCGATAAACCGTTCGAATTCGAAAACGAATGCCCGCGAATATGCCGCCCTACCAGATGTTGTGGCAAAGGAGATCGCCATGAGCGAATACGGCTTTGAAACCCTTAGCGTCCATGCCGGGGCCCAGCCCGATCCGGCTACTGGTGCGCGCGCCACGCCGATCTACCAGACCACGGCCTATGTGTTCGAGGATGCGGACCACGCGGCCTCGCTCTTCAACCTTCAGGTCTTCGGCAACATCTACACGCGCATCATGAACCCCACCAACGCGGTGCTGGAGGAACGCATCGCCGCGCTGGAAGGCGGCCGCGCTGCACTCGCCGTGGCTTCGGGTCATGCCGCGCAGCTCATTGCACTGCATACACTGATGAGTCCGGGCGATGAGATTGTTGCCGCCCGCCAACTCTATGGCGGTTCGATCAACCAGTTCAGCCAGGCATTCGCAAAGTTCGACTGGCATGTGAAGTGGGCCGATGCACGCGATCCGGAATCGTTCCGGGCGGCGCTCTCACCCAGGACCAAGGCGCTCTATATCGAGAGCATCGCCAATCCCGGTGGTATCGTCACCGATATCGAAGCCATCGCCGGCGTCGCGCATTCCGCGGGCGTGCCGCTCATCGTCGATAACACGCTCGCCTCGCCCTATCTCATCAGGCCCATCGAATGGGGCGCCGACATCGTGCTGCATTCAGGAACGAAGTTTCTCGGCGGCCATGGCAACTCCATGTGCGGGTTGATCGTGGATAGCGGCCGCTTCAACTGGGGAAGCGGGAAATATCCCACGCTCTCCGAGCCCTGCCCCTCCTATCACGGCATGAAGCTGTGGGAGACGTTCGGCGATATGGCCTATGCCATCGCCTGCCGCGTGCTGGGCCTGCGCGATCTCGGCCCCGCGCTCTCCCCGATGAACGCCTTCCTCGTGCTCACCGGCATCGAAACATTACCGCTGCGCATGCAGCGCCATTGCGACAACGCGCTCGCCGTCGCGCGCTGGCTGAAAAACAACGACAAGGTCGCGTGGGTGAACTATGCCGGCCTTGAAGAGAACGAATGCTACGGCCTGCACCGCACTTATTGCCCGAAGGGCGCGGGCGCGGTGTTTACCTTCGGCCTCAAGGGCGGCTACGACGCGGGCGTGAAGCTGGTGAACAGCGTGCAGCTCTTCAGCCATCTCGCCAATATTGGCGATACGCGCAGCCTCATCATCCACCCGGCCTCGACCACGCATCGCCAGCTGAACGACGAAGAACGCGCGCGGGCCGGTGCGGGCAACGACGTGATCCGCCTCTCCATCGGCATCGAAAGCGTGGAAGACATCATCGCCGATCTCGATCAGGCGATGGCGTAACGAGCCCTTCGATGAGGCACTTTCACAAAAATCTTATGTTACCCCTCGGTCTGGCGACTTGCGCCGTGATTGTTACTGGCTATCTGCTTTCGTTTCCCGATGCTCAATTCCGCAGCTCTGATGGCGGCTGGGCGGACACGGAAGATCAAGCCAAGGGCCGAACATTCGATACCGTCGTATGGAATTTTGAAGGATACAAATTGAAGTGCAACGCTCCGAAAGCTGTTCTAGTACGAACAACAAAGCAAACATGGTTCAATATATTCGCATGGCGAAGTTACCTTACCAATCCAAAATGGCGCGTTCCTTATTCCGACGCACATCCTGAGATTGGCTATTACTATCCTCCCGCAGATGCGGTCCATTGTTATAACGGCGGCTGGTCAGAAGAGGTTATTAGTGCTGCTGATCGGAATGCCGCGAAGTATATAGCTAGCTTAGAACAGTAGGAGCGCGTGCGCTCTCGAACGCGTGCCACACCGCGGCGCTGAACAGCGCAACCGCCGTGAACTGATGCAGCGCCGATAGCGCCACCGGCGCCTGCATCAGCAGCGTGGTAATGCCCAAAGCAATCTGCAGCAGCGTGATGTGCATCAGCGCGGCGCCGGAGCGCTTGACCATGCCGCCCGCACGCCGCGCGCGGACACCAATGAAGATTGCCACCCCTGCGACGATATATGCGCCGATGCGGTGATCGAACTGCGCAAGGCCGGGATCTTCGAAGAAGTTGATCCACCATGGCGATTCAAAGAAAGGGTTTTCGGGGAACACATGGCCGTTCATCGAAGGCCAGGTGTTGTAGATCAGCCCGGCATGCAGCCCCGCCACCAAGGCCCCCAGCAGCATCTGCACATAGACCATGCCGACGAAAACAAAACTCAACCAATCACCTCCCCCTTGTGGGGAGGTCGAAGCGCGCAGCGCTTCGGGTGGGGGACGCCGGATGTATTCCAGCGCTGTCCAGATCATCGCGCCGAGAAGGATGATGGCCACGCCCAGATGGATCGCGAGGCGGTATTGCGAAACCGATACGCGCACTTCAAGCCCGCTCGCCACCATCCACCAGCCCACGGCGCCTTGCAGCCCGCCGAGCAGGAACAGGACTACAAATCGCGGCCACGCCGCGCGCGCGATCGCGCCCCGCCATGCGAAGAAAATGAACGGAACGAGGAATGCAAAGCCGATCAGCCGGCCCAAGAGCCGGTGTGACCACTCCCACCAATAGATCGCCTTGAAATCCGAAAGCGTCATGCCCCGGTTTTCGAGTTGGTACTGAGGGATGGTTTGGTACTTCGAAAATTCGCTCTGCCACGCCGCATCGCTCATCGGCGGAATGGCGCCGGTCACCGGCTTCCATTCGGTGATGGAAAGGCCAGAGCCAGTCAGTCGCGTCAGCCCGCCGATCACCACCATCAGGGCGATCAGCCCGGCCACGGCCAGAAGCCAGATGCCTACAGAGCGGCGCAAGGTTGCGGTTGGCCCGGTCATGACTGCTTGTTACAAACCCTGCCTGCGCCCGTCCATGCGGCGCGCTGGCCTTTCGGAGTTGTCATGTCCCCGCGTTTCAAGAAACTGATCGGCATTTTCCTGATCCTGGGCTGGATCGTGTTCTATGTCGGGCTGGCGTCAGGCTTCGCCGTGCTGGTACTACCGCACGCCCATTGGGCCGTGCAGCTTGTCTATTATGCGCTGGCGGGCACGCTCTGGATCATCCCCATCGGCCTCATGCTGCCTTGGATGAACCGCGAGCCTATTTCTTCTCCGGCTCCGGGGTGCGAGCCCTAGGCTCTTCGATATCGATCGGCTGTGGCGGTGGCGGCGGTTCGGTCAGCGCGGGCCGGACGATATGCCCATCCACCTGCAATCCGGGCTGAAGGCCTAGCAGCGCCATCACGGTGGGATGCACGTCCACCTCGTTCAGTTTCGGCAGTGTCTTGCCCGGCGCGATGCCGGAACCCCACGCATAGAAGATACCGTGCATCTGGGGAATTTTCGGATCGTAGCCATGCGTTGCTTTTACGCCGCCCACAAATGGCGTGAAGGTCTCCGGCCATATCGTCGTAATGCCGAGATAATGCGCCCAACCGGGAAATGCTTCCGGTCCTTCCAGCCAGTAAGGCGGCTTGGCCACAAGCAACAGATCGCCGACGCGCGGCCCCGTGCCCAGATGCGAATAGGTGGGAAAATGCCCTTTGCGATAAACATCGAACGCGAATTTGAACTTGGACAGAACCTTCTCCACCCGTTCGATGCTCTCGTCCTTGTCGAGATAAAGGAACGCGCTCGCGCCGCTCGAAGCCTGCCGCGCCTTGATGTTGTACTCGTTCATGATGCGGCCGATATTGATGAGCGGGCCAACGTCCATCATGCCGTGATCGGTGCCGACGACCAGCGTGCCTTCACGCCCCGGCGGAAGCGCTTTGATGCCAGCCATCAGTTTGCCAACGAGTGAATCGGAATAGCGTGTCGCCTCAAGCGCCTTTTCGGATGTCGTGCCGTTGTAGTGCGCTGCGTTGTCGGGCCCGCGGAAATAGATCGCGATCAGGCGCGGATGATCCGGCCCATTGTCCGCAAGCAGCTTCAGCGCTTGCTTCAGGATGTCATCATCGGATGGCGAATCCTTCCACGGCACCTGCGGATTGATAAAGGTCGCAAGCTTTCCGCGTTCGCTCGACCAGCGGCCAACGAAGTTCAACGCGGCGGCGCGCACGCCCTGGCGCTCGGCCGCCTCCCAAATGGCTTCGCAGCCCGTGTGCCAGTCCGCATCCGCGGCTTCGTGGAAGTGGCCCTTTTTCGGATCGATAAAGGAATTTGAGACGATGCCGTGATGAATCGGCCAACAGCCGGTTTCGAACGTGGTGTGATTTGTCAGGGAAATGGTTGGGAACGCGGGAATGAGATGGTTTGAAGATACGCCCTCCCGCGCCATACGATCGAGGTTCGGTGTGTCCGTCGCTTTCACCATTGCCGGTGCGAAGCCATCGAACAGCACAACAACAACCGTTCGCTCGGCCGCCTGCGCGGATGAGAACGCACCAACCGCCGCCGCAAATACCGCAGCAGTGAACAAACGGATCGCATTCATGCCCAACCCCAACCCGGCGGAATTACGCCTTTTCGAGAATATGCACCGCGCAGGCGCTTCCAGCGCCCACAACATGGGTCAACCCGATACGTGCGCCCTTCACCTGTCGCGCGCCAGCCTCACCGCGCAGATGAGTCGTCACTTCGTAGATATTGGCGATGCCGGTGGCGCCAAGCGGATGGCCCTTGGAAAGAAGCCCGCCAGACACATTCACTGGAATGCGACCACCAAGCTGTGTCTCGCCGCTATCGATCATCCGGCCCGCTTCGCCTTCGGCACAGAGACCGAGGTTTTCGTAATGCACGATCTCCGCCGTGGCGAAGCAGTCATGCAATTCGATCAGGTCCACATCATCCGGCCCAAGCCCAGCCATCTCATAGGCGGATTTGGCGGCGAGCCGCGTGACGGCGTTGAAGTCCATCATTGCCAGATTGCGCGAGGTGTAGGGATCGCTGGCCAGCGCAGAAGCACGCACGCGCACCGCCCGTCCCATCAGCCCCAGTTCCTTCGCCTTCTTCTCGGAGCAGAGAACTGCTGCAGCCGATCCGTCCACGTTCACCGAACACATCAGTTTGGTGTTGGGATAGGAAATCATCTCTGCGCCCATCACTTCCTCAAGCGGCGTTTCCTTCTGATACATCGCTTTCGGATTGAGCGTGGAGTGGTGGTGGTTCTTCACCGACACCTTGGCGAACTGTTCGAACGTTGTGCCGTATTTGCGCGTGTGCTCAAGACCCACATGCGCAAACACGCTCGGCATCGTACCCGAGCCCAGAAGGCCTTCCGTCGGAATGCCTTTGCCACCACCCGTGCCACCCAGGAGGCCGGAGCCCATCTGTTCGCAGCCAACACACAGCACGATTTCGTAGAGGCCCGCCTTGATCGCCGTCCAGCCTTCGCGGAAGGCTGTCGCACCGGTGGCGCATGCGTTCGCAGTGTTCACCACCGGAATACCGGTCTGACCGATCTCACGCAGGATGCGCTGCCCCACACCGGCGGACGCCTCGAACAGGTTACCACTGTAAAGCGCCTGCATGTCGTTGATGGTGAGACCGCAATCGTCCAGCGCCATCAGCGCGGCTTCGGCGCCGATCTCGGCGACATTCCGGTCGGGAAACCGCCCGAACTTGATCATGTCCGTTCCTACGACATAGACGTCGCTCATGGTTTTATCCTTTCAGGCGTTGTTGGCGGGAACGAAGAAGTAGGCAAGGTAGGAATTGCCTTCCTTGTCCTTGCGGCCGGCATCGCGAAACACGACCTTCACCGGCATATCGAATTTGATCTTGGCGGGATCGGGCTCAACATCGAGCAGATTGCCCTTCACTGTGCCGCCACCATCCAGATCCACGATCACGGAGATGAATGGAACCGGCACGCCGGGGAAATTCCGGTGTACCACCGTGTAATTGTAGAGCCTGCCGGTGTTAGCCAGCATCACGGGCTTCATCGCATCGCGCGCGGTGCATTTGCCGCATACCGTGCGCGTGCCGACGTAGACCTCGCCGCATTTGCCACACTTGCTGCCTGCCAGATAGGGCGAGCCGTCTTCCGCCCATTTCAGAAAGGGAACGGCGGGCTTCACAGCCGCCTTTTCCGCCGCGCTCATGCGCGCCTCCCGGTTATAGTTTTTGCCGCCGGGATCGTAGCAACGGACGAAGCGATTGCAACGCGCCACAGCATGCGCGAACCTGAAGTTGCCGGAACGACAACAAGGAAAATGCCCCGTGACCCAGACAAACCGACAATGGATCTATGCTCGCAAGCCAATCGCGCAGGTGGGGCCGGAGAATTTCGATCTCAACGAGGCCGCCATACCCGAAACCAAAGCTGGCGAAGTTCTCGTGCGCACCACGCTACTCTCACTCGATCCGGCCAGCCGCGCCTGGATGCAGGGGCAGACCTACCGCTCCATGCTCAATCCCGGCGATGTCATGGCCGGATGGGGCATTGGTGAAGTCCTGTCGTCGAATGCCAAGGGATTTGAGCCCGGCGATCTCGTCAGCGGAGAATATGGCTGGCAACAATATGCAGCGATGCCAGCGAACGCGCTCACGAAACACGATAAGGCCCACAAGCCCGAGCACATTCTGGGCGTACTCGGCATTACCGGCCTCACCGCCTATTTCGGTTTGCTCGATGTCGGCAAACCTCGCCCGGGCGAAACCGTTCTGGTGTCCGGTGCGGGCGGCGCGGTCGGAACAATCGTGGGGCAGATCGCCAAGATCATGGGTTGCCGCGTGGTGGGCACGGCGGGCGGCGCGGAGAAGTGTAACTGGCTGGTCGATGAACTCGGGTTCGATGCTGCCATCGACTACAAATCCGGCAATCTTTATCGCGCGGTGAAAGAAGCCTGCCCGAATGGCATAGATGTCTACTTCGATAACACCGGCGGCGAGGTTCTGTCTGCCGCACTTTCGCGCATGAACCTGTATGGCCGCGTCGCCTGCTGCGGCGCGGTTTCGAACTACGACACCGCAACGCCCTCGCCCGGTCCTGCTGGGGTTCCCGGGTTCCTGGTCACCAAGCGCATCCGCATGGAAGGCTTCGTGGTCATGGATTTCTACAATCGCAAACATGAAGCCGAAGCGGCGCTCGCGCGTTGGCTTCAGGATGGCAAATTGAAAGCGCCGGTCGATGTGGTGGAAGGTTTCAAGAAGATGCCATCAGCACTGGCCGGCATGTTCGCGGGCACGAATCGGGGAAAACTCATGGTGAGGGTATGAGCGTAACCGACAATGAAGCTCTCTCCAGATTTGAGCTCGCGGAAGATGGCCAAACCGCCTTCGCGAACTACCGGCGCCATGGCAACGTCCTCATACTTCCCCACGTGGAGTCACCACCCGCCCTGCGGGGCAAAGGCACCGCAGGGCGGTTGATGGAGGGGGCCGTTGGGATAATGCGCGCCCGCGGCGACAGAGCCATTCCGACATGTCCCTACGCAGTCACATGGTTTCAGCGCCACCCGGGCGCCGCCGATGTCTTGCACAAGGGCGACAAATAGCCCGATTCGGTTTGCCAATCCCCCAGTGAATTGACATAGTTCATGCCAAAATATTGAGGAGCGAACTGCCATGAGCATGCGCGCAAGGTTGAGCCGCGTCCTCAGCACCATTTTCACAAGCCACATTCTGCGGGACTTCCGGCGCTCTCGTGCGCGCAGAAAGAGAGGCGCGGTGGCTGAAGTACACTACTTCCATCAGGCCGCCGATCCATATAGCCACCTGGCCGCTCAATGTCTTAGCCGACTGCAGGCAAAGTACGCGATTGAGGTTATTCCTCATATCGTGCCGCCACCGGACGATCAGGCCGCGCCAGAACGCACTCGGCTCAACATCTATGCTCTGCGTGATGCCGCACGTGTGGCACGCCGCTTTGGTTTGCATTTTCCCGAAGGTGCCGAAGCCCCAAACCCAAAAATTGTTTCACGTGCCAATGCACAATTGGCCCTTGCAGTCGCTACTGGAACCTTCACGGCTGACAGCGTCCCCATCGGCGATGCGCTTTGGAAGGGCGAAACCGCACTGCGCGAAAGCGCTGACGATGCTGTAACTGCCCGTCAGTTGGACGAAGGCAATGCGTTGCGCGCCAGGCTCGGACACTATCTCAGCGGCATGTTCCACTTCGAGGGCGAATGGTATTGGGGCGTGGATCGCCTCCACCATCTTGAATCTCGCCTTGCCTTTGAAAAGCTGGTGCAGACGCCTGACACGCCGCTCATTGCACCCTATCAAAAGGAAATGCTCGATGGGCCACGCGCAAAAATACCACCTCTGATCGAATTCTGGTTTTCGTTCCGCAGCCCTTATTCCTACATTGCGGCACAGCGCGTACATCGCATGGCTTCCCACCATGGGGCGACGGTGGAATGGCGCTTTATCTTGCCAATGATCATGCGCGGCCTTCCGGTGCCCGCGCCGAAATCGCGCTACATCACGCTCGACGTAAAGCGCGAGGCCGACATGCTGGGCATTCGCTATGGCACGATGGTCGATCCGCGCGGCGAAGGTATCCATCGAGCGCTCGCGGTTCTGCATCGCGCTATCCAGCTTGGCAAAGGAGCGGAATACACAGAATCCGGGCTGGCAGCCGCGTTTGCGGATGGCATTGATATGTCGACAGATTCTGGTCTGTGGCGCACCGCACAACGCGCAGGCCTAACCAAAGCCGATGTCGCCGCAGCACTTGCCGATGAAAGCTGGCGCCCAATTGCAGAAAAAAACCGTCAGGCGCTCTTCGATGCGGGTCTATGGGGCGCCCCCACTTACCGCATCAATGGCGGGCCAGCCCACTGGGGCCAAGATCGACTTTGGGCGCTAGAAGAAGATTTGAAGGCCGCAATCGCTGCACAGCGATAGCGGCCGCCATACAATCCATAGGGAGTTTTGGTCGGAGCGGCGGGATTTGAACCCACGACCCCCAGTCCCCCAGACTGGTGCGCTAACCAGGCTGCGCCACGCTCCGATACCAATTGGCGGTAGTCCGCCTTGGGGATCCCGGACCGAAGGGGCGGTCCAAGGGCGGCGGACTATAGTGACCCGCTTGTGCCGGGGCAACGCAGAACATTCTCTAACTGCGATGAAATATGCGGCACACTGCCCGGGAATCTCCGTTCCTTGGCGCTGTTCAGCGGCGCTCGCGCAACCGGGCCTTGAGATGCAACATTTCGCCCAATGCCATTTCGAGTTTTACCCGCTGGGCCTCGGTTAGAGTGGGCCCGGTAACCTTTTGGGGCGGCGCCTCGATCGCGGGTGTATGCGCTCGCTCAACCACAGCAATTGCGGCACGGGCGTGCGTAGGTTCATCCTCTACCACCGCGGACGCAGCTTCCGGCTCCGCATCTTCAACGACGGAAACAGGTCGCAACATGTGCCCTTCTCCGCCACGGCCGAGACCGATCACGTATCGAACACCGCGCTCACGCAGGACTTTCTGAACACCCTTGATCGTGAAGCCATCGTGATACAGCAAAGTGCGGATTCCGCGAAGCAGGTCCACATCATCGGGACGATAATAGCGTCGCCCCCCGGCACGCTTCACTGGTTTGATTTGCGTAAACCGACCTTCCCAGAAGCGAAGAACATGCTGTGGCACATCCAATTCGCTCGATACTTCGCTGATTGTGCGAAACGCTTCCGGCGACTTAATACGGGGCCGCTCAACCGCGGCAGCGGCTACCGTCATCTTCAATGCGCCTCAGACTCGGATTCAGGAAGCGGGGTCTGGCCGTTGATCACGGCCTTCAGCACATGGCTAGGACGGAACACCAGAACACGGCGCGGCGCGATGGGAACTTCATCGCCCGTCTTGGGATTGCGACCCATGCGTTGCGACTTCTGCCGCACGGCGAATGTTCCAAACGATGACAGTTTCACCGTTTCGTTTCGCACCAGCGCTGAACACAATTCTTCAAGAATATCCTCGACCATTTGCGCCGAGTCGTTTCGGGACAGGCCAACAGCCTGAAAGACTGCCTCCGTCAGGTCGGCCCGTGTAAGTGTGGTGGTATTCGTCATGGTTCCCGCGACTCTCGAAGAGGCGAGTCACAGGGTAGGCAGAGGGCTATTTCCCGTCAACATCAAAGGGATAGGGGCTCAACTTCAACTGAAGCCTACCAGCGGATGAGAGCCGAACCCCAGGTAAACCCGCCACCCATGGCTTCGAGCAACAGAAGCTGACCCCGCTTCACCCGGCCATCCGCCACCGCCGTGGCCAGAGCCAGAGGTACGGAGGCCGCCGAGGTATTCCCGTGCTCAGCGATGGTTGAAATCGTGCGCGAACCCGGAACGCCCAACTTCTTGGCCGTTCCATCCAGTATGCGCTGGTTTGCCTGATGGGGAATGAACCAGTCCACATCGTTCACCGATACACCGGCCGCCTCAGCTGCTGCATGAACAGCAGACGTTATGTTGTTGATCGCGTGCTTAAATACTTCCTTGCCTTGCATGCGCAAATGACCCGTCGTTTGTGTGGACGAAGGTCCACCATCAACATAGAGCAGGTCGTGCAGGCGCCCGTCTGAATAGATTTGCGTGGTCAGGATGCCGCGATCTGCAGATGTCCCCTCACACTCTGCGGCCCGCAGGACAACCGCCCCGGCGCCATCGCCAAACAGCACACAGGTGGTGCGGTCCGTCCAATCCATCAGGCGCGACATCGTCTCCGCGCCGATCAGCAACACCGTCTTGGCCTGCCCGCAGCGGATGAAATTGTCGGCCACGGCCAGCCCATAGATAAACCCGGAACAGACGGCTTGGATGTCGAATGCCGCACCGCGTGTCATGCCCAATCGGGCCTGCACAATGGTGGCCACGGAAGGGAATGTCTCATCCGGCGTCGTGGTCGCGACGACAATCAGGTCAAGCTCTTCGGCTTTTACGCCTGCGTTGGATAGCGCTGCCAAGGCCGCATTGTGGGCAAGGTGCGAGGTCATTTCGCCCTGAGCAGCCACGCGGCGGCTTCTGATCCCCGTCCGTTCGGTGATCCAGTCATCACTGGTGTCCACGCGCCGGGCTAATTCTTCATTGGTGAGGATTGTTGACGGCAGGTACGCGCCGAGCCCCAATACTTGGGAACGGATGATGGTCACGCCGCGCCGGCTCCCGTGCCAGCCACAGCCGTTTCAGACTCCGGTGTAGCCTGTTCCGCGATACGGGCATGATCGGCGACAATTTTCGGTAACACGTCCGCCTCCGCCATATCGATCGCCATATCAAGCGCACTGGCGAAGCCCAGCGCGTCCGTTCCGCCGTGGCTTTTCACGACCACGCCATTCAAGCCAAGGAAGATGCCGCCGTTTGAAGCCCGCGGATCCAGCTTCCTCCGCATGGCTATCAATGCGCCGGCAGCAAAAAGTGCACCAATTCGCCCAAGCAGTGACCGCCTCAGACCCGCGCGCAGGAAATTGATGACAACCCGAGCAGCGCCTTCGGCTGTTTTAAGCGCAATGTTGCCAGTGAACCCATCCGTAACGACCACATCGACAGTGCCTTCGGAAATGTCGTCGCCTTCGACAAAGCCCTTAAATTCAATCGGAAGCGACACACTGCGCAGGATCTGCGCCGCGGCACGCACCGATTCGTGCCCTTTCAGCTCTTCTTCGCCGACATTCAAAATGCCAACAGATGGCCGTTCGAGCCCAAGCACCGCACGCGCAAAAGCCTGCCCCATCACGGCGAAGTCCACGAGCTGTTTGGCGTCGGATTCCACGTTGGCGCCAACGTCCAAAACCACCGTCTGGCCATGCATGCTTGGCCACAAAGCGGCTATGGCAGGGCGATCGATGCCCTTTAACGTGCGCAGCTGGAACATCGACATCGCCATGAGCGCGCCTGTGTTGCCGCACGAAATCACCACTTCCGCTTCACCCTTGGCCACGGATTCGATCGCGCGCCACATACTGGTGTTGCGTCCGCGGCGAAGCGCTTGGCTAGGCTTGTCTTCCATCCGGACGCGTTCAACCGCGTGATGAATTTCGACCTTTTCAAGGAGCTTGGCGCGCTTCGCAAAAAGCGGTTTCAATTCGGCTTCATCACCGTGCAGCAAGAAGCGGACGTTGGGATGACGGATCACCGAACGCGCCAGACCAGCCACAACCACGCCCGGGCCGGCATCGCCGCCCATTGCATCGATTGAAACCGTCAAAGTTCGGCCTGCCATCGCCTCGCCACCTCCGGGTCGCCTTAGCGACCGTTGCCGCCGCGAAACCGGTTAGCCCTTGGCCTTCACAACTTCACGGCCATCGTAATGGCCGCACGAGCCGCAGATATGGTGCGGACGCTTCTGCTCGCCGCAGTTCGGGCATTCCACATGGCTGGTTGGCGCGAGCTTGTGGTGCGAGCGGCGCATGTTGCGCCGCGACGGCGAGGTCTTTCGCTTGGGAACCGCCATGGCGGAACAACTCCATTCAGGCCCGGACAAATCCGCCGGATTGCGCCTCTAGGGCGCGCCGGTCCGTTTGTCGGGGCGGGCAAAACAAGGCGCGGAGTGAACCCGAAATGAAGTCTGGATTCAAGTGCGAGAAAATCGCGGAATTCCGCCCTTTTTCAAGCGAATCACGCCGAGCTACCCCTTCTTGAGCTTCGCTAGCACCGCAAACGGGCTCGGTGGTTTGTCGTCACCATCTGGCGAGTCGAAGGTCACCCCTGACGCCCTGGGATAGGGGTCCAGGCTCAGGCTGAATTCTTCCAGCAGGGGGGCTGCAAGATCGTAGCGGGGACTGTCAATATCCTCAGGCCCGTCGTCATCACCGGCGGCCAGCGATAGCTCGCCCGTTACCTGATCTCGCCGCAGGCCGTGAACTACATGAAGCTCCCGCTTTATCTGGCGAGTTATGTGAGATGGAACGGGTTCAAGCGACACCACGCAGGTCTGAACGACATCGGCATCCAGCACCGCCTCATACATGAAGCGATTTTGCGACCGCCGGGTCAGCGTCACTCTTGCGCGAAAGCTCTCCAAACCGGCGATGTCGGCCCAGTGCGCGATAGCTTTACGCTCTTCAATGGAAGCCTCGATCACCAACTCGTCACCGGCATTCGAGAGGCTTGCCAGGTCATAAATGCGCGCGATAGGCGGCAAATAATGTTCACTCACGGCAATGGTCCGAAATCCAGAATTCCTGTTGCGATGTCGCAGCTCGCAAGTGCCGCTTTCGCTGACAGCGCATAAACCGCAAGGGCATGCGCATTGGGGTAGTGGCTGTCCTCGCCACGGTAGACATTCCGCAATATTGCATCTGCCAGTGCGGGTTCCGACTTCGCCTCGCTATAAACCTTTAGGCGTCCAAAAAACGCATTTCCCATCTGCTTCATGCGGCGCCCCAGCCCCATGTCGCCCACTCCCAGATCGCGTAATGCTTCCTCGAAACTGATGAACAGCGAGTCTGTCACCTTCTGACAAATGTCCCGCTCGCCCGCGGCGTTCATGCGCTCCAGGGCAAGCCATGCATGCAAGACAACGATATCGAAGCGGCCATCAATCGTGTCAGGCACAGCCAAACGCGCGAAAAACACGGGCTCACGCGCCCGCCGGATGATCTGGCCACAAAGCGCCGCAGCCAGCTTCTTGCGTTCGGAGGCCCGCTTCAGGGCATTCAGCATATCTGTCGCTCCTTGTTCCCGCGGGCTTGCGCCGGGACCGCCCCAAGGCTAGCACATCAGTCCGGAGCCAAAGGATCACGGTCTGATATGCAATCCAGGACGCTTTGTGCGATTTCGCTTACCGCAATCCTTCTGACGGGTTGCACGCCTGTTATCAACCAGCGCGGCTACCTCCCCGACCCGATTGCCGAATCCACCCTGAAAGTCGGCACAGATACCAAGACTTCCATTCAGGAACGCTTGGGCGATCCATCAACGCAGGCCACATTCGGCGGGGACGCCTGGTATTATATCTCCACAACCGAACGCCGGGTCGCCTTCTTCGATCCCACGGTTACAAAGCGCTCCATCCTTGCCCTATATTTCGACAAGGACGGCAAAATGACGGACCTGAAGCACTTCACGCTGAAGGATGGTCACGTGGTTGCGTTCGAATCCCGCGAGACGCCCACGCCGGGCCGGGAAATCACCTTCCTGCAGGAACTGTTCAATGCCACACCGGGCGTTCCGCTTGGCGGCGACCAGACCCGTTCGCCCGGGCAGTAACGCCTCAAAGCGCTTCGACAGAAAGAAAAACGGGCGCGCGATCTCTCGCGCGCCCGTTCTTTTTTGTCGAAGATCAGCCCAGATGCGCGAGCGTCGCCAGAAGCAGCAGCGCTACGATGTTGGTGATCTTGATCATCGGGTTCACCGCCGGACCTGCGGTATCCTTGTAGGGATCGCCGACAGTGTCACCGGTCACCGCAGCCTTGTGAGCGTCGGAACCTTTGCCGCCGAAGTGGCCGTCTTCGATGTACTTCTTCGCGTTGTCCCACGCGCCGCCGCCCGAGGTCATCGAGATGGCAACGAACAGACCCGTGACAATCACGCCGAGCAGCATGGCGCCGAGCGCGCTGAACGCTTCGCCCTTGCCTGCGACCCAGTTCACGACGAAGTAGACGACGATCGGCGACAGAACCGGCAGCAGCGAGGGGATGATCATCTCGCGGATGGCGGCCTTGGTCAGGATGTCCACGGCGCGGCCATAAAGTGGCTTCTGCTTGCCTTCCATGATGCCCGGCATTTCGCGGAATTGCTTGCGCACTTCCTCGACGACCGCACCGGCGGCACGACCAACCGCAGTCATCGCAATGCCGCCGAAGAGGTATGGCAGAAGACCGCCAAGCAGCAGACCGATCACCACATAGGGATTCTGCAGCGAGAAGTTCAACTCCACGCCACGGAAATACGAGAAGGCCGTGGACGCACCCGAATTGGCTTCACCAATGAAGTAGGTCAGGTCTGAGCTGTAAGCTGCGAACAGCACCAGCGCACCGAGGCCCGCCGAACCAATCGCATAGCCCTTCGTCACGGCCTTGGTTGTGTTGCCCACCGCGTCGAGCGCGTCAGTGGTCTTGCGCACGTCGCCTTCAAGCCCCGCCATTTCGGCAATACCGCCCGCGTTATCCGTCACCGGACCGAAGGCATCGAGGGCCACGATCATACCGGCAAGCGCGAGCATGGTGGACACCGCGATGGCGATGCCGAACAAGCCAGCAAGCGTATACGTCACGCCAATGCCAACGCAGATGACGATCGCCGGCATGGCCGTCGACTCCATCGACACCGCGAGGCCCTGAATGACGTTTGTGCCGTGGCCCGTGCGCGAGGCTTCCGCGATCACCTTAACCGGACGGAAGTTCGTGCCGGTGTAGTACTCGGTGATCCACACGATAAGGCCCGTGACGACAAGACCGGTGACGCCGCACCAGAACAGGTCGAGACCCGTGAAGGCGCCGCCGCTGCTCTTCTGCATGACCGACGACAGTCCGACGATCAGATCGGTAAGCGGATAAAGGCCAATCAGCGACAGAACACCCGTCGCGATCACGCCCTTGTAGAGCGCGCCCATGATGTTGTTGTTGCGGCCCAGACGCACAAAGAACGTGCCGATGATCGAGGTCACAATGCACATCGCCGCGATCGTCAGCGGATAGAGCATCAGGGCGCTCTGTTGTTCGCCCACGAAGTAGATCGAGGCCAGAACCATCGTGGCGACCGTCGTCACCGCGTAGGTTTCAAACAGGTCAGCTGCCATGCCCGCGCAGTCGCCCACGTTGTCGCCAACGTTATCGGCGATGGTGGCGGGATTGCGTGGATCATCTTCCGGAATTCCCGCTTCAACCTTGCCCACCATGTCGCCGCCCACGTCCGCACCTTTGGTGAAGATGCCGCCGCCGAGACGGGCGAAGATGGAGATGAGCGATGCGCCGAAACCAAGAGCCACCAGAGAGTCGACAATCACGCGGCCCTGCGTCGGATCGGAGGCATCAAGCCCAAGGCCAGCCTTGAGATAGGCATAGTACCCAGCCACGCCGAGGAGGCCGAGGCCGGCAACCAGCAGGCCTGTGACAGCACCCGCCTTGAACGCCACCGACAGCCCCTGCGCCAGCCCCTGCCGCGCGGCTTCCGTCGTGCGCACGTTTGCGCGAACCGAAACGTTCATGCCGATGTACCCGGCAAGACCCGACAACGCCGCGCCGATAAAGAAGCCGACCGCAACGTGCCAGCTGAACAGAGCGAACGCCGCCACGAAAATCACCGCACCAACGATGCCGATGGTCGTGTACTGGCGATTGAGATATGCCGCCGCGCCTTCCTGGATCGCGCCAGCGATCTCCTGCATGCGCTCATTGCCCGCGCTCTTGCTGAGCACGGAACGGACTGTGACTCCGCCGTAGATCAGCGCGAGGATCGCGCAAGCCAATACAAGTGTAAGCTCCAAGCTCATCGCCTTATTTCCTTTGCCCTACCTGTCAGGATGTGTCTGAAGGGCGCGAACTCGCGCGCCGCTCCCCCAAAAAACTTGCAATTGCCCCGGCTCGCCCAGTGGGGTCCCCGAGGGCGCGCGAACATGCCAAAAGCGCATAGCTGGTGCAATTAGGTAATGGGGGCAAAAAACCGCACCGCTACAGTCGGATATCCGGGCCCAAATCCGCCCCGGAAATGGCCTTAATTCGTAGCCGCCCGGGGCGTAGGCGCGGGCCGAAGCTGGGTCACCTGGATCTGGATGAAGCAGAAATCCTTCACCTTGCCCTGCCCCATGATTCGCTTCACATCGGCCAAAAGGCGGCTGCGCAGGGCCTCTTCATCCACTGTGGCAGGGTCGTCTTCCTTACCGATGGGCGTGCCGTTCACATCGCGTACAAAGGCATCCTGAATGAATGCGGTCTTCATGCGCACATCTATGGCCGCTGTCTGCGAGGTCGCAACGATCTTGCTGGACACATATGCGTAGGCGATCAATTTCTCGTCCACGATGATCGGCGCGATCAGATAGGGCATTTCCACTGTGGAGCCTGCATCCGTCGAGTTTTTCTCCGCGGGCTTTTTCTCCGCTTCCGACGCAAGTGCGGGCGCGGCCAGTACGCAGGACAGGATCAGCATGGGCAGTATGCGGCGCATTGCGTGAGGCTGACAAAACAGAGTGAACAACTGGTTACCCTCAGAAATGCGTGTAACCCGCCTCAGACAGGGAAATAAGGTTTCCCGCGCGATCCAGCAATCCGGTTCCCGAGCCTTGCTCGACCCGCCCTATTTCACTGACACGCACACCGCAGTCCCGTGCCGCCGCAAAAATGGCATTCCGGCTCGACTGCGGGGCCGTGAAGGCTATCTGATAGTCGTCGCCTGCGACGACGGCCCTTTGAACCACGCCTTTGCCCCACAGTTTCTCAAGAGCTTCCGAGAGCGGAACCTGCGCGGAATCCACAACGATGCGCACATCGGAAACCTCCGCGACGTGGCCAAGGTCGGCCATGAGGCCATCCGAGACATCCAATGATGCAGATGCAATGCCTCGCAATCGGGCGCCGAATTCCGGCGACGGGCTTGGACAGCGATAGCTTGAAATCAGAAATGTTCGGGCGTCGTCTGAAAGCTGAGCGCCGCCGCCCCTCAGAATCTCGAGGCCCCCGCCGGCATCCCCTATGGTGCCCGTCACGAACACAAGGTCGCCCGGCCTCGCGCCCGCACGGCGAATGGCTTCACCTCTCGGCACGGTACCGATCATGGAGATGGAGATCGTGACGGGTCCCGGCGTGGCGGTCGTATCTCCACCCAACAAAGAAATGCCCCACGCTTTTTGGTCCCGGGCAAGACCCTCGGCGAACGCGGTGAGCCAGGGCATCGAAGTCTGCTGTGGAATGCTCAACGAAAGCAGGTAGCCGGTTGGCGTGGCACCCTTTGCCGCCAGATCCGAAACGTTTACGCGCAGCGCTTTCTGCGCCACCAGATCCGCGGGATCGGCGGCAAAAAAATGTACGCCTTCAACAATCGCATCCGTCTTGAGCACCAAATCCTGGCCAGCGGGAGGCGCAAGCAGCGCTACGTCATCTCGCAATCCATAGGCACCGGGGTCGGTCGCGAGCGGCGCAAATAGCTGCGCAATAAGTTCGAATTCGCCAGGACGGCTAGAACTGGAGCTCGTCATCGGGCGGCACCTCACCGAATTCGGGAGCGCGCTTTCTGTGGGCGAGTTTGTCGAGCACCGCGTTCACAAACGATGGCTCCTCGCCCTGAAAGAACGCGTGCGCGATTTCCATGTACTCATCGATCACCACTTTGGCAGGAACGTCCTTTCGGGCGATCAGCTCATAAACACCGGCACGCAAAATTGCGCGGAGAATGGAATCGATGCGTTGAAGCTTCCAGCCTTCTGCAAGTCCCCGCGCGATGGCCCGATCGATTTCGACCTGATGATGCGGAACACCGCGCACGAGATCGCCAAAGAACGTCTCATCGGGCTCGCCAGGAGAAAGCTCTGTATCGCGGCCGAACCGATGATCGACAAACTCCTGTGCCACCTCCTCCGCATCCGCCCCGGCGAGTTCCATCTGATAAATGGCCTGAACCGCCGCGAGCCTCGCGGCCCGGCGCGCTTGCGGATTGGTGTCGCTCATCGATGCACGCCAAGCCGCGTACGAATGGCCATCAGCGCCAGACAAGCGCGCGCCGCATCTCCGCCCTTGTCGAGCCGGTCGCGCGCGGCGCGTTCAAGCGCCTGCTCTTCGTTCTCGACCGTGAGAATACCGTTGCCGATGCACAGCCCATGATCGAGCCCCAGGCGCATCAGGCCCGCCGACGACTGATTGGCGACGATCTCGAAATGATATGTCTCGCCCCGGATCACGCAGCCGAGCGCGATGAAGCCATCGAAGGTCTTGCCCGCACCCTCACCCGCCTTGGCGGCAAACAGGATTGCAGACGGAATCTCGAGTGCCCCCGGAACCGCGATGCGCTCGAAATGTGCGCCCGCCTTCTCCAGCGCTGCCGTCGCACCGTCCAGAAGCGCATCGGAGATGTGCGCGTAAAACCGCGCCTCGACGATCAGAATATTGGGAGGGCTCGTAACCATCAGCTTTCCTTGGTGCCGCGAATGGGATGGGTCCCAACGATATTAAGGCCGTACCCATCCAGTGCCACGATCTTCTTTTCCGGGGTATCGGTGAGAAGGACCATTTCCTTGATGCCCAGATCGAGCAGAATCTGGGCGCCCACGCCATACTCCTTGACGCGGCGGCGGTCGATATCCTCATCGACACGCTTGAGGACCACGTCGGAGATGAAGGTGGGCCGCGTCTGCCGCAATACGACAACGACCCCTCGCCCCTTCTCCGCGATGATGCGCATGGACTCGCCCAGCACATCCCGCTCATAGGGCTTGTATGACAGCAGGTCGCTGAAGATGTTGAGCGCGTGCATGCGCACCAGCACCGGCTCATCCGTCGTGATGTCGCCTTTGATCAGCGCCACATGTTCGGCGTATTCCATCGTGTTCACATAGACATTCATGTTCCATGTGCCGCCATTATGGCTCTCAAAGGTGGTTTCGACCGCGCGCTCAACCAGATGATCATATTTCCGGCGATAGGCGATCAGGTCGGAAATCGTTCCGATCTTCAGACCATGCAACTGCGCAAAAGGCACGAGGTCCGGCAGACGGGCCATCGTGCCATCGTCATTCATGATCTCGCAGATCACGCCCGCCGGATTGAGGCCCGCCAGGCGCGCAATATCGACAGAGGCTTCCGTGTGGCCCGCGCGGACAAGCGTGCCGCCATCGCGCGCAACCAGCGGGAACACGTGGCCAGGCATCGTGATGTCCTGCGGGCCCTTGGTTGAATCGATGGCGACAGAAATCGTGTGGGCACGATCGTGAGCCGAAATACCGGTTGAAATGCCCTCACGTGCCTCGATGGAGACGGTGAATGCCGTTTGCAGCGGCGTCCCGTTGGTCTGCGTCATCATCGGGATCTGCAGTTCGTTCGCGCGCTTTTGTGTCAGCGCCAGGCAGATGAGCCCACGTCCATATTTCGCCATGAAGTTGATGGATTGCGGCGTACACATCTGCGCCGGAATGACGAGATCGCCTTCGTTCTCGCGATCATCGGCGTCCATCAGGATGAACATCTTGCCGTTGCGCGCATCCTCGATCACGTCTTCGATCTTGGAAATGTAATCGTGATAAACCGACACATTCATGATTTCACCAGCCGCGCCACATAGCGCGCCATCAGATCGACTTCGAGATTGACCTTGCCACCGCGTTTCGCGCCGCCAAGCGTTGTGACCTTCTGCGTGTGCGGAATGATGTTCACGCCGAAACGTGCGCCATCGACATCATTGACCGTCAGTGAGACACCGTCGATGCACACGGAGCCTTTCGGCGCAATGAAGCGCGCGAGCGCCACCGGCACCTGAAAGGTCAGCCGCGTGGATTCGCCGTCCGGTTTGATTTCCACAATGTCCGCCACGCCATCGACATGGCCGGTGACGATGTGACCGCCTAGTTCATCGCCCACGCGCATCGGCCGTTCGAGATTGACCTTCGTGCCGGGCTTCCAGGAGCCGAGAGTCGTTTTCGACAACGTCTCCCCGGAGGCGGTGAAGGCGAACCAGCGATCCTTGGTGGAGCCCTTGTCCACAACGGTCATGCACGCGCCGCTGCAGGCTATCGAAGCTCCCATGTCGATCTGGCTCACGTCATAGTGCGTGGCGATAACGACGTGCAGGTCGCCGCGCTGCTCCACATGGCGTACTTCGCCGACATCGGTGACAATTCCCGTGAACATGCGATCCTTTTAGGCTTTGGCGGCCAACGTTTCCAGCACGTCGTCACCCAGTTGGCGCAAGGTAAGCCTTTCAAAGCGCGGGGCCATTCCAAGACCCGCTGCGGAAAGCGCGGAAACGGCAGGACGGCCAACCCCGCCGAGCAGGGCCGGCGCATGGAAGACCTCCAGCCTGTCCGCAGCACCGGCATCGAGGAAGGCGGCGTGCATGCCGGCCCCGCCCTCAACCAAAAGCCGCGTGATCCCGCGCGCTGCGAGATCGCCAAGAACGGCGGTGATGGACGGGTGACCGCCCGCTTCAGCCACCTGCACAATCTCAACACCCAGCGCGACCAGATCGGCGCGTGGTTCGGACAATGTGTAAACGATCACCGGAACCTGTTTTGCCGTCTTCGCCAGCTTCGATGAAACCGGCAGGCGGAGCATGCTGTCGAGCACCACGCGGACGGGCGAGCGATCTTCCAGTCCCGGCAGACGACAGGTGAGGTCGGGATCATCCGCCAGCGCTGTTTCGATACCCACAAGTATCGCATCGTGTTTCGCGCGGAGCAGATGACCAAAACGGCGCGCATCCTCGCCCGTGATCCATTTGCTTTCGCCGTTGGCGGCGGCGATACGGCCATCGAGGCTTTGCGCGATCTTCAGCGTCACGCGCGGGCGGTTCGCGCTCCTGTTCTGAAAGAAGCCTTCGTTCAGGTCACGCGCCTGTTTTTCCATAACAGATGTTATAATAAATAATCCCGCATCCCGCAAGATTTCGAAGCCGCGGCCGGAGACGCGCGGATCCGGGTCCTCGATCGCGCATACGACACGCGCAATCCCAGCCTTCACCAGCGCCTCGGCACAGGGCGGCGTTTGGCCGTGATGGGCGCATGGTTCAAGCGTCACGTATGCAGTTGCGCCTGAGGCAGCATCGCCGGCCTGTATGAGTGCTACGGTCTCGGCATGCGGACGCCCGCCCCTCTGCGTCCAGCCTCTGCCAACCACACGGCCCTCTTTCACAATCACGCAGCCTACCGCAGGATTCGGTGCAACCTGCCCAAGTCCGCGTGCGGCCAGCGATAGCGCATGGCGCATGTGACGAAGATCGGTTTCGGAAGCTCTATCGCTCATTGATTCAGTCTATCAGGCACGCGCAGATTCGCCGCGCCATCACTGGAACGGTCTGCCTGTACGCAAATGTCGGTATGTAGGGGAAATGGGGATCGCAGCGATGCGCTGCAAGGGGCAAGGCCGGAAATATTTTTCCTGCGCGATTCATTTGCCAAAACAGATGCTTGCGCGACCAAATGCGGACCCGTGCGCTTGCGCATTTTCGAATCTTGCGCGCCGCGCGGGAAAAGAAAAATCATTCACTCGCCTCATCCTGAGGAATTCCAAGGCGCTCGCCTCTGAAGTCCGCGGCAGTCCGTGGCGAAGCACAATGTGTCTTAAGGGTGCACGGCCAGCGCGAAACCGTCAGTCCTTGTCGCCGGACATTTCACCCAGTAGCGCCTCGAAATCCTTGGTCTCGCGAAAGTTCTTGTAGACCGAGGCAAAGCGCACATAGGCCACCTTGTCTAGGCTCTGCAGCGCCTGCATCACCAGCTCGCCGATCATCGTGGACGGAATCTCGTTTTCGCCCAGGCTTTCCAGACGGCGAACGATCCCCGTGACACTGCGTTCGATGCGCTCGGCTTCCACCGGGCGTTTGCGCAGCGCATGCGCCAGCGAGCGTTCCAACTTGTCGCGATCGAAGGGCTCGCGCCGTCCCGACTTCTTCACCACGATCAGCTCACGCAGCTGCACGCGTTCGAAGGTGGTGAAGCGTCCGCCACAGGCCGGGCAATGACGCCGCCTGCGGATGGCCGAATTGTCTTCCGACGGGCGGCTATCCTTCACCTGACTATCGTCATGACCGCAGAACGGGCAGCGCATGGTTTTCGGCTTCCTTGATGATTATTGGTAGATCGGAAACTTGGCGCACAACTCTCCGACACGCGCGCGCACAGATGCTTCGACGGCAGCATCGCCCTCTTCGCCCCTTGCGGCCACCGCTTCCACCACTTCGACAATCAGCTTGCCGATGGTGCGGAATTCAGCCGGACCAAAGCCGCGCGTGGTGCCCGCCGGCGAACCCAGGCGAATGCCCGAGGTGATCGCGGGCTTTTCCGTGTCGAATGGAATGGCGTTCTTGTTGGTGGTGATCGCGGCGCGATCCAGCGCGCGTTCGGTGGCGCGGCCGGTCGCCTTTTTCGGTCGCAGATCGACCAGCATCACGTGCGTGTCCGTACCGCCGGACACAATATCGAGGCCTTCGGCGTGCAGCGTCTCGGCAAGAACCTTCGCGTTCTCCACAACATTGCGCGCGTAAATCTTGAACTCCGGCCGCAACGCCTCTCCAAAGGCCACAGCCTTTGCCGCAATTACATGCATCAGCGGGCCGCCCTGAAGCCCGGGGAATACTGCCGAATTGATCTTCTTTCCAAGATCGAGATCGCGCGACAGGATCATGCCGCCGCGCGGCCCCCGCAATGTCTTGTGCGTCGTGGTGGTAACAACGTGCGCATAGTCGAGCGGGTTGGGATGAACACCGCCCGCCACCAGACCGGCAAAGTGCGCCATGTCCACCATGAAATACGCGCCTACGGAATCGGCGATTTCGCGGAAACGCTTGAAGTCGATGAAGCGCGCATAGGCCGAACCGCCCGCGATAATGAGCTTAGGCTTGTTCGCCTTCGCCGTGGCTTCCAATTCGTCCATGTCGATGCGGTGGTCCTGACGGCGCACGGTGTAGGACACCGGCTTGAACCATTTGCCCGACTGATTGACCGGCGAACCATGCGTGAGGTGACCACCTGCCGCCAGATCGAGCCCCATAAAGGTGTCGCCGGGCTGCATGAGCGCAAAAAACACCGCCTGATTGGCCTGGGCGCCGGAATGGGGCTGCACATTGGCGAAGTCGCATGCGAAAAGGCGCCTGGCGCGGTCGATGGCCAGTTCTTCGGCGATGTCCACGTATTCGCAGCCGCCATAGTAACGGCGGCCCGGATAGCCTTCGGCATACTTGTTGGTGAGGACGGAACCTTGCGCTTCCATGACCGCCTTCGAGACGATGTTTTCGGAAGCGATCAGCTCGATCTTGTCGCGCTGGCGGCCAAGTTCCTGCGCAATGGCGGTGGCCACTTCGGGGTCCCGCGCACTCAGATCATCATTGAAAAAGCTGGCGCTGCGCGACCCGGTCGCGTTTTCGACTGCCGACATACCCTACCTCACCGAAATGCCTGGCACGGGATGCCCTGACGCTGGCCGCCGGACCGTACCTGTCGTGCCCCTAGGCGTACCGCTTTACCAAATCTTGCGCCAGACACCAGACCTGTGCGCCGAAAAGCGGCACCCGCGGAAGGAACCCGGTATCCTTATGCAAAATGTTGTGGGCTTCTATGAAAAACGGAACTACCACAACAAAGAGCAATACACTCTTAGCGTGTTATAAAAGCTCGCAAAAGGTGTGCAAGTATTGGAATGCATTTTTACTAGTCAAAGACGCACCTTTATTAAGCCTCCCGAGACAATTCAATACAAACTGGGCAACAGAACCTATTGCATCAAGCCCTGCTTTGGGCGATACGAAATCCGAATATGAATTCAACAAGCGAAGTGCGGAGTTCGGGACAAGACATGCTGGGCGACGTTCACGGCGGCAAAGCCGACGATCTGCTGAAGCTGGCGAGCGATATTGTCGCCGCCTATGTGAGCAATAACCCCATTCCCGTCAGCGACGTTCCCGCGATGATCAAAAGCGTGCACGCCACGCTTGGCGGCCTTAGCGGTTCCGCACCGGGCGACGTCATCACCAGCCAGAAGCCTGCGGTCCCGGTGAAGAAGTCGGTGACGCCCGGCTACATCATCTGTCTGGAAGACGGCAAAAAGCTGAAGATGCTGAAGCGCTATCTGCGCTCCAACTACAATCTCACGCCGGAAGAATATCGCGCGAAGTGGGGCCTGCCGGCGGACTATCCGATGGTTGCGCCGGACTATGCCGCGCAGCGCTCCGAATTCGCCAAGAAAATCGGCCTCGGCAAGAATGCCCCGCCGGCGAAGAGCCGCCGCCGCGGTTAAGTCCTCCAATACTTTCGCGGCAGTTGAAAGCGCGGCGGCCCTATGGCTCGCCGCGTTTTCGTTTGAGCACATATTGCAGCTTGCGCAGCGCGGCGGCTTCCAGCGTGGCTCGGGGCGCATTTGCTGGGCCAAGAATGACAGCTTCCACGCCGCTTGCGCCGTGGATCGCGGTCACCCTTACGGATGCACCCTGCACCAGAAACTCGAAGTAGATTTCAGAGCCGGACGAAGCGCCCGCCATGCCAGGTCAGGCCGCGCGCTTAAGCTGGTGGCTCGTCCACACCGTGTCGAGCGCCTTCACCAGCGCATGCATCATCGCATCGTTGTGGTGCGGCGATGGTGTGAAGCGCAGGCGCTCCGTGCCGCGCGGCACCGTGGGAAAATTGATCGGCTGCACATAGATGCCGTGGTCGGCCAGCAGCGCATCGGATACCGATTTGCAAAGCGTTGCATCGCCCACAAACACCGGAACGATATGGCTGGTGGAATCCATCACCGGCAGCCCCGCTTCGCGCATCAGGCTCTTTAGCCGGGTTGCGCGCTCATGGATGGCGGTGCGTTCGGCTTCGCTTTCCTTCAGATGACGGATGGAGGCCAGCACACCCGCCGCGATCGACGGCGCGACCGAGGTGGTGAAAATGAAACCCGGCGCGAAGGAGCGGATACAGTCCACAAGCTCGCGACTGGCGGCGATATAACCGCCCATGACGCCAAAGGCTTTGGCAAGTGTGCCTTCGACAATGTCGATCCGGTCCATGACGCCGTCGCGGGCAGCGACGCCTGCCCCGCGCGGACCATAGAGGCCGACGCTGTGGACTTCATCGATATAGGTCATGGCACCATATTTGTCGGCCAGATCGCAGATAGCCTCGACCGGCGCGAAATGCCCATCCATCGAATAGACAGCTTCAAAAGCAATCAGCTTCGGTGCGGAAGGATCGACCGTTTTCAGCTGAGCTTCCAGATCCGCCAGATCATTGTGCTTGAAGATTCGTTTCTCGCCGCCGCCATGGCGGATACCCTCAATCATCGAGGCGTGGTTCAGTTCGTCGGAAAAGATGACAAGCCCCGGCAGCAACCGGGTGAGCGTGGATAGCGTCGCGTCGTTGGAAATATAGCCGGACGTGAAGACCAGCGCGGATTCCTTGCCATGGAGATCGGCTATCTCCGCTTCCAGTTCCACATGGTAGTGCGTGGTGCCGGAGATATTGCGTGTGCCGCCAGAACCGGCGCCCGCCGTATCCAGCGCTTCGTGCATAGCCGCCAGAACCTTCGGGTGCTGGCTCATGCACAGATAGTCGTTGCTGCACCACACGGTGATCGGGCGCTTGGCGCTTTCCGAATAGAAATCGGCATTGGGGTAGCGGCCCCGCGCACGCACGATATCGGCAAAAACCCGGTATCGACCTTCGCGCCTCAGGCCCGCCAGGGCATCACGAAATTTCGTGGCATAGGGAAACGCCATCGCTACATCCCTCTCGCCGGCAATGGGCCGACGGCTGAAAGATATCTGGGGTCATTCTCGGATTTTCCAAGCGAATTGTCACATACGGCAAACTGCGCATTCAGTTGCAAGTCGTTCGCAAGTTGAACCCAAGTGATCGCCCGGCTGCGTCCGCGCGTAGGTTAAACCGACCAAGCCCCGTGGAGTGCGCCCGTGTCTGTTCTCATCCTGACCTTTGTGACGATCCTCGCCAGCACCGTCGCTCTCTGGCCGCTGAGCCTGCTGCTTCGCGATTGCAGCATCATCGACATTTTCTGGTCGTTCGGGTTCCTGATCATCGCTCTGGTCGCCATGCAGGCGGCACAGGCAGATGGCGCGCGCACTCTCATGGTGGTGGGGCTTGTCGCGCTCTGGGCCTTCCGGCTTGGCGTCCACATCTTCCTGCGCTGGCGCAAGAAAGGCGAAGACTATCGCTATGCCGCCATGCGCGCGAAACACGGCGCGCGCTGGTGGTGGTGGAGTTTCTTTCAGGTGTTCATGTTGCAGGCATTGCTGCTTTGGACGATTTCGCTGCCGGTGCAGGCCGCGATCCTTGCGCCAGACAGCACGCATGGCCTGACTGACGCGTTGGGCGCGATGCTTGTTCTATGCGGCATTGCGCTCGAAGCCGTGGCAGATATCCAGCTCACGCATTTTCGCGCCAACCCCGCCAACGCTGGCCGGGTCATGGACCGCGGCGTATGGAGATGGTCGCGCCACCCCAACTATTTCGCCGACGCACTGATGTGGTGGGGCTTCTATATTATCGCGCTCGGCATCGGCGGCTGGTGGACGATCATCGGCCCGATTGTGATGACCGTCCTACTGCTCAAAGTCTCGGGCGTCTCGCTCATGGAAGACGGCATCGACGAACGCAGGCCCGCTTATGCCGACTACAAACGCCGCGTCAGCGCCTTTGTGCCGATGCCACCCCGCAGGGGCTAGTGCCCGTTCAGCTCAAGCCCCTTGAGACTACCCTCCGCACGCCAGTCTTCGAGCACTTTCACAAAGGCGATGGGCCCCGCGCCATAGGGGCCGTTCTGCGAGGCGCGTTCGGAAGGCTTGCCTTCATTGTTGTAGTAGCCCGGCGTGCACTCTTCGAGGAATCGCTGACGCATCACCGCGAGCGAGATGATGGTCTGCACCCATTCCTTCTCCGCCTGCTCCGATGCTTCCACCGTGCGGACCTGACGGTTCGCGCATTCACGGATGATATAGGACAGGTGCTTGCTCTGCTCATTGAGCATATGCGGATAGTTTGCGGTAAAGCCGGCTTGCGCATTGCTCATGATGAACACATTCGGAAAGCCCCGCGCATGCATGCCGTGCAGCGTCTCCACGCCATCGTCCCACTTCTGGGTGAGTGAGTTTCCGCCCTTGCCATAGAGCTCATAGCCTGAGCGGCGCGTGTAGCTGGTGCCGACTTCAAAACCCGTGGCGTAAATCAGGCAGTCGATTTCATATTCCTTGCCGTTGGCCACAATACCGTGCTCGGTGATGCGCTCCACACCCTGCCCGCCCGTATCGACCAGCGTGACGTTCGGACGGTTGAAGGTCTGCAGATATTCATCGTGGAAACAGGGACGCTTGCAGAACTGGTTGTAATACGGCTTCAGCGCTTCTGCCGTATTTGCGTCCGCAATGATCGAATCCACGCGCGCCCGGATCTGTTCCATCTTCTTGTAGTCGGCGAGCTGCATCAGCTCCATCGGGTTCCTGGCTTCGCCGCCAGCTTCCTGCTGTTTGCGCGCCAGAAACAGGATATTGCCGATGATGTCTGTCCAGCCGTCATTGACGAGGTCCTCCTCCTGGAAGCCTCCGGAAACCAGAACATTGAAATTGTCCATGCGCTTCTGCTGCCAGCCGGGCTCGAGGCTGCGCACCCACTGCGGATCGGTGGGACGGTTGTTGCGCACATCGATGGACGACGGCGTGCGCTGGAACACGTAAAGCTCCTTTGCCCACTGGCCCAGATGCGGCACGCATTGCACAGCGGTAGCGCCGGTACCGATGATGCCAATGCGCTTGTCTTTTAACTTGGTAAGGCCGCCATTGGAATCGCCGCCGGTGTAGTCGTAATCCCATCGGCTGGTGTGGAACGAATGTCCCTTGAAACTATCCACCCCTTCGATACCGGGCAGCTTGGGCCGATGAAGCGGTCCGTTTGCCATCACCACGAAGCGCGCCTTCATGGCATCGCCGCGGTTGGTTTTCACGGTCCAGCGCGAGGTGGCTTCATCCCAGCGCATCTCCGTCACTTCGGTCTGGAAGCAGGCGTTGCGATAGAGATCGAAATGTTCGCCAATCGCGCGCGAATGTTGAAGAATTTCCGGTGCGCGCGAGTACTTTTCGACCGGCATGTAGCCAATCTCTTCGAGCAAGGGCAGATACACGTAGGACTCGATATCGCAGGCCGCGCCTGGATAGCGGTTCCAGTACCAGGTGCCGCCGAAGTCTCCGCCCTTCTCAATGATGCGAATGTCGTCAATGCCTGCTTCGCGCAGCCGCGCGCCCGCGAGCAGGCCGCCGAAACCGCCACCCACAACCACGACTTCCACTTCATCGGTGAGCGGCGCTCGTGCGAAGCCCGGCTTTACATAGGGATCTTCGAGATAGTGGGCAAACTGGCCCTTCATCTCGCGATATTGTTCGTTTCCCTGCTCGCGCAAACGCTTGTCGCGCTCGGCGCGGTATTTCGCGCGCAAAGCATCCGGATTGAAGCCGAGTTCGGCGGTATCGGACAGGCCCATGGTACGCTTCCCGAATAGTTGTCCGGGATATTATGCGGGAGCCGAATTGCGCGCGCGAGTGGAAATTTGCGGGGACCGGTCAAGCCGCCGTTGCGTCAAGTCTTGAGACGATACCCTGTCTTGAAGATCCAGATCACGATACCGAGGCAAAGTACAAAGAAGCCCAGCGTTGCGCCGAGGCTGAACCCGATGCCGACATCCGACGTTCCGTAGAAGCTCCAACGGAATCCGCTGATGAGATAGACAACCGGGTTGAACAGCGTGACGGTGCGCCAGCCCGGCGGCAGCATGGAAATGGAATAGAAGGCTCCACCAAGAAACGTGAGCGGCGTCACCACCAGCATTGGGATGATCTGTATCTGCTCGAAACTGTTGGCGAGCACGCCAATAATGAAGCCAAAAAGGCTGAAAGTGGCGGCCACCAGAATGAGCAACGCGACCATCGCAAAAGGGTGCTCGACACGAATGGGCACAAAGAACGAGGCCACCAGCAGAATCACCAGACCCAGTACCACCGATTTCGTGGCCGCCGCACCAACATAGGCCAGCACTGTTTCCATTGCGGACACCGGCGCGGACAGAAGTTCATAGATCGTGCCGGTAAATTTGGGGAAATAGATACCGAATGAGGCATTGAAAATGCTCTCGGTGAACAGCGACAGCATGATTAACCCAGGCACGATGAACGCACCATAGGAAACCCCGTCCACGCTGGTCATGCGCGAGCCGATGGCTGCGCCGAAAACCACGAAATAGAGTGACGTGGTAATGGCGGGTGTCGCAAGGCTCTGCCAGATCGTGCGCAGGGCACGCGATATTTCGAAGCGATAGATGGCCCAGACAGCGTGGCGGTTGAAAGCGGGCGCGCTCATGACTGCCCCCTCTGCCCGCTGACGAGGCTGACGAAAATATCTTCCAGAGAGCTTTGCTGCGTGTTCAAGTCACGATAGCCGATGCCAAGTTCCAACAGGCGGCGCAACAGCGCCGGAATGCCAGTGTTCTCCGAGTTGGAATCGAAACTGTACTCAAGCTCCAGACCATCCGCTTTCAATGCCAGATTCCAATCGGCCAGCTCGGGCGGAACCGCTTCCATTCTCTCCTGCAACTGAAGCGTGAGCCGCTTCTTGCCCAGCTTTTTCATCAAGGCGGCTTTCTCTTCCACGAGGATCAGCTCACCCTTGTTGATGACACCGATGCGGTCGGCCATCTCCTCGGCTTCGTCGATATAGTGGGTGGTAAGAATGATGGTCACGCCGCTCTGGCGCAATGCGCGCACGAGATTCCACATGTCGCGGCGCAATTCCACGTCCACACCAGCAGTCGGCTCATCAAGAAACAGGATACGCGGCTCATGACTGAGCGCCTTGGCGATCATGACACGACGCTTCATGCCGCCTGACAGCGTGTTGATCGTGTCCTTGCGCTTTTCCCAGAGCGAAAGGTCTTTGAGTATCTTCTCGACATAGGCCGGATCAGGTGCGCGCGCGAAGAGGCCACGGCTGAAATTCACCGTGGCCCACACCGTTTCCCACATATCGGTGTGCAGTTCCTGCGGAACCAGACCGATCTTCATGCGTGCATCGCGATAGTCGCTCAGGACATCGTGACCATCGGCAGTGATGGCGCCGCTGGACGGCGTCACGATCCCGCAGACGATGGAAATGAGCGTCGTCTTGCCGGCCCCATTGGGGCCCAGCAGGGCGAAGATCTCGCCGCGGTTGATTTCAAGGTCGATACGCTTCAGGGCCTGATGGCCCGAAGCATAGGTCTTCGTCAGACCGGATATCGAGACGATGGGTTCGGGCATGAGTGGTCTGGATTGCCGATTCAGCGGGGCACCATATGAAGGTATGGCTCGGCTTCCTTCAATGTGCGGGCGATTGATGGGCGGGCCTTCAACCGTTCCAGATATTTCTGTGCATTTGGAAATCGTCCTTCCATAGGCACGCGGAAATCGGCGTAATAGAGCGCCGGAAGCGCCGCACAATCCGCCATGGTGAAGGCATCGCCCATGGCCCAGGTCTTGCCGGCCAAGTCTTCTTCCACCATGCGGTAGGCGGTTTCGATGGCGCGACGCGCGTCTGCCACGCCCATGGGGTCATGCATGCCTTCGGGCCGCATCTTGTCAGCCGTGATCTTCTGCATCGGCAACTGCAAATAGAGATCATAGAAGCGGTCGCGCATGCGCATCTGCCGGGCGGCATCGGGATCGGACGGGATGAATTTCGTCGCTCCGGGATAATGCTGATCCAGATACTCGATGATGATGCTGGATTCCGGAATGATCCGATCATCCCTGTCGTCACGCAGAACCGGGAATTTGCCAATCGGCCACATCTCATAGAAGGCATTGCGCTCACCTTCGTCCATCAGGTTCACGATGTGCGGCACGAAGGCCGTGCCGTTCTCGTAAAGCGCGATCTCCGCCTTCCAGCAGAATGACGACAGCGGATGATAATAGAGATGGAGGCTCAACGTTTTTTCTCCTTCGGAGCCGCGGGCTTGTGCCAGGCAGGGCCGGTGAATTCCGTTTCGATGGCGATATCCACCCGGTCGCCCACACCCATACTGGTACCCGGCGGAGGCAGGCCATTGGTCATACCAAATTCAGAACGCTTGATGAATCCAGATGCGGAAAAGCCGGCGCGCGCATGCGGATCCATTTCGAAACCGGCCCAGCCACCATTGAAGACGGCATGTAGAACGACTGGCTTGGTCACGCCATGGAGCGTGAGGTTGCCGGTGATGTCGGCCGTGTTGGGCGCGGTCATCACGACGCGGGTGGAAACAAATTTCATTGTCGGGAATTTGTCGGCCTCAAAGAACTCCCTGCCCAGCACCTGTTCCAGGAAACCGGTAGGCGGTGTGTTCAGCACAAGCGAGCGAACATCTACCGTGGCCGTGATTTTGGAGGCGGAAGGCTCCTTGGGGTGGAGCTTAAGCGTCGCATCGAAATTGCTGAAATGCGCGGTGTAATTGGAAAATCCAATGTGGTTCACCTTGAAGGTGATGCTGGCGTGCGCCTTGTCGAGAGTATAGGCGCCAGCAGGCACTTCGGTCTTCACCGGCACAATATTCGCGGCGCTGTGCGCATGGGGCAGATCGCCAAGAACCGCCAGGCTCGCACCCAACAAAAAGCCCTTGAATGCGGGTTTCATGGCGTGGACCTATTGCGCCGGAAAATTGATCATCCACGGAATGCCGAAGCGATCCGTGACCATGCCAAACCGCTTGGAAAAGAAAGTTTCGGCCATCGGCATGCGCACATCGCCACCTTCGCTCAGAGCCTTGAAGGCGCTTTCCGCCTGCTCCACCGAGGCGGCAATGAAAGAAACGGAGAATCCTTGCGGCTTGGTGTAACCGCCTTGCTGTCCATCCGATCCCATCAGTGCGGTGTCGCCAATTGTCATGGCGGCATGCATGATCTTGCCGCGCCAGCTCTCGGGAACCGAGGACGTTCCCGGTTCCATCGCGAACGGCAGCATCATATCGATCCTGCCACCCAACGCCTTTTCATAAAGTCTGAAGGCTTCCTCGCAGGTGCCATCGAAATTCAGGTAGGGATTTACGGGCATGGTGTGTCTCCTTTTGCACTAACGCGCGGGGGCGAGTTTTGCGCCAAGCCAGCAGCTTGGCAGAGCAAGAACGGCCAGCAGGATCGGGTACCAGTGATGCCCGATGTTCCACATCGCCACCGCGCCAAGCGCACCCAGCAGCGTGCCGACAATCCCCAGTATCACGCCATGCAGCATAGATTTGGCAGGAGCGAGACGTGCCGTGACAAATCCCGCGAAGACGGTGATGGCTGTCCTGTAGCAAAGCGCAATGAACAACTGGGTGTCGGGCGGGTCGGCGCTGGCCATCTGGGGAAGGACCGTGGCTTCGAGAACCGCATCAGTCCCGACCGACAAAGCCACCACGATTGCAAGACCTGCCAGCACCGCAAGGATTGAACGCGGTATCGACGCCTGATCGCCCTGCTCTTTCGCCTCGTCTACAACCATCCCACGCGCTTTCTTGACTATTTCGTTGATATCAACATTATTGCCGGTATGTCAAAGCCCGAAGCGCCGTCCGTGGCATTCGCCCATCACGTTCGCGAGACGTGCCTGTGTCTTGGCACGCAGCGCGCGGCACGTGCGCTCGCGCGCATCTTTGACGATGCGCTGCGCCCCGTTGGTATCACCAGCGGACAATTCTCTCTGCTGATGACGATGGCGCGCTCGGAGCCGCAAACCTATGCGAACGTCTCCAGCATTCTGGGCATGGACCGGACCACACTGACCGCCAATCTGAAGCCGCTTGAGCGGCGGGGCCTGGTGAAGATCATCGTGGACAGGAAGGATAAACGCGCCCGCCTTCTGACGCTCACCTCCGAAGGGCGAGCCGTTCTGGCGAAAGCCGCGCCCATCTGGAAGAAAACACATGCAATGGTGGAAACGCGCGTAACGCACGCCTCTCCTGATGCGCTGCGCGCCGATCTGGATGCCCTCTGCGCCTGATCCTATAGCAACTGATCCCTACGCCTTGCGGATTTCGCCCAGATAGGCTTCGAGCTTGTCGAATGTGCCCTTGAAACCCTGCTGCATCGAAGGATGCATGGCCTTGAAGCGGGCACGTTCGGCAGGCGTCGCGTCCACGGGCTTTCCACGCGATGTGATCGTCGTGCGCCCATTCGTCTCGCTGAAACTGACGTGATTCAGAATCTTCAGCGGCCAGTCATTGGAGATGGCCGCAAACGGCGCGCGCGCGATGTTGCCCTGCGCATCGGAGAAGGAATTGGTGAACACCATCAGTTCCGGCGCCTTGATCTCGAGATAGTCGAAGCGGCCCCACATCTCATCGCCGTTCGGTGCGCGCATGCCGTAGTGGAAGTGGCCACCCGGCCTGAAATCGAGCGTGCAGGAAATCCAGTCGAAGCCCGCCGGACCCCACCATTTGGCCAGATGTTCGGCCTTCGAATAGACCTCCCAAACCAAGTCGCGTGGTGTATCGACGGTGCGGTTGACGATGAATTCGAGATCCTCTGACATGGATCAGCCTTTCTTCCTTGCAAGTTGAGCGACATAGGCGGCCAGGCGCGCGACGGTCTGCTGTCCACCTTCCACCGCACCCTTTTCGCGGGCAACGCGCTCGCGCTCTTGGGCAGTGGCGAACACGCCGCGCATGGTGAGTTGCGTTTTTCCGCCCGTGTCCTCCAACGTGATGGTGTTGTGAAAACGGATTTCCGGGTTGTCTTTTCCGTCATCGTGCCAGATGGCAATGCGTTCGGGAGGCACGATCTCTTCGAACTGCACGCGATTTTCATAATCGCGGCCATCGGGACCGTGCATCACGAAGCGCCACACGCCACCGGGCCGAAACTCAAAGCGTGACGTCGTGGTGGTGAAGCCATCCGGCCCCCACCACTGCGACAAATGCTTGGGATCGGTGAAGGCCTCGAACACCAGATCGCGCGGCGCATCGATCAGCCGCGTCGTCACGATCGAGCGGGCATCCAGTTCAGTTGCGTCTGCCACGTCTCTTCCCCTTCGACTTTTTGGCCTGCAGCACCTTCAGATAGTCTTCGAGGCGGTCGAGGCGCTCTTCCCAAAGCTCGCGGTATGCCTCGAGCCAGCCATCCACGGGCTTCAGCGCCTTGGGTTCGAGTTTGCAGGGCCGCCACTGCGCCTCCCGCCCGCGCGAGATCAGCCCCGCGCGCTCCAGAACCTTCAGGTGTTTCGAAACTGCCGGAAGGCTCATGTCGAAGGGCGCGGCAAGTTCCTGCACGGAGGTCTCGCCCAGCACCAGCCGCGCCAGGATCGCCCTGCGCGTAGGATCCGCGAGCGCGGCAAAGGTTTGGCTGAGGTGGTCCGGCGGCACGTGTTTAACTCATTAGTTATTTATCTTAGTAGTTAAATATAGGTGCAACACCTAGCTGTCAACTGCGCCGGGAGGACGATTCAGGATGCGGTGGCGATGACCGCGTTCACGGCCATGGCAATGATGGCGGTGTTGAAAAAGAAGGACACCACGCTATGCCCCATGGTGGCGCGGCGCATCTGCGTCGAACACACTGCGACATCAGACGTTTGGGCCGTCATTCCGATGGTCAGTGCATAGTAGAGAAACTCCCACACGCCGGGCTGTTCGGTTTCCGGAAAATTGAGGCCACCGCGATAGCCAGGATCGGGGCCCGCACGGCGATAGAAGAGATTGGCATAGTGGAACGCCGCGATCACATGGAGCATGAGCCAACCCAGCGGCGCACAGGCGATGGCGAGCACAAGCGAATAGATATCGATGCCATGCATGCGGTTCAGAACAGTGATCAGGCCCACGCTTACAATGGCAATAACCCCAATGCACAGCACCAGCACAATGAAGACGCCCTCGTCCTCGTAGGCTGCTCGATCACATAGTTGGCTGGCGGAAATGCGGGCAATGACAAATGCCGCCAGCACCAGATAGGTGAAAAAGAACAGATCACCAGCGGCGACCCAGCGCAGCGCCGCAGACAATTGCGGCGTGACGGCGTAAAGCGCCGCCCCGGCCAGCAGGGCGGCGTAAAACCGGCCGTGATGATAGACGTGCCTGCGAATGGAAACCGTAACCGCCTCCTGCGTCGCGCAGGAGACGGTTCTGCCACGAGTCGGCCACTTCCTTACAGGCGGAACCTGACCTGATCGATCCAGAAGCGTTCGATGCGGCGCAGATGCGCATTCATCTGTTCCAGCTCCGGCCCGCCGACATTGCCGACAGGCTCGAGCGAGGCCAGATGCCTGCTGAACATCTCGCGCAGCATGTCGCGCACGGCTTCACCCTTGCGCGTGAGGCGCACCAGCACCGAGCGGCGGTCAACTTCCGAGCGCTCGTGATGGATATAACCGGATTCCACCAGCTTCTTGAGATTGTAGGACACGTTCGAGCCCAGATAGTGGCCGCGCGTGCGAAGTTCGCCCGCCGTCAATTCCTGGTCGCCGACGTTGAAGAGCAACAGCGCCTGAACGCTATTGATCTCACGTTCGTCCTTTCGGTCCAACTCGTCCTTGATCACGTCGAGGAGCTGTCGATGCAGCCTCTCCACTAGGGCGAGTGTCTCCATATAGTGCTTTGCTGCCGGGACTGCGTACGCAAGCGCAGTCGCGGCCTCCTGCTTGGCCAACGCCGTCATCATCTTCCCTCCCGGTTTTCCGGGAGCCCACCTGTTTTATTTGATCACAGGGTAATGATGGCGGCTTAAGAGGCGGTAAATTCGACTAAACTTCTCCGCGTAACATGCGGATGATTGCCGAGAAATCGAGCGACGCATGTCCATTCGCGGCAAACAAAGCGTAAAGCTGCGCCGCTTCGGCGCCCAAAGGCGTCACCGCGCCAGCTCCCTGAGCCGCAGATTGCGCCAATTTCAGATCTTTCAGCATCAGCGCCGTGGCGAAGCCGCCTGCATATTCCCGGTTCGCGGGGGAAGTGGGAAC
The DNA here is from genome assembly GCA_016125165.1 of Alphaproteobacteria bacterium. GTDB lineage: Bacteria > Pseudomonadota > Alphaproteobacteria > Micropepsales > Micropepsaceae > Rhizomicrobium. The sequence continues at coordinate 200,477 of WGMH01000003.1, forward strand.
CGGTCCCGGAACGGGACAATATGTCGTCAGCGACCAGCACTGGCCGGACGATGTGGAGGCGATGTCGAACAGCTTCTGGGGATCGAGGCCGAGCTTTTCGCCCAGCGCAAACGCTTCGCAGGTGCCGATCATGGAAATCGCAAGCAGCATGTTGTTGCAAATCTTGGCCGCCTGCCCTGCGCCGGCGCCGCCTGCGAGCACGACCTTCTTGCCCATCTTCTCGAGAATTGGCTGCGCCTTGGCAAAGGTAGCGTCGGAACCTCCGCACATAAACGTGAGCGTGCCCGCCTCGGCGCCGCCGACGCCGCCAGACACGGGCGCATCAAGAAATGCAAAGCCCGCCTTCTCCGCCGCCGTATGCACGGCGCGCGCGGAATCGATGTCGATGGTGGAAGAGTCGATCAGCAGCGCATCCTTGCGCGCATTCGCGAGCACGCCGTCATCGCCGAGATAAACACCGCGCACATGCGTTCCAGCGGGCAGCATGCTCACCACTACGTCGGCACCAGTTACGGCGTCCTTCACGCTCGCAGCTTTCGCGGCGCCCGCGCTAGCGACGTTTGCCAGCAGATCGGCGGAGAGATCAAAGGCGCGCACTGTGTGCCCGGCCTTCAGAAGATTCTTCGCCATCGGTCCGCCCATATTACCGACACCGATAAAAGCGATCACTGACATTTCCGTTCCTCCCTTCGTCATCACCCGGCTCGTCCGGGTAATCCATGTGAAAATGGGTCGCCAGCACGAAGCGGGCGATGACGGCGTTTATTTGGACAGTTCGAGTTCATTCTCCAGCGGCGCGAAATAGTCATCGATATCCGCATCAGACACATCTGCCAGCGAGGCCGGTTTCCATTTCGGCGCGCCATCCTTGTCGATGATGGTGGCGCGCACGCCTTCGTAGAAATCGTGCCCTGCAACGACGCGATGCACGAGCCGGTATTCCAGCTTCATGCAATCGTCAAAGCCCATCTTGGCACCCTCACGCAACTGGCGATAGGCGACCTTCAGGCTTGTCGGCGATTTGGTTGCGATGACGGCAAATGCGTCGCGTGCGAACGGGCTGGCATCAGCATCGAGCGCCGCAAGGATTGCATCGATGCTGTTCCCGCTGAACAGCCGCTGCACGGTGTCGGCAATTGCGGCCAGCGGCGGCTCGGGCGCTGGCTCGGCGAGACCGGCAAGCACCAATTGCGGATCAGGTGTTTTGGAAAGCTGCGCGATCAAATCGTCCCATCTTGCCATCGGCACGCAATCGGTCGCGAAGCCGGCATAGATGGCATCGGCGGTTTTCAGCCGCGCGCCGGTGAGCGCCAGATACATGCCGATCTCACCTTTCATACGCGGCAAGAAATACGTGCCACCAACATCGGGGAAAAGACCGATGCCCGTTTCCGGCATGGCGAAGGTGATGATCTCGGACGCGATGCGATGACTGCCGTGCACCGACACGCCAACGCCGCCGCCCATCACAACGCCGTTGATGAGCGCGATGTATGCCTTCGGATAGTGCTTGATCAGGGCATTCAGAATGTATTCGTCGCGATAGAAATCGAGCGCATAGGACGTGCCCGCCTTCCCGGACTCGTAGAGCGCGCGGATATCGCCGCCCGCGCAGAAGGCTTTCTCTCCTGCTCCGCGCACAACCACGCAGCCTATAGAGTCATCGTCGCGCCACGCTTTCAGCTGCGCCGTCATCGCCAAGGCCATGCCATGTGTGAGCGCATTCAGCGCCTTGGGGTGATTGAGGGTGATAAGTCCCACAAACCCACGCTGCTCGAAAAGAACTTCGGCATCCTCGCTCATTGCCGGAACATCTCGCGCGCCACGATCACCCGCATGATCTCGTTGGTGCCTTCCAATATCTGATGTACGCGCAGATCACGCACATGCCGCTCGGCCGGGAAGTCTTTCAGATAGCCGTAGCCGCCGTGCAGTTGCAGGGCATCATTGGCAATCTTGAAGCCCATGTCGGATGCAAAGCGCTTGGCCATGGCGCATTTCATGGTGGCGCGCGGGTCTTTCTTGTCCAGCGCGTCCGCCGCGCCACGTATCATCAGGCGCGACGCTTCAAGTTCTGTTGCCATATCGGCGAGCTTGAACTGCGTTGCCTGGAAGTCTGCGATGGCGCGGCCGAACTGTTTGCGTTCGGCGACATAGGCTTTGGACTCTTCCAACGCGGCGCGCGCAGTGCCGACGGAACAGGCGCCGATATTAATGCGCCCGCCATCCAGCCCCATCATCGCGATACGGAAGCCCTCGCCCTCCGCACCGATGCGATTGGCAACCGGCACGCGGCAGTCCTCAAAGATCACCTGCGCCGTGGGCTGGCTATTCCAGCCCATCTTCCGTTCCTTCTTGCCGAAGGAAAGGCCAGGCGTGCCCTTTTCCACCACAAGGCAGGAAACGCCCTTTGGTCCGTCCTCGCCCGTCCGCACCATGCAGACATACACATCCGAAATCCCGGCGCCGGAGATGAATGCCTTCGATCCGTTGAGCACATAATGGTCGCCGTCTTTCACTGCACGAGTTTTCAGGCTGGCGGCATCGGAGCCCGATCCCGGCTCGGTCAGGCAGTAGCTCGCAATCCTTTCCATCGTGGTCATCTTCGGCAGGAAGCGCGCGCGCTGTTCCGTGTTGCCAAAGCGATCGATAATCCACGACGCCATATTGTGAATGGAAAGAAATGCGGCGGTGGCGGTGCAGCCCGCCGAAAGCTCTTCGAAAATGATCGCCGCATCAAGGCGCGACATTTCCGAACCGCCGACATCGGATTTGACATAGATGCTTGCGAACCCCAGTTCGGCGGCCTCACGCATCGTGTCTACCGGGAAGAATTCGGTCGCGTCCCATTCCGCTGCGAAGGGCGCAAGCCTGTCGGCGGCAAAGCGGCGGGCGGCATCCTCGACGGCGCGCTGGTCTTCGTTGAGTTCGAAATCCATTTGGGTTCTTTCGTGCTGGCGCGAGGCCGTCTTAGCGCCCCCGCTGAGGGCTTGCAAAGGGCTGGTGCTTGGCGGGCCTGGGGCGTATGGGCTACACCGCAAAGCGGAACAAAACGGCCACAGCCATGACACCCTCGCCCGCCTTTCCCGCCACGCGCATGCGCCGTCTGCGCCGCCACGATTGGACGCGCCGCATGGTTGCGGAATCCACGCTCTCGCCCGCCGATTTCATTTGGCCGCTATTCGTCATCGACGGGCAAAACCGTCGCGAGCCGATCGCATCGATGCCCGGCGTGGAACGTCTGTCCGTGGACCTTGTTCCCGGCGCCGCCGAAGAAGCGATGAAGCTGGGCATTCCCGCCATCGCGCTTTTTCCATACACGAATCCGTCGCTGAAGACCCCTGACGGCAAGGAAGCTGTGAACCCATCCAATATCGTTTGCCGCGCGGTTCGCGAGATCAAGCGCACGGTGCCGGAGATCGGCGTGATGTGCGATGTCGCGCTCGATCCCTATACAAGCCATGGGCATGACGGCGTTCTGATCGACAATTATGTCGCCAATGACGAGACACTTGAGCTTCTCGTCCGTCAGGCGCTGGTGCAGGCAGAAGCCGGATGCGACGTCATCGCGCCCTCCGACATGATGGATGGCCGTGTTGGCGCGATCCGTACCGCGCTGGAGGGTGCGGGGTTCAAGAACACGCTCATCATGGCCTATGCCGCCAAGTACGCGAGCGCATTTTATGGGCCATTCCGCGATGCGGTCGGCTCGGCCAAAGCGCTGACCGGCGACAAACGCACTTATCAGATGGACCCGGCCAATGGCGATGAAGCGCTGCGCGAAGTAGCGCTCGACATAGCGGAAGGCGCGGACATGGTGATGGTCAAGCCGGGCATGCCCTATCTCGACCTGGTGCGCCGCGTGAAGGACACCTTCTTCATGCCAACCTTCGCCTATCAGGTATCCGGCGAATATTCGATGCTGATTGCGGCCATCGAGCGGGGCTGGATGGAACGGGAGCGCGTGATGCTGGAGAGCCTGCTGGCTTTCAAACGCGCTGGCGCCAGCGGCGTCTTGACCTATTTCGCCCGAGACGCCGCGAAGATCCTCAAGTCCGCCTGAAATTTCCTTTCACGCGTCTGTGCGCGCAACCTCGCGCGCTCGTGAACTCGCGCGCCTTGCGCCAATGGCACCATAACGACAAGACTGCACTTGGTTAGCAGGAGGAAATTGAACACATGCGCAAAATCGCAATCGCTGCATTTGCTGGTATTGGCTTGTTTTGGACAACCGTCGCGAATGCCGCGGACTATCAGAACTATTCCGCGTCCGACACGAAAAATCCGAGTTCGGTTTCGTGCCGAAACCTCTACCACAATGGCACACTCATCTCGAAGGAGACGTGCGGAACGAAATCTGCCTGGGAGCGGGCACGCCAGCGGGACACGCAAATGGAGCTTTTTCGCATTCAGCAGCGCTCTTTGCTGATGCACCGCTGATTTTGGTCACAGCTACCCGCGCGGCACTGTGAACAGGCTGCGCAGGACGATTTCGGCGCGCGAGGGCAGCACATGCAGTCCCGCGCGCCGCTGTCCCAGATCAATCACGTTTTCCAGACTGAGCATGGCGAGCCCATGCACAGCGGACCAGACGGCGAAGCCAAGCGCCATGTCACCAAGCGCCCGCCCGATTTCGGCTCCCACGGCGTCCGCGCCTGCCGTCAATTCCTCGTGGGAATCCCGATTGGGGAGCTGTGCGCTGAACATCAGGCGCGTAAGGCCCGGCTTGCTTGCGACAAACCGCATGTAGCCCGCGCCGATCATGGTGATGCGATCCATCTGCGTGCCGGGACTGCTGGCAGCGGTGGCGACGCGGGCGCGCAATTCCTCGAAGCCTTCGCGCGCCAATTCCACCAACAGCGCCTCATGGCTTTCATAGTGGCGATACGGTGCGGCATGGCTGACACCTGCGCGACGTGCAACCGCGCGCAGGCTGAGAGCAGCCAATCCTTCCTGCTCCAGGATTTCCTGCGCGGCCCGGTGCAGCGCATTCCGCAGATCGCCGTGATGGTAAGACTTTGCCGGATCGCTCATGAGCGCGCGGTTTTATGCGATTCGAGCCGCGCATACAGGCTGGATGTATCCCATCGCCTGCCGCCCATCTGCTCCACTTCCGCATAGAATTGATCGACCAATGACGTTACCGGCAACGATGTGCCATTGCGGCGCGCTTCATCCAGGCAGATGCCCAGATCCTTGCGCATCCACTCCACCGCAAATCCATGTTCGAAATGATTGGCCAGCATGGTTTTGTGCCGATTCTCCATCTGCCAGGATTGCGCGGCCCCCTTGGAGATGACTTCGACGACCTTCTCCGCATCGAGGCCCGCCGCACGGGCGAAGCTGAGGCCCTCGGAGAGCGCCTGCACCAGGCCGGCTATGCAAATCTGATTGACCATCTTTGTGAGTTGGCCTGAACCGGCAGGACCAAGCCGCATGCACTGGCGCGCATATGCCGACATTGCCGGTTCGGCGCGCGCATAATCCGCCTCGGCGCCACCGCACATGATGGTGAGCGCGCCGTTCTTCGCGCCCTGTTCGCCTCCGGAGACCGGCGCATCGACGAAACCGAGGCTGCGCTTGTGCGCTTCTTCCGCAAGCTCGCGTGCGAGCGCGGCGGATGCGGTGGTGTGATCAACGAAGATCGAACCTTTGCTCATCGTCACGAAGGCGCCGTGACGGCCGGTCGCGACTTCGCGCACATCGTCATCGCGGCCCACACAGGCAAACACAATCTCCGCACCCGCTGCCGCTTCGGCAGGGATCTTTGCGCGCTTGCCACCATATTCGGCCACCCAGGCATCGGCCTTCGCGGTGGTGCGGTTGTAAACGGTTACCTCGTGCCCCTTCTTCAGAAGGTGCCCCGCCATTGGATATCCCATCACCCCAAGACCGAGGAATGCAACGCGTGCCATGGTCTTCTATCCTTTGCGCTTACTTTACACCGGCAATCTGCTTCCAGCTTGCCTCGATGGCCGTCACCGCGTTGTCGGGCAGCGGCACATAGCCCAGCGCGGCCGCCATTTCATCGCCGTTGGCGTACGACCATCTGAAGAACTGCAGAGCAAGCGATGATGCGCCGGTATCGCGTGGGCGCCGGTTCATCAGGATGTATGTCGTTGCCGTTATCGGCCAGGACGCGTCGCCCGGCTGGTCAACAAGCAGGACATAGAACTGCTTTGTCGACGCCTTCGCCCAATCCGCGCCGGATGCCGCGGACTTGAAAGTTGCGGCGCTCGCCGTGACAGCCTTGCCTGCGCGATTGTAGAGGCGCACGCAGTTCAGCTTGTTCTGCTCCGCATAGGCGAACTCAACATAGCCGATGGAGCCCGCTGTCTTTGACACATAGCTGGCAATCCCTTCATTGCCTTTCGCGCCCAGCCCCACAGGCCATTCCACCGCCGTGCTGGCGCCAATTTCGTCATGCCAGAACTTGCTTTTCTGCGCGAGGAAGGATGTGAAAACAAATGTTGTGCCCGAACCATCAGAGCGATGGACGACGGCAATCGCCTGATGTGGCAGCTTCATGCCACGATTCAGCGCAGCGATACGCTGATCGTCCCAGCGCGATATCTTTCCGGCAAAAATGTCGGCAAGGACGGCGCCGTTCAGCACAAGCCTGTTATTGCCAACGCCGGCCAGGTTGATGACCGGCACGATTCCACCAATGACGGTCGGGAATTGCACGAGATTGGATTTTCCGAGATCTGCCGGCAGTAGCGGCATGTCCGAAGCGCCAAACGTCACAGTGCCCGCTTTGATCTGCGCAATACCACCACCCGAACCGATGGATTGATAGTTCAGGTTGTTGCCTGTCTTGGCTTGGAAGCCAGACGCCCACTTCGCATAGACGGGATAAGGAAAGGACGCACCTGCGCCCGAGATGGTGCCCGCCGTGGCGGCACTGGCAACAAGAAAGCATGCCGCGAGGATAGCGGCCGCACGATGGAAAACATTCATGGAACTCTCCGGACCATTGGCGCCCGAAGGGAGCATAAATCGCCTTGCGGCGCCAAGCCCGCGCCCAAAAGCCCTTCAATCCATAGAAAAGGGGCGGAAGACCGGATGGCCTTCCGCCCGTTTCGGCTGAGAATCACGCGCGGGGAGCAAGCATGCGCGTGATCGCCAAGGGGACTTTTACATTCCGGAACCGGAAATGCCCTTCCAGGAGGCTTCGATCTGCTTGACGACGTTTTCCGGCATCGGGATGTAGTCCAGATCCAGAGCCATCTTGTCGCCCTTCTCGAAACACCACTTGAAGAACTTCAGCGCGTCGGCGCTGGCGGCGGCATTCGCCGGGTTCTTGTACATGAGGATGAAGGTGGCGACGGTCATCGGCCAGCTGGTGTCACCCGGCTGGTTGGCGAGGATCACGCCGTAGCCCGGCTGGCTGTTCCAGTCGGCATTGGCGGCTGCAGCGGCGAAGGCTTCAGACGTCGGAGAGACGACCTTGCCGGCCTTGTTCTTCATCTTGGTGTAGGCAAGCTTGTTCTGCGTGGCATAGGCGTATTCGACATAGCCGATCGAACCGATCGTCTGGCCGACGTTACCGGCTACGCCTTCATTGCCCTTCGCGCCAACGCCGACTGGCCATTCAACCGACTTTTCAACGCCAACGTTCTTCTTCCACTCGGCCGAAACGTCCGAGAGGTAGTAGGTAAAGTTGTAGGTCGTGCCGGAACCGTCCGAGCGGTGAACAACGAGGATCGCCATGTTCGGAAGCTTCACGCCGGCGTTCAGCGCGGCAATCTTCGGGTCATTCCACTTTGTGATCTTGCCCATGTAGATGTCGGCAATCGTGTTGCCATCGAGCGTGAGCTGGCCCGGCTTGATGCCCGGCAGGTTCACGACAGGCACGATGCCGCCCATCACCATCGGCCACTGCAGAAGGCCGATGCTGGAGAGATCGGAACCGGAGAGCGGCGCGTCGGACGCACCGAACGTCACGGTCTTCGCCTTGATCTGGGCAATACCGCCGCCCGAACCAATGGACTGATAGTTGAGGCCCGTGCCCGTGGCGGCCTTATAGGCAGCGGCCCACTTGGAATAGACAGGATAGGGGAACGTCGCGCCCGCGCCGGTGATATCGGCGGCAAACGCGCTCGTGCTGATCGCGACAGCGGCCGCAAAGCCGATCACGCCAGCAAAGAGTGCGGAGAGGGGTTTCTTCATCGTCGTCTTCCTTTGGGTGTGCATTCGGGAGAGGCGAATGCGAGGGGGTCTTCGGAGTTGAAGAAGAACGGGGACCGCGCGGAGCGCGATCCCCGTATACGGGTGTTACCAGCGAAGCTGACCGAAAATGCCAACTTCGTCGTAGCTGCCGCCGACAACCGCGCCACCGATGGTGCCGTTCGAAGTCGCAAGCGTGCCGTGATCAGCTTCGTCGTGCTTGTACACGAGCGAGAGATCGACGATCTTCGTCGGGCTCCACTGAACACCGACGTTGAAGTACTTGTCCTTCAGCGGGCTGTTGGTGTCCTGGTTCGGTTGGACCCAATCGTAACGGCCAAAGACCGACCACTGCGGATCGAACTGGTAAGATGCGAAGCCGCTCCAGCCCTGAGCCTTGTCGCTGGCGATGGTGGTCACGTTGTTCCAGTCGCTACCGTAGAAGTATTCGACACCAAGCGTGATCGTCTTGGTCTTGTAGGCGGCAAGCGCGTCGAAACGCGTAGCGGTGTGATGCGTGACCGCGCCCTGCACGTCCTTGCCAAGCTTTCCGGTGTACCCCCCGACAGCGAGCACGAAGTCATCGACCTTTGCGCTCAGGCGGCCCTCAACGTCCACAGACTTGAAATGCGTGGCATTGTTGGAGCCCGGAGGCGCCTTGTAACCAGCACCATTGATGACTGCGACGGCGTATTCGAACATGCCGCCGAACTTGCCCGAGGCGTGCACGCCCCAGTCCGCAGAGGTACCGAACTTGGTACGGTCGATCAGCGTATTTTCAATGTGGCGGTAGCCATAGACGCCTTCAGCAAACGGCACCCACGGCAGATCGGTCGAACCCAGGCGCACATCGAGAGCCGGCGAGATGTTCGCGCGCAGATAGGCCTTCTTGATGTAAAGCTGCGTGACCTTCGCGGTGCTGTCGTACTGGAAGTCAGTCGTCAGGTTTGCGGACCACACGTCGTCGAACTTGTGATCGACGCCGAAATAGAAGCGCTTGATATCGAAACCGATACCGTTATCCGTGCCCTTCACGCCGTTCACGTCATGATCGACATTCGTGATGTCGAAATACATACGGCCGCTGATCGAGGTGTTGCTCCACCAGCCATCCAGCTTGGACGCAGCAGACGCATAGGCGTCGCGGTCTTTCGCCTGACGGATTTCTGCGTTCTGCAGTTCGGCTTCGAGCGCCTCGATGCGCGCTTCGAGATCTGCATTGCTCGGACCGGCCTGCTGTTCGGACCACTTTGGGTCATTCGAACCGGCTTGCGCAGCCGCAGACGAGAACACCAATGCAACGACGGCGGCGCTGGCCAGCCATGCTGCTTTCCCCTTCATTACTACCTCCAAATACTGGAAGAGGCGCCGATTTCGAGGTTATCCAACCGCCCAATGCCGTTGGCGCTAACCCAGGGAGCCCCCTTTGCGGGCGCAGCAATGCAGCCCGGCTGTAACGCCTGCGTGACTGTTCTTTGACGGTTCAGTGACAGCGGCTGGGGATCGGGGGAGCGGATGCATTCCCTAAGAAAGTGTTGCGCCGGAGACGCAGCATTGCGCGTGTATGACCCCGCTAAACGGTTGCTTAACAGCACCGCGCGCATTCTGCGATTCACGATTTGGAACGGGCTGGGACATGGCTGCGGACGGCGCCATTATCATAAAACGCGTCAAGAAGGGTGGACACGGCGGCCATCACGGCGGCGCGTGGAAAGTGGCCTATGCCGACTTCGTCACGGCAATGATGGCCTTCTTCCTCCTGATGTGGCTCATCAACACCACCACGCCTGAACAGAAGCGCGGCATCGCCGACTATTTCGCGGCCCAGAGCATTTCCCAGACATCATCGGGCTCCGGCGGCATTCTGGCCGGCAAGATTCTCGGCACCGATGGTGCGCGCGCCGGCGGCGTTGTTTCGGTGGCCGACAAGAATACGCCTCCGTCTCCCTCGAGCACGACACAGGAATCTGACACCACCAACAAGCGCGGCGGCTCTACGCCCGCCGAAGGTCAGGATCCGTCCTCGCAAACCAAGAGCGATGACGACCTGCAGCGCTCGGTCCCCTCCACGCAGAACGGTCAATTCGAAGCGGCCGCGGAATCCATCCGGCAGGCGATGCAGAGCATGCCGGACATTGCCGCGCTTTCGCGCCAGGTGATTGTGGATCAGACGCCCGATGGCATGCGCATACAGCTTGTCGATCAGGATGGCCGACCGATGTTCAAGGCGGGCACCTCGCAACTGATGCCCTACGCGAAGACCCTCCTGACTGAAATCGGCAAGATCGTCGATCGCCTGCCCAACCGCATCGCCATCAGCGGTCACACCGATGGCCAGCGTTTCGAGGCCAATGACGGAACCACCAATTGGGAGCTTTCCGCCGCCCGCGCGAATGCCGCCCGCGCCATGATCGAGCAAGGCGGCGTCAAGGACGACCGCATCTATTCCGTGGAAGGCAAGGCAGGCTCCGAACCCCTGCTGCCGGACGACCCGAACGCCTCGGCCAACCGCCGCCTCAGCATCGTGCTTCTGAACGAGGCGCCCCCCGCCCCGCCCGGCCATAAACTTTGATTGCAAAGATTGCCGCCACCGCACTGGCATAAACAGCGAAAATGACTGCATAATTTTCGCGCAAGGCCGGATACAGGGTGAAAGGTGACAGACCAGCGCACCGCCAGATTGCCGCAATTTTTCCTGACGCCCGGCGGCCCCTGCCCGTACCTGCCCGGCCGCACGGAACGAAAGGTATTTGCCCGCCTCACCGGAACGCTGGCCCAGCCGCTGAACGAGGCGCTAACCCATTCCGGATTTCGCCGCAGCCAGATGATCGCGTACCGCCCGGCCTGCGAGAACTGCTCGGCCTGCATCTCGGTGCGCATCGTGGTCAATGAGTTCGATATCTCGCGCGGACACAGGCGGAACCTTCGCCGCAATGCCGACCTGGTGCGCTCACAGGTCCTGCCGGAAGCCACACGTGAGCAGTTTGCGTTGCTGCGCACCTACCTCGACGCGCGTCATGCCGGGGGCGGCATGTCGGACATGGGTCTCTTCGATTATGTGGCCATGGTGGAGGAAACGCCTGTCAACACGCATATCGCCGAATACCGCCAGAAGAATGAGGGTGGTGAACCGGGTCCGCTGATGGCCGCCGCGCTCACCGATGTTCTGCGCGATGGCCTTTCCATGGTCTACAGCTACTACCATCCCGGCGAACATGCGCGCAGTCTTGGCACGCACATGATCCTCGATCACATCGCGCAGGCGCGCGAACGCGGGCTCCCATATGTCTATCTCGGATACTGGATTCGGGGCAGCGACAAGATGGATTACAAATCGCGCTTTCGCCCGATCGAAGCGCTTGGACCGGAAGGCTGGGAACGTCTCTAACGCGCAAACGTGCGCAGCATCGACAGTTCGTCGTAGTAGCGGCCGTTGACACACAGCGCATGCGGCAGGCAACCAATCTCAAAAAAACCGTGCCGCTTGTAGAAGGCAATGGCGCGGGCGTTTTCGGCGTTCACGGTCAGTTGGATCTGCTCTGCCTCTTCTGCTGCTTTCGCCAGCACCGCCTCCATGATCGCATCGCCAAGGCCGCTGCCGCGCGCGCTTTCACGCACATACATGGCACCGAGACTTGCCGTGTGCGCGATCTTCCTGCGGGCGGGCTGCGAATAGACAGCCATGCCGCTAAGCGTGTCGCCAACAAAGCCGCCGAAGGTCGTCGCACTCGCAAGCCGCTGTAGCCACTCTTCGCGGCTGGCGGCCTCTTCCGCGTCAAGATCGGCGGCAAAGGCTTCCGGGTGCAGACGCAACGCTTCAAGGCGCAGTGCGCGCATGGCGTCGAAATCGTCAGCAATCAGGCGGCGCACGCTCATGGCGCGCCTCCGAAGCGCTCTTTCCACGCGGCAACCTGCTCGTCGGTGATCTTGGCGAAGAGCACATCCGGTGCCTTGATCACCAGACCGTGCTCAAGTTCGTCCAGTTCCTCAGCCATCGGACGGTCGGGCCAGGGAATGATTGCGGGCGCCGGCTGGATCGCTTCATGGATGGCGCGTGCTGCCGTCGGGATCACCGGCCAGGCCAGGTGTCCGAACACATGTACGAGGTTGAGCCCCATACGCACACCAACTGCCGCCTTCTCGCGGTCGGTCTTGAAATGCGTCCACGGCGCGGCGCGCGTCAGATATTCGTTCCCTGCCACCCAGATCGCCCGCAACTCGCCCATCGCCTTGCGAAACTCGAGCGCCTCGAGAAAGTCGGTGTAGGCCTTTACACGCGCATCCAGTTCCGCGCACAGCGCGGCCTCGTCCTCACCATAGCAGCCTTCGCCCGGCACCTTGCCGTCGAACCGAGAGACGCAGAATTTCGTGACGCGGTTGACGAAGTTGCCGAGAACATCCGCCAAATCCTTGTTCACCACCGCTGCGAAATGATCGAAGGTGAAGTTGGAATCCGAATTCTCCGGCGAATTCGCCATCAGGTAATAGCGCCAGTAATCGGCAGGCAGAAGCTCGAGCGCCGTATCCATGAACACGCCGCGCTTCTGCGACGTGGAGAACTTGCCGCCATCATAATTCAGCCAATTGAAGCCTTTCAGCCGGTCCACCAGCTTCCATTCTTCCTGTGGGCGCGCGCCCATGATGGTTACGGGAAATCCCACCGTGTGGAACGGTACGTTGTCCTTGCCCATGAATTCGAAATAGCGAACGTCCTTCGCGGCCGATCCTTCCCACCAGTCGCGCCAGGAGTTGCCCTTGCCGTTCGCTTCGGCCCATTCCTTCGTCACGCCGATATATTCAATAGGCGCATCGAACCAGACGTAGAAGACCTTGCCCTTGAGCTGGCCATCCGCGATGTCATCGGGTACCGGCACACCCCAGTCGTAATCGCGGGTGATGCCGCGGTCCTGCAAGCCTTCTTCCAGCCATTTGTTGGCGATGGAATAGACGAGCGGCGGCCATTCGGCCCTATGTGCATCAATCCATTCGCGCAGCTGCGGCACGAAGTTAGACTGCTTCAGGAACAGATGCGTGGAATCGCGGATTTCGATGTCCGGAGAGTTGGAAACCGCCGAGCGCGGGCTGATGAGATCGATGGGATCGAGAACGCGCGTGCAATTCTCGCACTGGTCGCCGCGTGCGCGATCATAGCCGCAATGCGGGCAGGTGCCGATCACATAGCGGTCGGGCAGAAAGCGCTTGTCGGCATTGGAATAGACCTGCTTGGTCGTACGCACATCGAGGTGGCCGTTTTTCCACAACACGCGCGCGAAGTGCTGCGTCATCTCCCTATTCTGGGCCGAGGATGACCGGCCGAAATGATCCCAGGAGAGATTGAACCCGTCCGATGCCTTCTTCTGGATGGCAAATTGCTCGTCGCAGAAGGTACGCACATCCTGCCCCGCGTCGAGCGCAGCCAGTTCGGTGGGCGAGCCGTGTTCGTCCGTCGCGCACAGAAGCAGGGTCTCGAAGCCTTGGGCGCGCTTGAAACGGCCAAACACATCCGCCGGCAGCATCGAGCCCGCGAGGGTGCCCAAGTGCTTGACGCCATTGATATATGGCAGGGCGCTGGTGATGAGGATGCGGGTCATGGGCGGGCCGGGGCCGGGTTTTCGGGGGCGCGGAGATTATCGTTTCGCACGAATCCGTCTACCCCTTTGTCCCAGCCGGAAAAAGGGGCTTCTGGAATCCGCCGAAAATGAGCGTGAACGAGCCGAAACAGCATCTGCAGTTCAACTTCCAGGGAAACCTGATTGCCGGGCTTCTGGCGATCACGCCATTGGTGGTGGTGTGGCTGGTGTTCGATTTCTTCCTCACGGCGCTTTCCCATGCCGGGCAACCCGTGGCGAACGGGCTTCTGGCCTTCATCGTGGACCGCGTTCCTTCCGCGGAACCATGGCTCAATGATCCGGTGTTGCAGTGGATCATTGCGGTGCTGGTGGCGCTGCTTCTTCTCTACAGCATTGGAGCCATCGCCTCGCGCGTCGTGGGCCGCAAGATCATCGAATATTTCGAACGCCTCATAACCCGCATTCCCGTCGTGCAATCGGTGTATTCCGCCACCAAAAAACTGGTGAATGTGCTGCAGCAGAAGCCTGAAGGCGGCTCACGCGTGGTGCTGGTGGAGTTTCCGCATCCGGGCCTGCGCGCCATCGGTTTTCTGATGCGTACCTTCCACGATGCGGCGACAGGGGAGGAACTGGCGGCTGTCTATGTGCCAACAGCGCCAAATCCCACGTCCGGCTATCTGGAAATTGTGCCGCTGGAAAAACTCTATCCGACCAACATGACCATGGATCAGGCGATGACCATGATCCTCTCGGGCGGCGCGACCACACCCGAACGAATTGCCATAGGCTGAGCCGTCAGCCCCTGCGCGCGCACCAGAACCGATACATCCCCGCATAGGTGAACGGGTATGCGCGTTCATATTTCGACCAGGAATCGAAATCGCGAAACGCCGTATCGTGCGGCGCCATATCCATATATCGCCGCTGTGCAGCCGTGTCGGGAAATCCGAAGCCGAGAAATTCCATGTCCAACGCATCGACGGTGCGCTGGATACGGCGGATATCGAATGGATCCTCGTGCTCGTGCAGATAGAGGTCCTTCACGCCGCCCAGCGTGAAGAAATCAAAGGATCGCAGAAAACTCATGCGCCCCAACCCGATCAAATGCGCGCGAACGGCCCGCAGCATATCGTCATTGACGGGCTGTCGCGCCAGATCACCGATGAACGCACGGCCAGCCGCCACATTCAGCCGCGCCACCTTGCTGTAGACCATGATGCGCAGGGGGGCGCCGGGCTTCAGCACATCGCGCAGCGCAGCCCACCCCGCCTCCGGGCTTGGCAGGTGGTGCAGAACCCCGCTGGTGACGATGAAATCGAAGGTCATTCCCAGATCGGCCACGCGATTGAGGTCATGTTTGCGGAAATCGATGTTGGTGATCCCAAGCGTTGCACACCGCTCGCGTGCATAGGCAAGGCTCGCATCGCTGATGTCGATGGCTGTAACCTGCGCATTCGGATAGGTAGTGGCCGCGAGCGCGGCTTCGCGGCCCGTACCGCAACCGGCGGCCAAAATCCGTGCGCCATCTGGCAAGGTCAATGGCTCGCCTGAGGGAAACCTGCTGCCGCGTCGGTTTGCCGGATTGCGATTGATGCGCGTCCAGACCGGATAGGGCCAGCCTTCATATTGCCCGGCTACCGCGTTGGTGACATCCGCATCAAATCCGGACGAAGCCCGAAAAGCGTTCGTCCTGGGCTGATAGGTCTGAGCGATGGGGCTATCGTGCAACGCGGACAGGCGTGCGCGCTCATCCGCATCGAAGAGCCATGCCCCCTGGTTCAGGCGCGTGGTTTCGGCCATCGCCGCCACGGTCTGGGGATAGGCCGCCCATGCGTCGGACATCAGCAACCAGCGTCGCAATGCCGTCAAATGCTTCTCCGCCACAAGCGATGGCACATAGAAGGCCTTCAGAAGTTCACGCACGAATTCCGAATCTTCAATCTTGTCGGCGAGCGTGCTTTCGCTCACATCATCGAAAAATCTGACCTCATCTGTCAGATGCTGCCAACAGACAAGCGCGACCGACCGGGGATCGATGCCCGGATCGGCAATGAGCATGTGCAAGGCCTCAGTCCGTCCCCGCGTATCGTTTGTGCGGACGTGCTGGAGAAGATGCGCCAGCATGGTCCGCGTGTCCGGATCGGAGGGGTCGGCATCGAACGCAGCCCACGCCTGAACCAGCGCCTCTCCCATCGAGCCCTCCTTTTCGAGGTCGCGGGCGGCGGCACGCAGGCTGGCGGGATCGGTGCTCATGGCGAAAATCCGGGATACCGCCCGCCGATAGCACAGGAGTTGCGCGGCGGCCAATCGCGTCGTATTGCGGGCGCCGTGCCGGCTTAGCTCAGCTGGTAGAGCACCTGATTTGTAATCAGGGGGTCACAGGTTCGAGTCCTGTAGCCGGCACCATCCACATGATCCGCGCCCGTGATAGTGTGGATGCCATGAGCATCCCCATCGACGGCTTCTGCGATCCGGCATTCGCGCGCGTGCGCGAGGCGTTTGCCCACAATTTCGCGGCACATGGCGAGCCCGGCGCCGCGGTGTGCGTGAATGTCGACGGGCGCAACGTCATCGATCTGTGGGGCGGCTATCGCGACCGCGCGCGGGTGCTTCCGTGGCAGCGCCAGACGCTGGTGAATTTTTTTTCGGTAAGCAAGGCGCTCTGCACCCTGTGCATTCTTCGTCTGGTCGATGCGAACAGACTGGATATCGATACCCCGGTTTCGCGGTATTGGCCGCAATTCGCGCAAGCTGGAAAAGACAACATCACCACGCGGCAGATTCTGGCGCACCGCGCAGCGCTTCCCGCCATCCGGGAGAACCTTCCCGATGGCGCAATGCTCGATTGGAACTTGATGGCGGATGCGCTTGCACGCACGCCGCCTTGGTGGGAGCCGGGCACTGCTCATGGCTACCACGTCAACACCTTTGGATTTCTGCTGGGCGAGATCGTTCGGCGCATCACCGGCAAGAGCATCGGCACGATATTGCGCGAAGAGATTGCACTTCCACTCGATGCGGATGTTCACATCGGCCTTCCCCTATCCGAACATGCGCGATGCGCGGAGTTTCTGTGGCCCGAGGCCGCAGCCAGCGGCGCATCCACCATGCCCGGCGAGGCCGACGAAATGCGCTGGAAAACCTATTGGAACCCGCCCGGCATTTCGGGTGGCGGATGGGTAAACCGGCGGGAATGGCGTCTGGCGGAGGTACCCTCCACCAATGGTCACGGCACCGCGCGTGGCATCACGCGCATCTACACGGCCCTGGCCAGCGGCGGTACTGTTGACGGAATCAAGATCGTTTCACGCGCGACGCTGAAATCCGCGCTGCTGGAACAGTCGAACGGGTTTGACTGCATCAACCAACGCCCCAGCCGTTTCGGCCTTGGCTTCCAGTTGACCCAGCCGGAGCGGCCGTTGGGTCCCAATCCCGGCGCTTTCGGCCATTTCGGCGCGGGGGGTTCTCTTGGCTATTGCGATCCGGAAGCCGGCATCGCCTTTGGCTATGTGACCAACGATATGGGGCCCCGCTGGCAAAACCCGCGCAATCGCGGCCTGATGGATGCCGTCTATGCCTCGTTGTGACCACCGAAGTTCGAAGTTGTTTACCGTTCATGTGCCGTTCAGCCGGGAAGGATCAGGTTCCCGGCGTAACCTCTGTTGGGACCACCATGCGCATTGATCTGAAGCCCGCACTCTGGGCTCTGGCGTTTACGGGCGTCACACTTGCTGCAACCGCTGCTGATGCCGCGCCTTGGCAGGGCCGCAGCGAAGGAACGCTGCGCTCTGAAACGTCAAACGCGCCGCAAAATCCCCGTCCGAACTTTTCCAGCGAGTCCTATCGCCAGTCCAGCGAGACCTATCGGCAGCCAAGCGCCCCACAACCGCGATCCTTTGACCGGCCAAGCTCACATCAGCCCAACTGGCAACCGCAGTATACCCAGCCCCAAAACACGCAGCCGCGAAATGTGCCGCAACAGCCGCGCAACAACTGGAATTCCACGCCCCCGCAAAACACCAACAGCCACCGCAGTCACAACAACACCAGCGGCCCAAGCAACAATTCACCCTGGCCCAGCAGCAACTCGCACCGCCGCAACGCCTCGCCGTGGAACAACAACTGGCAGCGTCCGCCCAAAAATCTGCGCCCCGGTCAGCGTCCCAACAAGGGCAGTATTCACTGGAATCATGATCGCTACCGCTTCAACCATCATGAATACCGCAGCTTCAATTCATGGGAGCGCAATCTGTGGCGCGAGGGTCGCTGGCATCACGGCCGCTATCACAACCGCAATGGCTGGTGGTGGATAACGGGCGGCTATTGGTACTTCTACGATGTTCCCGTCTATCCGTATCCGAGCACCGTTTCGAGCTACTACTACGACGACTACGACAGCACCGAAGATGGGGACTACTGGTACTATTGCCGTGATCCGCAGGGCTATTACCCGTACGTTCGCTATTGCAATGTCGAATGGGAAGCCGTGCCCGCGCGGCCCTATGACGACCAGTACGACGATGAGGGCTATACCGACGACGATCAGTACGGCCCCAATGACGGCCCATACGACAATGGTCCGTACGACGACGACGACCAATAGTCCGTAGCGCATAACGCGCGCATTTCCGGGCACATGAGGCGATGGCTTCATGTGCCCGTTCTTCTTTGCCGCCTATGGCGCGATGGGTTTGCCATCCTTCGTGACAAAGCGGCCGTCACGGTTGGCGCTCATCAGGTTAATATCCGAACAGGTGGTCAGATCGTCCGGCGCGCGCGAACCAACTTCCAGATAGATCGCCATCGCATCAGACCGGTTTATGAGATGATGTCCTTTGCCCGACGCTTTCGGGAAGGCCGCGCAATCGCCTGCGCGCAGAACAGTTTCACCATCGTCTTCAACCAGCACGACCTCGCCGGCGATGACGACAACAAATTCGTCTTCGTGGCTGTGCCAGTGCCGCTGGCTCGACCAGGTTTCCGGAGGCAAATGCATCAGGTTGACGCCGAAATCCGTCAACCCGCCCGCATTGCCAATCCGCTGGCGCACGCGATCCCTGCATGGCGCATCGTATGGGGACGGATAACCGGAGCCCTTACGCTCCGGAACGGCAGCAATGTCGATTTTGGGCATGGCGTTCAACCCGCGTGCAGCCTGCCGGGCGAGTTGAAACGCAGCGGATCGGCTCTGTCCAGCCGGAGCAATCAGGTTCCGGACTTCTTGTGCGCATCTTCGGCCAGTGCCTGCATCGGCAGAGGCGAGAACTGCATGGCGCTTGCGCGCGCAGCCGCGAGTTGTTGCGGCGTCAACTGCGTGTCGAGAACCTGCAGGCGTTCGCGCGCTTCGCCGTCGCCGCCGGATGCTGCAATCGCATACCATTTATAGGCATCGAACAGGCTTTGCGGCACGCCGAGCCCGCGTTCAAACATCACGGCCAGATTGAACTGGGAATCGCCGTATCCGAGCGCGGCGGCTTTCGCGAACCAGCGCGCGGCCTCTTCTTCGTTGCGATCCGTTCCCCAACCCTGCGCGTAGGCAACAGCCAGATTGTGCATGGCCTTGCGATGGCCCTGCAGCGCGGCGCGCTCATACCAGCGCACGGCATTGGTGCGATCTTCCAGCGTATGCGCCGTGCGCTGTTCATAGACACCAAGCCGGTACTGTGCGTTAGGATCCCCTGTCTCCGCCGCATGCTGGAGATTCTCTACCATCGGCGTTTCCGGCACGGATGCCGCAAGAATGGATTTGTGGCGTACGGAATCAATTCGCGCCTGTCCAAGGCCGAACTCCGCGCCCGCATTTCCGCGCGGCAATGGCTGACCGCGACTGAGCATCAGGCCCGCACCGGAAAGCGTTGCGAACAGCATCAGTGCCACACCTGCCAACGCCTGCGTGCGCCGGGGAACGCCAGTCAGTGTCCGAAATATCCCGACGATGCGCTTTGCTATGCCCTGCTTTTCCGGCTCCGGAGGGATTGCAGCGGCGGCGGCTCGGGCTGCTTCTCGCGCGGCACGGATGCCCGACGAGCTTGGCGGCGCGTCGGAAGGGGGCGCGGGCGGTGGCGTTGATGCCGCCTCCGGCACGTGGTCGTCTGAACCAGAACTTTCCGGCGCTGGCATTTCCATCGGTTCGGCAAATGCACCGCCAGCCTTCAAAGCTTCAACACGATTAGCCAGTTCCACAAATAGCTGGCGGGCATCGCGTAAACCGTCAGCCTGAACGCGCTCGGTCTCACTCACACGGCCGCTCAGATCCGCTTCCCGTTGCTCCATGAGAGAAAGCGCACGGGTTTGGGCCTCCTCAACGGCGCTCTGGCGGGCCTGCAAGGCTTCCAGCGTGTGCTCGAACACGCGCAGTCGCCGTTCCAGCCAGGCATCCACGCGCCGAGCCTCCAGCCGCGCCAGCCGTTCCTCGATGGAGGTCTGTTCCGAGGCCGATGGTTGTATAACCGGTGTGGCGGCAGGTGCACTGCCGCGTGTGTTCGGGTGGGGCGCCGGTTGTGCCATTTCGGCACATTCCGGGTTTGTTTCGACCTCAGGCGCCGCAACAGTCCGCATTCTGGCCGCGAAACCGGCCAGGTCTTCAGCCAGTATGGCGGTCATCAACTCGTTCTTGCCCGCAAAATGCGCGAACATGGCCCGCGGGGCGAGACCCGCGGCCTTGGCCACTTTGCTGATGGTGAGTTTGGCAGCGCCCTCGGCCGCGATGAGGGCACGCGCGGCGTCGAGAATCTCCGCGCGGGAGATATCCGTCCGCACCTTTCGCGCCGCCTGCCCCATTCGCGCCTCCTCAACGCCCGGCCCGCGAAGGACCGGTTCATGTCGGCGCATTGGTGCACGGCCCGCTTTAAGAATCCGCCGCGCGAGCCGCTAAAATTTTAGGTAGCCGGAGCGGGGCCACGGCGAGAGCGATCAGGCGCGCTTGCGCGGCGCCTTGTCCTTGCCGTTCTTCTCCTGCAGCTGCTGGTAGGCATTGTCCTGTACGCGCCCCATGGAGCGGGCCATCAGCGCGCGCACCCCTTCAATCCGTTCGGCGGCGGGCGACATGCCCGAGCGTGCCGCAATGCTTGCGGCCTCCGATAAAAGATCATCGGCGCGCACGAGCGCATGAAACAAATCCAGATCGCTGCTTTGCTGTGACACAGTTTGCATGGCACGCCCTAATGAGGATTGGTTGCTGGCCGGGAGGAAGATTTGTCCAGAACGCCAGGATCGTCCCATGCGCCTTCCGGACGGATCAGAACGTATGGGTCGGAGTGAATCGTCAGTGGTTCGGGATGCGGCTCCAGCTCGCCGACCAGTTCGACATACTCATGGTCTGAGAACACCAGCGGCACATTTTTCGCGATCGGCTTGAAGCCGAACTGGGCCCAAAAGCGCAACAGTCGCTTCTGCCCGTGGCCATAGACTTTGCGATAGCCCTTGCGCCGCACGAAATCGACAGCAGTTTTCACCACGGAACGCGCGATCAGCGTACGCCGGAATCTCGGCAGAACCGCCATGCGTTCGAGCTTCGCGAAATCGGCGAAGTAGCGGATGCGCATCGTCGCCGCGGGCTGTCCGTCCACGTAGCCGATCAGATGCGTGCCGGTATAGTCGTTGCCGTCAAATTCCTCTTCATACGGACAATCCTGCTCGGCCAAGAATGCGGCCGCGCGAATGGCCATCGCCATCTGCACTTCATCGCCGGTGGTCGCGACCTTGACCTTGAAGCGGTCATGCATGGGATTTGTGCGCTTGGCGTTTTCAACCTTCGGCTTGTCGGTATTGCCGCCTAGCCAATATTGCTCGCCCACGCCTTCGTGGCCGTCGCGCATGGGGGTAAAGCCAAAACCGCGCAGCGCGCGCAGGCCCGCTTCGGTGGCCGCCGTGGCACAAAGCGGAAGACCGGCGTAGGACGCGCCCAGCCCGAAAGCCACCAGCGGGATGGCGATGGACGCCAGCCGCTTTATAACGAAAGACCACATATAAATGATCTCGGCCGGCTCGCCGTCGGCGGCCACACAGCTCAGATCGGGAACGCGCGTATTAAGTGTATTACTACGTAAATGTTGTTCCCCTTTTTCGTTGAGGAATAGGAAGCTCAAATACCCAACGAATCGTGCATTGGTGTGTGCATCGTCGTCGGCCCGGAACACGCCCCAGAAGGATTCCTGATTGTGCTTCAGCACCGTGGCGGCGACGTTGACCGATCCGACACTGGGGTCGAGCTGGGTGTGCGTGACCGCTTCCGCCAGGGGAAGCTCGTCCAGCCGCAGCGGCCGCACAAAAACAATGCCCCCATCGGGATGCGGCGCACTCTTTATTCTGCTGGCGTCTTCCGCAGCGGCAGGCGCGGTCTCGTTCTGATCGGCCATCACCGTAAATCCCCTTCTCGTCGCAGTGAGCTTCTTGCTCGTTTATGCTTTTGTCGCCCGTGGGAAAGCGGGCGCTGCGGGAGAAGCTCACCCAAATGAGATCGAGTCGGAAACCCCGCAAAGGGTTATTGGGCCATAAGGAGATCGCACCTCCTGAGACCCTGAAAAACGTGGATTGGGACGATTTCCGGATTTTCACGAGCGTAGCGCGTGCAGGCAGCTACACGCGGGCCGCGCGGGAACTCGGCATGACGCAACCTGCCGTCAGCCAGCGCATGAACAAATTCGAACACGCCATGGGTGTGCGCCTGTTCGACCGCAACGCCCAGGGCGCCACCCTCACTTCCGATGGGGCACGCGTTCTGAATTATGCGAGCGCCGCAGAAGTGGCGCTGACCCGCGCCATGGCGATGGCGCAGGACGCCGTTGAAAATGTGCAGGGGCGTTGCAGTCTCGCGGTCGGTGAAGGGCTCTGCGCCTATTGGGTGTCGCGCTTCATCACACCCTTCATCATAGCCAATCCGAACATCGAACTTCAGGTCTTCACGACACAGGATCGCGCGGGAAGCAAAAAGGCGCTCTACGATCTTCAGATCCAATACACAGAACCGACCGATCCCGGTCTTATCGCGATGCGCGTCGCAAACCTGCACTTCATGCTGTACGCCTCAACCGACTACATCGCCACGCATGGTGCGCCCCTGCAGTTCGAGGACCTGATCGATCACAGGCTGCTGGATCATACGCTCGGGCTTACACAGCGCGGCACGCTCGCCACCTGGGCCAACTATTCGAAGACCCCCGCCCTCTTCACCAATTCCATGGTCGCGCTTGCCGAAGCGGCACGAAACGGTTCCGGTATTGCGCTGTTGCCGACCTATGCGGGACTGGTGGATCGCAACCTCGTTCCACTTCTTCCTGGCCTGAACTTCCCGACGCCCGTCTATCTCTGTTTCGAGCGCGGCGCGCGCGAAAAGCCGGCGGCTCACGTCCTGCTCGAATATGTCAGGAATGTTGTATTCGACAAACGCGCGATGCCCTGGTTCGACGAGGAATTCCATATTCCGCAACAACGCTGGCACGACATGTTCAAGGCGCGGCTTGCGTCCCTGGGCGGTCAGAAGGCGGCAAAGAGTTGAGCCAATGAGACGCTGGAATGTGATGGTAAAGAATTTACCCTGCTTGTATGACACACCTGATCTGGGTAGCGCTGCGCTTTACAGCGCAACGACGCATGCCCTTATACCCGATGTAACCGGAGGTTGTTCGTGCCGCGCACTGTGAGTCCCGTTGACGTCGAAGTTGGGCGGCGCGTGCGCGATGCGCGCAAGGAACGCTCGCTCAGCCAGTCCGCGCTCGCAGAACAGATCGGCGTGAAATACCAGCAGATTCAACGCTACGAAAACGGCGTGAATCGCATATCCGCCAGCCGGCTGCTGCGCATCTCGCAGGCGCTCGGACTTCCGCTTAGCGCCTTGCTTCCCGATGCCGTCCGCATTTCAGGACATGGCGATGCATCGGCGCATGTCAGTTCACCGAAAATCCTGTCGTCGCATCATGGCGCGAGCGAAAGCCCGCAGGATGTGGCACAGGAAGGCCGCAATGCCCTGCAGGCCTATTTCGCCATCAAGAATCCGGAGCTACGGCTTTGGGTCGTGCAGATGATGGCAAGCCTCGCAAAGCTGACCTGACTGCAATTCAGAACGCTGTCCACAGCGCAAGGCTGACGCCCTGCTCAACCAGCGAATTCTGCCCCGTGGGGCTGTAGAAAAACGCACTCTGCAACGACCACCGGCGCGCAATGCGTGAAACCGTCGATAGCTGAACCTTGTGAATGCGATAATAACCGAACGGCGGTGACGCATTACCCGCTGCGACAGTGTTGAAGCTCTGAAGCATCACTTGCATCTTCGGCATCAGGTTCAAGCCAAGCGTAACGTCCAGAACCGATTCATCCGGTCGCGGACCCGTGACTTTGCGGCCTGCGAATTCGATGTCGATGAATCCATGTCGATGGAACACGTCGAACCCGCGACCGTAGAGCAATCGCACTTCGTACTGACTTCCGGAATCGCCCGGTGCGCTCGCGACCGACATGTCGAAGGCCCCGCCTGCCTTCATCGAGGCCTGCAAGGAAATGACGTCATCGCCATCCAGAAGCCGCATGCGAGCGCCACCGGCCAGCGCGAAATCCTTGGATTTCAGTACAACGCCCGTAGGCAGGCTGAATTTCGCCGTAACAAATTCGGGGGTCAGGAAAAGTGTCCAGCCATCACGCCATCCGTACTCGATATTCTGCGTATTGAGCAGCTTCTCGAAATAGGTCGGTCCTGCAACGCTGGCATGATTGTCGAAATAGGATGAGGCCGTGCTGTAGGTTGCGTCGCTGATGATGTGCGTGCGTCCCTCCGGCACAGTCCATGCGCCGGCCCGCGCAGTCCCCACCGCGGATGCCCACAGCAAGAGTGCAAGCGCGATCCGGATCGCTGTCATTGCAGCACCGTCAGTAACACCGGCCATGACAGCAATGCCGACAGCATCGCCCCAAGGAGCGCGTCGCGTGTCCGCCATGTGCCAGGGGGCCAATGCGCGATCAGCACAGGCGCAAAGGGTGCAGCCACAGCAAGCCATACAACCGGATGACCACCTGCTCCACACGCGGCGAGCATCACGGCTGACAGCAGCACCGCGCCGGCGGTGAGAAACGCCGCTTTTGGTGACATGCCGACTGCGCCCGAAAGCTCAGGTGCCAGCGACGGCAATAAGGGCGGAGCCACCGCAAACGATAAGGCCATGCGATGCCAGAGCTGCGTATCGTGGAGAATTTGCGGTGCGACTGGCGTGGGCAAGGTGCGTGCGACGGCGGCACCCGCATCAAACAATCCGGCAATCGCCGAAACATGGAGCAGCAAGGCTGCGCTCAGAGGCGCAAATGCCAGAAGCAATACCCTGCCAACTGCGCGGCGAATATGGCGCTCACGCGCCGCAAAAGCTCCCAATGCCCCAAGCATTCCCAGCATCACAGGGGCCGCCACAACTGCGATCGCCTGAACCAGCGAGAGCGACGCACCGAACATCAGCACGCGGCGGGCGCCGCCGCCTGCCGCAATTCCGCGCAAGCCCAGTGCAAGGCCGAATGCCAAAAGTGCAATGACAGCCAGCAGCGCACCGTGGGTAACAGCAAGCGCCGTTCCAGCCTGTAACAGGGAAAGAACCGACAGCCCGCCTGAAGCGATTGCCGCATATCCGTGGCGCTGAAAAAGAAGAAAATAGAGCAAGCCAAGCACGGCCAGACCTGCCGCGGCGCCGGCGCTCATCATGGCGCGCACGCCACGGCCGCACCATGGCTTGTCTTGCGCCAGTGAAAAGGGCGCACTGCCAGATCGTAGAGCGCCAGATACCCCGCAACAGACATGAGAAGCCAATACAGCGGTGCGAACAGCATGGCGGGCACAAATTCATACCAGCCACGCCGCACCAGCCCGATCATGGACAGAAAAATGAAAAGCAGATTGCCGCCCAGGATGGCAATGAGCGCGGGATGCACGTCACCTCCGCCCCATGCCTGCACCACATAGATCAGCCATAACAAAGGGTTTGCGAGCGCGGCCGCCACTGTTCCGCCGATGAAAAGCTGAAAGCCGAAGAACCCGCGCGATCCCGCATCGCTCCAGAGCCGCAGCGGATTTCGCATGTTCACCAGCCAGGTCTGCATGTAGCCCTTCAGCCAGCGCGCGCGCTGCGGCAGCCAGGCATTCAGCGTGGCCGTTGCCTCTTCGAATGTCGTTGAATCGAATGTGCGCACGCGCTTTCCAACGCGTGCCATGCGAATGCCCAGATCGGCGTCTTCCGTGACGTTGAAGGGATCCCAGCCGTGCAGCGCGCGCAGAACTTCGGTGCGAAAATGGTTGGAGGTGCCGCCCAGCGGCATGGGAATGCCCACCCGATCCAGTCCCGGGAGCAGATAGTCGAACCACAGCGCAAAATCCGCGGCGAAAAGCTGAGTCAGGATGTTGCGGTCGGCGTTGTAGAAATTCAGCCGCGCCTGCAGACAACCCACATCCGGGGAAAGCATGCGAAATGTGCGAACAGCCTTTTTCAGTTGGTCCGGTTCCGGTCTGTCTTCGGCATCGTAGATCACCGTGAATTCGCCGCGCGCAAACGGCAGCGCCACATTGGTCGCCTTGGGCTTGGTGCGCGGTTCGGCTTGCGGCACCTTGAGAACCTGAACGCGCGGATCGCCTGCAAAGGCGTCGGCGGCGGCCACTGTGGGCATGTCGTCAGCTTCGACGATGATCTTGATGTCGAGCCTGTCGCGCGGATAGTCGAGTGCGTCCATGGCATGCATGATCTGCGGCACCATGTGGGCCTCGCGATAGAGCGGCACCAGAACAGTGTAGAGCGGCCAATCCTCTTCGGCGTGCGCAGCGTTGCTGGCGTCCCATGGGTTCTCGCGCCCACCGATCCAGACCAGCACCAGGCGGAATGCGGCATTGGCGACAAAGGCAAGGCCAGTTGCCACCGCAACAACGTCGAGACTGAGATGCGGCCAGAATATGAAGGCAGCACAGATGGTCATTGCCAGCGCCGCGATCATCCAGCGATGCACTTGTCCAGGTATTCCGTATGCAGAGAATTGTGGTTCGCTGCGCGCCAGCAGCCAGATGGCGTCTTCCAAAGCCCGGGCGCCATGGCGCGCCGCCAACTGGTTCCAAACGATACTGTGCGCTGTCCGCGTGATGCGCACATGCCAGCCAACCTTGGCACGGATCGCCATGGCGCTCTGCGGTGAAACATCGGCGGCAGCGACAGACGTTCCATCTTCGCCGGGAATACAAAGGTGTCGCACACTGAAGTCGAGATCGTCCGGCAGCGCGGCAGACGGAGTGCGACGGCGCAATGCGGTCCGCGTAACCCCCTGCCCGGCTTTCCGCCAGGGATAGGTGAACTGGACGCCCCCGCGCCCGCCTTCAGACAGCAAATTACCCCCGCCCCTGATTGAGCGCCGCGTCACCCCTTCTTTCCAGCGTAATTCGCCCGGGCGACCGGCAATGCGCACGTTTAAGGTGTGCGCACCGCAACCTTAACTGGTTGTCAGCAAGGGCGACTGCATCTCAAAAGTTGTACCGTTGTGCACAACCACAGATTGGTGTCAGGTGGAAATCCCCAGCATCGCGTAGAGAGCAGCATTGGTGCGGTAGGCCCGCGCACGTTTTGTCACGAAATCTCGGATCGGCGAATTCGCAGGCGCATCTGGCGCCATGCGTTTCAACGCGGCATCCGCCATCGCATCGGCACTGTCGCTTGCACCCATCTGCATGAAGAGCTGATCGGGCACCGGAACAGCAAACGCCGTGCCTATGGCCGAGGGCAGAAATCCGATCGCGCTGGCCGTCCCTGCACGCGTACGCACGGTCGTCTGCATGGCCCGCGCGGAAGCCTGCGCCTCCGGCATCGGGCGATAGACAGGCCGTACTTGTCCGGTGATGAGCAGCGCATGCAGGTTTACGACAACGGCCTGGGCATCGGCGTCTTTCGCGAGCGCCTGCTGCACAAGTTCGCCCAGGCTGCGCGGTCCCTTGGAGAGCAGATCGACAATGCCGTGCGCGTGTTCATTGTCGAAAACCATCTCGCCCAGCGAGGCGCGCACCTTGTAACGCACCGATGCGACGGGAATTTCCAGCACGAATGCCAGACTGTTCATCATCATGTCGCGATTGTCGGCGGCAAGGCGTCGGCCGCCTCGCACCAGCACATCGCGACGTGCGCGCGTGCCGCGCAGATAATCCTTCACCAGTTCGCGCGCGAACGCAGTCTGCACACGGCCCAGCAGCGTCTTGTAGGGTTCGTGCGACATCAGCGTCGGCAGCGTTTCGCCCATGTCTGCCGGGCCCGCCAGCTGGCAGTCCACGGCGGCGAAGTCGGCGGCCACATCCGTCACATAGAGTGGATTGGCAAAGGGATTGGCGAAATCCGTGGTCAACGCTTCTGGCGGCAACGTATCCAGATCCTTGAGCGCTTCCGGCGGAACACCGGCCAGAATGGCGGGCACCTTGGCGGCATAGAGCGCGGCATACAATTCGCGCGTATAAGCCAGGTGTGTCTTCACATCGGTCTGCACCCCGCGCGCGGTTTCCAGGAACAGTCTGCGGAACGGTTCGATACGATCTGAACCGGGGCGCGCGTTGTAGCTGACGAACACAACACCGCCCGGCTTCAGAAATTTGCGAACGAAGGCCAGCACCTGCGCCCGCTCGCGCAACGGCACCCACGAATAGACGCCGTCCAGAACGATATAATCGAATTGCGGCAGGCTAAGCTCGATCGCCTGCTCCATGGTCGCGTGATGGAATTTGACATTACGCGCCTTGCCCGCTTCGGCGAGCGCCTTGCCACCCTCCAGCATCTGCTCGCGCGCGTCGATCGCGTGGAAATCGCCCAGGGGATTGGCAGCCGCCAGAAGCGCGGATGTGGTGCCCGATCCGCAATAGAGTTCGCAATAGGCAAAGCCCGCGCCCATGCCTTCGCCCACCGGAGAGCCCGGCGGTGGCGCATATCCGTTCACGATACAGGCATGATCGAGATAGGCCGGGGCCAGATCCTTCTGGAAAGCCCGTGCGCCGGGAATGATGGCTGCTTCGGGGGCCCGGTTTTCGGGGTTTTCCATGCCAAATCGCGTGCTGGAGTTACGGGGCGGAATTGATCCGAAAACCCGGCCCGACACAAGCTTTCGAGGCCTTATTCCGCGGCGGGCGGGCTCTTTGCCGGATCCGTACGGGGCACCGCCACCCGTTGCACGCCATCCTGCGCCTGCGCGCCCTCGTTGATGCGGCGGCCCAGAGCGATGACGTTCGGAATCTCATCGTCTGCCAGCGCCTTCATGCGCAGCTTGCGTTCGAAGGCCTTGGCGACATAGGGCGCAAGCGCCTCGTTTTTCATGTGCTGGCGCTCAGCTTCCCGCTCCTTGAATTCGGGCATGATGTCCTTGCCGAACAATTCGAGCGCCTCGCAGATATGCTCGTGCTTGTTGCGGCCGCCCTGCTGGATGAAAGCCACCTGGTCCACACCGGCTTCCGCGAATTTGCGCAGATGCACGCGCATCTCCTCCGGCGTGCCCATGCCGCCTGCGCCCGCATTGGCGGGCATTGTCTCTTTGACCGCTTCGAAATTCTTCCAGATATCGGTGCGGCCCGGCTTGTGCTCGCCGAAAACATAGTGATGTCCAAGCGCATAGCCGAAGAACTTGAAACCATCCAGACCGCGCTTGAGCGCTTCATCGCGGTTGGCATGAACGGAAAATCCGGTGACCATGCAGATATTCGGATTTACGGCGTGACCGATGGGCACACATTCCTCGCGAAAAATCCGATAGTAATCATCGACCCATTGCTTGGCTTCGATCGGATCAACAAACGCGAATGTCAGCGCGCCGATGCCGCAACGCGCGGCAAGCTTGATCGTCTCGCGATTGGAACACGCCACCCACACTGGCGGATGCGGCCGCTGCACCGGCTTGGGAACGATGTTGCGGCAGGGCATTTCGAAGAATTCGCCCTTGAAACCCGGATAGGGATCCATCGCCAGCATATTGAGACATTGCTCGGTCGCCTCGCGCCACATCTCGCGCTTTTTGGCGACCGGCACGCGGTACCCATCCAACTCCAGCGCCGCCGACGACTCGCCCGTGCCGAATTCCACACGCCCCTTCGACACCAGATCGAGCGTCGCGATGCGCTCGGCCACGCGCGCGGGGTGATTGTATCCCGGCGGCATCAATGTGATGCCGTGACCAAGGCGAATGGTTTTCGTGCGTTGCGAACAAGCCGCCAGAAACACTTCCGGCGCGGAGGAATGCGAATATTCCTCAAGGAAGTGGTGTTCCACTTCCCAGGCATGGTCGATGCCCAGCCTGTCTGCCAGTTCGACCTGATCGAGCGCATCCTGAAACAGTTTGAGTTCGGCACCCTCTTCCCAGGGCCGGGGCAACTGGTGTTCGTAGAAGATGCCGAATTTCATCGTTGTCTCCGTCAATTATCCGGCGTCAGAAGCGTGGTGGACGCAGGAAGGTCTTTTACGCTGGCCAATGACGGGCTCTGATAGGCTGCATCGAACGCCGCCATGATCCCCTGAAAGCGCATCTCGACGAAGGGGCGCATCGAAGGATGGGTGAAGATGTAAAGCTCGCCCGCCTTCATCGCTTCCAGTACGCGGTTGCCCACGATATCCGGATCGATGCCGTTCAATACGTTTTGCGCGGCCTGATCGCGCGTAGCGCCAACACCGGGATCGACTTCGCCGCTTCCGCCATATCTGTCCTGCCGCGCGCGGCCACTTTCATGGATTCGCGTTTTGACGAAACCGGGGCACAACACCGATACGCCGATATTGTCGGCCGCCAGTTGCCCGGCCCAGCCTTCGCTCATCGCCACCACGGCGAATTTCGTGGCGCAGTAGGGCTCCATGCCCGGAGGCGAAAACATGCCGGCCATGGAGGCAGTATTGACGATGTGGCCGCCTTCGCCGTGACTCTTTATCAGCGGCACGAACGTTTCAGTACCATAGACCACGCCCTTCAGATTGACGTCGATGATCCAGTCCCAATCCTTGTCACGCACCGTATCAATGGGTCCGCCCACGGCAACACCCGCGTTGTTGCAGACCACATGAACCTTGCCGAAGGCGGCAATTGCTTCGAGGGCCGCCTGACGCATCCCCGCCCGCTCGGTCACATCGCAAAAAACCGGCACGGCCTTTATCTGTTCGCTGGCGAGCTGTTCGGCAGCGGCTTTGGCCGTGTTCATGTCCACATCGGCGAGCACGACATTCATACCCGCGCGCCCAAACGTGCGCGCCATGGAAAGACCGATGCCGCTTGCGCCACCTGTGATGAATGCGGTCTTGCCCCGAAAATCCTTGATCATGCAGCTTCCTTCTGTTCAAGAGCGTGAAAATTGCGAACCAGTTCCGCGCCATTGGGACGCGTGCCAAGGAGTGCTTCAAGCTCCTTGCGCTTTTCCGCGCGATCCCAATCGAAATTCGCGACCGAATGCCATTGCACCATCGCTTTCCAGACCGGATCGATGATCTGTTTGCCGGCAATGCGGCTGCCGTCTGCGCCCTTGAAGGTAAAGCTGCGAAGCTCCGACATCACGACGGTGAGGTAACCCACATGTGGCTGCTCGTCGTCGCGGATTCGGTCCACAAGATCTGCGGCATGCGCAGCGATATCGCGGCGATCACGAAAGTTGCGCGGATCGCGCATCACATGTGTGCAAAAACCGAAAAAGGCCTCTGCGCGGATTTCCACCATCAGCAAATTCATGAGCAGGAGAATCCAGTTCTCGTGGTTCTCCGGAAGTTGCGGGAAGGCGCGTCCATTCTGTGGCCGGCCCACGGATGGCGGAACCTTGGCGTGCGGGTAGGCGTGCCTTCCGAACAGCATGTCGCGCACAGCGAACCACATGGAATCGTGACCGCCCTCACCGCTTTCAGGGTTGCCCGCTTCATCGAGCCCATGCGCCAGCAGCAGGCCCTTGTTCAGATGGCCGGTGGCGGTTTCCGAGATGTCGCCTTCGACAATTTCCTGAAAATCCGCGCAGGGACCGAGCGTCAATATCTTTCCCCGCGCTTCGAGAAGGCCAGTGATGCTGAGCGAATTCCAGAATGTTTGGCCCAAGCCATTGGCGAGCAAAAATCCCTGCTGTTCGGTGTTCGGATAATTGCCGCGCGCCAGAAGCGACTGGGAGGAATCGATGATCTCAACGCCACGCGCGCGCGCCGCCGCTTCCCAGGCACGAATGGCGGGCCACCGGTAAAGCGTGCGGGGGGAAATGTATTTTCCGTCCGCGTCGAAGCCGCCATGCAGCAGGTACCCGGCCTCTTCCTGTCTGCTCGCATAGGGATGATCTGCGAGAAGCTCTTCGCGGGTGTAGGCCAGCCGAGCCATCCAAAGTTCTCCCGATGGGCGCGTGTGCCCGCCCTTTTCTAAACTGATAGTTTGTCAGTCGGGGTGTCCTGTCAATCACAGACCCTGCCTTTTGCCTGCCATTCCGTAATCTTCACAAGACAAATCGCTACATGTTTTCAGCATGTTAATGCAACGGCGCAGCAACCATCCCCTAGTTTTGCGCGTATCGCTTGAGGGTGTCGCATCGGGCGCGCCCTGGCAAACTAGGGAACACCAACATGACAAGACAGCATGCGTTCGCCGCCGCCTCCGCCGCAGCGCTCTTGCTGGCAGCGGGGCCAGCCTTTGCCTCCGATGAAGGCTATTACGTGTCTGGCACCGGCGGGGTCTCGCTTACGCCCGATCTGCGTCTGAAGGGCACCACAACGGGCACGCAGAAGGAAAACTTCGACACCGGCTACGTTTTCGGCGGTGCGGTTGGCTATGACAATGGCGATGGTCAGCGTATCGAAATCAATTCTCAGTACAACCACGCGCCGTTGGCTTCGATCAATGGAACTTCCACAAGCGGAACGCTTGCGGCGACGAGTATCATGGTCAACGGCCAGATGGATCTCACGCAGAACACCGACACAACGCCCTATGTCGGCGCAGGCGTGGGCGTGCAGTATATCGACGCAAAAGTCGGCGCCTATTCAGGCACGGATTGGAAACCGGCCTACCAGGTCGAAGCCGGCCTTCGTCACAAGCTCACCGACAGGATATCGCTCTATGGCGAATACCGCTTCACGCAAAGCGAGGCGGCGCACGTCGATAACGGCTTTGACAACGCCAACCAGCATTATTCCGATCACGGATTGCTGGCGGGGCTGACCTACAAGATTGGCGAATAACGCATCTACCGAGGCGCCGGGGGGCCGGCGTCTCGGCGGGGGCGCTTTTCCTTTTTCAGGGCTTGAGCGCGCGCACGATGAAGCGCGTCAGATTTTTTTCGAGCTTCTCGCGGCTGCGGCCGGAACGAAAGCCTTCGCTGGCTACCTGGTGCAACGCGCCCACGATTGCCTGCCCCACGATCTCATAATCGTAGCCATCGATTACTTCACGCGACTGGGCGGTTTCGGCGATCATTTTGCCCCAATCGCTGCCCCAGCGATGCAATAGCGGTGGCGCCGGTGCGCCTTCCGCATCGATCACCGCTTCATCGGTCATCGCGGCGTTCAGCACACCCGGATTGCCTTGCGCATAATCGAAAATTCCGGAAAGCGTGATGGCAATGGTGCTTTCCAGATCGCGCCGGTCGCCCACGCGCTCGCGCAGATAGGAATCCAGTTCTTCGCGTGCGTCGTCCACAAAACTCAGAAAACAGGCGCGCTTGTCCGGGAAGTGCAGATAGAACGTGCCGTGCCCAAGTCCCGCGTCGCGCGCAATATCCTGCGGACGGGTGGCGTGATAACCGCGCTCAACAAACAGCTTGCGGGCCGACTTTTTCAGCTTGGCAAGGCTTTCCGGTTTACGGCGCGGCGCGCGCGTGTCCTGCTGATCGGCCGGGGCATCGGTTTGCGACATGGCAGGACTGTCATCAGTCCGGCCTCGCGAGTCAACGCAGAGCCCTGCGGCATCCCCGCCACAGGGCCTTTGCGGTCATTGCGTCAGGCCGCCTTGCCATGCATCGCACGCCACACGCGCTCGGGCGTGGCAGGCATGTCAATGTGATCCACGTCAATGGCATCGGCAATCGCGCTCATGACGGCGGGCATCGCCCCAACAGTTCCGGCTTCGCCACAGCCCTTTGCACCCATTGGGTTCGTCTTGCAGGGATATTCCTCATAGGCGAATTCGATGTCCGGCATGTCATCGGCGCGCGGCATTGCATAGTCCGTGAAGCTCGCGGTCAAAAGCTGGCCACTATCATCATCGTAGACGATGTTCTCGAGCAGCGCCTGCCCAAGACCCTGCACCACGCCGCCATGCACCTGCCCGGCCACCAGCATCGGGTTGATGATCTTCCCGAAATCATCCAGCACCTTGTAGGCGACGATATCGACCTTGCCGGTGTCCTGATCCACTTCCACTTCGCAGACGTGACAGCCGTTCGGAAAGGTCGGCGCCTCGCCGTTGAACACGCCTTCGCTGTCGAGGCCGTTCTCAAATCCCGGCACGCTTTCGCGCTTGAGCGTTACAGCCAGCTCGCCAACCGTCATCGTGCGATCGGTATTGGCCACTGTGAATCGGCCAATGCCTTCCACAATGTCGAATGCCACTTCGTTGCCGCCCGCCTGCATCACCTGACCGGCGGCCACCTTGCCCTTGCGGATCACTTCGTCGGCGGTAATGCGAATTGCAGCGCCCGACATGTTAAGCGAACGCGAACCGCCCGTGCCACCGCCATTCACCCAATTGGTGTCACCCTGTTTGATGGTGATGGATTCGAATGGCACGCCCAGCTTGTCGGCCAGCACTTGCGCGAATGCCGTTTCGTGGCCCTGACCGTTCGACTGCGTGCCGACATACACCTCAACGCCGCCGTTTTCCGTGAACTTCACAGCAGCAGGTTCAGAACCGACCGCGGCCGTGATCTCGACGTAATAGGCAATGCCAAGGCCGCGCTTCTTGCCGCGCTTCGCCGATGCCGCCTTGCGCGCCGCAAAGCCCGCCATATCGGCGCGCCTCACGCCTTCTTCCAGCATGTGCGGAAAATTGCCGGAATCGAACGCAAGCCCGAACCAGTTCTTGTAAGGCAGCTCTTCCGGCGTGGGCAGATTGCGCTTGCGCAGCTCCACGCGGTCGATGCCGGTTTTGCGCGCGGCAACGTCCATCAGCCGCTCCATCAGATAGGCAGCTTCCGGACGGCCTGCGCCGCGATAGGCATCCACAGGTGCGCTGTTCGAGAAGTAGCCCTTCACCGCCGCATGGAATGTGGGAATGCGATAAAGTCCGCCAAAAATACGGCCTCCCGCCATTGTGGCGATGAACGGCGCATAGAGCGAAAGATAACCGCCCATATTCGCCGTGCCCTTGATGCGCATGGCGAGGATCTTTCCATCCTTGTCGAGCGCCAGTTCGCCGGTCGTCATCATGTCGCGACCGTGATCGTCCGACAGGAATCCTTCGGTGCGGTCCGAACTCCAGCGCACCGGGCAACCGGCCACTTTCGCGGCAACAAGAACCAGTACCTGTTCGGGATACAGAAATCCCTTCATGCCGAAGCCACCGCCAACATCCTTCGTAACGACGCGGAAATTCTTCTCCTCGCTCTTGAAAACAAAGCGGGCGAGCGCGCCGCGCACATTTCCCGATCCCTGCGCGCCGGTGTAGAGCGTGTATTGACCGCTTGCATTGTCGTAGAGGCCGATAGCGTTTCGCGTTTCCATCGGCGTCGCGTTCACGCGGTTCTGCACCACGTCAAGCGAAATGGTATGTGCCGCGCTCGCAAACGCCGCATCGGTTGCGGCCCTGTCGCCTATTTCCCAGTCGAAACTTTCGTTGCCCGGATTGTCGGCCCAGATTTGCGGCCCATTTGGTGCAGAGGCGAGCGTGCCCACCGCATCGAGTGGTTCGTAGTCCACGTCCACCAATTCGGCAGCGTCTACGGCCTGTGCATAGGTCTTGGCGACTACCATCACCACGGTTTCGCCTATGAATGTCACTTTGCCCTTGGCCAGAGGCAGCTTTGGCGTCTGCTTCACGCGCGTCCCATCGCGATTCTGCAGGGGCGCGCCGCACGGCATGGGCTGCACGCCCGCCGCTTCCACGTCTTCATGGGTCAGCACTGCGATTACGCCCGGCGCAGCCTTTGCGACATCAATATTGATAGCACGGATGCGCGCGTGGCCATGCGGGCTGCGGTGAAAGGCGACGAAGCCCTCGCCGTCAAACCGCAAATCATCCGTATACTGACCGTGACCGGTAACAAAGCGGATATCTTCCGTCCGGCGGACGGATTGGCCGATGCCGAATTTCATACCTTAAACCTCGTCATGGCCGGGCAGCGAAGCGCGACCCAGCCACCCAGTGTTGAAAATACTCAGTGGCGATAGCTCGGATCGAGCCGGTCGAGTTTGCGCAGCAGCGCGGGCCACGCGAGCGGGCCAACAAGCCCCTCAAATGCCACCTTGCCCTGCATCGCTGTCTTCTCCGGCACGCCCTGGTTTGGCCAGTTCGGCTTCACGCCACCGGCCAGCGCGCGCACCTGCATGGAGCAGGCACGTTCCAGATAGAACATGCGCAGGAACGCATCGGCGCAGGAATTGCCCAGCGCCAGCGTGCCGTGGTTGCGCAACATCATGACGTGCTTCTCGTTGCCCAGGTCGTGCACCAGCCGGTCGCGTTCATCCAGATCGAGCGCCACGCCTTCATAGTCGTGATAGGCGCAATCGCCACAGATCATCATCGCATGCTGGTCGAGCGGCAGAAGCCCGTCGGCCTGCGCCGACACCGCTACGCCATCGGTCGTGTGCAGATGGATAATACAGTGCGCGTCGTCGCGGTTCATGTGCAGCGCGCTGTGGATGGTGAAACCGGCGGGGTTCACCGGATAGGGCGTCTCCTGCACCTTATTGCCGTTGACATCGATCTTCACGAGGCTGGAGGCAGTGATCTCTTCGAAGAGAAGACCATAGGGGTTGATGAGGAAGTGGTGTTCCGGCCCCGGCACGCGCGCGGAGATGTGGGTGAAGATCATGTCATCCCACCCATAGAGCGCCACCAGACGATAGGTCGCCGCCAGATCGACGCGAAGCTGCCACTCCTCCGGGCTCACCTTGCCTTCAAGGGATTCGATGGTGTTGGCGGCGGGCACGCGCACCCGCATCTTTTCCATGCTTTCCATAGGGTTCATGGACAGGGTTCCTTCCCAGTGTAATGGCGTTCGCACAAGAGTGGCTCCCGTGCGCCGTGCCTGTCAAACGCCCTGCTAACGCACCCGCTCCACCGCTTTCATCCAGCCGTCATAGAGGCCGTCACGCGTGCTGGTGCTCATGGCGGGTTCGAAGCGACGGTCGAGCGCCCAGGCTTTGGAAATGGCGGAAAGATCGGCGAACACGCCCGCCGCGAGTCCTGCCAGATAGGCTGCGCCGAGGGCCGTCGTTTCGGTGTTTTGGGGCCGCTCGACCGGCAGGCCCGTGAGATCGGCCAGCCGCTGGCAGAACCAGTCATTGCGCACCATGCCGCCATCCACCTTCAGCGCGCGCGGTTGCCCCAGCCCCGCCGCCTTCATGTCGCGGCCCATGGCTTCCAGAAGGTCGCGAGTCTGATAACAGACCGCATCGAGCGCGGCGCGCGCGATTTCTGCAACGCCGGCATCGCGGGTCAGCCCCACAATGGCGCCGCGGGCATCCGGGTCCCAATAGGGCGCGCCAAGCCCTGTGAACGCGGGAACGAAATAGAGCCCTTCCGCCGCCTTCGCCGTGCGCGCCAGCGCTTCTACTTCACCCGCAGAACGGATCACGCCCAACGCATCGCGCAACCATTGCACCACCGCGCCCGCAATGAAGATGCTGCCTTCGATGGCATAGGCCGTTTGACCTTTCACCCGATAGCCGGCGGTTCCGATCAGCCGGTTTTCCGAACGCGCGGCCACATCGCCGGTATTCACCAGCGCGAAACAGCCCGTGCCGTAGGTGGATTTTACATCGCCGGGCTTGAAACAGGTCTGCCCAAACAGCGCCGCCTGCTGATCGCCCGCAACGCCACGAATGGGAATGGATGCGCCGAACAGGTCCTGCTGTGTTTCACCGAAATCTCCAGCGCTGTCGCGCACATCGGGCAGAAGTGCGCGCGGCACGTTGAACAGTGCCAGCATTTGCTCGCTCCATGTCAGCGTGGAAAGATCGAGCAGCAATGTGCGCGAGGCATTGGTCACATCGGTCGCGTGCACCTTTCCGCCCGTGAGATTGTAGATGAGCCAGGTATCGATGGTGCCGAAGGCGAGTTCGCCCTTTTCGGAGCGCGCACGCGCGCCGGGTACATGATCCAGCAGCCAGCCCACCTTGGTTCCCGAAAAATAGGGATCAAGCAGCAGGCCGGTGCGTGCCGCCACATGCGGCTCGTGTCCTTCGGCCTTCAGTGCGCGGCAGCGTTCGGCGGTCCGGCGATCCTGCCAGACGATGGCATTGTGAATGGGTACGCCGCTTGCGCGGTCCCACACCACGGTTGTCTCGCGCTGATTGGTGATCCCGATGCCCGCGACATCGGCTGGCGCGATGCCCTTTAGCACGATGCGGCAGCAGGTCAGCGTTGCATCCCAGATCTCGCGGGCATCATGTTCCACCCAGCCATTGGCCGGATAGATCTGCCGCAGTTCGATGGCATGGCGCGCAACGGTCCGCGCCGCATTGTCGAACAGGATGGCGCGCGTGGAGGTTGTACCCTGATCGATGGCCAGTATGTATGGCGGCTCGTGCATCCGGATTCGTCCCTGAAAAGCCCGTTAGCTTAACACGCTGTTAACGGCATTTTGCCAATCTTGGCAGGCTGTCGTGAACGGCAAAGATCAAGGGGCGGATATGTCCGTGGGGCTGAGTGCCTTGGACTTGCAGGATGTGAACACGCTTGTGCGGCTTGCGGCAAATCCGCAGTCCAACGGGCGGGGCGAAATCTATCTTGCGATTGCCAAGCTCTATCATTTGCAGGGTCCGAGGCTCTCGGAGCGCGAGCGCTCGCTCATGCGCGAAATCCTGCAGAGGCTGGCGCGTGATGTCGAAATGGCGATCCGCATCACCCTTGCAGAGCGTCTGGCCGATGACGACACCGTTCCTGCCGAACTGATTCTGACGTTGTGCGACGACGATATCGAAGTCGCCCGTCCGCTCATCCTGCGCAGCCGCGCGCTCAGCGACAACGATCTTCTTGAACTTGTGAAATCCGCCGACACGCAGCACCAGACAGCCTGCGCCGAACGCCCGAATATCGGAGAACCGGTCACGGATGCGCTGGCACGCTCGGACTCGGAATCGGTTCTGGTGGCCCTGCTTCGCAACGTCACCGCGCAGATCGCCGGGCCAACGTTTGAAACGCTGGTTGAAAAGTCACGCCGTATCGAAGGCATTCAGGCGCCGCTGGTACAACGCCGCGACCTTCCCACCCCACTCGCCACGCGCATGTGCGTGTGGGTGTCCGAGGAACTGAAAACCCAGATCGTCAAATCCTTTCCCATCTCGGCCGATCAGGTGGCGCAGAAGGTTTCCGAAGCCTCCCACGCCGTTGTGCATGGCACGCCCGCGGGCGATCCGCCGGATTCTGCGCGCAAGCTGGTGGAGAAACTCTCCGCTGCCGGGCAGCTCAAAGCCGGATTTCTCTTGCGGGTATTGCACCAGGGAAAGGCCGATCTTTTCGAGCTCGCCTTCGCCAAACTTCTCGACGTCACGCCCGAGCGCATGAATGGCTTTCTCTATGAAAGCGGCCCGCGCAGCGTGGCGCTGGCCTGCCGCGCTGTGGGCATCGACCGCTGTGTCTTCAACACGGTGTTCAATCTCTCCCGTCAGGGACGCGGCCTTCGCAACTTGATGACCGGGGAAGAGCGCAAGGACGTGGAAGCTGTGTTCGACAGCTATACCCGCTCCGAAGCAATCGCGCGTCTGACCGCACATTAGCCGCGTTTCGGCCACTTGAGCGGGACCGGCCCGGGTCTGCTAAAGTCCGGGCATGATTGACCCGTTCGGCCGCAAAATCTCCTATCTGCGCGTCTCTGTGACAGACCGCTGCGATTTCCGCTGCGTGTACTGCATGAGCGAGCACATGACCTTCCTGCCGAAGGCCGATCTGTTGTCGCTGGAAGAGCTTGAGCGCCTCTGCGCCGCCTTCATCGCCAAGGGCACCGAACGCATCCGCATCACGGGGGGCGAGCCGCTCGTGCGTCGCAACGTGATGCACTTCATCGAACGTCTGGGCGCGCGCCTGGGCAACGGCCTTCAGGATCTGACGCTCACCACCAATGGCAGCCAGCTTGCGCGCCATGCCGATGGCCTCTTTGCCGCCGGTATCCGCCGCATCAATGTCTCTCTCGATACGCGCGATGCCGAGAAATTCCGCGCCATCACCCGTTGGGGCGATCTCGGCAAGGTGCTGGATGGCATTGAAGCGGCGCGCGCTGCGGGCCTTGCCGTGAAGATCAACATGGTAGCGCTGCGTGGCATCAATGAAGCCGAGATCGCGCCCATGATGGAATGGGCACATGGTCTGGGCATGGATCTCACGCTGATCGAAACCATGCCGCTCGGCGATGTGGAGACAGACCGCGTGGAACAATACCTTCCGCTGTCGCTGGTGCGCGCGCAGTTGGCCCAGCGTTATACGCTGGAGGAAAGCGATCACCGCACCGGCGGCCCTGCCCGCTATGTACGCGTTGCGGAAACCGGGGGCCGCCTCGGATTCATAACGCCCCTCACGCACAATTTCTGCGAAAGCTGCAATCGCGTGCGACTTACCTGCACGGGCACGCTTTTCATGTGTCTGGGTCAGGAGGATCAGGCCGATTTGCGTGCCGTACTCAGATCTACAAATGATGATGCCGCGCTCGCCAGGGCCATCGAGAGTGCCATCGCCCGCAAGCCCAAGGGGCATGACTTCATAATCGACAGGCGCGCCAACACGCCCGCGATAGCGCGGCATATGTCGATGACCGGTGGCTGAAACGATGGCGCGCACAATCCACTTCGAAGCATCGAATGCCCCAGAAGCACAGGCCGCTCTCAAGGCCGTTCGCGAACGCTACAACGACATTGGCCCGGAGTCTGCCGACGTCGTCGTCGCCCTTGGCGGCGATGGCTTCATGCTGCAGACACTGCATGCCTTCATCGGCAAGCAGAAGCCGATCTATGGCATGAACCTCGGTTCCATCGGCTTTCTGATGAACGAATATCGCGCCGAAGGACTGATCGAGCGGCTCGACGCGGCCGAGGAAGCGCAGATACATCCCCTGCGCATGACCGCAACCGCACATGGCAAGACCATCGAAGCCCTTGCGTTCAATGAAGTCTCTCTGTTGCGCCAGACACGGCAGGCGGCGAAGTTGCGGGTGATCGTGGACGAGAAGGTGCGTATTCCCGAGCTCATTTGCGATGGCGCGATGATCTGCACGCCTGCGGGTTCCACCGCATACAACCTTTCGGCACACGGGCCGATCCTGCCCATTGATGCGGCGCTTCTGGCGCTCACGCCGATCAGCGCCTTTCGTCCCCGCCGCTGGCGTGGTGCCCTGCTCTCGCACCGTGCGCGGGCCCGGTTTGAGATTCTGGAAGCCGAAAAACGCCCGGTTTCCGCGGTCGCCGACGATTACGAAGTGCGCGACGTTACCAGTGTGGACATAGCGGAAGACCGTTCCATCGCCATGACCATGCTGTTCGATGCTGGACATAGCCTCGACGAACGCATCCTTGCCGAACAATTCGTCGATTGATCCGGGCACTTAACAAACCCTGAATTCACATCGCGTTAAACCAACATGGGTAGCCTTGCGTCGGGGAAATGGACGCAATGCCGCATGTGAGGCGCGCGGGACGATGAGCGGCTACCGGTTCGACCGTCTGAAAATTCTCGTCGTTGACGACAATCCGCACATGCGCAAGCTCGTGGAAACGATCCTGCGCGCATTCGGCGTGGTTCAGATATTCGAATCTGCAACTGCGGAAGCCGCATGGGAGCTTTTGGGCGAAATCAATCCCGATGTCGTCGTTCTCGATTGGTCGCTGGATGGCATGAACGGTCTCGAACTCACGCGCATGGTCCGCACGTCGCCTGCCAGTCCGAATCCGTTCGTACCGATCATTATGCTCACGGGGCATTCACAGGCCGAGCATGTGCGGCAGGCACGCGATGCGGGCGTCACCGAATTTCTGGCCAAGCCGGTTTCGGTGAAGGGGATCCTCACACGTCTTTCGGCGGTAATCGAAAATCCGCGCCCGTTTGTGCGCACAAAGGTTTTTTTCGGCCCGTGCCGGCGGCGCCGGAACCACGACGAATATCATGGACCGGAACGCCGCGCGCCCAAACCTGAGGCGGCGGATGTCAAAGCAATGGCCGGGGCCATCTGAGGAAACG
The DNA here is from genome assembly GCA_016125165.1 of Alphaproteobacteria bacterium. Taxonomy (GTDB): domain Bacteria; phylum Pseudomonadota; class Alphaproteobacteria; order Micropepsales; family Micropepsaceae; genus Rhizomicrobium. The sequence goes on from WGMH01000003.1 coordinate 242,515, forward strand.
AGGGAACGTCATGGCAAAGCAGCAACCGATCGAAATTTTCATGCCGCCCAACATCCTCAAGGCAAAGATGGGTGGCGGCATCGGTGGCCTGGACATGGCCGCGATCAAGCGCGCCGAAGCAGCCATGGCTTCGCTCAAGGATGAATTTGGCGACTGGATCAACTCCGACGTTTCCAAACTGGCCGACATGCGCGATGGCTTTGCGGCCAATCCCGGCCCGGATACGGTGGGCGATCTGTATCGCGCGAGCCACGATCTGCGCGGTCAGGCGCTGACGTTTGAATTTCCGCTGGTTGCGCGCATTGCAACGATATTGTGCAAACTGATCGATGGGGTCAGCGACAAGGCACCGCTCAATCTCATCGATGCGCACGTCAACGCCATCCGCGTGATCGTGAAGCAGAAGATCAAGGAAGCCACCGATCCGATCGCCGTCACGCTTATGAAAGAGCTGGACGATCGCGTCGCTGATATTCTTGGCAAGGCCGGCGTAAAGTAGCTGGTTCCGGCTTCAGGTCGCATCCTTCATCAAGGCCGTGGTCTGCGTGTATCCCGCGTCTTCGCGGATACGCAGTATCTGCCCGTCAGGCCCATTCTCCACCCAGGGTTCCACTGTCAGCGGTCTGGACACGCGCGCCTGTGTCATTGCTTCGTCCAATGACGGCGCACCCGCCAGCTTCATCAGGTTCAGCTTGGTCGGGAAGATCACGTTCCACTTCTTGCGGTCGGCCACGGCGGCGTCGGGCGTGATCCAGATGGAATCCACCGATTCATGGCCGTCATGCAGGCCTGCATGCCCTTCCGGCGCTCTGGCAAGGAAGAAGTGCGTGTCGAAACGTTTCGGCATGTTCTTGGGCGTGATCCAGTGCGCGAAATGCGCAAGCTGGTCATAGGCAAGCCGCAGATTTTCCTTGCGCAGAAATTCGAGCAGCGAAATCTCGCGGCTGTCGAGGGCCTTGCGATAAGGCTCCAGCGCCGCCACGCGGTCAGCCGAAACAATCCCGCCTTCGCCGGCCGCGCGCGCAAACAGGATTCCGGATTCCTCAAAGGCTTCGCGGATGGCCGCCGCGCCCAGCGCGCGCATATCCTCGGAGAACGTGTCGCCACCGTCGGTGAATTCCGCCAGACCGGGATCGAAATCGTCCTTCGCTGCCTTGCCGCCGGGAAACACCAGGGCGCCGGCCACGAAATCGATCTGGTGGTGCCGCTTGACCATGAACACTTCAAAACCGCTCGCGACCTCGCGGGCGATGATGATGGTGGCTGCGGGAATGATGTTGTCGGCCATGGAACCTCGCTCTCTGCGAGCAGCCTAGCGAGCGGTCCTTGCATCGGCAAAGCCCGCCCGCTTTACGCTGCGACAGATTGAGATTCCGGCTCAGCCTTTTTCGACGGAGCCGCCGCCATGGACGGCGGAATTGACGGCGGGATTGCCCCAGAAGCGAATCTCGCCCCCGCCATGCACGGCGGCGTTCAGGCTCGCCTTGGCCGTCACCAGCACCTCGCCGCCGCCATGAACCGCGGCGTTCACGCTCGCGGCTTCCAAGGAGCGCGCATCGATCGTGCCGCCACCATGAACCGCCACACTCAACGAACTGGCCTGGGGAAACTTGCCGTCCGTTTCGATATCGCCGCCGCCGTGAATAGCAAGACCTGCGATATCCGGAGTCACGATCTCGATCTCAAGCTCGTAGTGGCTCGGGCATTTGAACCAGCCTTCCTGACCGATCGAAAGCTGATCGTGACGCGAGCCCTCCAGCTTGATCGTTGTGCATTCGGTATTGCCCTTCAGCATCGTTACCTTTTGCGTCTTGCCATACTTCACAACCACATGGCCGCCGCCATTCAGGCTCACGCTGTGGAACGGGCCGACATTGATGGGTGTGGATGCGGTGGCGCTCATCATCAGCGCCGCAAGCGTGATGCCGCCAAGCGCGGCGATGCGGGAAATGCGGGTCATTCAGGCCTCCGGAACACAAAACATCCCGTTATATGACCACGCTGGCACTAGTTTGACCGCATCGCCAATGGCAGGGCGAGCCATGCGCGCGGTGCCGGTTCCATTCGGGCGAAGAATTCCTAGCTCAGCCAGCCGCTCTTGCCGTTGTCCTGTTTGTCGGGCGTCAGCGATGCCAGAACGTTCATCACGCCCGGCGTCATCACGAAGGAAGCACGCGGAATGCTGCACAGGCCGCTCGTGAAGTCATCGTCGTCGCCAATGCTCGCCAGCTGAAGCGCCTGCCAGTCTGTGCCCACACTGCTGGGTTTCGCGCTCTGGAAGTTGCCGTTGAAGGCATAGTGGGTGGATTTTGCGGGCCGCGTGTTCTCAAGGCTTTCGAGCGAAGTATCGCTCTTTCCGTGCTTCAGCGCCCAATTGTAGACCTGCCGCACGGTCTTCTCGCTGCCATCCTTGTTGTAGAACACGTTGCGGTTCGAAGCGGCGGCGGCGGGGAACGCCTCAGCTGCGGACGCCTGCGGATTGTTCTGGCTCATGCGGATCAGCTTGCAGGCCGCATCAGGGCCCAGGAAGTGCGCCGCATAAAGTTCACCGCCGCAAACGCCGCGGCCCAGATTGTCCTCCAGCGTTGAGCGCGTGTCGTTCACGAACTCGCCGGCCATCAGCGAAGAGATGCGCGGATCGTTCCGCAGGGCAAGAATTGCCCGGCGGTCGGCAGCATCGGCCACATGATAGCGGCCATCGGATCCCTTGGTGATGGCGTTGGCATAAGAGGAAAGGCCATGATCGGCGCCATGCTGCTTGACCACGCCGAGCCAGGTCTGCTCGATGAACTGGAAAAGCCCTGAGGCACTGGAAGTGCTTGATTTGGCTTGGGGTTTCAGGCTCGACTCGCGCATGGCGGTGTTGAGCAGGTAGTCGAAATCGCTCCCCGTGGCGGCGCAAGCCTGCTTCAGCGTGGCAACAATTTCAGCCTTGGAACATGTCGAGGCGGAGACGGCTTCTGCCTGCATCTCGCGGCCCTCCTTCGCATTCTGCGATGTAACCTTGGCAAGGTGCGTGCCAAGTCGTCAGAGCGATACGCGGAACGTCTCGCAAGCATTTGTTAGGGATTGCGGCGCGTAAGGTTCTGCCGTGCCATTGCCCCAGACCGGACCCGGCCAGGCGGCGTCGCCGGGATTGCGCGCGATCACATGGACATGGAGTTGCGGCACCATATTGCCGAGCGCGCCAACATTGATCTTCGCGCATCCCGTCAGCGCCTTCAGCTTCCCGCTGGCACGGGCGATCTCCTCGGTCAGCACCAGCCGCTCGGCGTGCGAGAGATCGTGCAGCTCCGACAGGCCAGCGCGCCGGGGCACGAGTATCACCCACGGATACCGCGCATCGTTCATCAGCAGAACGCGCGAAAGCGCCCAATCGGCAATGAAGGCGGTATCAGCTTCAAGGCGGGAATGAAGTGCGAAGTGGTGATCCATCACATCGGCGGCAGTATGAGGAGCCCCTCACGCCATGCGAGGTAGGCCATGTAGCAGACATATAGCAGAACCAGCAGAAATCCCTGAGGCCGCGTCACACGCCAGCCCGTGGCCATCAGCGGGATCAGCAACAGTGCCGCCCCCGCCATCACCCACACATCCAGCCGGGCAAAATCGAGCGCGATGGCGATCGGATGGATCGTCGCTGTGGCGCCCAGCACCAGCAGGATATTGAAAATGTTGGAACCGATCAGGTTGCCAATGGCCAGGCCACTTTGACGACGCACAGAGGCCACGATGGTCGTGACCAGTTCCGGCAGCGAGGTCCCGACTGCGATCACCGTCAGGCCGATCACTGACTCCGGTATGTGGAAGTCGCGCGCCAGCACGATGCCGCCATTCACGACAAAGCGCGCGCCCACGTAGAGGGCCGCCAGCCCAAAGATCAGGAGGAACAGACTCACGCCAAGCCGAAGCTCGCTTCGCATGAGTTCCGACGCCCTCGCCGCCGCCACAGAATCTCCCGTGGTGCGACGCCAGTCGGTGATGAACGCAACGACCACATAAAGCACGAACCCGGCGATAAGCACCCACCCGCACTGGCTGGAGAGGAAACCCATACGGGCGATCACCAGCAGCGCGCCGCTGGCAAGAAGCATTGCCAGCCCATCGCGCCACACCACTTTGGGCGGAGCTGGCAAGGGCCGGATCAGCGCGCCAAGACCGAGTATGAGAAGGATGTTGACGATGTTGCTGCCGATGACATTGCCTACCGCAATATCAGGCGCACCCTTCACCGCCGCATTGAGGGAAACCACCAGCTCCGGCGCGGAAGTGCCTGCAGAAACTACCAAAAGTCCGATCAGCAGCGGCGACAATCGAAGCGCGCCCGCAAGCCCCACGCCGCCGCGCAGCACGGTTTCGCTCCCGGCGATCAGAAGAAGAAGTCCGGCTCCGACGATTAGGTAAGGAGTCATATGTTTGCGCTCGCACCCGCACGCGCCGTCCCCGAATGGCACGGTCACGCAACTGGAACACCCCTCGCTGCAAGGCGAATGCCGGTACAAAGCGGCGAAAAAGAGACAGGCGGCCTATTTGCCCCGGAATTGGGCCAGCGTTGCCGCCGCCAGCATCCCCGCCGCCAGAAAGCCCATCACGCCAGCCGCATAGGCGACGATGCTGAACCACTCCGGCAAGGCGCATGCGAGAAGAAGTACCGCGCCCGTCGCCCATCCGCGCGGCCCCCACGCCTCGAGCATTCCTGACGTGCCAACGCGCGCGCCAATCTTGGCCATGGCCGCCAACACCGCCAGCACGACCGCGAAGGCCAACAGAAGGAAGATGGCGGCGAGAGCTCGCGCTGGATCGGCCAGAGCAAAGCCAAGCACCAGCGCCGCAGAGGCCAGCGGCATCAGCGCCCCATCGAGGAACACGCCCGCTTTGCCACCATAGGTAAGCATTGAGAGTGGCGCGGCCAAGCCACCCGCCAACCATGTGACGGCAAAGAGCCCGAACGCCGCCCAATGCACATCGCCCCGAAGCGCGAACACCGCGCCGATGGCAGCAGCAAACCCCACCAACGTCAGCGCAGGGGCGCTCACCCCAGCCTTCGCCAGCGGCGTGGCAAGGGCGGTGAGAACAGGTTCGATATGCTTCGCGGGATTCGGCCTCTGCATCGGCTCTTGTAACGCGCGGCCCGCCTGCGGCGAAGGGTGGATGCAGCCGGAAATTCTCAAAGCAGACCTGTCCCCTTCCGGGGTGACCGGCCTCGTCCGGCGTCCTAAACTGCAAATCAGAACGTGGAGGTTCTTATGGAAAAGGCCTTATTCGGTGCAGGGTGTTTCTGGGGTGTCGAGCATTTCTTCCGCGAAGTGCCCGGCGTGATCGATGCCGTGTCCGGCTATGCTGGCGGCAAGGTGGACAATCCCAACTACCGCCAGGTGTGCACCGGCACCACCGACCATGCTGAGGTCGTCGAGGTCACATTCGATCCTTCGAAGGTGTCCTACGGGCGGCTCGTGGACCTGTTCTTCAAGATGCACGATCCCACGACATTGAACCGTCAGGGCCCTGATGTCGGAACGCAGTATCGCAGCGTGATCTTCGCCAACTCGCCCGAGCAGAAAAGGATTGCGCAGGAACGCAAGGACGCGGCCTCCGCGTCCGGCAACTTCCGTCGCCCGATTGTCACCACCATTGAAGACGCCGTGCCATTCTGGCCGGCGGAAGAATATCACCAGCGCTACTTCGAGAAGAACGGCGGCTCGTGTCACGTCAGCTTTGCCGAGGTTGAGAACCAATGACATCAACGCGCGCGATTGCGGGAGCAGTTTTTCTTATGGCGACAACCATCATCTCCAACGTCTCCTATGGCGCGCAGACGCGCGGCGACCGTTATTCCGGTGCGCCGTGGGCCACGCGCTCTCCCGTGATCGCGCAACATGGCATGGCCGCGACAGAACAGCCGCTCGCCTCCGAAATCGCCGTGAGCATCCTGAAGAAAGGCGGCAGCGCGGTGGACGCCGCGATTGCCGCCAATGCGGCCATCGGGTTGATGCAGCCGGTGCTGAATGGCATCGGCGGCGATCTCTTCGCCATCGTCTACGATCCGAAGACGAAGAAGCTCTATGGCTATAACGGTTCGGGCCGCTCGGCGAAGGGGCGCGATCTCGAAAAGCTGAAAGCCGAGATCGAAGCCGCCTACAAAAAAGCGGGGCAGCCCAACCGCGCGCACATTCCGCCCGTGGGCACGCTTCCCATCACCGTGCCCGGCGCAGTGGATGCGTGGTTCGCGCTGCACGACAAGTTCGGCAAGCTGCCGATGAGCGAAGTTCTGCAACCCGCCATCGATTATGCCAACAACGGCTTTCCCGTCACGCAGCTGATCGCGCTTTACTGGAAAGGCAACATGGCCGCGTTCAAGAAGAACGCCGCCCTGATCGAGGAAAGCGACAACGCCCGCCACACCTATCTGATCGCCGACAAGAACGGCGGCCACACGCCGGCCGAAGGCGAAATCTTCAAGAACCCCGACCTCGCCCGCACCTATTCGCTGCTCGCCGAAAAAGGCCGCGACGAATTCTACAAGGGCGGTATCGCGCAAACGATGGATGCCTACTTCAAGCGCATTGGCGGCGATCTTCGCTATGAAGACTTCGCCGAGCATCACGGCGAATGGGTCGATCCGCTCTCCGTGAACTATCGCGGCTATGACGTCTATGAGCTTCCGCCCAACGGACAGGGCGCGGCGGTTCTGCAGATGCTGCAGGTGCTGAAGGGCTTTGACCTCAAGAAGTCCGGCGCGGGTACCGCCGATACACTCACCGCCATGCTGGAAGCCAAGCGCCTCGCTTATGAAGATCTGGCGAAATGGTATGCAGATCCGGCGTTCTCCAACGTGCCGATGAAGGGCCTCCTGTCGGATGCTTATGCAGATGCGCGGCGCAAACTCATCAGCGACAAGACCGCCAACCCGGAACTCGGCCCCGGCGATCCGAAGCTCTATGAAGGCGACACGATTTACCTCACCACCGCCGATGCGGATGGCATGATGGTGTCGCTTATCCAGTCGAATTATCGCGGCATGGGTTCGGGCATCGTGGCCGACGGGCTCGGCTTCATGTTCCAGGATCGCGGCGAACTCTATTCGCTCGATCCGGCCTCGCCGAATGTCTATGCGCCGGGCAAGCGGCCCTTCCACACCATCATCCCCGCTTTCGTGATGAAGGATGGCCAGCCCTTCCTGTCGTTCGGCCTGATGGGCGGCGACATGCAGCCGCAAGGCCATGTGCAAATCCTCACCGGCATCATCGATTTCGGCATGAATGTGCAGGAAGCTGGCGACGCCGCGCGCTGGCGCCACTTCGGCAACGCCGAACCCACGGGCGAACCCTCGCAGGGCATCGGCACGGTGGAGATGGAGTCCGGCTTCAGCGAAGACGTGAAGGCCGAACTGGAAAAGCGCGGCTACAAGGTCGTCCCCGGCACGGGAGGATTCGGCGGCTATCAGGCGATCATGCGCGCACCCAACGGCGTCTATTGGGGCGCATCCGAAATGCGCAAGGACGGCCAGGTGATCGGGTACTGAATTCACCTATGCGGGCTTTCCGAATACGTCACATGGCGGTCGCCGTACTGATGATCAGTACAATCGCGGGCGCGCACGCCAAGGCGGGGACACTCGAAGACGCTATCGCAATTAAACCGCCCACAGGCGTTGTCTTGGGTCGCCAACTGGCAATGCGCATCACGTTGCGCAAGGACAGTTTCGACGTTTGCACGGCCCTGGAAAACACCGGGAGCGAGGATGTGTATGTCACCGCGAACGTCTCGCGGCAGATTTCAATCTGGCGGTACGACGAAGACGGAATCCCGGTCATTCACGAGCAGGACGGTTTCATCCCGCATTCGATGTGGATCCCGCCCTACTCTTGGGAAGAGCGGAGCTACTTCGAGGTGGAACCGCACGCCCGCTACGAGGTCTGCAAATCATACAGGTACGATAAAGACTTCCCCACCAACACTGTGCGCATCCAATCCAGGTTCCTGTCGTGGCTGAGGCACGATGCCAAGGTACCAGATGTCATGAAGAACATCTGGCAGAAATTTTCCGTCCGCCCGCTCTACGACGATGAGGTTCTCTACAGCAACATCTGCACCCTGGATCGCGCGGCCAAGCTGGTCACATGCGCGCCGCAGGAACAGACAGCGGATCACTGAACGGCCTTCGCCGCCGCCTTCTCGTCGTTGATCCGCATTGTGTTGAGCACGAGGATCAACGCCATCACGCTCATCATCGATCCGGGGATCCAGAGGATCAGCCCGCCATAGTGCTGATCGGAAATCGCGCTGATGGGGAAGAAGCGCCCGCAGATGTCATAGACGGGATAGACGTCGCGGTTCGAGAGCGCCAGCAGCGCACCCGCCAGAATTTGCGGCGGCACCACAATGATGGTGAGCAGCGCGCGCACCAGTGGGCTTACGCGCGCGGGCGGTTTGGGGCGAAGATCGAGCACGAGGCACCAGAAGAAGATGCCGTCTACCGCCATCGTCCAGTTCATCAGGTAATAGAGGTTTTCATCCAGCATCACGCGTACATGCAGCGGCGGATAGAGCCACATCCAGATCAGGCCGAAGAACAGAAGCGGCGCGACAATCGGGTTCTGGATCACATTCACCACGCCGCGCACCGGTGCGGTGGTCAGAAGGCGTTTCAGGAACGCGGGCATTCCCGCCCAAACAACGCCGCCCGATGCGGCGAGCGCAATCAGAAACGGCCCCAGATGATGCAGCACCAGATGCTGGAAACGGTGCATGAAGAACATGTGCTGCGAAAGAAAATCGTAATGCGTTTGCACCACCGCATACATCGCCACCACACCGATGAAGAAGAAGGCGCTCCGCCACAGCGCCGGGCGCTCATCGGCAGCGAGCCGCTTCAATCCCACCACCCACCATCCGAGCGTGAGCCCGAACAGAAGAAACACCGGCCATGAAAATTCCCATGGCATCCACACCGGCAATTCCGCCGGGTAATAGCGCACGAGAAAATCCGTCACCGCGCCCACCGCGATGAGCGCGGCGAATGCGATCCATCCGGCAAGCGGGGATCGTGGGGGCGGGAGAACGGCGGTGGTCATGATCGGGCGCGGATCATAGAGATTGCGCCGCAACAGGCGAAGCCCCTGGGCGGGGCGATTGGTCACAGGAAAGCGGCGCGCGAGGGGCGTAAAACCGCATCCCATGATGCGCGCGTTTGCCCTGGGCCTCTTGCTGTTGCTTGCCGGTTGCGGCCAGCCCGAAGGCTGGCATGCCACCGACATCACCGGCGCCATGCCGAAGCTGAACTTCGGAACCATGATCCGCGCCAATGACGGCAAGCCCGTTACCGCCGCAGACTACAGTGGCAAGGTCACTGTGCTGTTCTTCGGCTACACGCATTGCCCCGATGTGTGCCCCTTCACGCTCTCCAATCTCACCAATGCGCTCGACAAGCTCGGCAGCAAACGCGATGACGTGCGCATTCTCTTCGTCAGCGTCGATCCGGATCGAGATACGGCGGGCGATCTGAAGAACTATGCGCATGCCTTCGCGCCACAGATCGATGCCCTCCGCGCCGATCCGAACACGCTTGTTTCCGCCGCGCGGCGCTATCGCGTCGCCTATTCGGTGAAGAAAGGTCCGCCCTATGTGGTTTCCCATTCGGGGGCGGTGTTCTTCTTCGATGAAACGGGCCGCGCGCGCCTGGTGACGACCGATGTGAACGATATCGATGCCGTCGCGGCCGATTTGAAGCGATTGCTGGGATAAATCGCGCAATATTCGCAATGCCTTGCATTGTGGGGCATGCGCGCCTATATAAGTCGTGCGACGGCGTTCCGTCAGATGAAGCGCACTGTTTAATTCCCGACTCGCATTGTGCGCGCCTGGCCGAAACAGCCTACCTTCGAATCCTGATTGCGTTTGTTCGTGCGATGCAGACATCCGTCTGCGCGCAATCCGATGCACAAGGAGCAATCATGGCTATCGGAACAGTGAAGTTTTTCAATACCAGCAAGGGTTTTGGTTTCATCGCGCCGGAAGGTGGCGGCAAGGACGTGTTCGTCCATGCCACAGCCGTCGAACAGGCCGGCATGCGCAGCCTCAATGAAGGCCAGCGCGTGTCGTTTGACATCCAGCCCGATGCTCGCGGCTCGAAGGCCGTGAACCTTCAGGCGGCGTAAAGCCGGATCGCGGGCGGCGGAGAAAACCTCTTCGCCGCCCGTATTCTTGCAGGCGGAATTGCGGACAGGAGGCCCCATGGCATTCGACAATCAGGCAGCAGCGGTCTCGTTCGAGCAGGCGGCGGAAATCGCGATGCGGCGCACGCCCGCGGACCGCGCGATTCTGGATGAGCTTGTCCGCGTGCTTGCCGCCAATCCCAATGGTCTTCGCCGTTGGTCCGTGATGCGCGCCATCCGCAAGGAACGCGATCGAACCGGCCGCGAAGTTCCGCAGAAATTCGAAGACGAAATCGAACGCACGTTTCGCCGCTTCTGTGCGGTTGGCGATGTGGAAAAGCCCGATGCGGAGATCGATCCGGCGGCGCTGTTCTTCAAGCCGCGCGAAAAAGCCGGTGAAGTGTGGGCTCTGCTTCCGGGCCGCGCGTCCTACGGCGAAGCCTGAAGCCAATTCGGCCTTGCGGCGCATCCGCCCATTGAATTTTCGCAATTCGACACCATATCTCGCTAGGCGGTAACGCCAGCATGACAGGCGGCGGCTCTTCTTGCCGCGCATCGCCGTATCGCATCGAAAAATTGTTCTGGCGCAGCCGAGCGCCCTCACCTGCGCAGGTACGCATCGTATCGCGCGTTTGTGATTTGGGCGAAAGCCGCGCCGGGGTAAGGGCGGCGATGGAGCAGCGAGTGCGTATCGCCCGCAGGCTTCGTCGCCGCCCACCTCCCTTGCTTGCGCAACGCAACGCCGGAAAAAGGAGTCCGCAGATGGCCAATATCACCCCCTTCCAACTCAGCCGCATTTACGCCGAAGGCTGGAACGCTGCCGGCAAGATGCGCGCGGAAGTCAGCCTCGATCCTGTGCAGGTCGCGGACGCCAACCCCTATGACAGCGAACCGCAGCGCACGCGCTGGCTTGAAGGCGTCGCCGGGGCCCTGCGCAAATAAGGCCCGCCGCCGATTGACCGGAGCGCGATTTGCGCCACCCTTGCGCGCATAACCCGCGCAAGGGATGCGAACGCCGTGACCGATATCATCGAAAAAACCTTCAATTTCCCGTCGGCAGACGGGCTCACCGTTGCGGCGTGGCGCTGGTCCAAGCCTGTTCCCGTGCGCGGCGTTCTGCAGATCGCGCATGGCATGGGTGAGCATGCGCTGCGCTATCGCGATGTGCTCGAACCGCTGATGGATGCGGGGATCGTGATCTATGCCAACGACCACCGCGGCCATGGCCGCACAGCGCCCTCGCCCGCACAGCATGGCGATTTCGGCGAGGCGGGCTTCCCCGGCCTTGTCGAGGACATGGCGAAGCTCACCGCCATCGCGCGCGCGGAGAATCCCGGCAAGAAACTCGTGCTGATGGGGCACAGCATGGGCTCGTTCGCGGCGCAGCTTTATGTGCTTGACCGTTCGCACGATATCGACGGGCTCGTGATCTCCGGCTCCGCTGCCATCGATCAGCTTGCCGCAGCCCTACCCACCGATCCGGAATCATCGGGGCTTGCCGCCTTCAGCAATCTGTTTCAGCCCGCGCGCACGCCATTCGATTGGTTGAGCCGCGATGAAGCGGAAGTCGATGCCTATATTACCGATCCGCTGTGCGGGTTCTCCGCCACGCCGGAGTCAACACAATCGATGATCGGCGCGATGTTCCGAAGCGTCGATCCCGCCGCGCTTGCGCAAATCCGCAAGGATCTGCCGGTCTATGTTTTCTCCGGCAGCCGCGATCCGGTGGGCGGCCCCGATCTCGCGTTCCTGAAAGTGTTTGTGCAGCGCTACCGCGACAACGGCCTAATCGTCACCACGGACTACTACTCCGATGGCCGCCACGAAATGCTGAACGAAACCAACCGCGATGAAGTGGTGGCGAATTTGAAGCGGTGGGTGCTGGGAATTGTGAACTAAGGCCTGACACATGGCCTTAAATCCAATCAAGGATTGTCATGGCCCGCAAAAGCGGGCCATCCATGCGGCACAGTCACGTCCGTCAATTTTAGTGACGACCCCATCTGGATGGCCGGCTTTTGCGGGCTATGACAGTATGGTTTGAGTTCTCATATATGCAACGCCCCGCCATCCGCCGCGAGCACGGCCTCGTGCATCATCTCGCTCAACGTCGGATGCGGGAAGATCGTGTGCGATAGCTCGGTATCGGTCAGTTCGCCCGTCTTTGCCACAACATAGCCCTGAATGAGTTCGGTCACTTCCGCGCCGATCATGTGCGCGCCCAGAAGTTCGCCCGTCTCCGCATCGAAGATGGTTTTCACAAGCCCATCCGGTTCGCCTAGCGCGATCGCCTTGCCGTTGCCGATGGCGGGGAATTTGCCCACCTTGATCTTACGCCCGCTCGCCTTCGCCTTCGCTTCTGTCATGCCGACGCTCGCCACCTGCGGCCAGCAATAGGTGCAGCCCGGCACATTCGACGTGTCGAGCGGATGCACGCCCTTCACGCCCGCGATGCGTTCGGCCACGATCACGCCTTCATGCATGCCCTTGTGCGCCAGCCATGGGGGGCCGACGAGATCGCCGATGGCCCAGATGCCAGGAACGCCCGTCGCGCCCCATTTGTCGGCAACGACATGCGTGCGGTCCACTTTCACATCTGCAGTTTCCAGCCCGATGTTCTCCACATTGCCGACAATGCCCACCGCCAAAATCGCGCGTTCGGCGGTGACGGTTTCGGTCTTGCCGTCCTTGCCTTTCAAGGTGGCGGTGATGCTGTTCGTGCCCTTTTCGATCTTCTCGACGGTGGTCGAGACCTTGATCGTCATGCCCTGCTTCTTGAACGCCTTCTCCGCCATGGCGGAGATTTCCTCGTCTTCCACCGGCAGCACACGATCCATCACTTCCACCACCGTCACCTCGGCGCCGAGTGTGCGATAGAAGCTCGCGAACTCGATGCCGATGGCGCCCGAACCGACGACCAGCAGCGATTTCGGGAATTCCTTCGGCACCATCGCCTCGCGATAGGTCCAGATCAGTTTGCCATCCGGCTCCAGCCCCGGCAGCGCGCGCGCCCGCGCACCGGTGGAAAGCACGATGTTACCTGCGCCATATTCGGTGGCCTTGCCGTCCTTCGTCACGGTGATCTTGCCCTGCCCCGCCAGCTTGGCATCGCCCGCGATGACGGTGATCTTGTGCTTCTTCATCAGGAAGGCGACGCCGTTTGATAGCTGCTTCGCCACTGCACGCGAACGCGCCACGATCTTCGACACATCAAATTTGAAATTGTCGGCGGAAAAACCAAACTCGTTCAGCCGGTGCATCAGATGCCAGATTTCGGATGAGCGCAGCAGCGCCTTGGTCGGAATGCAGCCCCAGTTTAGGCAAATGCCGCCCAGTTCCGCGCGCTCCACGATGGCCGTTTTCAGGCCAAGCTGGCTGGCGCGGATGGCGCAGACATAGCCCGCCGGGCCGGAACCAATCACGATAACGTCGAAGCTGTTCATGCTGTCACCAATCGAAAGGCGTTCAGGTTTCCGTCAGGCTGAGCAAAATTACTACACCCAACGCCGGAAGAACGAAGAAACAGATATAGACGAAATTCACGCAGAAGAATTTCGTAACCGTCCAGGGCCAGCTTTCGCCATAGAAGCGCTTCATCGCCAGAAGAAAATATATGCCGCCCAGGAGCCCAAGCCCCACAAGCAGAATCTCACCAGGCAGAAACTGGGCCACCGCTGCGGCAAACAGCATCAACACAAAACCCGCCGAATGCAGGTTCAGCGACAGGATCAGGTGGTCCACAAAAAAGAAGCGTTTGCGCTCGCGGAAATAGAAAAGCGCAAGAAGCCCGGCATATACCGGCATCAGGATGAAGAGCACGCGCGGTATCCAGTCGCTCAGCGGCTTGTTCAGCACGGCGGGATCGCTAGATACGTGCTGGAACCCGGCAAACATCTTCGCGCCGAAACTGCCGGCTTCGTCCTTCTGAGCGCTCTCGGTCATGCGGTTCAGAACCTTGCGCGCGCCTTCGGGCAGAGACGAGTGCACCGCCCCCACCGGCAGGAAGAAATAGGGCTTCACCGTCACAGTTGCATCGTTGTCGTTGCCCTTGTTTTTGGTATCGATCACGATTCCGGATTTCTTTTCCTGCTCCACAAGATCCTTGTTGATCTTGGCGTCTGGCCCAGCCTTCACGGTCATCGTGCCGTCGGGCGAATAGCGAACCGTTCCGGTTTGATGCACCTCCACCTGCAACTGCATGATGGCGATATCGGTAATCGACAGGATCAGGAAGAACACCAGCGACACGAAGAAATAGAGCCGCACGGCGGGCACATAGCGCTGTGTGCGCCCTTCGCGAAATGCCGAAGGCAATTCGCCCGGCTGGGCAAACAGCGCCTTGGCAGTACGCAACACGCGGCTGTCAAGGCTCGCAATGTCTTCCAGAAAATCGTGCATCAGGATTTTCAGCGAGCGGCGATGCGTATCGCGCTCCTGCCCGCACACCGCGCAATAGCGCCCGATCAGGATGGCACCGCAATTGGGACATTTGGCCGAATCCAGTCCCTCCGCTTCCAGCGCCGAAGCGGCCAGGTCCCATGCCCGATCCGGCACGGGTTCCAGCGATGTGCCCCGCTCGCTCATGTATCAAAGAAGCTCATGGCGATGGCCGTGGCAAGCGCTGGAATCAGGAAGAAGATCGTGTAGATGAACGAAACAGTGCCGAATTTCATCGTCGTCCAGAACCAGCCCTGCCGATAAAATCTCTTCATGGCAATGAAGATGTAAATCGTCATCGCCGCCAGAAATAGCAGAGCCACTGTACCGCCGCTCAATATCTGGGCCAGTCCTGCTGCGGCGATCAGCGCCACAAAGGTGAATGTGTGCACGCCCAGCGAAAATACAAGGTGATCCACGAAGAAGAACGTCTTGCGCTGCCGCCAATAGAAGATCGCCAGCAGCAAGGCATAGAGCGGCAACAGCAGGAACAGCGCGCGCGGAATCCAGGTGGTCAGCGGTCCGTTCAGCGCCGCGGGATCGGCAGCCAGCTTTTGGATGCCGCCATAGATGTGTGTCTGCAACCAGTTGGTGGTCTTCTCCATCTGTTTGCGTTCTTCGTCCGTGTCCGCAAACCCGACTGTGACGTTGATATTCTTCAGCCTTTCCTTCTCGGCGGGCGTCAGCTCCGCCTGAAACTTGCCGATGGGCGCGAAGAAATGCACATGCGTTCCAAAGCTGTACAATCCGCCCGGCCGGTCCGCCTTTTTGCGATCCACGGGTATGAGCTTCGGCAGCTTCTTCAGCGTTGCATCGTCGGGATCATAGGCGGGGTTCGCAATGAAGGGATTGCCCTGCGCATCGCGCGTCACTTTGACCGGCGTCGCCGTTACCTGAAGCTGCATCAGCGCCAGCCCGCTCAGCGAAAGCACCAGAAAGAAAATCAGCGATACAAAAAGATAGAGCCGGATCGCGGGCACGTAGCGGCGAGTTCGCCCTTCGCGAAACGCTGTCGCCAGTTCGCCTGGCTGCAGCACCAAAGCCTTCGCCGTGCGCAGCACGCGGCTGTCGAAGCTGATGATGTCGATGACCAGATCGTGGACAAGCGCATACACCGAGCGCCGATGCGTATCGCGCTCCTGCCCGCACACGGCGCAATAGGGACCAATCAGCTTCGCGCCGCAGTTCGGACAGGCGCGCGTTTCCTCGCCGCGCGCGGCCAGTTCCGATGCCGCCACCTCCACCGCCGCGATGGTGCCGAGTTCAATAAGCCCTTCCAGATCGCTCATGCGCCGCCCCCAGCCAAGCGCATTACAATAACATCGAAGCGGGCTCTTCGATGAACTGTTTGAACACCTGCAGGAAGCGCGCCCCGGTCGCCCCATCGATCACGCGGTGATCGCAGGACAGCGTCACCGTCATCATGGTGGCGATGGCGAGCGCGCCTTTTTCCACGATGGGCCGTTGCTCGCCCATGCCCACGGCCAGAATGGCGGCATGGGGCGGGTTGATGACACCCGTGAACTGCTTGATCCCGAACATGCCGAGATTGGTGATCGCAAACGATCCGCCCTCGAATTCCTCCGGTTTCAGCTTCTTGGCGCGCGCCCGCTCGGCCAGCGACTTCACCTCGTTGGAGATGGTGGAAAGCCCTTTTCCTTCGGCCGCCATCACGATGGGGGTGATGAGCCCGAAATCCAGCGCCACCGCCACGCCGATATCCGCGTGCTTGTGGCGCAGCATGGCGTTGTCGGTCCAGCTTGCGTTGACCTCGGGCACGCGCATCAGCGCCAGTGCACTGGCTTTCACCACGAAATCGTTGACCGAGAGCTTGAAACCGTTTTCCTTCGGGCTCGCCGCATTCAGCTTGGCGCGCATCGCCATCAATTCGTCGATGCGGCAATCGATGGTCAGATAGAAATGCGGGATCAGCGTCTTGGCGCTCGTCAGCCGCCGCGCGATCGCCTTGCGCATGGAATCGTGTGGAATTTCCTCGAAGGTGCCATCCTTATAGAACAGCCGCGCATCCGGCAGCGGCGCGATGCCGGCAATCTGTGCGCCTGCGGCAGCGGGTACGGCCTGCGGCGCCGTTTTCGCGGGCGCTGGCGCGGCTTTCGTCACGCCGCTCTTTTCCGCCGCTTCCACATCGGCTTTTACGATGCGTCCACGCGGGCCGCTGCCCTGCACCGCCGCGATGTCGATACCCGCATTTGCCGCCATGCGCTTGGCGAGCGGCGATGCAAACACGCGCTCCCCCTTCGCTTCCGGCGCGGCGGCAGCCGGTGCCGATGCAGGCTTTAGCGCTTCCGCCTTCGGGGCCTCCGCTTTGGCTTCGGGCGCCTTCACCTCCGGCGCTTTGGGTGCAGCAGGCTTGGCCGCTTCCTTGGTGACCGTTTCCTTGCTCACCGCATCCTTGATCGATGCCATCGCGGCGGAAATGTCCTTGGCGCTCTCATCATCGCCCAGCAGCACCGCGATGGGATCGTTCACCTTCACGGCTTCGGTGCCCTCGGGAACGAGAATTTTTCCGATCACCCCTTCATCGATGGCTTCGAACTCCATCGTCGCCTTGTCGGTTTCGATCTCGGCCAGGATGTCGCCGCTCTTTACCACATCGCCTTCCTTCACCAGCCACTTGGCGAGCTTGCCCTCTTCCATCGTGGGCGAAAGCGCAGGCATCAGGATGTTGGTGGCCACTACGCACTCTCCAGCGGCTTGAGGTCGTCAATATTTTTTTCCCAGGCGCTGCCATCAAACTGGCGCGTCATCACCGAAGCGAACGCTTCCTGGTCGTCGAGACAGCGGAAATTGATGCTGTAACCATCGGGATGGGAACGCGGTACATAGAAAGACTTGATCCCGCACACCGAACAGAACAGATGCTTCGCCGATCCGGTGTTGAACTTGTATTCGGTCAGCTTGTCCTTGCCGGAAACGAGCTTGAAATCCTTCTTCGCCACGATCAGGTGCAGATAGCCCGTCTTGGTGCAGATCGAGCAGTTGCAGTCCACAAGCTCAATCTCATCCGGCGCGCGCACTTCAAACCGAACTGCCCCGCAATGGCAGCCGCCGGAATGGGTCGCGGGTTTCTTGCGCGCCGCCATGGTCAGTTCTCCATTGTCCGTCGCGCGTCGCTGCCTTCGTCGGGCCCCATCAACTGCTGGTCGAACTCAAGGCAGATGCGTTCGAGGATCTCGGATGGCGAAATATTTTCGTCGGACGCAAAGATGTGCGCGGCCTGCCGCGCCAGAGTCGCCAGCACGAGCCCCCACGTCTCCGGATCCTCGAAGGCGCGTTGCATCGCAATCGAAAGCCCGCCGTCACACAGGATGACGCGCAGGAATTCTTGTCCGCCCTTTTCATCAACTTCGGGCGGTGGAACCAACGGCGTGAACGCAGCAGATGACATTGAACTAATCCCGGTAACAAACAGCCTTTGCGGCCTCGACGATATCTTCCACTGTTGGCAGCGCGAGCTTTTCCAGATTGGCGGCATAGGGCATTGGCACATCCTTGCCGGTGACCTTGGTGGGCGGCGCGTCGAGCCAGTCGAATGCTTCGCTCACAACCTGCGATGCGATTTCCGAACCGATCGAACAGATCGGCCATCCCTGCTCCACCGTCACGATGCGGTTGGTCTTCTTCACGCTTTCGATCACGGTCGCGGTATCGAGCGGGCGCAGCGTGCGCAGATCGATCAGTTCGGCATCGATACCGTCGGCGGCCAGCTTTTCGGCAGCTTCCAGAATGAGCCCAACGCAGATCGAATGCGCCACCAGCGTCACATGCGTGCCCGCTTTCACCACCCGCGCCTTGCCGATGGGAACGATGTGATCGTCAACCTTTGGCACCGGGAACGAACGGCCGTAGCAGATTTCGTTCTCCAGAAAGATCACCGGATTGGGATCGCGGATCGCAGCCTTCAGCAAGCCCTTCGCGTCCGCCGCGAAATAGGGCGCAATCACCTTCAGGCCGGGAATATGCGCGTACCAGCTCGAATAATCCTGGCTGTGTTGTGCGCCCACGCGCGCGGCGGGGCCGTTCGGCCCGCGGAACACGATGGGGCAATGCATCTGCCCGCCAGACATGTAACGCGTCTTGGCCGCCGAATTGATGATCTGGTCGATGGCCTGCATGGCGAAGTTGAAGGTCATGAATTCGACGATGGGCTTCAGCCCGCCGAATGCCGCGCCCACGCCAAGGCCCGCAAAGCCGTGCTCGGTGATCGGCGTATCGATCACGCGCTCGGCGCCGAACTCTTCCAGCAGACCCTGCGATATCTTGTAGGCGCCCTGATACTGCGCCACTTCTTCGCCCATCAGGAACACGGTCCCGTCGCGCCGCATCTCTTCGGCCATCGCATCGCGCAATGCTTCGCGCACCGTGATGGTCACAGCCTCTGTGCCGGCGGGCAGTTCGGCTTCCTTCTGCGCGGCGGCAACCGGCGCGGCAGGTTTCTTCTCGGCGGCAGGTTCGGCTTTCGCTGGCGCGGGCTTCTTCGCTTCGGCAGCTGGCGCGGGCGCAGCCTTTGCTGGTTCACCCTCACCCACCAGTTCGGCGATGGGATCGTTCACCTTCACGCCTTCGGTGCCTTCGGGAACGAGGATCTTGCCGATCACCCCTTCATCGACGGCTTCGAATTCCATCGTCGCCTTGTCGGTTTCGATTTCGGCCAGGATGTCGCCGCTCTTTACCGCATCGCCTTCCTTCACCAGCCATTTGGCGAGCTTGCCCTCTTCCATCGTGGGCGAAAGCGCAGGCATCAGGATTTGCGTGGGCATCTAGACCACCACGTCCGTGTAGAGTTCGTCCGCCGAAGGCTCGGGACTTTCGGATGCAAATTCCGCCGCTGTATTCACGATGGCGCGGATTTCCTTGTCGATGGCCTTGAGGTCGGCTTCATCCGCCTGTCCGCGGTCGATCATGCGCTGTCCATAATGTTCGATGGGGTCGCGCTTTTCGCGCACCTCCTGCACCTCTTCGCGCGTGCGATACTTCGCCGGATCGCTCATCGAATGGCCGCGATAGCGATAGGTTTTCATCTCCAGGATGATTGGCCCGTTGCCTTCGCGGCACCACTGAATGGCCTTGCGTCCGGCGGCGTGAACGGCTTCCACATCCATGCCGTCAACTTCCTCACCGGGAATGTTGAAGGAAGAACCGCGCTTGTAGAAATGCGTTTCGGCGCTGGAGCGCGCCACGCTGGTGCCCATGGCGTACTGATTGTTTTCGATGATGTATACGACCGGCAGCTTCCACAGCTCGGCCATGTTGAAGCTCTCGTACACCTGGCCCTGATTGGCGGCGCCGTCGCCGAAATAGGTCAGGCACACCGCGCCGTTCTTCTTGTACTTGTTGGAGAAGGCGAGCCCGGTGCCGATCGGAACCTGCGCCCCGACTATGCCGTGGCCGCCGTAGAAATTCTTCTCCACGGAGAACATGTGCATGGAGCCGCCCTTGCCGCGGGAGTACCCGGTCACGCGGCCGGTCAGCTCGGCCATCACCCCCTTGGGATCCATGTCGCAAGCCAGCATGTGGCCATGGTCGCGATACGCGGTGATCACCTGATCGCCATCCCTCAGCGCGGCCTGCATCCCCACCACCACCGCTTCCTGACCAATGTAAAGGTGACAGAAGCCGCCGATCAGACCCATGCCATAAAGCTGGCCGGCCTTCTCTTCGAAGCGGCGAATGAGCAGCATGTCGCGATAGAATTTTCGGGCAAGATCTGAACTTGCCGCTTCAACGGCTTGGTCTTGCTTGGATTTTTGCGCCGTCTTGGCGTCAGCCATAAGGGTGTCCCTGGGCCATGATGCGCAGCGGTTGTGACAAGCGCCCGGAAGTTTGGCAAGGCTGACGATTAATCACTTAACGCTGTTCGGAGTTGCGCTCAGTGCGCTTTGCGCGGCACCGCAACTTCACCCGTTCCGCCGTCCATCAGCTGATCGCGCGCCTGTTCTTCGACGATGTCCGAATCGCCATGCGCCATCAGCCGAATGCGCCTTTCTAGGCGATGGCGCTGATCGCGCAGACTGGCAAGCTGCTCCTGCCGCACGGCAAGGCGCGCATTGGTATCGGCCAACGCCAGAACGCCGCGCGCCCCCCAGATGGCGTAATAGCCGAAATACAGAACCGCACCGGCGCAGATGGCGGGGAACACCATCGCCGCGAAGGCACGCGACACGCTTCGCCTGATTCGCATGTCCCACCGAATCACGTAGCGATTCGCGCGGTCAAGCGGAAAATGGTTAATGTCGAATACGTTGCGGTGCGGCTGTCCTGTGCGCGGACTCACGCTCTTGGGCATTTCTGTGAATCGGTGACGCCTATTCCTATCGCAGAACCGTCACAAAGCGGAGGGCGGCCCCTCACAATTCATCGCTCAAAGGCGCGCGCCGCCTCTTGAAAGGTAAGAGGCTTCCGGGCCGCATGGCGGACGTGGAGAATTTCCATGTCGGTGCGAACACGATAGTAAATCAAATATGGGTATGGCCGGACGGGAAACATCTGCACGCCCTTGCGAGAAATGATGTGCCCCAGGCCGGGATTCTCTCCCAGAAGTTCGACGATATATTCGATGCGGGCTATGACCAGGCGTGCCGCATGTTCATTGTCGGCGGCGATGTGTTCATAGATTTTTTCGAGCTGAGCTCGCGCACGCGGAAGATAAAGAACCCGCATCACCGGTGTCGATCAAAGAAGGCTTTCATCTCAGCGTCTGGAACGAATTCACCCCTGTCGGCTTCCGCAATCGCGTCATCAAGCTCGGCTTCGAGTTCGGGCGTCAGCTCGTGGTCACCTGCAGCCAGTTGCTCGATAGCCATGAGCATATCAGCGGCAAGCTCTTGCCTGTGCGCCGGCCAATTGCGCACGCGGTCAAGGACGGCTTCGATCTCTTCCCTATTCATGTAACCGAGGCTACCACAGGTTACGCGCTGATGTCAGGCCTTCAGCACCGCCCTGCCGAAGTATTGCGCCTGATCTCCCAGCATCTCTTCGATGCGCAGGAGCTGGTTGTACTTCGCGAGCCGGTCGGAACGCGCGAGCGAACCGGTCTTGATCTGTCCGCAGTTGGTCGCCACCGCCAGATCGGCAATGGTGGAATCCTCCGTCTCGCCCGAACGGTGGCTCATCACCGCGCGATAGGAAGCCCGATGCGCCATGTCCACCGCTTCCAGCGTTTCGGTCAGCGTGCCGATCTGGTTGACTTTCACGAGGATGGCATTCGCCGTGCCCTTGGCGATGCCGTCTTTCAGGCGCTTCGTGTTGGTGACGAACAGATCGTCGCCCACAAGCTGCACCTTCGCGCCCAGCGATTTCGTCAGCGCAGCCCAGCCATCCCAATCGTCTTCCGACATGCCATCTTCGATGGAGATGATCGGATAGCGGCCGCACAGTTCTTCGTAGTATTTCACCATGCCGGCGGCATCGAGCGA
This sequence comes from Alphaproteobacteria bacterium, assembly GCA_016125165.1. GTDB lineage: Bacteria > Pseudomonadota > Alphaproteobacteria > Micropepsales > Micropepsaceae > Rhizomicrobium. Next base: position 264,542 of record WGMH01000003.1, read on the forward strand.
TCGGCCCTCGCCTTCCAGCACGTATTTGCCGGCCTTGTAGAACTCGGTCGAAGCGGTATCGAGAGCCAGATACATATCCTCGCCCGGCTTGTATCCCGCCTTCTCGATGGCGCGCATCACGAAGGCCAGTGCTTCGTCGGCGCTTTTCAGGTTCGGCGCGAAGCCGCCTTCATCTCCAACATTCGTGTTGTGGCCTTCGTCCTTCAGCGCCTTCTTGAGCGCATGGAATACTTCGGCACCCATGCGCAGGCCTTCGCGGAAGCTCTCTGCGCCCACAGGCATGATCATGAATTCCTGAAAGTCGATCGGGTTGTCGGCATGCGCGCCGCCATTGACGATGTTCATCATCGGTACCGGCAGCACGCGCGCGGCGGGCCCGCCCACATAGCGATAGAGCGGCAGGTTCGCCGCTTCCGCCGCCGCCTTGGCCGTTGCCAGCGACACGCCAAGAATCGCGTTCGCGCCGAGGCGGCTCTTGTTCTCGGTGCCGTCGAGCGCGCGCATGGCGCCATCGATGCGCGTCTGGTCTTCGGCATCGAGCCCGCAGAGCAGATCGAAGATTTCCGTGTTCACGGCGTTGACGGCGTTCTCCACGCCCTTGCCGCCATAGCGCTTGCCGCCATCGCGAAGCTCCACCGCCTCATGCGCGCCGGTGGAGGCGCCGGAGGGAACGCCAGCACGCCCGAACGAGCCGTCTTCCAGCGTCACATCCACTTCCACGGTGGGATTGCCGCGGCTGTCGAGGATTTCGCGGGCGGTGATGTCGATGATGGCGGTCATGGCGGCTCCAGATGCGGTAAACGGCCCTGCTTCTAGGCGATGCCCCCCTCCCCTTCAAGGCAAGGCCCTGCGGCGGAAGACCGGCCCCAAGGGGGCGCGCCGTCCCACTGGTCAGGGGCAAGGGGCAGTTCCACCCCTGTTCGCCACGAAAGAATTGGCGTTATCCTCTGGTCAAAGCCAGCGCGAATCCATTGCGCGGCGCCAAAGAGGGAAACGCTATGTCGCTGGATACACCGGTGATGGCCTGGACTGCGCTCGTCACCATTCTGGCCTGTCTCGTCTACGCCTACATGGGCATCAATGTCGGCCGCATGCGCGGCAAGCACGGGGTCAAGGCCCCTGCCATGACTGGCCATGCCGAATTCGAACGCGCCGTGCGCGTGCATATGAATGCGCTGGAATGGCTGCCGATCTTTCTGGCCTCATTGTGGCTCGCCGCGTTCTATTTCCCGAGCTATCTGGTGCCGGGTCTCGGCGTGGTCTGGATTTTGGGCCGCATCGTTTACATGACCGGCTACATGGCCGATCCGGAAAAGCGCAGCATGGGTTTCGCCGTGCAGGCGCTCGCCGCGCTTGCGCTCCTGATCCTCGCTGTTGTCGGGATCGTCAGTGTGCTGATGATGATCTGAGGCGCTTAGGCGCTCAAAGCTTCTTGGCGATCTTGTCGATGGCGACGAGATCGCCGAGCAGCGCCGGCACCGTGTTCAGATAGAGCATGTTCGGCGCATCGCTGATGCCGCGCTTTCCCGCGTCATCGGGATCTTCATGAGTTTCCATGAACACCGCGGCCACGCCCACCGCCACGGCGGCGCGTGCAATGTAAGGCGCCATCTCGCGATTGCCACCGGATGAGGCGCCCTGCCCGCCAGGCTTTTGCACGGCGTGCGTTGCGTCCATCACGATCGGTGCACCGAAGCGCGCCATTTCGGGCAGGCCCGTCATGTCGACGACAAGCGTGTTGTAGCCGAAGCTCGCGCCGCGCTCGGTCGCCAGCACATTGGGATTTCCCGCTTCCACCACCTTGCCGATGACATTCTTCATGTCCCACGGCGCAAGGAATTGTCCCTTTTTCACATTCACGATCCTGCCGGTCTTTGCTGCCGCCACGATCAGGTCGGTCTGCCGGCACAGGAAGGCGGGGATCTGCAGAATGTCCACGACCTCGGCCACCACCGCACATTGTTCGCGTTCGTGGATGTCCGTCAGAACCGGCAGGCCCAGGCTCTCGCGGATTTCCGCGAAAACAGGCAGCGCCTCTTTCAGCCCGATGCCGCGCTTGCCGACGGAGCTGGTGCGGTTCGCCTTGTCGAAGCTCGTTTTGTAAACGAGGCCCACGCCTGCTTTGGCCGCCATTTCCTTGAGCGCGGACGCCATTTCAAGCGCATGCGCGCGGCTTTCCATCTGGCAGGGACCCGCAATGATGGCGAGCGGCAGATCGTTTCCGAAGGTGACGGAACCGGCTTTGACATGGGCGTTGGGCGTGGTCATGCGGGCAATCTACCTTGCTTTCCGGAGCGCGTCCTGCTTTGCAACGTTCTCATACGGGAGCCAGTTGTCATGGACAAGAACCGCAAACGCGAGATCGCCCGGGAATACCGCGAACGCGAGGTGCCGCGCGGCGTCTATGCCGTGCGCTGCAAGCCCACGGGCGAGGTGTGGGTTTCCGGCAGCCGCCGCCTCGATACGCAGCAGACCGCATTATGGTTTCAGCTGCGCACGGGCGGCATGCCAAACAAGGCGCTTCAGGTTGCGTGGAATGATCATGGCGAAGACGCCTTCGGCTTCGAGATATTGGAAACCGTGACCGACGACAACCCGCAACTGATCGACAGCCTCGTCAAGGACCGCGAACAGCACTGGCGCACCGAACTTGGCGCGCGCAAGGTCGTGGGCTGAATCTCAGTAGCGGAGCGGCAGCAGCACCGACGATACCGGCTGCGCGATGGACAGCAGCGTCCAGATTCCGGATTCGCTCACCCGTACCGTATCGCCTGGATGGATTTGCGTGCTCTGGTCCACACGCAAACGTTCTTCCTTCAGCGCACCTTCGCGGCGCACATAGATGTAGGTATCGCTGGCCTTCTGCGTGAAGCCGCCCGCAACGCTGATCGCCTGCATGGCGGTCATGCCGTTGGCATAGGGATATTCGCCAGGGCGGTTCACTTCGCCCAGAATGTAAAACGGCCGGTACGACACGACTTCAACGCTCACCTTCGGATCGATGAGAAAGCCGTTCGCCAGCGCGAAGGAGATATTCTTTTCGAGCGCGCCCGCCGTCATGCCGGATGCACTGATCTGCCCCACCAGCGGAAGCCGCAGCGTGCCGCTGGAATCCACGGTGAAATCGCCGGACAGATCGTCTTCATTGAAAACGGTGACATGCACCTTGTCGCCCATGCCGAGCCGGTAATCGAGAACCTGCGCCGTTGCAGGCGGCAGCGCGGGCATCTGCGCCGGATCGATGGCGGCGGTCTTTTCGGGGGCCGGCGCGGCAGTCCGTTGCTGTTCCGGCGGCAGTACAGGCTGCGAGAGCGGCGCCACGGACGTTTGCGCATCCATGTTGATGGATTTGTACGGCGAAGCCATCGCCACCTGCGCGGCGCAAAGCAGGAACCCCGCGCCCACAAGCGCGAAGTAAAGCCGGTGCGTGAGAAGAAAGCGGACCATCCCCGCATTCTATCCGCCCGATCTCTTAGAAAATCTTAAGCGTCGGATTAGCGTTAGCGGGGGGTTAATTCAGCAGCCAGTTTTCTATGTTCAATTTTGGCTCGGCGCAGGGTATCGGCCCAGCAGCATCAACTATGCGCAGCAATTCGATGGAACCGGCCGCCAGCTTCCGGCCATCATGAACGCGGCGAAGGCAATGCGTTCAGAATGTTCGCCATCGAATTCGAGCAGTGCTTCACGACCATCATCAAACACTTCAATAACTCTAGCGCGGCCCAGGCTTCCTGGATCAACAGCCTCATATTCTTGGCCAAAACGAAAACGCATAGACATAAAGTCCTCATCGGGAATCAAATCAACTGAGGTATCCTACACCAATCGGCTCTGCGCCACCGCCGCTTCGATGAAGCTCGAGAACAGCGGGTGCGGTTCCAGCGGCCGCGATTTCAGTTCGGGGTGGAACTGCACGCCGATGAACCACGGGTGATCCGGAATCTCCATGATCTCCGGCAATCTGTGATCGGGCGACCAGCCGGAAACCACCAGCCCGTGCTTCTCCAGAAGGCCCGTATATTCGGTGTTCACTTCATAGCGGTGGCGGTGGCGCTCGCTGATTTCGGTTGCGCCATACACCTGCGCCACGTGGCTGCCCGGCGTCAGTGCGGCGGTGTATGCGCCAAGGCGCATGGTGCCGCCCATGTCGCCATCTTCCGCGCGCTTCTCCACGCGGTTGCCCTTCACCCATTCGGTCATCAGGCCGATTACCGGGTGTTTCGTTTCCTTGTCGATTTCGGTGGAGTTGGCATTGTCCAGCGCCGCCATGTCGCGCGCCGCCTCGATCACCGCCATGTGCAGGCCGTAGCAGATGCCGAAGAACGGCACCTTGCGCTCGCGCGCAAATTTCACCGCCGCGATCTTGCCGCGCGTGCCGCGTTCGCCGAAGCCGCCGGGCACGAGAATACCGTGCACGTTTTCCAGAAACGCCGCGGCGTCATCGCGTTCGAAGATTTCGCTGTCGATCCAGTCCATATGGACCTTCACATTGTTGGCAAGCCCGCCATGGGTCAGCGCCTCGGACAGCGACTTGTAGGAATCCTTCACCGAGATGTACTTGCCCACCACCGCAATGCGCACTTCGCCTTCCGGATTCTTCACCTTGGAAACGACATCGTCCCAGCGTGAAAGATCGGGCATGGGCGCATCGTTGATGCCGAACACGCGCAGCACTTCGGTGTCGAAACCCTGGCGGTGATATTCCGCCGGCGCTTCATAGATGGTGGAAAGGTCCATCGCCGGAATCACACATTCCGGCCGCACATTGCAGAACAGCGCGATCTTCTTGCGTTCATCTTCCGGAATGGGATGGCTGGCGCGGCACAGAAGAATGTCGGGCTGAATGCCAATGGCGCGCAGCTCCTTCACCGAATGCTGCGTCGGCTTGGTTTTCAGTTCGCCCGCCGCTTCGATGTAGGGCACCAGAGTCAGATGCACGAACGCCGTCTGCCCGCGCGGCAGATCGTTGTGCAATTGGCGGATGGCTTCGAAGAATGGCAGCCCCTCGATGTCGCCCACCGTGCCGCCGATTTCCACGAGCAGGAAGTCGAGATCGTCCGTTCCGGCCATCGCGAATTCCTTGATGGCATCGGTCACATGCGGGATCACCTGCACGGTGCGGCCCAGATAACCGCCCCGGCGCTCCTTCGCGATCACTTCGGAGTAGATGCGGCCCGAGGTGACGTTGTCCGACTGTTTCGCCGCAACGCCGGTGAAGCGTTCATAATGGCCGAGGTCGAGATCGGTCTCCGCACCGTCGTCGGTCACATAGACCTCGCCGTGCTGGAAGGGGCTCATGGTCCCCGGGTCCACGTTCAGATAGGGGTCCAGCTTCCGCAAACGCACGCGGTAGCCGCGCGCTTGCAGGAGTGCTCCGAGAGCGGCGGACGCAAGACCCTTACCAAGGGAGGAGACCACGCCGCCAGTGATGAAGATCAATCGCGCCATGGAAGGCCAACATGTCGAAACGGGCAGTGTCACTCAAGCGTAATTTTCGCGATCCACACGAAAAGATTTTTGCGTGCGAAATCGCCAGCAAAAACGATGCAATCGCTTGCGCGAACCTGCGCGAACGGCTCGCAAATGGCGCGCAACTGCAGGCGCGGCGAACCGGCACGCACAGGCGTTCCCGAATCGGGGTTACTGCGGTGAAGGAACCTTGGGGGCTTCCTGTTTGGCCGGGGCCGGGGCTGCGGGCTTGGGGCTCTGCGGGGCGCTCTGGCTGGCGGGGCTGGAGTCCAGAAGCGGGCTCTGCGGTTTGGATTTCAGCGCAACAAGCGTCAGGCCCAGACTGACCACGAAGAACGCCACGGCCAGAAAGGCTGTGGTGCGGGTCAGGGTGTCGGCCGCGCCACGCGGAGAGAACAGGCCGCCCAATCCGCCGCCACCACCGCCGCCGCCCATGCCAAGGGCGCCGCCCTCGGAACGCTGCAGAAGCACAACAATGATAAGTGCCACCGAAACGATGAGCTGGATGATAATGAGAACGGACTGCATGGGCTCTCCCGGCCGCGGGCATTCGAGCCGCGGGTCTTAGACGAAAGGTGCCCCGGATGGAAGGGCGGGCGGGGGATTGCCTCAACGCCCGCGCCGGCCTTCCGGCAATGCCAGAGCCCGCGTCACTGCGTCCGGCTCGGCGGCAATCACTTTCAGAAGTGCCCGCGCCGGACCGGTCGGCTGGCGATGGCCCTGTTCGTAATTGCGCACCGTCTCCACGGTGAATCCGTATCGGGCCGCAAACTGCGCCTGACTGAGGCCCAGCCTGCGCCGTAGGCCTTTCACATCGATAGAAGATGGCGGGATCGCCCTGCGTGCCCGCGCCAGTTCCTTCGGCGTGAAGACCGGCGCGGTGTCTTCATCCTGCGCGATCTGACTGGCGATTTCGGCTTCGGTGGTGCGGGCAATGCGCGCCCAATCCACTTTCGCCAAATCAACGTCCGCTCTGGTACGCCGCACGGTAGGCATCGGTTTCATTCCTGTTGGCCTTGCGCAGACTGATGATCCTGCGCCGCCCCTCACGATCCACATACACGCAAACCAGTGCGATCCCACGTACCATACCGATGGAACGGACACGCACCTCGCCATAGTCGCGCCGCCGGTCCTGAACTTCGAGTGTCGGGCCGTCGAAAATCGCCATGGCAACATCGAATGGCAATCCGCGTTCCTGCGCATTGCGCGCGCTTTTGAGCGAATCCCATTCGAATTGCATGCGGAACTATACGTCGATGACGTATATACGTCAATGACGCAATATTCGTTGCGCCGCGTCCTTGGGGGATCAGCTCGCCATTGCCGTTTCGGTGCGGGCGCGCACCAGGGTCACCGTGGCATCGATCTCGGCCAGGTGTTCGGCGGCGGTGCGCTCTGGCGCAAACACCTGATGCAGGTTGAGCGCCGCATGCCCCAGAAGGTGCATGGACGCATTGCGGTCCACGCCTGCGGAAAGTCCTTCCAGCGCGGCGAGAATGGATTGGCACCAGTCGATCGCCGGTTCGAACTCCGTGCCCAGACAGCGCCGCGCGACGGATTTCGTCACCTCCTGCAGCTTTGTCAGATCGACATCGAATTTGCCTGTGCCCGGAATGCTTGCCTGCATCAGCCGCCACAGCACGCAGATCTGGAACGCATCGCGGCGCAGCTTTTCGGAATTGAGCTTGTTCTTGGCCTCGCGCAATTCCGCTTCCAGGCGGATGGCCACTTCGTCGGCGGAAAGCCGGTCATGGGCCTTCATCTTCAGGGAATTGGGCGGCACGAACAGTTCGACGCCGCTGTCTCGCGACGTATCCTTGCGCCGGTCCGGCCCGACATATTCCGATGTGATGACAAAGCCCTTGCGGCGCTCCACATGCGTCTTGATGCGCGCGCCCAGAACGGCGGTGGAGAAGGGACGCAGCAGCAAATCGTCGGCGCCGGAATTCACGACGCGGCGCACGAGCTGGGTGTTGTTCTCCCACGCCGTCACGATGATCACGATGAAGGGATTGTATCCGGTGATGCCCTGCCGGAGAGACTGGATCACCCGGCACAGATCTTCGTCGCCGCCCTGCGCTTCACACAAGGCCAGATCGGGCGGGCTGCGCTTGATGGCATCCTCGAAGGCTTCCAGCGTCGCCGCGGTTTCGATGTGGCGAAAACCGAGATTGTAGAGCGAGGCGCGCGTCGCCGCCCGGTTGGCCGAAACCGGATCGAAGACAAGCGTTTCCGTCGATTCATAACTGATGCGCGACATGAGCCTGTGACGAGATGCTGCTATACCCTCGCCATCAGGATGCCCGCCACGCGTTAATGAAGCGTGGTCCCGGACGGTTAATCTTTTCGAGCCGCCGAAAAAATTGCCCCGAAATCCGCCGCTTTCAGGCTGGCACCGCCCACAAGTGCCCCGCCAACCTCCGCCAGCGCCAATATCTCTGCCGCGTTGGAGGGCTTTACCGAGCCGCCATAGAGAATGGGAACCTTTCGGGCGCCCTCCCCCAGCTGCGCGACCAGCCGGGCGCGGATGTGACCGTGCATCTGCACGATGTCGCCATTGGTCGGCACCTTGCCCGTGCCGATGGCCCACACCGGCTCGTAGGCGACCACCGTCGCCTCAATTGGTGCCCCGGACGGAACGCTGCCAGCCAGCTGCACGCCCACCACGTCGAGCGCCCTGCCCGCTTCGCGCTCGGCTTCCGTTTCGCCCACGCAGATGATGGCTGTGAGGTCCGCACGCCAGGCGGCTGTCGCTTTCGCGGCCACCGCAGCATCGCTTTCGCCATGATACTGGCGGCGCTCGGAATGGCCCACGATCACAAAGCGCGCGCCCGCATCCTTCAGCATTTCGGCGCTCACATCGCCGGTGAACGCGCCGGAGATTTCGGCGTGGCAATCCTGACCGCCAATGGCGATGCGTCCCTTGGCCGCTTCGGCGGCCCGCGCGATCAGCGTTGCCGGGGGGCAGATCAAAAGGTCGGCATGGGCTGGGGCGTTGGCCGCAATCGATTCGATTTCCCCCAGCTGGGCGCCAAGGCCGTTCATTTTCCAGTTGCCCGCAATCAGTTGACGCATTTATGGCTCTTTGCTTGCCGTTCTTCGGCCCCCTCCCTATCATCCGCGGCCTTTTATCGCCACGTCTGGATCGGTCTTCAATGCTTCAGGAAATGCGTAAATATGCGAGGTCTTGGGTGTCATCGCTGTTTCTCGGCATGCTCGCCCTCAGCTTTGCGGTGTGGGGTATCGCCGACGTGTTCACGGGCGGCAGCGAAGCGGCGCTCGCCACGGTGGGCGGCAGCAAAGTCACCCGCGCGGAATATCAGCAGAGCTACCAGCAGCAGACCCGCAACCAGCGCAATCCCGATGGCTCGCCGCTGACGCCCGACCAGATCAAGGAGCAGCAGATCCCGCAACAGGTTTTGCAGAGCCTGATCAGCCGCAAGGCGCTGGACAATGAGACGGAGCGCCTGGGCGTCGTCACCTCGGAAGCCGAGGTCGTCAAGCGGGTGAAGCAGATACCCGCCTTCCTTGGCCCCACCGGCACCTTCGACCACAACACGTTCCTGCAGCGTATCGATCCGCTCGGTTACACCGAGCAGAGCTTCATGGCGGCCGTGCGCGGCGATGCCACGCGCTCGCAGATTCTGAACGCCACCCATGCCGGCTTTGCCATCGCGCCGGGATATGCGCGCATGCTCTTCACCTATCTGAACGAGTTTCGCGCCGCCGAATATATCGTGCTGACGCCCGCCGATGCGGGCGATGTGGGCACGCCCACCGATGCGCAGCTTCTGGCCGAAATGAAGAAGCACGCCGACCGTTTCTCATCGCCGGAATATCGCGACGTCGTGGTGGCCTCCATCGGCCCGGACGATGTGATGAAGGACGTGAAGGTCACGCCCGATCAGATCAAGCAGGCCTATGAGGAGCGCAAATCCACCTACATCGTTCCGGAAAAGCGCGACATCGAGCAGATCAAGTTCAACAGCGAAGCCGAAGCGCGCGATGCCCGCGCCAAAATCGAAGCGGGCACATCCTTCGCCGACATCGGCAAGATTCATGGCCTGCGCGCCGATGACCTGAAACTGGGCACGCTTGTCGAAGCCGACCTTGCCGAAGCGGGCAAGGAGGTTTTCGCATTGCCGGAAGGCGGCGTGTCGCAGCCGGTGAAGCGCACCTTCGGCTGGTTCCTCTATCGCGTGGCGAAGATCACGCCGGGCACCTCCAAATCGCTGGCCGATGCCACGCCCGAGCTGGAGAAGGAAATCGGCGGTCAGCTTGCACAGGCCCGCATTGGCGATCTGATGAATGCCTTCGAAGATGCGCGCGCGGGCGGTGCCAGCCTGGAATCGTCGGCGAAGAAAGTGGGGATGCATGTCACCCACATTCCCGCGCTCGATGCCAAGGGCTTTTCGCCGGACAACCAGCGCGTCGCCCTGCCCGACGACTTGGATCTGATGAAGCAGATCTTCGCTGCCGATGTGGGCGAGGAAGGCGATCCGTTCGCCACCGTTGCCGGCAACACCTTCGTCTTGAAGGTCAATGGCGTCACGCCACCGAAGCTCTATCCGCTCGACAAGTCCCGCGCCGATGCCACCGCCTGGTGGCGCGCCGAGCAGCAGCAGAAAAACCTGCTCGAAAAGGCCGCCGCGCTCACCAAGCAGGCCAACAGCGATCAGACGCTGGCGGGCATTGCCGGGCGCATGAAGAAAACGCCGCAGCAGACATCGACTCTGCGCCGCAACCAGCGCACCCCGCCGCTTTCCGAGGAGGTGGTGAACAAGCTCTTTGCCGTGAAGGGTGGCACCGCGGTGTTCGGCACCGATGTCACCGGCGCCAATGTCATCATCGCGCGCGTCACCGGTGTGATTCATCCGCCGCTGCCGCTTGGCGATCCGCAATATCAGGCGGGCGTGGCGCAGATCGGTCAGGCGGTGGCGGGCGATCTGGACACCAGCCTTTCGGTGGCCGCGCGCAACGAACAGGGCGTGAAGATCAACGATGCGGCGGTCAATGCCGCCATGGGCGAAGGCCAATAGGGAAGCATGCAACCGCGATGGCCATCGAACCTGACTACGCGGCCTTCGCGCCGGCTTACGATGCCGGACGTCCGCAGGCGCTCTACACAAAGCTGATCGCCGATCTGGAAACGCCGGTCTCGGCGTATCTGAAGCTTGCCACCGGCCGCGACAACGCCTTTCTCCTCGAAAGCGTTCAGGGCGGCGAAGCGCGCGGGCGCTATTCGATCATCGGCCTGAAGCCCGATCTCATCTGGCGCTGCCGCAATGGCAAGGCCGAGATCAACACCAGCGCGCGCGCCAACCCCGATGCCTTCGTGCCCGATGCGGATGCCGATGCGCCGCTCACCTCGCTGCGCAAGCTGGTGAAAGCCACGCAGATGGAATTGCCGCGCGGCCTTCCGCCGATGGCTGCCGGTCTTTTCGGCTATCTCGGTTACGACATGGTGCGGCTGATCGAAACCAGGCTCGGCCCCGCCCAGCCCGATCCGCTCAATTTGCCCGATGCGATCCTTTTGCGGCCCACCCTCGTCGCCATCTTCGACAATGTGCGCGACGAGATCACGCTCGTTTCGCCGGTGTGGCCGGAAGCGGGACTGGACTCGCGCGCCGCTTATGCGCGCGCCTCCGAGCGCCTGATGGATGCGATTGCCGATATCGAGCGCCCCGCGCCCGCAAGCCCCGCGCCGCCCGAAAACCTGCCCGCGCTTACGCAGGCCGAATCCAACATCAGCCACGACGACTATCTCGCCATCGTGGAGCGCGCGAAGGAATATATCCGCGCGGGCGATGCGTTTCAGATCGTGCCCAGCCAGCGCTTCCGCCGCCCCTTCGCGCTTCCTTCCTTCGCGCTTTACCGGGCGCTCCGCCGTCTCAATCCGTCGCCCTTCCTCTATCACCTCGCCTTTCCGGGATTTTCCATCGTGGGATCGTCTCCGGAAATCCTCGTGCGCCTGCGCGATGGCACCGTCACCATCCGCCCCATCGCCGGAACGCGCCCGCGCGGCAAAACGCCGGAGGAAGACGCCGCCCTCGCCGATGAACTGATGCACGACGCGAAGGAGCGCGCCGAACATCTCATGCTCATCGATCTCGGACGCAATGATGTGGGCCGCATCGCCAAAACCGGCACCGTGAAGGTGACCGACAGCTTCTTCATCGAACGCTACAGCCATGTGATGCATCTCGTCTCCAACGTGGAAGGCGAAATCCGCGACGGCCTCGACGCCATCGACGCCCTCGCCGCCGGCCTTCCCGCCGGCACGCTCACCGGCGCGCCGAAAATCCGCGCCATGGAAATCATCGACGAGTTCGAGAAGGAACGCCGTGGCGGCGCCTATGCCGGCGCCGTCGGCTACTTCGCCGCCAACGGCTCGCTCGACACCTGCATCGTGCTGCGCACCGCGGTGGTGAAAGACGGCATGATGTATGTGCAAGCCGGCGGCGGCGTCGTCGCCGACAGCATCCCCGAAGCCGAGTATCAGGAGACGGTCAACAAGGCGAAGGCGCTGATGGCGGCCGCCGAAGAAGCGGTGCGGTTCGCCAGCAGCGCGAAGCGGGGGCAGTAGCGGCCAAATACCAGCCCCAGCTCTGCCAAGCTTGAACAATTCGCTGTATTCTGTTCACGCGACAGCGGTAACGTCGCCGAAGAAAGTCTAGCTGGCGGATCAGCGAAAACGGCGCTAGGACGCGGGATAATGTAGTTTCGGAACCTACTGCGAACTGTATCTCGCATTTTGTAAAGACTGAGAATGCGCATGGCCTTCCCGCAGAACCTAGTTCGAGCCCACACCGAGAGCGAACGGCTCCGGGGTGAAAGCATTTCAGCAATCGAAGCTTCGGAAGACTTAAGCTTCCATGCTCATGTGATAGAGCGCACGGCAAACCTGCTCTATTTTCTGGGGCACGATGGCGAAATCAAAAATGACGACGACCGCGTCATTCGCGTCCTCGGGTTTCGTGGCTACAACGACGTTATAACGTCAGCAAATCTGATATTGGGTGGCTACTACCAGCCAGCCATGATGATAGCTCGTGACCTTCTGGAGCTTAATTTCTTGCTGGATGACTTCACGCGCGACAAATCACAAATCGAAAAATGGCGTACTTTGCCTCCAAAGGAATACGACAAAATATTTAAGCCCGTACTTGTTCGCGATCGTCTGGATCAACTAGATGGTTTCAGCGGTTTAAAACGCGCAAGCATTTACAAACTGATTTCGAGCGTTGCGGGGCACCCGAGCCCCGCAGGGTTCCAAATGCTCTTGAGACCTGACGGTAACTATTTTTGCGGACCATTTGTTGAGCCCAAGTCCATTGACGCCTGCTGGTCCGAACTCGCAAAGACCGTTATCCAAATTGGCGGTCACTTTCAGAAATTTTTTGCGCTGACATCGAAGGAAGTCGTGATGGCGAAAGTTGAATATCTCGAACTTCAGAATCGCTGGCTGGAACGGTTTTTTGGAAAAGCCCCATTTGACGTAACCAAGATCGCAGAAATGCGTTCCATGGCTGACCAATTACCTCCCCGTTAGGACGCGCGATGAGATTTTCTCACCCAGACGGAGGTCATTTTGAGATTCCAGACGACTGGTGGAGGGATGCCGGGATGGAAGCCGTCTCGCCTTCAAGGGATAGCTATCTATCAGAACTGGATGCGGATCATCCTTCATATCCGCTTCAAATAGTGAGTGTGAGCGAAATTGTTCCGTTCAGAAGAAGCGAAAGCGCGGAACTAGATTTTGGTGGCTTCGACCGTAAGCGCATGATGAGTTTGCTTTCTGGTATTGCTTCGGATTCCGTAATTAAACCCGTGAAGCTCAAATCTTACACGGCAGACAATTCCGTATATCGGTACCAGCTTTATGACGGAGCGCACCGATACCACGCTTCGATTGCAGCCGGGTTTAAGCTTATTCCCGGAATAGTGTGTCAGTGGGGCTTCGAGTGTTAATAGAAGCGCCGAACACTCCTCTAACTGCAAAGCGCCCCTTCAATCTCGTTCCAACATCGTCGCGCTAACGTGTGGCAATTAAGGGGAAATAATACCTATTTCCATGACCTTCCCACACCTCCCCTGCGCAATGCCAGCGCCCGACAGCAAACTTTAACCTACAATATCGCTTCAATCCCTTTCCGCCGGATCACATTCAGAAGCACAAGCGCGGGACCGCCCGGATTCTTGATCCCGCGTTAGCGTTGCGAGACGTAGCCTGTCGTCAAATTCAGACAATATGCGAACACGACCTGACTCATGCGCGATTGCTTGCGCATCGCGCGGATTTCGCGCGGGGTAACCGGCGCCGTCGGCGCTCCATATCGCCTGCCGTTTCCAGCAACGCCTTCGCGCGTTTCGTTTGCTTCGCCTTCGCCATCAGGCAATCTCCGTCAGCAACACATCGGTGTTTCTAGTCCGCCTCCACCTCCACCGACATATGTCCCGCCCGGCGCTTTGGCGCGCGCTAACCCAGAAGCGCCGATGCGGCCCAGATCGCGCCCGCGCCCAGAAGCGCCAGCACCGCAACAAGGCCGTAAGCGCCCCGGCGCATGCCGATGAACATGCGCTTGAATTCCTCCCGGTCGTTCACACGCGGAAACGGCGTTTGCGGAACCGGCACGTTCAAAAATTTGCACAAGGGCTCCCAGCCTTCGGCGGCCGAGAAGATCAGCAGCTTTTCCGGCGGCACCGCCGCCTTCACCGCTTCGATATGCGCGTTGTAGAACGCAATCGCGGCGTCGCGGTTTTCCATCGTGCCCTTGTGCGCGCGGTCCCAGATCAGGCGTTTCACCATGTCGTTGAACCTGCGCATCGGCGGAATGAAAAACGCCAGCAGCTTCGGCTCCCACATGCGCTGCGGCGCATAGATGGTTTCCATCGTGCTTTCATACCAGGCGTCCGGCCCCTTCGGGTGCACGTTCAGAAGCACCTTCGCATCGGGATAGGCCACCATCAGCTCGCGCCACACACAGCAGGCCGGGTTGTCCACCGCGGCGGTGTAGTCCGCGAACACCTCTTCCCAGTTGAATTGCGTGCCTTCGGGGGCGCTGGCCACCTTCTGCCAGAATTCCACATGGCCCGCGTTCTTCGGCTTCCTCACTTCGAACATGTGGTAGCAGGGAAAGCCGATCTCGGTCAGCGCGGTGTAGGTGGACATGGTGCCGGTGCGGCCAAAGCCTGCGCCGATGATCTTCAATGGCATGCGAATCCCCCGATTGGTCCTTATGGTTTTGCGCGGTTCAACGCCGCCGCCGCGCGCACCAGCGCCTTGAACGCTTTCTCGTTGATCGCCTGGCCTTCGGCAATATCGATGGCGCGGCGCACATTGCCGTCGAGGCTGGAATTGAACAGCCCCGCCAGATCCGGCAGCGAAGCGCCCTTGGCAAAGGTGAGCTTCACTTTGTCCCTGTAAGTCTCGCCCGTGCAGACGATGCCGCCCTTCTCCCACACCGGCACGCCGTCCGGATTGGATGGCTTCTTCCACTTGCGCGTTTCGCTCACCCCCGGCACCGCTTCGGCAATGAGCGCGCGCACGCGGTTCAGAATGTCCACGCGCCAGTCCGCTGCGGGTCTGGAGGCTGGCGGCGGTGCTGCGGGGGCTTTCGCCTTCGGCTTCTGCGGCGTGCGCTTCGTTGCTTTCATATCCAATATCCTATCATCGACGGGCGAATGAGCGTGCATCCCGCTCCGCCTGAAGGCCGATGGCGGTCTGGACATCGACCAGCTCGAACCCTTTCAGTTCCACATCCCGGCTCCACGCCGCCACCGCCTTCAGCGTATCGGGGTGTGGGTGGCCAATGGCGATAGCAACGCCGTGCGCGCGCGCCACCCGCTCGGTTTCCGCCAGTTGCTGCAGGATCGCCCCCGGCGCCACCGCATCATCCAGAAAGACATCGCGCATGCCCGAAGGCACCCCGATGATCCGCGCAATCTCCGCCGCCACCGATTGCGGCGCGGTACGGGAGTCGAGAAAGAACACATGCCGCGCCGAAAGCGCGCGCATCACCGCGATCACGCCCTCGCGGTCCTGCGTGAAGCGGCTGCCCATATGATTGTTCATGCCCGCCGCATTCGGCACGCGCTGAAAGGCCCGGTTCAGGCGCTCGCTGAGCTCATCGGCGGTCAGCGTGGTGAAGAGTGCATCCGGGCCGGGATTTTCGCGCCCTTCCGGCTCCATCGGCATGTGCAGCAGCACCTGATGCCCGCGCCTCGCCGCTACGCGTGCAAGCGCAGTGGCGTCTGGCGGGTAAGGCAGGAATGACAGCGTGATTTTCCGTGGCAGCGCAATCGCTGCGCGCGCCGCCTCAACATCAATGCCCACGTCGTCGATCACGATGGCGATGGCCGGGCGCGGCGCATCGGTTTGCCCCGATGCGGAAAGGGCCGCTTCGCCATGTTCGCGAATGAAGGCCACGCGCTGCGTCAGCCAGTCAGGAAAGCCGCGTGCGGGAACCGGCGTTAGAACCTGGGTGGCATACCGTGTTTCGCCATGGGCCACATCCACCGGCATCACCATTTTTTCAGCCGGTCCGCTGGCGCCCGCCTGCGCCGCCATCAGTCCGGGCGGCAGCAACATCTGCGCAAGCGCGGGCAAACCGCGCGCAGCGCTTGGGCCGGCCACAAGCAGAGCCACGCTCAAAAGCAGCCAGAACGCGGCCAGCGCCGATGATTGCACCGGGTCGCGCAGAAGCCATCGCCGAATCGATTCGATGCGCCGCATGACCCAAGTGGAATCTCTGCCCCTTGGCTGTCAACGCATTGGCGCGGCGAAGCTATTTCATGGTCGGGATGACGAAGCTCGCATTCTCGCGCACGCCGCCCTTGGGCCAGCGCTGCGTCACGGTCTTGATGCGGGTCCAGAAGCGCACGCCTTCCGGGCCATGCTGGTTCACATCGCCGAAGGCACTGCGCTTCCAGCCGCCGAAGGTGTGATAGGCCAGCGGCACCGGGATCGGCACATTGATGCCCACCATGCCCACCTGCACGCGCGACGCGAATTCGCGCGCCGCATCGCCATCGCGGGTGAAGATGGCAACGCCATTGCCGTATTGGTGCGTAGTCGGCAGCGCGATTGCTTCGTCGAAATCCCTGGCGCGTGCGATCTGCAGAACGGGGCCGAAGATTTCGTCCTTGTAGGTCTGCATGTCTTTGGTCACGTGGTCGAACAGCGAGCCGCCGAGGTAGTAGCCGTTCTCATAGCCCTGAAGCGAGAAGTTGCGGCCATCGACCACGAGCTTGGCGCCTTCCTTCACGCCCATGTCGATATACTGCTTCACCTTCTCGCGGTGCTGTGCCGTTACGAGCGGCCCGTAATCGGCGTCCGGATCGGTCGAGATACCAACGCGCAGGCTCTCCACGCGCGGCTTCAGCTTGGCCACCAGCGCATCGGCCGTCTTCTCGCCCACGGGCACGGCAACCGAGATCGCCATGCAGCGTTCGCCGGCCGAGCCATAGCCCGCGCCGATCAGTTCATTCGTCACCTGATCCAGATCGGCGTCCGGCATGATGATGGCGTGGTTCTTCGCCCCGCCCATCGCCTGCACGCGCTTTCCGTGCGCGGTGCCGCGCGAATAAACATATTCGGCGATGGCCGATGAGCCCACAAAGCTCACCGCCTGAATGTCCGGGTCTTCCAGGATCGCGTCCACCGCTTCCTTGTCGCCGTTCACGACCTGCAGCACGCCCGGAGGCCCGCCCGCTTCCAGAAACAGTTCGGCCAGCCGCATCGGCACGCCGGGGTCTTTCTCGGAAGGCTTGTTGATGAAGCAGTTGCCGCAGGCAATCGCCACGCCGAACATCCACATCGGGATCATTGCCGGGAAATTGAACGGCGTGATGCCGGCAACGACGCCGAGCGGCTGGCGCATGGAATAGATGTCGATGCCCGGCCCCGCGCCTTCGGTGTATTCGCCTTTCATCAGGTGCGGAATGCCACAGGCGAATTCGATCACTTCAAGGCCGCGCTGGATGTCGCCCTTGGAGTCGGCGATCACCTTGCCGTGTTCCGCGGAAAGAATGCGCGCGAGCTCGTCCATGTTCTTTTCGACGAGCGCCTTGAAGTTGAACATCACGCGGGCGCGGCGCTGCGGGTTCACGGCCGACCATGCCGGGAACGCTTCCCGCGCCACTTCGACGGCCTTGCGCATTTCCGCGCGGCTCGCCAGCGCCACCTTGCCGGAGACCTCGCCAAGCGAGGGATTGAACACCTCGCCGAAACGTCCGGACGTTCCCGAAACCGCTTTTCCGGCGATGAAATGGCCATAGGTGTTCATGCGAAAACCCCGTTTGTCTGGAATTGACTACGGGGCATATCGCGCCGCTGTGGCGGTTTGTCCAGCCCTTGCGGTCCGCGCGAGGCAGGGCGTCGCATCAAGTCCGTAGCGCCGCCAAAATCGGTGCTATAGATTGGCCCGCATGCTGCTTCTGATCGATAATTACGACAGCTTCACCTACAACCTGTTCCATTATCTGGGGGAACTGGGGGCAGATGTGCATGTCGTGCGCAACGATCAGCTTTCGGCCTCCGAGGCGCTGGACCTGAAGCCGGAAGGCATCGTGCTGTCGCCTGGCCCCTGCACACCCAACGAGGCGGGCATCTGCATGGATGTTATCCGGCAGGCGGGCGGCAACGTGCCGATCCTCGGCGTGTGCCTCGGCCACCAGTCGATCGGTCAGGTCTATGGCGGCACCATCGTGCGCACCAAGGCGATGCACGGAAAGGTCAGCCGGATCCATCACACAGGTAAAGGCGTGTTCCGCGGTCTCAACAACGATTTCGAAGCGACGCGCTACCATTCCCTCACCATCGCGCCCGAAAGCATGCCCGATGTGCTGGAAGTCACCGCCAGGGCCGATGACGGCGTCATCATGGGCGTGATGCACAAGCGTTACCCCGTGCATGGCGTACAGTTCCATCCCGAAAGCATCGCCAGCGAAAACGGCCACGCGCTCTTGCAGAACTTCCTCACGCTCGCGCGCGAGTTCGCCACCGTCCCGGCATGAGTGCATCCGCCTTCCATTCGGCGCTGGAAACAATCAGATCCGGCGGCAATCTTGGCGCGGATATGTCCGCTGCCGCGTTCGGCGAAATCATGTCCGGCACCATCAGCGAAGACGCGCTCGCCGATTTCCTGAAAACACTCGCGGCACGCAATCCCACCGTCGATGAGATTACCGGCGCCGCGCGGGCCATGCGCGCCGCCATGCGCCGGATCAAGGCTCCGCCGGGCGCCATCGACCTCTGCGGCACGGGTGGTGACGGTCATGGCACGTTGAATGTTTCCACCGCCGTTTCGTTTGTGGTGGCCGCAAGCGGCGTGCCTGTCGCCAAACATGGTAACCGCAACATGTCCTCGCGCACTGGCGCCGCCGATGTCCTCGAAGCGCTCGGCGTGAAGATTGATCTTCAACCGGAGGCCGCCGAGGCCTGTCTTTCCGAAGCCGGTGTCGTGTTTCTCTTCGCGCAGACCTATCACCCGGCCATGCGCCACGTCGCGCCAGTCCGCAAGAAACTCGGCATACGGACGATCTTCAACCTGCTCGGCCCACTCTCCAATCCGGCCGGCGTAAAGCGGCAGCTTCTGGGCGTCTATGCCGATGCCATGATCGATCCGCTCGCCCATGTGCTCGCCGCGCTCGGCACCGAGAAAGCTTGGGTCGTCCACGGCGAAGACGGCCTCGACGAAATGACCACGACCGCACCCACCCATGTCGCCGTACTCGATGGCGGCAAGGTAACCACAAAAACCGTCTCGCCCGATGCGATCGGTGTGCCGCACGCCACGCTCGCAAGCCTCAAGGGCGGCGATGCGCCCGAAAACGCTGCGGCTCTCACCGCGCTTCTGAGTGGCGCGCCGGGCTCCTATCGCGACATCGTTCTGCTGAATGCCGCCGCCGCACTCGTCATCGCCGGAAAGGCCAGCGATCTGAAGGGCGGAGCCGCCCTCGCCGCTGATTCAATCGACAGCGGACGGGCAAAAGAAAAACTGGCACAGTTGGCAGAATGCTCGCACAGGGCCCGGCCATGACCATTCTGGACCGCATCGCCGCCTACAAGCGCGAGGAAGTCGAAGCGCTGCGCGCGCGCCACGGCGAAGGCGATCTTGTCGCCGAAGCGCTTGGCGCCTCGCCCGTGCGCGGCTTTCGCGCGTCGCTCATGGCAGCACGCGCGGCTGGACGCTATGGCCTGATCGCGGAGATCAAGAAGGCCAGCCCCTCCAAGGGGCTCATCCGCGAAGACTTCGATCCCGAAGCGCATGCCCGCGACTATGAAACCGGCGGCGCATCCTGCCTTTCGGTTCTCACCGATGGGCCGTCGTTTCAGGGTTCGGTGGAAGCGCTGCAATCCGCGCGCGGCGCGGGCAAGCTCCCCGTCCTGCGCAAGGATTTCATGATCGATCCGCTGCAGATCCGCGAGGCGCGCGCGATGGGCGCGGACTGCATCCTCATCATCATGGCGATGGTCGATGACGAAACCGCCCGCTTGCTTCTCGCCGAAGCGCGGCGCTGGAAGATGGATGCGCTGATCGAAATCCACAACGAGAGCGAACTGGAGCGCGCGCTCGAACTCGATGCCGACATGATCGGCATCAACAACCGCGACCTCCACACCTTCCACACCGATCTGGCTGTCACCAAGCGCCTGGCCCCGCAGCTTCCGGACGATATTCTCGTCATTGCCGAGAGCGGGCTTTCCACGCCCGATGATCTGAAGGTGCTCGCCGATTCCGGCGTCACCACCTTCCTCATCGGCGAAAGCCTGATGCGCCAGCGCGATGTCGCCGCAGCCACAAAGACGTTGCTCGGCCTATGATCAAGAAGCTCTCCCACCTCGACGAAAAAGGCGCGGCGCGCATGGTGGATGTTTCCGCCAAGGCGGCCACTGAGCGCGTTGCAAAGGCCGAAGCGATCATCGTCCTTTCCAAGGAAGCCTATGAGGCCGCCATCTCCGGCAACGCGCCGAAGGGCGATGTTCTCGCCACCGCGCGTATTGCCGGCATCATGGCGGCGAAGAAAACCTCCGATCTTATTCCCCTCTGCCACCCGCTCGCCATCACCGGCGCGGCGGTAGAATTTGAGCGCATCGTGGAACGCCACGCGCTTCGCATCGTCGCCACCTGCAAGACCACCGGGCAAACCGGTGTCGAGATGGAAGCCCTCACCGCCGCCAGCGTTGCTGCGCTCACGATCTATGACATGGTGAAAGCCATCGATCATGGCGCTGTGATCGAAGGCGTCCGGCTGCTCGAAAAATCCGGCGGTAAAAGCGGTACCTACCGCTCCACGGCGCAGGCACCCTCGCCAGCCCGCGCCAGGCCTGCTCCGATCATGCATGAAACCAGCGCGCCCAGGCCCGCCGCCCAGCAGGCGATTGCGCAGCGCGAGGCCTTCCGTGCCTTCATGGTGG
Source organism: Alphaproteobacteria bacterium (assembly GCA_016125165.1). Lineage (GTDB taxonomy): Bacteria > Pseudomonadota > Alphaproteobacteria > Micropepsales > Micropepsaceae > Rhizomicrobium. The sequence continues at coordinate 285,435 of WGMH01000003.1, forward strand.
CGAACCATCTGCGCGCCACCGAATGGGCGAAGCAGGCAGGCGTTCCCGCCGCTCAGATATATGCCTTCCTCACCGGCAAATCGCGCACCATCGGCACCGACACCGCTGAAAAGCTGGCGCGGGCCGCGCGCGTGCGCGTGGAGGATATGTTCGCGAAATGATTCCGGTTGCCGAAGCGCGCGAACGCATCGCCTCTGCCTTCAGGCCAACCGGCAGCGAAACGATTGCGATTGGCGAAGCGGCTGGCCGCGTTTTGGCGGAAGATGCGCGCGCGCGTCTCGGCCAGCCGCCTGCGCCAGTATCCTCCATGGATGGCTATGCCGTGCGCGCCGCAGATGCAGCCCATATTCCGGCAACATTGCGCGTGATCGGGTCATCGCCCGCCGGCCATCCCTTCGCGGGCAATGTCGGCAGCGGCGAAGCTGTGCGCATCTTCACGGGCGGCGTTGTGCCGGAAGGCGCGGACAGCATCGTCATTCAGGAAGATACCGATAGCAGCGGCGATACCGTCATCGTAAAGGAAGCGGCAAAACATGGCCGCCACATCCGCGTGGCAGGGCTCGATTTCAAATCCGGCGAAGTTCTCGCCTCATCCCGAAAACGCCTGACGCCACGCGATCTCAGCCTGCTCGCGGCGGGCGATCTCGCACACGTTTCTGTGCGCAGGAAACCGCGCATCGCGTTCGTTGCCACCGGCGATGAACTTTCCCGCCCCGGCGACGCGCGCAAAGACGGCGGCATCGTCGCGTCCTCCGGCTATGGCCTTGGCGCGATGATCGCGCGATGGGGTGGCGAGCCTGTCGATCTCGGCATTCTGCCCGATACGGCGGAAGCCGTTGCCAGCATTCCCACGCTCGCGAAAAACGCGGACCTCATCGTTACGCTTGGCGGTGCATCCGTCGGCGACCACGATCTCATCCAGCGCGCGCTCGGCCCCGAAGGCTTCACGCTCGACTTCTGGAAGATCGCGATGCGGCCCGGCAAACCGCTCATTTTCGGAAGCCTGCGCGGAACGCCGTTGCTCGGCCTTCCCGGCAATCCGGTGTCCACACTCGTTTGTGCGCTGTTGTTTCTGAAGCCCGCCATCGCCGCGCTGCTCGGCACCGCGTTCGAAGAACACCTCCTCGCCGCAAAACTCGAAACCCCTCTTGCCGCCAACGACAAGCGGCAGGATTACATCCGTGCACGGACGAATGTTGCAGACGGCATCCTCGCCGTCCGCCCCTTCACCGTTCAGGATTCCTCAATGCTCTCGATCCTCGCCGAAGCCGATTGCCTCATCGTCCGCTCCCCACACGCACCGGAAGCGAAGGCGGGCGACATGGTGCAGGTGTTGATGCTGGAGGATTGAAGTTTTCGTGGCGATCCCCATTTGCAGTTCTGCGCAGATGGCACCTGCGGGTCTGTAGGAGGTCCTACCCCTCCCCCCTCCTCAAAAAGCGCGTATTTTGAAAAACGACTATCTTCTTCTGCCGCAAGACATTTTTGGGAAAACCTGCCTGGGTGGCTGTTGGACAGCGCCGCAACCGCTGCGCCCCAAAACCCAACATCTTGCGCGTTGACGGCCCGATAGAACTAAAGTAGAACGATTCTCCATGTTTCGGATTTGTTCGGGCCTGCTTCGGGCCCGCCGTCACAGCGGAATCCCACGGGAGACATGGAATGCTGACCCGCAAACAATATGAGTTGCTCATGTTCATCCATGAACGGGTGCGTGAGACGGGCATTCCGCCCTCCTTCGACGAAATGAAGGATGCGCTGGATTTGAAGTCCAAATCGGGCATCCACCGCCTCATCACGGCGCTGGAAGAACGCGGCTATCTGAAGCGCATGGAAAAGCGCGCCCGGGCCCTCGAGATCATGCGCCTGCCGGAGAACATCGCCGACACGCAGCGCCCCGCCACCACGCGCAGCCAGGCCCAGCGCATCACCCATTCCACCGCGCGCCCGCTGCGCGCCGAACCCCGCATCCCCGCCGATGCGCGCAATGCTGGCAGCCCGCGCCCCGGCGTACGCGAAAGCGAGGGGGCGATGAATGTGCCTGTGCTTGGCCGCATCGCCGCCGGTACGCCGATTGAAGCGTTGCAGAACAAGGTGGCCGAAGTGCCCGTGCCGGGCAGCATGCTTGGGCGTGGCGATCACTACGCGCTCGAAGTCACCGGCGATTCCATGATCAACGCCGGCATTCTCGATGGCGACACTGTCATCATCCAGCAATCCGATAGCGCCAACACCGGCGATATCGTCGTGGCATTGGTGGACGATCAGGAAGCAACCTTGAAGCGTCTGCGTCGTCGCGGAGACTCCATCGCACTTGAAGCGGCAAACCCGGCTTACGAAACCCGCCTCTATGGCGCGGATCGCGTGCGCGTTCAGGGCAAGCTGGTTGGCCTTATTCGCCGGTATTGAAGCGCCGCCGTTTCGGGTTGGCGCTCCATGGCCGTTCACCGCGCGCAGCTTGCGCGGTTTCAACGACGATGGTTTCGCCAAGCGTGATGGCATAGGCGCCATTGCGGGCGACATCGAAGCGGTCGATGACGAGTTTGGGGCCACGGCAAAAATTGCGCGTGGGAATCGCGCTGATGACAATATCGGCGCTGGCGCAGTCTTCCTCCAGCGCCTCGGCGCGGATGACGAAGGCCAAAGTCCGGCCCTTCACGTTTCTTGCGACGCAGCCCATCGCATCGCAGGAAATATCACCGCCGGGTTTTGCGATAGATTCGGCCGGCAAGCGGGAATCCCCATCCCGTGTCAGCCAACTTTCGGCGGTAAAATCATCGGATGGTTCGCGCAGGAAGGCGAGACTTCCATCTTCCGTCCGCACCGCCACCGTCGCCGCATCGCGCGAAACAAGAATGTCCGGGCGCTCTTCGAAGGCTACGAATATCAGACCGGCAACAATTGAAATTGCACCGAGCCATCGCCACTTGTATCGCCAGAACGCGATCCACAGGCCGCCAAATGCAATGAAGATCACCGCCATAACCGGCCATGCGGGTACCAGTGTCGTGGCTCCCGGCAGAGTGGAAACGGCATGCGCCACCCACAACATGGCGCCAACGCCCTTTCCCATCAGCCAAAGCGGCCAGTGGTCGAGACCAAATGGCATCGCCACCATTGCAGCGGTTGCTGCAGGCATGATGATGACGCCGACAATCGGCATCGCCGCGAGATTGGCGATAACGCCATATTGGGATGCGCGGTCGAAGTGATAGATGGCGAACGGCGCGGTCGCGAGGCCAGCCACAACGCTCGCAGCAACAATGCCCCATGCGTATCGGCGCAGTCTGCCGAGCAGGGTAAGCGGAACCAGATCAGGATCATGTGCGCACCGGACCTCTTCCCATTCGGCAAGCGCAATCAACCCGATCACCGCCCCGAACGACATCTGGAAGCCCGGTTCAATCACGCTTTCCGGCGCCAGCAGAAGAATGACGGCAATGGCAAAGGCGACGTTGCGCATCGTCAGCGCCGGACGATCAAATAAGATGGCAGTGAACATCAGCGCCAGCATAATGAAGGAGCGCTGCGCGGGCGCACCGCCGCCGCTGATGAGGTAGTAGAGTCCGGCACCGATCAACGCAGCAACCGCCGCCCATTTCTTGATCGGGTAACGCAAGGCAATGAAGGGAATGGCGGCGAGCAACGCACGTACGACCCAAAAGAAGATTCCGCCTGCCAACGCGAGATGCAGCCCGGAAATGGAAAGCACATGCGCAAGACCGGAATCGCGGAACGCATCCTGATCGTCTTCTGCAATCGCGCCGCGTTCGCCGGTTATCAGCGCTGCCGAGATCGCACCTTCTTCTCCTGGTAGCACCTCAAGAATACGATTGGTGATCGCGGTTCTCAGCCCCTGCTGCCAGATGCCTACGCTGTCGCGCCAACCCGAAACATGCGCGCTGTCCAAAACCTTTGGTCTTCCATAGGCGTAGCCCACCGCGCCAATCTGCCGAAAGAATGCCCAGCGCCCGAAGTCATAATCTCCAGGCGCTGCGGGCGCTGGCGGCGGCATCAGCACCGCGCGGATTGATACCCGCTGTCCGGGCTCAACATCTCCGGCACCATAGCGTACCGAAATCCGGATGCGCTTCGGCGTTTCCGCCGGGCTTCGCCGCGCAATGGTCAGATCTGTCAACGTCAGCCGGGTACCCTTCCCGTGTGGCTCCGCGATTTCTACGCGCCCCTCAATCGCCACCGGCCCCGTGCGATGCCAAACAACAGGTGCGGCGACGGTTTCGGTGCGCATTTTTGCGATGGCAAAACCCGCAAGCAGGCAACCGATGAGCGACAGGCTGACACGCCAGCCGGCCTCCGGGCTGAGGGCGGCGACGGTGGCGCAAATGATGCCCGCCCCGCCCAAGCCCAGTGCGAAATAGAAGTTGGGCTCGCTGGCCAGCAGGAAGTACAGGCCGATGCCGCAGCCGAACGCCGGGGCGAGCCAAAGGGCCCAGCGGTCACGCTCTGCCAGGAAGGACCGCAGAAGCCATCCCGCCATCCGAATCCCCATGTCCCTCCAAGGGATAAACCCTCCCCGCTCCAGGCATTCTGCGTAACATGAACGCGTTAGGCAGGTGACGTCGTTAACCGCATCGTCCTATAATGTTGCACTGCAAGATATTCAGGGTGCCCGCCCGCCGGGCACCTTTGCCAGGAGCGGTTGAAGACCATGAGAGAGAGCAAAGCCAAACCCGCCGGAAAAGCCAATCTTTCCCTGAACGGCAAGGACTACACCCTGCCTGTTTTCAGCGGAACGGAAGGGCCTGATGTCGTCGACATCCGAAAGCTCTATGGCGAAGCCGACGTGTTCACATACGACCCCGGCTTCACCTCCACCGCAAGCTGCGAAAGCAACATCACCTTCATCGATGGCGACAAGGGCATCCTGCTCTATCGTGGCTATCCCATCGACCAGCTGGCAGAACATTCGAACTTCCTCGAAGTCTGCTACCTGCTGCTTTACGGGGAGCTTCCCTCTCCGCAGCAGATGAAGGAGTTCGATCACGCCATCACGCACCACACGATGGTGCACGAACAGCTGGCGCAATTCTTCCGTGGCTTCAGACGCGACGCGCACCCGATGGCGGTGATGTGCGGCGTGGTGGGCGCGCTCTCGGCGTTCTATCACGACTCCACCGACATCAACGATCCGCGCCAGCGCGAGATCGCAAGCCACCGCCTGATCGCGAAGATGCCGACGATTGCGGCGATGGCCTACAAATACACGGTGGGCCAGCCCTTCGTGTATCCGCTCAACAGCCTCGGCTACACCGACAACTTTCTGCGCATGACGTTTGCCGTTCCAGCCGACGAGTACAAGGTCAATCCGATCCTGTCGCGCGCGCTCGACACGATCTTCATCCTGCATGCGGACCACGAACAGAACGCCTCCACCTCCACAGTGCGCCTTGCCGGTTCTTCGGGCGCCAATCCGTTCGCGTGCATCGCGGCGGGCATCGCCTGCCTTTGGGGCCCGGCGCATGGCGGCGCGAACGAAGCGGCGCTGAAGATGCTGGAAGAGATCGGCACCGTCGATCGCATTCCCGAATTCATCAAGCGCGCGAAAGACCCGAACGACAATTACCGCCTGATGGGCTTCGGTCACCGCGTCTACAAAAACTACGACCCGCGCGCCACCGCGATGCAAAAGCAGGCGCATGCGGTGCTCGACGAAGTGGGCGCGCATGACGACCCGCTTCTGAAAGTGGCGATGGAGCTGGAGCGCATCGCGCTGCAGGACGATTACTTCGTCTCCAAGAAGCTCTACCCGAATATCGACTTCTACTCCGGCATCACCCTGAAGGCGCTGGGCTTCCCCACCTCCATGTTCACCGCGCTGTTCGCGCTGGCCCGCACGGTCGGCTGGATCGCGCAGTGGAAGGAAATGCTGGAAGACCCGCACCAGAAGATTGGCCGCCCGCGCCAGATCTACACCGGCCCCCAGAAGCGCGAATACACACCGCTGGCCAAGCGCTGATCGCAAAACACATTCGGGCCAACAAAATAGGGGCGGAATCGCATCACGCGGTTTCGCCCCTGGTCTTTTCGCTACAAGCCGGCCCGCAGCGCGCCCTTTAAGGCCCACCAACACGCACCTTCGCTTCAACCGCCACGGTTTTGTGGATGCGAGACTTTCCCGCGCCACCCCCATCCCGATTCCACCGGATGCACACGAGCTTGCACCCGAACCTGTATGGTCTCGTGCCCTGTTTCTAGAAGGCCGTATTCCTCAAGCATTGCTTGGGAGAGATAGGCTTAGATTCCTTGCGTTCAAGAGGTAGACACAACTTTTTCCAATGACTGGCCGGGCGGCGGCGTCCTAGCCAAGGCGGTGGCGGGCCGCTCCAAGCTGAACAATTTGCTGTATTCTGTTCACGGACGACGGATGAGACTGATTTGTCTTTAATTGGTGGTGGTTAGCCCCACCAAATCAACGTTCTTGCTAACATGAATATGGCCCTTCGTAGGAGACCATACAGCACTGACTGGCCCATCTTGCGAAACGACCAAGATCAAGAGATCGGGACATTGGCTCACGAGCTTAATTGCAGAACGATGCCTCATGCCAAATTGCTCGACATCGAGAGCATCAAGTTTTCCAAGACGATCATCTACCGACTCAAACACCTTTATGCTGTCGTTTAGCTCGGCACGAATCTCCACCCCAAAACCTCGCAGATGTAACTCCCTCGACAACATTATCGCTCCATCGCAACCAGCTAAGTCCGCGACCCACTTGATTGCTCTGGCCATATTGCCACACAATTCGTCGAAATCTGCTCTATCTAGCAAGAGTTGACGGACCAGATCACGCACCCTTTTCATGCTCGCCGGCGGTCGTTTGCGCGTGGCTGAGTCCAAATCAATCAGTTTGTGGTGCTGGTTGACGAACGAGATATATGACGATCTTAACCGATCCGAGTCCATTTTGTACTTCATACGCAAAACGCCGGATAATTCCCCGCTATCGCACGGTGCAATAATGAGTGCTCCTCCGTGCCCCCTTGCACTCATCAAATTTGCAATGCCAGCATACGTGTTCCAAAGCGAGATTTTCTCGAACGCCTCCGCTTCCGGCAATTCCCTTTTTCGATTTATGGTGGGCCTTGTGAAATTCCCCGCCATTCCTTTTGTTGAGTCTGCTACATAGGATGTAAGTGCTCCTACATATTTGCGCCCCCATCCGGCAATTTGACCGTCAATCAATGAAGCAATGTGTGTACCGCTGTGGTATACTTTAATAAGACCTTGCCGTGTAACTCGAGTGAGCAAACACTGTGGCGCGGAATATACGAATCCCGTACCTAACATTGCCTCATGCCAGGATGTTCCAAAGTCAACAATACCTACGATCTTTAGTTTTGTGCGATTCCACTCAACCCAAATCGCGGATGAAGCCGGATCTAGCGCGGGTGCGACTCGTCGAATCTCATTGGGAGAATAGTCTCGATACTTGGCAAATCGAGAGCAGCGGCCGATTTGGTCGGGAGCCTTGTCGTTCAATGGCGGGGTTATCGCTAGATTGAATTGTAAATATCTGCCTTCTTCGGGAAGCCCTGCTGCTGTAAAGGCATGTTCAAAGAGTGTCCCTAGTACCCGCTTCGGCGGACATTCCAATGGTTGAAAATCTATGGGCAGGTTTTTGACAAAAGCAAACCTTCTCTCCTCCATATATTTCCAGCGCTCGTTTACGCTGCGTGCTAGGTCGATTGGAAAAGCCGTCATTGGCGCGCCCCATCTGATGCAAAAAGCACTTGGAGCAAGACGATACCCCAAATTCACTGGTTGGCGCTTGAGGTTTATTTGTATACGTCGGTCGCGCTTTCAGGAATTGCGAGTTCTAACGAACTCCATGCTCGGCGAGCGAGATTTCGCTCCTCGTCGCCGATCGCGCTTGCGTAAATTGCCGTCGTCTCGATCCGCGCGTGACCGAGCCAGCGTTGGACAATGTTGAGAGGAATACCCTTCTGTCCCGCTTCGACGGCGAATGCGTGACGTAGCGATTTGGGCTTACAAAGGCCTTCGGCAATTCCCGCTTTCCGCATCACGGCCTTGACCACCTTCCATCCATTTGTACGGCCCCAAGGCCAGAGGCGACCAACTTTTTCGATACCGTATACTGTAAGAAGTGGGATCAAAGCGCGAGGCACAGGCACGGCACGATATACCTGCTTTTTGCGCTGCTTCAGCGTCTCAAAAATGATCGCTTCGTCGGCAGTATCGACGCGGCTGACGGTCAATGCCAGCGCTTCGGATATTCGTGCCCCTGTGAACGCCAAGGTGAGGCAGAACGTTGAGATCGCTTCAGGCTCTTTGGACGCAGCATAGACAAACGCCAATCGTTCCCTCGCAACGAGATATTTGCGGTTGCCGCGTTGATCGAAGAGTACCGGTGTCATTGGCACAATCCTTTCGCCGACCATCGAAAAAATCGAGGCCGGACGATTGACGCCGGAAAGGAATAGTGAACAGAATACAGCAATCTGTTCAACCTCATGCGACACAGTTTCCGTTTGCCCGGCCTGCCTGTTTGCATGAGCGCGCCATCCACAATCGTGCGCCGTCACCTGGGTTCGCCGCATACGCGGCGAATGACATTGAGGTTGCGACCGTAAAAGTGCGTCGCCTTATGTGCGCACAAACTCCAGCAGCGCCCGCGCCGCCCTGAGCGATGGGGCTTCGTCGCCGACGCCGAGCATCATGGTGGCGGCGGAGAGGGCCTTCTTCTGTTCCTCGCGTGCGGCCTGATCGCGGAACAGCGCCAGCACCGCAGGCGCGATGAGTTCGGGTTTGCAGCGCTCCTGCAAGAACTCCGGCACCGCTTCGCGGCCAAGCAGGATGTTGACAAGCGTTGCATATTCCACCGCGATGAACGGGCGCATGAGGAACAGCGTGAGCCAGCCGACCTTGTAGGTGACGATCATCGGCAGGCCCGCGAGCGCAAGCTCTGTGGTGACGGTGCCCGATGCGGCAAGCGCAACATTCGCGGCCTTGAAGGATGCGAATTTGTCTTCCTCGCCTTCCAGGAGATGCAGCGGCGCGGGCCAATCCGCCGTGAGTTCGCGCACGCGCGCCGCAACATGCGGCACCACCGGCAGAACGCAGACGAGATCGGGCAAATCCTTTTTCAATCGCGCCACGGTTTCGCGGAACACCGGCAGCAGCATCGTGACTTCGCTGACCCGGCTGCCGGGAAGCACGCAAAGCACCGGCGCGGTATCGGCGATGCCGAGGCGCGCGCGCAATTCCGGCCCGCCCTTCATGCGCGCCTGCCGCTCGATAACCGGGTGGCCCGCGAACACCGAATGCAGGCCATGCTGTTCGAAGAACGGCGCTTCGAACGGAAGAAGCGCGAGCACCAAGTCGAAATAACGCGACATCTTCCGCGCGCGATATTGGCGCGAGGCCCACACCTGCGGCGCGACATAGTTCACGGTGCGGATCTTCGGATTGCGGCGCTTGAGGGCGCGCGCGATGCGATGGGTGAAATCGGGGCTGTCGATCAGCACCACCGCATCGGGCTCGATACCGAGTGCATAATCGGTGGCTTCGCGCACGCGGCGGAGAATGGCGGGAATGCGCGGCACAACTTCGCGAAGGCCCATGACGGCGGTATCGTCGAGCGGGAAAAGACTCTTGAGTCCCTGCTTTTCCATCGCGGGGCCGCCGACGCCAACGATGCGTACATTCTCGCCCGCAAGCGCCTTCAGCCCCATCATCAATTCTGAGCCAAGCTGATCGCCCGAAGGCTCGCCGCAAACGAGCATGAGGGTGAGCGGTTTTGCGAGGGCGGTGCCGGTCATGCGGACGCCCCCCACCCGGCGCGCGCTGCGCGCCGACCTCCCCGCAAGGGGGAGGTGAAAGACAATGCGCACGCGGAGGCGCGGAGGCGCGGAGGGAAGACCGCTTCGTCATCACACGGTCGCGAGCAATCATGCGAGCGATCCGGGTGACCTACTTTCACCTGCAGGTGAACAACTGGGTCGCCCGGACCTCGCTGTTCCGCTCGGCCGGGCGATGACGGGAAATGAATGATGTCAGAACCACTCCGCGGCTCCGCGCCTGCGCGTGCGAACGTGGCGGTCATCACGGCGTGGCCTCGAAACCCATGACGAACAATCCAAGACGATCCGCCGTTTCGACGATCTTTTCCTTGCGCATGAGAAGCGCGGCGCCCGCCTGCACCGCGATGCCCGCAAGGCCGCCCTCGGCGGCAAGCTCCACCGTGCGCACGCCGATGACGGGAAGATCGACGCGGCGATCCTGTTTCGGCTTCGGCGCTTTCAGAAGCACGCCGCGCCGCTTTTTTTCGGTGCCGCGCAGATTGGCGCCGAGTTCGGGAATGCGCTTCAGCATGGCATCGGTGCCTTCGGCCGCTTCCACCGCAAGCACAAGACCATCGGCAACGGCGGTGGCCTGACCAATATCGAGTTCGCCCAAGCGTTCGATCACCTGGCGCGCGAGCGCGATGTCGTTCAGCGCCTGTTCGTTCGGTTTGTGGCGGCCATAGACGCCGGATTGCGCGATGAGTTCGGGCGCGGCCTCCGCCGTTCCCACCACCGCGAAACCTTCCTTCTCGAAAATGTCGAGCATGGCGCGGAGGATCGCATCGTCACCGCGCAAGGCGGCGGCGGCCACGCGCGCCACCGCGCCCATGCCGCGAAAATCGAGCTTGAGCGCGGCAAAATCCGGGCGCGATACGCGGCCCGCGAACGTGACCCGATCACAACCGGCCTTCTTCAGCGCATCGAGCGTTTTGCCGAGCTGTCCGATGCCCGCCCATTCGCTTGCATAGCCCGCGAAATCGCCGCGTTCGGCCATGCTTTCAATGCCCATGACGAAAACATCGCGACCTTTCGCGCGCGCCGATTCCGCAATCGCCAGCGGCAATTCCCCGCCACCCGCGATGATTCCAAGCGTGCCCACGATTCAATCCTCGCCATCGCCATCGGCGTGCGTGCGCGCCGGGCAGATGGGACGGTTCGGTTTGGCGAGGATGAAATCGGTGATGTCCCGCACTTCGGGCACATCCGCCCATTGGGCGGCGGCATCCAGGGCGGCATCCTTCGCCCTGCGCCCTTCCAGGAAGATGTAACGGAAGGCAGCGCGCATCGCATGAATGTTCGCATGCGGCACCTTGCGGCGACGCAGCCCGATGATGTTCAGCCCGCCAATGCGCACATGCAGGCCGATGGCGATGGCATAGGGGATCACATCGGTGGAAACGCCGGAAAGCCCGCTGATGAAGGCGAATTTTCCGACGCGCGCGAATTGCTGAACCGCGGCGAGACCACCGAAGATCACGCCATCACCGATCTCGGCGTGACCGGCGATCTGCGCGCCATTGGCGATGGTGACGTTGTTGCCGATCTGCGCATCGTGGCCGGCATGGCTGTAGGCCATGAAATAGCAATTGTCGCCCACGCGGGTTACGCCGCCGCCCTTCTTCGAGCCCGCGCTGATGGTGACGGCTTCGCGGATTTCGCAGTTCGCGCCGATGATGAGCTTCGTGCCGGTGGCATCGCCGCCCCGAATCTGCCCCGCGCCGCCAAGCACCGCCTGCGGATAGACGATGGTGTTCGCGCCAATCTCCGTTCGCCCTTCGATGACGACATGGGAATGCAGCTTCACGCCATCGCCGAGCTTCGCGCCCGCGCGCACGAGCGAGAACGGACCGATTTCGGCACCGGCGCCGAGAATTGCGCCGTCTTCCACGATGGCGGTGGGATGAATGGACATGTTACGCAGACGGCGCTTTGGAAATCATGGCGCTGAATTCCGCTTCGGCGCATTTGACGCCATCGACATGCGCTTCGCCCGAGAATTTCCAGACGGGTCCGCGCCGCTGCATCGCCTTCACCGGCATGACCAACATGCAGCCGGGGGTGACGGGCTTTCGGAATCGCGCCTTGTCGATGGCCATGAAGAAGACCCGGTGGCCCAGCGCTTCCGAACCCTGCGAATGCATCACGAGCGCCCCGGCTGTTTGCGCCATCGCTTCCACGATAAGGACGCCCGGCATGATCGATTGCTGCGGAAAATGACCCATGAAATGCGGTTCGTTGAACGAGACGGCCTTGTGCCCCACAGCACTTTCGAACGGCACAATGTCCGTCATGCGCTCCACCAGAAGAAACGGCCAGCGATGCGGGATCAGCCGCTTGATCGCCTCGACATCCAGCACAAGTGGCGCGGTATCCGTCGTCATCTCAATCCTTCTTGCGGCGCTTGGCGAGCATGGAAATGGCCGCCACTTCGCGCGCCCATTCGCGCATGGGCCGGGCGGGCGCACCGCCATAATCCTTTCCGCCCTCATATTCGCTGTTCGAGAACCCGCCGCGTGCGGCAAGCCTTGCGCCATCGCCAATGACGGCATGATCGGCAACCGCCGACTGCCCGCCCAAAACCACGAAATCGCCCAGCACGCAACTGCCCGAAAGGCCGACCTGCGCCACGATCACGCAATGGCGGCCGATCCGTGCGCCATGGCCGATCTGCACGAGGTTGTCGATCTTGGTGCCCTCGCCGATCACGGTATCGCCGAGCGCGCCGCGATCGATGGTGGTGTTCGCGCCGATCTCCACCTTGTCCTGCACGATGACGCGGCCGAGCTGCGGAATTTTCTCGTGCCCCTTCATGCTGGAGGCAAAACCGAAGCCGGGCGAACCGATCTGCGCGCCGGGAAGGATCATCACCCTGTCACCGACATAGGCATGGGTGATGGAGACGTTGCTGCCAATCTCGCAATGCCGGCCAATGGCCACGCCGCGGCCAATCACGGTGTTGGGACCAAGACGCGTTCCCTCGCCGATTTCTGCGCCCGGTCCGATAACGACGCCCGGCGCGAGTGAAACATCCGGCGCCACCTTGGCGCTGGGATCGACGCTGGTCTGCTGCGACCAGACGGCAAGCGCGCTTTGCGGGTAATACAGAAGTGCCGCCGCTGCGAATGCATGATTGGGTGACGCGCACTCAAGCGCCATCAGGCTTTGCGAAACGCCTTCCGGCAGCGCGAAGCCCTTCGGCACGAAGACAAATGCCGCCTTCGACGCGGCGAGCGCCTTTGCCGCCTGTTTTCCGACACAGAAGGAAAGCTGACATGGCCCTGCACTGTCGAGGCTGCCCAGGTCGTGCACGAGGGCATTGCCGTCCGCATGAGCGGGAAGCATCGCGCCGGTGCGGCTGCAAACCTCAGCGAGCGTGAACGGACCCTTGTTATCGAAGAAGCGGGGATCTGCCATCGCGGAAAGACGCGGGGGCGGAAGGCAGAACCTTCCGCCCGCTCGCGATTACTGCTGCGGCGCCTGCTGCTGCGGCGGCGGGCTAACCAGCGTGAACTTCGTGCTGGGCATCTTCTGATCGAGACGCTGCACGGCAAGGCGCGTTACGTCCACATCAATGGTTCCCAACACAACCGCCTGGCGGTCGAGCAAAAGATTTGCGCCACGTTCGTTCATGATGCCCTGAAGCACCGGACCGAGCGCCTGCTCGACTTTCTGCCGCGCGACCAGAATGCTGTACTGAATCTGCTGCTGACGCGCATCGACCTTTTTCTGCAGCGCGGCTTCCTTGTTCTGGTAATCGCGTGCTTTGCGCTGTTTCACGTCCGGCGCGAGGATCGCGAGTTGCTGCTGCAGCGCCGCGCCTTCCTTGCGCAGAGAGTCAGCCTCACCCTTGAATTCCTTCTCGGCAGACTGGGTATAGGCCTGCACCTGCCGAGCGATGTCCTGTCCAACCTTCGAGGCGCGAAGGATGGCGCTGCGATCGATCACAAGGATCTTCGGGGCGGGGGTACCGTTGTTCTGCGCCAGCGCCGGAGTGGCGCCAAGCGCTGTGACAAGGCCCAGCGCGGCCGCAAGCAATGCCGACCGGGCGTACGACGTTTGGTTTTTCATGGAATTACAGTCCTGTTCCTGCGCTGAAGCGAATGATCTGAGTCTTATCATAGTCCTGCCGGATGAACGGCATGCCTATGTCGATCTGGACGGGGCCGAACGGCGACTTCCAGCCGATGCTGAGACCGGCGGAGGCTCTTAGCGCAAGGCTGTCCTCCACGCACGGTGTGGTTTGACCTTTGAAGCACGTCGAAAGACCGGTACTGCCCGAAATGTGGCCCAAAGTGCCGAAATCCGTGAACAGCGAAGCGCTGATGCCGTAATCGCTGGGCAGGAAGTCGGGCAGCCGCAGTTCGAACGATCCGATCGCGTAAGCCTCGCCGCCGATGGCGTTTTGGCCGGAAGAGTTGAGTTGGCGCGGGCCAATGCCGGCCACGTCGAACCCGCGGAAAGTGTCGCCGCCCTTGAAGAATCGTTCGTTCAGCCGGACATCCTGTCCGCCATAGCCCGTGATGAAGCCGCCGCGCAGCACCAGCTTGCCGACCAGGTCATCCCAGATGATTGGGTGATAAACGGCGCCAATCGTTTCGGTGCGCAGGTACTTCAATGAGCCTCCGAAGCCCGCGAAGTCCTGGCTCAGAGAGAAAACGAAGCCCTTGTTGGGGCGAATGGGATCGTCGAGCGTGTTGTAACCGTAGGTGTACCCCAGCGACGAGGTCTGGGACGTACCGGCCGCCAGCAGCACGGCATAGGGAGCGCCCGCATAGGGCGAGATATCGTCGATGCGGTACGTGTAACGAAGGCCCACGCTGCCGAATTCCGACGTCGGAAAGCCAATGCGGAAGCCTGCCGCGGTGGTGTCGCCGCGATACTGGGCCTGATCGAAATTGGTCACGACCTTGTAGAGGTCGATACCGGCACTCAGCGGACGATCAAGGAAGTACGGTTCGGTAAAGCTGAACTGGAATTCCTTGCTGATCTGCGACATCGCAATGCTGGCGCGCACGGACTGGCCGCGCCCGAACAGGTTGCGTTCGGTGTAACTGAACTGGCCGACGAAGGAGCTTGTCGACGAATAACCGGCACCCAGAGACAGTTCGCCGGTCGACTGCTCGGTTAACGTCACGTTGAGGATCGTGCGGTCAGGTGCGGTACCCTGCACCGGCTTGATGTCCACGTCCTTGAAGAAGCCCAGTCCGCGAATGCGAGATTTGGAACGATCCATCATCACGCGGTTGAACGCGTCGCCTTCCACCAGGCGGAATTCACGGCGGACGACCGAATCCAGCGTGCGGTGATTGCCGGTAATATTGATCTTTTCGACGTAGACGCGCGGACCCTGATCGATGTTGAAGATCGTCTCGATGGTGCGGGTGGTGCGGTCCCGCTTCACGCGTGGATGCACCTGTGCAAAGGCATATCCTTTGCCGCCAGCGGCATTCGTCAGTGCGTCAATGGACTTGTCGATCAGTTCCGCGTCGTAGATCGATCCCTCGACAATCGGCACGACAGCGCGCAGCGCTGACGGGTTCAATTCCTTGATCTTCGAATCGATGGCTACCTTGCTGAAGCGATATTGAACGCCCTCATCAACTGTGAAGGTGATATAAAAGCTCTGGCGATCCGGCGTCAGTTCCGCGACGGCAGATACGACGCGGAAGTCTGCATAGCCGCGCTTCAGATAGAAGCGACGAAGCTGCTCACGGTCATAAGCCAGGCGGTCAGGGTCGTAGTTGTCGTTCGTGGCAAGGAATTTCCACCACTCGGTGGTTTCGGTGGCAAGTTGGGCCCGAAGCGTGTCGTCATCAAACACCTTGTTGCCAAGGAAGGTAATGCGCGCGACGCCCGTGGTGGGGCCCTCGTTGATCGAGAAGATCAGGTCAACACGGTTTTGCGGACGCTGAATGATCTGCGGATCGACAGTGGCGGCAAATTTGCCGTTGCGGCGATAGAGTTCGATGATGCGTTGGACGTCGGATTGCACCTTGGCACGGGTGAATACCTGACGCGGCTTCAGCTGCACTTCCTTGGTCAGGTCTTTTTCGGAGACCTTGGAGTTACCCTCGAACTGCACCTGATTAAGGATCGGGTTTTCGACCACGTTCACCGTGAGCGTTGTTCCATCCCAATTGAACTTCACGTCGGCGAACAGACCGGTGGCGAAGAGCGTCTTCAGGGACCGGTCGATGACCTGCTCGTCATAGGGTTCGCCCTGACGAAGCGCGAGATAGGACAGAACCGTCGCGGGCTCGATACGCTGCGTTCCCTTCACCACAATCTGCTGGATCGCCGGGCCTGCCGGAACCGGGGTCGTGGTGGACTGGGGACTGAACGTCGTCGTTTGCGCCGCCACAGGCGGAATCGCGAGCAGGACCGACAAAGTCGCTGCAGAAGCCACGCGCAAACAGCGGGCGAGGAAGGGGGCACCAAAGCTCATTCGCTCGTCTCAGACTCATGCCGCCGGGAGGGGAACCCGGCGCGGTTTTGCCATCAGAACAGTTTCAGCCGGACGAGGTCATTCCAGGTTGCCAGAACCATCAACCCCAGCATGACCGCCAACCCCAACCTAAATCCCACGTCCTGGACCCGTGCGCCGAGCGTACGTCCCAAAACCGCTTCGCATCCATAATACAGAAGGTGCCCCCCGTCGAGGATCGGAATCGGAAAAAGGTTTACCAGGCCGATGCTTACCGAAATGAGAGCTGCTATCCAGAATAGCCCATAGAGACCTTCGGAAGCCTGTTGCTGGGTTACCGAAGCGATCCCCAATGGCCCGCTCAGCTGGCTGGTATCGGAGCGACCCGTGAAGATGCGGCCGAGGTAGGTCATGGTCAGGCTGACCCGGGCCCAGCTCTCGCCAACTCCCGCTGTCACCGCTTCGAACGGGCTCATCCGGATATAGGCGAAGTTCTGTTCGCTCTGGTCCGGCGCTACCCCGATTCCCATGATCGTGGTCTTGGCGCCGAAAATGTCCTCGGTCTCGATGCGACGAGGCTGGATAGTGAGACCTGTCTGGCCGCCCTCGCGGTCTACCACCATGGAAAGCGGCTTGCCCGTGCTGGCGCCTACAATCTGCTGCAGGTCGGACCAATACGTGGTCTTGATGCCATCTATGGACAGGATGTGATCCCCTGCCCGCAGCCCCGCTTCGGCGGCGGGTGATTTGGGCGACACCGCGCCAATATAGGTGGAAAGGGTGCGGGCGCCGACAACGCTGAAAAGCAACGCGAACAGAACAATGGCCAGCGCGAAATTGGCGAACGGACCGGCCGCAACGATCAGGGCGCGCTGATAAAGCGGCTTGGTCGGAAAGGCGTGCACACGTTCCGCCGCAGGCAGTTTCTCCACCTTCTCCATGTCGGGCATGGAGGCCGCGTTCTCATCGCCCAGGAATTTCACGTAGCCGCCAAGCGGTATCCACGAGACTTTCCATTCGGTTCCCTTGCTGTCCGTCCAACCGAAAATCTTGCGGCCGAATCCGATGGAGAACGTTTCGACCTTCACGCCAAAGGCGCGGGCTACGAGGAAGTGTCCCAGTTCGTGAAAGAACACAACAAAGGTGATCAGAAAGATAAACGCCGGAAGGCCGACCGGTGCCCAATGCAGTAGATCGTTCAATGCTGCCAGCATCATCACTCCTTGCACACAACCGTTACGTTACGCCGCCATGTTGCGGCAAAGATCTGTGGCGATGGCGCGCGCGCGGCCATCAATTTCCAGTACAGATTCCAGACTGTCCGCACTCTGGTTGGTCAGCACGCGATCACCGCAGGACAAGGTATCTTCGACGATCCGCGCGATGTCCATGAAACCGATGCGCCGCGCCAGAAACGCTTCCACGGCTATTTCATTGGCCGCATTCAAAATGTTAGGCGCGGCCCCGCCCGCGCGCAAGCAATCGGTGGCAAGCTTCAGACAGCGGAAACGCGTCATATCGGCCTGTTCGAAGGTTAACTGCGCGACAGACGCAAGATTGAGCCGTTGGGCGGGCGAATCGATGCGTTCCGGCCAGCCCAACGCGTGACTGATCGGCGTGCGCATGTCCGGAGCGGAAAGGTGCGCCAGCATCGAGCCATCGGCGTAACTGACAAGGCAATGCACCACGGACTGCGGATGCACGATCACATCGAGTTGATCCGGTTCAAGCGCGAACAGATATTGAGCCTCAATCAGCTCAAGGCCCTTGTTCATCAGCGTGGCGCTATCGACAGAGATCTTTGCGCCCATCGACCAATTGGGATGCGCGACTGCCTGCTCCGGCGTGACGTGCGTCATGCGCTCTGCAGTCCACGTGCGGAAGGGGCCGCCCGATGCGGTTAGCGTGACCTTTTCGATGGCGTGCGCCTGCGCGAAATCCAGCAGTTGAAACGCGGCATTGTGTTCGGAATCCACCGGCACGATGCGCGCACGGGTGCGCGCCAGAACCGCGCGGAAATATTCACCTGCCGCTACAATGCACTCCTTGTTGGCGAGCGCGATCGTGGCGGAACGCTCTGCAGCGGCAAGCGCAGGCTCCAGCCCCGCGGTGCCGACGATGGCAAGCATCGCAATATCCGATGGGCGCGCGGCGGCTTCGATAATGGCCGCCCTGCCCGCTGCCGCCTCGATACCAGTGCCTTCCAGGCCCCGCTTCAGTGCATGGAAATGTGTCTCATCCCCGATCACGGCCATGCGCGGGCGAAACGCATGCGCCTGCTCGATCAGCGCATTCACGTTCGATTGTGCGGTCAAGGCTTCAAGCGGAAACGCAAAAGCGCCATGGCGATCACGCGCATGGCGCAAGATATCAAGCGTGGAACAGCCGATGGAGCCCGTGCTGCCGAGCACGGTGAGACTGCGCGTCAGAGCGCCGCTCAACCGAACGCTCCGAATAGCGGATCGATGCCAAGAACGAAGATGGCGATCGCAGCCGTCGTCGCAACGAACAACGCCGAGTCGATGCGATCCAGCATTCCGCCGTGACCGGGTATGAGACCACCGCTATTCTTGATGCCCTTGCTGCGCTTGACCCAGGATTCGAAAAGATCGCCCGCATGACCAGCCAGAGCCAGAACCACGCCGAAGATCGCGGCGCCCTCGGCATCGCCGCCCAGCACCGCAACAATCGCGGATGCGATCAGAGCAGGCAGCAGCGTGCCACCAATGAACCCGGCCCAGGTCTTGTTCGGGGAGATCTTCTTCGCCAGCTTCGGGCCGCCGATCAGCTTGCCGAAAATCAGCGCACCGGAATCCGCAGCCCAGGTGATGAGGAAAACCTCGAACACGATCCATCCGCCATGCGGCTGGTAATGATCGAGAGCAACCATCGAAAGCGCCGGAACGCCAAGGTAAAGCGGTGCAATGCCATTCCACAGTTCCGATTTACCGCGCAGGTGAGCAACGCCTGCTGACAGTCCGGCACCCGCCGCCAGTATGGCCAGCGACCACAGCCCAGAATCGCGCGGCCACAGCGCAAAGACTGCAAGCGCCGCGAGCACAATTGCGCCCGTGAGAACGGTTTCCACACCGAAGGATGGGCCCGCAACAAGGCGGTGCCATTCGCGCCCCGCCGTGACGGCGATGAGCCCGACAAATCCCGCAAAATAGAACCCGCCGAAGGACAGTGCGGTGATCGCCAGAACCGCCAGCAAGACACCAAACAAAACGCGCACGGGCCATTCCCAGGGACTGGCCGGGGTCTGCAGCTCAGGTTCCGGCTTGGGGAGAACGGCTTCCATCGGCAAGGGCTCAATGGCGGCAAGCTGTGCCGGATCGGCGGCAACCAGTTCGGCCTCGTGATCAGCGGTGATGCCCATGGGCAGGATCTCTGAAGCACCGCTCATGCCACGGGCTCCGGCGAGAGCGCGCCGAAGCGCCGCTCGCGTTGGGTATAGGCCTCCAGCGCCTCGCGGAATTGCGCGGGCGAAAAGTCGGGCCACAGCGTTTCCACAAAAACGAATTCCGAATAGGCTGCCTGCCAGAGCAGGAAGTTGGAAAGACGGCGCTCACCACTGGTGCGGATGATGAGATCGGGATCCGGAAGTCCGCGCGTGGATAGCCGCGCGGCAAAGGACTCGGGCGTGATGGATTTGGGATCGAGTTGTCCGGAGACGGCTTCCTCCGCCATCGCACGGGCGGCGGCGGCAATCTCTTCCTGCGCCCCATAATCGAAGGCGAATGTGAGGTTGAGGCCGGTGTTTCCCGATGTGCGGCGTTCGCCATCCTCAATCATGGCCAGGATGTCGCTGGCGGCGCGGCTGCGGTTGCCAATGATCCGCATACGGACATTACGCGCGACCAGTTCGTCGACATCTTCGCTGAAATAGGTCCGGAACAGACCCATGAGGTGGCTCACCTCGGTAGGCGGACGCTTCCAGTTTTCGGACGAGAAAGCATAAAGCGTCAGGCAGGAAAGCTGCATGTCGATGGCGGCGCGCACGATATTGCGCACGGCAGAGACGCCCGCCACATGCCCCGCGGCGCGCGGCAGGTGGCGCTTCTTTGCCCAACGGCCATTGCCATCCATGATGATGGCGACGTGCCGCGGCAGGCTCTCCGTTTCGGCCATGTCTCTCCCTAAGCGTTTCCTGCCCGCAGGGTGCCCTTTGTGGGCCCCATCTTATACCTGCATGATTTCCTTTTCCTTGGCCTGCAGGTCTTCGTCGATTTTCTTGATGTGCGCATCGGTGAGCTTCTGCAGCTCGTCGGCCAGCTTATGCTGCTCGTCCTGACCGATGACGTGATCCTTTTCGAGCTTCTTGCCGTGCTCAAGGCCGTCACGGCGCACATTTCGGACCGCGACACGCGCCTGCTCGGCATATTTGGAGGCAATCTTGGAAAGTTCCTTGCGGCGCTCCTCGTTCAGCGGCGGGATCGGAATGCGGATGAGCTGGCCATCGCTCTGGGGATTGAGGCCCAGGCCCGCATCGCGGATCGCCTTGTCCACGGCCTTGACCATGCCCTTGTCCCACACCTGAACGGTGATCATGCGCGGCTCCGGAACACTGATGGAGCCAACCTGGTTGAGGGGCATCGAGGAGCCATAGGCGTCTACCTGAACCGGGTCGAGCAGGTTCGCGGATGCGCGACCGGTACGCAGGCCGGACAGTTCCTTCTTGAGGGCCTCCACGGCACTATCCATGCGGTGGGTGACATCCTTCTTCAGATCAGCGGGCGTCATGGTTGTTCCTCCTGCCGGTTGACACCGACATTAAACCTGTTCGCGGATGATGGTGCAGCGCCCTTTGCCCTGCAGAACGTCGCGGAACGAGCCGCGATCATGAATCGAAAACACGATGATGGGGATGCCATTGTCACGCGAGAGGCTGACAGCGGACGCATCCATTACCTGAAGATTGCGCGCCAACACCTCATGATAGCTCAGAAAATCGTACCGCTCCGCCTTGGGGTCTTTCTTGGGGTCAGCCGAGTAGACGCCGTCAACTTGGGTACCCTTGAGCATGGCATTGCAGCCCATTTCGGCGGCACGCAGGGCAGCGGCAGTGTCGGTTGTGAAGAAGGGATTGCCCGTTCCGGCAGCGAAAATCACCACCCGGCCCTTCTCCATGTGGCGGATGGCGCGGCGGCGGATATAGGGCTCGCAGACCGTGCTCATCGGAATGGCCGATTGAACGCGGCTGGGGATGCCCTGCCGTTCGAGCGCCGCCTGCATCGCGAGCGCGTTCATCACGGTCGCCAGCATGCCCATATAGTCGGCAGTGGCCCGTTCAATACCTTTGGCCGCGCCCGCAAGGCCGCGAAAAATGTTTCCGCCGCCAATCACCATGCAGATCTGGGAACCGGCATTGACCGCATCGCGCACGTCGGCAGCGATGCGGTCCACCGTGTCAGTATCGATCCCGAAGGACTGGGTGCCCATCAAGGCCTCGCCGGAGACCTTCAAGAGGACGCGGCGATACTTCGGTTCGGCACCCATGCAAGTCCTCCGGCGGGTTAGTGCCCGGCCATCTTGGCGACTTCGTCGGCAAAGTCGCTATCGACCTTCTCGACGCCCTCGCCCACGGAATAGCGCACAAAGCCCGTGAGTTCGATGGGGGTGCCAAGTTCCTTGGCAGCCTTTTCCACCACCTTGCTGATCGGGGTTTCGCCATCGATGACGAAAACCTGATTCAACAGGACGGCTTCCTCATAGAACTTGCGCATGCGGCCTTCGATCATCTTTTCGACGACATTGGCCGGCTTGCCGGACTGGGCCGCAATGTCGCGCTGAACGGCGCGTTCGCGTTCCAGAATATCCTCGGAGACGTGTTCCGGCGTCAGCGCGATCGGAGCGGCCGCGGCCACATGCATGGCAATCTGCTTGCCAAGCGCCATAAGCTTGTCGGTATCGCCGTGCGACTTGAGAGCCACGAGCACGCCGATCTTGCCCAGTTCCGGACCAGCGGCATTGTGCACATAGCTTGCCACGACGCCGTGATCGACGCTGATGGCAGTGGCGCGGCGCACGCTCATGTTTTCGCCGATCTTGGCGATAAGTTCCTTGAGGGTGGAATCCACCGTGCCGCCGCCCATGGGTTTGGCCAATAGCTTCTCGGCATCGCCACCCGCTTCAAGCGCAAGGCCCGCTGCGGTCTTCACGAAATCCTTGAACTCGTCGTTGCGGGCGACGAAATCGGTTTCGGCATTCACTTCCACAAGGGCGGCAGCGTGCTTATCCACCGCAATGCCGATGAGGCCTTCGGCGGCCACGCGGCCAGCCTTCTTCGCGGCCTTGGAAAGGCCCTTCTTGCGCAGCCAGTCGATGGCCGCTTCCATATCGCCGCCGCTCTCGGTCAACGCCGACTTGCAATCCATCATGCCCGCGCCGGTCTTGTCGCGCAGGTCTTTCACCATCGCTGCGGTGATGTTGCTCATCTCAGACTCCATTCTGTTTCGTCATGGCCGTGTTCGCTTTGGCGATCCATCGGCGCCATCTGGGATGGGCTGATGGATGGCCGGGACAAGCCCGGCCATGACGGACTTGTCCTTAAGCCTTTAGGCCGGGGCGCCAGCTTCTTCGGAAGCCGCAGCGACCGGCACATCATCCGTGGCCGGTGCTTCGGATTCGCCGACATCCACACCTGAAGCCAGCTGGCTTGCGGAGAGGCCGTCGATCACGGAACGCGCCACCAGATCGCAATACAGCGCCAGCGCGCGGGCCGCGTCGTCATTGCCCGGGATTGGATAGGTGATGCCATCCGGATCGCAGTTGGAATCGAGGATCGCAACCACCGGAATGCCCAGCTTGCGGGCTTCGGCAATGGCGATGGATTCCTTGTTCGTGTCGATCACGAACAGCATGTTCGGAAGGCCGCCCATTTCCTTGATGCCGCCAAGCGAACGCTCCAGCTTGTCGCGCTCGCGCAGGAGACCCAAAAGTTCTTTCTTCTTCAGGCCCGAACTGGCGGCGGAGTTCAGCGTTTCCTCGATGTTGCGCATGCGCTTGATCGAGCCGGAAATTGTCTGCCAGTTGGTGAGCGTGCCGCCCAGCCAGCGATGGTTCACATAATACTGCGCGCAGCGCTTCGCGGCAGCTGCAACAGGCTCCGACGCCTGGCGCTTGGTGCCGACGAAGAGGATGCGGCCGCCACCGGCCGCCACTTCACGCATGGCGACGAGCGCCTGGTGCAGCAGGGGAACGGTCTGCGTGAGGTCGATGATGTGAATGTCGTTGCGCTTGCCGAAGATGAAGGGGGCCATTTTCGGATTCCAGCGCTGCGAGCGATGGCCGAAATGGGCGCCTGCTTCGAGCAGCTGACGCATGGTGAAGTCTGGCAAAGCCATGATATTCAGTCTCCTTTACCGGTTAGCCAGACGCCTGAGATACCCCCTTATCGGAGGCACCGGACGGGGACGAAGGAACACCCTCCGAAACCCACTCAGGCGTGCGAGATGGCCGGGCTTATAGGGGACCCGCCCGGCTGGAGCAAGACCCTTGGTAAAGATGGGAAATTCAACCGGTTGCAAGGCTGACATGCGCGTTTGACCGCGTGCGGCCCGCGCTCCACTTGCTCTAGTGTCGACGCATGAGCCCGCATTCCCCGATCCGCCCGCAAATCCTCGCCCTTCAGCAAAACGGCATTGGCGCCGTCTCCTCCCTCGCCTTCGGCGAGCCGGATGTGATCGCGCTGTGGTTCGGGGAGACCGATGTCGTCACCCCACCCTTCATCCGCGAGGCTGCCAAGAAAGCCCTCGACGACGGCCGGACCTTCTACAGCGGCCCGCGAGGGCTTGCCTCGCTGCGTTACGCGCTCGGCGACTACTATGGCCGCATCATCGGACGAAAGATCGACGTCGAGCGCATCTCGCTACCCGGCGCGGCGACGCTCGCGGTGGTGACGGCGCTGCAATGCGTTGTGCAGACCGGCGACAATGTGGTGATCGTATCGCCGATCTGGCCAAGCATCTTTCAGGCAGTCGAGATGGTGGGCGGCATTCCGCGCTTCGTGCGACTGGAAGAGAACTGGCAGGCCTCGCCGCCGCGCTGGGATCTGAACCTGCAAAAGCTGTTCGACGCCTGCGACGAACGCACCAAGGCGATCTTCGTGGCCTCGCCCGGCAATCCGACGGGCTGGGTGATGACGCGCGAAGACCAGCAGGCGGTGCTCGACTTCGCGAGGCAGCGCGGCATCGCCATCATCGCCGACGAAGTTTACGGCACGCTTGTTTACGACGGTAGCGAGCACGCGCCTTCGTTTCTGGAAATCGCGGACGAAGACGACGACGTGTTCGCCATCGGTGGCTTCTCCAAGGCGTGGGCGATGACGGGCTGGCGCATGGGCTGGGTGGTGCATCCCAAGAAGCTCGACCAGCAGATGAGCGTGATGTGCATCGCCAACAACACCGGGCCCACGAGCTTCGCGCAATTCGGCGGGCTGGCGGCGCTGACGCCGGAAGGCGATGCCTTTCGCAAGGATCTGATCGAACTGTGCCGCAAAGGCCGCGATACGGTGACCGATTTCATCGGCGCGCAGAACCGCATCCGTTGGATGAAGCCTGAGGGCGCATTCTACGGCTTCCTGCAAATTGATGGAATGAAAGACAGCCTTCGCTTTGCCAGCGATCTGGTACGTGAGGCGCGCGTGGGCGTTGCGCCGGGTTCGGCCTTCGCGCCGCCCGATGATGCGGCCAGCGACACCTATATCCGCATCTGTTTCGGGCAAGACCGCGCACGATTGGAAATGGGGTTGCAGCGCCTTGGCGAAGCGGCGGCGCGGATGTGATCTATGGTGTTATGGCCCGCAACTGCGGGCCACCCAGTTGAAGCATACACAACTTTTCAAGAACGAAACGGTGTCACCTGGGTTTGCTGCATTCGCGGCGAATGCCAATTCGTAACTTTGTGTTTCCTAAACCGTCTCGACCGCCGAAACGCCAGGCAGCGATTTGATGGCACCGCGCAGAGCGCCGGTAACGAGCTGGCGCTGCGGGAGTTTGATCTCCACTTCCTGACCGTGTTCGCCAGGCACCACGATAGTAACGATGCCTTTGCCGGGCGTTTTCAATTGCACGGCGATGGCGTTGAGGCCCGTCATGTTCTCCAGATAGATGCGCAAGCCCTCGCCCGCATCGGCAGCGGCCTTTTCGAGATCGGACACCGAAAGCGCGCGCAGCTTCAGTTCCTCGCCTTCCCATGTGGCGTTCACTTTCAGCAGCACGGACTTGCCAGCTTCCAGCAGCGGGCGCGAGGCCTGCAACACTTCAGGGAAGAACATCACTTCATACATGCCGGTGGGATCGGAGAACGACACGAACGCATAGTTCTGGTCGTTGCGGCCGCGCCGCTCGGATTTGCGGATGATCGTGCCTGCCATCACCGGCTGCGAGGAAGAGCGGCGGTCCTCCAGAATTTGCGCATAGGTCGCAGCCTGAAGGCGCGTGAGCGCGGTGCGGTAATTGTCGAGCGGATGGCCCGACAGATAAAAGCCGATGGCGCTGAACTCTTCGCCGAGGCGCTCATGCGGCAGCCAATCTTCGGTGAGCAAGAGACGCAGGTCATTATCTTCCGGTGCGACATCGCCAAAGAGCGTGGACTGGCCGGTCTCCCGCTCGCGCGCGGTGCGGGCGGCATCGCTCAGTATGGCATCGGCGGATTCCACGAGCTGGCGGCGGTTGGGATTGAGGCCGTCGAACGCGCCCGCCTTCGCCAGGCTTTCAAACGCACGCTTGTTGACGAGCTTGGGATCGACCCTCCGCGCGAAATCGCCGATGGACTGGAACGGGCCCTCCGCCGCGCGCAGGTCGGTGACGTGATCCATCGCCTGACGGCCAACACCTTTCACCGCGGCAAGCGCATAGAAGATCACCTGCTTTTCGTGATCGCATGTGAACGGTGCGGCAGAACGGTTGATGTCCGGCGGTAACACCTTGATGCCAAGCCGCTGTGCTTCCTGACGGAAGATATTGAGCCGGTCCGTGTTGCCGATATCGAGCGTCATCGAGGCGGCGAGAAATTCCACCGGATAGTTCGCCTTCAGATAGGCTGTCTGGTAGGCCACCTGCGCATAGGCCGCGGCGTGGCCCTTGTTGAAGCCATAACCGGCAAATTTGGCGGCCTGTTCGAAAATGGAATCGGCAATCGACGGCAGAATGCCCTTCTCGCTAGCGCCCTTGACGAAGCGATTGCGATGAACCGCCATTTCACTGGCGATCTTCTTGCCCATCGCGCGGCGCAGCAGATCGGCTTCGCCGAGCGAATAGCCGGCAAGTTCGCGCGCAATGTTCATGACGTCTTCCTGATACGTCATGACGCCATAGGTTTCTTTCAGGATCGGTTCGAGCGTCGGGTGCAGATATTCCGGCGGCTCCTTGCCGCTCTTCACGGCGATATATTTGGGGATCGAATCCATCGGGCCGGGGCGATAGAGCGCCACAAGGGCCACGAGGTCGTTGATGTGGTCGGGCCGCATCTTGCGCAGCAGGTCACGCATGCCCTGCCCTTCGAGCTGGAACACACCCACGCTTTCACCGCGCGCCAGCATCTCGAATGTAGGCTTGTCGTCGAAGTCGATCTCCTGCGTGTTGAGATCGATTCCACGCTTCTTGAGAAGCTCCTCTGTCTTGGCGATGACGGTGAGCGTTTTCAGGCCGAGGAAGTCGAACTTCACGAGACCGGATTTTTCCGCGTCTTCATAGTCGAACTGTGTCACCGGCATGGAAGCGCGGGGGTCGCGATAGAGCGGCACCAGTTCATCGAGCGGCCGGTCACCAATCACCACACCCGCAGGATGCGTGGAGGCGTGGCGGTAAAGCCCTTCGATCTTCTCCACGATGGAATAGAGCTGCCCTGCAATCGGCTCCTGTTCGGCGATCTGGCCGAGACGGGGTTCCATTTCCATCGCTTCTGACAGCGAAATGGACTTGCCGGGCGGATTGGGAATGAGCTTGGCGATACGATCTACAAGCCCCAGCGGCATCTGCAGCACGCGTCCCGCGTCGCGCACCGCCGCGCGGGCCTGCAGCGATCCCAGCGCGATGATATGCGCTACCTTGTCCACGCCGTATTTGTGCTGGACGTAGTGCACAACCTCGTCGCGCCGCTCCTGGCAAAAGTCGATATCGAAGTCCGGCATCGATATGCGTTCGGGATTGAGGAAGCGTTCAAACAGCAACCCGAAGCGCAAGGGATCGAGGTTCGTGATGTCGAGCGACCAGGCCACGAGCGACGTGGCGCCGGAGCCGCGCACGCCAACGGGAATGCCCTGCCCGCGCGTCCACTTCATGAAGTCGGACACGATCAGGAAGTAGCCCGGAAAATCCATGCGGATGATGACGCCAAGCTCGAATTCAAGCCGGTCGCGATAGACCTGTTCATCGGCAAAAAGGCCATGCTGCTTCAGCTTGGCGGCAAGGCCCGCTTCGGCCTGCGCGCGCAATTCCTCCGCCGGCGGCAGGCCGGATTCCGGCTCGAACTTCGGCAGAATGGGATTGCGCTTCTTCGGGCGGAATGCGCAGCGCTTGGCGATCTCCACCGTGTTCTCGATGGCTTCGGGCAGATCGGCAAACTGCACCTGCATCTCTTCCGCGGATTTGAAGCGGTGTTCGCGCGTCAGGCGTCGGCGGTCGGTCTGCGAGACATAAGTGCTGTCGGCGATGCAAAGGAGAGCATCGTGTGCCTCATACATGTCGGCGCTGGCGAAATGCACGTCATTGGTGGCGACCAGCGGCAGCTTCTTTTCATACGCCAGGTCGATCAGCAGGTCTTCGGCAGCGCGCTCCTCGGGCATGCCATGACGCTGAAGCTCCACATACAGGCGGTCCGGAAAAATTTGCGCGAGCCGGTCGAGCATGGCCGAGGCGGCCTCGCGCTGTCCCTCTGCTGCAAGGCGGTTGAGGGGACCGCCGGGGCCGCCCGTTAACGCGATCAGCCCTTCGGAATGTTCGGCAAGTTTGGCTGTGGCAACATGGGGCCAGTCACCCGCCTCCGCACCGAGATAGGCGGCGCTCAGAAGCTTGGAGAGATTGCGATACCCCGCATCGTTCTGCACCAGAAGCGGCAGCAGCGGCGGACGCGGACGCACCATGCCTGGCAGCGGCTGATCGGCTCCAAGCTCCACCGCCAGCAGCGCACCGGCGATGGGCTGTACACCCGCCTTGGCCAGCGTCTCGCTGATCTCGAAAACGCCGAAGAGGTTGTTGGTGTCCGTCACCGCGACGGCAGGCATCGCGTTCTGGGTGGCGAGCTTCGCAAGCTCCTTGGGGCGCACCGCCCCTTCCAGCAGCGAATAGGCGCTTTTCACCCGCAAATGGACGAATCCCGCCGGATTGCGCGGCTGCGCCATGACCCACCGATTCCTGTTATCGCGACCCCGTCAGTATCCGCACCACGCCCGCGAGCGCGACCCGGCAAACCCACCCATCCACAAGAGGTGGACGATACTCAGAACACCGATTGCGCGACGGAGGGCAGCGCAAAGGAACAGACCACGAAAATCAGAAACACAAATCCGGCGGCGGCGTCTTTCACCCACATGGCCCTTGCTCCTCTCGAATGAAATTGATGTTCTCATATTGTTCTCATTGCGGTCAAGAACAAAACGTGACCGTTGGCGCAAAATTTCGCGACCTATGCCAACTATTTGAAAATACTAGATTTTATGAGCCGTGAACTTACCGCCATCGACGATGTGGCCGTCCTGCATGACCAGCGTGCGGTCCATCTTAGCGGCGAGATCGAAATTGTGCGTGGCCACCAGCGCCGCCACCTTCTCCGCTCGCGCCAGCGCGATCAGAAGATCGAACACTCCGCCGGCGGTGCGCGGATCAAGGTTGCCCGTCGGCTCATCCGCCAAAAGCAGGCGGGGATGATTGGCAATGGCGCGCACGATGGCGACACGTTGCTGTTCGCCACCCGACAGCTGCGAGGGGCGGTGTTCTATGCGCTGACCAAGGCCGACCAGTTCCAAAAGCCGCCTGGCTTCCGCCCTGGCCGCCTTCTTGGGAACGCCCGCGATCATCTGCGGCAGCATGACGTTCTCCAGCGCCGAGAACTCCGGCAAGAGATGATGCGCCTGATAGACGAAGCCGATGGAGTCGCGGCGGATGCGCGTGCGCTCCGCATCGCTGGCACGCGAGGCCGCCTGCCCGCTGATGAAGATTTCGCCCTCGCTCGGCGATTCCAGAAGACCGGCCATATGCAGCATGGACGACTTGCCCGCGCCCGATGGGCCGACCAGCGCAACCACTTCGCCGGGCTGGATCGCCACGTTCACATGATGGAACACGACCAGCAGGTTCTGGCCTTGATGATAGGTGCGCGAGACATGCTGAAGGTTGAGCGCGGCGGGCGCGTAGGCGTCACTCATAACGAAGCGCCTCCACCGGATCGAGCTTGGCCGCGCGCCACGAAGGGTAAAGCGTTGCGAGGAAGGAAAGCCCCAGCGCCATCAGCACCACGGAGATCACTTCATCGGTTTCCATCTTCGCGGGCATGTGGCTGAGGAAATAGATTTCCGGATTAAAGAGTTCCGTGCCCATCAGGGACGACAGGAACTGCCGGATCGTTTCGATGTTGGAGCAGAACAGCACCCCGATCACAAAACCGAGAAGCGTGCCGATCACGCCGATGCTGGCACCCGAAATGAAGAAGATGCGCATCACTGCGCCGCGCGTGGCGCCCATGGTGCGCAGGATGGCGATATCGCCACTCTTGTCCTTCACCAGCATGATCAAGCCGGAAATGATGTTGAGCGCGGCCACCAGAATGATGAGCGTGAGGATGAGGAACATCACGTTGCGTTCCACTTCCAAGGCGCTGAACAACGTGGAGTTCACATCTTCCCACGACGATACGCGCGCATAGGGCCCGGCGGCATCGGCTACCGGGCCGACGAAGGAATTGATGTTGTCGGGGTTCGACACCATCACCTCCAGCGCGCTCACCGTGTCGCCCATGTTGAAGTAAAGCTGCGCTTCCTTCAGCGGCATGAAGATGAAGGTGGAATCGTATTCACTCATGCCGATACGGAAGGTGCCAGCAATGGTGTAGCTCTTCACCCGCGGCGTGGTGCCGAATGGGGTCACGTTGCCCTTGGGCGCGATGAGCGTGATCTGCTCGCCCGGCACAAGCCTGAGCTTGGCCGCCAGCCGGTAGCCCACGATCACTTCATCGCCGCTGTTGAAATTGTCGAGTGCGCCTTTCGACAGCGTGCTCGAAACGGAATTCAGCGATTTCAGGTTCGGCGTGGAGATGCCGCGCACGATGACGCCGAGATTGCCGCCATTGGCGCTGGCCATCACCTGCCCGTCCACGATCGGGGCCGCGCGCGTGATGCCCGGTACGCCGCGCACGCGCTTGGCGATTTCGTCGTAATCCGGCAGGCCGCCCGCTGGGCCATTTACAAGGATGTGGCCGTTGAGACCGAGGATCTTGCCCAGAAGTTCATGGCGGAAGCCGTTCATCACCGCCATGACGATGATGAGCGTGGCGACGCCGAGCGCGATGCCCACCAGCGAGAAACCGGAGATGACCGAAACGAAACCTTCGGCCCGGCGCGAGCGCAGATAACGCAGCGCGATCATCCATTCGAACGGCGCAAAGGCGCGGGCCGGTTTGGACGGCGCGCGGCGGCGGTTCTCCTTCGGGGCCGCACCGATGCGTGCGGCAAGAGCCGGGTTTTGTGAGCGGCGGTCTTCCATCAAGCCGCCAGCTTCAATTTGAGACCGAGTGCATTGGCGACCTTGAGCAGTGTGTCGAGGCGCGGATTGCCATCCTTGGAAAGTGCCTTGTAGAGGCTTTCGCGGCCTAGACCCGTCTTCTTCGCAATCTTCGCCATGCCCTTCGCACGCGCAACGACACCGAGACCATAGGCGATCAACTGCGGATCGCCATCCTCGAAGATCGCTTCGAGATAATTGGCGATATCTTCTTCAGTCTTCAGATAAGCGGCCGAGTCCCAAACTTTTGTCTTCAGCTTTGGCATTTCAACTTTTCTCCACTCGCGCCAACTCAAGTGCCTTGGATATGTCGTTCTTCTGGGTCCGCTTGTCGCCACCAGCCAGCAACAAATAAACAGTCTGATCGCGGCGCATATAGTAGACCCGGTAACCGGGGCCGTAGTCGATCCGCAGTTCCGAGACACCTTCACCTATCGGCTTCGCATCTCCGGGATTGCCTAGCGCCAGCCGGTCAATCCGCGCCTGAATGCGCACCCGAGCCCGCTCGTCGCGCAGACCGAAGTACCAAGCCTCAAAACCGCTTGTGTAGCGAATTTCAAACATTGTATCTTATAGGATACGATTGTCAAGCCAAAGGCGCTGCTTTAAGCGGGTGTCTGCTTCGGCTACTTCTACGAAACCAACTGCTTAAGAGCAATTAACGCCATGCAGCGCGCCCTCTCCATCTCCCGCCAGAACTTCCCTGAGTGGTATCAGGCCGTCGTCCGCGACGCCGATATGGCAGAGCCTTCGCCGGTACGTGGCTGCATGATCATCAAGCCTTGGGGCTGGGGCATCTGGGAGCGCATGCAGGCTCTGCTCGACGCGCGCATCAAGGCGACCGGGCATGAGAACGCCTATTTCCCGCTGTTCATCCCCCTCTCCTTCATCGCCAAGGAGGCCGAGCATGTGCAGGGCTTCGCCAAGGAGATGGCCCTCGTCACGCACCATCGCCTGAAGGAAATCGACGGCAAGCTCGTGCCCGATCCCGAGGCGAAGCTGGAAGAGCCGCTGATCGTGCGCCCCACTTCCGAAACCATCATCGGCGATTCCTTCTCGCGCTGGATCCGCAGCCACCGCGATCTGCCGGTGCTCATCAACCAGTGGGCCAATGTGGTGCGCTGGGAAATGCGCACGCGGCTTTTCCTGCGCACATCGGAATTCCTCTGGCAGGAAGGCCACACCGCGCACGCCAATTCGGAAGAAGCGGTGGAAGAGACGATGCGCATGCTGGAGCAGTATCGCGCCTTCGCCGAAGACGATGTCGCCATGCCGGTGATCGCAGGCGAGAAGCCGGCCAATGAACGCTTCCCCGGCGCGGTCGCCACCTACTCCATCGAAGCGATGATGCAGGATGGCAAGGCCCTGCAGGCCGGCACCTCGCACTATCTCGGCACGCATTTCTCCGAAGCGCAGAACATCCGCTTCCAGAACGACAGCGGCGAACTTCAATATTGCCACACCACGAGCTGGGGCATGTCCACCCGCATGATCGGCGGCGTGATCATGACGCATGGCGACGATGACGGCCTCCGCCTGCCGCCTGCCATCGCGCCGCGACAGATCGTGATCGTGCCCATGCTGCGCGACAAACCGGAAGATGCGCAGGTGCTGGAATACGGCCATGCGCTGGTGAAGGAGCTTTCGGGCAAGTTCGCGCTGGACGAGAAAATCCGCGTGCTGCTCGATACCAAGCACATCAAATCATCCGAGAAACGCTGGAACTGGGTGCGCCGTGGTGCGCCCATCATCGTGGAAATCGGCCCGCGCGATGTGGCAAACGGCCAGGTGACATTCATGCGCCGCGACATGCTGCGCGACGGCGACAAGGTGAAGTCGCAAGCCATGGCGCGCGACGAATTCGTGGCGAAGATGCCCGCCCTGCTCGAAGAGATGCAGAAGAGCCTGCACGCAGAAGCCAGGACGCGCATGGATTCCAACATCCGCAGCGACATCAAGACCTTTTCCGATCTGGAGGCTTATTTCGGCGCGGGCAGCGATGACGATGCCGGTGAGTTCAAGGGTTGGGTACGCGCGGGCTGGGCGAAACCCGAAGGCGCGGCGCTGGATGCGGTGGACGCGCGGTTGAAGGCCCTCAAGCTCACGCTGCGCAACGTTCCGGCCGACGGCATGAAGGCGGGCGGCACGTGCATCTTCGGTGGCGGCGATGCCAAGGAAGATATCCTGATCGCAAGGGCCTACTGACTACGCCAATCGCGCTCGGAACAGCGGCTTCAAAAGCAGGATGGCCGAGAGGCTGGCAAGACCGGCCAGCAGCACCACGCCCAGATCGTCCCCATGCAGCGGACCGAAATGAAAGAGCGCGCGGCCCTGCGGCACAAACAGTGCGAACGAGAGTGCGGCAACGATGCCTGCGAGCAGAAGCCAGAACACGCGGGAGGCGCGGAATACCGTTTCCCGCAGCGAGAGCGCATAAGAGCCATCCACAAGGATCGCGCCGACATTGACCAGCACCATCGCCGTGAAGGTGAGCGCGCGCAGTTCGTTCTCCGGCATGGCACGCTGAAGACCGATGGCCATGGTCACGGCGACAGCGGCAAGCAGCAGAAGACCCTGCACAAGCCCCCAAACAATGAGCGCGCGCGAGAGCACCGGCGCATCGGGCCTTCGCGGCGGGCGGCGCATGACGTTGCGCTCTTCGGGCTCACTCTCAAATACGATCGAGCATGCCGGATCGATCACCATTTCGAGAAACGCGATGTGGATCGGCGTGAGGATCGGCGGCAGACCGAACAGGAGCGGCAACAGCGCCAGCCCCGCGATGGGGATGTGCACGGCCACGATATAGCCCATCGCCTTGCGCAGATTGTCGTAGATACGCCGGCCAAGCCGCACCGTGCGCACGATGGAGGTGAAATCGTCGTCGAGCAGCACGATGGAGGCGGCCTCGCGCGCCACATCGGTGCCGCGCCCGCCCATGGCGATGCCGATATGCGAGGCCTTGAGCGCGGGCGCATCGTTCACGCCATCGCCCGTCATTGCCACCACGTCGCCATCGGCTTTCAGCGCCTGCACGATCTTGAGCTTCTGCTCGGGCATGATGCGCGCGAACACGTTCACGGTCTTCAGCGCGGTGGCGAGATCGGCGTCCGGCATCGCCGCGACTTCGGGACCGCTCAAGACATAGGGCGTTTCGATCCCCGCCTGCGCGGCTATGGCACGCGCGGTGACAGGATAGTCGCCCGTGAGCATGACCACGCGAATGCCCGCGCTCTGGCACTCGCGCACCGCATCGGGCACAGACGGGCGCAGCGGGTCCATGAAACCCACCAGCCCCAGAAACTCGAAACGGAAGCCGCGCGGCGATTCCGGCAACGATGCACCCGTTGCGTCGCCGCGTGCCACGCCCAGCACGCGCACGCCCTCTTCGGCGATGCGCGCGACAGTTTCATGCAGCCATGCGAGCTTGTCCGGCGGCATGACGCAAAGGCCCGCGATCGCCTCGGGCGCGCCTTTGGCATAGACGCTGCGGCTTTCATCCGCGTCGCTCTGCCAGACATGCGTGACCGCGAGAAGATCGGGGCGAAGCCCGTATTCCTGCACGCGTGTCTGCCCGGCATGGATTCCCGCGCGCCCGCCTTCCAGACGCTCGGCGGTTTCATGCACCGCGCGTTCCATCGGCTCGATGGCTTCACCCGCGCTGGAGAGCAGTGCCGCCTTTAACACTTCGGCGATGTCTTCCGGCACTTCGTCGCTTTCCGGCTGCCAGCGCGTGGATGGCGTTTCGACGATAGCGACGGTCATGCGGTTCTGCGTGAGCGTGCCGGTTTTGTCGGTGCACAGAACCGTTGCCGCACCGAGGGACTCGATGGCGGCGGCGCGGCGCGTGAGCACCCGTGCGCGCGAAATGCGCCATGCACCCATCACCATGAACACGGTGAGCACCAGCGGGAATTCTTCGGGGAGCATCGACATGCCCACCGCGATGCCGCTCAGGAACGCGGGCAGCCATGCGCCTTCCACAAGCCCTTGCAGCAGCACCACCGCCACGCACACCACGGCAGCCACGCCGCCGAAGATACGCACGATGCGCGCCGTCTCGCGTTGCAGGCGCGGCGGTTCCAGCTCCAGCGCGCCGAGGCTGACGCCGATGCGCCCGATCTCGCTCCTGGGGCCGGTGGCTTCCACGATGCCCGTGCCGCGCCCGCGCACCACGAGCGAACCGGAATAGACCAGCGGCTGGCCATCGCCGCCCGGCCGCATCTCCGCCGAGGCGGCCCCACTGGTCTTGCTGACGGGAACGGATTCGCCGGTGAGAAGCGATTCATCGGCCAGCATGTCGCGCGCATGGATCAGCCGCGCATCGGCGGGCACGCGGTCACCTTCGGAGAGGATCATCACGTCGCCGCGCGCGACCTCGCGGCCGGGAATGCGCATCTGCACGCCATCGCGCACCACCAGTGCGCGCGGACTGGAAAGATTGCGCAATGCTTCCAGCACCCGCTCGCTGCGCGATTCCTGCACCACCGCGATGGAGGTGGAGAGCGTGGCGAACCCGAGCAGCACCAGCGCCTCGGTCAGATCGCCGAGAATGAGATAGATCACCCCCGCCGCGATCAAGAGCGCGAACATCGGCTCGCGCAGAACGCCAAGCACGATCTGGACCGTGCCGCGATGGCCCTGTTGCGGCAGCTCGTTATAACCCTCCGTCTTCAGCCGTTCGGCGGCTTCGGCGGAAGAAAGGCCATGCTGGGCGATATCGTCGTGAAGCAAGGGCGATGCACCGTGGAGACGGCGCATCCTAACAGACAGGATCTCAAATGGCCGCGGCCTACCGCCCCACCACGCTCATGCCCTGAAAAGGCACCTGATAGCCCATGTTCTCGATCAGCGTGCGGATATTGACGGGTGGCGGGGTGTCGATGCCGGAGCCGCGGGCCTTCTGGTTCAGCTCTGCAATGTTGAAGCCCATCTGTGCGTCATACGTGCGATCCGGCTGGTTGCGCAGGCGCTGTTCGGCCTCGTACCAGCGGCGCTTCTCCTTGCCATCCCCACAGCTGGCAAGTTCATCCTCGCTTGTCGCACCCCAGCGCAGTTCGATGCAGTGATAGGGATCGAACGACAGCTTGAACATGCGCTGCGACATGTCGTCGAACGTCATGGGTATGGGCCGTTTGCCTGACGACAGATAGGTGATCGTGCAATTTTTGGAGGCCCTGTCATACGCCGCGAGCAGATCGCCCTTCAAATTCGTGCCGTCATAGACAATGCGCGGGTCACGGTTGATCCACATGCCGATCATGTCCGACATGTCCTTGTAAAATGCCGCGAACGCCGTCTTGATGCGAGCATCGCGCGAAGGCGTGGAGTATTCCTCCCACTCCTGATTTTCCGAGCCGTAGATATTGTCTGGCAACCGGGACGGATGGGCCTTGTTGGAAATGCCATCCTTGATGGCCAGATCCACATATTGCGCGCGATCATTGAGATCGTTGCACAATGTCTGCATCGTCGCCTTCAGTTCATAGACGGGATTGAAGCTCATGCGGCCGCCGGAAACCGCAACGCGCACATACTCATAAAACCCAAGATCGATACCGTTGTAGCTGAAGGTCGCTTTCTTCACGTCCATCTTCGGGTTGGCGCCCGTGCCGGAATATTGCACCAGCGAGTAATCGGAAATCTGGTCGTTCTCTGCCATGGCGATGCGACCGCCAAGGTAATAGCCCTTGCCATCCTTGTGCGCGCCGACAAGGCGCATGGGCCGCCAGTTCTTGAAACCGCCACCGAGACGCGCCGGACTTTGCCCGAACTGCGCGCCATAGACGCTGCGCGTGATCGTGTAATCGGGGTGGGCGTCCATGTAATAGACGCGCCCGTCCTTATCGACCTTGTAGACGATGCCGACGTGACCGTTCACGTCATAGACAATGGTACCAGGACGGATGGAGCCGGGCGCGAGCGCGGGCGAATAGAAGTCCGACAACACGCCCTTCTTTTCGGCGGCGTCGGTACGATAGGTGCCGGAGAACACCGTTTCCACGGCCTGGATAATGGCGCGTGGCGCATTGATGCCACCACCGCGATCAACAATGTCATGCCGGGAAACGGCGCGGTTGGCGGTTTTGGTATAGCGAAGATCGCCACCCTCTCCGCTCACGCCATCGACATAGCCGAACGGCAATCCGTTCTTCCACGCATAATAGCCGCGCAGCAGATAAGGCAGCTTGGCGCAATCCACGTCCACATCGACGAAATTCTGATCCGTCTTTCGATAAGGATTCGCGGCATTGCGCAGACAGCTTTGCGAGGAGCTGCAGTTGGTTTCGCCGATGGCCTGCACGAAATCGGAGAAGCCCTGCTCGTCCGCCTCGCTCCAGTGATCTTTGGTGATGCGCCATGGCGCCGCCTCAGCCGATGAGGCGGCAAATGCGAGCGCCAGCACGAATGCCGCGCAAATTCCCGAACGCAAAACCATCTTCCCCACCACCAGATGGCAGGGTCCGGATTGCACCGTGGCAAGTCAAGCTGGAACCCGGAATTGGTTAGCGCTGCGCGCGATAGGGGCACGCGGGCGGCGGCGAAACAGCATCCGCAAGGCCCTTCACCACGATTGGGGCACGAACACGATCAAGATTGGAATGATGGACAAGAACTTCAGGCACCACGGTTTCGCTGCCCGTGCTCACCGCGAAAGGCGCGCCAGCTGTATCGGCCAGAACAACGGGATTGCCATGCACATCCACCCCGCCGACCACATCGGCATCCTGCCCTGGCAAGAAACACGTGGAATCGTCGTGGGCTGGCCCGTTCAGGATCGGGTCCGGCGGGGTATCCCGCACAATTGTTCCGGCAGCGAACGTGGCCGAAAGGGAGGCGCAGAACAGCCCGGCAGCCAGAACGACCGCGGAAAACCTGATTTTTGCAGACGTGAAATTTTCGTTCATTTTGCTGCACTGCACATAGAGTTTTCTTGCGTGACAAGTCGCTGCGTTTCCAGTATCACCCATCCCCATAAACAGAACGTATCCGCCTCAGAGCGGCCAAGTTCGGGGAGAAACCAAGGGCCGGATCAACCGGCCCTTTTTGCTTTTCAGCGGGCCTGTTTCACCGGCCCTTTTGCTTTTCAGGCACATCACGGCAGGCTGCGCGGGCAGATATTCGCGAGTCTAACGCCATGCTCGAGCGCCTCTTTCATCTGAAGGCAAATGGCACAAATGTGCGGCGTGAACTGATCGCGGGCGCCACCACGTTCCTGACGATGGCCTACATCATGTTCGTCAATCCGAAAATCCTTTCGGCGGCGGGCATGGATCCGGGCGCGGTTTTCGCAGCAACCTGCATCGCTTCCGCGCTTACCACCCTGCTGATGGGTCTTTATGCCAATCTGCCGGTGGCGCTGGCGCCGGGCATGGGGCTGAACGCCTATTTCGCCTTCACCGTCGTGCCTGCACTCGGCGGCAACTGGCAGCTTGCGCTCGGCTGCGTGTTTCTGTCCGGCATTCTGTTTCTGGCCATCTCGCTCACGCCCGCGCGCGAATGGCTGATCAATGCCATCCCGAAGAGTTTGAAGCTCGCCATCGCGGCGGGTATCGGTTTTTTCCTCGCGCTGATCGGGCTCATCAATGCGGGCATTGTGATTGCGAGCCCGGCCACGCTCATTCAGGAAGGTCATCTAACCGATCCGAAGGTGCTGATCGCAGGTGCGGCCTTCGTGCTAATTTTCGCGCTGGCCGCGCGGGGCATCATCGGCGCGGTGTTGATTGGCATCATCGCCGCGACGGTGGCCGCCGTGACGGCAGGGCTCGAACCACAGCCGGGCTATTTCGGCTTGCCGCCTTCCATCGAACCCACTTTCTTCGCGATGCATTTCAGCGGCGCATCAAGCGCGGCGATTGCCTCCATCGTATTCGTGTTCCTGCTTATCGACATGCTCGATACCTCGGGCACACTGACGGCGGTGGCGCATCAGGCGCACCTGCTCGATGCCCACGGCAATCTGAAGAACGCCCGGCGGGCACTGACAAGCGATGCCGCCGGCACGATGATCGGCTCGGTGCTCGGCACATCACCCGTGACCGCCTACATCGAAAGCGCGGCGGGCGTGCAAAGCGGCGGGCGCACGGGGCTGACCGCCGTGACCGTGGCAGCGCTGTTTCTGGCAAGCCTGTTCTTCGCGCCGCTGGCGGGCGCGGTACCCGCCTACGCCACCGCGCCGGCGCTGGTATTCGTGGCCGTGCTGATGGTGAAGGGCCTGAAGGATCTTGACTGGAACGACCTCACCGAAGCGGCTCCCGCGCTACTAACGGCGCTTGCCATTCCCTTCACCTTCTCCATCGCGGCCGGAATCGGCATCGGCTTCATCGCCTATATCGGGATCAAGCTGGTGAGCGGACGGCACAGAGACATCAACGCGGCGGTAGCGATCATCGCGCTCGCCTTCGCGGTGAAGATCGCACTGGCTTAAAGCTCAACGTAACCGGCCCTCACCATGCCGTAAAATATCCCCCACAGCACCAGCGAAACGGCTGTGGCGATGATGGCTTTCAGCAGCAGGCGCGGTTTGACCGGCGCACCATGATCGTTTGTTTCGCCCGAAAGCCCGATGGGCAGAAGTACGAAAAAAGAGAGAAACCACAGAACGACGAACGAACCGGAAAGAACGACATCACGCATGATCCAGCCTCACACCCAAGCAATCTTTACCCGCGTCACCGGCTTCTTGCCCCATACATCGTTGGCGGCGCGGCGAACAGCGCGGCGAACCTGTTCGGCGAGTTCGCCTTCGTCGGCGCGCCTGGGATTGTAGCGCCGCGCGGTTTCGGAAGCCGCGCGTTCGATGGCCTCATGCACCGGTTCAGGAATCCCTTCAATGAAGCACACAGGATCGGACGCGACCTTGCCCTTTTGGTCGAGCGCGACCGTCACAGCGATAAAGCCCGCGAACGCCAGCGCGCGGCGCGAGCGGGCCAGCCCCAGCCCCTCTTCCACCATCACGCGGCCATCCATATGAACGCGGCCGGAGGGCACCTCGTCGATCACCTGCGCGCGGCCCGGCGCAAGCTGCAGCATCTGACCGTTCTCGATCACCACCGCCTGCGGCACCTGCAGCGACCGCGCGAGGCGCGCATGTTCGGCCATGTGACGCAACTCGCCGTGCACAGGTACCGCCACCTGCGGGCGCACCCAGCGATACATTTCCGAAAGTTCTTCGCGCGCGGGATGCCCCGACACATGCACGAAATGATCTTCGACAGTGAGCACTTCCACACCCGCCGCGGATAGCCGGTTGTGCAGCGCATGGATCGCGATGTCATTGCCCGGAATGATGCGGCTGGAAAAGATCACATGATCGCCGGGGCCGAGCTTTACGCTTGGATGATTGCCCGATGCGATGCGCGCCAGCGCCGCGCGTGGTTCGCCCTGGCTGCCGGTGCAGAGGTAAAGCACCTTGCGCGGCGGCAGATCAGCGGCTTCGGCCTCGTCGATCAGCTTCGGGAAATCGGTGAGATAGCCGGTGTCGCGCGCCGCGCCGACAAGCCGGTGCATGGAGCGGCCGACCAGCGCCACCTGCCTCCCGTTGGCCTTCGCCGCCTTCGCAATGGTGTCGAGGCGCGCGACGTTTGAGGCAAAGCCGGTAACGGCAACGCGCCCCTTCAGCGTGCCGATCAGTTCTGTGAGCGCGGTCTTCACATCGGCTTCGGAGCCGGAGTGGCCTTCCACCAGCGCATTGGTGGAATCGCAGACCATCGCGAGCACGCCCTCATCGCCAAGCGCCCGGTAGGCTTCGCCGTCCGTTGCCTCGCCGATCAGGGGATCGGGATCGAGCTTCCAATCGCCCGTGTGAACCACCGTGCCGAGTGGCGTGCGGATGGCGAGCGCGTTCGGTTCGGGAATGGAATGGGTGATCGAAACGAATTCGATGGCGAAGGGACCAAGTTCCAACTTGCCGCCAAGCGGCACTTTTTTGACTCGTACGCGATCCGAAAGACCAGCTTCGTAGAGTTTGTCTTCCATCAGCCGCGCGGTGAAAGGCGTGGCATACATGGGACAGCGCAACTTCGGCCAGAGGTAACCGATGGCGCCGATGTGATCCTCGTGCGCATGGGTGAGCACAATGCCGAGCACATTCTCCGCTTCTTCTTCCAGAAAGCGGATATCGGGCATGATAATATCGACGCCAGGGGTGTCGGTTTCACGTCCGAACAGAACGCCACAATCCACCACGATCCATTTGCGCTCGTGCGCCGGACCAAAGCCATAGGCATTGAAGTTCATGCCGATTTCGCCCGCGCCGCCAAGCGGAAGAAGCACGAGAGCATTGTCAGAGCGGCGCGCGTTCACTCCACCGGCTTTCCGCACTTCGCCGCGTTGCGCTCATAAATCTGCACAAGCCCGCGTATGGTCAGGTCGGGATCGAGGTGTTCGATCGCGCTGGTCTGCTTGTAGAACGGCGTGGCAAGACCGCCTGTGCCGATCACGGTCATGGGCCTGCCATATTCCTCCCGGATACGCGTCACAATGCCTTCAATCAGGCCAATATAGCCCCAGTACAGACCGGACTGCATGGCCGGAATCGTGTCCTTGCCGATCACGCTCTGCGTGCGCTGGATCGCGACGCGCGGCAGCATGGCCGCGGCCTGGTGCAACGCCTCTGCGGAGATATTGGCACCCGGCGCGATCACCCCGCCTTCATAGTCGCCATTCTCCGCCACGATGTCGAAAGTGGTGGCGGTGCCGAAATCGATGACGATCAGCGCCCCTTTGTAGGAGGCATGCGCCGCCACGGTATTCACGAGACGGTCGGCGCCCACCACCTGTGGCCGGTCCACATTGATCCTGATGCCAAGGTCCACATCCGGATCACCCACCACCAGTGGCTCGCATTTCAGATATTGGCGGCAGAAGCGGCGCAGATCGAACAGCGCCGATGGCACGACGGTGGCAATAATGGCCGCATCGAAATCGCCGAATGACAGACCGGAAATGTTCAGAAGTTGCGACAGCAGTACGGCGTATTCATCGGCGGTGCGCGTGGTTTCAGTGACCGCGCGCCATTCGGCACGGATCTCTTTGCCGTCATGCGCGGCAAAGACGATGTTGGTATTGCCCGCATCGATACACAGCAGCATCAGAAAAATACCTCGCCTGCAGCGATCGTGCGCACCTTGCCCTGCTCCACGCGAAGCTGCAGCGCGCCCGTATCGTCGATGCCTTCGAACACGCCCCAGATCTCCTCATGCGTCAGCCGCGCGCGGATACGCGAACCCAATCCCGCCGCGCGCGCAAGCCAAGCATCCTGAATGGGATGGAAGCCACGCAACGCCCAGACTTCATACCATTTCGCGAATTGGACGGCGAGTTCGGTGAGTAATGCGCGCGGTTCCGGCACGGCGACGCCAAGTCCGCCAAGCGATGTCGCTGGAAATTCCGTGCCTTCGGGGTGCGCGGCCAGATTGATGCCGATGCCGATGGCCAGCCAGTGCGGCGCGCCTGCCCCGGCAGATGCGGATTCCAGCAGCAGGCCCGCGATCTTCCTGCCGCCCACCAGCACATCATTGGGCCACTTTACCCGAACCTCCGCGCCGCGCGCATGAGGCGCTATCGCATCGGCGGCGGCAATGGCGGCCACGAAGGACAGCTGCGCGCATTCGGCAACAGGCTTCTTCGGATCGATCAGCAGTGTGGCGTAAAGATTGCCGACAGGGGATTCCCATGGACGCGCCCTGCGGCCGCGACCTGCATTTTGCCGCGCAGCGGTGATCCATGTGGGACCGGCGTGACCTGCGACGGCCATGCGCCGGGCCTCTTCGTTGGTAGAGTCGATCTCATCGAACTGCTTGAGCGCGTAGCCGGAGGGCCACGCGGATGCTGCACTCACGGCATCAGCGCCTTTGCGGCTTCGGCAGCGGCTGCGATCAGCGGCGCACCGACGATGGGGATCAGGAACGCTAGGTTCAGGATCACGGAACCGGCAACGATGCCGCTGACGGAGCGGTCCACATCGCCATCGAAGGCAGGCGCGGGCTCGTCGAAATACATCGTCTTGAAGATGCGCCAATAATAGAACGCGCCCACGACACTGGCGAGCGCCGACAGGATGGCGAGCGTCCACAATCCCGCCTG
Organism: Alphaproteobacteria bacterium; assembly: GCA_016125165.1. Lineage (GTDB taxonomy): Bacteria > Pseudomonadota > Alphaproteobacteria > Micropepsales > Micropepsaceae > Rhizomicrobium. The sequence goes on from WGMH01000003.1 coordinate 328,490, forward strand.
CACCGCAGCGATCCAGACATAGAACTTCGCCCAGAAGCCCGCGAGCGGCGGAATGCCGGAAAGCGAAATCATAAGCGCCGCGAACGCGGCGGCGAGCGCCGGCTGCGTGCGCGAAAGACCCGCAAGATCGGAGATCGTTTCCACCGGCTCGCCATCACGCTTCATGGCCAGGATGCAGCCGAATGCGCCGGCCGTGGTGACGATATAGATCGTCAGATAGATCAGAACGCTCTGCACGCCAGCCGCCGAATTGGCCGCCAGCCCCATGAGCGCATAGCCCATGTGACCGATCGAACTGTAGGCCATCAGCCGTTTGATGTTGGTCTGCCCGATGGCGGCGAAAGCGCCAAGGCCCATCGAAAGGATCGAGGTGAAGACGATGATCTGCTGCCACTCATGCGCGGAATGTGGAAACGCCGTCATCAACGCGCGCACGGTGAGCGCCAGCGCCGCGGCCTTGGGTGCCATGGCGAGGAAGGCGGTAACCGGCGTTGGGGCACCTTCGTAAACGTCCGGCGTCCACATGTGGAACGGCACGGCGGAAACCTTGAAGGCAAGCCCCGCGAGAATGAAAACAAGGCCGAACACCGCACCCAAATTCATCTTGGTAGCGGTGAGCACAGTTGCCACATCGGCGAAGCTGGTGCTGCCAGTGAATCCATAAACCAGCGAAATGCCGTAAAGCAGCATTCCGGACGAAAGCGCGCCTAGGACAAAATACTTCAGGCCCGCTTCGCTCGAACGCGCATTGTCGCGCTCGAACGCGGCGAGCACATAGAGCGCGAGGCTCTGCAGTTCGAGGCCCATATAGAGAGCGATGAAGTTGTTGGCCGAAACCATCAGCATCATGCCGACGGTCGCGAAGATGACCAGCACCGGGAATTCGAAGCGCGCCGTCTTGCGCTGTTCGAAGGTACCCTGCGCCAGAAGCAGCGCCAGAACGGAACCGGCGAGAATGATGATCTTCACAAATCTCGAGAAGCCATCGGACACGAAGGCGCCCGCGAAAGCGAGTTCCTTGCCGCTTCCGGAAGTCAACACCATGTAGCCCGCGCCGATGAAAGCCACGACGGTCAAAAGCGAGATGAGCTTCATGCCCTCGCCTTTGCGCATCACGCCGCCGACCAGAAGCACAAGGCCCGCAATGGCCAGCATCAGTTCGGGATAGAGAACCTGCAGATCGTGCGCGAAGTTGGTCACGGGTGGGCCTCCTTGGCGGCGGCGCTGGCAAGTTTCGGCGCCTTATCGCGTGCGAGCGCCATCTTGTTCTGCGCCAGCAGGTGCTCGACCGATGCGGTCGTCACATCGAAGATCGGCTTGGGATAAACGCCCATCCAGATCGTTATGATCACAAGCGGCGCGAGGATCGCGATTTCGCGCAGGGACAAATCCTGAATGGTTTGCAGGCTCGGCTTGATGAGCTTGCCGAACACCACGCGCCAATAGAGATAGAGCATATAGGCCGCCGACAGGATCACACCGGTGGCCGCGAAGATCGCCACCCAGGTGTTCACCTTGAACGCGCCGAGCATGGTGAGAAATTCGCCGACGAAGCCGCCGGTGCCCGGAAGCCCCACATTTGCAAGCGTGAATACCAGGAAACACGCGGCATAGAACGGCATGCGGTTCACAAGGCCGCCATAGGCATCGATCATGCGGGTGTGCATCCGGTCATAGATCACACCGACGCAGAGGAAGAGCGCGCCCGAAACGATGCCGTGCGAAAGCATCTGGTAGATACTTCCCTCGACGCCCTGATGCGTGAGCGTGAAAATGCCCATGGTGACAAAACCCATGTGGGCAACCGACGAATAGGCGATCAGCTTTTTGATGTCTTCCTGCGCCAGCGCGACAAACGAAGTGTAGATGATCGCCACCACCGAGAGCGTGAACACCAGCGGTGTGAACATGTCGGTGGCGCTGGCGAACATCGGCAGCGAGAACCGCAGGAAACCGTAACCGCCCATCTTCAGCAGGATACCGGCCAGGATCACCGAGCCAGCGGTGGGCGCTTCCACGTGCGCATCCGGTAGCCAGGTGTGCACAGGCCACATCGGCATCTTCACCGCGAAAGAGGCGAAGAAGGCCAGCCATAGCCAAGTCTGCATTTCCGGCGGGAAGTGCGTGGAATTGAGCAGGGTCACGATGTCTGTCGTTCCGGCATAGAGATACATCGCCACGATGGCGAGCAGCATCAGGACCGATCCGAGCAGCGTGTAGAGGAAGAACTTGAAGCTCGCATAAACACGGCGCTGCCCGCCCCACACGCCGATGATGACGAACATCGGGATCAGGCCGCCTTCGAAGAACAGGTAGAACAGCACCAGATCGAGCGCGCAGAACACGCCCATCATCAGTGCTTCCAGAACGAGGAAGGCGATCATGTATTCGGCGACGCGCTTCTGGACGGATTCCCAGCTGGCGAGAATGCAGAACGGCATAAGCACGCCCGTGAGTACCACGAACAGCATCGAAATGCCGTCAACGCCCATGTGATAGGTAATGCCGAAGCCCAGCCAGTCCGCCTGTTCGACGAACTGAAAGGCTGCGCTGGAACCATCGAAGTTCGCCCACAGAAAGAGCGAAGCCGCCATATCGACGAGCGTCGTGATGAGCGCGATGGCCCGCGCATTGCGCGCGCGCGCCTCGCCTTCCCCGCCCATGACGAGAATGGCCGCCGCGCCCAGAAGCGGCAGGAAGGTGATGATGGACAGAAGGTGGCTCACTGTGCGCCCCCCCAGAACAGGAAGTAGCTCATCAGCGCCACCACACCGATCAACATGGCGAAAGCGTAGTGGTAGAGATAGCCGGACTGGAACCGCACGGTCTGCTTGGTGACATCCAGAACGCGGGCGGCGACACCGTCCGGTCCGAAGCCGTCGATCACGAGGCCATCGCCCTTCTTCCAGAGGAAGCGGCCAAGTTTCACGGCGGGCTTTACGAACAGGAAGTCGTAAATCTCGTCGAAGTACCATTTGTTGTAGAGGAAGGTGTAGAGCATGCCCTTCCGCGCGGCGAGCTTCGGCGGCACATCGGGGTGCAGCACATAATAATAGTAGGCAATGGCAAAGCCGATGATCGTGACCACGAAGGGTGCGAATTCCACCCATAGCGGCAGATGATGTTCTTCGCCCGCGTGTTCGCCGAGCGCAACCGCACCGCGCCAGAACTCGTGCACGCCCTCGCCCGCGAACATGTGATTGAACAGCGCGCCCGCGAACAGCGCACCCAATGACAGGATCAGCAGCGGTATCAGCATCACCATCGGCGATTCATGCACTTCCGACAGTTTCGGCGTGTGATGGCCGTGATCGTCGTGCCCATGCGCTTCGTGGCCGTGCTCGTCCACCGCCGCGCCGCGATAGGGGCCATGGAACGTCATCAGGAATTGACGCCAGGAATAGAACGAGGTCATCAGCGCGGCCACAACCGTGAGCGTGAAGGCGTAAGAGCCGATGCCGGTGCCGGCGAGATAGGTGGCGTTGATGATGCCGTCTTTCGAATAGAACCCGGCGGCGCCGATGCCGAGGAGCGGAATGCCGACGCCCGTGAGCGCCAGATTGCCGATCAGCATCATCGCCCAGGTGAAGGGGATCTGCCTGGCGAGTCCACCCATCTTGCGCATGTCCTGCTCGTGATGCATCGCGTGGATCACCGAGCCCGCGCCGAGGAACAACAGCGCCTTGAAGAACGCATGCGTGAAGAGGTGGAACATGGCGGCGTTGTAAGCGCCCACGCCCGCCGCCGCGAACATGTAGCCCAGCTGCGAACAGGTCGAATACGCGATCACGCGCTTGATGTCGTTCTGGAAGAGACCAACGGAGGCCGCAAAGAACGCCGTGGTCGCGCCGATGAAGGTGACAAAGGTGAGCGCATCGGGCGCAAGCTGGAACATCGGCGAGCAGCGGCACACCAGGAACACGCCCGCCGTGACCATGGTGGCGGCATGGATGAGCGCGGAAACCGGCGTCGGGCCTTCCATCGCATCCGGCAGCCATGTGTGCAGGAACAACTGCGCGGACTTGCCCATCGCGCCCACGAACAACAGCAGGCACAGCGTGGTGAGCGTATCCAGCTGCCAATTGCCGAACTGCATGGTGTGACCGACCATGCCCGGTGCGGCTGCGAACACGGCATCGAAATCAAGCGTGCCGAAGACCGTCCAGACGCCGAAGATGCCGAGCGCGAAACCGAAATCGCCCACGCGGTTGACGACGAAGGCCTTCATGGCGGCGGCGTTGGCTTCCGGCTTCTGGAACCAGAAACCAATCAGAAGATAGGACGCCAGACCCACGCCTTCCCAGCCGAAAAACATCTGCAGGAAGTTGTTGCTCGTCACCAGCATCAGCATCGCGAAGGTGAAGAGCGAGAGGTACGAGAAGAAGCGCGCGCGGTGCGGGTCCTCGTGCATATAGCCGATGGAATATAGGTGCACGAGCGAGGAAACGCCGGTGACCACGACCAGCATCACAGCGGTGAGCGTATCCACGCGCAGCGCCCAATCGGCCTGAAAATCACCGGAGCCGATCCATGTTGCCAGATGCACGATGCCGCCATGGCCCATCATCGCCACGTCGTAGAACACATAGGCCGACAGCGCGGCGGAAGTGAACAGAAGAACCGTGGTGACGAGTTCGGCGGCGCGCGCGCCAATCACCCGGCCGAACAGCCCGGCAATGAAGGAACCCAGAAGCGGAAGAAAGACGATCGCCGTGTACACGCTCTAGCCTTTCATCAGGTTCACGTCTTCAACCGCGATGGAGCCGCGGTTGCGGAAGTAGATGACGAGGATCGCAAGCCCGATGGCCGCTTCCGCCGCCGCAACGGTAAGGATGAACAGCGCGAACACCTGCCCCACCAGATCACCGAGGTAAGAAGAGAAGGCGACGAAGTTGATATTCACCGCCAACAGGATTAGCTCGACGGACATCAGGATGACGATCACGTTCTTGCGGTTCAGGAAGATGCCGAACACGCCGATGGTGAACAGGATCGCGGCAACCGCGAGATAGTTTGCAAGCCCGATAGCCATCAGGCGCCCTCCCCCGGCCTGGGATCGACAATCGCCATCGCTTCATCCACGCGGCGCGCATTCTGCCGCGCGATGGACTGGCGGCGCACGCCGGGCCGGTGGCGCAGCGTGAGCACGATGGCGCCGATCATGGCGACAAGCAGGATGAGCCCTGCGATCTGGAAGTAGACGACATAGTCGGTATAGAGGATGTGGCCGAGCGCGGCGGTGTTGGTCACACCAGCCGGCGCAGCGTGCGCCAGCGCATCAGAAGCAGCGGGCGCGAATATCCAGGCGCTGCCCGCGAACAGAAGCTCCGCCAGCAACAGCAATCCGACCATCAGGCCGATGGGCAGGTATTGCAGCGCGCCCTTCTTCAACTCCGCGAAATCGATGTCGAGCATCATCACCACGAAGAGGAAGAGCACCGCGACCGCGCCGACATAGACGACGACCAAAATCATCGCGAGGAATTCGGCACCCAGAAGCACGAAGAGCCCCGCCGCGTTGAAGAAGGCGAGGATCAGGAACAGCACCGAATGCACCGGGTTGCGCGAAGCAACGACCATGAAGCCCGATGCGACCAGGACGGCGGAGAACAGATAGAAGGCAAGCGCGATCAGCATGGCGTTCTCATCTGTAGGGCGCGTCGAGTTCGAGGTTTTGCGCGATCTCGCGCTCCCAGCGGTCGCCGTTCGAAAGCAGCCGCGCCTTGTCGTAGTACAATTCCTCGCGCGTTTCGGTCGAGAATTCGAAGTTCGGTCCTTCCACGATGGCGTCCACCGGGCACGCCTCCTGACAGAAGCCGCAATAGATGCATTTCACCATATCGATGTCGTAGCGCGTGGTGCGGCGGCTGCCGTCGTCGCGCGGTTCGGCTTCGATGGTGATGGCTTGCGCCGGGCAGATAGCTTCGCACAGCTTGCAGGCGATGCAACGCTCTTCGCCATTCGGATAGCGGCGCAGCGCATGTTCTCCGCGGAAGCGCGGAGAGAGCGGACCCTTCTCGAACGGATAGTTCAGCGTTGCCTTGGGTGAGAAGAAGTAACGCATCGCAAGCCCGAAGCTCTTCACGAACTCCCAGAGGAAGATCGAACGGGCGCTTTGATCGAGGAATGCCATAGCCGCCTCACATTCCCGGCTGGATGAACGTCACCCAGCCAGCCGTCAGGATCACCCAAACCAGCGACACCGGCAGGAACACCTTCCAGCCTAGCCGCATGAGCTGATCGTAGCGATAGCGCGGCACGAACGCCTTCACCATCGCGATCATGAAGAACAGGAACAGCACCTTGCCGAGGAACCAGACCAGGCCCGGGATCGCGTTCAACGGGAAGATGTCGAAGGGCGGCAGCCAGCCACCGAGGAACATCACCGTCATCAGCGAGCACAAAAGGACGATGCTGAGATATTCGCCGAGGAAGAACAGAAGGAACGGCGTCGAGGAATATTCCACGAAGAAGCCAGCCACCAGTTCAGATTCCGCTTCCAGCAGGTCGAACGGCGGGCGCTGGGTTTCCGCTAGTGTGGAGATGAAGAAGATCACGAACATCGGGAACAGGATCGAGGCCACGAACCAGCCGTGCTGGGCCTGCGCGTGAACGATGGCCGTCAGGTTCAGTGAGCCTGCGAACAGCAACACCGTGATAATCACGAAGCCGATGGAAACTTCATACGATACCATCTGCGCTGCAGCGCGCAGGGCCGCGAAGAAGGCGTATTTCGAATTCGACGCCCAGCCCGCCATGATGACGCCATAGACACCAAGCGAGGACATGGCGAAGAGGTAGAGAATGCCGACATTGATGTCGGCAACCACCCAGCCTTCGTTCACCGGCATCACGGCCCAGCCCGCAAAGGCGAGCGTGGCGGTCACCAGCGGCGCGATCATGAAGATCACCTTGTTCGCGCCTGCCGGAATGATGACTTCCTTGAACAGGAACTTGAACAGGTCCGCGAAGGTTTGCAGCAGACCGAAAACGCCGACCACGTTGGGCCCACGCCGCATCTGAACCGCCGCCCAGATCTTGCGGTCCGCAAGCAGGATGAAGGCGATGGAAACCAGAATGACGACCTGGAAGACGAGAATGAGAACAGCCTGGCTCAGGAACCACGACCAGCCGTAGGGCAAACCAAGCCACTCAAAGAACGATATGAGCGCCATGATCTACTCCGCCGCCATTTTCGCGGAGCCGCTCACGAAGATGCGGCTGCATTCGGCCATCGTCTTGCTCGCGCGGGCGATGGGGTTGGTCATGTAGAAGTCACGCATGCCGGAAGCCAGCGGCGCGCTGTCGATCGCACCGGCTTCGCCGATTGCGCTCCACACGGCGGGGTCTGCGCCGGGGCGCGCGGGGGCCGTGCCCTCTTCCGCGAAATGCGGCGCGTCGGCGATGATGGCGGCACGTAGCGCGCCAAGATCGTCATATGGCAAGCGCTTGCCGAGCACATCGGAGAGAGCGCGCAGGATCGCCCAATCGTCTTTCGCCTCGCCGGGCGGGAACGCGGCGCGCTTGCCCCGTTGCACCCGGCCTTCAAAGTTGACGTAAAGCCCTTCCTTCTCGGTGTAAGCAGCGCCGGGCAGGATCACGTCGGCGCGATGCGCACCCGCATCGCCATGCGTGCCCTGATAGATAACGAACGCGCTGCCGAGCTTCGCCATGTCGAATTCGTCCGCGCCAAGCAGCCAGACGAAATCGATCTCGCCCTTGCTTGCGCCATCGAGAATTCCTGCAACGCCCTTCTCGCTCATGAAGCCCAGATCGAGCGCACCCACGCGGCTCGCCGCGCTATGCATCACGTTGAAACCGTTCCAGCCGCCTTCGGATGCGCTGCCTTCCGGGCCGATCATGCCGGTTTCGCCCGCGAGCTTCGCGGCGGCAGCCAGGACTGCCGCGCCATCGGCACGCGCCAGCACGCTTGGGCCAACAATCAGCATCGGGCGCTTGGCATCCTTCAACACTTGCGCGAAGGGATGCGAACCATCCGTGAGTTTCGCGAGCACCGAAGGATCACTGCCAAGGTCTTCAACCGGATAAGTCTGGTCCATCGCAACGCCAACACCGGCAACCTTGAGGCCGTTCAGCCAGCCTTTGCGGATACGCGCGTTCAGCACCGGCGCTTCCCAGCGCGGATTGGCGCCGATCAGCACCAGCACATCGGCGGCATCGACACCGGCGATGGTAGAATTGAACAGATAAGACTGACGCGGGCCCCTGCCCACCTTCGCGCCATCCTGACGGCAATCGAGATTGGTGACGCCGAGCGAACCCATCAGATCCTTCAGCGCCTTGATCTCTTCGGCGGCGGCAAGATCGCCGACGATTGCGGCCATCTTCTCCGGCCTTGTGGCGGAGACGCGCGCGGCGATGGCGGCAAAGGCTTCGGCCCAGGTCGCCGGCACGAGCTTGCCGTTCTTCTTTACATAGGGCTGGTCCAGACGCTGATAGCGCAGGCCGTCGCAGGCATGGCGCGTCTTGTCGGAAATCCATTCCTCGTTGACGTCTTCGTTCACGCGCGGCAGCACGCGCATGACTTCGCGCCCGCGCGTATCGACGCGGATGTTGCAGCCCTGCGCATCCATCACGTCCACGGATTCGGTCTTGCGCAGCTCCCACGGCCGCGCATTGAACGCGTAAGGCTTGGAGGTGAGCGCGCCCACCGGGCACAAATCGACGGCATTGCCGGATAGTTCGGACGCAAATGCCTTTTCCAGATAGGTCGTGATCTCCATGTCCTCGCCGCGGCCCGTGGCGCCGAGATCGGGCACGCCTGCCACTTCCGTGGCGAAGCGCACGCAGCGCGTACACTGGATGCAGCGGGTCATGATCGTCTTGATCAGCGGGCCCATATATTTGTCTTCGACCGCGCGCTTGTTCTCGTTGAAGCGGTGGAAGGCGGCGCGGCCATAGCCCATCGCCTGATCCTGAAGGTCGCATTCCCCGCCCTGATCGCAGATCGGGCAATCGAGCGGATGGTTGATGAGCAGGAACTCCATCACCCCTTCGCGCGCTTTTTTCACGTAGGGCGAATTGGTGTTGATGCGCGCGGGCGTTCCATCCTTGTTCGGGAAGATGTCCTTCACCTGCAGCGCACAGGATGCCTGCGGCTTCGGCGCGCCGACCCACTCGACAAGGCACATGCGGCAATTGCCGGCGACCGACAGGCGCTCGTGGTAGCAGAAGCGTGGCACTTCCGCGCCCGCCTGCTCGCACGCCTGCAACAGCGTCAGCGTTTCTTCCGCCTCGATTTCTTTGCCGTCGACGTTGATCTTGCGCGTTGCCATGAGCCTACTCCGCAGCTACGGCGGCGCTGCGCCGTTCGGCCATGCGACGTTCGAGTTCGGGCCGGAAGTGACGGATGAGGCCCTGGATCGGCCACGCCGCCGCATCGCCGAGCGCGCAGATGGTGTGACCTTCCACTTCCTTCGTCACTTCATAGAGCAGATCGATCTCATGCGGATTGGCATCGCCCTTCTGCATGCGGGTGAGTACGCGCCACATCCAGCCGGTGCCTTCGCGGCAGGGCGTGCACTGGCCGCAGCTTTCATGTTTGTAGAAATAGGCCAGCCGCGTGATCGCCTTCACGATATCGGTGGACTTGTCCATCACGATCACCGCCGCGGTGCCGAGACCGGATTGCAGCGCCTTGAGCGAATCGAAATCCATCGGCAGATCGCCGCAAACATTCGCGGGCAAACACGGCACCGACGCGCCACCCGGAATGACGGCCATCAGATTGTCCCAGCCGCCGCGAACGCCACCGGCATGCCTGTCGATCAGCTCGCGCAGCGGAATACCCATCTCCTCTTCCACATTGCACGGCTTGTTCACATGGCCGGAGATGCAGAAGACCTTGGTGCCCACATTGTTGGGGCGGCCGATACCGGCGAACCATTCCGCGCCGCGGCGCAGGATGGTGGGCGCAACCGCGATGCTCTCCACATTGTTCACCGTGGTCGGGCAGCCATAGAGGCCGACATTGGCCGGGAACGGCGGCTTCAGACGCGGCTGGCCCTTCTTGCCTTCGAGGCTTTCGAGCAGCGCGGTTTCTTCGCCGCAAATGTAGGCACCCGCGCCATGATGCACGTAGAGATCGAAATCCCAGCCGTGAATGTTGTTCTTGCCGATCAGCTTGGCTTCATAGGCTTCATCGACCGCGCGCTGAAGCGCCTCGCGCTCACGGATGAATTCGCCGCGCACATAGATATAACAGGCATGCGCGCGCATCGCGAAGCTGGCGATCAGGCAGCCTTCCACCAGCGTGTGCGGATCGTGACGCATGATGTCCCGGTCCTTGCACGTGCCGGGTTCGGATTCGTCCGCGTTCACGACGAGATAGTGCGGGCGCTCTTTCACTTCCTTCGGCATGAACGACCATTTCATGCCGGTCGGGAATCCCGCACCGCCGCGGCCGCGCAGGCCCGACTTCTTCATCTCATCGACGATGGCTTCTGGCCCGCGCTCCAGAATGGCTTTCGTGCCATCCCAGTTGCCGCGCTTCCGCGCCGCTTCAAGGCCGGGGCTCTGGAAGCCATAGAGGTTCGTGAAAATGCGATCGCGATCGGAGAGCATCAGCCCGCGTCTCCCGTCTTGCCTTCGGCGCGGCTATAGCCGCCGTTGTAAAGCTGCGGATCGGTGAGCGTGATCGCTCCGCCTTCCGGCTCGGAGGTGTGGCGGCCGTTCTGCGGGCCGGGCTTCACCGTTTCGCCTTTGCGCAGCGCTTCGATCAGCGCCTCTGTCTTCGGCCCGTCGAGATCTTCGTAGAAATCCTTGCCGATCTGTAGCATCGGCGCGTTCACGCAGGCGCCAAGGCATTCCACTTCCATCCACGAGAACTTGCCATCGGCGGAGATGGTGTCGGGCGTCGGTGCGATGCGCTTTTTGCATGCGGCGACAACATCGTCCGAGCCGCGCAGCCAGCACGGCGTCGTCGTACACACCTGCACCTGATAGGTGCCGACCGGATGCAGGTTGAACATCGTGTAGAAGGTCGCCACTTCCAGCACGCGGATGTACGGCATCGAAAGCTGGGCGGCGACGGATTCGATCATGGGCTTCGACACCCAGCCTTCCTGCTCCTGACCGATCCAGAGCAGCGCGATCACCGCGCTCGCCTGACGGCCGGCAGGGAATTTGGAAATCCACCATTCCGCGCGCTTCATGTTCTCCGCATTGAAGGCGAAGCTCGCGGGCTGTTCGGAATGAAGGCGGCGCAGACTCATTTTGTCCCCTTCGCGACCGCGGCGATATCGTTCTTCACGTCGTGGCGTTCTCCACCCTTGGCCGCGCACCAGCGGTTGCCCTGTTCGAAGAGCCCGGTGAGATATTTGATGAAGGATTTGGCACCGCGCGCACGCTCCACCGACACCTCGCCAGAGGAATAATGCGAATAGTGGCGATCCACCGTGTTGCTGGAAGCCAGACGGGGATTTTCGGGAACGCCATCGAGCTTCTGCTCGTTGTCGTCGGCATAGACATCGGCCCTGTCGGATGAATCCAGCAGGAGCTGGTTGCCACAACTTTCACAGGTTATGTGTCCCGCAACAGGCTCGGTGCAATCGCGCAGATAGACCGTGGCGGCAATGGCAAGGCCGTTGTTGAATCCTGCGATACGCACCGCGTCGAACGGCGTCGCGGCCTGCACCGAAAGCGGCAGCACGAACGCGGAAATTGTCAGGGCTGTGATGCGCGCGATCATCAGCGGTCGATCTCCCCGAACACGATGTCGAGAGAACCCAGTATGGCCGAAACGTCCGGCAGCATGTGGCCGCGGCACATGAAATCCATTGCCTGAAGATGGGGGAAGCCCGGCGCGCGGATCTTGCAGCGATAGGGTTTGTTCGATCCGTCCGCCACCAGATAGACACCGAACTCGCCCTTCGGCGCTTCAACGGCGGCATAGGCCTCGCCCGCCGGCACATGGAAGCCTTCGGTATAGAGCTTGAAGTGATGGATGAGCGCTTCCATCGAGCGCTTCATCTCGCCACGGCGCGGCGGGGTGATCTTGTGATCCTCCGTCACCACCGGGCCCTTCGGCATCTTCTCGATGCACTGCTTCATGATGTGGTTGGACTGGCGCATCTCTTCCATGCGCATCAGGTAACGGTCGTAGCAATCGCCGTTCTTGCCCACCGGCACCTTGAATTCCAGATCGCTGTAGCACTCGTAGGGCTGCGCACGGCGCAAATCCCACGCCGCGCCCGTGGAGCGCAGCATCACGCCCGTCATGCCCCACGCTTCGGCATCCGCGCGGCTGATGACGCCGATATCGACGTTGCGCTGCTTGAAGATGCGGTTGTTGGTGAGAAGATCGTCGATGTCGTCCAGCACCTTCGGCAGATTTTCGCAGAAGGCATAGATGTCGTCGATCAAATCGGGCGGCAGATCCTGATGCACGCCGCCGGTGCGGAAATAGGCCGCGTGCATGCGGCTTCCGCTGGCGCGCTCATAGAACACCATCAGCTTTTCGCGCTCTTCGAAGCCCCACAGCGGCGGGGTGAGCGCGCCGCAGTCCATCGCCTGCGTGGTCACGTTCAGAAGATGCGAAAGCAGCCGGCCGATTTCCGAATAGAGCACGCGGATATATTGCGCGCGCGCAGGCACTTCGACGCCAAGCAGCTTTTCGATGGCAAGGCAGAACGAATGCTCCTGATTCATCGGCGCGACGTAATCGAGCCGGTCGAAATAGGGGATCGCCTGCAAATAGGTTTTGTGTTCGATCAGTTTTTCGGTGCCGCGATGCAGAAGCCCGATATGCGGGTCGACGCGGGTGACGATTTCACCGTCGAGATCGAGCACAAGCCGCAGCACGCCATGCGCCGCCGGATGCTGCGGGCCGAAATTGATCGTTGTGACGTCTGTGGGATCGCGGTCCATCACTTCGCCTCCCCTTTCGCCTTCTCATCGCCCGGCAACACATGCCGTGCGCCTTCCCACGGGCTCATGAAGTCGAAGTCGCGGAATTCCTGAACGAGCTGCACGGGCTGATAGACCACGCGCTTCAGCTCATCGTCGTAACGCACTTCCACATAGCCGGTGAGCGGAAAGTCTTTGCGCAGCGGATAACCGGAGAAGCCGTAATCCGTAAGGATGCGGCGCAGGTCCGGATGATCGGCGAACACGATGCCATACATGTCGAAGGTTTCGCGTTCGAACCAGTTGGCGGCCGGATAAAGCGCGGCGCAGGATGCGATGGCATCGCCCTCGCCCGCTTCCACCTTCAGGCGAATGCGCTGGTTCTTCGTGATCGAGAGCAGGTGATAGACCACATTGAAGCGCTTCTCACGCTGGGGCCAATCCACGCCGCAGATATCGACGAGAATCTTGAAGTCGCAGGTCTGATCGTCGCGCAGGAATTTCAGCACGCGCACGATCTCGCCCGGTTCAATGGCAACTGTGAGTTCGCCATTCACGACCTGATCGGCGCGCACCGCTTCGGGAAGCGCGGCCTTCAGATGCTGGGCAAGAGCGGAGAGCTTGTCGTCCATCGCGCGCCTACCGGTCTATATTGCCCGTGCGGCGGATTTTCCGCTGCAGCAGCATGAGGCCATAGACAAGCGCTTCGGCGGTGGGCGGGCAGCCGGGGATGTAAATGTCCACCGGCACGATGCGGTCGCAGCCACGCACAACGGCGTAGGAATAATGGTAGTAGCCGCCACCATTGGCGCAGGAGCCCATCGAGATCACATAGCGCGGCTCGGGCATCTGGTCGTAGAGCTTGCGGAGCGCAGGCGCCATCTTGTTGGTCAGCGTGCCGGCCACGATCATCACATCCGACTGGCGCGGAGAAGCGCGCGGCGCAATGCCGAAGCGCTCCAGATCGTAACGCGGCATGTTCGCCTGCATCATTTCCACGCCGCAGCAGGCAAGGCCGAACGTCATCCACATCATGGAACCGGTGCGGGCCCAGTTGATGAGCGCGTCGGCGCTGGCGGTGAGGAAGCCCTTGTCCGCCAGTTCCAAATTCATGGCGCGGAAATAGGGATCATTGTCGGTTGGCGGCGTGTGAGCGCCCTCGATCGTGCTGCGCGCCGCGGTGCCGTAAGCGACTTTATCCGGGGTCATTCCCATTCGAGCGCCCCCTTCTTCCATTCATAGATGAAGCCCACGGTCAGCACGCCGAGGAACACCACCATCGACCAGAAGGCGAAAACGCCCGTGTCGCCAAGCGTGATCGCCCAGGGAAACAGGAACGCCACTTCCAGGTCGAAGATGATGAAGAGAATGGAGACGAGATAGAAACGCACCTCGAAACGGCCGCGGGAATCGCTGAAGGCATTGAAACCGCATTCGTAGGCGGAAAGCTTTTCGGGATCGGGTTTGGATGGCGCAATCAGGACCGGAACCAGAATGAGAGCACCGGCAATCACCCCTGCAATCCCGATGAAAATCAGGATTGGCAGGTATTCCATCAGCAGCCGTTCCATGAGCCGTCCTTAGGGGGCTTGGCGCCCGGCTTAGGGCGCCTTCATTGCGGACAAGGCGGGGTTATTTCGCGGGCGCAGTATATGCAGCGCCCCCCGCGTTGCAACGCGGGTTTAGACCAAGATTCGTGGGCAGAAAACAGGGATTTTTCAGCATTTTTGCGAGTCATTCGCGACTGACTGCTACGCAGGCGGCGCACGCAAGCCGGCGCTGCGAAAGCCGCGCTTTTGTCTTGCGATATGTTCGAAAAATCACCCTCCGCTGCCTTGCAGCTTGAGAGTGGCGGGAGCGACGGGGCTCGAACCCGCGACCTACGGCGTGACAGGCCGTCACTCTAACCAACTGAGCTACGCCCCCGCGGGCGTTCGTGCTTCCAAACGATGCGAAGCGCGAAGGGCGGACGATGTAGGGCCCGCTCTTCGGCGTGTCAAGCAATCTCAACCACCCGGCGGCTCGCGCCGGTCCTGATCCTGCCCGGGCATCGGTTTCTGCTCGCGCCTGGGGGGCCGCTGACGGCGCGGATTGAGTTCATCCGGCGTCAGAATCCCGTCGCCGTCAGTATCGAACTGGCTGAACAGAGAACGCGCGGTTCCGGCATATTCGCTGAAATCGACGCAGCCATCCGCGTTCCAGTCGATCAGCGGCGAAGTGGTGGAAGCGTCGGTCTTCCAGCGTTCCGCATTGATCGCCGCAACTTCGTTGGTATCGAGACAGCGGTTCCCGTTCACATCATAATGATCGAACTCCGCCTTCAAGCCTGCCTCCAGCTCGGCGCGCGTGAGCGTGCCATCCTTGTTGGCATCATAGGCGATGAGGATGTTGCGCGGCGGATTGAACGGCTCCTGCTTCGGGCCCGGACCATCGGGACTGCCAGGACCGCGCGGACCGGGCGGATGACGCCCGCCGCCGAACAGGCTTGCACAGCCGGCCAGCATCAGCGCGGCCAGCGACACAGCGATAAAGGAAGACGTTTTCATGACCGCAAATGCGCCAGCATGTTCGCTGTCCCGTCAACCTTCGACGTGTCGCGAAGTGTCTTGCGGGGATGACAAATTCTACAACCACGCCGCCATGCGGAGGCGCAGGGTGGTGGGCGGTGACGGGCTCGAACCGCCGACCCTATCGGTGTAAACGATATGCTCTGCCAACTGAGCTAACCGCCCAAATGCCCCGGCGCGCGCCGAAGCAGGCGCGGCTTATACCAGCGCCTTGCACCGTACGTCAGCAGCCCAATTGCAGGCTTCGCAATCTTTTCGGGCAGGCTAGTTCAAGGAATCCTTGAGCTGCTTGCCCGGACGGAACCGCGGCTGCTTGGAGGGTTTGATGGTGATTTCCTCGCCCGTTTGCGGATTGCGGCCTTTGCCGCCCGCGCGCGTTGCCACCACGAACACACCGAACCCTGTCAGACGCACTTCGTCGCCGCGTTTCAGCGCAGCGGCGATCAGATCAAATACGCCTTCAACCGCCTTGGCCGCGTCGTTTTTCTGAAGACCGGCATGGTCGGCCAATTGTGCGATCAGATCATTCTTGTTCATGGAGAAGGCTCCTTTCGGTGCGAGTCGCTCCCTGTGAAAGTGGGACTCTAGGCCCCACCTGCAAGCCCCGCCAAGGGGAAAACCCAGTATTTCCGCGACTCTTGAAGGAAAAAGAGCCCGAATCCGGGAGGATTCGGGCCCCTGAGGCAGTCTGGCGCCAGAAATGGCGCCCGTTTGTCAGTGCGTCACCACCGCGTCGTCTGCGGCGGCGCCCGCGGCAAGGGCGGCGGGTTTCACCACCGGCTCTTCCCAATCGATGGGCGTGGGCTCGCGCACAAGCGCCACCTTGATCGCCTCACCCACGGTGGAGACCGGAACGATCTGGAGGCCGGACTTCACGTTTTCCGGAATATCCGCAAGGTCCTTCTCGTTCTCCTTCGGGATCAGCACCGTCTTGAGGCCTGCCCGCAGCGCAGCGAGCAGCTTTTCCTTCAGCCCGCCAATGGGCAGCACGCGGCCGCGCAATGTCACCTCACCCGTCATCGCCACATCGCGGCGCACGGCAATGCCCGTGATGACGGAGATGATCGAGATGGCCATCGCCACGCCGGCCGAGGGGCCATCCTTGGGTGTTGCGCCTTCCGGCACATGCACGTGGATGTCCTTGTGGTCGAACATGGGCGGCTCGATGCCGAAGGTGGTCGCCTTCGAGCGGACATAGGAGCGCGCCGCGTCGATGGATTCCTTCATCACATCGCCGAGCTTGCCCGTGGTCTGCATGCGGCCCTTGCCGGGCAGCATGACCGCTTCGATCTGCAGCGTGTCGCCGCCGACTTCGGTCCATGCGAGGCCCGTGACGACACCCACCTGGTCTTCCGCATCCATTTCACCGAAGCGGAAGCGGCGCACGCCCGCATAGTCGCCAAGATTGTCCGACGTGACTTCGATCTTCCTGGTCTTGCCGGAGACGATCTCCTTCACCGCCTTGCGCGTGAGGTTGGCGATTTCGCGTTCGAGCGAACGCACGCCGGCCTCGCGGGTGTAATAGCGGATCAGGTCGCGCAGCGCATCGTCGGTGATGCTCCACTCATCACTCTTCAGCCCGTGCGCGTCCCGCTCCTTGGAGATGAGGTGGCGCTTGGCGATCTCGACCTTCTCGTCCTCGGTGTAACCGGGGATGCGGATGATCTCCATGCGGTCCATCAGCGGCTGCGGCATGTTCAGGCTGTTGGCCGTGGTGATGAACATCACGTCCGAAAGATCGAAATCGACTTCCAGATAGTGATCGTTGAAGGTCGAGTTCTGTTCCGGATCGAGCACCTCAAGCAAAGCGCTCGAAGGATCGCCGCGCCAGTCGGCACCCAGCTTGTCGATCTCGTCGAGCAGGAAGAGCGGGTTGGCGCTCTTGGCCTTCTTCATCGACTGGATGATCTTGCCCGGCATGGAGCCGATATAGGTGCGCCGGTGGCCGCGGATTTCCGCTTCGTCGCGGACGCCGCCCAGGCTCATGCGCACATATTCGCGGCCCGTCGCCTTCGCGATGGACTTGGCGAGCGAGGTCTTGCCCACGCCCGGCGGGCCGACGAGGCACAGGATCGGCCCCTTCATCTTGCCGGCGCGCTGTTGCACGGCGAGATATTCGAGGATGCGTTCCTTGACCTTGTCGAGGCCGTAATGATCCTCGTGCAGGATGTCTTCGGCGAGCTTGATGTCCTTCTTGACCTTGGACCTCTTGCCCCAGGGCAACGACAGCAGCCAATCCAGATAATTGCGCACGACGGTCGCTTCCGCGCCCATCGGCGACATCTGGCGCAGCTTCTTGAGCTCGGCCTGCGCTTTCTCGCGTCCTTCCTTCGACAGCTTGGTCTTGCGAATGCGCTCGTCGATTTCCGCAAGTTCGTCGCGGCCCTCGTCGCCTTCGCCCAGTTCCTTCTGGATCGCCTTGAGCTGCTCGTTCAGATAGTACTCGCGCTGGGTCTTCTCCATCTGGCGCTTCACGCGGCTGCGGATCTTCCGCTCCACCTGCAGCACGCCGATTTCGCCTTCGATCAGCGACAGCACTTTCTCAAGCCGTTCGACCGTGTTGACCGTTTCCAGCAATTGCTGACGATCCCCGATCTTCACGGAAAGATGCGACGCGACGGTATCGGCAAGTTTGGCCGGATCGTCGATCTGCGCGACGGAGGCCAGCGTTTCCGCCGGCACCTTCTTGTTCAGCTTGATGTACTGCTCGAAATTCGTCTTCACCGTGCGGATCAGCGCTTCGGTTTCGCGCGCTTCGCCCGTGGCTTCCGGGATCGGTTCGATCACAGCCTGGAAGAAGTCGCTGCGTGGCACGAAATCAGTTACGCGCGCGCGGCCCTTGCCCTCGACAAGAACACGCACGGTCTGGTCGGGCAGCTTCAGCAGCTGCAGCACGGTCGCCAGCGTGCCGATACGATGCAGACCATCGGTGTTGGGATCGTCGTCGCCCGCGTTCTTCTGGGTGAGCAGAAGGATCTGCTTTTCCTCGCTCATCACCTCTTCGAGCGCGCGCACGGATTTCTCGCGGCCCACGAACAGCGGAACGATCATGTGCGGAAACACGACGATATCGCGCAGCGGCAGAACCGGCGCCAATTGGCCGCCATCACCCTGTGCCTTCGTCAGTTCTTTGTCAGACATCACAATTACTCCTGACCGGGCCCTCGACCGGAACCTCGGTATGGTGGAAAACCGTGCCCCTTTTTGGGCGCACCGGCACTGGATCCGAGCCGCCCGAACAGCCGACTCCCAGTGCGTATAAAGTGGCCCCCAAGGTCTGGTGTTTCAAGGCAACCCCGGGGGACTAGGTCTAGGGCACGCGGTTTCCCGCCTGTCCGTGGCCACAATAGCGCAGAGGCGTGAACCGCCGCTGAATGAATCAGGGCACATCCTGCGGCGCTTCGCTGCGCCGGAGCGCAGGTTCCCGGTGAAAATTCCAAGGGTTTCGTTGCGTTTTCGCAATCACCCACAACCATTGCGGAAACACGTTCCAATGCTTGCGGCGGATTTCGATCTGGGCCAACGTCCGCCGCGCATCACCACCCCATCGCGGAATTCCATGTCCATTCGCGCCCTTGAATTCGCGCAACGTCTGCCGCGGGCCGAACAGATCGCGCTTGGGCTGTGCGCCTTCATCGGGCTGGGGCTTTGCTACTCCCTTATCGTTTACATGCCTATTTTCGGGGGCGATCCGGAAATCCACATCATCTTCGCGAGGAACCTGCTGGCGGGATACCCGCTTCAGTTCAATCCGGGCGACGCATCGTCCGGCGAAACGTCGCCGC
Source organism: Alphaproteobacteria bacterium (assembly GCA_016125165.1). Classification (GTDB taxonomy): domain Bacteria; phylum Pseudomonadota; class Alphaproteobacteria; order Micropepsales; family Micropepsaceae; genus Rhizomicrobium. The sequence goes on from WGMH01000003.1 coordinate 347,709, forward strand.
TCTATATGGTGATCGTCGCGCTATTTTACGAACTCATGGGCCGCTTCGTTCCCATTGCCATGAAAGCAATGGGTGTTGCGGGCATTTTTGGCATTGCGTGAGTGATCAGGCGCGAAGCCCGGCGCGAAGGCGCCAGCGCTTGGATGGCTCTGGCGCTTGGGCTTTTGCCGCTGCTCCTGCCTTCCATGACCGCACAGGCGCAACTCGGCATGGAGAATGCCCCCTTTGCGTTTGCTCTTCTGGCGTTTCTGCAAGCATGGAAGAACCGCACGGCGAAGACGCCGACAGGTCTCATGCTCGCCCTGGGGCTGCCCGCACTCTTTTTCTTCCGGCCCGAAGCGGTGCTTCTGGGCGGCGGCATAGGGTTGGTCATACTGGCCAACCGGGACTGGAAGAATCTCGGCTACATCCTTCTGGGCGGGGCCATCGCCGGGACGATCTATTTTATGATCGAATGGGCAACTGGCGCACCGCTGCAGGCTGCCGGAGAACTGCGCGCGGAAATCTCGCGGATCAGCAGCATTGCCGTTTCGCTGGGCGCCTCCACGATCTATCTCAATCCCAAGCCGATTATTGCCATAGCCTACACATCGCCTTTTGCGCTGCTCCTGTTTTTCCATCGCAAGCGCGTCGTGCGCGATGAGTGGATCATGCTCTTCGCGCTTTATCTGCTGCCATTGATCCTGCACGTGCTCAATGTTTTCCCGTCCGTGCATTTCTCCCGCTATTTCATGTACGCCTATGCCGCGTTCTTCTACGTTTTCGCGCGGGTCATGGCGCGCAAGCCTGCCACAACGGCGCATGCGGCCGCTGTGGCGGCGGCGGCGCTTCTGATCGGTGTGACGCTGGTGCCCTATGAGCAGTTCACGCGGTCAATGCAGGGCCGTTCGCTGGCACGCGATACCATTGCGGCCCTCGATCCGGCCTTCAAAAAGACGATGAGCGAAGGTTATTTCGAATTGCTGGGACATCCGGCCACGCCCATCGTGGTCGCCACCGTCGAACCGCAATCGCGCCTCTTTCTGGATGACCGCTTCGTGCTGCGGTCACTGGACGGGATCGTAGACTACAAGCTCGGTGCGTTCGTTCGAGAAGGCTGGATCGACTATCTGGGCTATCTGAAAAGCCGCCATGTCGATTTTATTGTCTCCTATCCGGCCTACAGTCGCGACCCGAACCACTTCCGCCTGCCCGATGTCATTGAAGGCGGCGGCGACTATGCGCGCGACGGCGTCTGCTTCCACCGCCTGGGCATGATGCCACAATTGCGGTTTCTGCAGCCCGTCTACGCCGTACACTACGGTACGGCCTGTCAGGCGGCGCGAAGGTGAATGATCGCGCCGCCATCAACGATGGTCATGCGTGATAAAACGCCACGTTCAGAACGAAGAGACAAAGCAGCGTCAGCAATGACCAGATTACGTGGAATGCTGCGTGATGGCGGACGCTATTCAGTCTCGCCATAAGGCCAGCGAGAATCGGCCCCTGCGCAGCTTGGCCTATGGGCCTTCGTCCTCGGCGCTCGAGAGGCGGCTCTTGCTCGCCATCATCGGTTTCTTTTTCACCGGCACCGATCGGGCTATTGACGACCACACATTCACCTTCGACGCGCAACGTCAGTTCATGAATTTGCGCAATGACGAAGTGCACGTGGAAGCGACCCGTCGCGGCCTGCTCGTTGAAATAGTGCGTGAAAAACTGGATCACATCGGTTTCGGGACGAACCATCGCCTTTACGAACCGGCGCGAACCATCCTGAAACAGTACGACAAATTCTCTCGGTTCCATGGGTCACCTTTACGATACGTAGCGGAAGGTTTTAATGGTGGACTCGTCGTTGAGTCCGAAGCGCTCATGCAGGACCCGCAGCAACGCTTCGCGCACGTATGCAGACGTGTGCGCATCCGGCAGGATCATCGCCGTCGTTTCTATGTGACGGCCGTCTTGAAGTTCGATTTCGAAAAAGGTCGGTGACACGGTTGGCTCCTCCTTGGCTTTCACAGGAGCCGCCACAACATCACGCCGGGTACTAGCCGCGAGGACTCTTCTCTAATCGCCGAACGAATCAGGGACGCTTTGCTCTAACCACGGGAGTTGCTTCCGCAGCGTCAATTGGAAACGCTGTTTTCCGCACAATTGCCCGATTTTTGTTGATTCAGGCGTCTGTAAGGCTGGTTGCGTGGCTAGACCTGGTTAGACTATGCCCCATTCGGCTAGAGGCGGTTCCCGTGAAAGCCAAACGCACGCGGCGCAAATATTCGCGCGATCCAAGAGATCAAGCGCTGACGGAAGATCAGCGGCTGGCCTTGATGGCCCTTGCCAACTACTACCTTGCCAAAAATCAGGACGGAGCGCTGCACGAAAGTGGCTCGCGCCGCCCACTCACGCAAACCGATCTCTTTGCAAAGCTCTACCCCGGCGACTGGCAGAAACGGCTGTCAGAACAAAGCGATGCGGCAGAAGCGGAAGCCGATGCCAAACACGCGTTCTACAGTTTTCTGCGCGCCGGCTCGGAGATGGGCTGTCACTACTTTTATGAACATCTGAAGCCGATCATGGCGACTGAAAAATACTGGAACACCCAGTATGCACGCCCATTCATTCAGGAGGCCATTGCGGTAGCCTTCGGTTTCCGCCCCAAAACCTACGCGCCAAAACGCACGCCCGAAGCCGTCTTCAAGGAACTGACAAAGGGCGAGCGCGAATTTCTACCCAACATGGCGCGCGATTTCGCAGGACTGTGGGATGTCATCCGCTATTCGGCGCACGGCGACCAGATCGCTCACAAATCGCGCAACCCACGCGTCATGCGGGCGGGATTGAAGATTTCGGTTCCGGACATAGAAGGCGAAATGCTGCCCTTCGAAATTCACTACCGGCCAGGCGGATATGGCGAGCCGATCCGCAAGAGTTACGGCTCGATCGTGTCACTCGGGCGCGGAACGCAGATGGAATTTGTCGGCTGGGAAGACCAGCCGCTGCGCTTTCCGCTCACCATTTGGGCGCCACAGAGTGAAAAGGAACGTCCTGAATTGTTTGTCGGTCTTGTCGTGCGTTTTCACGAAAAGCGCAAAAGCTTTTTCGCCTCACGCGTGCTTTTCGTTCGGTCGCAGGCAGAAACGCTCGAAGCGCTGGAAAACAAGATCGGCATGACCCGTTACAAGGAATTGCGCGAGCAATTCCGCATCGAACGCCCGTCGATGACGGACGAAGACTACAAAGGCCTGATGAGCGAGATCGTAAATGTGATCGGATCGGCCGGACGGTCCGGCCTGCATCAGAATTGAAGGCCGATCAGCTTGCCGTCTTTTCCCGTGCGCCGTCCTTGTCGGAATAGGTGTAGAGGGGGCGTGCGCGCCCTTCCACCACATCCGCCGTGATGACGACTTCCTGAACGCCTTGCAGGGCGGGCAGCTCGAACATCGTTTCGAGCAGAATGCCTTCCATGATCGAGCGCAGGCCGCGTGCGCCTGTTTTGCGCTGGATGGCCTTGCGCGCAATGGCGTGCAGAGCCTCTTCCTGGAAGCGCAGCTTCACGCCTTCCATTTCGAACATGCGCATATACTGCTTGGCCAGCGCGTTCTTCGGCTTGGTCAGAATTTCAATCAGCGCCGGCTCCTGCAGATCGCCCAGCGTGGCGAGCACGGGTAGACGGCCGATGAATTCCGGAATGAGGCCAAACTTCAGAAGATCTTCCGGCTCCACGTCCCGCAGCACATCGCCGGTGCCACGTTCGTCAGGGCTGCGCACGTTGGCGCCAAATCCCATCGAGGAACCGTGCGTGCGGCCCGAGATGATCTTGTCGAGACCGGCGAAGGCGCCGCCCACGATGAACAGGATATTGGTTGTGTCCACCTGCAGGAACTCCTGCTGTGGATGCTTGCGCCCGCCCTGCGGCGGAACGGAGGCGACGGTGCCTTCCATGATCTTCAGCAGGGCCTGCTGCACGCCCTCGCCCGACACGTCGCGTGTGATGGAGGGGTTGTCGGACTTGCGGCTGATCTTGTCGACCTCGTCGATATAGACGATGCCGCGCTGCGCGCGCTCGACATTGTAGTCGGCATTCTGCAGCAGCTTGAGGATGATGTTCTCCACGTCCTCGCCCACATAACCGGCTTCGGTCAGCGTGGTGGCATCGGCCATGGTGAAGGGCACGTCGAGAATGCGCGCCAGAGTTTGCGCCAGAAGGGTTTTGCCGCAGCCCGTCGGACCGATCAGCATGATGTTTGATTTGGCCAGCTCCACGTCGCCGTTTTTGCCCGACGCGTTGATGCGCTTGTAGTGATTGTGGACCGCGACCGAGAGCACCTTTTTGGCGTGCTGCTGGCCGACCACGTAATCGTCGAGAACCTTGCAGATTTCCTGCGGCGTGGGCACGCCGTCGCGGCTCTTCATGAAGGAGGATTTGTTCTCCTCCCGGATGATCTCCATGCACAGTTCGACGCATTCGTCGCAGATGAAGACCGTGGGCCCCGCAATCAGCTTGCGAACTTCATGCTGGCTCTTGCCGCAAAACGAACAATAGAGCGTGTTCTTGGAATCGCCGCCGCTCGCCTTACTCATCGCAACTCCTGGGGGCGGCTGGTGATCAACCGTTCGCCCTTGTTTCTGCTACCCGCTCTGGCACGCGGGGCTGCTGCCTTGCCCACTCCTGCACGTTCCGGGCCATCCGGATTCGGTCAGGCCTTCAAAACTATTCGACCACGATAGGCCAAGGCGGATCAAGAAGTGATTAATCCGCCAGTTCCCTGTGTTTTACCAAAGGATTTCAGCCTATTGCGGCTCGCCGCCATCGCCGCGATTCTCCAGAACCTTATCGATCAGGCCGAACTGCTGCGCCTCATCCGCGGTCATATAGGTATCGCGATCGAGCGCCTTTTCAATCTCTTCCACGGTGCGGCCGGTATGCTTGGCATAGATTTCGTTCAGCCGCCGCTTCAACTTCACGATCTCCTGCGCGTGGCGGGCGATATCGGCCGCCTGCCCGTAATAGGACGCGGAGGGCTGATGAACCATTACGCGGGCGTTCGGCAGGGCAAAGCGCTCGCCCTTTTGCCCGGCGCACAGAAGCAGCGATGCCGCCGATGCCGCCTGCCCGATGCACATCGTCTGCACGGAGGGGCGGATGTACTGCATCGTGTCGTAGATCGCCATGCCGGCCGTCACCACGCCGCCCGGCGAATTGATGTACATCGCGATCTCCTTCTTGGGGTTTTCGGCCTCAAGAAACAGAAGCTGCGCGGTGATCAGGCTGGCACCGTAATCCTCGATCGGGCCGGTAATGAAGATGATGCGTTCCTTCAGAAGGCGGGAGTAGATGTCGAACGCGCGTTCGCCGCGGGCGGTCTGCTCGACCACCATAGGCACAAGCGTGTTCATGTAGACGTCGCGCGTATCCTTCACGGTCGCGAATTCCTTCTGATTCGGGTTAGAGCGAGCTTCAGGCCCGCCCGGTGAGCCTGTCAACGCTGCCATATATAGTGTGGCCGCCGGGTTAAGACGACCATTTGGGGTGCGGGGTTATTGGGCGCGGATTGCCGCGCCTCTGTAGCAACGCGCCGGCCGCCTCGATGGCGGCCAGAGCCGCCCTGAACATTGGTCTATTTTGCAGGCGGCTGCTTCTTGGCCTCACCCAGCGCATAGACTGCCAGGTCCATGAAGGACACGTTGTTGTTGCGGGCGATCTGGAAGAGCTTGTCGAACGATGTCCGCACATCGGCGGGAACCGAGCATCCGCGCGCCTGCTGCAGCCAATCGAATTGCAGGTCCGTCGGGACCGGACCATTGGGCGCATCCCAGACATAGGTATCGTAAGTCGATTGCGTTCCGCTGCAATTCATCGGGACTTTGAAAGTCTTCATATTTTTGTCTGGGCTGCCAAACAGACGTTCAAGTTCTGCGCCTTCTCCCGGATAGGCTTCCGTCACCGCGCCTTCCTTCAGGCCAAGCTGCACGGTGTATGCGAAGCCCTTTTGCCAAAGGGGCCATGCGCCTTCCTGACTGAGTGGCCATGTGGCGCCGCGCTTGTAGGCGTCACGGGACAGAAGCGCCGCCTTGGCGATATCCCGCTGCCAGCCATTCTTGCCTTCGCGAAGATCCGCCGTCAGTGCACCAATGCCGTCTGGAAATCCGTGCTCATCGGCCTGAATCGCCATTGCTTCGGCATCGACACCGGCAATCGCGTCCACCTTGTGATCGATGACGAGTTTTGAGAGCTGCGCCATCGCCTGATAGTTTTCGTCATTCGCTATCGGCTGCAGAATGCGCGCCGCCGCATCGAAATCCTTATCGACGCCCTCGCCCTCCGTCAGCATGGATGCCGCCTGCACGGCGGAATAACCATCACCGTAGAAGGCCGCCCTTTTGAACCAGCCGAGCGCCTTGGGCTTGCTAAGAGGATACTGGTCTCCATAGCGATAGGCATTGGCAAGCTGGCGCATCGCCAGCGACGAATTCATCTTGGCGGCCTTCTCGTAGAGTTTCAGCGCCGCGGCTTTGTCCACCGGCTGTCCGGTGCCGTACCACGCAAAATCGCCAAGCGTGGCATAAGCCCCGGCATGCTCCTTCGCCGCGGCCTTCTCGATGTAGTCGCGCGCCTTGGGAATATTTCTTTCATTCTCCGGCGCCTGGTACGCGTAATAGGTTCCCAGAACATAGAGACATGGCGCAAAACCCGCGTCCGCGCCGGATTGCCACCACGAAAGCGCTTCTTCAACGTTCTTGGGTCCACCGAGCCCGCCTGCGAGCATGCTGCCATAAGCCAGCGTTGCGCGCTTGAAACCCGAAAGCACCGAACGCCGCAAATATTCACGCGCGCCATTCAGATCTTCTCTGGTGCCGATGCCGCGCCACTTTGCGATGCCCATGAGGTATTGCGCTTCGCCATCGCCACCTTCGGCGGAAGCCTCCAAGTCTTCGATCGGCTTCTGCGCAAGAACACGCCGCAACAGCGGCAGTCCGTCTTCCGCGGTGTCGTATTCGCCGCGGCCGATGCCGTTATTGTCCAGTTCCGGCGGCGTGCTGCCACGCTCCACGCAGGAAGGCGCGGTCTTGTCGACCCAGCAATAGGCGATCTGCATGGGATCGTGGCCGTAGTGGCCCCAGATCACCAGAAACGTGACGGCAAGCGCCAGACCAAAAGCAACCTGTAGAACACGTCCGATTGTGGAACGGGCCTGCACCAGCCCCTGAACGATCAATGGCGCGGCGATGACGCTCGCCAAAGCAATAATGATGTCAACAATGGTTGAAGTGATCACAATATATCAGTCGCGAACGCGCCCCCCGGCGGCCACGGATGAACTATAGCCGCTTTTGGGGAACGGGTGAAATCGGCGCGCGACTGACCCGTAGGGCTGTTACGCCTTCAACTTCTCGGCGGCTTCGTCCGGATCCATGAACAGCGTTTCGCGGTCCACGGTCTTTTCCGTCACGTCGGCCAGTTCGGCGATGAAGTCCACGACCTTCTCTTCGAAGATGGGCGCGCGGATTTCGGCCTGGGCCTGCGGGTTGTTCGCATAGAACTGGAACACCTGCTGTTCCTGACCGGGGAACTGGCGCGCGCGCATGGAGATGGCGCGGTTGATCTCGTCGGGCGCAACCGTGATGCCGTTCTGCTCGCCAAGACGGGCCAGCACGAGACCGAGGCGCACGCGGCGCTCGGCGATGTCGTGATATTCCTTCTTGAGCTCGTCTTCGGTCTTGCCTTCGTCTTCCGCTTTCTTGCCTTCCTGCTGAAGCTCGGCCTCGACCGCCTTCCAGATGGAATCGAATTCGCCTTCCACCATGGTGGGCGGCAGCGGGAAATTGTGCTTCTCATCGAGCGCGTCGAGGATACGGCGCTTCAGATGCATGCGGCTGGCACGAGCGAAATCGCCCTTGATCTGGTCGCGGATGCGATCCTTCAAAGTTGCAAGTCCGTCGAGACCGAGGCGTTTGGCAAGCTCGTCATCAATGGCGAGTGTGTCGGGGCTTTTCACCTCTTTCACGGTCACCGCGAATACCGCCGGCTTACCGGCAAGCGAGGCCTCCGGATAATCGTCCGGGAAGGTCACGTTCACATCGCGCGTTTCGCCGACCTTGGAGCCAATCAGTTGATCCTCGAAGCCGGGGATAAGCTGACCGGAACCGAGCGTCAGGTTGAAGCCTTCGGCCTTGCCGCCGGCAAATTCCACGCCATCGACCTTGCCCACGAAATCGATCAGCACCGCATCGCCCTTTTCGGCGGCGGCGCCCTCTTCGCGCGGGGAATAGGTGCGCGCGCCTTCGGCCAGACGGTTCAGCGCGTCGTTCACTTCCTCGTCGGTGACATCGGCGACGAGCTTTTCCACCTTCAGCGTGGCCGGATCGATCAGGTCGAAATCCGGCATCAGATCCACCTTCACGGTGAATTCGAGATCGGAATTGCCGTTCACGACATTCTCAAGCTCGCTGGCCAGCTCCACGCGCGGCGGGAAGGCGGGCTTGAGCGAATTGTCCGTCACGGCCTTCTGGCTGGATTCGGAAACCGCCTGCTCGACGATCTCGCCCATCATGGACTTGCCGAAGCTCTTCTTGAGGAAGGAGACCGGCGCCTTGCCCGGGCGGAAGCCCTTCAGGTGCATGCGCGGCTGAATCTCGGCGAGCTTGCCAGTCAGGCGTTCGTCCAGGTCTTTTGCGCCAATGACGATCTTGTATTCGCGGCGCAGGCCTTCGGAGACGGTCTCGGTAATCTGCATGGTCCTCAATTCCTAAGAAATCTGCTGGCCTGCCAAGGCGAAGCAACGCGAACCCATTGTCCGCCCGGCGTCGCGCTGGCGCGCTACGCCGTGGCAGCCTCCACGCTCGCGCTGCGGAGACTGGTGCGGGCGGAGGGACTCGAACCCCCACGACTTGCGTCACTGGAACCTAAATCCAGCGCGTCTGCCAGTTCCGCCACGCCCGCGCGCGGGCCATCCCGCGGAGCCGGGCCCACCCCGATCCCGCGAGAAGGGCGCCGCTATAGCAGGGGTTTTCGGGGGTGGCTAGGGCCGCTTTGCGGGTTGGCTTAAGGGCCGTAAGGCTTGGGGCGGTCTTTGCGACAACCGGCCCGCCAAAGATCAGTCCAACGTCTTCTCAAACCACACCACATCCCAGTATTGGCCGAACTTACGGCCCACTTCGTGGTAGATGCCGGTGCGCTTGAAGCCCATCGCCTGGTGCAGCCCCACCGACGCGTCGTTGGGGAGCGTGACGCCGCCATAGGCGCGATGGATGTCTTCGCCCTTCAACGAATCGAACAGCGCGGTATAGAGCGTCCGCCCGAGCCCCTGCCCGCCCTCGCCCGCCTTCAGATAGATGCTGGTTTCGATGGAGGTGTCATAGGCCGCGCGGTCCTTGAACTTGCTCGACGATGCCCAGCCGATGGCAACGTTATCCTTCTGTGCCACATAGCAGCGATACTTCCCCGTGGGCGCATAATGGCTCAGCCATTCCTGCCGCTGTTCCAGCGTCTTCGGTTCCACATCGAAGGTAATGGGCGTGGTCAGGACGTAGTGATTGTAGATGTCGCGCAGCGCAGCGGCATCTTCGGGAACCGCGTGGCGGATGATGATATCGCTCATGGCCAAACCGGAATCGTGCGCGAAGAAAATCTATCACGCGCCGCGCAAGACAAGTTGCGCTAGCTGGAATGCAATGCCTGCAACACGCGCGGCAGCATTTCAGGAATGTCTTCGGCGATCAGCCCGATTCCAAAGCAGTTTGCCGCTTCGCCGTGCAACCATGTGCCCGCTAAGGCGGCATCGAACGCATTCATGCCTTGTGCGAGCAATCCACCGATGATTCCGGCCAGCACATCGCCCGAGCCCGCCGTGGCGAGCGTGGGCGGCGCGTTGGTGTTCACCGCCGCGCGACCGTCAGGCGCCGCGATCACCGTGTCTGCGCCTTTCAACAGCACCACACACTTCGCGGCGGCGGATGCGGCGCGCACGGCTTCGATCTTGGATTGCGAATGCGCAAGCACACCGGGGAAGATGCGTTCGAATTCGCCTTCATGCGGCGTCAGCACCGCGTTATCGCGCAAAAGCAGATAGAGCGCCTTCGGATCGCCAGCGAAGGATGTGAGCGCATCGGCGTCCAGAACTGCCGCCGCGCTACTTGCGAGAATCGCGCCCACAAGCTCCTGCGTTGCCCGACCAACGCCGCAACCCGGCCCAGCGACAACCGCATTCAGGCGTTTGTCCGACAGCAGATCGGCCAGGCCCTTCGCGCCGGCGAACGGCTTGACCATGATCGCGGTGAGTTGCGCTGCGTTCACTGCCACCGCATCAGGTGGGCTCGCCACGCTCACAAGCCCTGCCCCCGCACGCAGCGCACCGCGTGCAGCCAGCCGCGCCGCACCGGTGGATTGCATGGACCCGCTCACAACCACGCAATGTCCGCGCGCATATTTGTGCGCGTCTGACTTCGGCCAAGGATAGCGCGCGCGCCACAGCGCCGGACCATTTTCGAACAGCGAGCATACGTTCGCCGCCGCTTCGGGAATGCCGATATCGGCAACAACAGTTTCGCCGCACAGCGCACGCCCCGGCATCAGCACATGCGCAGGTTTCTTGCGGAAAAAGGTGACGGTTACGTCCGCTTTCACGCAAGCATCGCCCAGGGGCTTGCCGCTATCGCCCTGCAATCCGCTCGGCACATCCACGGCGATGATCTTGGCATCGCTGGCGTTCATCGCCTCTGCGGCACGCGCGGCTTCGCCATCGAGCGGGCGCGAAAGCCCGGCGCCGAACAGCGCATCGACCACCAGCGTTGCATCGCCGATGCAATCGCCGGAGAGCGGGCCGATGGCGCCGTCCCAGCGCGCGGCCATCTCCGCCGCATCGCCCTTCAACGCATCGAGCGCGCCGAGCAGCGAGAGCCGCACATCGAACCCGCGCCCGGCCAGCAGCCGTGCCACCACAAAGCCGTCGCCACCATTGTTGCCGGGTCCGCACAGAACAGCGGCCTTGCAGGGCTTGAAGCGCGCAGCAATTTCATGAGCAATCGCGCGCCCGGCGTTCTCCATCAAGGTGAGCGTGGGCGTGCCTAGCGCTGCCGCATAACGATCCGCCGCATAGCATTCTTCGACGGTGAGGATTTCGCCGCTCATTGCGGGAGCTTAGAACCCCTCCGGCACTTTGTCATAGAGCGGATGCGCCAGCTCATACGCGTAAGACGCCGCAAGCACGCCCGCGTCGTCATACATTCTGCCGACAATCTGCAGCCCCACGGGCAGGCCGTTGCTGGCGAAGCCGCAATTGATGCTGGCCGCCGGCTGCTGTGTGAGGTTGAAGGGGAACGAGAACGGCGTCCATTGCATCCAGGCGCGGCCGTCATCGTCCATCGGTGAAAGCTGGCCGACATTGAACGCCGTCGTTGCGATGGAAGGCGTAAGCAGGAAGTCGTATTTCTCCATGAACTGGCGAAGCCCCGCGCCATAGGCGCCGCGCGCCATGGTGGCGTCGAGAAATTCCTTCTTGGAGAATTTCACGCCCTCTTCCGCCATGCGGCGCAAGCCCGGATCGAGTTTCGCCTTTTGCTCGTCCGGCAGATCGCCCAGAAGATAACCCGCACCCGACCACCAGATTTTCTGGAAAATTGTGCCCGGATCGCCACCCGGCGGATCGACAACGTCCACATTCGCACCCATGGCCTCGAAGCGTTTCACAGCGGCGGCAACGATCTCTTCCACTTCCGCATCGATGCGCGTGACCCAGCCAAGGCGCGGGCTGAACGCGATGCGCTTGCCCTTCATAGGCATTTCGAGTTCGGCAGCGTAATCGATCGGCGCGTAAGGCAGCGAATGCCAGTCGCGCGCGTCAGGTTTGGCGATCACATTCATCATCATCGCCGCGTCGCGCACCGTGCGCGTCATCGGGCCGACATGCGCCACTGTGCCGAACGGCGATAGCGGATAGGCCGGCACGCGACCAAAGCTCGGCTTCAGGCCATAGGTGCCGGTGAAGCTCGCCGGTATGCGAATGGAGCCGCCGCCATCGGTGCCGAGCGTGAGCGGCGCGAAACGCGCGGCCAGCGCGGCGGACGATCCGCCCGAAGAGCCGCCGGGCGTCTTCTCCAGATTCCACGGATTGCGCGTGATGCCGGTGAGCGGGGAATCCGTCGATCCCTTCCAGCCGAATTCCGGCGTGGTGGTTTTGCCCAGCATCACTGCGCCGGCTTCCTTCAGCCGCGCAACACACGGCGCGTCGGCTTCCCACGCCCCCTTGGGATCAACGGTGAGCGAGCCGCGCCGCGTGGGCCAGCCCTTGGTGACGAGCAGGTCCTTTACCCCCACCGGCACGCCATCGAGCGGCGATAGCGGCTCGCCCGCCATCCAGCGCGCTTCGGATTCTTCGGCTTGCTTGGTGGTCGTGCCCACATCGATCAGGCAGAAAGAATTGACCTTGGAATCCAGCGCCTCGATGCGGCCGAGCAACGCCTCGGTCACCTCCACCGGCGAAAGCTCGCGGGACTGGTAAGCAGCGGACAATTCCGCCGCGGTCATTTCATGGGGTTCGCGCATCAGTTCACCTTCGTCAGCGGCGCTTCGCTGCCCTTTTCGATCAGATGCAGCTTCGCGCCGTCCGTTTCGAAGACGGTGATCGAGCAGTTCTCCGGCGAATAGACCGTCACGCGGTCATCGCCCATTGCCGCGCCCACCGCCACGTTCAGCGCCACATAGTGAGAGAAGATTGCCACGTCTTCGCTTTGCGCCACCAGCGCGGCGATGCAGGCTTCACGCCACATCGCCAATTCCATCGGCACATCGCGCCAGGAGCCTTGCATCAGATTGCGCAGCCACACCACGCGATCTTCCAATGTCGTGCCGTCCGGCGACGGGATTTCCGCCACCGCCGGTTCGATCACCGGTTCGCGCTTCCAAAGCTTCGCCAATGGCGCTGCGGTTTCGCGCGCGCGTGCCAGCGGGCTCGACAGCAGCGCCAGCGGTCCCTTCGGCGCCAGCACGGCGGCGGCGCCCTCGGCCTGCTGCTTTCCGAGTTCGTCCAGCCCCGGATCCATATGACCGCCGAAACCCGCCGCGGCCTTGCCGTGACGCACCATGTAAATACGAGCCATGTTCACTTCCTGTCCGGGTAACTCACCGCCATGCCGGCGCGCACATCCTGCTGCACGCCATATTGCGGGAAGGGATAACGGAAACCGTTCTTCGCGAGCGCCTTCATGCCTTCGATCGCTTTCTGCAACTGATCGGGCGGCAGCGCCATCAGCATTTCTTCATCAAGCACACCGCCATAGCGCCGCTCCGCGAAGCAGGGAATGGAAAGGCTGGGTTCGCGCTTTGTCAGCGCCCTGCCCCAGCTATCGGCGCAGGCGCTTTCGCCCACCACGCTCCAGTCGAAGCGCCTGTAGCCCGCCCATTGCAGGCCGTTGATGAAATAGATCATCGCGCCGGGCGTGGCATAGAACAGGGCAATGTCCGGCGGATCGAGGCGGCCACTCGCCAGCGGCGCAACCGCCAGCGCTTCGAATTGCCCGTCGGGCACGCAGTTCATAGCCGCCTGATGCGCGCTGGCATCTTCGAGCGTGGAGAACCACACGCCCTTCATGTGCTTGCCGGATTTCCACTCATCGGTCTTCGCGCCGCCAAGCCCGACAACCGCGCGGCATTGCGCGCCGACGAGATCGTCCGATGTGATGCCCACCGTCCAGCCGAGACGAGACGCCATGCCGACAATCTGGTCCATCGTGTGGATCGAGCCCGGGCGGCGGATGCGCGGGATCGCTTCCATCTCTGCGCGATCCACGAACATCTTCATGCCGAAGGGAACGGATCGCAGCTTCAACAGATCCTGAAGCTCGGCAACGATGCCTGCCCAATCTTCCGCCATGTTTGCCTCCTTTCTCCGTCAGATTATTTGGAAAGCTGTTCCCACATCACGCCGAGATACCCGAAGGCGCGCATGTCGCCGGTTGTTGTGCCCTGCATCTTGTTCATCACGTAGCTGAAGGTCGTGCGCGCATCCATGTCGATGATGATGACCGAGCCGCCATAGCCGCCCCAGAACATGGAGTTCGGATTGGGCAGCGGCACCATGCCGCCCGCCAGCCCGAAGCCGAGGCCGAAGCGCGCCGGGATATTCATGATCTTGTCGGTGCCTTCGATCTGCAATTCCAGCGCCTTGCGGCAACCGGCTTCGCTCAGGAAACGCTTGCCTTTGGCAACGCCGCCATTGGCAAGGATGGTGTGGATCTCCGCGACAGAGCGCGCATTGCCCGTGCCGCCCGCCGCCGGAATTTCCGCGGCACGCCACGCGCGCGTTTTCGTTTCCGAAACGTCGATGCCCGGATTGGTGGACATGTTCTTCAGAAGTTCGCTCATCTCCGCGCCATCGCCGATGGCCCCGCGCGGCGGCGGCGGGATGAGTTCGGCGACGCGCTCGTCTTCCGAAGCTGGCAAGCCGATCCAGAAATCTGCGCCGAGCGGTCCAGCGATCTCTTCGCGGAACACCGTTCCCAACGATTTTCCGGTAATGCGGCGCACCACCTCGCCCACCAGATAGCCTTGCGTCAGCGCGTGATAGCCCGGCGCGGTGCCCGGCTCCCAGAACGGCGCCTGCGCCGCCAGCATCGCAGTGGCCTTCTCCCAATCATAAAGCTCGTGCTTGGTGATCTTCTCCGCCCAGCCGGATAGCCCCGCCGAATGGCTCATCAGATGACTGACCTTGATGGCCGCCTTTCCGTTGGCGGCAAATTCCGGCCAGTACTTCGCCACCGGCGCATCGAAATCGAGCTCGCCACGGTCAGCGACAAGCAGCGCGGTCAACGCCGTCATCGTCTTGGTGGTGGAATAGACGTTGACGATGGTGTCCTTCACCCAGGGCTTGGTCTTTGCCGCATCGGCATGACCGCCCCAGATATCGACAACCGTTTCGCCGTTCAGCGTGGCGCAGAACGATGCGCCCACATCCGCGCCGCTTTCGAGGCTTGCTGCCATCACATCTTTGGTGGCGGCGAATTTGTCGTCGGCGAAACCGTGTATGTCAGCCATGTGCCGCAATTTCCTTTATGCGAACTTGAAAAGGTTGCTGTCGCCCGGCGTCACCGTGCCGGTGCGGCCCAGCATATCCTCGCGCATCATCCAGTCGAGCGTCTGGTCGTCATCCGGCGTATTGGCCAGGAAGCGCGCGCCGTTCAGAAGCCGCCCCACCACGATGCCGAAACGCTTGCCTTTACGGTCGGTCACCACGGTGTAGGTTTCGATGCGAGCATCGCCGCTGGGCATTTCCTCAATGCGCGGATGTGCCTCGGCATCGATCACCTTCTGATACACCGAAGGCGCCGTGCGCTTCCACACGCCTTTCACCGGCTCCGTGGAATAGATGCCGGCGGAATGTTTGGTCACATACCAGCCGTTCGCTGTGCACAGCCCATAGCTGCCGCGTTTCGCGCGCACCTTCTCCACCATCGTGACGATGGAGTGCATCACATAGTCGTTGCCTGCCCCGCCGAAATAGGGAAGCCCGCCCGTGACGGTGAGCCCGCGCGGATCGTCCGTCGCGATGCCAAGCTCCTTGCAGCCGATTTCCACCGCCGCCGGGAAGCAGGAATATAGATCGATGAAGTCCATGTCCGCGGCGGTCTTGCCGGCCTGCACAAACGCGGCCCGCCCCATGGCGCGAATGGCGGGCGAGGAATGATAGTTCACACGCTCGGTGACATACCAAAGATCGTTGGCATCGCCCGCGCCGTGCAGATAGACCCATTTGTCTTCGGGAATGCCAAGCTCGCGCGCCTTGGCCACGGAGGTCATCACGACACCAGCGGCCATATCCACCTCGATCACCGCGTTCAGATACTTCGTATACGGATAACCGACGAAGCGGTTCTTCTCGCTTGGCGTAGAAATCTCTTCCGGCGAACGGTAGGTGGGAAACCACGAATGCGGATTTTCGCTCGCCACCTTGGTGAACGGCGAGAAAAATTCGCCGAGCCATTTCAGATGCTCCGCCGGGGTGCGGCCCGCCTGCCCACGCAGCGCGTTCTCGAACAAGGGATAGGTGTTCACCGGAAAGGCGAGCCCATAGCGCGCTTCATAGGGCGTCACGCCGGGCTTCTGGTTGCCGATCTCCTCGGGATCCCTGCCGGGGTCTTCCTTGTCGCCCCATTTCAGATCGAAGCCCTGCTTCACCGCGCCGATCATGCTGGCGATATATTCCGCGCCCACCAGCAGCGCCGCTTCGCATTCGCCGTTTGCGATTTCTTCCGCCGTGCGGTTCACCAGCCATTGCGGGGTGTTGCCGCCGGTCGCGGTATAGAAATTTCGGCGCGCGGAAATGCCGAGCTTCTTCGCCACCGACAGCGGCGGATTGCGATACATGCGCTTCGGCAACCGGCCCTGATCGCCCGGTGAATCCGCCGTGAAACGCACCACCGCGATCGTATCCACCGCGCGCTTCAGCGCATCCGCCTTGCCAGTGTCGGCCAGCGCGAGATTCGCCGCCTTTTCCAGCATGGCGATGGGATCGAGACTCTCGGCGATCTTGCCTTCGCGCGCCGTGCGCTGCGTGAACTGCCCCACGCCGACAAGAATGGGGGTGCGGGGGTGAACGGTGTCGGTCATGCGTAATCCTTCAGCGATTCCGTGATGTTGGGATGAATGTTTGCACGCGAAGACGCGGAGGCGCGGAGCGGTGCGTCATGCAGGAGATCCTCCATGCCATTGATCGGAGCGCCTTGCGCGCCAACAATTTCGGCCAGCCCACAAATCCTGATCGGAGAACTCATCCTCCGTGCCTCCGCGTCTCCGCGTGGAAGTATTTCTGCAGCCGCGCCAATGCATCTTCGAGCACGGTGCGGCTTTTGCAGAAGGCGAAGCGCACGAGGTGATCGGGCTTGCCGCCCTCGAAGAAGACGCTGAGCGGGATTAGCGCCACGCCGGCCTCGCGCACCAAGCGCTTGCAAAAATCGATGTCGCTTTCGTTGGTGACGCCGGTGATGTCAGCGGTGAGGAAGTAGGAACCTTCGCAGGTGAGCGGCTTGAAGCCGAGTTTGGCAATGCCTTCGGCCAGAAGATCGCGGTTCGCTTGAAGTTCTTTGGTCAGGTTCAGTGTGAAATCCATTTCCTTGTCGAGCGCGTGCGCGATGCCAAGCTGCAAGGCGGGGGAGGTCGTGAAGGTCAGGAACTGGTGCGCTTTGGAAACAACATCCACCAGCGCCGCGGGCCCCGAGACCCAGCCGATCTTCCAGCCCGTGAGCGAGAACATCTTGCCCGCCGAACCCACGCGCACGCAGCGCTCGCGCATGCCGGGAAACGTCATCAGGGGTTCGAACGGTTTGCCGTCGAACACCAGATGCTCGTAAACCTCATCGCAGATCACAACCGCGCCGCATTCCTTCGCGACTTTCGCCACCGCTTCCAGCTCGCCGCGATCGAACACCCGGCCAATGGGATTCAATGGTGTGTTGATGAGGATGGCGGAGGTCTGGCCGCTCACCGCCGCGCGCAGCGCGTCTTCGGTCAGCCGCCAATGCGGTGGCGACAGCACCACGGTCTTCACCACCGCACCCACAGCTTCGGCAATGGGGCGATAGGAATCGTAGGCCGGCTCAATCAGAATAATCTCGCCGCCTTTTCCCACCAGTCCCATGATGCAGGAAGTCAGCGCTTCGGTGGCGCCGGAGGTAATCAGAACTTCATGCTCGGGATCGAAGTCGAGCGCATAGAAGCGTTTGGCATGCGCGGCGATGGCTTTGCGCAAAGGCAAAAGACCGCGCGACGGCGGATACTGGTTCGGCCCTTCCAGCAGCGCCTTGGCGGCGGCTTCGCGGATAGCGAGCGGCCCGTCCGCGTCGGGAAAGCCCTGCCCCAGATTGAGCGCGCCATGCTCGGTGGCAAGCGCGCTCATCACCGTGAAGATGGTCGTGGGCAGTTGGGAGAAGACGGGATTGGCGCGGGAAGCGGTCATGGCGCGCCACCTTCGCGGGGCGCGCCCCCGGATTCAATAGTGCCCTAACGTCAAGAAAGCCGGCACAATACGGAAAGCCGGGCCGAACGCGGCGATCAGCCGTCCGTCTTCATCCACATTTTCATCACTTCGTCATGCGGCGGGACCTGTTCCTCGGCCGCGACGAAGCCAGGAAAGGAACGCATGTAGGTGACGAATTTCGGACTAAGGCCCTCCTTGGCCAGATAATCGGCGGTCACCGGAAGCGGCGGCGAGGCATAGTTCGCATCGGCCTGCACACGTTTTGGAAAATCGTGACGCAGGATCGCGGCGCGGCCAATGAGTGCGTAGTCACAGCCGCCGTCGATCACCTTCATCACATCCTCGGCATTGCGAATCTTGCCAGCAACGCCAAGGCGCACATCCCCACGCGGCAACTCCGTGAAAATGCTCATCAGCGAGCGGCCCTTGAACGCTTCGTCGGTGGGTTCGATGGTGTAATCCCACAGCGACATGTCGAGATAGTCGATCTTGCCCTGGCGCAGCACTTCGGCGGCGACATCGTGCATCTCCGCCAGCACAACACCGAAGCGTTCCGGGGAGAGGCGCAAGCCTACCTGAAAATCGGGGCGGCACGCCGCGCGCACGCCATCGATGATCTCGAACAGAAGCCGCGCGCGGTTTTCAAGGCTTCCGCCATAGCGGTCCTCGCGCCGGTTCAGTTTCGGCGAGAGGAATTCCAGCAGGATGTAACCGTGCGCGCCGTGCAGTTCGACGCCATCGAAGCCCGCGCGTTCGGCGCGTTTGGCGGCGGCGATGAAATCGTCGCGCAGATGCTCCACTTCGGCGAGCGTCAGCGCGCGCGCACCGGTGGCCGGATCGTCAGACGGGCAAACGACATCGCCCACCAGGTCCTTCGGCGAACGGTTGCCGGCATGATGAAGCTGCACTGCCGCCAGCGAGCCTTTCGCCTTGATCGTGGAGGCAAGGCGCGTGAGCCCTTCAATATGCTGATCGCCGAAGATGCCGAGCTGGCCCGGGAAGCCCTGCCCGCGCGCCTGCACATGCGCGGCGCACGTCATCGTCAGGCCGAAGCCGCCATCGGCGCGCATCGTCAGCCAGTGGAATTCTTCGTCGGACAGCGTGCCGTCTGCATGGCTCTGGCAGTTGGTCAGCGGCGCCAGCATGAAACGGTTCTTCATCGCCGGGCCGTGTTTGAAAGACAGCGGCTCGAACAGCTTTGCGGTGGACATGGGATTCTCCGGATTGCGAGGTTGGAGAAATAGGTAGGGGCGGTACCGTGCCTTCGCAAATGCGGGCTTACCCAAACGCCGCCATCGCCCACGGACTGGGTGCGCTATCGGAAAGGCGAAGGTCACCGCCAGATTTGCCTTGAAAATGATCATTTTGATTATTTCGCGTGCAGAAAAATCTGCCCGCAAATTCGGCAAGCATATAACCCATTGTTTCTGCTTGTGGATAAGTTTGCGCCGGTTGGCACAAGTACTGCTAAATCGTTAATGGGAAGGGGTGCGCGATGCGCGCCCCGCAGGAGCACGCCATGAAAAAAGTAGAAGCCATCATCAAGCCGTTCAAACTCGATGAAGTGAAGGAAGCGCTGCAGGCCATTGGCGTGCAGGGCATCACCGTTACCGAAGCCAAGGGTTTCGGCCGCCAGAAGGGACACACCGAACTCTACCGGGGCGCGGAATACGTCGTCGATTTCCTTCCCAAGGTGAAGATCGAGATCGTCGTGCCCGACGAATTGGCCGAAGGCGCCGTTGACGCGATCCAGAAGGCCGCGCGCACGGGCCGCATCGGCGACGGCAAGATCTTCGTGCTCACTGTCGAGGAAGCCATCCGAATCCGCACCGGCGAAACCGGCGCGGACGCAATCTAAGCCGCAACATCCACCGTTGGAACTTCAAGGGGAAGACCGACCACCATGTCCAGTCCAGACAGCATCCTGAAACTGATCAAAGACAAGGAGGTCAAGTTCGTTGACCTTCGCTTCACCGATCCGCGCGGCAAGTGGCAGCACGTCACGTTTGACCTGTCGCTGGTCGATGACGACTTCCTCACCAACGGCACCATGTTCGACGGTTCGTCGATCGCGGGCTGGAAGGCAATCAACGAATCCGACATGACACTGGTGCCCGATCTGGACACCGCGGTCATCGATCCGTTCTTCGCGCAGACCACGCTGCTGCTCACCTGCGACGTCGTCGAACCGTCGACCGGCCAGCGCTATGGCCGTTGCCCGCGCTCCATCGCCAAGGCTGCCGAAGCGTATGTGAATTCTTCGGGTGTCGGCGATACCGCTTTCTTCGGTCCCGAAGCCGAATTCTTCGTGTTCGACGATGTGCGCTTCGACACCGGCATGAACAAGGGCTTCTACTTCCTCGATTCCGTCGAAGGGCCCTACAACTCCGGCACCGAATATGAGAGCGGCAACCTTGGCCACCGCCCCGCCGTGAAGGGCGGTTACTTCCCGGTGCCGCCGATCGACTCACTCCAGGACATGCGCAGCGAAATGCTTGCGATCATGGGCGACATGGGCATCGAGCCGGAAAAGCATCATCACGAAGTGGCCGGTTCGCAGCATGAGTTGGGCTTCAAGTTCAACACGCTGACGAAGTGCGGCGACAACATGCAGATCTACAAATACGTGATCCACCAGGTCGCGGCGGCCTATGGCAAGTCCGCGACCTTCATGCCCAAGCCCGTCTATGGCGACAACGGTTCGGGCATGCACGTGCACCAGTCGATCTGGAAAAGCGGCAAGCCGCTCTTCGCCGGTTCGGGCTATGCGGACCTGTCCGAAACCTGCCTCTACTACATCGGCGGCATCATCAAGCATGCCAAGGCGCTCAACGCCTTCACCAACCCGCTGACCAATTCCTACAAGCGCCTGATCCCCGGCTTTGAAGCGCCGGTGCTTCTGGCCTATTCGTCGCGCAACCGTTCGGCCTCCTGCCGCATTCCGTTCTCCGCTTCGCCGAAGGGCAAGCGCGTGGAAGTGCGCTTCCCCGATCCGGGCGCGAACCCGTATCTGGCCTATGCGGCGATGCTCATGGCAGGCCTCGACGGCATCGAGAACAAGATTCATCCGGGCGACCCGATGGACAAGGACCTCTATGCCCTGCCGCCGGAAGAGCTGAAGGAAGTGCCGCAGGTTTGCGGTTCGCTCCGCGAGGCGCTGGAAAACCTCGATGGCGACCGCGCCTTCCTGAAGAAGGGTGGCGTGTTCTCGGACGACTTCATCGACAGCTATATCGAGCTGAAAATGAACGATGTTTATGCCTTCGAACACACGCCGCATCCGGTCGAATTCAAGATGTACTACAGCGTCTGATCCACGCTGGCATGGGTAGCGAAAGGCCGGGAAGCAATTCCCGGCCTTTTCGTTTGCGCCCGGCCCTTGCCCTGCCGCAACCGTGGCCCGCTTCCCAAGCGCCTCGCCGCCCCATAGTCTCCGCCCCCACATGGAGGCTCCAATGCACCCTTCCCTGCCCATGATCCGCCGCGCGGCGATCCTGCTTCTGATCGCTGCCGCCGTAGCCTCCCCGGCCCAGGCCGAACCCTATGCCGGCCTCAAGAAGACCGTGGCCGTTGATACGTTTCAGGCGGCTGAAGGTGTGGGAGGCAGCGTCACCGCCGACGGCCTCACCTCCATGCTCACGGAAGCCCTCATCAAGGACGGCCGCTTCGTCGTCGTGGAGCGGCCCGGCCTTGCTTCGGTGCAGAACGAGCAGGCCATCGGCATGGCCGGACAGGTGAACGCCGAAACCGCGGCGAAGGCTGGCAAGCTGATCGGCGCCAGCGCCATCATCCGTGGCGCGGTCATCAAATACGAAGCCAACGCCAAGGGCGGCTCCGTCGGCGTCGCCGGCTTTTCGATGGGTTCGCTCTTTGGTTCGCAGGCCACGGCCGATCACAAGGAGGCAGTCCTCGTGATCCAGCTCAGGCTCATCGACACCACGACCGGTCAGGTGATCTCCACCTCGACGGCGGAAGGCACGGCATCGTCAACCGGCGTCGGCGCCAATGTGGTCAGCATGAAGACCGGCGTCGCCGCAGGCGGAAACCTCTTCAAGAACTCCCCGATCGGCGAAGCCGCGGAGGAAGCAATCCAGAAGGGCGTCGAACAGATCGCCGCTGGCATGCGCAATGTGCCGTGGTCCGCGTCCATCGTCGATGCCAGCGACAAGATCTATGTCGGCGCGGGAACGGATCGCAATGTCACGCCGGGCATGACGCTCAATGTCTATCGCACAGGCAGGGTGCTGACCGATCCGGGCACCGGAGAAACTCTCGATGTCGCGATGGACAAGGTCGCCACCATCACCATCGACGGGGTGCGCGAGAAATTCTCCACCGCCACGCTGGTGAGCGGCAACATGCCGATGCGCGGCGACATCTGCAAAAAGGAATAGGATTCAGGCGGCGCGGTTGATGCCGTCTGCATTCTCCTGCCCTTCGGCGGGAAGCAGCACGAAGGCGCGGCAGCCATGGCCTTGCTCGCTCTCAAGCCACGCGCGCCCGCCGTGCAGTTCGGTCAGGCCGCGCACGAGCGCAAGGCCAAGGCCCGTGCCCCCGCCCTGCCGGTCGTAGCGATTGTTCACCTGGCTGAATGGCTTGAAGATCTTGTCCAGCTTGTCGCGCGGAATGCCGGGTCCGTTGTCTTCCACCATGATCTGGAACGAACCGCAGCGGGACTTGCTTCCCACCACGCGGATCAATCCGCCTTCCGGTGTGAACTTCACCGCGTTGGACGCCAGATTGATCAGTATCTGCTTTAGTGCCCGTTCATCGGCATAAAGTTTCGGCGCGTCGTCGTGTATTTCAATGACTAGGCGCTGGTTGCGTTCGCGCGCCTTGGCGCCCACGAGCTTGAGCGCAATGTCGAGCGCTTGCCGGGCATCCAGAAGTTCCGGCTCGATCTCCATGCGTCCGGCCTCGATCTTGGCCACGTCGAGCAAATCGTTGATGAGACTGAGAAGGTGGGCGCCGGAAGAATGGATGTCGCCCGCATATTCCTTGTAACGCGGCGATCCCACCGGGCCAAAGCATTCCTGCGCGATGATTTCCGAGAAGCCGAGAATGGCGTTCAGCGGCGTGCGCAGTTCATGGCTCATATTGGCGAGGAACGCAGTCTTCGAAGCGTTCGCCGTCTCCGCCTCGAAGCGTTTGTGCAGGGCCTCGTCGCGGGCCTCTTCCAGATCGCGCGCAAGGTCTTCCACCTCGAAACGCAGGCGGGAGTCCTCTTCCATGCGGTCAGAAAGGCGGCGGCCATCATGAAACAGCTGATAGCCGTACACGATGAAGAACGCGGCGATCCCAAGATCAAGCCACGTGCCGGAAAGCGCGAAGCAGGCAGCGGACATCGAGACCATCGGCACCAATGTCGCGAGCAGCATGATTTTGTGATTGGCGCGCGACGCCACGAGGCTCGACAGCACCGTGACCACGGCGCCCGCAAGAAACAGATGATTGATGCTGCTGCCATGTTCCCAGAGAAGCCACGGCATCAATCCCCATGACGCGCTGATAACGCTCTGGATGGCGATGATACGGCCGAACCAGGGTTGAAGTTCCGCTGCGTCGGAGGAGCGCGCCGTATCGATCTGGTAGATCGAAACCAGTATCGCGCAGACGAACATCACGGCGGTGATGAGAATGGGCAGATAAACCAGAAGCGTGAACCCGGCATTGCCGAACACGCCAATGCTGCTGGACGCCAGCCACGAAATCGCAAGCGCCCACATCGGCGAGGTGTACCGCGTTGAGCGGATGACACCTGCGATCAGATCCAGTTCAGCACGCAGGACACGAATGTCCGCGTTCTTCTGGACACGTAGTCGTTGACCGTACCCCACGTTCCTTCCAGCCTTCCCCTAGGCACGAGAAGGATAGCGGGCGGAAACCTAAGATTTGCTTAGTGTGGCAGGTTCAACCGTTTACGGCCTGCATCAGCGGTGGCGCTTCTTCGCGCGCATCGCAGCAGAGCGGCAACTCGACATAGGCGCGTACGCCCTTGCCCGGTTCGCTTTCGATCCAGACCTTGCCGTCGTGCAGTTCGGTAAGCCCGCGCACAAGCGAAAGCCCAAGCCCGGTGCCGCCTTCCTGCCTGTCATAGCGGTTGTCAATCTGGTTGAACGGTTTGAACAGCCGTTCCAGCATTTTTGGCGCAATGCCCGGACCGTTGTCGCTGACACACAGGCGGAACGCGCCATTTGCGCCTGCGCAGGTTGTCACCTCAACATGACCGCCTTCCGGCGTGAATTTTACTGCGTTGGTTACCAGATTGATAACGATCTGCTGAAATGCGCGCGAGTCGGCATAAAGGTCCGGCGTGCCGGGCATCAAATTGGTAACGACACTGATCTTCTTGTCGTGGGCCCGCGGCATCACGAGATTGACCGCGCGTTCGATCTCTTTGCGCGCGCAGATGCTCTCCGGCGACACTTCCATGCGCCCCGCCTCAATCTTCGCCACATCCAGAATGTCGCTGATGATGCTGAGCAGGTGTTTGCCGGAATCGTAGATATCTCCTGCATATTCCTTGTAGCGCTTCACGCCCACCGGACCGAAGGTTTCGTGCGCGATGATCTCCGAGAAGCCCAGAATGGCGTTCAGCGGCGTGCGCAGTTCATGGCTCATATTGGCGAGGAAGGTGGTCTTTGAAGCATTCGCGGCTTCTGCCTCGAACCGCTTGCGCAGAGCTTCGTCGCGCGCGCGCACCAGATCCTGGGTGAGCACGTCGTTCGCCAGCTTGTTCCGCAGCATCTCCGCAAAGCGCAGACGCGTGCCGCTGGCGATCACGAGCGTGATCGTGAAGGCGATGGCTAGGATGAGTATCAGCGGCGGCGCGACAGTATCCGAGGATGTCGCGAACCGCGCCATTCCCAGAATGAATGCCGGCGCAACAGCCACAACATAAATGTAGAAATTCATCACGCGGCCGACCGCATAGGACAGCAGCACGATCGACATCAGCGAAAAGACAAGCACATGGTTGGCGTCATTGCCCGGAACCCAGAACAGCCACGCCATCGCGCCCCAAGAAAGGCCAATCATGAACTGAAGCGCCCCAAGCTGAAAATGCGCCCTGTGTCCAAACGTGCCGGTGCCCCGGAAATGGCGAAACAGCCACACGCCGATGATGCCGCTCAGGATTTGCGATCCGAGTGCCAGGATCAGATGCCATGCCGGAACCGCACCAAAGGCGGGAAAGGCGCCGCTGAAGGCGCCCACGAACACCGCCGTCCAAAGCGGGTTGAACCACGCCATCACAGGCAGCGTGTCCACGAACAGCTGAAGCTGTGCGCTAACGAACTGTTCCGCCGGAAACGGCGTTCTGTTCCTGTTGATGGTGGCGTCCACGTCCATGGTTCTGCATCTGCGGCGCAAAGGTTGTTGCTCCGCCCAGGTCAACAGGTTAGGCAAACACGCTTAAGAAATACCTTCCCGGGCGCGGGAACGTTTTTTCTCCTTAACGTAAAATGAATGGCGAATCGTCGCCGCCCCAGTGAACCGCAAGAGCGCATGGCAAAAGCACCAGACCTGTTCGACGCAAACCCCGCCTCTTCCAAGGGTTACACCGCCAAAGACATTGAAGTGCTGGAGGGGCTGGAGCCTGTGCGCCGCCGTCCCGGCATGTACATCGGTGGCACCGACGAGCGCGCGCTGCATCACTTGGCCGCGGAAATTCTGGACAATGCGATGGATGAAGCGGTCGCCGGGTTCGCCACGCGGATCGAATTCGAGCTGCAGGCGGATGACGTTGTGGTGATCCGTGACAATGGTCGCGGCATCCCCACCGATCCGCATCCCAAGTTCAAGAACAAATCCGCGCTCGAAGTCATCATGACCACGCTGCATGCGGGCGGCAAGTTCGGTGGCAAGGTCTATGACACGTCCGGCGGCCTGCACGGTGTGGGTTCTTCTGTCGTCAACGCGCTGTCGGAATGGATGGAAGTGGATGTGGCGCGCGACCGTCATGCCCACATGATGCGCTTCGAGCGAGGCAAGCCTGTTGGCAAGCTGAAGGATCTCGGCGGGGTCAACCGGCGCGGCACGATCGTGTCGTTCAAGCCCGACCGTCAGATATTCAAGGATGCGCATTTTTCGCCGGCCACGCTGCATCGCATGGCGAAGTCGAAGGCCTATCTGTTTCGCGGCGTGGAAATCCGCTGGGCCTGCGATCCCGCGCTTCTGAAGCCCGGCGCGGCCACACCTGCCGAAGATGTTCTGCATTTTCCCGGCGGCCTGCTTGATTTCCTGAAGAGCGAAGTGGGATCGACACCCACCGTCACGCAGCGGAATTTCTTTGGCCGAACCGAAAACCGGGATGGCAAGGGTGCCGTGGAATGGGCCGTCGCCTGGGCGCCCGAAGCCGAGCCCTTCATTCATTCTTACTGCAACACCATTCCCACGCCGCAAGGCGGCACGCATGAACAGGGCCTGCGCAATGCGCTGACCAAAGGGCTGCGCGCCCATGGCGACCGCGTGAACAACAAGAAGACGAACCTCGTCACGGCGGATGACATCATGTCAGCGGCCTGCGCGGTGCTGTCAGTGTTCATCCGCGAGCCGGAATTTCAGGGCCAGACAAAGGACAAGCTTTCCACTGCCGAAGCCCAGAAGCTGGTCGAAGGCGTCGTTCGCGATCATTTCGACCATTGGCTTGCCGAAAATCCGCAGGAAGCCGACCGGCTGCTCACTTTCATCATTGATCAGGCCGAGGATCGCCTCAAGCGCAGGCAGGAACGCGAAGTCTCCCGCAAGAGTGCCACACGCAAACTGCGCCTGCCCGGCAAGCTCGCGGATTGCTCACGCGCGGGTTCGGAAGGCACCGAATTGTTTCTGGTGGAAGGCGATAGCGCCGGCGGCAGCGCCAAGCAGGCCCGCGACCGTGCCACGCAGGCGGTATTGCCCCTGCGCGGCAAAATCCTGAACGTTGCCAGCGCGGCAGCGGGCAAGCTGCAGCAAAATCAGGAATTGTCCGATCTGGTGCAGGCGCTCGGTTGCGGCACCGGCTCGCGCTTCGACG
Organism: Alphaproteobacteria bacterium; assembly: GCA_016125165.1. GTDB lineage: Bacteria > Pseudomonadota > Alphaproteobacteria > Micropepsales > Micropepsaceae > Rhizomicrobium. The sequence goes on from WGMH01000003.1 coordinate 374,670, forward strand.
AAAAGGATTTGCGCTACGACCGCGTCATCGTCATGACCGATGCCGACGTGGATGGCGCGCACATCGCCTCGCTCCTGCTCACGTTCTTCTATCGCGAAATGCCGAAGCTCATCACCAGCGGCCACCTCTTTCTGGCCATGCCGCCGCTGTACCGCATCACGCAGGGCGCGAAATCGGCCTACGCGCGCGACGAAGCGCACCGCGACGAATTGATGCGAACGCAGTTCAAATCCGGCAAGGTCGATATCTCCCGCTTCAAGGGCCTTGGCGAAATGCTGCCCGCACAGCTTAAGGAGACCACGATGAAGCCGGGCCATCGCACGCTCATCAAGGTCGAAGTACCGGAGGATGCGCGCAGGGAAACCGATGCCATGGTTGAGCGGCTCATGGGCAAGAAGCCGGAATTGCGCTTCCAGTTCATTCAGGAAAATGCGCAATTCGCAAAGGACGTGGATATTTAGTCCCGTCCCGTCAGCCACACATCGCTCGTTTTGCCGTGATAGCGGCCGCCAATGCGATAGCGCTCCCCGGCGCGCACCGCCATCGGTTCCGGCAATGGCGTCAGGCGCGGCGCCGAGAAAAACACCGCGCCCTCCTCGGGTTTCGCCTGCAGCATGGTTTCATCATCAAGCTCGAGCCTGATCCAACGCGCAATCGCGTTCGCCGTGCCGCCATCGCGCACCGTGCACACACTCTGCGCGGCGCCGCCGGGCGAATAAACCGGCGACGCAAGATCGAAGCGGAACAGTTGCACGTCGTCGCTCAACAACCGCACACCTGCATCACCCGCCATGCGCAATTGCAGCGGAGAGATGAAATCCGTCATGAGGGAGGTGTCGAATCCCGCCGCCGTGGCAATCTGGCCGCAGCGTGCAAAATCATCCCAATGCGCCAGCGACACGCACACGCCTCCGAAGGCAGGTACTGACGGCGCTACCGGCGCGACCAGCCGCGCACGCGCATCCGCAATTGCAGGCAAGGGATCGAAGTTGAAGAAATCATCGGCAAAGATATCGCAAAACAGAAGATCGGCGGGCCGTTCCAGATCGACGCCAATCTCCAGCGCAGCCGATTCCTTTTCGATCACCGTCACGCGGTCGGAATAGCCGTTGCGCGCCACCAGTTCGCGTGCTAGCGCCGCCACCACCGGATGTTTCTCGCAGGTGATGACCTTTTCCGCGCCTGCCCGCGCCGCCATCAGCGCCAGCATGCCTGCGCCCGTGCCGATTTCCAGCACATGCATGCCCGGCTTGATCGCGCGGCGCAGCGCCTTGTCCCATGCCGCGTTGCGCCGTGCATCGTTCATCATCGGAACGTGATAACCCGGCAGAAGTCCCGACAATATCCGGCGCGCACGCATCATCACCGCCGGATCATTCGGGGCCATCGCCATTGCCTCGCGCACAATCTCCATGGCGCGTACCGGTAGCTTCTTGTTGGCGGCAAGTTCGGCGACGCCCAGGAGCTTCACGGGCAGGTCGGGATTGCCCGCCAACGCTGCGCGGAATTTCGCGATCGCGAATTCAATGCCGTCATCCGCCATCCGTGTCAGCTTCCCGGCACCGGCACCTTCACGATCAGGATGGTGCTGTCGCCGATGCGGTTTGTGGTGGCGGTATTGGGCCGCGCGGCGGCAAGGAATTTGGCGAAGTCTGGCAGCCCAAAGCGGATCTCCGCCATGGTCAATGTGAACGCCTTTGGTGAATTCAGTTCGAATGTCAGGCGCGTGTTGCGGCAATCGCGGGATTCGCAGCCCACCACCGCCTGCTCCAATCCCTTCCATTGTTCTGGCGGCGTGAAGCGCCGGCCGTTCATCCAGAAGGCGCGCACGTTCGCCGGATCGGGGATCACGAAGAACATCTGCGCAAGCTGTTCGGAGCCAGCAAACGCCACATCCACGCGCCGCCCGCCGTCGGATGGCGGCTGCACCGCCACGGTGAATTGCGGCGCGGGCAATTTTGGTGCGCCCACGCGCGCGATATAGGAAAGACCGCGCGCAAACGGATAGGCGGATTCCGGAACCTCGCCGAATTTCGCGGCGGCCTTGACGGATGCGGGTAACGGCGCGATGGCATCCGCCGCATATGCCGCTGTTCCCGCCGCGCTGTCTTCCACATAGTTGATGTTGAGCGGCTGCGGCGTGATCGCCGAATAGGCCGGCTGCATCCCGGCATAGACCGCAAGACCGACACCTCCGGCAAGCGCCACCGCCACGGAGCCGATCCAGGCGCGGCGCGGAATGTCCAGCGCGTTCAGAACCGGCACCAGCGGCAGCGCGGCGAACGCGGCGGGTATCGTGAACAGCGGATGCAGCTTCAGCCCCATCAGCGTTTCGCCTTGCGCTACAAGGCCCATCCAGATCACCAGCGGAACGATGGCGGCTAGGCCCATCAGAACCGTTCCCCAGATGCCCTCGATGTTTCCGGGCACGCGCGTTGCGATCAGAAGCAGAATCGCCGCCGCCATCACCGGAAAGAGGAAATAAGGGCTGAGACCCGGCAACAGCGCAGCCGTGATAATGGCGAACACGCCATACCAGAGCCACACCCCGAACACCGCCGCGCGTCCCCGCGCCATGCGCGCGGCAAGAAGCAGTGCCGCGAACACGCCGAAGCCGAGCGCCATGCGAAACCAGTCCGGATAGGCGTTGGAGGGATCGGGCATACCGGAGGCAAGCTGTGCAATGTAGTGCAGCAGCCAGCCGCAAAGGCCCGTCGCCATCAGTGTCGCCACCGGCATGGCAATGGCCGCCCAACCCTGCCCCCAGGTGATCGTACCGCCGCGTGAAAGAAACGCCGCCAGCGTCATCAGGCCGAAGCAGAACAGCGCCAATGGCAACACCCAGCCCACCGGCATGCGCGGGAGAAATCGTCCGAGCACGGAGAGGTACACCGCGTCGCCGCCCGCCAGCGCATCGTAATCCGTCACGAGCAGCGCCCGCGTAACGCCCAGCATGTTCTCGCCATGGTGCTGCAGCGACAGCAGGCTCAGATTGGCGCGCGTGTCGAGCGGGGTGTGGTAGTGCGCCACGTTTTCCGAAAATGCAAAGTTCAGCGACGGCAGAGATTCATCCAGAAACTCCGTCACGTCCGTATCGTTCGGCAGTGCGCGATAGATTTCCACGAACAGCGAGCTTGTCGCGTAAGCAGGAACCGCCTTCGCATAAAGATCTATCAGCGGTTCGGATCCGGGGCTGGTCTGGAACAGAAGGCTCGGCCCCTGATTGCCGCGCGCTTCCACATTCACCACGATGCCCACGCGCTCGCGGAATTTGGGATTGCTCACAAAGGAATCTGCGCCGAGAAGACCAAACTCCTCGCCGTCGGTGATCAGCGCGATCACCGGGTGCTTGCCCTGCGCACCCGATGCTTTCAGCGCGCGCACAGTTTCCAGGATGGTGGCAACGCCCGAGCCATCATCCGCCGCGCCGGGCCCTGCGGGCACGCTGTCGTAATGCGCCAGAAGAACAATGGCCTTGCCATCGCCGGGGATCACCTCGGCGATGATGTCCGTCACCGTCGCGCAGATCAGAAGTCCAAACTTGGCGGAGGTCCGGCATCCGGTACCCTGATAGGTTTCGGTCTTCACGCCGAGCTTGGCGAATTCGGCCATCACGCGGGCGCGCACTGCCGCGTTTTCATCACTGGACGCAGGATGCGGTAATTCGGGGCCAAGAAATCGACCCAGCGTGGCATAGGCGCGCTCGGCGGAAAATTCACTGGCCGGTGCGCTTGCGGGCACCACCGGCGGACGCGCCGTCTCGAATTTCGAAAGCCCCCAGAAGCCAAGTCCCACAAGCGCCAGAACCCAAACGCCCAGAACGCGCGCAATCAGCTTTGCGTCGAATCTCATCCCCTGCCCCACGCCTGCAATCCGCGCCCGTCTGCCATGCGCTTCGCTGCGCTGGCCCCGGCCACGGCGGAACGATAGCGTTCCCTACCCAACCCGGAACGAAGACTAGCATGCGTGCCCCACCCCAGAGCAAAGCCCTCGCGAATTTGAGCGCGCCCCTGCCCATTCTTTTCTTTGCAAGCGCCGCCCATGCGATGAATCACATCCTGCTGGCGCTGTACTTCACGCTGGTTCTGGTGGTCAGCCATGAATGGGCCCACGATTACGCCAGCTTGATCGCGCTTTGGGCGCCCGGCGCCATGCTGCTAGGTCTTGGTGCACCGTTTGCGGGCTGGCTTGGTGGCCGTATCGGCGAAACCCGGGTGATGGTCCTTTGCTTTCTGGGACTTGGGCTTGCCTCCATCGCCTGTGGCTTTGCGCAAAGCCCTGCAACCCTCGGCATTGCGCTGGGCCTTTTGGGATTGTCCGGTTCGATCTACCACCCGGTAGCGCTGCCATGGGTCGTGAAGCACGCGGCGCGCCGCGGCAAAGCGATTGCCTCAACTGGTATTGCAGGAAGCATTGGCGTGGCCCTCGGACCGGTCATCGCCGGATTGTTCGCCACGGTGTGGGGCTGGCGCAGCGCCTTCATCGTTCCCGGTGCGGTCACAGCAGCGCTCGGGCTTGTGCTCCTATTCTACTATCTCACCGGCCGGGTCACTGATCGCGATGGCGATGCACACCAGCATCACGCGCCACCCACGCGGCGGGATACGACGCGCGCCTTCGCTGCACTTGGCGTCACCATGACGCTCGCCTTCATCGCATCATCGGCCTTTGGCACTGCCGTGCCGAAGATCGTGCAGAGCCAGCCCGCCTTCGCACCCTACAGCCTGCTTGTCATCGGCCTGATTGCGGGCGCGATCCAGTTGCTCGGCGCGGGCGCGCAATTCGCGGGCGGCCATATGGGTGACAAGGGCAACGCGCGGCTGGCTTATGCCGGCGGTTTCGTGATGCTCACACTTGCCTATCCGATGGTGGCGCTATTTTCGGATTGGGGTATGGCGATTGCCGCGGTCATTGTCGTGTTCTTCTTTGAATGGACCGCGCCGCTAGAGACCTTGTTCCTCGCGCGCTACACGCCGGAAGGCCAGCGCGGCCTCATCTTCGGTGTGCGCTATGGTCTGGCTGCTATCGGCACACCTGCAGGCGTGTGGCTCATTGCGCGGCTGTACGATCCCGACACAGGCTTCCGCTATCTGATGATGGCGCTTTCCGCGCTTGCCGCCACCGCCGCCATCGCGGCGTGGTTCCTGCCATCGGAGAGTCTGCGCAAAGCGCCCCTGCCAGCAGAGTAAGCGCTGTCAGACCGGCATTGCTTCCTGCGGCTCATGCTTTGGCAGCTTTTGCCCAATCCGGGGTTGCGCATGGCCCCCGGAAGAGCCGCCGACGGAAAAACCCTTCACGCAGGTTGACTTTTCACAACGATTCACGATATTGCAGCGCACAAAGGATTCGGTCGCCAATTCGGGCAGACCGTGCGGGCGCTGCCCATGCGCCCCCTCTAGGAGCGTATGATTAGCAGTGAGACGACCACCGGCGCGGAAGCCGGTACTGTTGAAGTAACCCATTCGGACACTTCAACAAATTCCTCCCCGGCGGAGGTTGAATTCAAGATTTCCGAAGCCTCCCCTGCCCCGGTCAAAGAACCGGAAGTGGCTGGATTCGACAGCCTCGGCCTTTCGCCGGAGGTGCTGAAGGCGGTGGCGGAAAGTGGCTACACCACCCCCACACCGATCCAGGCGCAAGGCATTCCACATGTCCTCCAGCGCAAGGACATTATCGGCATCGCTCAGACAGGCACGGGCAAAACCGCCTCGTTCACCCTGCCGATGATCGAACTTCTGGCGCGTGGCCGCGCCAAGGCACGTATGCCCCGCTCGCTCATCCTGGAGCCGACGCGAGAGCTTGCCGCCCAGGTGGCCGAAAACTTCGAGAAGTACGGCAAGTTCAACAAGCTTTCGATGGCGCTGCTGATCGGCGGCGTGTCCTTCGACGATCAGGAAAAGAAACTGGATCGCGGCGTCGATGTTCTCATTGCCACGCCGGGCCGCCTGCTCGATCATTTCGAACGCGGCAAGCTCATGCTCAGCCAGGTTCAGCTTCTGGTCATCGACGAAGCCGATCGCATGCTCGACATGGGCTTCATTCCGGATGTCGAGCGCATCTGCAAGCTGGTGCCGTTCACGCGGCAGACGCTGTTCTACTCGGCCACCATGCCGCCGGAAATCCAGCGGCTGACCGAACAGTTCCTGCACAATCCCGTGCGCGTTGAAGTGACGCGTCCCGCCACCGCCGCCTCGACCATCACGCAGGAACTGATCGACGTGCCCGCCAATGACTGGGCCAAGCGCGAAGCCCTGCGCCGCCTCATCCGCGAAAGCAGCGATGTGAAGAACGCCATCGTGTTCTGCAATCGCAAGCGCGATGTGGACATTGTAGCCAAGTCGCTTTCCAAGCACGGCTTCAGCGTTGCCCCGCTGCATGGCGATCTGGACCAGTCCGTGCGCATGAAAACGCTGGATGCGTTCAAGGCGAATGACATTCAGATTCTGGTGGCCAGCGATGTGGCCGCGCGCGGTCTCGATATTCCGGCCGTCAGCCACGTCTTCAATTTCGACGTTCCGATTCATTCGGATGATTATGTGCATCGCATCGGCCGCACGGGCCGCGCCGGCCGTAGCGGGTTTGCCTACATGCTGGCGACGTCGCGCGACGACAAATATGTCGATGCCATCGAAAAGCTGACCGGCAAGAAACTGCCGCACCGCGTGCTCGAAGGGCTGGCGGAATCTGTGCAAAATCGTCCGAAAGACGACCGTCCCCAGCGTGGCGGCCGCGACAATCGCCGCGATCGCGGGCGTGACCGCAATCGGGAACGTCCGGTGAAGGATCACGGCCAGCGCGCCAGCATGGAACCGGCACAGCAAACGGCCGCGCCAGTCACACAGGCTACTGCGCCGCAGCAGGAAATCCAGCAGACCGCCCCGCAACAGCATCGCGCACCCCAGCGGGAGCACAAGCAGGATCACAAACACGATCACCGGCAGGATCACCGCCAGCCGCACAATCGCCAGCCGCAACAGCAGCATGCGAAACCGCAGCATCAGCAGCGCGAGCACAACAAGCCGAAGCCGCCGGGCACCGACGCGCTGGAGCTTCCCGCATTCCTGATGCGCCCGGTGAAACTCCCGGCTGAAAAAGCCCCTGCGAAAAAGAAAACGCAGACGAGCGAAGCGTAAGGCGCGTCACTGCGCCGTATAGCCGCCGTCGATCACCAGTTCCGAGCCGGTGACGAATTTGGCTTCGTCCGACGCCAGATAGACCGCGCCCCACGCGATGTCGTCCGGCTCGCCCATATGGCCGAGCGGATGCTTGGCGTCAGTAAATTTCCGCGCCGCCTCTGCATCCGCCGCCTGCTCGAGGAAGTGATCGACCATGGGAGTCCAGATGAAACCCGGATGGATAGAGTTCACGCGGATTTTGTCCGGCGCATAGATCAGCGCATCGGTCTTGCTCATCAGCCGCACCGCGCCCTTGGACGCGTGATAGGGCGGCACATCAGCCGCGCCCACCAGCCCATAGATCGACGACAGGTTGATGATGCTGCCGCCGCCCGCCTTCTTCATGTGCGGGATCGCGTGCTTGGTGCAGAAGAACACGCCCTTCACGTTCACCGCCATCACACGGTCCCATTCCGCTTCGGTCAGTTCGTGCGTCGGCTTGCTGGCACCGGAGATACCCGCATTGTTCACGAGCACGTTCAGCTTGCCGAACGCCTGCACCGCATCCTCGATGGCGTCGGAAACCTGCGTCTCATGTGTCACGTCGCAGTGCCAATAGCCCACCGTGAAGCCGCGCTTCTCAAGCTCCTGCACCAGCGCGCGGCCTTCCTTGTCCAGCATGTCGAAGATCGCGACCTTCGCGCCCTCCTCCGCCATGCGGATCGCGGTTGCCCGCCCCAGCCCGAGCGCGCCACCCGTGACGATGGCCACTTTGTCTTTCAGCCTGTTCATCGCAACACCTATTTGAGCTGCAGTGGAAACACCATCCTTCTCCCAAAGGATGGTGCTTTCTACCTTGATATTCCGCAAAAATCGATAATCAGTGGCGGGTATCTAAATTCCCAATCTCATCTATCGCGAAGGCTATCGAGGTGCGTACCGATTGATCTAATGCGTTGATCGGGCCCAAAGCCGAACCAAAGTTCAAATACTTCTCCGCGCTTGTTCTTGAGGCAGAAACCGCTTGAAGCTATGATTCCGCGCGCATCATTGATTGTCGTTTGAAGCTTGATGCCATACCGGCTTCGAATTTTTTTGACTGTTGATTGAAACGTGTCTTCACGTCTCAATCCCAAGGGAAGCGGCGCGTGGACCGGCAGATCGGCAACTTTGGCCACCTTCCACTCAAGTGTGCCATCCATCCAGGAATAGTCGTATCCACGCTTGTCAATCCAGTGGCAACTCTGCTCTTGAGGCAACAAGCAGCCACTCCGCGTTGCGGCGCTGTCTAACTGCTCCGTTGTCGCCGGTCCGAGAGACATCACGCCGTATTCATCAACGGCACTCCTCTGCGGTCTGCATTCCTCAGCGCCCGCATCGCTCGCAAACATGACGACGCAGACAAACAGCACGAGCTTGAAATTCATCGCATCACCTCTTGATGCTGCCTTCCAGCATTTTCGTGATCTTCTCGCCGTAGGGCGGACGCATCATGGCGGTCACGTCCATCTTCGCTTGCTGGAACACGGCCTTTGCGTGGCTGAAGGTCTTGAATCCGTCGATGCCGTGATAGGCGCCCATGCCTGATGGACCGATGCCGCCAAACGGCAGATCTTCCATCGCCACATGCATCACCACATCGTTCACCGACACGCCGCCTGACGTCGTGCGCGTCAGCACGCGATCCTGTTCGCCAGCGTTCTGGCCGAAGTAATAGAGGCCCAGCGGACGGGGATGATCGTTCACATATTCGATCGCCTCTTCCACATGGCTATAGGTCTTGACCGGCAGCAGCGGGCCGAAGATTTCATCCTTCATGATCTGCATGTCGTCGGTGGGGTTCAGCACCAGCGTCGGCGGGATCTTGTGGAAAGGTTGCTGAGTGAAGTTTTCCTTCGCCGGATTGATTTCCACAATCTCCGCGCCCTTGGCCTTGGCGTCGGCGAGGTAACCGTTCAGCCGGTCGAAGTGCCGCTGGTTGATGACGGAGGTGTAGTCCGGGTTGTCTTTCAGCGTCGGATACATGGCGCTCACCGCCTCCGTGGCGGCGCCCACGAATTCCTTCGCCTTGTCCTTCGGCACCAGCACATAGTCGGGCGCCAGACAGATCTGTCCGGCATTCAGCGTCTTGCCCTGCATCACGCGTTTTGCGGTCAGCGCCATGTCGGCGCTTTCCGAGATGATGACGGGCGATTTACCCCCAAGCTCCAGCGTCGTCGGCACAAGGTTTTCCGCCGCCGCGCGCATCACGTGATAGGCAATGGAGGTCGCGCCCGTGAACAGCAGATGATCGAAGGCGAGCTTGGAGAACGCCGCGCCCACATCCGGGCCACCGGTGCAGACCGCCACTTCGGTTTCATCGAAAGCGTTGCGGAACATACGCTCCATCAACTCGGAGCTTTTCGGCGTGAATTCGCTGGGCTTGATCATCACGCGGTTGCCCGCTGCGAAAATGCCGGCCAGTGGTGTGAAGGTAAGATTGAACGGGAAATTCCATGGGCTGATCACGCCCACCACGCCCTTGGGCTGATAATCGATATAGGCCTTCGCGCCGAACAGGCCGAGCAGCGCTGGTGAAACCTTGCGCTTCTCGCGCTTCATCCAGGTTTTCAGATGCGCCTTGGCATGCTTCAGCGGCCCGATGGAGCCGGAGACATCGGTGAACAGACTCGCATGCACTGAACGGTGTCCGAAATCCTCGCGCATCGCTTCGGCGATGGCGTCCTTGTGGCCAACCAGAAGATCAATGGCGCGGTCGAGCCATTCGATGCGCTTTTCGGCGCTGGGCGGGCCGTCCTTGATGTGGGCCCTCTTCTGGCGGTCCAGAATCGCCTGCATGCGCACCTGCGGGGGAATGGCGGCATCCATCGGCCGGGCTTCGGCAACGCTCATGGTTTCTTTCCTTCCTGACATATTCGCATTTGGGTAGGGAATTTCGCAGTTTCGTGAGTAGAACAGCCAATAATCCCCGCTTCAATAGCGTCATTTAACCGATTGTTACCTCCCCGGAGGGCAAACTTGCGGCTGTTCAACGGACGGGCAGGACACCAGTGAATTCGCACGAACGCGCACAGGCATTCGCGAAAACCGCACTCGCTCTCATGGGTGAGCGCAACGTCCCGCCCACGCCCCAGAACTTCCAGCTGTTTTACGCCTATGCCGCTGGGGAAAACCCGGCGGTGGCGCGCGTCATGGGCGACATGATTGCCGGCCGCAAGCCCTTCACCGCCGCCATACTGGATGATCTGCGTGAGCGCTTCTTCCAGACGGCGCGTGTGGAGAAGGCGGTTGAGCAGGTCGGCACCGGCATCGATTCCGCCCTCACCTCGATGATCAACACCATTGAGGCGGCCGGGCGCGACGCCAAGGATTATGGTCGCACCCTGTCGGCAGCGAGCGACGAGCTGACCGCGGAGCGTTCGCCCGAAGACATGCGCAGGCTTGTCGAGGGTCTTGTCTCCGCCACCCAGGCGATGGAGGCACGCACCAAGGTCCTGGAAGAAGAGCTTCAGCAATCCTCAAGCCAGGTAAAGGACCTGCGCACGCAGCTTGAGGATGTGCGCCGCGAAAGTCTCACCGATCCGCTCACTGGCATCGCCAACCGCAAGGCCTTTGATACCGCGCTGGCCGAGGCCGTTGCGCGCAGCAGGGAAGCGGGCGAGCCGCTGTCGCTTCTCATGTGCGATATCGACCATTTCAAGAAATTCAATGACACCTGGGGCCATCAGACCGGCGACACCGTCATTCGTCTTGTTGCCAACTGCCTTTCGGAAAACGTCAAGGGGCGCGATACCGCCGCGCGCTATGGCGGCGAAGAGTTCGCCGTCATCCTGCCCCAGACCGCGCTCGCTGACGCCACCCGTCTTGCCGACCACATTCGCGGCGCTGTGCACAGCAAGAAGCTGGTGAAGAAATCCACCGGCGATGTTTTGGGCGTAATCTCCATCTCGGTCGGCATCGCGCAGTTCAACGGCAGCGAAGATCCATCCGATTGGGTACGCCGCGCCGACGATTGCCTTTATGCCGCCAAGAATGCGGGCCGCAATTGCGTCATCGCCGAAAGCGATCCGCGCGCCGCTGAACAGACTGCCGCAGCGTAAACAACAGCGCCTTTAACTTCCGCGCACAAACGCTATGCTCGCGCCCGGAAAACACCGGGAAACCTCATCATGCGCAAGGATTTCGAACGCTGTCACGTCACTGCCAACGGCAATGTCGCCGTGCTGACGATGAATCATCCCGAAGTGATGAACGCGGCTTCAGTGAAGATGGTGCATGGCCTCATGGAAGCCATCGCCCACATTGAATCTGAAGGCAGCTTCCGTGCCGTCGTGCTCACCGGTGAAGGCAAGGGCTTCTGCTCCGGCGCCAATTTGTCGGAGCAATCGCCCGACCAACGTCAGGGCACGAACGCAGTCGGTCATTCGCTCGAAACCGCCTATCATCCGCTGCTGCGTCGTCTGCGCGATCTGAATATGCCGCTTGTTACCGCCGTAAACGGTGCGGCGGCTGGCGTGGGCATGAGCATCGCGTTGATGGGCGATATCGTGATGGCCGCGCGCTCGGCCTATTTCCTTCAGGCCTTCGCGCGCATTGGTCTGGTGCCGGATGGTGGCTCCACCTGGCTTCTGCCGCGCCTGATCGGCCTTGCCCGCGCGCGGGAACTTTCGATGCTTGCGGAGAAATTGCCGGCGGAGAAGGCGCTCGAATGGGGCCTTATCAACCGCGTATCCGACGATGCGGCGCTTATGGAAGATTCGCTTTTTATGGCCAAACGCCTCGCCGATGGCCCCGCCTCGCTCACCATGATCCGCCAGTTGTACTGGCACAGCCCGCATAACACCTATGAAGTACAGTTGGACCTCGAAAGGAGCACTCAGCAGAACGCAGGCAAAACCCGCGATTTTGTTGAGGGTGTGACAGCATTCCTGCAAAAGCGGCCTGCGACGTTCAGCGGCAAATAGGATTAACAGCGCTACAGGTTGCCGCGTCTCGCAACTCCGTGACTTGCGCGCGATGGCAAAACCCTGCCCAATTCCTCACAGGTCCGCATTGCCGGACGGGGCCTTGGCCCCCACATGGGACCTGATGGTCCTTCCGGGCCGTCCGCCCTTTTCGGGCGGCCTTCACCTAAGGGGAATACAGAATGAAACGCAGTGCACTTTTGCTTGCCACGCTCCTGTGCGCGGGCTGCGCGATGGGCGGCAAGTCCGAACCCGCCGCCGCGCCTGCTGCGCCGAAAGCGCAGCTTGGCACATGGGGCGTCGATCTGACGGCCATGGACAAGTCCGTGAAGCCCGGCGACGACTTCTTTGCCTACGCCAGCGGCACTTGGGCCAAGACCGCCGAAATTCCGCCGGATCGTTCCAGCATCGGCGCTTTCCAGAACCTTCGCATCAAGAGCGAAAAGGATATCGGCACCATCATTGCCGAACTGGAAGCCAAGCCCGCCGACCAGCTCGATGGCGAAGCGAAAAAGCTGCGTGATCTCTATGACGGCTACATGGACGCCAAGCAGATCGACGACAAGGGCATGGCCCCTGCCGCCACCGATATCGCGCATCTGCAGGGCCTGAAGACACGCGCCGATGTCGCCGCTGCCATGGGCACTGTCGAATATCAGATCAACGTGCCGTTCAACTTCTACATCGGCGCGGACGACAAGCACCCCAATGAATACATCGCCTCGTTCTATCAGGGCGGTCTGGGCATGCCCGACCGCGACTACTATCTGAAGACCGACAAGGAAATTCTGGACACGCAGGTCGCCTACAAGAAGTATCTGGCCACCATGCTCGGTCATGCGGGGCTGACCAACACCGAAGCGCGCGCCGAAAAGATCTATGCCTTCGAAAAGAAGATCGCCGAAGTCCATTGGAAGAATGAAGACAGCCGCGACGCAGACAAGATCTACAATGTGATGAGCATTTCGGCGTTGAAGAAATACACGCCGGGCTTTGACTGGTCCGCCTTCTTCAAGGCCGCCGGCCTCTCCGAAAAAGGACCGAAGGGCGAGCGCAATGTCCTCGTGGCCCAGAACACCGCCTTCCCCAAGATGGCGAAAATCATGGCGTCCACGCCAATCTCGGTGCTGCGCGATTATCTGACGGTCGGCTACCTGCACGCCTACGCAGCCTATCTGCCCGCGCAGGTGGATGCGGACAACTTTGCCTTCTACGGCACGGTGCTGTCAGGCAACACCCAGCAGCTTCCGCGTGAAACCCGCGCGGCACATCTGCTGGATGGCACGCTCGGCGAACCGCTCGGCAAGCTCTATGTGGCGAAGTTCTTCCCGCCGGAATCCAAGGCCAAGGCCGAGAAGCTGGTTGCCAACCTGCTCAAGGCCTATGACCAGGACATCCGCGTCATTCCGTGGATGACGGAAGAGACGAAGGTCAAAGCGCTCGACAAACTTCACAAGTTCACGCCCTACATCGGCTATCCCGACAAGTGGCGCGACTATTCGGGCCTTCAGATCGACCGCAACGATCTGCTAGGCAACATGAAGCGCAGCGCAAACTTCGAATGGCACTACAACCTCGACCGCATCGACCAGCCGGTGGACAAGACCGAATGGGGCATGACGCCGCCGACGGTGAACGCCTATTACAACCCCTCCGCCAACAAGATCGTGTTCCCGGCCGCCATCCTGCAGCCGCCGTTCTTCGATCCGAATGCGGATGATGCCGTGAACTATGGCGCCATCGGTGCAGTCATCGGCCATGAAATCAGCCATGGCTTCGACGACCAGGGCTCCAAGTACAATGGCGACGGCGTGCTCTCGAACTGGTGGACCGACGCAGACCGCAAGGCCTTCGACGCGCGCACCGACAAGCTCGTGGCGCAGTACGATTCCTATGAAGCCCTTCCGGGCCTTCATGTGAACGGCCGCTTCACGCTCGGCGAAAACATCGGCGACCTTTCCGGTGCAGCGATTGCGCTCAAGGCCTATGCGCTTTCGCTGGACGGCAAGCCCGCGCCGGTGATCGATGGTTACACTGGCACGCAGCGCTTCTTCCTGGGTTTTGCCCAGATCTGGCGCGGCAAGTACCGCGACGGCGCATTGCGCGCGCAGGTGCTCTCCAATGAGCACTCGCCCGCCATGTTCCGCATCCTCGGACCCACACGCAACAACGATGCGTGGTACGAGGCCTTCGATGTGAAACCGGGCGACAAGCTCTACATCGCACCCGAAGATCGCGTGAAACTCTGGTAGTCAGGACCGGCGGCGCTTCGCAGGCTTGCGCGGCGCCGCCACCTTCTTTGCCTGCTTGGCGCGCTTCTTCACCTGAGTCTTGGAATTGCGCGCCGCTTCGATGGCCCGCCTCGCCCATCCGGCGAATTCGTCCGGCTCGTCATAGAGCCGGTCGGGAATCGCGAAATAGGCGGTGACGACAGTTTCGCCCTTCATTTCAAACGAGAAGGGCTTGCAGCGCTCCGCTTCAAACAGCGGCTTGGTTTTGGGATCCGTGCGCAGATAGATCTGCTCATCCACCACGAACCCCAGCAGAACGCCATCGACATTCAGCCCATCGGTTCCGAAGAACCGCTTCACCACCAGCGGCCCGACATCGGCAAACAGGTCGGCGAGGAATTCTTTGTATTCCGCGCTGATCGCCATGGCGATCAGTTTTCCGCTTTGGCAGGCGTGATCGAAACGCTTTCGCCGCAGCCGCAGGCCGCCGTTTGGTTCGGGTTGTTGAACACGAAGCGGGAGCCGAATTTCTCGTGCACGAAATCCATCTCGGTGCCGATCAGGAACAGGATCGCCTTGGGATCGATGAAGATCTTCACGCCCTGATCTTCCACCACTTCCTCAAGCGGTTCGGCATGCTCGGCATAGTCCATCGTGTAGCTCATGCCCGCGCAGCCGCCATTGGTCACGCCCACGCGCACGCCTTCATATTGGCCATTGGAATTGGTCATGATCTCGCGCATCCGCGCCGCCGCCGCTTCAGTGAGCCGGACGGCCTTGGGGCGTTCGCGCCGTGTGCGGGTTGTCGTTTCGCTCATCGTCAATACATGTTCAGTTCGAGTTTGGCCTCTTCGCTCATCCGGTCCGGCGTCCATGGCGGGTCGAACGTCATGTTCACCGTCACCTCGCCGATCCCCTCGATGGTTTCGAGGGCGGATTTTACCATGCCCGGCATTTCGCCGGCCACGGGGCAGCCAGGCGCGGTCAAGGTCATGTCCACTACGACATCGTAATTGTCGGCCACATCCACCTTGTAGATCAGGCCAAGCTCGTAGATATCGACCGGAATTTCCGGATCGAACACCGTCTTTAGCGCCGTCACCAGCTTCTGCGTGAAGGCTTCGAGTTCCTCTGGCGTCAGCGCACTGCCTTCGGCGCTGGTCACCTCGGAACGCAATTCGGTCTGTTGCGGCTCCATGTTCATTCGGATTTCGCGGGGGCACCGCCCTCCAGCGCCGACTTCCCATCCAACGCAGATTTCATTGTGTGCCAGGCAAGCGTCGCGCATTTCACGCGCATCGGGAATGCCGACACACCGGCCATCACATCCAGCCGCTCGCGGTCATCTTCGCCCAGATCGCCGGCGTCCTCGCCTTTCACCAGATGCAGGAAGCCGCCCATCAGCTTTTCGGCTTCCGCCACCGTGCGGCCTTCCAGCATCTCGGTCATCAGCGATGCCGATGCCTGGCTGATGGCGCAGCCCCGGCCTTCGAACTTGATATCGGCAATGCGGCCATCCATATCGACATTGAGGTAGAGCTTGACCTTGTCGCCACAGAGGGGGTTATACCCATCCGCCTCATGCGTCGGGTGCTCCATCTTGCCGAAGTGGCGCGGGTGCTTGGAGTGATCGAGGATCACTTCCTGATACAGCTCACGCAGAGAGTCATCCATCGGCCTAGCTCAGTATCTTCCGCGCCTTGTGGAGCGCACCAACGAACGCCTCCACATCGGCGGTGTTGTTGTACAAGGCGAACGACGCCCGGCTGGTGGACGCCACGTTGAAGCGCTCCATCAGCACCTGCGCGCAATGATGGCCCGCCCGCACCGCCACGCCTTCGCGGTCGAGGATCGTGGCCACGTCATGCGCATGCATGCCCTCGGTCTCGAATGACAGGATCGCGCCCTTACCAGGCGCTTCGCCAATGATGCGCACCCAGTTCAGTTCGCGCAGTGCATCTGTGGCCTGCGACAGCAACGCATGCTCATGCGCGGCCACGGCTTCGCGATCCATCGCGGTCATGTATGAGATCGCCGCCGAAAGCCCCACGGCCTCGATGATCGGCGGCGTTCCGGCTTCGAATCGCGCGGGAGGATCGGCATAGGTGATCCTGTCCTTCGTCACCTCGCCAATCATCTCACCGCCGCCATTGAAGGGCCGCATGGCCTTCAGATGCGCGTGCTTGCCATACAGCGCGCCAATGCCCGTTGGCCCATAGAGCTTGTGACCGGTCAGCGCATAGAAATCGATGTCGAGATCCTGCACGTCCACGTTCAGATGCACCGCACCCTGGCAGCCATCGGCCAGCACCGGCACGCCCTTGGCATGTGCGCGCGCCACGATCTCTTTCAGCGGCGTTACGGTGCCGAGCACATTCGACATGTGCGAGATGGCGACGAGTTTTGTCTTCTCGCCGATGGCGGCATCCACCGCCTCCACATCCAGCGAACCGTCGTCGCCCACATCCACCCAGCGGAGCACCGCCCCCTGCCGCTCGCGCAGGAAATGCCAGGGCACGATGTTGGAATGATGCTCCATCACCGAAAGAACGATCTCGTCGCCGGGCTGGATGCGCGGCGCCAGATAGGCATAGGCCAACAGATTGATCGCCTCGGTGCCACCTTTGGTGAACACAATCTCTTCAGGCCGAGCCGCATTCACGAAACCACGCACGGCCTCTCGCGCTTCTTCATAGCGCTCCGTGGCCTTGGCGGAGAGATAGTGCACGCCGCGATGCACATTGGCGTATTCGCTGGCGGCAAAGTCGCGCATGGCATCGAGTACCTGCCGCGGCTTCTGCGCGGAGGCGGCGCTGTCCAGATAGGTGAGCGGCTTGCCATAAACGGGCTTTGCCAGAATTTCGAAATCCCGGCGCGCGGCTTCGGCATCGAAAGCGGCAATGGCGCGGTGCACGGTCATGGCTGCATCGCTCCCGCGAGCGCCTCTTCCACCAGCGACCACATATGGCCGCGAAGTGCTTCATCCGCAATCTCGTCCACCGCTTCGCCAAGGAAGGCGCGCACCAGCATGTTGCGGGCCTCGGCCTCGGGAATGCCGCGCGCGCGCAGATAGAACAGCGAATCCAGATCGAGATCGCCCACCGCCGCGCCGTGCGCGCATTTGACGTCATCGGTGAAGATTTCGAGCTCCGGTTTCAAATCCGCCTCGGCACGCGAACCCATCAGCAGCGCCTTCGCCGTCTGCCGCGAATCTGATTTCACGGCGCCTTCGGCCACAGCGATGCGGCCCTGATAGATGGCCCGGGAGGCGCCGCCCGCCACCTTTTTGAACAGTTGCGTACTTTCCGTGTTTGCAACCGCGTGTGTGATGTGCGTGGTGATATCGGCATGCGCACCATCGGCCAGCACCGATACGCCGGAAAGCGCCGCACTGGCGCCCGCGCCTGAAAGCGCAATCTGGAATTCCGCGCGCGAGAGCTTCGCCCCGCCATTGAAAAGATGCGCGCGGTAGGCGCCACCCTGCGCCACCGCCACGGCATATTCTTCAACCTGAACGGCATTCGCCCCGCGGTTCGCCACGCGAAGATGCGTTACGCGCGCATTCGCGCCGGTCACGATCTCCACGCCGATGTTGGAAAAGCCGTCCGTGCGATTGTTCTCGTGCAGGGTGAGCGAAGCACTTTCTTCCAGAACGATCAGCGCCCGGCCGCTGCCCGAACCCGACCATTCGAAATCAACCGTACCGGCAGCAACGCCTTTCGGCACGCGTGCAGCAAAGCCGCGGCGCGCGCGGGCAAGCGACGCCGCCGCCATCGCGTTCTGCGGCAGGGTGCCCAGATGTTCGCGCACCCAGCCGGGTGCATCGGCGCTCGCAAGATCGAAAACCTCAACGCTGTCCGGGTGTGTACGTATGGACCATTCCACCGCCGCATCATCATTCGCGCCTTCAATGGCGGGCTTGAGGTCTGTGTATTTCCAGTCCTCGATCCGGCGATGCGGAACGCCGGCCGCCGCAAAGCGCGCCGCCGCGTCCGCCCGCCGCTCGTCCAGCCAGTGCGCGGATGCGCTCATGCCGCATCCTTCACGATCTGGGCATAGCCTTTGGCTTCCAGTTCGTGCGCCAGTTCCTTGCCGCCTTCGGCGATGATGCGGCCGCCTGCCAGCACATGCACGCGATCCGGCACGATATAATCGAGAAGGCGCTGGTAATGCGTGATCACGAGCATGGCCCGCTCCGGCGTGCGCAGCGCGTTCACGCCTTCGGCCACCAGCTTCAGCGCATCGATGTCGAGGCCGGAATCGGTTTCGTCCAGAATGGCGAGCGAAGGTTCGAACAGCGCCATCTGCAGAACTTCCAGCCGCTTTTTCTCGCCGCCGGAAAAGCCCACATTC
This sequence comes from Alphaproteobacteria bacterium, assembly GCA_016125165.1. Lineage (GTDB taxonomy): Bacteria > Pseudomonadota > Alphaproteobacteria > Micropepsales > Micropepsaceae > Rhizomicrobium. Next base: position 393,333 of record WGMH01000003.1, read on the forward strand.
AGCGCGCGCTTCAGCATCTCTTCCGGCACGTTCAAGGTCTTGGCCTTGGCGCGCACCAGCTTCAGCACGCCGACGGCATCGATCTCCTTTTCGCCGCGCGCACGCCGCTGCGCGTTCAGCGCCGTCTTCAGGAACGTCATGGTGGTGACGCCCGGAATCTCCACCGGATATTGCATGGCGAGGAAGATGCCCGCCGCCGCGCGTTCCTCCGGCGCCATCGCGGTCAGATCCTTGCCGCGATAGACGATGCTTCCCTCCGTCACCTCGTAACCGGCGCGGCCCGCCAGCACATAGGAAAGCGTGGATTTGCCCGAGCCGTTCGGCCCCATGATGGCATGCACCTGCCCAGCCTCAACCGCGAGCGAAAGCCCCTTGAGGATTTCCTTGCCATCGACAGTGACGTGAAGGTTCTTGATCTCAAGCATTGTTATTTTTCTTCATCCTTCGCTTCACCGCTGCCCTTGGCCGCACTGAACATCACACCGATGGCGACGCCGAGCGACAGGCCGATCGCGATGCCTAGCCCCACATTGTGAAACGCCGCACCGAGTCCCGCGCCCATCGCCAAGCCCATACCGATGCCAAGGCTCATGCCCATGCTCATTCCTGAGCCTCTCTCATCCTTCGTGCTCATCCCACGCTTCCTTCCAGCGAGATGCCCACCAGCTTCTGGGCTTCCACTGCGAATTCCATCGGCAGTTGCTGCAGCACTTCCTTGCAGAAGCCGTTGACGATCAGCGCCACCGCCTCTTCCGGGTCGATGCCGCGCTGCGTGCAATAGAACAGCTGATCCTCGGCGATCTTGGAGGTCGTCGCTTCGTGCTCCAGCCGCGCGGTTTTGTTGCGGCTTTCGATATACGGCACGGTATGCGCGCCGCACTCCCCGCCGATGAGGAGAGAGTCGCATTGCGTATAGTTGCGCGCATTCTCCGCGCGCGGATGAACGCTCACGAGGCCGCGATAGGTGTTCTGCGCCTTGCCCGCGCTGATGCCCTTGGAGATGATGCGGCTGCGCGTGTTCTTCCCCAGATGGATCATCTTGGTGCCGGTATCGGCCTGCTGAAAGTGATTGGCGATGGCGATGGAGTAGAACTCGCCCACCGAATTGTCGCCGCGCAGAATGCAGCTCGGATATTTCCAGGTGATGGCCGAACCGGTTTCCACCTGCGTCCACGAAATCTTCGAATTCCGGCCCCGGCAATCGCCGCGCTTGGTCACGAAATTGTAGATGCCGCCGACGCCGTCTTCATCGCCCGGATACCAGTTCTGCACGGTCGAGTATTTGATCTCGGCATCGTCCAGCGCCACCAGTTCCACCACGGCGGCATGAAGCTGGTTCTCGTCGCGCTTGGGCGCGGTGCAGCCTTCGAGATACGACACATAGGCGCCTTCGTCGGCGATGATGAGCGTGCGTTCGAACTGGCCGGTCTCGCTCGCATTGATGCGGAAATAGGTGGAAAGCTCCATCGGGCAGCGCACGCCCTTGGGCACATAGACGAACGATCCGTCTGAAAACACCGCCGAGTTCAGCGTCGCGAAGAAATTGTCGGAGGTTGGCACCACCGAACCCAGATACTTCTGCACCAGGTCGGGATAATCGCGGATGGCTTCGGAGATCGGGCAGAAGATCACGCCAGCTTCGCCGAGCTTTTCCTTGAAGGTCGTGGCCACCGATACGGAATCGAACACCGCATCCACCGCGACGCCCGCAAGCGCCATCTGCTCATGCAGCGGAATGCCGAGCTTCTTGTAGGTTTCCAGCAGCTTGGGATCGACTTCATCCAGGCTCTGCTTCAGCGGCGTGTTCTTGGGCGCTGCATAGTAATAGGCGTTCTCATAGTCGATCTTCGGGTAGTGAACGCGCGCCCATGTCGGCTCTGCCATTTCGCGCCAGCGGCGATAGGCGGCCAGGCGCCATTCCAGCATCCACTCCGGTTCGCCCTTCTTGGCCGAAATGAACCGCACCGTGTCTTCGGAAAGGCCGCGCGGCGCGCGTTCCATTTCTATATCGGTCACGAAGCCGTATTTGTACTTCTCGCCCAGCGCGGCAACTTTCTCGCGGGTTTCGATCGCTGCCATCTAGGCCGCCCTGCGCGAACGGGCGCGCGAAACAAGTTTGGTGAGTGCGGCGATGGCGGCGCGGCTATCGGCTTCGGTGGAATTCCATCCAAAGCTAACGCGCAGCGCGCATCTCGCAAGCGCGTCGCTCACGCCCATCGCCGCCAGAACATGCGAAGAAGAAACCTTACCGGATGAACAGGCCGCGCCCGAACTCACCATCACCCCATCAAGATCAAGCGCCATCAACGCCGTTTCTGCCGAGACTCCCGGAATGGCGAAGTTGCTCGTGTTGGCAAGCCGGTCTGCGTTCGTGCCAAAGATCACAACATCGGCGGCAAGCGCCTTCAACTCGCTTTCGAAATCATCGCGCAGGGCTTCGGTCGCTTTGGAAATGTCGCGCAAGGCAGCATCGGCTGCCGCGCCGAAGCCTGCGATGCCCGCAACATTCTGCGTGCCCGCGCGGCGGCGCACTTCCTGCCCACCGCCCAGAAACTGCGCAGCAAACGGCGCACCTTCTTTCACAACGAGCGCCCCCACGCCTTGCGGCCCACCGATCTTGTGCGCGGAAAGTGAAACATAATCCGCATCGGCGGTGATGCCGTCGAGCGCCAGCTTTCCGGCTGCCTGAATCGCGTCCACGAGAAGCCGCGCGTCCGCTTCGCGCACCAGCCGCGAAATTTCCGCCACCGGCTGGATCACGCCGGTCTCGTTGTTCGCTGCCATCGTGGCCACCAGCGCGCGACCCTTGCCTTCACGCAACAGAACCCGCAGCGCTCCGGTATCGATCACGCCATCCGCGTTCACCGGAATGGTCTCAACGCGCAATCCTGCAACGCGCTCGCCCAATGCCACTGCATTCGCAAGCACCGAAGGATGCTCGACCGCCGTAACAAACAACCGCGTGAATCGCTCGCCACGTTCGATACCCGCTGCAATCGCGCCGTTCAGTACCAGCCAATTGGCTTCGGTGCCGCCGCTTGTGAACACCACATCGGCCACCTTCGCACCCGCGAGCGCGGCAACGCTTTCGCGCGCGTCTTCCATCAGCGCACGCGCCGCGCGCCCGGCCGCATGCACGGAGGATGGATTGCCACCGATGGCGAAAGCCCGCTCCATCGCGGCCTTCGCTTCCGGCCGCATAGGCGAAGTTGCGTTGTGATCCAGATACGCCATGAGAAATCGCAATACTTATGCCGCTTCTTTTTCCTTGGAGCGTTCGTTTTCCTGCGGCGGTTCCGTGGACTTCGCGCAAGGCGCGCTGCGGCCCAGCACGCGCTTTTCGATCACATCGCCCAGCGTGACGGACGACAGGAACACATGGATCTGCCGCCCCAGCTCTTCCCACAAATCGTGCGTCACACAGCGGCCATTTGCGCCCATGCAGCCCTTGCCGCTTCCGGCACGGCAGCGCGTAGCCTGAATGGGTTCATCGACCGCCAGGATCACATCTGCAATGCGGATTTCATTGGCGGCGCGCGCAAGGCGATAACCGCCGCCGGGCCCGCGAATGCTTTTCACCAGCCCGCCCCGGCGCAGCTTCGCGAAAAGCTGTTCGAGGTAGGACAGCGAGATTTCCTGCCGCTTGGCGATCTCCGCCAGCGGAACGGGGCGATTGTCGGCCGTATTCCCGGCCAGATCCGCCATCGCCATCACGGCATAGCGGCCTTTGGTGCTGAGCCTCACGGAACCGATCTCCTTGATCTGCCTGCAAAACCGCTTGCGTCCCCGGGGTGCGCTTCGTATCAGAAGGCGCGAACGGGGCGTGCGGGTGCGCCGGGCGTTGCAAGGGGGATATAGATATCCCGACTAGCATGGTCAAGAATTCAAAGCGGCCTTTTTCGAGCCGGGCGAAAGACCCCATGATTTCCTTGAAATTCTGCGGTTCTGCCGGGCATCCTAATCCCGACAAAAATACACTTATATCCACAGCCAAACCTTGTGATACGCAAGGGGCCAGCGCCATTCCCGGAACCGTCCATGCCTGACATCATCCTACCCGGCCCCGCCGGCCGCATCGAAGTCCGCTACCAGCGCCAGAAGAACGCCGGCGCCCCCATGGCGCTGGTGCTGCATCCGCACCCGCAATTCGGCGGCACGATGAACAACCCGCTGGTCTATGACCTCTTCCACATGTTCCACGGGCTCGGCTGCACCGCCGTGCGCTTCAATTTCCGTGGCGTGGGGCGGAGCCAGGGCACCTTCGATTCCGGCGCGGGCGAGCTTTCCGATGCCGCCGCGGTGCTGGACTGGATGAACACGCTCTATCCGAACCCGTCATTCGTGTGGGTGTGCGGCATTTCCTTCGGCGCATGGATCGGCATGCAGCTTTTGATGCGCCGCCCGGAGATCACCGGCTTCATCTCCATCGCCCCTCCGGCGAGCATGTATGATTTCGCATTCCTCGCGCCCTGCCCCGCTTCCGGTCTCATCGTGCATGGCACCAAGGATCAGGTGGTGCCGGAGCCCGATGTGCAGAAGCTGGTGGACCGGCTCACCGCGCAGAAGGGCATCAAGATCTCGTACAACAAGATCGATGGCGCCAACCACTTCTTCGACAAGCACGAAGCCGATGTGGTCGAAGCGGTGAAGGAATATGCGGATGTGCGCATGAACCAGCCGCACGAAGGCCGCTGATAAACGCCATAAGTTTCCGCAACGTCACCCAATTTCCCTCTCCCCTTGTGGGGCGAGTAGCGGCAGCGTGCGAGCGAAGAAAAATCATCGGGATAGCGGAGCGAAAGCGACGCTTATCCCGCTGATTTTTCAGGTGAGGGGTGCTTTTCGGTTATGCTGCGCACATCGTGCAATCAATCGAGAAAGCATCCAATGAACTACGATGACGTCGTCCTGGGCCGCCGCAGCATTCGCGGCTACAAGCCCGATCCTGTGCCGCGCAAACTGATCGAAGAGATCATCGCCATGGCCATGCGCGCGCCATCATCCATGAACACGCAGCCGTGGAATTTCACCGTCATCACCGGCGAGCCGCTGAACCGCATCCGCGCCGGCAATACCGAGCGCAATCTGGCGGGCATTCCCCACTCGCGCGAATTCCGCATCGGCAAACCTTTCGATGGCAAACATCGCGAGCGGCAGATCGGCGTCGCCAAGCAATTGTTCGCCGCCATGGGTATTGCGCGCGAGGACAAGGAAGGCCGTCAGGATTGGGTGCTGCGTGGCTTTCGCCAGTTCGATGCGCCGGTGTGCGTCATCATCACCTATGACAAGGTGCTCGACGGCAGCGACGACACGCCCTTCGATTGCGGCGCGGTGGCCAATGCACTCGTGAACGCGGCGTGGTCGCGCGGGCTCGGCGCGGTCATCAACAGCCAGGGCATCATGCAATCGCCCGTGGTGCGCAAACATGCGGGCATTGCCGACGATCAAGTGATCATGAAGGCTATCGCACTCGGCTGGCCCGACGACACGTTCCCCGCCAACGCCGTCGTCTCCGAACGCAAGGCCGTGGAGGAAGCGGCGGTATTTGTGGGGTTTGAGGAGTAGCGTGCTACCGCCTGAACGCCCTGCCCTCTTCCGCCAGCGCGCGCTCAACAGCTTCCGGCTCCTTCTCGATAACCGTCAGAAGAACGCGCGAAGCGACATCCACCTTCTTGCCCTGCTCCCAGCCTTCCACCGTGCGCGCAGGCACGCCGAAGCGGCGCTCGAATTCGCGCGGGCTCTTCGCCACGGATTTGCGGATCGCTTTTACGCGCGCGGGCGGCATCGTCTTGTAGTCGATGACTTCAAGCTCGATCTCGCCGCGTTTCCACGCCAACCCTTCGCGCAGGCCTTCTTCAATCGCTTCACCCAGCTTCGTTCTCTTGCGCATCAGGCGTAGTCCTCCAGCATCTTCGAAATCGCTCTTCGATCCTCTGGCGAAAGATCATCTTTCTCGGCTTTCGCGTAAGCAGTGAGCATCAACACGGATTCATCCGCGAGCTTCACAAAATAGATCGACCTTCCGCCGCTGCTCTTGCCGCGATTGCCAATGCGAAAGCGCATCTTGCGAATGCCCTTCAGGCCCTGGATCACCGCGCCTTTGAGGGGATCGTCCGCGACCTCGCGCTCCATTGTCTCAATGTCGTCGTCCGAGACCTTCAGCTTTTTCAAGTCCTTGGCGTATCGCGTGGTGCGAACAACCCTCATGGCGCGAGAATACTCCGGTGGCGTAGAAAGTAAACGAGAAATACGCTATCGGCGTATTTCTGGATTGCATAAAATAGCCAATTTGCCCCTTGAAATCCAGATTTTGTTTCCTATTTGTTCTCTGTCGACAAGAACTGGTGGGAACGATGAAAGCGCGACGATAACGCGGGACCATACAGGGTCATGGATGCACGCCCGCGTGCGTCCCGGCGATCCGGCCGATGCGCCTCTGGCGGCTGATCCGGTGATATCCACTCTGGCAGCAGAAGCCTTCGGGCTTCGTCAGTCTCATCTGGAGGGACCACCGGCAGGAGGGGCCAAGCGCAGCCGGATGGGCCAAGCCCGTGGGGTGCAAGCAACAGGTGCCTTGTGATTGGCGGATTGAGTTTCGCCTTCCGCAGTCTGCCGGCGACGCGACCAGAGCGGGACTGCGGACGCGCGATCCCGCTTTTATTTTTGCGACTACTTCGATCTGTGCAGTTTGCCGCCCGTCATCGCCTGCGGCACATTCGTGGTCGTCGGCAGGCTGAGCGGCAGGCCCTTCACCGAACGCATGGCGAGATAGGCGAAGGCTTCGGCCTCGATGAAATCGCCGCGCCAGCCCAGTTCGTCTGCCGAGAGAACTTCGACATTCAACCGCTTGCGCAACTGATCCATCAGTGCCGGGTTATGCCGCCCGCCGCCGCAGATCACCCAGGTCGTCGCCGGTTCGGGAAAATGTTCGCGCGCGCGCGCCAGCGATGCGGCGGTGAAAGCGGTGAGCGTAGCCGCCCCGTCCTCCGCCGAAAGCCCCTCCACCTCCTTCGCCGTGAAGTCGAGGCGGTCGAGCGATTTGGGCGGGGTGCGGTCGAAAAAGGCGTGCGCCAGCATGCGATCAAGCGCCGCTTCATCCACGCGGCCCCTCTTCGCCAGCGCGCCATCCTCATCCACCGGCTTGCCGGTATGCCGATGTGCCCAATCGTCTATCGGCGCATTGCCGGGACCGGTGTCGAACGCCAGCACCGCCTCGGCCCCGACATACGTCACGTTCGCCACCCCGCCGATATTGACCACGACCACCGGCGGCTTGATGCCCTTCGCCTCACCCACCAGCGCGCGATGGAACAGCGGCACCAGCGGCGCGCCTTCCCCGCCCGCCTTCACATCGGCAGAGCGGAAGTCGTTGACCACATCGATGCCGGTCAGCCGCGCCAGAAGCGCGCCATCGCCGATCTGCCAGGTCCAGCGCTTCTGCGGGCGGTGCAGGATGGTCTGGCCGTGGAATCCGACCAGCGACACATCGCGCGGCGTGAGGTTCGCCTTGGCCAGAAGCGCCTTCACCGCCTCGGCATGGCGCTCCGTCACCATCCGCTCCGCCTCGCGGATCGCCTGCGGGATGGCCCCGCCCATATCCACGCGCTGTGCCTCGTCCAGTGCGGCCCGCAAGACGGCGCGGGTTTCCGCATCGTAGGGCAGCATGACCGCCGCGCCCGAACGGGCCACGCGCTCGCCGTCGGTTTCGAGCACAGCGGCGTCGATCCCGTCGAGCGACGTGCCGCTCATCAATCCAATGACTTTAGCGATTTCCGCCATTTGTGTTACACACCCGGCCCTCGATTTGGGACGTTATACCATGACCGCCGCGCCGAAATTCCGCTCCGATTTCCTCCGCACCTTCGTGGAGCGCGGCGCCTATTACGATTGCTCCGCCGCCGAGGATTTGGACACCCTGTTCCTGAAGGAGCGCGTCACCGCCTATATCGGCTTCGACTGCACCGCCTCCAGCATGCACATCGGCAACCTTGTGCAGCTGATGACCTTGCGCCGTCTGCAGCAGGCCGGTCACCGCCCCATTCTGCTGATGGGCGGCGGAACCACCAAACTCGGCGATCCGTCCGGCAAGGATGAAGTTCGCAAGCTCCTCTCCAGCGAGCAGATCGAAGCCAACAAGCAGTCCATGGTCGCCGGCATCCGTCATCTTCTGAAGTTCGGCGACGGGCCGAGCGATGCCATCATGGTCGACAATGCCGAGTGGCTCGACACGCTCGAATACGTTCCCTTCCTGCGGGAAGTGGGCCGTCACTTCTCCGTCAACCGCATGCTAACGATGGACAGCGTGAAGATACGGCTGGAGCGCGAGCAGCCGCTGTCGTTCCTCGAATTCAACTACATGATCTGCCAGGCCTACGACTTCGTAGAGCTTTACAAGCGTTACGGTTGCCGCCTGCAATCCTCCGGCTCCGACCAGTGGGGCAATGTGGTGTCCGGCATCGATCTCGGCCGCCGGGTGGAGAACGTCCAGCTCTTCGGGCTCACCACACCTCTCATCACCACGTCATCCGGCGCGAAGATGGGCAAGTCGGTCTCCGGTGCGGTGTGGCTAAACGCCGACATGCGCAGCCCGTATGATTACTGGCAGTTCTGGCGCAACACCGAAGATGGCGATGTTGGCCGCTTCGCTCGGCTCTTTACAGATTTGCCACTGGACGAGATCGCGCGCCTCGAAGCCCTACAGGGCGCGGAACTGAACGAGGCAAAGAAAGTACTCGCCACAGAAGCCACCGCCGTTCTGCATGGCCGCAAGGCTGCTGACGAAGCCGCTGAAACCGCACGCCGCACCTTTGAAGAGGGCGCAAGCGCTTCGGGTCTGCCAACTGTTGAAATTCCTGGCCACGAATTTCCGATCGGCGTTCTAACTCTTGCCGTGCGAGCAGGAGTGTCTGCATCCAACGGTGAGGCGCGCCGTCTGATTGCCAATGGCGGCCTGAAGATCGACGACGTAACTGTAACCGACGCAAAAGTGGAGATTGCAGCTGCGGGGACCATAAAGGTATCTGCGGGCAAGAAGACGCATGTGCTTGTGAAGCCGATATAGCCGTTCAGGGCGACTTCTTCGGCTTAGGCTGCTGTGCGTCGGTCGGCGGTTGGACAGGATCGGGCTGGGATCGCGTTTCGCGCGGCATTGAGCCTTCGAAGATGCGTCGGAAAATACCCGGCGCGAGAACAGACAGTGGGTTCATGCTGATCTTCGGCTCATCGGCATTGCCACTGACGCTGTAAGACATGCCGATCACGCCCTCGCCCTGCTTGGACACCAGCACGTCACCCACCAGCGGAATGGCGCCGAGTACGCTGTTGATACCGTAAAGCGGCGCAATCGCGCCGCGCAGTCCCAACTCGTTGCGCCCCCGATCCACGAAGCCCTCTGCCGAGACACCGATGGAAGGGCCACTCGCGCGTGCGTCCCGAATAGTGAAGACATTGTCCTTCGCCTTGAAGGGTAGCACAAACTTGTCGACCACGATGCCATCGTTGCGCATCAGGTTTACCAGACCTTCCAGCGAGCCGGCGGTGAAGACACGTGTGAGAAAGGGCTGATCGACAATACGAAAATTCTTGATCGAAAGTGTGCCGGAATAATCTGGCGCACTCGCGTCACGAGTCCCAGTGGCTGGCGGCAATGTGACATCAACAGTCAGTTTTCCGTCCCGCATACTCTTGAAACCGAACACGCCACGAAAGAACTGCCCGGCATTGTCAGCGGCTATGCTGAGCTTTCGGCCAGCGTCGCTCGTCACGATGTTGCCAGACAGCTTTTCGGTCTTCGAAAAACTTCCCGTCAGAGCGAGTGTCTGCGGGCGGTCTCCAATTCCTGCCACCTCGAACGCGAACGGCGACATCGTAACACCTTCGCGCAAAATCACCTTGTCTAGGTTGGCACTGATACGAAAAGGCTTATTGGAAGCCGCGACCTTTGACGACGGTCTGTCCTGATCCTTGTCACTGCTCTGGAAGGGATTGCGTGCGCCCAGCGCGGTACCATCAACGGATCGACCGCTCATGTTCAGGACCATCCCCGCCGTCGTGTCCGAGAGAGTTACCGAGAAATCATTCGCGCCAGCCACCAGAGTCGGAACATCCACGCGCTCAAGATCACCATTTGCTCCAAACTGGACAGTCGCGTGAGCGCTCAATCCGCCACCGGTCAAGTTGACTTCCTCGGATTGAATATCGTTCTGGCCGGAGAATTTCGCATTCACAATCGCCGTAGCAGGAACGCCAGCTGCTTTCCGGAAATTTAGAATCTCCGCCTTCACCGTCGTGGGTGTCAAATCGACCGTCATTTTGGCGCTGCGAATTGTTCCACGTACACCGTCGATAGTGGCATTCACAATGGTCGGACCCGAAATCAAATCACCTACATGGAAATTCAGCGCGGCACGCGCGTCGTCATCCATCCGCCCCTTGACAACCGCGTGCGTGCTGAAGGGACCAACAGGATTAAATGTCTCTGTCCAATCCAGATTGACAGGGGCCCCACTCATGCGAACGTCCCCCGTTGCTCGCAAGGCCTTGTTGTCGATCTGAAAGATGACCGCGCCATCAGTGATCTTGATGGACGGTGACAGCGGATAGGAAAAACCTACCACTGCGGCTTTGACCCCAATCCCGACATCATCAACGCGTAGATCCTTAAGCGTGGGAATACGGAAATCCAGATCTACAGTCGCGGCACCTTTCATTGCTTTGGGATCGATTTTGAAGCGTGATGGATAATTCAGCGGTTTATGATCAATCAATTGCAGCAGCTCGGTCATCGATCCGGTCGCGCGCGCGGTTGTCTGCGCCACTGCGCCATGCTCGTGCAGATTTTCGATGACAACTCTTCCGTTGGCGAACTTGATCGTGCCCACCATGCCACTATCGACGATCGCCTCAAAGCGGTCCCCTTGTAGCGCTGCGCGACCGTTCGCATTGGTCAACGGGGTAAGGCCGTCGATATAGATCGCTGTGGCATTTCTTATAGGAAACTGAATATCGAGTGCTTCATTCGGCAATGCCGGCGCATCGAGCGCTCCTTCAGCTATGCGCGTGTGAACCGCAACCGGCCCAATCCTGCCCGCGGGCATGTTGGTGTCCATCCAATCCCGCGCGCCCTCCGCTATGGATTTGGGCCAATAGCGCAGGAGATCGCGAACGCCAATTTCGGCAATCGTACCGTCCATATCGATGGCCGGAGACGCGCCCTGCGCCATAGTCACCTTTCCAGTGAAATCGACGGTCAATGCGCCACCTTGCATGGAGAATTTTTCGAGCGAAATGACTCGACTTGGAGCGTCATAACCGGCCTTCACGCTGACGTGGGCGAGTTTCAATGTGCCGCGGAGTTGGGCGGGGACGTTTACTGCGATTTCCTCGCCTTCAAGTCCAAGCTTGATGCCTGTGAATATCCCAGTCTTGTCGAAAGATAGATCACCGCTGCCCTCGAAATGAGCGCTGGCGGTCTTTCCGGCAAGCGTCGCATCGTCGATCAGCAGCCTGCCTGTACGGCCATCATATCGACCGACAATGCGCATGGTCTTGACATCGATATCCGGTCCGAAGCCATGAACTTTTCCTTCTGCGCCCAAACCAAAATCGGCATACAGCAGGTGCACGCCATCACGAACTGTGAAAGTTCCAGTCAGTTCTGTTGAAATATCAAATGGCTTCAGTGCCTCAAACAGACGTGTATTCTCGCCAAGCGCCTTGAGGTTTAGTCCTTTGACGCTCACCGAGCCCGTAACTTCCGTCGAATCGTTCGGAAGGCTCGCATCAGCGATTACGTGCGCCGGTTTTCCGGAAATTTCGATTTGCGCATCGACAGAAACCTTTTGGGCCCTGTTGGAGGCGGCGGACAACTGAAGGCTTGCCTCAGGTGCCACGACAAATGCACCGGTGCGCTCATCGTAGAATGCGAGCCTTGCATGGCGAATTGCAACGGAGTCCAGCGTTGATGGTCCGCTGCTTTTTGAAAGTGCCTCGCGAATTCTCTGCAGCACATCCGTCTGGTTCTTGTCTCCTTCTACCCCGAGGCGTAGTCCGCCGCTTTGGGTACGCACCATGGTCAACTGCACGCCGACCAGCGCGATGCTGCGAACCTCTAAGCTGCCCTGAAGCAGCGCAGAGGCTGAGACCACGATTTCGGCCTTGGGAGCTTGAGCGATGATGCGTTGATCGGCACCGAACACGCGCGCGCCCAGAATGACCAGATTGAGTTTGCCCTCGTCACGTGACCATTCGAGCGCCGCATCATCGAACCTGACCGCGATGCCTGGAAGCGTGCGTTCGAGAGAATTGGAAATTTCGCCCTTCAGCGGCCCAAGTGAGATAGGTCCGACCAGAAGTCGCAGAACTGCCCCGACAAGAAAGAATATCGCAGCAGCGCCAACCCCCGCGGCCACCAGACCGCCCCGGCGAACGTGATGCGCACGGATGTTCAGGCGACGCAAAGCGCGCCGGATTCCATGAAGGGCTCTGGCGTACCAGAGCCGAAAATTGTGGCTAACCCTTTGGAGGCTCATGGCCCGGCCGCCGGCCTCTTGCGTCGGATCGCGCATCGGCCTATCGCCTATCCTCTGTCGCTGGTAAACGCCAGAGGGATAAAGCCTCATCCCCGATTGCGGAGTTATGAATGGCCGACGAGCTCGCGCCCGGAGACCGGGCTCCTGCATTCAAGATGGCAGGTGACGGCGGTGCCACCATCTCATCCTCAGCCCTGAAGGGTTCGCCTTTCGTCCTCTATTTCTACCCTAAAGATGACACCTCTGGTTGTACCAAGGAAGCAATTGCCTTCTCAGACGCCAAGAGGAAATTCGATGCCCTTGGGATCGTGGTCGTCGGGGTATCGAGGGATGGAGCCGCCAGCCACGATAGGTTCAAATCAAAGCACAAGCTCAAGATCGCCTTGGCCTCTGATCCGGACATCAAGACGGCAGAAGCCTACGGAGTCTGGGTTGAGAAGAGCCTCTACGGGCGGAAATACATGGGAATGGAACGGGCAACCTTTCTGGTGGATGGCAAGGGAGTCATTAGGAACATTTGGCGCAAGGTGAAGGTGCCGGGGCATGTGGAGGCCGTGCTCGTCGCGGCAAAAGCCCTTTGACCCGCCCCAAAAGACCCTTCGGGCCAACATTAACCTCTACCTCATTTTTCTGGGCTAAGAGGTTGATTACGCGTCCAGAATTAGGTGAAATGCCGACTTCTGGGGTTGGCGCGAAAGACGCCGAAAAGGGAAGTTCCGGTATGACGGAAACGCTCATTGAGCGTGCTTGGGCGTGGCTCCACACGACCTTTCCAGAGCGTCAAATTTACATCCGCAGCGATGGGCGGGTGCAATTCTTCACGTTCGGCCCGACTCTTCAGGCTACGATGGCAGGGCTGTGCCTCATTTTTCTGGGCTGGGTCGCATTTGCTTCAGTCAATGTGATTTTCAAAGATCGCATTATCGCCTCGAAGGATCACCGCTATCAGCAGATGCAGACTACGTACGAGAACCGGGTAGCCGATCTGCAGCTTTCGTATGATGAACTGAACGGCGCTTTGGTCGCCGCGGAAGACAAATTCACTGCCACTGCCGACGAACTGGAAGCCAAGCAGGCTGCCGTCGCGCGCCTGCTTCGCAGCAAGCAAGCGGTTGATGCTACTTTTACTAGCCTAGGCGGTACTGCTGCGACGCAGCAGCAAACCACCCCAGCCGCGGTGCCGGTACCGTCCAATGATCGCAGCGGTGTTGCCAGCGACAGCATCGGTTCGGACGGTCCAGACACCAGCAGCGATATGAACACTGGCGGCAGCTCCGAGTTGAATGTCATGCCGCAAAATCAGGCCCCCCAGCCGCGCACCGCGCGCCCAACGCGCGCCAGTTTCCTTGATGACGCCGTTGGGAGGCTCGCCGGCGCCTTCTTTCATCGCGAAGAAAAGAAACCTGCCTACTCAGGTAAGATACCAAACGAGCCAGCTTTCCGGGCCATGGAGGCCCAGCGGATCCGTATCACCCATTTGAGCGCCCAACAGACGGCGTTGTTGGTTGGGGTCGACCGTGAACTTTCCAATTCCATCAATCAGGTGCGGAATCTGTTCAATCGGGTTGGCATTTCCTCTGATGCGGTGGAGCAGCGCGTCGATGCTGCTATCGGCGGTCCACTCATCCCGCTCGACAGGGCGCGAATTGAGGGTGTGTCGGACGGGTCATTCAACATGGCATTTGCCAACGCCAGCGCCCACGCCAAGGAACTGGACTCGCTCTTTGGTATCCTGCGCCGCGTTCCGCTTACAACGCCGGTCCACGGACCTGAATATGAGGAAACCAGCGATTTTGGTGCCCGTGTTGATCCATTTACCCACCATGTTGCATTTCACCCCGGAATCGACTGGGGTGGCCCATGGGGTTCAGCCGTACGTTGTACTGCGCCCGGCACAGTTGTGTTTGCGGGTCCTCGCGGGGGATACGGCAACATGGTCGAAATTGACCATGGTTTCGGAATCCGCACCCGTTACGGGCATCTTTCATCTATTCTTGTTAAGGTCGGTGCTAAAGTTTCAAAAGGCACGCCCGTTGGGAAACTCGGATCCACCGGGCGCAGCACCGGTCCCCATGTCCACTACGAGATATGGCTGGCCAATGTCGTGAGAGATCCGAGCAGGTTCATCGAGGCTGGACGTCATGTTTTCAAGTAAGAGTAAGAGTACGCCGCGTGCCGAGATTCCTCCCGTACCGCAGGCATCCAAGCAGCAGGTCCGCGGGCGCTCCTCTGCACCGTCCATCATAAGCGCCGATCTCGTCGTGCATGGCACTCTGACTTCCACCGGAGACATTCAGATCGACGGCCGCGTAGAGGGCGACGTGAACTCCGGCGGCCTGGTGATTGGGGACAAGGCGTTCATTCAGGGCGACATCGTTGCCGAAGATGTGACGGTTCGTGGCCGCATCAGCGGCAGTATTCGCGCCCGCAAAGTGCTGCTGGCTTCCACCTGCCACGTCGAAGGCAATATCCTGCACGAAGCATTCGCTGTCGAGACCGGGGCATTCTTTGAAGGGAATTGTCGCCACTCAGACAATCCGCTCGCCGAAGAAATTCGCACGGCAATCGCGCCGAAATCCACAGCGCCCGCACCGAATATTGCCCCGCCTGCGCCAAAACCGGCAGAGCCTGCCGCACCTGCCGCGCCACGTCCGGCAGCCACTTTCGCACCGCTCAAATCCGGCGCCTGACAGCGCTCAGGATCGCATAGCAGAGCCCGCGCTGTAACCAGCGCGGACTCTTACGTTTCAACTCTCAGTCCAAATCGGCAATTGTTTCTTTCGGCTTGCCACCGATTTCCTGTGCCAAAGCGGCTTGCATAAAGGGATCAAGCGCACCATCCAGCACTGCATCCGGTTCGCGGCTTTCCACGCCGGTTCGCAAATCTTTCACAAGCTGATAGGGCTGAAGAACGTACGAACGGATTTGATGGCCCCAGCCAATGTCGCTTTTCTCGCCTATGAAAGCGCCGGTTTCGGCTTTCTTTTTCTCCAACTCAATTTCGTAGAGCTTTGAGCGGAGCATGTCCCAGCACACCGCACGATTCTGGTGCTGGGAACGTTCCGTCTGACATGCCACCACAATGCCTGTAGGCGTATGCGTGATGCGCACTGCGCTCTCGGTTTTGTTGACATGCTGCCCGCCAGCCCCCGAGGCACGATAGACGTCGATGCGCACGTCTTTCTCGGGAATGTCGATTTCGATGGACTGATCGATTACCGGGTAGACTGTCACACTTGAAAAGCTCGTATGACGCCGCGCATTGGCATCATAGGGTGAAATACGCACAAGGCGATGGACGCCAGCTTCCGTCTTAAGCCAGCCATATGCGTTGTGACCTTTCACGAGAAGCGTGGCCGATTTGATGCCCGCCCCCTCACCTTCACTCTCTTCAATGAGCTGCAGCTTGTACCCTTTGCGCTCCGCCCAGCGCGTATACATGCGGAAGAGCATCTCGGCCCAATCCTGACTTTCGGTGCCGCCCGCACCAGCATGAACTTCAAGATAGGTGTCGTTTGCGTCTGCTTCACCCGAAAGCATCGATTCAAGCTTCAATTCCTCGGCTCGCAGTGCGAGCGAGACAATGGATTTTTCAGCGTCGGCAATCATGGCTGAATCATTTTCAGCCTCGGCCATTTCGAGCAGGCCGACAGCGTCGGCGAATTCGGTGTCAAGCTTTCGCAAACCCGAGACGGAAACTTCCAATCGTTGACGCTCCCGCATCAGCGATTGAGCTTCCTGAGGTTTGTCCCAAAGCTTGGGGTCCTCGGCTTTCGCGTTCAATTCATCGAGACGACGAATGGCGGCATCCCAGTCAAAGATGCCTCCTCAGCAGAACGAGTGCCTGCTGTATTTCATCCATGGTGCGAACAATCTCGGGGCGCATGAAGTTATCCTTCTTGCGTCCCGATATGGCGGCGGGCACCTGGAATGTAAAGTCTGCTCAAACCTAATTCTTGGTTTCGGACGCCGGGGCCGCCTTCGGAAGCTTGTATACCACGTCCACGCTGGCCCAGTCGGCTTCTGGGCTACCCTCCTTCGTCGCAGGCACGAAGGGCCAATTCATAACCGCTTCAACGGCTGCCAAATCGAGATCGTTAAACCCACTCGATCTCTTGATGCGCGCATTTTTTACCCTGCCCCGGGAGTTTACGTACACTTCGACAGTTACTGTGCCTTCCATTCCGTAAGTTTGCGCACGATCGGGATAGACTGGCGCAGACAAAGGCTTTGAACGATCCAAATGCGCCGGCGTCATCGAATCAGCCGTCGCAGGGCCCGCTGAACCAACTAGTGCCGCCAGCATGAAGCCAACTGCCAGTTTGAGTTGCCGCATTGAAGTGCCTCCGGTCCTTGTTCCAGCCCAAAGTATCCCCGGATTACCGATTGTCACCAACCCAATACGGTCCATTGTATTCTCAGATTTTCGTGAACGATGTCGCGAAACCCCGAAAATCAGTACAGACCGCCAGTCCCCTCGCCCACATCGCTACCGGGGCCCGACCGGTCGGTTATTGTGTCATCGATTGGCCCCTGCGCCACACCCGGCTCCGTGCCGGGCTTGAAGGCTTCATCAATTCCCATCGGATCACCCTCCCCAGTTGGTTGCCCAGTGATCCGGTTCACGCGCACGAAGGAAATGCCCGCTGGAACCCGGAACGGGGTAGGCAATGCATCTACCAAGGCATCTTTCATAAAATCGCGAAATACGGGGGCTGCAACCGTTGCGCCCTGCTCATGATGCCCAAGCGACACAGGCTCGTCGTAGCCCACGAACACGCCACAAACGAGGTCCGGCGAGAAGCCGACAAACCATGTATCCTTCGCATCATTGGACGTACCCGTCTTCCCAGCAAGCGGCTTCTTGATGACTGCAATCGAAGCGCCCGTGCCGTATTGCACAACGCCCTGCATCATCGAAACCACCTGATAAGCTGTTCGCGGATCGAGGATCTGCTCACGCGGGTCCTCCAGCAGCGGTTCGGGTTGATTATGCCAGTTCGGCTGATTGCATGATGAACAATCGCGCCCGTCATGCCGATAGATTGTTTTGCCCTGCCGATCCTGAATTCGGTCAACGAGAGACGCGCTCAATTTGCGCCCGCCGTTCACGAATTCCGCATAGCCAAGTGTCAGCCGCACGAGAGTCGTTTCCGCTGCGCCGATGGCATTGGAAAGAAATGGGTCGAGATGATCATACACACCCATCTTGACTGGATAGGGTACAATCACGGGCATGCCGACCTGTGATGCCAGACGGATCGTCGCAAGGTTTCGCGACAACACCAATGTTCGTCTCAAGGTAATCGGGCCAAGAAAACTCTTTTCAAAGTTCTTTGGCGTCCACATTGGAAGTCCCGGTCCCTGTGGTGCGGAGAATGGTCCGTCCTCCACCAGACTTGAAGGTGTGTAGCCATTGTCGAGTGCTGCAGCAAAAACGAACGGCTTGAATGCTGATCCAGGCTGGCGTTTGGCCTGCATGGCGCGATCGAATTGGCTCGATGCAAAGCTGAACCCCCCGGAGAGCGCTAGCACTCGTCCCGTGTGCGGATCAATGGCTACGATCGCTCCATTCACTTTCGGTATCTGACGAAGGCCATAGTGGCCCTTGCCATCAACCGGCTCCACATAAACCACGTCGCCCGGCTTTACGACTTCTTGCGGCGAGACAGGAGACGCACCGGTGTATCCGTCTTTGAGCGCTTTCTTGGCCCACGCCAGTTCGCTGAAGGGAATTGACGCGCGCGCGCCATTGGCAAGGCCGATTTTTACAGACTTGTCTGAACCGAAGCCGAGGACAGCCGCAATACGCCACGTTTCGATGCCCGATTGATTTCCTGCCGCAGCAAGAACAGCCTTCCAATCGCCGTTGATATCGACAGTATTGGTTGCGCCGCGCCAGCCATGACGATGATCGTAACGCACAAGACCTGCACGCAATGCATTTACCGCAATGTTTTGCAGCCGCGTATCAAGTGTTGAACGTACCTGAAGGCCGCCATCATAGAGTGCATGTTCGCCGTACTTTTGATAAAGAATGCGGCGAATTTCTTCCACGAAATAGTCGGCGTCTTCTGCCTGTATGCCCAGAGGACGTGCTTGCGTCACCAACGGCGTGGCGATTGCGTCTCTGGCCTGCTCATCGGTTATGTAGCCGTTATCGGCCATTTGGCCGATCACCCAATTTCTGCGCTCGAGCGCGGCTTTATATCGTGTGCGTGCGCTGTAATTGCTGGGGGCCTTTGGCAAGGCTGCAAGATATGCGGCCTCTGCGATCGTCAACTCGTCGAGCGACTTGCCAAAATAGTTCAGCGCTGCAGCGGCAACACCATAGGAGTTCTCACCCAGAAATATCTCATTGAGATAAAGCTCCAGGATCTTATCCTTCGGATAAGTAGCGTCGATACGAACAGCCAATATGGCTTCACGGACCTTGCGCGAGAATTTCACTTCACTGTTGAGCAGAAAGTTCTTGGCCACCTGTTGGGTGATAGTCGATGCACCTTCCAGCCTTCGCCCTTCGATCAGATAGAAGACGTCCTTGACTGCGGCGCGCATGATGCCGCTCGGGTCAATGCCCGGGTGGTTATAGAAATTCTTGTCTTCCGCTGATGTGAAGGCCTCGGTCACCAGCTTCGGTACGAAGGTGATTGGCACGAAGATGCGGCGTTCACGGGCGTATTCGCCCAATAGCGTGCCGTCCCCGGCATAGACGCGCGTGGTGACCGGCGGCTCGTAGTTCTTTAGGGCCTCGACACTTGGGAGATCGCTAGAAATAGCGATCACATAACCAACGACCGCCAGAACGCCCGCCAGTAGTACGCCAACCCCACCCAGTCCTGCCAGATACAGAACGCGGCGGCGATCCTTCAGAAAATCCCAGTTCATACGCCTTTACGCCCCTTTTGTGCCGGGAATGTGCCTGCCTATTATGACCGCAGCGAGGCGAGCCGTCACGGTCAGGGTGATGCCGACTGGGAAGGTCCTGCCGCTGCGGTTACCGACTCGAAATGCCCGTCTACGGCATCGGCGATACTTGAGGCAACGCCGCTTCGCCACGCATCTGTGCCCATGCGGGCGCAATCTCGAGCATTGGACAAATAACCAAGCTCAATGAGCACGGCCGGCACGTCTGGAGATTTGAGCACAACGAACGCTGCAGAGCGGTGCGGCTCGCGCGGCAATATGTCCGTCGCGTTTTTGAGCTTCGAGAGCACGGCCTCGGCGAACCGTGACGACTTGTTCATGGTATCGCGCTGCGCCAGATCAATAAGGATCGAAGCGACAGAACTGTTGTCACCGGTCAGATCCACGCCCGCGATGATATCGGATTGGTTTTCCTTTTGCGCCAGCGCAGCAGCCTCCCGGTCCGATCCCTTCTCCGAAAGCGTATAAATCGATGCCCCCGAAACACTGGGGTTCGGATTGGAATCGGCGTGTAGTGAAACAAACAGATCGGCCCGTTTGGCGTGGGCGAGCGGCGTGCGGCTGTAGAGCGGGATGAACACATCTGTATCGCGCGTCAGATAAGTGATGTATCCGCGCCGTTGGAGTTCCTTGCCAAGACGCTTGGCAACAGCCAGTACGACATCCTTTTCTTGCGTGCCATCAACGCCAACGGTACCAGAATCAAGCCCGCCATGCCCGGCATCTATCACAATCACCCGCTTTGCACCCTCCGACTTCGGCGCGGAAGGAATAGCTGAAACCACGGGGGCCTTGGGCCGCAAATCTGCCGGCCAGCCAGACTTCTTTTCATAAGCCGCCTGAGTGGAGGGGAAAAGATCGATGACAACGCGATAGCCGTACCCATCCTGCGGCGGCAGCACCAGGGGCTCAGCGACGTTCACAGGCATGTTCAAGTCAATGACAAACCGGGCATTCCCGGGCCTAAATTGGCCATAGCGATAGGCCTTCACCGCCCCTGTACCTGAGGGTTTCTGTGGTCCGCCCTGAATGCGCCAAAGCACATCAGGCAGATCGAGAACCACACGATTCGGATTGGCCAGCGTGAACATCCGGAATTTCACGGGATCGGAGAGCTCAATGACGAACCGGGTGCGGTCAGCATGTTCGCCGAGCCGCGCGCCCATGACGACGGGCAGAGACTGAGGCTTGCTGGTGCCGATGAGGGCTTCCAGATCCAGGCGCACACGGTCGTCCAAGGGGGAGGCTTGCTGGGGTTTTCCAGGCGCGGGAGCCGAATTATGTGCATTTTGGCCATCTGGCCGCTGCGATGGCACAGGCGTTTGGGCCAGCGCCGGAACCCCGGTCGCCAAAGCGACGCCCAAAACGAACCATAGCCGCTTCATGGAAGCCCCAAGCCCTGTCTCCTGCGAGCGGCCCACCTTGCCCGGCAATTCGTTTACGATGCGTTAGCCAATTCGAGCCCAAAAATGAATTGCCGCCGAACTCTTGCCGCGCGCAGCAGGGCTACCTAAAAGACGTTATCCTGCTTCGGCCCTCGGCCACCAGCGATTGTGCCTGCCACCCCCCTTGATTTGCGGGTTGGATGGCCCGGACGGCGAAAGCCCCGGAAAGCGCGGGAACACTGGCAAGTACGGCAGCCGCAGGATGGGCCAGACGGCCCTGCCACCTCTTTTTGTGATTTGAATGAAAGCGACCGCCCAGCCTGAAGAGAAGATGCCAGCGGCCCAGCCGCAGGCGGCTCAGCGGCGCCCCCACCCCACAAAGCGGCCCTCACCCTGCCTGTTGCGAGTCTGCGCCTCGGCGCAAGGCCGTGCGCGCGGCCGGCCGCATGGAGAATTCTATGCCCAAACGCATGCTCATCGACGCGAGTCACCGGGAAGAGACCCGCGTCGTGGTTCTCGATGGACAGAAGGTCGAGGAGTTTGACTTTGAAGCGGCATCCAAGCGGCCGCTCAAGGGAAACATTTATCTCGCAAAGGTGACGCGCGTGGAGCCCTCGCTCCAAGCGGCTTTTGTGGAATATGGCGGCAACCGCCAGGGTTTCCTTGCATTCTCGGAAATTCACCCGGACTACTACCAGATTCCCGTCGCTGATCGGCTCGCACTTCTCGCCGAGCAGGAAGCTGAAGCGCGCCGTAGAGGCGATGACGACTTCGAAGCCGTCGAGACCGACAGTCCTTCATCCGAGCCAAATCTGTCAACTGATATGGATGAAGATGAGGAAATTGTCGGGGAAGCAGACGAAGCAACCAGTGCCGAAGCGCCTTCCGGAAGCGATTCCGAAGTAGACGGCTCGACATTTGACGAAATTGATAGCGCCGACAACCCAGCTGAACACCATAGCGAAGTTAACGGAACGGCTGAGACCACCTCTGACGACGGCGAAGATACCGATGAGAACGACGGGATTGAAGTCGCAGAAGGCGCCGGCGATACCGAACCTGCCGCGCAGCCCGCACAGGCCCTGCGCGCCCCTCGCCCGCGCCAGCGTTCGCCGCGCCGTCGACACTACAAAATTCAGGAAGTGATCAAACGCCGCCAGATAATTCTGGTTCAAGTCGTGAAGGAAGAGCGCGGCAACAAAGGCGCTGCACTCACAACCTACCTTTCGCTTGCAGGGCGCTATTGCGTGCTGATGCCCAACACACCACGCGGCGGCGGTATCTCCCGCAAAATTACCAATGCGGCGGACCGCAAGCGCCTGAAATCTGCCGCCGCAGCGCTCGAGCTTCCGGAAGGCATGGGCCTCATTATTCGCACTGCGGGTGAAAACCGTACCAAGCTCGAGATCAAGCGTGACTATGAATACCTGCTGCGCATGTGGGATACGATTCGCGAACTAACTTTGCAATCGAATGCGCCGGCATGCGTTTATGAAGAGGGCGACCTGATCAAACGCGCCATCCGTGACCTTTACAACAAAGATGTCGCGGAAATTCAGGTCGAAGGGGACGATGGCTACCGCAATGCCAAGGATTTCATGCGCATGCTCATGCCGAGTCATGCAAAAAACGTAAAGCAGTATAAGGAACCTGTTCCACTCTTTCAGCGCATGCACATCGAGGCCCAGCTCGATGCCATGTTCTCGAATACGGTAACTCTGAAGTCCGGCGGGTACATCGTCATCAATCAGACCGAAGCGCTGGTTGCCATTGACGTCAACTCGGGGCGAGCGACGCGGGAACACAATATTGAAGACACCGCGTACAAGACAAACTTGGAAGCAGCCGATGAAATCGCTCGCCAGCTTAGATTGCGCGACCTGGCGGGCCTGATTGTCATTGATTTTATCGACATGGAAGATGGACGCAACGATCGGTCCGTCGAAAAGCGACTGCGAGACGCGGTGAAAAATGATCGCGCGCGCATTCAGATCGGCAAGATCAGCCAGTTCGGTCTGCTGGAGATGTCACGCCAACGCTTGCGTGCAGGGGTGATCGCCGGTTCCACGATTCCCTGCCCGCATTGCGAGGGGCAAGGCATTGTACGCTCCGTTGAATCCACGGCGCTGCGTGTACTTCGCGGCCTCGAGGAAGAAGCGCAACGCCAGCGCGCAGCAGCCGTCACCGTGCGCGTTGCCCCTGACGTCGCTGTCTACACGCTCAATCAGAAACGCAAAGAAATCGCGCGAATTGAAAGTGACTACGCAATCTCCGTTATCTTCGCGCCCGACGATGAACAAACGGCCGGCAATTTTGAAATTGACCGCACCCAGGCCCGATCTCCGGAAGACCGTGTGAAAGTTGCCGTCACGGTTGATGCCGTCCTCCTGGAACCAGAAATCATTGACGCAGAAGTTCCTGCCGAACTTTCAGAGGATGTCGAGGAAACTGACGAAAATGAAGAAGTCCGCCACGTCGCGCCTCCAGGCGATGGCGAAAATGGCGGACGCCGTCGCAGGCGCCGTCGACGCCGCGGTGGTCGCGGGCGCGAGCGTGACGAGACGCAGCAGTTCAGCGAGGAAGCACCATTGCCGGGACAGCAAGTGCAACCGAAATCGCAACAACGCCCTGTCGAGGACCGCTACAGCTTTGAATCTGCCGATGAGATTGATACCACGCCGGGTGTCTATGATGCCGCCGCTCAGAACAGCGATGTAAGCACTGATGACGTACATGAGAGTGGTGCTGAATCCAGAGCAGATGGCGAAGGACGGCGACGCAAACGCCGGCGTCGGGGACGTCGTGGGGGTGGGCGCCGTGAAGATGGCGGATTCGATCAACCTCAGCTCGAGGGTGTGCCCGTTGACGATAGCGTGCGCGATCTGGATGCGGCAGAGGAAAGCGTTCTGGATACGCCCAAGACAACGTTGGAAGTAGCGCCGGTCGCACCAAATGCCCCTTCCGAACCGATGTGGTCGTTGACTTCTGCAGAGCAGGCCGTGCCCGCGAAGGAAGAGGTCAAAGTCTCCGCAGAAATCCCAAAACCCGAACCTATCAAGGCTCCGGCGAAGGAGCCTGCGGTTCCTGTCCCCTCGTCCGCCGAAACTGCGGCACCGCCTCAGCCTTCACGTAAGGGTTGGTGGCAACGCACCTTCCGCTCGGAATGAGTTATGCGATCAGGCGCGCAAGCATTTCAGATGTTTGCGCCCTGAACGTGCTGATGCACGCATCGAAAGCCTATGCGGGTGACTATCAAGCCATCTTGGAAGGCTACGATATCGGAACCGATCAGGTGATGCGTGACCAGATGTTCCTTGCTTCGGACGGAGAACAAATACTGGGGTTTTACAGCCTTTCAATTGAGGCGTTCGAACTTGATCTGATGTTCATTGACGACACGGCTCTGACTATTGCCCCTCACTGGCCGCGATGCCGTCCGCATCGGGATCTGCAAATGCAGCACAGCCACCTTCGTTGCACAGCACCGCATTTTGCGTCTCGTAGGGCGCCGCGCCCGTCGAAAGGAAGTCGCCGGGACGCGCCACCCGTTCGCCACGTGCCAGCCGCAACAGAGTATTGGCGATGGACGCAGATGCATTCGGGCCTCCGGCCCCCACGCCGGAAAGCACCAATGCATCGTCGCGTGTTGTCGCGATCATTGTCGTCAGGAATGCTGGCGAAAGCCCGGCAACTTGACCTGCCGGCGACTTCGCCAAGGTCACAGCAGTGCCTTCCACTGTACGTCCAGATCCAAATGCACCATTCATCGTCACCGCGCAGCTTACCGCCTGACCGCGCTTGTCCAGGACAGCAAAACCTGTCGACCCCATATCCTTGGGTATTTCGGAGACGTTGAAGGATTTCATCGCTTCCACCAGCGCCTTGCCCGCCGCATTGGGTTCAATGCTGGGGTTACCATCACCACCGACGAGAAGCGAAACCAGCGTGGCAGAGAACGTGCCTGCACCAAGTCTCATGGAAGGTAGATAAACACGCAACGTCCCGAAGTTTAGCACATGCGGATCACTTTCGCCCGCGCGATAGGCTGATAGGTCATTCAAGCTGATCGCACCGCCTTGCGCGATGGAATATTCGGATACCTTTTGCGCGATACCGCCCCGATAGAATGCCTCAGGACCGCGTTGGCGAATCTCTCCCAATGTCGTCGCGAGCAGCCGGTTCGATATCACTGTTCCTTCCTGCTGTGGCTCACCTGACTCATCCAGGAATTGCGCCGCGAGCGACGCATCGAGCCTGACTGTCGAAAGGCCGCTACGCAGCCGCAGCGCCAACGCGCGGGAAATGGGAAATCCTGCTGCTGCCAGCCCTTCTGCTGGAACAACTACCCGGGCCCATGGCAATACGCCGAATGCGTTCTGCATGAGCGCAAACCCGCGGACATTGCCGGGAACCGCAAAATCGCCACCGGCTGCCGCTGCACGTGGCAAGAAATCGTAAACAGTCGATCGTCCGCTCTGCGCGTCACGTACGACACAGATTCCGCCACCGCCCAGCCCCGCAGCGACCGGGTAGGTCACCGACAGCGCAAAATACATGGCTGCGGCCGCGTCGACAGCAGAGCCCCCCTGCCCCAGAATTTTCGCTGCCACCCGAACCGCGCTGGGTTCATCACCCACGACCAGACCACGCCGAGATACATCGTCACTCCCAAAGAGCCCCGCAGCTGCCGGGCCGCATGACAGAACTGTAAGGCCGATAACCAAACCGGCTGCAAACATGGCAAACTGAGGGCGAAACATGCGATACTCATTAAGTTGAGTGTTCGGAATGCGCCGCACGCCATGGCGCGTTGACGCGGAAAAGCAGCGCACTTAGGGTCCTGATCCGGGGCGCGAGTGCGGGGTAAAGGAGAGGTCAAACCTTGCGTTTTTGCAACCCGTCGCGGCGCGTCTTCAACACCACAAACATATCTCTGCTGAACCGCCTTCTGTCGCTTTCGCTGGCACTGGTCATGGCGTTCACGGCCACAGTTCAGCCCGCGGCAGCCCAAGGCGGCATAGCACTGCTTCGCGATACCGAAATCGAACGTCTCCTCAAGAGCTACGAAGAACCGTTGTTGAAAGTTGCTGGCATCGACCCCAATGCCGTGCACATCTACCTCGTGAACGATGCTTCGCTAAATGCATTCGTTGCCGAAGGTCAGAACATCTTCATCCATACGGGCCTGTTCCTGCAGACGAAGACGCCAAACGAGCTTATCGGCGTCCTCGCACACGAAACCGGACATATGGCTGGCGGGCACCTCTCGACCAAATCCAGCGCCATGCGTACTGCGGCGATTCCAGTTCTGGTCTCCATGGCGCTTGGCATTGTGGCGATGGCGATGGGCGGCGGGAATGCCGGCATGGCCATCCTCATGGGCGGACAGCAATTTGCCCAGGCGCAATACCTTCAATTCAGCCGCTCGCAGGAAGCTACTGCCGATCAGATGGGCATGACCTATCTGGAACGTACGCATCAATCGGGCCGCGGCATGGCCGCGGTCTTCCAGCGCCTCGCCGATGAAGAAGCCATGAGCGCATTCTATGGCCATGATTTCATCAGCGACCATCCGGCCTCGCGCGAACGCATCTCCAGCCTTGAAGATCGTATCGAGGCTTCTCCCTACAAGGATGTGAAAGACAGTCCGGAAGCCATGCACGAGTACCGCATGGTACAGGCGAAGCTCGCAGGGTATCTGTCCGGTGTGCAGGACGTCCTGAACCGCTATCCTGCTTCCGACACCAGCGAAGAAGCACGTTACGCCCGTGCCATGGCGTATTTCCGCAAGCCGGATATTGCGATGGCGCTGAAGGAAGTGAACAGCCTGATCGCGCAGGAGCCGAACAATCCTTATTTTCAGGAAATGCTCGGGCAGATCTATGTGGATCTCTCGCAACCGGAAAAAGGCATTGCACCGTATCAGAAGGCGGTTGATGCATTGCCAGACGCCCCACTGCTTCGGGTGGCGCTCGCGTCCGCGCAAGTTGCCTTTGAGCGAGGAAATCTGGCGCAGGCCGCCCTTTCCAACCTGAAAGTCGCGGTGCTGCAGGAAGACGACAACCCTTTCGCCTGGTATCTCATGTCGCAGGCCTATGCCCGGCTCGGTAATATTCCGATGGCGGACCTTTCCACGGCCGAGCAACACTACAGCATCGGCAATATGGGCGGCGCCATGCAGTTTGCCATGCGCGCGCAGCGCGGCCTCACCAAGGGTTCCGCCGAATGGCAGCGCGCAAACGACATACTTTCCATCGCCACCGCGCAGGCCCGTGACCGGCGCTGATATTTCCTGGGGGACACAATGAACAATAGCTGGCTTCATGGCCTCGTGGGCGGTATCGCGGGCGCTGTTCTCACAGTGGGCGCCCTCTACGGCCTGGCCGTCAGCGGCAATCTCGGATTTCTCGGCGCAAAAGGCCCGGGCGGCGAGATGGTGCGCGATTATCTCGTTGCACATCCTGAGATGCTCATCGTCATGAACAACAAGCTCATGCAGGAGCAGGCAGAAGCACAGGAAGCCGAAAGGCAGGATGCGATCCGGAAAGTTGGTCTCAAGGCCTTCTTTGATCCGAAGATCGCTTACGTTGAAGGCCCCGAGAACGCCAAGAACACGATGGTCGAATTCTTCGACTACAATTGCCCCTATTGCCGTGCATCTGTTCCGGCCATCAAGAAGTATATGGCCGCGCACAAAGATACCCGTTACGCCTTCATCGAATGGGCCATCAAGGGACCTGAATCCGTCGCTGCGGCGAAGGCGGCCATTGCGGCACGCAAACAGGGAAAATATCTCGAATTCCATTTCGCGCTGATGGAAATGGAAGGACTCATCACCGCTGAACGCGTGACGGAGGCTGCCCAAAAGGCTGGCCTCGACGTCAAGAGGCTCGCGGCAGACATGAACACCCCAGAGGTGCAACACGCCATCGATGCCGCCCACAAATTGGCAGACCAGGCCAAAATTGATGGCACGCCCACCTTCATCATCGACGGCAAGGTCCGCTCCGGTGCGCTGACGGAAGAAGAGCTGAAAGACCTGACGAAGGGCTGAAGTCTTCGCAGTCCGATCAGGAAATGCGTTTGAACGCGCATTCGGCACGTTCAACAAAACGCAATTCAAGCTCACAAAATTTCCGTGCAACCGCTCCGGTCCTGAAGTTATCCACGCCTCCCAATATGAATTTTCGCCGATAACGCTGCAATTTCAGCGCGCTAGCCGTTTTCCAAAAATGCCCTTTTCAGGGGAGAGGGAGGGGGAGACCCTCCTTCGAAATAGGTTTACCGCGCACCGGAAAACGGCGAATGAATCTATGTCGGGATGCGCGCGGCGGAATTCAAGCGCGGACGCCGGTCAAAAGCCAAGATTGCCGGAGCTGTTGCAGCTCTTGTGCAGGAATTCGAGCGCGCTTATCACGCGCCCCATCATTTCATAATCGACCCGGCTCTCGAATTCCGGCGAATTCACCGGCGCATCATTCAGCCCTGTTACGCCGCCCACGATTTCGAAGCCCTTGTCCGTACGGATCACGCTCGCCACACGCGTCCAATCGATGTAGCGGGCCTTCGGCGTGCCGTGGCGATCGCGTCCGGAAATATTTGTCCGGCAACCGCTGCCGCTGACCATCTCCACCTTGGCGTCCTCTCCCGTGTAGTATCCGCGATTGGTATAGAGCGTGAAATAGAAATCGCCCTGCACCATCTGAATGCCGAGAAACGTGTTGGCGTTCTCTTTGGTCTGCTGGCCATCTGCCAACACTGGCGACGCGCAAAGGAGAGCGGCGAGCGCCAAGATACCGGCGCCCGCCTTTCCATGGGTGAGCATCCCCCGCATCACGGACAACGGAGAAATTGACCGGGATCGGTCGAGGAGAGGACATAGGCACTGAAATTTGAACCATAGGCCGCGGACGGCGGCGCATATTCGCCCGTATCGCCGGCATCGATGCCGGGACCGGAAAAGCTCTCTTTCATCCCGGTGCTGTAGGTCACGCACGCGCGCCAATAGATCGGGGCGCCGCAGCCGTTCTGAATTACGACCTGCGCATTCGACACAGTGGGATAGACACAATTCAGCGATTGCGCCTGCGCTTCGCTGACGGGATGGATGGGATTTGTCATATCGACATTGACCCCGGCGAGCGTGAGGCAGCCGGCGGCAATCAGTTTGAGCGCAGAGCGCATGATTGAGTCTCCAGGTTGAACCGGAGGACGATCCATTGTGCGGCGCTCTTCGTCATCTCACCATAAATGGGGGGTTGCCGCTGTGCGGCGCGCGCGCAGGATCGCGCAACGCATTTGGAGATCACCGATGAAACATCTTGCCTTCGCATTCCTCGCGACCGTCGCCCTGACCGCTCCGGCATGCGCGGGCACCGGCACGGTGAGCGGCACCGGCTTCGGTCCGACCGAAGCGCAGGCCTGCGCCGCCGCCCAGAGCCAGGCGCAATCCGCTGCCGTTCTCGACGGCATGCGCTACGGAAAATCGAACGCCCACGTCACGAGCTTCGGCAGCTGCGGCTGCACGTTCCATCCCTCGACCGCCGAGCACAACACGTCAATCTCCGGCCAGACCGAGTGCACGGTCAGCGCGAATTACGCGACGGACTGAACGGACGCCTTCACCAGAAAAAGTTCCCTCTGAAATTTTTTCTTGCGTGAACGGGCGAGGATATTTTTACTCTCGTGCGTCATACCATTCGCTCGAGCTGTTTTGCCTCGCCCTTCGTTTCCCAGCCCTGAAGCCCTCGAAACCGTCTTCACCACCGCAAGCCGCCATCGGGGCGAGCGCGGCGGCGCGATGGCGGCATTGGGCATGCTGCTCGCCAGCGGTCTCGACCTTCGCTTCTACGTACGCGCATTGCCCGCCATCATGCGGCGCATTCTGGCTGTCTCGACCATTGGCTTCTTCTGGTCCGATGCCAAGGGCGAGATGATGGATGCGTGGTGCGAGAACGCACACTTCCTGTCGGCGGACGTCGTCCTCTCCTGCCAGCGGTATCAGGAAGCCGACCCTCGAAACTGGCCGAGTTTTACGGAGAACGTGATGGCCGGCCCGGTCGCCGGCTATCTGCTGCCCTATCAGAACGCGGCATTCTACGCTTCGGAGCACTACGCCATCACATATGGCAGCATTAACGCGCGCCACGTGCTCGATGCGGTGGTTCATGACGGTCAGCGGCCGCATGGCTGTCACCTTCTGATGCGTTCGGCAGACCTGGGTGCCTTCTCCCAAACCGACGCCGCGGTTGCCGCCGATATCGGCCACCTCACGACATTGGCCTTTCAGCCGGGCACGGAAATCTCCGCCTCCACGCGCTCGCTTGGCGCGGGATTGATGATTCTGGGGATGGATGGCGAGATCATCCACATCGATCAGGATGGCCACCAATCGCTCTGGATGCTGTCGCGACCGGCCACAGGCGGAATGCCATTCGGCGGCGAAGACCGCCTTGAACGGCTGGCCGATCCGGTGCGGCAGACCGCACTTGCGATGCAAGACAACGCGCCGATGCTGCAGGAACGCCGCTCCAGTTTCTGGGGCGACTTCACGATTCAGTACGACCGCACGGCAGAGGGGCGCGTGATCGTGCGCTTCCAGCAGGATCTGCCGTTCGAGGCCCATCTGGCACGGCGCCTCGCCGATGGCGCACGCTCGCCGCGCCGGGTGATGGTGAGCTGGCTGCTGTGCAAGGGCCTTTCGCGCAAGGAAATCGCCGCGCGCCTCAACCTGGGGCAGGACACCGTGAACAGCTACATCTCCGAAGCCTTCGCTGCAGAGAAGGTGCGAACCGCGCTCGAATTCGTCACCGCCGTTCTGGCGTGAGGTGTTAAATCAATCCCGCCAGCGGACTTGAGGGATCGGCATAGCGCTTCTTCGGCATGCGGCCGGCGAGATAGGCGAGCCTGCCGGCTTCCACGGCGTGCTTCATCGCGGATGCCATCATCACCGGGTTCTTTGCCTGCGCGATGCCGGTGTTGGAGATCACCGCGTCGCAACCGAGCTCCATCGCGATTGCCGCGTCCGATGCGGTGCCGATGCCTGCATCCACGATCACCGGCACTTTCGCATCTTCGATGATCATGCGGATGTTCACGGTGCTTTGCAGGCCAAGCCCTGACCCGATGGGCGATGCGAGCGGCATGATCGCCACCGCGCCAAGGTCTTCGAGACGCTTGGCCATCAGTGGATCGTCGCTGCAATAGACCATCACCTGAAAGCCTTCCTTGGTGAGCATCTCGGTCGCACGCAGCGTTTCGAGCATGTCGGGGAAGAGCATCTTCTGGTCGCCAAGCACTTCGAGCTTCACCAGCGTCCAGCCACCCGCTTCGCGCGCAAGGCGCAAGGTGCGCACCGCATCTTCGCCGGTGAAACAGCCGGCGGTGTTCGGCAGATAGGTCACCTTCTTCGGATCGATGAAGTCGATCAGCTTCGGCTGGCTCGGATCGGAGAGATTCACGCGGCGCACCGCCACCGTCACGATCTCCGCGCCGCTGGCTTCCAGCGCGCGCGCATTTTCCTCATAGGTCTTGAACTTGCCGGTGCCGATGATGAGCCGCGATTTGAAAGTGCGGCCTGCAACCGTGAAGGGCTTGTCGGCGATGACCGGCTCAGCAGGGGCGTTTCCGCCACCAATGAAATGCACGATCTCCAGACGGTCGCCCTCCCCCACCACGACGCTGCCATAAAGGGAGCGGGGCACGATCTCCAAATTGCGCTCCACGGCGATCTTGGCCGGTTCCAGGCCCAGTGAGGCCAGAAGGGCGGCCACGCTCAAGGGGGCTTCGAGCTGACGGGCCTCCCCGTTCACGGTAACTGCAATTCCCATATCCCTTAGCCGTCCTGTGGTTTTCGCGGGCGCGAAGGCCCATTATAAGGCCGGACCGAGACCATACCCGGAGCGCCCGTGGCCAAGAACCCGAAGGCCCCTTCCAAGCTGTTGCCGATATATGTCCTGAACGGCCCCAACCTCAACCTGCTGGGCACGCGCGAGCCGGAAATCTATGGCCGCACGACACTCGCAGACATCGAGAAGGCCGTGGTGACGCGCGCCGGGTCCTGGGGGCTCGGCGTTTCCTTCAGGCAGACAAATGCGGAATCGGAACTTGTGGACTGGCTGCAGGAAGCGCGCACCGGCGCCTCTGCCGTGATCCTGAATGCCGCTGCCTACACGCATACCTCCGTCGCGCTGTACGACGCCCTCAAGGCACTGGACAAACCCATCATCGAAGTCCATCTCTCCAACCCGTATGCACGCGAGCCCTTTCGCCACCACTCCTATGTCAGCCCCGCCGCAACCGGCGTGATCTGCGGTCTGAAAGACCAGGGATATCTGCTGGCGGTCGATGCGCTCGCCACCCTTCTCAAGGACAAGAAGAAATGAGCATGAAGGACGTTAAGCCACTTGGCGCGAAAGCTGCCGACGCGCCGAAAGCGAAGTCGGCCTACGGAATCGATTCCGCCGCCATCCGCGAGCTGGCTGAACTGCTGAGCGAGACCGGCCTCACAGAAATCGAACTGGAATCCGGCGGAACCCGCCTGCGCGTGGCCCGTCAGGGCGTGCCGGTGATGCATGCCGCGCCTGTCGCGGTTGCACCTGCCGCTGCCGCCGCAGCCCCCGCCGAAGCCGCCGCGCCGAAAGGCCCGGCACAGGGCGGCGTGACCTCGCCGATGGTCGGCACCGTGTATGTTTCGCCTTCGCCCGGCGCACCGCCCTTCGTGAAGGTGGGCGATACCGTGAAGGAAGGCGACACGCTGCTCATCGTAGAAGCGATGAAAACGATGAATCCCATCACCGCGCCGCGTTCGGGCAAGGTCTCGGAAATCTGCGTTACAGATGCGCAGCCGGTCGAGTTCGGTCAAACGCTTCTGGTCATCTCCTAAGCGATGTTCGAGAAAGTCCTCATCGCCAATCGCGGAGAGATTGCGCTCCGCATCAACCGCGCCTGCAAGGAGATGGGAATCTCCACGGTCGCGATCCATTCCACCGCCGACGCGGAAAGCATGCATGTGCGCCTCGCCGACGAGAGCGTGTGCGTGGGCCCTCCGCCCGCAGGACAGAGCTATCTGAATATTCCGCAGATCATCGCGGCCTGCGAAATCACCGGCGCGGAAGCGATCCATCCCGGCTACGGATTTCTGTCGGAGAATGCGCGCTTCGCCGAGATCGTGCGCGAGCACGGCATCACCTTCATCGGCCCGACGCCCGAACATATCCGCCTGATGGGCGACAAGATCGCCGCCAAGCAGGCGGTGAAGGAACTGGGCATTCCGACCGTTCCCGGCTCCGACGGCGGGGTCACATCCGACACCGAAGCCGCGCGCATCGCCGAAGAGATCGGCTATCCGGTTCTCATCAAGGCGGCGGCAGGCGGCGGCGGACGCGGTATGAAGGTGGCGCAGAAGCCATCCGACCTCTCGCTGGCGCTGGCCACCGCGCGCAGCGAAGCCAAGGCCGCCTTCGGCGACGATGCAGTGTACATGGAAAAATATCTGCAGCTGCCGCGCCACATCGAAGTGCAGGTGCTGGCGGATTCGCATGGCAAGGTGCTGCATCTGGGCGAACGCGACTGCTCGCTGCAGCGCCGCCACCAGAAGGTTTGGGAAGAAGCCGGATCGCCAGCCCTCAACGCCGCACAGCGCGAGGAGATTGGCGGTGTTGTCACCCGCGCGCTCAACAAGCTCGGCTATCTTGGCGCCGGTACCATCGAATTCCTGTTCGAGGATGGGCGCTTCTATTTCATCGAGATGAACACCCGCCTGCAGGTGGAGCATCCCGTCACCGAAGCCATCACCGGCATCGACATTGTGCGCGAGCAGATCCGCGTGGCATCGGGCAGCCCGCTCGAACTCGACCAGAAGGACATCGTGTTCGAAGGCCACGCCATCGAATGCCGCATCAACGCCGAGAACGCCTTCACCTTCACCCCTTCGCCCGGAACGATCACGCAATTCCATGCGCCGGGCGGGCTTGGTGTGCGCTTCGACAGCCACATGTACACCGGCTATCGCATTCCGCCTTACTACGACAGTCTGGCGGGCAAGCTGATCGTGCATGGCAAGAACCGCAACGAATGCCTGATGCGGCTGCGCCGTGCGCTGGATGAACTCGTCGTCGGCGGTATCGAGACCACGATCCCGCTGTTCCAGAAGCTGGTGCGCGAACAGGACATCCTGAACGGCGATTACAACATCCATTGGCTCGAACAGTGGCTGGCGAAGAAAAGCGCTTGAAGAATGCCAAATGTTGTCAATCAACTAGCGTAGACAATTCCGTCGCCAACTTCTGCTCAAGGTCACGAATTCCATCATAAATCAAACACCGCTGACCCCTAACATCAAACAAGAGAGACATATCTTTCTTCAACAAGAGAATTGTTGGAATGCCCAACCCCCAAGCATATCCAACTTCTAGATATACATTTGGATTTGCCCCGGATAGATCAGCAATAACCAATTTAGCCGACCGAATTTTAGATTTTATTTTCTCGAGGATATCACCAACAAAGCTAATTTGATCAACTCGCTCACATAAGAAGTTGGCCTCGTGCACAGGCCCTTGAATTCCATAGTAGTAAATATCTTCAAATTCCTTCGCGAAGGGCATGGCCACAAAAACATGGGGGCTGGAACCGAACCCACGCCGCTGAGATTGAGCGACGCTCACCTCCCCAGATAGGCGGACCTTATTGAAGGCGCTTACTTCCTCGTCAGCCGATATTCGCCAAGATGTATGACTGACCTGTACAACACTTCCAACATCAGTTGACGAAAGAAACGCGGAAAGCACTTGCGACACTCTTTGGACGCGCGCGGCGTTCATTTCGACAACCGAAATGTTCCGAATTTTGTGATCGCGATATCCGCGAAATGCATTGATTATTCCTGTCACTAGCGCGCGACCGGCCTCAGCTTCGTCCAACCCAAAACCCGGACCATGAAAAGTGAGCGACATCGATCTAGCGTGTGGCCGTTCGCGCGTTACGGCATGTACTGCTCTATAGCCAAACTCTTCGACATCACGATATGAAAAGTCTGCGAGTG
Source organism: Alphaproteobacteria bacterium (assembly GCA_016125165.1). GTDB lineage: Bacteria > Pseudomonadota > Alphaproteobacteria > Micropepsales > Micropepsaceae > Rhizomicrobium. Next base: position 428,219 of record WGMH01000003.1, read on the forward strand.
CGCGCGTTCCAATAAACAATATGCAATTAGCAGTGATTCCCTTTGTGCCTTCAAATTCAGCCACTTCGCCTGCGGCGAGCTTCAAACTTTTTCTCAGCTTACCGTTTGATCGCAAAATGTCAGCTACGATCGAGTCAGCGCCATAATGTGCCTGAGCAAACTTGAGAACCATCACTTCTGAGTCAACCTGGCATATATCTCCTTTGACAATAGAAATTGTAATATCTTCTCTCATATTAGATTTAACCCTCCGCGCTCTCAGCAGACGCGCAATCGCGATATTCAAGTCTGCGTTACTACTTGTCGTAGAATGGCTATTTGATACTCGCGTAAACGTGGCGACAATGTAACACTAACCCTAACCGGCGCAACAGAATGCAACAGGCGCAGCTATGGCATTTGCCCACACCATTGGCGGAACGCGATATGTCTTCGACGATCTGAAAACCTTGCTCGCCCGCGCCACGCCGGACCGCTCCGGCGACCGGCTTGCGGGCGTGGCAGCAGCAATCGCGGAAGAGCGCGTGGCCGCGCGGATGGCTCTGGCGGATGTGCCGCTTTCAACGTTCCTCACCGAACACGTCGTTCCCTATGAAACCGATGAAGTGACGCGCCTGATCGCGGACACGCATGACGCCGACGCTTTCGCGCCGGTGGCTTCGCTTACGGTGGGGGAATTTCGCGACTGGCTGCTGGCGCATGAAACCACCGGCACCAAACTCGCCGCGCTTGCGCCCGGCCTGACGCCGGAGATGGCCGCCGCCGTTTCCAAACTCATGCGCAATCAGGATCTCATCGCCGTTGCGCGGAAGATCAATGTCGTCACGCGCTTCAACAACACGATCGGTTTGCCGGGGCGGCTTTCGGTGCGGCTGCAACCGAACCACCCGACCGACGATCTGAAGGGGATCGCTGCTTCGATTGTCGATGGCCTTCTCTACGGCAGCGGCGATGCGGTGATCGGCATCAATCCGGCGACGGACAATGTGGCGACGGTCACGCAGTTGCTCGGCATGCTGGATGCGCTCCGCCAGCGCTGGGATGTGCCCACGCAATCCTGCGTGCTGGCGCATGTCACCACCACCTTAACAGTGATGGAGGCCGGTGCGCCGGTCGATCTCGTCTTCCAGTCCGTCGCGGGCAGCGAGGCGGCGAACAAGAGTTTCGGCATCGATCTTTCCGTGCTGCACGAAGCACACGAAGCCGCATTGTCTCTGAAGCGCGGCGCGCTCGGCGACAATGTGATGTATTTCGAGACCGGCCAGGGCAGCGCGCTTTCCGCCAATGCGCATCACGGCGTCGATCAGCAAACGATGGATTGCCGCGCCTATGCGGTGGCGCGTGCGTTCAAGCCGCTGCTCGTCAACACTGTGGTCGGCTTCATCGGGCCGGAATATCTGTTCGATGGCAAGCAGATCGTGCGCGCCGGGCTGGAGGATCATTTCTGCGGCAAGCTGCTCGGTCTGCCGATGGGTGTGGACGTTTGCTACACCAACCACGCGGAAGCCGATTCCGACGACATGGACAACCTCCTCACGCTTCTGGGCGTGGCAGGCTGCACCTATGTGATGGGTGTGCCCGGCGCGGACGATGTGATGCTCTCCTACCAAAGCACCTCGTTCCACGATGCGCTTTACGTGCGCGAGGCGATGGGGCTGAAGCCCGCGCCGGAATTTGAAGCCTGGCTTTTGCGCATGGGATTGATGGACGGCACAGGCCGCATGCGCACAAAACTGGAAGGCACCGGCGCGCGGGCGTTGCTCAACTTCGATGGCTTCCCATGAGCGGCGATGACGAATGGAGTGCGCTTCGCGCCTTCACACCGGCAAGGCTGGCGCAAGGCCGCGCGGGCAACGCGCTTCCCACATCGCGCCTGCTGGAATTTCAACTTGCCCATGCCCGCGCGCGCGATGCGGTGTGGGCACCGTTCGATCCCGCGAAGATCGCAAGCGATCTTGCCGGTTTCGAATCAATCGCCGTGGAAACCAACGCAGCGAACCGCCATGCCTATCTGATGAACCCCTCGCTTGGCCGCACGCTGCCGCCTGCCTCGGCATCGAAGCTCACGCGCGGCCCTTACGATGCGGTTCTTGTGATCGCAGACGGGCTTTCGCCAAGCGCCATTCATGCGCATGGCGCAGCGCTTGCGAACATCGTTCTCTCCCGCGCGCCTCATCGATGGGCACCCGCCATCATCGTGACAAATGGGCGTGTCGCCATCGGCGACGAAATTGCCGCCGCGCTCGGCGCATCGCTGGCCGTGGTGATGATTGGCGAGCGCCCCGGCCTTTCCGCCGCCGACAGCATTGGCCTCTATCTCACTTTCGCACCGAAGCCCGGCATCTCGACGGATGCCGATCGCAACTGCATTTCCAATGTGCGGCCCGAAGGCTTGCCGCTCGCCGATGCCGCGCACCGCCTCGCATGGCTGATGGACCGAGCTATCGCAATGCAGCAAAGCGGTGTGGCGCTGAAGGAAGCCGCCGAAAGCCCCACCCTGCCCGCACGCGCGGACTCGCGTTAGACTTCCCCAAACAACTCGGGGAAAACGCCATGACATTTCTTGCAAGGTGGCAGCCACAACTGCTCGGCCTGCTGCGCATCGTTTCGGGGCTTCTGTTTCTTGAGCACGGCACAAGCAAGATTCTGCATTGGCCGGATTCGGGCATGCCGCCACCGCCGCCCGAATTTTTGCCAATTTTGACCGCTGCCGGAATCATCGAGCTCATTGGCGGCGCACTCATCACGATTGGATTTCAGACGCGCCTCGCCGCGTTCATCTGCGCGGGCGAAATGGCCGTTGCCTATTGGCTTGGTCACTTCGCGCGTGGCGCACAATCGGGCCAATATCTTCCGATGCAAAACGGCGGCGACGCGGCGATCCTGTTCTGCTTCGCGTTCCTCTACATGGCAGCGGCCGGTGGCGGCGCCTGGAGCGTCGATCGCAAATAGTCACAGTTGAATCAAATTTGTTTCAAATGCACGCGCGCGCCGTAACCCACCATTACGGCGGCGCATGCTTGTTTGCGCACCGGACATTCAAAAACGTAGTGCCATGACCAGCATTGTCTTGCCGCCATTCAGCGATCTGGCGGCGCTCGCGCCGCGCGCGGAGCGAACGTCATCCGGGTCCACCCAACAGCAGCAGCGTCCGCCGGTGCGGGTGGATATTCTGGATCGCTCGCCGCCGCTCTCGCCCACATCCCCCGCACTGCCCATCGCGCTGGTGCAGGACCTGCAGCCTGCCGGAATCAGTTCGCCGCCAGTCACAAGCGGTGATGCCGCCAGCCGTTACGAAGCCCGGGCGGCGCGCATGGGGCCTGCCACCGCCTCCATGAACGACAAGCCCTTGCGCATGGATTTCTGACACCGTTCCCGCCAGGCACAGGCCGCGCTAGACTCGCGCCATGCATGGCAGCGTGGAATTGACGCCCGATCTGGTCCTGAGCGCCTATGCGCAGGGCTGGTTTCCAATGGCGGAGCGACGCGAGGACACCGAACTTTTCTGGCTGTCGCCGGAGGAGCGCGGGGTCATTCCGCTCGACAAATTTCACGTACCGCGACGCCTCGCCCGCCTTGTACGCAGCGATCATTACGAGGTGCGATACGACACCGCCTTCGCGGAGGTGATCCGGGCCTGCGCCGCGCCCGCGCCGGACCGTTCGGAAAGCTGGATCAACGCCGACATCCTGCGCCTGTATGAGGGTCTCTTCGAAATGGGTCATGCCCATTCGGTGGAATGCTGGCATGACGGCAAACTGGCGGGCGGACTCTATGGCGTCAGCCTCAGGGGCGCCTTCTTCGGCGAAAGCATGTTCTCGCGCGAACGCGATGCCAGCAAAGTTGCGCTGGTCCATCTCGTGGCGCGGCTGATCGAGGGCGGTTTCTCGCTGCTCGATGCGCAGTTCATCACCACGCATCTGAGCCAGTTCGGCGCCATTGCAATTTCTCGCCCGCACTATCTGCGCTGGCTGGAAAAGGCGCTGATGCAGGATGGGAAATTCTACTGTCCCGCGTCTTCCGGCAGCGCCACGGGCGCATCATCCGGCGCGGCATCCGGCGATTTGGGTTTGACCGGGGCAGCCGACGCGATCGGCGCGGATTCGTCACCGGGGCGGTCGGTCTTGCAACTGATCACCCACACGTCATAGAGCGGGTGCTCCAGCCCGTTGTAAGACGGACTCGATGCCAGCATCCATCCGGAGAACACTTTTTTCAAAGGTTTGTCCGGCCGGTGATCCGTGATCTGCACGAAAGCGGTCGTTTCCGGCGCTTCGCTCTGCGGCGTGGAATAGCAATAACGCACAGTGATGGTGAGCGTTGCGAATTCCACCGGCACGCCAACCGGCGCGAGAATGGTCGTGGGGCGCGCGGTGATCTTGTCGAGCCCCCGCAGCACCGCCATGCGCCTGACACCGTCCTTGCCGGGAACGGCGTCTTTGACGGTGTAATTGCGCTTGTCATCCGGTTTCAGCGCGACGCTGGCAGTGTCGGCGGTGGCCGCTGCAAGCGCGGGCGACGCTGCAAAACACGCAAGCGCCAATCCAAGAACCGTACGCTTCATGCTCACTTGCTGCCTGTGCTTCCGTAAATGGCGCGGCCGATCAGTCCCATCAGGTCCACCGAACCCTGCGTATCCAGTATCTTGCCGCCCGGTTTCAGCATCGTGTCACTGCCGCCCGGTTGCAGCGCGATATATGAACTTCCCAGAATGCCGGACGACGTTACCTTCATCGAAGAATCGTCCGGAATCTGCACACCCTCATTGATCGCAACCGTGAGGATGGCCTGATAGCTCTTGGGATCAAGTTGCAGCGCGGAGACGGTGCCCACTTTGATGCCGTGCAGCTTCACGTCGGTGCCGCTGGAGATGCCATCCACATTGGCGAACACGGCCTGAACTTCATAGCCCGTGCGGTTCGCGTATCCGGTGGAGGTGTAGGCGAAATAGAGAAACCCCGCCGCAATCGCGACAACGGCTGCGCCGATCAGCGTTTCGATGGTCGTGTTGTTCATGGCTATTTTGCTCGGACTTTCTTACTCGGGCTTCCAGGCCTGATAGTCGCCGGTGGCCTTGGGCCGCACGCCCTGCGCCGTCAGGCTGCCCTGCGGACGATAGGCTTCCGGCGTGCCGGTCAGATTGGGCTGGTGATCGCGCTCCCAGGTCTTCACGCGCAGCGGCGTCACCGTAGGCGGCTCCTTGAAGGTGTGGTGCATCCAGCCATGCCAGTCCGGCGGCACGCGGCTGGCTTCCACGGTACCAGCGTAAATCACCCAACGGCGCTGGCCGGTCTTGTTCTGGTAGTAGCGGTTGCCAAACTTGTCCTCGCCCACGAACTGGCCGGACCACCACGTCGTAACGAGGGTGCCAAACGTGGCGTGGCGCCACCAGACAAAGATCATACGCAGCAAGGACATCGGCGGGTCTCTGGCTCAGCGGATTCGAGAGCCCGGACTATAGAAGCCGCGCCCGCCCGATTCCAGAGATACCGCCGGGGCACAGTTGCGCGAAAAAGCGCGGACCGCTTTGTTAACCGCCGTATTCCGGCCGAAATGCACGACCCGCGCCCGGCCCTGAGAGGATCGACATCATGACCGCGCTTGTTCCCCTGCCCCCGCATCCCGAAGGGGTGGCCTGGCCGACGCAGGAGTGGCCGCAAGGCGCGATTCCCTCATCCGCGAACCGGGCACGCCTTTCGGACCTTCTTGACCATGCCTTCGCCAAGAACGCTCCGGCCGATTTGGGTGAAACCCATGCGCTCGTCATCGTGCAGCATGGACGCCTCCTGCTCGAACGCTACTGGCGTGATTTCACGCCGACGCAAACCTACAAATCCTGGTCGATGGCCAAATCCATCACACAGGCGCTGGTGGGCATTCTGGTGAAGGATGGCAAGCTCGACATTCACGCGCCCGCCGCCGTGCCGGAGTGGCAGTCGGACGACGATCCGCGCAAGGCCATCACGCTCGATCTGCTCCTGCGCATGTCCAGCGGCCTTGCTTTCGTGGAAGAGTACGTGCCGGGCAAAGTTTCCGACGTGCGCGAGATGCTGTTCTTCGGCGGCAAGGCGGACATGGCGCACTACGCGGCCTCGCGCCCGCTGGAATATCCGCCGGGCAGCTTCTGGTCCTATTCCAGCGGTACCACAAACATCATCGCGCGCCTTGTTGGCCAAGCAGCGGGTGCGCACAGCGCGGCGGACTACGAAGCCTTCATGCGTTCGCGGCTTCTGGACAAGATCGGCATGAAAAGCGCGCGGCCAAAATTCGATGCGGCGGGCACGTTTATCGGCTCATCATACTGTTTCGCCAGCGCGCGGGACTTCGCGCGCTTCGGCACGCTCTATTTGCGCGATGGCGTGTGGGACGGCGAACGCATCCTTCCCGAAGGCTGGGTTGACTATGCGCGCACGCCGACATGGCAGCAGCCCACCGATCAGGGCCGGTATGGCGCGCATTGGTGGCTTGATCTGGCAGGACCCGGCAGCTTTTCCTGCAATGGCTATGAAGGACAGTTCACCGCGGTGATTCCAGACCGTGACATGGTGATCGTCCGTCACGGCGCGACGCAGGCCGAACAGGGACCGAATGTGAAGGCGTGGATCAAGGCAGTTGCCGAATGCTTTTCAGCGTGAACATCAGCCGGCAGGGTCGCGTCCGAGCGGAGAACCGGAATGGGAAAAGTCAGACTTGAAGCCTTCAGCGATGCAGTGCTGGCAATCATCATCACCATCATGGTGCTGGAGCTGCGCGTTCCGCATGGCGACAGCATCGCGGACCTTGCCCCGTTGCTGCCGAAATTTCTGAACTACGTGCTCAGCTTCATCTATCTGGGCATCTACTGGAACAATCACCACCACCTGCTTCACACGCTGCACCGGGTGAGCGGTGGAATTCTTTGGGCCAATCTGCACCTGCTGTTCTGGCTGTCGCTCCTGCCATTTGTCACGGACTGGATGGGGGAAAATCATTTCGCCGCCGGCCCAACTGCGCTCTATGGTGGCGTTCTGTTCATGGCAGCGCTGGCCTATTCGATTCTGGTCTGGACGATGATCGCCAGCGAAGGGAGAGCCTCGCTGGTTGGCCGCGCCGTGGGCCGAGACCTCAAGGGCAATCTCTCGCTGGCTGCCTATGCGCTGGGGGTGGGCCTTTCCTATTGGCAAACATGGCTGGCGCAAGGGCTCTACATCGCTGTTGCGCTGACGTGGCTCATTCCCGATCGCCGCATTGAGCGGGCCATCAGCGAAGAATAAGCGGCGGGCTAACGTTCCGGCACATCCGGAATTTCGGCGAGACCGCGCAGCGCGTCTTCGTGCAACGGCGAATGTTCCAACACTCGCCGATACCACCGCCGCGCGCCTTCTTTGTCGCCCGCTTGCCGGTAACGATCCGCGATCAAAGCACCTAGCGCCGCGTGCCAGGGGCGTATCAGCGCAGATTGTCTGTCATAGTCCGCCGACATGATTTCAAAGGCGCGTTCCAAAAGGTCCAGTGCCTTTGCCGCGAAGCCTTCCATGCCTTCAATGTCGGCCAGATTGATGAGAACGCCCCACGCATCGGGATCGCACTTCAGCGCTGTCTCATAGCACTGCCTCGCATCGGCGAAGCGACCCAACGCCGTCAGCACGAGCCCCATGGCCTTCAGTGCCTGCGCACTCTCAGGCTCTATCGACAGAGCCCGGTCGCAAAGCGCATGCGCCTCGTTCAGGACTTTCCCGCCTTCCGGCGATACGAACACGCCACTTTCCAAAGCCTCCTGCATCGTGCGGCGCGGGGCATCACCGGGCTTCAAGTTCAGCCAGCGGATGGCGCGCTGCGCGAACGCATTGGCAAGCCCCGCCAGCGCAACCGTGTCGCGCCCGTTTCGCGCAAGCGCGCGCTCATAGAGGATGATCGCCGCTTCGTTTTCGGACTGCGTGAACTGGAAATAGTGTTCGTCCGCGCGGCGCTTCAGAATATCTGCTTCCCTATCGCCCGCAGCAGCCATCAAGCGGTAGCCGCGCCGGGAAACGGTTTCGATGAAGCGCGGCGCCTCCGGATTGTCATCAAGCGCGCGGCGCAGCTTGAAGACGCAACGCGACAGCGTATCGGCGTCGACGGTTACGCCCGGCCATAACGCGTGCAGGATCTCGTCACGGCTGAACACTCGTCCCGGTTCGCGCGCCAGAAGAAACAGCAGACCGATGACCTTCGGTTCGACCTTTCGCGTTTCGCCGCTGCGCGTGAGCCGGCAGGCGCGGTAATCCGCGAGCCATTCCTGGACAGTGAGCGTGTCGGTTAATGTGCCGGACATCATGCCCGCAAAGCATATCGCCGGACGCGGTCAGAAAAACAGGAGGATTGCGCAGTTGTGATGCGCATGGCCGCACCCTACTTACAATCCCGGCAAAGAGGGAGCTTTCGGCATGCGTTCGGGATTGCGTGGCGCGGCAGCAGCCGCATCGCTATTTGCGTTTTTCACTAGCAGCGCACCCGTCGCGAGCGCCGAACAGACGTTCGCGCCCGATGCAATCCGGCAGGATTTCGCCGCGCTCTATGACGGCCTTCAATCCGGTTCCTTCAACTTCTTCGCTTTCACGCCGAAGGCCGAGATGGATCACGCCTACACTGCCGCGCTTGCAGATTTGAACACGCCGATGACGAAGCTCGAAACGGAAAAGCATTTCGAAGGCTTTATCGCGAAGGCGCATCTGGCCCATGCGCGCATCGATTTTCCCTACGCCGACTGGTCGGCGTTTCTCGACGGCGACGGAAAGACCTTCCCATTGCAGGTCCGCATCATCGGCGAGCGAATCTATGTCGAGCAGAACCGCAGCGGCATCGACGGCATTTCGCCAGGCGATGAAATTCTCTCCATCAACGGCGAACCCGCCCGGCAATGGCTCAATACGCTCACGCGCCAGATTTCGGCGGAGACACCCTACATGGCGCGCGCCATTCTGGAACCCAATTTCCGCGCACGCCTCTGGTATGAGCGCGATGAGATTGAGACGTTTTCTCTGACGCTGAGGGCGCGGGATGGCGGCACGGCAACCGTCAGCGTTCCCGCCCGCACGGCCAGCGAGATGCAGGAATTCGCGGCAAAGCAGCCGCCCCTCCTGTCGATTTGGGAGCCGATGCGGGACGTGCGCATTCTTGCGGGGAACGTTGGCTATCTGCGACCGGGCCCATTCTACAACGCCGAAGCGAAGACGGGTGCGGATGAATGGGATGTGTCGGGATTTCGCGCCTTCATCGACGACGCGTTTGCAAAGTTCCGCGCAGCGGGCGTGGACCGGCTCATCACCGACCTGCGGGGCAACCCCGGCGGCGACAATCTCTTCAGCGACGTGATGGTCGCCTGGTTCGCGGACAGGCCCTTCCGCTTCTTTTCGAAATTCCAGGTGAAGGTGAGCCCGGAATCGACCAAGGCAAATGCCGATCGCATCGCCCATGACGCCGCCGCGGCAGGTCCGGTGTCGCAGCAATATGCGCACATGTATAGCGGGGCGAAGAATGGCGACGTGCTCGATTTCGAAATGCCCATGGCCGACCCTCGCGCGGGCGAGCGGTTTATGGGCAAGGTCTTCGCGCTGATCGACCGCCGCTCCTACTCCAACACCGTGGCGCTGGCCGCCATGATTCAGGACGACAGGCTCGGCACCCTGCTGGGCGAGGAAACCTCCGACCCGACACCCCAATACGGCGCGATGGAACAGTTCACCCTGCCGAACACGGGCATCGTCGTGGGGTATCCCAAGGCCTACATCGTGCGCCCCGCCGGACCCGGCCGCGCGGGTGGCGTGAAGCCGGACATCACCATCGCGATTCCCGTCGTGCAGACCAGCGCCGATCCGGTGCTCCAGCGGGCCCTTTCCATTGCCCTTTCGGCGCATTGAACACGCGAAGACGGTGGCCGGGGCACGCGCCACCCGCGCCGCCGAATCTGTCCACAGGCCGTCAACAGAAATCTGCGACCTGTGGACTGTGAATTTTTTTCGGAAGTGCATTAACCATCTTGACTCTCAATGTTTGCCGCAAAAATTCGCGGTGTGCGCTGCACCACAATGGGTGGTGTGGGTACCCTGTTAACGAACTAGTTCTTGCGGGGCCCGGCGAGCCTTGGCATGGTTAGCGCCTGTCGCTCATCGCGGCACAAAATCTGGCGGACGACCCACTATCTGGCGTCCGGGTTCTTTGGCCACGCAGGCCAACCCCCGGCGACGGGAGAGGAGTCTCCAAAGGGTCGCGATGGGCCGGGATGGGACCAACTTTTTATTCGCTTTGGGGGCCACATGCGTATCCGGCGTCTGTTCACTGTCGAAGGCCGCTCTCCGTACGAGGGCATCGCGTTCCGCAACGCGTCGAGTGAAATCCGAAATCCGGATGGCTCGATCGTCTTCCGGCAAACAGACATCGAGGTTCCCGAGTCGTGGAGCCAGGTGGCCTGCGACGTGCTCGCGCAGAAGTATTTCCGCAAGGCCGGCGTTCCGGAGGCTCTGAAGCCTGTCGCCGAACAGGGCGTGCCGGAATTCCTGTGGCGTCAGGAAATGGACGAGACCACCTCCGGCAAAAAAGTCGGTGAGAACTCGGCCAAGCAGGTGTTCAACCGCCTCGCTGGCGCGTGGACCTATTGGGGCTGGAAGGGTGGCTATTTCGACCGCGAGGGCGATGCACAGGCCTTCTACGACGAGATGTGCCACATGCTGGCCGCACAGAAAGCCGCCCCCAACAGTCCGCAATGGTTCAACACGGGTCTGCATTGGGCCTATGGCATCGATGGTCCGAGCCAGGGACACTATTACGTCGATCACAAAACCGGCCGGCTGACGAAGTCGCTCTCCTCCTACGAGCATCCGCAGCCGCACGCCTGCTTCATCCAGAGCGTCTCCGACGATCTGGTGAATGAAGGCGGCATCATGGATCTTTGGACTCGCGAGGCCCGCCTCTTCAAATACGGCTCCGGCACCGGCACCAATTTCTCCAACCTGCGCGGCGAGAACGAGAAGCTCTCCGGCGGCGGCCGTTCCTCCGGCCTGATGAGCTTTCTGAAGATCGGCGATCGCGCGGCGGGCGCGATCAAATCGGGCGGCACCACGCGCCGCGCGGCAAAGATGGTGATCGTCGATATCGATCACCCGGATATCGAGAACTTCATCGAGTGGAAGGTGCTCGAAGAGCAGAAGGTTGCCGCGATGGTGGCCGGCTCCAAGCTCGCCGAGAAACACCTGAAGGCGGTGATGAAAGCGTGCGTCAACTGCGAAGGCGCCAACGACGATTGCTTCGATCCGAAGAAAAACCCGGCACTGCGCCGCGAAATCCGCGCCGCGCGCAAGAGCATGATCCCCGACAACTACATCGAGCGCGTCATCTCTTTCGCCAAGCAGGGCTACAAGCAGATCGAGTTCAAGACCTACGATACCGATTGGGATAGCGAAGCCTATCTGTCGGTCTCGGGCCAGAATTCGAACAACTCGGTGCGCGTGACCGACGAATTCCTGCGTGCCGTGGAGAACGACGAAGACTGGATGCTCACCTATCGCCAGGGCGGCGTCGCCAAGGTCGTGAAGGCACGCGAGCTGTGGGAGAAGGTGTCTTATGCGGCGTGGGCCTGCGCCGATCCCGGCATCCAGTTCCACACCACGATCAACGACTGGCACACCTGCCCGGCGGGCGGCGACATTCGCGCCTCCAACCCGTGCTCGGAATACATGTTCCTCGACGACACGGCCTGCAATCTTGCCTCGCTGAACCTGATGCAGTTCCGCAAGGAGGTTGACGGCAAGATGGTGTTCGACGTCGCGGCATTCGAACATGCCGTGCGTCTGTGGACCATCGTGCTCGAAATTTCGGTGATGATGGCGCAGTTCCCCTCCAAGGAAATCGCGCAGCTGTCGTATGACTACCGCACGCTCGGCCTCGGCTTCGCCAATATCGGCGGCCTCTTGATGGCGGCGGGCATCCCCTATGACAGCCGTGAAGGCCGCGCGATCGCAGGCGCGATCTCCGCCGTGATGACGGGCGTGTCCTACGCAACCTCTGCGGAAATGGCGGGCGAGCTTGGCGCGTTTCCCGAGCATGCACCGAACCGCGATTCCATGCTGCGCGTGATCCGCAACCACCGCCGCGCGGCGCATGGCGAAAAGGCGGGCTATGAAAGCCTGTCAGTGACGCCGGTTCCGCTCGATCACGAAGCAATCGTGCAAAAGGATCTCGCCGACGCCGCCAGACGCGCCTGGGATGACGCGCTCTCCATGGGTGAGGAATTCGGCTATCGCAACGCCCAATCCACCGTGATTGCGCCCACGGGCACGATCGGCCTTGTGATGGATTGCGATACCACGGGCGTGGAACCCGATTTCGCGCTGGTGAAGTTCAAAAAGCTCGCGGGCGGAGGTTACTTCAAGATCATCAACCGCTGCGTTCCCGAAGCGCTGACCGCGCTTGGCTACAACCAGCAGCAGATCGACGCCATTGTCGCCTATGCGGTGGGCCACGGCACGCTGGAAACCCACACCGGCGCCCTCTCCCACAAGGCGCTGCGCGCCAAGGGATTCGGCGATGAGCAGATCGCGGCCATCGAAGGCGCGCTGGAATCGGCCTTCGACATCCGCTTCGTGTTCAACAAGTGGACGCTTGGTGAAGCCTTCTGCACCGGCACGCTCAAGCTCGACAGCGAGGCGATGAACGCGCCGGACTTCGACATGCTGAAACTGCTTGGTTTCGCACGCGCCGACGTCGACGCGGCCAACCTGCATGTTTGCGGCGCCATGACGCTGGAAGGCGCGCCGCATCTGAAGGCCGAACATCTGCCGGTGTTTGATTGCGCAAACCCGTGCGGCCGCATCGGCAAGCGCGCCCTCAGCGTGGAAAGCCACATCCACATGATGGCGGCGGTTCAGCCCTTCATCTCGGGCGCGATCTCCAAGACCATCAACATGCCCAACAGCGCCTCGGTGGCGGAATGTGGCGAAAGCTACATGCTCTCCTGGAAGCTGGCACTGAAGGCCAATGCCCTTTATCGCGATGGCTCCAAGCTCTCGCAGCCGCTGGCCGCGCAGGTGCTGCAGTTCGACGAGGACGAGGAAGAGGCCGAAGAGTTCGCCGCCGCCCCGATGGCCGCGCGCACCACGCAGGTCACCGAACGCGTTGTCGAGCGCATCATCGAAAAGGTGGTTCGCCAGCGTGAACGCGAACGCCTGCCCCAGCGCCGCAAGGGCTACACCCAGAAGGCGGTTGTCGGCGGTCACAAGGTCTATCTGCGCACCGGCGAATATGATGACGGCCGCGCGGGCGAAATCTTCATTGACATGCACAAGGAAGGCGCCGCCTTCCGCAGCCTGATGAACAATTTCGCCATCGCCGTTTCCATCGGCCTGCAATATGGCGTGCCGCTGGAAGAATATGTGGAAGCCTTCACTTTCACCCGCTTCGAACCGGCAGGCCTCGTGATCGGCAATGACTCGATCAAGAATGCGACCAGCGTGCTGGATTATATCTTCCGCGAACTGGCTGTGTCGTATCTCGGCCGCAACGATCTGGCCCATGTCCAGCCGGCGCAGGACGACGATCTGGGCTATGGCGGCGATGACAGCGGACGCGAAACAGCGAAGAACATCGCACAGACCATGTCGCGCGTGGCCTCGTCGGGCTTCCTGCGCGGGCACATTCCGAATATCGGCGTCGTGCGCGGCGGTGCCGCTCCGAAGATGGAGATGATGCATGCGCATGACCACGAAGCGCATGATCATGAAGTGATCGAAGCGGAGGAAGATTCCTTCGAGGCGCAGATGCTGGAAATCCGCGGCGAGATTGAAGCGGCAGTGAACCCGGTGGGCGAGATGGTGGAAGCCATCGGCATCAGCCTGACACAGCGCGCCGAAGTGGCGCTGGAAAAGGCCGGCAAGGCGCGCGAAGTGCAAGCCAAGCGCATCGCCGAAGCCCGCATGAAGGGCTACGAAGGCGACGCTTGCGGAAGCTGCGGCAACTTCACGCTCGTGCGCAATGGCACCTGCATGAAGTGCAACACCTGCGGGAGTACCAGCGGGTGTAGCTAATGAGTGAAAAACCAAACCTGATCCCCATATCCCGCCGAGATGAGCCGAATCTACTCGACTGGTCCATAGTCGAGGACGAAATCAAAGCTCACTCGTCGGGGGATGGTGACCGCTCCAAAGCTTTCATTGAATTTGCACTTGATGCACTCTTTGACAGATCGTCGACACTATTGAGCTTTTGGATAACCGATGGAGGCAACGACAGGGGCATCGACGCCGTCGTAATAGATGATTCCAGCCAGACTATTCACTTTCTAAATACCAAATGCGTACAGTCGTCAGCTAAATCGAAGCACAATTTCCCGTCCAGCGAAGTCGACAAAGCCCTTCGCTTTCTTGACGAATATTTGGAAAAGTCCGCAGCATTGTTGAAGTGCAATCTGGAACTTGCAGACGCGGTTCAAGCTGGGTGGGATCGGCTGGAAAACAGCCATTATGGCATTCATTTACATCTGTGCTCCAATCAGACCTCATTGACTCCTGAAGAGCGCCACAGGTTGGGAATAGGTCTTCAGGCAAAGCGCATCTTGCTCCACGAGCATCATTTGATTGCTTTTGCCTCAGGGAAAACACGCCCAACGCCACCTGTCACGCGAAGCATAACTTTTATCGCCGGAGCGAAAATTGAGCGAACGCTTGGAAAAGTTCGCACTGTTTCCGGATACGTCACTGTTGCGTCTCTTGCGAACTTTCTAAAAGGGCAAGATGGCCGGTTGGATGACACGTTATTCTTTAGCAACGTACGCGCATTTCTCGGCGCAAAGACATCGGTGAATGATGAAATAGCGAAGACACTCCTATCTTCGGATAGAGGTCTGTTTGAATGCTTCAACAATGGTCTCAAGCTTGTTTGCGAAGCAATTATAGGCGTTTCAGGTGCATTTCCTGTCCGGCTCACCAACCCCCAAATACTAAACGGTCTCCAGACCGCAAATGTCATTTTTGAGTTCGCGCTATCTCGGCCAACCGAAGCCGCAGAGACTTCTGTGTTCATTCAGATAACCGAAACGTCCGACCGTTCGGTCGCAAACAAGATTGCTCTCGCGAGCAATAATCAGCAGCGCATTGGCACTCGTGACTTGCGGGCAAACGATGATGTGCAGATACGAATTGAGCGCGAGTTGGCAAAGCGCGGATATGGCTATGTGAGGAAGCAGGGGCAGACCCACTCCAAGCATGGCGCTCAAGTAATTGACTCTCTGAGCTTGGGTCAGATTATTGTTTCATATGAGCTCTTCTTGCCTGAAAAGGCCAAGACACAGACGGATAGCATATTTGGCGACATGTACGACGAGGTCTTTAACCCCAAGCTTCTGACAGCGGACCGGATAATTACGCTCAATTCGCTCTACGCACTTGTGAACGAGCGTAAGAAGCTTGCGAAAGTGAAGCAAAGGCGCATTTCGCGAGGCGACTATTCGGAAGAGTGGATTATTGAGGGCATATTCCATGTCCTTTTGGCAGTGCGCCGCCTCTGCGAGACGAACGGGTTAGACCCTTACTCGCTGGAAGATGCTAAGAGCCAAATTAATGATGCAATCGATCTGGTCTCAGATCTCTATGCGGAATCCAAATCGTCCGCCTATCGCTATTTTCGACTGGCAGCAACGCGCACGGCAGTCCAAGAAAGATGCTTTATGTGTCAGCCCAGCATAGGCTGTTCGAAAGCTCAGTATGAGTTTGATCTTTAGTCCGCGACTAAAGCCGTGGCGCATGGTAGATATTATATTTCAATCCCCGCCAGCCGCTTCAGCGCTTCGGCGTATTTCGCGGCGGTGCCTTCGATAACATGATCGGGAAGATGCGGACCCGGCGCTCGCTTGTTCCATGTGAGCGTTTCCAGATAGTCGCGCACGAACTGCTTGTCGTAGCTGGGCGGGCTGGTACCGACCTTGTATTCATCCGCCGGCCAGAAGCGCGAGGAATCCGGCGTCAGCATCTCGTCCATCACATAGAGCTTGCCGCTTTCATCGAGACCGAATTCGAGCTTGGTGTCGGCGATGATGATGCCGCGCTCCGCCGCATAGTTCGACGCGTAACGATAGATGGCGAGCGTCGCATCGCGCACCTGTTCGGCGAGGTCCGAGCCGATCAGCGAAATCACCGCCTCCATGCTCACATTCTCGTCGTGATCACCCATCGCCGCCTTGGTAGAGGGCGTGAAGATCGCCTCGGGGAGTTGTTCGGCCTGCCGGAGCCCTTTCGGCAATGCGATACCGCACACAGCACCGCGCGCCTGATAATCCTTCCAGCCAGAGCCGATCAGATAACCGCGCGCGATCGCTTCCACCGGCAACGGCTTCAGCCCGCGCACGACCACCGAACGCTTCTCATAGAGCGCCACGTCGGTGCCCTTGGGCAGCACATCGGCCACTTTCGCACCCGTCAAATGGTTGGGCATCAGATGCTGGGTCTTGGCGAACCAGAAGTTCGAGATCTGCGTCAGCATCTCGCCCTTGCCGGGAATGGGATCGGGCAGGATCACATCGAAGGCCGAAAGCCGGTCTGTCGCGACGATCAGAAGCCGGTCATCGGGCAGCGCATAGATGTCGCGCACCTTGCCGCGATATTTGGGCTCCATGCCGGGAATCTGGGACTGGCTGAGACAGGTGGGCATCGTCGCTTCCGAATCGAAAACACGAGTGTAGAGGATCACGCAGAGGACGCGGAGGGCGCGGAATGCTCATTGCGCTCCGCGACCTTAGCGGCCTCTGCGCGCAAATGCCTTCCTGACGAGATGCCAATCGCACGAGCAACAGCGCGCAACGATTTTTTGCGTGCACTCCGCGCAAGATTCGAAAACGAATCTCAGATTTCATCTCAGCGACTCAGTGCAACCGCTTCTGGATTCACACATAATCCAACAATCCCGCTTCATTTGCGCGCCAATGTTTCTGCCGGAAACTGGATTAGCCGCGATCCACGCGCGCGGCGAAGCAGCCGCGGCGGGCAAAATGCACATGCACATAATCCACAGCGGGATCGGCAAAGAGGCGCTCCAGCAGCGTCTCGATCGCGGTGCCTTCGGTCACATCGGCATCGACTATCATGCCTTCGGCGTCGTAGGCGCGGAGCGACAAGAGGCGGCAGCGCAGCTGTTCAGGCACCTCCGTTCCCTTGAAGGCGGCCACCGCCGCCTCGCGCACGAAGATCGGGCCGGAGGCACGATAGGGCGAGTCCACAGGTTGGTGCTCGAAGTTCAACAGCAGCAGGCGTTCGCCCGGTTCGGCGTCTGCAAGCGATACCCGGCAGGGAAAGCCGGGCTTCTCATCGGCCACCACGCGGCGGATGCCCTGCCCGGCCAGTGCCGCGTCTGATAGTGCCATCAGCGGCGCGAAACGTTCGGAAGGAAGACCTTGAAAGCGGAATGTCATGGTGCGGTCCATCGGGATTTGCGCAGCATGGATCGGGCAAGGCTGCCCTTCGCTCCACCCGGTTCTTGCGCCGTTTCAAAGCGGGACGGTGCGCCGGAAAGGGGCTACGGATCGCTCCAATCCGGCGCGGCACGGCGATTGCGACACTTCCGGCAGACGTACCGAACCGGGACAAGCCGCCATGATGTACCTGCTCGCCTACCTGATGGCCTCCGCCGCCCCCATGCCCGCCGCCGTGCATCACGGCCCCGATCTGGCGGCCATTGAGCGCATCCATGCCGGCCAGCGCGATTGCAAGGCGTGCAATCTGGCGGGTGCGGACCTCACCAATCAGTGCGTGAAGGAAGGCAATCTCGCCGGTGCGAATTTCGACCGCGCCAACCTGACCTTGATGTGCATGTCCTACGCGAATTTCTCGAACGCCACCTTCCGCGGCACCAACCTTTCGGCCGCGAACCTGGCGCACGCAAAGCTCGACGGCGCGGATTTCACTGGCGCCATCCTCACCATCACCAGCGTGAAGGGAACGGACCTGACCAGGGTCAAGGGCCTGACACAGAAGCAACTGGATACCGCCTGCGGCGACGCGGAGACGAAAGTCCCCGCCGGCATGACCGCGAAGGTCTGCAACTAGTTTTGAGTGCCTCCTGACTGACACCAAACTTCAACCCCCGCTCGCGGATGTACCGGGCGGGGGTTTTTCTTTGTGACCTACTCCGCCGCCTGCGGCAGGTCCTTCGGCTTCCAGCGCAGGATCGGTTTGCGCGCGGCGGCGGTTTCATCGAGGCGGCGGCGCGGGGCAAGGCGCGGTGCACCACCGAAGCGTTCGGTTTTTCCAGCCTTCGCTTCTTCGGCCATCGTGCGCAGCACGTGGATGAAGCGGTCCACGGATTCCCTGGATTCGGATTCCGTGGGTTCGATCAGCATCGCGCCGTGCACCACCAGCGGGAAATACATCGTCATCGGGTGATAGCCCTCGTCGATCATCGCTTTTGCGAAATCAAGTGTGGTAACGCCGGTACCTTCGAGGAACGAGTCATCGAACAGCGCTTCGTGCATGCAGGGCCCGTCGCCGAACGGCGCACTCATCACATCCTTCAGCGAAGCCAGAATGTAGTTCGCCGAAAGCACCGCATCTTCGGAGGCCTGGCGGATACCGTCCGCGCCGTGACTGAGCATGTAAGCGAGCGCGCGCGTGAACATGCCCATCTGGCCATGGAATGCGCACATGCGGCCGAAGGGGTTTGCTCCTTCCGGCAGATCCGCACGGTCCTCGATCAGGCGGAAGCCTTTGCTGTCATGTACCAGAAGCGGCAGCGGCGCGAACGGTGCCAGCGCCTCGGAGAGCACAACCGGTCCCGCGCCCGGTCCGCCGCCACCATGCGGCGTGGAGAATGTCTTGTGCAGGTTGATGTGCATCGCGTCGATGCCGAGATCGCCGGGGCGCACACGCCCGGCAATCGCGTTGAAATTCGCGCCATCGCAATAGAAGTAAGCACCCGCGCGATGCACATGCTCCGCGATTTCGATGATGCGCTTTTCGAACAAGCCGCAAGTGTTGGGATTGGTGAGCATGATCGCCGCCACATCGAGACCAA
The DNA here is from genome assembly GCA_016125165.1 of Alphaproteobacteria bacterium. GTDB lineage: Bacteria > Pseudomonadota > Alphaproteobacteria > Micropepsales > Micropepsaceae > Rhizomicrobium. The sequence goes on from WGMH01000003.1 coordinate 447,227, forward strand.
GCTTGGCTTCGAGCGCATCGGCATCGACGTGTCCATCGCCCTTTGCCGGCACTTCATCCACCGTGAAACCGGCGAACGCCGCGGTGGCGGGATTGGTACCATGCGCGGATTCCGGAACGAGGATGCGCTTGCGATTTTCGCCGCGTGCCTCGATGGCCGCGCGAATGGCCAGAAGCCCGCACAATTCGCCATGCGCGCCGGCCTTGGGGCTCATGGCCACGGCGGGCATGCCGGTGAGTGTGGTCAGCCAGTTCATCAGCTGCGCAATGGCTTCCATCGCGCCCTGCACCGTTTTCTGCGGCGCCAGCGGATGGGCATCGGCGAATCCCGGCAGCCGCGCCATCTTCTCGTTCAGGCGCGGATTGTGCTTCATCGTGCAGGAGCCAAGCGGATAGAGCCCGGCATCGATGGAATAGTTCGTTTGCGAAAGCCGCACATAGTGACGCACGACTTCCGGCTCGGAGAGGCCTGGAAGCCCGACAGGCCCCTTGCGGCGCATGCCGCCAAGGCGCGCTTCGCTCATTTGAACTTCGGGCAGGTCCACACCTGTCATACCGGGACGGCCCAGTTCGAAGATCAGCGGTTCTTCATGCATGAGCCCGCGATCGCCGGAGATGGTCGGCAGCTCGTTTGCTTCGATGGTGCCCGGTGCGGTGGGGCGGCCCTGATTGTTCATGGTCATTACAGAACCTCCGCCAGCGCCTTCGCGAACGCCGCGCAGTCTTCATCGGAATTGGTTTCGGTGGCGGCGACGATCAGAAGATCGCGCACATTCGGATCATGCGGCAGCAGGCGCGAGACGGGAACGCCCGCGATGACGCCCTTGTCCACCAGCGCATCGACGACTTCGACTGCTGGCTTCGGCAGTTTGATCGTGAATTCGTTGAAGAAGCTCTGGGTTGCAAGCGAAACGCCTTTCACGGCGGCGAGCTTGTCTGCCAGCGCAGATGCTTTCGCGTGGTTGGTGCGCGCCAGCCGCCCGAAGCCTTCCTCACCCAGAAGCGAGAGATGGATGGTGAAGGCAAGGCAGCACAATCCGGAATTCGTGCAAATGTTGCTTGTCGCCTTCTCGCGGCGGATGTGCTGCTCGCGTGTGGAGAGCGTGAGCACGTAGCCGCGCTTGCCTTCGGCATCTACGGTTTCACCCGTGAGGCGGCCCGGCATCTGGCGGAGGAATTTCTCGCGCGTTGCGAAGAGGCCCACATACGGCCCGCCGAAATTGATGGCATTGCCGATGGACTGGCCTTCGGCGGCTACGATGTCTGCGCCCTGCGCGCCCGGCGGTTCGATGAGGCCAAGCGAAACGATCTCGGTCACCACCGCGATCAAGAGCGCACCCTTGGCATGCGCCGCTTCGGCAATGGGTTTCAGGTTGCGGATCAGGCCGAACACATCCGGGCTCTGCACCACGACGCAGGCCGTCTTGTCGTCGATCATCGCGGCGATGTCTTCGGCGGCGCCCGGCGTGACGGGCGCGCGCACCACTTCGCCCGAAAGCGCGGCGACAGTCTCGACGGTTTCGGCATAATGCGGATGAAGCCCGCCCGAGAGGATTGCCTTGGGGCGGCGCGTCACGCGCTGCGCCATCAGCACGGCTTCGGCGGTGGCAGTCGAGCCGTCATAGAGCGAGGCGTTCGCCACTTCCATGCCGGTGAGAAGCGCCACCTGCGTCTGGAATTCGAACAGATATTGCAGCGTGCCCTGCGCGATTTCCGGCTGATAGGGCGTGTATGAGGTGAGGAATTCGGAACGCTGGATCAGATGATCCACGCTCGCCGGAACATGGTGGCGATAGGCGCCCGCGCCGCAGAAGAACGGCAGCGATCCGGCGGCGGTCGTTTTTGCCGCGAGGCGCGACATGTGCCGCTCGACTTCGATCTCACCTTGCGTGTCGGGAAGATCGAACATGCTCCGGCTGACGACGGCAGCTTTCGGTACATCGCGGAACAGCGCATCCATGTCGCGTGCGCCGATGCGGTTCAGCATCGCCGCGCGATCATCTGATGTTAGGGGTAGATATCTCATCACAACTCCTATTGTCATGCCCCGCGAATGCGGGCCACCCAGATGGCGAATGTCAGCTTTCGAAGAACTGGACCGTCATCACCTGGCATCATCAGGCAAGGCTGCAACTGGGTGGCCCGCATTTGCGGGCCATGACAGCCAGTTTTCTACAGCCCCTTCACAAACTCCGCGTATTGGTCGGCGGTCATCAGCTTGGCGAGTTCGCCCTTGTCGGCGATCTTCATTTTGAAGAACCAGCCCTCGCCTTCCGGGTCGGCGTTCACCTTCGCCGGATCGTCGGCCAACGCGGTATTGCCTTCCGTCACTTCGCCACCGATGGGCGCATAGACTTCGCTTGCCGCCTTCACGCTTTCGACGACGGCCGCCTCGCCGCCCGCGCCGATATTGCGCCCGGCCTCGGGCACTTCGACGAACACAACATCGCCAAGCTGTTCGGCGGCGTATTTGGTGATGCCCACGGTGGCGCTGTCGCCATCGATACGGACCCATTCATGCTGATCGGTGAAACGGACTTCGCTCATCGGATGAACCCCACGGTTGTTAATTCAGTTGGCGCGTTTGTAGCGGTGCGGAAAGAACGGCATCGGCGCGACCTTGGCAGGCATCGGCTTGCCCCTCACGATCAGATCGATGGCCGTTCCATCATTCGCGAATTCGGTTTCGACATAGCCCATGGCCACCGGCGCATTCAGGCTTGGCCCGAAGCCGCCGCTGGTGATCGTGCCGATCACGCGGCCGGATTTGTCGGCGATACCGGTGCCTTCGCGTGCGGGCGCGCGTCCATCAGGAAGAATGCCGACGCGCTTTTTCGCGGTCCCGTTGAAGAGCGCATCCATGATCTTTTCGGCAGCCGGAAAATCCTTGTCCATCTTGCGGCGCTTGCCGACGGACCAGGTGAGGTTTGCCTCGATCGGATTGACGGTCTCATCAATGTCGTGGCCATACAGACAGAGCCCCGCTTCAAGGCGCAACGAGTCGCGCGCGCCAAGCCCGATAGGCATAACTTCCGGCTCACCCAGAAGCGCACGGGCGACCTTTTCGCCATCCGTGCCTTCGATGGATATCTCGTAGCCGTCTTCGCCGGTGTAGCCCGAACGGCTGACGATGGCGGGGCATCCGGCCACATCCATGCGCGCCACCTTCATGAAGGTGAGCCCAGCGGCAGCAGGCGCATGACGCGCGAGTACCGCTTCCGCCGCCGGCCCCTGCAACGCGAGCAGCGCGCGATCAAAGCGCGTGGTGATCTTGGCCGAACCACCGAACTTCCCGGCCATGTAGGCATAATCGCCTTCCTTCGTGCCGGCATTGACGACGATATACATCGCACGTTCACCAGCGAGCCTGGAGAACATGAAATCATCTTTGATGGTGCCTTCGTCATTCAGCAACAGGCCATAGCGCTGCATGCCTTCCTTCAGGCCGCGCACATCGGCGGGCGTGACATGCTCGAGCGCGGCGGCGGGATCATCGCCATCGAGGAACGCCTGCCCCATATGCGAAACGTCGAACAGCCCCGCCTTTTCGCGCGTGTGCAGATGCTCCTTCAGGATGCCTGCCGGGTATTGCACCGGCATCTCGTAACCGGCGAACGGCACCATCTTACCGCCTAGCTCCAGATGAAGCGCGTAAAGCGGTGTGCGGCGAAGATTTTCAGAAGTGTCTGTCATGTCGGTCCGGCATTGGGGTTGATCGCGCATGAGTCCACGACCGGACTCCTGCACCCCTCTGTCATCGGACCTGAGAGATTTCCCCCGGCATGCCAACACTTGGTCGGCGGCGGGATTACCCCTTCGGTGGGAACAGCTTTCGCTGCCCCGCTTTCCAGATTGTCATCTTCCGCGCGGTCCTTTTGCCTGAGAGTTTCCGGGGCGGTTGCTCCTTCGGCCTTCGCCTTCGGCTTCGGCCGACAGGTCGGCCTTCACCCAAGACAAACGTCTCCCGCGCGGGATCGAATGTATGGCCGAGCCGCCTGCGCCTCGCGGCGGAAGGGCTCGTTGCGGTGCATCATAGGGGGCGGCTTTGGCGAGTCAACGCGAAGCCGGGAACCCAACCGATTCGCTCACATGCGCGCCGGGACTTCGATGCCCAGAAGACCCAGAACCTTGGAAAGCGTGGCCAAAGTGAGCTTGCACAGGCCGAGGCGCGCGGCCCGCAATTCCACATCGCTTTCCGAGAGAATATGGTGCTCGGAATAGAAGCTGCTGAAAGTCTGGGCGAGCGTGAAGGCATAGTCGCACAGCACGTTCGGCGCGCGGCGTTCTTCGGCGGTGACCATCGCATCGTGCAGCGCCAGCAGTTGCAGGATCAGGTTGCGCTCTTGCGGCGAACGGATGACGGGAGCGGAGACGGTGTATCCCGCTTCCTCGGCCCGGCGCAGGATCGACTGAATACGCACCGCCGCATATTGCAGATAGGGGCCGGTCTTGCCTTCAAAGCGTGTGAACCGTTCAAGGTCGAAGATGTAATCGGACGTCCGATAGTTCACGAGATCCGCAAACTTGATGGCGCCTATCCCGACAATCCGCGCGATATCGGCCCGTTCCTCCGCCTCGTAGTTGAGACCAATGCCGCTTTCCGAAAGGCGCTTATCCGCTTCAGATTTTGCCATTTCGATGAGGTCGTAGAGCTTCATCGTGCCGCCAGCGCGCGTGCGGAAACGCTTGCCATCCGGTCCATTCACAGTGCCAAAACCTACATGCTCCAGCAGAGCTTTACCGTTGAGGCCCGCCTTTTCGGCTGCACGAAACACCTGCTGAAAATGCAGATGCTGCCCCAAATCCACGACATAAAGGATGAGATCGGGGTTTTGCTCCTGAACGCGATCAACAATCGTCGCCAAGTCTGTCGAACCGTAAAGCACGGCACCATCAGACTTGACGAGGATGAGCGGCGGCATTTCCTTCTTGTCACCGTCCTGTGCCACACGAATGACAAGTGCCCCGTCGCTCTCTTCGGTAATGTGACGAGACTTAAGGTCGTCGATCATCGGCGTCATCAGGTGATTGACGCTCGCCTCGCCTTTCCAAAGATCGAAATGAATGCCGAGGCTGCCCCACTCGCGCTCAAGCCCGACTTTGGAAACCGAGAAGAAATGTTCCCACAGCGCGCGATAACCGGGGCGGCCCGCCTGCAATTCCGCCGTCGCCTTGCGGGCTTCTTCCAGCCGTTCGGGATCGGCTTTGCATGCGGCGGAGGCCGCCGGATAGATCTCTTCGAGATCGTCCATCGTCACCGGCGATTGCTCCGGATAGGGGCCGGTGAAATTCACGTCGAAATAGAGGGGCGCGATGCCGCGCCGCCCAATCTCGGAAATGAGCTGACCCATCTGCAGGCCCCAATCGCCCAGGTGCACATCACTGATGACATTCCACCCATTCGCCCGGAACAGACGCTGGAGACTGTCACCAATCACCGAAGACCGCAGGTGACCGACATGCATGGGCTTGGCGACATTCGCGCCGCCGAAATCGATCACCGCCGTTTTGCCCTTGCCGGTTTCGGGGGCGCCAAGACTTTCGTCCCGCGCCAGATCGGAACCCCACGCGGCAATCGCATTGTCGGTGAGATTGAGGTTGATGAAGCCGGGTCCGGCGATCTCCACCTTCCCGAACAATTCATTCGCCTTCAGCCGCGCGACAACTTTCTCGGCGATGGCGCGCGGGTTGGCCTTCGCGGCCTTGGCGGCGGCGAGCGCGCCATTGCACTGAAACTGGGCAAGGTCGGGCCGGTCGGATGGTTGAACCGCACCCATCGCCGCGGGCAGGCCCTCAGACACGAAGGCATCCCCCACGATTTGCGAGAGTTGTTCAATCAAGGACGTCATGGCTCAACCAAATCCTGCCCAAATGGGCGCTCATGCTTGACTTTTCCGGCCCGAAAGGCCGACTTCCCCGACACAGGTGCCGAAAGGCGCCGGAATGTATCCATTGAGTCCGGGCATGGAAAGCCAGAGCAACACCGCGCCGCAATCCGAAAAGCCGCAGCTCACCGTGCTGCTGGCGGCGCCGCGCGGGTTCTGTGCCGGTGTGGACCGGGCCATCCGCATTGTGGAACTGGCGATCCAGAAATACGGCCCGCCGATCTATGTGCGCCATGAGATCGTTCACAACCGCTTCGTGGTGGAGCGGCTGGAGAAAATGGGCGCAGTGTTCATCGACGAACTGACCGAAGCACCCGACAACGCGCGCGTGATTTTCTCGGCGCATGGCGTTCCCAAATCCGTTCCCGCCGAGGCGCAGCGCAGGCAGCTCTTCTATCTCGATGCCACCTGCCCACTTGTGTCCAAGGTGCATGTGGAAGCAGAGCGGCACTATCGTGCCGGGCACCAGATTCTTCTGATCGGTCATGCCGGCCATCCGGAGGTTGAAGGCACCATGGGCCAATTGCCGGATGGCGCTGTCTCACTGATCGAAACGGTGACAGATGCGCGCTCCTTTGTGGCGCACGATCCGGACAATCTTGCCTACATCACGCAGACCACTCTGTCCGTGGACGACACCGCCGAGATCGTGAGCGTGCTGCAGGAACGATTCCCGTCAATTTCCGGTCCTCACAAGGAAGACATCTGCTACGCAACTACCAACCGGCAGGAGGCCATGAAAGCCATTGCGCCGCGATCCGATCTGGTGCTGGTGATCGGTGCACCCAATTCGTCCAACTCCATGCGGCTTGTGGAAGTGGCCAAGCGTGCGGGCGCAAAAGCCTCAGCGCTCATCCAGCGCGCAAGCGATATCGACTGGAGCCAGCTGGAGGGCGTGCGCACGATCGGACTTTCGGCCGGCGCTTCGGCACCGGAAGTTCTGATGGACGAAGTGATCGCGGCGCTGAAGTCGCACTACGATGTTGACGTGGAAGAAGTGACAGTGAGCCGCGAAGACGTCATCTTCAACGTGCCACGCGTGCTGGCATCCTAGCCATGGCAGTCTACACGGACGTTTCCTTCGAGGACCTCGAAGCCTTGCTTGCCGGTTACGACATCGGCGAGCCGCGCATGTTCAAGGGCATTGCGGAAGGCGTGGAAAATTCCAACTTCCTGCTCCAGACCGATCGCGGTTCTTTCATTCTCACGCTCTACGAAAAGCGGGTGCATGCGGGGGACTTGCCGTTTTTTCTGGGACTTCTGGAACATCTCGCCCAGCGCGGCGTGCAATGCCCGCTGCCGGTGCGTTCGCGCTCTGGCGATGTTTCGATGATACTGAATGGCAGGCCCGGCGCGATCCTGACGTTTCTCGAAGGCGTCTCGTTCCGCAAGCCGGATGTGATCCATTGCGCGGCGGCAGGCGCGGCGCTTGCAGATTTACACATTGCCGGTGAAGGCTTTGCCATAGCGCGGCCGAATGCGCTTGGGCTTGCCGGCTGGCAGCCGCTCGCCGACGCCACTGCGGAACGCGCGGACGATGTCGAACGCGGCCTCGCGAAGGCCATCCAGGAAGCCCTTTCACATCTGAAGGCGAACTGGCCTTCTGGGCTTCCGAACGGCGTGATTCATGCGGACCTCTTTCCCGACAACGTGCTGTTCATGGGGCACCAGATTTCGGGCCTCATCGATTTCTATTTTGCCTGCAATGACGCGCTTGCCTACGACCTTGCCGTGATGCTGAACGCCTGGTGTTTCGAGACGGACGGTTCCTACAACATCACCAAAGGCCAAAGGCTGATCGGCGCCTACAACGAACGGCGCAAACTGGGTACGGACGAAATCGCGGCGCTGCCGGTTCTGGCGCGCGGCGCGGCGCTCCGGTTTCTGCTGACGCGCCTCTACGACTGGCTCAACCCCGATCCGCAGGCACTGGTGCGTCCCAAGGATCCACGCGAATATTCCAAACGCCTGCGCTTTCACATGCAGACGCAAAGCGCCAAGGAGTATGGTGCGTGACAAAGATTGACGTATTCACCGATGGTGCCTGCTCCGGCAATCCCGGCCCCGGCGGGTGGGGCGCGATCCTGCGCTCCGGCGAACACGAGCGCGAAATCTCCGGTGGCGAGCGCGCCACGACAAACAACCGCATGGAAATCATGGCGGCGATCCGCGCCCTTCAGGCAATCAAGCGCGAATCAGAAATCACCATCCATACGGACTCGCGATATGTCATGGACGGCGCGACCAAATGGCTGCCGCGCTGGAAAGCCAATGGCTGGCGCACCGCCGACAAGAAGCCCGTCAAGAACGAAGATCTCTGGCGGGAACTGGATGCGGAAATGGCCCGCCACACAGTGCATTGGCGCTGGGTGAAGGGCCATTCCGATCATGTCGAGAATGAACGCGCGGACACACTGGCCCGCGCAGCCATTCCGTAGAATCAAACCTGCTTCAGCATGTGCTCTGCGCTGGAAACCGCGAAGGCACCGGGCTCTTCGACATTCAGTTCCTTCACCACGCCATTATCGACCAGCATGGAATAGCGCTGGCTGCGATGCCCCATGCCGAACTTCGTTCCATCCATCTCAAGGCCAACAGCCTTGGTGAAATCACCATTGCCATCGGCAAGCATGGCAACCTTGTCGCCCGAACCCTGCTGATCGCCCCAAGCGCCCATGACAAATGCGTCGTTCACGGAAACGCACGCGATGGCATCCACACCCTTGGCCTTGAATGCATCGGCGTTCTGGATGAAGCCGGGAAGATGCTTGGCCGAGCAGGTCGGCGTAAATGCGCCGGGAAGCGCGAACACCGCCACCTTCTTGCCAGCGAAGAGGTCATCCGTCTTCACGGGCGTCGGCTTGCCATCTTTCATCTGCATCAGCACGGCGGACGGAACCTTGTCACCAACCTTGATTGTCATGTCACTCTCCCGAAAGTTGCGAATAATTCCGGACTGCTTTTAGCGCATGGTTGCCCCCGCCGAAAGGCCAACGGGCAATCCAGAACTGGTAATAAGCAGTACGCGTGCTAGGGTTGCGTCATGGCACGCGGCACAGGTCCAAAAACCATTGAGGGCGAAGGTTTTCTCGAAGGAAAACTGCTCATCGCCCTGCCGGGCATGCCCGATCCGAGATTTGAAAAAACCGTCATTTTCATTTGCGCGCATTCCGAGGAAGGCGCGATGGGCCTGATCATCAACAGGCCCATCGAGGGCTTGCACTTTCACGAACTGATGCAAAAGCTCGAAGTGAGCGTGACAAGGAATACACCCGACCAGCCAATCTACTACGGCGGACCCGTGCAGACCGGACGCGGTTTCGTTCTGCACAGCGGCGACTACGCCGCATCGGACGCCACCCTGCCGGTATCCGACGACATTTCCCTCACAGCATCTCTGGATATTCTGCGTGCCATCGCAGAGGGCCATGGGCCGGAGCGCTCGCTGTTCGCGCTCGGCTATGCCGGATGGGGCGAAGGCCAGATCGAAGACGAAATCCGCGGCAATGGCTGGGTTCATTGCGACGCCGATGCCGCGCTGCTTTTCGACACCGAAACCGATCGCATCTGGAGCGCATCACTGGCCAAATTGGGCATCGATGTCTCGGCGCTATCGGCGCTTGCAGGCCGCGCCTGAGGTTCAGACGGATTTGGTGCGCGGCACGGCATCCTGCGCCCGATAGTGGCGGGCGATGAATTTCAGCGCATCGGCGGCAGGCAGCGGGCTTCCGAAATAATAGCCTTGCGCATATTCGCAGCCCAATTCCTTCAATCGCTCCGCGTCGGCAGCATGCTCCACGCCTTCCACCACGACGGAACGGCCAAGACCATGCACCAGAGAAACGATGGAACCCAGAATAACATCGGCCTCGTTGCCGCCATCGGGCGAGCGGGAGAGAAAAGTCTTGTCGATCTTCACCGTATCGAAAGGCAAATCCTTGAGTTGGCTGAGAGCCGAAAAGCCGGTGCCAAAATCGTCAATCGATATCCCCGCGCCGAGCGCATGAATGCGCGAGAGCGTTGCGCGAGCCTCCGCACCACTGCTTGCGGTCGTTTCGGTGAGTTCGAGTTTCAACGTCCCGGTCGCCAGCCGGCGCGCTTTCAGAACATTTTCCAGAATGCCGCAAAAGTCTTCATCCGACAGCTGGCGTGGCGACAGGTTCACGCTGGCGAACAGCGGGGGATCAAGTGGAAAGTTTTTTTGCCATCCCTCCAAATCCTGCGCGGCACGTTCTAGCGCGAAACGGCCCACCGACACGATCAGGCCGGTTTCCTCGCAATGCGGCAGAAAATCGGACGGCTCCAGCACGCCGCGTTGCGGATGATTCCAGCGCATCAAGCCTTCAAAGCCCGCAACGTGACCGTCTTCGAGGCGAATGATGGGCTGATAATAGAGTTCCAATTGGCCATCGGCCTCGGCATTTCGCAGTTCGGTATCGAGCTGCACGGGATCGCCCGCAACAGCCGCCACCTGACCGCGCGTATAGGACCGCGCGCAGGCACCGCCTGCCCGCTTTGCTTCCTGCAATGCCAGTTCGGCATTTTTTAGAAGATCAAGAGGGTCCGATGCATCGCGGCCCGCCGCGACACCAACGCTGACTGGCGCGAAAACATTGCGCTCACGATAGGGAAACGGCGCGCTCGAAATCTCTGCAAGGTCGTTGCCGACGGCTTCAAGACTGGCGCTGTGATCGGCCAACAGCACGGCAAAGCCATCGCCGCCGACCCGGAAGATCGTCGCCACGCCCTGATACCGCTTGGACAGCCGCTGCGCGACGCCTACCAGCACGGCATCACCGCCAGCATCACCCAGGCTGGCATGAATGGATTTGAAGCGGTCGATATCGAGCAGCGCGAAGGCCGACTTGTCGAAGCCGTCGCCGAGATTTTCCAGCGCTTCCATCAGTGCAACGCGATTGCCGAGGCCAGTAAGGGAATCGCGAAGCGTACGCTCGATGTTTGCGGCTTCACTTTCCTTGCGCGTCGTCACATCCGCCATCAGTCCGAGACAGCGGCTGGCATGCGGGCCTTCGCCCATCATGGTGGCGCGCAGCTCAAACCATGGAAAACGACCCGTCTCACTGCGTACGCGAAATTCAATGCGAAAAGCCAGGCCGGGATGGGCGCGGTAATCGCCAATCGCCGCCTTGTACACATCGCGATCATCAGGATGCACACGCGCGATCCATGACACATGGGGGAACGATTGCGCGCCACTCGGAAAGCCGATGAGCGCGCCAGCTTCCGCAGACAGCTTCACGACATCGCGGCGGAAATCGAGTTCGAACACGCCCTGATGCGATGCACCGATGGCCTGCAACGCCGCCGTGGTGACGGGTGCCACTGGAGCAACCGGCGCTGCGATGCGTGCAGGTTCGGGCCCTGGCGCGGGCGTGACGGTAACAGGCTGCGGCGCGGGCACCACGCGCATGGCCGGCAGGATGGCGATGCCTTCGCCGGCCGCGACAGCAAGCGCGAGCAACACAGCACCAGCAGCGGCGAAACCGCCCGTCATTGCGGGCGCCATGGGATTGCCCGCAAATCCGCCAAGCGCGGCGATGGCTGCAGCGGCGGTGACAAGCGCAAACACGGCGGCTGCCGGGGCTGCAACGCGGGCAGCCTGCGCACCCAAACGCCCGCGATGAACGAGATAGGCGGCAACAGCCGTGGCACCTACGACCAGCAAAACCTGCGTCAGCAGCGCCATGCCGGGTACGCCCAGAAACGCGAGGACGGCAAGGCCGCAAATGCCGTAGAGACCAGGACGCATCCAACGCTCGAGAAACGGCCACACAGACGCGAAGGGGACGATGGTGTCTGCCAGGCGAATGGCGCTGGCGAGTGCAAGACCTTCAAATAGCGCCACCAATCCATAAGGCCCGCCGACAGCCGTGGTCCACGACATGTCGAATATGCCAGTGGAGGACAGACGCACGAGAAAGATCATCAACAGGGTCATAGCCGCCCAACGCGGCGCAGCATGGCCTGTCATCACCGCAAGTCCCGCCGCAATCGCGAGCGAAGCGGCGATCAGACCGGCCACGGCGGCGACAAAGATCGAATACTGTTTGGACTGCGAAGCCAGTGCACCCTCGGCCCAGGCCGAAACCTCCGGATGTTCGCCCGCATTGGTCAGCCGAATGGCGAGCGATACCGACGTGGCGGGCGGCACAGAAACGCGAAAGGCGCGGCGGCCATAGGCGCGCGCGCGCTCCACGGTCACGCCCGCCTCAGAGCTTGCAATCTGTTGCACGGCGGGACGCGCGCGGCGCGGAAAAATGGTCAGTCCAGCATAGGACGGCTCTTCAGCGACGATGATACGCGTCGCGGTGCGCGGAGCCTTGTTCACCGCGCTCACCAGATACCATCGCGAACCATCAGGCTCCGGCACCTGATAGGGCGCCAATGCATATTGAAGATCGATGACGGAGGGCTTGCCGGCGAAATCGACCGCGTTCTTGCTGACCTTTGGCTTTTGCGGGGTCTGCTTTACGGGCGCAAGTTGCGTCAGCGGTTTTGTGGCACTGCCAGGCGCGGCAGTCACCCCCGCCGCAACACCGAGCGGCAGAAGCGCCAGAACCAGAGCAACAAGGATGCGGGCCGGATTTCTTATCGGTCTTACTCTCTCACGGTGATTGATTCGCGGCTCGGCGGCTAACCTAGCTTCGCCTCGTCGGCGAGCAAAGCGTATTGCAGGTGATCCTGCCATTCTCCCGCAATCTGCAGGTAACGCCGCGCGAGGCCCTCCTGCCGAAAACCGGCCTTTACGAGCAGTTGCTTCGAGGGCTCGTTGGACGGCAGGCAGGCTGCCTCGATCCGATGAAGCGCCAATGTCCGAAAGATGAACGGAATGAGAGCTTTCACAGCATCAAACATATAACCCTGCCGGGAAAAACGCTCGCCAATCCAATAGCCAAGCGCGCAGCATTGGGTGACACCGCGCCGGACATTGGAAAGTGTGCAGCCGCCCAGAAGCGCATCATCAGAGGAACGGAACACGAAAAAGGCATAAGCCGAATCCATGCGGGCGTCACGCTGATAGCGCTTCAGGCGGCGGCGGAACGCGCCACGTGACAGTTCATCGGTTGCCCAAGAGGGTTCCCAGGGCGTGAGAAAGTCACGGCTCTCCGAACGAAGCACCGACCACTGCGCAAAATCCGCGACGCGCGGATAACGCAAATAGACGCCTTCGCCCTTGATGACAGGCTGCTGACCACCGGGGAATGTCAGTCCCCGCATGAACCCCATGGCCGACGCCGGATTCATTCCGCAGCCTTGACCGCGGCTCCGAAGCGCCGCGCAAAATGCGAACGATCTTCCACATGGGTTACCGGGCCAACCGCAGCCAGCGACGGATCGCCCGCGTTCATCACGCGCGAACCGAAAGCCCTGACGGCGGACGCATCCACCGCTTCGAGCTTTGCCAGCACTTCTTCGACGCCAAGCACGCGACCAAAAGCATGAAGCTGGGAAGCAATCTGTTCAGCACGCGCGGAGGGCCGTTCCAGCCCCATCAGAAAGGACGAGCGCATCTGCGCCTTGGCGCGCGCAACCTCTTCCTCGCTGGCGGTTTCGGCGAGCGCTGCCATCTGATCGGCAATGACGGCGGAAATCTCACCGGCTTCCTTTTCGCCGGTTCCCGCATAGATGCCAATGATGCCGCCATCCACAAAGGCATTGGCATAGGAATAGATCGAGTAGCACAGCCCACGCTTCTCGCGCGCTTCCTGAAACAGGCGCGATGACATGCCGCCACCAAGCGCCGCAACATAGACCTGCGCCGCATAAAGTTCCGGATCGGCGCTTGCCACACCGGGAAAGGCATAGGCGATGTGGACCTGTTCCAGATCGTCTTCCACGCGCAGATCGCCACCGGCGTAACGCGCAGGCCGGGCATTCTGGGCGCTGCCAGATTTCAGGCCGGCAAATTTTTCGGACACCAGCGCAACCATATCGGCATGGCTCACCGCACCGGAGGCAATGAATGCCATGGAGCCTGCACGGTAATTCGGACCCATATAGTTTTTCAGATCGTCGCGGCCAAAGCTGTTGACGCTCTCCTCGTTGCCGAGGATGGGAAATCCCATCGGCTGATCAGGATAGGCGACAGATTGCAGGTGATCGAAAACGATATCGTCTGGTGTGTCCTTGGACTGACCGATTTCCTGCAGGATGACCCCGCGTTCCCGCTCAAGCTCCAACGGCTCGAAGGTGGGATTGATGAGAATGTCTGCAAGAACATCGACCGCCAGCGGCACATCACCCTTCAGCGCACGGGCGTGAAAGGCAGTCTGTTCGCGGCTGGTATAGGCATTCAGATAGGCGCCGACGCTCTCCATTTCCTCGGCAATCTGGCGCGCATTGCGGCGTTCGGTGCCCTTGAACGCCATGTGCTCAAGCATGTGGGAAAGCCCCATCTGCGCAAGCGTTTCGTTGCGTCCGCCGCAATTGACCCACACGCCCACCGCCGCACTCTGAAGTTGCGGCATCGGATCGGTGACAATGGTCATGCCATTGGGAAGTTTGGTGATCTCGACGTTCATGCGTCTCCCAGTTTTTCAAGAATGAAGGAACGGATCGATCCGGATTCTGCCGGAAGGACAGTATAGCGCTCTTCGCCCTCATAGAGGCCTTTGAGTTGCGGCGGCAAATCCGGTTCCTCGCCGGTTGCGCGCGCCACCGCTTCCGGAAACTTCGCGGGATGAGCAGTCGAAAGTATGACGAGGGGCCCCTGCCCCGCGAAAGGTTCCGCCGCCGCCCATGCGACCGCCGTGTGCGGATCGATCACGATACCTTCGTTTTCATAGACAGAAGCAATCGTTTCAAGCGTTTCCTCGTTCGAGGTGACATGCGCGGCATAGCGCTGGCGCAGATCGTCGAATACGCCTGACGGCAAGGCGAGAGAGCCGCTGCCCGAAAATTCCAGCATCGCCTCCCTGATCCATTCGCTGTCACGGCCCGATGCCTCAAACAGTGCGCGTTCAAAATTCGACGCGACCTGAATGTCCATCGAAGGGCTGAACGTGGGTTGCACGTCAGCGGATTCATAGACGCCTTCGCGCAGGGTGCGCGCCATGATGTCATTTTCGTTGGTGGCGACAACAAGCTGCGAAATGGGAAGCCCCATGCGCATGGCCGCCTCGCCCGCGAACACGTCACCGAAATTGCCCGTGGGCACCACGAAGGTCGGTACATCGCCCACCTGAACGGCAGCGGTGAAATAGTAGACAGCCTGCGCCGCAATGCGCGCGAAGTTGATCGAATTGACGGCCGTGAGATTGACGCCTCGCGAAAACGATCGCTGGCCGAACAGGGTTTTCACGATGGCCTGCGCATCGTCGAACGTGCCTTCTACAGCGATGTTGTGCACGTTCGCATGTGGCGAGGTGGTCATTTGCAGACGCTGCACCTCACTGACGCGATCCTTGGGATGCATCACGAACACATCGATATTCGGCAATCCGCCGAGCGCGGCGATGGCCGCCGACCCCGTGTCGCCGGAGGTGGCAGCCAGCACGGTGGCGCGATTGCCGGTGCGGGCGAGTGCGCGCGCAAACAGACGCCCCAGCACCTGCATTGCGATGTCCTTGAACGCGAGCGTGGGGCCGTGAAACAGCTCAAGCAGATACGCATCTTCCAGCGTATCGAGCTGCAGGAGCGGCGCGATGGCGGGATCATCGAAATCCGCATAGGCGGCTTCTATATCGTCACGCAACTCGCGTTCACTGAAGGACTCGCCCGCGAAACGGCTGAGGATCGCGTAGGCCACATCCTGATAGGACCTGCCGCGAAACGACGCGATTTCCATCGGCGAAATGCGCGGCCAGACTTCGGGCATGAACAGCCCGCCATCCGGTGCGAGGCCGGCGAGCAAAATCTGCGCAAAATCCTGCGGCGCGGCGGACCCGCGCGTGCTGATGTACTGCATCGTTCCGGTACCTGTGACGGCTGGTTTTCCCAGCAAAGACGGGCCCACGTCCAGCGCAAACGACGGTTTTTTCCGCCGAATGGTGGACGGCGGCGCGCAAGCCCAAATGTCGGGATGTAGGTCAAATGGGGTTCGCAGCGCATCGCTGCAAGGGGCGGCCAGAGGTATTTTCCCCAGGCGCGATTGCCGAGTGATATCAAGCGGTTGGGGACAAGCGCGCCGGACGCGCTTTGCGAAAATTGCGCCGGTGTCGTCCCAAATATTTTCGTCCTTCACCATCGCCGGACTCGACCCGGTCATGGTGAAGATGGAGCAAGCTGCCAGCGGGGCGTGGTCTACCGCAGACCCAATCGGCCCTGCGCGCGGTGGTAGGCGAGATAGACACCAAGCAGGACCACGCCGAGCGCGTACCAGGTGATGGCATATTGCAGGTGATCGTTGCGGAAGGTCACCACCGTCTGCCCGCCCCTGGGCCAGCCGCCGGGATTGGCGGCGGCATCGGCCTCGATGATCACCGGCGCTGTGAGATTGATGCCCGCAGCCCGCGCCATGCCTTCGACATCGCGGTCATACCAGACCCGATTTGGGCGATCTGGTGCGGGGGTGAACATGCCGGGTGGGTCCGGCACCCGCCAGACTCCGACGATATTCTGCTCGCCTTCCACCTGACCTGCCGCGCGCGCCGCCGGATCTTTCAGCGTGAGTGGAACCATGCCGCGATCAACCATCAGCACGCCGCCGCCAACGAGCAGAAACGGCGTGATGACGTGATAGACCGGCTTGCCGCCCTCGCCCGTCGTGAAGACGAACGCCTCATGCGCGTGATCGAAGCGGCCACGGAGCACGACGTGACGGTATTGGGCTTCGTGCAGGCCCAGCCTTTCGGCTTCGGCAAGACCGATGGGCGCGGCCTTCATGTTGGTACCGGCCTGCGCGATCAGGCCTTCCTTCCAGTGCAAGCGCTCGATCTGCCATGTACCGAGCGCCATCATCGCCGCAAAAGCGAAGAGGAAAGCGATGGTGAGATTGCGGAGGGGGCGAAAGCGGACGCCCATGCGATCACTCCTCCAGCCGGCCCTCGCGTGCCTGGTTCTTGTATTGCAGCACGAGCAGAAGCCCCTTCAGGAAACGCAGCACCGAAAACGTAAGAATGACGATCAGTGGCAGCCAGATGGCCGCATGCACCCAATAGGGCGGGCTATATGCCACTTCGACATAAAGCGCGCTGCCGGCCACCAGAAAACCGATGATCAGAATGCCGAACACGGCCGGACCATCGCCCGGATCGAACATCGCATAATCGAGATGGCAGACACGGCAGGCTTTGGCGACCGTAAGGTAGCCGTCAAACAGGCTCCCCTGCCCGCAGCGTGGACAACGTCCCAGAATGGCCGCAGGCAGAGTTGCCGGAGATGCGTGATCCATGATCAGCCGGCGGTAGGCCCGGCTCCCCACACATAGATGCAGGCGAACAGGAACAGCCACACGACGTCAACGAAGTGCCAGTACCAGGCCGCCGCCTCAAAGCCGAAGTGACGATCCGGCGTGAAGTCGCCGCGGATGGCGCGGAACAGGCACACGATCAGGAAGATCGTGCCGATGATGACGTGCAGACCGTGGAAGCCCGTGGCCATGAAAAAGGTGGAGCCATAGATGGCGCCCATGTTGCCAACGCCCGCCGCCAGATCCACATGCGACGGCGTGGTGAAGGGAAGCTTCTCAAGACCATTGAAGCCGAAGGTGAACGGCGCATGGGCATATTCGAAGGCCTGGATGCCGCTGAACGAAAGGCCGAGCAGCACCGTGAGCAGAAGACCCTGAACCGCGCCCTTGCGGTCACCATGCTGGATGGCGTGGTGCGCCCAGGTGACCGTGGTGCCGGAGCACAGCAGGATCAGCGTGTTGAGCAGCGGCAGGTGCCACGGATCGAGTGTGATGATGCCTTCCGGCGGCCACGCGGAAACGCCGACATCAGCGTGGAAAATGGCGGTGTTGAAATAGGCCCAGAACCACGCCACGAAGAACATCACTTCCGAGGCGATGAAGAGCAGCATGCCGTAACGCAGGCCGAGCTTCACGATCGGGCGGTGATCATGGCGCACAACGGACTCGTTGATGACGTCACGCCACCAGCCGGCCATCGTGTAAAGCACGAGGGCAAGACCGATCAGGAATATCCATGGATGCCCTGCGACCGGAAGGCCGAAGAAATCGTAGCTCGAGTTCATCCAGAACACAGCGCCAACCATCATGACGAACGCGCCGACCGAACCGACAAACGGCCACGGGCTCGGATCGACCAGATGATAGTCGTGCCTGACTTCTGCGTGCGACATGTCCCTCAACCCTCTCCTGGTCTAACCGCCGAAGCGAATGGCTAGCTTCACAACGGTCATCACGAAAAACAAAACGACGATACCGCCGAGCACAAGGCCCAGCACGATGTTGCGTTTGCGGCGTTCACGCAGTGCCTGCTGTTTGTGATCGTCCGCATCATCGGCCATCTCACAGCCACGTCCCGAACGGAGCGATGCCGATGAGCCGCTCCACGATCAGGGCCGCGAACAAGGCAAACAGATACATCAGCGAAACCGCGAACAGCTTGCGCGCCGCCGTCTCCTTCACTTCATCGGTTTCGCGCAGCACGCGAACTGATTCAAACACCATCCAGCCGCCGAAAAAGGCCGCGCACGCCGCATAGAGCGGACCTGCGAACCCGAGCACGGCGGGCAAAAGGCCGACCGGCGCGAGAAGCAACGAATAAACGAAAATCTGGCGGCGTGTGGATTGCTTGCCCCGCACCACCGGCATCATGGGCACGCCCGCGCGCGCATAGTCGCCATTACGAAAGAGCGCGAGCGCCCAGAAATGCGGCGGCGTCCAAAGGAATGTTATGAGCACGAGAACGAGCGGTGCGAGCGTAAGATCGCCCGTGACCGCGGCCCAGCCAATGGCTGGCGGCATGGCGCCGGACAACCCGCCAATGACGATGTTCTGCGGCGTCGAGCGCTTCAGCCATAGCGTGTAGACGACGACGTAGAAGAAGATCGTGAACGCCAGCAACGCTGCCGCCAGCAGGTTCACGAAGAGACCCATCACGGTGACCGACGCGGCAGACAGCGTCCAGCCATAGGCAAGCGCTTCCTCGCGCGCGACGCGTCCAAGCGGGATCGGCCGATTTGCCGTGCGCGCCATCAACTGATCGATGTCGCTGTCATAGGCCATGTTGAGCGCGCCGGAAGCGCCCGCCCCCACCGCGATGCAGAGCAGCGCGGTGAAAGCGAGCGCCGGATGCAATGCTCCCGGCGCGGCCACGATTCCGGCAAGGCCCGTGAACACCACGAGCGACATGACGCGCGGTTTGAGCAGCGCAAACCAGTCGCCGACTGTGGCGACGCGGTAGGCGCTGGCGTATGTCGCAGCGGTGTTCATAAGCCCTTACGTGATCTTCGGCAGTTCGTTGAACGTGTGGAACGGCGGCGGCGAAGACACCGTCCATTCCAGAGTCGTGGCGCCCGCGCCCCATGGATTGTCACCGGCCTTGCGCTTCGCCGCGAAGGCTTCGACCAACACGATCAGGAACACGATGACGCCCAGACCCGCGCCGAACGCGCCGATCGATGCGACATGGTTCCAGCCTTCGAACGCCACCGGATAATCCGCATAGCGGCGCGGCATACCCGCGAGGCCGAGGAAGTGCATCGGGAAAAAGGTGACGTTGACGGCAACGAAGGTCAGCCAGAAGTGAATCTTGGCCAGCGTTTCGTTGTACATGTAGCCCGTGAATTTCGGGAACCAGAAGTAAAAGCCCGCGAAGATCGCGAACACCGCGCCGAGCGAGAGCACGTAGTGGAAATGCGCCACCACGTAATAGGTATCCTGCAGCACCACGTCTACGCCGGCATTGGCGAGCACAACGCCCGTGACGCCGCCGACGGTGAAGAGGAAGATGAAGCCGATCGCCCACAGCATCGGGGTTTTGAACTCCACCGAACCACCCCACATCGTCGCGATCCACGAGAAGATCTTGATGCCGGTCGGCACCGCGATGACCATGGTGGCAAAGACGAAATAGGCCTTCGTGTCCACCGTCAGACCCACGGTGTACATGTGGTGCGCCCAGACGAGGAAGCCGATGAAGCCGATCGCCACCATCGCATAGGCCATGCCGAGATAGCCGAACACAGGCTTGCGCGAGAAGGTGGAGACAATGTGCGAGATCATGCCGAAGCCCGGCAGGATCAGAATGTACACTTCCGGGTGACCGAAGAACCAGAACAGGTGCTGGTAGAGGATCGGGTCGCCGCCGCCCGCCGGATCGAAGAAGGCCGTGCCGAAATGGCGGTCGGTCAGCAGCATCGTGATCGCGCCGGCCAGAACCGGCAGCGAGAGCAGCAGCAGGAACACCGTCACCAGGATCGACCAGACGAAGAGCGGCATCTTGTGCAGCGTCATGCCCGGCGCGCGCATGTTGAAGATGGTGGTGATGAAGTTGATCGCGCCAAGGATCGAGGACGCGCCAGCAATGTGCAGCGAGAAGATCGCAAGATCCATGGCCGGGCCCGGCGAGCCATAGGTCGAGAGCGGGGCGTAGATTGTCCAGCCGCCGCCAACGCCGTGACCGCCGCTGTCACCTTCCACGAACATGGAAAGCACCAGCAATGCGAAGGAGAACGGAAGCAGCCAGAATGAGATGTTGTTCATGCGCGGGAACGCCATGTCCGGAGCGCCAATCATCAGCGGCACCAGCCAGTTGCCGAAGCCGCCGATCATGGCGGGCATGATCATGAAGAACACCATGATGAGGCCGTGACCGGTCACGAACACATTGAAGGTGTGCGGATCGGCAAACACCTGCATGCCGGGTTCCATCAATTCCCAGCGCATCATCATCGACAGGAAGCCGCCGATGATGCCCGCGCAGATGGCGAATATCAGGTACATCGACCCGATATCTTTGTGGTTCGTCGAATAGACGTACCGCCGCCAGCCATGCGGATGTTCTTCGTGGGCTTCGTGTGTTGCTGCGTGTTCAGCCATGACATGACCCTTTCGGGGGCGTTCCCCGGTTTACAGGCTACTTGTTACTTCGAAAGCGCGGCGAGCCGCGTGTCGCCGGTATTGGACGCGAACTTCTTCTTCGCCTCCTCCAGCCACTTCTTGTATTCGGCCTCGGAGACCACATGCACCTCGATGGGCATGAAGGCATGGCGCGCGCCGCACAGTTCGGAACATTCGCCGTAGTAGACGCCTTCCTTGGTGGCACGGAACCATGTGTGATTGATGCGACCGGGGACCGCGTCCATCTTCACGCCGAACGCCGGAACCGCCCAGGAATGGATGACATCGGCGCCCGCAGTCTCGATGATAACGTTCTTGTTCACTGGGACATAGATCGGATTATCGACGCCCAGAAGGCGCGGCTTGCCCGCCTTGTCTGCGTCTGCATCCGACAGACCCAGTGAATCGAACTGCATGTTGCCCGCGTCCGGATATTCGTAGGTCCAGAACCACTGCTT
Source organism: Alphaproteobacteria bacterium (assembly GCA_016125165.1). Taxonomy (GTDB): domain Bacteria; phylum Pseudomonadota; class Alphaproteobacteria; order Micropepsales; family Micropepsaceae; genus Rhizomicrobium. Next base: position 468,558 of record WGMH01000003.1, read on the forward strand.
GCCGATGGCCTTAACGGTCACGTCAGCCTTCGGCAGTTCCATTTCGAAATACAGCAGACGGAAGGACGGGATTGCGATCACCACGAGGATGATGACGGGAATGATCGTCCAGGCGAATTCCAGGATCGTGTTGTGGCTCGTCTTGCTGGGAACCGGATTGGAACGCTGATTGTAGCGAACCATGATCCAGATCAGCAGCGCCAACACGAACAGCGAAATCGCCGTGATGATCCAAAGCAGAAGGGTGTGGAACTCTTCAATCTTCTCCATCACCGGCGTCGCGGCGGGCTGAAGATTGATTTGCCATGGCAGGGGCTGCGCCGCATGAGCGGCCCCAGCCAATACCATCATCGCGGCCACGCACCCGAGAAGAAGGGCACCAAGGCGCGCGCCGTTATTTTTCAAAAGCATCCGGCGACCTCGCAAAGGTGGCGCGGACGCCAATGGCCCCCGCCCCGAACGACTCCGGTAGCGGAGTCTGCCGGGGGATTTACGGCTCGCAACCCTATGAAGTCATTGCGACCTTATGCCACGCGGATGCTCGTAATCGCGTTTTGCGTGACCATATGTCACGAAGGCGGCAATATGCCCGACCATTCCGGTCAACAAGGAGCGTCCCATGGCGTCTGGCAGCGATCTGTTCTTCAGCGAAACAGGGCTCGACCGCAGCCGGGTGCAGGGCATCGTGGATGAGGCCCTGACCGGCGCAGACGATGGTGAGCTGTATCTCGAATATGTGCAGAGCGAGACGTTCGCATTCGACGACGGACGGCTGAAGGCGGCGACCTTCGACACCAGTCAGGGTTTCGGACTGCGCGCAGTCTCGGGCGAAGCCACGGGCTATGCCCATGCATCGGAACTGTCCGAAGAGGCGATCAAGCGCGCAGCCTCGACGGTGCGCGCTGTAACAAGCGGGCACACTGGCAACATCGCCATCTCTCCTGCCCGCACCAACACAAAGCTCTATACCGACATCGATCCTCTGCAATCGGCCAATTTCGAAGCAAAAGTGAAATTGCTGGCCGACATCAACGAATACGCTCGAAAGAAGGACAGTCGCGTAAGGCAGGTTTCCTGTTCGCTGTCGGGCGAATGGCAGACAGTGGAAATCGTGCGGCCCGGTGGCGAGGTGTATCGCGATATCCGCCCGCTGGTGCGGATCAATGTGTCCGTCGTGGTGGAAGAAAACGGGCGCCAGGAAGCCGGCAGCTATGGCGGCGGTGGGCGGGCAAGCTACGAAAGCTATATCACGAACGATTACTGGCATGCCGCTGTTGACGAGGCTCTGCGCATGGCGTTGGTCAATCTCTCCTCCGTTCCTGCTCCGGCCGGCGTGATGCCGGTCGTGCTGGGACCGGGGTGGCCCGGCGTTCTACTGCATGAAGCGGTGGGCCATGGCCTTGAAGGCGATTTCAATCGCAAGAAGACCAGCGCCTTTGCCGGGCTGCTCGGTCAGCGCGTGGCCGCGTCCGGCGTTACGGTGGTGGACGACGGCACACTGACCGACCGCCGCGGCTCTCTGACCATCGACGATGAAGGCACACCAACGTCGCGCACGGTTCTGATCGAAGACGGCATCCTCAAAGGCTTCATGCAGGACCGTCAAAACGCGCGGCTGATGGGCGTGAAACCTACCGGCAACGGACGACGTCAATCCTATGCGCATTCGGTGATGCCGCGCATGACCAACACCTACATGCTCGGCGGCGACCGCGATCCGGCGGAAATCATCGCGAGCGTGGACAAGGGAATCTACGCGACCAATTTCGGCGGCGGCCAGGTGGACATCACCAACGGCAAGTTCGTGTTCTCCTGCACGGAGGCCTATCTGATCGAGAACGGCAAAGTCGGCCCCGCCATCAAGGGCGCGACGCTCATTGGAGATGGCGCCACCGCGATGACGCAAATCTCCATGATCGGGAACGACATGAAGCTGGACACGGGTGTCGGCGTGTGCGGGAAGAACGGCCAATCCGTGCCGGTGGGCGTGGGCCAGCCGACGCTCCGCATCGACGGATTGACGGTTGGCGGAACGGCAAAGGCGGCGTGATCGTTCTGCGTTTGCCAGAACGTGGTGTGCAATCCTGATCTTGCGCAAAGATGCGGACGGGAAATCCGCTTAGAAGAATTCCTGATCCGCGGGGTGGGCCATGCGCATTTCGTTCGTTTTGCCTTTGCTCGTGCTGCTGCTCAGTTGCGGCAGCGCCGCAGCGCAGGACGATGAAGCGCCGTCTGAAACCATTGGCCGGTGGCTCGGCGGCACCAATGAAGCCGTTCAGGCCTTTGGAAAGAGCCAGAATCTCCTCGTGCCCCTTACTGCAAAGAGCTTTGTTGGGTCCGGACCTGGCAGCACAAAGAGAGCCTTGGCAAAAAGCTGGAACGCGATAGGTCAGGGGTTGCGCGGAACGGCCGATGCGACAAAGAACTCACTGCCCTACAGCGTCGCTCCAGCCGTCTTCAACATATCCGATTTCGCGACATCGGTGGTCGCCCCTGCAATAGAAGGCGACGGAAAGGGCGCCGTAAGCGGCGCGGTGAACGTTGGTGTTTCAAGTATCGTCGCCACGCAAGGTGCGACAGCCGGTGCGCAGCTTTTTGGCGCGATTGGCGGCACCGTCGGTTCCTTCATCCCCGTAGTCGGTACGGCGGCCGGAGCAATGGTTGGCGGTGCCATAGGCACGGTGGCCGGAGGTTTCATCGCCTCGATCGCCTATGATCGCTATGGCAAGAGCATTGTGGGCAAAATCATCGAGGGTGGATTATCGGCGGTGTTCGACCCCGATCCGATGCTGCAAGCCATCGCCGCGCGGGAAGATTTTCTGCGCAAGCAGGCCGCGCCCGAACTGCAGGCCAACTGGGACTACAACATCAGTGTCGGTCAAAGCTACGGTCAGGAAGAAGAACAATTGTTCAAGCCGCTGACCGGCGTTTATACGCCCAAGATCGCACCGGCGCCCGGAGATTTGGCCGTCGACTGGAATAGCGTGAAACTGATCGAGCTGGTGTTCTGGACCGATCCGAATTTCAAGGTGCATCTGCAGTGTGACGTTGCCCCCGGCGTGCTGAATTGTACAGGACACGAGAGATATCCCGGCGCGCGCGAGGAGCTTTCGCTGACTGGAACGATTTCCGGCAACGCAATCGCATTCAAAGAACATATCACGCTGGTGTATGCGAGCGGCGAATGTGACTCGAGTTACGATATCCATACGAACTCACAGCACACGCTGCTTCCCGGCGGGCAAGAGAAATTTCATATGCTCGGCGGAACGGGCCGATGGCTCTACTTCAGGGGAAAATGTGGGCGCACGGATCTCATTCCCGTCGAAACCAAAATACCGCAGATAGATGGGGTCGGCACATGGCGGGTGATCAAATGACGATGATGCGCAGGCCAAGACTTCCGACCGTGGGGTTATGGTCGGCCATGCAAGTCGCCCTGCTCGCAACCGGCGTCTCGCCGCCAGCAAGCGCCAGTCCGGAACACCCTTCGCTCACAGAGGTCAGCGCCGTTGTCGAAGCCCTGCGATTTCGCGGAACGATGCTGACCGATCCAGTCCGGGCGATCACCACGTACTCTACCGGCTATGGCCGCCAATCGCTCGATATGCTTGACGGTCAAATGAAGGCGGCTGGCATCACAGGCGTTGCCGGTTGGCGGTTTTTTTTGGGCACGTCCGTGTTCACCGCAATCGGAATTGCGGAGAAAAAGACTCTCTTCGTCTTCTACAATCCCTGGATCGACAGCGCGCTCTTCACTGTCTGGCAGCAGGTGGGCAAGCGCAGGCACGTCGTCGATGCTGCATGGGTGCCCGGCGATCTCATCCGCAAATCTCATGCGCAGATTGACCCAAAGCCGCTTTGGCTGAGGTTCAAATCATACCGGCCGGACGCGCTGGCACACGAGGTCATCACGTCGACGGATGCCATTGAGACACGCTTTGGCAACCCCAAGAACGTTGCAAACTGGCGTCACACGCTGGGCATTGATGACGCGAAAACATTCAATCGCCTGATTGTTCCCATGCTCGCGCTGACGCTTGACGAAACGCTGCTCCGCCTCAAGGCGCTGGCTGTTCCAGCCAGCCACGAGGATGCGAAATTCCCCGCACTGCGCGCGGCGGTTCACGGCTTTGTAGAGGATGTGACGAAAAAAGGATTCGCGAGGCCGCTGACGCAGGCAAAAGAAACCACTGCGACCATGAAGGTGGCCCTTTTGCGGTTCAATCCCAGAACCATGTCGGGCATCGCGCCCGTCGCCTATGTGGCGGGTTCGGCAAACGTTACCGTCTTCTTTGCGTCGACAAAAACCGCCGACTTCTGCATCTCCGTCCGATTCATAGAGCATGGCGGTACGTACACGCCCGCCCAGATCGAACTCATCCCCTATGCGGCGACTTATCAGGCTGCAAAGGCCCAATTGCACCCCTAGCTGAGCGCCGTTTCACAGAAGCCCAAAATTGAGCACTTGATCCTTGACACGGATCAGTTCAAATCCGCGAGGCAGAGACCGGCGGTCTGTGAGCCTTTCAAGCCGGGGAAAACCGTACCGAAGGCTCGTGCAAACCGGACGGCGAGCGGCGAAGGAACAGCATGAAGATCTTCAAATTCTGTCATCCCCTCGAATGGGAAGCCGCGCAGGCGGGCCAGATTTTCTATGGGTCCGAGAAGGACAAGAAAGATGGCTTCCTGCATTTCTCGATCTCTTCGCAAATCGCGGGCACTCTGACCAAGCACTATGCCAATGCGGGCAACCTGGTGCTGATCGCTGTGGATTCCGAAAAGCTTGGCGATGAATTGAAGTGGGAGCCCTCCCGCGAGGGTGAAGTGTTTCCCCACCTCTATGGCCCGCTGCATCTGAACCAGATTGATTGGGCGGTCAGCGTGCCGCGCAAGTCCAATGGCGCCTACGCCCTCCCTCCACAGGCTTTCGTGACCAGCACGAACGGCTGATCGACCATTACGCTTCGCTTCCGTTACCGGTGGCGTGGCCGCTGGTCGGAATGGCGGCATGGGGATATGCTCGCCGCACAAACAGATACGGGGTGGGAACAATGCGCATTGTTGTGTTGATCATTGGCCTGTTGGCGCTTGCCATGGGTCTGCTGTGGGTTGGCCAGGGCACTGGTTATGTGATGTGGCCGAAATCGAGCTTTATGCTGACCGACATGAAGTGGGCCTATATTGGCGGCGCAACGGCACTGGCGGGATTGATCGCCATCGTGTGGTCGCGACGCTGACATAACGCATGAAGGAGACGGCATGCTGACACTCCGCGGAAAGCCACGCGATCTCGGTGACGGGTTTCGCGTGGCGCGGCTCCTTCCGCAAATCGAGCAGCGTGCCGTCGGCCCCTTCGTGTTCTTCGACTATTTCGGCCCGGTGGAGTTTGCGCCGGGCAAAGGCATCGACGTGCGGCCGCATCCGCATATCGGGCTGGCGACGGTGACCTATCTGTTCGAAGGCGCGCAGGTGCATCGCGACAGCTTAGGCTCGGTGCAGGCGATCGAGCCGGGCGATGTGAACTGGATGACGGCGGGGCGCGGCATCGTGCATTCGGAGCGCACGGGGCCGGAGATGCGGGCTGCAGGACACCGCATGCACGGCATTCAGAGTTGGGTCGGCTTGCCCACGAAAGATCAGGAAGTGGAGCCGAGCTTTCAGCATGTTGGCAAAGCCGACCTGCCGGTGAAGCGCGAAGGCGGCGTGACCTTGCGCATGGTGACGGGCGAAGCGTTCGGGCTGATCTCGCCGGTGAAAGTGTTCTCGCCCATCTTCTATGCCGATGCGCAGTTTGAGCCGGGCGCATCCCTCAAGATGTGCGACAAGCACGAAGAGCGCGCGGTGTTCATGGTGGCGGGCACCATCGAGATCGATGGCGAAGACTATGCGCCTGGCGACATGGCCATACTTGGCCCCGGTGAAGACATAACGATAATCAGCAAAGATGGCGGACGTGCGATGCTTCTGGGCGGTGCGCCCCTCGATGGCGAACGGCATCTCTACTGGAATTTCGTGTCGAGTTCGAAGGAGCGCATCGAACAGGCAAAGGCCGACTGGAAGGCGATGCGTTTCAATCTGATCCCCGACGACCATGACGAATTCATTCCGCTGCCGGATGCGAAATGACGGAAGGCGAATTCGTCAAGGCCGCACTTTTCAATTCCAACAATCGCATTCTTCTTGAGCGCCTTGCCGCGCTGAACCTGCCCGATGCGTGGCTGGTTTCCGGATCGCTGTTTCAGACAATCTGGAATCTGAAAACGGGACGCGCACCGCATCAGGGCATCAAGGACTACGACGTTTTCATCTTCGATTCCGATACGTCATGGGAAGCGGAAGATGCCACCATCAAGCGGTTGCACGCGGTCACCGCTGATATGGGCATCGACATCGAGTTGCGCAATCAGGCCCGCGTGCATCTTTGGTACGAAGAAAAATTCGGATCGCCCTACCCGCCGCTGACCCGCGCGACGGACGGGATTGACCGCTTCCTGATGCCGTGTGCGCAGGTTGGCATCCGCGCAAACGGCAATCGCTTCGATGTCTATGCGCCGAAAGGCTTCGGCGATCTCGACGCGATGATCGTGCGGCCCAACGATACAATCGCAAATTTTCAGGCTGCGCATTACGCCGAAAAGGCCGAACGCTGGAAGGCGCTGTGGCCGGAGCTGACGGTGTTACCCGCTACTCCCCAAAGCCCTCGCCCGGCTCCTGCGGCTTCATGCGGATAAGTCGGGAATCCAGCACCGCGGCCTGACGGTGCTTGACGTGTTCGCGGTAGCCGGGATCGGTGACCATTTCGAGGAATGCGCCCGCGCTCGGATAGTAGGCGATGAACGCGAGATCCCATGCTTCGTCGGACGGGCCGGTGAGCACGACTTCCGGCTTTCCCACCCACACCTGCTTGCCACCGACACGCTTGAACACTTCGGCAGAGGTGCGTCCGTAGGCGCGATAAGCGTCGAGCCCCGACAAATCCTTGCCGTGATCGGGATGGCCTTCGGGATATTGCGCCTTCTCGTTCAGGCGAATGAGATTGAGCATGTGAATGGGTTCATCACGCGGCAGCGATTTGAAGGCATTGAACTGCTCGCGCAGCGGATCGATGGAACCGGTCATTGCTCTTCCCTCTCGTGTTCAATTCTTGCGATTTGCTTTCGCCGCGCCAACCAGAATTCGCAGTCGCTCTAAGTCGGATGGATCCTCAAGGCGATGAATCATGCGGTGACAATTGCTGCACAACACCGCAAAATCCTTCTCAGGATCAAGAGCGACCGTTACCCCCTCTTCCAGAGAGCTCACAGGCTGTAAATGGTGTGCCTCAATGTAGCCTTCGCCAAGCTCACCGTAACACCCTTCAAATTCAAACTCACAAACCTCGCATTTTGTGCCTCGAATTAGCTTCACATACGCCGAGTTGTTTCTGTTTCTCTCAATACGCTTGTGAAATCGATAACGGCGAGTTTCTTGAAGCGAAAGTGGCGCAGTCTCACCATCCTCATCAACTCTAGTAGAAGCCTCTGGCGAGGAATCTAGCCCCCCTCTAAAGAGTAACGCACGATAGGCCGCAATTGCGTTGTCCAAATCAGAAATCAGTTGCTCCTCGGAGGGTGGGCTAAATGCGCTGTAGCGGTACCCCAAAGCGTGACCAGCCTCGTAATCACGAGGGAGCGAATGCGCCGAGCCAAGATCAATTGACCTTACCGGCAGCCGATCACAATACTCGGGCAGCCGAGCTCGGATGAGAGCCGCCCGCTCATTTAGAACGTCACGTGCGCTTGATCCAAATTCGCGGCGAACTCCAGTGGTGCCTTGATTGAGTGAAAGGTAGAGGTCCCCGGTCACGGCATAGAGGTAGACCAAGTAACACCCTTCTCGCGCAGTTGTAGTTTCGAGCGGATCAAATAGTGCGAGCCACGGAACCTCTGCAAAATTGCCTGTGCCTGCGCTTCCTTTGCAGATTAAGCCAGAACCACGGACGACCGCGGTATTTTCAAGAGCTTGCCTAGCATCATTTCGAATAAAATCTGCCAGCGGATGTCCAGCAAACGTTTCGACTGTTGCTTGCTGGTATTCGATACCTATTTTGAGAAGAGCGGGCGCAAGCAATCCGAGTCCCTCCAAAAGCTCACAGAAAATTATATTCCTTGAAGAGCGGCGTGAGGTCGCCCTTCCATTCGTTGCGATATTTCGCGAGCAATTCCTCGGAGCGGGTATAGCCGCGATCCACCAGTTCGCGCAGCGGATTAAGGAAGCCTTCCTCCGTTGAACCGATGGAATCTTCCGACGCGCGGCGGCGAAGGCCGCGCTGCGAAATATCGAGCATGGTTTTGGCGAGCGCGCCGACATTTGTGGTGCGGAACGGCGTTTTGAAGCCGAGGCGCGGAACACTGTCGCGCATCTGCTGACGCTCCTCATCCGTCCAGTCCTTCACGACCTCCCACGCTTCATCGAGGGCCTGATCGTCATACAGCAAACCGACCCAAAGCGCGGGCAACCCGCAAATGCGCCGCCACGAGCCGGCATCGGCGCCGCGCATTTCCAGAAACTTCTTCATGCGCACTTCGGGAAAGATGGTGGTGAGATGATCGGCCCAATCGGCCATGGTCGGCACCACGCCCTTCAGTTCGGGGATGTTGCCGTCCAGAAAATCGCGGAAGCATTTTCCGGCGACGTCTATGTATTGCCCATCGCGATAGACGAAATACATCGGCACGGAGAGGGCATAATCGACATAGCGCTCGAACCCCATGCCATCCTCGAACACCCAGGGCAGCATACCGGCGCGGGCATTGTCGACATCCGTCCACACATGGCTGCGATAAGAGAGAAAACCGTTGGGGCGGCCTTCGCGGAACGGCGAATTGGCGAACAAAGCCGTTGCCACCGGCTGCCATGCGAGCGAGGCACGGAATTTCTTGACCATGTCGGCTTCGGAGGAGAAGTCGAGGTTCACCTGCACGGTGCAGGTGCGGAACATCATCTCCAGCCCATAGCCGCCGACCTTTGGCATATAGCGCCGCATGATGTTGTAGCGGCCCTTCGGCATCATCGGAACCTCATCGAGGCCCCATGACGGCGCATAGCCAAGACCTATGACACCGACGCCGATCTCGGCGGCGACCTGGCGTACCTGTTCCTGATGCGTGTTCACCTCTGAACAGGTTTCGTGCACCGACATAAGCGGCGCACCGGAAAGCTCGAACTGCCCGCCCGGTTCAAGACTGATGGAGGCACCGTTCTGGGTGAGGCCGATGATGCTGTCGCCTTCCATCACGGGTTCCCACCCGAAGCGGCGCATGCCTTCGAGCAGCGCGCGGATACCGCCTTCGCCCGCGTAGGGAACGGGCTTCATCGTCTTCAGGCCGTAGATGAATTTCTCGTGCTCGGTGCCGATGCGCCAATCGGATTTCGGCTTACTGCCAGAAGCGAGATAGGCCACCAGCGAGTCCCGCGACTCGATCGGCCCCCCGGCGGATTGCGGGATGGACATGGATGAACGCCTCCTCCGTTTGGCCCGTTGGCCAATGTCCCGCCGGCTTTGTGTGAATTCTGAACCAGCCGTTCAGGTCTTAGGTATGTAGCTGTGCCCCGGCCCTTCAACAAGGTGATGACAGGGATGCCGGTATTTCACAGCTCGCAGTCGTTTTTCAGAATTTGCCGATTTGGGGAGGGGGGAGGGTCCACCCTCGCCCGCCCCGAAAGAAAGACGCACTGAACATATATGTTCTTGAAACGTTCCAGACAAGGCCCGGACGCAGCCGCCAGAAGGAGGCCGCGCCCGATGCCCGAAACTCTTTAGGCGCGATTGCCCGAGAACGGGAAGGAGCCGAACGAGCCCGCTTTCACGTTGCCGGAAATCTTGTCGCCATCGACGGCACCGGCGAATTCCAGTGTCATCGGGAAAGGTGTCGTCACCGAGATCGACCAGGAGACGTTGTTGCCGTCGACCTTGCCGTTCTGGATTTCAACGGACTGACCGTTCGCACCCGAGCCCTTGCCCGTCAGCGTCGCGCCGTCGGCCTTGAGTTCGAGCGTGGATTTCTGGGGGCCCATCGGGGAATTCACGGTGATTTCCCACTTGCCATCAATTGCCATTCGATAATTCCTCCCTTGAAGGTGCGGCATCTAAATCGGGATTGGTTACCCGCGCAAGACTTTCGTGACGGAAGCGTCAGGCACTCCAGTCGCCTGTCAGCGCCTGCCACACCGCCAGCGATGCCAGCGCCGCCGTATCAGCTCTTAAAATGCGCCCGCCGAGTGTCACGGGCATGACGGACGGCAGCGCGCGGATCATGTCGCGTTCCGCTGGGTCAAAGCCGCCTTCAGGTCCGGTGAGAATGGCCCATGCGCCGCCGCGCGCGCCGTGCAACGCATCCGCGATGGGGCGCGCGTCTCCGGCCTCATCACAGAACAGAATGCGCCTGCCCGACGGCCAATCGCGCAACAGTTTCGGAAGGTCACGCGGCTCCCGGATTTCGGGAACGGTGAGACGGCCCGACTGCTCCGCCGCTTCGATGGCATTCGCCTGCATGCGATCAAGATTGACGCGGGTAACGATGGTGCGGCGGGTGAACACCGGCTGCAGCACGGAAACGCCAAGTTCAGTTGCCTTCTGCACCACATAGTCGGCCGGCGTTTTCTTGATCGGCGCGAACAGTAGCCAAAGATCGGGTACGCTGGATTGCGGTTCGCTCTGCGCCTCGCAGACCAGCGCACAGGATTTCTTTATGAGATCGGCGATGCGGGCGCGCCATTCGCCGTCGCGGCCATTGAACAGGCTGACGGCATCGCCCGCTTTCGCGCGCATTACGTGGAGCAGATAATGCGCCTGCCCTGCATCGGGCACGACGCGCATGCCAGCCCCAAGCGGCGCCTCGACATAAAGGCGCACCTTGCCGCCGGGTTCGGTGAGGTGTTCATCTATCATCACTGGCAGAGTGAGAAGATGACCGATTCATCGCAAGCCCCCGCCGACGCCATTCCGCAAAGCTGGGTGGATCACACTCCTGGTGGGACGCAGCCCTATTTGCGCCTGATGCGGCTGGACCGGCCGATCGGCACATGGCTCTTGTTCTGGCCCTGTGTGTTCGGATTGGCGCTGGGCGCGGCGGCAGGCGGGCGCAGTTTCGGTATGGAGCCAAAAGATTGGTGGCTGCTCGTTCTGTTCGCCGTGGGCTCGGTGGTGATGCGCGGCGCGGGCTGCACCTATAACGACATCGTGGATCGCGACATCGATGCCAAGGTGGCGCGCACACGCGGGCGGCCCATTCCATCGGGCGCGGTGAGCGTGAAGAAGGCGTGGGCGTTTCTGGCCGCGCAATGCCTGATCGGGCTTTTTATTCTTCTTCAGCTCAATCCCTTCTCGATTGTGCTCGGCGCTTCCTCGCTCATCCTGATCGCGATCTATCCCTTCATGAAGCGCGTGACATGGTGGCCGCAGGCCTGGCTCGGCCTGACCTTCAACTGGGGTGCGCTTCTGGGATATGCGGCGATGACCGGAACGCTCGATGCCGAATCCTGCCTGCTCTATGCGGCGTGCTTCTTCTGGACGCTGGGTTACGACACGATCTATGCGCTGCAAGATGTGGAAGACGATGCGCTGATCGGCGTGCGTTCCACGGCGCGGCTGTTCGGCGAACGCGCGCCGCTGGCGATCGGAATCTTCTATGCTATCACCTTCATTCTCTTGAGCCTGACCGTGATCGACCGGTTCAACATCCACGGAATCACGCCCCTGCCCGTCGTGCTGCTGATGCCGGTGCTGCTGCATCTGATGTGGCAGACCGTGCGGGTGGATGTGACCAATCCGGCAGCCTGCCTGCGCCTGTTCCGCGCGAACCGGGATACGGGATTGCTGATTGCCGCGGCATTTGTAGCTGCCGGCTACGTCAGCCTGCCCTGACAGGGCCTTTCCCCCGCGGATGCGCCTGCGTTACAATTTCCCCATGAACGTCCAGCGCTTCGACCCGACCGAGTCTTTTTCGCCCGCAGAAATCGCGAGCGTGCGCGAACGCTCGGACCTGAACGGTTTTCTGTGCGCGGCGCATGCATGGCTCGGTATCGCGGCGTGCATGATGCTCTATGCGCTTTGGCCCAATCCGCTGACATTCGTGGCGGCGGTGATCCTGATCGGCTCGCGCCAGCTTGGCCTTGCCATCCTGATGCATGACGCGGCGCATGGCGTTCTGTTGAAGACGCATTGGGCGAACGAATTCGTGGGGCAATGGCTCTGCGGCCTTCCGGTGTTCTCCGACATGATCGGCTATCGCCACTATCACCTGATCCATCACAGGAAGACGCAGCAGCCGGACGATCCGGACATCGCGCTCTCGGCCAAGTTTCCGATCACACGCAAAAGCTATCGCCGCAAGTTCATCCGCGACCTGACGGGGCAGACAGGCTTCAAGCAGCGCCGCTCGCAGATTCGCAATGCGCTCGGCAAGCCGGGCGCGGGTTTCTCGGAGCGCTTTGCCACCTTCCGGAAGCGCATGGGCGCGATGGTGGTGGCGAATATCATCCTGCTCGCCATCCTCACCGCCTTCGGCAAGCCGCATTACTATCTGATGTTCTGGCTTCTGCCGCTGATCACCTGGCAGCAGGTGGTGACGCGCATCCGCAACATCGCCGAGCACGCGATGGTGCCGGACAATGACGATCCGATGCGCAACGCCCGCACCACCTATGCGAAATGGTGGGAGCGCGTGATCTTCGCGCCCTACTGGGTGAACTATCACGTCGATCATCACCTGATGTTCTATGTGCCCTGCTACAACCTTCCCAAGCTGCATGAATTGCTCCTGCAGAAGGGATTGGGGCCGAAGATGGAAATCCAGCACAATTATTTCGACGTGCTGAAGCTCGCCACCTCCAAGCCCGAGCCGCGCGAACCGCTGCCTGCCGCGGCCTGACGTGCACGATCCCAAAGCCTTCATCCGCGCCAACACCGCTGCTCTGGCGCCGCCGCTGGTGCCCGACGTGTTGCTGCATCTGGCGACGGAAGTGGTGCCCTTGTGGCGCAAGACCGAGGAAGAACTGGAAGCCGAAGGCGTGCCCCCGCCCTATTGGGCATTTGCGTGGGCGGGCGGTCAGGCACTGGCGCGGCATGTTTTGGACAATGCGGACATCGTGCGCGGTAAACGTGTGCTCGATTTCGGATCGGGATCGGGGCTTGTGGGCATCGCGGCGATGAAGGCAGGCGCAGCGAATGTCGTGAGCGCGGATATCGATGTGTTCGCCTGCGCGGCAATTGAGATGAACGCAGAGGCGAATGGTGTGGCGATCTCCGCCGACAGCCGCGACATCATCGGCAGCGAATGCGCGTGGGACACGATCCTCGTAGGCGACATGTGCTACGAGCGGCCGCTGGCCGAACGGCTGCTGCTGTGGCTGAAAGATTGCGTGCGCGGCGGCGCGCTGGTTCTGCTGGGCGATCCGGGGCGGAGCTATTTCCCGAAAAGCGGCGTCGAGAAGCTCGAAACCTATCGCGTGCAAACAACGCGCGAACTGGAAGATCGCGAAATCCGTGAGACGAGCGTTTACCGGCTTCTTGCCGGCGATGGCCCGACATAGCGTGCCCGCGGGCGGATAAGCGTGCCCGTGCGCAATTGCTCGATGCCGTGCGCGATCCAGCCTGCCGTGCGCGCCATGGCGAAGATCGAGGTTTCGCAGCCGATGCCAAGCCCCTGCATGCGCATGAGCACGGCGAGCGCGTAATCGATGTTGGGATAAAGGCCCGTAGCTTCGGTGATGAGCGCGGGCGCTTCCACGGCGAGCCGCTTGTCGGCACCGGCTTTGACCAGCGCAGGCAGCAACGATTGCGCTCGCGGATCGCCGTGCTTGTAGATGGTGTGGCCGAAGCCGGGGATGCGTTCGCCCAGCGCCACGCGCTTGCGCACCTTCGCGGCAACATCGCCTTCGGCCAGCGACTGGACCATATAGGCGGCCAGCGGCCCCGCCCCGCCATGCTTCGGGCCTTTCAGCGCGACAAGGCCCGCGATCACCGCATCATAAAGGTTGAGCCCGGTCGAAACCGCACAGCGCAAGGTGAAGGTGGAGGCGTTGAGTTCGTGATCCGCAAGAAGCACCAGCGCACGGCGGAAGAGATCTTCGGCGGCAGCATTGCCGGGCGCCCAGGCGCGCGCGATCTGCTTGTGCAGAGGATCGGCGGACGGTTCGGTGCCAAGAATACTCGCCGCGACAAGGCGGATGATGCGTGCGCCGATTTGCGCGCGGCCATCGGAGGAACGGTTGTAGCTCTTGGGATCGGCATCGCTGGCAAGAGCCAGAACCGAAATGGCGCGCGCCAGCGGGGCTTCGTGGCGCGTGGCCTCCATCACCGCGCGCATGGCAGGCGAAATCACCGGCAGGTTTGAACGCGCGAAGGGATCACTGCCTGTCGCATTCCACAAAAGCGTGGCGGTGTGTTCGAGCGATGCGGCTTCGGACAACGCCACCGCATCGACGCCGCGATAGAGCGGGCCATCTTCGGTGATGGTGGAAATTTCGGAATCCAGCACAGGCACATCGGTGTCGAAACCGCGCATGGGGCGGTTCTCGCCCGGCGGCGCGCGGCGGGATTTGAGCGCACGGATATCGTCGGCCCGGTAGCGTTTGGCGCGGGAATCGCCGGTGGGCTCCGAGCGGACCAGACCCCGGCTGACATAGGCATAAAGCGTGGCCGGAGAGATAGAGAGCTCGGAGGCCGCCTCGCGGGCGGAAAGATAGAGCGGCTCAGAATTTTCCATATTGATTAGCTTAATCAAGATTGATCCATACGAGACTAGACCCAATCTTTGTTGCAATGCAACAGAGGAGATCGGGATGACCATCCAGAGCAAAACCCCCATCGGACTGGACGGGGTGGCGGCAGCGGAAACCGCGCTGAGCCATGTGGACGGCGAAAAAGGCGAACTCATCATCGCGGGCGACCGCGTGGACGATCTGGTCCTGAAGACCGGGTTCGAGGGGATCACGGCGCGGCTGTGGTCGGCCGGAAGCGGTGTATCGATAAGCGAGGCGGAAGTGCGCTCCCAACTTGGGCAGGCACGCGAGCGGGCCTTCGCCAGGTTGCCCGCCCTGCTCGCGGCGACCGAAGGCATTTCGGTGGTCGATGGCTTTCGCGCCGCGATGGCGGGCTTGCGCGAAGAACCCGGCTTGAAGCCCGAAGCGGTGATCGTGGGCGCGCTGCCGGTGATCGCGGCGGCGCTTGCACGCAAGGCCATCAAGGAAGCGCCCGTCGCACCCTCGCCCACGTTCAGCCATGCAGCAGATACGCTGAAGATGCTGCGCGGCGCAAAACCTTCCGCCGACGAAGCGAAGGCGCTCGATGCCTATCTGACAACCGTGAGCGATCACGGCATGAACGCATCGACCTTCACCGCGCGCGTGGTGGCATCGACGCAGGCCGATCTCTTCATGTCCACGACAGCGGCCTATTGCGCGCTGACGGGCCCCTTGCATGGCGGCGCGCCGGAACCGGTGCTGGAAATGCTCGATGCCATCGGCACGCGCGAACGCATCCAGCCCTGGATCGACTCGGCGCTGGCGCGCGGCGAACGGCTGATGGGCTTTGGCCACCGCATCTACCGCGTGCGCGATCCGCGCGCCGATGTTCTGAAAGGCGCGATCGAACGCTTGGGCTCGAACACCACCGATCTCGGTTTCGCAGCGGAGGTGGAAGCCTATGCGCGCGCGGCGCTGCGGAAGAAAAATCCGGAAAGGGCTCTCGATACGAATGTGGAGTTCTTTACGGCCATACTTCTCGACGCGCTGAAGATTCCGCGGCAGGCTTTCACGCCAATCTTTGGTGTGGGACGCTCGGCCGGCTGGACCGCGCATGCCCGAGAGCAACAGCGCACGGGGCGGCTTCTGCGTCCCGGCTCGATCTATGTGGGACCAATGCCATGAAAATCGACGGCGGCTGCCATTGCGGCGCAATCCGTTTTGAAGCCGAGGTAGCCGCCGATCGCATCACGATCTGCCATTGCACCGATTGCCAGAACCTCACCGGGACCGCATACCGCGCAACAGTTGCAGCGCCCGGCGAAAGCTTCACGCTGCAAGGTGCGCCGACGATTTACGTGAAGACCGGTACGAGCGGCGCGAAGCGTGAGCATGCGTTCTGCCCCACTTGCGGAGCACCGATCTATTCGACCGGCCCCGAGACGCATGCCGTCTATTCGCTGCGCATCGGCACGATCAGACAACGCCACGATCTTGGCAGACCGCGAGGACAAGGCTGGTCGCGGTCGGCGCTCGCATGGAGCGCCGACCTGACCGGGATACCGAAGCACCCTACGCAGCCGCAATACTGATTACTTGCCCATCTCCGCCGGTGTTGCCTGGGTGGGAATTTCCGGCGGCGGCGCATCGAGATCGCCGCGCGCGGCGGGCGACATCTTCGTGAGGCTGAAGATGGTGCCCGACAGCAGGATAAGCGCGATCAGGTTCGGGATCGCCATGAGCGCATTCATCACGTCGGAGAAATTCCACACCATTTCGAGCTTCAGGGTGGCGCCAACATAGACGGCGATCACCCAGAGGATGCGATAGGGCGTGATGACCTTTGGGCCGAAGAGATATTCGGCGGCGCGCTCGCCGTAATAGCTCCAGCCAAGCAGCGTGGAGAACACAAAGGTCACAAGACCGAATGTGACGATCCATTGGCCGATCTGCGGGAGGCCGTGACCGAAGGCGAGCGCGGACAACGAAGCGCCCGTCTGCCCGCTCATCCATGCGGGCATATCCTGCATCACGCCGTTCACTTCCACAGGCACGTAGACTGTGACGATGACGAGCGCCGTCATGGTGCAGACGACGATGGTGTCGATAAAGGTGCCGAGCATGGCGACCATGCCGAGACGCGCGGGATCCTTTGTCTGCGCGGCGGCATGGGCGATGGCGGCGGAACCGAGGCCTGCCTCATTCGAGAAAATGCCGCGCGCCACGCCGAAGCGAACGCCCATCATCACAGCGGCGCCGGCAAAGCCGCCCGTCGCCGCGGTGTCCGTGAACGCATTCTTGAAGATGAAGACGAATGCAGCCGGAATATGCTGGATGTTGATGAGGATAATGGCGAGCGCGCCGGCCACATAAACAATGGCCATGAGCGGCACGAGCTTGTCGGACCAAGACGCGATGCGCTTCAGCCCGCCGATGATGACGAGGAACACGATGGCCGCGAGCACGATGCCCGTGAGCCATGTCGGCGCACCCGTGGAATGCTCGAATACGTCGGACAGCGAATTGGCCTGCACCATGTTGCCGATACCGAATGCGGCGATGGTGGCGAACAACGCAAACAGCCAGCCAAGCCACGCAAAGCGCGGTCCAAGACCGTTCTTGATGTAGTACATCGGCCCGCCGACATACCGGCCCTGCGCATCGACTTCACGGAAGCGGATGGCAAGCACGGCTTCGGCATATTTTGTTGCCATGCCGACCAGCGCCGTCATCCACATCCAGAACACCGCGCCGGGGCCGCCTAGCGCGATGGCCGTAGCGACGCCCGCGATATTGCCTGTGCCGATAGTGGCGGCGAGCGCTGTCATCAATGACTGAAAGGGCGTGATCTCGCCCTTGTCGCCCGCGCCCGTCACGCGCCCCTGAAACATCAGGCGGATGGCGGAGGGGATGCGGCGGATCGGCATAAAACCGAGGCCCAGAGTGAGATAGAGGCCAGTGCCCAAGATGAGGACCAGCATCACCGGCCCCCAGACAACGCCATCAATGTAATTGATCCAATCGTTCAGCTGCGCGAGGAAGCCCGCCTGACTGTCCATGAATTGCCCCTGCCCCGAGTCACCGCATCACATTGGCGCGCTTTGAGGGGGTGGGCAAACACCGCGCGCTCAAAGTTGCACCAGGTTGCAATTCCAATAGTTCCCTAAGAAAAGTTCCAGTTAAAACTGTCATGGACGCATTATTCATTTTGGTTATGTTTACGATATGATTTGGCTGGGCGAAGGAAATTGAGGCGAGCTATGCGCCATATTTTTGTGCCCATTGCGTGCATTCTTCTGTATGGCTGCGGCGCCAATGCGATGGCCGATCAATATTTGATGGTGCAGCGCGCGATGAACGAATCCAGGCGCTATTCCATCTGCCGGGCGGCCAATGTTTCACCCGATACCCAAGCCTTTCAGGCCTGCATGAGCGGGAATGCCTTTCAGGACCAGAACTGACACTGCTTGACCGCTTGCGAGCATCATGGTTGAATGGAACAAAAGAGGAACATTCTTATGCCCGCTGACGGATACCTCGATTACATCGAACTTCCCGGGTCGGACATTCCGGCTACGAAGCGCTTTTATGGCGCGGTGTTTGGCTGGACCTTTACCGACTATGGGCCGGACTACGTGGCGTTCGACAGCGCGGGACGATCAGGTGGCTTCAATGCAGCGCGTCGTGTGGTGAAGGAAGGCGGCCCGCTGATCGTGCTCTTCGCGGCCGATCTCGATTCCATGGAAGAAAAGGTGCGCGCCGCCGGAGCCGAGATCATCTCGCGCGAGGAATTCTCAGGCGGGCGACGCTTTCATTTCCGCGATCCCAACGGAAATGAAATCGCCGTGTGGACCACCGGTTAGATTTCGCATCCGCAACAATTCCAGATTTCCCCAGCGGTTGGCGCGCCCTGCCCGCCATGCAACAGTGCGCGCCAAGGAATCCGCATGGCTGCGCTCGGGCGTCGCCATCAAGGGGGAGATTCATGTCGGATACGATTTCCAAGCCTGAAACCGAAGAAGAAGAACACGAGCTGCACCGCGTGCTGGGCCGATGGCACCTGATCGCGCTGGGCATCGGCGCGATCATCGGCGCCGGTATCTTCGTCATCACCGGAACCGCGGCGGCCGAACATGCCGGCCCCGCCGTGGTCCTTTCCTTCGTGATCGCCGGTGTCGGCTGTCTGTTCGCAGGACTTTGCTACGCCGAGTTCGCGGCCATGATCCCGGTTGCAGGCAGCGCCTACACCTATTCCTACGCCACCATGGGCCGCTGGGTTGCCTGGTTCATCGGCTGGAATCTTGTGCTGGAATATCTGGTCGCCGCCTCGACGGTTGCCGTGGGCTGGTCCAGCTATTTCGTGAACCTGCTGAAGGATTTCGGGATCAACGTGCCCGAGCACCTGTCCAACGCACCGCTCTCGCTCGATAACAATCACATTGTCATGACGGGCGCGTCGCTGAACTTTCCCGCCATCGCGCTGGTCGTTCTGCTGACATCCATGCTGGTGGTTGGCGTTCGCGAATCCGCCCGCTTCAACAATCTGATGGTGATCATCAAGGTGATCGTGGTGCTGATGGTCATATTCTTTGGCCTCAGCCATGTATCGTCTGCCAACCTGACGCCGTTCATTCCACCGAACGAAGGACATTTCGGCGTATTCGGCTGGTCGGGCGTGCTGGCGGCGGCGGGTCTTATCTTCTTCGCCTATATCGGCTTCGACGCGGTGTCGGTAGCAGCACAGGAAGCGAAGAATCCGCAGCGCGACATGCCCATCGGCATTCTGGGATCGCTGGCGATCTGCACAGTGCTCTACATCCTCATGGCCATCGTGCTGACCGGTATCGCGCCATACCGCTCGCTGGCGGTGGGCCATCCGGTGTCATTCGCCGTTTCACAGGTGCCGGATCTGGCGTGGCTTTCCACCATCGTGAATTTCGGCGCAACCGTCGGCCTTGCCTCCGTGGTGTTCGTTTCGCTCTACGGTCAATCGCGCATCTTCTACGCGATGTCGCGCGACGGCTTCTTGTGGAAGCTCTTCAGCCGGATTCATCCGCGCTACAAGACACCGCATCGCGGCACGATCATCACCGGCGCGTTCGCCGCCGTTCTGGCGGGGCTGCTGCCGCTCGACATCCTGGGTGAACTGGTCTCGATCGGAACACTGGCGGCATTCACCGTGGTGTGCCTCGGCGTGATGATCCTTCGCGTCCGCGCGCCGCGCGCGCACCGGCCCTTCCGCACGCCGTTCGTGTGGTTCGTGGCGCCGGCGGGCGTCCTGGTCTGCGGCGCGATGATGTATGGGCTGCCGGCCGATACATGGATCCGTCTTGCGATCTGGACCGGGATCGGTTTTGTGATCTTCTTCGTCTATGGCATCTGGCACGCCAAGGCCTCGAAGTGGACGGTCGAAAACGCGGACTGACGGACGGATTATGACCTATCGCTCGCTGCGCGATTTTCTGGCGCGGCTGGAATCGTGCGGCGAGCTGGTTCGCGTGAGCGAACCGGTCTCGACCGTTCTGGAAATGACGGAGATCCAGACCCGCCTTCTGGCCGAAGGCGGGCCTGCCGTTCTGTTCGAGAACGCACGGAAGGCCGACGGCACACGCTCTTCCATGCCGGTGCTCGCCAATCTGTTCGGTACGGTAAAGCGCGTGGCGATGGGTGTGCGTATGGGCGGCAAGGAACGCACCGACGCCACATCGCTGCGCGAAGTGGGCGAATTGCTTGCGACCCTCCGCCAACCCGAACCACCACGCAGCATCGGCGAAGCGATGGAGCTTCTGCCGCTCGCCAAGGCGGCGATGAGCATGCGACCGAAAACGTCGGGCTCTCCGCCCTGCCAGCAAGTGGTGCTGCGCGGAAACGATATCGATCTGAACGCGCTGCCGATCCAGACATGCTGGCCGGGCGAACCGGCGCCGCTCATCACCTGGCCGCTGGTGGTGACCAAAGGCCCCGGCGATGCGCGCGAAGACAATTCCAACCTCGGCATCTATCGCATGCAGGTGCTGAACAGGAGCCAGACGCTGATGCGCTGGCTGAAACATCGCGGCGGCGCGCAGCATCATGCGCGCTGGGCAAAAGAGAACACGAAACCGCTGCCCGCGGCAGCGGTGATCGGCGCCGATCCCGGCACCATTCTGGCAGCGGTGACGCCGGTGCCTGACACGCTTTCGGAATATCAGTTCGCCGGGTTGCTGCGCGGACAGCGCGTGGAGCTTGCCGATTGCGTATCGCAGCCGCTGAAAGTGCCCGCCGAATCGGAGATTGTGATCGAAGGCGAGGTTTCGCTCGGCGATTATCGCGACGAAGGCCCCTACGGCGATCACACCGGTTATTACAATTCGGTCGAGCAGTTTCCCGTGTTCACGGTGACGGCGATAACCATGCGCCGCGATCCGATCTATCTCACGACCTTCACGGGAAGACCGCCGGACGAACCATCCGTACTGGGCGAGGCGCTCAACGAGGTGTTCATTCCGCTCTTCCAGCAGCAGTTTCCGGAGATCGTGGATTTCTGGCTGCCACCGGAGGGATGCTCATACCGCATCGCCGTGGTGAGCATGAAGAAGGCTTACCCCGGCCACGCCAAGCGCGTGATGATGGGTGTGTGGTCGTATCTTCGCCAGTTCATGTACACGAAATGGGTGATCGTGGTGGATGACGATGTGAATGCGCGCGACTGGAAGGATGTGATGTGGGCGATCTCCACGCGCATGGATCCGGCGCGCGACATCACCGTGATTGAAGGCACACCCATCGACTATCTCGATTTTGCGTCACCGGAATCTGGGCTGGGTTCCAAGATCGGGCTGGATGCCACCAACAAATGGCCACCCGAGACGAAGCGCGAATGGGGCCGGCTGTTGCACATGGACAACGACGTTGTGCAGACCGTTACCGAGAAATGGCCGCGTCTCGGATTGCCCGGTTCCGGCAAGCCGATCTGGAAATAGCCAGTACACTTGCAATACACGCAAGAGGTGTGAGTTAA
Source organism: Alphaproteobacteria bacterium (assembly GCA_016125165.1). Taxonomy (GTDB): domain Bacteria; phylum Pseudomonadota; class Alphaproteobacteria; order Micropepsales; family Micropepsaceae; genus Rhizomicrobium. The sequence continues at coordinate 490,285 of WGMH01000003.1, forward strand.
TCGCGCCCATATTCGAGGGGCATCGATGAAAATCGTTCAAATGATATTTCCGGCGACGCTGCTCGCCGCAGCTTCATCCTTTTTCTCGACAGATGCGATCGCGGGCGACTGTCAGCTGAAGATACTGGCATCCTTGCCCGTTTCATATTCCAGCAATGGCGACGCCATGATTCCCGTTAACGTCGAAGGGCGCGATATCGTCATGAAATTTTCGCCGAACAGCCTTGTTTCCCTGATCAATCAGGATGTGGCGATTGCGCTTGGGCTTCATCGCACCGAGATCAACCAAAATGTCGTCATCAATTACAATGGCGGACAGGTAAAGGTGCGAACCACGGCAAAGCTCAAGATCGGCAGTATATCTGGTGATAGCGATTTTGGCGTGCCATTCAGCCCCGTGAGCTCCGATCCAAAAATGGCCGGCATACTCGCATTCGATATCCTGAAGAAGATGGACATTGAACTGGATATTGCTCACGGCAAGATCAACTTCTTCACGCAGGATCACTGTCCAGGCGCAGTCGTCTACTGGACCCGCTCGGCACCTGTCGCAGCCATCCCTATGGAAATGCGCGGTTCGCATAATTTCCTCATACCGATGACTCTTGACGGCACAGACATCGAGGTACAGCTTGAACCGTCGATCGACCGAGCTTTCCTGAGTACCGGCGTTGCCGAACGCGAGTATGGCCAGCCGCGCACCGACGATGAGGATTCGCTTTCTCAGCCATATACCTTCAAATCGCTTGGTGTCGAAGGCATCGCTATCGGCAATCCAAAATTCTATCCTTATTGGGACCCGGACGGCGGGGCGTGTTCCGGCAAAGGCCAGGAAACATCTCCCGAATTGCGCAATGAAACCAATCGGCGCCTCATTCGGTGTTTTGGGAGTCTGGATGCCTATTTGGGCAGGTCTCAACTGAAGCTGCTGCGCATCTTCCTCGCGTTCAAGGAGAAGATGATGTACGTGACGGCTGCCAATGCCGAATAGACCACTTGCTGTTGCAGCATTGCTTGGCGTTCTTGCCGGTCCTGCTCTTGCCGACGACTGTTCACTTCAGCAGATGGCGGCGCTCGACATGCGCGAATTGCAAGACGGACGCATCACTGTTCCCGTGAAGGTGAATGGCGCGGAGTATCAGTTTCTTGTCGACACGGGCGGCGTCTACAGCAGCCTTAGTTCCGACATCGTCAAGCAACTTGATTTGAAAAAGCACGAGATCGCGGGCCAGCTTTACGGCATTCGCGGCAATCGCAAGAAATACGGTGTGAGCCTCGACTCCTTCATGATCGGGCCGAATGAGGCCAAGCGATTCAAGGTCGTGGTGGAAGATGCGGATGGGCTGCCGCCCGGCGTTTCCGGCATCCTCGCGCCCGACATGCTGAGCGTATTCGACGCGGATTTCGATTTCGGCAAGAAGAAGCTGAACCTGTTCTCGCAGCGCCATTGCCCCGGCAAGGTGGTCTATTGGACCAATGCCTATGTGGAAGTACCATTTGACTACATCGGGCGCGGCGGCCACATCAATTTCAGCATGGCGTTGGACGGAAAAGTACTTCCCATAACCTTCGACACCGGCTCGGCGATCACGCTCATCAGTGAAAGCCGCGCCCGCTCGCAGTTTGGCGTGGCGACCGATTCACCCGGTGTTGAGCGCATGCCTGACGCGAAAGACGACTGGGTGGTGAAATTCAGCAAGCGCTTTGACACGCTGACGCTGGACGGGGTGACGGTGAAGAACCCGATGATCTACCTGTTCGACGACGCCGCAATTGCGCGCGGCTTCAAACGCGAGAATTCCTACAAGAGTGACACAGACCCGATCTATGGCGACTCGATTTCGGCATCGCCGCTCATTCTCGGCATGAACGTGATCCAGAAGCTTCATCTCTACGTGGCATTTGGCGAGAAGAAGATTTATGCGACGGCTGCAGGCGACACAAAATAGTGCGCGCAGATTGTGGGCTTTCCTGCTGCTAGTGTGCGTGACGCTTGCGCCAAACCACGTTCAGTCACGCGACGAGAAACTTGTAATTGTGCCGTACCCAAACTTGCCTGATTACGATCTCCCCCGAGAATACTACCCGGAATTCACGATCGATAACGAACCGTTTCGCACACTGGCCGAGGAAGATGCGATCACAAATGGCCCCTATAGGATAGACTTGGGTGGCGGCGCAGACGATACGCAGAATGGCGCAGTGAGTACCACCAAGAAGCCTGATACCTGCAATCTCGAACGCGTGGATGTTTATCCGCTTTATGACGACGAGGCGGGGCATGTAATGGTTCCAGTAATGATGGACAAACGCCGCAACCTGGTGGTGGACACTGGCGGCGCGATCAGCACGCTCATACCTAAGACCGTGGCGGAGATGCGCCTTGAACCAAAGCAATCCAGCTGGAATTGGCAATCAGACCTTACCGGTCGCGTAAATAATACGCTTGTCAGGGTACCTAACCTGACGTTCGGAAAAGTCGCCATGCACGATGCAACATTCTTCGTTGAAGCAGCCGACCCGGACGCCATCACATTGCCATCCAAGATGGAAGGCGTTCTAGGACCGAGCCACTTGATGACGTTTGATGTTGAACTCGATTTCGGGAACGGCACGATGTCTCTGTATTCGCCGTTTCATTGTCCGGGCAAAGTCGTGCATTGGGCGAAGGCGTGGACCGAAATTCCGTTCAAAATTAAGAATGGCCACATACAATTCTATATCCGCCTTGATGGAAAATCCCTATCAGCGGTCCTTGATACCGGGGCGCCCTATTCGATTTTGAACATGTCCGCCGCAAAAAGGTGGTTCGACATCACCACCAGAACGCCCGGCGTGGAGCCGATAGGGCACCTGAACGGCGTCCAAAAGGACACTCACATCACGTACCACAAGCGATTTCAATCGCTCTCGCTGGATGGGCTTGAAATCAAGAATCCTTATCTGGTTCTGATCCCCGATTTGATGCAGGGTGCAAAGGGCGAGCACATCAAGACGGCGGATCTCATACTGGGTCTTCGTGAGATTTCTGCACTGCACATCTATATCTCCTATCGTGAGGAGAAGATTTACCTGACTGCCGCGAACGCGCATTAGCCGAGCGCGAGCGCTCGGCGGGCAGCCGAGCCACCTCCTCCCCACCCGCTTGACCGGCCACAAAAACGGCCTACACATGGCGGCGGTTCAGGCCAAAGGGGCGCTTCGCCATGTTCTTCGAGAGCACGTTTCAATCCTGCGCGTTCTACACGGGCACCAATGCCCTTATCATGCTCATTCTTTCGGTGCTTGTGGTGCGCGCCCGCGTGACCACGCAGACCGCCATCGGGGACGGGAACAATCCGCTCATGGCCGGGCCGTTGCGCGCGCACGGGAACAATACGGAATATGTGCCGGTCGCCCTCATGCTGATGTGGGCTCTGCTGCCATTCGACGGCTCTATCTGGCTGGTGCACGGCGTGGGCCTGCCTCTGACCGTTGGGCGCATCCTCCACGCGATGGGGCTTTCGGGGAACACTGGTCCTTCAACGCTGCGGCTGGCCGGCATGATGCTGACCTGGATTGCCTACATCGTCGGCATCGTCGGCCTGTTCTACGTAACCTTCATTCCGCCGATGATGGCAAGCTAACGCGTGGCTTCCAAACAGAAGACGACCGCCGAAGACATCCTCTCAGGGTTGATCCGTGGGGCGCGCGCCGCAGGCGCGGATGCCGCCGACGCCCTGATCGTGGAGAGCGTGTCATCGGCGGTGTCTTACCGGCTCGGCAATCTTGAGGATGTGGAGCGCGCCGAATCCAGCGATCTGGGTTTGCGCGTATTCGTTGGCGAGCGCGTTGCCTTCGTGTCATCCACCGATCTGCGCCCCGCGGCCCTGAAGGAGCTGCCGGAACGCGCGGTGGCCATGGCCAAGCTGGCGCCGGAAGACCGGTTCGCCTGTCTCGCACCCGCCGATCTTCTGGCGCGCAAAATTCCCGATCTCGACATTGAGGACAAAGCCGAGCCTTCCACAGAGACGCTGATCGCAGCAGCCAAGGCCGTGGAAGGCGCCGCAATGGCCGTGGCGGGCATCACCAATTCCGAAGGCGGCAGCGCGAATTTCGGGCGCAACGCCATTGCGCTTGCCACGAGCGAGGGCTTCTTCGGGCGCTATGCAGCCACAAGCCATTCCATCGGCGTGGCGGTGCTGGGTGGCGAAGGCATGGAGATGGAGCGCGACTACGACTATGCGAGCGCGCGCCACGCGGCCGATCTGGATCGCCCGGACGACATCGGCCGGCGCGCGGGCGAGCGCACCATCGCCCGTCTGCATCCGCGCAAGGTGAAATCCCAGGCCGTTCCCGTGATCTTCGATCCGCGCGTCAGCACGGGACTTGTCGGTCACTTCGTCAGCGCAATTTCGGGCACCGCGATCGCGCGTGGCGTGAGCTTTCTGAAGGATCGGATGGGCAAGTCTGTTTTCGCAGCCGGCATCCGCATCATCGACGATCCGCACCGCTTGCGTGGTCTGCGCTCCAAACCGTTTGACGGTGAGGGCGTGCGCAACCAAAAAATGACGTTCGTGGAAGATGGCGTGCTGCAAAGCTGGCTGCTGGATTGCGGCACGGCCAAGCAGCTCGGCCTTACCTCTACCGGCCATGCGGCACGCGGTACGGGCGGACCGCCTTCGCCCTCGCCCACCAACCTCTATATGGAGGCCGGTGCACAATCGCCCGAGGCACTCATGGCCGACATCAAAAGCGGCTTCTACGTCACCGAAATGATGGGCATGGGTGTGAACAATGTGACCGGCGATTACAGCCGCGGCGCCTCCGGATTCTGGATTGAGAACGGCAAGATTGCCTATCCCGTGGCGGGCGTGACCATCGCCGGCAATCTGAAAGACATGTTCCAGCACATGACGCCCGCAAGCGATCTGGAATTCCGCTATGGCACCAACGCACCAACACTTCGCGTTGAAGGGATGACCCTTGCCGGCGCCTGATGCCGACGATCTGAATCTGATCCGCGACGCGGTAAACGAGGCGGGCAACATCGCGCGGCATTATTTCGGCGGCGACTACAAACGCTGGGACAAGGGCAAGAACCAGCCCGTTACCGAAGCCGACATCGCCATCGATACATTTCTGCGCGACACGCTGACCGCGGCGCGACCAGACTATGGCTGGCTCTCGGAAGAAACGCGCGACGATCCCGCACGGCTCCAGCAGGAAACCGTCTTCATCGTCGATCCCATCGACGGCACAACGGCATTCCTCAAAGGCAAGCCGCATTTCTCAATCTCGGTCGCCGTGGTGCATGGCGGACGGCCGCGTGTGGGCGTGGTTTCCAATCCGATCACCCGCGAGTGCTTCGCCGCCCGTCTTGGCCAAGGTGCAACAAAGAACGAATTGCCGATCCATGTGAGCAGCTGCACGGCGCTGGAGGGGTGCCGCATCCTTGGCCCGAAAGACATGTTCAGCCATCCAGCCTGGAACACGCCGCCAAACCGGCCCTGGCCGCCGATGGAGATTGCAGCGCGCAGTTCAATCGCCTATCGCCTCGCGCTGGTGGCAGACGGCACGTTTGACGCCGCGCTGGTGCTCAGTTCCAAGCACGACTGGGACATGGCTGCAGGCGACCTGATCGCGACCGAAGCTGGCGGTCTGGTAACCTCACATGATGGCCGCATCCCGCTATACAATGGTCCAACGACTCTGCAGCACTCCATGATCTGCGCGGGGCCGGAGCTTCATGCGCAGATCCTTAACCGGGTGCAGCATATCAAGCTTCCACGAGGGCAATGACCATGGCCGAACACGAATCCAAACAGCTTCTGCATCTGGTCTTCGGCGGCGAACTGAACTCGACCGAGACGGTGGAGTTCAAGGATCTGAAGGCGCTGGACATCGTGGGTATCTACCCAAACTACAAGGCCGCCTTCGACGCCTGGAAATCCAAGGCGCAGGCCACCGTGGACAACGCACAGATGCGCTATTTCGTGGTCCACATGCACCGGCTGATGGAGCCCCACCCCGAAGACGGGGATTGAGGCTTCGCCCCGCCCTGCCCGCGTGCTAGAGGCTGGCCATGAAAGCACCGACCGCCACCAGGAACAGGACCGGAGACTGGTCCATCGTCCGCCGCCTGTTCCGCGACTACATCAGGGGCCAATGGCCAATATTGGCCGTAGCGGTCCTCTGCATGGTCGTGACGTCGGCCCTGACCGGGGCGCTCGCGTGGGTGCTCGACCCCCTGATCCATTTCGTCTTCATCGAGAAGAACGCCCGGATGCTTCTGATCCTCCCGCCCTGTGTGGCAGGGCTGATCGGGGTTCGCGCTTTCACGCAGTTCGGACAGGACGCGATCCTCAACAGCATGTCGGAACGCATCATCGCGGCAACGCAGCGCGACATGTTCAAGAGCCAGATCCGCCTCGATATCGGCGCCCTGAACAGCGTGCACTCCGGCGAGCTGATCGCGAAGTTCCTCTATGACACCACGCTGCTGCGCACGGCGCTGACGCGCGGCGTGGCAGGGTTCGGCAAAGAGCTTGTGACGCTGATCGCGCTGGCTGGCGTCATGATCTATCAGGATTGGCAATTGGCGGCGATCTCGGTGCTGCTGCTGCCGCCGGTTGCCTGGGTAACGGGCAATCTGGGTCGCTCGCTGCGCAAATTCTCCACGCGCGGCATGGAGGAGACCGGCGTTCTCTCCAAATCCCTCTCCGAGGCATTGAGCGGGCGGCGCATCATCAAGGCCTATAATCTTGAAGATCACGCTGCAAAACTCGCCGATGGCCGCATCTCCGAACGCTTGCGCTATCTGCTGCGTGCAGTGCGGGCACGCGCGGCGGCCGTGCCATCCACCGATTTCATTGGCGGCGTGGCAGCCGCGCTGACATTCGCGTTCGCAGGCTATCAAAGCCTGCACGGGCAGCTGGAGATCAACAAATTCACATCGTTCATTGCGGCGATGCTGCTGGCGCAGCAGCCGGTGCGTACCCTCAGCCAGCTCTGGACGATCTCGTCGGAAGGGCTTTCCGCTGCCAATCGCATTTTCGCGGTGATCGACGCCAAGCCAGCTATTGAAGACAAACCCGGCGCCAGGCCCCTGACGTCAGCGGGCGCTCATGTTCACGGCGCGGTGACGTTTGAAAACGTATCATTCGCCTATGCCTCCGGTGCGGACTCGCCGGCGATCAACGATGTGACCATCGAGATACCAGCGGGAAAGCAGGTGGCACTGGTGGGACCATCGGGCGCCGGCAAGACAACGATCTTCAATCTTCTGTTGCGGTTTTACGAGCAGAAGAGCGGCACGATCACCATTGATGGGACCGATACGCGCGATGTAACGCTGCAGTCGCTGCGCGACAGTATCGCGCTCGTAACCCAGGATCCCTTCCTGTTCGACGAAACCGTTGCGGAAAACATCGCGCTGGGCCGCCCCGGCGCGAGCCGCGAAGATATCGAAGTGGCGGCGCGCGCTGCGGCGGCGCATGATTTCATAACCGCGCTGCCGCTCGGCTACGATTCGGGCGTGGGTGAAGCGGGATCGAAACTCTCCGGCGGACAACGCCAGCGCATCGCTATTGCACGCGCCATGCTGCGCAACGCGCCAATCCTGTTGCTCGACGAAGCGACTTCGGCACTCGACACAGAGAGCGAGCGGCAGGTGCAGGAAGCGCTTGCCCGGCTGATGCGAGGGCGCACGACGATCGTGATCGCGCATCGCCTGAGCACTGTGCTGAATGCCGACCGGATCTATGTGATGGATCGCGGACGCGTGGTGGAAGCGGGGACGCATGGCGAGCTGCTGGCAAAGGGCGGGCTTTATGCGCGCCTCTATCAGCACGATCTGGTGGATGAGGACCCGCCGTCATTGGAATCGGCGACGCCATGACCGCCGCAGCCCCTGCGCCGCTTGGCCTTCTGGCCTATCGCGCCGCAACGGCTGCGCTTGCTCCTGTTGTGCCCCTGTTGCTGCGTCGGCGGCTGGCACGTGGAAAAGAGGACGGCACGCGGCTGGGCGAGCGGCTGGGCCATGCGTCTCTGGCACGACCCGCTGGACAGCTTGTGTGGATTCACGGCGCAAGCGTCGGCGAATGCATGTCGGTGCTGCCGCTGATTTCAAAACTGCTCGAAACCAGTCAACGGCATGTACTGGTAACAAGCGGAACACTCACCTCCGCGCAGATGATGGCGCAACGCCTGCCGGCAGGCGCGTTGCATCAGTTTGTGCCGCTGGACGTGCCAGCAGCGATCCGTAGATTTCTCGAACACTGGAAGCCGGATGCGGCATTGTTCGTGGATTCGGAAATCTGGCCGAACATTCTCAGCCAGACCCACGCACGCAGTATCCCGATCGCACTTGTGAATGGACGCATGTCCGAACGCGCTTTCACAGGTTGGCGCCGTGCGCGCGGCATGGCGCGGGCGATACTTTCGCTTTACGACACATGTCTGGTTCAGGATGGCGAGAGTGCAGAGCGCCTGACCGCGCTGGGCGCACGCAATGTGGTGGTGGCTGGGAACCTGAAGGCCGACGCACCGCCGCTACCGGCAGATGCCGAAAAGCTTGCAGCCTTGAAAGCCGCCATTGGCAACAGGCCCGTCCTCCTCGCGGCGCAAACGCATCCCGGTGAAGACGAGACCGTGCTGCCCGCGCACGATGCGCTGCGCAAAGAATTGCCGGATCTGCTCACCATACTGGTGCCGCGCCATCCCGAACGCGGCACGGAATTGTCGATGCTGTGCGGAACCCGTGTGCACCTGCGGCGCGCGCACGGACACCTTCCTGCCGCGCAGACGGCAATCTACATCGCCGACACGCTGGGCGAGCTGGGCATATTCTATCGCCTCGCATCCTTTGCATTTGTGGGTGGAAGCCTGATGCCCCATGGCGGGCACAATCCGCTGGAACCGGCGCGGCTATCGCGCGGGGTCCTGTTTGGTCCGCATACGTACAATTTCGCCCGCGATTACGAAGCCATTTCCGGGGCGCAGGGGCTGGGGCTGGTTCATTCTGCCGCAGAGATTGCGCAACATGCCCTGCGTTTGCTTCAATCCACTGCCGACGCCCGGTCGCTGGGCGAAGCGGCCGCTGGTGCTGCCGCGGCCCTGGGGGGCGCTGCCGAAACCACCCGGCAGGCCATCGAACGATTGCTGGGAAACAATGCGGTCACCTGAGTTCTGGAAGGGAGAGGACTATACCGCGCGCCTTGCGGTGGCAGCGTTGCGTCCGCTCGGCTGGGCCTATGGCGCGACAGTGGAATGGAAGCGACGGCACATCATTTCCTATCGCCCCAAGGCAAAAGTGATCTGCATCGGCAATCTGAGCGCTGGTGGCACTGGCAAAACGCCAATTGCCATCGCCGTCGCCCGCGCGTTGATCGCACGCGGTCTGAGCACAACCATCCTCTCGCGTGGCTATGGCGGACGGATGCGCGGTCCGGCCTATATCGATCCAGCGCATGACAGTGCTGCGGAGACGGGCGACGAGCCGCTGCTTCTGGCCGCCGCGGCACCGGTGATTGTGGCACGCGATCGCAAGGAAGGCGCGGAGCTTGCGGATCAGCGCGGCACAGATGTTATCGTGATGGATGACGGACACCAGAACTTCGCCATCGAGAAGGATCTCTCGCTCGTGGTGGTGGACGCCACGGTGGGCTTCGGCAATGGCAACATCCTGCCCGCTGGGCCGCTGCGGGAGTCCGTCGAACAGGGCCTGTCACGCGCCAGCGCCGTTGTGCTGGTTGGACCGGGTCAGGTGGAGCTTCCGGGCTTCAGCGGGCCGGTACTGCGTGCGCAACTGACGCCCGTCGATGTGTTCAATCTGCGTGGCGCGCGCGTTGTGGCGTTCGCTGGCATCGGACGGCCCGTGAAGTTCTTCGAGACACTCAAGACGCTCGGCGCTGCCATCGCCTTCTCCAAAGAGTATGCCGATCATCATGCTTACACCGCATCGGAGATCGCGCGGCTGAAGGCCAAAGCACGCAGCGAAGGCGCCATCCTGATTACGACCGAGAAAGACTATGTGCGATTGACGCCAACCGAACGCGAGGGCGTTCGCTTTCTGCCCGTGCGCGCGGCATTCGATGAGCCGGGCAAACTTGCCGCTCTTCTCGATACGGTCGCGCCCAAGCTGTTGGCTGCGAGCGCATGAACCCGCTGAGCTTCGGTCGCAGGGTGCAATACGCACTGGAATCCGCCGTGTTCTTCCTGTTCATCGGCTTCTTCCGGATATTCGGCGTCGATACGGCATCGGCGATCGGCGGCTTCATCGGACGCGAAATCCTCTATCGCCTGCCGCTGAGCCGGCGCGCACGCAGCAACATCGCCCTCGCATTTCCCGACAAGAGCGCGGAAGAGGTAGACGCGATCCTGCGCGGCATGTGGGACAATCTGGGCCGAACCGCCGGCGAATACGGACATCTGAGCGCCTTCCGGATCGCAGGCAAGGATGCGCGCATCACCGGAAACTTCGACCGCATCGAAAAGGTTCTGGCCGCGCAGAATGGCAAGGGCATTCTGATCATCTCCGGCCACTTCGCGAACTGGGAGCTGATGCCGTTCGCCGCCGCGCAATATGGCATTGAAGGCGGCGTGGTCTATCGGCCGGTAAACAATCCCACCGTGGATCGCTGGATGGTGAATGCCCGCATCGTCAACGGCCTGAAAGACCAGATCGCGAAGGGGCCCCAAGGCACGCGGCGCATCTTCACGCTGCTGCGCAGTGGCAAGGCCGTGCTGCTGCTGGCCGACCAGAAGACCAATGAAGGCTTGCCAGTGCCCTTCTTCGGGCGCGATGCGATGACAACGCCCGCGCCCGCGACGCTGGCGCTGAAGCTGGGCGCGACGATTCTTCCGGTACGCAACGAGCGGATCGGCGGCGCGCATTTCCGGCTGCAGGTGCATGATCCGATCGACTTCACGCCAACCGGCGACCAGGACGAAGACGTTTACCGGCTTACGCAAAAAATCAACGATGCACTGGAAGCGATGGTGCGGGCCAATCCATCACAATGGCTTTGGCTGCACCGCCGCTGGCCCAAACCCGGTGATAAACCCCGAAGCCGCAGAGGCCGCGAGGCGGCGGCGCGTCAGAGCCTTTCCGGCGCCGGCGCTGCAGTTGACCGCGACGGATCGAGCCGCACCTGAAACCAGTTCATGCCCCAATGAAGATGGGGCCCGGTGGCGCGCCCCTTCTTGCCGACAAGACCGATCTGCAATCCCTGCGCGATCCTGTCGCCCACTTTCACCTGCAACTCGTTCTGATGGCTGTAGCTGGTGAAGACGCCATGGCCATGATCGAGAACGGTGGTGCCGCCGGTGAGATAGAAATCGGGTTCGGCAAGAACGACAACACCATCGGCGGGGGCAATGATGGGCGTGCCTTCGGGCGCGGCGATATCGACGGCGAAGTGCGGCGACTTGGGATCGCCATTGAGGATGCGCTGACTGCCGAAGACGCCGGACATAATACCCTTCGCGGGCCAGAGAAACGGTTCAGCGAACCCGATTCCATCGCTATCGGCCTTGCGAACCGCAGCGACCATAGCGTTCTCGCGCTGGATGCGCTTCACGATCTCTTCGGGCGGCGAGACATATTTCTCCGGCAGGCCATCGATGCGCTGGATGTCGTAGGTACGGACGACAGGCGCGATATCGGCGCGCTGCGTTTCGCCATCGGCGAATTTCAGAACGAGGCGTGCGGGATCGGTCTGCTTGTATTCCAGACCGAAGGCGAACGCGCCGCGCGACGATACGGACAACAATTTGCCATCGAGCTTCACCGAGGAGAGGCCATCGGCCTTGCCGATGACCAGACTGCCCTGCTCCTTCGAACCGAGCAGCGTGTAACGCGGCGGTACGGACGCACGGACGCCAAGCGGAGCGATGGCGAACGCAGCGCCCGTGACCAGAAACGAACGGCGCGCAATCACGACGGCGTTTTTCCAGCTTCCTGAAAGCGCTTCAGCGCAACATCGGGGCTCGCATAAGCCTCCTGCAGATCGACGCTCCAATAGCGCAGGGAATCGATGGGGATCTGCACACCCGTGACGGCGCAGAGCACGAAGGAGCCCGGTTTCACGACATGAAACTCGCCGTCGAGGTACTGCACATCGGCAAGGCCCTGCGGGCGGAAATCGCGTTCCATCTGGTTCATGAGGTCAATCTACTCGTTATGGGCGCGGCGTCAAAACAGATCGCCCTGATTGCCGGTTCTGGATGGTTTACGTGGCGAAGACGGCGATTTCGGGGCCGGTGTGCCGGTTGCCTCAGCCGCAACATTGCCATCCGCAAACGTTATCGTGAGTGCCTCGCCGGGTTTCACCGCGCCCGCGCGGCGGCGAATGGAACCATCCTCGCCGCGCACCAGCGCAAAACCGCGCTCCAGCACCGATTTGTAGCTGATGCTTTCGAGCACGCGGGCGAGCCCTTCCAGATGCTGGCGCGCGCGGGCAAGGCTGGCGCGGTGGCTGCGATCCATGCGCGCGGTGAGAACGGATGTACGCTCGCGGCCGCGCGAGACGCGATCCTGCAGCATTTTGGGACGGAGCAGCGCAGCCACCTCGCCGAAGGCGCGGCGATGCGCGGAGAGATTGTGGCGGAGCGCAGACGACAATTTCTCGGACGCCACATCGAACCGCTGGCGCGGCAGCGCGAAGAGCTGATCGGCACGCGGCAACGCGCGGGCGAGCGATTGCAGCGCCTGGCGCTTCTGCGTCATGCCGCGCGAGAATCCGCGCTCCAGCCTTTGTTCGAAGCCGAGCGTCTGCTGCAACAGATCGGTGCGTACCGGCACAGCGATTTCGGCGGCGGCGGTGGGTGTGGGCGCGCGCTTATCGGATGCAAAGTCGACAAGGGTGGTGTCGGTTTCGTGACCCACGGCGGAGATGACCGGGATAGAGCAATCAGCCACCGCGCGCACCACGATTTCTTCGTTGAAGGCCATGAGGTCTTCAATGGAGCCGCCGCCGCGCGCGACGATGATCACATCCGGTCTTGGTATTGCGCCGCCCGCAGGCAGCGCATCGAAGCCCTGAATGGCAGCGGCGACTTCGGCGGCGGCGCGATCGCCCTGCACCGCCACGGGCCACAGGATCACGCGGCGCGGGAAGCGCTCGGATAGCCGGTGCATGATATCTCGGATCACAGCACCCGTGGGCGATGTGATGACACCGATCACGTTCGGCAGGAACGGCAGCGGCTTCTTGCGGTCTTCAGCAAAGAGACCTTCGGCGGCGAGCTTTTTCTTGCGCTGCTCCAGCATCGCCATCAGCGCGCCGAGGCCGGCAAGCTCCACCTGCTCGACGATGAGCTGATAGCGCGAGGAGCCCGGATAGGTGGTGATCCTGCCGGTGCAGATGACCTCAAGGCCGGGTTCGAGCTTCAGCTTCAGTGCGCGCGCCGTGGGCTTCCAGATGATGGCGTTCAGAACGGCCTTGTCATCCTTCAGATCGAAATAGACATGGCCGGAGGAAGCGGCCTTCAGCCCGCTCACCTCGCCCCGCACCCGCACGAAGGGAAAGCGGTCTTCCACGGCGCGCTTCACCGCGGAGGCGATCTCGCTGACGCTGTATTCCGGCAGGTTGGTGGCGGCGGCGGATTCGGACATGACACCTTTTAGCGCTTGGGGAGGGTTCTTGAAAAACTGCAATTCAACCTGCCGGATTTCCGACAAGCGGCTGAAATAGAAGCGTTTTCAAGAGGCCGCGTTTTCCACGCATCGCCGACCCCGATCCCGGCCAAATGGAAAACGGGTCGAATCGATATAGGATTATTTTCCAGCCCTTCAAGCGCGAGCCGCGGACTTTTTTTCACGCGGAGGACGCGGAGGCGCAGAGTACAGTCACACGACAAAGGGCCGACGAGATTTGTGAAGGAGCACACAGATGAAAGTGGAAGGCGGATGCTATTGCGGGGCCGTGCGCTATGTGGCGGAAGGCGATCCGGCCTTCAAGGCGGAATGCCATTGCCGCGAGTGCCAATACATCACCGGCGGCGGGCCCAACTTCTTCATGATGATGCCCGCGGCGGGCTTCCAATACACCAAAGGCGAAGCCAAGGGCTTCAGGCGCACGGATATCGAGAACCCCGTCACGCGCGAGTTCTGCCCCGATTGCGGCACACATATGGTAACGCGGCCCACAGGCATGCCGATGGTGGTGCTGAAAGTGGGGACCATGGACGACCCCAAGGAATTCGGCATGCCGCAGGTGGCGATCTACACCATCGACAAGCAGCCCTTCCACGTGATTCCCGAAGGCATGACCTGCTTCGAGCGGTTGCCGACGCGGTGAGACGAAATATGTTTGCCGCAATGTATCGGCGAACCTGCTATGCACCTACATTGCCAATGTTGCATGTTTGGAAAATTTCTTTGCTATGAGCAAAACCATAACTGCCGCACTTGCTGGTGTAGGTACGATATTGCTCGATGCTGCCCTTCAAATCAGCGACTATCACAATAGCGCAGTAGCAATTTTACTGGGATTCATTGCTCTATTATTGCTTGGCTACGCATACTGGCAGCCGTTGTCTAGATTGGTCCACCGACTTAAAGGAACGGTACCATCATTTGATCTTATGCCACTTACAGAGGTCCTCCGAACAGGAATGCGACAGATGGTTTTGCCGCCAAATCCAGAGAATATACCTGCTTGGATGCTACCAAAATTTCATAGCGACGGAGTTTTTGAAATCTGGGGACGGCGGACCGTGGGCGGAGCTTTTGAAAAGATCGAGCCCCCTTGTGGCTTTGACTGGAAAGAGGCATTTGAGCGCGGTGACAATTCCCTGACTACAGCAAAGCGCGGCATGGCGGCAATCTACTTTGACATTCATTTGGACAAAGAACGCGCTCGCGTTTGGTCTGCAGCAGACCTGCCAACACCGCCCCACGATCATGGAAAGGGAGCGGCGATCAAAGCAACACATGTGGGAACGATCCAACTCGAAGGAGTAAACACGTCGGGATTCCACCAGGCAGTAGCTATTTGGAACGCGGGTGCCGTCAAAATAAAGGGTGGAAGTCACGTGAATGGCCCGCCGCCACAAAATGACACCGATCTGAAAGAATGAATCAACGGCATATAGTCATCGGCGAAAGGGCCGCATCGACATGAAGGTGCTTCTCATCGGCTCGGGCGGGCGCGAACACGCTTTGGCGTGGGCGCTTTCGGCCAGCCCGCTTCTGACCAAGCTTTATTGCGCGCCCGGCAATGCCGGCATCGCCGAAGTGGCCGAATGCGTGCCCATCGGCGCGATGGATTTCGACGCGCTCGTCGCTTTCGCGCAGGAAAAGAAGATCGAATTCGTGGTGATCGCACCGGACAATCCGCTGGTGGGCGGCTTGTGGGACCGCTTCGAGGCGGTGGGCATTCGCGCGAGCGGGCCGAGCATGGCGGGCGCGATCCTGGAAGGCTCCAAGGGCTTCGTGAAAGACCTGTGCGAAGAGATCGGAATCCCCACCGCCGCCTATAAGCGGTTCAAGGATGCGGCATCGGCGAAAGCGTTTGCCGATACGCTGGGATTGCCCGTCGTCATCAAGGCGGACGGGCTGGCGCTCGGCAAGGGCGTGATCATTGCCGAAACGAAAGCCGACGCGGGCAAAGCCATCGACTTCATGTTCGAAGGCGGCTTCGGCGAAAGCGGCAGCGAAGTGGTGGTGGAAGAATTCATGGAAGGCGAGGAAGCGAGCTTCTTCGCGCTCAGCGATGGCGAGAACGCCTTGCCGCTCATCGGCGCGCAGGATCACAAGCGCGCCTTCGATGGCGACAAGGGCCCGAATACCGGCGGCATGGGCGCATACTCCCCTGCCCCGGTTCTGCCGCCGCCGCAGATGCAGATTGCGATGGACCGCTTCATCAAGCCGACTGTTGCGGCCATGGCAGAACGAGGGCGCCTCTATCAGGGCGTGATGTATCTCGGCCTGATGATGACGAAGGATGGGCCGAAGCTGGTGGAATACAATTGCCGCTTCGGCGACCCGGAATGCCAGGTGATGATGATGCGCCTGAAATCCGATCTGCTGACCGCGCTCATCGCCACGTGCGACAGGCAATTGCATCACCTCGAACTTCGCTGGCGCGACGATGCGGCGCTGACCGTGGTGATGGCGACCAAGGGCTATCCGGGCGATTACGCCAAGGGCAGCGAAATCCGCGGGCTCGAAAAAGCGCGCGCGATGGAAGGCGTGCAAATTTTCCATGCGGGCACCGCGATGAAAGACGGCAGGCTCATCGCCAATGGCGGACGCGTGCTGAACGTGACGGCGCTCGGCAAGGACGTGGCCGAAGCCCGCGCGCGCGCCTATGCGGCGGTGGATGCGATCGACTGGCCGGAAGGCTTCTGCCGCCGCGATATTGGCTGGCGGGCGCTGGGGCGATAAAGCGGAAAAGCGCATTCCCGTTAGGGAAAGCAAGGGCTTATGCACCTTGCCCTTCGGCGTGCGAGCGTCCAAAAATGCGGGCAAAGACATACCGCTTTCAGGGAGCACGGGCCGATGGCTAACGCCTCAACACCAGCTGAAGACCGCCAGGAGATGTTCTCCGGCACGCAGGAGGTGCGCGAAGCCCACCGCTTCGATGTGAAGAAGCTGGAAGCCTATCTGGCCGAACGCATCGAGGGCTTCCAGACGCCGCTGGAAGTGCGCCAGTTCAAGGGTGGGCAATCGAACCCGACCTACAAACTGTTTACGCCGAACCGCAATTATGTGCTGCGCAGAAAGCCACCGGGAAAGCTGCTGCCGTCCGCGCACGCGGTGGACCGCGAATACCGCATCATCTCCGCGCTGCATCCCACCGGCTTTCCGGTGGCGAAGCCGTACCTCCTCTGCGAGGACGAGAGCGTCATCGGCACGATGTTCTATGTGATGGATTGCGTGGAGGGGCGCATCTATTGGGGGCCGCTGCTTCCGGACTGCACGCCCAAACAGCGCGGTGAAATCTATGACGCAATGAACGAGACCTTCGCGCGGCTGCACAACCTCGATTACAAGGCGCTCGGCCTTGAGGATTACGGCAAGCCCGGCAATTACGTGATGCGTCAGGTTTCGCGCTGGACGAAGCAATACAAGGCGTCCGAAACCGAACGCATCGACGAGATGGAAAAGCTGATCGAGTGGCTGCCGCAGCATCTGCCGACCGATGCGCGTGATTCCATCGTTCACGGCGACTATCGCCTCGACAATATGGTGCTGCACCCGACAGAGCCGAAAGTGATCGCGGTGCTGGACTGGGAACTTTGCACCATCGGCGATCCGATGGCGGATTTCGCCTATCACCTGATGCAGTGGCAGATGCCCGGCAACGCTGGCACCAGCAGTGGCACCCTGATGGGATCCGATCTGAAGGCGCTGGGGATTCCGGATGCGGAGACCTACACCCGCATGTATTGCGCGCGCACGGGCCGCAGCGAAGCGCCGAACATGGACTATTACGCCGCCTACAATTTCTTCCGCCTTGCAGGCATCCTGCAGGGCATTGTGGGGCGCGTGCGCGACGGCACCGCTGCCAGCGCCCATGCCGCGCAGAACGCATCGGGCGTGCGCCCGCTGGCCGAACGGGGCTGGTATTTCGCCAAGCGCGCCGGAGCGCCGGGCTGATAAAGCCTTCCCGAACGGAAAGCGTTGATTAACCCGCGGCGGACTAGGATTTCGGTTCGGTCCGTCTCGGGGAGGAGCGAGTGCCGCCAGACAATCGCGCGCCTGCGCCCCTCACGGCTGAAGAGGAGCTGCGCAGCGAACGCTTTCAGTTCGCTTTGGCCGAGCGCGCCGCGCGCTTCGGCTATTGGCGCTCATGGCTGACAGATGGCCGGCTCACCTGGTCGCCGGGCATGTACGAGATCCTGGGTGTCGATCCCAAGGAAAAGCCCGACAACAAGTGGCTGCTTTCGCAGATCGTGGAGGAAGACGTTCAGTTCCTGCTGGACCGCATCAACACCGCGATCAAGACGCGCTCCGGATTCTATTATCGCTCACGCGCGCGCTTTGCCGACGCAAAAGCCCAGATCGTCGACACGCATGGTGAAGTCGAGGTCGGTCCCGATGGAAGGGTGGTTTCGGTCATCGGCGTCTGTCACGACGTGACCCAGCAGGTGCGTGCGGAGGAAGAACGGGAAAAGGCCGAACGCATCTACCGCCTGATGACCGAAGAAGCCTCGGACATCATCGCGCTTTATGGCACCTCGGGCCGCATCACATTTGTTTCCAACGCCTTGCAACGCACGCTGGGTCTGACGATCGAGGATGTTGAGGACGGAAAATTCCTGAACCATGTGCACCCCGCCGATATCGAGGAAGCACACAAGATCAGCCGCAATCAGCAGGATGGATCATCGAACACAGCCTGCTTCCGCATGCGCCACCGCGATGGTCATTACGTCTGGATCGAATGCACCGTGCGGCCGGTACATGGCGAAGACGGCATGACACGCCATGTCATCAGCGTCGCGCGCGATGTTTCGGAACGAAAGGCCCAGGAACTGTTCCTACGCGAGGAACGCGAGCGGGCTGAGGCGGCGAACCGCGCCAAGTCCACCTTTCTGGCCAATATGAGCCACGAACTGCGCACGCCGCTGAATGCTATCATCGGATTTTCCGACATCATGCATGAAGAGGTTCTGGGCCCCATCGGCAACCCGCGCTATCACGAATACGCATCGCTGATCCGGCAATCGGGCCAGCTTCTGCTCGACCTGATCTCCGACATCCTCGACATGGCGAAGATCGAAGCGGGCAAAATGGACATGTTCTTCGAGGACGTGAACCTTTGCATGGTGGCTGCGGAGTGCACCAAGCTGCTCGGCGAGCGCGCCCAGCAAAAAGGCGTCAATCTGACGGCGAGCGCACTGAAGCATCCGATCACCATCGAAGCGGACCGTCGCGCGATGGTGCAAATGGTGCTGAACCTCGTGTCCAACGCCATCAAGTTTACGCCGCCGGGCGGCGACATCGTGCTGAGCGCAGAGCACACAGGCGATCACATCCTGCTGCGCGTCCGCGACACCGGCATTGGCATCGCAGAAGAAGACCTTCCCCGCCTTGGCAAGGCCTTCGAGCAGGTCAGCGCCGATCCGGCTCTGGCCAAGGGCGGCACGGGCCTTGGGCTGGCGCTGGTGAATGCCCTCGCCGCCAGACATGGCGGCACGATGCAGATTGAAAGCGAGCTGGGCACGGGGACAACTGTTACGCTGCGCCTGCCCGTGCGGCAGGCAGCGAAGGCTGCGGCTTAAACTGAAACGGCGGCCCGAAGGCCGCCGCTCCATTTTTCTTGCCGGCGTTACCCCGCAGCCGCCTAGCGCGGCGGACGCTGGAAGTGCTTGCCGTATTCGAGGCGCGCGATGGTGCGGCAGTGCACTTCATCCGGACCATCGGCGATGCGCAGCGTGCGCTGACCGGCATACATGCGCGCCAGACCGGAATCGGTGGTGACGCCGCCACCGCCCCAGGCCTGAATCGCGTCGTCGATGATCTTCAGCGCCATACGTGGCGCCGCGACCTTGATCTCCGCGATTTCGAGACGGGCGACCTTATTGCCCACCTTGTCCATCATGTCGGCGGCCTTGAGCGTGAGCAGGCGGCACATGTCGATGTTGATGCGGGCTTCCGCCACGCGCTGTTCCCACACCGAATGCTCCGCGATGCGCTTGCCGAACGCCACGCGTTCATGCAGGCGCTTGACCATGATTTCGAGCGCGCGCTCGGCGGCGCCGATAGTGCGCATGCAGTGATGGATGCGGCCCGGCCCGAGGCGGCCCTGCGCAATTTCAAAGCCGCGGCCTTCACCAAGGATCATGTTTTCGAGCGGAACCTTCACGTCTTTCAATTCGACTTCGGCGTGGCCATGCGGCGCATCGTCATAGCCGAACACGGGCAGCATGCGCTTCACAGTGACACCCGGCATGTCGCGCTCGACAAGAATCTGCGACTGCTGGCTGTGACGGTCGCCATCTTCGCTGTTCTTGCCCATCACGATCATCACCTTGCAGCGCGGATCGCCAACGCCCGACGACCACCATTTGGTGCCGTTGACGAGGTAGTGGTCGCTCTTGCGTTCGATACGGGTGGCGATGTTGGTGGCATCCGATGAAGCAACCGCCGGTTCCGTCATCAGGAACGCCGAACGGATTTCACCGGCGAGCAGCGGCTTCAGCCACTTGTCCTGCTGATAGGGCGAACCGTAACGCTCCAGCACTTCCATGTTGCCGGTATCGGGCGCGGAACAGTTGAACACCTCGGACGCGAAGCCAACGCGGCCCATCATTTCGGCGAGCGGCGCATATTCGAGATTGGTGAGGCCTGCACCGTGATCGCTTTCATTGAGGAAGAAGTTCCAGAGGTTCTCGGCCCGGGCTTTCTTCTTCAATTCTTCCACCACGGGAACGACGATCCACGGATCGCCCTTCTTGCGTGCTTCGTCCATCTGCGCGGTATAGGTGGCCTCGGCAGGGTAGATGTGGCGATCCATGAAATCGCCGACCTTTTTCATCCATTCCTTCTGCTTGGGCGAATAATCAAAATCCATGTGTTTCCTCCTTGCGGAGCCGCCAGGCCCCGCGATTTCCGATAGCGATGGGCAGACTTTAGGGGGGTGCCGAAGCCTTAACCAGACCCGTCCTGACGCACCCCGAGTACCAGCGGCCGGGATTTGACTTGGCCACCGGGCCACGGCAATCAGCCGCCCATGCTGCTGGGATTCGGGATTTTTCTGCTCGTCGCGGGCGTGGCGGCGTTCGCCATCGACCGGCGGGCGGCGCATTTCTTCTATGACCGGGTGAACCGGGTCTGGCAGAAGCGCATCCATCGCACGACCGATTGGGCCAAGGGAGGCCACTGGCTGACCATTACGCTGGTTTCACTGGCGGGCGTCTGGCTGACCCGGACCTTCTGGGGTCCCAGCACACCGGGATCGGCGGTGGAAACCGTGGCGTTGGCCTTTCTGGCCAGCCTGGCGGTGGGCAGCGCCATCCTTCACACCCTCAAAATCCTGCTCGGCCGCCGGCGCCCCCGTGATGAACTGGAACTGGGCTTTTACGGTTTTTCGCCCTTCGCATTTCTTTTTGAGCGGGACTCCTTCCCATCCGGCCATGCGCTCACCATCTTCTGCGTGGCGGTGGTGGCATGCGGGGTTTGGCCGGTGCTGTCGCCCCTCTGGATCGCAATCGCAATCTACCTTTCGATGACCCGCGCCCTGCTTCACGCCCACTTCGTCAGTGATGTTCTGATTGGAGCCGGGATCGGCATCATCGTGACGCGCGAGATCATCGCCGCGTACTTCCCCACTCTCATGCAAGGCTGGTTCTGATGCTTGAGTTGTTGCTCGATCCCAATGCGTGGATCAGCCTTATCACGCTCACGGTGCTGGAAATCGTTCTGGGCATCGACAACATCATTTTCCTTTCCATCGCCTCCTCCCGCCTGCCAGAGGCTCGCCGCGCCAGCGCCCGCCGCATCGGTCTGCTGCTGGCGCTGCTGATGCGCGTGGCGCTGCTCAGCGCCATCGCTTTCATCATCGCGCTGCAGGAACCGGTCGTCACGCTGTTCGGCTTTGCACTCTCCTGGCACGACATCATCCTCGGCGCCGGTGGCCTGTTCCT
Organism: Alphaproteobacteria bacterium; assembly: GCA_016125165.1. GTDB lineage: Bacteria > Pseudomonadota > Alphaproteobacteria > Micropepsales > Micropepsaceae > Rhizomicrobium. The sequence goes on from WGMH01000003.1 coordinate 511,864, forward strand.
GCTGACGAAGGGGACGCGCGAAATTCACGACATGGTGGAAGGCCTCGATCACGAAAGCGACGGCAAGCGCGTTTCGTTTGCAGGCGTGATCTTTCAGATCGTTCTGTTCGACATCGTGTTTTCCATCGACTCCGTCATCACCGCCGTCGGCATGGCAGAACATCTGCCGGTGATGATTGCCGCGGTGGTGATCGCCATCCTGGTGATGCTGGTGGCGGCTGAGACGGTTTCGGAATTCGTGCAGGCACACCCGACCGTAAAGATGCTGGCCCTGAGCTTCCTGCTGCTGATTGGCATGGCTCTGATGGCCGATGCCGCGCACTTCCACATTCCGCGCGGCTATCTCTACTTCGCGGTGGCGTTCTCGGGGCTGGTGGAACTGCTCAACCAGTTTGCACACCGCAAACGCGAGAAGCGGCGCGCCGCGCGGCCCACGCCGTTCGACGCGCCCTAGAGTCAGCCGTTCTTCGGTTCGTCCGATTCATCGCCAGGCGGATCGAGCGGATCATCCGATGGCGTCGGTACCGTTGTCGTTGCTTCGGCATAGACGCCGCTGGCCGCAAGGATAGACGATTCGAGATGTTCCCCCGCCTTGCTCTCGCGGCGCCGGCGCTCGATCTCCTCGCGCAGTTCCCGATGCTCGCGCTCACCGATGGGGTAGCCTCTCACCAGCACGAAACAGGTGAGTGCGAACAGCACCGGCAACGCGATATAGAAGATGCGCAGATTTTCGGCGGTGGACGCATCGATTGCCGCCGCCTTCGGATCAAAGCCAATAACCGCCAGAAGCGGCAGGCCCAGCGCAGGCAGCGCAATTCCCAGCTTCGATGTGAGCGCGAGGAATGAATACATCAGGCCCGCGCGTTCGGTGTTGTTGGTGGCGGAGTCCGCGTCGGCGACATCAGCCATCATGGAGCGGATGAGGAAGGCCGGTGCGCCATAGGTTGCGCCCGACAGCGCGAGCGCGATGCCAACGGCCACCGTGTCGCCTGCCGGAATGAACAGAAGGATCGGCGCAACGCACAGGGAATAGGCATAGGCCGCCATCAGGGCACGATGCTTGCCGATGCGGCGGGACAGCGCGATCCATATGGGAATACAAAGCACGCCGGTAAGGAAGTAGATCAGCAGCAGCGTGTTCGAGGCATGCGGCACCGCGAGCGCCGCCCCCGTGAAATAGAAAAACAGCAGCCCGCGAAGCCCCTGATTCATCGACTCCACAAGGTCCACAAGAATGACGCGGCGCATGGCGCCATTGCTGAGAACGAATTTGAGCGTGGGGAAGAAACCCGCGCGCGTTTTCAGCTTCACTTCAGGTTCCGGTACGCCAAAAACGCACCAGTAAGCAGTGGGGATCAGCGTGACGACCGCAAAAGCCGCCATCGCCATGATCTGAACGCCATGATCGTGAACGCCCGTCCATTCCAGAATGGCGGGCAGGAACAGAACGCCGACCATGCCAGCAACCGTGGAGGCCTGCGAAAAGCCATAGACGCGGCTGCGTTCATGATACTCGCCGGAAAGCTCCGAACCCCATGACAGATGCGGGATCACCGTCATCGACCAGCCGAGATACATCACGAAAAGCCAGAAGCTGAGATGATAAACCGACACCGGGCCACCGGGCACGAACACCATCCACAATCCAAGAGCGAGCAATGGCGTGCCGAGCGCCATCATGGGGCGGCGTCTGCCCCATTTCGTTCGCAACTGATCGCTGACATAGCCCGCAATCGGATCGATGAAGACATCGAGCAGACGCATGAAGCCGAAGGCGGCGCCCGTGGCCGCCATGGTGAGACCGATTTCCTTCGACGCATAAAACTGCGGCAGGTGAACCACCAACGGCATGCCGACAGCGGCCAGCGAAAGGCTGGGCGCGACATATGCCAGGATGGTGACCCAGCTCAGACGATGGGCATCGGCGCGTGCGCGCGCATCAACAGGCGTGTGCATGTTGGCCTCCTCAAGCGGCGCGGAAGCGCGCGATGAAAGGATCTTCCTCGGCAATCAGCGTGGCAAAGGATGGGCGGGAATGGATGCGCGACACATAGCGCGCGAGCCTGGGCCAGCGCGCAGCATCCACCGTTTCACCGGCATGGCGGAAATTCACGAACATGGAGCCGACGGTGATGTCAGCGATGGAAAAGGCCTCGCCGACGAGAAACTCGCGGTCGCCGATTTCCTTTTCCAGATAGTCGCAAAGCGGTGGCACTTTCTCGCTCATGGTAGTGCGACAGGTGCCTTCGTCCGGTTCCTGCCGCAACATGCGGCGGACGATACGCGGAAAGAACAGCCCGGCGCCGAACGCCTGCGCCACCGCGGAGTCCGCGTATTCCTCGAACCACAACGCCTGTGCGCGCTGGAACGGATCGCGCGGATAGACAGCAGGCTCGGGGAATTTGTGTTCGAGATAATCGCAGATGATCGAGGAATCGGCGAGCGTATTGGGCTCGGGCAGATCGGTGTCGCGCAGAACGGGAATGCGTTTGAGGGGACTGATGGCGACAAATTCCGGCGGCGGCGTGAACGGGTTCACGTTCTCCAGCGTGTACGCGGCCTTCTTTTCGACCAGCACCACCCGGACCTTGCGAACGAAAGGCGATACCGAGCCGCCATAAACAATCAACGCCATGCATGTCTCCCTGTGCGCGGATCATATGTCCGCTTTGGGTGACAGCCTGTCAGATGGCGGGGTGGGGAACAAGCAAAAGCGGTGCGCCAGCACGCATGGCCCGCCAAGCCATGCGTCCAGCGCATTGTAACAATCGGCCGATCCTGTGGATCAGCCCTTCAGAGGCTCCAGGCAGCCAGATGCCTTCAGGACCGGATCGACGATGGCCTTGGTCTCAGCGTCGAGGCGCGCATAGGCGGCGCGAAGCTCCGAAAGGCACTTCACCTGATATTTGAATGTGCCCTGCGAATAGCTGCCGCCCGGCAGATCAACGGAGAACGTCTCTGCACCTTTTTGCGCCGCTGCCGCATTCGCGAGCAGGAACGGGAAATAATAGGTGCCAGCGATTGCCAGCAGTTCCGGCACGATCTTGCCGTAGGGCTTCCATTCTCCATCCACGCCGGACGCATCGTCCACGCTCATCAGCCAGCGATAGGTGAGTGGAAAACGCTCGCGCATCAGATCCTGTGGCGTGGGATCGACGGCAAGCTGCGAGAGCTGCCCGAACCAGCCAAATTCCGCCAGCGACGGCCGCGTCCCGAAGAAATAGACCTCGTCGGAAACATGACGTTCCAGCACGTCCATTACACGGTTGGTGCTCTCTTCGATGATGGGCTTGTTCTGCTCGGTGCAGCCCACCAGCGCCATACGCCCGACCTGACGATCGCGAAATGTTTTCGCCGCGCCGCGAATGGCGGCCAGTCCGTGCCCGCGCAAACGATCGAACAGGAGCCATTCGGACATCTGCTTCTGATCGCGTTCGCGGAACCAGCGATAGTGGAACATCGCCTTGGTTCCCCACTCATCGGCGAAATCTTCAAGCAGATAGGCCAGGAACGCATCGGCCTTGTTTTCGGGAATGATCGAGCGGTCGCTGTGCAGCTTCTCCAGCTCATAGATCATCGGTGTGGAATCATTGTGCCAGGTGCCATCCGCGTACTGGATGATGGGGATGACCGGGGCCTTGACGTTCTTGAAAATATTTTCATCGCCCATCGAGGCCTGCCGCCAGATGTGCGGCAGACGCCGATAGCGGAACACCGCGCGCATCTTCATCGAATAGGGCGAGCCAAGCGCGCCATAAATGGTATAGAAGCTCATATAACCCTCTCCTCGCGGTTGACGGTTCGGGACCGCCACCTATATTCTGAATCTGTATTCAGATTTAGACAAAACGCTCCCATGGTCAAGGCAGTGCGCAAGGCGCCGGCAAGAAAACCGCAACAGGATGGCGAGGAACGTTGGGCTCTGCCCGCGCGGCAGGCGCGCAGCCGCGCTACCCAAGCCCGCATTCTGGAGGCCGCTGAGAAAGTGTTCGCCGAGCAGGGATTCGCGGGCGCACGGCTGGCGGACATTGCCGTGGCGGCAAAATGTTCGGTGGGCGCCGTCTATTTCCGCTTCAAGGACAAGGACGCCCTCTTCTTCGCCATCGCCGAACTGTTCGGCGCGGAAGTGAAGACCCGCATCGCGGCCCTTGCCGACAGCAACGGCCAGGAAGACCGCGATACCGTTATCCGTGACTTCGTGCGCAGCACCGCCGCCATGTTCCGCGCGCACAAGGGCATGTTCCGCGCGATCACCGAATGCGGTTTTGAACATCCCACGGTGATGACGAGTGTGTTTGCCGTGCGCGACGAGATGGAAGCCGCGCTTCAGCGCGCGATCACCGGCATGTTCAGCCCGAAAGACGCCTCGCTCACCGTGCGCGTGATGACGCAGATGGTGTACGGCTTTCTGTTCAACGGCGTGCTGAACCAAAAGGCGCCCGCCCGCATCAGCGATGACCGCGTGATCGATGAACTGGCCGATGCCGTTCTGGCCTATCTCAAATCCAAGGAGCGCCATTGATGACGCTGACCTTCGACCTGTTCTGGTCGTTCCGCAGTCCGTATTCCTATCTGGCCACACCGCGCCTCGCGGAACTGCAGGACGAATACGATCTCACGATCAATGTGCGTCCGGTTTATCCGCTGGCGGTGCGCACGGCGGAATTCTTCGACAAGGTGCATCCGCTCTGGATCCCGTATCTGATGCGCGACACCACCCGCATCGCCGAACGGCTGGGCCTTCCCTATCGCTGGCCGCGCCCCGATCCGGTGCAGGTGAACCCGGCCACGCGCCACGCGCTGCCGAACCAGCCCTATATCCATCGTCTGACGCGGCTGGGTTGCGCGGCGGCAGAAGAAGGCCGCGGCATGCCATTCCTGAAAGAGATCAGCGCCACAATCTGGGGCGGGCAGGAAAACTGGCACGAAGGCGATCATCTGGCGAAAGCCGCCAGGCGTGCCGATGTCGATCTGGCCGCGCTGAACGCAAAGATCGCAGCCGATCCGGACAAATACGAAGCCATCATCCAGGAAAATCAGAAAGCACATGAAGCATCGGGCCATTGGGGCGTTCCCACCATGGCGTTTCGGGGCGAACCATTCTTCGGACAGGACCGCCTCATCGATCTGGAATGGCGATTGAAACAGAACGGCCTGCAAAAGCGGGCCTGAACAAATTTCTCTCGGGGAGAAGACCATGCGAAGGGGTATCTGGATTGCGCTCGGCGTTGTCGCCGTGCTGATCGTGGCGGGCTACGTGACATTGCACAGCCCCGCCGTGGATGTGTGGATCTACAAGCGCGTCGCCAATGCGCGCATGGACAAGCCCATTCCGACACTGGCTGCACCGGATGAACTTTCCGCGCTGTTGTGCGGGACCGGATCGCCCATGCCCAATCCTGACCGCGCCGCAAACTGCACGCTGATTGCGGCAGGCGACAAATACTACGTCGTCGATGCCGGACAGGGCAGCGACAAGAACTTCCTGACCTGGCGCATCGATCTTTCCAAGGTCGCGGGCGTATTCATCACACACTTCCATTCCGACCACATCGCCGAGCTTGGCGAACTGCGCCTGCAGACTTGGGTTGCCGGACGCAAGGAGCCGCTGAAGGTCTATGGCCCGCCGGGCATCGAAGATGTCGTGAACGGCTTCAACCTTGCCTACAAGCACGACGCCGAACATCGCGTTGCTCATCACGGCGCAAAATTCCTGCCGCCGGATGCGGTGCCGCTGGTGGCTGTTGTCGTTCCCCTGCACGATGGCAAGGCGGCGACGGCATTCGATCAGGACGGCCTGAGGGTGACAGCGATCAAGGTGAAACACGATCCGGTGGTGCCGGCCTATGGCTATCGCTTCGATTTCAAGGGCCACAGCATTGTTGTCAGCGGCGATACTGCGCCGAGCGAAAACCTGATGCTCGCGTCCAAGGGTGCGGACGTTCTGATCCACGAAGCACAGAGTGCGGAGCTGGTGAATGTTCTGCACGACGCGCTGGCGGCGCACGGACAATCGCGCACGGCGCAGATCACGCATGACATCCTGACCTATCACACCGACCCGAAGGACGCGGCGAAGATCGCCAACGAAGCCCACGTGAAGCTGCTGGTATTCAGCCATGTCATTCCGGTGCTGGGCTTTTCGATTGCCGAGCGCGCCTTCATGCGCGGCGTATCGGATGTGCGGCCCGACGGCGTGAAGCTGGGCCATGACGGCATGGTGATCACCGTGAAGGCCGACGGCACGATCGACACGAGCGATGTGAACTAGCTGCGGCGCGCGCGGAAGAAAGCCTTGAGCATTTCGCCCGCGCGCGCGCCATCGCCTGCGCGGGCGACGCTGGGGCGATGATGACAGGTGGCTTGCGCAAAAAAACGTGGGCCATGGAGCACGGCCCCGCCCTTCTCATCTTCCGCCGCGAACACCACGCGCGCCACGCGCGCCAATGAAATCGCGCCCGCGCACATGGCGCAGGGTTCGAGCGTGACATAGAGCGTTGTGCCCATCAGCCGCTCATTGCCGAGCGCTTCGGCGCCCGCTCGCAGCACCAGCATTTCGGCGTGGGCGGTGGGATCGCGGCGTTCCACGATGCGGTTGCCTTCGCGCGCCAGAACCTGCCCGTCCCCACCCACGAGAACCGCGCCGACCGGCACCTCGCCCCGCGCGGCGGCGGCTTCGGCTTCGGCCATTGCGGCAGCCATGTGGTCTTCGTCGGACAAGGCTCGCTCTTTCCTTTTGCGGGCGCTCAGACTATGCCGCGCACCATGACAGAGGAAACAGGCGGCGGCGACCGCATCGCCAAGGTGATCGCGCGGGCCGGCATCTGCTCGCGCCGCGACGCCGAAAAGCTGATTGCCGAAGGCCGCGTGAGCCTGAACGGCGAAACCGTGACCCAGCCCGGCACCAAAGTCGGCGAATACGATGTGGTGGCGGTGGACGGCAAGCCGCTGGCGGAGCCGGAAGCCCCGCGCCTCTTCCGCTATCACAAGCCCGCGGGGCTGGTGACCACACACAAGGACGAAAAAGGCCGCGCCACCGTTTTCGCCAATCTGCCCAAGACCCTGCCGCGCGTGATCTCCATCGGGCGGCTGGACGTGAACTCCGAAGGCCTGTTGCTGCTCACCAACGATGGCGGGCTGGCGCGGCGGCTGGAGATTCCCGCCTCGGGCTGGGTGCGCAAATATCGCGCGCGGGTGTTCGGCAAGATCGGCCAGCCCGACCTCGAAAAGCTGGCGGAAGGCATCACCATCGATGGCGTGAAATATGGCTCCGTGATCGCAGACCTTGAGCGCAGCAAGGGCATGTATAGCTGGGTGAGCGTGGCGCTGAAGGAAGGCAAGAACCGCGAAGTGAAGCGGCTGATGGAGCACCTCGGCTGCAAGGTGGCCCGCCTCATCCGCGTGCAATACGGGCCCTTCCATCTGGGACAGCTTGCCGAAGGCGCGGTGGAGGAAATTCCCACGCGGCTTTGGCGCGAGCAACTCGGCATCGGCCGTAAGAAACGCGAGCGGAAGGATTGAGGTGCGGCGCTAACTGCCCGCCGTGTGCTCCGAAAAGATGCCGGCGTTTGCCTCTGCACTGTCGAGCGGCAGAACAATAAGCCTCGGCGGCTGCCACACCTCACGCACCGGGATGCAGGCGGTTGCAGCGGTATGGCTTTCAAACTTCGCCATCGGAACCATCAGCTCGTCGTCGTGTGTTCGGCGAAAATGCCGAGATTCGCCTTCGCATCATCCAGCGGAATGACGGTGAGCTTCGGTGCGAGCCACACGGTGCGGCGCGCGTTCTTGGCTGCTTCCGGCTTTTCATGGGTCATGGGCCTTCTCCTTCAGCGAATCTGCTTGGGCTGTTTTGCCGCCTGCTATCCGCCGAGGCAACCCGCTTGACTGCCCGGGCGCGCGAAGGGGTTGGTCGCACGCGGAGGCGCGGAGGCGCGGAGGTCAATGGGTTCTGCAAAGCGTGTCGCATGCCAAGCGCAGCAAATGCATTGGAGGTTTGAATCGGCGCGCCTTGCGCGCCGACCATTCCACAATCCTCAGCGCCACTGTTCGGTTGATCCGCACGGCACCCTCCGCGTCTCCGCGTGAATAAATTTCTCAGAGCGCGCTACTTGCCCGGACCCAAAAGCGCCTCTCGCCGCGCGAGACTTTCGGGCGGCCATTCCTTCTGCATATCGTAATATATGTCGAAGGCGCGCTGATCTGGCGGGAGTTGCACCCACGGCACCTTGGAGCGCGTGAAGATGTGCATGTCGGGCACGATGCTGTGCGGTTCTTCGAGTGTGGAGACGCGCACGAACACCATCACGCCGCGGCGGCCATAATCGCTCCACAGCGCGGTGGCGCAGCGCGGGCAGCGATAGACATCGTGCGGGCGGCCGGAATCGGTTGGCATGGTGATGCGGACTGGCGCGTTCACCGGGCCATCGGCGGGCGCATGTGGCGCGGCTCTGTTCGTGCCTTCGTTCGCACCCGAAACGGCCCCCTCAACACCCAGCGGCTTCTCGCGCGACGGCAGAAGCTCGATGCGGTCACGCTCGATCAAAGCATTGATCGCAAACGCCCCACCCGACTGCACCTGACAATCCGTGCAATGACAGCAATGCACAATCATCGGCGCCGACAAGAGCCGGAAACGAACGTGTCCACAGAAGCAGGAGGCGAGCATGACGTTCACCAGTGTCGATGCACAGAAACCGACAGGAACATACAGTGAACATGACTGGACGTCTAGCGAATTATTAGATACTGGAACCTGATACGACTCAGGGTTGATAAAATGGCTGTCTTTCCAGCGATGAAAATCAGAGATGGTCACTCATGCGGTGCAGGCGAATTGGTCCGCCTCTCGTGGGGCGACCGACCGCTTGCAATTATTGCTCGCAGCAGTTTGCAAGCATTTGAAATTGTTCTTGAAGAAACTGAAGGTGGCGCTGCTCCACGCTTCTACGAACTTCCAAGGGGTGACAACTCCGTTGTCTCGTATGGGACAAATTATGTTTTCGAAGTGGATCAGCGCGGCCTCAAAGCTAGTCAATCGTACGACTTGTACCAAATTAACGGAGCGGTTGTTGTCGGAAGCGATGAAATTCTGATGCGTGTCTATCCGGGTGAACGCAACCGAGCCCATAGTCCTATTTATGTGAATTTGCTGACCGGAATGCTTGCGAACAGCCCCGTCTCTTCAGAATGCATGGCATTCCCAAGTTGGGAACTTCTGATTGCACGTCCTCATAGCCAAAATCTCCTTTCGCTCATTAAGTTTTCCGCGCAGCCGTGAGAGAGGCAAATTCGGTGGTCCAAGTATTCTTTTCATATTCGCATGCCGATGAAGAATTGAGAAATGAACTCGATAAGCACCTTGCGATGCTTAAGAGGCAAGGGATTATCGATACATGGCACGACCGGATGATCGCTGCGGGGACCGCAATTGATGAGACCATCGACCAATACTTAGAGACTGCAAATATCATATTGTGTTTGCTTAGTCCGGATTTCATCGCATCTGACTATTGTTTCTCGCGCGAAATGAAGCGAGCACTCCAACGACACGACGCGGGTGAGGCACGCGTGATCCCTATAATACTTAGACATTGCGAATGGGAGCAGACGCCCTTGAGTGCGCTTCGAGGCACGCCTCGTGACAACAAACCCATTCTCGCGTGGAACGACCGCGACGAGGCATTTAAGTACGTCGTTCAAGATATTCGATCGGCCTTGACCGATATTGGAGCAAAATCGTCAACAGCAGTTTCAATCGGAATGGATGTCCAACCTCAAAATCATTCCATTCAACAGCGACCTCGATCCGGCAATCTTCGCATTAACAAGGCCCCAACAGATTTGGAACGCGATGAGTTTATTTCAGAGGCATTCGAATACATTTATGAATTCCTCGCCAACAGCATTGATGAATTGAGATCACGCAACGATGGAGTCGACGGTAGATTGAAACGTCTGGATGCCAATCGGATCACCGCCGCGCTCTATAAGGATGGGAAAAAGCGGTCGGCTATCACAATTTTCACAGGCGGTCTGCATGGTGGAGAAAGGCAAATTACGTTCAACATGAGCGATGCGGGACAAACCAATATGTCTAACGGCGGCTACCGCCTAACAAATGGCGAGCGCGGCCTACTCTTTGCTGATGCGGAGTCATTTTTGGGCATCAACGTGAAGAACAGAGGAAGTTCTGACAAGGCAGATGTGGCGGAGTCACTCTGGACGAAGTTGATTGAGCCGCTTCAGCAGCAAGAGGGAATTCGTTGGGTGTGACGCTTATTGGATGGCGTTTTCGGGAAGGAAATGTGCAACTTTCGTCTGCATCTCCCGCGAACCCTCTGGAAGCAGCCCGTGCTCACACATGCTGCCCGCCGTTGATGTGCAGCTCCGCGCCCGTCACGTAGCTCGATTGATCCGTGCACAGATAATAGATCGCCTTGGCGACTTCTTCGGGGAGGCCGAGGCGGCGGAGGGGGATGGTTTCGACCAGCTTCTCGGTGCCCGGTGAGAGGATGGCAGTGTCGATTTCGCCGGGCGCGATGGCGTTCACGCGCACGCCGAGCGGCCCGAAATCCGCCGCCATTTCACGCGTGAGCGCGGCGAGCGCGGCCTTGGATGTGGCATAGGCGCTGCCCGCGAACGGATGCACCCGGCTGCCGGCAATGGAGGTGACGTTCACGATCGCGCCCCTGGCGCGGGCAAGCTCGTCTTTCAGGCCCTGCGCCAGCCACACGGTGGAGAAGAGGTTCACCTCGAACACCTGCCGCCACACATCCATCGCGGTGGAAAGCGTGTTGAGACGCGCGCCGCCCTCGCCTTTCGGGCTGATGCCGGCGTTGTTCACGAGGGCGTGGAGTTTGCCATCGGTCAGGCGCTCGCGCATTTCGGCGGCGGCGCGGATGGTGTCGTCCGGGTTGGAGAGATCGACCTGGATGTGATCTTCCGGCCCCGCCGCCCACGGGCAATTCTCCGGAAAGGCGTGCCGCGAACAGGTGATGACGCGCCACCCCGCGCTCGAAAAGCGCTTCACGGTCGCATGGCCGATGCCGCGCGAGGCACCGGTGAGGATGAGGGTTTTGCGCTCTTCGTTCGAGGTCATGGCCGCAGCATATAGGGATTGGGGAATGGCGAACAGCAAGCGGAACCGGCGGCAGATGCCCCGTTCGCCCGCTACGTCCGCGCCAGTTCGGGCAGTTCTTCTACGCCTTCGGGGTCCTGATGGATCAGGATTTCGGCGTTCGGGAATGCGTCCATCACCTCGGCCTCCACCGCATCGGATATGCGGTGCGCCTGGGTGAGGCGCACGGCCGGATCAAGCTCCAGATGAAACTGGATGAAGGTGTGAATGCCAGCCGCGCGCGTGCGCAGATCGTGAATGCCGCGCACCTCGGGATGGCGCATCACGATGGCTTTTATCTTCTCGCGGTCATCCTCGGCCAGTTCGCGATCCATCAGCTGGTCGTAGCTCTGACGCAGCACATGCCAGGCGCTGAACGCCAGCGCCGCCGCAACCGCCATGCCGATGAGCGGATCGGCGATCAGCCAGCCGAACTGTGTGGACAGCACAACGCCCGCCACCACACCCAGATTGGTGAGCACATCGCCGGTGTAATGCGCGCTGTCCGCGCCGATGGCGAGCGAGCCGGTGCGCTTCACCGTGATGCGCTGAAGAACCACAAGCGCAATGGTGATGGCGATGGAAACACCCATCACGATCAGCGCCCATGCGCCATGCTCGATCGGATGGGGCGCATAGAGGCGGCTGGACGATTCCACCAGAAGGAACACCACCGAGCCGGAAATGAAGGCGCCCTGCATCAACCCCGCCAGCGGCTCGGCCTTGCCATGGCCGAAGCGGTGTTCGGCATCCGCCGGTTCCAGCGCGTGACGCACGGCCAGCAGATTGACGGCGGAGGCAAAAACATCGAGCGCGGAATCCGCAAGGCTCGCCATCATGGCGATGGAATCCGTCACGATGTAGGCGACGAATTTCAGCGCCACCAGAAACACCGCAACGCACACGGCCACCCACGCCGTGCGCTGCATCAATGTGGCATGCGGCGACGCGCTCATGGAAACAGCCGTTCGGTGCGCCACGGATCGGTGGGCGCAGCGCGGCGATAAACAAGCCTGTCGTGCAGGCGGAAGGGCCGGTCGCGCCAGAACTCGATTTCGAGCGGCGTGATGCGATAGCCCGACCAATGCGGCGGACGCGGCACTTTCTGCAACGCATATCTGGCGGCGAACTTCGCGATCTCTTTTTCGAACACGAAGCGGCCTTCCATCGGGCGCGATTGTGAAGACGCCCAGGCGCCGATCTGGCTGTCCTTCGCGCGGCTGGCGAAATAGGCATCGGCTTCTTCCGCGCTTACGGGCGAAACGGAGCCGCGCACACGCACCTGCCGGTGCAGCGATTTCCAATGCAGCACCAGCGCGGCGTGGGCATTGGCGGCAAGCTCGCTGCCCTTGGCGCTTTCGGTGTTGGTGTAAAAAACAAAGCCGCGTGCATCGGCATCCTTCAAGAGCACCATGCGGACATTGGGATGGCCCGAGGCGTCCGCCGTTGCGAGCGCCATGGCGTTGGGATCGTTGGGCTCGGACGCGCGCGCCTCCGCCATCCACGCCGCAAACAGCGCCATGGGATCGTCTTTCGCGGCAATGCCGCCGTCGTCGATAGGTCCGCCGGTGTCGCTCATGGATTGCCGATAGCACCTTCAGCAACAACGCGGAAGCATTGCCGAACGCTCCGCCATGCACCTGAGAATGAAGATCAGGACCGGGTTGGCGGAGGTGCATCGGGCGCGCTAGTTTCGCCAGCCATGCGCCTGCTGCCGCTTGCCATTCTGACGTGTTTTCTCAGCGCCACTCTGCCCGCATGCGCGGCTGAGAACGCCAATATCGTGCCGGGCGATCAAAAGACCTTCGATGAAGGCGCAAAAGCCTATGACGAAGGCCGCTATGAAGAGGCGTTCAAGATATTCTCCAAGCTTGCGGACAACGAAGACCTTGCCGCCATGCGAAACGTCGCCCTCATGGAGCGGCACGGGCTGGGTACCGAGAAAGACCCGGCCTCGGCGCTGAAGCTGCTCAAATATGTGGCACGCGCAGGGCTTCCCACCGCGCAATACGATGTTGCCGTGATGCTGCTGGATGGCGAAACCGGCGCACCCGACGCCAAATCCGCGCTGCCCTGGCTGGAACTGGCCGCGCAGGCAAGCCATCCGCTGGCGCAATTCCGGCTTGGCCAGATGTATGAGTACGGCAATGCGGTGCCGCAGGACTATTTCAAGGCTCAACTGCTCTATGCCGCTGCCGCCGAACATGGCGTAAAGGCCGCGCTCGAGCGCCTTTCCTATCTGAAGGGCTGGCCCCAGCCGAATTATCCCGACGAAAACGCCGCCCTGCCCCCGCCCGTGCCGGAGGAACACCCTGCCGATCTCCAAGCGCCGGTGCCGCAGGAGCCATCCGCGCCGGCAACCACCCCTTAAACTTGGGGGTTCACGCTCTATATTGACCGTGGGCCCCGCGGATTCGGATGCCGGGCCGGAGAAACCATGCGCGATCCGTACGAAATTCTTGGCGTTTCCAAAACCGCGAGCGAGGCCGAAATCAAAAAGGCCTATCGGACGCTTGCGAAGAAACATCATCCGGATACCGCCGGCGGCAGCGCCGCGGACAAGAAGAAGTTTCAGGAGATCAGCGGCGCCTATGACATCGTGGGCGACAAGGAAAAGCGTGCGAAGTTCGATCGCGGTGAGATCGACGCGGCGGGAAATCCGCGTGGTTTCGATCCTGGCGCGGGCTTTGGCGGCGGCGGCCCCTTTGGTGGCGGCTTCGGCGGCGGTCAGGGCGGCGGCGCGCGCGACTTCCACTACACCTGGAGCGGAGGGGATGCCGACGAAGGCTTCCGCGCCGAAGACATTTTTGCGGATCTCCTGGGCGGGCTTGGCGGGCGCGGCCGCGCACGCGGTGCAGGCGGCGGGCGACCGCAAGCAGCCAAGGGCGACGACTATCTGATGAACATTACAGTGGCGTTCGAGGAAGCGGCGCGCGGTGCCACGCGGCGGGTGAAGTTGCCCGACGGCACGGATATCGATGTGCGCATTCCCGTCGCGCTGAAAGATGGACAGCAGATCCGCGTGCGCGGCAAGGGTGGGCCAGGCAAGAATGGCGGGCCGCCAGGTGATCTGCTTTTGAATGTCGCAGTCGCGCCGCATCCCTATTACGTTCGGGACGGCAACGATCTGCGCATGGATTTGCCAATCTCCGTTCCCGAAGCGGTGTTCGGTGGCAAAGTGCCGGTGCCGACGCTGACCGGCACGGTGGAGTTGACCGTTCTGCCCGGCGCAAATTCCGGTCAGGTGCTGCGCCTCAAAGGCAAGGGCATTCCCGCGCATGGCAGCGCAGGTGGCGGCGAACAGGCAGGCGATCTCTATGTGAAGCTGCTGGTCACGCTGCCGGAAAAGAGCGATCCCGAATTCCAGAAATTCCTGGAGAAGTGGAAGCCGGCCTACGATCCCAGAGCGAAGATGAAATAGCCTGATCGCTTTTTGCGGTTTTTGAACAGCCCGCCGCCTGTCGCCGCGACTGCGCGCGGAAACGGTCCGAGTTATCCCGTTGCGCCGTAGTGATGCCTGAGACGCGCAAGCTCCTCGAGGACCGTGCGTCCGCTTTCCCCGGACAGAGGCTCGCTTCCCGGCGCCATCAGATGCAACGCTCTGAGATGAATTACGAGCGGAGCAGCATCACCGTCTCCGCTTTCAAAGAATGCTTCCAGCAAATCACAGAAGCTGCGCGCCGCCTGATCGAGCGATTCATAGTTGAACATCGCGGCAAGCGTCACAAGCTGATCAGCACAGGTCAGCAGCGACTGAAGCACATCCTTGCCGATCCTGCCGTCTGGCGCTTCGCCGAGAATGCCCTCCATCGCACCAATTGTTTCCACAATGGTGGCGTCACCTTCCTCCCGCATCACCGACAAGGCCAACATCGCATTCTCGATGGCGCTGGCGCGCGTAGTGCCGCCAGCGCGGCCAGCCAGCGCCGCCAGACGCAAATGCGGAAAATAAGTCTTCACCAGCGCATTGTTCACAACGAGCCCCCCTTCTTCAGCGCCGACACCAGTCCGTTGGGCGCAAGCAGCGCCCCATCATGGTCCCCGGTGCAGGCGCAATCATCGCCGGAGCGTTTGCGCGCATTGTCTGGCGGATCAATCGAAAGAAATCGCCGGTCAGGACCCATGTAGGTCCCGGTTTCGATGAAAGGCCGGTCGGCACGAGCGACCCATGCAATGCGATCGAACAATCCCTGCGGTGATACGGGCTTGCGCACAACGAAATTCGCACCCGCATCGCGCGCGGCATTGACCATGCGCAGCTGCGTGTAGCCCGACAGAACGATGATTGGAATGAAGCACAGGGGCGGCTTGTTCTGACGCCGGATCCACGAGATCAGTTCCGGGCTGGCGGCATCGGGCAGCACAGCTTCCATGATGCACAGATCAACGCAGCTGTGCCTGAGATGCTCCCTTGCGGCAGCCGCGCTATCGACAAGCGTCGGCCCCTCCATGCCGAATCCGCGGATCATCTGCGCAACCAGAGATCGCGTGAAATGATCGCGATCAACGATGAGGCTTCTTACGCCACGAAGATTGAGTCGAACATGGGTCATGATGGGCGGCACCCTGCGCGCGCCACCGCTAATGGTTCGTTTTTCGATTGCCTAAAAGATCAATTCTACGCAGTCGTACGTATATGAATAAGCACGAAACCACGCGATTTCGCACTGATATACGCAGTTTCTCTTATACCCAAAAACGCATTCCGCCACCGCAATCCTAGGCGAGCGCGCCATAAACCATTTTCTGAAACATCGGGCAGGCCACGCGCGCGCCCATGCGGGCGCCGGTGACGGCCTGTCCGGCCATGTCGGGCGTCAGCGGCGTGTAATTCTGGATCAGGAAGATCAGGATCATGTTCTTCTCGGGATCTGCCTGCCACCAGGTGCCGAACGCGCCGGGCCAGCCGAAGCTGCCCTTTGAGCCCGCGCCCATCCATTCATGCTTCGCCGGATCGTCGATGACCGAAAGACCAAGACCGAACCCCTGCCCCAGAAACAGCGGCATGCCGAGGAACGGGATCGCGCGCTGTTCGGGCGTAAGATGGTTGGTGCGCATCAGCTCGACAGTTTCGCGCTTCAGCAGGCGGACTCCATTCAATTCTCCCTTGTTCAGCAGCATGCGCGCGAAGGTGAGATAATCATCCAGTGTGGAAATGAGACCGCCGCCGCCTGCGCAATAGCCCGGCGGTTCGTCATATTGCGGGAACGGCACAGGCATGAGCGCGCCCGTTTTCTGATCCTGCTGATAAACGACAGCGGCGCGGTCGCGCTTCGACGGCGGCACATAGAAATCGGTGTCGTTCATGCCGAGCGGTTTCAAGATGCGCTCCATCAGCACGTCGCGATAGGGTTTGCCTTCGATGCGGCCGACGAGGAAGCCAAGAACTTCCGTGGAATGGCTGTAGTGCATGCGCTCGCCCGGCGGAAAGGTGAGCGGCAGGCTGGCAATCCGCTTCAGCCATTCATCCGGCAGATAGGGCGAATCCAGCACCGGCCCCAGAAATTCCTCATGCGCCTTTGCAAGCGGGCCGGTCGATGTGAAGCCATACGCCAGGCCCGAGCGATGCGTCATCAAATCTTCGACGGTGATGTCGCGCGGCGCCGGAACAGTCTCGGCAAGCGCGCCAGACGGGCTCTTCAGAACCTTCATCTCTTTGAATTCCGGCAGCCACTTTGTGATGGGATCGGAGAGTTTGAGCTTGCCCTCCTCCATCAACATGAGCGCGGCGACGGAAGTGATGGGCTTGGTCATGGAGGCGATGCGGAACAGCGTGTCGCGCGTCATCGGCTTGTTGTTCTCGATGTCGCGCCTGCCGATGGCATTGAACTGCACGTCATGGCCATCGCGCCAGACAAGCGTGACCATGCCGGAAAGATCGCCATTATCGACAACGCCCTTGAGCGCGGCGGGGATGGGCGCGAGACCTTCCGGCGAAAATCCGGCGGCGCTGGCGATATCCTTATCCATGGGGTGTCTCCGTTTTCGTAGCGTAAGGGCGGACGCGCGAAACAAGCTCGCGCAGGAAAATGTCTGGTTCGGTGAGGATGGCCGAATGCCCGGCATTCTTCAACACCACGAACTCCTGGTGTGGCGATTCCACCCGATCGAAATATTCCCTCGCAAGCGGCGTTGGCGTGACGGCATCGTCGGCGCCATTGACGACGAAGAAAGGTACATCGATTTTCGTTCCGACTTTTGCAGCATCGTAAGACAGATGCTCATCGTAGAGCGCCGGGCCGGTGTATTTCGGCGCTTCGAGAAATTCGTAAATGTCATAAAGCGACCAGCCAGGCGCGAAGAGGACCGTGGTAGTAAGATTGGCGCGCAAATCACGTTCGGCGGGAATGTCATACTTTTCAGATAGCGCGCGCTGAACCTCAAGATCGCGATCGGATTTGTATGGCGGCGGGCCAACAGAATTCAGCTTGGCGATGCCCGTCTTGTCATGCGCCGCTTCAAGCCGCTTCATTGTGTCGGCGTAGAGATATTTTTCCTTCTCGTCGATCTGGTTCACCTGCCCCGTGCCGACATAAGCCGAAAAGAGTTCGGGGTGCGCCTTCACCATCATCAGGCCCATCATTGTGCCCCACGAATGGCCCAGCAGGATCACCTTGTCCTTGTGCAAGTGCTTGCGCAGATAGTTGGTGAGTTCGATGCCGTCTTCGGCCATGCGGGCGTTGGTGACACCGTTCAGTTGATCGAGGCCGTTATGCGCGAAGGTCTTGCCCGCGCCGCGTTGGTCCCACATCACGACGGTGAATTGCTTCTCCCATGACCGGAACAGCGAAAAGAGAGGTGTTTCGGATGCACCGGGGCCACCATGCAAAACCAGCAGGACAGGATTGCCGCGATCTTCACCGCGAATTTCGACCCACTGGTCGATGCCGCCTATGCGGACAAAAGAGGCTTCTTCGATCCCTGCCGGGGTGCGGATGGCGAGCGCCTCGGCCACCTGATGCTGGCGAAGGGCGCGGTAACCCAGCGCGGCCACAACCAGAAGAACGACGACGGCAATGATGCGGATCGCCCAGCGGGCAAATGAATGACGCATGTGTTCCCGCCCCACAAATTTTGCGGGAAAATAGAGCAGGTTCCGCCTGGGCTTGCCATCCTCGGCCCGAACAAAGGCCAAACAGCCGCCGCCGCGCCTGTAATACTGTTAGGGCGCCCGCAAACGCTTGATTTTGAGAGGATTCGGCCTTAGCCGAAGCGGGACAAACCTTTCCAAACGCAGGAGCATTCCCATGACCACCGCCGGACTGATGACAGGCAAGCGCGGGCTCATCATGGGCGTCGCCAACGACCGCTCCATCGCCTGGGGCATTGCCGATGCCCTGCACAAGGCGGGCGCCGAACTGGCCTTCACCTATCAGGGTGAGGCCTTCAAGAAGCGCGTGGGTCCGCTGGTGGCTCCGCTCAATCCCGCTGCGCTGATCGATTGCGATGTTTCCGAACAGGGCTCGATCGATGCGGCCTTCACGGAACTGAAGAAGACCTGGGATTCGATCGACTTTCTTGTGCATGCCATCGCGTTTTCGGACAAGGAGCAGCTCAAGGGCCGCTATGTCGATACGACGCCCGACAATTTCCGCATTACGATGGACATCTCCTGCTACTCGTTTACGGCGGTAGCAAATCGCGCCGAGAAGATGATGACCAATGGCGGATCGCTGGTGACGCTGACCTATTTCGGCGCCGAGCGCGTGATGCCGCATTACAACGTGATGGGCGTGGCCAAGGCGGCGCTGGAGGCCAGCGTGCGCTACATGGCTGAAGACCTCGGCAAGCAGAAAATCCGCGTGAACGCGATTTCGGCGGGGCCGATCAAAACGCTGGCGGCAAGCGGCATTGGCGATTTCCGCTACATGCTGAAATGGAACGAATACAATTCACCTCTGCGCCGCGTCGTCACCATCGGTGAAGTGGGCAATGCGGCGCTGTTCCTGTGCAGCGATCTTGGGGCAGCGGTCACCGGCGAAGTGATGCACGTCGATGCCGGATACAACATCATCGGCATGAAGGCCGAGGATGCACCGGATATCACCGTGACAAAATCGGGCGCATGATGGCGGCCGCACTCGCAAATCTGACGCTCTATGTGATCCGTCATGGCGAGTGCGAGCACAATGTCGCCGGGCTCGCCGCCGCGCAAAACGATTCGCCGTTGACCGCTAACGGCCGTGCACAGGCGCGCGCCAATGGCGCGCTGCTGAAGGAACTGGCGGGCGATCTCTCCCAGTTTGATTTCTTTGCAAGCTCGCTACACAGAACCTGCAACACCATGGAACTGGCCCGCGAAGGTGCGGGGCTCTCCCCTACCGGCTATCGCGCCGACCGGCGGTTGATGGAAATCGACTACGGCGATCACACCTGGATGACGAAGGACGACATCCTGCGCCTGAGCAACCGTCCGGCCGGTCCGTCATCATGGGGCGACTGGGATTATGTGCGGCCGGGCGGCGAAAGCTGGGCGGATGTGCATGCCCGCGTGGGCCGGTTTCTGGCGACACTGACGCGCGATGCGGTGATCGTGACCCATTTCGGCCCCGCCCGCATGATCCGCGCACAGTATCTGCGCCTGACACCACAACAAGCGTCGGACCACAGCCCCGCCCACGCGGGAATCATGCGACTGTACGCAGGTTCGGAAACCTGGTTCGGCGACTAGGGCTTTGGAGGCGTGGTGGTAGTGGTAGAGACGCTGGTCTTGCCACCGTTGCTGGCCGCCAGCGCCGCGGCGCCGATCAGAGCACTGGTCCCCAGGAGAAGAAGGAGGCCGTTGCGGCCCATGAACTGCGCGTTGGTCGTTCCCGCGGATCCGGCAGGCTTGAGCGTGCCCTGTGTGCTCGATGCGTGCTCCGGCGCGGCCAAGACAGGCGTGGCAAACATCACAACGCTGGCAAAAATCGCGGCAACTCGGCGCATAGGCACTACTCCTGCTAGACGGACCCGGGAAGGCCGGAATGGCTCCGGCACAACGGCCCACGTACAACGCACAAATATTGGTATGGTTGCCACAAAATACGCCCGCGCGGCATCTGTGTGAAGATCGGAAGACCATGTCGTACAACACGTTCGGCCATTTGTTCCGCGTAACGACCTTCGGCGAAAGCCATGGGCCCGCGCTCGGTTGCGTTGTAGACGGTTGTCCGCCCGGCATTGCGCTGACAGAAGCAGATATCCAAGCCGATCTCGATCGCAGAAAACCGGGACAATCCAAATTCGTCACGCAGCGACGCGAACCGGATGCTGTCCGCATTCTGTCCGGCGTGTTTCAGGACGAGCGGATGAAGCAGCAGGTGACGACGGGAACGCCCATCGCGCTGCTCATCGAAAATGTGGACCAGCGTTCGAAAGACTATTCCGACATTCGCGACAAGTTCCGGCCAGGCCACGCGGATTACACCTATTGGGAAAAGTATGGTGTCCGCGACTATCGCGGCGGCGGGCGGCAAAGCGCGCGTGAGACGGCGGCGCGGGTGGCGGCTGGCGCGATTGCCAGGAAAATTCTGGCCTCGCTTTACAAAGGCGTGCGCGTGCGCGGCGCGATGGTGCAGATGGGTACGCAAACCATCGAACGCAAGCGCTGGAAATGGGGTGCGGTGGCGCAGAACCCGTTCTTCTGCCCCGACCCCGGCATGATCAATCAGTGGGCGGATTATCTGGAAGGCATCCGCAAAAAGGGCTCCTCCGTCGGTGCGGTGATCGAGGTAGTGGCGGAGGGAATACCCGCCGGTCTCGGTGCGCCCATATACGGCAAACTGGATGCAGACATCGCGGCGGCGATGATGAGCATCAACGCGGTGAAGGGCGTTGAAATCGGCGACGGCTTTGCGGCGGCGGCGCTGACCGGCGAAGAAAACGCCGACGAAATGCGCAAAGGCGCGAAGGGCAAACCGAAATTCCTCGCCAATCACGCGGGCGGCATTTTGGGCGGCATCTCGACAGGCCAACCCATTGTGGCGCGCTTCGCGGTGAAACCGACCTCTTCCATCCTCTCGCCCCGCAAGACGGTGGATGTGAAAGGCAACGAAACCGAGATCGTCACCAAGGGCCGCCACGACCCCTGCGTCGGTATTCGCGCGGTGCCCGTGGGCGAAGCGATGCTCGCCTGCGTGCTCGCCGATCACGCGCTCAGGCATCGCGGGCAAGTGGGATAGCACTGCCCCAACGGCCGAATACGGGACACTCGTCCGGCGCGCGAAGATCGTCCCTAATCTGCCCCTTGCGTCGACGATTGCTCGTCTATCGCTCCGCCTTCTTCGGTTCTGATACTCACACTTCCGTTCTCCGGCAGATCAAAGCCGAGACGAATATCGCCCTGCGCGCCGGGGCAGACGGGAACGCTTGTCGAAAATGCCTGGTTTCCCGCCCCCCCCACGTTGTGGCCGGTCGAAACAATTCGCGAAGTCACGATAAGGGTGACGCTATTGTCGATCATGGCAGGTTTGCTGGTGTCGTCGTCACCGCCGATGGGAATGTTGAGGCCCATGCCGACGCCCGTTGAAGAAGACGAGGATTTGGACGGCGTGCCCTTCACGGGGCCGGATTTGGATGGGCTGCTCGACTTGCTGCCGAACAACCCGCCAATGCCGAGATTGACAGACGGACCGGACTCCTTCTTTGCCGCAGACTCTTGTGGTGCCATCTGCTTCAGGGATGCGGCGAGGCTCTTGCCGTCCACCACGAGCGTGTAGTGGCCGGCAGGCAGATTCGCGAAGGTGATATTGCCTTTGCTGTCGGTCTTGCCGTGCCCGACGATGCTGTTTCCGGGATCACGCTCCAGACCGATGTCGGTACCGCTAATGGGTTTGACGGTCGCGCTGGCAGGGCTGGCCGCCAAAACGGCAAACACACAGGCACACGCCACCGCAGCCGCAAGCGGCCGCACAGTCTTGATGACACGCATGATGATCTCCCCCAAAAGCCCAGCCGGACGGCCGGGCGGCGAACTATGCGCCCGAATCGTTGGGCCCGCCAGCGGGGCGGCGGCTAGGCGCGATGTGCCGTTCGGCGCGCTCCGGGTTTCGCAAACACCGCCACCTTGGTGAGATAGGCGATATCGGTTTCGACGCGCTTGAGGCCCGCTCCGTCGAAGAGCTTTTCGAGATCGGTTTTCGCGTAGGTGGAATAATAGGGTTCGTGCAGAAGCTGCGGGAAGGCATCAAGCAACCCGTCGAAGCCGTCCACATCGCCATACTGGATCGTATCGGCCAGCACGAAAATGCCGCCCGGTTTCAGCACACGCGCGATTTCTTTCGCGGCAGCGGTGCGAATTTTCGGCGGCAACTCATGAAAGAGATAGATGCTGACGGCGGCATCGACGCTCGCATCCTTCAGCGGCATCTTCTCGGCGGGCGCGGCGATGTATTCCACCGCATCGCCAAGCCGCTTTTTCGCGCGGGCGAGATAGGGCTTCGACAGATCGAGCGCGGTGAGCTTCCATGCCGGACGCGCGCCATGCACGAACGAGAGAAACGTGCCTGTTCCGGCCGCAATGTCCACGATCTTCGGCGGCGCCTTACGCTTCTTTGAATCGAAATGTTTGGCGAGCGGCACGAAGGCGCGGCGGCGCATGGCATCGGCGGTGCCGCCGAACAGCGCCTCGACCTGAAAGTCATAGAGCTTCGCGGATTCCGCGCTGAGATAGCCGCCGGTTTGATAGTGGAAGTTCTGGCGGAAATAGCGCGGCAGATCGGCCTCGCCTTCCGGTACATCGCTGTGACCGTGTTCCTTCTGGCGCTTCACCACGCGCGGCACATCGGTGAGATAGCGCAGGCTGTTGGAAGCACGCTTGAGCGATTCCCCGATATCGACCGGCATGGGATAGAGCCCGGCCTGCACATTCTCCCAATCGCGCGCGAACAATGCGGCCATCGCTTTGCCCATCGCGCGCAGCGAAGGAATGCCATGCGGCAGCTTCTCCATGGTGGAGAACGCATCGCGCGCCAGCACGCGGGCGGCGAGATAATGCGCGCCATAAAACGCCACACGCGCGGTTTGTGCGGCCGCGTAGGTGAGACGCTGGGAACGGGTTGCGGTCATGGATGAACTATGCGCCCGAGAACGCGGGCACACCACCGGGAAATTGTGACGGCAATTGGGCGTTAACGCAGCGCCGGAAGATCGGCCGCAGCATCGTCGCCGATGGTGACCTGTGGCTCTGATGGTGGCTTGGCACCTGTCGATTTCTCGCGCGCATTCACGCAGGCTTTCACCTTGTCGGCCACTTCGGGGAAAGTATGGGCCACTGGAATGACATCCAGCATGCAATTGTCGAAATAGGTGTAGGTGTTCTGCTGGCCGCAGCCGAACGATGTGCGATCCCAGCGCGCCGCCGTGATGACGATGCGGTTGGGCTTAGCGAGCTTCGGCACGAACACGCCCGAGAAACACGCCGAAACAACGATCACGGCGGGCCTGCCAGCGCAGCTTTCATCCACCATCTTGGCCATCGCATCAGGCGAAAAGATGCCATTGCCCATGACGATACCCTGCGGCGCGCCATGCGAGGTGAAGTAAAGCAGGCAACCGCCTGAGGCGCGCTTCGTGAGATCGGCAAGCGCGATGCCGATCCCTTTCGCATCCGAGCGCAGAGGCTGCGGATCGGAAAAGAACTCCGGACGCGTAGAGAATTCGATAATGTTTTCCGGGTTGAAACCGACCGCCTGCAGCTCGGTGCCAAGATCGCGGCGCGCATTGTCGAATGCCTCGGTAACGCCGCCCTCATGCGCGCGCCAATCGCCCGCAACGACGATCACCGCCCAGTCGCCATAGCGGTCGCGGGTAAAGTACCAGGCCGACGCCGCACCGATGCCAAGAATCACGAGCCCGACAATGAAGGTGGCGGCGGCGCGCAGATAGAACGCGCGGCCCGACAGCGGCGGACGCGGCGGACCGGGTTCGCGTGGCGCAGGCGGCTGAGGCTCCACTGCCGCGTGGCCCGTCGATACCGCCACCCAATATTTCAGCCAGCCGAAAACCACCGAAAGCCGCCCGAAGCGCCCCGAAACATCCCGGCGATCAGAAAAGCGCCCCCTTGGCCTCAGCGCAAGGCTGGCAGTTTGTCCGCAACCAGAGCGCCGACCGAAAGCTGCGGCTCGGAGGGATAGGTTTCGCGACGTTTCGCTTCCAGCCGGCCTACACAGACCTCCGCCAATGCGGCAAGATCTTCGAAAGTGCGCGCCTTGGGCAGGCTTTCGACCACGCAGCTATCGAAATACGGATATCTGTCATTCTGGCCGCAGCCGAATGAACGGCGATCCGGCCGCGCTGCCGTGATGATGAGACGGTTCGGTGCCTTGAGGTCTTCGATAAAGATGCCCGAATAACAGGACGAAATGACCACGACCGTCGGACGCGCGCCGCATGCGGAATCCACGATATGTGCCATGTGCTGAGGATCGAGAATATCGCGCCCCATGACGAGGCCGCCAAGCTTCACATGCGAAGTGAAATACAGAAGGCACCCGCCCGATGTACTTCCGGCCAAATCGGCAAGGTGCGATTCAACGGAGGCGGGATTGGAATAGCGCGCATTGTCGTCGGGATAGCGGCCGGGACGCGCAGAAAACTGCAAAAGGTTGGACGGCGCAAAGCCGACCTTGAGCAACTCGGCGGAGACATCGCGGCGCGCATTGTCAAAGGCTTCGGTGCGCCCGCGATCTCCGGCATGGTAATCGCCCGAAACGACCACAGCCGCCCAATTCGAGAAACCGGCACTGGATTGCGCATACCCGAGCGCCGCGCCGCCGGTGATCAGAAGCGTGCCCAGAACCGCTATCGCCGCAGCCGCTGGCCACGCAAAACTCCGCACCGTTCAACCCCGCACAAAACACGCCGCCAGTTCGATATGGCCGGACCACAAGAACTGGTCGATTGGATAAATTGTTCCCATGCGGAAACCCGCGTCAACAAGAATGCGGGCATCCCGCGCAAAACTGCCAGAATCGCATGACACATAAGCAACAAGGCCGATGCGCGATGCCGCCAAAGCGCGTGACTGGGCCAGGGCGCCTGCGCGCGGCGGGTCCATCAGCACCGCATCAAAAGGCTTGAGTTCCAAGGCTTCCAGCGGCTGCTTGAAAAGATCGCGGCGCTCTGTTGTGACCGGTTTCAAACCCTGTGAGCCGCGCGCCGCCGCGGCCAGTGCATTTACCATGACGGCTTCGAGTTCCACTGCATGCACGTGCGCGCGCTCTGCCAGCGGCAAGCCGAATGTTCCGCAGCCGGAAAACAGGTCGGCAATTCTTCGCGCACCCTTGAGCATGGCGCGAACGTGCTGCTGCAGCATCGCCTCGCCTTCGCGCGTAGGTTGCAGGAACACATGCGGCGGCAGAACAACGCGCGCGCGGCCCATGGCAAGCGCAGGTTCTGCAAGCGAGATCAGCACATCCTTGCCCGCGGTGATGCGCGCAATCCCGAACTTGGCCGCGAATGGCGCAAGCTGCGCGATGAGGGTGGGCGACGATTTGCGCTGCCAGCGCAGCGCAATATCAAAGCCGGTATCGGTTTCGGTGACGTGCGCCTCGGCGTTCTCGCCGTCATTGAGTATGGCGTTGAATAGTCCGCGCAGGTTTTGCACTAGCCTGAACAGTGGAGCCGTCAGCAGACGGCATTCGCGCATATCGACAATGTCGTGCGATTGCCGGGCATGAAAGCCGATGGCAGTTTCGCCCTTGCGCCTGGCGACTTTCAACACGGCGCGGCGGCGCGTGAAGGGTGGCACACTGACAATGTCGGCAACATCAGGATCGGCGAAGCCATTGCGCTGAAGCGCGTCAACCACTGCCTGCTTCTTCGCCGCATGGTAAGCGCCGGGCGGCATGTCCTGCGTAAGGCAACCGCCGCAGGCGCCGAAGTGGCGGCAGAGTTCGCTCATGGCTTTCGCGCCGCAATGAGAAATTCGCGATTGCCATTTCCACCAGCAATGGGGCTGTCAATCGTTCCTGCAACTTTCCATCTGCACACAGATGAAATGGTGTCTGCAATGGATGCTAGCGCGCCGAGGCGCGCAGCCTCATCCGTCACGACGCCGCCCTTGCCAACATGCGCCTTGCCCACTTCGAATTGCGGCTTCACCAGTGCAACCAGCCACGCCCCCGAGGCCGCGATGCCCAGCGCCGATGGCAGCGCGAGCGACAGGCTGATGAAGCTGACATCGGCGACGATGGCTTCGATTGGGTCAGAAAAATGCACATATGCAAGTTCGCGCGCGTTCAATTTCTCCATGGAAACAACACGC
Source organism: Alphaproteobacteria bacterium (assembly GCA_016125165.1). GTDB lineage: Bacteria > Pseudomonadota > Alphaproteobacteria > Micropepsales > Micropepsaceae > Rhizomicrobium. The sequence continues at coordinate 538,230 of WGMH01000003.1, forward strand.
GGATCGTTCGCGATTTTCGGGTGAAGTTGCCCCTGCCCCACATCGACGGCAAACACCTTCTTCGCCCCGCGTTCGAGCAGCACTTCGGTGAAGCCGCCGGTGGACGCACCAAGATCGAGACAGATCAGCCCCGCCGGTGGGAGGTCGAAATGATCGAGCGCGGCAACGAGCTTCAACGCCCCGCGCGACACATAGGGATGCGCGGGCGCGTATTCGATTTGAATTGCGCCCGAAAGCTGTTGGGAAGATTTGGCGACGGGTTTGCCGTTCGCCAGAACCTTACCGGCTTCAATTGCCGCCTGCGCTTCGGCGCGGCTGGCGGCATAGCCCTTTTCAACAAGGAAGACGTCCGCGCGCATGGCGCGTTATGCCAAGGCTGCGTGCGCATCCTTTTCGCGGCCAAGCGCACTCAGTGCCCGGGCGACGATGGATTTGGCATCGAGACCGGCAGCTTCATACATGCGCTCCGGTGTGTCCTGATCCTGAAAGCGATCCGGCAATGTGAGCGGACGGATCTTCAAGCCCTTGTCGAGCAGCCCTTCGAGCGCAAGGAATTGCAGCACATGGCTGGCGAAGCCGCCGATGGCCCCTTCCTCGATGGTGATGAGGACTTCGTGGTTCTGCACAAGGCGGCGGATCAAATCCGTATCGAGGGGTTTGGCGAACCGCGCATCGGCAATCGTGGCCGATAATCCGTAGCCGGACAGTTTATCCGCCGCGATGAGACATTCCGGCAAACGCGCGCCGAAACTGAGAATGGCGATGGAATTGCCTTCGCGAAGGATGCGGCCCTTGCCGATTTCAAGCGGGGTGCCGCGCGCGGGCCGCTCAACGCCCGTGCCTTCGCCGCGCGGATAGCGGACCGAGGACGGATGATCGTCGATAGCCGCACAGGTGGCGACCATGTGGGTGAGTTCGGCTTCATCAGAAGCGGCCATCACCACGAAACCTGGCAACGAAGCCAGATAGCCCACATCGAATGACCCGGCATGGGTGGGACCATCCGCGCCAACCAGACCCGCGCGGTCGATACCAAAGCGCACGGGTAGCGACTGTATCGCCACATCGTGCACGACCTGATCGTAAGCGCGCTGCAGGAAGGTCGAATAGATTGCCGCAAACGGCTTCATGCCGTCGGCTGCAAGACCCGCGGCAAACGTCACCGCGTGTTGCTCGGCAATGCCCACATCGAAGCATCGGCCGGGAAAGCGCTTGGCAAAGAGATCGAGCCCTGTGCCGGAGGGCATGGCCGCGGTGATGGCGCAGACACGGCTGTCGGCTTCGGCTTCGGCGATCAGCGCCTCGGCGAATACCTTTGTGTAGCTTGGCGCCTTGGCGGGCGTTTTCTTCTGTTCGCCGGTAAGAACGTTGAATTTGTTGACGCCATGATACTTGTCGGCACTTTCCTCGGCGGGCGCGTAACCCTTGCCCTTCTTTGTCACCACGTGAACGAGGATGGGACCGTTCTGTGCATCGCGCACATTTTCCAGCACCGGGATCAGATGATCGAGATTGTGACCATCGACCGGGCCGACGTAATAGAAGCCCATTTCCTCGAAAAGCGTGCCGCCTGTCACAATGCCGCGCGCGAAATGTTCGGCCTTGCGCGCCGTCTCTTCCATCGGCCTGGGCAGAAGATGCGCAAGCTGCTTTCCGATCCGCCGAAAACCGCGATAGGAGCGGCTTGATATGAGCTTGGCGAGATAGGCGCTCATCGCACCAACAGGCGGCGCGATGGACATGTCGTTGTCATTCAGGATGACGATGAGGCGCTCCTTGCGTGCGCCAGCATTGTTCATGGCCTCGTAGGCCATCCCTGCGCTCATTGCGCCATCGCCGATGACTGCAACGACGTTGTTGTCCTCGCCCTTCAGGTCCCGTGCGACGGCAAAACCAAGACCGGCGGAGATGGATGTGGAGGAATGCGCTGCACCGAAGGGATCGTATTCGCTCTCGGCGCGCTTGGTGAAACCGGAGAGGCCGCCCCCCTGACGCAGAGTGCGAATGCGATCACGGCGGCCCGTGAGTATCTTGTGCGGATACGCCTGATGGCCGACGTCCCAGATCAGCTTGTCGCTGGGCGTGTTGAACACTGCATGCAGGGCAACGGTGAGTTCCACAACGCCCAATCCAGCGCCCAGATGCCCGCCGGTCACCGACACCGCATCAATCGTTTCCTTGCGCAGTTCATCGGCCAGCTGGCGCAGCTCGTCGCGCGAAAGATCGTGCAGACCGGATGGCGTATCGATACGGTCCAGGAGGCGCGTTGTGTTGGGAATGTTCATAAAATCAGCGCTCTGTGCAACGGAACCCTACGCGCGCCGGGCGATGGCGAAGCCAGCTGCAGCACGCAAAAGGTCGGCCTTTTCATCGAACAAATCAAGGTGACGGATGGCCTGCTGGGACAGCGCGCTGGCTTGCGCCCGCGCACGTTCCGCGCCCATAACCGAAACGACTGTGCGTTTGCCCCTGGCGTCGTCTTTGCGCGCAGCTTTGCCCATTTCGTCCGCGTTGCCCTCTGCATCCAGAAGATCATCGGCGATCTGAAAGGCGAGCCCCAGATCCTGGCCATACGTCACGAGCGCATTGCGCATGGTGGCCGAAGCCTTTCCCATGATCGCGCCCGCTTCGCAGCAGAATGTGATGAGCGCCGCCGTCTTCATGCGTTGCAGGCGCGTGATTTCCGGCAAGCCGGGCGCACCACCTTCAAACGCGATATCCATCATCTGCCCGCCGACCATGCCGGCATGTCCGGAAACATGCGCCAGCCTTGCAACCAGTTCGCAGCGGACAAACGGATCGCCATGTGCTTCCGGCGATGCCAGCAATCCGAATGAGAGGGTCAACAGCGCATCACCTGCCAAAATGGCAGTGGCTTCATCGAAAGCCTTGTGCGTGGAAGGCTTGCCGCGTCGCGTGTCGTCGTCATCCATCGCGGGAAGATCGTCGTGCACAAGCGAATAGGCGTGCATGCATTCCACCGCCGCCGCAACGCGCGCCAATCCACGGCGATCAACACCAAACAATCGGCCCGCCTGCAGCACGAGAAATCCACGAAGCCGCTTGCCGCCACCAAGCGCCGCGTAACGCATGGCTTCCATCAACCGGGATTCTGGGCCCGCAGGCTTCGGCAGAAGCGTATCTAGTGCGCCTTCGACAAAGCTGGCCGCCTCCGCAAGCGCAGGCTCAAGCAGGCTCATGGAGGGGTCACGTGCCATGGCAGATCAACCGAGATCCGCCGTTTCGACCCCTGCAGGACCCTTCGCGCCCTGCACGATCTTCTCCAGCCGGCCTTCCGCCGCCTTCAGGCGTGCTTCGCAATGAGCCTTCAACGCTTGGCCACGCTCGTACAAGGCAATGGAATCGTCCAGTTCCACCTCCCCCTGCTCCAGCCGGGCCACGATGGACTCCAGTTCCTTCAGGGCCGCTTCAAAACTGAGGGCGCCGACATCGGCAGCCGGAGGGGTGTTTTTGGCTGGCATTCCTCACGCCTCCATCAGCGCGCGAACATGGGCGGCGGATGAACGCCGCAGGGCTTCGAGGTCATAACCGCCTTCAAGAGCCGAAACAACGCGACCACCGGCGCTTTCCGCTGCGATCCGGCAGAGGCCCGCCGTAGCCCATGCGAAGTCCGCCGCATCAAGCCGAAGATCGGCAAGAGGATCAGCCAGATGGCCATCGAACCCAGCGGAGATAAACACAAACTCCGGCGCAAAGGCGGCCAATTCCGGGAATATTCGCGTCTCAAAGGCATTCCGAAACTCAGCACTGCCGCCGCCCGGCGGCAGCGGGGCATTGACGATGTTGCCGGCCACGCCCGTCTCGCTCGCACTGCCCGTGCCCGGATACAGGGGGAACTCATGGGAGGATGCATAGAAGAGGTCGGGATCGTTCCAGAAGATGTCCTGGGTGCCGTTTCCGTGGTGAACATCAAAATCCACCACCGCCACCCGCCGAAAGCCATGCCGGGCCCTGGCATGCAGCGCGCCAACTGCCAAATTGTTGAACAAACAGAAGCCCATAGACTGAATCTTCTCGGCATGGTGGCCGGGTGGGCGAATGGCGCAAAAGGCATTGCGGGCACCGCCTGCCACAACCAGATCGACGGCCGCCACGCAGGCCCCCGCCGCGCGCAGCGCCGCTTCGGCCGAACCCGGCGACATGACGGTGTCCATCTCGATTTGGACCATCCCGGTTGCGGCTGCGGCCGGTCCAAAGCGGTCCAATACCAGCGCGACATGCGCCGGATCGTGGGCCAGGGACAGCACCTCCCGGCTGGCAAGGGGCGCCTCAAGCCAGCGCAGCGCCTGAAATTCTGGCGTTTTCAGGCCCTCAAGCACCGCCATCAGACGCTCCGGCGATTCGAAATGTCCGGCAGGCGGAACATGCCCAAGACAGGCCTGATGCGTGATCACAGCAGTAGACATTTGAAGACCACGCGGCGTTAAACGATTCGACTACGGAGCATTCGAATTCGCCTGCCGAATTCGTCGCCAAATCCTTAACAGATCACACCGCGCGGATGCACGAAAAAGCCTTAAAATACGGCGGTTTGCGCAATATTTCTCCGAATCGGTTTTTGACGATGACGACGCGTCACAGAATTGATGCACAAAAGCCACATAGACCTTGGGAAGCACTGGTAAACGGCAATTCCTTTTTGACCCGAACCAGTCAACTCCCTTAGCTTTGCGCCAAACGGGCATAACTGCGCGCAGCTAGTTGCGTGTGGAACCTACTGCCATCCGGCAGGTCCGTTGATGGCAGTCGTCGTTACGACAGAACCAAGGGGGTTCAACGTGTATCAATCCAATGAAAGCAAGCGCGGCTTGCGTTCGGCTCTGCTCCTCGGGGCAGCGTCGGTCGCGGCAATGGGCTTCTCTGTGCCGGCTTCGGCGCAGGACAGTTCGACGGAAACCGTGGTCGTCACGGGTTCGCGCATTCCGCAGCAAGGCCTGTATTCCAGCTCGCCGGTGACGGCTGTTGGTCAGCAGGAACTGAAGTTCGAAGGTACGGCGAACGTCGAAAACCTTCTCAACAACCTGCCTGGCGTGTTCGCTGACTACGGTCAGAATGCGTCGAACGGCGCATCGGGCACGGCAACGGTGAACCTTCGCAACCTCGGCAGCGCCCGTACGCTGGTGCTGGTTGACGGTCGCCGCTTGATGCCTGGTGACCCGGCGCTGCCCGTCGCCGACTTGAATAACATTCCGGCAGCTCTGGTCGATCACGTTGAAGTCCTGACCGGTGGCGCATCCGCGACCTACGGTTCGGACGCGTTGGCCGGCGTCGTGAACTTCATTATGCGCAAGGACTTTGAGGGCGTCGAACTCGACGGCCAATGGTCCATCGCGCAGCACGACAACAACAATGGCTATCTGCGCAATCTGCAGTCCAGCGTTGGCTACGCCACGGCTCCTTCGAGCGTGTGGGATGGTCAGACGCTTGATGGCACCCTGATCCTCGGCACAAACACCGCCGACGGCAAGGGTAACATCACGGCCTATGTCGGTTATCGTCACTCCGAACCAATCGTTCAGAACTCCCGAGACGTTTCGGCGTGCGCTCTGGATACCAATGGCGCTCTGACGAACTTCCGCTGCGCGGGTTCTTCGAACAAGAACCGCTGGCTGTCGTTTGACAACCTGTTCGGCACTTCGGGCTACGGCACATACGACTACTACCAGACCGGCACGGGTACGCCTGGCTCTGGTGTGTTCTCACCGTATGGCTCGATTCCGGCGCCGACGCGTACTTACAACTATGCGGCGGTCAACTACTTCCAACGTCCGGATGAACGCTACACGGGTGGCTTCTTCGGTCACTACGAAGTGTCCCCGCTGTTGAACGTCTATGCGGACTTCATGTTCTCTGACGATCACACCGTGGCGCAGATCGCAGAATCGGGCGCGTTCCTTGCATCCGGTCCGACCTACTTCCCCGGCACCATCTCGCCAGGCTATCTGCAGGTTAACTGCGAAAACCCACTTATGACGGCCCAGGAAAACCAGGCTCTCTGCGGTGGCTTCACAGCAGCTGCGATCAACCCGGCGACTGGCAACAGCTACTTCGCTGACTTCGGCGCAGGCGGCCCGCTTGGTAACGGCTACGACACATTCACGGGTTCCTACTGGGATGGCGCGGGTAACATCACGCCGGGCCAGTCGTTGCTCTGGATTGGTCGTCGTGACTTCGAAGGTGGCAAGCGTCAGGACGACCTGCGTCACACGTCGTACCGTATGGTCCTCGGTGCGAAGGGCGATCTGGGTGGCGGCTGGGCATACGATCTGTATGCGCAGTACGGCATCACGCTCTACACCGAAACCTACAAGAACGAATGGTCGAAACAGCGCGTTCAGAACGCGTTGCAAGTGGACCGCGCGACGGGTCAGTGCACGGTCACAGTGCTGCAGATCGATCCGAACTGCGTGCCACTCGACATCTTCAACGGTATCGGTTCGGCCAACAATACGGCCGGTCTCGGCTACGTTCTTGCCCAGGGCTTCAAGCAAGGCTGGACGCAGGAACAGGTCATGAGCGGTTCGCTCACTGGCGATCTCGGCGAATGGGGCGTTCAGTCTCCGTGGGCGAAGTCCCCGGTGGCCCTCGCTCTTGGCGCCGAATACCGCTCGGAAGCGATCCAGCTGGATACCAGCCGCGACTTCCAGACGGGCGACCTCTACGGTCAGGGTGCCAAGACGCTCCCTGTTCCGAAGTCGTCATTCAACGTTGTCGAAACCTTTGGCGAAGTACGCGTTCCGCTGATCCAGGGAATGCCGCTTGCTGAAGACCTGACACTTACCGGTGGCTATCGCTACTCCTCGTACAGCTCCGTGGGCGCGGTCCGCTCTTGGAAGTATGGCGCGGAATGGCAGATCGTCGATGACGTCAAGCTGCGTGGCAGCTTCCAGCGCGCAGTGCGTGCTCCGAACGTGCTTGAATCGTTCGCTCCTGCGAACGTTCAGCTGTTCGGCGGCTCGGACCCGTGCTCGGCTGCTGGTGGCGTGACGACAGGTCAGTGCGCATCGGTGACCAACGTTGGCACCGGCCTGCTGAACTGCCCGGCCGGTCAGTGCAACGTGCAGACGGCTGGTAACCCGAACCTCAAGGCCGAAACGTCCGACACGAAGACTTGGGGCATCGTGTTTACCCCGACCTTCCTGGACGGCTTCACCGCGACCGTCGACTACTTCGACATCAAGGTGGCGGATTACATCGGCGTTGTCGGTCCGAACCAGACGCTGGCAGGTTGCTACACCTCCGGGGATCCGGTCCAAGAAGCGTTCTATTGCCCGCTGGTCCATCGCGGTGCGACGGGCGCGATCTTCGGCACCGGTTATGTGGACGCTCCGAACGTGAACCTGCCGTACCTCAGCACCAAGGGCTGGGACTTCGAGACCAACTATCAGACGGATCTCGCGGATCTCGGACTTGGTGACAACGGCAGCATCGCGGCTAACTTCGTTGGCACGTTGCTGACGCAGCTCGACACCTTGTCGTCGCAGTTCAGCTCCGTGCTGGCTTGCGAAGGCCTCTACGGCGCGACCTGCGGCACACCGTCTCCGAAGTGGCGTCATAAGTTGCGCGTGACGTGGTCCTCTCCGTGGGACTTCGATCTGTCGCTCAACTGGCGTCATATCGGTTCGGTCAACTACGATGCTGGTGGCGTTCCGGCGAAGCTTGGTGGCGTGATCGACTCGTTCGATTACATCGACTTGGCTGCCAACTGGGCCGTCAGCGAGGGTGTGTCCATCCGCGCTGGTGTGAACAACGTGTTCGACAAGGATCCGCCTGCCCTCTCCAGCGGCAGCGCGTTCCCCGAATCGACACCTCCGTTCGGCAACGGCAACACCTATCCGCAGGTGTACGATGCTCTGGGCCGCACGATCTTCATCGGCGGTACCATCAAGTACTAATCGACACTGTCGATTACTTCTGGCGGCGGCCCCAAAAGGGCCGCCGCTTTTTTTTGACTTCGCAAATACTCAATAAGCAAGCGCAACCCCACGCAATCGCTGATGGCCAGGCCGCGCCTGAGGGCGGGGACTTTGCAGTCCCTCCAAGCAATGCGACAACATGAAATCCGAGGTCGACGCCTCGATCGAACTGGCCAGACCTGGCACTGAGCACGACATGATTGAAACGGCATCTCAAGAATACTTGCGCCAAGCAACCGCGGCACTGGAACGATCGGACGTCCGATCCGCAATCACCATCTCGCAACAAGCCCTGGATGCAGGCTTCAATCATCCACTATTCCTGAATCTCAGGGCTTACTGGTTTGAGGGACAGGGCCGTCATGAAGATGCTCTACGAGATCTCGAGCAGGCCGCGGGCATTGCCCCCAACGACGTTCCGGTCCTCAACGCCTTGGGGCTCGCGCTTGGGCGCGCTGATCGCATGCAAGAAGCGCAAGCAGTTTTCGACCGCGTCGTAGAGCTCGCTCCCGGTTTTCCGCCCGGACATTTCAATAAGGGATGGGCAAGCGAGCGCGTTGGCCGAAGGGATGTTGCAGCAGAAAGTTATCGTCTGGCAATTGCGTTACAGCCCGGTATGGCGCCACCGTACGCTCACTTGGCGGCGCTTATGGCGCTCCAAAGCAACTGGATTGAAGTACGCAAATTTGGGGAACAAGCTCTGCGGCTGGACCCCCGGCAGACAACTGCGACGATCGCGATCACCCGCGCAGATATCGCCGAAAAACAATTCGAAGGAGCCATCAAGAGGCTGAATGAATTGCTCGAGAGCGAGCATGCCCAACCTGAAGACTGCGCAACGGCTCACATATTGCTTGGGGACATCTACGATCGGATATCCGAATTCCGCAAGGCATACGAACAATACACGGCCGGGAACAATCTTCAGCGAATGTTACAAAAAGCGCGTTTCGCGGGTCCCGGCAAACGCACAATGCCGATATATCTCGATGAGTTGATCGACTATTTTACCCAGAATCCGAATTGGTTCTCCGCAAAGCGCGAGACACCAGCAGGGCACAACGCAACCGAGCACTTGTTTGTTCTCGGCTTTCCGCGCTCAGGCACCACACTTCTGGAGGAGATCCTCGCGACACTCCCCAATGTTTCCACGACGCAAGAGCAAGACGGATTAATTGCCGGCGTGCGCGAATATATGAGCGACGCAAACGGACTGAACCGCCTTCGGATGGCAAAAGAAGACGAATTGGAACCATTTCGGGACGCCTACTGGGAGCGCCTTGAGCAACATGGTATTCGCCGCGCCGGAAATATCGTCGTAGATAAGCATCCCAATCACACGGCAAAACTTCCGCTCATTGTCCGTCTGTTCCCCACCGCCAGGATCATCTTTTGTCTTCGCGATCCGCGTGACGTGGTTTGGGGATGTTTCAGGCAGCGGTTCGAGGAGAACCCGACGAACTTCGAATTCCTGTCGCTCGAGGGCGCGGCGCGAATGTATGACAAGACAATGTGTCTGGCATCGTTGTATTTCGCCATGCTTCCTTTGTCCGTGCATTGGTCGAAGCATGAGAACCTTGTCGAACATTTCGAAGAGGAATCCCAAGCCATATGCGACTTTGTAGGCCGGAAATGGGACGAGAGGATGCGGCACTTTGCAGAGCATGCCCGCTCGCGCTTCATAATTACGCCGAGTGGCGCACAAATCTCGGCCGGGTTAAGTCGTGAAGGCATCGGCCGGTGGCGGAACTACCGTCCCTATATGGAATCCGTACTGCCCATCCTCGAGCCGTGGGTTAAGCGCTACGGATATTCACCGTCTTAACGCTTTGCTTTCTAGCTTAGTGTCAGTTTGCTAATAAGGTTTTGAAGATTCAGTCCGAGAAGGCTCCATCGCACATGCCAGAGACAAGTGAATCCGACGCGAGATCGCAGATGGATAGTATCGTTGCTGAAGTCAGCAGAGTGATCGCCAGAAATGACACCGAACGCGCGTTCCAGCTCGCCGACGAGGCAATACGCGATGGCCTTGTTCATCCCATTCTGTTCAATGCCAGGGCGATCGGATATCGCGCTCAGGAAAGGCATCCGCAGGCATTGCAGGATTTCAGACGCGCCCTGACATTCATGCCAAATAACCCTGTGCTTCTGAATGCCATTGGTTTGACTTTGACCAAAATGAACCGGGCAATCGAAGGCATATCCGCTTTCGATGCTGCGATTGCGATTGATCCGAACAATGCAACGACCCATTCCAGAAAAGGGTGGGCTCTCGTGGCTGCAGGACGTCCGGATGAAGCTGTTCCCAGTTATGAGCGGGCCATATCTCTTCAACCCAATCACGCAGACGCCCTCGCCGGGCTGGCTTCCATCGCTGCTCGCAAGAGCCAGCGAGACGAAGCCCGGAATTATGCTCAGCGCGCGCTCGCCATCGATCCCACCAATGCCACAGCAATCGTGGCGCTGGCCATGATCGACATCAGTGCGGGACAGTATGAGGATGCGGAAAGACGACTGCGCCAACTGCTGGACAGTGACAAGGCCGACGCGCATGCACGAGGCGTGGCATTGGGATTTCTTGGCGACGCACTCGATGGCCAGGAGAAATTTCACGAGGCATTCAAGGCATATGAACACCGAAATCTGGAGTTTCGTCGAATTCATGAGCCTAGGTTTGAAGGTGAACGCCGCGCGGTCGCGTTCATAACCGAGCTTGACAACAATCTGAAAAATTCCGACGCCGCAACATGGGCAGCGCGCGATTTCGCGCCAGCTTCAATGCTTTTCCCGCGCGAGCACGTGTTCCTGCTGGGTTTCATTCGATCCGGAACGACCCTTCTGGAACAGGTCCTAGCAACCCATCCAGACGTTGTTCACCTTGAAGAGCGGGAAACGTTCCCCGATCTTGTTCCGCGTTTCCTGACAAACAGGGATGAATTAGAGAAACTTGCCAATCTTCGCGGTTCCGACTTGGCGCAAGCGCGAGATTTGTACTGGGCCCGTGTAAACAGCTTCGATGTCGATTACAAAGGCAAAGTCTTTATCGACAAGCAACCTCTGAACACGTTTAACTTGCCGTTGATCGCCAAACTGTTTCCCGACGCGAAAATTCTGTTTGCGGTGCGTGATCCTCGCGATGTGGTGTTCAGTGCGTACCGGCGTCATTTCGAGGTCAATCCAACCACGTTCGAATTTCTCCAGTTGGAGGATGCCGGCCGATTCTATGATGTGGTCATGCGCCTTGCTGATACATGCCGGGAGAAGCTACCGCTCGATTTGCATGAGCATAGATATGAAGAAATGGTCGCCGACTTTGACGAAACCGTCCGCAAAGTCTGCAATTTCCTGCGTATTGAATGGACAGATTCCATGCGCGATTTTGGAAGGAAAGCCCAGGAGCGCGAAATCCGCTCGCCAAGCGCAGGCCAGGTGCGCCGAGGTCTCTATGGAGATGGCATCGGCCAATGGCGTAAGTACAAGTCGGAACTGGCCCCGCTACTCCCCATCCTGGCTCACTGGGTCAATCGCTTCGGTTATTCCTTAGACTGATTAATTGACCGGCAACCCGGTGGCGCGGAGTTCTACGCGGCCACGCGGGGTTTCGGAGACAGCCTCGCTCAGCGCGCGGCCAATGGGCGAATTGGCGAGCGTTTCCATGGTTTGCAAGGCCTGTGCGCCGGCGGCTGTATCGCCAAACATGCGATCAAGATTTTCGAAGAAGCCACGATGGCGCGGATACTGCACGAATGTGACATGCGCCCCTGCGTCGAGTTTTGCCGCCTTTTTGGCCGCATCGACTGCCGTCCAGAAGCCCCCAAGGTCATCAACAAGACCGCGGCTCTTTGCATCCGCGCCGCTCCAGACGCGGCCTTTGGCAATCTCGCGCACCTTTTCGATCGGCAGCCTCCGGCCCGCGGCAACCTTTTGGGTGAAGTCCGCATAGATGACATCGGCCTGATGGTTGAGGTTCTGCCACTGCTCTTCCGTGAAGGGCGTGAAGGTGGAGTTGAAGAGCGCATTCTTGCCGATGCCAAGTTCATCGGTGCCGATGCCGAGCTTTTCGAGCGATTTTCCAAACGACACCTTGCCGGTGAGCACTCCGATGGAGCCTGTGATGGTGCCCGGCTGCGCAATGATACGATCTGCTGAAGCGGATATGTAATAGCCGCCGGAAGCTGCCAAGGTGCCCATGCTGACAATTACAGGCTTCCCGGCCGACTGCGCTTCCTTGAGCGCGTGCAGGATCTGGTCAGAGGCCGTAACCGACCCGCCCGGCGAATCCACCCGCAACAGAATTGCCTTGATGCGCTTGTCATCCGTTGCCTGCCGAATGGCGTCCGCAAAATCATCGCCCGCGATCACGGTATTGCTGGCGAACAGACCATCGCCGCCCGCCGTGCCATCCACAATTTCACCGGAAGCCTCGATGAGCGCAATCTTCTGGCCATCGCCATAGCGGCTCTCGTCTTCCGTTGCCTCGATATATTCGCGCATGGGAACGGATTCAGCGTCGTTGCCTTTTTCGCGCGCGCTGCGCTCGGCCTGATCGTCGTAGCCTAGAACATCGATCAAACCGGCGCTCTTGGCATCGGCGGCAAATTGCGGACTCTTGTCCAATGCCGCCAGGACCTTTGCGGGATCGAGCTTGCGTGCCGCCGCAGTGGCCGTGGATGCGCTGTCATACCAGGACTGCAGGAGCGCGGTCATCTGCTCGCGATCTGCCGGCGTGTAGCCCTTTTCCATGTAGGTGTCGGCAGCGGACTTATAATCCGCGCGCTTGGCGATTTGCGGCACAGCGTCGATCTTGTCGAACAAGCCACGGAAGAAAATGGAGCCGGCAGCCGCACCGGACGCGCTGAAAACCGCCTTCGGTTGCATCCAGATTTCATTCGCGGGTGTCGCCACGAGGTAGTCACCCAGGCCCGTGGAAAAGAATCCCTGAGAATAGGCGATGACGAATTTTCCGGTTGCGCGGAACCGTTTGAGCGCTTCAGCCAGTTCTTCGGCCTGAGGCACGGGCATCTCCGCGCCGCCAACCTTCATGAACACGCCCTTTACCCGGGAGTCACGACCCGCGCGATCCAGCGCCAGAACGGTATCGACAACCGTGAGCGGCTTCTTTCCAAGGGCAAACGCCGGCGCTGCAAAGGAATCGGGCAGGCTGTTCCGCAGATCAAGCGTGAGGACCATGTTGGACGGCAAACCATCGCCGCGCACGACGCCAATGATCGCAAAAACGGCGGCAATCATCACAAGCAAGACGACGAATTTGGCGACGCTGTTCAATACGCCCAAGGATATGCCACGCGCCCAACGCAAAAAGCCAATCATCCGCTGCACCTGTCTGTCTGCTGCCGCCAACGCAATCATCATATATGGGAACGGGATTAAGGAACGACAATTGCGTTGGCAAAATTATCTCTTCCGCATAACATATTGATATTATTATACTTTCTCACGCCACCGGCCTGCGCTTGCGAGCCGCTGGAAGGCTGAGACAATGCCCCTGAAACATTACCGCCCGAGAACTCCATGACACTTCCCGCCCCGGCCGATTTCATCTGCGTGCTTTATGACGTTCGGGACCATGTCGCGACCATAACCCTCAATCGTCCAGAACGACGCAATGCGCTCAATCCAAGGGCCTATGCGGAAATCGAAAGCGCATTCCGCGCGGCGTCACAAGATGGTGACGTGCGCTGCGTGATTGTGACCGGCGCTGACCCGGCATTTTGTTCAGGCGAAGACGTAAAGGAGATGATGACGGGCGAGGCGCGCGCCGAACGGCCCGTGGTCGTGCGCCATCAGGCGACGCCTGCCGCCATGGCGGCGCTTGATTGCGAAAAGCCCGTGATTGCCGCGGTGAACGGTTCGGCTGTCGGCTGGGGCATGGAATTGGCGTTGTTTGCCGATATCCGCATCGCATCCGAACAGGCGAAATTTGCCGAACTGTTCATCAAGCGCGGATTGATCGCGGATGTGGGCGGCATGTTGCGGCTTCCGGCGATTGTAGGTCCGGCGAAAGCGGCGGAGCTGCTGTTTACGGGTGATGCAATCGATGCAGATGAGGCCCTTCGCATCGGCCTTGTGTCCTATGTCGTGCCGCACGCTGAACTTATGACGCGCGCAAACGAGATCGCAGCGCGCATTGCGGCCAATCCGCCGCTGGCATTGCGCTATATGAAGGAGGGCCTGCGGCGCACATCCTATGGCGATCCGCGTGCGGTGGGCGCCTGGGCCATCGAGACGATCTACCGCCTGTTCCAGACGGAAGATCATCGCGAAGGCGTCAGGAGCTTTCTTGAAAAGCGCGCGCCCGAGTTCAAGGGACGCTGAGGCTCAATAGTTAAGCGTCAGGTTGAACATCCGGAATGCGAAGCCGAAATACATCACACCGATGCAGGCCACGAGGATCGCCACATCGGTGAGCTTTGTCCACCACGGCCGCGCAGGATCGCCGAACGCCTCCCGCACGTTCAGCAGCGGGAAAATGGTGCCGACGAGACCGATGACACCCAGAACCTGGAACACGCGCCACACCGGATCATAGGCATTGGTGAAGATCGCCAGACTGTTGCCGCCCAGCGCCAGCGTGCAAGCCCAACCACCAAGGAACGCCACATCGATCAGCGCAACGAGGCGCGTGAGGCGGTAGAGCATCGCCGCGCGGCCCGACAGCGGGAACGGGCTCGCGTAGCGCCAGCGCAACAACGCCTTGATCGGCCAGAACAGAACTGTGAGCGCGAGCATGGCGAGCGAGAAGAGAAGCAGCGGGAGCTGCCACGTCGGCGACTGCCAGAACGTGGCCGGTGAAATGACCATGATCGGTGGATAGAGATCGGTATCGATGCGCGTGACGGCGCCATCCTTTTCAGTCACCACAAGCGTGGCTGTGCCATTCACCTCACGCCATTTTCCGGGCGCGACTTCCCGCCATTTGCGCGGCTCGCGCGCGAGATTGTTGAGCAAATCGGTCTGAATGGTCCCGTCGTCGTTGGCCGTCACCTCAACCGCGCCCAATGCGATGCCGGCACGCAGGAAGTTCGATTCCGAACGGCGGCTGGCAACGTAGTGCCCCGCGACTCTGGCGGCATCGGTCTTCGCGGTCTTGAGCGTGGGTTCCTTGCCGAGCGGAGCTGCAGGGAAATAACGGTTCATGAATGCTTCGAACAGCGGCGCGCGCGGGCCAGTACCCGGTTTGCCGGCGCTGTTCTGCGAATAGTAGAGGCCGACATTCTGACCGAGGATCAAATGCAGGTCGCTATGGAAAGCCTGCGTATCGCCGGCATGGCCGACGATCGTGTAGCCGTTGATGTCCTCATGATAGAAGCCAAGGCCCATGGCAGGCAGGCTCGGCACCGGGCGATAGATATCGCTGTGCATGAGCCTTGCGGTTTCGGGCTTCAATATCTGCGCGCCACCAAAGGTACCATCGTTCAGATGCGCAATCATGAACTTCGAGATATCGGCTCCGGTCGTTGAGAGTGCGCCAGCCGGGCTCATATCGACGAGTTCGAAATCAATCTCCTTTCCCGACGCCGTGTCATAGCCCTTGGACATATCGCTTGCGAGCGCCTTGGGCAGCGGCTGCTCGAAGCTGGAATGCATCATGCCGAGCGGCTTGAAGATGTGGTTGGCGACATATTGTTCAAACGGCTCGCCAGAGACACGCTGGACGATGTAGCCGGTGAGCGCCGCGCCGTAGTTTGAATAGGCGGAGACTTCACCGGGCGGAAAAATGCGTTCGGGAACCCACGCCTTCAGCACATCGCCGAGCGGGCGGCGCTTCTTGGCATCGAGCGTAATGAGATTCTTGAGCGTTTCTTCGAAGCCGGGCGTATGCGTCATCAGATTGCGAAGCGTGATCGGTTTGCCGAAGGCCTCGGGAATTTTGAAATCGAGATATGTGTTCACGTCCTTGTCGAGATCGAGCTTGCCCTGCTCGACCAGCTGCATGGCCGCCGTCCACGTGAAGAGCTTCGAGATGGAGCCCGGACGGAAAAGCGTCGTGGCCGGATCGATTGCCCTGCGCGACTTCACATCGGCAACGCCATAACCCTTGGCGAAAAGCACTTGCCCGTCCTTGACCACCACCACTTCGGCGCCCGCGATATTGGCGCGGCCGACGGCATAAGGCATGAAGCCATCCATGAAGGCGCTAAGGTCTTCAGCGGTGAGCGCCTGGCCTGCTGGCGGCTGTTGGGCCGATGGCGGCGCTGTGGTTTCCGCCAAGGCGGGCGTTGCCGCCCAAATCCCAGCAACCATCGCCAAACCGGCGATTCCGATAACCCTCATGCGCCCCTCCCATGGACCTTATGGCTCCCATGTAAGAGGCGCTATTGGACCGCACAACCCAAGCCGGAACCGATGGCCGGGCCCCTGTGGTGAGAAGGCAACGGGGCCTTATACTTAGGCAGACATGAGGGGGCGGAATGACAGACTTCTTCAATTCGCATGGATTTTCCATTGCTTACGACGATGTGGGCCCGCACGAAAAGCGGCCCATGGTGCTCTTGCACGGCTTCGCCTCAAACCGGACGGAGAATTGGCGCCGCGTAGGCTGGTACGGCGCCTTTGAGCGTCAGGGGCTTCGCTGCATCGCCATGGACTGGCGCGGCCACGGGGAGAGCGCCAAACCGCACGAACCAGAGGCCTATGGGCGCGAGGCTCTGCTGGATGACCTGTTCGGCCTGCTCGATCATCTGGACCTCGATAGTGTCAATCTGATGGGCTATTCGATGGGGGCGCGATTGGCGCTGGCGGCCGTACTGACGCAGCCACAGCGCTTCAAAAATCTCATCATTGGCGGTGTGGGCGCGCGACTGTTCGAGCCATCACCATCTGGCAATCCGCTGGCTGAGGCCATGGAATGCGAAGATCCATCGACGCTAAGCGAGCCGCTGCTCAAAGGATTCCGGCAGTTTGCCGACGCGCAGGGCGATGACCGGCTGGCTTTGGCGGCGTGCGCGCGCGGACGTGGTGGCGAAGAATTCACCCGCGAAGCACTGGCCACGATACGTTCAGCGGTGCTGGTAATCGCGGGAACACGCGACGAACTAGCTGGCAATGCACAGGTACTCGCGGACGTTTTCATGGATGGCCGTGCCGTCACGCTGCCCGGCTGCGATCACTTCTCCGCAATTCCCCATGCACTCTACAAATCCACGGTCTTCGATTTTCTGGACGGTACACTGCCATGAAACTGTTCGCGTTAATTGCAGCCTCCATGCTCCTGGCAATACCTTCCGTGCAAGCGTGCAACCTGCATGCTACCGATGCCAAAGCCAGCGGATGCCCACAAAAATGGATGAACGCCAATTTGCGGTTGAATGACATTCTGACCGTGGGCACGCACAACAGCTACAAGCAGGCGATCCCACCCGCTCTGCTGGCGAAAATCGCATCGCAATCTCCACAGATCGCCGCCGGGCTGGACTACAGTCATCCTCCGCTGAACGAAGAACTGGATGACGGCGCCCGCAATCTGGAGCTTGACGTCGTTTACGACCCCGAGGGTGGCCGCTATGCGGCCCCTGCCGGCATTCCTCCGAATGCTGGCGCGCTGCCGGCCGATTTTACCGCGACGATGGCCAAACCCGGTTTCAAGGTTCTGCATGTGCCCGATATCGATGTGCGATCAAGCTGCCTGACGCTGACACAATGTCTAACGATCATCCGCCACTGGTCGCGCGCGCATCCACATCACATTCCCATGCTTATCACAATGAATGCGAAGGACGATCCATCGCAGGTGCCCGGCGGTGTACAGACGTTGAAATTCGACGCCGCAGCGTACAACGCACTTGATGCGGAAATTGCATCGGTTTTCCCGGAGAGCGCGATGATCCGCCCCCGCGATGTGATTGGCAAGGACGGCTCGCTTCACTGGCCGACGTTGGGAACGGCGCGCGGAAAAGTTCTGTTCGCTCTGGATGAACCGCCAGAGAAGGTCATCGCTTACGAAAGTGCGCGCGGTGGCAAACGCATGATGTTCATCAATGCGCCAGATCCCGAGGCAGAAGGCGCGGCATATGTGACATTGAACGAGGTTCCCGCCGATCTGGCGCGCATAAAAGATGCCGTTGCCGCAGGCTTGATCGTGCGGACGCGCGCAGATGCCGACACGGTGGAAGCGCGTCGAAACGATCCGAGCCGCCGCGACGCCGCGTTTGCTTCGGGCGCGCAATATGTTTCGACGGATTATCGCCACCCGGATGTGCGCTTCGGGCCCTATGAGGCGCGGCTGCCTGATGGAGCGGTCGCTGTGTGCAATCCGCTTCGGACAGGCGATCAATGCCGCGGTATTGCTATCGATCCGTGAAAAAAAGAGCCGCGGGCCCCTGGGGACCCGCGGCAGTGCGAGGGAATTAAATCGCTACTCGGCAGCCTGCATTTGCGGCGCGCCACCTTCCATGGCGTGCAGCACACGCTGGTCTTCAAAGATCGGGATGCCCGCTTCTTCGTATTTCGTGCGCACGCGCGGCGTGATGAGGCCGACGCGCGCAATCGCGGGAAGCATCAGATCTTTCAGGGAGTGAATCTGGCCCGGCGGCAGTTCCTGCATGATGCCCATATCGGCAGCTTCCTGAAGGCCCTTGAAGAAGTCATCCGCGTCGATCTCGGAATTCGCGAGTACTTCCATGAAACCCGGATCCAGACGGCTTGCCAGTCCCTGCGAGTCGCCAACGCTCGTGCCTTGTACGATGATGTTGATGGCGTTGAACGCAAAGTCCGCCAGATCCTCGCGCGAGGCTTCGTCGAGCTTGGCAATGACCGGACCGAGATAGGCATGGCCGAAGGAAACATGCCGAGACTCATCGCGCATCACGTTGAAGGTGATTCCCTTCAGTAGCGGGCAAACAGTGGTCTGGTACATGTTGTTGAAGGCACCCAGCGCGAGGCCTTCCACCACCATGTTCATGCCGATCATGACCTTTTCATAGCGGTCTGATTTCAACGTGGCGTCGATCAGCGCTTTCAGCCACGGCGACATGGGATAGACCATGGCGATCTTGTCGCAATATTTCGCATAGACCTCGACGTGGCGGGCTTCGTCCATCGTCTGGGTTGCGGCGTAGAGCTTCGCCGTTGAATCCGGTACCGAATGTGTAACACAGGCAGCCGTCATCAATGCGCCCTGTTCGCCATGCAGGAATTGCGACAGCAACTGAGCAGTCGAATGCGCGGTAAACGTTTCCTGCTGGGTTTTGGACAATTTCTTGAAGAACGGCATCTGGTGATAGAGCGAGGAGCGATCCGCAATCAGCGGATTGGAGGGATCGACCTCCGTCTTCCAGTCCAGAAGTTGCTCCGCATCCCACTGGTTCTGCTTCGCGCGGCGGTACAGGTCTTCCACCTTGTCCTTGCCCAACGCGTAGTCAAAGGTCCAAGCGATCTCCATCGGGTTGCGATAGACATCGTCGGGCGTCATCGAGACTTTCCAGTTGCCCTTCTGAACGATTTTCGGTGCTGCGGCTGCCATGGCGTGATCCTCCCACTGCGGTTTGCCGTATTCGGCGATCAGAACGATGACGCTTGCGTCATTTTTGGGATTTGACGAAGATCAATAACCGTAAATTTTTTATGGCTTTTGCGAATGGCTCTCAGTACTGGGATTTGGGGGTGCGGACCACGAGGCCTTCAAGCTCGGGGCCGGCCTTGATCTGGCACGCCAGCCGACTTTGCTCGTTCGGCTCTTGCGCGAACTTGAGCATCTCCGCTTCCAGCGACTGAACCGGCGCAAGGCGCCCTACCCATTCCGGGTCGACATAGATATGGCAGGTGGCGCAAGCGCAGGCGCCACCGCAATCGCCGTCGATTCCGGGTATGCGGAATTTGAGTGCAGCGTCCATGAGCGAAAGACCATCCGGCACATCAACTGTGCGCGCACTGTTGTCGTGGGCGATAAAGGTGACGTGAGGCATGGCGCATCGAACCTGCAAAATTCCCAGTTTCGGAATTTAAGCGCGCCGGGCCGATGGATGTCTGATCTGCATCAAAAACCAAGACGATCGCGCGCAAACGGCATGCGGCATTTCGTCAAGCGCCGCGAATTGTTGCGAATTTGATCCGCGTCAAGGATTGCGCGGCTTCGCACTTTTATCAAAGGGCGAAATCACGAAGGGGATATCACTCATGCTTCGCAATCGTCTCATGCTTGCAGCCGCAGCCGTCGCGCTCGCGAGCGTGTTTTCCGTGCCGGCTCTTGCGGATGACGCCGCCGGCCAAAGCCCATGGCAGATTCGCGCACGCGCCATCTACGTTGTGCCCGATGAAAGCGCCAAGATCACTGTGATCGGTGGCGATGTCAGCGTCGATGACGCCGTTGTTCCGGAAGTTGACGTTACCTACTTCCTCGACAACAACTGGAGTCTCGAACTGATCGCGGCGACGACGGAACACAACGTCAAGCACACGCCAACTGGCATTGATCTTGGCAGCGTGTGGCTGCTGCCGCCGACGCTGACGGCACAATACCATTTCGATGTTGATGGGCCGATCCGCCCCTATGTCGGCGCGGGTATCAACTACACGATCTTTTACAACGTCGATGATCCGGCCGGCTTTGATATCAAATACGAAAACCGCTTCGGCTGGGCGCTGCAGGCGGGTGTGGATATCCCGTTTGGTGACCAGGGCTACTTCTTCAATCTTGATGTGAAGAAGCTGTTCCTCTCGACCAATGTGAATATCAACTCCGGCTTCATCAAAGCCAGTGTCGATCTGAACCCTTGGATTGTCGGAGCGGGCGTAGGCCTCCGCCTCTGACAAGCTGACGCGGCGAATCCCGAGCCGCCGCGTCTCCGCCTCGCTCGCCTGGCCGCCATCCCTTCCCTGGCGCGGTCAGGCAGCGAGGCACTTTTTTGGATTTTTGTTAGACCGCTACGGAGTGAACGGCTTCGCCACGCGCCAGATAGGTGTCGAAAAGCGAGCCAATGGCGCGCGCATAGGCGCGGTCTGTGACGCGGACTATGCTGCCGTCCAAGATCACATAGCCTTCATCCGCCAATATCTTGAGGTCGGCCAGCTCGCTTGCGAAATCGCCTTGCTTGAAGCCGTACTGCTTTGCGATGGCGTCCAGATCAACCCGCAGATCACACATGATGCGCTCAATGATCGCGCGCCGCGCCTTGTCATCGGCCGTCACGGCGACGCCACGCATCACGGTCAACTCACCGGTCAATGTGGCTTCGCGATATTTGCGCGGATCAGGTTCGTTCTGGACGTAACCCTGCGGCAGCTTTCCGATTGCCGACGCACCAAATGCCACGATCGCAGGCGCGTCATCGGTGGTGTATCCTTGGAAATTGCGGGCCAGACTGCCCTCGCGCTGCGCGGCAGCCAGACTGTCTTGCGGCAATGCAAAGTGATCGATGCCAATGGGCACATAGCCGGCAGCGGATAGTACCTGACGTGCAAGTTCGAACTGCTCCACCCGCTCCGCCGCGCGCGGAAGTGTGCCCTCGTCGATCAGACGCTGATGTGCCTTGAAATGCGGAACATGGGCGTAACCGAAGATCGCAAACCGGCCGGGCCGGAAGGTGAGCGACTTCTCGATCGTTTCCTTGAGCCCGGCATCCGTCTGGTGCGGAAGTCCATAGATCAGATCGATATTCAGATCTCTTATGCCAGCGGCACGAAGACGATCTATCGCATCCTTTGTGCATTCGTATGTTTGAATGCGATTAATGGCCTTTTGAACATCGGTTGCGAAATCCTGCACGCCGATGCTGGCGCGATTGACGCCCAGACGCGCCAAAGCCGCTATGGTTTCATCCTTGAGGCCCCGCGGATCGATCTCGATGGCGATCTCAGCATCTGACGCAATAGCGAAATGCCGATGCAACAGCGCGGACAGCCGGTCGATATCCTCAGGCGAAAGAATGGTCGGAGAGCCGCCACCGAAATGAATGTGCGTGACGAGACGGCCATCGCCGAGAACATCCGCGACCGTTTCAATCTCACGGACCAGCGCATCCATGTAGGCTGACACGGGTGAGTAGGTATTCACCACCTTAGTATGGCAACCGCAGAACCAGCAGAGCGTATCACAAAAGGGCACATGCAAATAAAGCGACAGCGGCATATCGCACGGTATCTCCGCCAGCCAGCCACGATAGATTGCAGCGTTTATGCCTGCATGAAAATGTGGAGCCGTCGGATAGCTGGTGTAGCGCGGCAGCCGCGCATCGGGGCTCAGAAGCGCCGGATTCATTTGTCGTCCTCATCTTCCAGCAGGATGCGAGCAGCGGCGCCTTCCATATCTTCATACTGGCCGGACGATAGCGACCAGAAAAATGCCCCAAGGCCTACAAGGCCAAGAACAAGTGCCGCCGGAATGAGGAATATCAACGCCGACATCAACCCTCTCCGTGCACGCGGATACGCATAGCATTGGCCGTGACGAAGAGTGACGATGAGGCCATGGCGATTGCCGCGATCAGGGGGGTTACAAGCCCGAGCGCCGCAAGTGGCACGGCCACAAGGTTATAGGCGACAGCGAGCGCGAAGTTTTCCAGCATGCGGCGGCGCGCCGTTCGCGCCACATCAACGGCTTCCGCAATAGGTGCAAGCTGCTCACCCTGCAGGACCATATCGGCGGCGGCCTGGGTGGCGTCGACCGCAGTTCCGGGCGAGATTGAGACATGCGCGAGCGAAAGCGCGGCAGCGTCGTTCAAACCATCGCCGACCATCAGCACCTTTTTGCCCTGTCCGCGCAGCAGCTCAAGGCGCGCCGTCTTGCCGACAGGATCGATGGCGCCCTGCCAGCGCGAGATGCCTGCTTCCGCCGCGATACGCGCCACGACCGCCGGTCTGTCACCCGACAGCAATTCGGAGGGAAGTCCGCGGGCCGTGAGTGCCTCGATGGTTTGCATGACATCGGACCGCAACGGATCATCAAAGGCGAAGCGAACAGGTGCCGCATCGCCTCGGCGATACCAAAGTTCGCTGGCGTCATCGCCGGCTTCGAGAGCACCGACGAAGCCCGCTTTGCCGAGGCGAGCCGTCACGCCCTCCTCCTCGGCCTCCATACCTTCCCCACTCACTTCGCGCGCTGAGGTGGCAACAGGACCCATGCCCGCGGCATGCGCCAACGCGCGAGCAAGGGGATGACGGCTGGCCCGCGCCAGACGCGCAGCAGCTTCCAGTGTCGCAGCAGGAACTTCAGCCGCGCCAATCAGTTCGGGATGACCGAGCGTGACAGTTCCGGTCTTGTCAAAAACGGCCGTATCGGCCTCGGCCAGACGCTCCAGCGCGTCGCCGGACTTCACGAGAATGCCCCGCTTGAAAAGAAGGCCCGTTGCCCGCACCTGCACGGCGGGCACTGCAAGGCCCAATGCGCATGGACAAGTTACAATGAGCAGCGCGATGGCATATTGCAGCGCGGTCGCGAAACCCGCGCCAAACAGCATCCAAACGACGAAAACCGTGAGCGCAGTGCCGTGAACAACAGGCACATAGATGGATGCGGCGCGATCGGCCAGACGCACATACCGGTTACGGTTTTGCTGGCCGGCTTCAACAAGCCGCGAAATCTCGGCCACCAGCGAGTTGCCGACGTGCGTCGTGGCCTTCACGATCAATGGCGAGCCAATGACAATACTTCCGGCGCGCAGCACATCGCCCATACCCACCGAAACCGGGCGGCTTTCTCCCGTGACCAGCGAGATATCCGCCTCGCTTTCGCCCTTCACGATGAGGCCATCGACGGCAACACGCTCACCTGTTGCCACCAGCAGGTGATCTCCGGCCGCCACATCGCGCGCGGCAACAGATTGCGGATGCCCTTCACTATCGAGCCGGCGCACGCTCACGGCCTGCATTGCCGCCAATTCGCGCGCGGCGCCTAGCGCCTTGCGGCGCATCAGAAAATCGAGATAGCGACCGATCAACAACAGGAATGGCAACATGACCGCTGCATCGAAATAGGCCTGTTCGCCATGTCGCATGGTTTGAAACACCGACAATCCCAGCGCCAGCAGTATGGCGAGGGTGATCGGGACATCCATGTTGGCGCGCCCTGCCATCAGGCTGCGGCGCGCGGAATAGAAAAAGGGCCGTCCCGCGTAAATGGCCGCGGGAATTGCGATAAGACCAGAGATCCAGTGGAACAATGTTCGTGTGGCGTCACCCATGCTGCCGCCGAGACCAGACCAGATCGATACCGAGAGGAGCATGACGTTCGCGGCGGCAAAGCCCGCCACAGCCATGCACCTTAGCAGCATTCGCCCTTCGGCCTCTTCATTGTCCACGAATGCGCGCGGATCGTAGGCGCGCGCGCCAAAACCCTGTGACTGCACACACGCAAGAATGGAGGGCGCCGTGACTTTGCCTTCACGCCACGAAACAACGAGCTTGCCATTTGACAGGTTGAGGCGCGCGTCGCTCACGCCCTCCAGTTTCCGAAGTCCGCCCTCGATCTTGGCGATGCAATTGGCACAACGTGCGCCGGTGACCAAAAGCTCGATGCTGGCCTGACCCTTACCATCCCGACGGATAAAGGGTTCCGGATCATTTTGGGAGTCCGCGATGTAGCCGCGCGGATCAGGAAGCTTCAACGCAACCATAGCCGCCGCGTTGCCTCGAACGGATCTCCACTCGCCGACGCAATATGCGCTTCCCATGCGCCGGACGTGAGCCCCTTCGTTTCAGCGACATATCGACCAGAGCCCTCATCTGCAAAAGTGAGCGCATGATCGCGAGCCGAGTTGGTCGGATGACGCAATTCCCCAGTGAGTTTGAGGCCTGACAGAGGGCGACCGGCGCGATCCGCAACCGAGACGACGACTTCAGCAGCCCCGGTCGGCGCACGCACAACGTCCAGCGATGCGCGCCAGCCAAGGCCCGCCTGCTCAGCATGGCGCGCTAGCGTCTGGTTGAATTCCAAGCCCTGAAGGTAGGGATGTTGATCCTCGCCGCCGCTGAACGTTTTGAGCGCCTCAGTGACAAAATACCCATTCACGGCAAAAACCACGCCGAATGACGCGAGCAGTGTGACGAGCGTCTTGCGGCCCGTCCATGTTCCGATCATTGCCCGCCTCCAGGAATGAACATTGAACGCGTCTCGACCTTTTCACCCGATGCCGGGTCCTTCAATGTGAAGGTAAATTCGCGGCGCTCCTTCGGCAAGTCAGCAGGTTCGATTGCGATAAGCGCGCGCAGCGAGCGTACCTTGTCCGCAGGCACAAGAATGTTGATGTCACCCTTGGTATCGTGCTCGCCGATGACATTGAACGAAGTGACTTTCAGTCCGTCGATCGTGAGCTCCAGAGACCTCGGATGACCGGAATGATTGAGCAACTTTATCGTATATCCATTGCGCACGGAACCATCCGAGAGGCGCACATAGTTCGGATTGCGGTCACGCAGCACATCAAGGCCAATTGTGTGCCGCGTCATAAAGGCGAAAAGCATGATCGCCGCAACAACCGCCGTAACGCCACCGTAAAGAATCGTACGTGCACGTACAAATTGGAACCGTGGCTTTTCGCCGGCCTTCCGACGCTGGATGTTTACATCGGTATCGTAAGCGATGAGGCCATGGGCAAGGCCGACTTTGTCCATAACTTCGTCGCAGGCATCGATGCAGAGGGCGCAGTTTATGCATTCAAGCTGCGCGCCATCGCGGATATCGATACCCATCGGACAGGCGGCGACACACTGATTGCAATCAATGCAAGCACCGCGTCCTTCCCACGATTGCCCCTTCTTATGGAAGCCGCGCGGTTCTCCACGATCACTCCTATAAGTCACCGAAAGCGCCTCAGCGTCGGTCATCGCCGCCTGAATACGTGGCCAAGGACACATATAGATGCAAACCTGTTCGCGCATGAGCCCGCCGAGCGAATAGGTCGTGAAGGTGAAGATGCCAATGAATGCATAGGCGGTCAGCGCGGCTTCACCCGTGAACAGTTGCCGAGCAAGCGTGGGGGCGTCGGCGAAATAGAAAATCCAGGCCCCACCCGTGAGAACCGAGATGACAAGCCAGGCACTGTGTTTGGATACGCGTTTTGCAATCTTGCCTGCAGTCCATGGTTCCTTGTCCAGACGAATGCGTGCGCTGCGATCCCCTTCGATCATGCGCTCGACGTAGATGAACAGGTCGGTCCAGACCGTTTGCGGGCAGGCATAGCCGCACCAGATGCGCCCAAAAAGCGCGCTGGCGAGAAAGATGCTGAGCGCCGCCAATATGAGAAGCCCGGTAATGTAATAGACTTCCTGCGGCCACAACTCGATGAAGAAGAAATAGAATCGCTCGTGCGCCAGATCGACAAGCACAGCTTGACTGGGCGCACCGGGACCACGATCCCACCGAATCCAGGGCGTGAAGTAGTAGATGCTGAGGGTGATGGCCATCACCGCCCATTTCAGCTTGCGGTAGAAGCCATGCACCAGCTTGGGATAGATCGGAACACGCGCCTTGTAGAACGCCTGCTTGGCGGAGCGGTTGATGGCCTCGGCATCGGAACGCACAACACCGTTCGCGGCCTCGTCCATGGCCGCAGCAATGGTTGCATTCAATTTGGTATGCGCGTTCACGATGCCTACTCTACTCGGTTTGACCAGCGGCCGGGATACGCGAAACTACTCACCCCCGCCGAGGCTGTGCACGTAGATGGCCAGGGATTTGATGGTTTCGGGGCTCAGGCGCCCCTGCCAGGTGGGCATGACGCCGCCACGGCCGAGATAAATCTGCGTCGAGATTTCCTGAGGTGAGCCGCCATAGAGCCAATCAGCGTCCGTGAGATTTGGCGCGCCGAACTCACGGTTGCCCTTGCCGTCTTCGCCATGGCAGGCGGCGCAATTATCGGAAAAGAGCTGCCGGGCACGCTTGACCGCTGCTGCGTTGGCCGGACGGTGCGACAGCGCCACAACATATTCCGTCAGGTCACGAATCTGCGCCGGCTTGAGAATGCCGTCTTTGCCGAAGGCCGGCATCTGCGATTGCCGCGTTTCCGCCGACGTGGAGCGCACGCCCACGGTGATCGTATGTTGGATATCGGCCAGCTTGCCACCCCAGAGCCATACGTCGTCGTTCAGGTTGGGATAACCCTTCGAGCCCTGCGCGCCGGAGCCATGACACGGCGCACAATTGTCACCAAACGCAGCCTTGCCTTCCGCGAGCGCAAACTGCAGCAAGTCCGGATTGGATTGGATGTGATCCATCGACGCGCTGGCCAGCTTGGATTCACTGGCATGGCGTGCGGACTTCAGCGCCGCGATATCGTTGGCAACATTTACGCGCTGCGAATGATTCAGCATGCCATGCGTGTAGCCATTGATCATGGGCCACGCAGGCATAACCACCCAATACCCGATGGACCAGACTATGCAGGCATAAAATATCCCCAGCCACCAGCGCGGAAGCGGAGTGTTCAGTTCCTTGATGCCGTCCCATTCATGGCCGGTCGTTTCGGTACCGGAGTGTGAGTCAACTTCCTTGTTGTGATCGGTCATCACACGCTCTCATCGTCATGCAGGGGGATGGAGGCGGCTCGATCAAAGCGCGCCTTGTTTGATGGCCACAGCGCATATGCCAGCACGGCCAGGAACATGACGACGAAGTACACCATGCCCCAGCTATGGGCGAAGCCCGCAACCTGCTCGTAAGTCAGCCCTTCCATGGCCTACCTCTTATTTTCCGGCGCATCGGCCTGATAGGTGGAGAAGTCCACCAATGTGCCGAGCATCTGCAGATAGGCGATCAGCGCATCGGCCTCGCTAATCATGGCCGGGTTGCCGTCAAAGTCGCGCACCTGAGCTTTGGGATAACGTTTGGTTACATCCGCGGCGCCATCACTGTCGGGATTGACCTGAGCTTCCAGATCTTTAGCGGCGTTGGCGATATCTTCATCCGTATACGGAACGCCAACCGTCCGGTTCGCCTTCAACTGATCAGCAATATCGCGATAGTCGAGTGGCGTATTGGTGAGGAAAGCATAGGGCGGCATGACCGATTCCGGGACCACCGAACGAGGATCCGCGAGATGGTCGCGCTGCCATTCGTCAGAATACTTTCCGCCAATACGCGCAAGATCAGGCCCCGTGCGCTTGGAACCCCACTGGAACGGATGATCGTACATGCTTTCCGCAGCGAGGCTGTAATGGCCATAACGTTCGACCTCGTCACGCAGCGGACGGATCATCTGACTGTGGCAAAGATAGCATCCCTCGCGGATGTAGATTTTGCGCCCTTCCAGTTCCAGCGGCGAATAGGGCCGCATACCGTGCACCTTTTCGATGGTGCTTTCGATGTAGAAGAGCGGGGCTATCTCCACGAGGCCGCCAATGGCGACGACCACCAGGATGCCGACGAGCAGGAGAAGCGAGTTGCGTTCAAGGATTCCGTGACTGAACATTTCACGCCCCCTGCGCAACGGCCGTCGCCGTGCCCGACACTTCGGACTTGCGCACGTCTCCGCGCGCAGCCGTACGCCATAGATTGTAAGCCATGATCAAGGCTCCAGAGAGATAGAGCAGTCCGCCAAGTGTGCGGATGATGTAGTAGGGGTGCATCGCCTGAACGGTCTCAACGAAGGAGTATTCGAGGAAGCCGTAGTCGTTGTAGGCGCGCCACATGAGGCCCTGCATGATACCCGACACCCACATCGCCGTGATGTAGAAGAGGATGCCGATGGTGGCGACCCAGAAATGCCACTCCACCAAGGCGTTTGAGTAGAGCCGATCACGGCGCCACAGCCACGGCACCAGGCAATAAAGTGCACCAAAGCTGACGAAGCCGACCCAGCCGAGCGCACCGGAATGCACGTGGCCGATTGTCCAGTCGGTGTAGTGCGAGAGAGCGTTCACCGCCTTCACGCTCATCACCGGACCTTCAAACGTACTCATGCCATAGAACGCAACCGACACGACCAGCATGCGCAGGACGGGATCGGTGCGCAGCTTGTCCCATGCGCCCGAAAGCGTCATCAGGCCGTTGATCATGCCACCCCAGCTGGGCATCCACAGCATGACGGAAAACGTCATGCCCAAGGTCTGCGCCCATTCCGGCAACGCGGTGTAGTGCAGATGATGGGGGCCAGCCCAAATGTAGATAAAGATCAGCGTCCAGAAGTGCACGATGGAGAGCCGGTAGGAATAGACCGGGCGCTCCGCGCGCTTCGGCACGAAGTAATACATGATGGCAAGGAAGCCGGCGGTCAGGAAGAAACCGACGGCATTGTGGCCATACCACCACTGTGTCAGCGCGTCTTGCACGCCAGAGAAGGCCGAATAGCTCTTCGTTTCCAGCAGCGACACCGGCATGCTCATGTTGTTCACAAGATGCAGCATGGCAATGGTGACGATGAAGGCGAGATAGAACCAGTTCGCCACATAGATATGCGGCTCTTTGCGCTTCCAGATCGTTGCCAGAAATACAAGCAGGTATGCGACCCAAACGATCGTCAACCAGATATCGACGTACCACTCCGGTTCCGCGTATTCGCGACCCTCAGTGATGCCGAGCAGGTAGCCCGTGCCCGCGAGCACGATGAACATCTGATAGCCCCAGAAGACGAACCAGGGCCACGAACCTCCGGCAAGGCGCGCCTTCGACGTCCGTTGCACGACATAGAAGGACGTTGCGATCAGAACATTGCCGCCGAACGCGAAGATGACTGCGGAAGTATGCAGCGGACGCAACCGTCCGAAATTCAGCTCCGGCAGCGCCGGGAAGTAGAAGATGTCCGGGAACGCAAGCTGCGAGGCGATGATCACGCCCACCAGCATGCCCGCGATGCCCCAAAACATGGAGGCAATGACGCCGGCCTTCACAACATCGTTCTGGTAAGCGCCCGTCTCGTCAGCGGGAACGCCGCCGCCATAACGCTTGAGAAACCAGATGCCGACACCGGCAAGACAGGCGACGAATGTCCACGCCTGAATGACCATGAGAGGATCAGGCGAACGGGCGGCTTCGATCAGGCCAATGACGAGCGCCAGGCCGAGCAACGCCGGCACGAGCACCAGATCAAGGCGCATGGGATTAGCCGCAGCACTTGGCTGCATGGTCAGGCTCCACGATTGGTTTTGTGTTGGACGGCAACAGGTATTGCGCCGAACCGGATGGTTGGCTCGGGGTGTTCCGAACATCCCTTGCAGCTGCGCAGAAGCCTGCCCAGCCGGAGGTCTCGGGGATGATGTTTGCAGGCGATGGCATTGGTCACTGGAATCGGCGGTATTGCAGGAAATTTACTCGCAAACGGGCGCCAAACGATCCTTGATGAAGATCAAGAAACCTTTTGCGCCGCACCATCGCGGCTGACATGTTGACGCATGAAGCCGCAGGGTACGCGGTACAAAACTGATACTGCGAATAGCTCTAAACTGACGGCAATCATATACGGAGAATTACGAACCCACGACGGCCTTCATCCGGCGCAGAACCTCGGCTTCGCCAATGACGCGGGTTATGAGGTAGAGGTCTGCGCTCTGGCGCTGACCTGTCAGACCCACGCGGATAATGTTGCTTGCTTCGCTGAGCGGACCGATGAAAAGCTCGCGATTGCGTTTGAACTCGCCGGTGGTGGGCGCAAAGCGGTGCTTCCTCGCGATCTCCCGGATCTGCGAGAACCACGTCTCCTTATCGCCCTCGTGCGCGTACCCGGCCACGAAATCCTCGGTCACAGCCCGGACGACGTCCGGCGCGGTGGGGGAAAATTCCGGCCTGGCAGTATCCGTAACCAATTCGAACTGGCTGGGCAAAAAGGCGCGATAGCCCGGAAGGAAGTCCGTCCACTTGGCAACATCCTTGCGAGGGTGCTCATCCAGCTTGCGTTCGAATTCCAGTGCGCTGAGCACCATGTCGTGCTCGCGCTGCAAAATTTCGGAGAGCGCGGGATCGTATTGCGACGCCCAAGCCTCGAGTGCGCCAACGCGTGCAGCGGGCGCAAGACCGGCGATATAACTTTTCGAGATCGATTCCAGCTTCACGAGATCGAAAACCGGACCGGCAACGCCCATATGACCGAGTTCTATCGGTGTACGGTTGGCCTCGGCAAAATCGATATCGGCAAGGTTGCTGTTAGCCAACCCCCGCAGGTAAATCCGAATTGCCTCAGCCGGATAGCCAGTCGCCATGTAAAGCTCGACCGTGGCTTCGGGATCCTTGCGCTTGGAGAGTTTGCGCTTGCTCTTGCCGTCGATCTTCATCAATGGCGCGATGTGGGCGTAGTCGGGCGGCGTGAAATCAAGAGACTCGAACAATTGCAGGTGCAGCGGAACCGACGCGATCCATTCCTCCCCGCGCGTGACCAAGTTCACCCGCATCAAGTGGTCGTCAACCACGTGAGCGAAGTGATAGGTGGGCAACCGCGGCGGCTGGGCGCTGCTCTTGAGTATGATGATATCGTTGCGGTTATCCAGCTGCTCGATGGGACCACGGATCAGATCGGTGTAGCTGGAGCGGCCGGGCCGGTCGTCCGGTACGCGAAACCGGATGGTGTAAGGCATGCCATCTTTCAGCCGGCGCATCACTTCATCGCGCGGGAGCGAGCGGCACCGGGCCCATTTGCCGTAATAGCCGGGGCTGACCTTCGCCTCCTGCTGCTTTGCGGCAAGATCGTTCAGCTCCTCATGGGTGCAAAAGCAGGGATAGGCCTTGCCATGCTCCACCAGATGACGCGCATAGCTCTCATATATCTCCGCGCGGGCCGCCTGTTCGTACGGCCCCCAAGGATCGCCTTCCTTCTCGTCGGATTCGATGGAGAAATAGGCAAATGCCTTGGCAAACTGGCGGCGCGCATCCTCGATCTCGCGGGCGGCATCGGTATTTTCGATGCGAACAAAAAACACGCCCCCCGAATTGTGCGCGATATCCTGTGCCACAATTGCCGCATAAAGGCCGCCGGTGTGCAGGTAGCCCGTGGGGCTGGGCGCAAAGCGCGTGACTTTTGCCCCCTGGGGCAGATGACGCTGCGGGTAATGCGCCTCCCAATGCTGCGGCGGCAGGATCTCGGGCCGGAACATCAAATCGGCCACTTCGCGGTCGGACATTGGCTGGCAAACTCTTGATTTCGGGGAGCTTTCGCGGAGCGCCTTCATCGCGCCCGCAACGGCCTATTGTCAATTAAAAGTGCCGCCCGGAGCCAATCTTGACGGGCCTCACCTGGATACCGCATGGAACAGCGGAGAACCCGTGGGTGCAATGCAATGAAAAGCCTTCCCAGCCAATACGATAGGGCCGCCGTCGAGGCCGAATACCGCCAGCGCTGGGCGGGCGAGGATGCCTTCCGCTGGAACGCCACCCTGCCGGCCGATCTGGACTACGTGATCGACACCCCACCGCCGACCGTCTCCGGCACACTGCACGTTGGTCATGTCTACTCGTACACGCAGGCGGACATCATCGCCCGCTACTTCCGGATGAGTGGACGCAATGTGCTCTACCCCATCGGCTGGGACGACAACGGTCTGCCAACCGAGCGGCTTGTCGAAAAGATCAAGAAAGTACGCGGCGGTGCAATGAGCCGGGATGAATTCGTGGCGCTGTGCCGCGAGCTGATTCCGGAATACGAGGACCGATTCCGCGATCTTTTCTCGCGCCTTGCCCTTAGCGTGGACTGGTCGCGCGAATACCAGACGATCTCTGACGAGAGCCGCAAAGTCTCGCAACTCTCGTTTCTCGACCTCTATCGCAAGGGGCTGCTGGAACGCCGCCTCGAACCAACGCTCTGGGACCCGGCCGACCGCACCGCACTGGCCCAGGCAGAGGTCGAAGAGATCGAACGCGTCGGCAAATTGAACACGGTGGCCTTCGCACTGGAGGATGGCGGCGAAGTTCTGATCGCAACCACGCGCCCTGAACTGATCGGCGGCTGTGGCGCACTGATGATTCACCCCGACAATGCGCGCGCCAAAGAGCTTGTTGGCAAGCGCGTGTTCACACCGCTTTATGGCGTTCCGGTTCCGATCATCGCCGATGAAAAGGTCGATCCCGAAAAGGGAACCGGCATGGTGATGTGCTGCACCTTTGGCGATGTGACCGACATTCACTGGTGGCGAACGCACAAACTGCCGCTGCGCATTGTCATCGACCAGACCGGGCGCATGGTTCCCGATCTGCCTATCGGTACCGCGGAGTGGCCAAGCATTGACGCGCAAACAGCGCGCGCCACCATCGACACCTTGAAGGGCCTCAAGATCGAGCAGGCTCGCGCCGCCGTTCTGGAGAAATTGAAAGAAACCGGCGCGCTTCGTGAACAGGTGGCAACCAATCAGGTGGTGCCGGTCGCAGAACGTTCGGGCACACCGCTTGAAATCATCGTGACACCGCAGTGGTTCATCAAGACCTTGGACTATAAAGAACAGATCCTCGCAAAGGGTGCCGAAATCACCTGGCATCCGCCCTATATGCGTCAGCGATTCGATTCCTGGGTCGAAGCACTCAAATGGGACTGGTCCATCTCACGTCAGCGACATTTCGGCGTGCCGCTGCCTGTCTGGTACTCCCGGCGCAAAGGCGAAGAAGGCAAGATCATCCTGCCGTCACCGGAACAGTTGCCCGTCGATCCCACGCGCGATCTCCCCGCCGGTTACACGGCAGATGAAGTGACCGGCGAAAAAGACGTGATGGACACGTGGGCAACTTCGTCTGTTTCTCCACAGCTCGTCACACGCACAATCAACGAAGATCTCGGGATGGATCAGGCTGCCCACAAGCGCCTGTTTCCCATGGCGATGCGGCCGCAGGCGCATGATATCATCCGCACCTGGGCCTTCTACACCATCGTGAAAGCGATGCACCACCAGAACACCGTGCCCTGGCACACGATCTGTGTTTCGGGATGGTGTCTGGCTGTGGACGGTTCCAAGATGTCCAAGTCCAAGGGCAATATCATCGATCCCATCAAGATGCTCGATGAATATGGCACCGACGCGGTGCGCTACTGGACCGGCACATCGCGCCTCGGCAACGATACGGTGCTCTCGCCCAACACGCTGAAGCAGGGCAAACGCCTTGTCACCAAGCTGTGGAACGCGGTGCGCCTTGCCCATATGGCGCTCGGTCAGGCAACCATTGCGCCAAAAACGCCAGCTGCCGATCTGGCAGACGGCATCATCTGCCATCCGCTCGACAAGTGGCTGCTGGGCGCACTGGCCGATACGGTGAACAAGGCGAGCGAAGCCTTTGAGGCATACGAATATGCGCAAGCGCTGCGTGAGATCGAGCAGTTCTTCTGGGCCACTTACTGCGACAACTATCTGGAGCTGGTAAAATCCCGCACGCGCTTCGAGGGCGAACCTTCGGTCGCGCAGCGCTCGGCACTGCACACGCTCTATCATGCGTCGCTCACGCTCGTGCGCCTGTTCGCGCCCTACCTACCCTTCGTCTGCGAAACATTGAACGAATCGCTCATGGGCAACGATGGGATCGTCACGGCAACGGTTCACGCGCGTGGCAACTGGCCAAAGCAAGGCGACCAGGTTTCACCCAATCTCGAAACAAAGACGGGCGCAATGGTGCTCGAATTCGTGGAAGGCATGCGCAAGGCCAAATCCGATTTGACCGTTTCGCTACGTGCGAATGTGGAAACGCTGGTGATCGCGCCCGCAGAGGGTGGACCGGCACTTGCCGACATCGAATCCGTTCTGGGGCCACTGGTTGCGGACCTGAAGGATGTCGCCACCGCCGCAGCCATCGTGTTCGAGGAAGCACCGCGCGCCGACTGGCCCGGAAACGTATCGCCCGGCGGCACCTTGCATGTGAGCCTCAAGCTGGCGCCTGCCGAAACCTGAAACTCTACTTCTTCTTGTTGACAAGAAACGTGCGGAAGCCGGCTGCCATAAAATCTGCCATGCGCTGACGAACGGCGGGCAAATCGCCTGATTTGCAGAGACCGTTCGAGAGCCTGTCGAGACGGCCGCTGCGCGAAAGCGAGTGCATGAAGCTGCCCGTGACGAAGTGGTAGCCCCAGAAAATGTCTTCTGCGGACACGCCCGGCAACGCCTTGCGCAGAATTCCAATCAAGCGCAGCACGACCGGATCAAACAATTCATCGAACATGGCGGCACCTTCGGGCGTATTCGAAACCTGCGCGCCGAATGCGCCATAGTTTCGCCAGCCATCTCCGCCATGCGTATAGAGATCGAAGTCCGTGTCCAGGAATGCGTGCAAGGCGCCTTCCACCGTAGGCTTTCCTGCCGCATCCTTTTCATACTGTTCGAGAGCTTTCATGCGTCGTTCGCTGGTAACACCGGCGCGGCGAACGAAGACTTCCTTGAAGAGCGCAAATTTGTCTTCGAAATAATAGTGCATCAGCGAGGTATGAACACCGACGCGCTGTGCGACATCGCGCAACGTGACGCCGTAAAGACCGTGCTTGGAGAACAGAAATTCGGCAGCGTCCAGAATCTGCTCGAGCGTCTCGGCGCGCTGTTCAGCTTTGGTTTTTGTCGTTTTTCCGTCGGCTTTTTTTTGAGCCGCCTTCGCAACTTGGCTGGCTCTTGATCGCACAGGCCGGGATGCCCTGGTCGGAGACTTTCGTGCGGCGGATGCCTTCGTGCGTATCACCGGTTCAACCTTTGCTGCACGCGCCTGCGGCACGTTTCATGGCGCAGCGGGGGCGTCCAATCAGTCCGGCTGCACCCCTGCGTATTCCGCGCGAAGACGTTTCTTGTCAATCTTTCCCGTCGCCGCAAGAGGCATCTCCGCGACCTGGATCACGTGATCAGGTATCCACCAATCGGCAACATTCCCCCGCAAAGCGTCCAGTAGTACCCGGTCGTCCAGAATTTGACTCCGCTGCGGTTCCACCACGAGAAGCGGCCTTTCACCCCATTTGGGATCGGCCTGTCCAATCACAGCCACCTGCCCCACGCCGGGCAAGCGGCCGACAATACTCTCGATTTCCACCGGATTGATCCACTCACCCCCTGATTTGATGAGATCCTTGGAGCGGCCAGAAATCGTGAGGTTGCCCTCATCATCGATGGTGGCGAGATCCCCCGTATCGAAATAGCCCTCCGCATCAAGCGAATCGGCCTCTGCCTTGAAGTAGCGATCGACAACTGCTGCGCCCTTCACCTTCAGATGACCGGTCACATTGCGCTGTTCGGCCAAAGTGACGCCCGAAGCATCCGTAAGCTTCAGATCGAGCCCCATGGGTGTCCGCCCTGAAGCCACGGCGCTCCCATTCCCACGAGGTGGCGCGACAGTGCCAAGGGGTGACAACTCCGTCATGCCCCAACTTGTTTGCACGCGTGCCTTCAGGCGCTTCTCCATGCGCTCAATCAAGGCATCGGGGCAAGTGGATCCTCCTATAAGAACGCGTTCAAGAGTCGGCACCTCGCCGCCCGTGGCATCGAGATAGTCCAGAAGGCCGAGCCAGACAGTCTGTACTCCCGCGGCAATCGTCACACCTTCACTGCGAATGAGCTTCGCCAGACGCTCGCCATCGGTATGTCGACCAGGCAGCACCAGCTTTGAGCCTGCCGCAGGCGCCGCAAACGGAAAGCCCCAGCCATTGGCATGGAACATCGGCACGGCAACAAGTATGGAATCCTCTGCCGTCAGCGCTATGGCATCGGCCTGCAGAGCACGCAATGTATGCAAATAGTTTGAACGGTGCGTGTAAAGCACACCCTTGGGTGAACCTGTCGTACCCGAAGTGTAGCAGAGGCCGGCAGGCGAATGCTCGTCAAACTGCCCCCATGCCACTTCGCTTCCAAAGCGAGACACGAAGTCTTCAAAAGTCAACGTTCGCCGCCCTGCAATTTCGACGACATCCCCAGCACAACCATCAAGTATCAATATCGTTTCCACGCAAGGGCACTGAAGCGCCACGTCACGCGCAAAATTTGCCAGCCCCACGCTGACCGCGAGAACACGGTCTTCCGCTTCGTTCACCATGGCCGAAAGATGCGCCACTGTGATGCGAGGATTTAGTGTGTGGCAAACCAGACCCATGCCCATCGCACCAAAATACGTTTCGACGTGATGCTGCGTATTCCACGCCAGCGTCGCGATCCGGTCACCAACCTTCAGACCGAGGGATGCAAGCGCACCGGACAAAAGGTTCGCTCGAAGGCGAAGGTTCGAATAGCCGATGCGGCCAAATTCGGCCGTTACGACTTCGGCATTGCCCCACCATTTGGCGGCATGATCCAGAAACTTGTCTACTGTGAGCGTGTATGACTGCATGTTCTCGCGATTGATACGAAGCTGAAAAGTCCGACCGCCAGTTGCCTGCACAACAACCGGCGGTCGAGAGGTCACACCACGCTAGAACAGTTTCGTGATGCGAATGCCATATTGACGGGGCGGACCTGCATAAAGGCCGCCAGAGTTGTTGGAGGCGACATATTGCTTGTCCAGCAGGTTGGTGCCGTAGAGACCAACAAGCCAGGTATCCCTGTTCCACTCCAGCTGCGCGCCAAGCAAATTACGCGCGCCCAACCGGTCTCCGACAGCTGGATTGTCAAACATCGATGCCCATTGCGCGGACACATGCGCAAAGCTGACACGCGGCGTTATTGTGTCACCGTTATCAAGATAGAAGGCGTATTGGGCACCGAAGTTATAGGTAAAGCTCGGCGCATAGGTGATCGGGTTACCCTTCACGTTGACGCAATAAGGTTGGGCGCCGCCTGTTGCACCCACAACTGGGTCACAAGCACCCGGATATAGCGCCGCCAGACGATTGTAGCGCGGATCAATCGCCCAGAAATTGCCGATCTTGCTCTTGAGCAGACCGACGCTCGCCGTGAAGGAGAAGGAACCGAACGTGCCCTGCGCTTCGGCTTCGACACCGTAGAGTTTCGTAGGCTCAGGAAGGTTGACTTCGTAGGTGCGCAGCGGCGCTGACGGATCCGGAAGCGTGACCTGGAAGTCATTATACTCCGTGTAGAACGCATTCACCTGCGTGCGCACGTGACCATCGAACCACGATGAGCGCTTCCAGCCGATTTCGTAGTCGGTATCTGTAACCGCACCGAAGTCTTCCGGTGCGCCAGGGGCCGGTGCGGGGTTCAAGCCGCCACCCGTATAGCCTGTGGCCGTGAAGGCATAGAGATAGTCGCCCTCATTGACCTTCCAATCGATCGCCGCCTTGTAAGTAAATTTGGACGAACTCTGGGAATTGTTGTCGATGGCGGGCGTACCGTAAGGCGATCCGCCGTAGGAATAGACGACAATGTCGTTTTTCGAGCGGGTCGTCGTCCAGCGGCCACCGAGCGATATTGTGACATCGTCGGTGAGTTTGGTCTCAACCTGGCCGAAGGCTGCAA
This sequence comes from Alphaproteobacteria bacterium, assembly GCA_016125165.1. Taxonomy (GTDB): domain Bacteria; phylum Pseudomonadota; class Alphaproteobacteria; order Micropepsales; family Micropepsaceae; genus Rhizomicrobium. The sequence goes on from WGMH01000003.1 coordinate 576,395, forward strand.
GGTTCACGTTGGTCGTGTCGCCCTGGAAAGTCCAAGACCCGTACTGATAAAAATTGCCTGCGGTGGGTGTCGTGCCGGGGAAACGCGGGCCGACGGTAATGTAGAACTGATAAGGCTTGGTCCACTCGTAGTCGTTTTCCTGTCCATAAACGCCGACCACCCAAGTGACGCGCTGATTGTCCGGCGAAATCAGGTTGAATTCCTGCGAATAGACCTTTTCCCCGACATTATCGAAGAACTGCCAATCTTTTGTTTGGCCGAAATAGGGAAAACCACCTGGATTGCCCAAATCCGTACCATCCAGATCGCTGCGCCAGCGTGCGTTACCAATGTTGTAGTCTGAGATGGACTGGAGCTTGATGCCGCTATCGAACGTATACCCGACCTTCAGGATCGCACGTTGCATGCGATCAATGCGTCCCTGCGGATCATTGGCGCGAATGTGGAACAGATTGCTATCGTGATAATTGTTGGGCGTGCCGTAGGGTTCAACCGGCGCGCCGAGCGGCAGAAGATTCGAATACGGCACTGCGAGCGCGGCGCCGAAATTCTGATAGAGCGCGTCGTACTTCAATGAGACGGATAGCGCGCTCGTGGGCTGCCAGAGCACACTCAAGCGTCCAGCGGCCATACGCAGGTCGGCGTCATCATAGCCAGGCTTACAGCCAACATACTTGTTGCCAGGGCAGGCATCGGCCGGATCGCGGTCAATAATCGTATAAAAGCTGTCGCGCCGCTCACCAAAGCCGGCCACACGCACTGCTAACGTGTCACTTACGGGGATATTTACGGCGGCCTGCAATTGCCCTTCGTTGTAATTGCCATATTGGCCGAGCAAATAGCCGTTGTAGTCGCCGCCAATGACGGGATCGTTCGTTGTCACGAACACCGCGCCGCCAGTCGCATTCTGGCCGACAAATGTGCCCTGCGGACCGCGATACACTTCGACACTCTTGATGTCATAGAAGGGCTCGGCAGCCAGATAGCCGGGGAAGGTGGAAGCGCCATCGCGATACAGCACCACACCGATTGGCGTCTGCGTGTTGTGCTCGCCCTTGCCGATGCCGCGAATATCGAAGTCGATGCCCTGCCCCAGATCGTTGATGGTCAGGTTCGGCGCGATAAATTGCAGATCATTGACAGACATCACGTCGCGATTCTGCAAATCTTGTCCGTTCAACACAGTTGCGGTCGTGGGCGTCGTCATCAAGTTCTGGGTGCGTCGTTCAGCGGTGACGGTGACCACCTCTGCTGCGCTCGCCTGATCCGTTGATGACGCGTTTTGGGCCATGGCCATTTGGCCTTGCGCCACAGTGCAGCAAACCAGTGCCGCAACAGATGCGGACAGTCTCAAAGCGCCCTTCATAAATCCCTCCCCTTTCGCCCTCAGGCGATCACACGTGCTCTTCGGCACGTAGCGGGAGGCTGGCAGGAAATTGGAACTCCGTCAACATTCATTCACACGCGTATGAACATCTTTTGGCACTGGTGCATCGGCGACACGGCGAGACTGCAAGGGCCAAGCCCATGCTGCACCGCATTTTCGCGCCGCAACATGGACCGGCCTCGATGGATGCTGAACTTATATCTTCATTAACATCATAGTGAATGTTGACGAATCCGCTCTCCGTCTCCATGGTGATCGGCGACGGCCCGGAAGATGCCGTGCAGGGGAAATCGCCAAGTCTCAAGAAAACCATCGCAACTCCCGACAGTGGAAAGGCCTCGGCGTTTCCATCACCGAAATTGCATGGTGGAGTCCACGCATCATGGCAGGGCCGACAGATAGAGCCGACTTCGCCGAAGCATTGGTGACATCGGGAGACGCAGTGTCTCCAGAGCCCGGCGCGCGCGCCTGGTTCGTGCTCTGGGTGCTGTGCTTTGTATACGTTTTGAACTTCCTTGACCGGTCTCTGCTTTCAATCCTGGCCAAGCCCATTCAGGACACGTTGCACGTTTCGGATGGCCAACTCGGCCTGATCGGTGGACTGTATTTTGGGATCTTTTACTGCTTCATTTCTATTCCTGTGGGTTGGCTTGCTGACCGGACAAGCCGCGCAAAAATCCTGGCGCTGGCTTGCGGCATCTGGAGCGCTGCAACAATGGCCTGCGGCCTGGCCAGCAACTATGCGCAGCTCGCGATTGCCCGCATGACCGTGGGCGTCGGCGAAGCCGGTGGCGTCCCGCCGTCTTATGCCATCATTTCGGACTACTTCCCCTCGGGACGCCGGGGGACCGCCCTGGCCATATACAACCTTGGTCCTCCCATTGGCGCCGCGCTCGGCATAGCTTTCGGCGCCTCCATTGCAGCGGCCTATAGCTGGCGCGACGCCTTCATCGTACTGGGCGGTATTGGCGTGGTCGCGGCGGTATTCATCGCGCTTCTTGTGCGCGAGCCCGTGCGTGGCGGGCTCGATGCGCCAAGTGAAAGCGCAAAGGCAGATATCGGAGATGTCGCTTCGGGCTTCTGGGCCACCATCAAGATGTATTTCTCGCGCCGCACCTTGGTGCTGGCGGCAGTCGCGAGCGGCATCACCCAGATCATCACCTACGGTTCCGGCAACTTCGGCACGCTGTTTCTGATGCGTGAGAAGGGCATGACGCTTGAAGAGGTGGCGCTCTATTCCTCGCTGGTGACCGGAATCGGCATGAGCGCGGGCATCCTTGTTTCCGGACAGGTGATCGATCGCGTGGCGCGCTATTCCAAACCGGCCTACGCGTGGGTGCCAGCCCTCTCGCTGACGCTGGCGATTCCGTTCTTCATGGGATTTGTCTGGGCGCCCAATTGGCAACTTGCCGTGGCGTTGCAGATCGGTCCGACATTCCTGAATTTCTTCTACCTCTCTTCCTCCGTCACGCTGGTGCAGGAAGAGGTGCGACCGGATCAGCGCGTGATGTCTGGGGCGTTGCTGCTGCTTATAATGAACCTGACGGGGATGGGTATTGGACCTACCTTTGTGGGCATGATGAGTGACTATTTCCATGCCACCAATCCGGCGAATTCCCTGCAGCTCGCATACTACGCGCTGACTCCATTCTACGTTCTGGCAATCATCGTGTTCCTGTGGCTGGCCAGAGAGCTGCGCCTGGAAAGCAAGGCAAGGAGGGACCCGCAATGACGCGCAGGCTTGGTCTTTTGGCTCTCGCGCTCGCAGCAACGCTGTTCTCGGGCGCGCCGGCTTTTGCGGATGATGTCGTGTTCGTGGATGCGCCGGCGGGGCAGCTAGAGGGCGTTTCCGAAAGCGGACTCAATGTGTTCAAAGGCATCCCCTATGCAAAGCCGCCCATAGGCCCGGCGCGGTGGCGCGCGCCCGTGCCGGTGGAGCGTTGGGATGGCGTTAAGAGTGCCGAGAGCTTCGGCGCGTCTTGCATCCAGCCGAAGGCATCAAGTGGGAACATCTATGCGCATGACATCGGCGCGATCAGCGAGGATTGCCTGTTCCTGAATATCTGGGCGCCGAAGGATGCGAAGAACGCGCCAGTGCTGTTCTGGATCCATGGCGGTGCGTTCACGACAGGATCGGGCAGCGAGATGCTCTATAACGGAGAGCGGCTGGCTTCTCGCGGTGTTGTGGTGGTGTCGATCAACTATCGGCTCGGCGTTCTGGGCTGGCTGGCGCATCCGGGCCTCAGCGCGGAATCGCCGCTGAAGATCTCTGGCAATTACGGCCTGCTCGATCAGGTTCAGGCGCTGATGTGGGTGCGCAAGAATATCGCGGCGTTCGGGGGCGATCCGGCGAATGTGACGATCTGCGGGGAATCCTCTGGCGGGCTCAATGTCGTCTATCTGATGGTTTCGCCCGCCGCGCGCGGGTTGTTCGCCAAGGCCATTGCCCAGAGCGCCTACATGGTCTCGATGCCCGATCTGAAGAAGAAGGTCTATGGCACGCCGGCGGCGGAAGGCGTGGGGCAATGGATTTCGATGAAGGCACAGGCCGCGGACATATTTGCGCTGCGCGGAATGGACGGCGAGACGCTGTCCAAGATCGCAGCTCGTGCAGGCTTCATCCCGCTTGGCAATGTGGACGGCGTCCTGCTGCGCAAACAGCTTGTAGATACCTTCGACGCCGGAGAGCAGGCGAAAGTGCCGGTGATCGCAGGATTCAACAGCGGCGAAATCCGTTCGCTTACGATTCTTGCCCCAAAGGCACCTGCCAGTGCGGGAGAATATGAAACAACCATTCGCGCGAAATATAGCGATCTTGCCGATGCCTTCCTGAAACTTTATCCCAGCGCGAATATGCAGGAGAGCATTTACGCCAACACGCGCGACGCCCTCTATGGCTGGACAGCGGAGCGGCTGGCGAAAGACCAGGCAAAACTCGGCGTGCCGTCTTATCTCTATCTCTTCGACCATGGCTATCCGGCGGCGGACAATGCGGGGCTGCATGCATTCCATGCGAGCGAGCTGCCATACATTTTCGGCACCTATGACCGCACCACCGAACATTGGCCCGCAATTCCTGCCACGCCGGAAGAAGCGGCGTTCTCGGCGCAGATGATGGACTACTGGACGAGCTTCGCGCGGAGCGGGAAACCGGTGGCGAAGAATGCGCCGGACTGGCCCGCCTATGGCACAAACGCCGCATATATGGATTTCGGCGCAACACCAGAACCGAAGGATCACGTCTATCCCGGCATGTTCACGCTGCACGAGGCCGAAGTGTGCAGGCGGCGCGCCGATGGCGGCATTCCCTGGACCTGGAACACGGGACTTGCCGCACCCGGCACACCGGCAAAGCCCGCCAACTGCGATTGAATTTTCGCGGCGGGCGGAAAGCCAAGCCAGCAAGTGCAAACAAATAAAGCGGGTTCGCATGTCTGCGAAACCCGCTCTGGCTGGCATGCGCGTGGCAGGCAGGCGGAGGGCGCGCAATCATCGCGCCAACCACAAAGCACCTTCGCTTCAACCGCCCCGGGCCATGCACATTCCGGCAAATACGAACCTGCCCCTCTTCTTTGGGAGAGGCTTGGCGCCGCAAAGCGCGGAGCGCAGGGATGCACGCGAATTGCATCCATCACCCTGTATGACTTTCGCGCGCCCTATCGCATCGCCGGAATTCCATGTTGTGGGATATCCGGACTGAGATGGGGAACGATTCCTAGCATTCAAGGGGCGCAGAGAAATAATTTCCGATGGCGCGACGCGCCGGGAAGCAGGCATTGCACGACTGCGGCGAAATCAGATGCCGATGTTCAGCACCATTTCCCGGAACATCACCCCATCGCCAGCGCCGCTTCCAGTTTCTTCATGCCTTCTTCGAGCACGTCGTCGCTGACCGTCAGCGGCACAAGGATGCGGATGGTTTCGCCATAGATGCCGCAGGACAGGAGGATGAGTCCGTTTTCGAGCGCCTTTGCAGTGACACGCTTGGCAGCATCACCATCTGGGTCCTGGGTGCCGCGCGATTTGACGAGATCGAAGGCGATCATCGCGCCGGGCCCGCGCACATTGGCGATAGGCAGAAGATCATTGCGGCGGGAAATGCCGGCGAGACGTTCCTTCATCTGCGCGCCAATGGCATTGGCGCGGTCGAGCAGCTTTTCGCTTTCGATCACATCGAGCACCGCGAGCGCCGCCGCGCAGGCAACCGGCGAACCGGCATAGGTGCCGCCCAGACCGCCCGGTTCCGCCGCATCCATGATCGCGGCGCGGCCGATAACGCCGGAAAGCGGGAAGCCGCCGGCCAGGGATTTCGCCGTGGTGACGAGATCCGGCTCAACGCCGGAATGTTCGATGCCGAACAGCTTGCCGGTGCGCGCGAAGCCGGATTGCACTTCATCGGCAATGAGCAGGATGCCGTGCTCGTCGCACAGCTTGCGCAGCGCCACGAGCAACTCGCGTGGCGCCGTGTGAAACCCGCCTTCGCCCTGCACAGGCTCCAGCATGATGGCAGCAACGCGCGACGGCTCGACATCAGCCTTGAAAATGAACTGCAGCGCCTTCAGCGAATCTTCGACGGTGACGCCGTAATGCGGAACGGGGAACGGCACATGGAACACTTCGGGCGGCAGCGGGCCGAACAGCTTTTTGTAAGGCAGCACCTTTCCGGTAAGCGCCATGGTGAGCATGGTGCGGCCATGAAAGCCGCCGGTGAACGCAATCACGGCCGAGCGGCCCGTGGCGGCGCGCGCAATTTTCACGGCGTTCTCCGTGGCTTCCGCACCGGTGGTGAAGAAGATGGTCTTGGCGGGACCTGAAAACGGCGCACGCGCATTCAGTTTCTCAGCAAGCGCGACATAGGGTTCATAGGCCACGACCTGAAATGCGGTGTGCGTGTAGCGGTCAAGCTGCGCGTTCACCGCTTCCATTACCTTCGGATGGCGGTGGCCAACATTCAAAACGCCGATACCGCCGGCGAAATCCACGTAGCGCTTTCCCTCTTCATCCCAAAGCTCCGCATTTTCCGCACGCGCGGCAAAGACCGGCGTGGCGGTGGAAATACCGCGCGGAATGGCGGCGGTGCGGCGGGCGAGAAGATCGGCATTCGTGGACATGGAGGCTTCCTTCAATTGGCTCCGCGCGCATCCAGCGCGCGGGCGGGAATAACCGCAATGATGGCACTGACAAACAGGGCCGCAACTGCCGCGTTGATCAGCAGCGGATAGTGGGTTTCGTTCAGCACCATGCCGCCGACGAGGGGGCCCGTGGCAAGCCCCATTTTCGAGAAAAACCCGCTAAGGGCAGCAGATTGCCCGGTGGTATCGAACGCCGCGCACAGACCGAGCAGATAGGGAATACCAAACGACCACGTGACGCCGGTAAGCGCATTGGCGACCGCGAACACCTCCGGCGAGGCGGACAGATGAAAGGCGGCATTGCCCGCCAACGTCAGCACCAGCGCCCCGACCAACGGCACGAGGCGGCCATAGCGCGTGCCCAGAAACACGACGGCGAGCGAGCCAACCGCGGCAATCCAGTTGGCGATACCGAGCGTGTTGGTGATGTAGTTGTCCGCAAGCCCATAGTGCTGGCCGAGGCCGATCATGTAAGCGGCAAGCGCCATGTTGCCGCTCTGGAAGAAGAAGACCGCGAACAGCGCAAGGCCAAGCAGGCCCCACGCCATGCGCGCTGGTTTTGCACCTTCCTGCACGGGCTGCGTGCGCGGGGGATAACGATCCAGAAATGGCAGCATCAGCAGCGTGACCAGACTGAAGGCCGACAGCGCGAGAAACAGGACGCTGGTACCATGAGCTTTTGCCAACGCCGGAAGAAACATCAGCCCGACACCACCGAGGCCGAACTGCACGACCAGAAGCATGCCAAAGGTGCGATCTGGCATGCGCGTGCGCGCGATCACGGAAAATCCGATGCCGACGAGCAGGCCCCCAATGGTGCCATGCACGAAGCGCGCGATGATGAGCGCATCCGCCGTGGTGAGAAAATCGGAGACAGCATCCATGGCGATAAGGCCAATCAGCGCAGCGGCGGCCCACTTGCGCCACCGGATGCGGCGCACGATGAACACAGCCGTAAATGCGCCCAGAGCCGCCCCATAGACATTGGCGGATGCCACCTGCCCCGCTTCGCGCGCCGTGAAATGAAGGCCGACCTTAAGCCCCTCCACCAGCGCCGGCATGATGTTCACATAAAACAATCCGGCCGTTGCCAGAAATGACAACAGTACCGCGGCGATGAGGCCATCGGGCGCTGCAACGGGAAAGCGGCGCGGCAGGCGTTCGGGAGGAGCCGTCATGTCATTTCTCGCAAAAAGGTTTGAGGCGGTTGGCTTCGGCCGCCGCCTCGGCCCAGCGCCAGGCGCCGCTGTCGCTGACATAGAAATACGTCATGCCGTTCGGGAACAACGCGACGACAAGCCCGCCATAGCCAGACATGAACGGGATCCATGTGGGGGCCTTGCAGCCGAGTACACCCTGCGCATTCCACGCCCAGAACCCGTTGTTGTAACGGATATCCTTGTTGGGGGCCTGAAGGCCGTGATCGCTGGCATCGCGCTGAAGCGCGGCGGCAAGCATGGCAGGATCGAGCATGGCTTTCCCCTCGATGGTGCCGCCCCGTTGCAGGAAATCCGCAAGCTTGGCGATATCATCGCGGTGGAGCGTGAGGCCATAGCCCGCAAATGGCTGCCGGATGCTGTCATAGGTGCGGCGCGTGACATCCATCGCAGGATCCAGGCGGAGCCTCTGCCATAACGGCACCAGCGCATCGTCGTAAAAATCCTTGCCAGTCTTGCCGCGATAAAGATCGGTGATCGCGGTGCCGAGGATATATGTATCAGACGTGCGATAGACCCAGCGTTCGCCGGGCGGCTGTTTGCGCGGATAATGATTGCAGGCGAACGCGATCTTTCCGGCATGCGTATCGGGATTGAAAAAGTCTGCCACGTCGGCGGCATCTTCATCGGCCTGATCGGCAGGCGAGATGTAATGCCCGGAGGCCATATCAAGCGCGTTCTCGAAGGTAACGCCCGGCCAATCGCATTGCGGCACATGAGAAGCGATCATTTCCTGCGGCGTGCCGGGATAAAGCGCCGAAAGCCGCATGAGACCAATGCCGCCGAAAATGGATTTGGCGAGCGAATAGGATGGCATGGCGAGCACATCGCAGAAGGGATAGGGGCCCTGACGCGTTTCGCAGCCGCCGCTATAGAGCGTTCCGTTCACAACAACGCCATAGGCCGTCATGTCATCGGGATCGACCTCCGAGGCGGCACCGAACTTCGACGCGTCTGCGCCCAGCGCGGCGATTTCGGCAATCGGTTTGACAGGAAGGCGATGGGCGATTTCATCGCGATAGGCGGCGGCGATGGCATTGGCGCTTGTGAGCGCGCCCGGCGTGTAACGCGCGGCAAAGCGGCCCCACGCATCGAACTTCATGTAAAGACAGGTTTCGCTGGCGATCTGATAGGCCACGTTCGAGACGCTGCCATCGGCCTTGAAGAGAAAGGTGAGAACGCCATTGTGCATGCAATTGGCGTTGCGCTCTTCCAGCGTAAAGGGAATGGCGGCACGGGTGTAGGCGCCATCGCCCGGTTCGCGCCAGACCCGGCCCGGATCCAGGATGTACTCCCATTCCAGGTGAGATGAGGGTATCGCGCCGCGCTGCTCCGGAACCAGTGCCTCGCCGACCTGCACGAATGCGAAATCGAAGGGGGGCAGATGTTTTGCCGCGCCGTTGCCGGTTTTGGCATCGCCGAAATCATCGCGATAGAGCTTGAAGCCGCTCGCCTGTTCGTCGGTGAAGGCAAGCCTGCCCTCGAAACGAACGGTTGCGGGGACGGCATCGCGGGCGGGCGCGAAGGCATCCATCGGCACAAGGCTTGCGGGTGCATTGGCGGCAAGAAGATCGTCAGCCTTCAGCATAATGCGTTTGCCGCTGGCATCGAAGGCGCTCGCAATGGGCGCGAGGCTGCGGCCAACAACCTTGATATTGTCCGCCCAGCAGGTGCCGCCATCCTTTGCCTGTGCGCGCAGGCGGATGAGAATATTGGGATTGTCATCGAGGCCGGGGGCGGTGCCGGTGGCGGAATGGAGTGTCAGGCCGTCGTCCTGCCCGTTGCCGACGCGCAGGATCTCCGTCCAGCTCTGTCCATTGTCGGCGGAGACCGCGCCGATGCAGGCATCGACGCCGCGCAGACCCTGTGCGGCGAAGGACAGCGTAATGGAAACCGCGCCATAGCCTTTCGTGGAGACCTCGCGCTGGGCCAGCGACTGGCCGGTGAGCTTCAGCGAGACGTTGCCCTGATAGCTGGAGAGGCGGACATCGCCGCTTCCACCAGCGGTCCAGCCAGTTGTTTCGCCGCTCTGGAAAGTTTCATTGAGCAGAATTTCGCCATGTGCTGACGATGCCATGAACAGCGCCGCCATAATCGCCGGAAGAATGATTTTCCTCATCGGGTTTCGATGCCTCCGGCGTTGAGCAGCTTTTCCAGCGGCGCAAGCTCCCTTTCGTATTGACGCCAAAGCCCCAGAGATGAGGCATAGATCGGCTGGCGCACCTGCGCTGCGCTGGCGGTGAGTGACGGCGCCGCGTTGCGCTCGAATGCAAGACACGCATCTTCCCAAGGAAGCCCGCAATCGGCGATGAGTTTGCGGGTGGCTGCTTCCTGATCGCGCACGAGGTCTTCGTAATCCACTGTGACGATGCGGCCCGGCAGCATCGCCTCCCAATGCGCCATCAGTTTGCGATAGGCGAGATAATAACGCCCCAGATCGGACAGATCGTAGGAGAAGGGATAGGCCATGCGGAACAGCGTCTTGTAGATCGCGTAGCAAACATCCATCGCGCCGCGCCGCACATGCACGATGACGGCATCCGGCAAGGCCTTTGCGATGAGGCCGATGTAAAGGAAATTGAGCGGCGTCTTGTCGATCAGGCGCATTGCGGACTCGCCCTGACGATTCGCATAACCCGCGCCGAGCGCCGCGAAATCGAGCGATGCGGAGCGGCGAATGAGATCCTGCTTGGCCCCCTCCCCCGCCAGCGTGACCAGCGACAGCGCGAAGTCCGTGCTTTCGCCCCGGCTTTCCACCGTGCTGTGTGAGGAAAGAATGCGGTCCACCAGCGTGGTGCCGCTGCGTGGCAGGCCAAGTACGAAGATGGGCCGCGCGCCGGTGAAGCCCGGCTTTGGCGCGGCAAAGAACGCGGCATCGAACACTTGCGCGATCTGAGTCATCGCGGCTTCATCGGATTCCACGCGATAAGCGAGCAAGCGGCGGCGCGCATCGGCGCCACGCTTCATTGCGGCAAAGCTGCGGGCATGTTCGCCGGTATCTTCCAGTTCCTTGGCAAGCGCATAACCGAGCTGGACGATACCGGCGGGATTGCGCAGCGGCTGCGACAGCAAGGCTTCGATGGCGGGGATGTGATTGCTTTCGCGGGTCTGACGCTTGAGCGTGGCGCGGTTATACCAGGCATCATAGTCGTGCGGGTTCAGTGCGATCACGCGGTCGAGCAGCCGCTCCGCCTCGCTGAGATGGCCAAGCGCGATTTCGGCGGTGGCCAGATTGTAGAGCGCGCCGGGCTCCCGCGGTGACAGCGCGACGGCACGAGCAAAGGCGCGCGCGGCAGCCTCGTGGAGATTGTTCTGGGTGTAGAGCTGGCCAATCTGCTGGAGGCTGGCGGAGCTTTCCTGCGCTTCGCGTTCCAGCGCGTCCAGTGCGGAAAGCGCCGTTGCACGATCGCCCGCCATCATGGCGGCCTGCACGGAGCGCAGCCTGTTCTGAAAATTTGCGGATGGCATCGGTTGCATCATACAGCCGCCCCGATGACGGCGGAAAGGTGGAGGCGGCGCGCCTGACGCACCGCCCCCGGAAGGATCATTTGAACTTGTAGTTGATCGTCAGGCCAATCGTACGCGGCAGCGCGTAAATCTCTTTCGAGGCGTTGCCATAGTAGTTCTGGCTTGGCGATGTGCCCATATAGGCTTCCGTATAGACGCCGGTGACGCCCTGGGAGTCGAAGATGTTCTTCACCCAGGCGGTCGCCGTCCAGTCGCCCATGGCGTAGGTGGCCGATGCATTGAAGATCGCAAAGCCATCCATCGGCGCGTAGTATTTCGGCTGACCCGGATAATCGACGCTGTTGAGCGACGACGTGGCCGACGAAATCGTGTTCTGCGTCTTGGACTGATAGTAGCCGTCCAGATGCAGGGTCAGGCTGTCGTCATCCATCGGTACGGTGTAATCCAGAGCACCCGTAAGGATGTGCTCCGGCGCACCGGGAAGGTCCGCACCCTTCTTGTTGATGAGGATGAGACCGTCGGCCGTATAAAGATCGGCGCCGAGTTCAGCCTGGGTGAAGGTGTAGCCGAGACCATAGTGCCAATTTCCGGCGTAGCCATCGATCTGCGCTTCGATGCCCTTGGTCGTGGCACTCTTGCCATTCGCGACGGCGAAGAAGCCCCAGAATGTGGTGGCCGTATTCAGCTGCGGCTTGTTCCAGTCCACGTAGAACGCATCGATATTGTAGATGATGTCGCCCCACGTACCCTTCAGGCCGGCTTCGTAATTGACCACCGTATCCGGGCTGTAGGACAGCCAGGCCGGACTTTCCGCGAAGAAGCCCGTGGTCGGCGTGCCATTCGAGCCGCCACGGCGATAACCCTGCGAAATCGTGGCGTAGAACAGGTCGTCATCCAGGAATTTATAGGAGACGTTGCCCTTGAACAGCAATTTGGTCTTGTCGGTGCTGCCCGTGGTGTTCGAAGTCTCGTTATACGACGTGTAGAGACCCGTCACCTGATAGACGTGCGCATTGGACGTGCCCTTGAACGCACGCAAGCCGCCCGTGAACTGCAGCTTGTCATTCACATGATAGGTAAGCTCGCCATAGAGCGCGGTTTCGGTGAATTGCTCGCTGCGGCGGTAGAGATAATCCTGATCGCTAATGACGAACGGACCCAGCCAGAATGCATCGGCCCAGTTCTTGAAGCCACGCAGATAGCTATCCTGCGTACCCGACTGAATCTGGTTCTGGTAGTAGAAGCCGACCGCATAGTCCCACGGGCCGGACGAATTGGACACCAGCCGCACTTCCTGAATGAACGCCTTGTCGCCATAAGTGCGATCGGCTTCGGCAAGCGGGCGCGGGTAGTTGTAGTAGAAGGCGCCGAGCCAGCCGTTCTGTGCGTAAAAGCCGGTGTTGTCGCTGACGAGGCTGCCCTGATGATCGTAGTAAGACGAACTTGAGGTCAGCGTAGCAAAGCCCAGATCGAGATTTGCTTCAGCCGAGGCAAGCCACACCTCGCGGTCGCCCGGTTCCAGCAGCATGGCGCCGGACTGTTTGTCCTTGTAGGGCACGCCAAAACCATTCATGCCAAGCGTTTGCGCGCGCCGTCCGCCGAACTTGTCAGACTGTCCCATCACATTGAAGGTAATGTCGAAATTGGATGCAGGCTTCCACAGCAGCGAGGCGCGGCCGTACCAGCCGTCCCAATTGTCGGCATCCTTCTTGGAGATGAAGGTGTAGTTGTTGTTGGCAAAGATGCTGCCCGTATAGGTCGGGATCTTGTCCGCGCCGCGCTTGTAGACATTCACGTAGTCGGTGATGCCCGGATAATCGAAGCGCGTGGCCGTGGCGCGGAAGGCCACCGTTTCCCCCAGCGGTACGTTCAGCGTGAGATCTTCGGAATAGCCGACATTGCTAGAACCGCTGACCTGCGAAGCCGTAACCGTGGCGCTTCCCGTAAAGCTGTCGAATTCCGGCGAACGCAGAATATAGCGCACCGTGCCGCCGAGCGAGCCTGAACCATAAAGCGTGGCCTGCGGACCCTTCAGAACTTCGACGCGCTCGATATCCTTCAGCATAAAGTTCGAAAAGATCGGCGTGTCGTTCACATAGGTGGATACGGTCGAGGCCGCAGACACTGAATAGTCGCCAAGCGCGGAGCTATCGACGTTCAGGCCGCGGATGCGAATGCCGTTCACAACCGAGCCATTGCGCTCGCCGCGATCCACGATTGTGACACCGGGGATGGAGCGCATCAGTTCCGCGTTGTCGCGGATCTGCAACTTTTCGATCTGATCGCCAGAGACAGCCGTGATGTTGTAAGGCACATCCAGGATGTTCTGTTCACGACGCTGCGCGGTCACGGTGACCACTTCGGCCGCGCTTGCTGCTTCAGTACCTGTTTGCGCGATGGCATGAACGGGCAGGAAACCGGCCAGCGCCGACCCGCCCATCAGGATGGCTGCGAGTCTGCCCGCCCGGCTCGCACGGTTTAGATTACTGCTCATGATGCCCCTCGATACTCCGTCCGCTCTTCCCCTTTGCGCGGCGCCCGCGGACATGGGCGGCCACACCAGAATCAGGTTTTGGCAACGCGCAATTGCGGCGTGCCAGATGCAGATTGTTCACCGCGCTGTTCGGCGCCGAGCTTTTCCAGCGGGCCGAGCGCTTCGAACGTTTCGGAACGCGCGCCTTCGGCATAGGGCGGAAACTGAATCTTATTGTCGCGGAAGCTCTTCAGCACCTGACCCAGACCATGCCAGCCGCGTTCGCGGACGCGCGCTGCCAAATCCAAATCCAGTTCCAGCGCGAATATCTCGCGGCTCGTGCCCGCCTGATACATGACCTCGCCGCCGGGACCGCACACAATGGACCGCCCGAAGCCCAGATCGCCCGCGCAATTCACATTGAACACGTAGCATTGGTTCATGGCGGCATTGGCGCGCACGATGGAAAGCTCCACCTCGCGATCAATGGTGTTGGTAAGGCTGGGATTGATAACGACCTCTACGCCCTGAAACGCCAGCGTGCGCGTGATCTCGGGGAACCAGATATCATAGCAGATGGACAGGCCAAAGCGCCCCACGCCCGGAACATCGAATACGCCGAACGCATCACCTGGCGTGACACCTTCCTCATAAGGATAAAAAGGATACATTTTGCGATAGCGCGTGACGATGGAGCCATCCGGCGCGATCACGGGCGTTGTATTGTAGATGACGTCGCCGCTGCGTTCGAACAAGGAACCAGGGATTAGCCACACATTCATCTCGCGCGCGACGGAGCGAAATTCGCTTTCCGCACGTCCATCCCGCGGTTCAGCATTCGTGGTGGCAGGGCCATAGGCGGAGAGTTCGCCAACCACGATCATATCGACCCATGGCAGGCGCTTCTTGGCAGCGCGTATTTCGGCGCAGATGCGGGCGACGTTGTCACCCTTGCCAACATCGAGTTGCAAACCGGCTATCGAGAATGTGCGCACGCAGAACTCCCCAATCTGCACGCAGCATGAGGGCCGGGCGGCATCGGACCTAGGTCCAGTTTGGACATTCTTTGGTGCCAGATTGCGGAACGGATAGCGCGAACAGGTGCATCTGGACCACAGACAGATGTCGAGGAACTGTGTAACTACCTGAAATTAAACACTATTCTTTGGCCGTGACGATGATGGCGCTATCCCGCAGCTTGCCATCCTGGCTGAACCACTGAATGCGGTCACCAAGAATGCGGGTGAGGAAAGTGCTGGTTTCGCCATAGGCCCAGTCGGACCACTGGCGGCACCACAAATCATCCTCGATCCACCAGCGTCCTTCATCGCGGTCTTCGTTGGCGAAGCCCGAACGGCCGATCATGCGGCCATCGCGGCGCAACTCGATGGTGCAGGGTTCGCCATAGACGGTCCTATATAGAAGAGTGGCGCCCGACATTGCCCGGCGAAGATCATCCCCCCGCAACCATTCGCGCCGCGCCATATCCAGACGCGGGGTTGAGCCATCGGCCATTTCCTTGATGGTTTCGGCCAGTGTCTCCACGCCGCTGCGGATGCGTGTGCCCGTAATCCCTGTGACACCCATGCGGAAAATGTGCGCGGGTGGCCTGCCGGCGGCATAGTAGGCACTGACAGGTTCTATCAGAACGCCACGCGCTTCGGCGGCGCGCGCGATATCGCGGGCATCCAGATCGCGCGGACCTTCCACCCAGATCGTTGTGCCTGCGCGTACCGGCGCAATGGCAATGGACTGGTGCAGATAGTGATTGAGTCCATCGCGCAATGCGATCAGCCGGGCATGAAGCTCGCGTCCGATGCGCAGCATGGTGGCATCGTAATGCCCCAACGAAATGAAATAGGCGGCGGTGCGCTGATTGTTGAGCGGCGGATGCCGCGTGAGAAGCGTGCGCAGACGGCGCGCTTCAACAATCACATCCGGCGGGGCCACGATATAGCCAAGGCGCAGGCCCGGCGCGAGCACGCGCGACAGATTGGCCACATAGATGACACGTTCGCCGCCCGGCATGCCGCGCAAGGCGGGAAGAGCATCATCCTGATAGCTGGATTCGCATTCGAAATCGTCTTCGATGACGATGAAATCGCTGCTGTGTGCCCTTGCCAGCAACTGCTCTCGCCGCGCCAGCGACATGACAACACCGGTGGGACGCTGGTGACTAGGTGTGGTGTAAACAAGCCCGCAACCGTTCAATGCATCATCGACGATGAGGCCGTTGTCATCGACCGGTTGATGCACAAGCCGCGCGCCACGCCGCTTCAGCAGCGCGAGCATGGCAGGATTGCCTGGTTCTTCCAGCGCAACGGTGCTGGCACCATCGGCGAAGATTTCCGCCACCAGATGCAGGCCCTGCCGCGCGCCCGCGGTAATCAGAATTTCGCCGGGCTGCGCATGGATCCCGCGGCGGGGCAAAACCTTCGTGCAAATCTCGCGGATCAGAAGCGGGTCGTCTGCTTCACCCGGATCGGAGACCCAATGCTGAATCTCGCTGGCCCGGGATGCAAGGCGGCTGGCCTCACGCCACTCATCAACAGGAAAGAGCGCCGGATCGAAGCGCCCCTCCAGAAAGGGAAACGGATATTTGTGCCAGTCCGGCGGCACGCGCTGCGCATCTGTTTCGGTGACGCCGCCTTTGATCTTGTCGCTCCAGACCGTGGAGTGTGACGCCTCGGTGCGACCGCCGACACGGGAAATGGCGCGGCGGCCCTTGACCATTTCCTCGTTGACGAAGAGGCCGCTGCGCTCGCGCGCGATGATATAGCCGTCTGCCGCAAGCTGCTGGAACGCCAGAACGACAGTGTTGCGCGCCACACCCAGATGCTGCGCCAGCGCGCGCGTGGAAGGCAGCTTGCGCCCGGACGCGAACAATCCATCCAGAATCGCATCAATCATGCGCTGCCGGATCTGCTCCTGCAGGCCCGCAAGAGACCGCCCATCCAGCCGCAGGGCGGCAGGTATGGGTTCGCGCGAAGGCGGCTTGCGGGACATTTTGCGCATCGGCGCATGATGCACCTTCCCGCTGCCGCGACAATCCGGGGAAATCTGAATACGTTACGCCTTCCACGGACCACCGTCTTTTTCGAACCGCGCCAACTGCCGTGAGATGCGTGCCATACACGCCG
This sequence comes from Alphaproteobacteria bacterium, assembly GCA_016125165.1. Lineage (GTDB taxonomy): Bacteria > Pseudomonadota > Alphaproteobacteria > Micropepsales > Micropepsaceae > Rhizomicrobium. Next base: position 593,212 of record WGMH01000003.1, read on the forward strand.
CGTTCAACTTTCGCTTTCGGCGAGCTGGGTCTCCACGCGCATCACGCGGGTGTGACAGGGTGATCCACCGCGCCATGCCACGGAAATCGCTGCGCTATCGCCGTTCCTGAACGGCGGACGCGGCGCGCGGTTCATCAGCAGTTCAGGAAGCGAACACTAGCAGTACCGCCACAAGGCCGGGCGTTGCCGTTTTCTCGATACGGCGCGGCGTGCGGGTGGGGTCGATGGTGCTGGGCAATACCGGATCACATAGAGGACGCAGGAATGCACGCGGGCGCCTGACGGCGGCGCACCCGCCGTGTGTCGGGGCTCTGGAATGATCCCCCTCGACATCACATGGCTAACGGCGCACAGCCAGGATCTGCTGCAGTACTGGCACTATGTGCAGATCGCCTTTGCCGTCGCGGCGGTTATCATTCTGGTTTCGAGCACGGACGACATGCTGCTCGACCTTCTCTACTGGATCGTATTGCTCTCGCGCTGGGTGGTTGGCGACCGCCGCCCCGCCACACTCGCCATGCGTCGCAAACCGGAGAAGCTGGCGGCCATCCTGATCCCTGCATGGCACGAAAGCGGCGTGATCGGACACATGCTCGATGTTGCCGCATCGTTTCAGGAGTATCGCAACTACTATATCTTCGTCGGCACCTATCCCAACGACCCGGCCACCATTGCAGAAGTGGAAGCGGCGGCACTGGATCACCGCAATGTCTGCTGCGTGGTGACCGACCGCCCGGGACCAACCACCAAGGCCGACTGCCTGAACCAGCTCGTGCGCGCGGCGCTTGAGAAGGAAAAGACACTTGGCGAGCGCTTCGAATTCTTCGTGAACCACGATGCCGAAGACGTGGTGCATGCCTTCGAACTGAAGCTCATGAACTGGTACATTGAAACCTGCGGCATGATCCAGATTCCGGTGTTGTCGCTGCCGCGAAATCCGCGCGATTTCGTCGCCTGTCATTACATGGACGAATTCGCGGAATGGCATTCCAAGGATCTGGTCGTGCGCTCGACGATCTCGGGCATGACACCTTCGGCAGGTGTCGGCACGGCTCTGGGCCGCGACGCGCTGGACGCCCTGATGGAGGCCCGCAAGGGCGAAATCTTCAACCGGGCGTCGTTAACCGAAGACTATGACCTTGCGCAGGCAGTGACGCGGCTGGGCTTCCGGTCGCGCTTCATCCGCTACCGGGCCGATATGCCCTATCTGGGCTCCCCCTGGTTCAGCAAGCGCACCGTGATCCAGATGAAACGCGAACTCGTTGCCACACAAGAGTATTTTCCGAATACCATCCGTACGGCGGTGCGCCAGAAGGCTCGCTGGATGCTGGGCATCAGCTTCATGGGATGGCACCAGGTGGGGTGGCACGGAACGCTGGCCGAAAAATACTTTCTGTGGCGCGACCGCAAAATCCTGTTTGCCGCGCCCGCCGCGATCTTTGCTTACGTCTTGGTGATCCAGATCGTGCTAGCTATCATCGCGATGAATTATGTGGCCGGGTTTCCGACGCTTCCTCCGGTCATTGCAGCCCCATGGGTTTGGACTGTCGTGATGATCAACCTCGGCCTTATGCTTAACAGACTTCTGCACCGTGGCCTGTTTGTCTGGTATGCGCATGGGCGCCGCTATGTGGCGCTGTCGCCCTTGCGGGTCATAACCAGCAACTGGATCAGTTTCCGCGCCTTCCTGCGGGCGCTGCGCCAATATGTGTTCAGCCTGATATCAGGCCGCGCCCTCAAATGGGACAAGACTTCGCACAGCTTTCCCACCTTTACCGTGGTGCGGCGCAAGACGTCTGCGGCCAAGGTCGCAATCGTCCTGCTGGCACTGGTGGCCGGGATGCGGAGCATGAACAGCACCGCCCAGGCCGCCGACACCTTGCCGCCTGCCGCAACGAGCCAGAGCGATGCGGAAAAACTCTCGGACCTCAATGCCAAGATCGCGGCAAGCGACGCGGCCTATCTTCGCCTTGAACGTGCCATCCTCCTGCAGCGGATGCACCGCGACGCCGAAGCACTGACCGATCTTGAAGCCGGGCGTGGCCTGGCGCCCGACAATGCCAATATTCTCTTTGCACTCGCCTATGCCTATCGCAATGCAGGGCGCAATCGCGAGGCGGCTGACACATTCGAAGCGGCACTCAAGGCGGATCCCTCAAAGTTCGCGCTGCTGGAAGACGAAGCCTATGCACTGAAAGACAGCGGGCAGCTTGCGCGCGCATCCGACGCATTCCGCGCCGTGCGTGCCAACAAGCCCCGCTACCCGCAGGCAACGGATGCCGAGAAACTTGAGCTTGCCAAGCGGATGCATCGCGTGGAGCGTGAGATCGAAGAGCTTGATCGTGCATTCTACGCAACAGGCTTTCTGAGCTATCGTTCGTCCGGCGGAAGCAACCTGTTCTCGGTGGCGAATGGCACGCTGTTCACCAGCCAGGCTGGCGCGGAAATCGGATGGCGCCCAATTCTCGGCGATTTCCCCGAGCGCAAGCTCGACCTTTACGCGCGCACCTATTTCTCGTTCAAGCCAGACTCGCTGACGTATGATTCCCATTCGCTGCAATTCGGCCTTGGTGCGCGTTTCAAGCCGATCAGCACAATCGACCTTCGCCTTTCAGCGGAGCGCCTCATCAAATCCGGCAGCAACACGCGCGATGGCTGGCTTGGCCGCGCGGGCTATTTCTGGGGCCGTGGAGTCGATCTCGACCCCTTCGCAGACAATTGGAATTACACGACCTTCTATGGCGATCTGGCATACATTCCGGGCAGCCATCACTTCTTCTCAGCCTTCGCAGAGGTGCATCAAGGGTGGAGATTCCGCCTGGGAGAGGCGACCACGCTCACGCCGCATGCGGTGTTCTCAACGCAGTACAGCGAAGACGGCCCTGTGGACCATTCCACGGCCGAACTGGGCGGCGGACTGACGTTAAGCCGCTGGTATGACGTTGATGATTATGCGCATGCCGCCAACAGCCGCGCAGACCTTTCGCTCGAATATCGTGCGGCGCTCTCCTCGAGCGATTCGAGCAACTGGCTGCTGAAGCTCATCGTCGCGCGCTGATTGCTCTTCTGACCCTTTCCTCGCCGACGAATTTCGACGCGGCATCTCGTCAAACACCGGACGCATGCTAGGTTACTGCCTCAAGCCGGCGGGCAACGACCCGCAAGGAACGAGACAGGAGAGCACATGAAGGGTCCGGCTATTTTTCTTGCGCAGTTCGCCTCGGATGAGGCCCCCTTCAACAGCCTGAAAGCCATCGCCCATTGGGCGGCAGAGCTTGGCTACAAAGGTGTGCAAATTCCGACATGGGACCGCCGCCTGTTCGACCTGAAACTGGCCGCCGAGAGCGACGCCTATTGCGACGAGGTGCGCGGAACACTCGCCGATGCCGGAATCGAGATTTCCGAACTCTCCACGCACATGCAGGGCCAGCTTGTGGCGGTGCATCCTGCCTATGACGAGATGTTCGACGGCGGCGTGCCGAACGCGGTGCGCGGCAACCCGAAAGCGCGGCAGGAATGGGCCGTTCAACAAGTACTGATGGGTGCCAAGGCATCGAAACGCCTCGGTTTGCCCGCGCATGTGACGTTCTCGGGCGCGCTGGCATGGCCCTACTTCTATCCCTATCCGCAGCGGCCCGCTGGGTTGGTAGAAGAAGCGTTCGATGAACTGGCGCGGCGCTGGCGGCCGATCCTCAATGCCTTTGACGAGGCGGGAGTCGATCTGTGTTACGAGGTGCATCCCAGCGAGGATTTGTTCGATGGCGCGACGGTCGAGATGTTCTGGGATCGCGTGGACCATCATGCGCGCGCATGCCTGCTTTACGATCCCAGCCACTTCATGCTGCAGCAGCTGGACTATCTGGAATACATCGACCTCTACCACGAACGCATCAAGATGTTTCATGTGAAGGACGCCGAATTCCGCCCGAGCGGGAGGCAAGGCGTGTTTAGCGGCTATCAGCCGTGGAAAAGTCGCGCGGGCCGCTTCCGCTCGCTGGGCGACGGACAGATCGACTTCAAGGCCATCTTCTCCAAATTCGCGCAGTACGATTACAAAGGCTGGGCGGTGCTGGAATGGGAATGCGCGCTCAAGGATTCGGCTGACGGCGCGCGCGAGGGCGCACCCTTCATCCGCGATCACATGATCCGCGCCACGGGCAAAAGTTTCGACGATTTCGTGGCGACGGGAACCGACGCCGCCGCCAATCGCAGGATGCTCGGTCTTGACCGCTGACATGCGCCTGAAATTTGGCATGGTCGGCGGCGGCGATGGCGCCTTCATTGGCGCGGTGCATCGCATGGCCGCGCGCATCGATGACAAATGGACACTTGTGGCAGGCGCTTTCAGTTCCAATGCTGCACGCTCGCGTGCGTTCGGCCAATCGCTCGGCCTTGCGGAAGACCGCTCTTATGGCGACTGGCAAAGCATGGCGAAAGAAGAAGCGGCGCGCGGCGACCGCATCGATGCTGTCACCATCGTGACGCCGAACCACATGCACCACGGCCCTACCCGCGCCTTTCTGGAGGCCGGTATCGCCGTGATCTGCGACAAGCCGCTGACATCACGCCTTGCCGATGCGCTGGCGCTGGAAGACACGGTGCGAAGGAGCGGCACACCCTTCGTTCTGACACACAATTATTCCGGATACGCGATGGTACGCCATGCGCGCGCGATGGTGGCGCGCGGCGATCTGGGCGCGATCCGCGTGGTGCAGGCCGAATATGCACAAGACTGGCTGGCGCGCGATCTCTCTGGAAACAAGCAGGCGGACTGGCGCGGCGATCCTGAACGCGCGGGCGCAGGCGGCGCGCTGGGCGATATCGGGACGCATGCCTATCATCTTGCCTGCTTTGTCATCGGTGAACGGGCCGACGCGGTGAGCGCAGAAACATCACGCTTCGTCGCCGGACGCAGGCTGGATGACGATGTGCAAATTCGCCTGCGCTGGGCAAGCGGCGCGCGCGGGCAATTGTGGGCAAGCCAGATTGCCATCGGTTCGGCGAACGGTTTGCGACTGCGCATCTACGGCGAAAACGCATCGCTCGAATGGGCGCAGGAAGAGCCGGACCTTTTGCGCTTTGCGAAGCTGGGGGAAGCGCCGCAAATCCTGCGCCGGGGCGGCCCCGGACTTTCGCCCGCCGCCATAGCGGCAACACGTATTCCGGCGGGACATCCCGAAGGTTATCTGGAAGGTTTCGCACAAATCTATTCGGATGCGGCAGAGCTTGTGCGCGCGCATAAGGAAAAACGCGCCGCGAACGCAGGTGCCCTGGCTGTACCCGGCATCGAAGACGGAATCGACGGCATGCGTTTCATCGATGCGAGCGTGCGCAGCGCCGCCGCCGATGGCAAATGGACGCCCTTGCACACGGACGAACCCTGATGCGGCAGAGTTTTGCCTGGTGGTCATTCACCTATGGCCGCGACGTGGAGCCAAAAGCAGTGTTGCGCGACGCCGCGAAGGCGGGTGCGAGAGGCGTGGAGATGCTGCCGGAAGCGCTATGGCCGCTGGCCAGAGATTGCGGGCTTTCCGTCGTGACCGTGACGGGCCACACACTCGAAAAAGGCTTCAACAATCCGGCACGGCATTCAGCCTTGCGCGATGAAGTCCGGCGCAACATCGATATGGCGGCTGCGGGCGGCGCAGAAGCGGTGATCGTTTTTGCTGGATCGCGGGAAGAAGCCGGTAACGACGATGACGCGGCAATTGCGGCTTGCGTGGAAGGTCTCGCGCCAGTGATTGCCCATGCCGAACAGGCGGGCGTGCAGCTTCTGCTCGAACTGCTGAACAGCAAGGTCGATCATCCGGGGCATCATTGCGACCATACCGCGTTCGGCGCGGAGATTGCGCGGCGCGCCGGATCGCCCACATTGAAGCTGCTTTACGACGGCTATCACATGCAGCTGATGGAGGGCGATCTGATCCGCACCATCAAGGCAAACTTCGATCTGATCGGGCATATCCACACGGCGGGCGCACCGGGGCGGCGCGATCTGGACGACCGGCAGGAAATCAACTGGCACGGTATCGCCGGCACCTTGCGCCACCTGGGTTACAGCCGCTGGGTGGGGCACGAGTTCATTCCCCGCGAAGACCCGATTGCGGCGCTTCGCCATGCCATCTTACAGTTTGATCCAAACGCCTGAAGACGCGCTTGAGGTAACACCATGCCATTCGACGCTATCGTTGTGGGTTCCGGCATCAGCGGCGGCTGGGCCGCCAAGGAACTGTGCGAGCGCGGACTCAAGGTCCTGATGCTGGAACGCGGACCGAACATCGAACATGGCGCAGACTACAGCCACGATCTTGCCGCGCAGCTTCGCCGCCGCGACGATCAGGTGCCACTGGAAGAACGCAACCTGCACTATCCCTACTATGAGGGTGTGGCCTATGCGCTATTCAATTCCAACCGCAAATTCTGGGCGAGCGATCACGACTATCCCTATGAAACCGCGCCGGGAAAGCCCTATCGCTGGATACGCGGCTATCATCTTGGCGGCCGTTCGCTGACCTGGTGGCGGCAGTCCTATCGCCTTGCGCCGCAGGATTTCGAATCCAACCTGAAAGACGGACATGGCGTCGATTGGCCGATCCGCTATGACGATCTGGCGGAATGGTACGATCATGTGGAGGCGTTCGCCGGAATCTCCGGCAGCTACGAAGAGATTCCGCATCTTCCCGATGGCGACTTCCTGCCGCCTTACGATCTGAACTGCGTTGAGGAAGCCGCGAAAGAGAAGATCGAGGCAGCCTTTCCCACGCGGCGCATGATTATCGGGCGCGCGGCGCAATTGAGCCGCGTGACGAAGACACATATGGACCTTGGCCGAAAACGCTGCGAGCAGCGGATGCGCTGCGTTCACGGCTGCCCGCTCGGCGGCTATTTCTCGTCGCTTTCGGCAACGCTGCCCGCCGCGAAGAACACTGGCAATCTCACCATCATCACCGATGCCATCGTGCAGGGGGTTGAATACGATGCCGCGTCAGGCCGCGCCACAGGTGTACGCGTGGCGAACCGGGTGACAAAGGAACACTCGGTCTATCAGGCGCGGCTCATATTCCTCAACGCATCGGCGATCAACTCGGCAGCAATCCTGCTGAATTCCATTTCCGATGCGTTTCCGCGCGGGCTAGCAAACGGCAGCGATCAGGTGGGCCGCAATCTGATGGATCATGTGAGCTGCGATGCCATCGTCGGCCGCTATCCCGGCTTCAACGATGTGCACGATCCGGGCGAACGGCCGACCGGTATCTATATTCCGCGCTATGCACACACCACCGAACACGAAAAGCCCTATCTGCGCGGCTTTGGCCTGCAGGGCGGCGCGGGGCGCACGCGGCGCATCGAGGCGCGCGTTCTGGGCGGCGCGGAACGCGAAGACGACGACATCGGCAAGAAGCCATGGAGCCTCTCACTGATGCCGTTCGGTGAGGTTTTGCCCAATCCGGACAATCGCGTGACGCTATCCAGCAAGCGCACCGATCAATGGGGCATGCCCGTTCCGGTGATCGACGCAGCACACGGGAAGAACGAATACGCGATGATGCGCGAAGCGGCGAAAGATGCGGCGGAGATGCTGCGCGTGGCGGGCTGCGTGGATATCACGCCATGGGAAGAAGCCGGCGCGAAATTGACGCCCCCGGGCGACCGCATCCATGAAATGGGCACGGCGCGCATGGGCCGCGACCCGAAAACGTCCGTGCTGAACGGCTGGTGCCAGGCGCATGAGGTGCCCAACCTCTTCATCTCAGACGGCGCGGCGATGACATCGAGCGCGAACATGAACCCGTCGCTCACCTATATGGCACTGAGCGCGCGCGCGGCAAACCATGCCGCCGACCTTCTCGAACAGGGAGCAATCTGACCCATGCGGCCCATCGGCATACAGCTCTATACGCTGCGCAAACCCTTCGCGAAGAATCCGCTGCGCACGCTCGAACAGATCAAGGCTGCAGGATACGACTCCGTGGAATTCGCGGCGCCGCTTGATGCGGACTTTGCAGGCTTTGCCGCGCGCATGCGCGATGTCGGGCTGGATTGTCCCTCCGCCCATGTGGGCCTTGCCGACATGGCGGAGCGGCCGGATGCGGTGATGGCGATGGCGAAAACGCTGGGCTGCCGCTTCATCGTGATGCCCTATGTGACGCCCGAACAGCGCGACTGGAAGAACGTGGTTTCGGTTCTGACAGCATTCGCGAAGCGCGCGAAGGACGAAGGCGTTCGAACTGCCTATCACCACCACAATTTTGAATTCGAAGCGAGCGACGGTGCGCGCCCCTTCGACATTCTCGTTTCCGAAACCGATCCGGCGCTCGTGTTCTTCGAACTCGATGTTTATTGGCTGAAAGTTGGCGGCGAAGACCCGAAGGCGGTGATGGACGCCATGAAAGATCGCGTAAAGCTCATTCACCTGAAGGACTGGAAGCCTGATGGCTCGATGACCGATGTCGGCTCCGGCGCGCTCGACATGCCTGCCCTGATCGCGGCGGCGGAAAAGGCGGGCGCGGAATATTTCTTCGTGGAGCACGACTTCCCACCGGAACCCTTCTGGCCAAGTGTGGAAGCAAGCCTCGCCTATCTGCGCAGGGTGGGATAGCAATCGACGAGCAGCGCGAACGCACCGGCGGATTTGCGCTTGAACTGGAACCGAACGGTCTGAGCCGAAGATGTTCTTACTGGTGCTTGATCTAGCCGGTACATTCGTGTTCGCGATCAGCGGCGCGACGGCCGGGATAAAGCGACGGCTCGATCTTTTCGGGATTCTGGTTCTGTCGTTCGCCGCAGGAAATTTTGGCGGCATCACGCGCGACGTTCTGATCGGCTCAATACCGCCTGGCGCAATCGCGGACTGGCGTTATCTCGGCGTCTCTGCACTTGCCGGATTGGTCACGTTCTACTGGTCTTCGACAATCCGGAAAATCGGCAGTGCGGTGCTGGTTTTCGACGCTGCCGGACTTGCACTGTTCGCCGTTTCCGGAACACAGAAGGCACTTGCGTATGGTTTGGACCCCGTCATGGCGGCCCTGCTTGGAATGCTGACAGGGATCGGCGGCGGCATGGCGCGCGACATTCTCGTTGCTGAAGTTCCCAACGTGCTGCGGGCTGAAATCTATGCACTGGCGGCACTTACCGCCGCCGTGATCGTGGTCACAGGTCATATTCTCGGCGCGCCTGCCGCGGCAACGGCGATTTTGGCGGCTCTGGTTTGCTTCAGCCTGCGCATGTTCGCCATTCGCCGCGGATGGAGCCTGCCGCGCGCGCGTTCGCTGGACGATGGCGAAACGCACAACGATCAAAAATCCTGATCCCAAAAAACGAGGCCGGATTACGCCTTCTTCGCCTTTCGTTTGCGCGGCTTGGGACCGGGTTTCTGGCGCGCGAGCGTGCGGCCCAAACGGGATTCCAGCTTCGCGATGAAACGTGCTGACCCCAAAGGGCGACCGGTGCGTTCGCCCTTGCGGATTGCCTCCAGCATGGGCGCATCAAGTCCCTCGCCCAGAAAATCCTTCCAGTCGTCAACGAGCCGTAGGAGTTTGCGCGGATCGACCAATCCATCGGCGCGATCGTCCAGATGCGCCCGCGCGCTCGACCAACGCCAATCGCGTGCACGCCGCACCAGTTTCGCGCGCACCGGATTGAGCTCGACGTAGCGGGCGCAAGCCATGAGGTGATTTTCATCCACCGCGACGGACGCGAAACGTCCCTGCCACAGAAACCCGTGCCAGCCCTCCCGCAAATTGATGTGGCGCGTATAGCGGCGGTGCGCCTCCGCCAGCGCGGCGCGCAAACCGTCTTCATCCTTCGGCACAAGGATCAGGTGGACATGGTTGGGCATCAGGCACCAGGCCAAAACCTCCACCCGCGCAGCGCGGCAGCCTTCGATGAGAAGCTCTTTGTAGAGCGCATAGTCCTCTTCGCGGAAGAAGACCTTCTGACGCCGGTTGCCCCGCTGCGTCACATGATGCGGCACGCCCGGTGCCACGACTCTTGCCATTCGCGCCATGTGATGACTTTAGTCTGCGAGCGCAGGCAGCGTCAATTAAGTATAACGTCCCTGTATTTATACCTAAGTATAACGTCCCCGTATTTATAAAACGGGGGGGGCCAGGTGGCGCTACGGGGGAGAGAAGCGTCACCCGGCCTTTGCCCTTACGCCGCGAGTGCGGCAGGGGCGGTGTTGAGCTGGTACCCGCGGCCCCACACCGTTTTGATGCAATGCGCGCCCGTCGCATCCATGAGCTTTCGGCGCAACTTGCAGACGAACACATCAATGATCTTCTGCTCCGGCTCATCCATACCGCCATAGAGATGGTTGAGCAGCGCTTCCTTGGAAAGCGTTGCGCCTTTGCGCAGCGCCAACGCTTCGAGCATCTGGTATTCCTTGGAGGTCAGGCCAATGGTCTGGCCGTTGACCGCCGCCGTCTTGGCATCCAGATCGAGCACAACACCGGCGCCCGCTTCGATTCGCGAATGCGAATAGGATTTGGAGCGCCGCACGACGGCATTGATACGGGCCAGCAGCTCTTCGCGATGGAAGGGCTTGGTCATGTAATCATCGGCGCCGCCGGTGAGTGCAGCAATGCGCGTATCCAGCGTCGCATCACCCGACAGGAAAATGACGGGTGTATCGATCTTGCCGGAACGGAGATTCTTCAAAACCTTGAGGCCGTCAACATCCGGCAGGCGGACATCGAGCAGGATGACGTCGTAATCCTCGCGTTTCGCCAGATCCAGTCCCTCTTCGCCATCATGGGCGATGTGGACGGCTGATGCGGTGCGGCGCAGCAAAAGCTCCATGCCGGAAGCCAGGGCAACATCGTCTTCTACGATCAGAATGCGCATGAGGTTTCTCCCCAATTTGTCCAATACCCAGGATCAAGGTGGGGAGCCTGGTCAGGCCGAAACACGCCGCCATCCCCCGCACCGCCGCTTCAAACGCAAGCGGTGAGGAAATGTGGCACAGAGAACGAATCGCTAATATTCGGGTGAACGCTTACGCGGATTCCCCTATGCGTGGAGTCCGTTGGATGGGGCATTTCCCCGTGATGCCGCAAGCGAAATGCGTACCAGATCCGACAGGCTTCCGGCCTGCATCTTGTCCATGATGCGCGCGCGATGGATCTCTATCGTACGCGGCGAAATGCCAAGCTCATAGGCCGCCACCTTGTTCGACCGCCCGGCGACAAGCTGTTCGAGCACGTTTTTCTCGCGCGGCGTCAGCAGCGACAGAAGCTCTTGCGCGGCACGGGCCTCCGCGCTCTGATCGCGGCGCTGTCCGGCGAGTCTGAGCGCACGTTCCACGCTGGTCAGGATGGTCGCCTCCTCGAATGGCTTTTCTAGAAAGTCGATGGCACCCGCCTTCATGGCGCGGACCGCCAGCGGCACATCACCGTGGCCCGTCATGACGACGACGGCCATTTCAATGCCGCGGCGGTTCATTTCTTCCTGCATCTCCAGCCCGTCCATTTCCGGCATGCGGATATCAACGACGACGCATGCGTCCAGCGGCTGCTTTTCAGCGAGAAACGCCTTCGCGGTTGAATAGACGCGAACCGCATAATCCGAGCTTTCGAGAAGGGCGCGCAGAGACTCGCGCACATCCACATCGTCGTCCACCACAATGACAATCTGCTTACCCGTCATACCGGCGCTCCATCCTCGACTGCGAGCGGGAGTCTGATGCGAAACGATGCCCCCTGCCCGTCATTCTTATGCAGCCAGATTCGTCCCCCATTATTCTCCACGATCGACTGGCAAATGCTCAGGCCGATGCCCATGCCTTTGCTTTTGGTGGAGACAAAGGGCTGAAAGAGCTTGCTGGCCACCTCTTCGGGAAGCCCCGGCCCGGTATCGCTGACGGTGACGTGCAAGGCGCCCTCGCCATCCGTGGCCGTTGCGATGGTGAGTTCACGCCGTCGGGATGCCGCCATCGCTTCCAGACTATTGCGGATCAGGTTGATGAGTACCTGCTGTATCGGAATACGTCCGATGAAAACGGGCGGCAATACCGGATCGAACTCCAGGCGGATTTTCACGTTCGCGCCCGCCGCTCCCACCATGCTGAGGGCCAGCGCTTCCTCCACGACCTTGTTCATATCCTCGATCGTTTTCTCGCTATCGCGCTTTTCAACAAAGTCGCGCAGATTGCGAATGATGCCGCCAGCCCGCAATGTTTGATCAGCCACCTTTTCCATCATGTCGCGAGCGCGATCGATGGCCGCGGTCTGTGCGGCTTCGCCCTTCGATGCCAATGTGCGTCGCGCTGCGTTGACATAGTTGGTGATGGCCGTGAGTGGCTGGTTCAATTCATGCGCAATGGCCGCTGTCATCTGGCCCATCGAATTCAGGCGGGAGACATGGAGCAGTTCGGCCTGCAATTCCTGCAGGCGCAGCTCAGTGCCCTGCCGGTCGGTGATATTGCGCACAAAGCCGGTGAAGAGGCGGCGCGGACCGGCCACCTCGCCTACTGCCAACTCCATCGGAAATGTGCTGCCATCCTTGCGCAGCCCCACAACGACGCGCCCGATACCAATGATGCGCTTGACGCCTGTGGTCCGGTAATTCTGGAGGTAGCGGTCGTGCTGGCTGCGATAGGGCTCCGGCATCAGCATCTTGACGTTCTGGCCAATGACTTCCTCGTCCGCATAGCCGAACAGGAGACTGGCAGCGCGACTGAAGGATTCGATCTGGCCGACATCATCTATGGTGATGATGGCATCGGGCACCGTATCCAGAATGGAGCGCAAGCGCGCTTCGCGATCAGTGACCACTTCACTGGCGCGCTTTTCTTCGGTGAGATTGTGAGCGATACCCACGAAGTAGCGCTCGCCATCGAGCGAACCCTCGCCAACAGACAGATACATCGGAAACGTACTGCCATCCTTGCGCTGTCCCGTGACCTCGCGCCCAATGCCCACGACGTGCCGCTCGCCCGTGCGCAAGTACCGACCCAGATGTCCATCGTGATGTTCACGGTGCGAGGGCGGCATGAGCATACCGATATTGTTGCCAATGACGTCCTGCGCGGAGTAGCCAAACAGCGTTTCGCACGCGGCGTTATAAACGCGCACGATACCATCCGCGTCGATCACGATGATGCCGTCAACCGCTGTTGCAATCAGTGCGGTAAACAGCGCGTCTGCGTCGGAGGCAAAAGCAAATGCCTGCATGTCCGCTACGACGTATATCCGACTAAATCCCTCAACTAAGGATACTATTACAACTTGTAACTGCGGGAAATGGATAACCTCCAATATTGAGTAAAAAAGTCTGAGTACTTTAGGGAACTTAGCGCTTATTGCGGCCCAAGGATTTTTGTCTTGGCCCCGTAACTATGCGTTTCGCGCAGAGGCTGCTGGCCCCAGCCATGCGCTTTTTGCAACCATTCAGTCCGCTCCGCCTCGCCGAGCGCGTCGATACTGCCGACCAAATCCACGCTCTTTGCGGCAATCACTCCGCAGCCGGGCAAGCGGAATTGTCCCTGTCCATCGCGCTTCTGGAACCTTGACCGATACATCAACGCGGGCAATCCCATCGTTATGACCACGCGCGCGATGCATAAGCGACTGGCCGCGTTATCTGAAAAAAAGCGCGTGACGATCGCAGGCGGGGCATCAAGCCACAAGGGAAACACCACAACCACGTTCTGATTGGGCCCGCTCACCAGGTTGCGCGCGGTGGCAAGCGCGGGATCATTCGTGACGCATCCATCACTTTCGAATAGCGACGGAAAAAGTCCGAGTGAGATTGTGTGCGCTTCACCACCTGCCGCTTCCACACCTGCCGCGTAATTGTGGCACAGACTGGCGCAAAACCGTTCCGCGCGCGGATCGGGGTGACCGTTGACGATGATCACTCTGCCCGGCGTTCCAGGAAGGGCATGCGAGCGCTGCGCTGTCTCGCGGGCAGCAAACGGCCAGAGGCTGCGGTGGCGTTCGCGCGGCGTCTGCGAATACGCGAGGCGTTGGCCCATACCAATTTTTTCAGGCTGCATGGTTGCTCTCCCGCTTGAGTTCTTCGAAGCGTTCCAGATCCGTGACATCGGCGAAGGTGGCCATGGTGGCGCCGTTGGGAAGGCGCGACATCGTCAGCGACAGCACGCGGCCATCAGCGCGCATGATGCGCCCCCAATCGTTGCAGCGTTCGGGCTCTTCGGCCGTTGCACCAGCAAGGACCATGTTCCAGATGCTGTCCGCGCCAAATTTCACCTGCACCAGCCGAGCAATGCCCGCAATGGAGGGATGGCTGGATAGTGCATCCTCACCAAGCTGCCACAGGGAGGCGAACGCGCGATTGTGCAGAACGATGCGGCTATCGGGGCCGAAGATGGCGATGCCATCATCCATTGCATCCAGCGTGGCGCGCTGCACCTGCGACAGGAGGCGATATGCCGATTCCAGACCCAGACGCTCGCTGATGTCTTCAATCACCAGATAGACGCCGCCCAGCAGATGCGGATGAATGACAATCCTCACGCTGCGGCCACCGGGCAAATACCACTGCTCTTCGCTGCGCTCGCGGCAAGTTTCCAGCTTCGCCAGGAATTCGGCTTTCCACGCGGGGAAATCCATCTGCTCCGGCAATTGACGGGATTCGCGCAGTCGCTCAATCACGTCAGACAGCGACGGCCGGGTTTCAAGGAAGGATTCCTCCAGTCCCCACAGCGTCGCAAATGCTGAGTTGGCGGTAGTGACGCGCATATCCGCCGCGATGATGGCGATTGCGGAGGGAATGCCATCGAGCAGGTCGGCGACGGCTTCCAGATTGAGCTTCAGCTTCGCTTCGGCCTGCGCCACATCGGTGATGTCGCGGGCCACCGCCATAACGGAACGATCACGCAGACGCGCCATGCTGATGGCCAGCGCACGGCGCTTGCCGGCGATCATGGTGTAGCGGTTGGCTTCCACGGCCGTGCCGGAATCCCGCGCCGTTGTGGCCAGCTCCAGCTCGGAGCGTTCGATGACCGCCTGCGCCGCGACCGCCTGCGGCAATCGCGCATTGCCCGTGGCTTCCAAAAACGCCGCATTGGCCCAGCGCAAAGACAGATCTTCTCCGCGAATCCAGACCGGCATCGGCAACGACTCAAGCACCGCCCGAAAATCAATATTCACATCAATGGCGCCGAGATTGCGCAGGAAAATGGCCGGACGGCCACCGATTGCGGCACCCCGGACCGAAACCGATTCCGCAGAAGGTGTTCTGACAACCGCTTCGAACGGCGCTTCCGTGCGAACCAACGCGTCCATCGACGCAACCAGGCGCTTGGCATCAGGGCCTTCGAGGCAGGCCGACAGCAACGCCGGCGCGTGGCCCGAGCTGAATGCCGTGCCGCTGCCTGGCACCAGCATCACGCTTTCGCCCATGCCCGCAAGCAGGGCCTCACGCAATGTCTGTGCTGCGTCAAACTGGCGACGCTCTGCTGCATGGCGCGCACGCATCCTGCGGACACGCACATAAAGCCAGATCGCAAGACCGCTGCCGATGAAGCCGACGAGCGCGCAGCAGATCGCTGCCCAAAAAAGAAAATCTGCACTATCAGCGGCGGGGGAAATCATGGGGATCACAGCGAAATCTCCTGAACTGGCGAAAACGGTCGGCAAGCGCTCAATTGGCCAGCGACATGTCCTGCAATCCGCGAACGTTTTTCAGAATGACCTGCCCGCTGTTGGGCACGACAATCAGACCCTGATCCTTCAGTTGCGTGATGGCGCGGCACACGGTTTCGACCGTAAGGCCAAGGTGATCGGCGATGTCCTGCCGGCCCATCGGCAAATCGAGCCGCTGCCCCTGAAACACGTCCAGGCGATCGGCCATGCGCAGCAGGAAGGACGCAACACGTTCCTTCGCGTTCTGACAGGAGACGACGAAAAGGTGCCGCTGCGCTTCCAGAATATTCGAGGACAGGTGGCACAGAACGCGGCGGCGGATGTTCGGTTCTGCGCTGGCAAGCCTGTCGAAGGCATTGCGCGGATAGACGATCATGTGAACTTCATCGACCGCTTCGGCGGTAACCGGATGATCGGCGCATTCCAAAAGTCCGGTGAGATCGCCAGGAAGAAGGAATTCCACAATGTGGCGCCGGCCGTCAGCGGTGTACCGGCACAACCTCACGGTTCCGTTGATGATGCGGTAGATGCTGTCTGCGGGCTCTTCTTCCGCGTAAATAACTTCGTCGCGGCCAAAGGCCACGCGCACGCCGGTGCGCGAGATCGTGCGCAGATAATCCGAAAGCGTAACCGGCTCGCCATTCTCGAACATGCCGCTGCTTTCAAAACTTCCAGCGTGAATGATTTCTTCGTTGCGCGCTGCACTGAGTGTCATCGTCATTTCGCTTACTCCGATTGCAATGAACTTCGACTTGCCGGTGTAAGCATCGTTAAGGTTGAAACGAATCAATAGACCGGAATTTCCCCTAAGGAGATTCGCGTAGAAGCAATACGTGCGAATACGGATGCTGCCTTTTGTTTGCCGTGCAATTGCTGCGAAACGGCGCTGCAGCGATGCGAAAAGTGTTTACCAAGTCTTACTTCAACCGACATTTCTCAATGCGCGCATCTTCTTTCGCGTCTCTGTTTGAGACGGCGCTCGCAGAACGCGATGCGCGAACGAACGAAGGAAACATCGATGTTTGCCTTGCAGAAGTTCCTGCGCACGATCTTCAGAACGAAGGTGCAGCCGACCATCCGGATATCTGGCGCGCAGATTCGCGCACGGCGCGCGGCAGCGGCCACAACGGCTAACCGCGCCAGTGCCAGAGCGTCAGGAACGTGCCGGGAAACGCGCGGCCATGTGGACGCTGTGAAGGTTGAATGGCGGCGCGGCGCGCCTGGTACCAATCGCATCTCGTGCATTGGCATGTGGCGCGATGGCGCCAGACGACGGGCCGCGCGCGTCAATCGCATGCGCGACACCGACTGGCATCGCACCAGGCCGGCCTTCGCCGCGCACCCAGCCTCCATCGGCAGCAAGCCATAGGAGGCGATGTGCGCACGATCAAATTCACGGCGGCGCTGCTTGTATTGTTCGCAGCCCTTGTGGCCTCAACCTCTGCAGCCGCCAAGGTGGAAAGCGAACAAGGGTGCCTGGCCGAAGCGGTCTACTATGAGGCGCGCGGCGAAACGGTCGCCGGGTGGTTGGCCGTGGCCGAGGTCATTCTGCATCGTCTGAAATCCGGAAATCACGGAAGAACCATTTGCTCCGTGGTGTATCAGGGTGTCAGCCGCCATGCATGCCAGTTCAGTTTTGCGTGCGATGGATCACAACTGCACAGAAAGTCCGCGCGTGAATGGCGGCGAGCGCGCGATATGGCCGCCCAGATACTCTCGGGCGATATCCACCTTGCCAACGAAACCGAAGGGGCGTTGTTTTATCATGCCAGCTACGTCAAGCCACGATGGGCACATGGCATGATGCGAACAGCCGAGATCGGAAAGCACATCTTCTATCGACCGGCGGACGACCCGTTCGCCTATGAGGCACCTGTTCTCAGACTCTCCCTTTGGTGAGGGAGCGGCCCTTTAGCGCTTGCAAGCCGCCTCAATTGCGGCAAGCAGAATGTCATCGCGGACGGGTTTGCCGAAAATCGCATTCACGCCCGTTACTTTCAATTTCTGGGGCCGTTCCGCGGTAGCCGTCAAAACGATTACGGGAAATTTTGCGCCGCGCGCCTGGATTTCCGCAATCAGTTCAAGTCCGGTCATGCCCGGCATGAGATGATCGACGATCATGCAATCCGGCGGGACGGGCTTGGCGTCGAGGTAATCCTGTGGCGAAGCAAAAGCGATTACGTCGTAGCCAGACGCTTCCAGCAGCACCTGCAGGGAATCCCGCACGCCGTCATCGTCGTCCACGATATGAATGAGAGCACTTGGACGTTCGCCCATGTCCACATGCCTTTGGAAACGCGCCACCCTATCGACCCAGGAGCCGATGCGCGTCTGTAGTAATGCGGATTGACAGAACAATCGCACAGCGACGGTTTTCGGTCAGCGCCATTGCAGCGCGCCGCCGACCGCAACATGGAAGACCGTCTAAGTATCTGTAAGTAATCATATATTTTCCAAGTTGCCACAAGCGGTGCGGCTTGAATGGACGCACAGGCGGTCCATGTCCCTTTGGACCTGCCATTCAGGCCGCCAATTTTCCAGACCTCATTTCCCGACGGGTGGAAATAGCATGGCGCAGTGTCCAGCAATGAACAGAGCGACGCGTTCGGCTGCGCTGTGGCCGTTTGCGGGTTGCATCGTGCTCATGCGCGATGATAGCCCGAAAGCCGGACATCAAGCGCCAGTCGCCCTCTTACAGGCATGCATACAGCGCGGCGTTGAGGCGAAGCGAGCGGGGATCGCCTTGCAAATTCATATCCATCTGATTGGGAACATATCCCACGGAAAGACCCGCCCTGGGATCGGCAAAGCCCAGCGACCCACCCCAGCCGCTATGGCCAAACGCTTCGGCATTGGGCCCGAACCAACCCCAGGCATTGCGAACGAAGAAGCCACTCGCGGCCCATCCCAGTTCTTTGCCCATGTTGATATCCACGCCGAAGAACACCTCGCGCGTGGCGGCGGCAATGGCGCTTTTGGTCAGCAACCGCCTTCCTTCAAACGAACCATCCGTGGCAAAGGCCGCGTAGAGCCGCGCGAGACCTTCGGCATTACCCTGGCCGTTGGCAGCAGGCACCTCGGCCTCCTGCCATACCGGATCGTTGGCAACTTCGGCTTCAATCAGGGGATTGCCGAGCGTGAGCTTCAGAATCTCTGTCGGTTCGGAAAAGGTCTGTGTCTGCTCTCCTTTGGCCTTGAGCATTTCGGCTATGGGGTTCGCAGCATTTTTCTTCAAGCCAATGAAGACATCAGCTCCGATCAGACCGGCTACTTCCTCACGCAGAAACGTACCCACGGATTTGCCTGTGATGCGCCGCACAATTTCACCAGCAAGAAATCCCCAAGTGATCGCGTGATATCCCGCAGCGGTGCCCGGCTCCCAAAGGGGTTCGGCCGCAGCGATGCGTTCCACCATCGTGTTCCAATTGCACACATCCGCAATCGTGGTGGGCGCGCGCAATCCGCTCAGGCCGCCTTGATGGGAGAGTGCCTGCGCGACCGTGATCCCACCTTTGCCTGCCGCAGCGAATTCCGGCCAATATTTCGCAACCGGCGCATTGAAATCCACAAGGCCGCGCCCCGACAGAATGGCAACGCAACAGGCGGCAACACCCTTGGTGGACGAGAACATGTTCACAACAGTGTGTTGCGTCCAGGGTCTGGTCTGCGCGCCATCCGCATGGCCGCCCCACAAATGCACAACAGGTTCTCCGTGACGGTAGGCTGAGAACGTGGCGCCCACTTCCAGGCAATCATGCGTGCCCGTGAAGTTGTCGATGAAGGCGTCTCGCACCTTCTCGAAACCCCGCGCGACAGTTCCGTGAATCTGCGCCGTCATGCCTTTGCTCCCGACCGCGCTGGCAAGCGCGGATATTCCCCAACGTTGTGATCGAGTTCGACGCCAAAGCTGTTCAGCGCCATCGAAACAAGTGTGTATTGCCCAACCGTGAAAACAACATCCATCATCTGATCGCGGCTGAATGATTTGGCAAGAAGCGCCCACGTCGCATCCGCAATGCGCGCATCGCGCCACAATTCCTCCGCTGCGCAAAGCAAAGCGTCTTCATGCGGCGACAGCCCATTGCCCGCCATGATCGCGGCGATATCGCCATCTGTCATTCCCGCACCCTTCGCGATGCGGACGTGCTGCGCCCATTCATACTCTGCGCGACACAGATAGCCGGTGCGAAGAATCAGAATCTCGCGGTCGCGCAGCAACAGGCTGTTCTTGACGAGCACATGGCCGATCATGGGGCCCCAGCGCCTCAGCATTCCAGGATATTGCGCCATGGTACGAAACACATTCTCGGTGTGGCCGTCCTGTGCATACGGTGCGATCAGTTCACGCTGGCGTTCGTCCATCTCGTGATCAGCCAAGGGCGGGATGCGGGGCGGCATGGAAATCTCCTCAGGCGTTCACAAATTGACCGATTTCGGCGATGGCGTGGCGCGCTTCGCATAGCCACGGGAAATAGGCATGCCAGACATGAAACGCGCCCGGGCACACATCAAGCCGCGAGGCGACCCCCGCGCGGACAAGCGCATCGTGCAGGCGCACCGCATCATCATGCAGAATTTCCGCGCTGCCCGCCTGCGTGAGAATGCGCGGAAGACCTTCGAGACGCGCGTGCAGAATGTCAGGTCCCGCCATCGTGCCGCGATACATGGCGGCATAGCGGCGGAGCCGATCCACATCGAGCGTCGGATCCTGGCGTGCAAGAACCTCGGCAGCTGGCGATGAGACATCAAGATCTATCCATGGGCTCATCAGCACAGCCGCGCCTGGCGGGCGCAAACCGGCATCTCGCACCCGAAGCAACAACTGCATAGCAATATTCCCGCCGGCTGAGTCCCCCGCGACGACGATGTCTTGCGCATCCTGAAGCAGTTCGGCATAGGCCTCGAATGCATCGTTTTCGGCGGCCGGCCAAGGGTGTTCGGGCGCTAGCCGATAGTCGAGCGTAAGGGTATTGCGGCCTGTTGCGAGCGCCAGTTGGGTGGCCAAGGGGCGATGCGACGCACAGGATCCACCCACAAAAGCGCCGCCATGCAGATAAAGAAGGACCGCGCCGGGTCTCGCATCCTGGGGCTTCAGCCATTCTGCGGGACAAATTCCGGCGCGGGTTCGCTCGACAAGGACACGGGGATCGGACCTTGCACGTGCTGAAGATGCCTCAAGCGCGGAACGCTGTTCGGCAAGCGTTATGGCGGCGGTAGACTTCTGCGCCCGAAGCCTCTGTTTCAGTTCTTCCAGAGAAACATCCGCCATGATCCACGCAAGATGGCGGCGGACCGGCAAGGCCCGCCGCCTTTCTTGCCCGTCAGAGATGGACGCCGACCGTCGCGCCGAATGTGCGCGGCGTACCGGGCCAGCCGATTGTGCCGACGATGGAAGCGCTGCGCGCTTTCTCCTGATAGTAGACCTGGTCGGTGATGTTATTCATGTAGACGCTTGTGAACCACCGGCCATCGCTACTGTCGAATTGCAGCGAAGCATTCCACAAACCGAAGCCTTCCTGAGACACGACGTTATCATTATACGGCG
This sequence comes from Alphaproteobacteria bacterium, assembly GCA_016125165.1. Taxonomy (GTDB): domain Bacteria; phylum Pseudomonadota; class Alphaproteobacteria; order Micropepsales; family Micropepsaceae; genus Rhizomicrobium. The sequence goes on from WGMH01000003.1 coordinate 614,365, forward strand.
TGAAATAGGCGCGGCTGCGATAGTAGTAGTTCGTGCGGGCAGTGAGTGATCCCAAGCTCTCCAGATCGAAAGTATAGGCTGCGGATACATTGGCCGTGAACTTCGGCGCACGCACGAGCTGGTTGCCCTTCAGGTTCTGGTATCCCAGAAGCGGATGGTCCGGATCAATGGTGATGAACTCGCCATATTCCGGATCCAGAAGGCTGACATTGGCCCCAAGGGTGAGCGCATCGGTCGGCTTGATCTGCGTCTCGATTTCCAGGCCCTTGATGGTCGCCTGCGCCGCGTTCTCGATGGTAACGATGTTTACGGCATCGTACTTGTTCACCTGAAGGTCGCTGTAATCATAATAGAATGCGCTGACGTTGAAGATCGCCCTGCCATCCCATAGCGTGGTTTTCACGCCACCTTCATAGCTCCAGACAAACTCCGGATTGAAACTCTGCGGCGTCTGGATGGCTGTGGAATTGAAACCGCCAGACTTGAAGCCCTTCGTGGCCGACGCATAGAGCATCACATCGTCATCGACGTTATATTGCACGCCGAATTTCGGTGTGACCGCACTCCAGCTTTTCTTTCCCGCAAACGAAGCGAACGGTGTGCCAAACGTCTGCATGGTCACCGCGGTCTTTTTGTGCTCGTCACTGTAACGCAGGCCGGCGGTGAAGCTGAGCTGGTCGGTGAGGTGATAGGTCGCTTCGCCATAGACCGCATAGGCATTTGTCGTGTTCGTGGAAACCGGATTGAGGTTCACCGCAAACAAGGGCAGGAACAGATTGTAGTTCGAGTTCGCATCTTCGTTGAAATAGTATGCGCCCAAGATCCAGTCCAGTGCCCCGCCCGTTTTCGACGCCAACTGGAATTCCTGACTGAAGGTGTCCGATCCCTGCGTATCGGGCTCGTGCGTGAACCAGTTGGACTCCGTCCCGTCCAGATCGAGGATCAGCTTGAAGCTGCTATGGCGAAATGCCGTCAGCGAAGTGAAATCGGCGAAACCAGCATTCCACGACAGCTTGCCGCTGTAGCCATATTGATTGTTATTGACGGTGTTACGCAGGTTTTCATTGACCTTGTAAGGGTCATTCGTAACCGTTCCGCCAAAGAACAAGGCCGGCGCATCGGTGCTGAGAACACGAACTGCGGACGCAGGCGCGCCCTTGTCGTCCGAGAAATCGGCACTCAGCTGAAGCGAAACAGCGTCGCTGATGTGCACCAGTACGCTTCCACGGCCGGCCCAGGTATCCTGCGGGTCGACTGTGCCACCGAGAAACACGTTCTTCACATAGCCATCACGGGAATGGCGGATCAGACTGACGCGCGCATCCATTGCGTCATTGATCGCGCCATTGGCAGCGATGCGAACGCGAAAGTCGTCGTAGTTTCCATAGAGCACATCCGCATCGAGCGATGGCGTGCTATCTGGCTGATTGGTAACAATGTTGACGACACCGCCTGTAGCGTTTCGGCCATAGAGCGTACCGAGAGGCCCCTTCACCACTTCCACACGCTGCACGTCATAGATGTCCTGAAGGCTCGTGGACAGGCGCGGCAGATAGATGCCGTCAATCATGAAGGCGACAGACGGGTCGGCGGCGATGGACGAGATGTCCGTGCCGATGCCACGGATGTAGGCTTCGCCCTGAATGACATTGGTGCTCATGACAAAACTTGGTACCTGCAGCTGCAGATCGCTGCTGGTATTGACTTGCGCGGCATTGAGCGCATCGCCGCTAAGCGCCGTGATCGCTAGCGGTGTCTGTTGAAGCGACGTTTCGCGCTTCGAAGCCGTAACAGTGACAACCTCAACGCCGTCAGCGTATGCCGATGTCGCCATCACCGCTGCGATCGCACCAGCCGCCGCCCCGGCAAGCCAACGAGACCGGCGCAATGCCGGACTGATATTCGTGTGCATAGGCTCTCTCCCCTAGCCGGCTTTTCTTTGCTGCCGGCTGTCTTCTTTGTGCAGAAAATCCCGAATCTGCATCGCGGCCTTTTCCGGCGCATCGATGTCGACCAAATGCCCCGCGCCATCGATCAGGCCCGTTTTGACGGGACCGCTCAGGCGTGAAGCAAATTCCTTCGCGTAAGCAGGCGATGTGATGCGGTCTTCGCTGCCCCAGAGCAGGAACACCGGCTGACGCACGCGATGCAGACGTTTGATGAGACCAATCTCGCACATCGGCCACAGCAAGCGGCCGGACGCAGCTGCCACGCGCGACACCATGATGTTCCACTCGACGGCATCCTCGCCTTCAGGAACAGCCTGCAAGGCTGCAAGCGCCTCGGTGTCTGCGCACATGAGGGCCGCCATATCGGCGGATTTGCGCGCCCAGATATGCGGAATGGGCAATGAATCGAGATGGAGGCCCAATGGCGCCATGAGTGCCAAACGTCCAATGGAGCCGGGCGACAGAGCCGCAACTTCCAGCGCCAGCATGGCGCCGACGGACGAGCCTACGAAGTCTGCGCCGGAAAGCTCCGCCGCCTCGATCAGATCGAGCGTGGCGGTGAGCCAATCCTGCAGCGTATCGAGATGATCGTAATCCGTGGAGCCGGGAAAGCCTGGCAGCGACGGTGCAACGACATGGAAGTCTTTCGACAGCTCTTCCAAGAACGGCGACCACACCGGCGCACCGGCGAGACCGGGCAGATAACCGAGCGTGGGGCCGCGCCCCTTCTCCCAGACGCGCGCCTTGTGACCATTCACATCGACAATGCGTGTCTCGAGCCCGCTCATGACGCCACCTTCACTTCGGCGCGCGGATATTGACGGCCTGCCTGCTGAAGCGGCTTGGGCCACCAATGATTTTCCCACTTGTCTTCAAACAGGTCCTTGAGTTGCGGAGCGACTTTCTTGGCGAAAAGCTCGGTGTTGTACATGGCGAGCTGCTTGTCCATGTTACCGAAGTGCAGCAGCACCATGAAATTGCCCACATTCAGTTCCGTGGCGCATTTGCGCAGCTGATCGGCAACCTCATCAGGGCTGCCCACTACGAGGTAGCCCTTGTCCACAAAACCTTCCATGTCGCGCTTCACGCGCGAAAGCACACCCGCATAGCGGTCTTGCGCAGCGCTGGCGGCAGCGGCGACCTGCGAGCCAAGATTGGCGCGAATGGAGTTTTCTGACAGATAGCCCGGCGGTCCCGTGAAACGCGGATCCACGTGCAGGCAGCGATTGTAGAAATATTCCGCAGGCTCGCGATACAGATCAATCGCTTCCTGCTTGGAATTGGCGACGCCTACGAACTGCAGGAAGCCTGCACGGAACGGGTTGGGCTCCTCGCCCAGTTCGCGGACCTTGTTCCAGTAGCCGTCCATCGTGCGCAGGGCGAGCTTGTAGCCGTAGTACGACAGATAGCAGTAGAGATAGTTGCTCTTTACGGCCCATTCCCATGTTTCAATGGAACCGCCGCCAGGGATCCAGACGGGCGGATGCGGGCGCTGAATGGGCCGCTGCCAGACGTTGACGTCACGCATCTTGTTGAAGCGTCCGTTCCAGTCGAACGGCTTGTCCGCCTGCCAGGCCTTCATGATGAGGTCGTGCGCCTCGTGATAACGGTCGCGCACCATCGAAGGGTTCTGGGAATAGGCGTAGCAGGTGTCCATCGGGCTGCCGACGGGAAAGCCCGCAATCACTCGCCCACCAGAGATGATGTCCAGCATCGCCATTTCTTCGGCGACCCGCGTGGGCGGATTATAGAGCGCCAGCGAATTGCCCATCAGGCACAGAGCCGCGTCGCGGGTGCGCCGCGCCATGGTGGCAGCGATCAGATTCGGTGACGGCATCATGCCGTAGGCGTTAGAATGATGCTCGTTGACACAGACACCATCAAAGCCGCATTCCGCGGCGAATTCCATCTCATCCAGAAAGTCGTTGTACATGCGGTGGGCTTCGGCGGGATCGAACAAATCCCGGTCCACATCGACCCACACGCTAGGGTGCTTGGACGCAAAGTCGTCCGGCAACTTGGTGTAGGGCATGAGGTGAAACCACAGCAGTTTCATAAGGCGCGCTCCCCGGTATCTGTCTTGTTGGGGCGACGCTAAGCAGCAATTTGAAAAATGTCAATGACTGGCACTTTTTGATGTGCTGCGGGTATCCTTGGCAATGGATGCACAACCAATAGGCGTTATTGCGCCGCAAAAATGAAAAATCGCCAGATTTTCCGGGAACTAAGCGAAAAATTATTGTTCTTTTAGAAAATTGTAAATAGACCACAGGCATGATCATGTCCCGGAATCACCGGCACGACGCCCCTTACCAATTTCGACTATTGGCCGTTACGGCCCGCGCGCGCGCTTACCATCTGCGACTTGCGAATGGCGACGAAAACGGCCGCGATATCTTCCCGGAGGGACCCCTTGCCGCGCGTCTCGACCCAGCGGGAAACCGCCCGGCGGACGCCACCCACGATCATGACCGCTACAAGACTGGCATCGGGCTTCGCCGCGTCCATGCCGCCGGCTACGAACGCCGACGCGATGCGTGTTTCCGTGTCGAGGTCGAGCGTCAGCGAACGGCCGGCCAGTTCCGCCTCTGCCGCCATGCGAAACAAGCGCTGCCGCGCCTTTGCATCCTGTTCGAATTCCAGCGCCATGAAATCGTAAAGCGCTTCGAGTTCATCCAGCAATTGCTCTGGCGAAAGCGCGCGCGAAAGAAGGTCGCGCAGCCGCGCCATGTTGCGGAAGTTTTCATAGAGCGCCAGATCGCGCTTGGATTCGAAATAGCGGAAAAAGGTACGCAGCGAAATTCCGGCCTTTTCGCAAATCTCATCCAGCGTGGTTGCCTGATAACCCTTGGTGAGAAACAGATCGTCGGCCGCATCCAGAAGCGCACGGCGGGTGCGATCCTTGTTTTGCGAACGGCGCGAGCCGGGCTTTTGCGTTTCTTCACCGACAGACGGCGCACCGCCAGCCGCAAAGACAAACCGGGAAGGAATATGCGAGCCGCTCAATCAGGTCCCCTTGAGACGCCCAGATCCATACATATGCCGAAGCACACAGGAATTTGCCGATGAAGGCTGGCGAAGTCAAAAAACAGGTCGTTCAGGAACCCCCACCAGCGGCGGAGAGAGTAGAGAAGTCCGCCGATTCCCGCCGCCGCAAGATCGCCTCCGCACTGGGGCGCTGCATTCGGACCAAGGGCTTTTCGGCGACAACGCTAACCGACATCGCCATTGCGGCGGAAATGTCACCCAACCTGCTGCGCTACTATTTCGAAACGAAGGAAGAAATCCTCGAATATTACTACCGGCTGATGAGTGACCGGCTGATGGCGAGCATCCTGAAGATCGAGCGCGCGACGCCGGAACAATGGCTGGCAGAGTTCTGTGCATTTTCCATCGGCTCCGGTACGGATCGCGCGGCGCTTTCGCTACTCATCGAAACATTCGCCGTGGCCATGCACCATGAGGGTTTGAACAAGTTGAAAGCCCGCTACGACAATTTTATGGCGCGCATCTATCGCGAGTTCTTCCAATGGGCAGGGACCGCCAACGGCATGGCCGCGCACGATGCTGCGCAGTTGGCCCGAACCATCGAACTGGGGATCAAGCTTGGCGCCGTGTTCCAGAAAGACTTCAATGCCAGGCAGGCCGAAAGCGTGTTTCTGGCCGAGATGCGCAGGCTCGCAGGGCTTGCACCCGTTCGCCGCACAAACCGGCAACCCTTTGGCGTCTAGCCTTGCTTCGGGGTATTAGCGGCCACGACAGCAATACGAATATGAGTTGCGAGCGTTTGCGAGCAGCTCGTCCACCTGTTGCCCAGCTGGCGCAATGGTACAGTTGGGTGGGCTCGAACCACCGACCTCCGGATCCACAATCCGGCGCTCTAACCAACTGAGCTACAACTGCACAGGTGCGAAATGCACGCTCCAATCACGGCCAAACATAGCCGCGAGAGGGCCGGAAACTAAGTGCGGGGCCCCCCGATTGCAAGGCATTTGGCGGGATTTTCGGGCGGACTGTTGAGCCTGCCGCCATCGGGCTTCTAAGCTCGGCAAGGAACCGTACGGAGCCTTGGAAATGCGCAGAATTCTGCCGATTGCCGGGATAGTCCTTGGTGCCCTGATCCTTCTGGTTCTGGCCCTGCCCTTCCTCGTTCCCATGGATGCCTACAAGGGGCGGATCGAGGACGCCGCCTTCGACCAGACGGGGCGCAGGCTCTCCATCGGCGGCAGCCTTCGCCTGAGCTTCTATCCCGTGCTGGGACTGAAGGCGCACGACGTGGCGCTGGCCAATGTGCCCGGCGGCAAGGCAGACGCGCTGGCGAAGATCGATGCGCTGAGCGTGGGGGTGCGCGTATGGCCTCTGCTCTCCGGCAAGGTTGAGGTTTCCAGGCTGGTTCTGGAAAAGCCGCAAATCCATCTGGAGGTGGACAGGAACGGCGGCACCAACTGGACCTTCAAATCCGCGAAAGAGAAGAAGGACGCGGAGGAGAAAAAGGCTTCCTTAAAAGCCGATGCGCAGTTCGGCGGGATCAGCATTTCCGATGGCGAGATAAGCTACTTCAATGCACGCACCGGCAAGACGCGCGCAATTTCCGATATCGATGCCACCATCGATGTGATGGACCTGACATCGCCGGTGACACTGCATGCCGAATTCACGCTGAACAAGGAACGGCTAACGCTGGATGGGACCGTGCAATCGCCTGATGCGCTGCGCGAGGAGACGGGCACCAGGGCGAAGCTCGCCCTTGACGGCGATGCACTGAACGCCACGTTCGACGGCGTGCTCACCAGCAAGGGCGATGCGGACGGCACGCTGGTGCTCAAAACGCAGTCGCTGAAGCGGCTCATAGCGCTAACGGGCAGCAAGAGTTCGGCGGGCGGGTTCGGCGCAATGTCGCTTTCGGCCACACTGAAGGCGCGCGAAAGCTTTGTGGGACTGAACGGACTGAAGGTATCGCTCGACGGCACCGGCGCAAGCGGCAATCTTGCCATCAACACGGCTAGAACTATTCCTGCGGTCAAGGGAGCGCTCACGATCGGCGATCTCAACCTCAATCGTTTTACGGACGCGAGCGCCAAGAGTGATAGCGCAAATCCCGACGTCGCGCCAAAAGAGGCGGGCTGGAGCACCAAGCCCATCGATCTTTCGGCACTCGAACTCATCAACGCCGATCTCACGCTGGATGTGGGGCGGCTTGAAGTTCAGAGCCTGAAGGTTGGCAAATCGCGCATTCACGCAACGATCAACAACGGCGTGCTGGTGGCGAACCTCGATCCCATCACGCTTTATGGTGGTAGTGGCAAGGCGCGGCTCTCGGCCAGCGCAGGCGGAAATTTCGCGAACAATCTCAGCTTCAACAATTTACAGGTGAAGCCCTTTCTGACCGATGCGCTTGGCGTCTCGCGGATCGAAGGTCTCGGTACGGTGACGCTGGATATAACGGCAGCGGGAAAAAGCCCGCAGGCCATCATGCGCGCGCTCGGCGGCAAGGGCGCGATCACCTTTCGCAACGGGCGCATTCGCGGTGTCGATCTGGGTGGCGTGGCCAAAAGTATCCGAACGGTTTTGAACCCGAGCACGACGAGCGACGACGCAACGACCGACTTCACCGAGATGGGCGGCACCTTCACTATCGCGAACGGTGTTCTGACCAACAAGGACTTCCACCTCGCGAGCCCGTTCCTGCGGCTGACCGGCGCGGGCACGATCGATATCGGCCAGCGCACAATCAACTACGTCGTCAGCCCGAAAGCGGTTGCTTCGGCAACGGGACAGGGCGCGAGTGACGATGCGCGCGGCCTTGGCATTCCATTCCACATCACCGGCTCATGGGACAAGCTGCACTATTCGCCCGATCTTGCGGGCTTTGCATCGGGCCTGCTGCAAGGCATCACCAGCGACAAGGGAATTTCCACCAAGCGGCTGCTGAACGGTCTGTTCGGCGGAAGCGACAAGGAGGCCGCGCCCGCCGACAGCACCGCGAACAAGGAGAAGAATAAGAAGAAGGAGAGCCCCGTCGACGCGCTGAAGGGCCTCTTCGGCGGGAACTAAGCCGCAACCAGTTCCGCTTTCGCCGCGTCGTATTCGCTTTTCAGGCGCGCGACGAGCTCGTCGACTGTCGGTGAATCGCCGATGGTGCCAACGCCCTGCCCCGCGCCCCAAATATCGCGCCAGGCTTTCTGTTTCATGTTGCCGCCGGAGCCGAAATTCATCTTCGACTTGTCGGATTCGGGAAGGTTGTCGGGATCGAGACCTGCCGCCGCGATGGACGAGCGCAGATAATTGCCATGCACCCCGGTGAAGAGATTGGTGTAGACGATATCGCCACCACCGGCAGCCTCAACCAGTGCATTCTTGTAGGCTTCCGGCGCGTTCGCCTCCTGTGTGGCAATGAAGCGCGTGCCGATATAGGCCAGATCCGCGCCGAGCGCCTGCGCCGCGAGGATCGAGCGGCCATTGGCGATGGAACCGGAGAGCGCAATCGTGCCGTTGAAGAAGGTGCGAAGCTCGCTGACCAGCGCAAACGGGCTGAGCACACCGGCATGGCCGCCCGCGCCCGCGCACACGGCGATGATGCCATCGACACCTTCCTCAATCGCCTTTTTCGCATGACGAATGTTGATGACATCATGCAGCACAATGCCGCCATAGCTGTGCGCTGCGGTCACAACTTCGGAAGGCGCGCGCAGCGAGGTGATGATGATCGGCACTTCAAGTTTCGTGCAGATCTCGATGTCGTGCTGCAGCCGGTCATTGGATGTGTGGCAAATCTGGTTCACCGCAAAGGGCGCGGCCTTCTTGCCGGTGGTGCGTTCGAATTCGGCAAGCTCGGTCTTGATGCGCACAATCCATTCTTCGAGCACCGGTTCCGGCCGCGCGTTCAGCGCGGGGAAGGAACCGACAATACCCGCCTTGCACTGCGCAATGACAAGCTCCGGTCCCGACACGATGAACAACGGCGAGCCGATGACAGGAATGGACAGCGATGCAGTCTTCAATGCGCCAGTGAGAGCCATGACATGTTTCCTTCGGGTTTTGGTTTGGAAGAGTGCTATCGCTCCTGCGCGCGCTTCGATGCGGCGCGGGTCGACACTGCGCGGGCGCCGCGAAAGGCGATGCGCATTGTGTCGAGATAAAAGCCGGTGACATCGCATCCTGGCGGTAGCCGTCCTGCCAGATGCAGGACGATTACGCCATGCGCAGCCGCCCAGAGCGCCTGACCTACGACCAGCGGATCACCATGTACGATTCCTGCTGCGGCGAGGTCCTTCACATGACGCGTAACCGTTTCAGAGGCACGATCAGCTGCAGCGATGAGTTCGGCGTGTCGCGCGTCATCCGGCTGGCTCAGATCGAACATCAGCCGATAGGCATCCGGATTCTTGAGCGCGAAATCGAGATAAGCGCGACCAACGGCTCGTGCGCGCGCGAATGCATCGCTACCAGAAGCAAAGGCGTGTTCGAGCGCTTCCGAAAAGCTGGTGAAGGCATCGGTTCTTAGCCAGGCGACGATGGCCTCTCGGTCCTCGAAATAGCGGTACAGCCCCATGGGACTGCGGCCGAGCGACCGGGCAATGTCGCGCATGGTAATGGCGGCCATCCCCCCCTTGGCATACAGACGACGGGCCACGGCACCAATTTCGGCGCGCACGGCTTCGGTTTCATCACCAGTGAGAATGCGGGGCATATATTCTCGTACGTTGTACAAGTACAGTGTACGAGAATATATGCCCCGTCAAGGCCGGGCGCGTGATGAGCATGTCGGGGAGACACCAGCAATTTCCGAATCACAGCGCCGGGCGACCATCGCGACAACGCGAATTCCGGGCTTCAATGTCTGGAAATTTCACGCACACGCGCATTCACGCATTGTTCAGTGCTTGCGTGATACCCCGCCAAGTGCCTGAGGGCGCTTAAGTTGACAAGGGGAGTCGTGTCGTCAACTTTCGCCATCACTTGTGATTCAACGCCGCGCCAGGGGAGCAAGGCGAGACCATGCTGTCTTACGCCGTCCGGCGTCTACTCGGTGCGATTCCGACGCTGTTCATCATCATCACGCTGGCCTTCTTCCTGATGCGCCTTGCGCCGGGCGGCCCCTTTGACAGCGAGCGCAGACTGCCGCCGGAAATCGAGCGCAACATCAATGCGGCGTACAACCTCGACAAGCCGGTTTATGAACAGTACTTCATCTATCTGGGCAAGTTGGCGCATTTCGATTTCGGACCGTCCTTTAAGAACAAGGATTTCACGGTTACCGAACTGATCGCGGAAGGGCTTCCCGTAAGCGCCCAGCTTGGGCTTTCGGCCGTCTTCATCGCCGTATTATTTGGGACCTTGCTAGGCACAATCGCGGCACTCTACCAAAACCGGCCGGCAGACTATGGCGTAATGACGCTCGCGATGCTGGGCATCACCATACCGACCTTTGTAACGGCGCCAATTCTGACACTGATCTTCGGCGTGTATGGCGTGAGCATCGCCGGCTTCGATCTTTCCCTGCCCGTCGGCGGCTGGAACGGCGGTGCCATCCGCAACATGATTTTGCCGGTGACAGTGCTCGCGCTGCCGCAGATCGCATTCATCTCGCGGCTCGTTCGAGGCAGCATGGTGGAGGTGTTGCGCTCCAACTACGTGCGAACCGCACGCGCCAAGGGCCTTCCCAATCATCTCGTGGTGTTCCGACACGCGCTGCGCGCCGGGCTTTTGCCGCTGGTGAGCTATCTCGGTCCGGCCATCGCCGCTCTTGTGACCGGCTCGCTGGTGGTGGAGACGATCTTCGGCATTCCGGGCATCGGCCGCTACTTCGTGCAGGGCGCGCTAAACCGCGATTACACCCTTGTGATGGGCGTGGTGGTCTACTATGCGAGCTTCATCATCTTGCTGAATCTGGTCGCCGACCTTCTCTATGCCGTGCTCGATCCGCGCGTGAGGTTCGGCTGATGGTTCTTCCAATCACCGACCCACGCAATGCTGAAACCATGAACCGCGCCGAGGCCGTGCGCGGACGCAGCCTTTGGGTGGATGCGCGTCGCCGCCTTCTGCGAAACCGCGCCGCGATGGTGAGCATGGTGACCCTGAGCCTGATCGTGCTCGTCTCTGTGTTCCTGCCAATGGTTTGGCCATACTCCTATCGCGATATCGACTATAGCCTTGTCTATTGCGCGCCCGACTGGTGGCCCGACGATGGGGTGCTTTGCAGGGCCGGCCCCCTTCACCTGTTTGGCATGGACTCCGTGGGCCGCGACCTCTTCGTCCGCACACTTTACGGTGCGCGCATTTCCCTGGCAGTGGGCCTCGTGGCAACGCTCGTTAGCCTTTTCATCGGCGTCATCTATGGCGCAACGGCGGGCTTCCTCGGCGGGCGGCTCGACGAAGTGATGATGCGCTTCGTCGATGTACTCTATGCCCTGCCATTCCTGTTCTTCGTGATCATCCTGATGGTCGTGTTCGATCGCAATTTCATCCTTCTGTTCGTTGCCATCGGCGCGGTGGAATGGCTGACAATGGCCCGCATCGTGCGCGGTCAGACACTATCGCTCAAGGAAAAGGAATTCATTGAGGCGGCGCGAGCAGCAGGCGTACGCCCCTTCTTCATCATCGCCCGGCACATCATTCCGAACGTGGTAGGGCCCGTGATCGTGTACGTAACGTTGACAATTCCCTCTGTGATCCTGTCCGAGAGTTTCCTGTCGTTCCTTGGTCTCGGCATCCGCGAGCCGCTGACTTCGTGGGGTGTCTTGATTTCCGAAGGTGCCAGCCAGATGGAAACAGCGCCATGGACGTTGCTGTTTCCGGCAGCGCTGATGGCGACGACACTGTTCTGCTTCAATTTCATTGGCGACGGGCTGCGCGACGCCCTCGACCCCAAGGACAGGTGAGCGCATGAACACGCCCCTGCTCCAAATTCGCGATCTCGATGTGCAATTCACGACGCCTGACGGCAACGTGCACGCTGTAAAAGGCGTGAACCTTGACGTTGCCGAAGGCGAGTGTCTGGGCGTCGTGGGTGAATCCGGCTCGGGCAAGAGCCAACTGTTTCTCGCGGCAATCGGCCTTCTGGCTTCTAATGGACGCACTACCGGCAGCGTAAAGTTTCGCGGCGAGGAAATGCTTGGCCTCTCGCAGGGCGCGCTCAACAGGTTGCGCGGCAATAAGATCACGATGATCTTTCAGGATCCGCTCACATCGCTGACGCCGCATATGAAAATCGGTGATCAGGTGATTGAGGCGTTGCAGACGCACCAGCCGGTATCGCGCGTTGAAGCCGAGCGGCGAGCACTGGAAATCCTCGATCTGGTACGCATTCCCGAAGCACGTCGGCGCATGCGCCAATACCCGCATGAACTTTCCGGCGGCATGCGCCAGCGTATCATGATTGCCATGGCCACGATCTGCGGTCCCGACCTCTTGATCGCCGATGAGCCGACCACCGCGCTCGACGTAACAGTTCAGGCGCAAATCCTGGACATCATGCGCGACCTCAAACGCGAGCTGAAAACGTCGATCGTGATGATCTCGCACGACATGGGCGTAATCGCGGCGATGGCTGACCATGTTCAGGTGATGCGCCATGGCGAGATCGTCGAATCCGGACCAGTCGATGACATCTACTATCGACCTCAGCACGCCTATACGAAGGCACTGCTGGATGCGATGCCTCGCATCGACCAGCCCAACCGGGAAGGGCACACCCGGCTCGCCTCGCTATCGACGATTGGTGCCGACAAGAAACTGCTTGATGTGGACGATCTGAAGGTTCATTTCACGGTGCGCGAGCACGCGCTTTCCTTTGGAAGGCCAAAGACACTTCGCGCGGTTGATGGTGTAACCTTTTCGCTGAGACAAGGTGAGACCCTTGGAATCGTGGGGGAGTCAGGTTGCGGGAAATCCACGCTCGCGCGCGCAGTGCTGGCACTTCTGCCCAAGACCGATGGCGCGGTGAGCTGGCTGGGCCGCGACACCGATGGCGTATCGGAGCGCGAGCTTCGCGCCATGCGCAAGGATTTCCAAATCGTCTTTCAGGACCCGCTGGCGAGCCTGGACCCGCGCATGACAATTGGCGAATCCATCTCAGAGCCTTTGCGTACGCTGAAGCCCGAGTTGACACGCGATCAGGTGCGCGCAGAAGTCTCGGCGATGATGGATCTCGTCGGACTTGATCCCGGATGGATCAATCGATATCCGCACGAATTTTCCGGCGGACAGAACCAGCGCGTCGGCATCGCCCGCGCCATGATTGTGAAACCGCAACTGCTGATTTGCGATGAGGCGGTGAGCGCCCTCGACGTTTCCATTCAGTCGCAGATCATGGACCTGATCCTGAAGTTGCAGGCCGACTTCAACATGTCGCTGATCTTCATCAGCCACGATCTTTCGGTAGTGCGGCAACTGGCCCATCGTGTGATGGTGCTGTATCTGGGCCGCATCGTGGAACTGGCTGATCGAACAGCGATCTACGAGAGCCCGCAGCACCCCTACACGAAGGCGCTGATCGCAGCTGTCCCAATCCCCGATCCCAAAGCCGAGCGCAAAAAAACCAGTGCGCCGATGCTGCAGGATTTGCCGTCACCTCTCGATACGCGCGCGCAGTTGACGTTCCTGAAGTCAAAAATGATTGACGACCCAGACGCTGAGCAATACCGGCCCAAGCTGGTGGAAGTCGCGCCCGGCCATTTTGTAGCCGAGCACGATCCTCTACGCTGAAAATACCCTATTTGACGCGCGTGACTTTGAAAATCTTCGCGCTGCCGTTAATTGATAGGTTGTAGCTCCCCAATATACCGCGCGAGACAACAACACTATTGTCCCCGTTTTTTTTGAAGATGGCGCGCTCAGAGTCTCCGTCAATTTGGCGCCAAACCTGTCCATTATCGAGAAATACAACAAATCGCCCCAGAGGGGTGTACGCGAATTCCGCCACTTTGGAAGATATGCTGGACACCTCTTCCTTGACAGCGGCCACTTCCGCCTTGTTTTCGACGGTGCGTTCCTTTCCGAATTCTTGCGGCGTTGTCGGCTTATCCGTGCCGAACAGGCTTCCGATGTTGAATCCGAACCAGGATTCCTGCTCTTCCTTCGTGGGCGGGTGATCCAGCTTCTCTGGCGGCTTTGCCAGTGCTTCCTTCACGCGCGGCGCAAGCTGGTCATAGCAGGACAGTCGTTCGGCATTGTCCGTAATCAGTCCGCATTTTCCCATGGCCTGCAGAACGTCGTCCGATGGGGCCGCAATGGCACTCACGGGAACCATCATTAACGCAACACTAACCATGCCTGCCTGGAAGAGCTTCATGTCTCATTCACCCATGTCTGGTTCAATAGTCGCATCATTCGAAGCGATGTCGCGGGGGCGCGCTATAGGATGATAGGCGATGGACGCGCCGTGCGCGAGCCCATCTGACGGCCCCGCAATGCCGGGTTGCCGGCGCGGGGAGGAAGTCATGCAGCAGGCCAGTCGAGCGCAATTGACGCGACGCCTTCTGCTCGGAAGTGCAGCTGGTGCGGCGGTTCTGGGAGCGGGCGCCTATGTTCTACGCGGGCCTTCTGACGCACAGGCCCGCCGCGTGGTGGCGGATGCCAACACTCTAAATCGCGGAAACGGCGCCGAACCCGATACGCTTGACCCCCATCGCGCCACCGGCACTTGGGAAAACAATATCATTGGCGACATGTTCATGGGGCTGATGACCGAGGATGCTTCGGGCAATCCGGTGCCGGGTGCGGCAGAGTCCTATGCCGTCAGCGAGGACGGCCTGACCTATACGTTCCAGCTTCGCGATCACAAATGGTCAGATGGAAAGCCAGTAACCGCCTACGACTACGTCTATTCGTTCCGCCGAATTCTGGACCCGAAGACAGCTTCGCAATATGCACCGATCCTGTATCCACTGAAGAACGCGCTAGCCGTCAATGGCGGAAAGCTGAAGCCGGCGCAGGTCGGCGCACGGGCCATTGGTCCCAGGGTGCTTGAGCTATCGTTCGAATATCAGGTTCCGTATATCGAGCAGCTCTTGACCCACTATGCCACCTTTGCCGTTCCGCGGCATGTGGTCGAAAAATTTGGAGACGATTGGACGCATCCTGGCAATCTGGTCAGCAACGGCGCATATGTCCTGACCGAATGGGTAGCCAACGACCACATCACGCTTGTGAAAAACAAGCATTTTTATGATCACAGCTCCGTCGCTATCGAATCGGTGAATTTCTATCCTACGCAGGATTCCTCGGCGGCGCTGAAGCGCCTCCGTGCGGGAGAATTCGACGTTCTCACCGACAGCATTCCACCGCAGCAAGTAGACTGGTTGCGCGCCAACATGCCCAAGGAGCTGCGCCTGTGGCCTTACATCCTCACGCAATATGTTCAGTTCAACACCAAACGCCACCCATTCGATGACATCCGTGTACGAAAAGCCGTTTCGCTGGCCATCGACCGCGAAGTGATCGCATCCAAGATCACCCGCGCCGGTGAATCGCCAGCCTACGCGTTTGTTCCGCCCGGCATGCCAGGCTATGCAGGCACCTCCAAGGTGCCCTTCAAGGATAAGAGCCTCAAGGCGCGGCAAGACGAAGCGCGCGCATTGCTGGCGGCGGCAGGCCACGGCCCCAACAGCCCGCTCTCGTTCGAATACAACATCCAGAACACCACCGAAGCCAAGATGGTCGCGGTTGCGCTTCAAGCCATGTGGAAGGATGTTGGTATCGACGTGCGGCTGGCGCCCTCCGAAAGTCAGATCCACTACAACACGCTGCGCAAGCGCGACTTCTCCGCTGCCTGGGCTGGGTGGGTGGCCGACTTCCGCGATCCACGCAACTATCTGTTCCTGTTCGACTCGGGATCGCGGGACCTGAATTTCGGTGATTACGCGAATCCGAAATTCGACGTCCTGATGAGCCAATCGGACCACCAGCAAGATGCCGCCGCTAGGTTCGCTCTTCTGGCCCAAGCCGAGCAGGTTCTTCTCGATGACATCGCGATTGCGCCCGTCTACTATGGTGTCACGCGCGATCTGGTCTCACCACAGGTGCAAGGCTGGATCAGCAACAACATCAATGTGAATCGCTCGCGATACCTGTCTTTGGACCGCGCGCGCAGCGTGTAGGAGTCCTGAATGACCGGATTTCGCCTGTTCCTCGCCGCAGTGCTCGCGGTGATGGTTTCCGCGTGCTCGAAGCCCGCCGAAAATCACGGAATGGTGCTGAACCGTGGCAACGGTGGAGAGCCGATCAGCCTGGATCCGCAACACATTCAGGGAACCTGGGAATCCAACATCATCAAGGATCTCCTTGTGGGCCTTACCACCGAGGATGCCCAGGGACATCCCTCGCCGGGCGCAGCCGAAAGCTGGGATGTTTCGACGGACGGCAAGACATGGACCTTCCACATGCGCGACCATATGTGGTCGGACGGCGTGCCGGTAACCGCGCATGATTTTGTCTACGCATGGCGCCGCCTGCAGGATCCGAAAACCGCCGCCTACTATGCCTACAACATGTGGATCGTGAAGAATGCGCAGGCGATTGCAGCGGGCAAGATGCAGACGTCGTCGCTCGGCGTGAATGCACCGGACGACAAAACATTGATTGTTCAACTCGAGCATCCCGCGCCATATTTCCCCGAGCTGCTGATGCATCAGACGGCTTTTCCGGTTCCCGAGCACACGGTTGAGAAACTCGGCGACGCGTGGGCGCGCAATGGCAACTATGTGTCAAACGGTCCCTATATGCTCAAGGACTGGCTTCCAAACGATCACGTGACGCTTGTCAAGAACCCAAAATTCTACGACGCGGCGCATGTGCGCATCGATCGCGTGAACTACATCCCGTCCGTGGATACCCAGGCGGGCCTGAAGCGAATCCGCAGCGGCGAGCTTGATACACAAAATCCCATTCCCGCGATGGAAATCCGCTGGATGCGGAAGAACATTCCCGATGCACTGCATCTGACGCCCTATCTGGGCATCAATTACGTTCTGATGAACATGCGCCGCGCGCCATTCAAGGATGTGCGCGTGCGCCATGCCATAAATCTTGCTTATAATCGCGAACATGTTGCGGGCAAGTTGATGAATTTGGGGGAGCCGCCCGCCTATAGCATGCTGCCGCCCGGCGTCGCGAATTTTCCCGGCGGGGTCGAACTGGACTTCAAGAACACGCCGTACGATCAGCGCATTGTGGAAGCGCAGGCGTTGATGCGCGCGGCGGGATACGGCCCAACGAGGCACCTGCACGCCTCATATAACACTTCGACCGATCCTGATTCCAAGCGTGTTGCCGCCGCCGTGCAGGACATGATGCGCGCGATCTATATCGATCTGGAGATCGTTCCCTCCGACGTCCAGATACATTTCCAGACATTGCGCAATCACAATTTTGACATTGCAGCAGCGGCGTGGATCGCGGATTTCAATGATGCCACGAACTTTCTTGATCTCCTTCGCTCGGACAGCGGCAACAATTATGGAGGCTACAAGAATCCCGCCTATGACGCGCTGCTCAACAAGGCGCAGCAGGAACCGGATGGAAAAAAGCGCGGCGAACTTCTCGCCCAGGCCGAGCGTATGGCACTCGCCGATTATGCATGGGTTCCGGTGCTCTATCGCGTCACCCGCGACATCGTGCAGCCCTATGTGAAGGGCTGGGTGGCCACCCCCAGCAACTTCCACCCCACGCGCTATCTGTGGATCGAGGGCCGCCCGCAATAGGGCGAAAGCCTTGCCGCCTGGGACGAATTTGTGCAGGTTCCGCCGCAAGCGGCCCCGTAGCTCAGCAGGATAGAGCGGCGGTTTCCTAAACCGTAGGTCGGGTGTTCGAGTCACTCCGGGGTCGCCAGTTCGCGCCGCAAATCTGAATGGGCGCGTGAATTCTTCGTTACAGAACCCGTTACCACGGCACCAACGCGACACGCGCGCGTTCTAGGCTCAGTGGATTGCCCCGAAACGAGTCCGCAGGGAACAGGGCGCACCACCTTCCTTAACCCGAAAGGTGAAACATGATGCTTCGCACGATCATAAAGACATCGCTGCTTTGCAGCGCCATGGCCGTAGCAACGCCCGCAATGGCCGGTGGCCTTCTGGGCGGAACCGGTTCCCTCGGTGGCAACGTTACGGCCATGCCACCCCCAATGGGAATGAACGGCACGATCGGCGTTAACGGCCAGACAAGCGGCATCACGGATCGCGCCAAGGGTGGCGTGCATCGCACGGAAGACACGGCAAACGCGGCATCTGCGAAGACGCAGCAAACCGCGAATGGCGTGACGGACAATGCAACGAACTCCATTGCCGGAACGGAGACTTCCGCGGCAACATCCACGAGCATGAGTTCCAGCGCCAGCGCGCCGGGCAGCGAAGCCTCGATGAACATGAGTGCCTCGCCAAGCGTGACCGCGAATGGTTCGGATGCCGCAAGCACGCTAACAAACACACGCAACACCGCCGAAGGCATAGTCAACACGGCCAAGAGCGATGCAGAAGACAAGGCAAACCAGACGCTGAACCAAGCCTCGCAAAGCTCGGCCAGTGTGAGCGGCAGCGCCAGCGTCGATGGCAATGTCACGTCTGGCACAGATACCGCAAGCCGACAGGCCCGCACCAAGAACGACGATCACGGCAAATCCGTCAACAAGGCAGACAAACAGAAATACTGATCGGATTGGTCATTCCAGCGGCGGCTCGTCACACGGGCCGCCGCGTGCCGCTTATCGGGCCAAGCGGCGTTCTATGCCGGTGTCGTTCAGCCACGGAAAGACGATTTCACGATCAGGTTTCGTCTTCTTCTTCGCCTTGTCGGGATAGCTGAAACTGTCGAGCAGATCGCGGATGAGTTCGAGCCGCGCCGTCTTCTTCACATTGGAATTGACGATACGCCACGGCGCGGAGGGATGCGTCGTGCGCTCCAACATGACATTGCGCGCCTTGGTGTAATTATCCCAGTTCTTCAACGCCGCCTGATCGATTGGTGAAATCTTCCACTGTTTGAGCGGGTCTTTCTGGCGCGCGGTCAAACGCTTCTTCTGTTCCGACTTGTCGATGTCGAGATAGTATTTTCGCAGATGCAAGCCATCGCGCACGAGAAGATCTTCAAACAGAACGACATTGTGCAGGAAGGCTTCAACTTCCGTTGAACTGGCAAAGCCCATGACGCGCTCGACGCCGGCGCGATTGTACCAGGAGCGGTTGAAGATCACGAATTCCCTGCCCGCCGGCAGATAGCGCACGAAGCGTTGGAAATACCACTCCGTTTCCTCCCGGCTGGATGGGACACCGGGCGCAAACACGCGGGTTTCGCGCGGGCTCATGTGCGCGGTAAGCCGTTTGATCGTGGAATCCTTGCCTGCCCCGTCGCGCCCTTCGAGGATAACGAGCACACGCTCGCCATTGGCGATCAACTCACGCTGAAGCTTCACGAGTTCGACCTGAAGATCGTAAAGCTGCTTCTTGTAATGTTCGTCGCCGTTGTCGTCGTCAGTCGCGCGATGGGCCATCAAGCGGCTCCTCAGACGGTTTCCTTTTCAAACGCCATGATGGTCTCGCTACCCGCCTGAATGCGCTCCAGCAGCATCGGACATTCCGGAATCATGCGCTCCATCCAGTAACGCGCCGAAACGATTTTGGCCTCATAGAGCGGCTTGTTGCCGCCGCCAGCCGCCAGCTTCTCCATTGAGAGCTTGGCCATGCGACCCCACATCCAGCCGAGAACAACAATACCCATCATGCGCAGATAATCGACCGCTCCGGCGCCCGCGTCGTTCGGGTTCTGCATGCCGTGCTGCGCCAGCCACATGGTCGCTTGTTGCAAATTATCAAGGCCACGCTTTACCGGCTTCACGAACCGCGCCATTTCCGCATTGCCTTCGTTCTCAACGATCCAGCCGTTGATGACGCTGAAGAGCGCCATCGGTGCGGCACCACCCTTGCGGCCGAGCTTGCGTCCAACAAGATCCATGGCCTGCACACCATTGGCGCCTTCATAGGTTTGGTTGATGCGGCCATCGCGCACGAACTGCTCCACGCCGTTGTCGCGAATATAGCCGTGGCCGCCATAGACCTGCATCGCCATGTTCGCCGCTTCGAAGCCCATGTCTGTGAAGAAGGCCTTGATCACTGGCGTCATCAAATCGGAGAGGAGGCTGGCCGTCTCCTTTTCCGGGCGGCTCGATTCCGCGATAGCCATGTTGAGCGTGGTCCACATCGCGACCGCGCGCGCGCCCTCGATAAAGGCGCGGCAATGCAGCAGCATGCGGCGCACATCGGGATGTACGATTTCCAGATCGGCGGGCTTATCCGGTTCCTTCGGGCCGGTGAGCGCATGGCCGACGCGGCGCTCATGCGCGTAAGCTACACCGTTCTGATAAGCGACTTCGCCAATCGAAATGCCCTGGACGCCGACACCGAGGCGCGCGGCGTTCATCATGCCGAACATGCCCGCCATACCTGCCGACGAGGAGCGCTTTTCGCCCGGTTTCGGTGCAGTCGGCTTCGGTCCCAGACGCCATGCCACCGCCTCGTCGAAGTTCAGCACGCAGGTGGCCTGGGCCTTGATGCCCATCTTCTTTTCGATGCCGCCGGTCGAGACGCCATTGCGCGCGCCCATCTTGCCATCCTCGCTGACGAGGAATTTCGGCACCATGAAGAAGTTGACGGTGGAAAGGTCGTTGTGAATCTGACCGTTCTCATCCGGAATCTTCGCGATCACCATGTGGACGATGTTGTCGGTGAGATCCTGATCGCCCCCGGAAATGAATATCTTGGTGCCGGACAGCTTATAGGTACCATCGGGCTGCTCGACCGCCTTCGTTTTCATTAGCCGCAGATCGGTGCCGCAATGCGGTTCCGTGAGGCACATCGTACCAGCCCATTCACCCGAAACCATTTTGGGCAAAACGTGCTCTTTCATCCATGGCGCGCCCGTTGCCGCCAGCGCGCCTGCTGCCGCACCGGTGAGACCGGGATACATGGCGAAGGACTGGTTGGCTGATTGCGCCATTTCAGCGACCGCCATCGTGACCGCCATCGGCAGGCCGGAGCCACCAGCCTTTGCGGAAGCTCCAAGCGAACCCCACCCGGCTTCGCAATACGCCTTGTAGGCCTCCTTGAATCCCTTCGGCGTGCGCACCGCACCATTTTCGAAATGCGCGCCTTCCTCATCGCCGGACTGATTGATCGGCTGCAGCACCTCTTCGCAGAACTTGCCCGCGTTGGTGAGGATATCGTCCAACAGATCCTCGCTGAGGTCGGCATAGCCGGGCAGATCGGTTTGCTTGGTGACCTCCAGAAACTCATTCAGCACGAAGCGAAAATCGTCGAGCGGGGCGCGGTAGATGGGCATTTCGAAATTTCCTGTCTGCAGATGGATAGCGGAAACCTAAACGCTTCCGGGCCCGGAACAAAGGCCTTAGAACTGATCCCTGAGCGTTAGTGGAACATCTTCCGCGCCGTTACCGCGCTTCACGGCAAATACGACCTTCGTGCCCGGCGGATCATTGCGCAGACGATAGCGCAGATCATGCAGCCCGATGCGCCCAGCCGGCACGCCATCCACCGCCGCAATGATGTCGCCCGGCTTCAGGCCCGCCGACTCGGCAGGACCACCCTTGGTGACATCGATCACCTTGAATTCGCGGTCCTCCGCGTTGATCCACATGCCGGAGCGATCGAATGTATCGAGATCGGCGATGGGGCCTTCGACCGGCTTCAGATACATCGTCGCGTGCTGATAATCAAAGGTGACGGCGAAGCGCTTGAGGATGCCGCCACCGATATCATTCAAAACGCCATCGATCATGGCTGCGCCGCTGTTGCCGACCTCGATCATGGTCAGCGGCGCATCGATCCGCGCGGGCCCCAGCATCAAAGCCTTTCCGCGTTGAACTGTCGAACGGAACGGCCCGCCGATACCCCAGCCTGTCACGGCTTCCACGCCATCTCGGGGCAATCGGTGATCGGCGGCGAAGCGGCCGGAGAGCGTCAACGGCATGCGCGATCCGGTATCAATCAAAAAGCGCGCCGGAATGCCAGCATATGTACCCGAGACTTCCGGGTAGTGATTATCGACCCGCATCGGCACGGCTGTTCCGGCATTGGCCGGATCGAAAGCGTCCCTATCAACAAAGATGATGGTGTGCTTACCGTAGTCGAACCGGGTGACAAAACGCGAGAAGAACTCGTAGCCGATCATGCCGGCGCAATCCACGCCGTCCACATTGGCATTCTGGAAACTGAAAACGGAAACAGGCTGATTTGAAATCACGGCATGGCCGATGCGGATACTGTCGACACGTGCGGTACCGCTGACAGCATTGTGACCGCCAATACCGATGACGGGCCGACTGCCGGTCATCGCCAGGTCAAGGCGTTCCGCCGTGTCCGGCATGAGACTGTTCTGTCCACCGGTGTCCAGGATGTAGAGACCCGCAACCTCATTTACATGTGCTTCGACATAGATGTGATCGTTGATGAATCGAAAAGGTACCGTGGTTTCGGTCGCGCCGCCTTCGATGCGGAAATCCGCAACATCGCCTGCGGACACGGCCGCGGGAAACGCGGGGACCGCGAGAAGGATCAGGGCAAGCAGAGTCAAAAAGCGCTTCAATGATCCCCCTTCTCCAAATGAGAAATCCCGGCGGCCCTTCCGGGCCACCGGGATACTATCAGGCTTTGCTCAGATCTGGTCTTGAAGGGTGACCGGGATGGTGAGCGTTTCCTTGCCGCGCGTGACGGCGAAGGTGATCTTCGTGCCCGGCGCTTCATTGCGCAGCATGCGGCGCAGATCGGCGAGCTTGATGCCGCTGGCGGGCTTGCCGTTCACGGCGGTAATGACGTCATCGGCTTTCATGCCGGCTTTTTCGGCGGCGCTAGCCTTGGTGACATCGACAACCTTGAAGCCTGAATCTTCGACATTGATCCACATGCCCGCGCGGTCGAACGTGCCGACGTCGGAGAGCGTGCCCACGATGGGCTTCAGATACATCACCTTGTTTTCGTAGTCGAAGGTGACGACGAAACGCTTCAGAATGCCGCCGCCAATGTTGCCGGAATATTCGTTGCCGGCGAAGGCACCCTTCTCCTGTGTCGTCGCGGTGGTGACGACGCCCTTGATCTCCACGCCACCCAGCATGATCGAGGAAGCGCGCATCACGATTCCGCGCGACGGACCGCCGACACCCCAGCCTTCCACAGCCTCGATGCTTTTCGGATGCATCGCCACGACCTCATGCTTTTCCGCATAGGGCTTGGTGAGCGTGAGTTCGGAGCGCGCGCCGGTATCGATATCGAACGTGGCCGGGATACCTTCGAACTTGCCTTCGATTTCCGGGATGCTCTGGTTGAACTTGAAGGGAATCGCCGTTCCGGCATCCTTCGGGTTGAACGACTTGGCATCGATCAACGTGATGGTCTTGTTGCCATAGTCGATCCGCGTGACGAAGCGGCGGAAGGTTTCGAAGCCGACCATGCCCGGCATGTCGATACCTTCGACATGAGTGAGCGCATCGAGCGGCAGAACATAGAAGTGCTGCTTCTCGATGACGGCATCACCGATGCGGAGCTGATCCACATTGGTGAAGCCCGCTTCCATCGTTCCCTCGCCCGCGCCGCGTGCCTCAAACGAGCCCTTGATTTCAAGGCCTAGCGCTTTGGCAGTCGTGGGCGTGACGAGGTTCGCACCGCCGGTGTCGAAAATGAAGGTGTATGGCCCTTTGCCGTTCACCATCACCTTCGCGTAGATGTGGTTGTTGATTAGCTCGAACGGGAACGTCGTTTCCTTTGCGCCATTGGCGATCGAATAGTCGGAAACCGTGACCTTTGGCGCGACATAGGCCGACGCATCCTGCCTGGGCAGGAATTTCGACGCGGTGAGCGTCAGATCCTGATCGTATTTCTTGTCGCCACCCGTGGAAACGTGTGTCTTTTGCGCGAATTTTACGCCTTCGAAGGCCTTGTAGTCCGACAACGCGGTTGTGGTTTTGACCCCACCTTGAGTCTCCACGATACGGGCAAGCTCATGCGTCTTCGCATTGAACCACGCATCGAACGGCTTGCCGCCCTTCGGCGTGACAGTGAGAACATCGTAGCTCATGCCTCCATCGGCTTTTTCGGCCACGGTGATCGTCGCGCCGCCACGATCGTCACGCCACCACATGTTCCCGCGTCGGTAGGATTCATTTGTGGCGAGCTGGATGCCATCGCCGCCTTCCTGCACCGTGACCGTGCCGGAGGGCTCTTGCGACCACGTGACTTTTCCATCGAAACCTTGAACGGCCTTGTAGGCACCGAGGTCGATGCGATCCACATATCCGTTGCCATTCAGATCAATGAGCGATTTTACCGTACCCTTCAGGCCTTGTCCGGAATAGGCATAGGTTTGTTCGACCGTTGCCTTGCCGTCCCACGCTTTGCCCGCGGTGACAGCTTTGTTCGCCGAAAGCACATCGCCGACGCTTGGGGCCGCAACAACGCCGCCCGCGCCTGCCAGAAGTGCGATTGCCGGAAGAAATGCCAGTATGCGTTGCATGAACTACTCCAAACGTGAGAGGAACAAACGGGACACCCAGAAGGGGGTTCGCGCTATGCGGATGTGTAAATTCCACATGGGAACGATGGACTAAAGGGTCAATATGCGTTTGGCGAATATCAGACATGCCGTCCCCGCCATTTTGCTGGTTATCGGCGCCCTGTTTTCCGCAAGGGCCGATTCCGCGCCGCAGCATGTTGTCTCTACATCCCTGTGCACGGACGAATATGTGTTCCGGATGGTGTCGCGCGAAAATATCGCCGCACTCTCATTTCTTGCGGGCGACAAGAATCCGGTGGTGTCCACCATCGCGGATAAGGTTCATGGCATTCCGCTCATTCACCCCTCGGCGGAGGTTATCCTTTCGCGCAGGGCCGATCTGGTCGTGATGTTTCAGGGCAGCGATCCGCGCCTGCATGCACAGTTGAAGGCGGCACATGTACCGGTGTTGGACATGCCAGGCGCAAATTCCATCGCCGAGATTCGTACTATCACACAGATGATGGGGAACGCTCTTGGCGCACCGGAGCGCGCGCGCGCAATGATTGCGAAAATGGACCGCGAAATTGCGGAAGTGCACGCCACATCGATCAATCCGCCCGTACAGGCGCTCATCTATGAGCCCAATGGGTATGCGACCACCGGCGGCGTGACCGATGAGATGATGACGCTGGGCGGTCTCCTCAACATGGCGCCCAAGCTGCACCAGACCCGCATGGGCACCGTACCGGTGGAATCAGTGGTCGCGGGCAAGCCGGAGCTTCTGATCCTGAAGGGCGAACACAAGCGCACGCCCACGCGCGCAGACCTGATCTTGCGCCACCCCGCGCTTCGGCTCCTGCGCGAAGCCACTGAAGTGGCGGGCGCCGATCTGAAGCCCCTACTCTGCCCCGGCCCATGGTCGGTTGCAGCGGCGCGGGAATTTCAGGAACTGGGTTTACGCGCGCGGAAACTTGCACGCAATCGCCCCTAGACCTATGACTGTGCCGACGCGACGGTGCCATCCGGAAAGGTCCGGGTGGAACAGGGAATGCGGTGCGAACCCGCAGCTGCCCCCGCAACTGTAAGCGGCGATCCTGCAATCGCAGGATGAGTGCGATCCCGAAAGGCCACTGGGAAACCGGGAAGGCGGGACGCACGCCGCGAAGCCAGGAAACCTGCCGGCGCGTGTCGTCCAACCGGAGCACGGGGCGTGTTCATCGGGGCGGTTCATCCGCAAGCGGCGACGGCTGAAGAAGGCTGTGGCGGCATGGATGGCGCACTCGACATTGCGGACAGGCGGTACCCACGCATCGCGTTCTGCGATTCCGCGATGGTGACCGGCGCACTGGCCGCGCTGACAATCGCATTCGCCACGATCTCGTTTCTGATCGGGCCCGCTAATGTTTCCGCCCACGATCTGATCGCCGGATTGTTCGGCGGCGATAATGCCGCGGGCGTGATTGCACGTGAAATCCGCATGCCGCGCGCCCTGCTCGCATTGCTTGTTGGCGCGGCACTGGGGTCGAGCGGCGCAGCCCTTCAAGGCCTATTCCGCAATCCGCTGGCGGAGCCAGGCGTGACCGGTGTGACCTCGTCGGCGGGGCTGGGTGCTGTGATAGCGCTCTATTTCGGATTCGCCGCGACGATACCCGCGCTTCTGCCGGCCTTCGCGGTGGCGGGCGCGCTTGTTTCCGCCGCCATTCTTTATCTGCTTTCGCGCAGCGGCGCCGGCGTGGTGGCGCTGGTGCTTGCGGGCGTTGCGATTGCGTCGCTCGCTACGGCGCTGACGGCGCTCGCGCTTTCCTTCGCGCCCAATCCCTATGCCATGACCGAGATGGTGCTGTGGATGATGGGATCGCTGAAGGACCGCACCTTGGCCGATGTATATTTCGCGGCGCCGCTGGTTGCGCTTGGCATCTTCATCCTCTGGACGGCGCGGCGCGGGATTGAAGCGCTCACGCTCGGCGAGGAAACCGCGCAGACGCTCGGCATCGATGTGCACGATACGCGGCGGCGCGTGGTGGTTGGTGTAGCGTTGGCAACCGGCGCAGCCACGGCAGCAGCGGGCGCGGTGAGTTTTGTGGGGCTCGTAGTGCCGCATCTGCTGCGCCCCTTTTACGGACACGAACCGGCGCGCTTGCTGATCCCTTCGGCACTCGGCGGCGGCGCATTGGTGGCGGCCGCGGATATCGCCGTGCGCCTGCTCGCGCCGGACGGGCAATTGCTGCTCGGCGTTCTGACCGCGCTTCTGGGCGCGCCATTCTTCATCTGGCTGATCCTGAGATTGCGGGGCGAGGAATGAGCGCGCCACTGTTCTTTGCGAACGTGTCCGCCGCCTATCGCGGCAACACCGTGTTGAAGAAAGTGACGGCGTCGTTCCGTGCGGGCGCGGTGACAGGCCTGATCGGGCCAAACGGCGCAGGCAAGACGACATTGCTGCGCGTGGCTTTGGGCCTGCTTCCCGCGGAGGCAGGATATGTGCGCATTCTCGATCGCGACCTTTCCGGTTTGAGTACGGACGCGCGCGCGCGTGCCATGGCCTATCTGCCGCAACGCGCCGATGCGCATTGGCCGATTTTAGCCGAACGTCTGGTGCGGCTTGGCCGGCTTCCCCATGACGCAGCTTCTTCGCCCGATGGTGAAGCGGCGGTGCGCGAGGCGCTGGAACGCTGCGATGCAGAGCACCTGGCGCAACGCGCGATGAACACGCTTTCAGCCGGCGAACGCGCGCGCGTTTTGATGGCGCGGGCATTGGCAACGCGCGCGCCGGTACTGCTGGCGGATGAACCCGCCGCGCATATGGACCCCGCACACCAGCTTCGCCTGATGGCGCTGCTTCGCGAAGAAGCGGCGCGCGGGACGGCGGTGCTTGTAACATTGCACGACCTATCGCTCGCCTCGCGCTATTGCGACGAAGTGGTGGTGATGCGCGAAGGACGGCTGACCGCGCAGGGCTCGCCGGACGATGCGCTCGCCGATGCGTCGCTCGCAGATGTGTTCGGTATTTCCGTGCGGCGCATGGGCGAGTGCGGCGAACGCGCTGCCATCGTGCCCTGGCAGCAGATCTGACTCAGTTCGCGTCGTGGAAATCGGCGCGCTGGTAGATGATTTCGCCGAGCAAAGGATGATCCGCCTTCAGGGTGAAGGTGAAGCGGCCTTCGTCGATCTCCGCATGCGTGACGGTGATTGCGCCCGGTGTGAACCACAAAGGCAGCGCGACGCGAAACCTGCCAAGCTTCAAGAAATAGTGTTCGCTGCGGAAGATCAACGCGCGATCTTCCACATGCACCGTGAGCGTCATGCCGATCCACGCGGCGGCATATTCTTCAAGGCCCGTGGGACCGCCAAAACGCTTGGCCGAATGGATCACCTGCGGGAAAGCATCGGCGCGGCCATAAAGGCGCGTCCATACCTGCCCGCCGCCTGCGCCGTCTTCGGTGACGGTGACGATGCTCGGCGTATCACACATGCGCGAAGTGGGAAGCGGCGCGCCTGCGATGCGTGCGGCCTGCGCGATTAGCCAGCCGATACGCGTAAGCTTCGTTTCGATCACCTCGCCCACATATATCGCGGCGGCGGTGCCCGATAGCCGCTTGGTGAAGCGCTTGCGCACGGCAGGCGGCAACGCGTTCCAATCTTCCGACGATAAAAGATTGCGGAAACGCAGATCGCCCAGTGTGGCTTGTGGAGCGGCTCCCTGTAAAATTGTTGGGCGTTCCAGAGACTCAATCGGTTGCGGTCTCATGTTGCCCTCTCCCTCATTTGGCCTTGCGGGCCGGAAGCAGATTGATAATGCGCGCGCCGAGCCTGATGAGCGCCATCAGCTTGGGACGCGGTACCGATGACATTTGTGCGTACCAGCTTGAGGCCGTGCGCGTGAATTCCTGCATGGCATGCAGGCGCTCCTTAGCGACTGCGTGCATGGCTGTGTCGTTTGCGGCTTCCGCAACGCAGACATCGAGCGCGGCGAGCGCGGGATCGAGTTCGCGCTGCTTGCGGCCCGCGACGATCTTTGCGGCGATGGACCAGATATCCGTATCCGCCTCGAAATGATCGCGCCGGTCACCCAGCACCGGCACGCGCCGAATGAGGCCCCAGCCTTGAAGCTCTTTCAGCGAATTGGAGACATTGGAACGCGCCATGGAGAGCGCTGCCGCGATCTCTTCCGCCGTGAGCGCGCGCTCGGACAGATAGAGCAGTGCGTGGATCTGGCTCACCGACCGGTTCACGCCCCAGGCATCACCCATGTCGCCCCAGTGCAGGATGAAGCGCCGTGTGGCGGGAGGGAGGTGAGCATCATCAACAGTTATTTCTGTCATTACAGAAATATCGGATACAACTGGTAGAATTGCAAGCGGACATCTGAAAAAACAGTGTCCAGAGCCTCTGCCGCAACAGGCACAGGCGGCCATGAGCGGGGGGGCAAACTCTACCTACGCTGGTAACCGCTACCTCTTGGCACCGAGAAGCTGGTTGAGCGACCTGTCGCCGGGCGTGAGAGGATTCCGCAACTCCTCCAGAACCCTGTTGGCCCAAGCGATAGCCTTGTCTTCCGGATAGTGATCCTCCTTTTCCGGAATATCGGCGCGATCCGTCTTGTCGGTGCTGTCGATGAACTGGCAGCCGTTTTTGATTACGGTGTCTTTCAATGCCGCGAGAAACCGCGCCTGCCCGAGTAGCGGAAAGAACTTCGCGCCGGCCTGCGGCGGGCCCACCCAGACACAGGCGCTTCCCGCCTTCTTGATGGCCGCAATCAGCTGCGCGGCTTCGTCCATGTGAATGTCGCTGCCATAGCCCAGCATATTGAGGCCGAGCGCCACCAGCGTGACTTTGCGCGCCGCATCGAGATTGTCGTAGAGCTCCTGCAGCGTCGGCGTCTCGCCGCCGTTGAAATGTTCGCATTCGGCAAGGATGCGATCATTCGAGCATTCCCACGCAGTGCAGATGATCTTCGCATAATCCTTGTTGATCCAGTCGCGCGCGCCAGCACCGCACTTTGCATAGATGGCGGCATTCAGTTTCTTGCCGCCGACGGGATCGCGCATGGAACGGAGCGCGTCGTAGAGCGTGAGACCAAAGGGGCCCTCGCTGTTGGAATCGCCGAGGATCAAAACACCCGCGCGATCATCGCCCGCCTGCGCAAGTGACGGCGGCGCCCACGCAGCAAGCGCAGCAAAGGCCGCAAAAAGAAATACGGCAATACGCTTCATTGGCACCAGCGGCGCTTTCTGTCTGTCACTGGCGGGGCGCCCTAGGGATGGGCGTCGTTTGCTGCCTTGGCCGTATCGTTGGCAGGCTCGGCGTTGAGGCCGGACTGCGTGATGATGACGTTATAGACCGCGCCATCCGCCAGCGGCATGTAGGCGGCGGAACCGAAGCGGCGCTGCTCGGTGTAGGATTCCGAGGCCAGCCAGAATACCCACGACTTCGGAATGTACTGGTTGATGGCGGGCGGCGGGCCTTTCAGATCGCAGGACGTGATCATCTTGCCGTTGGCGCGCTCCGCATCGAAGTAGCGGTTGCTCATCTGATCGAGCGTGTAGGTGGTATCCAGACCCAACACGTTGGCCCACGACTTCCACTTCTGCACACGCGCGCTCATTTCCCATTCATCGCCCTGAAGACGGCATTCCGTCACCGCCTGTTCCGCCGGAATATCGAGACGTTTCACCGTGACATCGTAGGTGCCGGTGGCCGCATCGGCGGCCTTGATGGTGACGGTGGCAATGGTGCTTTCGTAGGTGAGGCGCGCAAAGCTTTGCGTGTTGAGCGCGAGCAGGCCGACCGCAAGCCCCAGAATGGACAGCGGCGCACCGGCAGCAAGACGCGCACCGCCGGAACCGGCGCGGCCACCAGCCATGTGCCCGAAACCGCGAAAGACGATGAGAAGACCCAGCGCCGCCACCGCCAGCGGCACCACGACCCAATACCAACCCAAGCCAGACCAGAACATCGCGCACTCTCTTGCTGCCATTCCCCGACACGAAACCTAGCAAAAAGAATGCGGCAATTATCCGTTCGGGTCCTCTGTTCGCGACGTTTTCCACGCGCCGTGACCCCAGAAGCACGAAAACAGCATTAAAAACATTGGTTTATTCGTTTTGCAGAAATCGGCCCTCCCCCCGGGGGGAGGGGGTGGACCGGAATGGCGCGCAAGGGACGGCGAGCCGAGCCGGTCATCCACAGATGGGCGCGGCCAACCCAACGTTCAAGGCGGCTCGCCTAGTGGACGGCAGTGGCCATGGCGGCGAAACCGGCCTCCCGCGAGAACGGCGGCGCGTAGCCCATCTCCCGCCGTGCCTTCTCGTCGATCAGGATGCAATCGCGCGACATGATATTCGCCGTGAAGCGCGTGAGCGGCGGGCGGCCCGGCAGCGGCAGGATGCGCCACGTCTTCTCGGCAATATACGCCACCGCGCGCGCCAGCCAGGCTGGCATTTCGCGATCCGGCATCGCCAGATTCTCGGCGGCGGCCATGCGCCCGATCATGTCGCGGAAGCTGATGGCCCCGCCATCGTCCAGCACGAAATAGGCCTCGCCCGCCTTACCACGGGTGAGCGCAAGTTCCATCGCATAGGTGAGATTGCCGATATAGGTGGTGGACGTTCTTGCGCGGCCACCACCAACCCATGCGAAGTTGCCGCTCTCGACCATGCCGCGAATGGCAGGCATGAGCGTTTCATCGCCCGGCCCCCACACAAAGCGCGGCCGCACGACGATGGTTTCGAAACCCGGCGCGTTCGCGGCACGCACAACCTTTTCCGCATGCGCCTTGGTGCGCGAATAGGGGAAGGGCGAGCGGAGCGCGAGTGGATAAGTTTCATCCACGCCGCACAAATCTTGACCACGCAGAAGCGCCGCTTCGGTGCCGATATGCACAAAGCGCTTCACGCCCGCCTTCTTCGCGGCGGCGAGCATGCGCCTGGTGCCATCCACATTCATGCGCCAATAGGCGCTCCATGGACCCCACTCTTCCACATAGGCCGCGCAGTGCACGACGGCATCGGCCCCCTTCAGATGCTCGGCGGTGACATCGTCCAGCGAACAGCGCACGGGTTCTGCGCCAGCCTCGCGGATTTTCGCATCGCTCTTTTCGGAGCGGGACATGGCGCGGATGGTGTGGCTGTCTTTCGCTTCGCGCACATAGGCTCCGCCGACAAAACCCGATGCCCCGGTGATGAAGATGTTCATGCCGCCCTCCGCAATGGTGGCAGTTTAGCCCGCGGGCGGCGCTTCCAGAAGGGCATTGCCCACAAGCTCCTGCAGCAGCGGCGTGTGCGGATAGGGATGGGTTTTGTATTGGCGGAAGCCTTCGGCATAGGCGACGCCGAAGTGCTTGCCGCGCCGCGCCGTCCAGCGGTCCATGGAGCCCATGTAATTGTCGATACCGTGCTGCTTCAGCACCCAGCTGCGCTGGCTGTCGTGGCAGGCGAGCATGGCGCGCTTGGTATCCATGAAGGCTTCCACACTCACGGCGAAATCGGGCATGACCTTCACATTGTTGCGGTCGCGCCCTTCGATGGGGTCCATGAAATAAAGGTGCGGGATATGCATGAGCGGTTTGGCGGGACCGGTTTTGTAGTTCGGCACCGACACCGCAAAGCACGCATCGCGCACGAGGAGGCTCGTGGCTTCGTGGTCCGGGTGATAATCGGCCGGCGATGCGGTGAGCACGATATCGGGCGCGGCGGCACGGATGATCTCGGTGGTGCGGCGGCGGGAGGCATCGTCGTTGAACACCGACAGATCGGGAAAGCCCGCGCAGGTGTAGTTCGCGCCGATGAGCGCAGCGGCCTTCGCGGCCTCGCTTTTGCGGATGGCACCGATCTCTTCGTTCGGCAAATCCTCCGACCCGCAATCGCCCGCCGTCATGGTGACGATGGATATCGCGTGCCCGTTCGCCGCCAGCAATGCGAGCGTGGCCGCGCCCAAGGTTTCGATGTCGTCCGGATGGGCATGAATGGCGAGGATGCGGGGCATGTGGTCACGCCTTCAGATTTGCGAGCGGGTAGATGAGACGCATCGGCGCTTCAAGACGAACGAAGCCGAAATGTTCATAAAATGACATTGCATCATCATCGATGGCATCCACGATCATGGCGTATGCTGCGATATCGTTCTGCGCCACCCTAAGGAGCGCATCGGCCAACAGGGCCGCACCGAGGCCTTTGCCCTGATGGGTTCGGGAGACAGCAAGACGCCCAAGCAGCACCGCCGGAATAACAGGGTAACGCGGGAGCTTTTTTGAATGTGCGACGGGCAGCGCATCGAAGGCGAGCGAGCTTGCGGCAAGGGTATAAAAACCGGCGATATCGCCCGATGTTTCGATAGCGACAAAGCAGGAGGCCACGCGGCGGCGGATGTCCTGTCCCACTTGATCGCGAAAATAGCGATTGAGCGCATCGGACCCGGAGTCGAAGGATTTTCGGTCCCGGTCACCAAGCGGCTCGATCCTGAATGAACTCATCTCTCGCGGATCAGCCGCGCGCGCGCCTTCATCGCTCGCTTCAATGCCGCATTCGGCTTGGGCGGGTTCAGCAACAGGGCCGCAACACGCTCCTGATCCGCCACAGACAGGCGAACGATCTGCGCGGCTTCGATTGTGCGCTGCGCAGCCTCCTGCGCGGCAGCCACCACGAAGTCGCTGATGCTGCGGCCTTGAATCTCTGCGGCGCGTTTCACGGTGGAAAGCGCGTCGGGCGAGATGCGCGCCTCAATGCGGGCGGAGCGGTTTGCGGATTGCGTCATGTGCACAATGTACGGCAAATTACCGGACATTGCAAGTACGCGCTGCAATCACCGCGCCGAACGCGCAAATCCGCGCATTGTCATCCGCCGCGAATGCGGCGGACCCAGTTGAACACGGCAAGCAGCAACAGAACCCACCTGGGTGGCCCGCATTCGCGGGCCATGACAGCTAGAGCGGGTTCGCGCGATAGACGAACTCGACGAGATAAACCTTCTCGCCGCGGCCATGCTTCGCGGTTTTCAGAAGATCGACCACACCGGCGAAACCGGATCGGCGGGCAAGGTCCGGCGTAATGCCGTCCATGCCGATCTCGCGGATGCGCGTGACTTCGATAGCGCCAGCGCCGAGCCTGTAACGCCCGCCCACTTTCACCCTCGGGCTTTGCCAGATGCGCACGCTGCAGGTGATCTCGCCGGACATCACGCGCGGGCGAAGATGTTTGGCGAACATCATCTCACGCCGCCTCGGCCAGCTTGGCGAGTTGCGCGAGCAGGTTCTGCGCGCCCTTGAGGCGTTGCGCGGGTTCGGGCCAGTCGCGGGCGATGACGACCTTCTGATCCGGGCGCACCTTCATCGTGCTTTGGTGTTCGGCGATCAAACGGATAAGCCCGCCGGGATTGGGGAAGGTGTTGTTACGGAAGGTGAGCATGGCGCCCTTGGGGCCCGCCTCGATCTTTTCCACCAGCGCAATGCGGCACAGCTTCTTGATCGCGACGATGGCAAGGAGGTGCTCCACTTCTTCGGGCAGCTTGCCGAAGCGGTCGATCAGTTCGGCGGCGAAGCGGTCGATATCCGCGCGGTCTTCCAGGGTGGCGAGGCGGCGATAGAGCGCCATGCGCACATTCAGATCGCTGACATAACTTTCGGGAATGAGCACAGCCGCGCCGATATTGATGGTGGGCGACCATTGATCGGCCATCTCGCCATCGCCGAAACCGGTGCGCAGCTGCGAGACGGCGTCTTCCAGCATCTCCTGATAAAGCTCGATGCCGACCTCGCGCACATGGCCAGACTGTTCCTCGCCCAGAAGATTACCCGCGCCGCGGATATCCATGTCGTGGCTGGCGACGGAGAAGCCCGCGCCCAGCTGATCGAGCGATTGCAGCACATGCAGACGGCGTTCTGCGGTTTCGGTGAGTTTGCGGTCGGCGGGCGTCGTCAGATAGGCATAGGCGCGCTGTTTGGAGCGGCCGATGCGCCCGCGCAACTGATAAAGCTGTGAGAGGCCGAACATCTCGGACCGGTGCACCACCATGGTGTTGGCGGTGGGGATATCGAGACCGGATTCCACGATGTTGGTGGAGACCAGAACGTCGATCTTGCGGTCGTAGAATTCCGTCATGACCTCTTCGAGGACGGATGGCGCCATCTGCCCATGGGCAACGGCGGCCTTCACCTCCGGCACGGTGGTCTTGAGGAATTCTTCCGCCTCGCGCAGATCGGCAATGCGGGGGCAGACATAGAAGCTCTGGCCGCCGCGATAATGCTCACGCAAGAGCGCCTCGCGGATCACGAGCGGATCGAAGGGCGTAACGAAGGTGCGAACGGCAAGGCGGTCTATCGGCGGGGTGGTGATAAGCGAAAGATCGCGCACGCCGGTGAGCGCGAGCTGCAAGGTGCGCGGGATAGGCGTGGCGGTGAGCGTGAGCACATGCACATCGGCCTTCATCGCCTTCAGCCGTTCCTTGTGACCAACGCCGAAGTGCTGCTCTTCGTCCACGATCAGAAGGCCGAGATTCTTGAATTCGATATTCTTGGCCAGAAGCGCATGCGTGCCGACGACGATATCGACATCGCCGGTTGCCATGCCGGCCTTCGTTTCCTTTGCTTCCGCCGCGCTGACGAAACGCGAAAGCTGGCGCACCTTCACCGGGAAGCCCGCAAAGCGCTGCGCGAAGTTGCGATAATGCTGGCGGGCGAGAAGCGTGGTGGGCACGACAACGGCCACCTGTGCGCCGCTCATCGCTTCCACGAAGGCGGTGCGCAGCGCCACTTCGGTTTTGCCGAAGCCGACATCGCCGCACACCAGCCGGTCCATCGGGCGGCCCTTCGCGAGATCCTCAACGCATTCGGCGATGGCTTTTTCCTGATCCTCGGTTTCCTGATAGGGGAAGCGGGCGCAGAATTCGTCGTAGATGCCTTGCGGCGGATCGATGGGATCGATGCTTTTCAGCTGACGGGCGGCGGCGATGCGGATGAGCTCGGCGGCGATCTCGCGCACGCGCTGCTTCATCTTGGCCTTGCGCTGCTGCCAGCCTGCGCCGCCAAGGCGATCCAGTTGCGTGTTGCCCTCGTCCGCGCCGTAGCGCGTCAGAAGCTCGATGTTCTCGACGGGGAGGAACAGCTTGCCGCCGTCATATTGCAGTTCGAGGCAATCGTGCGGCGCGCCCGCAGCATCAATCGTTTGCAGGCCAATGTAGCGGCCGATCCCGTGTTCGATGTGGGTGACGAGATCGCCGGGCGAAAGGCTGGAGGCTTCCTGCAGGAAGTTCTGCGCGCGACGCGAGCGGGCGCGAGCGCGCACCATGCGGTCGCCAAGAATGTCCTGCTCGGACACGATGGCAAAATCGGGCGCTTCAAAGCCGTGTTCCAGCCCCAGCACCGCAACGCCCGCGGCCTTTGTGTCCATCCTGGAGGCATCGGGCCAGCTTTCGATCTGGCGGATGGCGGGAAGGCCATGATCGGATAAGACGCCACCGATACGCTCGGCGCTGCCTTCCGTCCATGAGGCAAAGAGCACGCGCTTGCCAGATGCCTGCAAGGTCTTCGCGTGCTCGGCGGCGGCCTGAAAGACGTTGGCTTTCTCTTGCGCGCGCTCCGGCGCGAAATCGCGGCCGAGCTTGCCGCCCGCGTCGATGGAATGTTTCGAATCCGGCGCCTGAAACGGCGAGAAATCGCGCACCATCCGATGCGACAGCGCGGCCTTCCATTCGCCATCGGTGAGATAGAGCTTTTCCGGCGGCAGAGGCTTGTAGGGCGGCGCGCTGAGAACGGATTTGTCCTCACCGGTACGCTTCTGGGTGAGGAACTGGCGGCGGGTATCGTAATAATCCGCGATCAGGTCGAGGCGCGCGGCCTTTGCTTCTTCAATCTGGTGCGAAAGGAGGAACAGCGCATCGGGCGTATAGTCGAACGGCGTATCCAGATGATCGTGGAACAGCGGCAGCCAATGCTCCATGCCCTGATGCTTGCGGCCCGCGCTGACGGATTCATAAAGCGGATCGTCGCTGGTGGCCGGGCCGAAGGTGGCGACATAGCCGCTACGGAAGCGGCTGATGGTTTCGGCATCGAGCGGGGCTTCGCTGGCGGGAAGCAGTTCGATCTCGGACACCGGATCGCTCGAAAGCTGCGTGACCGCATCGAACTTCTTAAGCGCCTCCAGCACATTGCCGAAGAGATCGAGCCGCAGCGGCTGGTCCGTGCCCGGCGGCCACAGATCGACAATGCCGCCGCGGAGCGCGAAATCGCCGGGCTCGCGCACCGTGCCGCTTTTCACATAGCCATTGCGCACGAGGAACGCTGTGAGCGCATCGAGATCGATGGCAGCGCCGACCTTCGCAAAGAAACTCGCCTCGGCCACCGCTTCGCGCGGCGGCAGGCGCTGCAAGATTGCATTGATGGTGGTGACGACGACAGCAGGCGCGGCATCGGGCTTGCGGCGGGCAAGCGCCGCCAGCGTCGCCAGACGCTGACTTTCGATATCGGGCTTCGGTGAAACGCGGTCGTAAGGCAGGCAATCCCATGCCGGCAGCGGTAACACGGTCAGCGACGGCGCAAAAAAGTGGACAGCCTCGCCAATGGCCTGCGCGCGCACATCATCGGCGGCCACAAACACGACAAGCCCCTTGCGACGGAGCGCGGCCTCGGCGGCGATGAAGGCATCATAGCCTTCCGGCGCGCCGGACACGGTGAAACGGCCGCGCTCGCGCGCGATGTAGGTCAGACGTTCCATGTTGGGTTCTGGCGGCGGCAGAGCGAGAGGAGCGCGGCGAAAACAGGCGTGTCGAATTCGACCGGCACGGGCTCCTGCCCGTTCAGCCAGGCATAAACGCGCTGATCCGGCGCATCGAGCAGGGCTTCGAACTGGTCGAGACCGGCTTGATCGAGCACGGACAAGGCTTCCCCGGCATAGGTGCCGAAGATCAGATCGACTTCCTTGAAGCCCCGGCGCTTGGCCCGGAACAATAGCCGTTTGCGGCGGACCTCCGAAGAGCCACCGTTTTCATCAGTAGACATGTCGGGGGATATAGCGCGCCGGGGTGTCGCCCCGCCAGCCCGGACCTCTATAAATTGGCAGCAATGCGACCTTCGATTCTGTTCCCGCTCTTTGCCGAAACGCGCAGCCTTCCGGGCATTGGGCCGCGCATGGAAAAGCTCATCTCCAAAGTGGCGGGAACGCGGCTGATCGATCTGGTGCTCGACCTGCCTTCCGGGGTGATCGACCGCTCCTATCGCCCGCGCGTGATCGAGGCGGAGCCGGGCCGCATCGCCACGCTTTCCGTGAATGTGCTGGAGCATCACGCGCCGCGCGACCGCCGCCAGCCCTACAAGGTGCAATGTTCCGACGACAGCGCGGTGATCGACCTCGTCTTCTTTCGCGGCCAGCCGGATTATTTGAAGCGCACATTACCGGTGGGTTCGCGGCGCATCATCAGCGGGCGGATCGAGCGCTTCAACAATCGCGCGCAGATGGCGCACCCCGATTATATCGTGGCAGTGGAAGACGAAAGCGAATTGCCGCTGCACGAAGCCATTTATGGCCTGACCGAGGGCCTGCCGGGAAAGGTGATGGCGAAGGCCGTGCATACCGCTGTGGAGAAATTGCCGGACTTGCCGGAGTGGCTGAATGCGGCATTCGTCAGGCAGCGCGGATGGGAAAGTTTCGCACACTCCATACGCAAGGCTCACGCGCCCATACACGAAAGCGACCTGAAGCCGGATACGCCCGTGCGCATGCGGCTGGCCTACGACGAACTTCTCGCCAACCAGCTTGCGCTTGTGATGGTGCGCGAACGGATGCGCGGCACCAAGGGACGTATATTGAAGGGCGACGGGCGATTGCAGAAGAAGGCGATGGCCGCCCTGCCCTTCGCGCTCACCGATACGCAGAAGCAGGCCGTTGCCGAAATCGCCGCCGACATGGAAACGCCCACGCGCATGCTGCGGCTGCTGCAAGGCGATGTGGGATCGGGAAAGACTGTCGTTGCCATGCTGTCGCTGCTGAATGCGGTGGAAGCGGGCGCGCAGGGCGCACTGATGGCGCCGACCGAAATTCTCGCGCGGCAACACATGACGGCATTGGCACCGATGGCCGAAGCGGCCGGTGTGCGCATGGCCTTGCTGACGGGACGCGAACGCGGCGCGGGCCGCGAGGAAACGCTGCGCAAACTCGCCGATGGTGCGATCGATATTCTGGTCGGCACCCATGCGCTGTTCTCCGAAGATGTCGCCTTTCGCGATCTGG
This sequence comes from Alphaproteobacteria bacterium, assembly GCA_016125165.1. Taxonomy (GTDB): domain Bacteria; phylum Pseudomonadota; class Alphaproteobacteria; order Micropepsales; family Micropepsaceae; genus Rhizomicrobium. The sequence continues at coordinate 653,018 of WGMH01000003.1, forward strand.
GGCTGGCGGTGGTGGACGAGCAGCACCGCTTCGGCGTGCATCAGCGCATGACCTTGCAGGGTAAGGGGCACAAGCCCGTCGATGTGCTGGTAATGACCGCAACGCCGATTCCGCGCACGCTGGCGCTCACCGCTTATGGCGATATGGATGTTTCGCGCCTCACCGGGCGGCCGCCTGGGCGCAAGCCTGTCGAGACGCGCACGCTCAATGCGGAGCGGCTTTCCGAAGTCATCGAACATCTTCGCGGCGCGATTGCGCGCGGCGCGCGTGCCTATTGGGTTTGCCCGCTCGTGGAGGAATCCGAGAAGACCGATCTTGCCGCTGCGGAAGAACGCGCCAAAGAGCTGACGCAGGCGCTCGGACCGAAAATCGGCCTTGTGCATGGCCGCATGAAAGGGCCCGAGCGGGATGCCGCCATGGCGAAATTCAAGGCCGGTGAAACGCAAATTCTGGTCGCGACCACGGTGATCGAAGTTGGCGTTGACGTTCCGGAAGCCACGATCATGGTTGTGGAACATGCCGAACGCTTCGGGCTTGCGCAGCTGCATCAATTGCGCGGGCGCGTGGGGCGCGGCAGCGGAAAGTCCTCGTGTCTTCTGATTTATCAGGCGCCCCTTGGGGAAACCGCGAAAGCGCGGCTGAAAACGCTGCGCGATACCGACGATGGCTTTGTGATTGCAGAGGAGGATTTGCGCCTGCGCGGCGCGGGCGAACTGCTTGGCACGCGGCAAAGCGGCATGCCGGAATTCAAGCTGGCCGATCTTTCCGTGCACAGTGACCTGTTGGCGGTGGCGCGGGACGATGCCAAACTCATCCTAAGTCAGGATCCGGAATTGAAATCGCCGCGTGGCGAAGCGCTTCGGGTTCTGCTCTATCTGTTCGGACGCGATGAGGCCGTGCGCTATCTGCGCACGGGATAAAGCAAAGATGGCGGCACCCGATTTTCTCCCGGCTTTTGAGGTGGCACTGCAAAAGGGCATGCCCGGCTTCGAGCGCATCACCCAGATGGCGCGCCTTTCCGGCGGCGCGAGCCAGGAAACCTGGTCGTTCGATGCCGATGTCTCCGGCAGATCGATGCCGTTCATCCTGCGGCGCAGTCCCGGTGGCGCGGAACGGCCCGCGCACAGTTCCGGCGTTCCTCTGGAGACCGAAGCCGCGGCCATTGAAGTTTCGCGCAAGGCCGGCGCAAAAGCGCCACGCGTCGCCTATGTGCTGAAACCGGAAGACGGAATGGGGCATGGATATGTGATGGATCGCCTGAAGGGCGAGACCATCGCGCGCAAGGTCCTGCGCGATCATGAATTCGACGCGGTGCGCGGCGAGCTTGCCTTTCAGTGCGGCGAAATCCTTGCGCGCATTCATGCGGTGGATGTGACGCCTCTGAAAGACATCTTGCCGGTGGTCGATGGGCCAACGCAACTTCTGCGCTATCGCACGCTCTACGATGCCTATGACTATCCGCACCCGATGTTCGACTATGCGTTCAAATGGCTCGAAGCGCGCATGGCGGGCGCCAAACGGCAGACGCTGGTGCATGGCGATTTTCGCCACGGCAACATCCTGATTTCACCGGCTGGTGTGGAAGCCGCGCTCGACTGGGAGCTTGTGCATATCGGCGATCCTCTCGAAGACATTGGCTGGATCTGCACGAACTCGTGGCGATTTGGCGTGGCGGAAAAGGTTGTCGGCGGCTTTGGCGACCTCTCCGCCCTTCTTGCGGGGTATGAAGCAGCCGGCGGCGGCGCTATCGATGTCGATGAGGTGCGCACCTGGATCGTGTATGGCTCGCTCAAATGGGGCGTGATGTGCATGAGCATGTATCAGGGCTTCAAGCTGGATGGCTCGGTGGAACGTGCCGCCATCGGCCGCCGCTCATCGGAGACCGAGATCGATCTCGTCAACCTCATCTTTCATGGGAAGCTCTGAGCATGATGGACCAGCCTTCCATCAAGGAACTTGTCGATGCCGTGCGCGCGTTCATTGAAGACCGCGCCATGCCGGAACTTAAAGGCCACACCGCCTTTCACGCGCGCGTGGCCGCGAACGCACTCGGCATCGTTTCACGACAGCTGGAATTCGGCGAAACCGCGGCATCCGAAGAAATGACGCGGTTGAAGGCGCTTCTGGGCCGGGATGGCACGCTTGAGGAATTGAATCGCGCGCTGTGTTCTGCGATCCGCGACGGCCAGATCGATCTGGAAACGCCGGCACTGAAGGAACACCTCGAAAAGTCCATGCGTGACAAGGTGGCGATCGATCAGCCGGGATATTCCGGTCTCAAGATCGCCAAGCAAAGAGGCGGATAGTCTTTATTCCATTGGGCCGTCATCACCCGCGCATGCGGGTGATCCAATTGTTCGGCAAAGGAAAATGGGTCGCCCGGACAAGCCGGGCGATGACGATGGCTGGTAAGATCAGGATGCTCTCTTTTCGCCAAGCGCAATGCGCGTGATGGAGAGTGTTGTAACCACGAGCGCCTCGGCCCATGCCACAACCGGACCGAACCAGACCGGATCGGACGGTTTGGGGAAGAAGAACGGCATGGCGTTCGCAACCCCGAGGCTGTTGGCGATTGCGGGCAGGAGCGCATAAAGCGCAAGAAGCGCCATCAAAGCCGCGAAGTCGCCGCGCCTGCGCCCTGGCAAGGTCTGGAACAGCACAAACAGCGCCACGTCACGCGTGAGGAAACCGAGCGCCGACGCAATAAAGGCCTGCGCCATGAGCGCATCGGCATGACCGTTGACGGCAATCGCAAGCGCGACGGAAACCGCCACCGTGGCGATCCACGCAAACATCCATGCCTGAAAGCTCCAGAACGCGACGCCGATCTTGCCGTTGGCGAACTGTGCGCCGATCCAGCGATATCGCACGATGTCCTTCGGTTCGAGCAGAACCATCAGATAGGTCAGAACGCCGAAGGTTGATGCCGCAAGACCGAGACGCAACGCCGTCGCCGTCCATTCGGCCATGGTCTTGTCCGTCGAAAGCCATGCATCGAAACCGGCGACGTAAATTCCCATGAATGCAAGAAAGCCCAGCCACACCAGCGGGCCATTGCGCATCTGCAATTCCACGCGCATGGCGCGGTGACAGCCCACAATGATCCAGTTGGTGAAGATCACCAGCGAAACCACAAGGAAGAGTCGCGAGTTGAAAGGCTGGCCCCACCACACGATGGTATCCTTGGAGCCATGCAGCAATTCGAGCAGCCCGTTGGGCTCGATGATGTCCCAGACAACGCTCGCCGCGATCAATCCCAGAATCTGATACCCGAACACTTCAAGCCGCGTGTGCCGCTGGCGGCGGCGAATGGCCACCAGACTTGCGAGCAGCGATGTGGCCTGCGCCACCACGCCGACCGCAACGAGATAAACGAGATTGAGAACCGCAGGACCCGCGCCCTTCTGTGCCAGATCGGAAACCAGAATGACGCCGAGCAGGAGAAAGCCGCCATACCAGTTGTAAGCCGTGGCGCCGAACAGCTTGCCCCACGTCATCTCGGAAGGCGTGAGCGCGGACAGGCGCTGCCCATCCCAGGTGCGATCGCGGATTTCGCCTACCACGGCAAGCGCAGCGTTTCGCGTGCCCCAGAACACCACGATGAAGAAGTAGAGAATCTCCGCGACGGCGGCGGGCCTATATTCCGCATCCTTGCCTATGGCGGCGGCGAAGATGACCAGCGCCAGCATCACGGTCATCAGCGTGATGCGGCGCGGAGAGAGTTCCAGCCAGAGGTTGCGGCGCAGTTCGGGATTCATGCCTTCTCTCCCGCACGGCCGACCTGCGCGAAATAGGTATCTTCCAGCGCCTTGCCGGAGGCGGCGAAACTGGCAACCTCAAAGCCCGCACCAACAAGATCGCGGATCAGCTTGGCGCGCGCGCCGGGATTGCGCGTGAAGGCAATCAGGGCGCGATGATCGTCGGCCTCGACGACATCAACACCCGCAGCGGCGAGAAATTCCCGCAAATCCGCCCGCGCGGTCGCAAGCTCGATGGCGTAGTGCGCGCGCTCGACATCTTTCACCGCGATGGGCTTGCCGCCGACAACATGACCGTTGTCGATGATGATCATCTCCGAACAGTAATCTTCGAGCTCGGCGAGAATGTGCGAGGACACCACCAGCGTCATGCCGGCGTCGCGCAAAGCGATCAACAGCATCGAAAGATCGCGACGCGCCTGCGGATCAAGCCCGGCGGCCGGTTCATCCAGCAGAACGACCTTCGGCTCATGCACAATGGCCTGTCCGATGGCGAGGCGCTGGCGCAGGCCACGGGACAGTTCGCCCGCCTTGCTCTCCAGCCTGTCCATCAGGCCGACGCGCGCCGCCGCCTTCTCCACGGCCGCATTGGCGAGCGCAGGGGCAAGACCATGCGCCCGCGCCGCGTACAGCAGACAGCGGCGCACGCTGAGATCGTCATAAAGGCCGAAAAAATCCGGCAGGTAGCCAAGTTTCTCGTGAATCTTGCGGGGCGCCTCGCGGGTATCGAGCCCGCCGATGGCAACCGACCCCGAATAGGGCATTTCCAGTGCGGCAAGGCAGCGCAGCAGCGTGGTTTTGCCCGCGCCATTGGGGCCCACGAGCGCGGTGATCGTCTGCGGCGCAACGGCAAACGACACGCCATCCAGCGCCCGCTTGGCCGGGTATTCGAACACGAGGTCGCGAACTTCGATCATGCGCCTGGCCGGGCCCCCTGCTGCCCCGAGAGCACATAGTATCGTTCGCGAATATGACCAAATCGTGGGTGGCGCGGAGCGAGTTGGTCCGACGGAGCGGGCGTGGTTTCATGCCGCCGGAATCGCAACCTGTACGGATACCGCATGAAAACACGCGCCGCTGTCGCGCTGGCTGCCGGTCAGCCACTCAGCATCGAAACGGTCGACCTGGAGGGGCCTCGGGCCGGTGAGGTTCTGGTGGAGATCCGGGCCACCGGCGTCTGCCACACCGATGCCTTCACACTGTCCGGCGACGATCCGGAGGGCATGTTTCCCGCCATCCTCGGCCATGAGGGCGCGGGCGTGGTGCTGGAGGTTGGGCCGGGCGTGACCTCGCTGAAACCGGGCGATCACGTGATCCCGCTTTACACGCCCGAATGCCGCGAGTGCGATTACTGCACAAGCCACAAGACCAATCTCTGTCAGGCGATCCGCACCACCCAGGGCAAGGGTGTGATGCCGGATGGCACAAGCCGCTTCTCGCTGAATGGCAAGCCCGTGCTGCACTACATGGGCTGCTCGACCTTCTCCAATCACACCGTATTGCCGGAAATCGCGCTGGCGAAAATCCGCAAGGACGCGCCGTTCGACAAGGTTTGTTACATCGGCTGCGGTGTGACGACGGGCATCGGCGCGGTGATCTTCACCGCGAAAGTCGAACCGGGCGCGAATGTCGTTGTGTTCGGGCTGGGCGGCATCGGGCTCAACGTCATTCAGGGCGCGAAGCTGGCGGGCGCCAACATGATTGTGGGCGTGGACCTCAACCCCACCCGCGAAGAGCTGGCGCGCAAATTCGGCATGACGCATTTCGTCAATCCGAAAGAGGTGAGCGGCGACATCGTTGGCCACCTCGTGGAACTGACGAAGGGCGGTGCCGATTACAGCTTCGAATGCATCGGCAATGTGAAAACGATGCGGCAGGCGCTCGAATGCTGCCACAAGGGCTGGGGCGTTTCGGTAATCATTGGCGTGGCGGGCGCGGGTCAGGAAATCTCAACCCGCCCCTTCCAGCTTGTGACAGGCCGCGTCTGGAAAGGCACGGCGTTCGGCGGCGCGCGCGGTCGCACGGACGTTCCACGCATCGTGGACTGGTATATGGATCACAAGATCAACATCGACGACCTGATCACCCACACCATGCCACTGGAGCGGATCAACGATGCGTTCGACCTGATGCACGAAGGCAAGAGTATCCGAAGCGTTGTGATGTTCTGAGTTCAAGAGTTCCGCTGAACCCGCATTCGGCACGCGGCCGACTCGCCTTTGATTCCATTCAGCGGAGAAAACGGGCGGGCTAGCTGATCAGAATCAGGATTTCCGGGCCGGGTTCAATGTTCGATTCAGCGTCGATCAATTCGATAAGCCGCAATTCAGGTTTTTCCCAGTCCTGCTTCCGCTCGAGTCTTCCCGAAATCAAATTCATGACAGCCTCGAACCCCTGCGAATTGCATCAGCGCGCCGGCGAACATACCGGGGGCGCCAGATTAGACAAGATGTCACGATCGAATTCTTTTCACAGGCGCCAATGTGCCGCTTGCCCGTCAAACGGATAGGGGCGACTGTCCGTTCCAGACACGTTGTTGAGAACTCGATGACCAATCTCATGGAGACGGAAAACGCCATGTCGCACTGGATGGATGCCGCAAGGGAAATTATGCCCGCAGTGGTTGCACTGCGCCGCGAGATCCATCGCTTTCCCGAACAGGGGCTGCATCTTCCCGAAACCACTCGCCGGACGCGTGAGGCACTTGCCGGGCTCGACGTGGAGATTGCGGAAGGCACGCGCACATCCGGGCTGATGGTGACTTTGCGAGGTGCCCAACAAGGGCCAACCATCCTGTTGCGCGGGGACATGGATGCGCTGCCCATGCCGGAAGACACCGACCTGCCGTTCAAGTCACAAAACGAAGGCAGCATGCATGCCTGCGGGCATGATGCGCACACCGCCATGCTGGTGGGCGCCGTGCACATTCTGCACAAGCACCGCGAGCGCTTGAACGGCACCGTGAAGTTCATGTTCCAGCCGGGCGAGGAAGGCCATCACGGCGCGCGCGAGATGATTCTGGACGGGATGCTGGATGTGCCGCCCGTGCCGCAAGCGGCCTTCGCGATTCATATCTCGCCGAACGTTCCGCTCGGTGTGATCGCCTCGCGGCCCGGACCACTTCTGGCTGCCGCAGACAGGCTGGAGGTGTTCATCAAGGGCAAGGGCGGCCATGCCTCCGCGCCGCATATGACCCGCGATCCGGTGCCGGTGGCATGCGAGATCGTGACCGCGTTGCAGAGTTTTGTGACACGGCGCATCGATGCCTTCGATCCCGTCATCCTGACGATCACGCAGCTGGATGCCGGATCGGCCGTGAACGTGATACCCGAAGAGGTACGCCTGCGCGGCACCTTGCGCAGCTTCTCCGCCAAGAGCCGCAAGGCGGCGCAGGAAGGGCTTGTTCGCGTGGCCGAGGGCATCGCCCGCACGCATGAGATGGAAGCCACGATCAATATCGAACAAGGCTACAACGTCACCAAGAACGATGTGGCGTTCGAGGCGTTTGCGGCAAAAGTGACGCGCGATCTTCTGGGCGAGCGTGGCTACATGCCCTTGCCCACGCCGATCATGGGCGCGGAGGATTTCTCCTATGTGCTGGAGCGCATGCCCGGCTGCATGATGTTTCTGGGCGTGACGCCAGAAGGCCAGACGCATGACCATGCCCACGCTTGCCATTCCAACCGCATGATGCTGAACGAGGATGCGATGGTGAACGGTGTGGCGCTACATTGCGCAATTGCGGACGCGTATCTGCGGGACGGCGCTGGCTAGCAGCTACTGAACATATTCTTCGGTGCCAACAAAACCGATACGGGTAAAACCGCTATCGGATAGCCGACTCATGATCGACGCGACCTTGTCGTAAGGGACATCGTCGTCTGGTCTCATGCTGAGGGTCATATCCCTGTCGGCACGCTCGAGTGAATGAAGCTGCGCTTCGAGTGCGCGATACCCCTTTGCATGCTTGTCACCCACGTCAAAGCTGCCGTCCGCATGAATGAAGACGTCAACTCTCTGATTCGGCTTGTGTGCGGTGGGGACGCACGAAATCAGCAATGGAACCGTGACAAGCGCGGCCAGAAGCCCAGCCGCGCGCATATTGCTAAGCCCCCTGCTGGCCGATGATCGCCACCGAGCACACATTCATGTTCGGCGCGCCGCCGAGATTGTGCGTGAGGCCGATCTTCGGGTCTTTCAGCTGGCGCGCGCCGGCGCGGCCCTGAAGCTGCAGATACATTTCATAAAGCATGCGCAGGCCGCTGGCGCCGATGGGATGGCCGAAGCATTTGAGACCGCCGTCGATCTGGCAGGGCACCTGGCCGTCCGCATCGTAGAAGCCGTTCATCACATCCTTCCAGCCTTCGCCTTCCTTGGAGATGTGCAGGTCTTCCATCGTGACGAGTTCGGTGACGGAGAAGCAGTCGTGCACTTCCATCATAGAAACCTGATTGCGCGGATCGGTGATACCGGCTTCGTCATAAGCGCGCTTGGAGGCGATGCGCGCGGTGTGGAAGTAGCTGCCATCCCACGAGTTGTGCTGGCTCTCAAGGCCGTTCGACAGCGCCAGCTGTAGCGCCTTGACGGTGATGAGGTCCTTCTTGCCGAGCGCCTTGGCGATTTCCGGCGTCGTGACGATAGCGCAGGCCGCGCCATCCGACACGCCGCAGCAATCGAAAAGGCCGAGCGGTTCGGCGATCATCGGCGCGTTCAGGCACATCTCTTCGGTGATGGCTTTTTGCAGATGCGCCTTCGGGTTCTTCGTACCGTTGTCATGGCTCTTCACCGAGACATGGGCGATGGCGCGCTTGAGGTCTTCCTTCAAGACGCCATGCTTGTTGCGATAGGCGGATGCCAACTGCGCAAAATTGCCCGGCGCGGAACCGTTGGCGCTCCAGAGCGGATTGAGCGTGCCGTTCTCGCGTTGCGGCAGGCCACCATAGCCGGTATCTTTCAGCTTCTCGACACCGAGCGCCATGGCGATATCGCAGGCGCCCGCAGCAACGGCATAGACCGCACCACGGAAGGCTTCCGAACCGGAGGCGCAAAAGTTCTCGACGTGCGTGACCGGAATGTTCGGCAGGCGCAGCGCCACGGAGAGCGGCGTGCCGCCCTTGCCGACATGCTGATCTTCGATCGCGGTGGAGAACCACGCGGCCTGAATCTGGTTCATGTCGATGCCGGCATCCTGCATCGCTTCGAGGAAGGCTTCGACGATCAGCTCCTCGGCGCCGGATTCCCAGCGCTCGCCGAACTTCGAGCAACCCATGCCCAGAATCGCGACCTTGTCCTTGATGCCCGTTGCCATGCGCGTAACTCCCGAAACCTTATGGATGCTGGATCACGATCATTCTGTGCCCGGCGGCGGCACCCTGTAAAGGCGGCGCGCGACTAACCCGTACCTGTGGTCTCATACCCCGCCTGAAAACGTGCCCGCGCCGCATCCAGATCTTCACCCAGGCCCAGCTTTGACGCACCGGAACGCACGGCTTCCATAGGGTCAAGCAAGTCGCCGACATAGCCGAGCGCATAGGCGCCACGCTGGTAACCGATCAGCCGCAGCATGTCGTCCGGCAGGGTGCGCGCAATCTCCAGTGGCACGCTGAGATATTGATTCTCCTCCTGCCGCAGCCAGGAGAGGCAATAGGTGATGTTGATGCCGGCGCGCGGCGCGGCGGAACGATTTGCGCCGCCGCCATGATAGACGCTGCCATTGTAGAGCAGCACCGAGCCTTTGCGCATTTCCGCCGGGATCGTATCAGCCTCGGTGAACTGCATGCGATCTTCGAAATGATTGCTGCCGGGAATGACACGGGTGGCGCCGTTTTCTTCGGTGAAATCGGTCATCGCCCAGATCGTGTTGCACTGGACATCGAAGCCTTTCGGAAAGGGGAAGAAGTCGAACGCCCACTGATCGCGGTGGATCGGCTGGGCCGGTTCACCGGGCCCGATGGCAATCACCTGCGTGAGGTGAAGCTGAAAACTTGTGGCGTGCCCCAGAAGCTGCGCTGCCGCACCCAGAACCAGAGGGTTCATCACCAGCTGCCGGCATTTGGGCGAGCGCGCAACAAGCGCGCCGGTGCGCCGCGTGTGCCTGCCGGAAAAATCATCCGGTCCGAAGGGCGTCTGGTCCATCCATGGTTTCAGTTCCTCCGCGACGCTGTCCATCTCACCCGGCGTGAGCATGCTGTCGATGATGAGTGCGCCATCGCGATTCAGAATCTCCGTGATCTTCTCCGGTGCAGACGATGCCGGAAGATGCTCCAGGGATGTGCGATGCGCGGCGTTGCTCATGTCGGTTTCCGCCCGATTGTTCCGTGCAAGTGTGGGCGGAACTATTCCGTGCTGTAAAGCCCAATCCGGAACTTCAATTTTCGTATGCAACCGCGCGGGAACCTGAGCGCATGCGCGCGCGTTTCATGTCGTGACGCGGGTCAAGGATGGCCCAGGGGCGCGTGCACGCGTTGCACATGGCCGCCCTTCTGAAAACCTGAGGAGTCGCATCATGAAATTGAGGAATTATCTCGTCGCCTGCGCCGCTGCCGTTGCAATCGGTACCGTGGCCGGATTTGCGATGCCCGCCGAAGCTGCCGGCGTGAAGGTCGGCGTACTGACGTGTCATGTGGAGAGCGGCTGGGGCTTTGTGTTCGGCTCTTCCAAGGACATGCGTTGCACCTACAAGGGCAGCGGCCGTAACGAGCACTATATGGGAACCATCAACAAATACGGTGTTGATATCGGCTACACGGAAAGCTCCGTGATCATCTGGGGCGTTGTCGCGCCGACATCCGACCTGAAGCCCGGCGCGCTGGAAGGCGACTATGCCGGTGTGAGCGCGCAGGCCAGCGTCGGCGTGGGCGCCGGTGCGAATGCGCTGCTGGGTGGCTTCGACAAGTCGATCACGCTGCAGCCGCTGAGCATCGAAGGCGAAAAAGGCGTGAACCTTGCCGCCGGTATCGGCGCTGTGTCGCTGAAGCACGTTCCGTAAGGCCGCCCGAGAACGCGTTGAAGCCCGCCGGACAAACGGCGGGCTTCCTCGCGTTCATGCCGCCGATGCGTGCGCGGGGCGGCGCAGATCGGCGGCAAGCCCCTCGCCCATCAGGTCGATAAAGTTATCGCAGTAGAAGCGCTCCACCGCGCGGGCCGGCGTGTTCGCAAGACTCTCGTTGAAGCGCTTGAGTGGATTGCGCCCGCCTTCGACATGCGGGAAATCCGAGGAGAACAGCGCCACCTCTTCACCCGCATTGGCGATGATCCAGCCCACATCCTCATGCGGATAGGGCGTGGCGCGCACCTGACGGCGGACATATTCGGACGGCTTCAACGACAGCTTCTTTAGCCGGTCCTCATTCTTGATGAAGGCCTGCGCCGCCGAATCCATGTTGCGCATCCAACCGGGCACCCACGATGCACCCAATTCGATGGCGCCGAATTTCAGTTTGGGATGGCGATCCAGCACGCCATCGAAAATCAGCGCGACCATCGTCGTCATCACCGAATGGGGGATCGGCATGTAGCTGACGGAGGTGAAATTCTCCTCGCCGCCGTGGAAATCCTTCACCTTGGGCAAGCCATTGTTGAAATAGGCCGGATTGATTTTCTCTTCGCCACCGACGTGAAAGACGATGGGCAACCCGGCCTCTTGCGCCATGGCCCACAAGGGTTCGAACGCAATGTGGCTGGGCGAATGCCCCTTCGGGCAAACGGACGGAATCATCAGCGCCTTTGCGCCGCGCGCAATGGCTTTGCGCGCAGTCTGGATGGCGCCCTCAAAATCGGCGAGCGGGACATAGGCCGTTGCCAGAAAGCGGCGGTCCACCGAACAGAAATCCACCATCATGCGATTGTGGGCTTCGGCCATCGTATAGGCGAGATCGGGGCGGGTGTCGTCGAGCCCGAAATTGCCGAGGCACCAGGTGGTGAAAATCAGCTGGCTGGAAAAGCCGAGCGCATCGAGCGCGGCAGGACGATCCTGTTTGCGGAATGCCCCGAGCGCGGCATAGTCCTTCCGCAGCAGAATGTTGTCGATGGCGCCTTCGCGAAACGCCGGATCGTCCTGCACGGCATTGGATTTTTTCACCAAATCACCATCGCGCGGCCATGCCTTCACCTTCGGCAATTCGTCATAGGCCGCGCGGGTTCTGGCATCGAGAAAATCATCCAGACAATCCGTCAATTCCATCAGGTGGGAATCGGCGTCGTGGACGATGCGGTTCTCGACATAGGGCATGGCGGCCTCCCCGGCATTTTGTCCGAGTGTATGCCCGATCAGCCAAAGCGCGAAAGGCGGAATGCCGACAGGTCAAAAGGCGGCGGCGCATCCATGGCCCAGGCAGCGGCGGCCTCGCCGATGGCGGGCGAATGTTTGAAACCATGACCGGAGCAGGCCGAAATCACCAATATGCGTTCCATGCCGGGCGGCGTATCAATGATGAAATGCGAATCCGGCGTGACGCTGTAAAGGCAGGTGGCGGTATCAACGCATGCGCCTAAGCCGTGAAATTGCGGGGCGACGAAATCGCGGTGCATGGCGGCCGTCTCGGCCGATGTTGCTGCAACCGCAACGCTTTCGGGATCGCAGACGCTTTCATATTGCTCGGTGGCGATTTTCACGCCCGTGCCATCAATTGCGGGAAAACCATAAATCGGTTGCGTGCGGCCCACAGGATCCCAGATAAAAATGGGGAACCGCTCCGGGGAATACAGGGCCGCATCTTCCGGTGAGAACCAGAACAGTGTCTGCCGATACACCTTGAGCAGCTTCGCAAACCGCCTATCCAGTAGCCGCGGCAGCCAGGCACCGGCAGCGACAACCAGCCTGTGCGCGCGATAATTGCCGCGATCCGTCGTGACCTTGACGCCATCGGACGAGACAGCGACATCCACAACGCTTTCGCCCGGTCGAATCTCGGCGCCATGATTTTCGGCCAGCGATATCTGCGCAGCGATCGCCCCTTCGGGACGAACAAAGCCCGCCGACGGTTCAAAATACCCCATCTCCTGATCGTGAACCCTGAACTGGGGAAAGCGCGCGCGAATGGCGGCAGCGTCAAGCATCTCATGGGCGATTGCGTGCGCACGCGCGGCATTTACGGTCTTCCCGAAGAAATCCGCGACATGCGTGGTCGCTTTCGACGCCGCGCTGGAAATGATGAGGCCGCCGTTCTGCACGAAGAGTCCGGTGCCGGTCGCCGCTTCGATCTCCCGCCAGATTTCATGGCTGCGTTTGGCAAGCGGCACATACTGCTCGCCCTCGCCCACGGCCAGCCGGGTAATGCGCGTGGCGCCGTGGGATGAGCCGTGAATGTGCGGCGGCGAAAAGCGATCAATCCCCAGGACATCGGCACCACGTCGCGCAAGCTGATAGCTTGCCGATGCGCCCATTGCGCCCAGTCCGAGAACGATTGCGTCATGCATGGTTTCTTACCGTTTGGCCCCGCCCGCGGTGCACAAATCCCGACGCAGCAGGCGCTCTATAACCGCACAGGCCTGAAACATTTGAAATAGCCTGTAAATCCCGCCCTTCTGGAGCGCCACCAGCCGGATACATTCTGCTTGTGGACGACTTGCGGCGTGTCATCTATTTTGTTTGCCAGCCAGCCGGGGTCCAGAGTCGGCGGCAATGATCTATCGGGGATCGCGACATGCAGAAGGAATTGCCCGTTACGTCTGCGGTGGCTGAGGTCACAGCCCGTGCCGGTTTTGATCGCGTCTGCTGGGCGCGCCCAGCGTTGCTACGTATCGATTTGAGTAAGGCCGACGTTCAAAGCACCGGCGACGCCGACAACACAAACCAGAGCTGAGATCATCCGCCTACCCGCTGGCCCGATTGCGCACGCGATCAATGAAGTGTGCAAGCGCATCCTCCTCGCCCCGCGCCACATACTCGGTGAGACAATCGTGGCGGTCGCAATCCATCGCCACAAGCCGCACGCCGGGTAAGCCCTCGAGATTGCGCGCGTGCCAGCTGTCGTTGGCATTCCCCGCGCCATAGTGGATTTCGATCATGGGACAGACATTTCGCGCTTCCACTTCGGGCCGCAGACTTTTCATCCATTGTGGAAACAGGGCATGCCCGCGCTGCGACAGACAGGCAAGAAATGGATAGAAGCCGCCATTCAGTTCCCCTTCCGCCGAGAAGTCCGTGCGCGGCGAAAAACACATGACGCCATCCGCTGCGAGGTCCAGTCCGTAACGGATCGCTGCATAAGCGGACGCTGAAATTCCCATGGTGATGAGCGTTCGGGTTCCCCAGGCGCGAACCGTGTCGCGCAGCGTGGCGAGCGTGGCCTCGTATCCACGGCCCAGGGAGGGACAGCCGGTAAGGCTGAACGCCTGATCGGGATCGTAGAGATAGATCACATTGACGTTCGACCGCGACAGGATCGCCTGAACAACATTTGCCGATACGCCGAGGCGCCCGCCAACCTGCGTGATGACAATGACAGTGGTGTCCGCGCCGGGCCGCTGAACCATCACGTGATCGCGCGCATGCGTGAACCACGCAGGAATGAGCGACCTGCCTTGCGCCACTTCGCGATCCAGCAAATCGAGCGCCTTCAGTTCATATTGGGCGTGGCGGTCATAGTGCTGCGAACCCACCAGCCGCAGAAATCCCGCGCGTGCCGTGTCGAGCCTGCCTTCGCAGCAGAGATATCGTGCGGCATCAAAGAGAACCTGCGGCGCAGTCTGCGGGTTCGCAATGGCGGCTTCGGCCTCATCGATGGCGCTGTTCGTGCGCAGATACCATCGCCTGTAGTGGAGATAGGCAGCCTCAAGTTCCGCGCCGCGCACGCCCCGATCCCACGCTTCGTTGGCAATATGCATCGCCCGCGCGTAGTCGGTTCTCATATCAGCCGCCTTACAGAGCCACGCACGCCAGGCCGCCGATTGCGGCTCACGTTCTGCCAGCGCCGCCCACAGCCTTTCGGCCTTGTCGAGATCACCTCTGGCCAGCGCGATATGGGCTGCCATCGCCATGCGGGCAGACTTGCCCCTTGTGGCGGCGGCAAGCGTGAAGCCGATGAACCTCAGGCGGCGATATGACGCCTGACCCAAGACGGCTTTTGCGCCCTGCTTGAGTGCGTTGCGGCCCGAACCTAGGAACCGCGACATCGCTCGCCGCACACCCGACCGTTTGGGTGCGGCGGCCGCTGCTGTCATCTCGCGTCATCCAGCGGCGGCAGCTTCAGGCCCGGCCGCTCGTTGTCCCAAATCATCGAAATGATTTTCCACCGACCGTCTTCGCCCTTGTAAAGCTGGATGGAATTGATGCCGCGCCGTTCGGGGTTCGGATCGTTGGGCGTTTTGCGCGCCTCGTAGTGGCTCCAGGCATGGGCCATGTTGCCGAACACCTGAATGCGGCGGCCGGTTTCCACTTCGAAGAAGTCGTTGTCCATGAAGAACGGCGTGGTGTCGGCACGATAGGCATCCAGCCCCATGATCCTGATCCACGGCTTGCCGTCTTCACCCATGCCCGTACGCATCTGGCGGGCTTCGGGATGAAACACCTCGCGCTGGCGTGACCAGTCGCGCGGGCCTCTGGGGCCAGAGATCATGTCATACATGGCATCGAGCGCCGCGCCGATGGCGGCCTCGTCGCTGCTCATTCCACGTAGTCCTTCGGTGGCAACTGGGTGACGTGCAATTGGCGCACGCGCACTTCGTCAACGTCCAGCTTGCGAATTCTGGCGCGGCCAATGACGAGCCGCCCGATGACCAGCGCGCCAATGGCGATGGCGCCGACGGCAAGGGCGCCAAGGGCGATGGCAATCGCCGCCTCCGGCGCGCGGATTCGTGGCGGGGTGATCGCCGGAAGGCGATCTCGCGCGGAGCGCAACAGATGATCGCCCTCGCGCCGCCAATCATTGAACCGGGTATCGAAATGACCGCGCATCAGACCGGCACCGCCTTCCAGAAGTAACGGCGAAAGCCGCGCTTCTCATCGAAATCCTTGATGCGAAACACCATCTTCACCTGTGTGCCCGTATCGATCTGGCCCTGCTCCACGTCTGTGATGTCAGCCATGAGACGGCCGCCATCCGCAAAGGTGATCATGCCATAATGATTTGGCGGCGCCATGGAGAAGGTGAGGAAATCCGCCGACCATGACAGGATCGTGCCTTTGGTTTCGGCGAAACTGTGCGGATCCTGACTGTCGATGGCCTTGCAGTTCGGGTTCACGCAAACCCGTGTGCGCGGATATTGCGCCGTGCCGCACTGGCGGCACTTGCCGCCCACAAGCCCCATGAGCATATCGTTCTTGCGATAGAGCACGGTGAGCGCGGTACGCTTGTCGACTTCCGCACGCATGCCCTTTTCCAGATCGATCAGGCCATTGAACCCGAGATATTTGATGTAGTTGGTCTCTTCCTTTCGGCGGGCGAGCGCAGCGGAAACACCACCGCGTTTTGCAAGCTTTGCGATCTCGCCCGTTACCTCGAACAGCAGCGCGTCGCAGCCCTGACCGAATTGGGCGACAAGGATCTTCTCGCCGGGCTTTGCGCTTTCGAGCGCCTGCGCCAGCATGAGGAGCGAATGTGCCGCGCCGGAATCGCCAACAGTGGAAGCGAGATTGTCCCGCACCTTCGCCGGATCGATACCGCATTGCTTGGCCAGCGTCTGATCGAGCTTGGCGAAGGGGCACGGAACGATGAAATGCGCGATGTCCGCGCCCTTCACGCCCGTTTTCTCAAGCAGCGCTTTCACGGCGGCGGGAACGATCTTCGAATAACCTTCGTCGCGGATCCAGCGCTCCTCCCAGCCATAATCGTATTCCTCGCCTTCGCCGCGGAAGTGATCGACGAAATCGAGGGTGACTGAATGGCTGCCGAGGAAATTCGCGATCACCTTGTCATTGCCGAAGGTGAGTGCGGCGGCGGCGTCGCCATAGGCAAGCTCCTGCGAGGAGGCGGCGCGCGCCTTGCGTTTTTCGCCGGCAATCACCAGCGCCGTCTGGCTGCGCCCGGCTTTCACCGCATCGAGCGCCGACACGACCGCGCCCGTGCCACAACGCATGGACGACGTGACATCGAAGCTGGAGATATTTTCCGAAAGGCTGAGGGCCTGCGCGGCGATGCCGGCATTCTGGCGATCCGAAAACGGCATGGTGGTGGACGCGAAATACACCGCGTCCACGAAGGCGCGATCCTTCAGCGGATCTGCTGCGGGCAGACAATCGCGCGCGGCCTCCACCGCCATCGTCACCGCATCTTCATCCCAGTTCGCCATGGCGCGCTCGCCCTTGGCGCCGCCGCGAAGTCCGGGTGCAAACCACGCATTGGCTTCGGCCACGGCTTTTCGCTGAAGGCGGAGTCGCGGAATGTATGCGCCATAGGCGGTGATGCCGGTCATGGATGTTCTACCCTGATGGATGTTCTGGTTGGGCGGAAACAGACCAGCTTTGCGCGCGACGGACAAGCCGCGCCTGTCAGCTTCCCACGGCCATGCAGTCGAGCCCTCGCGCTTTCAGCGCACCGCACAGATTGGCCGCTTCGGACGAACCCAAGGGGCCTGTGCGCAAGCGGTAGTAGCGCCCGCGACCCGGAATATCGGCTGCCTCGATATGCGGGGTGAGCCCGTCCAGAAGATTTCCGGCGCGCGATTGCAGGCGGTTCCAGCCTGCCGCTGCGTCCGCCTGATCGCGCCAGGCGCCAAGCTGTACCGCGGCTGCCGAAGCGGAAACCGCGCGCGGCACAGACCGTTCGCGCGCCGATGCGCGTTGCGATACCCGCTTGCTGTAATCAACGATGGCGGGCCTCAGCGGCGGCATCGTTGCGGTCTGCACCGACGCGTCCTGCGCTTGCGCATCGTCCATGCCGCGCGGCTTCTTCAGCACAATTTCGGCATAGGTGCCCTGCGCACCCAAAGCCGCAAGCCGTTCTGCCGCCAGCGTATAGGTGCTGTCCGCTTCCACCGCCTTTTCATACCAGGTGCGCGCAGCCGCCATGTTGCCGCTTGCTTCCTCGATCTGGCCAAGACCGAAATAGGCGTATTGCGGTGAGGTATTGCCTGCCGCGAGCGAAGCCACATAGTCCTTCTCGGCGCGGCTAAACTGGCCCTGACGGCGAAAGACATTGGCGCGATTGTTCAGCGCGGCGGCAAAACGCGGCTGAATTTTGATCGCCGCTTCGTAGTCCGCCAGTGCGTCATCCGCCCGGCCCAGTTCGTCACGCGTCACGCCGCGATCGAAATAGGCATGCGCCAGATCACGGCCCTTCAACACGTTCAGCGATAGCGCCGCGTTGTAGTCATCTTCCGCGCCCGCGCGCTCGCCGCGCTCCTGCTGTGCCAGTCCGCGCACGATGAGTGTTCTGGCCTGCCCCGATGCATCCATCGTTCCGGCCTCCAGCGCCTGCGATGCCAGCTGTTCGGCCAACACGGCATTGCCCATGCGCAGCGCATCGGCGGCAGACGCCGCGGTGACGCGCGCATCCACCGATGGGGGCGGCTTCAGGATAATCGCTTCATCCGCGCGCGCGACCGCCACCCCCATCAGGAGGGCGCCCATCACCGCGCACAGGACCGCAAACCGCTTCAACGCCGACACCCGAAAAACTCTGCTAGAGACTATGCCAGAGAGGCGTCCTACAAAGGGCGCGTTAGCGTCGCGGAGCGGAAAGCTGGGGATGAATTCGGCCAGCCGCCTTGGTTTGGGCACGGTGCAGTTCGGGCAGGCCTATGGCATCTCGAATGCACGCGGTCAGGTGCCGCCAAATGAGGTGGCCGCAATGCTGGCGCGCGCGGCCGATGCGCGAATCGGACTGCTCGACACAGCCGCAGGTTATGGCGAGGCCGAATCGGTGCTTGGCCAGATCGACACACGGCCGTTCCGCCTCGTGACCAAGACCATCGGCATCCGCAATGGTCTTGCGGCGGTCATAGACCGCGCGCGGCAATCGGCAGAGACGCTGAAGCGGCATCCCGTGGAGCTGCTGCTGGTGCATGCCGCGGGCGATCTGAAAGGGCCGGACGGACGCGACCTGTGGCGCGCGCTGCTGCAACTGCGCGATGAGGGGCTTTTTGGCGGCATCGGGATTTCGGCGTATGTGGGCGATGACCCGGCGGAGCTGGCGGCGCAGTTCCGGCCAGCGGCGATGCAGGTGCCGTTCAGCCTGCTGGATCAGCGGCTGCTGCGCGATGGCAGCCTTGCGCGCATGAAGGCATTGGGCGTCGAGGTGCATACGCGCTCCGCCTTTCTGCAAGGTCTTCTGTTCCTCGATCCGGATACGCTGCCGGAAAAGCTGCGCGGAGCGGGGCCGCATCTGAAACGATTGCGGGCCGCGATTGCCGAAGCCGGAAGCACTGCGCTGAAAGCCGCGCTCGCCTTCGTACTGATGCGACGCGAGGTGGATGTTTGCGTCGTGGGCGCGACGGCACTTTCGGAATTGAACGAGATCATCGATGCCGCAAATACGCCCGCTCCCGATATGGATTGGGCGGCATGCGCGCTGGATGACGATGTGGTGCTGACGCCCTCGCTATGGTGAGGGTTACAGGCGTTTGAGTTCGCGCACCGCATCGACGACACGCGCGACATCACCCTGATTCATGCCGGGAAACATCGGCAGGGTGAGCAGTTCTTCATAGGCGTGTTCGGCGACCGGGCAAAGACCGCGTTCATAACCGCGGGCACGATAGAAGCTATGCCAATAGACCGGTGCGTAGTGAACATTGGCGCCGATCCTGCGCGCGCGCAGATGCGCAAAGGCCTGATCGCGGCCGACTTCCAGCTGCTGAAGGTCAAGACGAACGACATAGAGATGATAGGCATTGGTGCGATCCCCATGCACCGCCAGCGGGCGGGCATGCGGCACCTGGGAGAAGGCCGTATCATATAGCGCCGCAATACGCTGGCGTGCCGCTACCCATTCCTCAAGACGCTTCAACTGCGCAATTCCCAGCGCACATTGCACATCGGGCAGGCGATAGTTGAAACCGAGTTCAGCCATGTCGTAGGCGAAAGCGCCCTGGGCCTCGCGCTTCCTGTGATCGGAATCGATGCCATGATTGCGGAAGCGGCGCATGTGCGCGGCCAATTCCGCATCGTTCGTGACCACCATGCCGCCTTCGCAGGTGGTGAGGTGTTTCACGGGATGAAACGAGAAGCAGCTCATATCCGCGAGCGTGCCGGTCTTGCGCCCCTTGTACGTAGCGCCGGGCGAATGGCAGGCATCGGCGATGAGAACAAGATCGTGACGATCTGCAAGCACGCGCAATGCATCGTAGTCGGCAGGCTGTCCGGCATAATCCACAGCAACAATGGCTCTGGTGCGCGGTGTAATCTTCGCGGCAACACTGTCGGGGTCGATCAGCAGCGTGTCGGCTTCAACATCGGCGAAAATCGGCGTTGCGCCTTCATAGAACGCGGCATTGGACGATGCGGCGAACGTGATGGCCGGAACGATGACTTCATCGCCCGGACCGACACCGGCCGCCCGCATGGCGCAGTGCAGCGCCGCAGTGCCACTGTTGACCGCAACGCCCTGCTCCGCGCCGCAGAACGACGCAAATGCCTGTTCAAATTCAGCGACTTTAGGCCCGGTGGTGAGCCAATCGGATGTCAGTGCGGCGACTACGGCGTCAATGTCATCCTGCCCGATCGACTGGCGGCCATAGGGAAGGAACGCATCCTCAACGGCAGGCACGCCGCTCCAATCACCGCTGTCAGGCATAGGACGCCGCCAGAAGTGCGTGAAGCCCGCGTGCATCCAGCTTTTCGGGATTGGTGTCGCTGGAATAGGAGAAGCCTTCCGGAACCGGCCGGGCGCCGCGATGTAGATAGGCTTCGCGCGAAGCGGTGGCAAAACTGGCGAGGATCACATAGCGATCCTCAAGTTCGACCGTCCAATGGGCGTCATCTTCCGGCACCATCGTTTCATGCAGCTTTTCGCCGGGACGAATGCCGACAAGCTTCTGCGGCAATTGCGGGCCCAGATGGGACGCGAGCGCGGTGACAGTGCTGGAGGGAATCTTCGGGACATAGATTTCGCCGCCACGCATCATCTCCATGCTGGAGAGCACGAAGTTCACGCCCTGCTGCAGGGTGATCCAGAAGCGTGTCATCCGTTCATCAGTGATCGGCAGGCTGTCGGCGCCCTCGTCCATGAGCTTCTTGAAGAAAGGAACGACCGAACCGCGCGAGCCAAACACATTGCCATAGCGCACGACCGAGAAACGCGTGCCGTCAGCACCGGCCAGATTGTTGGCAGCAACGAAAATTTTGTCGGACGCCAACTTGGACGCGCCATAAAGATTGATCGGGTTGGCGGCCTTGTCGGTGGAGAGCGCCACGACCTTCTTCACGTTGCGGCGCAGTGCGGCGTAGACCAGATTTTCCGCACCGAACACATTGGTGCGAATGCATTCGAAGGGATTGTATTCGGCGGTCGGCACCTGCTTCATCGCCGCGGCATGGATCACATATTCCACATCACGCAGCGCCAGATCGAGCCGGTCACGGTCGCGGATGTCGCCGATGAAATAGCGAATGAAGGGATAGCGATCCATCGGGAACTGCTGCGCAAGCTCAGACTGTTTGAGTTCATCGCGGCTGAAGATGATGAGACGGCGCGGCTTGTAACGCTCAACGACCGTCTTCAGGAAATGCTTCCCGAACGAACCGGTGCCGCCCGTGACCAGAACGGATTTGTCGTTCAGGTCGAGCCAGGGTTGCGAAAAATCGCGAAACTGCGGCGCCTCGTCGTGCGGCGGCAATTCAACCGTTTCATCGAAAACAGGGGCAAGCGCGGGCATGCTCATGGACCAGCCATCCTTCTGATTGCGGCCAGTCTTGCGCGATTAAGATTGACAGGGTCTTAAAGCCGCGTGCGATCTGCAGGCCGCGCGGATTTGGATAGTTAAGAGGTCCTTAAACTTTGAAATGCGCGCGATACCAGGTAACGAATCTGGCGATGCCGTCTTCCAGACTGAGGCGGGGCGCAAAGCCGAAATCGCGGGCAGCTCTGGTGATATCCGCATAGGTTTCGTTCACATCGCCGGGCGGGCCTTCACGGTTTTCAATGCGCGCGGTCTTGCCGGTTGCCTTCTCGATGGCCTTGATCAGCGCATGCACGTCCTCGGGGTGATGGTTGCCCAGATTGTAAATCCGGCTGGGCGCCTGCCCCTCATCGGCCGTGAACGGCGTTTCGACAATGCGCACGAGCGCGGCGACAATATCGTCCACATAGGTGAAATCGCGCCGCAGCTTGCCGCCGCCGAACACAGGCAGCGCCTCGCCTTTCAATATCTTGTCGGTGAAAAGCCAATAGGCCATGTCCGGCCGGCCCCACGGGCCATAAACCGTGAAAAAGCGCAGGCCGGTCTGCTGCAAGCCGAACAGCGAAGCATAGGAATGCGAAAGCATTTCGCCGGAACGCTTGGTCGCGCCGTAATAGGAAACTGGCCTGTCGCAGCGCGCATCCTCGCGGAACGGCGGAACGGTGTCGTTGCCATAAACCGAACTGGACGAAGCATAGACCAGATGCGGCATCGCGGGCTGATGATGGCGCGCAAATTCCAGCATCACCTGGTGGCCCACCAGATTGGAACGCGTATAGGCCGCCGGATCGACGAGCCCGTAGCGAACGCCGGCTTGCGCGGCCAGGTGCAGAATAACGTCATAGTGTTCACCCGCCGTTGCGGATGCGACGCTGGCGGCATCGGCGATGTCACATTTGACGAAGCGATAGCCGTTGCGGCCTTCCAGAGCGGCCAGACGCGCGCGCTTCAACGCCGGGTCATAGTAGTCGTTGATTTCATCAAGTCCGGTCACGGCGTGGCCGGCAGCGAGAAGCGCCTGTGTCGCGTGGAAACCGATAAATCCCGCTGCACCAGTGAGAAGGATGTTCATTTTTCAGACTTCTCTACAAATTCTTAACCGGACCCGGTGTTAGATGCCTCATGCCGACTCGCGTGTCCAAGATCGTACCCCGAAGCAAGCGCCGCCTGAAACGTCAGGCGCGGCGTCTGCGGCTGGCCGTGCAGGCGTTCTCGGTGCTGCTCACATTCCCGGTTGTGCTGCTGGCCTACAGCGTTGCCTACCCGATGGGACGGCACGCACCGCCGCCACGGCGCGCGCCCGCACGCACGATCATCGTCGAGCGCCCGCAAAGCTCGCTGACCAGCACGATCAGGGAATGATCCCGCGCGCCTTCAGCGTTTCCACGATCTGATCGGCCAGATCTTCCGGCTTCGTGCCAACCGTTTTCAGCGTGATCTCGGCGGCTTCTGGCGGCTCATAGGGACTGTCTATCCCGGTGAAATTCTTGATCTGTCCGGCCTTCGCCTTGATGTAGAGCCCCTTGGGATCACGCGCCATGCATTCTTCGATAGGCGTATCGACAAAGACTTCGAGAAATTCCCCCGGTTCCAGAAGCTCACGCGCCATGCGCCGTTCCGAACGGAAGGGCGAAATGAACGACACGAGCACGATAAGGCCGGCATCCACAAAAAGCTTTGATGCCTCTCCCACGCGGCGAATGTTCTCGACTCGGTCGGCATCCGTAAAGCCCAGATCGCGATTAAGACCGTGGCGGACGTTATCGCCATCGAGCAGATAGGTATGGCGGCCCATCGCAAACAGGCGCTGCTCGACGAGATTGGCGACCGTCGATTTGCCCGAACCGGAAAGCCCCGTGAACCAGAGGACCGCCGCCTTCTGCCCCTTGGCTTCGGCGCGCACCTGCTTGTTCACGTCCAACGCCTGCCAATGCACATTGGTGGCACGCCGCAGACCGAAATCGATCATGCCCGCCGCCACGGTGGCATTGGTAAAGCGGTCGATCAGGATGAAACCGCCGGTTTCGCGATTTTCCGCATAGGGATCGAAGGCAATCGGCTGCGAAGACGAAATGTTCGCATAACCCACTTCGTTCAGATGCAGCGTCTTGGCGGCAAGATGATCGAGCGTGTTCACGTCAACACGATGTTTCAGCGTGCTGACAGTGGCAGGAACCGTGGCCGTGCCCACCTTCAGGAGATACTGGCGGCCCGGAAGCATTTCCTCTTCGGCCATCCAGAGCAGATGAGCCGTGAACTGATCGGTGACTTCGGGACGCTCGGCGGTGTGCGCCAGAAGATCGCCGCGCGAAATATCCACTTCATCGGCCAGCGTGATGGTGACGGCATCGCCCGCGCTGGCTTCTTGCAGATCGCCGTCGAATGTCACGATGCGCTTCACCGTACTTGTGCGGCCCGATTTCGCCACCACGATCGGATCGCCCGCGCGCACGCGACCGCCCACGATGGTTCCGGCAAAGCCACGGAAATCGAGATTGGGCCGGTTGACCCATTGCACCGGCATGCGGAACGGCTTGTGCGCACGCGCCGTATCCACGTCCACCGTTTCCAGATGGGTGAGGAGCGCGGGGCCTTTGTACCAGGGCGTGCTGGCGCTCGGCGCGATCACATTGTCGCCGAAGCGCGCGGAAATCGGGATCGGGGTCAACGTGGTGAAACCAAGCGGCGCGGCGAATTCGCGGTATTCGGCAACAATGTCGTTGAACACCGTTTCCGAGAAATCGACGAGGTCGATCTTGTTCACCGCCAGCACCACGTGGCGGATGCCAAGGAGCGAAGCGATATAGGAATGGCGGCGGGTCTGCGTCAGCACGCCCTTGCGCGCATCAATCAGAACGATGGCCAGATCGCTGTTGGAAGCGCCGGTGGCCATGTTGCGGGTGTACTGCTCATGGCCGGGCGTATCGGCCACGATGAATTTGCGTTTGTCGGTGGCGAAAAAGCGATAGGCGACATCGATGGTGATGCCCTGCTCGCGTTCGGCTTCCAGCCCGTCCACCAGAAGCGCGAAGTCAATGTCACCGCCCGTGGTACCGTGTTTTTTGGAATCTTTTTCCAACGCTGCGAGGTGGTCCTCAAAAAGCAGCTTGGAGTCATAGAGGAGGCGGCCGATGAGGGTGGATTTGCCATCGTCCACGCTGCCGCAGGTGAGAAATCGCAGGAGCGACTTGTTCTCCTGTTCGGCGAGATAGGCGCGAAGCTGTTCGGGAGCGGTCATCAGAAATATCCCTCCTTCTTCTTCTTCTCCATCGAGGCCTTTTCGTCGGAGTCGATCAGGCGGCCCTGACGCTCAGATGTGCGCGCGGTCAGCATTTCCGAGACAATCGCTTCAAGGGTGTCAGCGCCGGAATCGATGGCGCCGGTGAGCGGGTAGCAGCCAAGCGTGCGGAAGCGCACCAGCCGCATTTGTGCCTCTTCGCCGTCGCGCAGCTTCATGCGTTCGTCATCCACCATGATGAGTGTTCCGTCGCGCTCCACGACCGGGCGCTCTTTCGCGTAATAGAGCGGTACGATGGGGATGTCTTCGGCCATGATGTATTGCCAGATGTCGAGTTCGGTCCAGTTCGACAGGGGGAACACGCGGATGGATTCGCCCTTGGCGATGCGCGTGTTGTAGAGGTTCCAGAGTTCGGGCCGCTGGTTCTTCGGGTCCCACGCATGGCTCGCATTGCGGAACGAAAAGATGCGTTCCTTGGCACGGCTTTTTTCCTCGTCACGGCGCGCGCCGCCGAAGGCCGCATCGAAACCGTATTTGTCGAGTGCCTGCTTCAGCGACTCGGTTTTCATCACCTGCGTGTGCAATGAGGAACCGGAGTCGAACGGGTTGATCCCGCGCCTCACGCCATCCTCGTTGATGTGTACCAGAAGATTGAGGCCGAGCTTCTTCACTGTCTCGTCGCGAAACCGGATCATCTCGCGGAATTTCCATGTCGTATCGACATGCAGCAGCGGAAATGGCGGCAGGCTCGGATAGAACGCCTTCATCGCCAGGTGAAGCATCACCGACGAATCCTTGCCGATCGAATAGAGCATCACCGGGTTGCGGAATTCCGCCGCGACCTCGCGCATGATGTGAATGCTTTCCGCCTCAAGCCGGCGCAGGTGAGAGGTTGCAGACAGCGTCATGTCTATTTTACAGCCCAAATTGTGTATACCACCGGTAACTGCTCCGGTGGCATGTGAAATAGGATGCAGCCCGGACTTTGGCAAGCGCGGGCGACACATACCAGACCGCCACATGGACGGCTTCGGCTGCCATATGTCATGTAAGCCCCTGCCACACCAACCCGAAGTTCATACATGGCAAAGCCCGCCCGAGTCCGCAAAGCCGTATTCCCCGTCGCCGGCATGGGAACCCGTTTCCTGCCCGCCACCAAGGCGGTTCCCAAGGAAATGCTGCCCGTGGTGGACAAGCCGGTGGTGCAATATGCGGTGGAAGAGGCCAAGGAAGCCGGGATCGAACAGTTCATCTTCGTGACCGGTCGCGGCAAAGGCGTGATCGAGGACCATTTCGACCATGCCTATGAGCTGGAGGCCCTGCTCAGTGCCCGCGACAAGACCGCGGAGCTGGACAGCCTTCTGGAAGGCCTGCCGCCCACTGGCTCTGTCAGCTTTACCCGCCAGCAGCGGCCACTGGGCCTTGGCCATGCGGTCTGGTGCGCCCGCCACTTCGTGGGCGACGAGCCTTTCGCTGTTCTGCTGCCGGACGATCTTCTGGTCGGCAAGCCAGGCGCGCTGGCGCAGATGATGGAAACCTATGATGAGGTCGGCGGTGGCGTGGTCATCGCCGCCGAGGAGCGCAAGCCGGAAGAGATTCACCGCTATGGCGTGATTGATCCCGGCGCGACCAGCGGCCGAACCATTTCGGTGAAGGACGTGGTGGAGAAACCCAAACGCGAGGATGCGCCTTCCAACATGCGCATCGTGGGACGCTATATCCTGCCGCCGGAAATCTTCACCGATCTGGATCGCGGGGAAACCGGCGCGGGCGGCGAGATTCAGCTCACCGACTCCATGCGCCGCCTGATCGGCGATTTTCCCTTTCATGCGGTGAATGTGAAGGGCGACTGGTTCGATTGCGGCGACAAGGCCGGATTTCTGCAGGCGAACATTGCCGTGGGCCTGCAACGCCCCGATATCGCACCAGTGCTGAAGCCGCTGCTGAAAAAATATCTGGGTTAGCTTCAACTCGCGTTGAGGCGGCTTTCCCATTGCCAGGCGGTGCGCACGATCTCCTCGAGATCGTCATGCTCCGGCTGCCAGCCCAGAAGCGCGCGAATGCGGCTCGATTCCGCAATCAGCCATGGCGGATCGCCGGCCCGGCGCGGACCTTCGCGCACCGGCAGGACATGTCCGGTAACGCGCTCTGTCGCCGCAATCACTTCGCGCACGGATGCACCATGACCGTAGCCGCAGTTCATCACCGTGCTCTCACCGCCCGCGCGCAAATAGTTGAGCGCAAGCGCGTGCGCGCTCACCAGATCGGATACGTGAATGTAGTCGCGAACGCCCGTACCATCGGCGGTGGGATAATCCGTGCCGAAGATATCGAGGTGCGGAATGCGCCCAAGCGCGGCCTGGCTGGCCCGCTTGATGAGGTGTGTGGCGCGCGGCGAAATCTGTCCGGTGCGGCCCTTGGGATCGGCGCCCGCCACGTTGAAGTAACGCAGCACCACCGAACGCAGACCATGCGCGCGCGCGGCATCTTCCAGCATCCACTCCGTCATCAGCTTGGAGCGGCCATAGGGGCTCATGGGCCCTGTCTGCATGGTCTCGATCAAGGGCTCCGCCGACTGGCCGGCATAGACCGTGGCCGTCGAGGAAAATATGAAGTTCCCGACGCCACCCTGAACCGTTGCTTCGATCAGGCTGCGCGAGTTGACCGTATTGTTCGCATAGTAGGTCAGCGGATCGGACACCGAGTCCGGGACCACAATCGATCCGGCAAAATGGATGACGGCATCGACCCTGTGTTCGTCGATCAAACGCACGACCAGATCGCGGTCACCCACGTCACCCTCGACGAAGGCGGCCTTCTCCGCTACGAGGCTGCGGCTGCCGGTCGAAAGATTGTCCAGCACCACCACATCCTCGCCCCGCTCAAGCAGGGCATAGGTCATGTGGCTGCCGATATAGCCTGCGCCGCCGGTCACAAGAACGCTCATGAACCGGGGTTACCATAGGGTCTGAAAAGGTTCTGTTAACAGCGGCGATCCGGTATCTTCGGACTGCCCTCCATTTCGCGAAAAAGCCGATCCATGCCCCCAGCCACCGCCATCCAGCCAGTGATCCTGTCGGGCGGCGTGGGTTCCCGGCTGTGGCCGCTGTCGCGCAGCACTATGCCCAAGCAGTTCATGGCATTGGCCGGGGGCCGCACCATGATCCAGGAAACGGCGCAACGCGTGACAGGCCACCAGCCCCCGATGGTGGTGTGCAACGCCGAGCAGCGCTTTCTGGTGGCCGAGCAGCTTCGCGCGGCAGGGCTTGCCAACGCCGGTATCGTTCTGGAACCGGCGGCACGGGGAACGGCCCCTGCCGTGGCCGTCGCTGCGCTCCGCTGCGCACCGGACGCCCTGCTCTTCATCATGCCCGCCGATCATTACGTGCGGAAACCCGAAGCGCTGGCGGCGGCGGTCAAGGCCGCGGCGCCCGCCGCCGCGGACGGCATCCTTGTCACCTTCGGCATCATGCCCGAGGGACCGGAGACAGGTTACGGCTATGTCTGTCAGGGCCAGCCCATCGAAGGCCGCCCCGGTTGCTATGCGGTGGAACATTTCAAGGAAAAGCCCGACCGCGCCACCGCCGAAGCCTATATCGCCGAGGGTTGCTACCACTGGAACAGCGGGATGTTTCTGGTGCAGGCAAAGACCTATCTCGACGAACTTGAGCGTCTTGAACCGCAGATGCTCGCGGCCTGCCGCGACGCCGTTGCAAAGGGCCGCAGCGAGGGTGATTTCTATTTCCTCGACAAGGAAGCGTTCGCCCACGCACGCGCGGATTCCATCGACTATGCCGTGATGGAACGCGCACGGCGCGTGGCCGTCGTGCCGGTCGATTTGGGCTGGAGCGACATTGGCTCGTGGTCCGCCATGTGGGGGCTTGGCGAGAAGGACGAAGACCAGAATGTGCGCTTGGGCGATACGATCGCCATCGGCGTGCACAACGCACTTTTGCGCAGCCATGGGCCGCTGGTGGCCGCGGTGGGCGTGGATGATCTGGTTGTGGTGGCGACGCCGGATGCGGTGCTCGTCACCAACCGCGACAACGCGCAGGACGTGAAAAAGATCGTCGAAGAACTGGAGCGGGACGGGCGGTCGCTGACCCGCGAACATCGCAAGGTGGAGCGGCCCTGGGGCTCCTATGAAACGGTGGCGCGCGGCGCAGGATTCCAGGTCAAGGAAATCATCGTGAGGCCGGGCGGCAGGCTCTCCCTGCAGATGCATCACAAGCGGGCCGAACACTGGACCGTTGTGGCCGGCACCGCCAAGGTTACCCGCAATGCAGAGACCTTCACACTGAACGAAAACGAATCGACTTTCATTCCGCTGGGTGCCAAACACCGGCTTGAGAATGAAGGGACCGTTCCGCTGCATCTCATCGAGGTTCAGTACGGCTCTTATCTTGGCGAGGACGACATCGTGCGCTTCGCCGACAGCTACGGCAGAATCTGACGCTTACTTGCAAGGGTGATCCATGCGCGTTGCCATGATCGGTACGGGATATGTGGGCCTCGTATCAGGTGCCTGCCTTTCGGAGTTCGGGCATACCGTCGTTTGCATCGACAAAGATGACTCCAAGATCGCCGCGCTGGAAGCCGGACAGATTCCGATCTTTGAACCTGGCCTCGACGAAGTGGTGAAGACCAATGTCGCTGCCAAACGCCTTTCGTTTTCGCGTGATCTGAAACCGCATGTGCAGAATTGCGATGCCGTGTTCATTGCGGTGGGAACGCCCAGCCGCCGTGGCGACGGCCACGCCGACCTGAGCTATGTGTTCAGCGCCGCCGAGGAAGTGGCCGCCGCGCTCGACGACAGCTACACCGTGGTCGTGACCAAATCGACCGTGCCGGTGGGCACGGGCCGCAAGGTGGAAGACATCATCCGCAAGGTTCGGCCCGGCGCGCAATTCGACGTGGCGTCCAATCCGGAATTCCTGCGCGAGGGATCTGCCATTGAAGATTTCCGCAGACCGGATCGCGTGGTCGTGGGCTGCGACAGCGAGCGCGCACGCGAGGTGATGCGCGAACTTTATCGTCCGCTCTACCTGAACGAGACGCCGCTGGTGTTCACCTCGCGCGAAACCTCAGAATTGATCAAATATGCCTCAAACGCCTTTCTCGCCACCAAGATCGCTTTCATCAATGAGATGGCGGATCTGTGTGAGAAGGTTGGCGCCGACGTGCAGGACGTTGCGCGCGGTATCGGGCTCGACAAGCGCATCGGATCAAAGTTCCTGAATGCCGGACCGGGCTATGGCGGCTCCTGCTTCCCGAAGGATACGCTGGCGCTCCTGAAAACCTCCGAAGAGGCCGGTGCGCGCACCCGCATTGTGGGCGCGGTGGTGGAATCGAACGCCGAGCGCAAACTGGCGATGGCGCGCAAGATCGAGGAAGCCTTTGGCGGCGATCTGAAGGGCAAGACCGTGGCGGTGCTGGGCCTGACCTTCAAACCCAATACCGACGACATGCGCGACGCACCGAGCCTTGTGATCGTTCCCTATCTGCAGGAGCGCGGGGCAATGGTTCGCGCCTATGACCCCGAAGGCATGCACGAGGCCGCAAAGCACCTGAGCGGACTTGCATTCTGTGCCGACGCCTATGAGGCTCTCCAGGGCGCAGATGGCGTCGTCATTCTCACAGAATGGAATGAATTCCGGGCGCTGGATCTGGGGCGCGTGCACAAGGCGCTGAAGACCCCCCTGATGATCGATTTGCGAAACATCTACCGCCCGGCACAGATGGGGGCAGCGGGCTTCCGTTATGTGGGTGTGGGACGCCCACCGCACGCGGCTTGATCAAGCACTGGCATTGAGCAAACAACGAAAATGAAAGAGGCACCCGGGAAGGTGCCTCCCGATTTCACACAGTAACGACGCGTCAGGGCGTGTTGGTTCCGGTCGCTTGATGACTATTGTTGTTATTAATCGCCAGGGGAATCGCAATTGCAGCCGCAACGATGCCGCCGATTACGTACGGGTTGGTAAGGAATCGGCCTAGCATCATGCCCTGAGCCTGCTGAACGCCGGCCGCGCCGCCCGGGGCCAGGTCATCATTTTTTATTGCCGCCGAATCGGCGAGTGCCGCCGTCGCGCTGCCGACCAACATGATGGCCGCAATGGTAGCGGTACCAATCTTGCGAAGCATGGAATTTACCCCCGAATATCTAATGCTCTGACTGCGTAACGGGAGATACGCGCCGAGGTCAATCGCAGAACTACGAAAAATGCGAGCCGAAGCGAACATTTCCGCCACAGGGCTTTCAGGACACGAAATTTTGCATCCTTCGGTTGCACCGCCACGTCTGCGTGGCGATGAACCCTGGCAAAGGTGAAAAGCGGCGACCAAAAAAGAATACGGGGCACCCTTTCGGATACCCCGTATCAAAAGCCTTGCAACCAGAGCCCGATATTATGGGCCACCAATCATGCTGCCCGCCGGTTGCATCCTACCGCCTTGTTCAAGGCGATAACCGCAGCGCAAGCGCAGCAGGCGCGATTAATTCGTCGGCGGGCTGGTGGTGCTGCTCGCCGGATTGGACTTACCGCCATTGTTGAAGGCGATAATCGCAGCCGTGAGCGCCGCAAGCGTAGCAGCCGTGATCAGAACGCCCGTCGGGGACATCCAACGGAACTGAGCCTGCTCAACGCCAGCAGCGCCACCCGGAGCAAGCGTATCCTTCTGGGAGTCAGTCCCTGCGAAAGCCGCAGTCGCACTCGTGGCCACCATGACGGCTGCAATGGCCGTCGTTCCCCATTTACGAAGCATTATAAGTCCTCCTGACTCGCCTTAACTGTAGCCTATCTAGCTTGGGCCCCGCGGCACTGTCAATTCAAACCGCCCGCTTTCTGGCCTTTCCAGCATCCTGGCCCTGCGCTGTGACCTGATGACCACACCCCGGACCCGTCACCGGAATGCGTGAATTTTGCCTGCCGATTGTTACTCGCGCATGAAGGCCGCCAGGACGCGCCGCCCCCCGAGAAAATCAAGCTATTTGATGCAATTTAGCCACCCGTCGCTTTGCGGCTCAGGCGGGAACCGGCGTATTGCCCTCGTCAAAGACAAGGCTTTGATGGGGAAGCCGGCCGGCCAGATCCGCGCGCGCGATGACGTAATTTGTCTCGAAATAGCGTTCCAGCTCCTGATGCCAGCGCGCATAGAATTCTATGCCATCGGCGGTCAGCTTGCCGATCCGGTAGGACGTTCCTTCCAGAAATCCATACACGTCGTAGAGGGTGTGGCCGAAAGCGACCCAGCGCCAGTTGTACTCGAACTGCAAAATGCCAATGGCGCCAGCCTCAAACAGGTGCCGGGCGCCCTTGATGACGTTGAAATCGTTACCTTCGGTATCGACCTTCACGAGATCAAGCCGCGCGTAGCCGCATTCGGCGGCCAAATCGTCCAGCGCCACGACGGGGATTTCCACGATCCCCGCGCCATTCGCCGAATTGCAACCGGATACAATCGCACTGTTGCCGGTATCCGATCCCGTGACCTGAAAGCGAACGGTGCCGGTCTCAGCGCCAACACCACGGGCATCGAGACAGATTTTCCCCGACGCCATATCCCCGGCAAATCGCTCGCGACACTGGCTGAATTGCGCGTCAGCCGGTTCAAATGCACGAATGACAAAAGTCTGGTGATCCGCCAGACGCAACGCCGCGCGCATCTGCTCCGTCCAATTTCCCACATTCGCACCCACATCGAAGATCGTGAGCGGGGCATTCGTCTCAGCTGTTTTCAGAAACCACTGTTGCAGCGCGTATTCGCCATTGGTCTCAGGTTCGTTTCGCAATTCCCGGCGTGCGCCCATGTAGAGGAGCCGGCCCAAACGCCAAAGGAACGCTCGGCCAAGCAGGGCCTCCGCCATCCGGTATAAGCGCTCAGTGCGATCCATCGCCTTCTCCATTTTCCGAAGCATCTATGCCATCGCATGGTGAAAGGGCAAATTTGGTTTGCTCTTGCCGCCGGGTTAACGTACCGCCCATTCGCAAAGCCGCTCGCAATAGCGATTTGATCGCCGGATCCGTGATGGACGCTGAACAGGATTGCCCGCTGGTCGTCGATCTGGACGGCACACTGATCAATACGGATCTCCTTGTCGAAACCGCATTCGAGGTGATGGGGCGGCAGCCCTGGACCGCGTTGAACATGGTTGCATGGCTGGCAGGCGGGCGGGCCAGACTCAAACAGGAACTGGCCGCGCGCGCACGCCTCGAGGTGGCGCACCTGCCCTACAATGAAATGGTCCTCGAAAGCGTGCGGGCGGCGCGAAGCCAGGGCCGGCGTGTGATCCTGGCCTCGGCCTCGGACGAACGGCTGGTTGCTGCCGTGGCGGATCATCTGGGTCTGTTCGACGCCTGGATGGGCTCGGACGGCACCGTCAATCTCGCCGGAGGCACCAAAGCCGCGCGCCTTCAGCAGATGTTGGACGGCGGCACGTTCGACTACATCGGCAATTCGCGCCGCGATCTGCCGGTGTGGCGCACGGGCCGCCGCGCAATCCTCGCCAATGCACCGGATGGCATCGCGCGGCAGCTGGGGACCATGAACATCCCCTTCGACAGAACGCTGGGTTACGTGGCTGGCTGCGCCTGCTGCGGCCGCATCAATGGGCAAAGAATGTTCTGGTTTTTCTGGCGCTGTTCACGGCGCACCGCTTCACGCTTGAGGCGCTGGAACAGGCCGTGCTGGCCTTCATTGCGTTTTCGCTTTGCGCATCGGCGGTCTATGTCCTGAACGATCTGGTGGACATACAGGCCGATCGCCAGCACCCCGCAAAACGCAAGCGGCCCTTTGCCAGCGGACACGTGCAGATCCTGCACGGACTGGCATTGGCCCCCGTGCTGCTGGCGATGGCGCTGGTGGCCGGATATTTCGTGTCACCGCATTTCCTCACTGTGCTCGCCTGTTACTTCGCGATCACGGCCGCCTACACATTTGTTCTCAAGCGGCTGATGGTGATCGACGTGGTGACACTGGCGGTGCTCTACACGTTGCGCATCATTGGCGGCGCGGTGGCCATTGCCGTTCCCATATCGCAATGGCTGCTGGCCTTTTCCATCTTCCTGTTTCTGTGTCTGGCGCTGGTCAAGCGCTTCTCCGAAATTGCCCTGCGCGCGGATGCCGGCCTGGATGACACACCGAACCGAGACTATCGCGCGAACGATCTTCCTATCGTCGGCGGCCTGGCGGCAGCATCGGGATACAACGGGGTGATCGTGTTTGCGCTCTATCTTTCGAGCGACGCGGTCAAGGCACTCTATGCGCATCCGACAGTGCTTTGGGCCAGCGTGCCGCTTCTGATCTATTGGATATCGCGCGTTCTGCTGCTGATGCAGCGCCGGCAAATGCCCGATGATCCGGTTGTGTTCGCACTGAGAGACAAGGTGAGCTGGTTCATTGCCGCGCTCACCATGATGCTTGGCTGGGCGGCGCATTGATGCCGGGCACCCAAACGCTCATTGTTCGTTACGCCCTGTTCGCAGGACTTGCGACGCTTGCCAACATCGCCGCGCAGGAGGCGAGCATCCTGGCTTACGCGGGCGCAAACCATCTTACGGTTTCGATTCTTGCCGGGACAGCCGCGGGCTTTGTGGTGAAATACATTCTCGACAAGTTCTTCATCTTCTACGACACGACCACCGATGCCGCGCGCGAAGCCGCAAAGATGTTTCTCTATGGCGCCACGGCCATTATTACGACGCTGATATTCTGGGGCGTCGAACTTGGCGCATGGGCCATATGGCATACCGCCTTCGCAAAATATTCCGGCGCCGTTCTGGGCCTCTCCATCGGATATGTGGTGAAATATCGCCTTGATCGCCGCTATGTGTTCGGCAGGGCGCGGGCGGCATGAAAACGCAGGGCTGGGGAAATTATCCGGTCGGCGAGGCTGCGTGGCTGACGCCCACCAAGCCCGGCGCCATCGGGCGCATCATCGGCAATACGGACACGTTGATCGCGCGCGGCGCCGGGCGCGCCTATGGCGATGCGGCCATCGGCGCGGGCGCCACACTCTCCATGCTTGGCATGGACCGCATGATCGCCTTCGATCCCCAATCGCTGGAATTGACGGTTGAAGCTGGCGTGATGCTGGATGATGTCATCCGCACCTTTCAGCCGCGCGGCTACTTCCCCGCCAGCGTACCTGGCACCAAGTTCGTGACCGTGGGCGGCATGGTCGCTTCCAACATCCATGGCAAAAATCATCACAAGGCCGGCACCTTCGGCTCTCACGTGACGCGGATAAGGCTGGTGGGTGCCGACGGCAAATCCACGGCATGCAGCCCAACGGAACAGAGCGAGCTGTTCCACGCCACCATTGGCGGCATGGGGCTTACAGGCATTATCACCGAAGTCACCTTCCGGATGCAGAAGGTGGAAACCGCCTTCATGCGCAATGAGCTGCTGGTTGCACGCAATCTCGATGAAGCCATGCGCATCTTCGAGGAATCTCTCGGGTGGTCGTATACGGTGTCATGGATCGACGGACTGGCGCGCGGAAACGCGCTTGGCCGCTCGCTCGTCATCCGCAGTGAACACGCGAAACTTTCAGAGCTTGATGGATGGCGCGCACGCCAGCCGCTGAAACCGGCACCGCACGCCTTCCTGAATGTGCCGTTCAACATGCCTGCGATGACGTTGAACACGCTTTCAGTCAGCGCCTTCAACCAGCTGGTGTACTGGAACGGCGTGCGCCAGGAAGGCCCCCGCATCGATCATTGGAACAGCAATTTCTTTCCATTGGATGCGGTGCATCACTGGAACCGGATTTATGGCGCGCGGGGATTTTTCCAGCATCAATGCGTTATTCCCAAAGC
Organism: Alphaproteobacteria bacterium; assembly: GCA_016125165.1. Lineage (GTDB taxonomy): Bacteria > Pseudomonadota > Alphaproteobacteria > Micropepsales > Micropepsaceae > Rhizomicrobium. Next base: position 688,612 of record WGMH01000003.1, read on the forward strand.
CAGGAGTCGCGCCGCCATCGGCGAGATTCTGGACCGCGTGGCGCGCGCCGGAAACCCCTCATTCCTTTCGGTACTGAAGCTGATGGGACCGGATGAAGCGGGGCTGATGACCTTTCCCATGGAAGGGTACACGCTGACACTCGATTTTCCGGTGAGCCGCAAAAGTTTCGAGCTTGCCGACGCACTCGACGCCATAGTTCTGGCGCATGGCGGGCGGCTGTATCTGACCAAAGATTCCCGGCAGAGCCGCGCGATGGTGGAAGCTGGATATGAGAACCTTCCGCGCTTTCGCGACCTGCGGGCAGCAAGCGGAGCAGCCAGGAAGTTCAAATCCCTGCAATCGGAAAGGCTTGGCCTATGACGGCGCGCACGCTTCTCGTTATTGGCGGAACATCCGACATCGGCCTCGCCATTGCGCGCGAATATGCGGCACATGGATGGGATATCGTTCTCACTGCCCGCAATCCGGATGATGCGGCGCGCAACGCGGCCGATGTGCAGACGCGATCGGGCCGCGCGGTGCGGGTTCTCCCGTTCGATGTGCTTTCCGCGGCATCGCGCGACGAACTTCTGACGAACCTGGAACCCCTGCCAGATACGGTCATCTGCGTTGTCGGCGTGCTGGGCGATCAGGCGCGCGGCGAAAGCGATCCCGCCCACGCCTCGGAGATCATTCGCGCAAATTTCGAAGGGCCCGCCCTGATCCTGGATGCGCTTGCCGCCCGGATGATTACACGGGGCAATGGCACCCTTGTCGGGATCAGCTCTGTGGCCGGCGTTCGCGGCCGCGGCTCCAACTATCTTTATGGCTCGGCGAAGGCAGGATTTTCCGCGTTTCTTTCGGGATTGCGCAACCGGCTGGCGCCAAAGGGCGTGCATGTGCTGACGGTGCTGCCGGGCTTCGTGCGCACTCGCATGACAGAGGGATTGAAGCTGCCGCCGCCAATCACGGCCAATCCAGCCGAGGTTGGGCGGGCTGTATTCCGCGCGGCGGAAATCTCCAGGCGCAACGTGATCTATGTGCGCGCCGTGTGGCGGCTGATCATGGCCATCATCACCGCCATTCCCGAGCGCATTTTCAAGACATTGAAACTCTAGGATTTCACGACATTCTGGCCGGAGAGGCCACGTTTCTCCATGACATTGCGCGTGTCGATGACCAGCCTGGCGTTGTTCGCGATCAACGCGTAATCGACCGAATCGTGATCGGTGGAAATCAGCACCGCATCGTATTGCGCCAATGTCTCCGCCGTGACGGGGACCGATATCCAGTTCGCGTAGTGCGCATGTTCGCGGGTCATTGGCACTTCGGGCACAAAGGGATCATGGAATGCAACCTGCGCGCCACGCTCTTCCATGAGTTCCATGAGCTTGAAGGTCGGGCTCTCGCGGACATCCGGAACATTCTTTTTGTAGGCAAGGCCGATCACCAGAACACGGGCGCCGTTCAGTGCCCTCTGCTGGCGGTCGCTGAGCGCGTGGCACAGGGATTCCACCACATAGTGCGGCATGGAAACATTGATTTCGCCCGCCAGCTCGATGAACCGCGCCGTCACATCGAAGGCCCGCGCCTTCCACGACAGATAAAACGGATCGATGGGAATGCAGTGACCACCAAGGCCGGGGCCGGGATAGAAGGGCATGAAGCCGAAAGGCTTGGTCTTCGCACCCTCGATCACTTCCCACACATCGATCCCCATGGCCGAGTAGATGACTTTCAGCTCGTTCACCAGCGCAATGTTCACCGCACGGAAGACGTTTTCGGTGATTTTCACCGCTTCAGCCACATCGGGCGACGATACCGGCACAATCTTCTGCAGAAACGCGCCATAGAACGCCTGCACAAGTTCACCCGCCTCCCTGCCATCGCCCGCCACAACCTTCGGAATGGTCGCGGTCTCAAAATTGGCATTGCCCGGATCTTCCCGTTCCGGCGAAAACCCGATGAAGAAATCGCTGCCAGCCGACAGGCCCGATGTCTCGAGGATGGGCTTCATCACCTCGCGCGTGGTGCCGGGATAGGTTGTCGATTCCAGCACCACAAGCTGACCGCGACGAAGATGTCTGGCGATCGTCTCGCAAGTGTTTTCGATGAAGGAAAGGTCCGGATCGCGAAATTTCGTCAGCGGTGTCGGTACGCAGATGACAATCACATCGCACTCGGACAGCCGCGCGAAATCGCCGGTGGCCACAAAGCGGCCTTCGCGCACCAGCTTCGACAATTCATCATCGCGAACCGCCGCGATGTGCGATTTTCCCGCATTCAGCGGGCCGGGCTTCGAAGGATCAATGTCGAAGCCGATCGTTCTGAAAGCACTGCGCGCGGCAGCGGCGGCCAGCGGCAAGCCGACATAGCCCAATCCCACGATTCCAGCGGTCGCCGTGCGTGCCTGCAGCGATGCGAGAAGAGGTTGGGCAGAGGATGAATCCGTGGTCATTGCGGTTGTGCTTTTCTGGATAGGCGGGCGCTGATGTGCCCGAATGTAGCCGGACCTCTCTAGCCGATCCGTTAAGAGCCCTCAACGCGGCGGCGCAAGCAGATTCAGCACGCGCTCCACAATGGCCTGCTTTGCGAATTCCGCGCGCGCATAGGTTCGACCCCGCGCACCCATTGCTGCGAATTGTTCGCGCTCTGAAAAGAGACGGCGTGTGAGCGCTTCCGCGGCATCGACGTCATCGGCAACGGCCGCATACCCACATTGGGCCTCGGCAACCATGGGGTGAATGTCGCTCTCGCGATTGACGATGGCGAGCACCGGCAGCCCGGCGGCCATGTAACCCAGAATTTTTCCCGGAACGACCGGCGTCTTCATCTTGGCATCGAGCGTGAGAAACCCGAAGTCTGCCGAGCGCAACAGCGAGGGATAACGCTCATGCGACACAAAGGGCTTGAAGACAACGTTGGAGTGTCCTTCATCCGCCGCGCGCCTTTCCAGCCGCGCCTTCTCGGTACCTTCACCCACGATCAGGAACACGAGGTCGGTCAAGTCGCGCACCCGGCCCGCCACGTCCAGAATAACGTCCAGCCCCTGCGCCGGGCCGGTTACCCCGCCATAGACGCCGATCAATTTGCCTTCGAGGCCAAAGGTCTTGCGGTAATCTTCGAGGCTCTCTGATTTTTCGAAGGGGGCGATATCGACCCAGTTGTGCAGCACCACGAGCTTGCTGGCGATATCCGGGTGTTCATGTGCCAGAACATCGCGGTTGGAGGGAGAATGCGCCGTCACCACATCGGCATCGCGATAGGCCTTGCGCTCCAAGCGGCGAAACGCCGCGATGATGAGCGGATTGGTGAGAATGCCGAGATCAATGGCGTTTTGCGGGAAGAGATCCTGCACGTTCAGGAGATAGCGCGCGCATTCCCGCTTCACCCAATTTCCGACAAGGGACAAGGTCAGCGGCGGACTATAGACGATCACTGCATCGAAGGGATGCGTTTCGTGGCGTTTCAGGCCGCGCCAGAAATACCAGGGCGCAGACAGCCAGCCGAAACCGCGCTGGATGAAGTTCACGTTGTGCAGCGCCATCGTTTTGATGCGCAGAACAGTGACCTCGCCTTCCTGCATCTTTTCTTCAAAGACGCGCGCCGCGCTTTCCTTGTCGAGCTTGTATTGCGGCCAGCTTGTGAGAACCGTGACGCTGTTGCCGCGCGCAGAGAGCTCGTCCGCCAGTTCGCGCATCAGAAACGAAGCCGAGCCGACTTCTGGCGGATAGGCATCAGCAACGATGAGAATGCGCATGATCAGACCGCAACGGGCCGGCCTGTCGCCAGCGAATCTTCGATGGCAAAAGATGCGCGCATCACGCGCAACAGGCCCGCGAAATCCGGCTCCAGCAGCCCGCCGCGCGCTGCGGACAGGAACCGCGACATTTCCTCGGGATAGCCGAGGGCCTGGCTGGCGGTGCTGAATTTCTCGGCTTTCGGTCCGGCCAAAAGCGAATGCCGCCAGTCGCTGGACGTAATCGTCATGCCGCCACTGAATATTTGCAGGCCCTCGCGCGGTGTCGAGCGCGAGCCCTGTGCAGAATAGACCAGCGACACTACCGAGCCATCGGTCATGCGCAACGAGGCTGTGAGGTTGTCGTTGTTGAGGATGGTCTGATTGTCCGCGGCCACGCGCATGGCAGAGACTTCAGCAATCGCGGAACCGGTGATGGCTTCGGCCAAATCCAGAAAATGCGTCATCTCGCCAACGATGCGGCTTCTGCCCTGCGCATCATCATGCACCCAATGTTCCGGCGGCACGAAGCCGGCGTTGATGGTCATGGCCATGACCAGTGGGCCGCGGCGGCCGGAGAGCCATTCGCGTATTTTTACGGTGTGCGGCGAATAGCGCCGGTTGTGTCCCACCATGATGGGTGGCAGCGATGTCGCAGCAGAGGCCAGATGTTCGATAGCCTGCAATTCTTCCGGCAGCACACAAAGAGGCTTTTCAACGAAGAGCGGCTTGCCACTTTCAATGGCCTTCGCAACAGCGTGGGCGTGATTGGCATGCGGCGTGAACGCGAACACAACATCAATATCGCTGCGTGCATACAGCATGTCGCTATCCGTCGTGGCTTCCGCGAAGCCAAACTTGCTGGCGCTGTGTTCGGCACTCGAACCGGATGATGTTCCCAGCACGGTCAAATTCACGCCTGGCAGCTTTTTCAGCACGGGAAGAAGCGTAGTGCGACCGAATTGACCTGCACCTATCACGGCGGCGCTAAGCGTTTCTTTTGCAGAAACCTTCGCTTGCGCAAGGGCAATATGGCGCTTTAGCTCAGCATCCCTGGGATAATCCAAGACCACGCCAATGGCGCCCTTCAGCGAGCCGTCGGTTAGAGCGGCGTAGGCCTCTTCGGCCTTCGCCATGGCAAAGCGATGGGTGATGAGGGAAGCAACGTTGATCTTCTTTTCCGCAATCAGGCGCAGAAATTCCTCAACGTTGCGCCCTTGCGTCCAGCGCGCGCTCGAAACGGGAAGATCGATGCCATCGAGTTCATAGACCGGATCGAGAGCCCCTTCGCCGCCGGCTCGCGATACAACGATCTCCACTTCCTTGTGCCACATCTCATTGCGATCAGGATGAATGTCGGCAACGCCGACAACAACGATACGCCCCTTGTGCCGGGACAGCGCAACGGCCGTGTTGACCGGCTCATCGGATTTGGTGGCCGCGGTGATCAATACCGCATCAGCCCCCACGCCAGCCGTCAGCGCGTGCACGGCACCGGCGAGCGCCTCGGCGCCGGAAACCGCTTCGATGCCGAACCGCTTCGCGATCTCGGCCTTGGCGGGATCGGGATCCATCGCAACCACGCGACAGCCGTAAGCCCGCAAAATCTGCACGGCGATCAATCCAAGAAGGCCGAGCCCGGTGACCGCCACCGTCGAACCAAAGGTAAGACCGGCAAGACGCACGCCATGCATGGCGATGGCGCCCAGCATGGCAAAGGAGGCTTCCTCATCGCTGACGGCATCGGGAATGCGGCAGGCCAGATTGACCGGCACCGAAATGAATTCGGCGTGGCTGGCGAAATTATTGCCCACGCAGGCGACGCGGTCACCTGGAGCAAAGCCATGCGCACTGGCACCCGCCTCAAGCACAACGCCAGCACTGGAATAGCCGAGCGGGGTCGGCGTATCGAGCCGCGCCATCGCTGCCTGAAATGTCGCCCAGAAGCCTTCGGCCTTGGCTTTTTCAAGCGCCCGCTTCACAAGGTCCGGCCGTGCACGCGCCTTGCCCACCAGCGACTTCTTGCCCAGTTCGATCACCGAACGCTCGGTGCCAATGGAAATGAGCGAAGCGTGGTTGCGCACCAAGATGCCGCCACGCGAACAGCGCGGCGCCGGTACATCCCGCACCGCAACCTCACCGGTACGATAGCTCTGGATGACCTGGAGCACGTTCGCCTACCGGTTGCCGTGCGAGAGCACGTAATTCTTTACTGCCGACGACATGCCCGGCGGGAATTCCGCGTCGCGCTGGATCTCGTCCCAATAGGTCTGGAACCAGCCATGCAGAACCGACAGCCCGTCCTCAAATCGTGTTTGCGGATTGTAGCCGAGAATGTCCCGCGCCTTGTCGATGCTGGCCAGAAGGCGTGACTTGGTATCCCATTTGCGGCGCTCCGCGCGAACGATGCCAGCGCTGTTGCCCGTGATCTGGTTGATGAGATCGGCCAGCTGCACGATTTCGATCTCGCGGCCCGCGGCGATGTTCATTTCTTCGCCGATGGCCTTTTCGTAGTAGCCCGCGCGCAGCAGCGCATCCACGATGTCGCCAACGAAGGTGAAATCGCGCGTCATCTTGCCTTCGCCTGTAATTGGCAGCGGCTGGCCCTTCATCGACCAGTACATGAAGTTCGGGATCACGTTGCGATACTGGCCAGGCACTTCGCCCGGGCCATAGGAGTTGAAGAACCGCGTCTTGACGATGGGAAGCCCATAATGATGCCAGTAGAAATTGGCATACAGCTCGCCCGCCATCTTTGAGATCTGGTAGGGCGTCGTCAGATGCATTGAAACGAAATCTTCCTTCAGCGGAAGCGGCGCCTGTGCGCCGTAGATTGCGCAGCCGGACCCGGCATAGACAAAGCGTTTGATGTTGCCCTGCGTGACGGCATATTCGAGCAGCTTGATCGTGCCAAGCTGGCTGACGAGGAGATCGCGTTCCGGAAAATCGACGGAATTCTGATTGGCGAAGAAAGCCGCAAGATGAAAAATGTGAGACGGCTTTTCGTGGAACACGCGCTTGAGATCGACATCGTTCGTCATGTCACCCTTGACGAACAAGACATTGGGCAGGTTGGGAACGTTCCATTCGCGCGAGGCGGACAGGTCGTCGAGGATCACCACCTTGGCTGCGCCGCATTCGGCGAGCGCCCGCGACAGGTTGCTGCCGATGGCACCAGCGCCGCCGGTGACCAGGATCGTCTGGCCCTCGTAGCATTTGAGATATTCGATATCGGCCATGACCACCTAAACCCTTGAAGTAATGCCAGTTTAGTCGCCCATCCATCGCGGGCAACCGTCATGCACGTTTAACGTGAAAGCTTCCAAACGAGGGGCGGGTCATCGCCCATCGGACCGGCAACGTCAAGCCGCGGAATTCAGCCTTTCTGGCTTTGAAACCAGCGCCTTACGATTTCCACGATTCGACCGGACGCCTTGCCGTCGCCAAACGGATTATGGGCCCTGCTCATGGCCGCATAGGCCGCAGCGTCATGTAGCAGACGCTTCACCTCGCCGACGATGCGCCCGCCATCGGGGCCAATGAGAAGCGCGGTTCCCGCCTCCACTCCTTCGGGGCGTTCGGTCGTATCGCGCGTAACCAGAACCGGCACGCCGACGGCCGGGGCTTCTTCCTGCACGCCGCCGGAATCGGTGACGATCAGATGCGCGTGCATCATCAGCGCGGCAAACGGCAGATACGACAGCGGCGGCAGCAAATGCACATTGGGCACATCGCCCAAGATCTGCTTCACGGGGCCCTGCACATTCGGATTGAGATGAACGGGGAAAATGATCTGCACATTCTCCGAGCGCGCGAGTTCCGCAAGACCGCGCGCCACGCTTGCGATCCCGGTGTCGAAATTCTCGCGCCGGTGATTGGTGACCAGAATCATGCGCTTTCCCAGCGCAGGCTGCGGCAGGTCTCCCTCAACCTTTGCGCGCGCAGCTGGATCGGCGTCCAGCTTTGCCTTGATCCACTGCAGCGCATCGACAACCGTGTTGCCGGTGACATGGATGGTATCCGGCGCGAACCCTTCCGCCAAAAGGCTGTTGCGCGACCGCTCGGTGGGGGCCAGATGCAAATCCGCGACCTGCGCCACCATGCGGCGATTGGTTTCCTCGGGATAGGGAGAATATTTGTTGCCGCTGCGAAGACCCGCTTCGACATGCGCAACGGGTATGCGGTTGTAGAACGCGGCAAGCGCGCCCATGAAGGCGGTTGTGGTGTCGCCCTGCACCAGCACCATGTCGGGCTTGAGTTCGGCCAATACCGGCGAAACCGCCGTCAGCACATTGGCGGTAAGCTCCGTGAGCGATTGCCCGGGCTTCATCAGATTGAGATCGACGTCGGCCTTCAGGTCTGCAACCGCCATGACCTGATCGAGCATTTCGCGATGCTGGCCGGTCAGGATGACGAGTGGCCTGAAGCCTTCCGCCCGCGCGAAGGCGTGCACGACCGGAAACATCTTGATGGCTTCGGGCCGCGTGCCGAAGACAAAGGCGATGCGCTTCATTCGGTCTGCTCCGCGCGCGAATGCGGCGCCCCCAATCTTGAGGCCGGCGGCTCATAAGGATTGCCGGTTTTGCGCATTTCAAAGAGCTTGTAACCCAGATGGCGGTAGATATCGCCCCGAAGTTTTGCCCAGATGAAACCCACCCTGCCCGCGCGCCATGCTCCCAGCGCTAGCAGGCAATAGAGCTGCATCACTGCTCCGCGCAGCGGCATCCGAAGGAAAACCTGCTTCAGCCACATGCGCCGCTGCAAACTGCTGCCGAACAGATCGGGCTTCGCCGAAAGCGCATCGCCCCTGAACGCCGAAAGCGCCTCTGCCGTGCCATAGGCGTTCTGCTTTTCGAACCAGTGGTGCAGGTTCGGGCTATCGCGATGTTCCAATTCACCCGCGAGAAGCTGATGTCGCCCCTCAACAATGGGATACTCGTTCACCAGCACATCCGAGAACCTGCACGTCCCTGTGCGCCAGATGCGCAGGATATTCTGGGTGACCGGAAGTGTTTTACCCATGAACCAGAGGCGCCGCCTTACCACAAAGCCATCCGCAGTCGGGGCGGCAAGCGCTGCGCGGATCGAAGCCTTGAGTTCGTCTGTCAGCCGTTCGTCCGGATCGAGCTTCATTACCCAGGGCGCGGTGACAGGCATATGGTTCAACGCAAAATTCCACTGATCGCCGAAACCGCGAAACCGCCGTTGCACCACGTGCACGCCACCCGCAAGCGCGATATCGACCGTTGCATCGCTGCTGAAACTGTCAAGCAGGAATACCTCTCGCGCAAAACCATTCAGATTTTCCAGAACGGCTTCCATGTTGTGGGCTTCGTTCAGAGAAATCATGATGACGGCAAGAGGCGCGGGCGTACTCATCAATCCACCCGCACGCTGGCTGGCGTCGCGCCGCCATGCAGAATCGAGCGATAGACTTCGTCCATCTGCCTGGCGATGCCATTCCAGGAATAGGATTCCTGCATCCAGGCGCGGGCGCTTGCCCCCATCTGCGACAGCCGCGCGCGATCAAGTGCCATCGCTTCATCAAGTGCAGCTTCGATTCCGGCTTCGTCAGCAGGCACCCACCAGCCGCAATTTCGTTCACGCACGCCGCTCCACGGCGTGCCATGCGTGACGATGGCGGGCGTGCCATTGGCAAGGGCTTCGGCGACAGACATGCCAAAATTCTCGCTGAAGGATGGGAGGATATAAAGCTCCGAAGCGGCATATTCATTGTTCTTGGCTTCGCCATAACAGGGTTCGGCAAAGGTGATGTTTGGCGCACCAAGAGTCTCTGCCAGAGCCTTGAGCGATGCCACATAAGCCGCATCGCCGGGCCCCACCAGCCGCAGATCCCAGTCGCCATGCCGGGGCGCAACACGCGTCCATGCCTTGATGAGGTTCTCAAGCCCTTTGATGGGATGAAGCCGGCCCAGATAGAGCAGCGTGCGCCTGTTCGCGCCCTCGCGAAGATGTGGCCTTGCCGCGGGTATATCGACTCCATTCGGCACGACCGCGACGGGCTGCTTCAGTCCGCGCGCGCGGATGTCGCGATATTCGTCCTCGGAAGTCGCATGCAGCAGCGTTGCCTGCCGCACCGCGGGGCCCTGCGCCAGCGCCCAGAACGCCTTCTTCTTCAGCGACGAAATGGCCAGCGCCACCGGACTGAACGTGCCGCGCGGACTGACGACAAGCGGTTTGTCCGCCGCGCGCGCCGCCCATGCCGGATAGACATTCGGCATCAGCCAGATGCTGTGATTGTGAATCAGGTCGTGCGTCTTCGCGCGTGTCCGCAGCTCGTCTCGAAAACCGCGCGAGAAGACCAGCGACCTGAGGAGCGGCACGTGCGCGAAATCGTGCCGGTAGCCGCTGTGCCGGTATTCCTTGCGAACGACGAACGGTTCTTCGCCGACGGACATCAGATCGACTTCATGTCCAAGGTCGGCAAGCGCGCGCGCCAGTCGTGGCACGCTATAGGACGGCCCCTGCGCTTCGTTGGATACGGCGGGAATGGTGTAGACCAGCCGCATGGATCAAGCCGCTGCCGGACCGGCCTGGAGCACCACAAGCAAATTGGGCGCCGTCACGCTGGGCCGGTTGTCGAAATAGGCAATGCGCACGACACGATCCACCACGGCGCGAATGGCGACCACAGCGGAGCGCCGGATTGCACGCAAGAAGCCCAACCCGGTTACGGGAAACACAGGTGCGCGCAATTGCACAAGATGAAGACCCGATTGCAGGCATGCCTGCTGCACAATGCCCGAACCGATGACGGTCTTGTGCGTGATGTCGCCATACTGATACAGGCGGCCGAAGGGGCTATCGCCATTAGGAAAGCGCGCAATGATGCGCCCGCCCGGCGCAAGCCGCGCGCGAAGCGATGAAAGCATCGCCACAATTTCTTCGAATGTCAGATGTTCCAGAACATCGAAACACAGCACGGCATCGAATGTGTTACCCGGTGCGATATCGGAAACCGGCGCATTGGCATCGTAGACATCAAAACCGGCCTTTCGCGCGCGCGCGACCAGCTCTGTATCAAGTTCGGTTCCAGCGTAAGTCCAGCCGCGCGCCCGCGCCCACCCCGCAAAACCGCCATTGCCAAAGCCGATTTCCAGCACAGCGTTGACCTTGCCAAGCGCAACGCCGCTTCGCGCCAGTTCCAGCTCGTAATAGCGGATGGATGAATCGTCTGGCAGTGCGAACGAGTCCGCAGTCCATGATTTCCATTCGCGATAGGATGCAGCGACGGTCACGCGGCGGCCGTTTCCGGTTCGAGATTGAAACCGTGGCCCACGACGCCGAGCCAGCGGCGGGCCCACGGCACCGCATGATCGCCCGGCGCGACATCACCCTTGAGCTTCAGCGCGTCCAGCCATTGACGCATGGGAATGCCAAATCCCGTTTTCGGCGCCGATGTCACGGTTTTGGGCAGCGGCACCTTGAGAGCCCTGTAGAACAACGAACTGCGCCCGATGCGTGCCGACTCCGCGATACGCGGACCGAGGGTCTGCAACAACGTCCAATCGACGATTGGCGTCCGCAATTCAAGGGAATGCGCCATGCTCGCCCAATCGGAGTCACGCAGAAGCTGATTGCGCAGGTAGTGCGTGGATTCATAAGCGGCAACACAGGCAACCGGATCGCCCGACAGAAGCGGCTCCGCGGCTGTTGCTTCATCCTCAGCGCCGGCAAGGGCGGCCAATCCCTCACGAACGATGCTGCGCGGCAGAACATGCTCCAGTTCATCCGGCATCATCAGACCACGACGCAGCAGATAGGCTCCCGAAAACGTTCCGGCCAGACGCGGCAGATGCGCCAGTTTTGGCTGGTTGAGCCAGCGCGCGCCCAGATCGAAAGCGGGCTGCGTGACGCGGCGAACCGCACCCGATGCATTCAACATGCGGCCGACGCGGTAAGCTTGCGGCACCGTCTGAAAGCTCGAATACCCGCCAAAGAGCTCGTCGCCGCCGATACCGCTCAGCACAACCTTGTACCCGCGCTCCGCGACTGCTTTGGAGGCGAACCACGTGTTGATGCCGTCAATGGACGGTTGATCCATCGCATCCAGGATTGCCGGCAAGTCACCTTCAAATTCCGCAAGCGTTACGTTCCGGACAGTATTCTCAATTCCAAACGCCTTCGCCGTCAGCCCGGAACGCACGGTTTCGTCTTGCGCGCTTCCGGCGAACTCACGGAATGCAACGGTGACGCTTTCTGTCTTTTGACCCTGCTCGACCATCAACCCGGCGATGGTGCTGGAGTCCATTCCGCCGGACAGAAGCACCGCCACCGGCACGTCGGAAACAATGTGCGCGCGAACGGAATCTGTGAGGGCGGCGCGCACGACGTCCACAATGTCTCCATCGCTCGCGCCGGAAACAAAGCTGTTCGCGATATTGGCGAACCTCTGCGGGGCAGAAACCCCACGGGCATCGGCCATCACATAGCAGCCAGCGGGAACCGGACGAATGCCGCGATAGATGGTGAATGGCTCCGGTACGCTTCCCCACAAATGAAGACCAACCAATCCCGCAGGATCGACTTCGGCACGGACCAGACCACTCGCCACTATGCTTTTGACCTGGGATGAGAACAGCAGCCCCTTTGCCGTGTGCGCCAGATAGAGCGGCTTGATCCCATAGGGATCGCGCGCCAGCAGCATACGGCGTTCCACCCGATCCCAGATGGCAAACGCGAACATCCCCCGCAGAGACCGCAGCGCATCCGCGCCACGCAGGCGGACAAGTTCCAGGATCGCTTCGGTATCGCTCGTTGTGCGCAGCACGACACCGGCTGCGATCAATTCTTCGCGGATGTCTCGGTAGTTATAGATTTCGCCATTGTAGGCGATCACGTGGCGACCATCCGCTGAATGAAATGGCTGGTTGGCGCGCGGATCGAGGTCGATGATGGCAAGGCGGCGATTGGCGAGACAGGCGCCGGATTCCGGCTCGTGCCACAGGCCTTCGGCATCCGGTCCGCGCAAACGCAGCCGGTCGTTCATACGGCGCACGGCGTCGCGCAAATCCTGTCCGTCTGAAGCCAGTGCCCCGGCAAACCCGCACATGCTGCTTAACCCGAAATCACGAAACGATCAGCGCCAGTGGCGACAGCGCCAAGACCCATGCCCAATGGACCCCACAATATACCGCCAGCAGGCTGAAACTTGCCAGCAATCCGCGCGCCAGTCTCACCCTGCAAGGGAGAGTTTGCCGCTTGGAGGATTTACCACCGGAAACAGGGAAGCCACCACCCAATTGGTGATGAGTATCAGCACCAGAATGGTCACAAAGCCACCGACATAGGAACCAACGATGCCGGTTTCGACCCAAAATACAGCGAAGAGTGCGCGGGTCGAAATCATTAACACGCCGATGCGTCGAAGCCCCTCTGCGACAAACAGATTCCACTGTCGCGTGAGCCAGCCCACCTCAAGACCGAGGAGAATTGAAACGAGAATTACGCCAAGCCAGCCATAGTTCCAGTAAGCCTCTCCCGAATAGCTTGGCGCCAGCAGGCTTGGCCTGTCCGCATTGAAATAGATCGCATCAACATCCTTTGCCACGTCGCCGATGATCGGTTTGTCAGGCCAAAGGATGCGTGGAATGAGGGCCTGCCAGGCATCGTTCAGACTGTCCCCCGGAAGACCGGTGTCGTGCCGGTAAATCAGAAAAGCCTGGATGGGCATGATGCCAAAGCGGCCAAGCAGCGCGGTGGTCATGTCGCTCGCCATGTCGCCGCTCGCCTGGGCAAGGATGTCGCGCGCGACACCCAGCACGGTTCTGGCCGTCTCAAGATTTTCCAAAAAGGTTGCCTGCGAGTTCGTCCGGGCAATCAAACGGCCAGCATTGCAGACTGGCGCGATGACGGTGAAATAGCTGATTGCCGCGATCAGCACCGTTGCGACGAGCAGTACGCGCGATTTGCGCTCCAGAATAAGCCCAACCACAAAAGCAGCGATGGGCAGCATCGAGCCCGTCTTGCCGAAACCCGCGATACCATAGAGGAAGGAAAGCAAGATCAGCGTCACCAGAACCAGACGCTCGCTCATGGAAAGCCGGAACCATTGGGCGGCACCATACACGATTACGACCGAACCGAGGGATCCGATCAGGGACAGCAGCGTCTGCAGCACCCTGTTGGATGGCAACGGAAACGACATGTAAATCGTAACCACGACCAGAGCGAGGCCGCCAACGAGTATCATCGACCGGTACGGAAGCGCGGCATCCAGCGCGCGCGTTATGCCAGCTTCGCCGCTGGCGGATCGCGCGAGCGGCCTTGTCCAGCGCATGGCAACTGCCAACACAATCAAAATCGACAACGCATTCACAAGATTGGCCTTGGCAAAAAGTGCGGCCTGCTGGCTGTCGGAGAAAAAGGTCTGGAATTGAGGATTTCCGAACAGGACAGCCACAAGCGCGCCAAAGCCGAAAAATATACCAGTTCCCAGGACGTAATAGCTGACCGCGCCAAGATCCATTCCGGCGCGCACGAACAAAAAATAGCACGCCAGGCTACCCGCAAAGAAAATCCCGGCAACGATTGTGCTGGCAAGCAGACCGGTGGGACCTGCGAGATAGGTGAAGAGTGAGAGCAGAAGAAACATCAGCGCATTGGCGAGCGCAGCTCCATAGGCGATGCGCCAACGGCGTTCGATCAAAAGACCATCGGCATGCGTGCGAAGTTCAGAAGCCGTCACCGCTGCACTCTCCATGCGGGCGCAGAAACTGCGTCATTCACCTGCCTGAGGCGCTGGATGCACACGGACATTGCCGCGCCTGTGCCAAAGACGGCCGCGCAGGTCGGACAGAGCTGCCCGAAATGGCAAGCCCGTCAAATGCATGTAGAGGGCAATCACAAAGCCAATGAAGGCTCCAAAGACGCTGGAGGCTCCCACGATCCGCATCATGCTGGGTTGCGTCGGAACAGGGGATGCCACGGGCGGCTCGACCGGCTCGGCCGCATACGCCAGGCCGGAGCTGGCCATCATGCGGTTCTTTTCCTGCTCGGAAAGCGCATCAATCAGAGCTTCGCGATAGTCGCTCACCGTCGTCGCCGCGAGTTCCTTCTTCAGATAGGTGATGTAGCGCGTCGTGCGGGTGAGCTTCTTGTCCCGCAGCGACTCATCGACAGCTTCGTGTAGCGATTGCAGGAAGTAGACGCCAAACCGTGGATCGGCCGATTGCGTGGTGATTGTGACCACGGGTGAATACGGCGTGCGTGAAACGCTTACCATGCGCAACCGCCCTTGCACGGCCCGTGCTCCGGGCGGCCGCCATGCCGGGTTCTCCATACCGAATATCGACCGAATGCTGCGTGTCACAATGGTCATGAACCCGGGATGCTCGACCCACTGATGGCTTTGTGCATCCCAATTGTTTGCGAACATGCGCTGCAGAAATCCAGGTCTGTCGGCCAGCGCCTGCGCCGTTGTTTCGCTGTCGAGCGTCTGAAGATAGAGCTCGAAGGCCAGCGCGTTGTTGTCCTGTGGCAGGGACAGCCCGGCAAGCGATGCCAGACCACCGAAACGTGCTTTCAGGACAGACTGATCGGAATAGATTGGCACGATCCGAAATTGAATCGTGTAGGTCTTCTCACGGGTCATGTAGTACCCGTAGCCGAGTACCAGAAACGCGAAGAAAAATACCGCTATCAGCCTGAAGTGGCCAAGGAAAGCCTGGACAAATGCCTGCAGCGGAATTGCGGGCACACCCTTCTTGCTCGCGGATTCGTCTGCCATTCCGGTTACTTGCCGATTACCGCGAGCGATGCCGCAGCGATAGCCAGCTGGCTTGCGATCTGCGTGATCGATTGCGCGAACTGCATGAAGTTGAACGGCCTCAGGTCCCTTGGGACGACAATCGTGGAACCGGGCGGTATGGCGCGATCCTGAAACGAGAGCCAGCTTCGGTTCACAGGCTGCGCCGAACCGTCAGGCAGAACGACAAAGATGCGGCCATCATCCGAATCCTGTCCCTCGCCACCAGCAAGCGAAACATAATCTTCGACCGTATAGTTCGCGCGATACTGGAAGGATCCGGGATTGAGAACCTCACCCGACACGTTGACGGTCGAGGGCCGCTTCGGAATGAAGAGCGTGTCGCCGGGCTGAACTATCGTGTCCATCTCGGGATGCGCGCGCAGGACCGCGGGATCCACCATGATGCTGATGCGCCCGACAACTTCCTGACTGCGAAGCTGGGCGGCCATCGACTGCAGGAATGTAAGCCTTTGCGTTGCAGACGTGGAGGCTTCGTTACCGGTGACAGGTTGGGTAGCCAGCGACGCAAGTGCCGATTCAAGCGAACGCGCGGCGCGTTCGTTCGCGTCCTTTTCCGACGTGGCTGCGGCAGAGCGCGTAAAGACCGCGCCGTAGGGATAGGCCTGATCCGTGATGCCGCCAGCGCGTTCGATGATGGATGAAAGACGTTCGCCGCGGATGATGTCGAATGTGCCGGGATAACGGAATTCGCCGGAAAGTGTCACGCGGCCATTTTCTGCATCAGAGAAGACGCGGCGCAGGCGCACGACATCCAGCGGGTGGACAAGGGCCTTTGCAAAATCCGCATCCGCCCCCTTGTATGCCACGCGTTCCGTGCGCGCCGTGCCCGCCAGGCCATCAACCTTTGTGGACGTTACCTCGACCCAGGAAAGGTCAGCCTGGCGCATTGCACCGCCGGCCAAGTGAATGATGCCCCTCAGAGAAGTGCCTTCGGCACTGAGATAAGGTCCCGGATTGCCAACCTCGTCCAACACCCACACGACATAGTCGGATACAACGTTTCGAAGCATATCCGTCGATACGTTCAAGGTCGAAGCAAGGGACTGGACATCCCCCGCCCCGTCGCTGCTCGATTTGGAAGATCTGTCGTCCGATACAAGCCCTTCCTTTACGGCCTCACGCTGGGCTGCGGTCAACGCAACAGAAGCCGCGCTCGGAGCCGTGCCCGCCTTGCGGTCGCTGGTCACCTCCGCCGCCTTCGCTTCAAAGTTGCGCGCGTCCGGATCCGCCAAGATGGATGCAAGCTTGTTGCTGTCGGGGCTTGTCGCAACGCTATTGTCGACAATCGCCGGGCTGGAAGCATTGGTCTGTGCCTGATTGGCCGTCGCAAGAACGGCATGCGCAATAGATGCCGCCTGCGAAATCGAAAGAACGACCACCAGATCACCGCTCTTCAGCGGCAGGTCGGGGCCGCCGTTAAACAATGCCTCCAACGACACCGGAATAATCGAACGGGCATTGGTGCTTGCGTCGCGACGCACCACCACCGCGAATGCTGTGTATGCCTCTGGGGCCAAATCATCCTGACCATGAATGACCTTTGATAAGGTCGGATATTCCGCAACAGGATACATTCCCGGATTGGCCAGCGAGCCTTTGAATTCGACGGAACCGCTGAGCGTGCCCCGTTGGAGAAAGACGCCCAGAACCTCCCCGTCACGAATTGTGGTGCCTAGTGAGGTATTTTCGAGAACTTGCGTCCCATCGCGGTTGATCGTGACCTTCATGAAGCGGAACGCGCCAGCCGAAGAAATTCCACCGGCCAGATCGGCAAGAGCTTTCGCTGTAATTCCCGAGGCGCCCGGCGAAAGTTCATAGATGCCGGGCCGCCTCACGCCGCCGGCGACGGCAACCGTGCGGCCAATCGGCGGGACGAAAATGCGATCGCCATCCTGCAAATTGCCCAAACGCAAATGCCCCGCTGTGGTGAGCAGATTGTAGAAGTCGATTGTGCGCGTTTCGCCGTTACGAATGATCTTTACGTTTCGCAGCGAACCGGTTTTGGAAATGCCTCCCGAAATAAGGAGGGCATCAAGCGGAGTCCCAAGCGCACTGAGAATGCGCTGGCCCGGAGAATTCACCTCACCCGAAACCACGACCGATACCTGCCGCACTTCGCCCAGTGTCACAAAAGCGCTTGTGGAAATGAACGCCTGATGGACCTGCGTTTCGATCGCGTTGCGCACTTCCGCGAAGGTGCGGCCAGCCGCCAGAACAGGATTGATTTTCGGAAATACGATCTGGCCATCACGGTTCACGCGATAACGGTAGGTGGCGTTTTCCTGGCCTCGCAGCACAAGAACGACTTCATCGCCCTGACCGAGCACAAAGCTGTCCTGCGCGGCACCCGCCTGACCAATCTGAACCTGAGTGGGCACGCCCAGCACATCGTAGCCGAACTGGTTCAGCTCCACACCGATCCGGTCTTTGAACAGTTTCTCGATGTTGGATTGCGGAAGGTTTTTCCCGGGAGCGGGAATGGGGTTGTAAGTCTGAACGGTCGCCTTGGGGGCCGTATCCTGGTCGGTATCGGTGATGCCGCCCCGGCTCTGCAAAAGTTGCTGGGCAATGGAAGGGTCGATCTGGGCGCTGGCACTGGCCGCGAACACCATACCCATCAACGCCGCCCAACCCAATGCACGGCCAATTCTGCGGATCGCGCGCCTACGCAATGTCACTCGAGTCATGTTGGCTGAACTGCCCCGTTTGTGGCGATTGCGGCGCGAAGTTCTCGCTGCCCCCTGCTGGCGCGTGGAACTTGGTTGTTCTTACTAAGTTTGCTACATGGCCGCAAGGGTTCGGGCTTTACATGGAATTGGAAATAGCCTTGAAATCCCGCGCGTTGAGGGGGCTCGCCCGTTGGTTTGCGCCGCCATCTTTCACCGCCTGCGACTGGTTGTTGCCGGCGGACTGATATGTGCTGCGGGGCTGTGGGGAGCACCAGCGCAGGCGGCTTCGCATGTGCTCGACAACGATCCCGACATCCCAAGCCTCTCGAACTATGGCGGCGCCGGTCTTCTGGACATGCGGACCGCCCGCTTTATGCCCGATGGCGAACTGTCGATGGGCTACTTCCACTCCGACACAGACGACAGATACGCGCTCACCTTTCAGGCTCTGCCCTGGGCGGAGGTGACGTTCCGCTACAGCGTTAACGGATCGATCCGTGGCAATACCGGCGCACCGGGCAACGTTGGACAGGCGCTCTATGATCGCAGCTTCGATCTCAAACTGCGGCTCAATGAAGAATCGGATTACTGGCCCCAGTTCGCGCTTGGCTTGCAGGACTTCCTCGGCACGGGTGTCTATTCCGGCGAATATCTTGTCGGCACCAAACGTTTTGGCGATTTCGACGTCACGGCGGGACTGGGCTGGGGACGCCTTGGTTCCAGCGGGATGTTGCCAAACATTTTTGCGGAGATTTCAGATCGCTTCCGGACGCGCAATATCGATTTCGGACAGGGTGGCGTCCCGCTGTTCAGCACGTACTTTCATGGCCCAGACATGGGATTGTTCGGTGGCATTGAATACCGCACGCCCATCCGAAATCTCAGCCTGAAAGTCGAATACAGCAGCGACCGCTACAAGACCGAGGCGTTCAAAACGGGGCGGGATTACAGTTTCCCGGTGAATGTCGGCGTCAACTATCGCTTCGCCGAAGGATTCGATGTCGGCCTCTCGCTCATGCGCGGCAACGAGATAGGCCTGCAGGTTCACGGTTACTTCGATCCCAAGCCGGATCACACGGCGCAGCGCGCAGACGTGCCGCCTCCTTTTGTGGCGCGGGATCCACAGGTGGTAACGGAACTGCGAACGTTGCGCATGCAGCAGGACAATACCCGCGGCAAGCTCGGCACAAAGCTCATCGATCTTTCAGACAAGGACGCAGCAAATGCGCTGCAATGGATGCCTACAAGCGAAGGCATCATGCTCGTGCGCCATGCCGACGTCCCAAAGGTGCCTGCACATTCGCGGACCGAAACTAGCGGCGCGCCGGTGAGTCCTTCGGGCACGAAGTTTGTTGATCTGACGAATTCGCCAAACGTCAAACCCAGGCTTGTATGGAAAGAAACCCCGCTCGGGGTGATGCTGGTCGCTGACGACAGCAAGGCAGAAACACCTGCAGGCAATGTGGCGTCCTTCGAGCCCCCTGTCAGCGATGCCAGCGCTTCATTCCAGACAGCATCGGACAAATTGGAGGCCGATACCGCGAACGTCCGTTATGCCCGCGCCTACCTTCCTGGCGAAGGCAAGGTTGTGACAGATGCCGGATTTGCTATGGATTTTATGTCCTTCGCAGACGACAACGACACCGCGGGGCCACAGCTTCTCAGCGCAGACGACCGGACGGTGGTGGCGTCCATCCGGAAGGCCGTCGAAGCCCAGTCGGTCGCAGTCGAGGGTATACGGCTGCTGAACGATGAAGTGCGGATCGTCATCACGAACAATCACTACCTGCGCGATGCCGAGGCCATTTCACGAACCGCGCGCGCGCTTTCCGCTACCGCGCCGGCACGCATCTCCACATTCACAATCACAACGGCGCGCGGCGGCGTCCTCATGGCGACGGCACGTATTCCGCGCAGCGGAACGGACGCTCTGGCTCATGGCGAATTGCCCGAAGCGCTCTGGCTCTCCACGACGCTGGAGCCGGCGAAGCTAAGTGTCGCCAACGATATCGAAACGAGTTACCCGACAATTGACGTGGGGCTGCCATACCCCACGTTCAGCCAGGGTCTGTTCGACCCGGACAACCCCTTCTATTTCCGGATTGGCCTCGGAATGGATGGCTCGGTGAACCTGACACGCGGCCTTGCTATCGAAGCTGCAGCCGACATTTCGCTCTACGACACATTCAGCCAGATAACACGCACCAGCAACAGCGTGCTGCCGCATGTCCGGTCCGATTCCGCGCTGTATCTGAAAAAGGGCAAAAACGGCTTCAGCAACCTTCAGGCCTCGTATACTTTCCAGGTGGCGCCTGAGGTCTACGCCCGCGTTGCGGCAGGTTACCTTGAAGATATGTTCGCAGGCGCGGGCGGCGAAATACTCTACCGTCCCTTCGGTCAACGCTGGGCTCTGGGTGTTGATGGCTGGTTTGCAAAACAGCGCGATTTCAACCGCCTCTTCGGTCTTCAGTCCTATCAGATCGCGACGGGGCACATGACCCTGTATTATGAATCGCCATGGTACGGTATCGATTTCAATATGAGCGTGGGCCGCTATCTCGCAGGCGACTACGGCGCGACGTTTGAGGCTACGCGGCGTTTCGAATCCGGTGTTCAGATCGGCGCATGGTTCACTCTCACCAATGTGTCAGCGGCGCGCTTCGGTGAAGGCAGCTTTGACAAAGGCATCATTGTCCACATTCCACTGGAATGGATTGCGGGCTTTGCCACCCAAAGCGCCTATAACCTGCATTTGCGCTCCATCCAGCGCGACGGTGGACAGAAGCTCGAAGGTGTCGAGCGCCTGTACGACATGACCAGATCGTCGAGCTATGGTGATGTATCCGGTCAGTGGAATTCGGTGTTCCGATGAGAACGTTCGCGGACAGGCTGCTGCGGGGGGCAATTGCATCGATCGCGATGCTGTCCCTTGCTGGCTGCGAGTCATTGGGCACGCAGCAGTCTGTGGGAGGCCGCATTGCGATGCAGCTCTACAAACAGACGTTCGGAGAGCCCGCCAAGATTTCGCGCGACGCGGCATCCTCCATCGCGTTTGCAACCATCGGTGTGAACTTTGGCAGCGCCGATCAGGCGATGATGGTTCTGGGGACATCGCGGAGCGGCTATCTGGACTGGTACAGCTCGAACCACGTGATGATCCAGACGCGCAAGGGCCGCGTTGTTGCTACGAGCGGCCTGCCCTACAGCCTCACACACCTTTCCCTGGTTATGCCCGGCAACAAGCCGGACCAGAACAATGGCGCATTGCCCGCGCCTGGGAGCCACTACACACTGGTGTTCGACTTCCGCGATCTGGATGTTTTTGGCGTCGATGCCGCGTGCACGCTTGCCGATGACGGGCCCCAGACTATCGCAATCATTGGCTCAACGCTGAAGACCCGGCACCTGATCGAAACCTGCAGCGCAGATGCAATCGGCTGGGATTTTGAAAACGAATACTGGACGGACGTGGACACCGGCTTTGTGTGGCGATCCGTTCAAAATCCGCATCCCAAACTTCCCGAAGTCACCATCGAAGCCCTAAGGCCCGCGACCGATGGGTGAGCGCAGCGAATGTGCGATTGGCGCTTGCCAGCAAAGTGGCGCCCAAGCGTGGACTTGCTGCCCGTCGCGCAAGCCGCTGGAACCGTCCTTGCCGGACGCCGTCGAACGAAAGCAATGATCGCCAAAAAATTTGGTGAGCCCGGATGGGATCGAACCATCGACCCTCTGATTAAAAGTCAGATGCTCTGCCGCTGAGCTACGGGCCCGCCAAGGGAGGCCGGACCATATGGGCGCGAGCCCGATGGGTCAACGCATTCAAGCGCGCTATTCAGGCTTTTCCACTGTGCGATACCCGGCGCGGAAATCCCCCGCAAAGGCCGCCATCCGGCCTTCCGCAATGGCCGCACGGATGGCGGCCATGAGATCCTGATAGAATGCCAGATTGTGCCAGGTGAGCAGCATGGAGGCGATGATCTCCTTGGCCTTCACCACATGGTGGAGGTAAGCGCGGCTGAATTTGCGGCACGCCGGGCACGTGCAGCGCGAATCAAGAGGACCCGTGTCCTCTGCGAAACGTGCATTGCGCAGATTGAGCGTTCCGTTCCAGGTGAAGGCCTGACCGTTACGCCCGGAACGGGTCGGCAGCACGCAGTCGAACATGTCGACGCCGCGCAACACCGCACCCACAAGATCATCGGGTTTTCCCACCCCCATCAAGTAGTGGGGTCGATCAGCCGGCAGGTGCGGCACAGTGGCCTCCAGCGTTTCGAACATGGCGGCCTGTCCCTCGCCCACCGCCAGCCCACCGACCGCATACCCATCAAATCCGATTTCGATGAGTTCGCGGGCCGAGCGCTGGCGCAAATGTGGGAAGACGCCACCCTGCACGATTCCGAAGCAGGCCCGGCCCGGCTGCACGCCAAATGCAATCCTGGACCGCTTCGCCCACCGCATGGAAAGCGCGAGCGATTTTTCGATGTCCGCCTCGGTCGCGGGAAATGCCGGGCACTCATCCAGCACCATCTGAATGTCCGAGCCCAGAAGCCGCTGAATTTCCATGGCGCGTTCGGGCGAAAGAAATTCTTCGTTGCCGTCAATGTGAGAGCGGAAGCGCACGCCTTCCTCGGTGATCTTGCGCAAGGAGGAAAGCGACATCACTTGAAAACCACCGGAATCGGTGAGGATAGGCCGGTCCCAACCCATGAATTTGTGAAGACCGCCAAGACTGGCCACCCGCTCCGCGCCGGGGCGCAGCATGAGATGATAGGTGTTGCCCAGAATGATATCCGCGCCCGTTTCGCGAACACTTTCGGGCAGCATGGCTTTCACGCTGCCCGCAGTGCCCACGGGCATGAACGCAGGCGTGCGGATTTCGCCGCGCGGCATGGAAATCAAGCCAAGCCTTGCTGGGCCATCGGTGGCTTTAAGCTCGAAGCGGAATTCGCTCATCGCATCCTGCTCATGTTCGTGGCCGAAATAGCAGGCAGGCGTCGCCATAGGAATAGAACCGGTAACCCTCGCGAATTGCTTCGGCATAGGCAGACTTCATGACATCGGTGCCACTGAAAGCGCAGACCAGCATGAACAACGTGGATCGCGGCAGGTGAAAATTCGTCAGCAGCACATCCACGGCGCGAAACCGGTATCCGGGTGTGATGAAAATGGAGGTTTCGGTTTGAAAGGGGTGAATTTGCCCGTCATCAGCGGCAGCGCTCTCCAGCGTGCGCAGGCTGGTGGTACCCACCGCGACAATACGCCCACCTTGTGCGCGCGCCGCATTGAGACGGCCCGCCGTGCCGGCATCGATGCTGGCCCATTCGGAATGCATCTTGTGAGCAGACGTATCTTCCACGGAAACTGGCAGGAAGGTGCCAGCGCCAACATGCAATGTGACGTGCTCACGACCGACGCCCCGCACGGAAAGATGCGCGAGCATGGTGTCGGTCAGGTGCAGACCAGCGGTCGGCGCTGCAACCGACCCGGAATGGCGCGCATAGACGGTCTGATAGTCCGCCATGTCTTGCGCATCCGGCTTGCGCTTTCCCGCAATATAGGGCGGCAGCGGCATTTCGCCTTCGCGCGCAATGGCAGCGTCAAGCGCACCGCCCTCAAGCGCAAAGTGCAACTCCACTTCTCCACCTTCACCCCGCGACGCAACGCGTGCCAAAAGCGATGTGCCCAGTGAAAGCGTGTCGCCCACGCGCAATTTTCGCGCGCCACGCGCAAAAGCCAGAAACGCAGCCGGCGCAACGCGTTTGTGCAATGTCACCTCAATTCCCGCCTCGGGTGCACCGTCGCCGCGCGAAAGCCTTATTCCCTTCAGTCGCGCCGGAATGACCTTGGTATCGTTCACGGCAATGACGTCGCCAGGCCGCAGGAGGCCCGGCAGATCCCGAATGTGGTAGTGCGCCAATGTTCCATCAGGACTGACAACAAGCAGCCTTGCGCTGTCGCGCGGTTGCGCCGGGCGTAGCGCAATGGCGCCTTCCGGCAAATCGAAATCGAATTGATCGACGCGCATGCCGTTCTTTAGCCGCTCAGCGGCTGTCTGTCAGATGCTGGCGGTAAAGACGGGTGGCCGCCACGGTCATCAACGTCATGCTCACGGTGTAAGCGGCAAGCGCCGCGGTAAGGAACTGCGGAAGGATATTGCGGACATCGTCCATCCGTTCAGCCAACGGTCCCTTTACGGACATCACCGGCAACACGCCAAGCATGCTCATACCAAGCTCGGTCACGACATCGGCCAGCCACCCCGGCACAAGCAGGAGCAGAACAATGGCAAAGATCGCGCCCGGCGAATTGCGAAAGAGGTTCACAGAGCGGCGAACGATTGCGCCGCGCTCATGAACCACCACCGGCGGCATGAAAAAGCCAAGAACGAGAATAAGATAAACAAAGAAGACCGACATCAGAAGTTTGGACAACCCGGCATAGAAGTTGACGAAGTGCATCTGATCGAGCCAACCGGCATAGATGCGTTCGAGGAAGATCAGAAAAAGCAGAAGCACCGACAATCGAAGATTTGCCGCGAACAACCGCCACTGCGAACGGTCGATACGAAAGCGCAGTTTGAATCGAGGGGCCTCCTCCCCGGCGATTTCCGTCACCGCCAGAACAGCGATGCACTTGATGAAAATCGCCAGCACCAGCCCGGCCGCCATGATGCCCAGCGCCAGGGTTCGCACGCGATCTCCGGGTACCTCTGCAGCCTGACCCAATTGATCCAGAAATTCACCAAGCGACCAGTACAGAACAATCCAACCCGCCACGAAGGGAATGGCGACCGCGCCCACAATGGCTGGCGCGCGCCGCGCAACGAAATGCAGCGTCTGCCAAACAGTACGAATTACCGGATATCGGGTCACGGGATCAGATCCTGCATGGTGATAGCTGAGCGGTCAGGTCGCGACGGCGCCTGATCACGTCAGCCCTTCCCCCGCCTCCGGCGATCGGAACCGCCATCGCCAACAATGGAAACGATTTTGTCGCCGCCGTTCTGCGGCGCTTCCGCATCACCGTCGCTCTTTGCCGCGCGTTCCGCCTGAGAATCCGTGAGAAACGCGAAGCTGAAGTAGAACGCTGTGAGCACCACCAGGCATACCAGCGCAAAGCGCGGCATGGTCGCTGAGATCACAGAGGAAAGGCCCACGGCGGATGCATAGCTGAGCAAGCCCATGTGCTTGCCCATCTTGTCTTCCAGCCGATGGTGAAAGTGATCGCGATCGCCATCGAACGGAGATTCCCCGCGCATCGGCCGGCTGATGACAAGGCGCATACAATCCGCTACCGGAATGAAGAACCACACGATGATGGTTTCGAGGGACACTTGCCCCTTGGCATGCGCCAGCGTCACAAGCAGCCCGAAAACAAACGTGACGCCGTATGTGCCCGCATCGCCCATGAACAGGCGGCCACGCAAATTGAAGGCAAGAAAAACGAGCGCGCAGCAGAACAAAACCCAGGCCACGCCCGCAGCAGCGCCCGTTGTGGTAAGCGCAAGGCATAGCGCCCAGATCGCATACATGCTGCCCACGACACCGTTCTGGCCATCAGCCATGTTCACGGCATTGACCAGCCCGACCGCCGTGACCGCCATCAGCGGATAGTAGAACCACATCGGAACGGGATAGGGGCCCAGGCTGCCCCAGTTCAGCGTGTGCGAGGTAAACTGCGGCTCAAACGCGAATGCTGCGGTGAGAAACACAAGCAACGACAAGGTGCGCGAAAGCGGCGATGTCTCTTTCTGATCATCGGCGAAACCGATCAGGGCAACACCGGCCCCGCACAATGCAATGGCAAACAGCAGATTTTCATCACGGCCTGCATCCGCGAACAACGCGCCCGCGCACCAGATAACCAACGGAACGATCATGGCGATGCCGCCAACTTGCGGCGTGGGTTCGGCGTGGCGCCTGCGCCCCCCCGGATAGGCCAGTACGCCCAGCTTTGCACCCAAGGGCTTGGCGACAACACACAGGGCAATGCAGATGACGAGACTGGCGAAGAGCACGAGCCCGTGATCAGGCTGGACGCCGCCAAACATCTGCTTTCCCCGTTAAAGACGAATTGTGGATACCGGCCACTGTTGGGCGGCGGCCGGCAAACTACGGTAAATCCCCAATTCTTGCCAGCACTTCCGTCCGCTTGGGCTAACCTAACTGACGCTGCTCAAAACGGCCTCGATAATCCGGTCCTGCGTCTGCTCGTCGAGGTCCGGATGCATGGGAAGGCTGATGACGGTCTTGCAGATGCGATCGCTGACGGGCGTTCCCGCGCTTGGGAACTCACGATAGGCGACCTGGGCTGATAGCGGGATCGGATAGTAAACTGCGGTTGGCACGCCTTTCTCCTTCAACTCCGCCTGCAACCGCGCACGATCTGAAACCTGAATGGTGTATTGCGCCCAAGTCGACTGTGCCCCGGCAATAACCCGTGGCACGCGGATGGAGTTGCTGCGGCCCAATTTTTCGTTATAGCGGCGGGCAACCGCTTCGCGGCGCTCGATCTCCTCGGGAAAGGCTTTCAGCTTTTCAATCAGGATCGCCGCCTGGATCGTGTCCAGACGGGAATTGACACCAATGCGCACATTCTCATAGCGGTCGGAGCCTTGACCGTGCATGCGGATGGAACGCAGGAGCGAGTCGAGCTCATCATCATTCGTGAACGCCGCGCCGCCATCGCCATAGCAGCCCAGCGGCTTGGCGGGAAAGAAGCTTGTGGATGCTGCGTCGCCTATGCCGCCTGCGCGGCGGCCATCGAGCAGACCGCCGAAGCCCTGTGCGGCATCGCACAGCATCTTCAAGCCTTCGGCCTTCACGATGGGTTCGATGGCACGATAGTCGGCAGGCTGACCGAACAGATCGACAGGCATCACCACACGCGGTTTCAACCGGCCTTCGCCCTTCACTTTGGCAATGGCGGCCTTAAGGCTTGCAGGATCCATGTTGAAGGTATCTTCGAGAACATCGACGAAGACCGGCGTTGCGCCCGCCAGAACGACAACCTCCGCCGACGCAGCAAATGTGAATGCGGGAACAAACACCGCGTCACCTGCGCCGATGCCCCACGCCTTCAGCACGATAAGCAGAGCATCAGTGCCGTTTGCGCAGGTGATGGCATGTTTCACACCCGCAAATTCGGCAAGCCGCTTTTCCAGTTCCTGCACCTGCGGGCCCAGAATCCACTGACCGCCTTCTACGGCAGCCATGATGGCTTTGGTCAGCGGTTCGCCCAGACGGCGGCGCTGGGCCTGAAGATCAATGAACTGGATCGGTGCGGACACGGGAGCACTCCCACGCATGAAGCTGACCAGAGCCTTCTAAAGCGCGGGCCATCAAGGCAGCAACGCGGGAATTGACACATAATATTGCCGAATGCGTCAGGCGACGCTCATTTTAACGATTTTGTCGGGCTCGCCACTGATCGCGCCATTGTTATGCTCGCCGCCCTTTTTGATGGCATCGACATGATCCATACCGTCAACCACCTGCCCCCAAACCGTGTACTGACGGTTGAGCCAGGGCGCGTCGTCGAAGCAGATGAAGAACTGACTGTTGGCGCTGTTGGGGTTGGAGGACCGCGCCATCGAGCAGGTACCCCGAACGTGGGATTCCTGCGAGAACTCGGCCTTCAGGTCCGGCAGATCCGAGCCACCGGACCCGGTGCCCGTCGGATCGCCGGTTTGCGCCATGAAGCCCGGTATCACACGATGAAAGACCACGCCGTCATAGAAGCCAGAATTGGCAAGTTCCTTGATGCGGGCCACATGATTGGGCGCCAGATCGGGCCTGAGCGCGATTTTCACCGTGCCAGTTTTAAGCTCCATGACGAGGACGTCGGACATCGTGATTTCCCTGATTCTGCGCGGCACCGGCGATTCCGGCACAGGCTTGCGACAAATTAGGGTGCTGGCTAAGAAGTGAGAAGCGAAAAAGCGGTATGCCTGTGACTTTCCCCGCCGCGGAAACCGTACTGGCCGATTGAGATTCAAACCCCACCCGTCAGCGCAACGAAAATCGCCGTCTTGTCAGACAAAAAAGCAACGCCCTCGGCGCAAGCCCCAAAAAAGCACCGTGCGCGCATAGCGCTTGTGCTGCCGTCGTTCGACGATATCGGGGGGGTGACCTCGATGGCGAAGTTTCTGCTTCGTGGAATCCGGCAGCGCGGCGATATGGACGTGCGGATCGTGTCGCTAGCCACTTCGCGGCGCGATCCGTTGAGCGTTCTTGTCAGCAGGCCCTCAACATGGTTTCGCGGCGTGCGCACGGCAAGGGCCGAAGCGCACGGCGAAGAGTATGTGCGCGTGGGGGCATTCCTTGGCGAAATCGAACTCTTCCGTCTGAAGCCACGCGGCGCCTTGCGCAATCTTTTTGCGGATTGCGATCTCGTGCAACTGGTGGCCGGCGCACCAAGCTGGATCTGCACGCTTTCCGATGTTCAGAAGCCCATTGTCGCCTATGTGGCGACAATGGTGGACATCGAACGCCGTCGCCCCCTGAGCCTTGCGACAGGGCTCTCGGGTAAATGGCGGAAATTCATGACGGATTTCGCCGTCAGGATGGACTATGACGGCCTCAAGGTGGCTGACGAAGTGTTCGTGATGAACACGTGGATGCAGCGCCATTGCTCCGAACATACGATCAAAGGCATCGACAATGTTCACTATGGTCCGCCCGGCGTCGACAGCACGACCTTTACCCCTTTGGCCGAGCGCACGCCCTCACGCAGCTATATTCTTTCGGTCGGGCGGCTGAGCGACGAACGCAAAAATGCCGCCTTGCTCCTGAATGCCTATTCCAAGGCGGCCGCTGCGAAAGCAGATTTGCCCGATCTGGTTCTGGCAGGCGCAGGCGACATGCCTGACTGGTTCTGGCAACGCGTGCGCCAATTCGGATTGGAAGGCCGTGTACGCCATATCCCCAACCCGTCCATCGCCGCACTGGCAGACATCTACCGCAACGCCCAATGCTTCGTGATGTCATCCGACGAGGAAGGTTTTGGCATCGTGGTGATCGAAGCCATGGCAAGCGGTATTCCGATGATCGCGACACGGTGCGGCGGCCCCGAAGATGTCGTGGCTGATGGTGTAAACGGATATCTCGTCGATCGCGACGACGCCGACGCGATGGCAGATCGCATGATCAGACTGGCGAGCGATGTACATCTGAATCTGAAGATGGGCACGGAAGCGCTCAACACCGTGCAGGCACGCTTCACGTCAGAAGCCGCATTTCGCCCCTATTCGGAAATATATGACAGGATACTCGCGCAGCTGGCGCGCTAGATTTTCCTATTTCCGCTTCTTCGCCAATTCCTTGCAGCGCTTGACCAGAAGGTCCGCGACATGAGGCGTGAGAAAGGGTGAGACATTGCCCCCGAGCATCGCCACTTCCTTCACGAGCTTGGACGCAATGGACAGATAGCGCGGATCGGCCATCAGAAACACGGTTTCTATATCGGGCGCGAGCCGTTGATTCATGCCCACGATCTGGAACTCATATTCGAAATCCGTCATCGCACGCAGACCGCGCACCACGATACTGGCGCCGACCGATCGCGCGAAATCGACTTGCAGCGCATTGCCAAAGGGCTGCACTTCGATGGTGCCGCCATCCTTTGTCAGAACCCCCGCTTCATGCTGCCACATCGCCACACGCTCTTCGAACGAGAACAGCGGATTTTTGCCGGTTCCAACCCCAACGCCGATTACCAGATGATCGACCAGCTTTAGCGCGCGCTTGACGATATCAAGATGGCCCAGAGTCGGCGGATCGAACGTGCCGGGATACAGACCCACGCGCTTTCCGGTAAGGCTGGCCTTAGCGGCTGCGCGAGCCGATGTCTTCTTCGCCACGTCTATTCCCCCTCGTCCGAGCTTTCTTCGATGCGCTCCACGGACACGACGCGCTCGCCTTCATCCAGACGGAACACGACAACACCTTGCGTGCCGCGGCCTTTCACGCCGATATCAGCGACGGGAACGCGGATCGTCTGGCCAGAATCGCTGATAAGCATCAGATCGTCGGTATCCTCCACGGGGAAGGAGCCGACAATGGCCTTGTTCTTCTTTGTCATGTCGAGCGCCACAATGCCCGATCCGCCACGGCCCGTGACGCGATATTCATAAGAGCTCGTGCGTTTGCCGAAACCCTGTTCGGAGATGACGAGCACGAACTGCTCCTGTGCACCGAGCATGGCATAACGTTCCGGCGTCAACGTCGCTTCTTCGACGCCCTCTTCCGCATCCTCGGTCACTTCATCCGCGCCGGTTTCCTCATCTCCAACAGCGCGGCGCATGGCACTGGCTTGTTTGAGATAGGCGCGTGCCTCCGCCGTGGTGGCATCGGAATGGCGCAAAAGCGAGAGACTGACGATCGCATCGCCATCGGCAAGGCGAATGCCGCGCACGCCCGTGGAATCGCGCCCCTTGAACACGCGCACATCGGTGACGGGGAAGCGGATGCATTTGCCGCCGCGCGTCGTGAGCAGCACGTCGTCGTTCGGCGTGCAGATTTCCACGCCGACGATGCCATCGCCGGCCTCCAGCTTCATCGCAATCTTGCCGTTGCGGTTGATGTTCACAAAGTCGGAAAGCTCATTACGGCGAACATCACCCGACTTGGTGGCGAACACTACGTTCAGCTTTTCCCACTGCGTCTCGTCCTCGGGAAGCGGCAGGATGGTGGTGATGCGCTCGCCATCGGCCAACGGCAGCAGGTTTACCATGGCCTTTCCGCGGCCCTGAATCTTGGCTTCCGGCAAACGCCAGACCTTCAACTTGTAGGCCATGCCGGTGGACGAGAAGAACACCATGGGCGCATGGGTGTTGGCGACGAAGATCTTGGTTACGAAATCCTCCTCGCGTGTGGACATACCGGAGCGACCCTTGCCGCCACGGCCTTGCACCCGATAATCCGCGAGCGGCGTGCGCTTGATATAGCCTGCGTGGGTAACGGTAATCGCCACATCCTCGCGCTCAATCAGCGCTTCGTCTTCGATTTCGGTGTCGGCGTCGATCAGTTCGGTCAGGCGTGGCGTCGCGAATTCATCGCGAATGGCGGTCAGCTCCTCGCGCACAATCGTGAGAACCCGCGCCCGTGAGCGCAGGATGTCGAGATAGTCCTGAATGGCGACAGCGAGCTTTTGCACTTCATCGCCAATTTCGTCGCGGCCAAGCGCGGTGAGGCGGGCCAGACGCAACTCAAGGATCGCCTTGGCCTGCTCCTCCGACATGCGGATTGTGCCATCGGACGCCATCTGGTGGCGCGGATCGGCAATCAACGCGATCAGCGGGGCCACATCGGCGGCAGGCCAGTCACGCGCCATCAGCCGTTCGCGCGCCGTCGACGTATCGGGCGAGGTGCGGATGGTGGCAATCACTTCGTCTATGTTCGCCACAGCTATGGCGAGGCCCACCAACACATGTCCCCGGTCGCGCGCTTTTCCGAGCTCGAACCGCGTGCGCCTCGTAACAACTTCCTCGCGGAAGGCGACGAAAGCCCCGATCATGTCCTTCAGGTTCATCAACACAGGGCGGCCATCGTTCAGGGCCAACATGTTGACGCCGAAGCTTGTTTGCAATTCGGAGTAACGGTAGAGCTGGTTCAGCACCACATCCGACGAAGCATCGCGCTTAAGTTCGATCACCACGCGCATGCCGTGACGGTCGCTCTCGTCGCGGATATCGCCGATGCCCTCGATCCGCTTGTCTTTCACAAGCTCGGCGATTTTTTCCTGCATCCGCGCCTTGTTCACCTGATAGGGAATCTCGGTGACGATGATGGCTTCGCGGTCCTTGCGGATTTCCTCGATGTGGCAACGCGCGCGCATCAAGATGGAACCACGGCCGCGCGCCAGCGCCGTTCGCGCCGCGAGTTTTCCGATGATGAGGCCCTTGGTCGGGAAATCCGGTCCGGGCACAATTTCCGTGAGCTGGTCCAGCCCGATGGACGGGTCTTCGATATAAGCAAGGCAGGCGTCGATCACTTCGCCAAGATTGTGCGGCGGTATGTTTGTCGCCATCCCCACGGCAATGCCGCTGGCGCCATTTACCAGCAGGTTTGGATAGCGCGCAGGAAGAACGATGGGTTCTTTCTCGCTGCCATCGTAATTGTCCTGCCAGTCGATCGTGTCCTGATCGATATCCTCGGTGAGCTGATGAGCGATCTTGGCGCGGCGCACTTCGGTGTAGCGCATCGCCGCCGGATCATCGCCATCGACGGAACCGAAATTGCCCTGCCCGTCGATCAGCGGCACGCGCATGGAAAAATCCTGCGCCAGGCGCACAAGCGCATCGTAAATCGACTGGTCGCCATGCGGATGGTACTTGCCCATCACGTCACCAACGATGAGCGCGGATTTGCGATAGGGCTTGTTCCAGTCGCGGCCGTTTTCGTGCATCGAAAAGAGGATGCGGCGGTGCACAGGTTTCAGGCCGTCGCGTGCATCGGGCAACGCGCGGCTCACGATCACGCTCATCGCGTAGTCGAGATAGGAGCGGCGAAGCTCATCCTCGATGGCGATGGGGTTGATGGCGCCGCCCGCGGGCGGTCCTTCGTTCTGGGGCGTGTCGCTCAAAACCTGATCCTTGAAACCCTTTGAGGAAGGGACATTCGGGAAGCCAAAACAGGGGGCTTAACTAGCATTTCATGACATATTTTTGCCAGTGCGAATCGCTCAAGAATTGTTGGCCAAAAGCGCCGTAACGGCCGCTTCCAGATCGTCGAAAATCAGGTCCGGTTCTACCGCATATTTGCCGTCGCTGCCGCCATAGCCGGTTCGCACCAGAACAGCCTTCACGCCAGCCTCGCGCGCGGCAGCAAGATCGGCGGTTCGGTCACCGACCATCAGGGAACGGGAAAGATCGATATTATAGCGCCCGGCAGCCGCCCGAAGCAGGCCGGCGCGCGGCTTTCGGCATTCACAGGCGATCTTCAGTTCCAGCCGTTCACCGGCAAATCCCCGCTCGGGGTGGTGGGGGCAATAGAGCACATCGTCGAGATAGGCGCGTTCCTGACCCAGCAGCGTTTCGATACGCGCATGCGCAGCCTCCACATCGGCCTCCGTGAGGAAGCCTTTGGCGATGCCAGGCTGATTCGTGACTGCGACTGCCAGATAGCCGGATTTGTTGATCCGCCTGATGGCTTCTCCCACCCCCGGCAGCAACTCCATCTGCTCAGGACGATAGTTTTCGCCGATTTCACGATTGATGACACCATCGCGATCCAGAAACACGGCGGGCCGGGGATGGACAAGATTTCGGCGCGCCACCTCACCGCGCAGGATGTCGTGTTCCACATGCGACAAGCGATCGAGCGTGCCCGCGTCCTTGATGTATTCCGGCGTCCGATAAGCGGCGACGGGCGCACCTTTGGCAAGGAGGGCGGGGATGACATCAAGCCCGAAATCGTGCGCGCCGCTTCTTGGGATCGCGTCGATGATATCCCGCCGCATCGCGAAGATGCCGGTGTTCACGAGGTTGCGCAGAAAAAGGCCTGCATGGCGATCCTTACGATAGAGCGCGCGCACAACTCCGTTCGCGTCCACATCCACCAGATCGCTGTCATAGGGGTGGTCATTGGGATGGACGGCCAGCGTCGCAACCGCGTTGTGAACCGCATGAAATTCGGCGAGCCGATCCATATCCATATCGAAAACGATGTCGCCATATACGACGAAAAAATTCTCTTCCAGAAGCGGCGCCGCAGCACGCACCGCGCCAGCGGTTCCCAGCGGTTCAGGCTCCCGCATATACGAGATACGCATGCCCATCGCCGCGCCATCGCCAAGACGCGCCTCAATCTGCTCGCCCAGATGGCCCGTGAGGATGAGGACGCGTTCAAGGCCATATCGTCGCAATATGCTTAACTGATGCTCGACCAGCGTCGTACCCGCGATCTCAACCAGCGCCTTTGGCCGATCTGCGGCACGCGCACCAAGCCGCGTTCCCTTGCCGCCCGCCAGAATGACCGTCTGCATGTGTTGATCGCACCCTATCCTGCGCCGGCCTTGACTTTCGGTCGGCGCGCAAGGCCATGTTACCCTTGCATATTCCGCGCTGCCAAGGATTGGGATTCCCGATGAAATGTCTGGTCACCGGCGGGGCAGGTTTCATCGGCAGCACGCTTGTTGACCGCCTGCTTCATGAAGGCTTCGAAGTTGTCGCCTACGACAACCTGAGCACTGGATTTCCACAATTTGTCGAATCCGCCAGGGCTTCAGGCCGATTTCGCTTCGTTCAGGGTGATCTGCTCGATCCGCCCGCGCTTACCGAAGCAATGAAGGATTGCGCCATCGTCTATCATCTGGCGGCCAATGCCGATATTCGCAAAGGCACAGCGCAACCGCGACGCGATCTGGATCAGAACACCATTGGCACCTTCAACGTACTGGAAGCCATGCGCGCCAATGGTTGCAGCCAGATTGCATTTGCCTCGTCCAGTGCCGTCTATGGCAATGCCGTCCAGATTCCCACCCCGGAAGACGTGGCGATGCCGGTGCAGATTTCGCTCTATGGCGCCTCGAAACTTGCGGGGGAAGGTCTTGTCAGCGCCTATTGCGAAGCCTTCGGTTTCAAGGGATGGATTTTCCGCTTCGTCTCGGTTCTGGGTGAACGCTACAGCCACGGGCACGTGTTTGATTTCGTGAAACAGCTGCGCAGCGATCCCACGCGCATGCGCGTTCTGGGCGATGGCAACCAGAAGAAATCCTACATGCATGTCTATGATTGCGTGGATGCGATCAGGCTGGCCGTCGAAAAGGCCGAAAGCCCCTGCAGCATCTTCAATCTGGGTGTGGAGAATTACGTTACCGTGAAACAGTCCATTGGCTGGATCACGGGTCGCATGCAGCTTGCGCCGAGGCTGGAATTTACGGGTGGTGAGCGCGGCTGGATCGGCGATGCCCCCTTTGTCTGGCTCGACCCCGGGCGTATCCTTGCCCTGGGCTGGCAGCCGAAATTCACCATCGAGCAATCGGTTGTGCGTACGGTGGACTGGCTGCGGGACAATGACTGGGCCTTCGCGCGCGCATGAGCAAATTTCCATTGACCACCTATGGAACGGCAAGTGCCTATGGCGCGGAGTATTTCCACACGCTGGCGAAGGCGGCGCAGCGCATCGACCTGAAGCAGGTGGACAAGGCCGCAAGCATTCTCCTGAACGCCGTCAACGCGGGCAATCGCATCTACAGTTGCGGCAATGGCGGATCTGCAGCCATTGCCGATCATCTGTGTTGCGATGTCCTGAAGGGCGTGCGCACGGGAACAGACCTGAAGCCCGATGTGTCCAGCCTTGTTTCGACCGTCAGCCTGATAACCGCCATCAGCAACGATATCGGCTATGACGCGGTATTCCGCTATCAACTCGAAAGCATTGCGAAAGCGGGTGACGTGCTCATTACCATCAGCTCGTCCGGCAACTCGCCCAATATCGTGCATGCGGTGGAATGGGCGAAAGCCAATGGCGTTTCCACCATTGCCCTCACAGGATTTGAGGGCGGCCAATCGGCCAGGCTTGCCGATGTCAGTATTCATGTGCCCGCCGAGAATTACGGCGTGGTGGAAGATATCCATCAATCCATCATGCACATGCTCGCACAATATCTGCGGCAGGCGCATATGGATCCCAAGGCCGTTCCGGCCACGAAATTCTGACCATGATCGGCACGCGCACACCGTTCCGGTTCAGCTTTGTCGGTGGCGGCACCGACCTTCCATCCTTTTATCGGGAACGGCCGGGAAAGGTGGTGAGTACGTCAATCGATAAATACATGTACATCTTCCTGCATCCGCATTTCGAAAACAAATTCCTTGTGAAATATTCGCGGACAGAATTCGTGGATCGCGCCAGCGATATTGCACACCCCATCGTGAGGCAGGCGCTAACGCGCTTTTCGTTCGACGGTCTCGATATCAATTCGATTGCCGATATTCCGGCCGGCACCGGGCTGGGCTCGTCCTCGGCCTTCACGGTCGGACTTCTCCACGCGCTCTATGCCCAGGCCGGAAGGACGGTCAGCAAGGCGCGCCTTGCGTCAGAGGCCAGCACTATCGAAATCGATGAATTGAAGGAACCCATTGGCAAGCAGGATCAATTTGCGTCTGCCTTTGGCGGTTTCAACCGGATCACGTTCAATACCGATGAAAGTGTGCATGTGGAGCCATTGCCGCTGACTGCATCGCGCGCGCGGGACTTTCGAGCCAATGTGCTGGTCCTCTACATGGGCGGCGCGCGCGATGCGCGCGGTGTACTGGCCGATCAGGAAAAAAACGTGAGCGCCTCACTGGACAAGAAGCAGTTCCTGAGCGACATGGCGGACATGGTTGATCCATTTGCCGACGCGCTAGTGGCCGGAAATCTCGCCGAGTGCGGGCGCATTCTGGAACAGGGCTGGCAGATGAAGCGCAAGCTCTCTTCCATGATCGCAAACGATGCCTGCGACACCTATCACGATACGGCGCTTGCGAATGGCGCTATTGGCGGCAAGCTTCTCGGCGCAGGGGGCGGCGGCTTCCTGCTGTTCATCGCTCCGCCCGACACGCATGCGCGCATTCGAACCGCACTGCCAAATCTGAGAGCGATGGATTTTGCGTTCGATACCACCGGCTCCACGCTCATTCACAACGACGCGGTTTAGTTGCGGTAACGTTCGCGGATGTAGTCGATGATTTCGGCCACGCGTGCATCGGTGCCGTAACCCGAACTGGTGGCGCGGCGATATCCTGCTTCGGCAATACGGGCGCGTGCCTCGGCATCCGGCAGATAGCGGCGGATTTTTTCCGCGCAGTCCGCAACTGACGTGAAAAAGACGGCCTCTTGACCATCCTTATAGTGCTCGCGATGGCCGGGCGTGTCTTCCACCAGAAGGAACCCGCCGCAGGCCGTCGTGTCGAAACTGCGCGCAGCGTATTCTTCGCGGTTCTCCTCATTCACAAAGCCGATCGTAATGCGCGAACGCCAGATGGTCTGGCGATACGCATCGTTGGAAAGCGGGCCACCCTTATATAGATGTCGCGCCGGCTTCGGCAGCACCGCGCGCGGCCAACCGCGGTTCCAGCTTTCGGTGCCGAAAATGTCGGTTGCAATGCCATGCCTGAGATAAAGCTCGGCAAGAAAGCCGGGCCGCTTGCCCATATGATGGCCAACAAAGGAAACGTCGATAGATTTTCCTGCCTCCTGCCAGCCGTCGGGCGACGGGAAATGCACGGTGTGATCGTAAGCCGGAATAAAGAGGCGCACATCACGCGCACCCTTCTGGGCATACTCATTGAGGCTCACGCGCCGGGTTACAAGGTTGAGGTCATAGAGTGGAAGCGACGCCAGGATATGCCGCCACCGCATGTACTCTGCGGGTTTGAAGGGATCGTCATCGTTCTGATGCAGGACGAAGGCACCCGTATCGCGCAGGCCCGCAATCGTTTGCGGCCAGGCGAATACTGCCTTTTCCAGCCAGATCAAATCGGGGCGAAATTCCCGCGCGGCAGAAACAAGTTCACCGTTGAACTGCGCAACGGCAGAGCCGGCCGCATAACGCAGGCGGGCGGCGCGCGCTAGCCTGCCACCAGCGCCATACACCGGAGCGACGTTCAATGTCCGCACCTCGTGACCAAGGTCCTTCAGCGCGCGCACGCGATACGTGCCGGCGGCCCATCCTCCGACGGGGCCCACATAGAGGATGCGCAGCCTGTCCTTGCCGAGCGAATTCATTGGCCGGGGCGGCGACCTTGCACGCGCGCCAGCTCCTGCATCACCACATTCATGTCATAGGCATACATCATGCGTCCGTCGGCGCCCTCCATTCCGTCGCGAAATCCGAATGTGATGCCGACCAGCAACCCGTTCTGCGCATCAACAACGGGCCCGCCCGAAAATCCGTGCCCGCCGGGCGCGCCGTAGGTAAAGGCATAGCGGAGGGGGCAATCGCTGCACAACGGCGCATCTTCCTGGACCCACCATTTCACCGCGCCCTTTACGACGCGCAAGTCCCCCACATTGCCATAGGCAACAACATTTTCACCCAGAAACACGTTGCCGTGCGCGAGCGGCGTTCCGCGCGCCGTGCGGAAAAACAAAAGATCATATGTGGGCGACCTGCCAAGAATATCGATATCGGCGATGCCCGCCTGCGCAAGCGACTTGGCGTTGTGCGCGTTCGTCACCGCGATGCCGGGCGCTATGACGACGGCTGCGCCCCTGTATTCGGCGATGGTGAATCCCTCGGGGTTCAGCCCGATAAACGCATTGCCTACAGACGGCGTGAGAAATACGTCCACGTGCTCGCCTGTCACCGGATCGCCAACAAGCGCGCAGGCGGACATCAGAAGCGATACAGCAGCCGCGAGAACCTGTCTGCGCATCGCTCAGAACGGGATTTCGTCGTCCATTTCGTTGCGGTCGAAATTCGCTGGCGCTTCATCCCGCCGACCACCGCCCGAATAGCCAACACTCTGACCGCTGCCACCTTCGCTGCGGCCATCCAGCATCACCAGCTCGCCACGGAAACGGTTGAGCACGATTTCGGTGCTGTATTTTTCCGCACCGTCCTTGTCGGTCCACTTGCGGGTAGCAAGCTGGCCTTCCAGATAGATCTTGGAGCCCTTGCGCAGATACTTCTCCGCCACCTCAGCCAGGTTCGGATTGAAAATGACCACGCGGTGCCACTCGGTCTTTTCCTTGCGCTCGCCGCTGGCCTTGTCACGCCAGTTTTCCGAGGTAGCAACTGACAGGTTGACCACCGGCTCGCCGGACGTCATGCGGCGCACATCCGGATCCTTGCCCAAATTCCCGACGAGGATGACCTTGTTGACGCTGCCTGCCATTGCCCGATCCTGATTTTATTGTGCGACAGCCACCTTATAGCCGCCGCGGCCGCCCATGCGAGCTATCCAGAATATTTGTTCATGATATGTTCTGTTCGTCATGCCGTCAATCCCCAATATTCGCGCCCGTGCGTTCAAGTTCCCGGCGAACCGGCGCGGGCGGCAAGCTGCGCGTGAATTCCCAGAGCCTCCGCCAGCGCCTCGCTCCGTGGCGCGTCGGTGACTGTTGGCGCCGCGCGTATGCCAGCAACAGGCAGCGCAGAGCCGTCATCAAGCCCGGCGGCGCGCCAGAGCCGCGCAAGCACACTCTGCGGGGCGCGTGTCATTTGGTCATATGAGAGGAAGAAGGTGTCCTCGGGTGCATTCGCGAGCACATGCCGGTAGGTGTTCGACCAAACCTGCAACCAATAATCCAGCGTGTCGATATTTGCGTGGGCAAGGCCGTTCTTCTCTGCCTCATGGAAAACAAAGGGCCGGTGATCGGAACCGAATTCATGATGCACGAGCCAAGTCATGTACTTTCGTGAGAACCCGTCCGCAGCATGCATCGCCCGGAATCGCTCATGCTGCTGCATCAAGGAGCGCGCCTGTTGCAGCGGCTCGCGGAATGGCACAACGATCAGCGCGTTGGGAAATGCCTGGTTCAGGGCACGAATGCGCAATACCGAATTGTTGTTTTTTGAAAGGTAGCGGCGCGGCGCGCCTTCCTGTTCCTGTGCGAGGATCAGGCCCACATAGTCGCGAAAGCGATCCAGCAATTCGGCGTCCGGTTCATGCGGAACAAGCCTGTCACCACGGATGTAGGCATCACCGGCGAACACACGCCAGAACACCTCTTCGAGCGCTTCGGGGCTGTCGAAATCCACCAGAACACCATCGCCATGCGCGCGCTCTGCAGCCTTTTCGGACTTGTTGA
Organism: Alphaproteobacteria bacterium; assembly: GCA_016125165.1. Taxonomy (GTDB): domain Bacteria; phylum Pseudomonadota; class Alphaproteobacteria; order Micropepsales; family Micropepsaceae; genus Rhizomicrobium. Next base: position 728,531 of record WGMH01000003.1, read on the forward strand.
ACCGGGACGACATCCTGCGCCACGTATTCGGCATCAACACGAATGGCATATCGCGATACGTCAATGAACGAAAGGCGCCAGTTTCGTGCAGGGTTCGCATGACCAGCGTCGTCCCGGCACGGGCCAGCCCCGTCACAAAGACGTGCCGTGCGTCCACACATTCTGCCCGAACGGGCCGGACATTCCCCATTTCCAGATCGAAAGACGCTTCCGCGACGGCCGGGAGCCCCAGAGCCATGTGGTGGAAAATCCGATCCAGCAGCGAGTAGTTAAGCCGTTCCACGCCGGAATCTCACAAGCGCATAAACCGTAGCGACCACGCTGATCCAGATTGTCCCCATGAGCGAGAGCATGAATGCTTCGAATTTCGCATCCGGCAGAGCAAAGTCTATCGCAAACGAGATGGCAAAAAGAACTGCAGCAATCACGCCCAGATAGATGATCAGCAGACAGGATTGTCTGGCCATCTGGCCCGAATAGGCCAGCAGCACTTTTTCTTTCCAGTGGTCCGATATCTTGCTGGAGGAGATGACCCATGCGGTGGTTCGCCCGGAGCGGGCGATGCGCCGAACGCTCTGCATGAAAGGCAGACGCACAAACAGCTCCACGGCGGCGGCGCCCGCAAGCGCCCCTACCAGGAAATTTATCATTTCGCGGCGTCGTCCTTGTTACGCCACTTCTTGAGCCGCCTCTTGATGGGGTACCAGACGACCGCAAAGATCGCGAGGAAGAACGAAGAGATGATACCGAAAATCGCGGCAATTACGCCGCTTCCCAAACCGGGACCAACATAAGCCTCGGCGATGCCATAGCTGAGCAGGAAGAATGCGATGGAAAGACGCAACAACTTCATACTTAGGACCTCTTTGCGCAATGGAGTTTGGAAAGGCTGGGCTCCACGGCATCCGCGGACAGGTAACGCGACCAGTTGGCGACACCGATCGGGTCATTTTTGTCCTGCCTGTCCACATATGTCCAGCGGATATCCCTGTCCGACACCCGGAACATCCGCCCGAAATCCGTCTCCTCAAAGAACAGGTCGCCGTCGGGCAGAATTTTGGCCCGTCCTTCGGTGATCGTCACCGGTTTAAGTTCGGACAATATCTTGTGATAGGGAGCACTGACGGTGTCGGTCCGGAAATTGTAGACGTAAACCTCGTTGTGTCCGCCGAGGATGACAGGGGATTCATGCACCGACGACCGGCGCATGACGTCATTGCCAAATATGCTTATCGATTCACTATTCAGAAAGCGCGCATCGTGCTGATTGAGCCAGGGGCCGGTCTTCAGCCAGATAACCTTGTCAGTGCCCGGCCGGTAGAGAAAAACAGTGCTGATGTTACGAACGCTGACGAGAATGTCGCCTGCCTTCCAGTATGCGGAATCAGTGCGGGCCACCTCAATGGAGTTCAGATGGATGATGTCCGCCTCATATTCGCGGACACCAAACAGCAGACCGCGATAGCCATTGCGCATGAGGATGCCGGCCACCGAACGTTCCATCATGCGTTTGCCGGAGGGTGAAATCTCGGTAATCGCATCGTCCTTCATGCCCGGATATACATCGTCCGGAAAATTCACCTTCTGAACCGCCGATGCCGTCCAGATATTTCCTGCGGGGCCGATATCGATCTCGTGATGGGTCGGCGCGTCGTAGATCCATTCAACCGTTGAACATGCATTGAGCTTCACGAGCGGACCCTGCTCATCGTGAAACATCACACCGCCGTCAGCAACCATAAGCGGGTGTATCGCGCGGAACCTGTTGTCATGCGGCTCCCATCCGGATTTGAACGGACCATGCTTGCGAATTTCATCGAGATTCACGATCCAGCGATAGATCTGCTTGCGATCCGACAGCCGGATGAGCTTTACGCTCGTTGCACCCACATCGGCATCGTGGGACGACATGAGCAAATATCCCTTGTCGATGAAGCCGCCGCGCACATCGAACCCCGCCTGACCGGGGAAGGGATCGCCACTGACAAGAGGCATGCTGGACGAGACATCGGAAAGCGCCTCGCGCACCAGCGACGGGAATGAGGCAACAAAAAACGCCGCATCGCCGACAACACCGAAGGTTCGTTGCGATTCCATCTTGTGCTTGACCACCCAGCCGAAACCGACTGTCCCGACGATCCACACCAGGAACGTCAACACAAAGAGCCATACCGGAATGGCCTTGAACATGATGCGTTCAAACGAACGCCCCAACCGGTCGAAAAATGCGGAAACGGAATTCTGGTGCTCGCCGCCCATAAGATGCGCCTGTGACCTAAGCAAATCGGAGCACGATTTTCGCTCCGGTTGAGGTATCTGATTCTGGAAGTGGCTCTGTACCCGAAAGGCGCGGGCACTATCAAAGGAAAGCCCGCTAAAGAAAAGAAAAATCCATCAGACCGAAGCAGCGCAGGGCCAGGTGTCGCGCGGGAACCTCTATGGACTCGCGGTGGTGGCAGGTTGTTGTCCCGCCGGGCCTGAAGCCGCGCGACTTGGCACCTGTTCACCCGTTATGGGGTCCGTTCCCACAACGGCGGGCACCTCGACGATCACATAGCTTAACGATGCCAGTGTTTCACCCGGCATGGGCATTTCAACCCGCCCGCGTTGCACATTGCGCAGCCGCAATGCGCGTTCGGTGTAGGGTTTGATCCAGGCATTGAAGTCGCCCGTCGGCCACACGATCAGGTAGCGGGCGGGAAGCGGTCGATGATGTCCGAAATATTCCGGCGGCAAGCCCGCAGCAATTATCCGGCTATGGATATGCGCCTGCCGCATTGCACCGGCGATCAGATAGTCCGAAGCCACAATGGTTCCCTCATGGAAACCGTGCGCGCCGATTTTTTCTGCCAGAGCTTTCAACGGCCAGTAGGACGGATCACAGGGGCACTGCTGCAAGCCCCGCTCAAACGTGTATACGCGATAGACCGGTGCAGCCACAAACAACGCGCAAAGCATCGCTGCGAATGTCTTCTGGCGCCATTGCGCTGTCCGCGATGCCCAATACGTGACTGGGATCGGAAGAAACATCAGAAATGGCAGGAGCCATTGCGGGTAAACCACTGTTGCCTTCATCACGATCGCATAGATTGCGAAACTCGCAATTCCGATAAGAATCGCAATGGTTGTGGCGATGGCTGCTGAACGCCCGAATGCCCCCCGATCGAGACTTCGTGCGCCGGGCCAAGAGGCCAAGCCGAATAACAACAGTCCCGGGACAAAATAAACGCCGCTCGACTGAAGACCTGCGAAAAGCGTTTCTCTGGCTGATATCCAGAAACTGGAATCGGATGTGCCGCCGCTTCCGCGCATGATGGCGATCGTCAATTGCGTGAGCGAATAGTCCGCGAGCAACGGTAGCAGATACGCGACTACGGCAAACGGAACAGCGATCGCCGCGGCCAGCGCGGCGCCTGCTGCCTGTACGCGCGCTCGCAAACCTGGAACGAGCAGCGCTCCGATAAAAACGCAGCCCGCTTGAGCCATGAATATGTATTTGATCCACGAACCAAGCGCGACGCAGATTCCCAACAGAATCCAATCAAGCTTTCGCTGATACTTCAGGGCGCGCATGAGGAACAGAAACGACAGCGCCAGCAGTGAAATCAGCGGCACGGTGAAGACGAGCTGCAGATGCACCGTCGAGCGCAGTGATTGCATCGAAAGCAGCGCCAGCAGCGCAATCACCGCCAGACGTTTGTCTTCCAGAATCTCGAGGGCGGCACGATAGTAGGCGTATAGACCGGCCCCAAGAATGACCGACTTCAAGACGTAGAGAGCGCTTACCGACTCGCCCGTCAGATCGAGGATGACCTTGGCGAGCCAAAGGAGAAGCGGTGGATGGCGCAGACCGTAGGTCAGCTGCCACTCCTGCGGAAGCACATAGATCTCCGCCATATCCAGATCGACATTGGCCCACGTGATGGCACGGACAATCAGCAGCAGGGTGCAGAAACCAATGATGATGGTTGGTGCGATCCAGGGATGACCCAGCGCCCGCCACCACAGTTCGACGGCCCTTGCCGCCACGCCTGGCGCGCGCGTCCACGCTGCCGGAACGCTTCCAGTTCCCTCATGCGCGAAATTTTGGTCGCCGGTATTCCCAGACCTGCTACCCATCCCATCCCCTGGGAGAATGCCTTGCAGGTTTGCGGCTTCAGAACAAGCAAGCAGCTAAGATGGGAAGGACTGCGTGTGAGGCGTCAGGCGGGGGCGGGGGCGGGGGCGGCCCCTGCCTCGGTCCATGCTTCGTCGCGTTTCCACTCATGCAGATCCCCGCAATGCGGGCACCCGACTGCAGCGCTGGCGGTGGGCGGGGTCGGATCGTCGGCATAAAGGCCCGTGAAAACGGGCTCGCCGGTCATCGGGCAGGCGATCATCAGCTGAACCATCGCACGCGCATCCCTTTCCAAGGAGGCCAATCCCGACCGAAAGAAGCTAACCTGAGTCACCGTTCCGGCCCGCCCACCAATTTGTCGCGGTGCAACAAACCTGTGGGCAGACGAGAGTTCCCATGCCGCCGCTAAGGCGTCCTGTCCGCCAGCGCGGCGGCAACGGACGCCCGCAGGAGTTCCGCACCCACCAGGGTCAGATGATGATGATCGCGATAGAACGGCATCCCGTCCTTCGCTATCGCACAGCGATTCGCGCACAGAATCCTGTCAGGATAAACGACCGTGACGCCATATCGCTCCCGCATGCGCTCGAACTGGTCATTTACGAAGCGCTGGCGCGCACGTACCGCCTGATGGGTAGGCCGGATGTCAAAACCGGAACCCGTGGCAACAATGTGCGCATACGTTTCCGGTACGCGCCAGCCGATCTCCGGCACGGATGCGATAATGACGACATGTTTTCCGGCCTTCACCAGCGCGGAGATGGTTCGCTCAAGCCCGCGCGCAAAGGCAGGGTGGTTGGCGGCAATGCCATCTTCCCGCGTCTCGTCGTCCGCAAGGCGCACCTCGCCGGCTTCCACGTCGCCGAACACCGTGCCTTCCGCCATGCGCGACCAATTCGCGGTCAGAACGACATCGGTAATACGCGGATCAAGCGCAGCCTTTAGCATCGCGGTGTTATGCGCACGGCACAGGCGCGATTTGTTCACCGTCACGCGAAGCAATGGCGGGCATGTGTTGCGGCCTGCATAGAGCCCTGCCCGCCCGCGCCCGGCCATCAGATCGGCAACGAGCGGTTCGAGCATGCCCGCATGCGAGTCGCCCCACATGATGAAGCTCGGCGGTTTGTTCTTCGCGCCGACAACGCAGAGTTTTCCAGCTTTGATCGCATCGAGCGGATTGTTGAAGCAGCCGGACGTCGCGTTCACATTCTCATCGGCCACAGCGAGGATCGCACGGGTATGCGCGTCGAAGCGCGATGGCACACCTGAGAGCACAACGATTGCAAACCCAATCGCAATCGCGCCCGCCATCGAAACGCCACCAAGTTGAAACACCATGCGGCGCGAAGCGAAGGAATGCCTGCCGCGAAACGGCTGCTCCACGAACCGCCACGACAACGCAGCAAGAGCGATGGAAGCCGCGATCAGAAGCGCCGTTTCCCATGCGGGCAGCGCGGTGAAGGCGTCGTAGCGCGCAAAGACGACGAGAGGCCAATGCCATAGATAAAGCGAATAGGAGATGAGTCCGGTCCAGACCATCGGGCGTGTGGAGAGGAACGCTGCCGTGATCGTGCCGCCGCCCGCGCCGCTCCAGATGATGAGACCAGCGCCAACACAGGGGAGAAGCGCCGCCGCGCCGGGAAAGAGTGTTTCGCCGGTGAAGGTGAAGACGGCGATGCCGATCAGCGCGAGCCCGGCGACGCCTGCAAATTCCCGTCCGGCGCGGCCGCCGGGAACCGGCCATTCGCCGAGCGCCAGCAGGGAGCCCAGCAGCAACTCCCACATACGGAACGGCAGAAGATAGAACGCCGAATCCGGCGCCTTGTGCGTGGCCCATATGCTGGCCACCAGCGACACCACGAAGATCGCCGCAACGATCAAAAGCAGCACGCGGCGGGATGCCTTCGCGGCGAAAAACAGGATCAGCGGGAAGATCAAATAGAACTGTTCTTCCACCGCCAATGACCATGTGTGCAGCAAGGGCTTCAGCGTGGCGGCGGCATCGAAATATCCCGCCTCGCTCCAGAACACGAAGTTGGAGCCGAACACCGCAGTTCCCAGAAGGCTGTCAGCGTAGTTCTTGAAATCCGAGGGGAACAACCACACATAGGACGCGATGGCCGTGGCCGCGAGCACCGCGAACAGGGCCGGAAAGATGCGCCGCACCCGGCGCTCGTAGAATCCCACAATCGAAAACCGGCTCTCGCGCATCTCCGCGTGGATGAGCTGCGTGATGAGAAAGCCCGAGATGACGAAGAAGATATCGACGCCGACAAAGCCGCCGGAGAAAGGCGCGACACCGAAGTGATAGAGCACCACCGGCAACACGGCGATGGCGCGCAGCCCATCGATGTCGGCGCGGTAGCGTCCACCGGCCGCTTCCACCCGGTTCAGATTCGCCGTGTTTTCCGAAAGGTTCATGCGTCGCTGGCAAGAAATGAGGCCCCTCGCATGCCACGTGAAACCTGCGCCCGCAATGGACTTGGGCCCGAAGGCGCGGTAGAAATGTTCTTGCTTTGTTCGGAATCGCAGTCAAGACATGTCAGTAGCCTGTCAGGGCCTGCAGTTTGTGCCTTGAACGCCTTTGGCCCGTTTGCGAATGCTAGCCGTTTGGTCCCGCCAGCCCCTGAAGAGCCCCGTTCCCGATGCTGAAGAACATCTCCATTCGCGGCGCCCGCGAACACAATCTGAAGAACGTGGACGTCGAAATCCCGCGCGACACACTCACAGTCATCACCGGGCTCTCCGGGTCCGGCAAGTCTTCTCTCGCCTTCGACACCATTTATGCCGAGGGTCAGCGTCGCTATGTGGAATCGCTGTCGGCCTATGCACGCCAGTTTCTCGAGCTGATGCAGAAGCCAGATGTGGATCACATCGAGGGACTCTCGCCCGCGATCTCCATCGAACAGAAGACGACGAGCAAGAACCCGCGTTCCACCGTGGGCACGGTGACGGAAATCTACGACTATCTGCGTCTGCTCTTCGCGCGCGTGGGCATTCCCTATTCTCCGGCCACGGGGCTTCCCATCGAAAGCCAGACGGTGAGCCAGATGGCCGACCGCATTCTGGCGCTGGACGAAGGCACACGGCTGTTCCTGCTCGCGCCCATAGTGCGCGGCCGCAAGGGTGAATACCGGAAGGAGCTGGCCGAGCTTCAAAAGAAGGGTTTTCAGCGCGTCAAGATCGACGGCAAATATTACGAGATCGCCGAAACGCCTGCGCTCGACAAGAAACTGAAGCACGACATCGAAGTGGTGGTGGACCGTCTCGTCGTGAAGAAGGACATCGGCAACCGCCTGCCCGATTCCATCGAGACCGCACTCAATCTTGCCGATGGTCTCGCAATCGCCGAATTCGCGGATGCAAAGGAGAACGGCGAACCCAAGCGACTGATGATGTCGAGCAAGTTCGCTTGCCCCGTCTCCGGCTTCACAATTCCGGAAATCGAGCCGCGCCTTTTCTCGTTCAACAATCCGCATGGCGCCTGCCCTGTCTGCGACGGGCTCGGAACGCAGCTTTATTTCGATCCGGCGCTGATCGTGCCGGATGAATCGCTCACCCTGCGCAAGGGCGCGATTGCGCCGTGGTCGAAGGGCTCATCGCCCTACTACCTGCAAACGCTGGAAGCGCTCGGCCGTCATTATAAATTCTCGCTCACCGTTCCGTGGGAAGATCTGCCGAAGAAGGCCAGGGATGTGATCCTGCACGGCTCCGGCGAGGACGAAATCAAGTTCATCTACGACGACGGCCTCAGAAGATATGAAACCAAGAAGGCGTTCGAAGGCGTCATCCCTAACATGCAGCGGCGATTCCGCGAGACGGATTCGGCGTGGGTGCGCGAGGAGTTCGAACGCTATCAGGACACCAGCCCTTGCGAATCCTGCAAAGGCTATCGCCTGAAACCGGAAGCGCTTTCGGTGAAGATCGCCGGTCGCCACATTGGTGAGGTATGCGACCAGTCCATCAAGCTCGCGGATGAGTGGTTCCGCACCGTGGACAAGCAACTCACCAAGCAGCAGAACGAGATCGCCGCGCGCATCCTGAAGGAAATCCGCGCCCGCCTGAAATTCCTGAACAATGTGGGGCTGGACTATCTTACGCTGGCCCGCGGCTCCGGCACGCTGTCCGGCGGCGAAAGCCAGCGGATCCGCCTTGCTTCGCAGATCGGCTCCGGCCTCACCGGCGTTCTCTATGTGCTGGACGAACCGAGCATTGGCCTGCACCAGCGCGACAACGAGAAGCTCCTGGAATCGCTGAAGGGCCTGCGCGACATGGGCAACACCGTGATCGTGGTGGAGCATGACGAGGAAGCGATCCGCGCCGCAGATCATGTGATCGATATCGGTCCGGGCGCGGGCATTCATGGTGGACACGTCATCGCCGAAGGTACGCCCGAAGAGATCATGCGCTCGCCCAAGAGCCTGACCGGGAAATACCTCACGGGCATGGAGCAGATCGCCGTACCCGCGCGCCGCCGCAAGGCCGTGCACAATCGCTGGGTGAAGGTGGTTGGCGCGAAGGGCAACAATCTCAGAAACGTGACGGCGGAAATTCCACTTGGCACCTTCACCTGCATCACCGGCGTCTCCGGCGGCGGAAAATCCACACTCACCATCGAAACGCTCTACAAGGCCGCCTCGCGCAAGCTCAATCAGGGGCGCGAACATCCGGCACCGCACGACCGGATCGAGGGTCTCGAATATCTCGACAAGGTAATCGACATCGATCAATCGCCGATTGGCCGCACGCCGCGTTCGAACCCGGCCACCTATACTGGCGCCTTCACGCCGATCCGCGACTGGTTCACCGAATTGCCGGAATCCAAGGCACGCGGTTATGCGCCGGGCCGCTTCTCGTTCAACGTGAAGGGCGGGCGTTGCGAAGCCTGCCAGGGCGACGGCGTCATCAAGATTGAGATGCACTTTCTGCCGGATGTGTACGTCCAATGCGATGTCTGCAAGGGCAAGCGCTATAACCGCGAAACGCTGGAAGTGAAATTCAAGGACAAATCCATCGCCGACGTTCTGGACATGACGGTGGAAGCCGCCGCCGAACTGTTCAAGGTCGTGCCGTCCATTCGCGAAAAGATGGATACGCTTACCCGTGTCGGCCTCGGCTATATTTCGGTTGGCCAGCAGGCAACCACCCTTTCGGGTGGTGAAGCGCAGCGTGTGAAACTTTCTAAAGAACTCTCACGTCGCGCAACCGGCCGCACGCTCTACATTCTCGACGAACCGACCACCGGCCTTCACTTTCATGATGTGAAAAAGCTGCTCGAAGTGCTGCACGAGCTGGTGGACAATGGCAACACCGTGGTGGTGATCGAGCACAATCTCGAGGTCATCAAGACAGCCGACTGGATCGTCGATCTCGGGCCGGAGGGTGGTGATGGCGGCGGCGAGATCGTTGCCAGCGGCACCCCCGAAGATGTTGCGAAAGTCGCGCGCAGTTACACCGGACAATATCTGAAGCCGCTGCTCAAGGCCCGCGCGCCGGAGAAGGGGGCGAAGGAAGTCCAAGCGAAGAAATTGAAAGCTGCGGAATAGATATCAGGCACAGAACGTTTGCGGCGCCCGTCTGCGGACAGGCTCATTGGGTTTCGCCCGTGATGGGATTGGGCCATATCTCCGTGGGCAAAGTGACCATCACATAGGAGAGCCGGGTGTTCAGCCGCTCGGTTCTCGGAACTTCGATGACGCCGCGTTTCACGCCCGGCAAACCAAGCGCGCGTTGGACATAGGGCCGCATTTCGGGCGGCGCTTCGGTCCCGAGCCACATAAGAATATATTTGGACGGCGCGCTGCGCACCGGGCCGAAGGCCTGAGGGCCGACGTATGCGGCGATGATGCGGCTTGTGCGGAATGCAATCCGGAAATTGCCCGCCAGTTCATAATGCGGCGCGATGATCGTGCCTTCATTAAAGCCATTCGCCTTCAGCTGATGCGCCATCATCTGCAATGGCGAATAGACTGGACAATCGTTGCAGACGGAACGCGGCTGGGTGAAACCCCAGATGCGAAAGCCGATAAACAGCACCGCGCCCGCCGCCAGTACAAGCGCTGCCGCTTTCATCCTGAGATCGGGCACGCCACCCCTGCTCGACCAGTAAACCAGAGCGATCGGAAAGAGCATCAGAAACGGATAAAGCCATTGCGATCGTACTCACGTGGCATGGCTGGCGACCGAGAAAACGAGGAACCCGGCGAGGGCCAGCGCGCATCCAAGCCCGATCATGCGTGCGCCGTTCGCAGCGAAACTGTTCGATTCCGATGAGGATGCGCGGCCGAAGATCAGGTTCGCCATGGGAACAAATGGCGCGCAAACAATACCGCCAAATTCCCAAATCGCGCGGGCCATCTGCCATACAGGCGCAATCAGGCTTGGCCGGGCCTGCCTTGGTCCACCTTGCAGCAATTGGACCGCGAGACCGGTGACGGAATATTTGGCGATGGCTGCAAGGCCGAACGTTATGAGCGACTGCAACGCTACAATACCCGCAATCGCCAAAGCTGCCCTTCGCGAAACGCGCGCGCGCAGATCGGGAATTGCTGCAATGGCTATTGCAAAGCAGGCGACCAGAAAAAGAAAAATGTATTTCGTCCACAGTCCGAATGAGAGCCAGACACCGAGCCAGACCCAGTCCGAACTTCGGCCGCCCTTCAGCGCCCGCAGCAGGAACAGCAGCGAAAGCGAAATGGCCGCTCCCAATAAGACGCTATAGTATAAATGTGGATGCATGGCCCCGCGAACGGTTTGCGTATCAAGCAGAGCGAGCAAGGCCACGCAGGCCAATGCCCTGCTTTCCAGCAACACATAAGCGGCCCGGTAGTAGGCGTAGAGACCTCCCGCAAGTGCCCCGTATTTCCAGATATTGACGCCTATAGGGTCGTCGCCCGTGAGCGCCAGCACGACCTTCATGATCCATATCTGAAGCGGAGGATGCCGCAGCTCGTAGAACAGCTGCCAGGATTGCGGAAACAGATATACTTCCGCTTCATCGACATCGAGATTTTCAAATGCCAGGAGGCGAATGGAAAACTGTATCGCGCAGAACGATAGCGCGATGATCAGTCCCGTATGCCTCTTGTCGAGCAGCCTCCAGAACAGTTCGACAGGCAGCAATGCCCCTTTGAAAAGGCCCCCCAATTATTCCCCCCGAAGCCCAGAAGACTTGCGAACGGGATAGCATGGCACTTGCGGACTTCATACCGCCGCGCTTCAACCGATGACAGCCTGCGGTCACCCCGCTAAGGTTCGCGCCGATTTTCCGGGCGTAGGGGAGCGATATGGCTTTTGCGGAATATGATCAGTTCGATGGACTGGGTCTGGCCGAGCTCATTGCCAGGAAGAAGATCAAGCCCTCTGAACTGGTAGATGAAGCCATATCCCGTGCCGAAGCCGTCAATCCCAAGCTCAACGCGGTGGTCTTCGCGGACTATGATCGCGCCCGCGCCACCGCGAAGGGGCGTCTGCCGAAAGGGCCGTTCGCAGGTGTTCCCTTCTATCTGAAAGACATTGGCGCCATCGCCAAGGGCATGCCCACGCGGCAGGCCTCCCGATTCATGCCGCCGCTGCCGTCCGATCATGACAGCGTGCTGACCGCGCGCTTCCGTGCGGCGGGGCTGGTGCTACTGGGCAAAACCAACGTCCCGGAATTCGGCCTTGTCGCCACCACGGAGTCGGATCTCTACGGCCCGGCGCACAATCCCTGGAATCTGGCGCATAGTACCGGAGGCTCCTCTGGTGGATCGGGCGCGCTGGTGGCGGCGGGCGTGGTGCCCATGGCCCATGCGAATGATGGCGGCGGCTCCATTCGCATTCCCGCGTCCTGTTGCGGCCTTGTTGGATTGAAGCCCACGCGCGCGCGCATCACCTATGCGCCCGACATGGGCGAAGCAGTGGATGGCCTTGCCAATGATCTGGTAGTGACGCGAAGCGTGCGCGATACCGCCGCCATTCTCGATGCCGTACAGGGCGGCGTTGCCGGCGACCCCTATTGGGCGCCGCCGGCCGAGCCGTCCTATCTCGATGCGATCAGACGGAAGCCGAAGCGCCTTCGCGTTGCCTTCGCACTTCGCAGACTGGACGGCGGCAAGCTCCATCCGGATTGCGTTGCGGCGGTCAAGGCTGCCGCGAAACTCTGTGAAAGCCTCGGCCATATTGTCGAGGAAGCTTCGCCGCCGCTGGATCAATCGCAACTCACGCCTGCCTTCATGGGACTTTGGAGTGGCGGCCTTGCAGCCGGTATTGACCTGATTGCGCGTCTGACAGGCGCAAAGCCGCAGCGCAGCCATTTCGAAGGCCTTACGTGGGGTCTCTACCAGTTGGGCCGCTCGATCAGCGTCAGCGATTATCTGAACGGCAAGGCCGCCCTGCAGATGGCCGGACGCATTGCCGCAAAATTCCACGAAACGTACGATGTGTGGCTCACGCCCACGCTCGGTGCCCCGCCCGCGTCGCTCGGCACCTTCGACATGCAAGAAGCCGATCCGGTGAAATCCTTTGCGCCGATGATCGAGTATGTGCCGTTTACCGCGATGCAGAATGCAACGGGCCAGCCCGCAATCAACCTGCCCTTACACTGGAACAGGCAAGGGCTTCCCATTGGCGTGCAATTCGCAGGACGATACGGCGATGAGGTGACATTGCTGCGCCTTGCCGCACAGCTCGAAAAAGCCTCGCCTTGGGCGGCCCGATACAGGAAGATCAAACTCTAAGCCTGCCGACACCGCCTCGAGGAAAGATCGCTTCATGCCTTTCAAGGAATACGAGAAATACGACGCGCTCGGCCTCGCTGAGCTTGTGCACAAGAAAAAGGTAAAGCCCGTCGAGATCGTGGACGAGGCCATTGCACGTGCCGAGGCGTTGAACCCGAAGCTCAACGCCATCGTGTTCGACGTGTTCGAACAGGCGCGCACCGCCGCAAAAGGTAAGGTGTCCAAGGGCATTTTTGCAGGCGTTCCGATGTTCCTGAAGGATATGCGCGGCATCGCGAAAGGCATGCCCACGCGCTCGGGTTCGCGCATGGCGCCGGCCATCGTGTCGGATCACGATTCCACGCTTGTCGCACGCTACCGCGCAGCAGGTTTGATACCGCTTGGCAAAACCAATGTTCCAGAGTTCGGCATTTTGCCGACCACGGAATCGAAGCTGTACGGACCCGCGCACAATCCCTGGAATCTGGCGCATACGCCCGGCGGTTCTTCGGGTGGTTCGGCGGCCACAGTGTCCGCGCGCATCGTGCCGATTGCCCATTCAACGGACGGCGGTGGTTCGATCCGAATTCCGGCGTCGAACAATGGTCTGATTGGCCTCAAGGTTTCGCGCGGACGCATCACACAGGGGCCTGACAACGCGGATTCCACCAGCGGTCTTTCGGTGGACAATGTGGTCACGCGCAGCGTACGCGACACTGCCGCAGCGCTCGACCTTGCCTCCCCCTACAATTACGGAGATCCCTATTTCGCCCCGGCGGCGGAAGGCTCCTACCTCGAAGGCATCAAGCGCAAGCCGAAGCGGCTCAGGATCGCCGTTGCGATGACAGACCTGAAGGGCAAAGCGTTCCATCCGGATGTGACGGCAGCAGTGAAAAAAGCCGCGAAGATCTGCGAGGATCTGGGTCACTTCGTCGAAGAGAAGAGTCCTGACATCGACGCCGATATGATGACAATGGCGTTCATGACGCTTTGGGCTGCCAATTCCGCCTTTGCCGTGGAAAGCCTTTCGCGCATGACCGGCGTCCAACCTTCAATGGACGTTCTGGAAGGCATCACCTACAGCCTTTATCAGCAAGGCAGAAACATCACCGCCATTCAGCTTATGGGCATGCAGCAGGTGATGTATCGGATTGGCCGCACGACGGCAGCATTCCACGAAACCTACGATCTGTGGCTGACTCCCACGCTTTCCGCGCCACCGCTCAAGCTTGGCACCGTGAATGTCGATGAGACCGATCTGCAAAAGGCCTTTGATCCCCTCACCGGCTATGTGCCATTCACGGCCACGCAGAACGCCACAGGTCAGCCCGCGATCAATGTTCCGCTTTACTGGAACAAGCAGGATCTGCCCATTGGCGTGCAGTTCGTTGCACGCCATGGAAACGAGATGCTGTTGCTGAAGCTGGCGGCCGAGCTGGAAAAAGCTGCGCCCTGGGCAAACAGAAAGCCGAAGCTAGCGTAGCCTGCCTGCAACTTTCTTGAGAAGGATTTCGAAGGCCGTGAAGGCAGACAGGTCTTCTGCCTTATGCGGCACGATGAATCCGCCGCTGCCTGCAATGGCGCAGTCGATCATGAGATTGTCGGTCAGTCCGAAATCCTCGATGGCATGCCCGCTCCTGTCAGTTTTGGCGCGCACGCCCGGTGCGTGTGCCTTGCGCGTCCGCGTGGCGAACAGGTCCGTTGTCGCCGTGTAGCCGTAAACTCTTTTGCCGAGCGCCCGGGCGAATCCGATCTCGAACACCGTACCCGCATCGGCACTGGGCGCGCGAAATGGTGTGAGGTTGGCAAACACCCAATCAGCACGGCGAATCAATCTCTCATTGGCCTTGCTGATCGCCATTGCCCTCGCGCGTGGCGTCCGCGCCTTCACCGGTTTTGCATCAAGCGGAAAGAGTGCCGTCAGCCCGTATCGTGCGCAGGCTTCAATCTTGCGGCGCCCCACATCGGCGGCATCGGACAGAAACACATCCGGTCCCGCCAGGTAGACAACAATCTTTCGCATCTGCACCCAATTCCGCCGGTGGATTTTCAAGCAACCGCGGCGCTAAGCTGATCCTGTCAGGACATACGGCATCTGGGAAAGGGCAAACCCATGAACGAATATGAGAATTACGATGGACTTGGTCTCGCCCATCTTGTGCGGCAGGGAGAGGTGCATCCATCCGAATTGCTCGAAGACGCCATTGCGCGCACGGAACGTCACAATCCCACGCTCAACGCCGTGGTCCACAAAGCCTATGACGAAGCGCGCGCGACAGCGCGGCGCAACTTGCCGGATGGACCGTTCAAAGGTGTGCCATTCCTCATCAAGGATATTTCCATGGGCGTGGCCGGCTGGCCGATGACCAATGGCAGCGCGCTTCTGGAAGGCTATATCTCGCCGGTCGATGGCGAACTGACACGCCGCTATCGCGCCGCTGGCATGGTGCTGTTCGGCAAAACCAACACGCCGGAATTCGGCATTCCCGGCACGACCGAGGGCCGCTTTCTCGGCAATTGTCACAACCCCTGGAATCCGCTGCACAGCACGGGCGGTTCATCGGGTGGCGCTGCGGCCTGCGTTGCCTCCGGCATCGTGCCGATGGCGCACGCATCGGATGGGCTCGGCTCCATCCGCATACCTGCCGCGCAATGCGGCCTGTTCGGAATGAAGCCGACGCAATTCCGCAATCCCGGCGGACCGGATGATCGCGGCCGTGCGCATGGCATGATTGTCGATCACGTCGTGACGCGCACGGTGCGCGACAGCGCCGCCATGCTTGATTGGACCGGCTATCCCGAAGATGAGGCCCCGTATGCGCCCGCCCCCAAGGCGCGGCCCTATATGGATGAAATCCAGAAGGCGCCGGGAAAATTGCGGATCGCGTTCTGCGCGGAGACCGTGCAGGGCGTCGATCTCAATCCGGATGTGAAGGCGACATACGATGCCACCGTGAAGTTGATGGGCGAGCTTGGTCACACGATGATCGACCTGCCGTCGCTCGGCGTAAATCTGCGCCGGCTTTACAAGGCACAAGGCTATGTCTCGGGCGCCATGGCCATCGTCGGTTACGAGGAATGGGCCGAAAAGATGGGCCGCGAACTCAACGAAACGACGCTCGAATGGCTTGCGCTGATTGGATATCGCGCCGCGAAGGAAGCAACGCCGAAAGATGTCGCGTGGGGCTTGCAGACCATACGCCAGACCAGCCGCGAGATCCTCGCGCTCTATCGCAATTTCGATGTTCTGCTGCAACCGATCCAGATTTCGCCCGCCCCGCCGCTTGGCTTCCTCGATCCGATGAACGTCCGCGCGCGCGAATTCAACCGCCGGCAGGGGCAGATATTCGGTCTTACCCCTATCGCCAATCTGACGGGCCAACCTGCCATGTCGGTGCCAATGGCACTTTCCTCGGACGGGCTGCCTATCGCCATGATGTTCAGTGGCCGCTATGGCGACGAAGCCACGCTGTTCCGTCTGGCAGCGCAGATCGAGCAGGCCCAGCCTTGGATTGACCGCAAACCGCCAATTTGGGGGTGATGGCTGCGGGCCAAGTTGCTATACGCACGCCATGAAAACCATTCACATCATTGGCGGCGGGCTCGCGGGCAGCGAGGCGGCGTGGCAGGCGGCCAATATGGGTGCAAGCGTGGTGCTGCATGAGATGCGGCCCGTGCGCGGCACCGATGCACACCAGACCGAGGGCTTGGCCGAACTCGTCTGCTCCAATTCGTTCCGCTCGGATGACGCAGAGAACAACGCTGTCGGTCTGCTGCATGAAGAGATGCGTCGCGCGGGTTCGCTGATCCTGAAATCCGGCGATGCGCACCGGCTGCCCGCCGGTGGTGCGCTGGCGGTAGATCGTCACGGCTTTTCGGATGCTGTGACACACACGCTCGAATCTCATCCCAATGTGGATATTGTGCGCGAGGAGATCGCGGGCCTTCCGCCGGAAGACTGGCAATCGGTGATCATCGCCACCGGACCGCTAACTTCTGCACCGCTGGCCGAAGCCATCCGCGCGTTTACCGGTGAGGAATCGCTTTCCTTCTTCGACGCCATCGCGCCGATCGTGCATCGCGAATCCATCAATATGGACGTGTGCTGGATGCAATCGCGTTACGATAAGGGCGACGGCGCGGACTACATCAACTGCCCGATGGATCAGGCGCAGTACAAAGACTTCATCGCGGAACTGCTCGCCGGCGAGAAGGCCGAGTTCAAGGAATGGGAAAAATCCACGCCCTATTTCGAAGGCTGCCTTCCCATCGAAGTGATGGCGTCTCGCGGCGAAGATACGCTGCGCTACGGGCCCATGAAGCCTGTGGGCCTTGCCGATCCGCGCCGCGACAATCACAGGCCTTATGCCATCGTGCAGCTCCGGCAGGACAATGCACTCGGCACGCTTTGGAACATGGTCGGCTTCCAGACCAAGCTGAAGCATGGGGAGCAGACGCGCATCTTCCGGATGATCCCAGGTCTTGAAAATGCGAGCTTCGCGCGACTGGGTGGCCTTCATCGCAACACCTTCATCAATTCGCCGCGCCTGCTCGATGGATCGCTGCGGCTAAAGGCCCGGCCCGCCATTCGCTTCGCCGGACAGGTCACGGGCGTGGAAGGCTATGTCGAAAGCGCCGCCATCGGTCTGCTTGCGGGCCGTTTCGCCGCTGCCGAAGCGAGCGGCATCGCGCCATTGCCACCGCCGGAGACAACCGCGTTGGGCGCGCTTCTGCACCACATCACCGGTGGCGCGGATGAAAAGACCTTCCAGCCGATGAATGTAAACTTTGGCCTCTTTCCAGAACTGCCGAAGGACGCGCGCATTCGCGGCAAGGACCGCAAGAAGGCGATGAGCGCGCGCGCCCTGAACGATCTCGGCATCTGGCTTGGCGCGCACCGGGAAGCGGCCGAGTAGCTAGACGCGGCCTCGCCACACTCCACGCAACAGGCCCCATTGCCGGCGAAACAGGGCTGGCGCCACCGCATCGTGGAACACGTCGAATCCCGGCTGTTCCATCTGTTTCAGATAGAGCGGTGCGATAGCGGCGGGCAGGAAAGCAGCGAGCGCGGGACCGGGCCGCTCCATCAAGCGCGAGGCATCGAGGTGCACCCGCGCGCGTGCCGCAATCCGCGCGATGACGGGCTTCAGCCTGCCGCCGCGATGATGCACCAGCACATCGTCCGGCGTGACGCCTTCGTCCGCCAACACATCGCGCGGCAGAAACAGCTTGCCATGGGCCGCGTGAAACGGGATGGCGCGCAATATCCCAGTGAGCGCATAAGCAATTCCGGCGGCGCGTGCATGGGCATCGTGGAGAGTCTCGCGCTCCTCACCCGCACCCAATACGCGCGTTGCCAGCCGCATCAGGTTGCCGCTCGTCGCATCGGCATAGGCCTCCAGCGATTCCATGTCGGCGAATGTCACATCTGCCGCGTCGCTTTCCCGCGCATCGATCATGGCCTCGAACAGCTCGAGCGGCGGCCCCACCCGCGCGAACACATCGACCAGACCATGAACCACATCATGTCCGCGATGGTGCAGATCGCGCGCCGACGCCAGCGCCTCACGCCACCATTGCAGGCGGATGGCTGCCACCATCGGCTCCTTCACAGTTTCGCCGATACGGGCCAGCTCATGATTGAAGGCGTAAAGCACAAACAGAAGCGGCCGCCGTTCCTCCGGCGCGAAGAGCGAAGCAAAGTAGCGGTCAGGATCGCTCTGGCGAACCGTCGCTTCGCAGGCATTCAGGGCGGCTTGCAGATCCATGAGGCATCTATAACGCAAAAGGCCGCCCGGTCATCCCGGGCGGCCTTTGCAATGCGGAACTTTCGGATCAGTAGATATTCTGCGCCGACACCATCGCGAACAGCATCGGGATGGAGAGCAGCGTGTTGATGCGGCTAAACTGGCCGGCCGTCTTGGCGGCGGCGGCCTTGGCTTCCGGCGTGATGCCTTCGCCCTGACCGTTCAGGTTCAGAACCTTCTGCTGGTTCGGCCAGATCACGAACCACACGTTGAACCACATGATCGTGCCGAGCCACATGCCGATGCCGATCGCGATGGACTTCGGATTGGCGAAGTTCTCGATGGCGCCGAGCGTATAGGCCTCAAGCAGATAGCCGTTCAACTGCGCGAGAATGATGCCGAACACAATGGTTCCCATCGCACCCCAGCGGAACCAGAACAGTGCTTCCGGCGCGATATAACCGGAGACGCCTTTTTTCAGTTCGTCCGGGATTTTCGGCATGGTCGGTGTTTGCACGAAGTTGAAGTACCAGAGCAGGCCGATCCACATCACGCCACAGATAACGTGCAGCCAGCGGATCAGGAACGGCCAGAACTGCGGGCCGTAATACCCTTGAAGCTCCGCATAGATCAGGAACAGAACGAAGGCGAGCACGAAACCCGCGATCACCGTATTGCGCAGATTGGACAACAACGCAGCCATGACATTTCCCTCCCGCAAGGCCATTGGGCGTGAATGAGTCTGAGGGGCAGTTTACCCCCTTTTTCTAGGAAAACAGCCCTTATCTGCGTGGGGTTACATCGCCAGCTTTTTGGGGCGCGCCGCCCGCAGCCACCACACAACCATCATGCGGGTGACCATCACCGCCGTGAAGAACGAGGTGATGATACCGAGCCCAAGCGTCACCGCGAAGCCGCGCACCGGGCCCGAGCCCAGCTGAAACAGAATCAGTGAAGCGATCAGATGGGTGGCGTTGGCGTCCACAATGGTCGCCATGGCTCTGCGGAAACCGGCGTCGATGGCGGCAATCAGCGTTCGGCCGTTTCGCACCTCTTCGCGGATACGCTCATAAATGAGCACGTTCGCATCCACGGCCATGCCCATGGTGAGCACGATGCCGGCGATGCCGGGCAAAGTAAGCGTTGCGCCAAACAGCGTCAGCGCCGCCATCAGCAGCACCACGTTCATGGTGAGGGCGACGTCAGCGAACAGACCAAACAGGCCATAACGCGCGATCATGAACAGTGCGACGAGGATCAGGCCCCCGATGGCGGAGTATTTGCCCGCTTCCACCGAATCCTTGCCGAGTTCGGCGCCGACGGTGCGCTGATCCAGAACCTTCAACGGTGCGGGCAATGCGCCGGCGCGCAGCAGGGCCGCAAGCTCGTTGGCGCTCTGCACGGTAAAGCTTCCGGAGATTTCACCGCTGCCGCCCAGAATTGCATCGCGGATCACCGGCGCGGTGATGACTTCATTGTCGAGCACCACGGCGAAACGCCGGCCCACATTGGCCTTGGTCACGTCGCCGAACTGGCGGGCGCCGACGGTGTCGAAACGAAAGGTCACAACCGGCTGGCCCGTCTGCTGGTTGAAGGTGCCCGCCGCGGCGTTGAGGTGGTCACCCGACACCATGACGCGCCGCTGAACGACGATAGGTTGTCCGCGCTTTTCGCCACGCGCCTTTTCATCGGCGGTGGGCGTCAGGTAGAGCAATTCCGAGCCGATGGGCACGATGCCCTTTTCGGCCTGCTGAATATCGGCGGCTTCATCCACCAGCTGGAATGTCATTTTCGCGGTCTTGCCGAGCAGCTTGAGCAACTCGGTCGGATCGGAGAGGCCCGGCACCTGAATCAGAATGCGGTCATCGCCCTGGCGTGTGATCGTGGGCTCGCGCGTGCCAAGTTCGTCGATGCGGCGGCGGATCACTTCGATCGACTGGCTCACCACTTCGGACTTGTTCTGCACGCGGAACGCGTCGGTCGTGGTCATCACGATGCGGCCGTTGCCCGGCTCCGTCATTTCGTATTCACGCGCGCCGATGGCCAGCACCGAACCGCTCACAGTGGGGTTCAGTTCCGTCAGGATCTTCTTGGCTTCATCGAAACGCTCCTGATCGATGATGCGCACCGAGAACACGCCATTGGCGGCCTGAATATCCTCATAGCCGATGCGGGCCTTGCGCAGGCGCACGCGCGCTTCTGCCAATAGGCTTTCGCCCTTGTCCTTTTCGACGGCCGTGTAGTCGACTTCCATCAGCATGTAGGAGCCGCCCTGCAAGTCGAGGCCGAGCGTCACCGAGCCCGTGGGCCACCAGGATGGCATGTTCTTCAGCGCGCTCTCGGGCAACGCGTTCGGCAGGGCGATCACAATGCCCAGCAACAGAACGAGGATCGTTACGACCCGCGACCAGGTGGAGATTTGCAGCATGAGCGCTAGTCAGCCTTGGTTTCGGCGGGCACGGTCTTGGCGCGCACCTCGCTGAGGGTGGACTTCATCACGCGCACCTGCACGTTGTCGGCGATTTCCACCATCAGTTCGCCATCGTCGCGCACTTTGGTCACCTTGCCGACAATGCCGCCCGCGGTCACAACAGTGTCGCCGCGTTTCACATTGTCCACCATCTGGCGGTGCTGCTTCATGCGCTGCTGTTGCGGGCGGATGAGCAGGAAGTACATGATCGCAAAGACCAGTACGAGAGGAACGATGGAGCTGGCAAAATCTGTCATGGGGCTTTCCGGAACGAATTCTTGGGCAGCCGCCTGCCGCAAGGGCGGGGCCGCGAACCGCGCGGACTATAGCCGTGCCGCCCTTCAATGCAACCGTGACACATCAAAGGCTTAGCAGGTGCCTGACCGTCAGAATCCCTCCCTCGACAACGAATTGCTGGCCCGCATTGCCGCAGCGCTGGAAAGACTGGCGCCGCCGGCCCCCGCGCGGGGCGCCCCCGCTGCGGGCGACGCCTTCCTTTGGGAGCCCGCCGGTGGCGGGCTTATGTCCGTCGACACGGTGTCCGGCGTGCCGCTGAAACTGCTTCAGGGCGTGGACGCGGCCCGGGACACGCTTCTGATGAACACAAGGCGGTTTGCCGACGGCCTGCCGGCGAACAATGCGCTGCTATGGGGTGCGCGCGGCATGGGCAAAAGCTCGCTGGTAAAGGCGGCCCACCGCAGCGTGAACGAATCGCGGCAAGGCGCGGCGCGGCTGGTGCTGATCGAAATTCACCGCGAAGACATCGCCACGCTCCCCCAACTCCTGCGCATTCTGAAACCGAGCACGCGGCGCTTTCTGTTGTTCTGCGACGATCTTTCCTTCGACCGCGACGATGCAAGCTACAAGTCGCTCAAAGCCGCACTCGAAGGTGGCATCGAAGGGCGCC
Organism: Alphaproteobacteria bacterium; assembly: GCA_016125165.1. Taxonomy (GTDB): domain Bacteria; phylum Pseudomonadota; class Alphaproteobacteria; order Micropepsales; family Micropepsaceae; genus Rhizomicrobium. The sequence continues at coordinate 750,468 of WGMH01000003.1, forward strand.
CCGCCAATGCGCTCTTCTATGCCACGTCCAATCGCCGTCATCTGATGCCGCGCGACATGATGGAGAATGAACGCTCCACCGCGATCAACCCGTCCGAAGCCGTAGAAGAGAAGGTTTCGCTGTCGGACCGCTTCGGCCTCTGGATAGGCTTTCACAATTGTGGGCAGGACGAATATCTCGCGATAATCGAAGGCTATGCGAAGCACTATGATCTTCAGATTGCGCGTGACGAATTGCACCGCAAGGCGCTGACATGGGCCGCAGGCCGTGGCGGCCGCTCAGGCCGCGTGGCCTGGCAGTTCATTCAGGATCTCGCCGGAGAGTTGGGAAAGAGGTTGAGCGAGTAGCGAACGGAAAATACGCATCCGTTCGCCACTCGCAAACCCGTCCATCAGGACGGATTGTACGCCACCAGCATGGGTCGCGGATCGACGGGCTTCACGCCACGCCGGACTTCAAAATGCAGTTGCGGGCGGCTGACGTCGCCGGTCTGACCGGAATAGGCAATCACCTGCCCCTTCAGCACGCGGTCACCCTTGTTCACATTCACGCTCTGGTTATGCGCATAGGTCGTGACATAGCCATCATCATGCTGCAGCAGGACAATCTTGCCATAACCGCGCAGTTCGCCCGCGTATGTCACCGTACCGGTTGCCGCTGCACGCACGGGCTCGCCCGCCGGAACGGAAATATTGATGCCATCGTTGCGCCCGCCGGTCGCGGTCACGCCGAAGCCGGAAATGACCTGCCCGTTCACCGGCCAGATGAATTTGGCGGCCGTCAGCGGCGGCACCGCCGTTTGTGCGGGTTCATTCCTGGCAACCTGCTTGACCGGTCTTGGCCGCGCGGTTGGAACCGGCGTCGGCTCGCTTTTGCGCGAACTATCGCGATCGGCCACGCGCTCTGGCGTGCGATCGCGCCATTTCGATTTGGATTTGCCGACGGTGGTATCGTAACCCGGCCAGTCGAGCTGCGTCAGGCGGCCGTTGGGCTGGGATGCACAGGCCGACAGCGCAAACGTGGCGGCACAGAGCAGCGACAGCGAAGCGCCACGCACGAAACTAGCGGGAATGCTTTTCGCGTTTTTCATCGGGTTTGAGCGCCTCCTGCGCGATACCCGGCAACATCGGGACGAACATGACCGGGATCAACGCTTCCTGCGTGGTCCCTTCCTCGGTCCTGATAATCTTCGTCAAATGTTGAGAAAAACTTTCCGAACTTAGATTTTTGCCTAACGGAGCGATAAGTATTCCCCCGACCTTTAACTGTTCGATAAGGGTTTGGGGCACTTCAGGCGCCGCCGCACTCAACAGAATGCGATCGAACGGAGCCTGCTCTGGCCATCCTTGAAATCCGTCGCCGAATTTCGTCACCACATTGTGCAGCTTGAGTTTTTTGAAGCGCGCCTCGGCCTGTTTCAGAAGCGGGCGATGCCGTTCCACCGTATAGATCATGCGACAGAGCGGCGAGAGGACGGCGGCCTGATAACCGGAGCCGGTGCCGATTTCCAGCACGCGATGCTTCGGCTGCACATCGAGCGCCTGCGTAGCGTAAGCGACGATATAGGGCTGGCTGATGGTTTGCCCGCAGGCGATGGGCAGCGCGGAATTGTCATAGGCCGCGTGCTCGAACGGCTCCTCCACAAATTCCTCGCGCGGCGTTTTCTCGATCGCCTCCAAGACGCGCCGGTCTTCGATGCCCTGCTTGCGCAGCGCCATCAGCAGAGCAACGGCGCGCGGGTCCGTCATGGTTTTTTGGAGAAATCGAGTCCGCTGCGCAGTGTCTGCAGCGTGCGGAATTCCGTCAGGTTCAGGTGCAGCGGCGTTACTGAAATGCGCCCGCTATAGATCGCGGAAAGGTCACTGCCCTTGGGCGGATTGGAACGCACACGGCGAAAACCGATCCAGTAGTAGGGAATGCCACGCGCATCGATGCGCCGGTCAAGCATGGCCGTCTGCAGATCGCGCTTGCCCTGTTCTGTCACATCCACGCCCTGCAATTCGCCGGGCGGGCAATCGGGAAAATTGATATTGATGAGCACATCGGACGGCCAGCCGATCTCCACCAGCTTGCGGATCACCACCGGCCCATGCGTTTCGGCGCATTCCCATGGAATGGGTGCGCCTTCGACGAAGCCATACGCCTGACTGAGCGCAATGGATGGAATGCCAAGCGCAGTGCCTTCCATCGCGCCGGCGATGGTGCCCGAATAGGTCACGTCATCCGCCATGTTCGCACCCCGATTGACGCCGGAAAGAACAAGCGTTGGGGGTGCGTCTTTCATCAGTTCCGCCACGCCCATCATCACGCAGTCCGTCGGCGTGCCAGAAAGGGCGTAGCGCTTCTCATCGATCTGGCGCAGGCGCAACGGATTGGCGAGCGTCAACGAATGCGAAGCTCCGGACTGTTCGGTTTCCGGCGCGACGACCCACACATCGTCGGTCAGCGCGCGCGCGATCTTCTCGGCACTCTCAAGGCCGGGCGCATGGATGCCGTCATCATTCGTAACAAGTATCCGCAAGGGCTTGCTCACTTTTCAATTTTCTCCAAGCCGCCCATGTAGGGACGCAGCACCTCTGGCACGGTGATCGAACCATCGGCGTTCTGATAGTTTTCGAGAATTGCGACAAGCGTGCGTCCCACCGCAAGGCCCGAACCGTTCAGGGTGTGGACGAAATCCTTCACCTTGCCGTCCTTGCCGCGATAGCGCGTCTTCATGCGCCGCGCCTGGAAGTCGCCGCAGTTCGAGCACGAGGAAATCTCGCGGAAGCGTCCCTGCCCCGGCAGCCACACTTCGATGTCGTAGGTCTTCTTCGCGGTGAAGCCCATATCGCCCGCGCACAAGGTCATCACGCGGTGATGCAAGCCTAGGCGCTTCAGCACTTCCTGCGCACAATCCGTCATGCGCTCATGCTCGGCTTCGGATTGCTCGGGCGTGGTGATCGACACCAGTTCCACCTTGGAGAACTGGTGCATGCGGATCATGCCGCGCGTGTCCTTGCCCGCCGCACCGGCTTCCGCGCGAAAGCACGGGGTGTAGGCTGTCATGCGAAGCGGCAGCGCGGATTCATCTAGGAACTCGTTAAGAACATAGTTCGTTAGTGACACTTCTGCGGTTGGGATCAACCAAAGACGCACATCCGGATCAAGTTTGATCGCATCAATATCTCTCCCCTCGACTTGGGCGCGGCCAAGTTGAACAAAGTGTTCCGTGTAGGTCGCTTCACGCGACGTAACAAATAAATCGTCTTCAAACTTTGGTAGTTGACCGGTTCCAAAAGCAGCCGCGTCCCGCACCATCAACGGCGGGCTCACTTCGGTGTAGCCGAATGTGTCGGTGTGCAGGTCGAGCATGAAGGAGCCGAGCGCACGCTCAAGCCGCGCGAGGCTCTTCGTCAGATACACAAAGCGCGAACCGGAGACTTTCGCAGCCCGCTCGAAATCCATCATGCCGAGCGCTTCGCCAATCTCGAAATGCTCGCGCGCACTGTTGAGGCCGGGCCGCGTGCCAAAGGCGCGCGCGGGTACTTCCACATTGCCTTCTTCATCGGTGCCTTCGGGCACATCGGCGGCGGGAATGTTCGGTAGCGAAGCAAGCTCATTCTCAAGCTCGGCCTTCAGATTGCGCTCACGGTCTTCGCCTTTCGCAATCTCATCTTTCAGGCCCGCCACTTCGGCCATCAGTGCCGAAGCCTGCGCTTCATCCTTCTTGGCTTTGGCTTGCCCGATCAGTTTGGAGGCTTCGTTGCGCCGCGCCTGCGCCTGCTGCAGGCGTGTTTGCAGTGCGCGCAGATCCGCATCTTTGCCGATCAACCGGTCCGCCTCGGACTCGGCCGACGAGATTCCGCGCCGCTTGAGACCCGCGATGAACCCGTCCCGGTTTTCCCGGATCGCCTTGATGTCGTGCATGACGTCTCACTCCAATTCGGCGCCGGTAATGGCATGCAGCAGCGCGGGGCGTAAAGCATGACAAATCCCCGCTCCGGTGGCCCTGGGGCTCCTGTGCAAATTTTCCTAAGAGGACAGTCAGGCTGCGGTGGCGCGCGCCGCCTCTTCCGCCGCGCGCTGACGCTCGAACAGCTTCACGCACAGGATCGAGATTTCGTAGAGCACCAAGAGCGGCACCGCCAGGCTCACCTGGCTCAGCACATCTGGCGGTGTCACCACGGCTGCCACCGCGAAGATCGCCACGATGGCGTAGCGCCGGAACGATTTGAGCTGACCGCTTGAAACAATGCCCACCTTGCCCAGCAGCGACAACAGCACCGGCATCTGGAAGCAAAGCCCGAACGCGAAGATCAGCGTCATCACGAAATCCAGATACTCGCTCACCTTGGCCTGCAACTGGATGCCGAGCGAATCCGGACCCGACGCCGTCTGGTAGCCGAGGAAAAACGCAATCGCGAACGGCAGCATGATGTAGAAAACGAACGCGGCGCCGATCAGGAAAAGAATGGGCGTGGCGATCAGGAACGGCAGAAACGCACGCTGCTCGTTCTTGTAGAGACCCGGCGCCACAAACATCCAGATTTGCGCGGCGATGAACGGAAAGCCGAGACACAAGCCTCCGAACATGCCCACCTTCACATAGGTGAAGAAGGTCTCGTAAAGCGCGGTGTAGATCAGATGCTGGTTCGGCTTGCCTTGCAGCGCATGCGCCAAGGGCTCGGTCAAGAACGCATAAATGTATTTCGCAAAGAAGAAGCAGATCAGAAACGCGATGGTGAATGCCACAAGCGACCAAACCAGCCGTTTGCGCAATTCGATCAGGTGATCGAGCAGCGGGGCTTTGGTGGCTTCCATCGCCGCTTCGTCTTCGTTTGAACGGGTCATGGCGCCGGCGGCTTGTCGCCCGGCTCGAACACCGGTTCCGGCGTTTCGGCTTCGGCGGGAATATCTGTGGGTGGGTGAATTTCGGGATCGGGATCGGCAATCACCGGCTTGGTGGGCTCAGGCGGCAGGATCGAACCCATCGAAGGCGCATCCAGCCTCCGCTCCAGTTCGGCCATGGGCTTTTGCGACCGCAGGGCCTGTATCTCGCTGCGCAATTCTTCCAACTCGGCCTGCCGGGCCATTTCGTCAAAGCTTTTGCGGAACTGATCGGCCATCGCGCGGGCACGCGCCATCCACTGTCCGGCCATTCGCGCCAGTCGCGGCAGGTCCTTTGGCCCGACCACAACGAGGGCCACGACCAGCACGACGAGCAGTTCGCTCCAGCCGATATCGAACAAGGCCGTTCCGCCCTTTGCTTACGAGCCGACCTTGTCCTTGGACGTGCTCGCCTGTTCGCGCGAATCCGGGATCGAGCGCTGCGGTTCGTCGCCTTCGGCCAGCCCCTTCTTGAAGCTGTTGATGCCTTTGGCGACGTCGCCCATCAGGTCGGAAATCTTGCCGCGGCCGAAAAGCAGCACAACAACCACCGCCACGACGAGAATGTGCCAGATGCTGATACCCATGAATCTCTCCCTCGCCCCAGCCGGGCTCTCGAATCATAGCCTATTTGGGGACGCATAACGGCGTCTTAAACAGGGACAGGTCTTTTGACGCAAGGATTCAGCAGGAATTCGCGGATTACAGGGACTCAATCTTCGCTTCGAGGCCCAGGGCGGCGGCAAGCGCATTGAGTCTTTTGGGCACGGGATCGCCGGAAATCCGCGCCCTCTGAGGCGCAACCTTCAGCACCAGCTGGCCTGACGCGGTTCCCAGATCGTAGTTCCGCAACTCCCCTGTGGCCGAAGCCGACAGTGCGAATGCCAGACGGCAGCCCAGCCCCAGTACGCGCGCCAGCCGGTCGTCGTCCGGGTCCAGAAGATTCTGGGCCGCGGCAATTTCCGGCGGAAAATCCTCATCGCCCGAATAGCGATGGAAGATCGCTGTAGCGATGAGGGCCCGCATGCGATGGTTTGCGCCGGCGAAAGGCGCGGTCAATGTCTGGTTGAAGGCGCCGCGTGCGCGATCGTCCGGATGGCGGCGCCAGCCAATATCTGAAAACAGGCTGACAGCATGCAGCAGACGCGCGAGAAACGGATCCGCGCCGTCCACCAGCGGCGCCAGCCAGCGGCGCAATTCCTCGGCATGCCGTGGTGCGCGGCTCATGCGCTGATTGGCAGCGGCGGCAAATTGGATCAGCGGGTCTTTGGCTTTTTCAGCTGGCGGAAGCTGCGCGTGCAAAAGCCCTTCGCGCAGGCCATACGCCGAAACAACGACATCCTTGATGCCCGTGGCCAGAAGAAGTTCTTCCAGCACAATCGCGCCATAGGGCAGCGCCTCGGCCCTGCGCCGCGAGACGATCTTCATGCGCTCAAGCTGTTTCTTTCCCATGCGCGCCACCACCCGCGCCAGCTTGATCGCGCGCGCACGTGGAATTTCATATTGCTGCAGCACATGAAGCGGATACTTGGTCTCTTCCATGTCGATGCGGGCAAAACTGCGCCACACCCCACCCACCGCATATAGGGATCGGCCGTTGAGTGCGCCCATGGCGCCCAGACCGCTCAATTCCTTCTGCACCATGGCACGCGCGCGTTCGGCGTCACCGCGCGCCTGATCCATCAGTCTGAGCGGGCCGAAGGGCAGCGTCATGGCGGTGCCTGTCTGCCCGGACTTCACGCCCACCATGTCGAGACTGCCGCCGCCCAGATCGGCGACAAGGCCATCGGCATCGGGAATCCCCGCGATCACACCTTCCGCGGCGAGCTGGGCTTCCTCCACGCCGGGCAGAATGCGGATGGGTCCACCCCATGCCTTCTCAGCCTGCCGAACGAAATCCGCACCGTTCGCGGCATCGCGCGCGGCAGCTGTCGCCACGGCCTCGCGGGCTTCGCAGCCATGCGCATCGGCCAGGAGGCGAAAACGGGACAGCGCATCCAGCGCCATCCGAATGCCGTCGGTGTTCAGTTGGCCGCTGGAGACCATATTGCGGCCAATGGCGCAGATGGATTTTTCGTTGTGGACGACGGCTGGCGTGCGCGAAAACGTCTCATAGATCACGAGACGCACGGAATTCGAGCCGATATCGACAATGGCGACAGGTTTGCGCGAAGCCGCGCCACTGAGGCGGCCACGCGCCGCGCTTTCAGCAAGGATGGCAGGTGCGTTCATAGGGTCAACCGCGCGTGCGCGATTTGTCCACTTTGAGTGCACGTCCCCGGCCGGAGAGCGAAGGATTGGTCATGAAGTAGGTATGGGCCGAGAAGGCTTCGTCGCGTGTGTACATGGAATCGCGCTGGTAGGTGGCGTCTGGCTTCATATACCAGCTTTGTGCCTGATCCTTCAGCAAGGCGACCATGATCTGGTCAAGGATTTGTTCATGGACCGTCGGATTTTCCACCGGAACAAGGGCCTCAACGCGCCGGTCAAGGTTGCGCGGCATCCAGTCCGCCGAGGAAATGAATACCTTGGCCTTGGGTGACGGCAGAGCGTTCCCGCTGCCGAAGCACACGATGCGGCCATGTTCCAGAAAGCGCCCCACGATGCTCTTTACACGGATATTCTCCGAAAGACCGGGCACGCCGGGCCGAAGGCAGCAGATGCCCCGCACCACCATGTCGATCTGCACGCCGGCCTGGCTGGCCTTGTAGAGTGCATCGATGATGTTGGGATCGACCAGCGAATTGATCTTCACCCAGATCGCGGCAGGACGGCCCGCGCGGGCATGGGCGATTTCTTCCTGAATACAATCGATCAGCCGCCCGCGGAGCGTCAGCGGCGAGATGGCAATTTTCTCCAGCGACGCAGGTTCCGCATAGCCGGTGATGAAATTGAACAGTTGCGCCGCATCACGGCCCAGCGCGGGATCGGCAGAAAACAGCGAGAGGTCCGTGTAAACCTTTGCCGTCACCGGATGATAATTGCCGGTTCCGAAATGCACATAGGTGCGCAAATGGCCAACTTCACGCCGCACGACCAGGCTGACCTTGGCATGGGTTTTCAGCTCGATGAACCCGTAAACAACCTGCACGCCGGCCCGTTCCAGATCGCGCGCCCATTTGATGTTGGCTTCCTCGTCGAAGCGCGCCTTGAGTTCGACGAGCGCGGTGACGGATTTTCCCGCTTCCGCCGCCTCAATCAGCGCCTTCACGATCGGCGAATCTTTTGAGGTGCGGTAAAGCGTCTGCTTGATTGCCACCACGTCGGGATCGGCCGCGGCCTGCCGCAAGAACTGCACCACCACATCGAAACTTTCGAACGGGTGATGGACCACGATATCCTTGGCGCGGATCGCCGCGAAACAATCGCCGCCATGATCGCGAATGCGCTCCGGGAACCGCGCATTGAAGGGGGTGAACAGCAGTTCCGGCCGCCCGTCGACGATCAGCTGTTTTGTGTCCGCGAGTCCGAGCAGGTGATCCACCAGCATCAGGTCGCTGTGCGTCAAATCGAGCTGCTCGGCGATGAAAGCGCGCAAATCTGCCGGCATGGAGGCGCTACAGCTTAAATGAATTACCGAGCCGCGGCGTCGGCGCTTCAGCAACGTCTCGAACAGACGCACCAGGTCTTCGGCCTCTTCTTCCACTTCCACATCGCTGTCGCGGATGATGCGAAAGAGCCCCGATCCCCTGACGCCATGCCCCGGAAAAAGCCGGTGCAGGTAAAGGCCGATGACGTTTTCCAGCGCCACAAAGCGGCAGCATTCCTTGTCATCGGGCAATCGGATGAAACGTTGAAGCTGCGCCGGTACCGGGAGCAGTGCCGTGACCGCTTTGTTGTCGCGCGCGCGGGTCAGCTGCAGTGCCAGCGTGAAGGCAAGGTTGGGAATGAACGGGAAGGGATGCGCCGGATCAAGCGCGAGCGGAGTCAGAACTGGAAATATCTGCTCCAGAAATTCTCTCTCCAGAAAGGCGCGGTCGGCATCCGTCAGCTCTTCCGGCTCGGTGAGCACGATCCGCTGGCCGCGCAACTCCGCGCGAAGCTGTGACCACACCTGTTGCTGATCGGCGATCAATTGCTGCGACGCGGCTTCAACTCGCGCGATCTGCTGGGAAGGCGTCAACCCGTCATCGCTCATGGACGAAATGCCCGCGGCCACCATGCCTTTGAGGCCCGCTACGCGCACCATGTAAAATTCATCGAGGTTCGATGCCGAGATCGAAAGAAAGCGAAGGCGCTCCAGCAGCGGATGGCGAACGTTTTGCGCTTCTTCGAGAACGCGCCGGTTGAACGCCAGCCACGAAAGCTCGCGGTTCACGAAGCGCTCCGGCGATTGCGGATCGATCATGGGTGCTGCGGGCTCGCTGACCGTTTTGGCTTCGAGCGGCAGTACGGCGGCGTCTTCTACGGAGTCTTTCACGGCTGGCTTGGGCGGTGTCATATGGTCCGGACGGTCCTTGCCTGCGAAAAATAGGCGATATTCACGACTCTGTCATGACAGCGCCAAGGAACCGTTTACGGACCTATTCCCCGTCCCGTTCCGCCAGAAGGGCCCGCACCAGCGCCAAATTGACCGGTTTGCCCTCCGCCAGCGAGCGCGTGTCGGCCTCGGCCACGAAGGCACGGATGGCGGCGGGCGTACGCTCCAGCGAATGGATCATGCGCGCAATCACGGTGTCGGGCACACGCAATTGCCGGTCGGCAAAGAGCTTGACGGCCAGCGCCGAGAGCAGCGCATCGTCGGGCGACCACAACGGAAATGCCAGAAGCGCGTCGAAACGGGAGCGCAGATCGGGCAGCACGGTCTTCCATTCCGAGGGCGGCTCAAGTCCGGTGAGCAGCACCGGAGCTTCGGGCCGGGCCTGTTCCATCAGCACGAACAGTGCGCGGTCCCGCGCGGGCGTTGCGACGGCGCTGTCGCAATTCTCGATCACCAGCGGACGCGCCGCATCTGTCGCGTCGATACTCTGACTGTTCAGCGCGGCGGCTTCCACCAGAAGCGCGCCGCTGGCCGCCATCCAAATCTGTGCGAGGTGAGACTTTCCCGATCCGGCGGGTCCGTGCAGCGCCGCGCAGGAGACTGTCCAGTGCGGCCACGAATCGATGAAGGCCAGCGCGGCGGCATTGCCTGTTCCGGCAATGAAATCGTCCCGGCCAAGCGCGGACTTCGCATCGAGCGGCAGGGGAAGTTGGGATGGCATGATGTTTACAATTCAGGCGGCGGTGCTGCCGCTGCGTGCGAGGGCGCGAAACCACAATTGCGCATAGGCAATACCGGAAACCGCCGTCGCGGCTCCAGCGATGGCAGCAGCGGCAAGCGCCGTGCGCGGCCAATCCAGCCCTGCCGCCAGGATCAGCAGCACCAGCGCAATATAGCTTACCTGGACCACCGTGCTGACCTTGCCGACGAAGAGCGGCACCACGCGCAGCGGCAACGCCATCATGCGCGCAAGCCCGACCCCGAGCACGATCGCCAGATCGCGCGCGATCACCAGCGCCGTCAGCCAGAACGGAACAATGGCCAGATGAGTCAATGTCACGAACGCTGCAAGCATCAGAAGCTTGTCCGCCGCCGGATCGAGATAACGCCCGAACCGCGTCGTCAGTTTGAAGCGCTTGGCCAGATAGCCGTCCGCCGCATCGCTCAGCCCGGCAAATACGAACACGGCGAGCGCCGCGTCGTAATCGGCGTTCAGGAGCAGCAGCACCAGAGCTGGCGCCGCTGCCAGCCGCAGCGCTGTGAGGATGTTGGGCGTGTTGCGCAGCAGCCAGATCACGGCATCGCCAAAGGCACCTGCGCGGGTGTCAGCGTCCAGCCGCCACCTGGCTTTGCCGAAAGATCGAAGCTCGCCTGCGACAGGGCATCGCGAAGCTGGTCGGCGCTGCCTGCGTAGACAAGCGAAACGCGCGCCATGCCCATATTCATCGCCACCACATTCACTTCGGTGATCGTTGGGATGGTTGAGAGCTTCTGTAGCATCTGACCCCATTGCGGCAGGGATTCGATCGCAACGTCAGCGGTCAGCCGCGAACGCTGACTGAAATCGATGGCCGAACGCATTTTCCAGGCGCTGGCGATCGCCGCCGCTGTCGCCTTCGCCGCATCGCCATAAGATTTCTGCGCGGGCGTTCCAGGAGCGACCGGTACAATCACGTCGGAAATGGGCGGCGATGCGCCCGGCCCCACACGGCGAATCTTTACGGTGATTTGCCCGCCGCCGGCGGTGGCCAGCACCAGATAGGCTTCCGTCGCCTGCTGCCGCGAGGCCAGCGGTTCAAGGTCCTGCCAGCTTACGGTGCTGAAATCGATGCCGGTCAGCGCCGAAGAATCCATTGCATCGCCCAGCGGCAATGCCAGCGTGACCGCGCTGCTGGTTTTGTTGGCGGCGATCATGTCGGTCCAGGCGCCATGCACCGCATAGTTCGGGGCCATCGGGATCACGAGTACGGGTTTTGCCTGAACGTCGACAAAGGGAATGGCTTTGCTGCGGAACAGGCGGCGCACCGCGTCCGGATTGAAGATGTAGGTCACCTTGCCCGTGTAGCGCGTGGTGGATCGGCGCTCATTGGCGACGGTGTAGCTGCGCACCAGCCGTTGCAGGCTCAGATCATCCAGCTGGGGCTTTTTGGCCCAGTCCTGCTGGCGCACGATGCGCTTGAACAGGATGTCAAAGGCGCGCGCCCTGCCGCTGTTGATGGCAGCGGCCTGCGCCTCCGAAGACGCGGCGGCGGAAGCATCCACGGGGATGTCCTTGACCGAATAGAGGTCCTCGGCCTGCGCGGTGGCGGGGGCAAGACCCAGGACAGCAAGGAATAGGAACGCGAAAACGCGGCGCATTGGGGAAACCTTTTGGATGCCCGGACTATACGGGCACGATGCGCCATACGAAAGAAGCCAATCAGGCCCGGAACAGTCCTTTCAGCGGGAGTACCTCGGCGCTGTCAGGGAAGATCGTGGCCTCCAGTTCCCTGCTGGCAACCCGCATGTGATCGCCAAGGACCGCCTTGAACAGCGCGCGCATATCGGTGCGCACCGGCAGATCGCGGCCATCTTGCAGTGCAGCAGGTTTCAGCCCCACCCAGTCGGCCATTACCGCGCCTCCCGCCACCGCACCTCCGAGCAGAAAAGCCGCACCCGCCGTTCCATGATCGGTGCCCTGGCTGCCATTGGGCGCGACCGTGCGGCCGAACTCCGTAACCGCCAGCACCGCGGTCTTACCCCACATCGGGCCAAGCGATGCTTTCAGCGCGACAAGTCCCTGATCGAGTGCGCGCAACCGGCGGGCAAGCTGTCCATCGCCCGCCCCTTCGTTCACATGGGTATCCCAGCCGCCGACATCGAGAACCGCAACGCGTGGTCCACCCGCATTGGCTAGCAATGTGCCCGCGCCGCTGAAAAGCGGCGTCACATCGCCGTAGCCCGCGCGCATCCGCATATCCATGCCAGACTTTGGCGTGTCATCCATGGCGGCGGCGGCCTTGGCTTCGGTGGCGATCGCCCGGTCGAGTGCGGAAGCAAGCGTCGCATCGTGCTTGTAGAGAGCCCGAACGCGCGCAAGGAAGGCCGCATCGGGTTCGGGCAGCGCGGCAGGCATCCAGCTTGTCGCCTTTGCCTTGCCGTCCAGAATGAGCGGTGGCGTTGAAGCTACGGCAAGCGCGCCTTCACCATCGGCAAGTCCCATGGGTTTCAGCGCACGGTTCAGCCAGCCATCGCTCAGAACATGAGGACCCTTGCCCCCAGACTCCAGAATGTTCTGCGCATCGAAGTGCGAACGGTCGTGATAGGCCGAGCCGATGTTGTGCAACACCGTCAGCTCTTTCGCGTCCCACATCGCTTTCATGCCGCTGAGCGAGGGATGAAGTCCAAATTGTCCGTTCAGATCGAGCAGCGGATGATTGCCGGTTTTCTGCAGCGCCAGATCACCGCGAACAGACGCGTAGTCCGGATCGCCATGCGCGGGAACGGCGGCCAGGCCGTCGAGCGCACCGCGCAGGATCACAACGACAAAGCGCTGCTCGGTCGGCACATTGGCGAAAGCCATCTTAAGCGGCGCATCCCACATGTTCATCGCACCAGCGGCGGTAGCTGTTGCCAGCAATGATCGGCGTGTCAGCATCATCCTATCTCCGCTGGAATTCTGGGCTGCACAGCAGCAGAGCGACGGCCTCGCCTGCGCTGGCAGCCTTGGTCATCGCCGTGTGTGTGTCGCTTTGCAGCAGCGGCCCCATGCTGGCTTCGGCAAGCGCGAGCGGATCGAAACTGTCCGGCAGCCGGTTGCCAACTTCGCGCGCCCATTGAATGCGGTTGAGGATGGCATCGGGACCGGACCAGCTTTCCGAACTGTCCGGCCAGCCCTTTGGAGACGGCGCGGCCAGAGGGAATTGTCCCATCAGCCGCGCCGCAGCCATCGCGCCTTTCAATTGCTGATCGATATCTCCGCCATGCGGCCAGTTCATCAGCCGATACGCCGCCGTGACATATTCCACGGGCGAACGCATCTTCTTGCCGGCTTTCCAGGCCAGTGGATCGTTTACGGCCGCTTCGGCAAGCGCCATCAAATTGCCGCCCGTGCTGTTGAACACCGCTTCAAGGCGCGCAACCGATTCTTTCGGAGGCTCGTCGGCGATAAAATGCACCGCAAATTTGCGCGCGATGTGGCGTGCCGTGGCGGGATCGTGCGCCAGATCCTTCAGCGCGGCGATGCCGCCATCTTCGCCCGAAGGATAAGTCTTGCCGCGCAGCACGATATCGCCCGGCTCATGGCGGATCGGGTAATAGCGAAACCCATTTCTGCCGCCGCCATCGGGATCAATGCTCCAGCCCGTGAGCAGCTTGGCAAGCGCGACAACGTCGTCCTGCGTGTAACCGCCATCGACGCCAAGCGTGTGAAGCTCCATCAGTTCGCGGCCAAGATTCTCGTTGAGCCCCCTGTTGACGATCCGCCCAGCGAGCGAGTGCGGCCCGATGGATTGCGCATTGTCGAGATAAAGCTGCATCGCCGGATGACGAACAGCAGCCAGCAACATGTCCTCGAATTTTCCAGAGATATTCGGGCGGATCGCCTCGCGCTCGAACGCGCCAGCCACCGCAATGGCGCGCGGGTTCTGCGCTGAAACTGCGAAGTGATTGCTCCAGAACCACACCAGCCGCTCCGCGAAGGGCTGTTTGGTCGAAAAGCCCACCGCAAACCGCGCGCCCATCTCCCGCACATATGACTGTGCATGCGTCTTGAACGCCGCAAGGAGTGCCGTTGGGTCCTTCTGCATCTTGCGCAATTTCAGGAAGCCGGCGGCCAGTTCCCCGCCGGACCGGAAGGCATCGCCACTAAAGGGCCTGGGCTGGGGAACCGGACGCGAAAGCTGGGACATCAGCCAGTCCCGGGGCGCAGAACCGGCTGCTTCCACCTCCCCTGGGCGGGCGCCAAGCCCGAAACTGTGCGCAGCTATGGCAGCTTCGAGGGACATGCCGATTCCCTCCTTGCGGGTTGGGGTTCGCCTGCTTAAACGAGCCCTCTGGAAACTTCCGTCGCGGCGCGATCATGGCTGATACCGGCAAGCCCGGACACAACTCGCTCACGTACAAGGACGCTGGCGTCGATATCGATGCCGGTGAAGAACTGGTTGCGCGCATTGCGCCGGCCGCACGCGCGACACGCCGCAGCGGATCAGAAGGCGATCTGGGCGGCTTCGGAGGTCTGTTCGATCTCAAGGCCGCAGGCTTCAAGGATCCCTTGATCGTTGCATCCACCGATGGCGTCGGTACCAAGCTCAAGATCGCCATCGACACGGGCCGCTTCGAAGGTATCGGACAGGACCTTGTGGCGATGTGCGTGAACGACATCGTGGTACAGGGTGCGGAACCGCTCTTCTTCCTAGATTACTACGCAACCGGTAAACTCGACGTGGATGCAGCCGCAACAGTGATCGAAGGTATCGCGCGTGCCTGCAAGGAATCGGGCTGCGCGCTGATTGGCGGCGAGACTGCGGAAATGCCCGGTCTCTATGCCAAGGGCGATTTCGATCTCGCAGGCTTCACGGTCGGCGCGGTGGAACGCGGCGCCGTATTGCCGCGGCTGCGCGAAATCGCGGTCGGCGATGTGCTCATCGGAGTTGCATCATCGGGTGTGCATTCCAACGGCTATTCGCTGGTGCGCCGGGTGGTGGAGCAATCTGGCGCGGCCTATGAAAAACCTGCGCCCTTCGCCCCGGAACTGACATTGGGTGAGGCGCTCCTCGCACCGACGCGCCTCTACGTGAAAAGCGCGCTCGCCGCGATTCATGCCGGTGGCGTGAAGGGCTTTGCACACATCACCGGCGGCGGCATTACGGAAAACCTGCCGCGCACCTTCCCCGATGGGCTCGATGCGGAAGTCGATCTGTCCTCTTGGTCGCCGCTTCCTGTCTTTGGCTGGCTGGCGAAGTCGGCCGGCATTGAGCAAAGCGAAATGCTGCGCACATTCAATTGCGGCATCGGACTGATCGCTGTCGTCTCGCCCGATGCGGCGGGGCACGTAATCGACGCCTTCCAGTTTGCGGGCGAGAAAGCCATGCGCATTGGCGCGGTTGTTGCGGGCGATGGGGAATCGAAAGTCCGCTACAAGGGCGCGCTGAAGCTTTGAGCGTGCGAAAGAAAACGGCAATCCTGATTTCGGGCAATGGCTCGAATATGGCCGCGCTGGTCGCAGCCGCGCAGGCGCCGGACTATCCGGCCGAAATCGCGCTTGTCATCTGCAATGTGCCCGGCGCTGGCGGCATTGCGCGGGCGCAATCGCTGGGCGTGCCGGTGAAGGTGATTTCGCACAAGGAATTCGATTCGCGCGAAAATTTCGACGCCGCGGTGGATGCGGCACTTCGCGATGCACAGATCGAACTGATCTGCGAAGCGGGTTTCATGCGCATTCATTCCGCATGGTTCGCAGAGCGGTGGGAAGGACAGATATTGAACATCCATCCTTCGCTATTGCCGGCCTTTCCCGGCATTCGCGTTCACGAACAAGTTCTGGCGGCCGGAGAGAACGAATCCGGCTGCACTGTGCATTTTTTGACTCCGGAGCTCGATTCCGGACCGATCGTTCTGCAGGCCAAGGTGCCGGTGCTGCCCGGCGACACCAAAGAAACGCTCGCCGCGCGCGTGCAGATTGAAGAACACAAAATCTATCCAGAGGCCTTGAAGTTGGTGGCTTCGGGAAATGTATCGCTGAAAGACGGCAAGGCGATTTTCGTTTAAGCGCAGAGTCCGGCAATCTCTGCGGAAACATCCCAGAGCCGCTTCGCATCAGCGTCGCTCTGCGCGGCCCTTGTCGGCGTCGCCGGTTTGCTCTTGGCGTAGTAGCCGCCGCTCTTGCCCTGAACGTCGGGCGAGGACGCCAGATAGATGATCGTTTGCGCGCCCTGCTCCGGCGAGAGCGCGAAGTTCTTGGCGAAACCGAAGACCGAGCGCGTCAGGCCGCCATTGTTGTCGCCGAAGCGTGTCGCGACGAATCCCGGATGCAGGCAATTCGCTGTGACGGGCTTGCCGTTCAGGCGCCGCGCCAACTCGCGGGTGAACAGAATGTTCATCAGCTTGGAGCGGCCATAAACGCCAAGCGCGATGTAATTGCGCTCTGATTGCAGATCATCGAAGTCGAGCTTTGCGGCCCGGTGCGCATCAGATGCCGTCGAAACGATGCGTCCGTTTCCGGAGGCTTCGACATTGGGAAGGAGAATGTTGCTGACAACGAAGTACGCCATGTGATTGACCGCGAAGGTCATCTCAAGGCCATCCGCCGTCACCTGCCGCGGCGAGAACATCGCCCCGGCATTGTTGATGAGCACATCGATCTTCGGTTCCGCCCCCGCGATTTCGCCCGCCACGCGCTTCATCTCCGCGAGCGTGGAAAGATCGCCATAGTGAACCGCGTGCTTCAGATCCGGCGCGACGGCGTTCAGGTGTTTGAGTGTTGCTTCGCCCCGCGAAGGATCGCGCGCAACGAAAACGATGCGAGCGCCCTTCTGCGCAAGGCGGCTGGCGGCCACTTCGCCAATCCCCGAAGTCGCTCCCGTGATGACAACCGTTTTGTCTTTCATGGGAGCGCCCCTCTTTCGGGAATATGCCTTATCCGACGATATCGAGATCGGAAAAGAAGAACTTGATCTCGTTGGCGGCGGTTTCCGGCGCGTCCGAACCGTGCACCGAATTGGCTTCGATGGATTCGGCGAAGTCCTTGCGGATCGTGCCCGCCGCGGCGTTGGCCGGATTGGTCGCACCCATCACTTCGCGGTTCTTCGCGATGGCGCCTTCGCCTTCGAGAACCTGCACCACCACGGGGCCCGAGGTCATGAATTCGACGAGGCTCTTGAAGAAGGGGCGCTCACGGTGGACGCCATAAAACGCTTCAGCCTGGGCCGTCGAAAGCTGCATGCGGCGCTGGGCGACGACACGAAGGCCCGCTTTTTCGAAGCGGTCAACAATGGCACCCGTCAGATTGCGGCGCGTGGCGTCGGGCTTGATGATGGAAAGCGTGCGTTCAACAGACATTTCATGGCTCCAATGCGATTTGGCGGCCTTATAGAGAGCGGCCTTGAGCGGGGCAAGCCGTCGGCTATAAGGGCGCCCCATGCTGGTATTTGACAACATTGTGTACCGGATCGCCGGGCGCGAAATCCTGAAGGGCGCGAGCGCAAGCCTGCCTGCCGGGCGGCGCATTGGCCTTGTGGGACGCAATGGCGCAGGTAAAACCACGCTTCTGAAGCTGATCCTTGGCCAGACCCATCCGGACGATGGCGAGATCACAAAGCCTTCCGGGTGGCGCGTGGGAACCGTGGCGCAGGAAGCACCCGCCGGACCGATCGCGCTGATTGACGTGGTGCTGGCCGCCGATACCGAGCGGACCGCGCTTCTGGCGGCCGCGGAACACGAAGCCGATGCGCACAATCTGGGCGATATCCACGCCCGGCTCGATGCCATTGATGCATATGCCGCGCCCGCCCGTGCAGCCGAGATTCTTGCGGGCCTTGGCTTTTCGGCAGTGGAGCAGTTGCGGCCCTGCTCGGAATTTTCCGGCGGCTGGCGCATGCGCGTGGCTCTGGCGGCCATCCTGTTCTCCGCGCCCGATCTTCTGCTGCTGGACGAACCGACGAACTATCTCGATCTGGAAGGCGTGTTGTGGCTCGAAGAGTATGTGAAGAGCTATCGCGGCACGGTGCTGATCGTCAGTCATGACCGCGATCTGCTGAACAATGTCGCCGAGTTCATCCTCCATCTTGAGCAGGGCAAGCTCACTTTATATTCGGGCGGCTACGATACGTTCGCCGAAGTGCGCGCGATGCGCCGCGCCAACGACATCGCCTTCAACAAGAAGCAAGAAGCAGCGAAGGCCCACATGCAGGCCTATGTGGACCGCTTTCGCTACAAGAAGGAAAAGGCGCGGCAGGCCCAAACCCGCCTGAAGATGATCGCCAAGCTGAAATTCGCCGATGTGCCGCTTGATGAACACATTGCGCCGATCAAGCTGCCCGAAGCTCCGTCCGCCAGTCCTCCGCTCTTCACATTCGACCGCGTATCGGTGGGTTATGAGGACGGCAAGCCAATCCTTTCCAACATTTCGATGCGCATTGATCCGGATGACCGCATCGCCCTGCTCGGCAAGAACGGCAACGGCAAATCCACCTTCGCCAAACTGCTCGCCGAGAAACTCCCGGCCATGTCTGGCGAGATTGTGCGGGCCAGGAAGCTGCAGGTCGGTTATTTTGCCCAGCATCAGATGGAAGAACTCGACGGCACGATCACGCCTGTTCAGACACTGGCGCGCTATCGCCGCAATCTGAACGATACGCAGCTGCGCACACGCCTTGGCACGATGGGTCTTGCCGGTGACAAGGCGCTGACCAAGGTGAGCAATCTTTCGGGCGGCGAACGCGCGCGATTGATGCTGGCGATGGCGACGCTGGACAGTCCGAACCTCTTGATCCTTGACGAACCGACGAACCATCTTGATATCGATGCGCGCAACGAACTTCTCAACGCGCTCAACGATTTCGAAGGCGCGGTCATTCTGGTGACGCATGACCGGCGGCTTCTGGAATCCACCGCCGACGCGCTCTGGCTGGTGGCCGATGGCCGGGTTGCGCCCTTCGATGGCGATCTGGATGACTACCGGCGCTTTCTGCTCACCGGCAGCAATGCGCCGGGTGCGCGCGCAGAAAAGGCAGAGGCCGCGCCAAAGCCCACGAAGGAGGAAGTCCGCCGCGACAGCGCCCAACGCCGTCAGCAGCTTCGCCCGCTCAAGGAAAAGGTCGAACTGGAGGAACGCCAGATCGCCACCCTGAACACCGAGATTTCAAAGCTCGACAAGTCGCTCGCCGATCCGCTGCTCTTTACTCAGGATCCCGCACGCGGCACGGCGATTTCGAAGAAACGCGCCGATGCCGCGCGCAAACTTGCAGCTGCCGAAGAGCGCTGGCTCAAATACAATGAGGAATACGAAGCGGCGATGTCCGAAACCGCCTCATAAATTCGACCGTGCGATGCTGGCCCATTCGCGCTGGCTGCGGCGGTAGAAGGCCGGTGCGCCCCTTACCGATTCCACGATCTCGCGGAACACTGCCTTGGCACGGTCGTTCTGCCCAAGCTTTTTCAACAGAAGTCCATAGCGGCAGCGCGCTTCCTCGCCCGGATAGGTCGGAACCACTTTTTCGTATTGCGCGAGCGCTTCGGCATCCTTGCCCTGCAATTCCATCGAACGCGCGTAATCAAGTTCGGCATCGGCATAGAAGGCGGCAGGATCGGCTTCTTTCAGTTTCTCGAACAACGCCTGCGCCGCCGCGCCCTCGCCTGCCAGCAGCTTGGCCCGCGCCAGTCCGTGCAGAAAGGCCGGATCATCCGCGAAGCCAGCCGCCATCGCGCTTTCATAAAGTTCGATGGCATCCTGAAAGCGTCCGCGCTTGATACATTCGTCGGCCAGTTCGCGCTTGGCCTGTGCGGAACCGACCAAAGCCACCTGCCGCTTCTTTTCGCGATAGGCGCGCCCCGGATCGGCAACGCTCGTCACATTGTCGGCAAATCGGCGGGCCGACGCGCCGTTGACATATTCCGGCAGAATTTCGAACAGCACATAGAAGCCGCAGCCGAGCAGCGGCACGAAGATGATCGGCAATATCCAGAGCATGGGGCGTCCGGTACGATAGACATGCCAGGCGCACGCAATCTGGATCAGCAGAACAATCAGGCCGGAACCGTAAAATATCGACATGTGGGCGCTTCCTTTACGCATTCGCCCCGATTTGCCCCGTAAGGGAAGGGGCGCAACTTGCGCTGGCTTGTCAACCCTCGGCCATATCTGTGTTCAGGCCTGTTTTTCCCATTTGCCACCTGCGCTTTGCCGCCAATAGGTCACAGCATGACCGGCGGCGCCTGCCTGCTTCCACGCATCGCGCGCCTGCGCGAGCGCTTCGCTGTCACGCCCGTCGAATATCAGTATCACGCGCGAAAGCCGGCTGATGGCTTCGCTGTCCCAGGCATGGGGAACAGCGCCTCCAACCAGAAACATCACGTTGGCATCGTTGCGATTGTCCTGCTCCACGCCGATCAGGACAGGCTGGCGCGCCGGATCGCCCTCGCCTGCCTGCGCGTGGGGCAGGAAGGATTGATCGTCATGGGTCCACAACAGCGAATCGATCGCGCTCGCGCGCTCCGCCGTGTCGCAGATGATCAGCGCGCGCCAGCCGCGCTCCAGCGTTTTCTCGACAAGATCGGGAAGCACGGTGTCGAGACTGCTGCGTTCGAGGTGGTAGAACCACACCTCGCTCATGGCTCAGCCTTCGTAGTGGTTTGCCACCAGGCGATCGAGAAGCCGCACGCCCCAGCCTGTGCCCCAGCCCGGATAAAGCGGTTTGGCCTCGCCGTCCTGCCACGCGGTTCCTGCGATATCGAGATGCGCCCAGGGCGTCTTGTCGATAAAGCGTTGCAGGAATTGGGCGGCGGTGATGGAGCCCGCATTAGGCCCGCCGATATTCTTCATGTCGGCGATCTTGGATTTGATGAGCTTGTCATAGCCGCTCGCAAGCGGCAGACGCCACACCGGCTCGCCAGAATTTGCGCCGGCTTCGCAGATGCGCGCCGAGAGCTGATCGTTGTTGGAGAACAGACCCGCATGCTCGTTGCCGAGCGCCACCATGATGGCGCCGGTCAACGTCGCCAGATCGATCACGAATTTCGGCTTGAAGCGCGTCTGCGTGTACCACAGCGCATCGGCCAGAACGAGGCGGCCTTCTGCATCGGTGTTCAGTACTTCGATGGTCTGACCCGACATGGATGTCACCACATCATCGGGACGCTGCGCCTTGCCTGACGGCATGTTCTCGACAAGGCCGATCACGCCGACCGCGTGCACCTTCGCCTTGCGCATTGCCAGCGCGCGCATCACGCCGCTCACCGCGGCGGCGCCGCCCATGTCGCCTTTCATGCCCATCATGGAGGCGCCGGGCTTCAGCGAAAGCCCGCCGGAATCGAAGCACACGCCCTTGCCCACGAAGGCAATGGGCTGCGAGCCCTTTTTGCCCTTCGCGCCGTTCCATTCCATGACGACAAGCTGGCTTTCGTGATCGCTGCCCTGCCCGACGCCCAGAAGCGCGCCCATGCCGAGCTTCTTCATCTCGGCAACACCGAGCACTTCGACCTTGAGCCCGAGCTTGGACATCGCCTTGGCGCGGCGCGCGAACTCGACCGGGTAAAGGACATTCGGCGGTTCGTTCACCAGATCACGGGCGAAGAAGACGCCCTCTGCGACAGCGTCGAGCGCGCTCCACGCCTTTCGCGCACCGGCGGCGTCCGTGGTGCCAACCGTCACGGTCTTGAGGGTCGGTTCGAAGTCCTCGCGGTTCTTGGTGCGATAGGTATTGAACGTGTAGCTGCGCAGCTTCGCGCCCGAAGCCAGATGCGCGGCCAGCGCGGACGCCTTCAGCTTGCTGCCCTTCGGCAGATCGATGGCAAAGGTCAGCGCCTTTTCACCACTGGTCAGAAGGCGGCCGGTCATGCTGGCGGCCAGATGTTCGGCGCCGTTCGCATCGAATTCTTCGGCCTTGCCCAGTCCCACCAAAAGGACGCGCGAGGCCGAAAGACCAGACGGCGCCATGAACTCCAGAACCTGCCCGGCCTTGCCGGTGAACTTTCCGCTTTTTAGGGCCCGTGTCATGGCCCCGCCCATCGCCTTGTCCGCCGCCGTGGCAGAAGCCTGAAGATTGCTGCCAGCGGTAGCGGCCACAACGAGCGCGCCCTCCGCGGCTGTGGACAGTGCGGCAAAGGAAAACTGCATATTCATCTCCGGTGTGCTTTATGACGGCTGGCCTGCGGGCCACGCCCATGAAATCCTTGAAATTCAGGGGGATGGCATGGGGAGGCGGGATTGCCGAGTGGCGGTCCTGAAATGTTAGTTTAGGCCGAATCCGCAACGGGGCGAAAGCCCGCTCGCTCCGGCTGCTGGCGACTGGAATCACGATGCCGCGATTGTCGATCTATGTCCTGCGCCAGCTGGCTGAGCCCATCGGACTGTTTGCGTTCCTGCTCACATCCGTGGTGTGGCTGTCGCAGTCGCTGCGTCTGCTTGATCTTGTCATCAATCGCGGCCAGTCGGCACCCACTTTCGTCTGGCTCACGATCCTTCTGCTGCCTACGCTCCTGGTGATCATCCTGCCGCTCGCCTATTTCGCAGGAACGCTCTACGGGCTGCACAAACTGAATTCCGAGAGTGAACTCGTCGTCATGTCTTCGGCTGGCTACAGCCGGGCGCAATTGGCGGTTCCCGTGCTGGTGGCCGCAGCCATCGTCATGCTGCTCACCTGGTTGTGCAGCCTTTATCTGATGCCGCTCGGCCAGCGCACGATGAAGGACAAGGTCATGAGCATCCGCGCCGATATCGGTGCTGCCGTGCTGAGCGAAGGCATGTTCAACACGCCGGCCGACGGGCTGACCGTATTCGTGCGCGAGCTTTCATCCGATGGGCATATTCGCGGCATTCTGGTTCACGACAACCGGAAGCCCGAAAACCCCACCTCCTACCTGGCCAAGAGCGGCGTGCTGGCACAGACCCCGGCTGGCGCACGCCTCATCATGCAGGACGGTACGATCGAGCAAAGCGGCAAGAGTGGCGCGCAGCTTTCCGTGCTGAAATTCGAACGCTATGTCTTCGACCTCGACCAGTTTGGCGACACCGGCCCGCGCAAGGTGCGCGAAGCCAGCGAGCGCTACCTGCCCGAACTGTTGTGGCCCGACCTGCCGAAGGATCCGCGCCAGGAAAAGGCGCGCAGAATGTTTATCGCCGAAGCGCATAACCGCCTGACCGCGCCGCTTTATTGCATTGCGTTTGCGCTGATCGCGCTCGTGGCCGTCACACGGGGACGGCGCGCACGTGGCGCCAATGTGCTGCGTCTTACGGCGGCGGCGGCCGCTGCAGGGCTTCTGCGTCTGGTTGGCTACGGCGCGGTGAGCCTTGCGGGTCGCAATCCCTATCTGGGGATTCTGCTCTATCTCATTCCAACGCTTGGCGCGGGGATTGCCGCCGCTGCATTGGCCGATATCGATTTCGCACGCATTTTCGGACGCAGGGCGCCAGCCGCCATGGAGAATGCGCCGTGATCTGGTCGTGGACGCTTTACCGCTATCTCGCGCAGCAGTTTCTGGCCGGTGTCGGTACAGTTCTAAGCGGCTTCATCTTCCTCGCCTACTCCATCGATATCGTGGACCTGCTCACCAAAACGTCTGGCAAGCAGGTACCGACGCTTTCGATCATTGGCATGGCGGCGCTGCAATTGCCCGACCTTGGCCTGAAACTTCTGCCCTTCGCGGTGCTTCTGGGCGGCGTGTTCGCATTTGTGCGGCTGTCCCGCAGCCAGGAATTGATCGCGGTGCGTGCGGCTGGCGTTTCGGCCTGGAATCTTCTGGCCCCGCCGCTGGCGGTCGCCGTGCTTCTTGGCGTCGTGACGGTCACAATCTTTACGCCGATCTCGTCACGCCTTCTGGTTCAGTATGCGGGTCTTGAGGCCAAGTATATCCGCGGGCAGGCATCGCAGCTTGCCGTGTCGCGTAACGGGCTGTGGCTACGGCAGGGCGATTCCCAGCGTCAGTCGGTGATCCATGCGCTGCGTGTGGCCGATCAGGGCGTGCGCCTGGAAGAGGTCATCATCTTCCTCTACGGAGAGGCCGATCATTTTCTGGGGCGCATCGAGGCCAAGTCCGCCACCCTCAGCACCGGCGCATGGCTTCTGAAAAATGCATGGGTCAGCGGACCGGACGGCGCGCCGCGTCATGAAGAGCTTTACGATTTGCCGACAACGCTGACCCCTTCGCAAATTCAGGAAAGCTTTGCATCGCCTGACACGATCTCCTTCTGGGATTTGCCGCGCTTCATCGCAACCGCCGAACAGGCAGGATTTTCCGCCACCCGTTACCGGCTCTATTTCGACTCGCTTTTGGTTCTGCCCGCGATGTTTGCCGCGATGGTATTCATGGCCGCGAGCTTCTCGTTACGGCTCGCGCGCCTCGGCGGCATGGGGCAGGTCGTGCTCTACAGCGCGCTGTGCGGTTTCGGCGTCTATTTCTTCGGCGATCTCACACAGGCGCTTGGCGAATCCGGAATTCTGCCGCCGCTGCTGGCAGCCGCCGCGCCCGCCGCCACGGCCATCCTTCTGGGCATGACGCTTGTCTTCCATCAGGAGGACGGTTGATGGCGCTGCGCACGCGGGCCCTCCTTCTTGCCGCAACCGCCGCCGCACTCATTGCGGCGCCGTCTCATGCTGCCAACAAGCTGGTGCCCAAGGGCGACGGCAACGTCCTGCTGCGCGCCGATGAAGTCGTCTACGACATCAACGCCTCCGAGGTGACCGCGCAGGGCAATGTCGAGGTCGATTACAACGGCCAGATTCTGATCGCACGGAAGGTCATCTACGATCAGAAGACCGACACGGTGAAAGCGGTGGGTGATGTCAGCGTCCTGACGCCCGATGGCAATGTCGCCTTTGCCAACGAAGTCACGCTCAAGGACCAGATGCGCGATGGCATTCTGGAGGGCTTCTCGGCCTATATCGGCGAGAACGGACGGCTTGCTGCCGCCCATGCCACGCGCACCGGCGGCGTCAAGACGGTGGCCAGCCGTGCCGCCTACACGCCCTGCAAAATCTGCAATCAGCCCGGCCAGCGCACGCCGCTATGGCAGGTGAAGGCATACCGTGTCGTCTATGACCAGAACGAACACCGCATCCGCTTTCAGGATGCAATCCTCGAAGCCTTCGGCATTCCCATCCTTTACACCCCTTACTTCAGCCTTGCCGATCCTTCGGTGAAACGGGAGACGGGCCTGCTGGCGCCATCACTTGGCTCGTCCAGTTCGCTCGGTCAGTTCATCCAGCTTCCTCTGTATGTGTCGCTCACGGACTCCCGCGACTTCACCATCGCGCCGACGATCACCACCGAAGGCGGCGAATTGCTGCGCGGCGAATACCGTGAGCGGTGGCAGAACGGCGGCATGTGGCTGCAACCGTCGATCGCCTACAATCCAAAGGGCGGTCTGGCGGGAACGCGCGATCAGACCTATTCCTCCCTCTTCGGCTCCGGACGGGTCGGCATCACCGATACCTGGACGGCGGGCTACGACGTTCAGCTTTCTTCGAACGACACCTTCCTGAAGCGCTACGACATCTCCACCGAAGACCGCCTGGTCAGCGATCTTTTCGTTGAAGGCATTCAGGATCGCAGTCGCTTCGCCATCAGTGGCTTCTATTTTCAGGGCCTGCGTTCCAGCGACAAGCCGAGCACGATCCCCTTCGTGCTGCCGATGATCGAGTACACTTACATCCCGCAGCGCAAACTGTTCGGTGGCCAGTTCCGTTTCGACCTCAACACGCTTTCTCTGGAACGCAGTTTCGGGGCGGACAGCCAGCGCGTGAGTGCGGAGATCCACTATCGGCTTCCCTTCGTCACCGCCAACGGGCAACTCATTTCCTTCATCGCCGACATGCGTGGTGATGCCTATCGCGTCTCCAACGACGATCCGGCGGCGCTCGACACGCTCGGCAAACTTTTGCCGATGAAGACGCGCTACATCACGCGCGGGCTGCCTTATGCCACGCTGGAATGGCGATGGCCCTTCATCTCCGGAGCAAACGGCAATGCACTGGTGGTCGAGCCGATCATGCAATTGATCGCCGCACCCTATGGCGGCAATCCATCCGGAATTCCGAATGAGGATTCGGCGGATTTCGAACTCGATGAAACCGACATCTTCCGCAGTGATCGCCTGCCCGGCTACGACATCTGGGAGCCAGGACCGCGCGCCAATTTCGGTTTGCGCACCGAAGCCTATTTTTCAAAAGGCTCTGTGGAATTGCTGCTGGGCGAAAGCATCCGCCTGAAGCCGATCAAGCTGTTTCCGGTAAACTCCGGTCTCGACGGCAAGCGGTCCGATGTGGTGGGCCGCCTCACGATCAAATTCCCGCCGCATCTGAGCCTGACCCATCGCGTGGACATCGATCAGTCAAACGGCAGCATCCGCCGCAATGAAGTCTACCTCGACAGCACCTTCGGCCGATCTTCGCTGACCGTCAGTTACGTGCGCCTGAACCAGAAGACATTGACGCTGGGCCTTAATCCTCGTGAAGAGGTTAATGGCGAGGCAGTGGCCGGTATCACCGATCACTGGTCCCTGTTCGCGGGCGCGCGCCGCGATCTGGAGAAGGACCAGATGCTCGATACCGAATATGGCATCGGCTATGACGATGAATGCCTGAGGTTTTCCGTGTCCTATCTGCGTAAATTCACGCGTGACCGCGACGTGCCGCCCTCCACCTCCATCCTCTTCCGGATCAAGCTGAAAACCGACGACAAGCCCGATACGCCCTCCGATCTGTTCCCCCGCCACATTTTCACCACGCCTTGAATCCACAAGGATTTTGCTTATTCTCGCGGCCAAGCGGAGCCCACGCTGGACGGGGACGCGGGCGGCCCAAAAACCGAAGTGCAAACAGGCAAAGACCAGTCCCTTGAACGCAAAACATCGCATGACAGCCACGGCTGGCGCCCTTGTTGCGGCTCTGGCATTCGCGTTTGGAACCGCTGCTCCGGCGGCGACCGAGACGCCCGAACAGACCAAGACCGCCACAACCGAGACGGCGAAAACCAAGGGCAAAGTGGACGAGACCGTAACGGTCGTGAATCACGCCGACGGCGTCGCGGCAATTGTGAACGATTCCGTCATCTCCGATTACGATCTGCGCCAGCGCATGGCGCTCTTCATGGCCACGTCAGGCATCAAGCCGACCGAGGACATGATGAAGAAGGTGCGCGATCAGGTTCTGGAGCAGCTTGAAGACGAACGCCTGCAGCTTCTGGAAGCGCAGAAGAAGAACGTCACGGTATCAAGCTCCGAAGTCGACAAGGCCATCGAGAACATCACTTCCGAAAACGGCCTCGACAAGAAGAAGCTCGAAGCGATCCTGGGTGATGCAGGCGTTCATATGGCCACGCTGCGCGCGCAAATCGCGGCCCAGATTGCGTGGAGCAAGCTCGTGCAAAGCGAGTATGGCGACCGCGTGGACATCTCGCCCGAGGATGTGGATTCCGAAATGCGCCGCATCAACGAAGGCGCCGACAAGCCGCATTTCCGTGTCGCGGAAATCTTCCTGCAGGTGGACAACCCGGAAGACGACGACAAGATTCGCAAGAAGATGGACGACATCGAGGAGCAGCTTCGCCTAGGCGCCCCCTTCAATGCCGTTGCCCGGCAGTTGAGCCAGCACCCGACCGCCGCACAGGGCGGCGATCTTGGCCTCGTGACCGAGGGCCAGCTTCTGCCGGAACTGAATACCCAACTGATGAAGATGCACACCGGCGAAGTCTCGCAGCCGATCCGTGCGGCCGGGGGATATTACATCCTCTTCGTGCGTCAGCGTTTTGAGCCACAGGGAACAGTGGCGAAAGTCGAGGCGCCCGCGCCCGCGACGCCACCGGGAACATTGCCGCTGGCACGCGTTCTTTTGCCCATCGGCGCCAAGCCGCCGGCGGCGCTGCGTGACAACGCGCTGCAGGCCGCAGGCATGCTTCGCCAGCATTTCAACGGTTGCGAAAAGCTCGGGGAAATCGTGGCCCAGATGAAGGGTGCGGTTTACATGAACCTCGGCGTGATGCGTCTCACGGACCTCAGCGGCGAAATGCAGACGGCGCTCAAGTCCACACAGTCCGGTGAATCGACGCAGCCCTTCCTGTCAGCCGCGGGCGTGGAAATCATCGTTCGCTGCGACAAGGCCGCACCAAAGATCACAACCTGGACGCCGCCGACGCGCGACGAAATTCAGCGTCAGCTTTTCGAAGAGCAGATCGGCGTGCTGGCGCGGCGGTATATGCGCGATCTGCGGCGCAATGCCGATGTCCAAGTTCGCTGATCCGAAACCGGCGGAACACGCACCGATTCTCATCACGATGGGCGATCCTTCCGGCGTCGGTCCGGAAGTCGCCGTGGCTGCGTTCGATAAGCTCGGCGGCAAGTCGGGCGATCGTCCGCTGAAACTTGTGGGCAGTGCCGATGTGTTTCGCGCGTGCGGCTCCATTCCCGGCGACGCACTTGTCGATACCGGCCTTTCGGCAAAGCGCACACCCGGACGCACCGATCCGAAAAACGCGAAAGCCGTGAGCGGCGCCATTGAATATGCCGTTGGTGAAGCGATGGCAGGACGTGCGGCAAGCATCGTCACCGCGCCGATCAACAAAGCGATGATGCTGGCTGGCGGCTTCCAATTCCCCGGCCACACGGAATATCTGGAACACCTAACCAACGCTCCGCGCGCGGTGATGATGCTGGCCGGCGCCGGGCTGCGCGTCGTGCCCTATACCATTCATATTCCGCTCAAGGACGTGCCCCCGCTCCTCACCGTTGATGGCATTGTTGAGACCGGAACCATCATCATCGAAGCCCTGCGCCGCGACTTCGGAATCGCTGCCCCACGCCTTGCCGTCGCCGGTCTCAACCCTCATGCCGGTGAAGATGGCGAAATCGGT
Source organism: Alphaproteobacteria bacterium (assembly GCA_016125165.1). Lineage (GTDB taxonomy): Bacteria > Pseudomonadota > Alphaproteobacteria > Micropepsales > Micropepsaceae > Rhizomicrobium. The sequence continues at coordinate 779,356 of WGMH01000003.1, forward strand.
ACCGAGGAACAGTCCATCATCCGGCCCGCTGTTGAAGCCCTCGAGGCGCGCGGCGCAAATGTCATCGGACCTCTTCCCGCCGACACGATGTTCCACGCCGAAGCGCGCGCGAAATACGACGCGGCACTGTGCATGTATCACGATCAGGCACTGATTCCGCTCAAGACACTCGCGTTCTGGGATGGTGTGAACGTTACGCTCGGCCTTCCCATCATCCGCACCTCGCCCGATCATGGCACTGCGCTCGACATTGCCGGACAGGGCAAGGCCGATGCGCGCAGCATGATCGCCGCCATCGAACTTGCCGCACAGATGGCCAATGCCCGATTCCGCTGATCCATTACCGCCGCTCCGCGATGTGATCGCGCGCTACGATCTGGCGGCGAAGAAATCGCTCGGCCAGAATTTCCTTCTCGATCTCAATCTCACCCGCAAGATCGCGCGGGCGGCGGGCGCAAACGATGGCGGCACATTCTACGAAGTGGGCCCCGGCCCCGGCGGGCTGACGCGCGCGCTGCTGGCGGAAGGCGCATCGCGTGTGATTGCGGTGGAGCGCGATGAACGCTGCCTGCCCGCGCTGGAGGACATTGCACGCGCCTATCCAGGCCGCCTCGACATTCTCAATGAAGATGCGCTGGCCATCGATGAGAGCACTCTTTTCACGGGACCGGTGCGCATCGCGGCCAACCTTCCCTACAACATCGGCAGTTCATTGCTGGTGAACTGGCTCGCCGAAGATGGCTGGCCACCTTTCTGGCTCAGCATGACGCTGATGTTCCAGCGCGAGGTGGCGGAGCGGCTGGTGGCGCAACCGGGAACCAAGGCCTATGGGCGGCTCTCCGTGCTCACACAATGGCGCAGCAAGGCGAAGATACTTTTCGATGTCGGTCCCAAGGCGTTCACGCCACCGCCGAAAGTCACCTCTGCCGTGGTCCGCATCGACCCGCTGCCTGAGCCTGTCGCGCCCGCGCGCCTTTGCGATCTCGAAAAAGTGACAGCCGCCGCCTTTGGCCAGCGGCGCAAGATGCTGCGGCAATCGCTGAAAACCCTCGACGCCGATGCGGAAGGCCTGATCGCCGCCGCCGGGCTCGACCCCACGCTCCGGGCTGAGCGGCTTTCCGTCGCGGCGTTTGCGGCGCTTGCGCGCGCCTTCCGTGAACGCTGCGAGAACCGTTGAGCCGCCGCCGTTTCCCATGCCAGACTGACAAAAGATCATAACAACCGGGAGAGAAACATGCTGAGCCTGGCCGTCACCGAATTTGGCAAGCCGCTTCAGGCCATCGAAACGCCGACGCCGACGCCACAGGGCACGGAAGTGCTGCTGAAAGTGCATAATGCCGGCGTCTGCCATTCGGACGTGCATATCCATGACGGCTATTTCGATCTCGGCGGCGGCAACAAGCTTCCGATGGCGAACATCAAGCTGCCGCACACGCTCGGCCACGAGATCGAAGGCGAAGTGATCGCCGTCGGCCCCGAAGTGAAAGACATCAAGATCGGCGCGCGCTACGCCGCGTTTCCATGGATTGGCTGTGGCAAGTGCCCCTCGTGCCTGCGCGGCGAAGAGAACATCTGTGTCGGCGGCCCGCGCCAGCTCGGCTGCTCCAACGGCTGCCCCGGCGGCTATGCCACGCACTGCATGGTTCCGCATCCGCGCTACCTCATTGATTACGGCAAGACTGATCCCGCGCTGGGCGCGGCCTATATGTGCTCCGGCGTCACCGCCTATGCCGCCATGAAAAAGGTCGGCGAGCTTGGCCCGAACGATCAGGTGCTCGTGCTCGGCTGCGGCGGCGTCGGCATGATGGGCGTGCAATTCGCCAAGGCTATGTTCGCCCAAAATAGAAAAGATTGGGGCCCGCTCGCTGCGGATATCATTGATGGCCATCTGGAAGCGGCAAAGAAGGCTGGCGCCAGCAAGACCTACAACACCAAAGACCCCGAAGCGGCCAAGCAGCTGATGGCCGATACCGGCGGCGGCGCTTACGCTGTTGTCGATTTTGTCGGCTCCGAAAAAACCTTTGCGTTTGCGAGCCAGACGGTGCGCCGGGGTGGGAAGATCATCATTGTCGGCCTCTTCGGCGGCGCGATGCAGATGCCGCTGCCCATGTTCCCGTTCCGCACGATTTCGATCGGCGGCTCGATGGTGGGCTCGCTCACCGACACGCAGGAGATGATGAAGCTTGTGCGCGAAGGCAAGGTGGACCCCATCCCCTACACCAAGCGCCCGCTGTCCGAAGCCAATTCGGCGCTGGAAGATCTCGTTGCCGGCAAGGTCACGGGCCGCGTGATCCTGACGCCGTGAATTTGCGCCTGTCATCCCCGGCCGAGTGCCGCAAGACGGCGCGAGGAGAAGGGGATGACAACGAGGTGATGCAATGCCCGAACACATCCTCGAACCCGATCTTCCGATCGTCGATCCGCATCATCATTTGTGGGACCGGCCGACCGATATCCTGAAAAACCTGCCGCACTCCGATCACGGCTTCATGGATATCATCCGCAACATCCCGCGCTATCTGCTGGATGAGTTGCTGGCCGATCTTCGAAGCGGCCACAACATTCGCGCCACCGTCTATATGGAATGCGGCGCCATGTACCGCGCCGACGGGCCGGAGCCCTTGCGCAGTGTCGGCGAGACCGAATTTGTGAACGGCGTCGCCGCGATGACGGCGAGCGGACTTTATGGCGGTGTGCGCGCGTGCCTTGGCATTGTGGGGCACACCGATCTTCGCCAATCGCCGGATGTTGTCGAAGATGTGCTGCGTTCGCATATCGCGGCGGGTCACGGACGCTTCCGCGGCATTCGCCAAAGCTGTTCCTGGGATGCGGACCCGAATGTGCTTGGGCCGCTGCATGGGCGCGTGCCCGAAGGGCTTTATCGCGATCCGAAATTCCGCGAAGGTTTCAAGGTCCTGCACAAACTCGGCCTTTCCTTCGATGCGTGGCAGCTTGAACCGCAACTGCCCGATGTGATCGATCTGGCGCGCGCATTCCCCGAAACCACAATCGTTCTCGACCATGTGGGCACGCCGCTTGGCGTCGGCGCGTACAAAGGCAAGCGCGATGATCGCTATGGCGCGTGGAAGGAAAGCATCCTCTCGCTGTCCAAATGTCAGAACGTGGTGGTGAAGCTGGGCGGATTGCCCATGCCGTTCCTCGGATTCCGCGAGCGCATGGCGGGACCGGACGAAACCTCCCAATCCCTTGCCGCGATGTGGAAGCCCTATATCGAGCCCTGCATCGAAGCCTTCGGCGCCAAGCGCTGCATGTTCGAAAGCAATTTCCCGGTGGACCGCTTCGGCGCGACCTACGATGCGCTCTGGAATGCGTTCAAGCGTATTGCATCGGGCGCATCGGCGGACGACAAGACGGCGCTCTTCTCCGGAACGGCGGCGCGGGTTTACCGGCTGCATATCGCGTAACGTCGACTGTTTCGACGCTACGGTTCTATCGCCTTTTCGATCGTTTCGCTCACCGCGTCCTTCTTGCGCTGGGGCAGCAGCTTCATCGTGAGGATGAAACCCGAAAGAAGCAGGCAGATACTGTTTGCGGCAATCAGCGGCCATTTGCCGAGCGCAATGCCATAGGCGGTCCAGAGCGCGAATCCCGTGACGGTGAGGACATACATGCGGGCCGAGATATCGGCGGTGTGACGGGACACGACCACCTTCCACGCCTGCGGCGCGAAGCTCAATGTCGAGCATAGTGCGGCCAGCGTTCCGACAACGGTGATCCAGTCGAGGTTCATGCCCGCCGTCAGCCCTCGGTCAGCTGCGCCACGAACTCACTGATGCCAATGAGGCGCGTGCGGCGCGCACGCTCCGCACCCAGGATCTGTTCGATCTGGCTGAGCGCGTGCACCACATTGCTGTTCAGCACGACGTAATCATATTCCGGCCAGTGACTGATTTCGCCGTTCGCCTTGGCCATGCGCTGCTGGATCGTGTCTTCGGAATCCTGTGCCCGGCTGCGCAGGCGGCGCTCCAGTTCCTCGCGCGACGGCGGCAGCACGAAAATGGAAACCACATCTTCGCGCGCCTGTTCCTTCAATTGCTGCGTCCCCTGCCAGTCGATGTCGAAGAGCACATCCCTGCCTGCTGCGAGCGCATCCATCACCGGCTTCTTCGGCGTGCCATACCGGTTGCCGAACACGGTGGCGTGTTCCAGAAACGCGCCATCCTTCGCCATGGTTTCAAATTTCGGCGCATCCACGAAGAAATAGTCCTGACCGTCCACCTCATTGGGGCGCATGGCGCGGGTGGTGGCGGAAACCGACATGGTGATGTTGGAATCGGTTTCGAGCAGCCGCCGCGACAGCGTGGTCTTGCCAGCGCCCGAGGGCGAGGAGAGCACCAGCATCAGGCCGCGCCGCTTGATCCCCTCTGTCATCGTCATTCCACGTTCTGCGCCTGCTCGCGGAACTGGTCGATCGCGGCCTTCAGCGCCAGTCCCGTGCGTGTCAGCGCGATGTCGGAGGATTTGGAGCAAAGCGTGTTGGCTTCGCGGTTGAATTCCTGTGCGAGGAAATCGAGCTTGCGCCCGATGGCATCGCCGGAATCGATCATGCGGCGCGCCTCCTCCACATGGGCGGCGAGGCGATCCAGTTCTTCGCGCACATCGGCCTTGGCGGCGAGCAGCGCGATTTCCTGCGCCAGCCGCTCTTCGGAGACGCTGGTGCCCTTGATGACGTCAGCGATCTGCTGGGTCAGCCGTTCGCGCAAGGCGGCGGGCTGGGTTGCGGCCAGTCTGCCGGCTTCCTGTGTGAGCTTTTCGATTTCGGAAATCTGATCTTTCAGCACCACAGTCAGCTTGGTGCCTTCGATCTTGCGTGCCTTTCTCAGCGCATCAAAGGCCGAGGCCAGGCTGTCGAGTATAGCCGCGTCACGCGCGGCGCGTTCCTCGGAATCGGCGACGGCGGCTTCTTCCTGAACGATCACGCCCTTCAGCGCGAGGATGCCGTCCGCTGTTGCCGGTTTCAGGTTCGCGTCGCGCTCGATCTCCTTGGCAATGCGGATGGCGGCGGCAAGCGCGGCGGGATCGACGCGCAATCCGCGGGCATTTTCCTGCGGCTCCAATGTCAATGTCGCCTGCAGGCTGCCGCGCTTGAAGCGTTCGGCGGCCAGCGTGCGCGCGGGCAATTCGATGCCATCGAAACCGGGCGGCGTGCGCAGGCGCAGATCCAGCCCTTTGCCGTTCACGCTCTTCACTTCCCAGCGCCAGCGCAACGTGCTTTGCGCGCCGTGGTTTTCGGCGAAGCCGGTCATGCTTGTGAGACTCATGACGGAAGTTTACTTCCGGGGCTTGGCCGGGGAAAGGTTTTGCGTCTTCTCACCCTGCTCGATCTTGCGCCAGTTCGAGACGTTTTTCTCGTGTTCGGACATGGTGGACGAGAAGGCGTGCCCGCCGGTTCCATTGGCGACAAAGAAAATATCCTTGGTGTCGGCCGGATTGATGACGGCGGCGATGGCGTCCCTGCCCGGATTGCAGATCGGTGTGGGCGGCAGGCCGGTGATGGCATAGGTGTTGTAGGGCGTGATCTTCGCGAGCTCGCTGGCGCGGATGCCACGTCCAAGCGGATAGCCCTTGGTGATCGTATAGATGATCGTGGGATCGGACTGCAGCTTGATGCCCTGGCGCAGGCGGTTCACGAATACCCCGGCAATGTGCCCGCGCTCGCGCGGCACGCCGGTTTCCTTTTCCACGATGGACGCCAGTGTGATTACCTGCATGCGCGTGGAATAGGGAAGATTGGCGGCGCGGCGCGGCCACAGCTTTTCCCACAAATCGTCCTGCGCCTTTTTCATGCGCGAGAGCATTTCGGCGCGCGTGACCCCGCGTGTGAACAGATAGGTTTCCGGCAGAAGCGTGCCCTCTTCCGGCACCGGTCCTGCTTCGCCCACCAGCACCGGATCGCTCTTCACGATGTCGTAGATCATCTGGCTGGTGAGGCCTTCGGCGACGGTGATCTTATGCTGGATGGATTTTCCTTCGGCGATGATACGCGCCACCTCTTCCATGCTGGCATGGGCAGGAAGCGCGAACTCCCCGGCCTTGAGCTGGCTTTGCAGCCCGCGCAACCGCACGCCGGCGCGGAACAGCGTGGCGCTGGAAATCGCACCGGCTTTTTCGAGCTTGCGCGCAATGATGGCTGTTCCTTCGCCCGGCGCGATCAGTACGACCGTCTGGCCTTGCGAAGGCCCGGGCGCGGTAAAATTCGCGCCCTCCCAGAACCACAGCCCGCCCGCAAGCGCAGCCACAAGCAGCAGGACGACTAGAAGCCGGCGCATCGTCACACCTCTACGCAGGAGCACATGAAATTCAGCTTGCCGCTGTGAAGATCAGCGCGGCATTGGTGCCGCCGAAGCCGAAGGAGTTGGACATGGCCGCGCGCACGTCGCGCTTGCGCGCGGTGTGGGGCACAAGATCCATCTTCGTCTCGACATCGGGGTTATCGAGATTGATCGTCGGCGGAACGATCTGGTCGCGGATGGCCAGGATCGAGAAAATCGCTTCCACCGCGCCCGCCGCGCCAAGCAGATGGCCAATGGCGGATTTGGTGGACGACATCGAAACGTTCGACGCGGCATTGCCAAGCAGGCGTTCAACCGCGCCAAGCTCGATCCCATCGGCCATTGTGGATGTGCCGTGGGCGTTCACATAGTCGATGTCGGAAACCGAAAGATCGGCGCGCTTCAACGCCATCTTCATGGCGCGGAAACCGCCGTCGCCATCTTCGGATGGCGCGGTGATGTGATAGGCATCGCCCGAAAGACCATAGCCCTTGATCTCGGCATAGATCTTCGCGCCGCGCGCCTTGGCGTGTTCGTATTCTTCGAGGATCACCATGCCGGCGCCCTCACCCATCACGAAACCATCGCGATCCCTGTCGTAAGGACGCGAGGCCTTTTCCGGCGTGTCGTTATAGGCGGTGGAAAGTGCGCGGCAGGCATTGAAGCCGGCCATGCCCAATTTGCAGATCGCCGCTTCGGTGCCGCCAGCCAGCATCACATCGGCATCGTCGAGCGCGATCATGCGTGCGGCATCGCCGAGCGCATGCGCGCCGGTGGCGCAGGCGGTGACCACGGCGTGGTTCGGGCCCTTGTAGCCGAAGCGGATGGAGGCATAGCCGGAAACAAGATTGATCAGGCGGCCCGGAATGAAGAACGGGCTCAGCTTTCGCGGCCCTTTCTCCTGAACGAGCAGCGCCGCTTCGGAAATGCCTTCCAGCCCGCCAATGCCCGAGCCGATCAGAACGCCGGTGCGGCAGCGGTCATCTTCGGTCTGCGGCACCCAGCCGGAATCGGTGACGGCCTGTTGGGCAGCGGCGAGGCCATAGACGATGAAATCGTCCACGCGCCGCTGTTCCTTGGGGTCCAGCCACTGGTCGGGATTGTAGGTGCCGTTCGTGCCATCGCCGCGCGGCAGTTCGCAGGCGATACGCGTCGCCAGATCGCTGGCGTCGAACCGGGTGATCGGGCCTGCGCCGGATTTTCCGGCGAGCAGGCGCGACCACGTCTCTTCCACACCGCATGCCAGCGGGGTGAGGAGCCCTAAACCGGTTACGACGACACGGCGCATGGCAAGGCCGTCAGATCAGCTGTTGGCCTGAATGAAGTCGATCGCGTCCTTCACCGTGGCGATCTTCTCGGCGGCGTCGTCCGGGATTTCGATACCGAATTCCTCTTCGAACGCCATCACCAGTTCCACGGTATCCAGGCTGTCCGCGCCCAGATCGTCGATGAACGCAGCGTTTTCCGTCACTTTGGCTTCTTCGACACCCAGATGCTCGACAACAATCTTCTTCACGCGGTCTGCAACGTCGCTCATTTTTTTAGAAACCCTCTCCTTGGATTTGTTCTCGCGCCGCGCCGGAATGGCGGGACGTCTCAGTCGATGACCTGTGTCAGGCCTGCGCGTTCTCGATGAACTTCACTGCATCGCCCACGGTGACAATGGATTCCGCCGCGTCATCCGGGATTTCGATGCCGAATTCTTCCTCGAACGCCATCACCAGTTCAACCGTATCCAGGCTGTCCGCGCCCAGATCGTCAATGAAAGCGGCCTTCTCGACCACCTTCTCCGGCTCGACGTTCAGATGCTCGACCACGATCTTTTTCACGCGTTCGGCAATTTCGCTCATTGGTACTTCAATACCTCTTGTTGTTTCCTGCGCCATTCAAAAGGGCCATGGCGCCGGGCCCGCCTTCATCGAAGCGCGGGGCAAACCGGGGGGCTTGGTAACATAAAGCCCCCGGCCCCGCTACATTCGGGATAAGTCATTGATTTCGCGTCAGATCATCGCCATTCCGCCATTGGCGTGCAGGGTCTGGCCGGTGACATAACCGGCCTCGTCGCTGGCCAGAAAGACGACCGCCGCCGCCATCTCCTCCGGCGTGCCCATGCGGCCCGCGGGGATTTTGGTGTTGATGGCCTCTTTTTGCGCATCGTTCAGAACATCGGTCATCGGCGTAGCGATGAAGCCGGGGGCCAGACAATTGACCGTGATATTGCGGCTGGCGACTTCGGCGGCGAGCGACTTGGACATACCGACCAACCCCGCCTTGGCGGCGGCATAGTTGCCTTGCCCCGGATTGCCCGTGGCGCCAACAACCGAAGTGATGTTGATGATGCGGCCCCAGCGTTTCTTCATCATGCCGCGCAGCACCGCGCGGGACAGGCGGAAAGACGCGGTGAGATTCACGGCGATCACCTGATCCCACTCTTCATCCTTCATGCGCATGAAAAGGTTGTCGCGCGTGATGCCGGCATTGTTCACAAGGATGTCGATGGGAGCGCCGGCTACCGCTTCGGCGGCTTTTGGCAATGCCTCGACCGAGGCCACATCCGACAGATTGCAGGTGGCAACAAAGGCGCGCTCACCGAGTTCGGCCTTGAGCCCCTCCAGGGCTTCAGCACGCGTTCCGGATAGAACCACTGTCGCGCCTCGGGCGTGCAGCGCCTTGGCTATGGCGCCGCCGATGCCGCCGGATGCGCCCGTGACAAGCGCCACTTTTCCCGTGAGGTCGAACATGGCTGCTCCTTATAGGCTTTTTGCAAAGGCTTCGATGTCGGCGGGCGTATCGAGGCTCACCGGCTGAATGTCCTTGTCGATGCGCTTGACCATGCCGGTCAGCACTTTGCCGCCGCCTGCTTCCACGGCAGTGTCCACGCCCAGCGCGCGGAACGCCAGCACGCTTTCGCGCCAGCGCACGCGGCCCGTCACCTGCTCCACCAGAAGGCGGCGGATGGTTTCCGGCTCGCTCACTTCCGCCGCCGTGACATTGGCGACGATGGGGCATGCGGGCGGGCGGATCGTAACCGCCGCGAGCGCCTCGGCCATCTTGTCGGCAGCGGGCTTCATCATCGGCGAATGGAACGGCGCGCTCACCGAAAGCGGCATGGCACGCTTGATGCCCATGGTCTTGGCAATTTCCGGCGCCTTGTCGATGGCGGCCTTGGTGCCGGAGATCACGACCTGGCCCGGCGCGTTGTCGTTCGCGACGACGCACACACCACCGGCCTGCTCAACGCACGCCTTGGCGAGCGCTTCGGCCTGTTCGATTTCCGCACCGAGGAGCGCGCTCATCGCGCCCTCTCCCACCGGCACGGCGGCCTGCATCGCCTGACCACGCGTTTTCAGCAGCTTCGCCGTTTCGGCGAGCGTGAACGCACCGGCGGCGGCGAGAGCCGTGTATTCACCGAGCGAGTGCCCGGCGGCGAGGCGCGCATGGCGGGCCATGTCGAAGCCACCTTCGCGCTGCAGCACCCGGATCACCGCAAGGCTGGCCGCCATGATGGCGGGTTGGGCGTTTTCGGTGAGCGTGAGCTGGTCTTCGGGGCCTTCCCACATCAGGCGCGAGAGGCGCTGGCCGAGAGCTTCGTCCACCTCCTCGAACACTTCGCGGGCGGCGGCAAAAGCGTTGGCAAGGGCCTTGCCCATGCCGATGGCCTGGCTTCCCTGACCGGGAAAGATGAAGGCGCGGGTGGAGGCGGATGTCATGGGGCTGGCGCTTTAATGGCGCAGGGCCCGCAAAGCAAGGGGTGCCGTTACCGTCTGCTTTGGCAAAACGCCGGGAAAGGCTTAATCCTCGCGGTTTGAGGGACAGCGGGCATGGGCAAAATCGGACGGCTGGACGCGGCGCATCTCGCCCTCATGCTGGGCGCGCTGACACTGTCCTATGTGCTGCCGTTTGAGCTTCTGCTGCTGTCCTACGCCGTGCTGGGACCGGCGCACTACCTGACCGAGATCTCGTGGCTGCACGACCGCAGCTATTTTCTGCCGCATCGCAACCTTGCGCTGATCCTTGTCGGGATCGCCATTGTTGCGCTGTTCACCAGCCATCCGGGCACCTATGGCGCGCTTGTGTGGCTGGCGCTGATCGGTTCCGTGCTGGCTTCGGCGCCAGCCTCACGGCTGCAACGCTTTGTGGCGGCGGTTCTGGCGCTATGCGCCACGGCGCTGCTGATCGCCTCGCCGGAGGCCTTTGCCATCACCGGAACACTGCTGCCCACGATCATCCATGTAAGCCTCTTCACCTTCATCTTCATGTTGTCGGGTGCGATGAAATCGCGATCGCCCGTGCAATTCGCGTTGGTGGCGATGTACTTGGTGTCGTTCGCAGCGATCCTGATCGCGCCGCCATCGGAGAAGACAACCATCCCGATGCTCGCCAGTCTCAGCACTTACTATTTCGGCGGCGTTGCGCCCGCCCTCGGCTCCGTAATCGGCGTTCCGCATCTGCAATTCGACGCGCGCATCGCGGGCCTGCTGTCCTTCGTTTACACCTACCACTATCTCAACTGGTTCGTGAAAGCCGAAGTGATCCGCTGGAACCGGATTCCCAAGCAGCGCGCGATTGCGATCGCAGTGCTGAGCGCGGCTGCCACGGGATGCTATCTCTACGACTACACGCTCGGCTTCACCGTGCTGCTGTCCTTGAGCCTGATGCATGTGCTGCTGGAATTCCCGCTGAACGCCATCAGCATCAGGCAGCTTGGCGAATCCTTCGTGGGCAGCAAGCCTGTGCGGTCGGGCAGGCGCAAGGCCGCCTGATCTGACGCCATTTGCGCAAAGCCGCCGTCCGTTCCAATCATGGCGTATGCAGAACGATATGCGCATCCTCGCCCGCAGTGGCTGGTTCGCGCGCCAGCCCGCGCGGCTGCGCGACGCACTCCTCGCCAAGGCGCGCATTTCCGACGTAGCCGCCGGGCAATGGGTCTATGGCACGGGCGACGCGCTGAACGGGCTCTATGGCGTGCTCGAAGGTTCCGTGCATCTTCTGATGACCATGCCCGATGGGGAAGCGCGGCTGATCGACATCGTGCAGGCTGGGCAGTTGTTCGGCCAGGCCGCGCATTTCGGAGGCGGACCGCGCCTTGTGACGGCGATTGCGGGCGAACCGTCGCGCCTGTTGCATGTGCCGGATCGGGCGCTGGCCGAAATTGCACGCAGCGAACCGGATGTGTGGCGCAGCTTTACTGCGCTTCTCTACTCACAGCTTTCCGGCGCGCTGCAACTCGCCGCCGCCAGCATTCATCTGTCGCCGCCCGAACGTATCGCCGCACGGCTTGCCATTCTTGCTGCCGGCGCCGACACCGTGACGGTCACACAGGCTCAGCTTGCCGAGTTGACGGGGCTCTCCCGCAAGACCGTGAATATCCATCTGCGCCTTCTGGAGCACCAAAAGATTATTGCGACCCGGTACCGCGCGATTGCCGTGCTGGATCGTGCGCGCCTGCAACAACACAGCGGCGCTTTCGCTGACAGAAAATCGTGATCGCGCGCACGGTGAATTTGATTTGACGAATGCATCGCGCGGGCGGAGCATTCTATCGCTCAGCATCAACACGCGAGACCTGTTGATGCCCTGGGGCGACAGGACGGGCCCGCCCGCCGGGCCGGTCGGCCAAAACGCAGCTACCGCGTGCAGCGACTCGCGTGGCCAAAAAGCAAGGGCGCTGCCGCATGCGGCAGCGCCCTTCGATTGAATTCAAAGATGCTTACGGCGTGACGATGTTGAAGTTCGGATTCACCGGCTCGATCAATCCGCACAACGTCTCATAGAGCGATGCGTCGCCGTCGATCTTGATGTCACCGGATTGAACCATCGGCGCCGACGGCATCCGCGCCAGAAGCGTCATCAGCAAAGCCGGCCGCGCCATGCGCACAGTCGCGCCCGCTTCCGCGTCCTGTATGCCATGTTCATGCACCATCACCCCGTTGCCGACAGTGATGAGAATCTTCTCGCCCCGGTCGGTAAGCTCGATGTTGATCTTGAAGCTGGTCTCGGCCGCCTTACGCGCATCGATGCGCACCGAAGCGAAATCGAGCAGCATCGGCGTGGTGGTTGCCGCCAGAATGCTGATGTTTGCGGCAGTTGGCGGCAATTGCATCACGCCATGGCGAAGCTCCTGCGCGCCGGTGAGGTAGATGTTGCGCCAGGTGCCCGCCTCGCTCTGGAAGCCGAGCCGCGTGTAGATGGCCGCCAATTTTTCGCGGGCATCGGTGTTCGCAGCGTCCGCAAACACGACGTGATTGAGAAGCGTCGCCGCCCAGCGCAATTCGCCCGCGGTCTCGGCCTTCTGCGCCAGTTCCATCACTTTCGCCGTGCCGCCCATCGCATCGACATAGCGTCGGGATGCCGGTTCGGGCGGCAGCGGATTGAGATTGGCGGGGTTCGCATCATACCAGCCCATATAGCGCTGATAGATCGCCTTCGAATTGTGGCTCATCGTGCCGTAATAGCCGCGATTGAACCATTGCTTCGCCAGCACATCGGGTAGCTTCAGAACTTCGGCGATTTCAGCGGCGGTAAAGCCCGCATTCATCAGCCGCACGCTCTGGTCGTGCAGATATTTGTAAGCATCGCGATGGCTCGTCAGGAAGCGCACGATCTCGGCGGTGCCAAACCGCGGAATGCCGTGCGCGGCGAACATGGTGTCGCTCTTGTGCGCGAAGAGACGGATGGATTCGGTGAGATAGTCCGCCCATGCCTTGCAATCGCGCACCAGCGCGCCGCGCGCGGGCAGAAGATTGTGCATCGTCAGGTTCGCGTTTTCCGCCATGAATACGGAGCGGAATTGCGGCAGATAGAAATTCATCTCGGCAGGCGCTTCGGTGCCGGGCGTAAGCTGGAAGATCATCGTCACATCGCCCACCGTCATGCGCTGGCCCGTCTCGGTGATGAGATCGGTGGGCGCGATCAGCGACATGGTTCCGCGCGACAGACCGGGGCCAAGACCTGAGGTCATTTCACCTTCCGGTCCGCTCGGCAGCGTCAGACCGAACTGATAGCGCGCGCGCCGCATCATGGCGGGCCCCGCGATGATGTTTTCCGACACCGCTTCTTCGAGAAATCCCTGCGGCGCGATGATCTTCACCTTGCCGGCCGCGACGTCCTCCGCCGTGGTGACGCCCGCGACGCCGCCATAGTGATCGCCATGGCTGTGCGAATAGATGACGGCCAGCACCGGCTTTGCATGAACATGCTCATGCAGAAGATCGAGCGCGGCCCTTGCCGGTTCGGCGGTTGTCAGTGGATCGACGACGATCCAGCCGGAACCGGCATCAATGAACGAGATTGTCGAAACGCAGAAGCCGCGCACCTGGTAGATGCGATCCGTGACCTTGAAGAGCCCGTGCTTGGTCAGGATCTTTGCTTGCCGCCACAGGCTCGGGTTTGCCGTCTCGGGCGCGCTGCCTTCGAGAAAATCGTATTTCTCAAGATCGAAGGCCACCACGCCATCGGCGCGCTTGATCTTGGGATCCTTGCGGGTGCCCATGAAGCCGCGATTGGCGAAATCGAAGTCCTGCCGGTCGTCGGCGGCCACCATCGCCTGCACTTCGGCCATGTCGCCTCTGGAGGTATAGGTCTCGGGCAGCGGTGGGGTGAAAGGCCCGGTCGGCTGGTCGGCGGCCATGAATGGACTCCCTGATTCTTCGTGTGTGCGGCGGCTGCCGGGAAACTAGCGCCGGCGGGCGGCCAAGATTGTTACGGACGTAACATTCTGCCTCCAGCCCTTCCAGCTTGCCCCCGAACCGGGCTTCGGCTATACGCCCGCGCTCAATCGACTGCGGTCGCGGGAGGCCCCTTGGGGGTCCAGCCGGATGGTCCGGTTTCCCGTCGATCCATAGCCCGGCCCGGCTTCCCGCCGCGCCCGGTTCCGCAGCCAAAACAGGGAGTTGAACGGGATGGCTCTTTACGAGCATCTCCTGATCGCGCGCCAGGATATCAGCGCGCAGCAGGTGGACGCACTGGCGACCCACCTCAAAACCATCGTCGAAGGCGAAGGCGGCAAGGTCGAGAAGCAGGAATATTGGGGCCTGCGCGGACTTGCCTATCGCATCAAGAAGAACCGCAAGGGGCACTATGTGCTCCTCAACATCAACGCGCCGTCGAATGCCGTTGTCGAGCTGGAACGTCAGCTCAAGATCAACGAAGACGTGCTGCGCTACATGACCGTAAAGGTCGACCAGTTCGAGCAATCCTCGAACAAAGCCAAGCGCGAGCGTGAAGATCGCGGCGACAAGCCCGAAGAGGCGAACGCCGAGGCGAAGGAGACCGAACAATGAGCTTTGGTGGAGATCGCGCGGAGCGCGGAGATCGTGGAGATCGCGGCGAACGCAGCGGCGGTGGCGGCGGACAGCGCCGTCCCTTCTTCCGTCGCAAGAAGACCTGCCCCTTCTCGGGCGCCAACGCGCCCAAGATCGACTACAAGGACGTGAAGCTGCTGCAGCGCTATATTTCCGAGCGCGGCAAGATCGTGCCTTCGCGCATCACGGCCGTATCGACCAAGAAGCAGCGCCTGCTCGCCAATGCGATCAAGCGCGCGCGCTTCATGGCGCTGCTGCCCTATGTTGTGAAGTGAGGACACAGCCATGCAAGTGATCCTGCTTGAACGAGTCGAAAAGCTCGGCCAGATGGGCGACGAAGTGAAGGTGAAGGACGGCTTCGCCCGCAACTTCCTCCTGCCCAAGAAGAAGGCCCTGCGCGCCACCAAGGCGAACCGCGAATATTTCCAGACCCAGAAGGCCCAGCTCGAAGCGCGCAATCTTGAGCGCAAGAGCGAAGCCCAGAAGGTCGCCGAGAAGCTGGAAGGCAAAACCTTCATGCTGCTGCGTCAGGCAGGCGATCGCGGTCAGCTTTACGGCTCGGTGAGCCCGAAGGACATCGCGGATATCATCACTGCCGCCGGGTTCTCGATCAGCCGCGGTCAGGTTCCGCTCGACAAGGCGATCAAGAACATCGGCCTCGTTCCGGTTGTGGTGGTGCTGCACCCTGAGGTGCGCGTCACCGTCACCGTGAACGTTGCCCGTACCGAGGATGAAGCCGAGCGCCAGGCGCGCGGCGAAGACGTGCTCGCCGAACAGACAGACGCCGAGGAAGCCAAAGCGGCAGCCGAGGAACTGTTCGAAGAGGGCGCGGGTCCGAAGGAAGAGGGCGAAGAGGACGTTTCAGAGTAGGCCGAAACGCCACATACCCTTATTGCGCATAAGA
This sequence comes from Alphaproteobacteria bacterium, assembly GCA_016125165.1. Taxonomy (GTDB): domain Bacteria; phylum Pseudomonadota; class Alphaproteobacteria; order Micropepsales; family Micropepsaceae; genus Rhizomicrobium. The sequence goes on from WGMH01000003.1 coordinate 794,856, forward strand.
AAGCGGCCGGCGGAATCGCCGGCCGTTTTCGTTTCCGGGTTGCACGACTATACAATTGACATTGCTCGATTTTTGTCAAAAAAAGTTCAGTCACCATATGGAGTGGAGCAAGTCTGTGACCTCCCGCACACCCTTCTTGGATCAACCTTCGGTTGACGCTCAATCTGCCCGCAACTCAGCCTCGATCCGTAAGGCTTGGGAACAACCGGTGGTCCAGCGTATTGACCTCGTCCGCGCTGAAGTCTTCAGCCTCTCACATGCCGATGGCCCTTACACCCTGAGCTAGCTTCCGCGCCCGGCAGTTTCCGAAGAAGCCTGATCGCCTCTTACCCGATTTGAGTATGGCAGAGCGGTCGGTGGAAACGCCGGCCGCTTTCGTTTCCATCCGTGGTCGCTATTCATCAGCCATTAATCTGGGGCATTATCTTCTGAGAACTGGAATTTCGATTCTCAATGGAGACGTACGTGACGTTGCATGTGGCCGGCGCAGCTTTGCTCATCCACGAGCCCGAGCAGGGTTTTCCGAACGCCGCGCGCATGGACTGGATCAAGCCTGAGCTGCGGAGAATACCGCACGCGGCCGCCGAGACCGGCAACTTTTCCAGTGCCGATTTCACCAACGGGTTTAGCTGACGCTTCATACCTCTTCGAAAATATCCAACAGGTTACGGCGTCCGCGCCTCACCATTTCGGACAGGCAGTCGTGACGGTCGAATCCTTCGACCGCGTGAAGCCTCACGTTTGCAAGACCCGCAACGTTGGCGGCATGCATTCTGTCCAGGCGCACACCGGGGCTGAAAAAGATTTCAATGCGCGGACGATGCTTCGCATCGCGGATTAAATGATAGAGGTTCCTCATCATTGGACGCACATGCGCCCGCAGGCGCTGGATCGTAAATGCGCTGCGCGCGGTGGCGAAGTTGGCATTCTCCGGCATGTGGGTCTGCGTGCCGAACACGATCGCGCCGAAGGCTTCCAGATCGAGCGCGGCGCGGATTGCGGTATAGCCGGTGGCCGAACCACCCACGGTGACGACCCGTTTGACCCCCAGCTCTTTCGCCAGCGCCTTGATACCGTCCAGCATCGTCTGCCAGCCGGGGCCGAACCGGTCCGTGCCCGCCAGATGGAAGACCTGCTTGCTGTCATAGAGATAAAGCGCATTCACCCCCGTCGAAGACAGAAGCGCATGGAACCCGTTCAGAGGAACGCCAAGCGCGCTTGAGGGCAGCGCGAAGCCTACGACGAGCGTGTCTGATGAAGGCTCGCGCACGAGTATGGAATTTCGCGCAGGCGAAACCCATCCCGGGATATCCGCACCGCCCTTCGCGCGGCGCTCTTCGACAACATCCAGCACGGCCAGACTGCATTTCGCGTTCCAGCCGAACGCAGGATGATCTTCGATCCGGCGCATACCAGCGCGTGCGGCTTCGAAACGGTTTTCGCCCAGAAGATAGGCGGCGGCCTGATAGACTTTGTTCGGCGATGCGCCGGGATCGGCCACGATGGCTTCGGCATCGGCCACCGGCGCATTCGTGCGGCCAAGACGCGCGAAGCGCAGCAGCGCCAATTCCAGCTCTTCATCCACAATCCCACGATCAAAAGCATCTTGAACGGTCTTGATGCCTTCTTCCACATCGCCGCGTTCACGCAAGGCCTGCGCGATCTTGTTTGGCCAGGCGGGATTGGAGGGTTCCGCCTGCTCGACCTCTCGCCAATACCTGATGGCCTCGTCCGCCGCGCCATGCCACCAGGCATAGGACGCTTGCAGTTTCGTTTTATCGAGGCCGGTGGCGCGCGTGATCGCGCGCCGGCGCGAGGCCTCCTGCAGGGGAACGACGGTGTGGTTGCGAACGCGCAGCATTCCAAAGATGAACGCAAAGGTCAGGCGGGTCAGCGCCATGGGGCGGGCTCATGCGAAGAGATTCTCGACCGCTACATTCGCCGCAAATCGAACGCCCGCGATAGAGGCACCGCGCACCAAATCCACAGCCCGGACAGCTTGATCAGACCCGTTTGACTTCACCAAAGACAGGCGTATGGTCCCCGGGCGGCAGGGCGGCATTATGCCCCTTTCCGTACAGCCTCGTTCCAACCCGTTCCAAACCTTCAAACGCAAGGGCGCCACGCGCATGCTGAAAGTCTATCAGCTGCAAAACGGCGGGCTTAAGGGCAGCGTCGTTTCCGAAGGCGGGCCGATCCCCGCCGACAGCCTGTGGCTCGATCTGCTCAATCCCACGCTGGATGAGCGGCGCGCCGTGGACAGCCTGCTCGGCATGGAACTGCCGACGCGCGCCGACATGGAGGAGATCGAGGCTTCGAGCCGTCTCTATCAGGAGGATGGCGGCGTGTTCATGACCGCGCTCATCATGTCGGCCACCGATACCGAGCGGCCCGTGACGGACGTGGTCACCTTCGTGCTCGCGCGCGACAAGCTCATCACACTGCGTTACATCGATCCGCAGCCCTTCCGCACCTTTGCGGCGCGCTGCGACCGCTCGGTCGTGCATCTGATGAAATCCGAAGCGGTGTTGATGGGCCTGCTCGATACCATCATCGACCGCATGGCCGACGTTCTGGAGCGCGTGGGGCAGGAAGTGGAATCGACCTCGCGCGAGATCTTCGATCCGCAGGTAAGCGGCCCGCGCACGCGGGACTTTACCGACATTCTGCGCCGTCTTGGCCGCAAGCACGATCTGACCGGCAAGATGCGCGAAAGCCTGCTGACCATCGCGCGCGTCATCACCTTCCTGACACAGGCGATCGAAGGCAAGACCAACAAGGATGTAAAGGCGCATCTGAAAACGCTGACGCGTGACGTGCAGTCGCTGCAGGATCATACCTCGTATCTCACGAGCAAGATCAGCTATCTGCAGGATGGCACGCTCGGACTCATCAACAACGAGCAGAACAACATCATCAAGATCATGTCGGTGGCGGCAATGGTGTTCCTGCCGCCCACCCTGTTTGCTTCCATCTGGGGCATGAACTTCCATTTCATGCCGGAACTGGACGAGGCATGGGGCTATCCGCTGTCGCTGGCGATCATGGTCGTTTCTGCCGTGCTGCCCTACCTGTTCTTCAAGCGGCGGGGCTGGCTGTAGGGACGTGACACACCCAACGCGCGGCATCGCGCTGAAGCTCGGTGCCACCCTCGCCTTCTCCCTCATGTATGCCGCCATCAAGCTCGCCGGAAATGTGCCTGTCGGCGAAACCATCTTCTTTCGCGCGCTATTCGCGATGGTACCGCTGTTCGCGCTTTCGGCATGGACCGTTGGACCGATGAATGTGGTGCGAACCACGCGGCCGCTGTTCCATCTCATCCGCTCATCGGCAGGTGTGTGTTCGATGTTCCTGAATTTCGGCGCGCTGGCGGTTCTGCCACTGGCCGACATCACCGCATTTTCGTTCGCCGCGCCAATTTTTGCCGTCGTTCTGGCGGCGATCATTCTGCATGAAACCGCCGGGCCCTGGCGCTGGGGCGCGGTTGCCATCGGCTTCGTTGGAGTGCTGGTGATGATCGAGCCGCATGGTGGCGTGCGCGCCATATTCGGGCATGGATTTTCCGCCGGCGTTGCCATGGCACTGGGTGGCGCCCTGCTTGCCGCCTTCGTCGTGGTGTTCATCCGGCAGATGAGCACGACAGAGCGCAGCGAAACCATCGTGTTCTATTTCATGCTCACCTGCACGGTGGCAGGTGCGCTGTCGATGCTGTGGGCGGCGGTGCCGCTTTCGCCGGCACAGCTCTTCTGGCTGGTGCTGTGCGGGCTGCTCGGCGGCATCGGGCAGATCTGTATGACCTTCAGCTACCGCTATGCTGAACCTTCGCTTCTGGCGCCGTTCGATTATGTGGCGATGGTCTGGGCCGTGCTGCTCGGCTATTTTCTCTTCAGCGAAATTCCGGAAACGCTGGTGATGACGGGCGCCGGCATCGTGATTGCGTCGGGCCTGATGATCGTCTGGCGGGAGCGCGTGCGTCACAAGGCGATTGCGTCGCGCAACGTGCAATCGGTCTAGGCGAGCTTCTTGCCATAGATCGCCATGCCGTCACCATCGGCGTGATAGTCCGGAACGGTGGCGTGGCGCGTGTATCCGCATGCTTCATAGAGCCCGTGCGCCGGGACATAATCCGCGGTCGTGGACGTTTCGATGAAAAGATGCGTGCCGCCTTCGGCGATGATCGCCCGCTCGCAAGCCTGAAGGAGCGCCCGCCCAAGTCCCCGGCGCGACGCCGCCGGGTCGACCGCGATCCAGTAAAGGTCGAAGCGCGTGTAGGTGCCGGGAATGGGGCCGAAGCAGACATAGGCATCGAGCCCGCTGTCGCCATCCAGCATCAGGAAGCGGTATCCGGATGCACGCTCGCCGCGCTGCAGCGTTTCTTCCACCAGGCTGCGCGCAACCTCGATTTCGTGGCCGTTAAAAACGCCGGTGCGCGCGACAAGCGCGGCGACCGCATCGATGTCGCTGGCGCGCAAAGTATTGCGCAGCGTGAGCACGGGTTCAGCAGGCGTTGCGGAGAATTCGCTCAAGCACATCGCCATAGCTGATCCCCGCTTCGGCGGCGGCGGTGGCAAAACCGGCCGCCGGATCGAGGCAGGGATTGGGATTGAGTTCGAGGATCAGAGGCACGCCGGTTGCATCGACGCGGAAATCGACGCGCGCATACCCACGCACCGCGAACAGCACGCAGGCCTGCTTTGAAAGCTCGGCCAGAATCGCCGCCAGTTCCGGCTCTTCGCGTTCAACGCCGAATTGGCGGACGGAATGGGTGCTTTCAAGGCTGTCGTCGTTCCACTTTGCCTCATAGCCAACGATGCGGACCTTGCCCTCCGGCCAGCCGACAAAGCGGATTTCCGGCATGGGCAGAACCGTGAAGACGCCGCCTTCTTCCAGAACGGAAATATTGAACTCGCGGCCTTCGATGAAGGCTTCGGCGAACCACCGCCCGCCATGCCGCGCGGCGGATGCTTTCGCACGCGCTTTCACCGCATCGGCACCCGTCACCACCGCGCCATCGTCAAGGCCGAGCGAGGCGTCTTCGGTTGCGGATTTCACGATGTAGCGCGCACCATCCTTCAGCCTGCGCCAATGCGGCGGCTCGCACCAATCGGGCGTCGCAAGCCCCGCGCCGCGCAACACCTGCTTGGAGAAGGGCTTGTCGCCCGTGGCGAGAATCGCGGCCGCTCCGTTGCCGGTGCAGGGCACGCCAAGCTGCTCCAGGAACGCAGGTGCAATGGCGGCAAGCTGATCCTGCCCGAGCGCGCGCTCCACCATGTTGAAGACGACATCGGGTTCTGTCCCGGCCAGCGTGGCGCGCAAGGCATCGAGCGACGGCGCAAAGGGCGCAAGAACTGCCTTATGGCCGCGCGCGGTGAGCGCATCGGCGATAGCGCGCGCGGTGAGAAGCGTATCCATCTCTTCCGGCGGCGCATCGGGTGCAACGTCGGAATGCAGCACCAAAACGCGCATCACGCAGCCTGGCGGCGGGAAACCAGATGGGGATTGCGCCGGTCGAACGAGGCCATGATCTTGCCGATGAGCTGGCGGTAGCTCACGCCTTCATAATTGGCGATGAAACACAGATCGGAATGATCCGGGCGCAGTCCCGCGAGCGGATTGACCTCGATGAAATGCGGCACGCCTTCGCCATCATAGCGGATGTCGATGCGCCCGCCATCGCGGCAGCGCAGCGCCCGCCACGCCGCCAGCGCCACGGCGCCGGCCTTCGCCGCATCCTCTGCTGGTGCGCGCACGATATCGACCTTGTCTTCCCAGCCTGCGTCCTTGTTCTCGAAGCCGTATCCCGCGCCGACATAATTGTGCAGCGGACGAATTTCCGTCACGCCCAGCACTTCGGCATCGGCGCCTGTTCCGGTGATTCCGACAGTGAATTCGCGGCCGGAAAGGAATGTCTCCACCAGCACCGGCTGCTCAAAGCGTTCCAGCAATTCGTTGGCGACAGCTGCAAGCTCCGCGCGATCGTTCACTTTCGATTTCGCGTTTACGCCCTTGCCGGACCCTTCAGCGGCGGGCTTGAGGAACAGCGGAAACGGCAGCGCGATCTTTTCAATGTCGCCGGGCGTTTCGATCACCGCGAAATCGGCGGTGGCGATGCCGCATCCGCGCACCACATGCTTCGCCATGCTCTTGTCGAGCGTCATGGCCATGGTCAGCGCATCGGAGAAGACGAACGGAATGTCATAGGCTTCGAGCAGCGCTGGCACCTGCGCCTCGCGTGCCAGGCCCTTCAACCCTTCACAGAAATTGAACACGGCATCCCAGCGTTCGCCGCGCGCCAGCGCTTCGGTGAGCTTGCGCACGCCGCCGATGCGCACGGGCTGCCAGCCCAGATGTTCCAGCGCGTCGCAGATGGCATCGATGGTGACTTCGCTGTCGAACTCCGCCGTCTCTTCTTCGCTATAACCGAGTGCGCGATATTCGGACCTGAGATCGAAGGTAACGCCGATACGCATGGTGCTACCGCGCCGCCTTGTCCGCGCCCAGTACGCCGCCCGGATCGGGATAGCGATAGACGCCACCCTCGAAGTTCTTCACCAGAAGGTCGTCGCCATCGCGGCCCACCACGAAATCCGGCGCAAGCTGGATTTTGCCGCCGCCGCCCGGCGCATCCACCGCGAAGATCGGCGTGGCGTAACCGGTGGTGTGGCCGCGCAGGCCTTCGATGATCTGAAGTCCCTTCTCAACCGTGGTGCGGAAATGGCTGGAGCCGCGGATCGGATCGGCCTGATAGAGATAGTAAGGCTTCACGCGGCGCTTCAGCAGGCCCTGCATCAGCGGCTTCATCACCGCGATGTCATCGTTGATGTCTTTCAGCAGCACGGTCTGGCTGCCCAGCGGAATGCCCGCATCGGCGAGGCGTGCGAAAGACTCGCTCACCTCCGGTGTCAACTCCTTGGGATGCGTGACATGGATGCTCATGAAAAGCGGATGATGCTTCTTCAGCATCTTCACCAGATCCTTGGTGATGCGCTGCGGCAGCACCACGGGCATCTTGGTGCCGATGCGCAGGAATTCCACATGCGGAATGGCGCGCAGGCGCGTGAGCAGCCAGTCGAGCTTTTCATCGGCAATGGAAAGCGGATCGCCGCCCGAAAGCAGCACGTCGCGGATTTCCGGATGCGCTTCGATATAGGCCAGCGCCTGTTCCCATTGTTTCGGCGAAAACTGGTATTCGCCGCCCGGATTGCCCACCGCGCGGGCGCGCGTGCAATAGCGGCAATAGGTCGAGCAGGTTCCCGTGGTGAGGAACAGCACGCGGTCCGGATAGCGGTGCACAAGGCCCGGCACCGTGGTGTCGTGATCCTCGCCGAGGGGATCGTCGGATTCGCCGGGCACGCGGATGAACTCCGCGCCGGTCATGATGTGCGTGCGGCGGAGCGGTTCCGAAGGATCGTTCAGCCCCATCAGGCTCGCATAATAGGGCGTGATGCCCACAGGCAGCGGTCCCTCATGGCGCGACACTGCGGCATGCTCATCCTCCGAAAGCTGGAAGATGCGCGACAGCTCCTTCAGGTCGCGGATGCGGGTGCGGAACTGCCAGCGCCAGTCGTTCCATTCGGCGGTGGTCGTGCCGGGATAGAAGCGCTTGTAGAAGGCTCGAGTTTCGTCGCCCACCGGAAAGCGCGGCAGCGCGCGGGCCGGCGGCTTGCCGATCCGGGGAACCTGATTTTCCGTTTGCGCCTTCGACCCGGCGTGGGTGTCCGGCTTCGGGCGGACGGACCGTAGCGAGCGCCCCGTCACGGGTTCCCGCAGAGCTTGGAGGCTCATCGACTTCTATGTCGCTCCAGCGGCTGGACCTCGAAGCCCCATGGCTTCTCTCTGGTGGCGGCCCTGCACTTATCGCGGATATTTATATTGCGGGCCGGTTTGTCAAGTGAAACGGCGTGAATACTTGAGTAACCGACAAAATAGGCAAGTAGAACCTGTCAGTAATACAGGCTATTTCTTGAAGACTATGCAAGTATTCGAGGGGGTATTCGCGCGTTTGTCACCACCCCATGCGTGTTGCATCAAGAGATGATCGCGAGACGAAAGGCGCGCGCGGTGCCGTGATAACTCTTGGTAGCCGTTCGCGGCTGGCATCAAGACGCACGCAAACCGCCTTGAGCATTTCACAACCTTCTCATTCGATTGCCGCGAAGGCGTCAGGGCGTCTTCTGTGGACCGCGATAAAAATGCGCGTCGTAGAATTCGCTCACACGTTCGCGGTGACCACCGATGCCGATGACAAGTGTCTTCAGGCGGACGGCAGAATCGAAACTCTGCAGGATCGGCCGGGCGTCACGCGGATCGAGCACGAGCAGCACGCGCCCGGTTCCGGCGGGAAGACGCATGGTCATCTGGAAGTGGTCGTCGTCGTGCAGATCGTTGTCCCAGACCTTCAGCGGCACTGTCCGTGCCCGCGCGTAATAGGTCAGCTCGGCCACCACGCTGCGGTTGGCGACGGCGATGGCGTCATAGGGCGCCTCTTTCGCGGCGGCGACGACGGCATCGCCAAGCTGCGACCAGCCCTGCTGCCGCTTGAAGGCATTGCCGACGCCGACCTTCGTGGCGAAGGGCGGCGAGACGTAGATGATGGAAAGACCAGCCATCATCACCGCGCCGAGCGCGAGCGACACCCACAGCAACCGGCCCTTCCAGACCGACAGCAGCCACGCCACCGCCAGCGGCACCGCCGCAACATAGGCGGTGGCCGCCCAGTTGGCGTTGGCGTCGGAGATAAATGACTGACAGAGGATGGTGACGAGCGGCGGCAGGCTGATGGCCGCCAGAATTACCGCGCCATCCTCGCGCGGCTTTGTGCGCACAAAGCGCCACAGCGCCATGCCGTAGCCGATCATGGTGAGCGGGCCGAACACGCCGAACTGTCCACCGAACCAGTTAAGCGCGCCCATGGCGGAGAACCGCGCATGACCCCAGTTCGCGTTGGCCTCGGTGTGCGCCACCGTCGGGAAATGATGCTGCCAGTTCCAGAAGAGATTGGGCGAGAAGATCAGAAAGCCGATGGCGAGAATGGCAAGGCCGCGCAACCCGAACACGATGGGGCGGAGCTTCGGCACGAAAACGGCCGCAAGGATGGCGCCGCCCACGAAATAGAGCATGGCGTATTTGGCGAGCATCCCGACGCCGATGGCGGCGGCACAGACGAGCGTCCAGCGCCAACCCTCGTCTTTCATCGCCCGCAGCAGCGCATAGAGCGCCAATGCCCAGCAGAACAGTAGCGGCACATCGGTGGATACCAATCCGCTCGAATAGATCGTGCCGGGCAGAAGCGCGTAGGTGATCGCACTCCAGAACCCCACGCGGGAATCGAAGGTCAGCCGGCCCACGCCGAACAGCAGCAGCGCCGTTCCGGCATGCAGAAGCGGCGATGACAGCCGCACCGCCCATTCGCCGTCGCCGAAGATGGCGGTGGTGAGCCAGATGATCCAGCCGATCAGCGGCGGTTTGGAGAAATAACCCAGCGCGGGTGTCTGTGCCCAATACCAGTATTGCGCTTCATCGGGATAAAGCTCGATGGGCGAAAGAATGAGAACGAGAATACGCGCGAGCGTCAGCGCGCCGATGACGGCCAGCGCCAGCCGCCACCTCTCCTCGCCGGTGTTGGGCCTGAAGAAACTCATTCCGAAGGCGGTGCCATTTCACTGAAGGCGGGCGTGACGCGATAGTAGTTGATGTGTTCGCGACGCCCGCGCGAGTAGTTGAAGCCGGAAACTTCATCGACCTTTTTCACCGTTGCGCCGGCGGCGGCAAGGCCGTTGAGAAATGCCTTCTGCTGGTTGTCTTCCACGAGCACCAGACCACCCGCCACCGATGCAATGCGCGCGGCGGTAATGCCGTTTTCGATCAGCGTGTCGGTGCCGAGCAGAAACACGAGGCTTGGCTCGACATAGCCCGCCAGCACCACTGGTGGATCGCCTTCCTGTTTCAACTTTTCGGCATGCGCCTGTGCCAGCGGGCTCATCCAGATCTGTTGCACATGCTGGGCGACACCCCAGGCCAGCAGCGGATAGAAGATCACGGCGGCGGCGACAGCCGACATCGCGGCAGCCACCGTCTTGCGCTGAAGCAGGAACACGATAGCGCCGAATCCGGCCACTGCGCCCACGATCCCGCCCGCGACCAGCCACCATGTGGTGCCATCGCCGAAAAATTGCGGTGCGACTACCGGAACGATGGCAAACGCCGCAACGCCAAGGCCGAACTGCACACACGCCGCGTAGCGCAGCCAGCGCACCCATTTTGTATCGTCGTGTGCCGCATCTTTCATCGCCCACAGCGCGCCGAGGAAGGCCAGCGCCGGATAGGCGGGCAACACGTAATGCGGCAGCTTGGTGGGCACGATTTCGAACAGGAGAAATGTCGCGCCAGCCCACGCCAGCAGGTAGCGGATCACCGGATCGGTGCGATGAAAGATACCCGAACCGATTCCCGGCAGCACGAAGAGCGTGGCGGGCCACAGCGTGATCGTGGCGAGCGCCAGATAATAGCCGGGTGGCGCGCCGTGCGTTTCCTGCCCTCCCATGATCTTCGCTGCAAAATCGTGACCGAGCGCCTGCTCATAGAATTCGCCGTGCGTCTGCAGGGCGATGGCGATGCCCCAGGGCAGCACGATGGCGCAGGCCAGAAGGAATCCCGGAATCGGATGGATGGCGGCAACCCATTTCCATTCGCGATCCCACAACGACACCGCGATGATGGTGACCGCAAGCACCGCAACGATGATCGGCCCCTTGAGGAGCACGCCCACGCCAAACGCCGCCCAACCGGCCAGCGCAACCCAAAGGTTGGGGGGCACTTGGCCGAGGCGCCTGGCCAGATAGGCGCGCATCAGCACGGCCTGCGAGCCCAGCACCGTTGCCAGAAGCACGGCGTCGGTCTTGGAGATTTTCGTTTCCGCCGTCAGCGAGACCGTGAATCCGATCAGCGCGGCGGCGACAAGCGCGATGGGCGGCGAAGCAAAGGCGCGCGCGCACCAGAAGGCAAGAAACACCGCGACGATGCCGCCGATCAGCGATGGCAGGCGATAGGCCCAGATTTTGTTGTAGGGCGGCTCGCTGAAGGCGAGGTTGGATGCCGCCTGCATCCAGTAGATTGCCACCGGCTTCTTGTATCGCGGGCCGACGCTATAGCGGATGTCCACGTAATTGCCCGTCTCGATCATCTGCTTGGAGGCCTGCGCGAAGCGGCTCTCGTCACGATCGAGCGGCGGCAGCGTGAAGAAGCCGGGTACCCAGGCGACCACGCAAAGGAAGAACAGCGTCGCCAGCGGACGGCGGGCGAGCTTTTCGAGCAGGGAGGAGGCGGCAGGCAGGGCTGCGACCGTCATGAAAGATGCCAACGCATGTGGAACGCCTCTTGAAGGGCCAGCCCCGCGAAACCGAGCGATGACCGGAGAACGGGAAAAGTGCGCCGTCTTGGCACAGGTCTATTTCATTCCGCCACGGACCTGTATAAGGCCCACGGCGCCGCCTCGCATAGGCCCCCCGCGGTCTCGCGAAGCCGGCAGGGCGCCCGCGGCGCTTCAATTTTATTTCACGAAGGGATCGAACGGAACATCGGCATGGCGGTGAGTGTGTGCGTGGTCGTGCCCGTGAAGGACGAGGCTGAAAACATCGCGCCGCTGGTGCGGGAGATTGCGCGCGCCCTGTCCGGCGAGGAATTCGAAATCGTCACGGTTGATGACGGCTCCACCGATGGCACCGCCGAAACCCTGCTGGCCCTGAAAAACGAGGTGCCGCAGCTGCGTGTGGTCCAGCATGGCCGCAACATCGGGCAGAGCCGCGGCGTGCGCACGGGTGTGCGCGCAGCCCGCGCGCCCATCATCGCCACCATCGATGGCGATGGCCAGAACGATCCGGCCGACATTCCAAAGCTGCTGAAGGAATTGCGCGCGCACGATCCCGCGACGGTCGGCATGGTGTCCGGCGTGCGCAAGCAGCGCATGGATGACGCCAACAAGCGTTGGGCCAGCGGCTTCGCCAACGCCTTCCGCCGCTGGATGCTGAACGATCAGGCGGTTGATAGCGGCTGCGGCCTCAAGGTGTTTTATCGAGACCTCTTCCTCTCGCTGCCTTTCTTCGACAACATGCACCGCTTTCTGATCGCGCTGGCGTTCCGCGAAGGCTACCAGGTACGATTTGTGGAAGTCGGTCACCGGCCGCGCCAGCATGGCGTTTCCAAGTACAACAATATCCAGCGCGCCATTGTGGGCCTCGTCGATACGTTCGGCGTGCGCTGGTTGCAGACGCGCTTCAAGGGCGCGGTGACACCGAAGGAATTGTGACATGGGTCATTGGTTCGACTGGTTCACCTACGATCATCTGTGGCTTGTGGTTGGACTGTTGGGGCAGGCGCTGTTCGCCTCGCGCTTCATCATCCAGTGGTTCAAGAGCGAGATGGAAGGCCGCAGCGTGATTCCCGTCGCCTTCTGGTATTGCAGCGTCGGCGGCGGCGTCGTGCTGTTTGCCTATGCGGTGTACAAGCTCGATCCGGTGTTCATCATCGGGCAGGCCTCCGGCCTCATCGTCTATGCCCGCAACCTGTTCCTGATCTTCAAGGAACGCCGCCTTCTGGAAGAAGCCGCGCAGGGCGAAGCAGCCCCCAGCGCCTGAAGTTCCGCCAGACGGGGAATTTACCATACCGTCACGGTTCGGACCCCGGGGGGACACAGTTCCGCCCCAATATGATACAAACGTAATTCAGGGCTTTTCCTAAAGGAGAGATATCCGTGCTGCGCTCATTTCCGCTGATGTTTCTGGCACTCGCGCTCTACAACCTGCTTGCGTTTGTTCACGGCTTCGACGGGCCGGGTACGCAGGCACTTCTCGCCACCGGCACGAACATTCCGCTGTTCTCCGGCGCCAAATGGCTGTTCACGATGGGTGACTTCGTCATCCTCGTTTCCGTCGCGCTGCTGTTCGTGGAAGTGATCAAGGCAACGCGCACCAGCGCGGTTGAAGTGATCAACCACGCGCTGTCGATGCTGGTTTTCGTGGTGGCGCTCATTGAGTTCATTACGCTTCCGGCTTTCGCAACGTCGCCGTTCTTCTTCATCACCGTATTCGCCCTGTTCGACATCGTGGCGGGCTTCACGATCTCCATCGTGGCGGCCAAGCGCGACCTCGGCGTGGCCGGCGGGCTGATTGGAACGAACTGATCCGGCAACCGGATCGGCTTTGTAGAATCACGCGGGGCAGGCGGGCCAAAGGGCTCGCCTGCCCTTGCTTTTGGGGCGGCATCGGGGCGCCGCATTCGCGCCTTGCCCAAGCGCCCTCAATGGGTATAGTCCGCGCCCTTCCGGGTGGGCACCGCCCCGCCCTTCCCAGTGGACAGGTGGCCGAGTGGTTGAAGGCGCACGCCTGGAAAGTGTGTAACGGTTAACAGCCGTTCGAGGGTTCGAATCCCTCCCTGTCCGCCACGCACTCCATATGACCAATTGAAATTGCTGATACATTCCGCATTTCCGTGCCGGAAGGCCCATCGGCCGCCCGATGGCCGGGATGTCGACTCCATCAGCCGCGCGTGCAAGCCTCTGCAACATCTGCAGATCGCT
>WGMH01000010.1 GCA_016125165.1 Alphaproteobacteria bacterium
CAAAAATTGCGCGCCGCAGGCCTGACCCTCATGACCGTCGTGGTGTTCTTGTCGATTTGACCGAACAGGGGCACAAGTCCATTGAAACGTTGTGGGGAGAATATTTTCGATCACTGGGTTCGTTCTATGCCCGATACTCCGAGGCCGAATTGCAGACGATCCTCGAATTCCTGGAACGTGCCTGCTTGACCCATCAACAGCAGGCGGAGCGCATCAAAAAATTGCGCAAGCGATCACGCCGCCAATAAGGCGTTTCTGAGAGAGACCGCCATGACCACTACCGACGACGCCATCGCCGCTGCCCAGAAGGTGCTGGACGATTTCATGGCGGCATTCAATTCCCGTGATGTTGAGGCATTTGAAGAAGCGTTCAACTTCCCTTCAGTACGATTTGCCTCGAACACTATGGTCATCCTCAACAAGGGCGACATGAAGCCGGAACGGTTCACACAGGGCGCGCTGAAAGAGTGGGATCATTCTGCGTGGGACCGCCGGGCCGTGATCCACGCCGGTCCTGACAAGGTGCATATCGACACGCGCTTCACCCGCTACCGCAAGGACGGCAGCGTGATCGGGGGCTTCGATTCCATCTACGTCATCACATGCGAGAACGGTCATTGGGGCGTGAAGTGCCGCTCTTCTTTCGCGCCGTAGTCAGCTCTGCCGGTTTTCTTCCATCGCGCGGGCGAGTTGCCGAGCCCGTCGTTCCTGCCGCGCGTCGCTGATGGACATGATCGCGTGCAGCGCGGCGATGGCCCAAAGCAGGAAGCCCGCCGAGTGCAGAATGATCGTCGCCCAGCAGACGATGGAGAGGATGTAGAGAACGAGGTTGAATAGTGCCTGAAAGGGCTTGCCTGTCAGCAGCAACGCCAGCGGCGAGCAGAAAAACGCGATCAGATACATCATGCGGCTTGCCCCTTCCGGCGATCTCCCGGTTCTAGATAGGGACGATTGGCGTCAAAAAAAGACCCACCACCCCTTGTAGCGCAACGCTACTATCCCCATATCGCCTATATCAGCACATTTGCGAGCATTTGGGACGTCGGTTCACAGCGGCGCGCCGTAATGCTGCACATCCGGAAAGGGTTCATAGAAACGGTGCAAAAGGGTCTTCCACTCCTGATAGGCCGCAGATCCGCGAAAGCCTTCGGTGTGGGCCGTAAGGTCCAACCACCAAACGAGAAGCAGATAGCGATCCGGCGTCTCGATGCAGGGGCGTACTTCCATGCGCTGAAATCCGGCGGCGGTTTCGATGAACGGGCGGGCCTGGGCCATCGCCACTTCGAAATCCGCTGACTGGCCGGCTTTCACGTTCAGAACGGCGTGTTCGAGGATCACAGCGCGGCCCGGATTTTCTCGGCGACGGGCATCAGTACCTTGGCATCCACCATTTTGCGTCCATGGAAGTTCATTTCGAGGCCATGCGCACGGGGCAGGATGTGAAAGTGCAGGTGCGGCACGCTTTGTCCCGCAGCTGTGCCGTTCAGTTGCGCCAGCATGATGCCGGGAACGCCGAGTGCCTTCTTCACCGCCGCCGCCACCTTTTGCGTGGTTCTGATGGTGGCCGCCGCACCCTCGGGCGAGAGGTCCAGAATGGTCTCCGCCGCTTCCTTGGGGATCACCAGAGTGTGGCCCTCAACAGCGGGCATGATGTCCATGAAGGCAAGCGTCAGATCGTCTTCATAGACGGCGATTTTCGGCAGTTCGCCGCGCAGGATGCGCGCAAAGATGTTGTTTGTGTCGTAGGCCATTGGCGGTCCTCGGGTCGGTTTGGTGATGATTACGAGTTTTTGCGGAACGGTCCATGCTCGGCCAGTTCTTCGATGTGTTCGGCTACGGCCTCGCGTTCGCGCGCGAGATAGTCGGCGACGGCGCGGCGAAGTCCGGAATGTTCGATGAAGTGGGCGGAGTAGGTGGGTGTGGGCATGTAGCCGCGCAGCAACTTGTGCTCGCCTTGCGCCCCCGCCTCCACGCGGTCGAGTTTGTTCGCAATCGCGAAGTCGATCGCCTGATAGTAGCACGTCTCGAAATGCAGGAACGGTATGTACTCGGTGCATCCCCAGTTGCGTCCGAACAGCACGCCACGTCCAAACAAGTTGAGAGCGCCTGCGATCGGCCTGTCGCCAAGCCGCGCAATGATAAGGAGGATCTGCTCGCTCATCGATTCGCCGATGCGGCTGAAGAATTCGCGGGTGAGGTAGGGGCGGCCCCATTTGCGCCCGCCCGTGTCCATGTAGAACTCGAAAAAGGTATCCCAATGCGCTTCGGTGATGTCGCTGCCCGTCAGCCAGTCGAACGCCACGCCCGCTTCGCGCACGGCGGCGCGCTCCTTCCTGAGGTTCTTGCGTTTGGACGAGGAAAGCGCACCAAGAAATTGATCGAAGCTGTCATAGCCTTCGTTCAGCCAATGGAATTGCTGGTCGGTACGCTGCAGATAGCCAAGTGCGCCCGCGTCCTTCCATTCCTGTTCGGTGAGGAACGTGATGTGGAGCGAGGAAGCCTGAAGCTGGTTCACCGCCGTCGCACCCGCCGCGAACAGCGCATTGCGCGTTTCTTCCTGCGGGGCATCAGGGCGGATCAGCAAACGCTGACCGGTCACGGGCGTAAAGGGCACCGAGCATTGCAGCTTCGGATAGTAGCGCCCGCCCGCCCGCACGAAGGCTTCGGCCCAGCTGTGATCGAAGACGTATTCGCCCTGGCTGTGACTTTTCAGGTAGAGCGGCATGAGCCCGTCGATGCGTCCATCATTTTCGATGACAAGGTGACAGGGCATCCAGCCGGTGTGCTCGGTCGCCGAGCCAGACTGTTCCAACGCCGCGAAGAATTCATGGCGCAAGAACGGATCGGGCAGCTCGAGGCCTTGGGGGTTGGCGCAGGCGTTCCAAGCTT
The DNA here is from genome assembly GCA_016125165.1 of Alphaproteobacteria bacterium. GTDB lineage: Bacteria > Pseudomonadota > Alphaproteobacteria > Micropepsales > Micropepsaceae > Rhizomicrobium. Next base: position 2,890 of record WGMH01000010.1, read on the forward strand.
CTGCGCCAATCGCCGCCGCGGAATCCGCCAGACGCGCTGTTAACTTCCCCGTCACGTAAGCTCGAACACCGCCTCAATTTCGACCGCCACGTTGCGCGGCAGCGATCCTGCGCCCACGGCGGCGCGAGCGTGTTTGCCGGCATCGCCGAACACCTCGACGATCAGATTGGAAGCGCCGTTCGCCACTTCAGGGTGTTGGGTGAAGCCTGGCGTCGCATTCACAAAAACGCCAAGGCGCACGCAGCGAGCTATGGTATCCAGATCGCCACCGGCGGCAGCCTTTGCCTGCGCCAGAACATTGATGGCGCAAAGGCGGGCAGCGGCCTGACCGTCTTCCAGTGTAAGTTCCTTGCCCACGGTGCCCACATATTTCAGGCCATCGGCCGCCATCGTGACCTGGCCGGAGATGAATACCAGCTTGCCGCTCACCACATAGGGAACGTAGCTCGCCACGGGGGCGGGCGGGGTCGGCAGTTCGATGTCGAGTTCTCTGAGGCGGGCTTCGATGTTTCCGGCCATGCTTGTCTCCTGATATGGGGGAACGTTAGTCCTTCGGTCTTCAAACGGCTATAGAGCGGCAATGTCCAGACGTCTTGATGCAGATGACCCATGCCCGGCACGCGATGGATATGCCATGCCCGCGGAGTGGGAGCCGCATGCGCGCACATGGATGTGCTGGCCTTGCCGCACTGATCCCTGGGGCGGGCCGGATGGCCTCTTACGCGCCAAGCTGGCCTATGCCCGCGTGGCGCGCGCGATCTCGGCCTTTGAGCCGGTAACGATGGCCGCGCGGTCGCAGGATGTGGCCGAAGCCAAACTCGCCTGCGCTGGCAAGGTGGAAATCTTCGAAGTGCCGCTCGATGACTCCTGGGCGCGCGACATTGGCCCCACTTTTGTAACAGGACCGGATGGCAAGCGCGGCATTCAGTGGGTGTTCAATGCGTGGGGCAACAAATACCGAACCTTTTCGGAGGATGCACAATTTGCCACGCGTGCGATGAAACATGCGGGCGCGTTTGTTTATGACGGGCCGCTCACCTGCGAAGGCGGGGCCATCCATGTGGATGGGGAGGGCACGCTCATCACCACAGAGCAATGCCTCTTGAACGAGAACCGCAACGCCCATCTCACCCGGCAACAGGTGGAGGAACGGCTGGCGCTCTTCACAGGTGTGCGGCGGATAATCTGGCTCGGTGAAGGCTTCGCCGATGAGGAAACCGATGGTCATGTGGACAACATCGCTTGTTTTGCGGCGCCGGGGCGCGTGATCGTCGGCATTCCACCGAAGACGCATCACGACTATGCGCCCGCGATGGAAGCCATCAGGCGGCTGGAAGAGGCTCGTGACGCCAAGGGCCGCAAGATTGAGATCGTGGAACTGCCGCAGCCACGCAATGAGAAGCTGGATTGGCGCGGCCAGCCTTTCGCGGCGAGCTACATCAATTTCTACCTGCCCAATGGCGCTGTCATCATGCCGTCCTTCGACGATCCGAATGATGAAGGCGCACGCGCCATTCTGGCGGATTGTTTCCCCGGCCGTGACATCCTTCAGATCGATGCGCTCGATATCGTGGAAGGCGGCGGCGGCATTCACTGCATCACGCAACAGGAACCGAAATGAGAAACGTCACACTGGCGGCCACGCAGTATGCCTGTTCCTGGGATCGTAAGGCGAATATCGCCAAGGCGAGAGATCTTGTGCGCGCGGCGGCGGCCAAAGGCGCGAACGCCATTCTCATCCAGGAATTGTTCGAGACGCCCTATTTCTGTCAGGACCAACTGGCCGAGTACTTCGATCTCGCAGCACCATTTGAAGGCAATCTGCTGATTGCGGAAATGGCGTCGCTCGCGAAGGAGCTTGGTGTCGTTCTTCCGGTGAGCTTTTTCGAAAAGGCGGGCCGTGCGTACTTCAATTCCTTGGCGATGGTGGATGCAGATGGAACAGTGCTCGGTCTCTATCGCAAATCTCATATTCCGGACGGTCCCGGCTATCAGGAAAAATTTTATTTCACGCCAGGCGACACCGGATTCAAGGTCTGGAAAACGAAATTCGGCATGATGGGCGCGGGCATTTGCTGGGACCAGTGGTTCCCGGAAAGCGCGCGCGCCATGGCGCTCCAAGGCGCGGAGGTTCTGTTTTATCCAACCGCCATCGGCACCGAACCGCCGCCCGCGCCGCCTGTCGATAGCCGCGATCATTGGCGGCGCGTGATGCAAGGCCATGCGGGCGCGAACTACACCCCGCTTGTCGCCTCCAACCGCATCGGCACAGAAAATGGCAAAGCGGGCGAGATGACCTTTTATGGCTCCAGCTTCATCGCCGATCCCATGGGTGCGATCGTGGCCGAGTTGGGCCGCACGGAAGAAGGCACCGTGGCCGCAACTTTCGATCTCGATGAGATCGCAAAGATGCGTGCGTCTTGGGGCCTGTTCCGCGACCGCAGGCCTGAACTTTATGGCCCGCTGCATAGCCACGATGGCACTTCGCGGTGAACACGACGTTTCGCTTCGTCGCGGCAGCATTGTGTTTCGTTTCATTCGTTGCTGCAGCGCCAATCAAATTGGTACCGTATCGCGCGACTTATGATGTGACGCTGGGCAGCACGCAGACCAATGCGGTGGTTTCTGTGCGCGGGCGCACAGTGATCGAATTTCGCGATCAGTGCAGCACGTGGGCCACGACGCAACGCTTCATCGCAGACATGACCGATGGCGATGGCAATGTCACGAGGACGGACTACATCGTGATCGCCAAGGAGCGCAAGGATGCCAAGGGTATGGACTTTGACATTACAACGATCGCAGATGGAGCTACGGTAAAGCGCCAGATTGGAAAGGCAATTCTCGGGGCGAGTCCATTGGTGACGCTTGAGTCCGAGAAGGGAAAAGCCGTTACGCTTCCGCCAGGAACAATACCGCCCACGGAACACACTCGCGAAATTGTTGAAGCCGCCGAGAGGGGAGAAACCGTGTTGAAGCGCACGGTGTTTCAGGGCGGCGATGAAAGAGATATCTACGTTGCGCTCGCGACCATTGGAAAATACGGGAAGCCAGACAACGATGTTTCAGATGCTACAAATCTGTTGAGCGGCAGGAAGCCGTATTCCGTAGCAATTGGTTACTATCCGGTGCTCGGCGACTCGGAACTGCCGGACTATCAAGTGAGCGCCAGTATTTATCCCAACGGCATCTCAGGCACGATGACGTTGATATACAACCGGTTTAGTCTGAAAGCGAAGCTAGCGAAACTGGAACCTCTACCGTCCGCTTGTCGGTGATTTTGAGCGAAGACCGCGTCCCTTTCCAACGGCATCGCCGCCAAATCGGCTACGCACACGATCCATCGCGCGCTCAGCTGCAGCGCGCTTGCTCGCGCCGGCGTCAATGAGGTCGGCCGGATCGCAATCATCCGCGGAGCACAGGTTGGTAATCCCTACGCCAAGCAAACGGTAGGATGTTCCGTCTGCCTCGCGTTGGAGCGCAGCGCGCGCCGTGCGGAAAATTGTGTCTGCGAGTTGGGTTCCCGCTTCTAGCGACGCGCTACGTGTCTTTAGTCGAAAGTTTGCCGATTTGAGCTTTAATACAACAGTTCGTCCGCCGACGTTGCTGGCTTTGGCACGAGCAGAAACCCTTTCAGCCTGCCGCCATAGCACACGCTCCAGGTCTTCGAACTGTACGAGGTCGCGATCAAAGGTTGTTTCCGAAGACACGCTCTTCAACTCACCATCCGGGTCTACAGCGCGCGTATCGTCCGCGAAGGCCATGCGGTGTAACCATAGGCCCGTATTGCCGTAGCGTTTAGCAAGCAACTTGACATCGGAATCCTGTAGCTGAGCTATGCGGGTAATGCCGTCTTTCGCAAGCTTTTGTTGTAACGCCGCGCCCGCGCCGCGAATGAATGAAACTGGCTTGTTGCGCAGGAACTGAACGGCTTCTGCCCTTCCAATCACCGCAAAACCACGGGGTTTGTCGAGGTCGGATGCGAGTTTTGCCAGAAATTTGTTGTAGCTCAGCCCAACAGAGGCAGATATGCCTATCTCCGCCTCGATGCGCTTGACGAGCAGCGCCATGCTCTTCGCTGGTGTGAGACCGTGAAGACGTTCTGTGCCAGACAGGTCGAGATAGGCCTCATCCAACGATAGCGGTTCTACAAGCGGTGTCAGGTCGCGTAGCAGAGTTCGAACCTCTTTGGCCACCGTGGCATACTTCGCCATGCTAGGTTTGATGACGATCGCGTTGGGGCAGAGCTTCAGAGCCTTAAACATCGGCATAGCAGAGCGTACGCCTGCAATCCGGGCGACATAGCAGGCTGTTGAGACGACACCGCGTTTGCCTCCCCCGATGATTACAGGTTTGTCCATCAGGCTTGGGTCATCGCGTTTTTCGATCGCGGCATAGAAGGCATCGCAGTCGATATGCGCGATGGACAGGTCGCCGAGCTCTTCGTGTCTGAGAATGCGCCTGCTGCCGCAGGCGGTGCAGCGCACATGCTGTAACGCATTGTCCGTCAGACAATCGCGACAGAAGGCGCTCACCCCGGCAGGCCCTGACGATAGTCGTCAAGAGTCCACAGCCATGCCGCGCCGCGCACACCGCTGGAATCGCCGTGCCGGTTTTTGACAATCAGAGACTGACCTTCTGGCTTGAACGCATACCGTTCCACAAGCGGCGGCAGTACTTCATAGAGATGCGTCATGTTCGACAGGCCGCCGCCGAGCACGATGGCATCCGGATCAATCAGGTTCACAACCGTGGCCAAAGCGCGCGCCAAGCGATCGGAATGTGCATTTAAAACGGATTGGGCGATGGTATCGCCATTTTTTGCCGCGCGTTCGATTTCAGCGGCGGCCTGTTTGTGGCCTGCATGTCGTTGAAACTGAGCTTCCAGTGCAGGGCCGCTGCACCAGGCCTCTATGCAGTTGGCCCTTCCACAGTAGCAATTGGGTGCAGGCAACTCGCCGGGCTCGCGCATCGGAAGGGGATTGTGGCCCCATTCGCCGGCGATGGCGTGCGCCCCTGTCAGAACGCTGCCGTTTATGCAGACGCCGCCTCCCACGCCGGTGCCCAGGATTACGCCGAACACAACAGCCTTGCCAGCACCAGCGCCGTCACTCGCTTCGGAGAGCGCGAAGCAGTTCGCGTCATTTGCCACACGCACGGTGCGGTTCAACGCGTTACCTAGATCCCTGTCGAGCGCATGACCGATCAGGTGGGTTGAGTTCGCATTTTTCACGAGGCCGGTTTGCGGGCTGATCGCGCCGGGTATCCCGACGCCAAGGCTTCCCTTCTGTCCGAGTTTTTGTTCGGTTTCCTGCACCAGCCTTGCGATTGCCGCAAGCGTGTCGTCGTACGTCGCGCGCGGAGTAGGGGTTCGTTCCCGCAGGAGTTCGCGCCCATCATCGCCAAGTGCGAGAATCTCGATCTTCGTTCCGCCGAGGTCTATCCCAAGTCTCATGCTCTGGATTTTGCCTCATCCAGACGCGCGCGCACAAATGCCAATGCATCCCGCCATGTGTCTGCGCGAAAGTGAGCTGCCGGGGCCGGTGGCAGGAGTGGCTTCAGCCGTTCGTCTCCAATCAGATGGAGGCGAAACACGTCCGGAGATTCTTCCGCGACCGAAGCCAGATGATTGGGAATATCATCGACGAAAATTACCGGTTTGCCCGCCCGGGCGGCCAGTGCGCGCACCGATGCCCCCTTGGGTCCGGAATTGATGAGCAGTGTCATGGGAAGGCCCAGAGCCTCCAGATTGCGTAGCCGGGGTTCAGCCTGGGCCGCATTCACATTTGACAGCACCACAACATCCATTTCCGCCGACAGAGTTCGAATGGCTTCCTGAGCCCCTTCGACAGCTTCAAGCCAATCCAGGTCAGTCCGGAATTCATCCAGCAGCGCAGTCACTTCCACGTCAATAAGCACGGTATTGTCGTCAAGGCGCTTCACGTTTCCATGAAGCCGGTAGCTCGTCAGATCGAGGTACAGGTCTCGGCGCCGAAGAAAGGTGTCCAGCCCATCTGCAAAGCGAAGAAGCACCTCATCGGCGTCTACGATCAGGAGTGGCCACTTTTGGCGGAGTGGAACCGTCGCGGGCGATGTGTGAAACCGCGCGCTCATGCAGCCGCCAGGGCGGCGCGGGCGATGTGGACCATCCGGGGCTCCAGCGATTCGGCGGCGCAGAACCCCAGGACCAATTCGTCGTCCGTCAGAACATGGTCCAGAATCGCGCACAGGATTTCCGGTTCCGACGCCCGCATCCGCAAGGTTGCAGCATCCAATCCTGAAACATCCATCAGGCGGGTCAGCCGTTCCGGCTGATCTGCGAGGAAAATGAGGGCCTTGAGACCCAGTGTTTCTGCGGCTTCGAGCGTCACGGATCCCCCAACGTCAAGAGAGCGTTAAGACATACCATCTAATACTAGTCTCGGACCGGAGGCACTGCCCCGGGGCATGCGACTGGGCGCGTGGGCTGCGGAGACAAAGAACATGGATGCGAAGGCGAAGACCGTGCTGATTGTTGAGGACAATGAACTCAACATGAAGCTGTTCCATGATCTTCTTGATGCTCATGGTTATTCGATCCTGCAGACCAAGGACGGGATGGAAGCCCTCGATATTGCCCGGGAACACCGCCCGGACCTGATTCTCATGGACATCCAGCTGCCGGAGGTTTCAGGCCTCGAAGTCACCAAGTGGCTCAAGGAAGACGATTCCCTGAAGGCCATTCCGGTTGTGGCGGTAACAGCTTTCGCCATGAAGGGTGATGAGGAAGTGATTCGGCAGGGCGGCTGCGAGGCCTATATCTCCAAGCCAATCTCTGTGACGAGCTTTCTGGACACCGTGCGGCGCTTCATCGGCTGACGCTCATGACCGCCCGGGTTCTCGTTGTCGATGACATTCTCTCGAATGTGAAGCTTCTCGAAGCGAAGCTGTCGGCCGAGTATTTCGAAGTGGTCACCGCCTTCAATGGCCTCGAAGCCCTCGAAAAGGTTGAGGAAAGCGAGCCTGACATCATTCTGCTCGATGTCATGATGCCCGGCATGGATGGGTTTGAAGTCTGCCGTCGGATCAAGCAGAACCCCAAGACCGCCCATGTTCCCGTTGTAATGGTAACCGCGCTGGACCAGCCCAGCGATCGTGTTGCCGGTCTTGAAGCCGGCGCCGACGATTTTCTGACCAAGCCCGTGGATGACGCCGCGCTGTTCGCACGCGTCCGCAGTCTCGTGCGTCTCAAGATGATGACCGATGAACTTCGGATGCGCGAAACGACCGGCCAGAACATGGGGCTTGTCGATCCGGCTGAAACGCTGATTGAAGCAGCGCCTGGCGGCCGCATTCTGGTTATCGAAGATCGGCCGGAATCTGTTGCTTGGTTCAATTCTGCTCTTGCGCCCGCAAATGAAGTTTCGGCCGTAGACATGTTCGAAGAAGCCGTTGTGCGGGTGCGCGGTGGTGATTTTGACCTCATTATCGTCAGCCTTGGTCTTCGTGGATTTGACGGCTTGCGCCTGTGCTCCCAGCTCCGATCATTGCCGGAAGGTCGCAACGTTCCCATTCTTGTCGTCGTTAGCGATGGAGATCGCCGCAAGCTCACGCAGGCGCTTGAAATGGGCGTCAACGACTATCTCACGCGGCCGGTCGATCGCAATGAGTTGACTGCGCGCGTGCGAACGCAGCTGCGCAAAAAGCGCTATGCGGACCGGCTGCGCCACAACGTGCAGCTCAGCCTCGAAATGGCGATCACCGACCAGCTCACCGGGCTTCACAACCGTCGATACATGTCTCGCCATCTGGACACGCTGATTGGCAATGCCCGCCGCTCCGGCAAGCCGATTTCGTTTCTGATCATGGATATTGACCACTTCAAATCTGTGAACGATACGCACGGGCACGACATCGGAGACGAAGTCCTGCGCGAATTTGCGGGGCGCATTTCCGCGAATGTTCGTGGTATCGATCTGGCGTGCCGCTATGGCGGCGAGGAATTTGTTGTCGTGATGCCCGATACCGACGTGACGTTTGCATCCACAATCGCAGAACGGCTTCGCGCAAGTGTTGAAGCGACCCCCTTCAAGATCAGCCGTGCACCCAATAATCTGTGTATCACGATCAGCATTGGTATCGCGTCGTCGGAGTGCGGAGATGACAGCGCAGATGCGCTATTGCACCGCGCCGACCAGGCGCTCTATCGCGCCAAGCGCGAGGGCCGTAACCGCGTAATTGCTGACGCCGCTTGAATATTGGGGTTGTTCCCAAGCGCCCGTTCCCGTTACCCTGACTGCAAAGCTAATGGCCATTGCTGCCATGAAATCCAGATGGGGGACCAATGAAGACGTTCGCAATGCTTGCCGCCGCCATTCTTGCCGGCGTTGTCATGCTTCCTGCCGCAGCTTTGGCCGACCCACGTATCGTGCTCTTCGAACATGTAGACTACCGGGGCGCAAAGATCGTGCTTGGCAGAGACGAGCCCAACCTCGTGGCGCGCGGGTTCAATGACATTGCATCCAGCATTCGTGTGAAGGGCGGCACGTGGGAGTTGTGTGAACACGTGAACTATGGCGGCAGATGCATTCGCGTTAGTGACGACAACCCAAATCTGGTGCCCCGTGGCTTCAACGACATTGTGTCTTCTGTCCGTCTTGTTCGGGATCGCGATGAGCGCGATTGGGGACGGGACCGCGATCGCGACTGGGGCAGGGATCATGATCGCGACTGGGATCGCGACCACGACAGCAGGCGTGCCGACATTGTCCTGTTCGAGCATGTCGATTTCGCCGGTGATCGCCGCGAGCTGGATGACGACGCCCGCAACCTGGTGCGGCTCGACTTCAACGACATCGTTTCGAGCATCCGCATTCGTCACGGCGTCTGGCAGGTTTGCGAACACGTCAACTATGGTGGCCGCTGCATGACCTTCGATCATGATGTGCGAAATCTGGTGGACTACGGGTTCAACGATCAGATTTCGTCAGTGCGGCGACTGCGGTAATGAGAAATGCGAGGGGGCCGGTAAAGACCGGCCCCTTTTTTCGTAGATCGCGAGCAATCAGTCGGAGGCTTGCTGCGCCTTGTCGATGATGCGCACCAGAATCTCGGGATCCTGCGCGCCGGAAATCATGAATTTGTTGGCAAAGATGAATGTGGGAACGCCTGAAATTCCCATCTGATGGGCGAGTGCGTCTTCATTTTCCACGATTTCACGGTCTGCGCCATTTCCCAAAAGGTCGGACACCAGCGCAGCGTCCATGCCGCATTCTTCCGAGGCCTGGATGAGGAATCCGCGTGAACCCAGATCCCGCCCCTCTTCGAAATAGGCGCGGAATAGCCGCTCGACCACGGCATTTTGCATGCCCGCGCTTCCGGCCCAACGGATGAGGCGGTGGGAATCCAGCGTGTTCGGTGTTTTCTCAATCTTGTCAAACGCAAAGGCGATACCCTCGTTCGCACCAGCCTCGCGAATGGCTTCGCCCATGGCTTTGCTGCGCGGGTTGTCACCGAATTTGGCGCGAAGATATTCCTTGCGGTCCACACCTTCGGCAGGAACCATGGGATCGAGGCGATAGGCACGCCAGCGGATATCGAACTCCAGGTCTGGACGCATGGCCATCGCGCGTTCGAGCTTGCGCTTGCCAATGAAACACCAGGGACAAACGGTATCGGAGACGACATCGATCTGCATATGGTTAGACTAGGTCCGAGTGGAATTCCGAGGCAACCATGTACCCCGATCTTTCTGGAAGTGTCGCGCTGGTCACCGGTGCTACCAGTGGACTTGGGCGGCATTTCGCGTTGGTGCTCGCGAAGGCCGGCGCGAAGGTTGCCGTAGCGGGACGGCGGGTGGACCAGCTGGGATCGGTACGCGACGAAATCGCGGCTGCAGGCGGGGTGTGCCTGCCCTTGGTTCTGGACGTCACGGACGCGGCGGATATTGTGCCCGCGCTCGACCGCGCAGAGGTTGAACTGGGTGACATTGATATCCTCGTGAACAATGCGGGCATGTCGGTGAACGGACAGGTGGTGAACCAGACAGCGTCGGATTTCGATACCGTGATCGGCACCAATCTGCGTGGGCCGTTTCTGCTGGCCAGCGAGGTGGCGCGCCGGCTGATTGCGAAAAGAAAGCCGGGACGCATCGTGAATATTGCTTCCATCGGAAGTTTCCGTGTGTTGCCTGGCTCGGCGCTCTACTGCATCTCCAAGGCGGGCCTTGCGATGATGACGCAAGCGCTCGCGCGCGAATGGGCGCGATATGACGTCAACGTGAACGCGATATGTCCCGGCTATATCGAGACCGAGCTGAACAGTGAATGGTTCCGGCACGAGAAAGGTCAGGAGCAGGTTCGCGGATTTCCGAGGCGTAAGCTGATGCAGCCCGAAGACCTCGACGGTACATTGCTGCTGCTATGCTCCGAAGCATCGAAAGCCATCACGGGATCGGTGATCTCTGTTGATGAAGGCCAGTCGCTATGATGCACGCTATTTGATGTCCGCAATCAGATCGTTGGTTTCGGCGATCACTTTCACCTTCGTGTAATTGGTGCGGGGCGCGGGCAGTTCCAGCGTTGCTTCCACCGGAAGGATCGCCTCGATCACCATCACATCCGGCGCGGGTGGCGCCGCCACGAAGCGCAGAACGATGGTATCGGCCTTGCCTTTGAACACGCGCAGCAACTTGGGGTTCTCCCATCCACCGCTGCGCACCATGCCGGTCACATGGACGATCAGCTTGCCATTGCGGATTGCGGCATCAACGGTGTCTACCTCGTAGACCGGTTTGGAAGGCGCCGCGAGCACGGGTGCCGCTGCGGCAAGCAGGAAGATCGTTGCAATCGCGAATGTGCGCATCGTTTCACCATGTTTACGGCCCCGGACCGCTCGGCTAGGAAAGCAGAAGATACACCAACAGGGAGCATTCAAATGGGGCCGCTTCAGGGCATCAAGATCGTTGAGTTCGCCGGCATCGGGCCGGGCCCGTTTTGCGCCATGCTCCTGTCCGATATGGGTGCGGAGGTAATCCGCATCGACCGCAAGGGTGGCCGCTCCCCGCACAAGGCCGAAATCGGCATGCGCGGTCGCAAGGCCGTGGCCCTCGACCTGAAAAAACCCGAAGCCATCGAAGCGGCGCTGAAGCTTATCGAAGGCGCGGATGCCCTGCTGGAGGGTTTCCGCCCCGGCGTCATGGAGCGGCTCGGCCTTGGCCCGGACGTGTGCCTGAAGCGCAATCCGAAGCTCGTTTACGGCCGCATGACCGGCTGGGGCCAAACGGGCACGCTGGCGAATGCCGCCGGTCACGACATCAATTACATCGCGCTCACCGGTGCGCTGCATGGCATCGGCAACAAGGGCGAGAAGCCCGTTCCGCCGCTTAACCTTGTCGGTGATTTTGGCGGCGGCGCGCTTTATCTGGCGTTCGGTCTGGCGTGCGGCCTGATCGAAGCCAAGAAATCCGGCAAAGGGCAGGTGGTGGATGCGGCGATGACCGATGGTGCTTCGTCCCTTATGTCGATGTTCTATGGCATGAGCGCCATGGGCGTTTGGCAGGACGAGCGTGGCTCCAACCTTCTCGATTCCGGTGCGCATTTCTACGACACCTATGAAACGAAGGACGGCAAGTTCGTGGCGCTCGGTTCCATCGAGCCGCAATTTTACAAAGAGCTCCTCGAAAAGACCGGCATCACCGATCCGGATTTTCAACAGCAGATGAACCGCGATTTGTGGCCCTCGCTGAAGGACAAGCTCGCCGCCGTCATCAAGACCAAGACGCGCGATGATTGGGACGCTCTGATGCTGGGCAGCGATGTCTGTTATGCCCCAGTGCTCTCGCTCGCCGAAGCGCCGAAGCACCCGCACAACGTGGCGCGCAAAACCTTCATTGAGGTCGATGGCGTGACGCAGCCTGCGCCCGCGCCGCGCTTTTCGCGTACGGTGCCGGAAGTGCAGGGCCCCCCGCAAGGCGCGAACAATCAGGCATCGCTTTCCGCGTGGGGCTTCTCCGCCAGCGACATCGATGCGCTCACCGCCGCCGGCGCGATCTAAGACACGATGGTAGCGCTTCCCGGCACGAAAGCCCGCCGCCGAATCTATCTGATGCGGCATGGCCACGTGGACTATCTCGCCAAGCATGTGGTGGCGAGCGGGCAGGTGAACATTGTTCCTTTGACGACGCGCGGACGGTTGCAGGCCGAGGCCGCGGGGCTTGCGCTGGCGCATGTTCAGTTCGACCGGGCGGTTTGTTCCGGTTATCCGCGCACACATGAAACGGCCTCTCATGTTCTGGCGGCGCAGGCGAACCCGCCGCCGCTTGAGATCGACCCCGGCCTTGTCGAGCGCGAAGGCGGTGGCTTTCCGAAGGTGAACAGCCGCGAAGAGCTGATCGAAATCATGCGCGGCAAGTTCACCGAAGCCGGCGTGACGGAACATTCCGAACGCGACGGCGGCGAGCTTGCCACTGTGGCGCAGGATCGGGCGGTCGCATCAATCCGCAGGCTTCTCGGCGAGCCAGGCTGGCACACCGCGCTGGTGGTGGCGCATGAGGGCATTAACCGGCTTCTTCTAAGCTGGGCGTGCGGGGCAGGCGTGAACGCCACCGGCGCCTTTGAACAGGATACCGGCTGCATCAACATTATCGATTTCGATTTGCGCGGCGACGGCGCGGTTGAGCGTACCATGATCAAGGCGATCAACCTGACGCCTTACAACTGGCTCAAGCACGGAATGAATCTGACGAGCCTGGAAGCCCTGTTCGAGCGCGGCGCGAACGAAGAGTTGCGCTAGTCGACATCAAGTTCGCACCACACCGGCACATGGTCCGAGGGGCGCTCGCGCGCGCGGACCTTCTTGTCGGTGCCGCTGGTGACGAGACAGTCGGCGGCTTGCGGCGAGAGAAGGATGTGGTCAATGCGGATGCCGTGGTCTTTCTGCCAGGCGCCGGCCTGATAGTCCCAGAATGTGTATTGATGCGTTTCAGCGTGGCAGGCGCGGAAGGCATCGGTCAGGCCCAGGAATTCGAGCTTGCGCAACGCCGCACGTGATTCCGTCTGGAACAGCGCGTCGCTTTCCCAAGCCTTTGGATCCCAGCAATCATCCGCCGTGGGGATGACATTGTAATCGCCCATCAGCACAAGCTTCTCTTCGAGTTTGAGAAGCTCTTTCGCATGTGCGTGCAGGCGTTCCATCCATCCGAGCTTATAGGTGAACTTGTCGGTGCCGACGGGGTTGCCGTTCGGTGCGTAGATGGAAGCAACGCGTACGATGCCCTTGTCGCCGGGCACGATTGCCTCGATGTAGCGGGCATGATCGTCGCCATCGCCGCCGGGCAGACGCGGCGTGACATCTTCCAGCGGCCGTTTGGAGAGAATGGCGACGCCGTTATAGGTCTTTTGTCCGTGTACGGCGCAATTGTAGCCAAGCTCTTCGAAGGTCTCGCGCGGGAACGTATCGTCGGTGCATTTCAGCTCCTGAAACGCCACGACATCGGGCTCGGCGTCCTTGAGCCAGGCAACGGCATTTTCGAGCCGGGCCTTGATGGAGTTCACGTTCCAGGTGGCGATCTTCATGGCAGCACAAATTGGAATTTCGGGGTGACTTTAGACAGAGTCCGGGCGCGGAAGGGAATGGTTCTCGCGAAAATACGGCAATTCCGGCCCGCCCGGCGGTGGCCTTATGTCGTCTCCTGATTGTGGGGATGTAGCATAAATGGGGTTTGCAGCGTTGCGCTGCAAGAGGCAGGTGAAAGAAAATTCGTCCCTGACGCGATGCTGGAATTCCTTTGCGCGTCCACGTACTTAGCGGCACCGGATGGCCCGCATTGCGCGAAAGCGGCGAATGCGTTTTCAGATGTTGCGCAGGCTGGCGCAAAAATAATTTTCGGTCAGCCGCGTTCGGATACGCCTGGATGCTCGCCCGCGCGTTGCGGGAAAATCAGAATGCAAAACACAATCGCGGCCACGAGAATGGCCGATGCCAGGGGGCGGCTGAAAGCAAGGCCGCCATCCACAACGGGCTTATCGAGGTAGTCGCCGACTGTGGCCCCGAGCGGACGTGTGAGAATGAACGCGGCCCAGAACAGCCACACGCGCGATATCCGCGTCCAGAAATATGCGGCGGCAACAATGGCGAGCGCGGCGCCGAAAAGAACAGCGCCGCCATCATAGCCAAGCCCGGCATCGGCGGCCCAATCGCCCAATGCGGTTCCCAACGTCTGCGAGAACGTGATGGTGATCCAGTAAAAGGCTTCCACACGCGGCGCACTGACGGTTTGCACCGACACCGTTCCCTCGGACCGGTACCAGATGGCGAGCGAGATCAGTACACAGGCAGACAGGAGGAGCGAGCCGCCGGGATAGCCGATACCCATGGAGCGATCCGCAAAATCCGCCATGGTGGTGCCTACTGTGGTGGAGGCGATAATCGTCGTCCAGTACAAGAAAGGGCGAAATGCTTTCGCCCGGATTTGCAGAATGACGAGCCCGATGAGCGCAATGAGAAAAATCGCGGTTCCAGCCAGATAGCCGAGATTCATGGACATCGAGACGGTGTCGCCGCCGGTTTCGCCAAGCGTGGTTGCGAGGATCTTGATGATCCAGAACGTCAGCGTTACGGCAGGAACCTTGGCGGCTTTGGACATGTGGCGATTCCATGCTGGTTGCGGTGCGTATGGCGATATTGGAAGAAGACGCCGCCAAGCCGCTCGGCCCACATCGGGCAACGCCACTGGAATATTTTAGACCGAGAAACTCGTGCCGCAGCCGCAGGAGGATTTGGCGTTCGGGTTGTTGACCTTGAAAGCCGCGCCGATGAGGTCGTCCACGAAGTCGATCTCTGCGCCCGCGAGAAATTCCAGCGACATCGGATCGATGAGGACGGTGGCGCCATCGCGTTCGATCACGAGGTCATCGTCGGCGCGCGCGTCGTCGAGCGCGAAATTGTATTGAAAGCCGGAGCATCCGCCGCCGGTCACCGCCACGCGCAACTTGGCATCGCCCCCTTCATCCTTGAGGATCTGGGCGATCCGCTTGACGGCCCGTTCGGACACGGTGACAGGTGTTTCGGCGCTCATGATGCTCTATGTAAGCGCGATGAGCGCCGGAGCAAAGCCCGCCGTGCCTGATAATGCCGGGGAACCCCTTGGTCACCTGAACGGCCCGCTATTTGCGGCCCCGGAACGCCGTGCGCCCTATGCAGTCGATCCAGCCGGGAGCAGGGGGCGCCTTTACGTCGAGTCCGAAAGTCCCACCCGCACCTGCTACCAGCGTGACCGTGACCGCATCATCCACTCCACCGCTTTTCGCCGCCTGAAGCACAAGACGCAGGTCTTTGTGCAGCACGAAGGCGACTATTACCGCACGCGGCTGACCCATTCGCTGGAGGTGGCGCAACTCGCCCGTTCGGCGGCGCGCGTGCTGGCGCTGGATGAAGACCTCGCAGAAGCGGTTGCGCTGGCACACGACCTTGGCCATACCCCATTTGGTCATGCTGGCGAGGATGCACTGAACGCGGCCACCGAAGCGTTCGGCGGCTTCGATCACAATGCGCATGGACTGCGCCTCGTCACCAAGCTCGAACATCGCTATGCGGACTTCGACGGGCTGAATCTGACTTGGGAAACGTTGGAAGGCATGGTGAAGCACAATGGGCCGCTGCTGCCGCTCGGGGATGCTGCGCCACTGCCGCAGCCAATTGTCTCCTTCAACGCGCGCTGGCCGCTCGATCTCGATACGTGGCCGTCTCTGGAAGCGCAGATCGCGGCGCTGGCAGACGACATTGCTTACACCAATCACGACATCGACGACGGTTTGCGCGCGGGGCTGTTCACGGCGGACGATCTGGCGGAGGCGCCGCTCGTCGGCAGCTATGTGAAAGCCATACGCGACCAATATGGGGAATTGGAACTGAGCCGGCTGATCGGTGAGATTGTGCGCAAGCTGATGGGCGCGCTGGTCGCCGACCTGCTCGATGAAACGCGCTCGCGCATTGCGGCGAACCGTCCGAATAGCGCTGATGATATACGGTGCGCAGGGGCCGCGACCGCGGCGTTCAGCGCGGAGATGGGCGAGGGGCTTGCTGCGCTGAAGCGATTCCTGTTTGCGCATATGTATCGCCATCCCCGGGTGATGGCAGTGCTGGGCGATGCCAAAACGATCGTGGCCGAACTGTTCAGGGCGTTTTGCGAAGAGCCGACGCTCATGCCGCAGGACTGGGCTGCCGCAGCGGCCACCGGCGGTCCACAGGCGACAGTCTCGGCGGTGCGCGATTACATTGCCGGTATGACAGACCGATACGCTGTTCTGGAATATTCCCGTGTGTTCCACACGGAAATCCGCATCTGACCGATTGATGCCGTGATTCGGCCCGGATCGGGTGCTAAGTTTCCATCGTTCCAGATTCGCCAGGATTGCAGCACATGGCCAAGTTCGAACGAGGCGTCTATGAGCCATCCGAAGATTCCCGCGTCTTCGATGGTGGTGAAGACGAAGAGATGGACGAGGGCTCTCGCGCCCCGCTTCTGATCGTAATTGCGCTCATTGTCGTGGCCGCATTCGCGGCGTTCGTTTACGTCGCCTATCAGCAGGGGGTGAAACAGGGCCGCGAATCCGCACCCCGCATCATCACCGCCGATCGCGGACCGCTACGCGTGCCGCCTCCGGCATCGGATTCCAGCGGAACCACAAGCTCGCCGCTCAAGGATCTGAAAATCTATCAGCAACCCGCGCCGCCCGATGACGAGATCGGCGAAAGCGACAGCGTTCCTCAGCCGCCGACCGAACTGAAAAAAGAGCCGGAGACAAAAGCGGCCGTCGGGCCAAAGCCCGCGCCCGTTGTGACCAAACCTGCTGAGACCAAGCCTGCTGAGACCAAGCCGGCACCGGTGCAGAAGGAGGTCGCGCAGAAGCCTGCCGAGAAGCCGCAGGAGAAGCCCGTCCAGACCGCCATCACCAAGCCCGCGCCGACGACCACGTCGAGCACCGTGGCCGGAGCTGCCTATACGTTGCAGATCGGAGCCTACAAGTCCGAAGCCGAAGCCCTGTCGGCCTGGAAGAGCTATGAGCGTCGTCACCCGGCCGTGGGAGGCTACGAGCCCGACGTGAAAATGGTGGACCTCGGGGACAAGGGCGTCTGGTATCGTCTGAGGATGGGCGCGTTCGCGAGCAAGGACGCCGCCGATACTTTGTGCAACAAATTGAAAGCCGATGGCGGCGGGTGCTTCCCCGCCAAGCCCTGACCGGTTAGCGCTGGAATTGAAGTGAGGGACCATGCGTTCGCGTGCGATCTATGGGTGCGCGGGAACCGCACTGACCGAAGAAGAACGCTCGTTCTTCAAGGATGTGCAGCCTTGGGGCTTCATCATCTTTGCGCGCAACATCAATAATCGCGAACAAGTGCATGCTTTGGTTGATGAATTGCGTGCAACGGTCGGCGATGAAAAGGCGCCGGTCCTGATCGATCAAGAAGGCGGGCGCGTGGCGCGGCTGAAACCGCCGCAATGGAAGGCGCGGCCACCACAGGGCGTATTCGGCACATTGCATGCCTCAGATGCGGAAGCCGGGCGCGAGGCCGCCTATCTGAACGCGCGGCTCATTGCCTATGACCTCTGCGAAATCGGCGTGAACGTGGACTGCTTGCCGGTGCTGGACGTTCCGGTTGATGGCGCTGACAACATCATCGGCGACCGGGCGTATGGCACCGATCCGTCGGTCATCATTGATCTGGGCCGGGCTGTGATCGAGGGCATGATGGAAGGTGGTGTGCTGCCGGTGATGAAGCACATCCCCGGTCACGGTCGCGCGACTGCCGACAGCCATCTGGCCCTGCCGCGTGTCGCTACGACGGAGGCCGAATTGAGCGCCACGGACTTTGTGACCTTCCGCAGCCTCAATCATTGCCCGATGGCGATGACGGCGCACGTGGTCTATGAGGCCATCGACCCTCAGCGCCCGGCCACCACCAGCCCGAAACTGATTCGCGACGTGATTCGCGGGGAGATCGGATTCGACGGTGTTCTGATGTCCGACGACCTTTCCATGAAGGCGCTGGACGGTCCGTTCTCGGTCCGGACCAAGGCTTCGCTATTTGCCGGCTGTGACGTGGTGCTCCACTGCAACGGCGTTATGGCCGAAATGCGGGAAATCGCGGAAGAAACGAAGGTTTTGGAAGGTCTTGCACAGAAGCGTTGCGAGGCTGCCCTTGCGCATCTGGTGCGCCCCGAGGCATTTGACGTGGAGGCCGCCGAGGCCAGACTGGCTGAGTTGCTGGGAGCGATAGCGTGAGCGAGTTCGCCGAGAACTTCGAGGAAATGGAAGCCCATCTGGCTTCCCCGGACGAGAAGCTGGTGGTGATGGTCGATGGCTTCGAAGGCCCGCTTGACCTGCTGCTGAGCCTTGCCCGCGATCAGAAAGTCGATATCGCCAAGATTTCTGTTCTGAAACTGGCGGACCAATATCTGGAGTTCGTGGAGAAAGCCAAAAGGCTGAATCTGGAGCTGGCCGCAGACTACCTCGTGATGGCGGCCTGGCTGGCCTATCTCAAATCCCGCCTGCTGCTGCCCCAGCCGCCGTCTGCCGAGGGCGAGCCGTCCGCCGATGAGATGGCCGCGCGCCTGCGCTGGCGCCTGCAACGGCTTCAGGCCATGCGCGAATCCGCGGCGCGCCTGATGGCCGGCAATCGTCTCGACCGAGATGTCTTCGCGCGCGGAGCACCGGAACCCGTAAATGTGGTGAAGCTGCGTCAGCAGACCGATACTCTCTATGATCTGCTGACTGCCTATTCGACCCAGCGCCTCAAGACCGTGAAGGGCAGTTCCTACCGGCTGAAACATGCGCCTGTGCTTCTGATCGAAGAAGCGCGCGAACGGCTGGAGCGGATGCTGGGGCGTATTCCGGACTGGAGCCATCTGACCCGCCTGTTGCCGTTTGAATGGCAGGGCGGGCAGCGGCGGCGTTCGGCGCTTGCGAGCACCCTCGTTGCCTGCCTAGAACTGGCCCGGGACGGCAAGATCGAGATTCGCCAGCTAAGGCCCTTCGACGACGTATTCATCAAGGACCGCAATCATTCTCTGGCCGTGGAGGCCGCAACATGAGCCGTGTCGTTCGATTGGCCGAAGTTTCCGAGCAACAAGAAGAACAACAAGAGCAAGAAGGCGTGGAAGCGGTGACGGTTGAAGAGACGGCGGCGCTGTCCGCTGTGAACCCCGAACACCTGCGCATGGCGGAAGCACTGCTGTTTGCCGCCGCCGAACCTCTGGATGAAAAGGCGCTGGCAACATCGCTGCCCAGTGGCGCGGATGTTTCCGGAATCCTGAAAGAGCTTCAGATTATCTATGAGAAGCGCGGCGTAACTCTCGTCTGCGTCGCGAAAAAATGGCAATTCCGCACAGCGCCAGACCTGGCCTTTCTGCTGCGCAAGGAGCAGCCGGAACAACGCCGTCTGTCGCGTGCCGCCATCGAAACGCTTGCCATCATCGCCTACCACCAACCGGTTACCCGCGCCGAGATCGAGGACATTCGCGGCGTGGCGCTCTCCAAGGGCACGATCGACGTGCTGATGGAAATTGGCTGGGTCAAAATCCGCGGTCGCAAGCGCACGCCGGGCCGCCCTGTGACCTATGGCACCACCGACGCGTTCCTCTCACACTTCGGCCTTGAGAGCGTGAGCCACCTGCCGGGCATGGATGAGCTGAAGGCCGCAGGCTTCCTCGAAGCTCTGCCACCCTCCGGTTTCGACGTTCCAAACCCCACGGACGAGCTCGGTCCGGACGAAGACCCCTACGTGGAAGGCGAGGAAGAACCGGCCGATCTGCTGACAGAACGGTTGGAATAGTCGGATTTCCAAACCCATTTTTTACGGTTTTCCCCGAGGCTGACAGGGTGTCAGCGGGACATGTCCGCTGCGATCCGCGTAGGGACGGGAATGCAGAAAACCGATCGCTCTGTGCGGTCCTTGAGGTTGCTCGGCGGGGCCTCGACCAGCCGTGTGTTGAACCTGCTCGCGATCGGGCAGGCGCACGGTCATGAGCCAGGTTATTCGCAGTCGCCGCTATTCAACTCGCCAGCGCTGAATTCCTCGATCGTCGTGAAGCATCGCGTGCGAAGCGATGAATCGTACCTGTTTCAGGGAACCCGTACGACTGCGACCAAGATCATACTGCCCTTCGAGAGAGGGGATCTCGGACTGGGTGGGCAATCTTTCTTCGTCAACCAGCGCGGGTTTCGCGAACTGGTGCTGCAGGCTGGCAACTATTCCGGCAAGGCGGCAGAGAGAGACTTCACGGTTCTGCGTCTCATCAGCACGACGCCGTCGCTCGATCCGTTTTTGCTCCGCGAACATCTGCGCTCGCACGACATCCATGTGGATGAATCCTACTTCCAGATTTCGGAAGGTGATCGCAGACGCATGTATGAATATACGGCGCAGAATATCCAGGCGCTGATCGAACTGGCCTCGGGCGGCGGTGGACATGGTTCGGAGGAGGCGACGTCGCGCCTTGTGTCCGCACTCCTTTCCAATCAGGTGGACGAAAAGCTCGAACCGCTGCGCGTAACGCTTGGTCTTGCGGGCGAACAGTTTCGCGAGGGCGTCTTCAGCTGGCGCGGGTTCCTCTATTACAAGTGGACGATGGACAATTTCTGGCCCGGCATCGCCGGTGTGCTGAAGGAATTGCGCGCAGCGACGCCGGGCGGTCCGCTAGCCGAAGGGTCGCGTGAATGGATCGCCGCCTCCAAGCGCCGCATCATCGAAGCGGTGCGCAATGCGGGCATTGAAATTTCACGCACGCTCAAGATCTACGACACCGCCTATGGCCGCCTCGTGGAAGCGCATGAGCCACAGGCGTTCCGCGACTTTCTGTTGAGTGCGCCGCGGCTGTTCCTGCAGTTGGGCGAACGTCTCGGTGCGATTTCGCACATATCGAGCTTCTGGCGTTACCGCTTTCCCAACGGCCCCGCCTCGCGCGTGGACGCCGAAGAGCTGGTGGCGATGTTTCAGGACTTCGAAGCCAGTCTTGGCCTGCAACCGGAACTGATCCAATCCACGCGCGTGGCGTGAACTAGTCCTCCAGCTCCACCACCACGGCTTCACCCTTTTCAAGTGCAAGGGAAAGCTTGCCTTCGCGCAGGGCTATGGCGTCCTTGCCAAACACATCGGCGCGCCAGCCATGCAGCGCGGCTATGCCTTCATCTTCATGTGCGGCCAGCTTTTCGATGTCGTCCGCATTGGCAATGAGGCGCGGCGCAACATCGGCCTCCTCGGCCCGCAGGCGCAGTAATGTCTTCAAAAGGTCGATGGCCGACGGAGAAGGTTCACGCTTGCGGCGCGGACGCTCGGCTTCCAGCGGTACCGGCGGTTCGGCCTTGTGTCCCTCTGCAATGGCTTCCATCAGACCCTTGCCCAGCCGCGAGGCCGCAAACCCCTTTGGTACTGCACGAATACGTTCGAGCGCCTCGGCGGTTTCGGGCGGATGGGCAGCGATTTCCAGCAGGGCTTCATCCTTGATAACGCGGCCACGTGGAATGTCGCGCGTTTGCGCCTCGCGTTCACGCCACGCCGCGATGGTGGCGATCATGGCGAGGAAACGCTTGTTCGACGTGCGCGGTTTCAGGCGCTTCCAGGCATCGGCGGGATCGAGTTTGTAGAGTTTCGGATCCTTGAGGGCAGTAATTTCCTCTTCCACCCAGTTCTCGCGATCGCGCTTCTCCAACTGCACCTTCAGCGCCTCATAGATGGTGCGGAGATGCGTGACATCCGATAACGCATATTCCAGTTGGCGCTTAGAAAGCGGGCGATGGCTCCAGTCGGTGAAGCGCGCGGATTTGTCGATCTCCACTTTCGCCACTTTGCGCGCCAGCGTTTCGTACGACGCGGATTCGCCGAAACCGCACACCATTGCCGCAATCTGCGTATCGAATAGCGGATCGGGGATCACGCCGCCCTGAAGCTGAAAGATTTCGATGTCCTGCCGTGCCGCGTGGAACACCTTCACGATTTTGGGTGACTTCAACAGGTCGTAAAACGGCGTCAGGTCCATGCCTTCCGCGAGCGGATCAATAATCGCGCCATCATGGCCGGGTGCGGCAACCTGGATGAGGCAGAGCTTGGGCCAATAGGTCTGGTCGCGCAGAAATTCGGTGTCGAGCGCGAGGTAGGGGGCGCCCTTCAGGTCGGCCACGAGGGCCTTGAGTTCGTTGGTCGAATCCACAATCCGCATCGGATTGTGATAGCGGATTCGTCCCGCCCCGTCGCTGTTTGTGGCCTTAATCCGCCGGTTTTGCCTTGGGGTGTGGCTTTGGCCGGACCGCGGATTTGGCCGTCGCGGCCAGCCCCTCCAGACCGACCACCTGGCCCGGCATGCCAGCCACGTCAAAGTAAGGCACGCCATCGGCTTCCTGCAGCCTCAGGACGGTCTGGAAGCCGCTTGGAGCCTTTGCCGACGCGACGGTGCGGCTCATGGGCTTGGCCGGGGCAGAGCCACCCTTGAGCGCCTCATGGGCCACGCGGCCCTTAAGTTCGCCGGGCCCCGCGAGGGTCAGTTCCAGAAGGTGAGCCAGCGTCGGGGTGATGTCGGCATTGCTGACAGGAGAAGGATCCGCGAACCCGGTTTTGAAATCCGGTCCCATGGCCGCCATGAAGTTCCGCGTGTCGGCGCGGCTGAAACTGCCGTGCATGCCCTGACCGGTAGCCAGGTCGTTGTCCACCATCTCGGCGGCGCACATCAGTGTGCCGAAGGTGCAGCCCTTCACGACGAAATTTCGGAAGGCAATAACGATATCAGGCCTTGGTGTTTTGCCCGCGCCTTCCATGCGAATGAGATTCATCGAAAGCGCGCCGGGGAATTCGTTCTTGTGCGCGCTCATCAGCGCATCGCTCACGAAAATCGAGCCGATCCACGGCTGCTCGGTGAGGCGCGCGACGATGACCTTCGCGGTATCAGCCTTGTTCGCGCCGTCGGGCACATAGATGAAATCGGTGCCGCCATTTCCCGCGACGATGGCAGCGGGCGCATCGGGCGATGGGCCAATCAGCGCGCTGCCGTGTTTCGGGCGGCTATCGGCAACAAAGGATACCTCTTTGTTGTCGTTGTCAGGATCAAAAACCTTCTGCCCGCCAAGCCAGCTGGCGATGTTTTGGGCGACGAACCCGACATCGTAGCTTTGCGGCTCCATGCTTCCATCTGGCTTTGGCAGATTGTGCGAGATGGTGGAGAAGCCGTGATCGGCGGTCACGAACACATCGGTGTTGCCGAGGATATTTTCGCGCTCCAGCACATCCAGAATGCTTTTGAGATTGGCATCGGCGTTGCGGATGGCTGCACGGCCATCGACCGAATTGATGCCCGGAATAAGGCTGCCCTTGCTGTCTGTTGCACCGTGCTGGGTGATATCGGGATCGCGCGACCAATAGACGAGCAGGAAGGGCTTTCCGTCTTTCTTCAGGATCGGGATCAGCCCCTGCGTGACGCCGGAAATCATGTACGCCTGTTGTGGCAGGTTCGGCACAACCGTTGTGGGCGGCATGGGAGCGCCGCCGGCCCGTTCGAACAGCCTGGCGATATCGCCGCCGAGCGTGGTGCTCATCGTTGGTGTGCCATCGGGATTGGCGGGCCTGTTCGTGGCTTCATCGATGAAGAGGCCGAAGGGATCGCCGAGCGTTTCGTTCTTGCTGTCGAGCGCGCCCAGCCACTGGATCGCGGCGGGGCCCTTCTTGCCCACAATCACCGTGTTGTAGCCCTTGGCGTGCGCAGCTTCGGCAAGCGTGGTCTGGCCGATGTACCCTTCACCGTAATGCGCCTTCATGGCGCGCAGCACGCAATCGTCTTCTACAAAAGCGACAACGGTCGGCTCGCCCTTTTTGCAGGCCACCGGAAATGCCGCGTAAAGCGTATTCGCGTAGTTGCCCGTGTCACCCACATAGTGACCGGTGGCAATGACCGAGGCATTGGCCGTGGTGAGCGTGGGGTAGTGGGAATGACTGTTTGTGAAGTCCACGCCCTTCTTTCGGATCATGCTCATGGTGGGCGCGGTCTCGGGCGTGACGCTGTCGTAGCGCAGGCCATCAGCAATGAAGACCACGGCATTGCGCCCGGCGGCGTGCGCGGGCAGGGCGGCCAGGAGAGCCAGCCCCAGAAGGGCGGCAACAGGGGCAAATCGCGTCATTCCGGGATACTTTCCTCCAACATGCGGGGTGTGCGAATGCGGCATCGGGAAGTGCCCGTTTCCCTTGACTTGGGGACCGGTGCTTCGCCACATACGGCGCTTTCTCAAAGGTTACGCCATGCACGCCTACCGTACACACACCTGCGGCCAATTGCGCGCCTCCGACGTGGGCTCGCGCGTTCGTCTGTCCGGTTGGGTGAACCGGCGGCGCGACCATGGCGGCCTGCTGTTTATTGACCTGCGCGACCATTACGGCATCACACAGGCCGTGGTGGAACCGGATTCACCTGCTTTTGCGGCCGCTGACAAGGCTCGCTCCGAATGGGTGCTGACCCTTACCGGCACCGTGGTCGCGCGCACCGCCGAGACGGTGAACAAGGACCTGCCCACCGGCGAAATCGAGATCCGTATCGAAGAGGTGGCGGTACAGGGGGTGGCGCAGGAATTGCCGCTGCCCGTGTTCGGCGATCTGGACTATCCGGAAGAGACGCGCCTGAAATACCGCTTCCTCGATCTGCGGCGCGAAAAGCTGCACAAGAACATCACGCTGCGTTCCAACGTGATCTCGTCCGTTCGCAAGCGGATGATCGCGCAAGGGTTCACCGAATTTCAGACGCCGATCCTGACGGCATCATCGCCGGAAGGCGCGCGCGACTTTCTGGTACCGTCGCGCATCCATCCGGGAAAGTTCTATGCGCTGCCGCAGGCGCCGCAGCAGTTCAAGCAGCTGATCATGGTGGCGGGCTTCGACCGCTATTTCCAGATCGCGCCCTGTTTCCGCGACGAGGATGCGCGCGCCGACCGTTCGCCCGGCGAGTTCTACCAGCTCGACCTGGAAATGAGCTTCGTGACGCAGGACGACGTGTTCGCGGCGGTGGAGCCGGTGCTGCACGGGCTGTTTGAGGAATTCGCGAACGGGCGCTCGGTTTCCGCCGCGCCGTTCACGCGCATCGCCTATGAAGACTCCATGCTGAGATACGGCGTGGACAAGCCGGACCTGCGCAACCCCATCGTGATCTGCGACGTGAGTGATGTGTTCGGCCGCGACGATGTGGAGTTCAAGGCGTTCAAGAACAAGACCGTGCGCGCCATTCCCGCACCGGGCGCCGCCAGCCAGCCGCGCAGCTTCTTCGACAAGCTGAACGATTGGGCGCGCAGCGAAATGGGCGCGGCAGGCCTTGGCTATGTGGTCTTTGAAAGCGACGGCGGCAAGCTGACCGGCAAGGGGCCGATCGCGAAGTTTATTCCCGAAGCCGCGCAGGCTGAGCTTGCATCGCGCGCCGGTATCAAGGCAGGCGACGCGCTGTTCTTCTCCGCCGATGCGAAGAAAGAGCGTGCTGCTGGCGTGGCCGGGCAGGCGCGCATTCGCCTGGGCAACGAACTTGGTTTGATCGACAAGAACCGCTTCGAATTCTGCTGGATCGTCGATTTCCCGATGTTCGAATGGAACGAGGATGAGAAGAAAATCGACTTCTCGCACAACCCGTTCTCCATGCCGCAGTTTGACCGTGACGCGTTCCTGAAGCTGACGGATGGCGACAAGGACACAATCCTTGGCATTAAGGCCTATCAGTACGACATCGTGTGCAACGGCATCGAGCTGTCGTCCGGCGCTATCCGTAACCACGATCCCGATGTGATGCTGAAGGCGTTCGAGCTTGCAGGCTATGCGCGCGAAGATACCGAAGCGCGCTTCGGCGGCATGCTGAATGCATTCCGCTATGGCGCGCCGCCGCATGGCGGCACCGCGCCCGGCATCGACCGCATCGTGATGCTGCTCGCGGGCGAAGAAAACCTTCGCGAAGTGACGATGTTCCCGATGAATCAGCAGGCGCAGGACCTGATGATGGGTGCGCCCTCGGACGTGTCTGCCAAGCAGCTCAAGGAACTCCACATCCGGGTGGTCATGCCCGAAAAGGCCAGCTAGGCGTGTCGGCGTTTATCGGGAACACCTGATTCCGCTTTAATGCGTTATGGATATCCAACCTGCAAAGGAGGAAGCCATGATCACGGAACTCTCAGGATTTCCAGATGACGTGCTGGCTATCAGCATTTCGGGCGAAGTGACCGCCGAAGATTACCACAATGTCCTCATCCCACGTGCAAGCGCCAAGTTGAAGGCGCACGACCATCTGCGCATCTATTGCGAGCTTGGTCCGGCGTTCAAAGGCATGACCGCCAGCGCGATGTGGGAAGACACAAAGCTCGGCATCGGCCATTGGGGCGAATGGGGCCGGGCGGCCATTGTCACCGACATCGGCTGGATCGTGACGATGACGCGGTTCTTTGCGCCGCTGTTTCCGGCACCCATGCGCGTGTTTTCGCACGCGGACGAGGGCGCCGCGCGCGAATGGCTTATGGCCAAAGACTGACTAGTTGAGCTTGCCGGATAGATCGGCGATCGACTGATCGACGAGCTTCGCCGCGCGGCTCTCATCAAGGCGTGCGGCGATCAGCTTTTCGGCGGCAGCGGCGGCTGCGTCCGCGGCGAGGGCGCGGATTTCGGCCATCGCCTGCGCTTCGGCCTGCGCGATCTTGGCCTCTGCCTGTTTGCCACGGCGTTCGATCTGGGCCTTCAACGCTTCGCGCGCGTCGGTCGCGAAGCGTTCGGCTTCTTCCTTCGCCGCGGTCACGATGCCTTCGGCTTCCTTCTCGGCAGAAGCGGCCTTCCGCTTGTAGCTTTCGAGCAGAGCGGCAGCTTCTTCGCGCAGCCGCTTGGCTTCTTCGAGTTCCTTGGCGATGGCAGCAGCGCGCGCATCAAGCGCGGCGCCCACAAAAGCCGGAACGCGTTGCCACAGCACGATGCCGATCAGGATGAGAAGGCCGAGCGCAACCCAGGTTTCGGCTTCCTGTAGAAATTCCATGGCCTAGCTCCCGCTCACCGAGGCGACAGCGGCGCGCGCTTCGTCGGCAGAAACATTGTCACCAGTCAGCTGCTGCACGATGGCGGCGGCGGCATCCTGCGCGGCCTGCGCCACATGGGCACGAGCGGCATTGCGGGTCTGCGCGATGCGGGCTTCGGCCGCCTGCATGCCCGCCTGCGCCTCGGCTTCGGCTTTCGCCTTGGCCGCATCCACTTCGGCGTTCAGGCGCTTGCGGTTTTCATCCGCCAGCCCGTGGGCTCGCGCTTTTGCCGCGGCAAGCGCCGCGTCATAGGCTGCCGACGCATCCGCCGCTTCCCTGCGATGCTTCTCCGCCGCGCCGAGATCGCCGTCGATCTGGCCCTTGCGCGCGGTCAAAGCTCCACCGATGCGTGGCAGGGCAATGCGCCACACGACAATGAACAGCAGCACAAAGGAGATCGTGAGCCAGAACAGTTGGCTCGGATACGTCTCGGTCTTGAACGGCGGAAAGCCCGCCGGCTCATGATGGCCGGTGGTTTCCGCCGTTGCCGGAGCGGAGGAAGCGCCTTCAGACATCTAGATCAGAACGCGAACAGGATGAGGAGCGCGATCACCAGACCGAACAGACCCGTTGCTTCGCAGAGCGCGAAGCCGAGGAGCAGGTTGGTGGTCTGGCTGGCGGCGGCGCCCGGGTTGCGCAGCGCGCCCGAGAGGTAGCTGCCGAACACGTTGCCGATACCGGCGCCCGCGCCCACGAGCGCGATGCAGGCCAGGCCCGCGCCGATCATCTTGGCTGCTTCGACTTCCATTTCAAAAACTCCCTTTGGTTAGACCGGGCAATTTCCGATTGCGCCCGAACGATTAGTGACCGTGAAGATGCAGAGCTTCGTTGAGGTAGATGCAGGTGAGCACCGCAAACACATAGGCTTGCAGGAACGCAACCAGCAATTCGAGCGCCGAGATGGCGACGATGAGCAGCATAGGTGCAATCGCAAGACCGGTGAGAATGCCACCAGCGCCACCGAGAGCTATCACGAACCCCGCGAACACTTTCAGCATGGTGTGGCCCGCCAGCATGTTGGCGAACAGACGAACCGAGAGGCTGATGGGGCGGGTGAAGAACGAGATAACTTCGATCGGCACCAGAAGGAACAGCAGCGGCAGCGGCGCGTGCGGTACAAACAGCTTGAGAAAGCCGATGCCATGCTTGAGGAAGCCGGTGACAATGACGGTGAGGACCACGAGCGCGGCGAGTGCGAAGGTGACCGCAATCTGGCTGGTGACGGTGAACACGCCGGGGATCAGGCCAAAGAAGTTGGAAAAAAGGACGAAGAAGAACAGCGTGAACACGAAGGGGAAGAAGCGCATGCCGTCATTGCCGGCCGCGGACTGGATCATTCCCTGCACGAATTCATAGGACAGCTCGGCCATCGACTGCAGGCGGGTGGGCACGAGGCGGCGGCTGGAAACGCTGAAGGAGAGGAACAGCGTGGCCACGGCAACTATCGCCACCATCACCAGTGACTGATTGGTGAAGGAGACGTCGTAGCCGCCAATGTGCAGCGGCACGATCGGTTCGATCTTGAACTGCTCCATCGGATTCATTGCCACGGGGTGTTCACTCCTCGTCTTCGCTATCGGGCACGCTCGGCGCGCCCTTGGCGGCTTTCGCCGCCTGTTCCGTCATTTCCTTTGCCGCACGCATCACGTTCAACACGCCAGCCGCGGCACCGAGCACAAACATCACGATCAGGAAGACCGGGCGCGTGCCCGCCAGCCAGTCGATCCCCCATCCGAGCGCGCCGCCAACGGCAATGCCCGCAATCATTTCCGTGCCGAAGCGGAAGGCGACACCCATCGGCGTTGGCGCCGATTGCGGGTTTTTCGCGGCTTCGCGCCGGCGCACCTCATCGAGCCGCGTCTGGAGACGCCGCAGGTCTTCCGGTTCGGGCGTTTGATGACTCACGGCGCCTCGAAATGCTGGAAATACTGCGGAAAAACGCACCTTCGCGGCTCTTTCGAAGGCGCGCGGACCATAGGGGCGGCCCTAACGGCTGTCAAGAACATGAATTATCGTTCAACCGATTGATTTTATTGACATAAATCTGATGCGGCGAAGTGCGCGGGCAAGATTCTATCGCGAGTGCGAAGACTCTATTCAGCCGCTACCTGGGCGGCTTCGGCGAGGGTGACGGAGACGAGCTGGCTGACGCCGCGCTCGGCCATCGTCACGCCGAAGAGGCGGTGCATCCGGCTCATGGTCAGCGCGTGGTGGGTGATCACCAGGAAGCGGGTGTCGGCCAAGCGTGTCATTTCGTCTAGCAGATTGCAGAAGCGGTCCACGTTCGCATCGTCGAGCGGGGCGTCCACTTCGTCGAGCACGCAGACCGGCGCCGGATTCACGAGGAACACCGCGAAGATCAGGGCCATAGCCGTAAGCGCCTGTTCGCCCCCCGAAAGCAACGTGAGGTTCTGCAGACGCTTGCCTGGCGGACGCGCGAAGATTTCGAGGCCCGCTTCCAGCGGGTCTTCGGATTCGGTGAAGGTGAGTTTGGCTTCGCCACCTTCGAAGAGCTTGGTGAAAAGCTGCTGGAAGTTCGCGTTCACCTTCTCGAATGCTTCCTGCAATCGGCCGCGACCTTCGCGGTTCAGGCTCTGGATGCCACGGCGCAGGCGCTGGATCGCACCATCAAGATCGGCGCGGTCATTCGTGAGCGCCTGAAGACGTTCTTCGTGTTCGGCGGCTTCCTCTTCCGCGCGCAGGTTCACGCCACCAAGCTGTTCGCGTTCACGCTTGAGCTTTTCGACGCGCGCATCGGAATATTCAATGGTGGGAAGTTCTTGCCCTTCTTTTACTTCGGCAAGTTCTGCGAGTTCCTCCGGCGCAGCGTCCAATTCCTCGCGGATCCGCGTGCGCAATTCCTCGATGCGCGTAGCGGCGGCTTCCGAAAGTGCCTGCGCACGCGCGCGTTCCTCACGGGCTGCAGATGCGGCCTGATCGGCAAGTTTCGCGGTTTTGTCGGCTTCGGAAAGATGCGCTTCGGCAGTGGCGCGTGCGTCGGCGGCTTCATTGCGGGCAGCTTCTGCGGCGGCAATCGTATCGAGCAGCGCGTTGCGTTTTACGGCAATCTGTTCTGGAATCGCCTCCAGCGTGGTCAATTCTTCGCCCATCTGGCCGCTGCGGCGGTTCAGTTCGGTGATGTGCTCGCGGGCGGCAGCGCGGCGGTTTTCCCAACGCGTGCGGTCTTCGCCAAGTGCGCCGAGACGGGCTGCGCGGGCTGCACCCTCGCGGGAGAGCGCCTCAACAGCGGCGCGCGCTTCGCTATCGAGCGAACGGGCATCGGAGGCGGCGCCACGTGCTTCAGCGAGCGCCTGCGTCAGCGCGACGCCATCGCCCAGTTCCGCAAGTGCGGCGGAGGCCTGACGCTCGGACTCTGTGGCCGTATCGCGGGTATCCGAAAGGCGGCGAATTTCGGCTTCGAGCGAGGCAAGGCGCGAGGCACGTTCAGCAGCGGCGCGTGCGGCTGCGGTGGCTTTGCTCTGTGCATCGCTCAACGCCTGACCGGCATTGCGCTGTTCGGTTTCAGCGGCGCGCAAGGCTTCGCGCGCGGCTTGCGTGGCTTCGCGCGCGGTGGAATATGACGCGAATACCGTCGCGCGGTTTTCCTTTGCCGTCGCAATCTGTGTTTCGAGCTCGGCGAGCTTGTTCCGCTGCGAAAGGCGAAGCGCGGCCTGCGAGGGCGCATCGGCGGAGGCGCTGTAACCATCCCAGCGCCACAGATCGCCGCGCTGTGAAACAAGACGCTGGCCGGGCTTCAGCAATGTCTGCAGCTGCGCGCCCTGACCCGGGCCGACGATTCCCGTCATCACCAGACGTCGCGTGAGCGCACCGGGCGCATCGACGACTTCAATCAGCGGGCGGGCAAATCCTGGAAGCGGCGAAAGTTCGGCCAGCACACCCAGATCGCTCCAGTGATGCGGTGCCGATTCATCGGTGGGGGCATTGATGTCATCGCCAAGCGCGGCGGCGAACGCGGCTTCATAGCCCGGCTTCACCTTCACGGCATCAACAACCGGCGGCCACATGTCATCGCTGGGACGCAGGAATTCGGCAAGCGCCTTGGCTTCGCCCGAAAGGCCCTGAATGACGCCTTCGGCTTCTTCCAACGGCGCACGAAGGTCGGTTTCGTTCCTTTCCGCAGCCTCGAGAGCCTCGCGCGCGGCGGTCCACGCTTCACGCCTGGCTTCCAAATTGGCGCGGGCGGCTTCGGTTTCAGCTTCGGCGACACGAACGTCGGGCGCGGCGGCGGCGTCCTGCATCGCAGCGTCGAGACGGGCTTGTGCCTGTTCAAGCTGCTGCGCTGTGGATTCTACCAGCGCCGAAGCCACCTGACGGGTGCGCTCCTGACCGTTTCTGCGTGCGTTCCAATCCGCGAGTTCGGCGGTGAGCCTTTCCAGCGTGCGTTCACGTTCGAAGAGCGCCTCGGCAAGTTCGGCGGCGCGGGACTGCGTTTCCTTCAGCGTTTCATCGGCGCGCGCAGCGGCTTCCTCAAGTTCGGCGGCTTCAGCGGCGAGTGTATCCAGCGCCGCTTGAGCATCGCCATCCAGGCGTTGCTCGCGTTCAAGATCCTGCATGGTTTGCGCGATGCGTTGGCGCAGGCGTTGCGCTTCCTCGCGTGCACGGTTTTCCTCGGCGTCAAGCGCATCGCGTTCGACGGTGAGGCGGTGCAGGGCGGCGGAACGTTCGGCCTCGATCTGTCGCAACGGCGGCAGAGCCGTTGCGGCTTCGGCCTGAATGGCTGAGGCGCGCGCGGCAATTTCCGTGCTGTCAGAAACGGCGGCGCTGGTGCGTTCCAGTTCCTGTTGCGCGGAAAGCGTCTGGGCTTCGGCGGTGGTCCAGCGCAGATACAGCGTCAGCGCTTCTGCCTTGCGGATCAGGCCGGATAGATTTCGATAGCGCGCGGCCTGACGGGCCTGCCTTTTCAGGCTCTGCAACTGACCTTCAACTTCGCGCAGCACGTCATCAAGGCGCGCCATATTGGTTTCGGCGGCGCGCAGGCGAAGTTCCGCTTCGTGCCGGCGCTGGTGCAAGCCGCCGATGCCAGCGGCTTCCTCCAGAATGGCGCGGCGCGCGAGCGGCTTCTGGCTGATGAGCAAGCCGATCTGTCCCTGACGCACGAACGCGGTCGAACCGGCGCCAGACGAGGCATCGGCAAAGAATATCTGCACATCGCGCTGGCGCACGTCGCGGCCATTGATGCGGTAGACGCTGCCAGCTTCGCGTTCGATGCGGCGTGAGATTTCTATGGAGTCATAGTCGTTATAGGGGGCGGGGGCGCTGCGATCCGCGTTGTCGACATACAGAATGACTTCGGCGTTGTTGCGCGCCGGACGTGCGGCGCTGCCCGCGAAGATCACGTCATCCATTTCGGAACCACGCACGGAGGTGGGCCGTGTTTCGCCCATCACCCAACGCAACGCATCGAACAGGTTCGACTTGCCGCAGCCATTGGGCCCGACAATGGCAGTAAGGCCGGGCTCGATGATGAGCTCGGTCGGTTCTACGAAGGACTTGAAGCCGGAAAGTCTAAGCCGGTTGAATTTCAACGGATGTGCGCCGCCTGCCGCTCTTGAACCCTATTACACCACGATCGAAACGATCCGCCGCTTATGCGGCCTTCTTGGAACGATACCGTTTCGAATGCGCCGAATTCCGCCAAGCATGAACGGCATGCAGGGCGGCCCCGAACGATGGCCATTTCTCCCGATTCCGGAACGGCAGGTCAATCAACGCGGCACAGTTATCGACAGGCACGGTGCGCGGCGCTTTATTCGCCACCACGCGCCGATTTACCCTTGCGTCACCGCTATTTCTTCTGATTCGCGAGAATCGAATCGAGATAAGTCTTGAGATTGGCCCATTCCACGACAGACCGTGGCGCAACAGTCGCGTTCACGATGAAGCTGGGCACAGAGTTGATGCCATAAGTCCCCATGGCTTCTTGGCCATTTTTCTGGACCAGCGCCGCGATATCGGGCTTGGCGATGCAGCTATCGACCTGTGCTTCGGACATGCCGGCCAGCCGTCCCATGGCGATGAGACCCGCATGGACGTCCTGAACCTGATATTCGGGGTCCCAACGCGGCTGATTGCGGAACATCAAGTCCAGGAATTGGAAATAGCTATCCTTGGGCAGGCAACTCGCCATTCCCTCAACCGCTGTATCCGCAGAATGCAGCGGGAAGACACGGAAAACATAGTAAACTTTGCCCGTGTCTATGTACTCCTTCTTCAGAAGCGGGAAGACCGTTTCGTTGAAGTGTGAGCAGTGTGGGCACACCGGCGCGCCGTATTCCACGATCTGGATCGGAGCCTTGGGATCACCAAGGGTGTGCTCATTCGGGCCGATTTCGATGCGTGACGTCGTGGAGGGGACTTCCTCGTCTCCGCCATTGCCCGAAAGCATGAAATAGCCGGCCACCACCACAAGCACGGCGGCAAGGCCAACAAGGCCGTAGATCATGTATTTGCGGTTCACGAGGCGCTCTCCCGGTTCACTCAGCTTATTTGGCAGAGCAGGGCGGCGGGTTCAATCGGTGATGCGGGCGCGCCGCATGCGGGCCAGTTTCAGTAGGGCGGCCTTGAGCGCCTCCGGGCCCCGGTAGGTTAAGGCGGGTTCATCCGGCGGCATGGCCCCGCCGCCGGACTTGCGCAAGGGACGGAAGGGTTGCGGTTCGGCAAGCGGACCCTGCAGAAACCGCAATTTCGCGACTGCACGATGCCCCAGATAAGTGTTGATGCGTTCGCACAGCATCCGGCTTTCATGCTGCAGGAAGGTTGAGGCCGCAGGCTCCGACTTGATGGTGAGAATGCCGCCGTTGGTGCCCTGCGACAGGCGGATGGGCCGGGCGATACGCGCAATATCCGCGCCCACGATCTCGGCCCACCGCAGTACCAGTGTGGGATCGGCAAACCCGGCGCGCGCAAAGGCAGAGGCGCCAAGCCACGCTGCCTGGCGCGTGATCTGCTCGGTGCGATTGCGGCGCTCTTGTTCGTCCTTGCCCGGTTCGGTCATGGTGAAACTATGCCGCGCCGCACCACCGCAAAGCAAAACACAAAATCTGCGAGGCCCGCGGACACGCTTCTGGCCTGGTACGATGTCCACAGGCGTGTACTGCCCTGGCGGGCTCCGAAGGGCAGGCGGGCCGATCCCTATCGGGTGTGGTTGAGCGAGATCATGTTGCAGCAGACGACCGTTGCAGCGGTGGCAAATTACTACCGCGAATTTCTGAAGAGATGGCCCGATGTGCACGCACTGGCAAAAGCACCGCTTGATGACGTGCTGACCGTATGGGCAGGGCTAGGCTACTATGCCCGCGCGCGAAACCTGCACGCGGCGGCGAAAGTTGTATCCGGCGAACACAATGGGGCTTTCCCCAATACGTTTGAGGGATTGCGCGCGTTGCCCGGCGTTGGCGACTACACGGCGGGCGCAATTGCCGCAATTGCCTTTGATCTTCCTCATGCGGCAATGGACGCCAATGCGGAACGGGTGATCGCGCGCTATGCCTGCATTGAGGAGCCTCTTCCGAAAGCCAAGCCTGCCATACGCGCGGCGTTGCAGGCGCTGGTACCAGAGAAGCGCGCGGGAGATTTCGCGCAAGCCTTGATGGATTTGGGTTCAGCAATCTGCACGCCGAAGAAACCTGCCTGCCTGAGCTGTCCCTGGTTTGATGGCTGCGAGGCACGCCAGCGTGGAATTCAGGAAACTCTGCCGGTGAAGGGCGCGAAGATGGCACGGCCCCTGAAGCGCGGCGCGGCGTTTGTGGTGCGCGATGCGGGCGGGTTTTTTCTTCTGCAGAAGCGGCCTGAGAAAGGCCTACTCGGCGGCATGATGCAGCCGCCGCTCGGGTCATGGACAGATGCATTTCCCTCAACTGAAGAGGCGATGAAACAGGCGCCGTTCAAGGCGAACTGGAAAAAACGCATCGGCGTCGTGCGCCACGGCTTCACGCATTTCGAACTGGAGATCGAGGTTTATGTCGCGGAGGTGAAGCGTCGCCCGAAAGTGGAGGGGCGCTGGATCAGGGAATTGCAAGCCGCGGCGATACCCACAGTGATGAAGAAGATCGTGCTGCATGGGATTGGATAGGCAAACACAATTGTCATTCGCCGCGAATGCGGCGAACCCAGTTGACAATGGTGTGCCGCTTGCGGCGGCAGTTGTTATGTCAACTGGGTGGCCCCCAGTCGCGGGCCATGACAGCGATATCCGTGGCTAGCAGCGCTAGACCAATTCCGCCCGCAATTGCTGGCGAAGTATGTCGATGGGGAGGAGCTTTCCCTTTTCCTCGTACTGCCAGAATGTCCAGCCATTGCAGGCATCGAGGCCCTGCACATGCGCGGCAATGCGGTGGATCGAGCCCGTGGCATCGGAGCAAATAAGTGAACCATCAGCACGCACCTTGGCGGCGTGATGCTTCGCGCGGCCATGGAGAATGGTGCCCGGCGGAAGCATGCCGCGTTCCACCACCATGCCAAAGGGAATGCGCGGTTCGGAACGCTTGGACTTGGTGACTTCGATGGCTTCTGGATCGACGGGATCGATCTCGGCGATGCGGGCGCGGGCAACGCGGGCATATTTCGGATCGCGCTCGAGGCCGATGAATTTGCGGCCGAGTTTTCGCGCCACCGCGCCTGTCGTTCCCGAGCCGAAGAAGGGATCGAGCACGACATCGCCCGGCTTCGTCGATGACAGGATCACGCGATAGAGAAGGGATTCCGGCTTCTGTGTGGAATGGGCCTTGTTGCCATCCGCATCTTTCAACCGTTCATGGCCCGCGCAGATCGGCAGCGTCCAATCGGAGCGCATTTGAAGGTCGTCATTCAGCGCCTTCATGGCTTCGTAGTTGAAGGTGTATTTCTGCTTCTTGTCCTTCGTCGCCCAGATCAGCGTCTCGTGCGCATTGGTGAAGCGCTTGCCGCGGAAATTCGGCATAGGATTGGTTTTGCGCCAGATCACATCGTTCATGATCCAGAAGCCGAGGTCCTGAAGGATCGCGCCGACGCGGAAGATGTTGTGATAAGATCCGATTACCCAAAGCGCGCCATTTTCCTTCAGCACCCGCTTGGCTTCGGTGAGCCAGGCGCGCGTGAAGCGGTCATATTCTTCGAAGCTGGCGAACTGGTCCCACGCGTCATCGACGGCATCGACCTTGGAATTGTCGGGCCGGTGCAGCGAACCTTCGAGCTGAAGATTGTAAGGCGGATCAGCAAAGACGAGATCGGCGCAGCCATCCGGCAGCTTGCGCATGGTCTCCACGCAATCGCCTTCGGTAATGCGGTCCAAAACGTCCGCGAGTGCCAGCGCCATGATTTATGCCCCGATTCGTCCACAGGAGCGGCACAGTGATTCGGGCGAGTCGCGCGGTCAAGAGTCTTGTGAATCAAAGGCTTAGATTGAGTCTGCTAGATTCCGTCCACACAAGATGTTGTAGACAGGCGCGAAACTGCGGCGGTGGTGGCCGGTGACGCCGAGGCGCAAAAGCGCAGAAAGGTGCTCTTCCGTGCCGTAGCCCTTGTTCGAACTCCAGCCATAGCCGGGGTGCAGATCGTGCAGGGCCCGCATCATGCGGTCACGCGTGACCTTGGCGACGATAGAGGCGGCGGCGATCGAAACCGATTTCGCGTCACCTTCCACAAGCGTATCGCAAGGGCAGGGAAGGGCCGGAGCATCATTGCCATCCACAATCGCGAATGTTGCGGGTGTTGCCAGCGCGCGCACGGCGCGCGCCATGGCGAGGTGCGTGGCCTGACGAATGTTCAGCAGATCGATCTCATCGACACTGGCTTCACCGATACCGACGATGGCGCATTCCATGATTTGAACGAATGAATCCTCGCGCGCTTTTTCCGTGAGCTTCTTGGAATCGTTGAGTCCCTTGGGGATATTCTTGCGGTTGAGGATGACGGCCGCCGCAACAACGGGCCCCGCGAGAGGACCGCGCCCGGCTTCATCCACACCGGCGATGAAACCAGAGTTTTCCTTCAGCCAACGGGATTCATGGATGTAATGCGGCATGGCTCGAGATTATCAGCGCGAATCGCGCGCGGAAGCCCGGCGCGGCACTTACACACACCATGCCGGTTCAGGTCTGCTGGGAATCCGTGAATTCGCCGATGACCCGCAAAGCAATGAACGCAACGGCGGTCGCGGCGGCGGCGCTCGACACCAGCGGTGAGGCAATGAAATCGGCGGCGAGCTTTTCCATCATCTGCCCGATGGAAGTGAACGGCGCGAGCGCGAGCACTGTCGCCACGAGGCCGAGTTCGATGAGCGCGCGAACCTTTGCGGTGCGATTGCGATCTTGGGCGATGCGCGTAATCACGCGGTGGGAGAAGCCGTCATCGGCAGGCTCGGCGAGCGGGCATTGCAGAAGAAGTTCGAGTTCGCTGCTCATGTGTTCGCCTCCGTGCCATAGAAGAGTTTGTGCAGCCGCTCGCGGCCCCGCGATACATGTGATTTTACGGTGCCGACCGGCATGCTCAAAATGCCAGCGGCCTCTGCATTCGAATAGCCGAGTGCACCGCAAAGCGTGAGCGCTGCGCGTTCGGCTGGGGCCAGCTTTGCCATCGCTGCCTCCAGCGTGAGCTTCGTATCGGAATCGGTTTCGGTCCCGCTGGCGATTTCCATAGTCTCGTCGAGCGGTTCGAGTTTGCGTTTGCGCGCGGTCATCAAAAAGCGCGACCAGGCAATGCGGAAGAGCCAACCGGAAAACGGCCCGTCGTTCCGGAACTGGCCGATTTTGCGCCAGGCTTCGAGAAAGGTCTCCTGCGCCAGATCGTCGGCCAGCGCGTGATCGCCGCGTGTCATGCGCAACAGAAAGCCTCGCACCCGGCCCTGATACATTCGCACCAGAGCCGAGAAGGCGGACATGTCGCCAGTCGATATGGCATGCGAGAGAAGCTCATCCTCGCTCATTCCGCGCGTGGCTCATGCACCCGGCGGCGGTGGGCGGCGCTCAAATATGCCGATCAGCAGAAGCGCGACGCCGATCATCAGCGGGAAGATTGCGCCGGACATCTGCCACGGCAAACCGAACGGACCGTCGCCGTCTTCGAATCCGTGATGATGCCAACCGCCGTTGGAGGCGATGAAGATGGCAATGCCGATGCAGACAAGAATGATGCCGGAGCGCAGAGGGCTGCGGTATCGGTAATAGCCGCCCCCACGCCGCAATAACTCGGGCGGAATCGGCTGGCCTTTCTCGGCCAGGGTTTGCAGCGTGCGGTCGCGGCTCACGCTCTCCCGGTAGCGGAAGAAGATGGCAGAGACGGCTATTACGCCAATGACGATCCAGAAAACCATGTGGGTGCTCATATCGAACGGCCAGATCATATCCTAACCCCATTCTCGCAGCGGGTTGCACCACCGTGATGCGCGCAAAGGGGACGCTGGATGCAGATGTGGCAAAATAAATTCAGAGGAGGGCAAGCTGGTCGCCGATGCGGGCGGGTTTGCGGAAGCGATCCAGCCTCAGTGGCGGGTGCTCCCTGTTGAGAGCTAGCCGCCGCACAGCCATCTGGAAGCGCCGCGCGATCATCTGGGCATAGGGACCGGTCCCCTTCATGCGGGTGTGCCAGGTGGCGTCATATTCCTTGCCCCCGCGCATCTGGCGGATCAGCGACATGACATGCCGGGCCCGATCCGGGACATTGGACTGCAGCCACTCGCGGAACAGGTCTTTGATCTCCAACGGCAACCGCAGAAGGATATAGCCTGCGCTTCTGGCCCCCATGTCCGCCGCTTCGAGCAGGATGGCTTCGAGTTCGTCGTCATTCAGGGCAGGGATCACCGGCGCGATCATAACACCGGCAGGAACACCCGCTTCGGACAGAATACGGATCGCATCAAGACGCTTGGACGGGGTGGAAGCGCGGGGCTCCATCGTGCGGGCAAGATCGCGATCGAGCGTGGTGATGGAGAGTGCCACCTTGGCAAGGCCGAGTTCGGCCATGGGCGCAAGAATGTCCAAATCGCGCGTGATGAGTGCCGACTTGGTGACGATGCCCACCGGATGTCGAAACTCATAAAGCACTTCGAGAATGGAGCGCATGATGCGCATGCGCTTCTCGGTCGGCTGATATGGATCGGTGTTCGTGCCGATTGCCAACACCTGCGGCACATAGCCGGGCGCCGACAACTCCTTGCGCAGAAGTTCGGCCGCGTTCGGCTTGGCGAACAGCTTGGATTCGAAATCCACTCCGGGCGACAGACCGAGATAGGCGTGCGTTGGCCGCGCGAAGCAGTACACACAGCCATGTTCGCAACCTTTGTAGGGATTGATCGACTGGCTGAAAGAGATATCGGGCGAATTGTTCTTCGTGATGATAGTGCGCGAGCTGTCAGTCAGAACTTCGGTGCGTAGCGGTGGAAGCTCCTCATCGGCCTGACGAGACCAGCCGTCGTCCAGCAGTACGCGATTGTGCCGCTCGTAACGCCCGGAGGCGTTGGAGAGTGTGCCGCGTCCGCGCAGGGCGCCCCTGTCGATGGTGGTATCCAGAACCGTTGTCATGGGCAGAAGATAAGAACATAACAAGAACAAATCAAGGACCCTACCGTGGCCACCCCAAAGGAAAGGATAACATATTGTAATTCCTATACTATTTTCCCGCGACGATTTACCAGAGCATGGAAAAATTGCGCCGGTCCCCGGTTCCTGGGGCATATTGCAACAATGATCTCGGTCATCATTCCAACGCTGAACGATCAGGCCAGCCTCGCGCGCTGTTTTGAAAGCCTGATTTCAGCAGCCGTGAGCGGATTGGTGCGCGAAGTAATCGTCGCTGACGGTGGGTCCACGGACGACACGGCAATCATCGCCGACGCGACTGGTGCGCGATTCCTGCCTGCACCAAAGGGGCGGGGGGCACAACTCGCCGCCGGTGCCGAAGAGGCGAAGGGTGGATGGCTTCTGTTCCTCGATCCGGGCACGGCACTGGAATCGGGCTGGGAATCCGAAGCCGAACATTTCATCGAACGAGCAGACCCGGAGCATCCTTGCGCGGCAGCATTCCGGTTTGCGCTGGATGATTTTGGCGGAGCAGCGCGACGTTCGGAAATGCTCGCGGCCTGGCGATGCTGGGCGCTGGGGCTGTCGTATGGCGAGCAGGGACTACTGATATCGCGACGGCACTATCGCAAGCTGGGCGGCTTCCGCGCGCTTGGCGCACATGAGGATATCGACATGGCGCGCCGCATCGGGCGGCGGCGGCTCGTGATGCTGCAATCGAAGGCAGTGACAAGCGCGGCCTATCAGCGCCGCCAGCGGGAAACTAAGAAGCCTGTGCGCTCGCTGGCGCGGCTGATGCTGTTCGCGTTGCGCGTGCCGGCATCGTTCATGGTGCGGCTGTAGCGGCTTCGATTTTCTGATCGGTGTGCGCGGCGAAAAACGCGATTTCCGCCAGCATCGCCTGCCAGCTCAGCTTCATGTCCTCCGTCCAGTCATCGCCGAGCACATCGCGTATGGAATCGGCGATGGCGGTGAAAAAGGCCGGAAAAACCTCGCGCGGAACGCCGTAGCCTTCATGCGTGACCGCTTCGGTCTGCACCATGTGGCGGGCATAGGCGCGCGGACCGATGAAATCGAGAAGCGCCTCTATGGTGCGTGCGAGCATTTCGCCCTTTATGGCGCCTGTGGTGTCACGCACGAAGAGTGCTTCCAGTTCGGGATGACGAGCGAACAGCTTTTGATAAACCTGTGGCGCGATATCGCCCGTGCGCTCAGCGGCGATTTCAAGGCTCAATTCAATCGGACCGGAATTGAACGTCATTGCCGGTCTATCCGCCTGCCAGTGCATTTGTGAGCAGGATTTCATCACCATCTTTTATTGCGTGTGTTTGGGCTTGGGGTGCGCGCACAAGCACGCCGTTGCTCAGGAATACGATATTGCGGCGGATGTTGCTCTGCTCGTCGAAGAAATGCAAAGCCAGATGCGGATGCTGCGCGGCAAGGTTCTTCAGCACCGCGGCGATGGTATCGCCCTCGGCCTCAACGGTCCGTGCTCCGCCCATGACGGTGCGAAGGACCGGCGGAAGCTGAACGGTAACGGTCACAAGACGAACG
This sequence comes from Alphaproteobacteria bacterium, assembly GCA_016125165.1. Taxonomy (GTDB): domain Bacteria; phylum Pseudomonadota; class Alphaproteobacteria; order Micropepsales; family Micropepsaceae; genus Rhizomicrobium. Next base: position 44,000 of record WGMH01000010.1, read on the forward strand.
CATCCACGCTCATGATGCGCGGAAGGCCGGTGGAGAGTTCGCGCCAGCTTTCGCCCGTATCGGTGCTTCCATAGAGCGTGCCGGAGGCCGTACCGAAATACACACCGCCCGGCGATTGCTGATCCGCCGCCATCGCGCCGCGCAGAACCGCCGTGAAGCAATTGGCGGGAAGGCCTGTGGTGTGCGCGTTCCAGCGTTTGCCGTCATCGCTGCGATAGACGGCGAGCTTGCCGTCTTTCGGATAGCGGAAATTGTCGCTTTCTAGCGGCACAAGAAAGACCCGGCCTGTGGCGCGATCCATCACAATGGGAAACCCGAATGAGCAGCGGTGACCATCGGAGAGTTCGCCAACGGGCAACCCATCTTCCATCACCTGCCAGGTGTCTCCGCCATCTTCGCTCTTGTGCACGCCGCGATGCTCCTGGCGAAACAAAATCGAAGCATTCGCAGGGTTGCAGGTGACGCCATGCACGCATTGGCCCATGTCGCCGTTTACGCCATCATTTTTCGGCGTCCACGTTTTGCCGCCGTCGTCCGTGCGGAAAAAGCCGGCAGCGGACACGCCGACCCACATGCGGTTAGGGTCCTTTGCATCGGACAGGACGGTATGCGCGCCAAGTCCGCCGAAGCCCGGTGGCCACTCCTCGCGCCCCGGTTGTTCATTGAAGCCGTCTATGGGCTGCCAGCTTTCGCCACGGTCGCGCGAGACGAACAAGCCTGCTTCCGACACACCGGCGTAAAGCGCGCCATGGGCGAAATGCAGCGTCCAGATCTGATCGACAAATCGGCCGCCATCTTTCAGGACGCCGGTAAAGTCCATCTGCGCGACGATGCGGTGGTGTTCGGGATTGCCGCGATCTTCGGGCCGGTAGCGCGGCGCGGCGGGCAACTGCTTCCACTGTTTCATGTCGTCGGATGCGAAGATTGCGACGCCATAATTGGGGCTGTTCACGGCGGCATAGACACGGCCTCGGTCATCCTGAGCTGCGGCCGTCACCGGCCAGCCGCGCAGCACGAATTCCTGCGTCCAGTGCTGGCGATCCTTGGAGGAGAGAACAGCCGCGCCCTTGGGTGTGCCGACGAGGAGGGAAATGGTCACTGGAACAGTTCCATTGATATCAACCTATTTGTAGCGTGCTTGGATGAACTTACCAAGCCACTATTTGCGCCGGTGTTCTTCGAGTCGCGGCATGATCTCGACGAAGTTGCAGGGGCGGTGGCGGATGTCGAGTTGCCATCTGAGAATCTCGTCCCATCCATCCTTCACAGCGCCTGTGGAACCTGGCAGGGCGAAGAGATAAGTTCCGCGCGCCACGCCAGCACAGGCGCGAGACTGCACGGTGGAAGTTCCGATCTTTCCGTAACTCATCATGTGAAAGAGAACAGAAAAGCCGTCGATCTCTTTTTCGAAGAGTGGCTTCATCGCCTCCACGGTCACGTCGCGCCCCGTAAGACCTGTGCCGCCGGTGGAAATGATGACATCAATGGCAGGATCGTCGATCCAGACACGCAGTTGCGCCTGCAGCACGTCCGTGTCGTCCCGCAGAAGGGTCCGCGCGGCGATATTGTGACCGGCATCGGTTATACGCCCAACAAGCGTGTCGCCAGAGGTGTCGTTGGAGGCGTCGCGCGTGTCTGAAACGGTCAGAACCGCGATATTTACTGGAACGAAGGCGATGCTCTCATCAAGGCGATGCGGCGGCACGGGATTTCTGCTCCAGCGGCACGGATTCAAGACGTCCGGTCGGATGATATTTCGGCCAGTCGCCGCGCGCCGTTTGATCGAGGCTCGGCGTGTCGCGACCAAGCCTGCGCGCATATAACCAATGATACATCAGTATGCGCTTCACGTAGATGCGCGTTTCCGGCGAAGGGATGCTCTCCATGAACAGCAGCGCATCAGCGGTGATGGACAGTTTTCCCATCCAGCGTGTGGCATTGCCCGGACCTGCATTGTAGGACGCGGCAAGCTGCACGAGATTGTCGCCCATGCTGTCCAGCAGGCGCGTCAGGTAGAGTTGACCAAGCGCCAGGTTGTGTCCGGGATCGGAAAGATCGCCAGCATCGCCGCCGTTGATATGTGCGGCAGTGGACGGAAGAAGCTGCATCAGCCCCTTTGCGCCGGCGCTGGAAGTCGCATCCGGGCGGAATCGGCTTTCGGCGCGCACAAATGCCAGCAGCAACGAAGGATCGATGCGATAACCATTTTCCGGCGCGTAAACGGGAACGGGAAACAGCCCTGCCAGCATTTCGCCGCGCGAGGCCGACATCTCGCTGGACCGAAGCTCCAGATTTGAAAGCCCCATCGCATGCGCCACTTTGGCGTAAGTTGTGGTGAGCTTGATATCGATGGCGGCAAGCGCACGGTTCATTTCATTGGGAACATCGCCCAAACGTCCTACCTGCCACAGTGCAACAGCGCGACGGGCGGCAGGAACCTGCATCAGCGCGCGAAAGCTGGCTTCATCCACCGGGCCATCCGTGAAGTTAGTGTGGCCGGGCATGCCCAGAACACGCTCCGCCAGAATTCCATAAAAGGTGGGTTGTTCGCGCGCGGCGGCATTAAGAAAGCTGATGACCCGAAGAGCTTCGCCCGCTTGTCCATAGGCACGCGCGGCCCAGAACGCGGCCTGACTGCGGATAAAATTCGGAACGGATGAATCCTTTGCCAGTATTTCAAACTGGACCGCCGCATTCTTGAATTGCCCGAGGCGGTAGGCGGCCAGACCCGCGATCCAGTGCATCAAAGGGATCGAAGGCGACATCTGCTGGATCGCCAGATCGTATGATTTCTGCTCGTAGCCTTCCGCAAGATAGGAGGCGGCAATGCGCTGGCTGAGCCGCGCTTCATCCACCGGCGGCAGGGGATGCGATAGTTCAAATTCCTGCAGCAGCGAGAGTGCTGCATCGGGTTGTCCCGCTTTCACCAGAGGTTCGATCTGCGTCTGGATTGCGCGGGAGTCGTCTGACGCAAGTGGAGGCGGGGGGATATCGAACTCTTCATAACCGCCGCCGCGACGCCGGAACGTCGGAATGTCGTTCACATCGACGTTCGTGTGCTTGGCCCGACGGTTGGCCAGCTTGAAGATGCGGTCGGCAATGGAGAGGTCGCCGAACCTGTCGAGCCACTCATTCAGAACCTTGAGGGGCGTACGTCCTGATTTGGGCGAGAGGTGATGTTCGGCCCTTACATAGCCCATCAGGCAGTCATCGGTCAGGGCGGCGATCTGCGCATCCGCCTCCTCGAATTTGCCACGCTTTTCGTAGTCGAAGATCAGCTGGTAGCGCTGCACATCCTGCGGAGTCAGGATACGTATCGCGGCAGCGGCTTCTCCGCCCACAGTCGGGGGAAAGGCGCTTTCGGCCAATGCCAAGTTCGGCGCGCACATCAGCGCGGCGGCAATCACAATGGTCGCGCGGCGTTGCACCCTGAGCGGCTCCTGGTTCGAAGGGGCAGAAACTAATTGCGAATTGCAGCGTTGAGCAACCCCAGCTCCATGATCTTTTCTTCTATGAGCTGAAGATCGTGCCACGCGAACTTCTTGTGCGCCGGCTGGCGCAGCAAGTAGGCGGGATGCAGCGTGGGCATCACGGGAACCATGCGGCCATTGACATGGTATTCGAGCCATTTGCCGCGCAGGCGCATGATGCCATCCGTTTTGCCCATCACATGACGCGCCGCGGTTGCACCAAGCAAAACAATGACACCAGGATTCACAAGTTCAACGTGACGGCGCAGGAACGGCAAATTGATAGCCGCTTCTTCCGGTGTTGGCTCCCGATTATCCGGCGGCCGCCAGTTGGCGACATTGGTGATGTAGGCGTTTGACTTGCGATCCAGATGAATGGCGGCAAGCATGCGGTCGAGCAGTTTGCCAGCGCGGCCCACGAAGGGCAGGCCCATGCGATCTTCGTCGCGGCCCGGCGCTTCACCGATGAACATGATGCCGTAATCCGGAACGCCATCGGCGAACACGGTATTGGTTGCGCTCTTTCTGAGCGGAGAGCCTTCGAAGGATTCGAGGGCAGCCTTCAACTCGGCGAGTGTGGCGCAACCTGCAGCAAGTGCCATCGCCTCGCCAATGGGATCACCGTCTGTGCCACGATTTGTCGTGGCGGCCGGCGCCTGAGTCTTTTGTGGCAGTGGGCGCGTTGGGATCGGCCTGGATGCTGGCGCGTGTGTGGCCGGATCGTTGCCGCGCATTGGGGCCGCGGTCTGGGTCGGCTTTGCCTGGAAGCGGTTCACGGGTTCATCGAGCAGCGCTTCATCCGCACCGGCATCGACCAGCCATGAAAGATCTGAGAGGGCGGACGAGGAACCGTTCATGCACCGATCTTATCGCGGCGCGGCGTGTGATGCGAAGCCATCCGGTTGACCCTGCTCGGTGACCCGCCCCATAAACGGGGAAAGGGGATTTTACAGGGATTCCGGCATGGCCGAGGTCGCAGAACGCGAAAGCATGGAATATGACGTGGTGATCGTTGGCGCGGGGCCTGCAGGGCTCGCAGCCGCGATCCGCCTGAAGCAGCTTGCCGCAGCGGCAGGAAGCGAGATCAGCGTCTGCCTCATTGAGAAGGGCTCGGAAGTTGGCGCTCACATCCTGTCGGGCGTCGTCATCGACCCGGTCGGCCTCGACGAGCTGATCCCTGACTGGAAAGAGCAGGGTTGCCCGCTCGAAACGCAGGTCAATGACGACCGCTTCTATTTCCTCGGTCCGGCCGGAAGCATTCGTTTGCCGAACATGCTGTTTCCGCCACTGATGAACAATCACGGCAATTACACCGGCAGTCTGAGCAATGTCTGCAAATGGCTCGCAACACAGGCTGAGGCGTTGGGCGTCGAAATCTATCCCGGCTTCCCGGCGGCGCAGATTCTCTATGGCGACAACATGGAGGTCACGGGCGTCATCACGGGTGATCTGGGCATTGGCCGCGATGGTCAGCCCAAGGACAGTTTCACGCCTGGCATGGAATTGCGCGCCAAATACACGCTCTTTGCCGAAGGCGCGCGCGGGCATCTCACCAAGCGCCTTATCCATCATTACAAACTCACGGAAGGCCGTGATCCGCAAAAATACGGCATCGGCATCAAGGAACTTTGGGAACTGCCCAAGGACAAGCACAAGCCCGGGCTTGTGGTGCATGCGCTGGGCTGGCCGCTCGATAACAGCACCGGTGGCGGGCTGTTCATGTATCATTGGGGCGAGAATTTCTGCTCCATCGGTTTTGTCGTTCACCTGAACTATCAAAATCCCTACATCTCGCCGTTCGACGAGATGCAGCGGGTTAAGACCCACCCGCGCATCCGTCCATTCCTCGAAGGGGGCAAGCGCATCGGCTATGGTGCGCGCGCCATCACCGAAGGCGGGCTGCAGTCGGTACCCAAATTGAGTTTTCCGGGTGGGCTGCTCCTCGGTTGCGCGGCAGGGTTTGTAAATGTGCCGCGCATCAAGGGAAGCCATAACGCGATGAAGTCGGGCATGCTGGCGGCGGATTCGGTGTTCGATGCGCTCACGGCCGGCCGCTCGCACGACGAGATTTCGGACTACGAAACGCGCGTCAAAGACAGCCATATCTGGAAGGATCTGAAGCCGGTCCGCAATGTGAAGCCGCTGCTTTCCCGGTTCGGTACGCTTCTGGGAACGCCGCTCGGGGCGCTGGACATGTGGCTTAACCAGCTTTTCGGATTCAGCCCCTTTGGAACCCTGAAACACGGCAAAGCCGATTATCAAACGCTCAAACTTGCGTCAGACTGCAAGCCGATCGCCTACCCAAAACCGGATGGCGTGATAAGCTTCGACAAGCTTTCCAGCGTGTTCCTGTCGAACACCAACCATGAGGAAGACCAGCCGGTTCATCTGCGCCTGAAAGATCCGCAAATTCCTATCGGTCAAAATCTTCCCAAATACAGCGAACCTGCCCAGCGCTATTGTCCGGCGGGTGTCTATGAGGTGGTTCAGGACGCGACGGGTCCAAGATTCCAGATCAACGCGCAAAACTGCGTTCACTGCAAAACGTGCGATATCAAGGACCCGGCGCAGAACATCGAATGGGTCACACCGGAAGGCGGGGGCGGTCCGAATTATCCCAATATGTGAGGTATGCATTGCCGAAGCTCAGCCCCGTTGTTTTCGCCACCGCGATCGCGGTGCTGTATGCCCCTCAGGCCTGCGCAACAGCGCAGGCGGAGGACTCGGCGCGCACGCCTTATGGCAGCTATCTCGCCGCGCGTCAGGCCGCGACCAATCACGACATGGTCGATGCGGGTAAGCTCTATCGCGCCACGCTGGCCGACGACCCCGACAACATCGACCTGCTGAACCGCGCATTCCTGTACACGGCAGCCGCAGGCGACGTCGACGCCGCCGAACCTCTGGCACTGCGCATCATCAAGACCGATCCGCAAAACCGCTCGGCGCGCATGGCCCTCGCGGTAGCCGCAATCCGTCATGGCGATTTCGCTGCCGCACGCATGCACATTGCCGGTTCTGGACGTGGTCCATTCCAGGCGCTGACGCTGACGTTGCTGGATGCCTGGGCTGCCCAGGGTGCTGGAGATATCGCCACCGCGCTGAAGGACACAGACAACATAGCAGCGCAGGGAGGCACGGCGGCGCTGGCCGCGCTGCACAAGGCGCTTGTCCTCGATCTGGCGGACCGCAAGGACGAGGCGGAAAACGCATACAAATCCGCGATCGCGCTTTCACATGACGATCCGCGCGCGGTGGATGCCTTTGGCCGATTCCTCGTGCGGGCGGGGCGAAGCGACGAGGCGAAAGCCTACTATCAGAAATATCTCGCCGATCCCGGTCTGGAGCCGATTGCGAAGGCGGCACTGACTGGCCTCGACAAGGGCCGCAAGACCGAGCGCATGGTCAGCAATGCGCGGGATGGCGCGGCAGAAAGTCTGTTCGGTATCGCGTCAATGCTCGCGACCGACAACACGGCGGATTTTGCCATCCTCTATCTTCGCTACGCGCTCTATCTGCGGCCGGATTTCGATCTGGCAAAGATCATTCTGGCGGACAGATTTGAAGCGTTAAAGCGCTATGAGGATGCGATTGCTGTCTATCAATCGATCAAACAGGATTCCCCTTATGGAGCCGCCGCGGCCGTTCAGGCCGCGAGCGACTACAGCCGCATCGACCAACCCGAAAAGGCGGTACAGGAACTGAAGGACATGGCCCGGCGCCGCCCCGATGACCTGGACGTGTGGACCGCGCTTGGCGACGCCTACCGGGCGACGGAAGATTGGGCCAATGCCGCGAGTGCCTATGACAAGGCGATTGGCGCTCTGGGAACGCCTTCGGCGAAGGATTGGCCACTCTATTACGCGCGTGGCGTGGCGCGCGAGCGTACAGGCAACTGGACCGCGGCAGAGAGCGATCTTCAAACGGCGCTCAAGCTCTCACCCGATCAGGCATCGGTGCTGAATTATCTGGGCTATACGTGGGTCGATCATGGCGTCAATCTGGGGCAGGCGCTTTCCATGCTTGAGCGCGCCCGGACGTTAAGCCCGTTCGATGGCTATATCGTCGATAGCGTCGGTTGGGCCTATTACAAGCTTGGCCGCTACAAGGATGCAGCGCGCACGCTGGAAGATGCGGTGCTGCTGGTGCCGGGCGACCCGACGATCAACGATCATCTGGGCGATGCTTATTGGAAAGTGGGGCGCAAGCTCGACGCGCATTTCCAATGGAGCCATGCGCTTGCCTTTGGTCCGGACGACAAGGACAAACCTGCAATCGAAAAGAAATTGCAGGACAGCCTGTCCGTTGCGGAGGCGCCAGGCGGTTGATGCAGCGCATTTTCGCGCCCGCAAAGATCAACCTGTTCCTGCACGTTGGCGCGCGTCGCGCAGACGGCTTTCATGATCTTGTCAGTCTTGTGACGTTCGCGGATGCGGGCGATGAGCTGCATATCGAGAAGGCAGATACACTTGGACTGAAAATATCGGGGCCGTTCGGGTCCGCGCTCGACGCGGGCGAGAACAATCTGGTGTTGCGGGCGGTAAGGGGCATGGCCGAAATCGCAGGTCGCGATCTGCCGATGGCGATAACGCTGGTGAAGTCGTTGCCGGTATCTTCGGGCATCGGCGGCGGTTCGGCGGATGCGGCAGCGGCTATGCGCGCTTGTTTGATGCAGTGGGGTTCTACCCATGTGTCATCGGCTGCGCTGGATGCGCTGGCTCTGCGCTTGGGTTCCGATGTACCGGTGTGCTTCGCGGGCGAGCCAGCGCTGATCAAGGGGCGCGGCGAAACCGTGGAGCCGGTGGATATGCCGGTGCTGGACGCGGTGCTTGTCAATCCCGGCGTGGCTGTTTCGACGGCCGAGGTGTTTGCGCATCATTCTCCAGGTTCGCTTGAAAACATGGCGGCAAATGCGGTGCCGAAAGAACGCGGCACTTTCGTGAAATGGCTGGCCGGTCTGCGCAATGACCTGGAAAAGCCAGCCATTGCCATTGCCCCAGCGATTGGCGAAGCGCTCGCAGCCCTGTCGGATGCCGGTGCACGCCTTGCGCGCATGTCCGGTAGCGGCGCGACGTGCTTCGGCATCTTTCCTACGCAGGACGACGCGCGCGACGCCGCGGCGCGCATCGCATCGATGCGGCGGGGCTGGTGGGTTCGGGCCGTTAAGTTCTAGTAGCCGCGATCGACGCAGAATTCCGCGAGTGCAATGAGTTCGCGGCGGATTTCGCTGTCGGGCAGAACCGAAAGCGCCTCGCAGGCTTCATCTGCATAGCGCGCGGCGCGCGCGCGCGTTTCTTCGATGGCGCCGGTCTCTTCGACTAGCGCGATGGCCTGTTTCAGATCGCTGTCGTTCTGTGCGCCATCGGCAATCGTGCGCTGCCAGAAGCGGCGCGCTTCCGCATCGGCGCGCGCATAGGCTAGCACGACGGGAAGGGTGACCTTTGCCTCGCGGAAATCATCACCCACCGATTTGCCCATCTGAGCCTGACGGCCAGAATAATCCAGCGCATCATCCACGAGTTGAAAGGCAATGCCGAGCTTTTTGCCGTAGACGCGGAAGCCCTCGATCACGGCCGCACCCGTTCTGGCGATCATCGCACCGGACTGGGCGGCAGCGGCGAACAGGGCCGCGGTTTTTGCAGTGACGACCTGCAGATAATCGTCTTCTGTCGTCGCCAAATTGTTGGCCGACTTCAGCTGCATCACTTCACCTTCAGCAATGATGGCGGATGCGCCGGCCAAAATATCAAGCACGGACAGATCACCGCCTTCGACCATGAGCTGAAAGGCGCGGCTGAAGAGAAAATCGCCGACAAGCACGCTCGGCTTGTTGCCCCACACGACGTTGGCCGCGATCTTGCCACGGCGAAGCGTGCTTGCATCTACGACATCGTCATGCAGCAGCGTTGCGGTGTGGATGAACTCTACGGCAGCGGCAAGACAGATATGCTTGTCGCCTTGATAGCCGCCTGCGCGGGCAGCGGCGAGGGTGAGAAGAGGACGCAGCCGCTTGCCACCGGATTCCACCAGATGTTTCGCAAGATCCGGGATGAGGCTGACGGTGCTGCCGAGCCGGTCATGAATGATGAGATCCGTCGCCTGCATATCGGCGGCAACAAGCGCCAGAAGGCGGTCCACCGGCGAGGATTTTCGGGTGTCCTTGGTCTTGGTGACTTCGGCGATGTTCATCGGGCCTTGTGATCCAGCCGGGCGGTTGTTGCGGCCTTGCCCTGCGATTTGCGACATTAGTCGGGCTCCGTGCCCGGTCAAGGCACTGGGCATGGCATAGATGCAACGCTCTGGCCCAGAGGTCTATCCGCCGCCTCGATCCTTGAGATGGCGGCTTTGCACCTGATTGGGACGCGGAAGGGGTACCTCGAAGGGTGCGCGAAATCCTCAAGAGCAACAATCCTGTGGAACTGAGCTTTGCCGAGGCCCTGCTGCGGGACGCGGGTATCGAAACGGTGCAGTTCGACAGCCATATGAGCGTGCTGGATGGCAGCATGGTCATTTTGCCGCGCCGCTTGATGGTGAGCGATGCCGACGAGGATCGCGCGCGCGCCATTCTCGTGGATGCGCTGGGCGGGGATGCGACGCTCACGTGACCGAGGATACGCTCGACAAATTTCTCGATGGCCGGGTGGTGGCCCGCCAGCCCGAGCGTGGATTTCGTTCCGGGCTCGACGCAGTGATGCTTGCCGCCGCCGTTCCCGCCAGGCGCGGGCAGCGTGTGCTGGAAATGGGCGCGGGGGTGGGTATCGCCAGCCTGTGTCTGCTGGCGCGCGTGCAGGGATGCCACATCACTGGCATTGAAATCGATCCGTCCCTTGTGGCGCTGGCCAATCGCAACGCCGACGAAAATGGCCGCGCAACGAACGCGCGCTTTGTTGAAGCCGATGTCTGTAATCTGCCGCAATCGTTGCGCGGCGGCTTCGATCATGTGCTGTGCAATCCACCGTTCTATGGCGAAGAGGGTATGCGTTCGCCCGACATGGCGCGCGCACGGGCCACACACGATGCAGGCACTCTCGGGGTGTGGATCAAGGTTGGCATGAAGCGCACGGCGGCGAAGGGCACGTTCACAGCCATTCTGCCGCCGGACAGGCTTGGCGAGGCGCTCGCAGCACTCCCATCGCGCGGGATCAGACTGTTTCCACTCTGGCCGCGCGCTGGCGAGCCCGCCAAGCGCATAATCGTGCAGGTGGTGCAGGGATCGCGCACGCCGCTGGCGCTGTTGCCAGGTCTTGTGCTTCACCAGAGCGGTAACCGCTTCCGTCCCGAGGCCAGCGCGATCCTGCGTGATGGCGCGGCGCTGACACTCTCCACAAAGGGAAAGTCACCATGAGCCGAATCTTCGGAAAGGTTTGCCAGAACGGTTATGTGGTGCGCGATATCGAGGCGGCACTTAAGCACTGGACAGATGTGCTCGGCATCGGCCCGTTCTATTACATCGAGCGCGTGAAGATGGACTGGTTCACCTATCGCGGCGAACCCTCCAACGCCGAAGTCAGCATCGCGCTGGCCAACACCGGCGATCTTCAGATCGAACTCATCCAACAGCGCAACGATGCGCCATCCATGTATCGCGATTTTCTGGAAGCCGGCCGCGAAGGCCTTCAGCATATGTCCTACTGGACGCGCGATTATCAGGCCGATTTCGAACGATTCCTGTCGCTCGGTTATCACGTGGGGCAGGAGGGGCAAATCGGCGGGCCGCAGGGCCGCTTTGCCTATTTCGAGACTGAGACCCACCCCGGCACGATCATAGAGGTTTCGGATATCAGTGGTTCCAAGGGCGCCTTCTTCGAGAAGATCCGGAGCGAGGCAGCCAAATGGGACGGCGAGCGGCCGGTGCGTCTGGTGCGCTGATGCCGGGCTTTGTCTTGTCCCCGGAGCGGCGCGCCTATAGGTTCCGGCCCTCTGATTTTCCCGGATTACGGACGTGGCAAAGGCCCCAGAAAAGAAGAAGACATTTCAGGAACTGATCCTGACGCTCCAGAACTACTGGGCGGAACAGGGCTGCCTCATCCTGCAGCCCTATGACATGGAAGTGGGCGCGGGCACATCTCACCCCGCCACGCTTCTGCGCGCGCTCGGTCCCCGGCCCTGGAAGGCGGCCTATGTGCAGCCCTCGCGCCGCCCGAAGGATGGCCGCTATGGCGAGAACCCCAACCGCCTGCAGCACTATTACCAGTATCAAGTGATCCTGAAGCCCAGCCCAAAGAATGTGCAGGAGCTTTACCTCGGCAGCGTGAAGGCCATCGGCCTCGATCCGGCGCTGCACGACATCCGCTTCGTGGAAGACGATTGGGAGAACCCGACACTTGGTGCCTGGGGTCTTGGCTGGGAAGTGTGGTGCGATGGGATGGAGATCACCCAGTTCACATACTTCCAGCAGGTGGGCGGGTTCGATTGCGATCCGGTGGCCGCCGAAATCACCTATGGCCTCGAACGCCTTGCCATGTATGTGCAGGACGTGGAGTTCGTTTACGACCTCAAGTTCAACGACGACTTCCGCTATGGCGAAGTGTTCCACCAGAACGAACAGGAACAGTCGGCGTTCAACTTTGAAATCGCGGACACGGACATTCTGTTCCAGCATTTCAAGGACTATGAGAAACAGTGCCAGGCGCTTTTGAACGGCGACAACCGAAAGCTCGCGCTGCCAGCCTATGACCAGTGCCTGAAGGCAAGCCACACGTTCAATCTGCTGGATGCGCGCGGCGTGATCTCCACCACCGAACGCGCCGCCTATATCGGCAGGGTGCGCGCGCTGGCGAAGGCGTGCTGCGAGGCGTGGCTTGAATCGCCCATGGGCGCCTATGCGCCGAGGTTCGGCTGATGCCCAATCTTCTCCTCGAACTCTTCTCCGAAGAAATTCCCGCGCGCATGCAGGCGCAGGCCGCGAAGGATCTGGAGCGCCTTGTCGTTGGCGCGCTGTCGGATCGCGGGCTTCTGTTCGAAGGCGTGAAGGCGTTTTCCGGTTCGCGCCGGCTGACGCTTTCGGTGCTGGGCCTTCCGGCCAAGCAGCCCGATGTGAAGGAAGAAAAAAAAGGCCCTCGCGTGAATGCGCCCGCGAAGGCCATCGAAGGCTTTTTGCGCTCTGCCGGCGTGACCTTGGAAGATTGCCAGAAGCAGGGCGACGCCAAGGGCGAGTTCTATGTCGCGGTGATCGACCGCAAGGGCCGCGCGACGGCGGAGGTTCTGGCGGAAGTCCTTCCGGAATGCTTCGCCAAGCTTCCGTGGCCGAAGAGCATGAAATGGGATGGCCCGACGCGCTGGGTGCGCCCGCTGCATTCCATCCTCTGCACTTTTGACGGCGAGGTTGTGCCGTTCGAATTCGCGGGCGTGAAAGCCGGCAACGCCACGCGCGGCCACCGTTTCCTCTCAAGCGGCGAGATCGAGGCGCGGCATTTCGAGGACTACGAGAAGAAGCTGCGCGATGCGCATGTGATCCTCGATGCCGACGAACGCAAGGAGATCATCGTTCACGAGGCCAAGCAGAAGGCCTTCGCGCTGGGGCTGGAACTGATCGAGGATCAGGGCTTGCTGGAAGAAGTGTCCGGCCTTGCCGAATGGCCCGTAGTGCTGATCGGCAAGATCGAAGACCAGTTCATGGATGTGCCGGCGGAGATCCTGCAAACCTCCATGCGCGTGCATCAGAAGTATTTCTCGCTGCGCGATCCCAAGACCGGCAAGCTCGCCAACCGATTTGTGGTCGTCAGTAACATGGTCGCCGAAGATGGCGGCAAGGAGATCGTGGCCGGTAATGAGCGCGTGCTGCGCGCACGGCTCTCGGATGCCAAGTTCTTCTGGGATCAGGACCGGAAGACGAAACTCGCCGATCGCGTCGACGCGCTGAAGAATATCGTGTTCCACGCCAAGCTCGGCACGCAGTTCGAGCGGGTGGAGCGCATCGAGGCGCTGGCGGGCGAGATCGCGGCGAAGATCGGCGCGGATGCGGAGAAGGCCAAACGCGCCGCGCGCCTCTGCAAGGCGGACCTGACGACCGAAGTTGTCGGCGAATTCCCCGAGCTTCAAGGCACAATGGGCCGCTACTACGCGGTGCATGACGGCGAAGCCCCCGAAGTCGCCGATGCCATCCGCGACCACTACAAGCCGCTTGGCCCGAGCGATGCCGTGCCGAATGCGCCTGTTTCGATGGCGGTCGCGTTGGCGGATAAGCTCGATCAGTTGGTCGGTTTTTTTGCAATTGAAGAGAGGCCGACTGGATCAAGCGATCCTTATGCGTTGAGGCGCGCCGCATGGGGCGTGGTCCGCACCATCTTGGAACAAGGGCTTCGGCTCGAAGTACTTCACGGACCTCACACACCTACTATGGTCTCTGGTGTGGCACGCTGCGTTCAGAATGTTCGAAATAGAGCATTGATTGAACCGAATCGCGCGCTCATAAGCGATATGGCGGGACGCATTGGTGGCGAGCGTGTAAGGGCTGCGTTGACCGGGGCATTAGATCCGAGCGCGACTGCAAATGAGATATTGGAACGGCTTCCTGCTCTGGATGTGTTTCTCGCCGATCGTCTCAAAGTCGCGCTCCGCGAAAAAGGTACGCGGCACGATCTGATCGATGCGGTGTTCAGCCTTGGCAATGAGGATGATCTCGTGCGCCTCGTCGCGCGGGTCGAAGCACTGCAGGCATTCCTGAAGACTGACGACGGCGCAAACCTTCTGGCTGGTTACAAGCGCGCGGCGAATATCCTGAAGATTGAGCGCAAGAAGGAGAAGGACGATGCGGCCTTCTCTGATACGCCGGATCGCGCGCTGTTCGAATTGCCGGAAGAAGAAAACCTCTCCGCCGCGCTGACAGTTGCGAAAGCTGAAGCGGCCGATGCTCTTGCCAAGGAAGACTTCGCTGCTGCCATGAGCGCGCTGGCGGGCTTGCGCGGTGCGGTCGATGCCTTCTTCGAAAAGGTCACCGTGAACGCGCCCGAGCCGCATCTGCGCGCCAATCGCCTGAAGCTGCTGGCCGAGATCGTGGCCACCGCGCACTCGGTGGCGGACTTTTCGAAGATTGAAGGCTGATCGTTCCAACAACCTCAATTGTCATGGCCCGCATTTGCGGGCCGTGACAAGCGGGGTAGTAGCGCAAGGACAATCTCAATACCCGCCGAAAAAGAACAGCACCCAAAGACCGATCAGCGCGAAATTGCTGAGCGCAAAGACGCTGAGGCGATGGAACACATTGTTGTAGGTCAGGTGGATGAGGCTGTGTACGGTGCGCAGGCCCACATAGAGCCAAGCCAGTGTGATCGCTTCGCTATCCACGCGCTGCGCCACGAAGAACATCAGGCAAACCACATAGAACAGCATCGGCAGTTCGAGCAGGTTCATGTAGTTGCGGTTGGGGATCGAAACATGCCCCGGAACTCGCGCTGACTCGCCATGCTTGAAATCCGAGGCGCCCACTTCGCCCTTGAACGAGGCCCGGAACCGGCGCACGGGGATCAGCAACAGGACAAGAAACGTAATGGCGGCAAGTGCGCCCATGGGCGTGAAGATGACGTCCTGCGACATGCGAATCCTCCGGGATGTGTCGCGCCATCCTGTCATGGCCCGGTCCTTAGCGACAGCGTAGGGACGCGGGCCACCCGGGCGGATGATCCGCGGTATCGGGTTGCCGAAGCCGAAATTCGCGACACTTTGGCACTGTTCAAGCCGTCAACTGGGTGGCCCGCATTCGCGGGCCATGACAGATTGCGGACAGTCGGAACCGGTGGATCAGCGCAATGACGAAATGGGTTTACAGCTTCGGCGGCGGATCAGCAGAAGGCGAAGCGGGAATGAAGAACCTGCTCGGCGGCAAGGGTGCAAACCTCGCTGAGATGAGCAATCTCGGCCTCCCTGTGCCGCCCGGCTTCACCATCACCACCGAAGTCTGCACCCATTTCTACAAGAATGACGAAACGTACCCGGAAGGTCTGAAAGCTGAGATGGCCGCTGCGCTTGCCGCGGTCGAGGCCATCGCCGGCGCGCGGTTTGGCGATGCAGCGAACCCACTGCTGGTTTCGGTGCGCTCCGGCGCGCGCGCCTCCATGCCGGGCATGATGGATACCGTGCTGAACCTTGGTCTCAACCCGCAAACCACCGAAGGGCTCGCAAAGCTCACCGGCAATCCGCGCTTCGCCTATGACAGCTATCGCCGCTTTATCCAGATGTATTCCTCGGTCGTGCTGGGGATGGATCACGGTATCTTTGAGGAAATTCTGGAGACGGAAAAGGAATCCAAAGGCGTCGATCTGGATACGGATCTGGAAGCGGGCGATCTGCAGCGCATCGCTGATCTCTACAAGGCCGATGTCAGGAAATCGCTCGGCAAGCCCTTTCCGGATGACGTTCACGAACAGCTTTGGGGCGCGGTGAGCGCTGTGTTCGGCTCATGGATGAGCCCGCGCGCGAAGACCTATCGCCGCCTGCACAATTTCCCCGAAGACTGGGGCACGGCAGTGAATGTGCAGGCCATGGTGTTCGGCAATCGCGGCGATACCTCGGCCACCGGCGTTGCCTTCACGCGCGATCCTTCGACCGGCGAGCGGGTGCTCTTCGGCGAATTTCTAATCAATGCGCAGGGTGAAGACGTTGTGGCCGGCATTCGCACGCCGCAACCGATCGCAAAGATCGTACGCGAGCGCCAGGGCGGCAAAAAGCCCAGCATGGAAGAAGCCATGCCGAAGGCCTATGCCGAACTGAAAGCCATTGGCGACAAGCTCGAAGCCCATTATCGCGACATGCAGGATGTGGAATTCACCGTGCAGGATGGCACTCTCTACATGCTGCAAACCCGCACGGGAAAACGCACGGCGGAAGCGGCGCTGCGCATCGCGGTCGAGATGGAACGCGAAGGGCTGATTGGCAAGGAAATGGCCGTCGGCCGTGTCGATCCCGCCGCGCTCGATCAGCTTCTGCATCCGACGCTCGATCCCAGCGCGCCCAAGGATGTGATTGCGTCAGGACTTGCGGCGTCGCCCGGCGCCGCGATGGGCGAGGTGGCGTTCACCGCAGACGATGCCGAGAAGTTGGCGGCGGACGGCCGCGCAGTCATTCTCGTGCGGGCGGAAACCAGCCCCGAAGATATTCATGGCATGCATGCGGCCAAGGGCATCCTCACGGCGCGCGGTGGAATGACAAGTCACGCCGCCGTTGTCGCGCGCGGCATGGGCAGACCCTGCGTATGCGGTGCAGGCATGCTGAAGATCGACGCTGTGGGCGGCACGATGACGGTGGGCAGCACCGTGATCAAACGTGGCGACATCATCACCATCGACGGGACAAGCGGGCAGGTCTTCAAGGGCAAGGTGCCCATGCGCCAGCCTGAACTTACGGGAGATTTCGGCACGTTGATGGGGTGGGCCGACACGGTTCGCAAGCTCAAGGTGCGCGCCAACGCCGACACCCCGATGGACGCGAAACACGCGCGCGATTTCGGCGCGGAAGGCATCGGGCTTTGCCGCACCGAGCACATGTTCTTCGATGCACAGCGCATCATCGCCGTGCGCCAGATGATCCTGGCCGACGAGAAAAAGGATCGCGAAGCGGCACTGGCGAAGTTGCTGCCCATGCAGCGCAGCGATTTTGAGGCCATCTTCAAGGTGATGGAGGGGTTGCCCGTCACCGTGCGCCTGCTTGATCCGCCGCTACACGAATTTCTTCCCAACACCGATGAGGAAATTGCCGAAGTGGCGCGCGAAGCGGGTGGCGATCCAGCCAAATTGCGCCAACGCGCCATTGCGCTGCATGAAGCAAACCCGATGCTCGGCCACCGTGGCTGCCGCCTCGGCATCACCTATCCGGAAATCTACGAGATGCAGGCGCGCGCGCTTCTGGAAGCGGCCTTGAACGTGGTGGAGCAGGGTGGCGCCGCCGTTCAGCTCGAAATCATGATTCCGCTCGTGGGCTTCAAGTCCGAACTCGATACTCTGAAGGCGCGCATCGATGCGGTGGCGGACTCCATCAGAAGCGAACGCGGAACGGTGCCGGAGTATCTGATCGGCACAATGATCGAGCTTCCGCGCGCGGCGCTGCGCGCCGGTGAAATTGCGCAGACAGCGCAATTCTTTTCGTTCGGCACCAACGATCTTACGCAGACGACACTCGGCGTAAGCCGTGACGACGCCGGCACGTTCCTGAACGAGTATCTTTCAAAAGGACTGATCGCGCGCGACCCGTTTGTGAGCATTGATCGTGAAGGGGTTGGTGAACTCGTTACGATTGCCGCGGAACGCGGCCGCAAAACGCGCGCAAATCTGAAACTTGGCATCTGCGGCGAGCACGGTGGTGATCCCGACTCAATCGATTTTTGTCATGGAGCAGGGCTAGATTATGTCTCCTGTTCGCCTTTTCGCGTGCCGATTGCGCGTCTTGCCGCAGCGCGTGCGGCGTTAACAAATCGTCAGGACAGCGATTAGTTCGTCTACGGACGATGCAGGAAAACCCTGGTTTTCCATGCGATTCGTGACGTGCTGTCACGCGTTTTATGACGCCATGTCATCATCGAAATAAAATTTATTTGACGCCGGAAATCTTCTTGGGCACATAGCGGCCGCACGCGATGGGCGTGATGGGGACCATTCGGAATCTTGGGACGACACAACTAGAGCCGCCGCCAACCGAAAAGAGTCAAACGTCTTTATGAAAAATCTGATCGTGAATACGTTGCACCGGGCAGACCGGCTGGCCGTTGGCGCGCTTGCGCTTTCGCTGCTGATGATCGGCGGTGCCATGGCCTATAATCCGCACACGGAGCAAACCGCTCCGGTGGCGAAATTGGAAATTGCCGCGCCCGTGGCGGCAATGAAAGCTGCGCCGTCGCCTGCTGAAGTTGCCGCGATGAAAATGCTCGATGAGCGCCGCTGCCTTGCCGAAGCGATGTATTATGAGGCACGAGGCGAGGGCTATTCCGGACAAAAGGCAATTGCCGAAGTCGTGTTTCAGCGCATGCATTCGGGCCTTTATCCGTCTTCGATTTGTGGCGTCGTGTATGAAGGCGCGCACAGGCGGCATGGCTGTCAGTTCTCGTTTGCGTGCAATGGCGCGCTGGAGCAACGGAAAAATCCTGCGGCATGGCAGCGGGCGCGCCAGCTTGCTGCGCGCATCATGACCGGCGCCGAACCGCTGGGCGATCTCACCGGTCATGCGCTCCTGTTTCATGCCGTGGATGTGCAGCCGGGCTGGGCCGATGTGCTCACGCCCACGGTTCAGATCGGCAACCACGTGTTTTACCGCAACATTCCGCGCACGCGGGAAAGCTGACGTATCATTCCCCGCCGAAAACGCCGCCGATCATTTTCTTGATCTGTGCCCGCGTGAAATTCGGGGCCAGCGCTTTCATCAGGTCGATCCGGCGTACTTCCTTCGGCACATACCAGTGCAGCTTCTCGCTGTGATAGGCAGTCCATACGCAATCGGCCACGGCAGACGCCGGCATCAGCCGCATCATGCCTTTCTTCGGCACATTGGCGTAGAACTCGTCTTCCGTCGGTTTGGCGCGGTCTCCGGACCGGTTCGGCGTCGAGCGCAGAATGGCGGTGTCGATCAGGCCCGGCAGCACATCGGCCACACGCACGCCGAAGCGCGAAAATTCAACGGATAGCGCTTCCGTCAATCCCTTCACCGCATGCTTCGTGGCGGAATAGACGGCGATGCGCGGCATGCCATAGGTGGCAGAGGATGACGAGGTGATGAACACCATCGAATTCTTCGTCGCCTTCAAAAGCGGCAGCGCGGCATAGATGCTGGCTAGCACGCCCACCAGATTGACCTGTATGACCTTGAGCGCATTCTCGAACGGGATGTCTTCGAACCAGCCGCTCTCGCCGATGCCGGCATTGGAATAGAGCAGGTCGAGCTTGCCATCGGTTTCTTCGGCAAAGGCGGCAATGGAGGCATCGAATTCCGGCTTGCTCGTCACATCCAGCTTGCCGGTGACGCAATTGTCGTTGCCGATCTCCTGCGCGAGCGTGGCAAGGCCATCGGTGTTCACGTCATAGGCACCGACAAACCAGCCCTTCTCATGGAAGAGCTTCGCCGTAGCGCGGCCCATGCCGCTTGCCGCGCCCGTGATGAAGATCGATTTGCGCCCGCGCGCTTTGCCCGCCATGGAATGCTCCCGAATGATTTGCCGGGCGCGAGCAAAGCGCGAATTGCGATGGGCGACAACGCCTAGAAGTTGACCCTGCGGGAGATCGCGCCGTCCACCAGCATGTTGATGCCGGTGGTGTAGCTCGATGCCGGGCTTGCCAGGAACACGGCCGCGTTGGCGATATCCTGCGGCGTGGCGCAGCGGCCGGTAGGATTGCGCGCGACGGCCTGCTTGAAGAAATCGGGATTGCCTTTCTCGACCATGTTCCAGATGCCGCCTTCGAAATAGACCATGCCGGGCGAGACGACATTGGTGCGCAGGTTGCGCTTGGCATGTTGGCGCGCGAGGCCCTTCGCGTAGTGGATCAGCGCGGCCTTGATGGGGCCATAGGAACTTGCGTTGTCGCTTTCCGCGGCGGAAACGGAGGCGATGATCACAAAGGCTGCATCGCCGTTCGCTTCGGCGGCTTTTTCCAGAAACGGACGCGCCGCATCGAACGCATTCACCGCGCCCAGCACATCAAGCTTGAAGTTGGATTCCCATGAAGCGGGATCGGGGCCTTGCGCCATCGCGCCGGCGTTGGAGACGAGGATGTCGATGCCGCCAAGCTCTTGGCCGGCGCTCTCGATCCACGCCTTGAGCCCCGCGCCATCGGTGATGTCCACGCTGGCGCCGGTGGCCTTCACGCCTTTGCCCTTCAGTGCCGCGACGGCGTCCTTCACCTGATCGGCATTGCGCGCGCACACGGCGACGTTTGCGCCTTCCTGCGCCAGTGTATCGGCGATAGCCCGGCCAATGCCGCGCGTTCCGCCCAGCACGACGGCGTTCTTGCCTTTGAGATGAAGGTCCATGAGTGCGTCTCCGGTATAAGAAATCGCGGTCACTCTACCGGTTGCCCCCACGATCGCAACAAACCCGTTCGTCATCGCCCGGCTTGTCCGGGCAACCCATTTTCAATCAGCCGAAATGGGTCACCCGGCTCCTTCGCTGTGCTCAGGACCGGGTGATGACGGTGGATGGAAGAACTGCGTCAGAAATCCAGCGCCACGTCGAGGTTTGGGGCGGAGTGGGTGATGGCGCCGGAGGAGATGTAGTCCACGCCGGTTTCGGCGATGGCGGCAACGGTCGCGAGCGTGACATTGCCTGAGGCTTCCAGCACCGCGCGGCCCGCGTTCAGCTCCACGGCGCGGCGCAACGTGTCCGGCGGCATATTGTCGAGCAGCACGGTATCGACACCGAGCGATAGCGCTTCGGCGAGCTGGTCGAGATTGTCGACTTCCACTTCCACCTTCAGCATGTGGCCGCTGGCGGCGCGCACGCGGTCGATGGCCGCCTTGATGCCGCCGGCGGCGACGAGGTGGTTGTCCTTGATCAGCACGGCGTCATCCAGGCCGAAACGGTGATTGAAGCCGCCGCCGCAGCGCACGGCATATTTCTCCAGCACGCGCAGGCCGGGGGTCGTCTTGCGGGTGCAGACGATGCGCGCCTTCGTGTGCGCCACCGCTTCCACCAGCGCGCGCGTGGCCGAGGCGACGCCGGAAAGATGCCCGACGAAATTCAGTGCCACCCTTTCGGCGGTGAGGACTGCGCGCGCAGAGCCTTGAATGACGGCAACGGATGCGCCCGCGCTCGCGTCGCCGCCATCGGGGATTTCCGCGCGCACATCGAGTTCGGGATTGATCAGTCTGAAGGCGCGCTCGGCGGCGATGAGGCCGCAGATGCGCCCGGCCTTGCGCGCGACAAGCACCGCTTCGATGCGCTTGTCTGCCGGGACGGTGAGATCGGATGTGATGTCGCCCGCGCGGCCGATGTCTTCTTCCAGCGCATGGCGCACAATGGGTTCGATCAGCAAGGCGTGCGGCGGGCGTGTCTGGGGCAGGGCGAAGCTCATGCGTTGCATGCACCTGCCGATGCGGTGCGTCCGTTCGATGCCGCAATCTTTTCGGCATCCGCCAGCGTGAGAAAGCTGCGCGTACCGTTGGCATCAGTCTGCGGATAGTCGGTGCGGAAGTGGCCGCCGCGGCTTTCGCGGCGCACGAGCGCGGCCGCCGTCACAAGTTTCGCTGCAGCGGTCATGTTGAGGAGTGCCGGCTCGCCCCCGCCGGCGCGTTCCACCGCGCAGATCGTCTCCAGCGCTTCGGCCATGCCCGCTTCGTTGCGTTCGAGGCCGACGAGTTTCGTCATCGCGTCACGCAGAACCTGTGGCGGCGCTGGCGCGGCGAAACGGTCCGGCGCGGGCGGTGTGCCGCTGCCTTTGCGCGGAGTGACGCTTGCCTTCACGTCTTCTGCCACGCGAGCACCGAACACCAAACCTTCCAGCAGCGAGTTGGAGGCGAGGCGATTGGCGCCATGAAGCCCGGTGCTGGCGCATTCGCCAACCACCCAGAGCCCTTCGAGCGAAGTTCGCCCGCGCGCATCCGATGCAATGCCGCCCATGTGATAGTGCGCGGCTGGTGCGACGGGGATCGGCTGCGTTGCGGGATCGATGCCTGCTTCGCGGCACGCGGCATAAACAGTGGGGAAGCGATCGGCGAAATTTGCGCCGATGGCCGCGCGGCAATCAAGGAAGGTGCGATGGCCCGCCGCGATCTGCCGGTGCAGCGCGCGCGCCACAACATCGCGCGGCGCAAGCTCGGCATCTTCGTGAATCGCGGGCATGAAACGATGGCCGGTTTCATCGATCAGCATGGAACCTTCGCCACGCAACGCTTCGGTGGCGAGCGGCGCCGGATCGCGGCCCACAGCGATGGCGGTGGGATGAAACTGCACGAATTCCGGATCGGCGATAATCGCGCCCGCGCGCGCCGCCATTCCAAGGCCTTCGCCACGCGACTCCAACGGATTTGTCGTCACGGCATAAAGCGCGCCGAGCCCGCCCGTGGCGAAAATCACCGCCGGCGCGCGGAACAGAACCAGCCGCGCTTCGGTGCCGAGGCCGTAGCGCGCGAACAGGCCGGTTACCCGGCCATCTTCCATCGCAAGCTCAATGGCGTGGAAGCCTTCCAGAAGCGTGATGCCTTCGGTTGCGAGCGCGCGATGGGCGAGGGTGCGCGTGATCTCCTTGCCCGCACAATCGCCGCGAACATGCACGATGCGGTTGGCGCCGTGCGCGGCTTCGCGCCCGAGTGCGAGCGAGCCATCGGCATTGCGGTCGAATGGTGCGCCATAACGGATGAGGTCTTCGATGCGGGCAGGGGCCTCGTGTGCCACGAAAGCCGCGACATCCGCGTCGCATGTTCCGGCACCGGCGGCGATGGTGTCGGCGGCATGCGCCTGCCAGCTGTCGCCTTCGCCCATGGCGGCGGCAATGCCGCCTTGCGCCCACGCGCTGGAGCCGGAAACACCGGGCCGTTGTCCTGCCAGAACCACTGAAGGGAATGGCGCCAGTTTCAAGGCGGTGAACAGGCCCGCCATCCCAGCGCCCAGGATCAACGCGCCTTTGACCTCGATGACGTTGTCGGTGCGCATCGGCGCTACTCCGCAGCCTGCAACACGGCTTTCGGCTTGCCGACTTTCAGCATCCGCTCGACCGATGCTTTCGCGCGTACCGCAATCGCCGGATCGACGGTGACTTCATGCTGCATGGTCTGGAGAGACTTCAGGATGCCTGCGAGCGTGATCCGCTTCATGTGCGGGCAGAGGTTGCAGGGCCGGATGAATTCCACATCGGGAAAGTTCACCGCCACGTTGTCGCTCATCGAGCATTCGGTCACGAGAACCACGCGGCCCGGCCTGTGGTCGCCCACATAACCGATCATGGCCGAGGTCGAGCCCGCGAAATCGGCCTCCGCCACCACATCGGGCGGGCATTCGGGATGGGCCAGAACCACAACGCCCGGATTGGCCTCGCGGTAGCCACGAATGTCCTCGGCGGTGAAGCGCTCATGCACTTCGCAATGGCCCTTCCAGGCGATGATCTTGATCTTCGTCTTCTTGGCGACATTGAGGGCGAGGTATTCGTCCGGCGTCATGATGACGGTATCGACGCCCCATTCGCGGGCAATATCTTCCACCACCGCCACGGCATTGGAGGAGGTGCAGCACACGTCGCTTTCGGCCTTCACATCGGCGGTGGTGTTCACATAGGTCACCACCGGCAGCCCCGGATATTTCTGCTTGAGCAGGCGTACATCGGCGCCCGTGATGGAGGCAGCCAAAGAACAACCAGCCTTCAGATCGGGGATCAGAACCGTCTTTTCCGGCGACAGGATCTTGGAAGTCTCGGCCATGAAGTGAACACCGGCCTGGACGATCACCTGCGCTTCGGTGCGCGCTGCCTCTTGCGCGAGTTGCAGCGAGTCGCCCCGGAAATCCGACACGCAATGGAAGATTTCCGGCGTCATGTAATTGTGCGCCAGAATGACCGCGTTCTTTTCGCGCTTTAGTGTGTTGATGGCGTGGACATAGGGCGCGTGAACCGGCCATTCGACCTGCGGGATCACATGGGCAACCTTGGCGTAGTCCGCTTGGGTGGCAGCCAGGATTTCCGGCGTGCAGGTCAGAGCGTCTGTGGTCATCACCAGCTCCATTATGCTCATTCTGAGCATTTATATAGTCCGAAAAGACCGGCCATCAATGGGCCGGGATCACATGCCTCTTATGCTACCTCTGAGCATAATTCCGTCAAGCCGGGAATCACCCCCGCGTCGATTGTGCCCAGATTAAGGCCGGATTGCTCAGGGAATGGCGTTGTAAACCATTGTTAATGCTGTGGCTTTCCCGCAACTGGGCAAAACAAACGCAGTCTCGGGAACCAAGCCCCTCTGGAAGTTTTGCAGAAACGTCATATTCCTACTGCCGCTAAAGCGGGCGATTTGCCCAAATGCATTTGGAGGCTTCCTTGAAACTTCGTTCGGCAATTTTGGGCATGGCCAGTGTTGCGGCCCTCACCGCGTTCTCCGCGACTGCGGCGATGGCGGACATGAGCAATTTCGCGGGTACCCTGACGGGCACTTACGCAAATATCGACGCCACCGGTTCGGCTGATCTGTGGGCCGTGGATGGTTCCGGGGTGTTTGGACTGACGGACCACCTGAAGGGCCAGCTCGACCTCGGCTACACCACCGTCGATGGCGGCGGTTCGGTTGACACCTGGAACATCGGTGGCAACCTCGCGTGGGGCTTGGAACAGGGCCGCATCGGCGCGGCGCTTGGCTACAACAGCACCGACACCGGCTTCGGCACCGTCCACGTGACGACCTATGGCGGCTTCGGTGAGTGGTGGGCCAGCGACAACATCACCGTCGGCGTGAACGGCGGCGGCATTGCGGTCAGCAATGGTGGTCCGGATGGTTCCTACTTCGGCGGTGGCATCACCGGCTACGTCATGCCGAATGTTGCCCTCAATGGCTCGATTGACTACATAACCCTGAACAGCACCGTCGATGCGACCGACTACACGGCCAGCGTTGAATATCTGTTCTCCGAAGAAACGCCGATCTCCATCTCGGGTGGTTACACCTACACGGACGTCAGCTCATTCGGCAGCACCGGCATCGACACGTGGTTCGTGAAGCTTCGCCTTTACACCAATGGCGATGGCGCCAAGACCCTCAAGGACCGTCAGCGTAACGGTACGCTCGGTACCGCAGCCGGTCAGGACAGCCTTCTGCTGAAGCTTCTCTAAGTTCGGCATTGGTTCCAATGCAAACGCCGCGCATCGCAAGATGCGCGGCGTTTGCTTTTGGGGATTGCGGATTCCGTCCCTTCGGGAAGCGGCGCTTTGCGCTGCGGCGCAAACGGGGTACTTTTCGAATCGCGAGCGGGAAGGGGCAGGCCGATGCGCTGGAAGGTCTTTGCAATCGTGGCTTCGGTGGCAGCACTTTTCGCTGCCAGTTCCGCATCCGCGCAAACGTCCCTCGTTGTTGGCGCCGATTTCAGCAGTCTCAAGTTCGATTCGTTCGGCGATATTTACAACCAGACAAATGTTGCGGGTTCAGTATCGACCGAAGCCGGTGCGGGCATCGTGATTGAAGCAGACGGCAGCTACCACCGCATTTCCGATAACTTCTACAGCACGAAAAACTGGACGGCTGGCGGTTCTGTCTTTTGGAAGGGGGAGGATGGGCGCATCGGTATCAACGCGGCGTATAACGACATAGATGTATTGACGACATATGCCCCGGCTACCTCATTAACGAGTCATGTGACCAATTACGGTGTGTTCGGTGAGTGGTGGCCGACAAGCGACATTACCCTCGGTTTGAAGGCCGGTGCTTATAACGGTACCGGAACCAAGGGTGCCTATGTTGGCGGCAAGTTCGACTACTACGCCCTCCCGAACATCGCCTTCCATATTTCGGTGGATTACACGAAAGAAAAGAGCGGCAGCCCGAAACAGACCGACATTTCGGGCGGCTTCGAATGGCTCGCGATCAAGGGCGTGCCGGTTTCGCTCTATGGTGACTACACCTATTCGAAGAATGAGACCACGCCCTTCGGCAGCCAGAAGGTCGGCACGTTCTCGATCGGGCTTCGCCTCTACTTGGACGATGAAGGTGGAACGCTCGTCTCGCGCCAGCGCCAAGGCACGGCGGGCTGGGCCAATGCGTTCGTAACGCCAGTCCTTCCGTTCCCCTAAACACCTGCGCGGCGCATGCCCAAGCGCACGCCCGGAGCAGGGCGTTCGCTCAATACTTCGCGCCGGAAACGGAAGAGTTCGGCCGGCCGGCCGCGCGCAGATTGCGTCGTTCGGCCGGTTCCTTCGACCAAGCCCTGCGTCTCGATCAGGCGACGAAAGTTCTGCTTGTGCAGGCGGATACCGGAGATTGCTTCAACCGTTCTCTGAAGTTCGAGCAGTGTAAACATTGGCGCCATAAGCTCGAATACCACGGGGCGGTACTTCATCTTTCCGCGCAGCCGGGCAATGGCCGTTGCTAGGATCCGGCGGTGATCGAACATCATGCTCGCGCCCAGTGGCCTTGCCGGCATGCTTTCAGCCGTCACGCGTCCGTCGGTCGCCGCTTCCTCCACCAGTCCCGCTTCGTAGAGCAGTTCGTAGCGGTCCAGCACGCGCTCCTCGTCCCATGGCAGGCCATCGAATCCGAAGGCCAGGCGCGCGCGGTCCTTGCGCCGTTCGGCAATGCCCTTGTCGTCGATGGCCTTGGCGAAGCGCCTCAGGGCTGGCGCAATCACCTCGCCGATGATCGCGGGTTTGTCGGTGCGCCAGTCTTCCCAGGGAAAGAATCGGTACCAGTCTCGCCATGCCGCGTCTCTGGCCTCACGGCGCTCGCGCGTCAGCGCCAGATATCCCACGGACACGACACGCGGCCCTTCACCTGTGTGCACCAGATGCCGCCCCCGGTCCCCAAAGGTGTAAAGCTGCTCTGCATAGCCAAGGTCGAGTTCGGTCTGCTCGCGCACCCATGCGCGCAAGCCACCCTCCATGGTGCGATGTCCAATGGGATCGAACGGGCCGAAGGGAAGGCCATCAGGGCCATCGGAATGGTGCACCACAAGCACCTGTGGCCGTTCCTCTGTCACCGACACAATGGCGGCAGAAAGGCCAATGCGAACAACATTTTCTACGAGTTTGTTCATGGAAGATGCAAGGACAATGGAAGCTCGACGCGCTCGCCCTCGGCGACAATGCGCCCGCGACCAATCTCGGCGATGGCTTCGCGCATCCGCCCGCCACGGCCCAGCATCTCGTCGGCATGCTGCACGAAGAGGGTATTTGGTGCGGCGTGCGGGGCGCGGGCACGAATGGCCTGTGCAATGGCGCGCTCATGCCCAGGGCCTGCCCGCTCACACAGGATGATAAAGGCTGCTGCCATCGACCGGCTGACGCCCGCCCAGCAATGCACGAGCATGGGCGCATTGGCATCCCAGCCGCGCCCAAAATCCAGCAGCTGAGAAACGTGGTGGACCGCAGGTGGTGTATCGCCGGCCCAGGCCTCGGCCACATCGTTCACGCCAAGCCGCAGATGCCGGTCCGGGGCGATGCCCGCGGGCGTCTCGATCATGTGTTCGGGCGAGAGCAGCGTGACCATGTGCGACGGCGCATCGCGCAGGATCGTTGCTTCGACGGCGGACAGCGGCGAGACCAGTATCGTCGGCATGGACACTTGCTAGCCGAGCTATGTGACGGGGGGAAGTGCGTCAGGTCGCAAGCTTTCGAAAATGTTCCAGAAACTGGGCCTGCGCCTCCCTGGCGGCGAGGGGGTGGAGGCGCGGCGTTCGAAAGCCTTCCGGGGGCTTGCCGAAGAATTTGCGGGCCTCAGTGTCGTCGAAACCCGCGAGCTGGGTAGCTTCGTAATAGGCCGAGATGTGATCGGCCCGCTTGATGAGCGCAGAGAGTTCCGCGCGCGGCCGCGCCGGAAGGCTGAAACGCAGGTGGATTGCCGCCAGAAGCCTGAGTTCGAAATCCTTGTAGTCGATCCCCACCGCCGCCTTGAACGGGCTGATGAGGTCGCCGACCACGTATTCCGGCGCATCGTGCAGCAGGGCGGTCAGCCGCGCGTCCTTGGCAAGGCCGGGGGAAAGCTCCGCCGTGATCCTCTCCACCAGCACGCAATGCTGTGCAACCGAGAAGGCATGCGCGCCCTTGGTCTGGCCATTCCAGCGGGCCACACGGGCCAGGCCATGCGCAATGTCCTCAATCTCGATGTCGAGTGGTGAGGGGTCTAGAAGATCCAGCCGCCGCCCGCTGAGCATGCGCTGCCAGGCACGTCTGGTTTCGCTTTTGCGCGCTGGTGACATGTTCCGCTCCCGATAGGCAGGCTGTTTACCTAAGCCCGCAACGGATCGCCACGGCGACTTCGAAATGTCTTCGGCCTTGGTATAGTGATGCTTGGGTTGTGGGTGGTGTCCCGGAAGAGGCTGGCCGGCTTGAACGGCTGCCCCCCGGCGAGAGGGTTGCGTGGAATGGCGGTCAAACCGCTTGGTGCTGACAAATTGTGCCTGAAAACCGAAGCGGCGCGTTTGCCCTTTGAGAGCACCGCCGCGCTTCCTGCGCCACAGGGCCCTGTTGGGCAGGCGCGCGCCATGCGGGCGCTGGCATTTGGGGCGCGGATCGCCCAGCCCGGATACAACGTCTTTGTCACGGGTCCGCAAGGCTCGGGCAAGCGCGCCTCGGTGAAGGCGGCGCTGGAGCAGCTGGCGGCGGGCATGCCGACGCCGCCCGACTGGTGCTACGTCCACAATTTCGACGCGCCACACCGGCCGATGTCGCTGCGCCTTCCCGCCGGGCAGGGCACCGCCTTCAAGCACGCGATGAATGCGTTTGTGGAGTCGCTGAAAGATGCGCTGCCCAAGCTCTTCGACAGCGCCGAATATCGCCGCCGCCGTGGCGCAATCGAAGATGAATTCCGGCGCTCGGTGGATGCCGCACTATCCGGCGTTCGGCGTGACGCGGAGAAGCATGGCCTCGCGCTGATCGAACGCAGGGAAGGCGGCTTCGATTTCGTGCCGCAACGCGACGGGCTCGTGCTTTCCGATGATGATTTCCGCCGTCTGGCAAAGGCCGAACGCGACCGGCTGGAAGCGCGATCCAAATCGCTGCACGAGGAGCTGGAACAGGTGATGGAAAACCTCGGCGAGGTGCGAGAGCGCGCCGTGGAAAACGTTTCCGAACTCGACCGTGAACTCAGCGAAGCTGAAGTGCGCCGCATCATGTCGCCGCTGGCGCAGCGGTACCAGGCGCACAAACCCGCGCATGCCTATCTCGAAGCGGTGTTTCAGGATGTGATGACACATCTGTCTGCGCTGGTAGCCGAAGCGCGCGGGGAGGGCGGCGAAGACCGGCCGCAGGTGCCCTATCACCACTACGAGGTGAACCTTCTGGTGGACAATGCCGCCACCAAGGGTGCTCCCGTGGTTCGGCTCAACCTGCCCACGCTATCGCATCTGATCGGCAAGGTTGAACATGTGCCGCTGCTTATGTCGATCATCACCGATTTCATGTACATCCGGCCCGGTGCCATGCATCAGGCCAATGGCGGCTTTCTGTTGATCGACGTACTGGAACTTCTGCAACAGGATGTCTCCTGGGAAGCCATGAAACGGGCGCTGCGCGAAGCTTCGATCCGTATTGAAAATCTCGCGGAGGTTCTGGATCGCTCGCAAACAGTCACCATTCAGCCCGAACCCATTCCGCTCGACATCAAGATCGTGCTCTTCGGCGAACCGTGGCTGTTTTACCGGCTGCGCGAAGTCGACCCGGATTTCGCCGAGCTGTTCAAGGTGCAGGCCGATTTCGACAGCTCCGTCGAACGCAACGAGGAAAACTGCAAGAGCCTGTTACAGCTTCTGGCAACGGTGGCACGGCATGATGGACTGAAACAGTTCGACCGTACGGGCGCGGCGCGCATACTGGACGAAGCCGCGCGCATGGCGGGCGATGCAGAAAAGATCACGGTGCAAAGCTCAACCCTCAGCGATCTTTTACGCGAGGCGGATCATTTCGCGGGCGAGGCGGGCCGTTCGCTTGTGTCCGCCGACGACGTGATGAAGGCGGTTCACGCGCGCGAGGACCGCAGTGGCCGTTACAAGGCGCTGCACCACGAGCTTGTGAACCGCCGCATCCTCTTCATCGATACCGAAGGCAGCAAAGCGGGCCAGATCAACGGCATCACGGTTCTGAGTGCGCCCGGCTTCGCCTTCGGCATGCCCGCACGCATCACCGCGCGCGTGCGCCCCGGCGACGGCAAGGTGGTGGATATCGAGCGGCAGGTGGATTTCTCCGGCCCCACCCACGCCAAGGGCGTGCAGATCATCTCCGGTTATCTGAATGGGCATTACACGGTGTCGCGCGCGCTTTCGCTTTCGGCGAGCGTGGCGTTCGAACAATCCTATGGCCCCATCGACGGCGACAGCGCCAGCGCCGCCGAACTGATCGCGATCCTCTCGTCCATCGCCGATGTGCCGATCAAGCAATCCATCGCCATCACCGGCTCGATCAACCAGCACGGCATGATCCAGCCCATCGGCGGCGCCAACGAGAAGATCGAAGGCTTCTTCGATGTGTGCAACGCGCGCGGACTCTCCAAGCACAACGCCGTCATCATTCCCAAAGCGAACCTTGTGAACCTGATGCTGCGTGACGATGTGGTGGAAGCGGTGAAGAAAGGCCGCTTCGCCGTTTATGCGGTGGAGACGGTGGATGAGGCCATCGAAATCCTCACCGGCATGAAGGCCGGCACAAAGCGCGGCACCGGCAATTTCCCGCGCGGCACTTTCAACCGCAAAGTCGCAGACCGCCTCATCTACTTCGCCCGCCCCCGCATCCTCCGCCCCATCCGGCTGGATGGCTGGTGGCCGTTCTGAGCTGCTTGCCGTTTCGCCATTGACATGTGTCAGTGATGGGGTGTCATTCGCTCTTTTAGGCTGCCCTGCAAGGGAGTGCACCCATGGCTGTGGTGAAAATTCTGGCGCCGCTTACGGGCGGTGCGCGCGATGCGGTGGTGCTGGCCAGCGCGTTTGCTGCCGCCAAGCCTTTTCATGCCCATGTCGTGGCGCTGTTCATCCGGCCCGATCCAACGGAAGCGATGCCGTTCTTCGGCGAAGGTGTTTCTGGCGCCGTGGTGCAGGAGATCGTGGATGCGGCGCGCGAAGCTGCGGACGAAGCTGCGACGGAAGCCCGCAAGACCGTGCAGAGCGAGGCTTCGAGGGCAGAGGTCCGTGTGGTGGATGGGCCGATGGTGGCCGATGCCGTGACGGTGTCGTTCAGCGATGTGCAGGGCAATTTTGCCGATCGCGTCACTCATGCGGCGCGACTGGCGGATCTGATTGTGTTCGGTCCCCTGAGCGAAAGCGACAAGCCCGGTCTTGCGGAAGCGTTTGAGGCGGCGCTTCTGGAGACGGGCAGGCCGGTGCTTTTGACCGCGCAGGCGTTACGCCGTGATTTCATGCGCCGTGTGATCGTGGGCTGGGATGCGAGCATCACCAGTTCGCGCGCGGTCACCGCGGCGCTGCCGTTCCTCACAGCGGCAGACAGTGTTGAAGTTCTCACGGTGAAAGAAGGCGATGAGCCCGGGCCTTCCTGCGCCGACGTCTGCGAATATCTGAAGTTGCATGGCGTGCGCGCCACGTCGCGTGTTGCCGATGCGGGTGGCCGGGCAATCGCCGATGCGTTGCTGGCTGAAGCTGCGGTCGGCGGAGCTGGGCTATTGGTGATCGGTGGCTATGGTCATGGTCGCCTGCGCGAAATCTTTTTCGGTGGCGTGACAAAGCAGGTCGTCAGCGACGCGGAGCTGCCGCTGTTCCTGGTGCACTGACCTTTTGGGTCAGAGAAACCAGATTTTTGCAACGATGACCAGCAAGACCGTCGCCAGGACGGTGCGTAATACGCCATCGGAGATGCGTGTCGCGAACAGGCTGCCCGCCACGATGCCGGGAAGCGATCCGACGAGCAGTGAACCGAGCAGGATCCAGTCAATTGAGCCAAGCGCCCAGTGGCCGAGCCCTGCAACCAGCGTCAGCGGCACCGCGTGGGTGATGTCCGATCCTACGATGCGCCGTGTCGGCATATGGGGATAGAGCAGCAGCAGCGCGGTGACGCCAATGGCGCCTGCGCCGACGGATGACAGCGTTACCAGAACGCCCAGAACGGCGCCGGTGAAAACAGTAAGACCGCCAACCCATCGGGGATTGAATTCGCCAACATGGGCAGCGTGATATCGAAGCAGCGGCACGCGGAAATAGAGCGCGAGCGCAGTGAAAAAGAGCGCGACGCCAAGAACATTGGTTATGATGGCCTGCGTCGCGTGGCTGCCGATATCGAGTTCGTAGAGTGTCAGGATGGTTAGCGCCGTCATGGGCACGCTGCCTGCCGCGAGCAAGCCCACGACCTTCCAATCAATGGTTCCCCGCCAACCATGGACGATGGCGCCGCCGGTCTTTGTGGCCGAGGCGTAGAGAAGATCGGTGCCCACCGCTGTCGCCGGATGCACACCAAACAGCAGCACGAGAATGGGGGTCATCAGCGCGCCGCCGCCCACGCCCGTCATGCCCACCAGCCCGCCGACAAGGAAGCCCGACACCGCATATAGCGGCTCGAATGATTGAAGAAAGTCCATTCGTTGTTCAGGTGCCGAGTTTGCGAAGGATCAAGCTGCCAGCCGAATAGCCGGCACCGAAGGAACATAGCACGCCCAGATCGCCTGCCGCCAAGTCCTTGCTATGCAGGTGAAATGCCACGATCGAGCCTGCCGATGAGGTGTTCCCATATTCCTGAAGAATATTGGGGGCTTCCTCTTCGGTTGCTTCGCGACCCAGGATTTTCCGCGCGATAAGTTCATTCATCTTGATGTTGGCCTGATGCAGCCACATACGCTTGACGACGGCTTTAGGAATTCCCTGTGATTGCAGATGCTCCTGAATGAACTCGGCCACCATGGGCACTACTTCCTGAAAGACCTTACGGCCCTTCTGCGTGATCAGCTTGTCCGGCTTTCCCACGCTTTCCGGATCGAAACGGTTCATGGACCCGAAATTGTTACGAATATTGTTCGAATAGACGGACTTCAGGCGCATGCTCTGGATTTCCCAGGCATTGTCGCCTTCTGCCTGCGCTGCCGGTTCCAGTAACGATGCCGTGCTGGCATCGCCGAAGATGAAGTGGGTTTCCCGGTCGCGCAGATTGAGGTGCATCGTGTTGATTTCCGGATTGATGCACAGAATGGCGCGCGCGGTACCCTGCAAGATCATGTCGCGCGCGGCGTTCAGGGCGAATGTGGCCGATGAGCATCCGGTCAGCATGTCGAAGGCAAATCCCTCGATGCCAAGCGCGTTCTGCACTTCGATGGCAATCTGTGGATAGGGTCTTTGCAGGATGGAAGCCGACACGATCACGCCATCGACATCTCCGGGCGTGCGATGAGCTGCTTCGAGCGCCTGCTTCGCTGCTGTCACTGCCATTTCGGCCTGCAGCGAAATCTGGTCGTTTGGCCGCTCTTTCAGGCGCGGACACATGATTTCCGGATCGAGCATTCCGTCTGGTGCCACCACGTGACGGCGGCGAATGCCGGAAGCCTTGAAAATGAAATCGTCGCTCGATTTCAATAGGGCCTGCATCGTTCCGCCAGCGATCTCGTCGGCGTGTGCAGCATTGTACCGGCGAACAAACTCGTTGTACGCCTCGACCAGCTCGGCATTGGTTATAACAGCGGGCGGAGCATACAGCCCGGTGCCGCTGATCGCGATGTTCCCCAATCAGGCCTCGAATTCAGGTAGCTTTGTTGTCCTAAGCTGTCCGAGACGGGCCCCAAAGGCAAGCGGCGCGTTGTCTAGGATTAATGGCGCTTTCTCAGGATCACGCTGCCCGCCGAATACCCAGCCCCAAAGGAGCACAGCAGGCCCAGATCGCCGGGTGCAAGGTCCGAGCTGTGCTTGTGGAAGGCGATCACCGAGCCTGCCGAGCTGGTATTGGCGTATTCATCGAGGATATTGGGCGCTTCGCCGGGTAGTGGATCGCGTCCCAGGACCTTGCGCGCAATGAAATCATTCATGTTGACGTTGGCCTGGTGCAGCCAGATGCGCTTGAGCGCTGAAGCCTGCAGCCCCGCCTCCGCAAGGTGACCAAGAATGAGTTCGGAAACCCAGGGAACGACGTCCTTGAATACCTTGCGGCCTTCCTGAACGAAGAGTTTGTCCTTCGTGTCGCGCGACTCCGGCGCGGCGCGGTTCAGAAAGCCGAAATTGTTGCGGATGTTGTTAGAGAACATTGTGCGCAGCTTGGTGCCCAGCACTTCCCAGCTATTCGTGCCATCGGATTCTTCCGCGCGCTCCACAATGAAGGCTGTTGCCACATCACCAAAAATGAAATGGCTGTCGCGATCACGAAAGTTGAGATGCCCGGAACAGATTTCGGGGTTGCACACCAGGATGGCCCGTGCATTGCCGCGTGCCACCATGTCTGCGGCCGCCTGAAGCCCGAAGGTGGCTGAAGAACAGGCGACGTTCATGTCGAAGGCGAAACCTTCTATGCCAAGCCCATCCTGCACTTCTATGGCTATGGCCGGATATGCGCGCTGGAGATTTGAACAGGCGACGATCACGCCATCGATGTCTTCCGGCTTGCGATCTGCTGCCTTCATGGCGTCGCGGGCCGCAGCGACGGCCATCTCGGCCAGAATGGAGATTTGGCTGTCGGGCCGTTCGGGTATGCGCGGGCACATCACGTCGGGATCGAGAATGCCCGCCTTGTCCATCACGTAGCGGCTCTTGATGCCCGACGCCTTTTCGATGAATTCCACGCTTGAAGGCTGCAAGGCCGGCTCATGTCCTGCGGCATTGGCGCGGCGAACATATTCGTTGAAAGCTTCTACCAGCTCGGCGTTGGAGATCGCCTGCTGAGGTGTAAACAGTCCGGTCCCGCTCAATGCGATGGCAGTCATCGGCGCGATTGCCTTTTTTCTGATCAACGGGCCAGAAGCTGAGGCAGCCCGGAAGCCCGGTCAAGCGCGCAATGCATGAAAAGTGACGCCAGTATCAACCTCGCATTCAGAGATAGCCGCTAAATTTGTCCCCGGGACTTTGGATACAACCGCAAGGACGATGCGCAACCATTCCGTCAGAGCGGGGGCTGCTCCCCTGGCGCATTCCGGCGATCCCGTGCTGGGCGCAGCGCTCATTTCGCTCGGTCTGGGTGCAGCTTTGGGGCTGGCCTTTGGTGATGGCGCGCCACGCGAGGCGATTGCGGGCCTCCTGCTCGTGGGATTGCTTGCTGCTGCTGTGCTCCTGCTCGCTCGCAATACGGCCCAGCCCAGCCGCAATTCGGGGGAGCGGACCTATCGCGCCTTTTTCGAAAATGCAGTCGAGGGGATTTTCCGCACCTCGCCCGATGGTCGGTATCTGGATGCCAATCCGGCACTTGCGACCATGTATGGCTATAGCACGCCTGAAACCATGCGCGCCGGCCTCGTGGACATCGCAGCGCAACTCTATATTGATCCTGACCGCCGCGAGGAATTTCGCCGTCAGATGCAGGCGAACGATCAGGTGACGGATTTTATTTCCGAGATCCGCCGCCGTGACGGATCAAGGATCTGGATTTCCGAAAACGCCCATGCTGTCCGCGACTGGAACGGCGCGCTTCTCTGCTACGAAGGCACGGTGGAGGACGTCACCGCGCGAATTGAAACGCAGCGCGCCCTTGGACGCGCCATGCGTGAGCTGGAGGATGCAAACCGCGCCAAAAGTGCATTCCTTGCCGCCATGAGCCATGAACTGAAAACGCCGCTTAACGCCGTGCTCGGATTTTCGGAGATGCTCTCGGCAGAGATACTGGGTCCGCTTGGCCATGCATCATACCGCGAATATGCGCATGACATTCATGCCAGCGGCCAACGGCTGCTCGCGGTTGTGAACGACATTCTCGATCATGCGCGGCTTCAAGGCGGCGCGCTCACCCTGTCGGCACAGATCTGCGACGTGAACGACGTGGTTCATCGCGCCATCGCTATGGCCCGTGCCAAAGTAAAAGACGACAGACCGGTGAAGCTGGTATTGGAGCGTGCAGTTCCCCATATCGATGTGGACATGGGTCGATTTTCGCAGGCGATCGCCAATGTTCTGTCCAATGCGTTCAAGTACACGCCTGAAGGTGGCGAGATTTCGTTGCGCGTGGGAACGGACGGGGGCCACCGCTTTGCCATCGTGGTTGAGGACACCGGCATCGGCATGGCGCCGGAAAAGATCGCCATGGCCATGGAGCCCTTCCGTCAGGTAGATGGCTCACTGGCCCGTCGCTTCGAGGGTGCCGGTCTTGGCCTTGCCATCGCCAAATCCGTGGTGGAACTGCATGGCGGCGCGCTGTCCGTGGAAAGCGCGGTGGGCAAGGGCACGCGCGTCACCATCACGTTGCCGCCGTCGCGCCTCTCGGTCGCGGGGCTTGCTGCCTGAAGCCCTCGCCATGGGACGTTTCGCGCGCTAAACCCGCGGCATGGAAAGCACTGATACTGCGCTGGTTCTGTTTTCGGGCGGACAGGATTCCACAACCTGTCTGGCTTGGGCACTCCAGCGTTTCGCGCAGGTGGAAACCCTGGGCTTCGACTACGGACAGCGCCACGAAGTTGAACTGCACCAACGTCCCGTCATCCTCAAACGCATGGCTGACGCGTTTCCCGCATGGGCCGCGAAGATGGGGGCCGACCACCTCCTTCCGCTCGATGTGCTGAAAACCATCGGCGGCACTGCGCTGACCGATGTGATGAAGATTGAGATGGGCGCAAATGGTCTGCCCACCACCTTCGTGCCCGGCCGCAATGTGCTGTTTCTCACAGTTGCGGCGGCGCTGGGCTACCGACGTGGTATCCGCGATCTGGTTGGCGGGATGTGCGAGACCGATTTCTCCGGCTATCCCGATTGCCGAAACGATACGATCCGCGCGGTCGAGGGGGCGATCAGCCTCGGTATGGACGCGCATTATCGCATTCACACGCCGCTCATGTTCATCGACAAAGCCGCAACCTGGCGCATGGCCGAGGAGCTGGGTGGCAGCAAATTCATCGAAATTATCCTGGAAGATACCGTTAGCTGTTACGAGGGCGACCGCTCGCGCTGGAATGAATGGGGCTATGGCTGCGGTTCGTGTCCGGCCTGCGACCTGCGCGCCAATGGATATCAGGGCTATCGTGCCGGGCGGGATGCATGACCTATTCCGTCAAGGAGACGTTCTACACACTGCAAGGAGAGGGTGCGCGTGCAGGCCGCGCAGCAGTTTTCTTGCGCTTCGCGGGCTGCAACCTTTGGACCGGCCGTGAGCAGGATCGCGCCAAGGCTGTGTGCACCTTCTGCGACACGGATTTCGTCGGCACCGATGGCGAAGGCGGCGGAACATTTCGCGATGCCGCCTCGCTGGCGGCGCATGCGAAGAGCTATTGGCCAGAAGGCGAGGGTGGCGAGCCCTATCTCGTTTGCACGGGCGGCGAACCGCTGTTGCAAATCGATGCGCAGCTGGTCGATGCGCTGCATGCGGAGGGTTTCGAGATCGCGATCGAGACCAACGGCACGCTGGAGCCGCCGCCGGGGATCGACTGGATTTGCATGAGCCCGAAGGCCGGTTCGGAACTGAAACTTACCAAGGGCAATGAATTGAAGCTGGTCTATCCGCAAGAATTGGCACTGCCTGAACGCTTCGAAGGCCTCGCCTTCGAACACTTCTTCCTTCAACCGATGGACGGCCCGGCTCGCGACGCGAACACCAAAGCCGCCATCGCCTATTGCATGGCCCACCCCAAATGGCGCCTGTCGCTACAGACGCACAAGATTACGGGAATCCGCTGACATAGCTGCGCATGATAGGGGCGGCGTGCTGAGGCGCTTGCAAACCAGATGAACTGTCAGACAGGACTTACCCGTTCAAGCTGTTTCTTCTCTTTCGGCGTACGTGCGCGCAGATCGTCCAGGAGATCGCGTTTCATCGCGGCGGCGGAAGGTTCGTTCCACAGATTGCGCCATTGCAGCGGGTCGTTGGTGAGATCGTAAAGTTCGCCTTCGCTGCCATCGTAGATCGACGATTTCTCGTAGGCCGTGACGATCCAGTTGTCACGCGTCAGCGTGCGAAGGCCGATGGTGAGCCCGTCGTGCTCGCTGTCCCATTCGGTGAACACCGCTTCGTGCCCCGCCGGATCGCGCGCATCGTGCGGCAGCGGCTTTCCCTCCATCCAGTCTGCCGGATCTATCCCGGCGATGCGGCAGAAGGTGGGCGCAAGGTCCACCTGACCGACAGGCGCTTCGACGCTCGCGGGCGTCATCTTTGCGGATGGCGCGGGCCGCCAGATCAACGGCAAATGCATCAGGCTCGTCACATGATGCGGGCCTTTGAACAACAGGCCGAAATCGCCCTGAAACTCGCCGTGATCGGTCGAGAAGATCACATCGGTATCGTCGTTCCAGCCGCGTTCGGAAATGCGCGACATCACGCGCGCAACAGCTTCGTCGATCAGTTCATTCTTCACATGTGTCAGCGCATCGATCTCGCGCAGTTGATCGGGTGTGAGCGTGGCGGGCACCCATTCGGGCGGGGCTTCGTAACAGGTCACGCGTTCGCCGCTCCACCAGTCCTTCCAGTGGCGCGGCTTGCCGGAGAGGATTTCCTCGATCTTTTTCTTCGAACCCGGATAGCCCGCGGGCACGTCCAGCTCGCGCCAGTTCACGCGGTGAATTTCCTCTTCCGGCGGATCCCACGGGTGATGCGGATCGGGAAAGCTCATCCACACGAACCAATCTTCATCCGCATCGAGCGAATCCAGATAGGCGATGGTGCGTTCGGCCACCCAATCGGTGTGATAGAGCCCGCGCGGCGTCTTATTGTGCTTCACCTGCACCGCGCCGGTATCGCCCTCGCCATAAGCGTTCTGCACAAGATTGCCGTTCAACACCGGGTAAAAATTGTCGGCCACATCCGGGTGGTTCGCCATAAGCCAACGCGAATAGTGCAATGGCCCGCGCGCGCCATGGGCTGCCAATTCCATGTGGTCAAAGCCGCGATGGGGGCCGAACTCGCCCTTGGAGGCCATCTGGTTTTCATAGAACTGAAATTTCAGATCGAGGAAGGGCTCGAAATGCGCCTTGCCGATCAGCGCCGTTTTGTAACCTTTCTTGTCCTTCAAAAGTTGCGCGACAGACGGTGCATCGGCGGGCAGGGCAACGCCGTTGGTCCACACGCCATGCGTTGAAACATATTGCCCCGTGATCATGGTGGAGCGGGCGGGCATACAGATCACGTTGTTGGCATGGCACCGCTTGTAGTTGATGCCGTCCTTCGCCAGCGCATCGATGGTTGGCGTGCGCGCAATCTTGCCGCCATTGGCGCCGATGGCGTCGAACCGCATCTGGTCCGTGGTGATGAAAAGAATTTTGCGCCCCATGGTTCTTCCTACTCGAATGTTGTGATCAGGTCGTCGAGGTTGGGCCGCGCGCGCTCTTCCAGCGGGACGGCCGGTTGGCCAAAATAGATGAAACCGGCGAAGCGTTCGTTCTCATCGAGTCCCAGGTGTTTGGCGATGGCGCTGTCGAAGGAATACCACTCAGTGAGCCAGTTGCCGACAAAGCCAAGCGCGTGCGCCGCGATCAGCATCGTCATGCAGCATGCGCCCGCCGATAGCTGTTGCTCCCATTCCGGAATGGCAATGCCGGGCTTGATACGGCTGACAACGGCCACGATTACCGGGGCACGCAGAAACCTGCCGCGCTCCGTGGCAAGCCGTTCGCTGCTGGCATCAGGTTCGGTTTGCTGCACGCGCATGGCAACAACCTCGCCAAGTCGGGCCCGGCCTTCATCCTTGATAACGATGAAACGCCATGGCGCGAGCTTGCCATGATCCGGCACGCGGGCCGCGGCTGAAAGAATCTGGCGCAGTTGTTCGGCGTCGGGGCCGGGGCCCGTCATGGCCTTGGCAGAGCCGGAACGGCGCGAAAGCAGCAATTCCAGCGCGCCGGGAGCGGGCCTGTTGAAAGAACTTGGAGTGTCAACCATGGGCGGAGAATATGACCTATGCTCGGGCTGGCGGGTTGTTAAGTCTGGGACAGAGCCTATCTAACCACTCAAGCGCCAAGGAGCGAGCCCCATGGCAGAAACCGAGGAAACCCCAGACCTGCGCCGCGTGCGGCTGGAAGTGCGCCGGTTCAAGAACCACCTGATGACCTATCTTTCGGTGGTAGGGTTGCTGTTCGTCATCAACGTGCTCAGTGGTGGTTTCTGGGGCGGCCATTGGTGGTTTCTTTGGCCTGCTGCGATCTGGGGCGTTTTCGTGGCCCTGCAGGCCGTTAACCTCTTCGGCGACAATATCGGTCGCGACTGGGAAGATCGTATGGTCGACCGGGTGCTGGCGCGTCGGCAGCAGACCGAGCGCAAAGGTCCGACGGAACCACCAAAGCCTTATTCGCCGCCGGAACCGCCACCGGCATCATAGGTTCATGGATTTGGCGCAAACAGCGTCAGGCGATAGAATCGCCGCACAGGGAGAAGCCTCATGGCCGTCGCCGCCGAAAAGCTGAATGTGTGCGATCCGATCTGGAGCGCGCTGCGTACCCAGGCCGAAGAGATTGCCCGCAACGAGCCGGCGCTTGCCAGCTTCGTGCATGCGACGATCCTCAGTCATCACCATCTTGAGGAGGCTCTCGCCTATCATCTGGCGAAGAAGGTCGGCAATGACGATGTGAGCCCCATGCTCGCGCGCGAAATCTTCGCCGATGCGATGGAAGCTGATCCGGAGATTGGCGCCGCCGTGCGCGCGGACCTTTCGGGCATCTTTGAGCGCGATCCGGCCTGCCATTCCTATTTACAGGCATTCCTCTTCTTCAAAGGCTTCCACGCACTGCAAACCCATCGCATTGCCCATTGGCTTTGGAACGAAGGGCGCAGGCCGCTCGCCTATTTCTTCCAGAGCCGCGTGTCGGAATTGTTCGGCGTCGACATCCATCCCGCCTCTCGCATGGGCAGGGGCATCATGATGGACCATGCCACCGGAATTGTGATCGGCGAAACGGCGGTGGTGGAAGACGATGTCTCCATCATGCAAGGCGTGACGCTCGGTGGAACCGGCAAGGAAACCGGCGATCGTCATCCTAAGGTGCGACGCGGTTCGTTGATTTCGCTGGGTGCCAAAGTGCTCGGCAATATCGAGGTCGGGGAATATTCGCGCATCGGCGCGGGCAGTGTGGTGCTGAAGAACGTCCCACCGGGATGCACGGCGGTCGGCGTCCCGGCCAAGCTGGTGAACTGCGCCGGTTGCGACCGGCCTTCGCAGGAGATGAATCAGGTCATTGATCCGCCGGCCTGATCAAAGCGAATCCAGCACTTTGAACCAGAGAAGCGCGGCCGTAACGAGCGGCTTGCGCAGCAGCGGGCCGCCGGGGAATTTCCGTGCCGGGACGCGCGCCATTGCATCAAACTGTTCGCGCGATCCAAGGATCTCATCGGCGAGAATTTTGCCACCCATCGTCGCAAGAGCGACGCCTTGACCGGAATAGCCATGCGCAAAAGAAACGCGCTCGGAAAGTTTGCCGAAGTGCGGCATGCGCGTGCGCGTAATGCCCACGGTGCCGCGCCATGCATAATCGATGGCGACGTCTTTCAGTTGCGGAAACACCTCCAGCATACGTGGACGTACTAGCCCGGCAATGTCAGCGGGAGGATTCCAGTAGCTTTCGCGGCCCGCGAACAGCATCCTGCCGTCCGGACTGATCCGGTAATAGTCCAGAACATGCCGCGTGTCGGCGACCGCGACATTCGACGGCAGAACGTGTTCCCGGACTTCTGGCGGAAGGGGTTCCGTTGCCACGATGAAGCTTTCGACGTGCGCGATATAGGCCGCGAGGCTGGGCGCGATGGCGCCGGTGAATGCGTCGGTTGCGATGATCAGTCGTGCCGCTACAACTGTGCCCGATGCCGTGTTTACGCGAACGCCATCTGCGGTTTCTTCAAAGCCCAATACGCGGGAATTTTCGAATATCTGCGTGCCAGCTCTTTGCGCCGCGCCCTTCAGACCGCGTACGAATCGTAGCGGTTGCAGATGTCCGCCGCCGTCGTCCCACTGCGCACCTGGATAGATATGAGTACCCAGTACTCGCGCCGTTTCATCCGCATCTATTATGCGTGAGGCGTGATAGGCATAATTGGCTGCGAGATACGCCGTGTCGTCGCGCAGGCCCGCGAGCGCTGCGGCATTGTGCGCCGCGATGACCAGGCCATCCTTGAGCGAGCAATCGATCGCATGACGCCTTACGAGGTCGCGCACCAGGGCTTTCGCATCATCTGCGATCCGCCACAGGTCGCGGGCATGCACTGGCCCAAGCCATCGCTCCAGCTCGCGCTGGTCCTTGCGCATACCGGTATGGATTTGTCCGCCGTTTCGGCCAGAGGCGGCAAACCCTGCTTCTTCCGCCTCCAGCACCGTCACGCGCATACCGGCTTCTGCAAGATGCAGTGCGGCGCTGAGACCGGTGAAGCCTGCGCCCACAATGCACACATCGGCCATCTGCGTACCGGCGAGTGGCTGCCGGGAAGCTGTCTGCCCCGCCTCGGCTGCGTAATAGCCCTGCGGATACAAGCTCTTCGTCATTCCGCCTGACCTTTTTGACGCGGCTTGACCGCGGCGCCCTGCGCGTGCGAGTTGACTGCCATCCCCCAAGGAGCGCATCCGTGACAAGAACCGAAATCTGGCGCCTTGAGAAGTATCTGCGCAATCTTTTCCGCCTCGACACGATCACCATCGTGCAGCGGCCAAAGCAGGACGATTCCGTCGAGGTGCACATAAACGGCGAGTTCATTGGCGTCTTGTTCAAGGACGAGGAAGACGGCGAGATCTCCTACGCGTTCAATATGGCGATTCTGGAAATGGACTTGCCAGAGGCCCCCGCAACCCGCACCTGAGCCATGGCAACGGGCCTGCTGTTCGGCGTGTTTGCAATCGCCGTCGCTGCGGGCGGATGGCTTTTGCTGCGGCATTGGGTCTTGGCGGCCATTGCATCACTGGTCCCGGCAAGCGTGTGTTTTGCCGCTCTCTTCACGCCGTGGCCGTCTGATGCGTTCCCGCTATTGCTATGCGCAGGCTTCATAACGTGCGGCGCGTTGCTTACGGCAGATGAAATTGTGTTGCGCCTTTGTGCAGGCGAACCAAAGCGTGATGCCGCGCGCGCGGCGCTACGGGACTGTCTCCCGCGTTGGGGAAGTCTGGCGCTGGTGACGCTCGTCATGAGTTGGCCGAGCGGCCCCGCAACGTCCATTGCGCTGGTGTCCGGAACCCTGCTTGCACTGGTATTGTTGCGTCTGAGCTTTTTTTTGCCGTTCGGGGAAGACTGGCTCTCGCGCACATGCCGATTTCGGGATTGGGCAGAGCAGGCGAGCGGTCATATTGTTGCCTTGGCTCGACCACGTTACGGGTTCAGTGTGGTCGGCATTGGGCTTGTGCTCGCCGTGCTCGCCGTGTTCAGCGCCAAGCCCTTCCTGCTGGCGGCCCCAGCCGACCTGCTCGACATACTACTGTTTCCCGCTACAGCACTGATTGCCATGATTGCTGTTCAGGCGATTGTTCTTCGTGACACGAGAACCATTGCCGCCAGTGTGCTTGCAGCGATGCCAGTGGTTGCTGTGACCGTCTGGTTTTGCGGTCGATTTGGCGGTTACGCCGTCTCCAATGTTGCGGCAAGTGGCATTGGTGTCATTGCGGGACAACTTCTGGCATTGTCGACTGCTTCCGTCATTGCGCGCCACGTGGCGGAGGGAGACGATGCCACAATGGCGGGGGCACGCATGCTGTCTCGGCACCTTGTCGGAGTCGTTGGTACAACCTGTGCCGTTGTGCTTGGATTTTTAGCAGTAGCACCCCTGACAGGTGCATTGGTTGTCATTGCGATCGGAGCGGTGGCGATAGGCTGCGCGTCGGCGGTGTTATTTCAGTCCGCATTGCTGGTCGTGATTGAGACGCTTTTTCCGAGACGGGCGACCATCGAAGCACGATACCGGATTGATTAGTCTTCTTTCGCGCGTGATTTGAAGCCCTGAATCAGCTTCGTGCTGCCGTCTGCAATTTCCTGCCAGCGGCCGAGCAGTGCGCGCTTGAAGCGGTAGCTTAGTGCCACCCGCTTACCAAGGCGAACGTCGCGAAGACAGCTTGGACTTGGAACATTCTCGCTGAAACGGACACAGCGCATTACGACCGGCTGGCCGCTAGACGTTCCCACGAACAGATCCTCGCCCCGATAGCCGGAATCATCGCGGAACGTGTATTGCCGAAGGCCGAATGGACCTGCAGTTCCAGAAGGGTCGGTGACGTAGCTGAGATAAATGCGTTTGAAGCGCTCTTCCTCGCTAAGGTTCACGTTCTCCTCGCGGATGAGGTAGAAAATCACCGGGGAATCCGCGGCGTTTCCAGAAAATGTCTGCGCTTCCCAACCGGTGTAGCCGCGAAAATCGGGAAATGTGGCGTAGAGGCTCACATCCTTGAATTTGCCTCCATTGCGCACGCTTGCAAAGCGAATGTAGTTGGCCGGAACGATCATCTTCATGCCCGCGACCTGCAGCGATACCGGATCGCTGCGGTCCGTGGGCGTGGCCCGCTCCTCGACAAGCGATGCCGGTTCGGGCGCCAGGTAGAACAGAAGGAACAAGGCGGACAGTGCTGCCGTGATGACGAACACGGCAATGGGCACAATCCACCCGGATCGCTTCCGGA
Organism: Alphaproteobacteria bacterium; assembly: GCA_016125165.1. Classification (GTDB taxonomy): domain Bacteria; phylum Pseudomonadota; class Alphaproteobacteria; order Micropepsales; family Micropepsaceae; genus Rhizomicrobium. The sequence continues at coordinate 88,684 of WGMH01000010.1, forward strand.
TCGTTTCTCCATCGTCGCTGGCCATATGCCGCCGGGCCCCGTTCTCGGCCGATTCTTTCGAGGGTCAGGATAGCCCGCGAATTTCGCCGATAGGATGGCAGTGTGACGCGAGTTCATCGAAAAATTGGTGAATAGTCCCGCAATGCCCCCAACTGGCCAAAAAATGAACGGTTGCGATCGATTGCCGGGGGATAAACGTCCGATCTGCCCCGTTCCGGCACAGTTTTGGGGCATTGGGGGCGGACAACAGGGCACGGCTGGTGCAACAGACCGCTGGGATCATAAAGGCTGGCGGGGATCGAAATGCTGCACGACGCGATGGTGGCGCTATTTGCGATAGCAGCCGGCTTTACCGCCTCTGGGATTGTTGCGAACATTTATCGCCTGGTGGCCTCAAAGCCGCAGTCGAAAAGCGGGCAGGCGGCCTATGTGGCTGTAATGGTGGTGGCAGGTCCCACTGTGCTGGTGGCGAACGCCAGCAAAAGCTGGCGCAAGAAGGATTGCTCCCAAGTGGCCTTCTGGATTGCGGCGGCGATTTCGTCTTATTGGAGTTTTGCCCTGGGCCTCATGATCCTAGCGGTTGCCATCAAGTTGTAACGGGCCGTTGGAAGTTGAATTGCTCTGTTCGATGTGTGAGCGTGCCCCGAAGTGCAACTAACACACGCGATGTCCGGACCTTTTCTGTCTCGTTATAGCGAGCTTGAGGCACAGCTCGGCTGGAGCGCGCGCAAGCTCGCGCGGCGAAAGGCGCTGGATATTCTTTCCCGCCTGACATCGGAAAGCGGGCGGCCCCGTATTCACATACTCTATCTTCATCATGTGCTGGATGATGAAGTTGAAGGCTTTCGCCACCTGTTGAACGAAGTCTCGAAATTCGCGACTCTGATCTCCTATTCCGAGGCTGTTAGCCGTATTCTCAGGGGACCCATCGACAGACCTTATGTGGCCATCACTCTCGATGATGGTCTGAAGTCGAATTTAATGGCGGCTGCGGTTCTTGAAGAGTTTGGCGCGCGTGGATGTTTTTTCGTGTGCACAGACATGGCGGACGATCCGCCCGACGCTGTGGCCGCGGCATTTTGCCGTGACGTGCTGCGTATTCCGCATGCCCGCTTTCTCAACTGGGGCGATATGGAGCACCTGATGGCGCGTGGCCATGAAATCGGCAACCACTCGGCACACCATCATGGCCTTGCCAGCGTCGGTGCTGCGGAGCTTGAAGACGGCATTGCCGGTTCCCTCGCCTTGCTGCGCCAACGGCTCGGCGACGTGAAGCATTTCGCGTGGCCCTATGGCCGCCTGCACGACATCAGCGACGCCGCGCGGCAGGTGATATTCGCAGCCGGGCATGCGTCCTGCGCTTCGGCCATTCGGGGGGCACATGTGATTCCTGCGAATACCAATGCTGAAAACCTGTGCATCCGCCGTGATGTCGTCGTTGCGGGCGAACCCGTGGCACATAATCTCTACTTCATTGCCAAGAGCGGCGCGCGAGCGAGTGCGACCGACAATGACTGGCCCAGGTGATGCGGGTTGTCATACTCACATCGCTGGAACGCAGCACGGCATCCTTGGCGATTCCACGCCTGTTGCTGTCGACCCATGATCTGGCAGGGGTCATTTTTGCTGATAGCGGCGCCCCCGCCGGTTGGCGCAAGCGCCTGTCGAAGATCCGCCGCATCGGGCTCCTCGGCGCATTGAATGGTATCCGCATGCGTCCGTGGTTTGATGACGAGCCTGCGGCGCAGCTAGCCATTCGTTCCATATCGGATCTCTGCCACGAAGCGCATGTTCCGTTGATCCGTGTTCCATCAATTGGAAGCACTGAAACTGAAGCGGCGTTACGTCACTTTGATGCTGACCTCGGGCTGTCTTTGGGCAATGGTTACATCCCAGAGCGCATATTCTCCATCCCCAAAGACGGCATGCTGAATATCCACCACGAACTCCTCCCGGAATTTCGAGGCGCGCAATCCATCCTGTGGCAAATTTACTGCGGTTCTGATCGAACGGGTTACACAGTTCACCGCATCAACAAGGCGATTGACGGTGGCGACATTCTTTTTCGCGCGGAGGTGCCCATACCGTATTGCGCTTCGCTGCATGAGACGGTGGTCGAAGGGCGCATGCAGCTTTTGCTGTCAAGCATGGACGGTTTGATCCAGGTGCTCGACGATTTCGCAAGGCTTGCTCGACAATCGGTTCCGCAAGGTGCTGGCCGATCGTATACTACGCCGTCATTCGGGCAGTTTCTGACGATGCTCTACCGGCACCGCCAATTGCGCGGTGCCGGCAAGAGCAAAGTATAGGTCACTCAGAGTACAGTCAGCATGCTCGCAACGAGCGGATGGCGCACAATGTCCGCATCGCCAAGCCGCACAACAGAGATTTCCTCCACGCGCTCCAGACGGTCGGCAATATCACCAAGGCCAGACAGACCGCTTAGAAGATCGCTCTGATCCGGGTCACCCGTCAGCACCATGGTTGAGCGCCAGCCAAGACGCGTGAGAAGCATTTTCAATTGTCCATAGGTACAGTTTTGCGCTTCGTCGATCACGACGAAGCAGTTGTTGAGCGTGCGGCCGCGCATGTAAGCAACCGGCGCAATCTCAATCACCCCTTCTGCAAGGAGCGACTTGAGTCGCTTCGTGCCAAGTCGCTCGGTGAGCGCGTCATAGAGAGGACGCAGATACGGCGCCAGCTTGTCTTGAAGATCGCCGGGCAGAAAGCCAAGGCTTTCGCCCGCTTCTACGGCCGGGCGGGACAACAATATCCGTCCAACGCGATTCTGTTCCAGTGCTTCAACGGCTTTTGCGATGGCGATGTAAGTCTTTCCGGTTCCTGCGGGGCCCAGCGCCAGTACCACAGAGCGCTCGTCCATGGCATCAATGAGGTGCTGCTGCAGCGGGCTCATCGCCCGGATGTTTTTGACGTATTTGAAGTCTCGATTGTCACTGTCTAGCGGCGACCAACCGCCATTTCCGGGAAAGAGTGGGTGAACATTGGCTTGTTCATGCTGCTGATCACGATGCTTTCGACGCGCAATACGCTTTGCCATGGAGACTCCCTGGTCAACGACACAACAGATGCGGTGGTGCAGATGTTTGGGCGGGCGAGAAGGGGCGCGCTAAGCGCGGGATTGGCATTCGGATGTGTGCAGCTTTGCACCAATCTGCCCCCAGGCCACGACGAATCAATCAGCCTGACTTCAGGGTAATGTTTTTTGGCTGAAGCGTCTTGCGAGATCTCAGGTTCCTGCGCGCGCCCGGAACATTTTGTTTGCAATGCCCAGCGCCCCAAGCAGCATCAGCCAAAGCATGAAAGCGCCAATGTGCTCGTTAAGAAATGCGAAGATTGTAAGACGGGTTTCAAACGCGTCCGCTAAGCTATGGCCCGTCAATGTGCGAATTGCTGGAAGCAGGGTGCGGTAGTCAGCAGGGACTTCGCCATCGCCGGCAAGATTTCGGGCATTTGCTGGTACCTCCCTGCCAATCAATCGGGCAATCTGCACATACATCAACGCCGCTTTTCGGTCGCCTGTGCCGAGCGCCCGATTGATGTGGGTCTGAAGTTCGCTTGAGGATGTTGAAATGCGCAATTCCCGGGCAATTGCCTCATCTCTAGAGATTGAAATGCGTGTATCCGTCCCTGCCATAATGGCGATGATAGCCAATGTGAGGACTAGCAGAAGCTGCGTGGGATGGTGACGCATGGAACGGGGCAGGGCTCGTGGGCGATGATGTTTGCCGTTTGATGCGGCTTGCGTATCCTGACGG
>WGMH01000011.1 GCA_016125165.1 Alphaproteobacteria bacterium
CGAACCTCAGCGTTCATGCCGCACCCGCCAGCGACGCGAAATTTGCGATTTCGCTGGATGCTCACACGCTGCCGCTGTCGTCGTCCGATCCCAAGCTGAATACGCTGGGTCGTCTGCGCTATCGTGGCGGGCTTGAGATCGACAGCAGCGACAGCCGCTTTGGCGGGCTTTCCGCCATGGCGATCAGCGCCGATGGAACGCAGATTCTCGCAATATCAGACGAGGCCCACTGGTTCCGCGCCACGCTGCACTATTCGGCGAAGGGTGACCTCTCCGGCATATCAGACGGCGCTCTGGCCGATATGCGCGCGCTGGATGGTGCCACCTTGCGCGGCAAACAGGGCGACGCCGAAGGCATGGCAACTGTCACGCCGCATGGCATCGACGGCGAGGTGCTGGTGAGCTTCGAAGGCGATCATCGGGTGTGGCGTTACGATCTGGCGAAGGGGCTCGATGCCGTGCCGAGCTCCTTTCCCATGCCCGATGCGATCAAATCGCTGGACAGCAACAAGGGGCTGGAGAGCTTCGTCGCACTCGGCGGCGGCAAATATCTCGCCACCGCGGAGACCGGACAAAATGCCGATGGCACACATCCGGCGTGGCTCGTGGGCGATGGCGCGCCGCAAACGCTGCGCGTGACGCACCACGATCCCTATGAAGTGACCGATGGCACCATCGGGCCAGACGGCAATCTCTATCTGATGGAGCGGCACTACTTCGGACCACTGGGCGGCGTGGTGGCGGCGGTGCGCGAAGTGCCTTCCGCCGCGATCAAGCCCGGTGCGCAGCTGGACGGCGGCGAGATCGCAAAATTCACGATGCGCCAGAACATCGACAACATGGAAGGTATCGCCATGCGCCTCGGCCCTGACGGCAAGACATTTGTCTATCTGCTCGCCGACGACAACTACAGCCCGATCGAGCGCACGGTCCTCTTGATGTTCGAGCTCTTGCCGCCCTGAGCGATCAGTAACCGCCGAAGCCGGACATGGGCGGGATGATCGGGCGCAGCACCCAGTACGGGATCAGAAGCGCGACAGCCCAGCCGAAGCAGACGCCGCCATAGGTGAGCATCTGGCCGGTCCAATCAACGGGTGTGCCAGCAAATGCCGCCGGGAAACCGATCACGCAAAAGAACAGACCGCCAAAGATCGACGCCATCAGCGGCGCCTGCCACCAGCGCGGGCCGCGCATGCGGTCAAATGTGAAGGCCGATACGCACTGCGCCACAAAGAGGGCCGCGCCGAACCCGCCCAGAATGCGCAGCGACGGCATGGGACCATCGCGCAGCATGCCGATGTCATCCGCAAAATAGATCATGCACGCCAGCGCAATGGCCCAGGAGCCAAAGATCTGGCCGAAGGCATAGGCGGCGCCGTACCGGCGATTGGTCAGGTGAATGGCGAAAAGAGAGACCGGCAACACCAGCAGTCCCAGACTGAGCCACTCGTAGCCCGCATCGGTGATACCGGGAACGGGCGTGACGCCATAAACGAATGAGGCCGCTGCCAATGTGAGCAACAGCAACACCGGCACCATCAGCCGAAAACCGACTGCAAAAACGCTGACAATGCGATGGAAAACGCCGCCGCCGGAAACTGCCCGGCCTTCATATGCCGCGCCGATCGTTTCAAGCGGACGCATCCGCCCGGCATCACTGCCCGTTACGCCAACAGAACTTCTGGAAACGCCGTTACGCCCGGCGCTCACGCCCGCTTCGAAACCTGACACAGCACCCCACCCCTGCACCGGCGGTTCCGCCTGATGCATTTTGAGACATTAGGACAAGAGTGTTGCAGAAGCTATGCCGTTATCAGGCAAATTTACGATTAAGCGGCGTTAGCCAATTTCTTGGCGATGGACCGCTTAAGTTTCAGGGCGCGCGCGGAAAGCACGTCATCCTTAGCCTTCAGCAGGAAAGCGTCGATGCCGCCGATCTTGTCCACGCTGCGCAAGGCATTCATGGAGATGCGCAGGCTGACGCTCTGGCCAAGGGCCTCGCTGTCGAGCGAGATGACCTGAAGGTTGGGGCGGAACACCCGCTTGGTCTTGTTGTTGGCGTGGCTGACGTTGTTGCCTACGAGAACGGCCTTACCCGTCAATTCACAGCGGCGCGACATGGCCCGAAACCTTTCGATGCTTCCGAAAAAGAGCGGCTCTCATAAGGGGCCACGTTCCCAAGGTCAAGCGTGGCGAAAACGCCTGATCAGTGCCCGCGCCGCCGCATGGGGCAACACCTTGCCGGCGGCCACGTCCGCCTCCACCTGGGCCGCCTGGCCATCCTCGGCCACCTCATCCGCCACGGCGGCCTGTACTTCCGACCAGAACCAGCGCCGGGCCTGTTCCGCCCTGAGACGGGCAAGGCTGCCACTGGCTTTCAGCCCCTCCTGAAAGGCGCGCATCGCAGCCCACGCTTCGGCAATGCCGGTGCCCTTCATGGCCGAAACCTTCAGGACCTGCGCCGTGAGCCCCGGATATTTGGGCCGCATCAGATGCATGGCGGCATGGTAGTCCGACGCGGCGCGCCCCGCCGCCTGCTCCAGATCACCATCGGCCTTGGTCACAAGGAGGATATCCGCCAGTTCCATCACCCCGCGCTTGATGCCCTGCAGGTCATCGCCACCACCCGGAGACAGCAGGAGCACAAACACATCCACCATTTCGGCCACTTCGGTTTCCGACTGCCCGACACCGACCGTTTCAACGATCACCACATCGAAGCCCGCCGCCTCCAGCACCAGCATCGCCTCGCGCGTGCGCCGCGCGACGCCGCCGAGCGTGATTCCGGCCGGCGACGGGCGAATAAAGGCCCCCGGATCGCGCGACAGCGCCTCCATGCGGGTCTTGTCGCCCAATATGGAACCGCCCGATCGTCGCGAGGTGGGATCAATAGCCAGAACGCCGACTTTCAGGCCCTGCCCCGTCAGATGTTTGCCGAACGCCTCGATGAAGGTGGATTTTCCGGCGCCCGGCGCTCCCGAAATGCCAAGCCGCACGGAACCGCCGGAAAGCGGCAAAAGCTGCGAAAGCAGGACTTCAGCCTCGGCACGATCCTCGGATTTGGTGGATTCCACGAGCGTGATCGCGCGGGCCAGCGCGCGACGGTCACCCGCCTTAACTCCGGGCAACAATTCGTGTTCACCGCTCTTTACCTTTGGACGCGTCATAATTGGACCATCTTGTCCCGCATTTTTATCATGGGCGCGTTCGAAATCGCCGTGCCTCTTTGCGTAGCTCTACAGGAGTCGATCATGGGTGTCTTCAAATCGCGCAAGCGCCGGGTTGCCGGAATCGCCTTTGCCGCCGTCGCGCTGATGAGCGCCGCAGCACTCGCAGGCGATGTTGCAAAAACTGACAAGGTCGCTTCGATCGCGCCGGGCACCGCCGCTGGCACGCTCGATCTGGCCTACAGCATTGCCTTCTGGGGCATCCCCTTCGGCCACAGCAATGTGGAGATCAAGCTGGACAAGGACGCCTATCAGACGCGCTCCGATTTCGAGACGAGCGGCATTGTGAGCGTGTTCTGGAAGTCGGACATCGAGGCTTCATCCAACGGCACGATCAAACCGGGCAATCTGGAGCCGGCCGTTTACGACTCCTATGACCAACGCCGTTCCGACCACAAGCAGCGCGTGAAGGTGACCTTCACCGATGACGATCCGACGGTTCTCGCAGATCCGCCCTACAACATGAAAAAATACCCCGTCACCAGCAAACAGAAGCGCGAAGCGCTCGATCCCATGAGCGCGGTGGCACTGGTCATGGCGGGCGTGAAGGCCGATGCGAAGAATCCTTGCGGCACCGTTGCACCAGTGTTCGACGGACGGCGCCGTTACGATATTTCCTTCACCCATATGAAGGACGAACAGGCGACCGTGAAGGGCATCTACAGCGGCAAGGCGCACCTCTGCCAGATGCACTACAACCAGATCGCGGGCTTCAAGCCGAAGATCGTGAAGGAAGGCAAATCGCTGCCGCCTGTCTATGGCTGGTTCGTCGATGTGCCGAGCCCCAATGCGCCGAATGGCCGTTACGTTGTGCTCATCAAGGCATGGGCCAGCACCGGGTGGGGCACGGCAGACGCCACGATCACACACATGAGCATCGACAAGGGCATCAAGAAGGGCTGACGCTCGACGCCTCCATCATCCCCCGCTAGCCTTCGGATAGCGGGGGAATCATGGATACGTTTCTGCACGATATGCACTGGGTGCTGCCGCTTCGGCATGCATGGGCCACTCCCATCGCCGATGCCTTCACCTTCCTGGGCTACACACCGTTCTTCTTCATCTTCATGCCGCTGGTCTACTGGTTCTGGGACCGGACCATCTTCATGCGGCTGGCGCTGGTGATCGTCATCACCGCGATCCTGAATGGATGGCTGAAGGATCTGTGGCAGGACCCGCGTCCCGACCTGATATTCCAGCTCGATCATGAACGCGTCGCAGATTCGTTTGGGCGGCCAAGCGGTCATGCGCAGGTGGCATGGGCCATGTGGCTATGGCTCGCTTATGAAATCCGCAGGGGCTGGGCATGGGCGCTTGCGGCTTTCATCGCACTCGGCGTGAGCCTTAGCCGCCTCTATCTGGGTGTGCATGATGTTGACGATGTGCTGACCGGGTTCGCGCTTGGGGTTTCCGGTCTTCTCATTCTGGGCTTCCTGCTCGGTCACCGTTTCGATTTCTGGCGGCACTTGCCAAACGCGGTTCACTATCTTGCGTTCGCGGTGCTGTTCGCCCTGCTCTGGGTAAGCTGGCCAATCGCGAAATATCCGGAAGGCACCGAGAACACGCTGCTGTTCTTCGTGGGCGCCTATACCGGCGCGCTCATCGATCACAAACTGATGCCGCATCAACCCGCGCGGCCAGAGTGGTGGCAGATGATTGCGTTCGGATTTCCGGCGGTGCTGGGGCTGTTCGCCTTTCGCACGCTCGTCGGCATTGCGGGTGCGCAGCTGCATTTGCTTCCCACGGTGACAAGCGGTGCGCAGGCGTTCCTTGTCGGCGCCTATGTGACGATCATCATCCCGGTAATTTTCCGCATGCTGAGCATCGGAAGAAAACAGGCAACAAGCGCCGATCAGGGCATCGTGGAGGAAGAGCCGGTGTGAGACCGGCCCTCTCCTACTCCGCCGCGTGCGGGAGTTTGCGTGCGCGGATGAGATCGAGAACCTTCTTCGCGGCTTCGACGATGTTGGTGCCGGGGCCGAAGATGGCGGCGACGCCGGACTTCTGCAGGAAGGGATAATCCTGCTGCGGGATGACGCCCCCGACCACCACCAGAATGTCTTCGGCCTTTTGCGCCTTCAATGCTTCGACGAGCTGCGGCACCAGAGTCTTGTGACCGGCGGCCTGGCTGGAAATGCCGATGACGTGCACATCCGCCTCGATGGCATCTTTGGCGACTTCTTCCGGCGTCTGGAATAGCGGGCCGATATCGACATCGAAACCGAGATCGGCAAACGCGGTGGCGATGACTTTCGCGCCGCGGTCATGTCCATCCTGCCCCATCTTGGCGACGAGCATGCGCGGGCGCCGGCCCTCGTCCTTCGCGAATTTCGCCACATCATCGCGAATGGCGGCGAACTCATTGTCGCCTTCATAGGCATGGCCATAGACGCCGGAAATGGAGCGGATTTCCGCACGGTGACGGCCAAAGACCTTTTCCATCGCATCGGAAATCTCGCCGACGGTCGCGCGGGCGCGCGCGGCATTTACGGCAAGCTCTAACAGATTGCCATTGTCCTTCGCACCTTCCGCAAGCGCGGCAAGCGAAGCTTCGACCGCCTTTGCATCGCGCTTTGCCTTGACATCCTTCAACCGCGCGATTTGCGCGTCCCGCACGGCGGCGTTGTCGATGTCACGGACTTCGATTTCACCACCGTCTTTCACCTGGAATTTGTTGACGCCGACGATCACATCCTCGGCGCGATCGACGCGCGCCTGACGGCGCGCGGCGGCCTCTTCGATACGCAACTTCGGGATACCGGCTTCAACGGCCTTGGTCATGCCGCCCATGCGTTCCACGTCGTCGATGATTTCCTGCGCAGCGCTGGCGAGCGAATGGGTGAGCGCCTCCACATAGTAGGAGCCGCCCAGAGGATCGACCACGCGCGTGACCTGCGCCTCGTTCTGCAGAATGAGCTGCGTGTTGCGGGCGATGCGTGCGGAAAATTCCGTGGGCAGTGCGATGGCCTCGTCGAATGAATTGGTATGCAGCGATTGCGTGCCGCCGAGCACCGAAGCCAGCGCCTCGATCGTGGTGCGCACGACGTTGTTGTACGGATCCTGTTCGGTGAGCGAGACGCCGGAGGTTTGGCAATGCGTGCGCAGCATCAGCGAATCCGGCTTCTTCGCATTGAAGCCCTTCATGATGCAGGCCCAAAGGAAGCGCGCGGCGCGCAGCTTCGCCACTTCCATGAAGAAATTCATGCCAATGCCGAAGAAGAACGACAGGCGCGGCGCGAATGCATCCACATCCAGCCCCTTGGCAAGGGCGGAACGCACATATTCGATGCCGTCGGCCAGCGTGTAGGCCAATTCCTGCACCGCCGTCGCGCCGGCTTCATGCATGTGATAGCCGCTGATCGAGATCGAATTGAACTTCGGCATTTTCGTTGCCGTGTATTCGATGATGTCGGCGACGATGCGCATGGAGGCCGCAGGCGGATAGATATAGGTGTTGCGGACCATGAACTCTTTCAAAATGTCGTTCTGGATGGTGCCGCTCAGTTTCTCCGGTGAAACGCCCTGCTCTTCCGCCGCGACGATGTAGTTCGCCATCGTCGGGATAACGGCGCCGTTCATCGTCATCGACACGCTCATCTTGTCGAGCGGGATACCGGAGAAGAGGATCTTCATGTCCTCCACGCTGTCGATGGCAACACCGGCCTTGCCCACATCGCCCGCCACGCGCGGATGATCGCTGTCGTAACCGCGATGGGTGGCCAAATCGAACGCCACCGAAAGGCCCATCTGCCCCGCCGCCAGATTGCGGCGATAGAAGGCGTTGGATTCTTCGGCGGTGGAAAAGCCCGCATACTGACGAATGGTCCAGGGGCGGCCCGCATACATGGTGCCGCGCACGCCACGCGTGAACGGGAAGATGCCGGGCAGCGTATCGGTCTCGAAACCTTCCAGATCGGCGGCCGTGTAGAGCGGCTTGACCGCAAAGCCCTCCGGGGTAGCCCAGTTCAGGCTCTCCAGTGGCTTGTCCCGCAATTCCTTCTGGGCAAGGGCCTGCCAGGCCTTCAGATCGGTGTCACTCATGTGGGCGCTTCCGGATGCTTCGATTTTGCCGGAGTATCGCAGGTGCGAAGTCCGGTTCAATGCGAAACGGAAAACCGTTGCCACTCAAATGGCTAGCTTCTGGGGCGTTTTCGTCGCGTCACGATAGCTTTGCCGTACCGTCATATTGGTCAGCCTACGGAGTATTCCTGTGGGTAAGCCGTCAGACTCCATGATTGGGCACTGCCCCCAGATATCGTAGGGAACGATCCTTGACTTTCCAGTCATAGTATGAGAACAGAAGGTGATATTGATTCGGTTAGCGATTCGGACCTGATTCGTCCATGGTACGTTCGTAGCTGTTTACCCCGTCTGCCCAAATCCGTGGACTGTGACGATCAGGCTTGCGGCCACGCGTATTTGCGCCATGTTGAAACTATCATGAGCAGACGACACGGGATTGCCGGTGGACTGTCTTCCTCCGGCGGCAACGGCCCCGGCGGTCGCATTGGGGCCGTTCTTGGTCCCACCAACACCGGCAAGACGCATTACGCAATCGAGCGCATGCTGGCGCATCGATCCGGCATGATTGGCCTGCCGCTGCGCCTGCTGGCGCGCGAAATCTATGACCGTATCGTACGCATCAAGGGGCCGGCAGTTTGTGCGCTCGTCACCGGCGAAGAGAAAATCGTTCCGCCGGACGCGAAGTATTTCGTCTGTACCGTTGAAGCGATGCCGGTGGATCTGAAGCTCAGCTTTCTGGCCATCGACGAAATCCAGCTTTGCGCCGACCCGGAGCGCGGGCATGTGTTTACCGATCGGCTCCTCAACGCGCGCGGCGAAGAGGAAACGCTGTTCCTCGGCGCGGAAACGATGCGCGGCATGATCCAGCGCTTCGTTCCGGGCGCGCATTTCATCACCCGGCCAAGATTTTCCGATCTGGCCTATACCGGCCACAAGAAGCTCACACGGCTGCCGCGCCGCGCCGCGATTGTCGCCTTCTCATCAGAGGACGTTTACGGGATTGCCGATCTGGTGCGGCGCCAGCGCGGCGGCGCTGCTGTGGTATTGGGCGCGCTTTCGCCGCGCACACGCAACGCGCAGGTCGAACTCTATCAATCCGGCGATGTGGATTTCCTCGTTGCCACCGATGCCATCGGCATGGGCCTCAATATGGACGTCGATCACGTTGCCTTCGCGGCGATGGAAAAATTCGACGGCGTGGGTGTGCGTCCTCTGCGGCCGGAAGAAATCGGACAGATCGCGGGTCGCGCAGGCCGTCATATGAACGACGGAACTTTCGGCGTTACAGGTGAAACCGAACCGCTGGAAGATGAAGTGGTGGCGCGCGTAGAGAGCCATCGCTACGAACCAGTGCGCCTCTTGCAATGGCGCAATTCGAAGCTCGCATTCCATTCCTTGTCCGCCCTGCTTGCCTCACTAGAGGAGATGCCGCCTGCCAAGGGCCTTGTGAAGGCGCGTCCTTCGATGGACTTTATCTCGCTGCGGCTGCTCGGCGAGCAGGACGACATCGCCGATATTGCGCAATCTCCCGCCGCCGTGAAAACGCTTTGGGATTCCTGTCAGCTTCCGGATTTTCGCAAACTTTCCCCCGATGAACATATCAAACTGGTGGGACTGATTTATCGTCACCTGATGGTAGATGGCGCCCTGCCCGAGGACTGGTTTGCCCGCAATGTCGCCAGGCTCGACGAAGTGGAAGGCGACGTGGCGACGCTCTCCGGCCGCCTCGCGCAAATTCGCACGTGGACGTATGCAGCGCACAGGCCCGGCTGGATCAAGGACGCCGGCCACTGGCAGGAACAGACTCGTGCCGTGGAAGACCGTCTGTCGGACGCGCTGCACGAAATGCTCACACAGCGCTTCATCGACCGGCGCACGGCTGTGCTGATGCGTTCGCTGCGCGAAGACGATGCGATGAATCTGGTGCTGGACGATTCCGGTGGCGTTGCCATCTCCGGCGAGACGATTGGCAAGCTGGAAGGCTTCCGTTTTACGCCCGATGCACGCGCCGAAGGCATCCATGGCCGCACCCTGCGCGCTGCAGCGCTGAAAGGTCTTGAAGGAGAATTCCTCGCCCGTGCGCGGCGTATCGCCAAAGCGGAAGATGCGGGCGTCACGCTCAGCGAACACGGCAGGCTGTGGTGGGATGGCGCCATTGTGGCGCAACTTTCTGCCAGCGCAGATCCATTGAAGCCGGCCGTCACGTTGCTGGCCGATGATATCCTGCGTGGCGATGAGCGCAGCGAAATTCAGGAACGGCTTGATGCATGGATGACGGTACGGATCGCCACCAAGCTCGATCCGCTCATGGCCTTGCGCAAAGCCTGTGACGTGAAAGCCGGAAGCGAGGGCGCGCTCGAGGCTCAGGCACGCGGCCTTGCCTGGCAAATGTGCCAGAATTTTGGATCGCTGGACCGTAAGAGTGCCACGCTGCCACCGGATGAACGCATCGCAATGCGCGGTCTCCGGGGTTTCGGTATCCGCTTTGGCAAGCGCGCGATTTTTCTGCCCGCGCTGCTGAAGCCCGATGCCGCTTCGTTGCTTGCGCTGCTGTGGGGTGTGCATGCAAAGCTGGAGAAGATCCCGCCGGCGCCACAGGCCGGTCTGACCTCTTTCGATTTCGACGGCGATGTTCCGCTTGGTTTTCTGGCCGCTTCCGGATTTCACGTGTGCGGACCACGCGCCATCCGCATCGACATGATCGAGCGGCTGGAGGAAACGCTGCAGGACGCAGCCATCAAGGGCGCGGACGCAAATACAGTTTTTCCGAAACTCGTTTCGCTGCTCGGTTCGGATCGCGAAACGATGGAGGCCGTGCTTGCCGCGCTCGGCTGGCACAAGGTGCGCGTGGAAGGCGAACAGCCTGTCGAGGTGTGGCGCGAAGCCAAGGCCCACGCACCGCAACGGCAAAAGCCGAAACACACGAAGCCAGGACACAAGAAACCTGCGCGCGAGAAACCGAAACGTGACGACAAACCAAACCCCCATTCCCCGTTCGCCAATCTGAAAGCGATGTTGCAGGGGAAATGAGTCCGTCACCCGCCGAGCGCATCCGTATCGACAAATGGTTGTGGCACGCGCGCTTTTATCGCACGCGCCCGCTGGCGCAGGCGGCCGTGATGTCCGGGCGCATCCGCCTCAATGAGACGCGCGTGGAAAAGCCCGGCCATGATGTGAAACCCGGCGATATTCTGACATTACCGCGTGGTGCCGAGGTCATGGTTGTGCGCGTGAAAGCGTGTGGAATTCGGCGTGGTCCTGCGAAGGAGGCGCAATCGCTCTACGAATCCCTCAATAACAGTGTGCTTGATTAGGAACCCCGGCGCGCCTTAATGGAGGCATTGTAACAGCCGCTGGAACACCCATGACCTACGTCGTCACCGATGCCTGCATCAAATGCAAATTCATGGACTGCGTGGAGGTCTGTCCCGTGGACTGTTTCTACGAGGGCGAGAACATGCTGGTGATCGACCCCGACGTCTGCATCGACTGTGGCGTCTGTGAGCCGGAATGTCCGCCGGAGGCCATCAAGCCGGACACCCAGCCCGGGCTCGAGAAATGGCTGTCGCTGAACGCGGATTTCTCCAAGAGCTGGCCAAACATCACCCATAAGGGAACTCCTCCCGCAGATGCGAAGGACTGGCAGGGCGTGGATGGCAAGTTCGAGAAGTTCTTCAGCGATAAACCCGGTGACGGTTCGTAAAATTAACGAATGTAAACTACAGCGTGGCACTGCGACCTCTGCGTACACGCCCGGCTATCGGCCTGAAATCTATGACAAATTCTCACGAAAGACCGGATAAATTCTAATATTTCAAATGCTTGATAGAATCAGTCTTCCAAAATCCGCATTTTTGTGATACCTCTTTTGACACTCGGCACAAGCAGCAAACAGCGCCTCGCGCGTTAACAACCCTGCACGAAAGCGCCGGACCATATTGGCTTCAGATCCGCCCCCAATCTGAACGCCACACTGTGTCTGGCCGGACCGAAGCGTACCGGAAACCGGGGCTTGGAATGTTGCGCCGCAACGCGCGCGTCTTGTGCCGCGCGGCGACGATTGGGAAGACGAATGACAGCGACAGCCGTGACGCCGAAGAAGAAGATTCCTGCTAACTCGAACAAGAAGCTCGAGTTCAAGGCCAACGACCATGTGGTCTATCCGACCCATGGCGTGGGAAAGATCATGAAGGTGGAAGAACAGGAAGTGGCCGGCGCAAAGCTGGAACTGTTCGTCATCACCTTTGAAAAGGACAAGATGACGCTCCGCGTGCCGACGGCGAAGGCCAAGGCCGTGGGCATGCGCAAACTCTCCTCGCCCGATGTGGTGGCCACGGCGCTCAACACGCTGAAGGGCCGCGCCCGCATCAAGCGCACCATGTGGTCGCGCCGCGCGCAGGAATACGAAGCGAAGATCAATTCGGGTGACCTGGTGGCAATCGCAGAGGTCGTGCGCGACCTGTATCGCGCCTCCGGCCAGCCGGAGCAGTCCTATTCGGAACGTCAGCTCTATGAAGCCGCCCTCGCCCGCATGGCGCGCGAAGTGGCTGCTGTGGAGCGCACGGACGAACCGACCGCTGTGAAGCGCGTTGAAGGCATGCTCGTGAAAAAGGCGGCCTGATAGGGCTTAAAGGACGTTACGCGCGAAGGGCCCGGTGGAAACGCCGGGCCCTTTGTCTTTAGTGCGTCGCCGGTTTCAGCGAAGGCGGACCGGCATCCGCGACGATCTCGAGGTTCTGCGGCGCATAGAGTTCGATCTGCGGCCCGTTGAATGACTGAACAACGCCGCGCACGCGCACGCGCCTGCCCGCAAAACTCTCCGGGTCGATATCCGCGGCCTTGAACAGCTTCATGTCATCCGGCGCAATCGTGACCGTAAAATCCGTCCGCCAGTCCTCGCCAAAGTTCAGATAGGCACGCCCGCCCTTCACCATCGCCTCGCGCACCACGCCTTCGACCACCTGAAAGGTGCCGACATCGTTCTGCAGGGCCTCGGGCGTGCGGACCGCATAGGCAGTTGACGCCCATATGCCATAGCGCCGCGCACGCGCATCCGCTTCCGCGGCAAACAGGTCGCTCGCACATTCCGGCCGGTCTGGCTGGATGAAGACGCGTGCAAGCCCGCGCCGCAGCAGCGCGATCTGCAGCCACTGTTCATCTGTGGTGTCCGGAAAGATCACCTGCGAGCGGATTCGGCCATAGCGGTCGCGCTTGGGGAGATTCACATACAGCGAAACGGTTCGTCGCTCCGCGAAATCCGTGAGCGTCGCCAGCGCCTGATCGCCGAGAAATTTGGGAGCATGATCCGAAGGACCATCGGGCAGCCGCAGACCTTCGAGCCTGGCGGCGCGGCCATCGTCCAGAACGATGATTCCGGAGCGCTCGACCCGCTCGATCCTCGCGCCGGACACTTCCACGCTACCGACACAGGCGGGCGCGGCGGCGGCCGGCTGGACCAGCAACACAAGCAGCGCGCCAGCCAAAACAGGCAGATGGCGGCTACGCCTGATTCTCAGCGTCTCCATACCGCCAGATTGGCGGCGAGGCGGCGAAAAAACACCCTGAATCTGCCGATTTCCTGAATCGGGGGACAGAATTGTCGCAGACAGGGAACTCAGCCGCCCCCGGTGCGTACCCCATTCGGGTATCGAAGGGACATTCTCATGGAATTTGCGAAGCTCAACATGTCCGCGCTCGAAGCGCTGGCGGTCGTCAGCGCCGTCGATCTGGCCTCGGCGATCTTGATTCTGATCGCCGGCTGGCTGATCTCAGGGTGGCTTTCGCGGCTCACCTATCGCGGTCTGAACCGCATTCCCCATTTCGACCCAACGCTGAAGCCGCTGCTTTCAACACTGGTTCGTTACGCGATTCTGGCGATCACGATTCTTGCCGTGCTTCATCGCTTCGGCGTCGAGACGACCAGCGTTATCGCACTTCTTGGCGCGGCGGGACTGGCGCTCGGCCTGGCACTGCAGGGCACGCTGTCCGATGTGTCCGCAGGCGTCATGCTACTGATCCTGCGGCCCTTTCGCGTTGGCGACTATATCGACATCGGCACCGCGGGCGGCACGGTGCGCCAGATCGGCCTTTTCACCACCGAACTGATCAGTGCGGACCTTGTTTATGTTTCCGTGCCGAACCACCAGATATTCGGGTCTGCCATCACGAATTACTCGCGCGAACCCACAAGGCGCATCAATTTCGTCCTGGGCATCGATTACGAAGCCGATATCGACAAGGCGCAGAATACCGTCCTGGAAATCATGAGAAATGATCCGCGCATCCTCTCCAACCCGGAGCCGATGGTGCCGGTTTCCGCGCTGAACGCTTCGTCCGTCGACCTGATCGTGCGCTGCTGGGTTAAGAACGCCGATTACTGGGACACGCTTTTCGATCTGCAAAAGCAGGTGAAACAGGCCTTCGACGCCGCCAACATCGCCATTCCGTTTCCGCAGCAGGCGCTCTCGTTCCGGATTCCGCCAAAATCACCGCAGGATTCTGCCAGCACTAGCGGGAATTCCCACTAACGCCCGAGCCATGCGCGGCACGCAACGCCGCTTTCCGGCCCCAATCCAGCCGCTTTGCCTTCGATTGGCCCCATTTGCCGGGCGGTGTTATACGGCGGAGTCGGAGGGAGGCCGATGGATAGGCGGTACTACGCGCTGAAGATTGCTCTGGTTGTTCTTGCCGTTCTGACGGCGGGGATAACCAGCGGTATGGGCACCACGCAGGTGTCCCGTGCGGTCGCGCACGCCCGCTACAGCGCCCCGGCCACCATCGAAGCCGCAGCCTGGCGCACGGCCGCCTGGCTCGCGCGGACCGTCTCCGACCTGATCCAAGTGTCTATCGAACCGATTTCAAGCTGACGCTGGCTGGCGGCGGTATCCAGTCCGGAACGAAGAAATCCGGCATCAGATCAGCGGTGGGATCCACACGGTACTTGTCGAAGTCCGTGACGCCATGGTCGGCAAGAAATGTATCGTCGATCAGGAAATTGCCGGTGAATGCGCGCGCATCCTGCGCAAAGACGAGGTGCGCGGCATCGGCAAGGATTTCGGGCGTCCGGCAATGGCGCATGCCCTCCTCGCCCGCCAGCGCGTTCTTGATGGCGGCCGTGGCAACACCCGTGCGCGGCCACAAGGCGTTAAAGGCTATGCCGTCATCCTCAAATTCCGCCGCCATACCGAGCACGCACATGCTCATGCCGTATTTTGCCATGGTGTAGGCGGTGTGGCCGCGAAACCATTTGGGATTCATGTCCAGCGGTGGCGACAGCATCAGTACATGGGGATTGGCCGCCTTCTTCAGATGCGGGATGCAGGTGCGGCTGACCAGATAGGTGCCGCGCGCATTGATGCCATTCATCAGGTCATAACGCTTCATGTCGGTTTGCAGCGTTCCGGTGAGCTGAATGGCGCTCGCGTTGTTCACGCAGATGTCGATGCCGCCAAAGCGCGAGACAGTCTTTTCCACCGCATCGGCAACCTGCTCTTCAAAGCGGATGTCACAGAGAAGCGGCAACGCCGTGCCGCCCGCCTTCTTAATCTCTTCGGCCGCCGAGTAGATCGTGCCGGGCAGTTTGGGATGCGGCTCCGCCGTCTTGGCGGCAATGGCGATATTGGCGCCGTCGCGCGCGGCGCGAAGCGCAATGGCAAGGCCAATGCCGCGGCTGGCGCCGGTGATGAACAGGGTTTTGCCTTTCAGCGGCATGGGACCCACTCCTCAAATTGCGCGCGTATACCAATCCACGCCATCGCTGTCGGCTTCACGCTTGATAAGACCGCGCGCACGCAGACAATTCAGATGCGCCAGGCTCTCGCCGGTGGCCATGCCAAATACGCCCGATGTGATGCGGCTTCTGAACAGCGCCGGAAAGACATCGACGGCACGCCTGGGTTCCTCGCAAAGTGCGAGAAGTTTATCGAGGCCGCTCTCGTGCATATCGATCAGTTCCTGAAGCCGCAATTTCGAACCACGAAACGGTTCGTTATGCGCGGGCAGGATGAGAAGATCGTTGGGCAGCAGGTCTCTGAGCTTGGCGCAGGAGTCGATCCATTCCTGCAGCGGATTGGCTTCCGGTTCGGTGGGAAACAGGCTGACGTTCGAGGAGATGCGCGGTAATATCTGGTCGCCGGAGATGAAGAGATCATCTTCGCGGCTCCAAAGGCAAACATGTTCGGGCGCGTGACCGCGACCGACGACGACTTCCCAAACGCGCTTTCCAATCGGAATACGGTCGCCTTCCTGCATGCGGCGAAAGCCGTTTGGCAAATGATAGACTCCCTTGCCGAAACCCCCGAAACGCGTGCGATACGTCTCAAGCTGATCTTCCGGAAAGCCTGCGGCCTTGTAGAAGCGGATGCCTTCCGGTGGAGCTTCGCGGCCTGTGTCGGCGGCAAGATTGCGGCACAGAAGGTAATCGGTGCGCGACATCCACAATTCGACATTGAATTTGCGTACAAGCCAGCCTGCCATGCCCACATGGTCCGGATGCAAATGTGTGACAATGACCCGCGTGATGGGTTTGCCCTTCATGGGACCGGCAAAGAGGGTTTCCCAGGCAGTCTTGGTGGGTTCGTCGCGGATGCCGGTGTCGACAATCGTCCACCCGTCGCCGTCCTCCAGCAGCCACAGATTGATGTGGTTGAGCTGCATGGGCAGCGGCATGCGAATCCAATTCACGCCCGGCGCGACCTCGATCATGTCGCCGGGGACAGGTTTGGTCTCGAACGGATAGTCCAGATTGCTGCCGGGGCGCACGCGCGCTTCGGATGCGGTCAAAGGGTTTTCCTCGAATAGCGGTCTGAACGACTATGGACCCGGTATGCCGGGCGTCAAGTTTTGGGCTGGTATGCCGCGTTGACCTTGGGGCAGCTTCACGACGACCATTGCTCCGGTCTTGAGGAAAGGATTCCCCGGTGAGTTCCGCACAGCAGGTATCCCGCTATGATTCCGTTGCCATCGCACTCCATTGGACAATCGCAGCCCTGCTGATAGCCAATATCGCGCTGGGGCTCTATTTCGGCGATCTGCCGCGCAGCGACCCGAGCAAATTTCTGCTGGCGCAAACCCACAAATCCATCGGCCTTACTGTTCTGGTGCTGACGCTGGCGCGCATCGGATGGCGGCTGACACATCGCGTGCCGGGCCTTCCGCCCGACATGCCCGCGCTATTGAAGCTCGCGGCACGAGGCGCCCATGTTCTGCTTTACGTTGTGATGCTTGGCCTGCCGTTGACAGGATGGGCAATGGTTTCCTCTTCGCCACTGGGACTGCCGACGAAATATTTCGGCCTTTTCGACTGGCCGAACCTTGGCTATTTCGCCAATCAGCCGGTTGAACAGAAGCGCGCCTTTATTGGCGCATTCCATGAATCGCATGAAATTCTCGCAAACATCGCCATTGCGCTGATCATCCTGCATGTGGGCGCGGCGCTCTATCATCAATTCGTGCGGCGTGATGGCGTGGCGATGCGGATGCTGGGCAGATCTTCATGAAAAAATTGCTGGCCACGATCGCGCTGGTGTTGATGGCAACACCAGCACTGGCTGGCAATTGGACGGTGGATCACGCCAAGAGCAAACTTGGATTCACCATCCTGTGGGATGGTCACCCCTTTACGGCGGTGTTCGGCGACTGGACAGCTGACATCACCTTTTCCCCCGACGATCTGGCCCATGCCAGCGCCGATGTGACCATCAAGACCGGCAGCATGGACTCCGGGGATCCCGACACCGATGACAGCGTAAAAGGCGCGTATGGTTTCGCGGTGGATGCGTTCCCCACGGCGCGCTTCAAAGCGACCAATTTTTCACGCAAGGGAAAGGGCTATGAGGCCAGCGGAACGCTCACCATCCGTGGCATCAGCAAGCCCATTGCCCTTCCCTTCCTGCTCACGATCAGCGGTGACATGGCCCATGTGACCGGAATGGCTAAATTGCTGCGCACGGACTACTCCGTCGGCACCGGGGAATGGGCCGCCGACAAACCCGCCGCCCGCGAGGTGCGCGTGACACTCGACATTATCGCGACGCGCGCAGGCAAATCGCGCTAGTATCGCGGCCATGCCGGTTGCTCCCTCCAACATCCGCGTGGTGGACGATGCCGCGATCGCCGATGCCGCAGCGATCCTGCGCGCGGGCGGGCTTGTCGCCTTTCCGACAGAGACCGTTTACGGCCTGGGGGCCGATGCCACCAATGGCGACGCGGTGGCCGCAATCTTTGCCGCGAAGAAGCGACCGCGCTTCAATCCGCTGATCGTGCATCTGCGCGGACTGGAGGATGTGAACCGGCATGTGGAAATGCATCCGCTGGCCAAGCGGCTGGCGGAGAGATTCTGGCCAGGCGCCCTGACGCTGGTGTTGCCGCGCAAGGTGGATTCGCCCCTCTCGCTGCTGGTGAGCGCCGGGCTCGATACGGTGGCGGTGCGCGTCCCGAACCATCCCGTTGCGCAACGATTGCTGGCAGCGGCGGAACGGCCTCTGGCAGCACCAAGCGCGAATGCGTCTGGCAAGATCAGCCCGACAAATGCGGCGCATGTGGCCGAAAGTCTTGGACGCAATGTAGATTGCATATTGGATGGCGGCGCCTGTGCGCTTGGACTGGAATCGACAGTCATTGGTTTCGAAGGTGAGCACGCGGTTCTGCTGCGTCCCGGTGCCATTCCTCGCGAAGAGATCGAGGCCGTGACCGGACCATTGCAGGACGCCACCGAGGATAGTCACGCATCGCCAGGGCGGCTGCTGAGCCACTATGCGCCACACGCAAAGATGCGATTGAATGCAGCAACCACAACGTCTGATGAAGCGTTGCTGGCCTTCGGACCGGATGTGCCAAAAGGCGCGATGATCATGCGCAACCTGAGCGCGCGCGGAGATTTGAAGGAAGCCGCCGCCAACCTGTTCGCCCTGCTGCGCGAACTGGATGCCTCGGGCGCTGCGCGCATCGCCGTGATGCCTATTCCGCACACTGGCCTTGGCGAGGCCATCAATGACCGGCTGGACCGCGCGGCAGCGCCACGGGGAGAGTCGTGAATATTCCCGACAACATCCTCGCCCGCCTGAAGGATGCTGCGGGAGCCAGAGGGTTCAGCGAGGACCCATCGGAAATCGCGCCGCATCTGGAGGAATGGCGTAGCAAGTTTCATGGCCGGTCCAACCTGCTGCTGAAGCCGGATTGCACCGAAGCCGTCGCCAAAATCCTTTCGATCTGCAATAGCGCACGCATTGCGGTGGTTCCTCAAGGCGGAAATACGGGCCTGGTGGGCGGACAAATCCCGTTTCACGGCGAGATCGTTCTCAGCCTCAAGCGCATGAACACCGTGCGCTCGGTCGACCCGGATGATTTCGCAATGGTCGCCGAAGCCGGCGTGATCCTTGCCGATGCACAGCGGGCGGCAGAGCAGAAGCAGTTACTTTTCCCGCTCAGCATCGCAGCGGAAGGGTCCTGCACCATTGGCGGCAACCTTTCGACCAATGCAGGCGGTGTGAATGTGCTGCGGTACGGTTCTGCGCGCGATCTGGTTCTGGGTATCGAGGCCGTGCTGGCTGACGGCCGCGTACTCGACATGCTGAAGGTGCTGCGCAAGGACAATACAGGTTACGACCTGAAGCAACTCTTCATCGGGGCGGAGGGTACGCTTGGCGTCATCACGGCCGCGTCGCTCAAACTCTATCCGCAGCCGATCTCGCGCGGGACGGTGTTGTTCGCCTTCGAAAACCTGGGCGCGGCGGTTCAGGCATTCAGCCGCCTGCAACACGACACCG
Organism: Alphaproteobacteria bacterium; assembly: GCA_016125165.1. Classification (GTDB taxonomy): domain Bacteria; phylum Pseudomonadota; class Alphaproteobacteria; order Micropepsales; family Micropepsaceae; genus Rhizomicrobium. The sequence goes on from WGMH01000011.1 coordinate 19,016, forward strand.
GAAACCTTCTGACTTCCTTTGAATTGATTTCGCGCACTGCGCTGGAGCTGGTGCTGAAACATTTCCCCGGCCTGCGCGATCCGTTCATGCGGCCGCACCGATGGTATGCGCTGGCCGAAGCCTCTTCATCGGGGATGTTGCCGATGGAACACGTGATGTCGGAGAGCGTGGAGCGCATGTCCAGCCACTATACCGACGCCATACCCGCCATGAACGAAGCGCAGCGCGCAGCCTTCTGGGCCTTGCGCGAAAACATTTCCGAAGCGCAGAAACGCGAGGGCGCCTCCATCAAGCACGACATATCAGTGCCGGTGCGGGACATTCCGCGATTTGTGGCAGAGGCCGTGCCCGCGGTGGAGGCGATAGTGCCCGGCGCAAGACCTGTGACGTTCGGCCATCTGGGCGATGGCAATCTCCACTTCAACTTCAGTGTTCCCATCGGCGGCGATGATGCGGCGTTTCTTGGACATTGGGAGGCAATCGCGCGTAAGGTCCATGATATCGTGCATGCGCACGCCGGATCCATCAGCGCTGAGCATGGCATCGGTATCCTGAAGCGTGAGGATATCGTGCGCTACAAGAGCGCGGCCGAAATCGAGACGATGCGCGCGCTGAAGCGCGCATTGGATCCAAACGGAATTCTCAATCCCGGCAAGGTTGTTTAAGCGGCCCTGGGCAATTCCGCATCTTCCGATTCTGACCCGGCAGCCCCAGCATCCGCCGCGCTTACACGATATGAGGAAGCGCTGATTGCCGCCATCATCAAGGTGGCAATGTAGGGCAAAAGCTGAATGGTGAGCATGATCATCCAAAGTACGGCGGCGGACTCACCGAAGCCGCGATACCGCGCCGTGCCGAAGATCGCCAGCCCGCAAAGGCCGAGCAGCGTCGCTTCCTGCCACACCACACGGAACACCTGATCGAGCGCAGCAGGGTTTTCCATCTTCGGCGTGCGCAGGAACGGCTTGTTCGAGGTGAAAAGACCGGAGATCACCGCCTTGGCGACAGTATGGGTGAGCGAAAGTCCCGCGATGGATGCGAGGAACGCACCGCTGACGCCAGAACCGACTTTCTGGGGATAGAGCAGCAACGTCTTCAATGTCTTTGCGCCAAACAGCGCCAGTGCCGCCGTGGACAGGGCCGCCATCGGCGCGCTGAAATATTCCGGCATGGTGATCATCAACAGAGTCCACAACAGCGCGAGCCCGGTGATAATCAAGCTGAGGCCATCGGAAATCCACGGCAGCCAACCGGACAAGAACTGATACCGTTGCGCCCATGTGAGCCTGGTTCGCCCCAGAAAAATGGCGCCCGCATGACGTTTCATGATCTGCATCGCGCCATAAACCCAGCGATGGCGCTGGCTCATGAAGGCCGCGAGCGTATCTGGCGTCAGTCCGCGACCCATGCTTTCGGGGATGTAGGCGGCGCTGTAGCCGGCTTCGAACAGTTTCAGGCCAAGCTCGGTGTCTTCGGTAATGCACCACGTGCTCCAGCCACCGACCTCCTCAAGCGCATTCTTGCGCACGATCGTCATGGTGCCGTGCTGAATGATCGCGTCGTGCTCGTTTCGCTCCACCATACCGATGTGGAAGAAGCCGCGATATTCCTCAAAACACATGGTCTTGAAGAGGCCTTCGGTGCCGTCACGATAATCCTGCGGGCCCTGCACCACCGCCACTTCCGGAGAAGCAAACAGCGGCATGGCCCGGCGCAGCCAATAGGGTTCCACGCAATAATCGCTATCAATGACGGCGATGTATTGCGCGGCAGGATCGGTAACGGCCATCGCTTCGTTCAGTGCGCCGGCCTTGAAACCTTCAACCTTGTCGAAATGAAAGAAGCGGAAGCGGGCACCAAGACGCGCGCAATGCGCCTCCACAGGTTTCCAGACCGCTTCGTCTTTCGTGTTGTTATCGATGAGCAGGACTTCAAAATTGTCGTAGTCGAGCGCGGCCAGACCATCGAGCGTGGCCATCACCATATCTGGCGGCTCATTGTAACAAGGCACATGGATCGAAACACGCGGTGAGCTTTCCGGAATGGCGGCCTGAACCACGCGCCGTTCCACCCGCCACAGACTTGCGGCCAGTTCCACCCCCTCGGTGAGAATGAGGGTGGCCGCCAGCAGCACCAGCGGCACCATTGCCGCAATCATGACGATGTAACTCGGTTCCAGATATTCCAGAACGCTTTCGTCGACGAGCACGAAGAGGCCGGTGGCCACGACCGCCACCAGACCGCCCATGACGAGGTATCCCGTCTGGCGAACCGCCGGCATGCGGCCCAGGATCAGCAAACCAAGAAGGAATGTGAGGACCGCCGCACCAAGTGCATATTCACGCCATTCGGGAAATGCGCGCAGCATACCGGTGAAGGCGAATTTGGGATCGCCTGCGGCATCATAGAGACCCCAATAGGCGCCGACTGCACCTTCCGCCCCGCCTTTCCATGGCTGGTCGAAGGCTTCGATCAGATAGTAGTCGTAGCCTTTTTCCATCGCGAGCTGCACGAAGCTGCGGATGAACAGGGCCTCATTTGCAATGGAGGCTTCCGCAAAACGTCGCGACTTGCCTTCAGACGGCCAACCGGCTTCGCCAATGATGATTGTCTTGTCTGGAAACTCGCGGCGCACATGGCCAAGCGCGCGCTGCACGAAACCCATGGAGTCGCGCGCGCTGATACCTTCCCAATAGGGAAGCAAATGCACGGATATCATATCAACGTGTTCGCCGATCTCCGGACTGAGCAACCATGTCGACCACGGCTCTGCCGTCGTCACCTTGATGCGGTTGGGAAGCGCAGCACGCACGCGCATGATGTAGGCGTTAAGCTGATCGCTCGAAACATCGCCACGCAGGATGGTCTCGTTGCCGACAAACACGCGATCGACCGTCCGGCGATTGGCCGTGGCCACGCGGATCAGCGTTTCCAGTTCCTTTTCATTCTCCTGCAGATCCGGACCAATCCATGCGCCAAGCGAAACGGTGATACCATAACGGCGAGCAATCTCCGGCACGCGGTCAAGCCCGCTGGAAACCGTGTATGTGCGCACATGGGAGGTGATCTTGGAAAGTTCGCGCATATCGCGGTCGATATGCTCGGGCGAAACCAGATCGTGATCCTTGCGCGTATATAGGCCCGAGGGGCTGTACGCGACGCCACGCACGAGCCCATCCCAATCCGGCGCTACAACGGCGTAATCCCGGCTCGCCCAGAACATGAAGCTCGCGCCCACGACCAGCGCCAGCGCGACCACTATGCGCATCGTTCCACGCGGACGGGCCCAATCGGGCAAGTTCACGGAATTTCTCCCACCGCTGCCTGACTATTGGTCGTCGTCGTGGCGTTCCGGAGGGGCGGGCGTCATGGAGACCAGTTCCATGTCAAAAACCAACGTCTGGTCAGGTGGAATTGCATCACCAGCACCACGCGACCCGTAGCCTAGGCGACCAGGAATTACGATCTCCCAGTGATCGCCTTCCCGCATCAGGCCCAAAGCCTCCTTCCAACCTTGGATCAGACCGCTGATTGGGAAAGTTGCAGGAAGTCCAGGTTCGGTAGAATCGAATACCGTCCCGTTGATCAGGCTACCCTTATAATAAACAGTCACCGTGTCCCTGGCACTTGGTCTGCGCCCAAAACCGTTCTGGATGATGCGATACTCGAGGCCGCTTGGACGGACGATCACGCCCCGTTTTTGGGCGTAGTCGGCGAGATACTTCGCGTTCGCTTCCGGGCTTAATGAGGCATCGACCGCCATCGCTGGAGCCGCGCTCAGCGCGAAAACCGCCGCAAGGGCAAAACCCAACCACCGCATCTGCATACTCCCCATCTGAACAGGCTGAATGGCGCCAGGCCACCCGTTCCGGCACCGGCAAAGCAATACTCCCCAACGCCTTGGATTCAAAGCCAGAATGCCCTAGCGGGCGAGGAGGAACCGCGCCAGCCACGACCGCTTGGGCTTGGAGGCCCGGGTTCCGGCCATTTTCGCCAGTTGCGCTCCAATCGGCTCCGGTACCGATGCCTGTTCCGGCAGGTCAAAAGTTGGGGCAGCAATCCGTGTCACGGCCACGGAGCGATCCTTGTGCAGCGAAAAAACATGCAAGGCCGCTTGTTCCCGCAATCCGGAGAACTGGCGCGGAAGCACGAGAGCTTCCTTCGCGAGAATGCGCTGGGCAGCAAAATTGCGCTCCCACATCGTGTCGGGCGCGGTTTTAACGTCTGCTCCGTTCAGAACCAGCGGCGGCACGCCCGGATGTACAGCAGGCGGCGCGCCCAGTTTACGGGCCAGTTCGTCCAGCCGCGCGATGCCATCGGCCAATCCGGCTGGTGGCGCTTCGGGCAGCAACGGAGCAAATGTCTTCTTGGGCTTCTTGCGCCAGAACATCATTCGCCTCCTGCCTTGTTCACCCATTGGAAGCCGCTCTCGCGGCTGATGACCGCCGAAATCACCTCACCGCCAACCGTTTCCTTTTCGGCCAGCGCACGCTTCTTGAAGATGTTGAGGTTCACAAGCTCGGCCGCTGTCTGCGCAAGCTCCTTGCGGCCAGCCACTTCGAGTACACGCAGGATCGGATTGATGAACATCTGGTGCTGATACCGCGCGATGCCGCGATAGAAGTAGGCAAAATAGCGAGGCAGCATATCCTGCTGCACCGCCTGCCGCACGCCCTCGCGCTGCACCGGATCGCTGCTGGCAAAGGCGTCAACGGTCTCGTCTGCGATCGCCTTCAAAAAGAGCGCGGCACCGTCATACATATGCTGTTCAAGACCAGGATCGATCCCGCGAATGAATGCACTGGCCGCCCCGCTATCGGCGAACAGCAGGATTTGCGAATGCACGTCTCCGTCGATCGAGTCGATGCTCTTCTGCGAGCGTTTCATGATGCCTCCGACGATGGCAGAAGCATAGTAGGTGACGATGGTGGGATAGCGATCGTCTTCACCAAAGCCCGCAAACACCAGTCCGCTAACGTCTTCCAGGAACAGATCCTTCACAACCGCAAAAACTGCGATTTCACGTAGCTGCTGCTGCGCCTGGACACTCAGGCCATATGCCCCGAAGGCATAGGCGATGACTTCCTCGATATCCTTGCCGTGCTGTGCGGCAATTGTCTGCGCGAAGCCTTCTGGAAAGCAGGGCAGATTTGCCCGTGGTCCGCCCTGCCCGTCGAATTGATAGCCGCGCCAGATTTCCTCAATCACCGCTGCCAGAAGAGCCCGCTCATCACCCTGCCCGCCCATGCTACCGATGAGATATTGGGCGTAGCTGAAGATGTAGCGATAGACGGACACGATCAGCCGCTTGAATTCGTCCTCGTGCCGCTCCTTCGGGAAAAATTCTTCCAGATGGTCGAACATGCCGGTGAAGCTGGCGGCATAGTCTTCGATATGAGCCATGGCGCCAGGCTTCAATTTGCGTTGGTAGTGGCTGATAAGCTGTTCCCACGGATGGCCCATCACTTCGGCGCCGCCATAGAACATGACGCCGACGGGCTGGCCCTCCACCAGATTGAACAGCTTGCGATGCTCGTTTCGCACCACCACTCGGCCGCCGTCGATCAGCGTTACGGCGGAATCCGCCGCAAGCGCAACCGCCCGCTGGTTCATCACCGCGATTTCCGACGTCATTACCCCACTACCCTTCGCGCCAATTGGCGTTGTTTGGCTGCTGCTCCGCAGCCTTTGCCGCAGCATCTCACAATCGCGCGCCAATGGGGAGACACCGCGAAATTATGGTTACGAAGGAGATTTTCGCAGTTGGCGGGGCCGTTGCCCGGGACTAGGGTCGCGCCGACGGAACCATTAAACACGACGCAGGAAACGCCTATGTACAAACCATTCGACCTCACCGGAAGAGTCGCACTCGTGACGGGCGGCAATCGCGGCATCGGCCTCGGCATGGCCGAAGCCATGGCCCAAGCCGGTGCCGACATTGTCATTTGGGGCACCAACGAAGAGCACAACGCCAAAGCGAAAGCGGCGCTCACCGCGCTTGGCCGCAAGGTTACGGCCCGCAAGGTGAACGTGGCGGAAGAGGCCGAAGTGGTGGCCGGGATGAAGGCAGCCGTCGACGAGATGGGCCGGGTGGATACCGTGATCGCCAATGCCGGTATCGGCGGCGGCGCGCCGTCGTTCAGCGAAATGTCCATCGAACTTTGGCGGCGCGTGCATGCGGTGAACGAGGAAGGCGTATTTTTCACCCTGCGCGAAGCCGCCAAGCACATGGTGGATCGCGCGAAGAATGGCGATGCAGGCGGCTCGTTGGTGGGCGTCGCGTCACTTGCCGGTATCGAAGGCGCTGCCCGAAACGAAGCCTACAGCGCGACCAAGGGCGCGGTGCTGGCGATGGTGCGCTCCATTGCGGTGGAGCTTGCCCGCTATGGCGTGCGCGCGAACTCGATTGCGCCTGGCTGGATCGCAACGGACATGACCCGTGGGGCGCAGCACAGCCAGGTATTCACCGACAAGGTTATCTCGCGCGTGCCGATGCGCCGCTGGGGCGACATCGAGGATTTCGGCGGCATCGCTGTCTATCTGGCATCCGACGCCTCGAAATATCACACCGGCCAGACCTTTGTGATTGACGGCGGCTACAGCGTCTTCTGAGCCGGCGGCTCCGGCAAATGCGCGAGCATGAGCGGCAGAATCGTCTTCGAGATTTCGCCCTTCATGCCGCGCATCTGCGCCGGACCGTCGAATTGACCGCCCAGCGCCAGATGCGCAAAGCCATGCACGCAAGACCACACGGCCATCAGATAGCCGTAGCCATCGGGCGGCATCTCATCGCTGCCCGTTAGGCCCATGGCAGCGCGGATGGCTTTTTCCAGCACCCGAAACGAACGGTTCGATATCTCGTCCAGATTCTTGTAGGCGGGATCGCACTTGCCGTTTGAAAACATGAGCTGGAAGCGCGCAGGATTTTTCAGCGCGAAGTTCACATAGGCTTTGCCCTGCTCGTAAAGCCGCGCAGCGGGATCCGAACCGCCGAGCGCATCGCCCGCGGCGAGCGCATCGCCGAATTCCTGAAAGCCGAGCAACGCCACTTCCGACAACAACCCCCGCGCGTCGCCGAAATGATGGGCGGGCGCGGCCGGAGAAACCCCGGCGCGGCGCGCAACCTCACGCAAGGAAAAGCCATCCACCCCGCGCTCGCGGATCAGCGCCTCGGTCGCGGCGATTAGCTTTTCGCGCAGATCACCGTGGTGATAGGCGCGCTTCGGAGCCGGTTTTACCGCCTTTTTCCGCGGAGACACCTTTTCCACGCGCTTTATCTTGACACTGTTCAATTCGAAACCTATTTATCTGGACAGTGTCAAGATTAGGTTGCGGAGGCTCCGATGGGAAGCAGGATTTCGCGCTTCGGTCTCTATATGATGGCGTTTCTATCCGTAGGCACCGCCCTCTATTCGATGCGTTTCGCGGCCATTCCGGCCGGAGTGTGGCTAGGCATCGATGACGGCATACGAAGCGTTGTTGAGCGCATTCCGCTTTCCGCCCTCTCCCACATGATCGTTGCACCCATTGCGCTTTTCGCCGGGGCGTTTCAATTTTTCGGCAGCATCCGTGCCCATCGGCCCGCGCTTCATCGCGCCATGGGGCGAGTTTATGTTGTCGCCTGCGTGGTAGCCGGCATTGCCGGTCTCGCAACAGCGCTGCACGCTTCCGGGGGGCCGATTGCTGGCCTTGGGTTCGGCACACTCGCGGTTTTGTGGATCGCGGTCACGGTGGGCGCCTGGCGCGCGGCGGTAATGCGGAAGTTCGATCTGCACCGCCTCCTGATGCGCTTTTCCTACGCGATGACGTTCGGCGCGGTAACACTGCGCCTGCAGATTCCACTCTTCATCATGGCGGGTTACGCCAGCTATAGTGACGTTTCGGTCTGGCTCGCCTACACGGCCTGGATTCCGAATGTGATCGTGGTCGGGTTGTGGTCGATGGTCGAAGCACTGCGCAAATCTGCGCTCATGCCGGCCTGATATTCCTTACACGGAATATCTGCATAAAGAAAAAGTGGGACCGCGATTTCCGCCATCCCACTAGGTGGCTGTAGTCTAGGGAGCAAGAAACAGTCTGGCAAGCCCGAAAAATGCGTAATAGATGAGGTCCCCATTCTGAACCCAAGGGGACTTATCATGACGGCCTGTGGCCTAGATTTCGGCACCTCCAACTCCGCGCTCGGCGTGATGCGGGCGGGTACACCGGTGCTGGCGCCGGTTGAGGGGGAATCCACCCTCATCCCGTCCGCCATCTTCTTCGACTACGAACATATGGGCCGGACGATCTTCGGCCGCCACGCCATCGCCACCTATATCGGCGAGCATGACGGGCGGTTGATGCGCGCCCTCAAGACGATCCTTGGCTCGTCACTGATTGATGAGAAAACCGCTGTTGGCAACCGGCGTATCGCGCTGACGGAGGTGGTGGAAATCTTCATCCGCCATCTGAAGGCACAAGGCGAAGCCTTTGCCGGAACAGAGTTCAACAGCGTCGTGCATGGCAGGCCCGTCCGCTTCGTGGACGGTGATGACGAAGCCGATGCGCGGGCGCAGAACGTGCTTGAAGGCATCGCGCACAAGGTGGGCTTCAAGCATGTGGCGTTCGAATACGAACCCATCGCCGCCGCCTACCACTACGAGGATACGGTCACCCGCGAGGAGATCGTGCTGGTGGCCGACATCGGCGGCGGTACGTCCGACTTCACCGTCATCCGTATTGGTCCGGACCGGCGCGGCAAGCCAGACCGGAAGGACGACATCCTCGCCAACACCGGCATCCGCATCGGTGGCACCGACTTTGACACGCTCCTCAATGTGGATGCGGTGATGCCCCTACTCGGCCTTGGCACCCAACTCATAAGCAAGAACCTGCCCATGCCGAAGGCCACCTATTTCGAGCTGGCAACCTGGGCGACCATCAACTTCGTTTACAATCACAAGACCGAGCGGGAGACGCGCGAGCTTCTCGCCGATGCCTGCGAGCCGGAGAAGGTGGCGCGCCTTTACAAGACGATTCGCCGTCACCTCGGCCACCGCATCGCCTTCGCGGTGGAAGATGCCAAGATCGCTCTCAGTACCGCAGAAGCGCATGACATGCCGCTCGGCTTCCTCGAATCCGGGCTTCACGCGCAGACCACGCGCACAGGATTCGAGCGCGCCATATCGCAGAAAACGCACAAGCTGACAGAGATGGCCGCACAATGCGTGACAATGAGCGGCCTGAAACCCGAACAGGTGGATACGATCTTTCTGACTGGCGGCTCCAGTCTGGTGCCAGCAGTTCGGCGCGCGGTGAGCATTGCCGCACCGAATGCACATGCGACAAGTGGCTCGGACTTTCTTTCCGTAGCGTTAGGTCTCACACGAGAGGCTTCGCGCAAGTTCGGCTAAGCGCTACAGTCATCAAAACACGGGAGACGCCGCCATGAGCATTCACACGCCAATCTGCGACATGCTGAAGATCAAATATCCCATCATGCTCGCGGGCATGGGCGGCGTGTCCTACGCGGAATTGTGCGCGGCAGTTTCCGAAGGCGGTGGATTTGGAACGCTGGGCCTTGCGGGCCGCACACAGAAGGAGATCGCAGAAGAGATCAAGAAAGTGCGCGGCCTGACCGACAAGCCGTTTGGCGTCGATCTGCTCGCGGCAGTTCCCGAATCTCTGGAACATGCGGCGGACGCCATCATCGAAGGCGGCGCCGCAGCATTCATTTCCGGTCTTGGCGTTCCCCCGCCGCATCTGGTGAAGAAGTTTCACGATGCGGGCCTGAAAGTGATGAACGTGAATGGCACCGTGAAGCACGCAAAGTCCGCCGAAGCGGGCGGCCTCGATGCCGTGGTGGCTCAGGGTACCGAAGCTGGCGGTCACACCGGCCGCATCGCAGGCATGGCGCTGATTCCGCAGGTGGTGGATGCCGTGAAAATTCCCGTGATCGCGGCGGGCTCAATTGTCGATGGTCGCGGTCTTGCTGCGGCGCTTGCGCTTGGTGCGCAGGGCGTGTGGATCGGCACACGCTTCATCGCATCCGCCGAAGCGCATGCCGGCGCGATGTACAAGCAGGTCATCGTGGATGCGAACGATGAGGACACCATCATTTCCCGCTCCTATTCCGGCAAACCCATGCGCGTGTTCCAGAATGAATGGACCAAAGATTGGGAGGCACGCCCCCAGGACATCCAGAAATTCCCGGCGCAGGCCATCATCTCCACGCAGGCGGGCGTGATGGGCGGCATTGGCGGTCAGATAGAAGGTCTCGACATCAAGCGCAGCGCCTTTGCCATGGGACAGGGCGCAGGCGGCATTCACGATGTGAAGCCAGCAGCCGCCATCATCCGCGAAATGATGGAAGACGCCGAAGCCGTGATTGGCAAAATGGCGAAGCTGGCGCGCGCCTAGAGGAATTTCAGAGCGGCGTGTATCAGGACGGCGATGCCAAAGGCCGAGACTGCAATACCGGACAGGTGATTGATGGCACGCATCACCTTGGCGTCGATGCGCGCATGAAACAGGCCAATGATGGTGGTGAGCGTGAACCACCAAAGCGCGGAACCGGCCACCACACCCGCAACGACGACACCGGCCTCCATGTAACTGGTGTCTTCGCCAAGCAGGCCCCCCAGTCCGGCAAACAGGGCCGCGAAGCCGAACAAGGTCGCCGGGTTGGTAATGGTGAGGAAAAAGGTGGAGAGCATCGCGCGCGCCAGCGATGAACCTGCGCCTTCCTGCACACGCGCTTTTTCGCGTTCGCGCGATGGATCGGTTTCGGCCACATAGGTCCACCAGCCGAACACCAGCAGCAGCGTTCCGCCCGCAATCTGCAACGCCAGCGAGAACCCTTCGATTGCCTGCGCAACAGCAGTCAATCCGAACGCGGTGATAATGGCGAACACGCCGTCGCCAAGCGCTGCGCCAAGGCCTGAGAAAAATCCGTTCACGGGGCCGCGTGCCAGAGTACGGCGGATGCAGATGAGATTGACGGGCCCGATGGGCGCCGCGGCGATCAGACCGATCACCATGCCGGAGAGAACGAGAAGAAGATAATTCATGCCCCGGAAGATCGCGTCATTTCGAGAGGTCGACGACGAGTCTTCCGCGCACCTTGCCCGCCAATATGTCGGTTGCGGCGCTGCGCACTTCAGAGAGCCCGATTGTTTTGGTCATGCTGTCCAGCTTCTTGATGTCCAGATCGCCTGCCAGCCGCTGCCACGCCTGGATGCGCCGTTCCTTGCGCATATATACGGATTCGATGCCCAGAAGCGAAATGCCTCGCAGGATGAAGGGTGCCACCGAAACCGGCAGGTCCAGCCCCTGTGCCAGACCGCAAGCCGCAACCGCACCACCATACTGGGTGGACGCAATGGCATTGGCGAGCGTCTTGGAGCCCACACTGTCCACAACACCAGCCCATCGCTCCTTGGCAAGCGGCCGCGGATCGCCCGCCAGCTCTGCGCGCGGTATGACCTCAGCGGCGCCCAGCGCCTTCAGATAGGGTTCCTCCTCCGTGCGGCCAGTGGAGGCAAAGACCCGATAGCCAAGCCTGGACAGGAGGGCCACCGCCACGGAGCCCACGCCACCCGATGCACCCGTTATCAGAACCGGACCATTGGCGGGGGTTACGCGCGCATCCTCCAGTGCCAGCACACAGAGCATCGCCGTATAGCCCGCGGTGCCGATGGCCATCGCCTGAGCCGGCGTAAAGGCGCCCGGTAACGGCACCAGCCAGTCAGCCTTCACACGCGCCAGTTGAGAATAGCCGCCGTAGTGATTTTCGCTCAGCCCGTAGCCATTGAGCAGAACCTTATCGCCCGGCTTGAAGGCCGGGTTCGCGGATTCCTGAACAACGCCGGCCAGGTCGATGCCGGGGATCATCGGAAATTTGCGAACAACAGGCGAGCGGCCGGTGATTGCCAATCCATCCTTGTAGTTCACGGTGGAATGCGAAACCGCGACGGTGACATCGCCGTCCATCAGATCGGCTTGCGTCAGTTCGACATCTTCGACGGTCTGTGTATCCCCGTCCTTCCGGATGAGCACGGCTTTGAAACGCTGGGTCATTGGCACTTGCTTTCCGTGAGTGCTGCCAAGAGGAAGCCACATAAACAAAGGATTTTGATGCGCCGGTCAAGCGCTGACGATGTCAAGTCTCGACAAGCGCCAAATGAGTGCCCAACCTTTCCGCAACACAAATGAGTCATATTGGGGAACCGCCCGCGAGGAGATGGAAAGGCAAACGGTACGAGGGACAACAAACATGCGTAACATTGCGTTGGCACTTGACGGTTACAGGCTTACCACCGCCGAAATTCTCTACCACATTCCGGATCACCCGAACCTGTTGCAGACATTCATCTGGCAGGCGCTCGATCTGGCGCCGAAGTTTCCAGTCCTCAACAAATTTCTGCACCACTGGGAAGTGAACATCGAAGGCAAACTGCATTCGGTGCGGATTGCCAGCAGTGGCCTTTTTTCACCCGCTGATCTCAAGCATCTGGGCGGCGAGTACAAACTGCACTAGGGACCGGTTTCGAATCGCGTTCCTGTCTGATCCTGGCCGGCTTGGTGCCAGATCGCCTCTGTCGCGTGACCGTTGACGATCGCGCCAAACGTGATCTGGACATCGAACGCCTTGTAGAAGAATTCGCGCTCTTTTTCCGCGAATATCGGAAACGTGCCCATGCCCGACACGGTCGTTTCGAGGTGATCGCCCTTGCGCGCAACGGTCACGATGTCCGTTTCGGAATAGCGATAGCTGCCCACGTACTGATCCAGAACAGCGGTATCGAGCGCAATCTCGGTATGGGTCCGCGGCACATGCAGATCCACCGGGAACGACCGCGTGAGCACATGCAAACCGATATCATCGCCCCCCTCACCGGTTTGGGCGTTTGCAAGCGCAACAACGCCGATACGTGCATCCGGGTCAAAGCCCACGAAAGCGCGGAATCCTGCGACACTTCCGTTCTTCCACACGATCGTATGGCCGCCATCCCCGAGAATGTTCCATGCCAGCGCAATCTGTGTGGCAGGCTGCATGCCACCCGGACGGCGCATTTTGATCATTGCGTCCATGGCCGGGCGCAGCGGCGACGAACAATAGCGGAGCGCCGCACTCAGGAATTTCAGGAGGTCGTCAGCGGTAGAAAGGTACGACCCCGCGCTTTCGAGAGCGCCCATATCCCAGCGCACCACGGGATTGAGATAGATGTCATAGCCGCTTGCCATTCGCTTCGACATGTCCGCCGTCGGAACGATGCGCGTGTCATTCATGCCCAGAGGCGCGGTGATACGGCTGCGGACCAGCGCCTGATAGCTTTCGCCTGCGCGCGAGGCGAGCGCTGCACCGAGCAAGCCATACCCTACGTTAGAGTAATCATACGCACTGCCGGGCGCTCTTGTGAGCGTATATCCCGACAAGAACTGCAACAGATCGGTCTGGGTGTAGCCTGCATAAGGATTGGCCGGATCGCTAGACGGCAGATTTGCAGGCCGGAGCGGAAGGCCGGAGGTATGCGTTGCCAGATCCGCCAATTCGATTTGTCTGCCCTGATAGGACGGCATCGCGGTGTCCGGAAAGTATTTACCGACCGCATCATCGAGGTTGACCTTTTTGTGCACCGCCATGTCGGTCAGCAGCAGCGCAGTTAAGACCTTCGTAATCGATCCGACGGCAAAAACCGTTTGACCGTTCACACGGCGCGCATCGCCGATCCCGAGCGTACCGTAGGAGATGATGCGCTTGCCCTGGGGCCCTATGATGCCGACGACCATACCGGTCGCCTTCTTTTGCAAATCGACACGGACGTGCAGCATCTGAAGGATTTGCGCATCTGTCAGTTGCTCTTCGGCGTGCGCCGTTCCTAGCACACCCGTCCAGAAGACGGCGAGCACCAGCACGGAGAGAACAAACTTTCCCAAATGCATTGCACCACCAGACGAATAACTTAGACCGCAGCGGTTTCCGAGAATGTTTCGACGAAGCCGACCGGTTCGCCCTTGGCGGCAAGCGTCAGCGCATGATCGCGCATCACCGTCTGCCCACGGATGATCGTGGCGATGGGCCAGCCGGTCGTCTTCATGCCGTCGAACGGCGTCCAGCCGCATTTGGACGCAATCCATGAATTCTCGATCGTGCGCGTCTTCTTCAAATCCACGATGGTAAAATCGGCATCGTAGCCACGCGCGATGCGGCCCTTGCCCGCGATTCCGAAAATGCGCGCCGCGCCCGCGCTCGTCAGATCGACAAAGCGTTCGAGCGACAGGCGGCCCGCATTCACATGATCGAGCAGGATGGTGGCGAGCGTTTGCACGCCGGGCATACCCGATGGGGTGTTTGGATAAACCTTGTCTTTTTCTTCGCGCGTATGCGGTGCATGATCCGAACCGATGACATCGATCACGCCTTCGCTTACCGCTTTCCACAATGCTTCGCGGTGTTCCACAGTGCGTATGGGCGGGTTCATCTGCGCATAGGTGCCCAGGCGCTCGTAGCATTCCGGCGCAGCAAGCGTGAGATGCTGCGGCGTCGTCTCGACCGTGACAAGATCGTGCGCTTCGGCAAGCAGTGGAATCTCCTCCGCCGTCGTCACATGCAGCACATGCAAACGCCGCCCGGCCATGCGTGCCAAACGAAGCACGCGCTCGGTCGAAGCGCGCGCGGCTTCCGCATCGCGCCAGACGGGATGGGTGCGCGGGTCGCCTGCCTTCGCGAAGGATTTGCGCGCGATCAGACGATGCTCATCTTCCGAGTGAACCGCCATGCGGCGGCGCCCGCCCTTCAGCGCGGCAAGAATGTCCTCATCTTCGCTGAGAAGAAGCGTTCCCGTGCTGGAACCCAAGAAAGCCTTCACGCCGCACACACCGGGGATACGTTCGAGTTCGGCGAGCGCGCCGACATTGCCTGGCGTAGCACCCGCATAGAACGCGTAATCGCAATGCATACGGTTCTTCGCACGGAAGAGTTTGTCTTCGATGGCTTCGCGGGAAGTCGTGGGCGGGCTGGTGTTCGGCATTTCGAACACGGCGGTTACGCCGCCCAAGACCGCGGCGCGTGATCCGCTTTCCAGGTCTTCCTTGTGCTCGTTGCCCGGTTCCCGGAAATGGACCTGCGTGTCGATGACGCCCGGCAGCACGTGCAGACCTCTGGCGTCGAACACCTCGGCAGCCTTCGCGCCTGACAGCGAACCGATGGCGGCAATCCTGCCGCCGATTACGCCTATATCGGCGGGCGCGATTCCATTGGGGGTTGCGGCAATGCCGCCCGAAATTAACAGGTCGAAGCTCTGGGTCATGGCGCTCTCTTAGGCGAGGCGGAACCGGGATTCAAACCGGACAGCGGATTCATTTGACGCGCCAGCCCGCATCCCGCACAAGCCACGCATGATCCTGTTCACCACGCAGAACTTCCTGCCCGATGTCGGAGGCACGCAGCTTTATGTCACCGGGCTGGCCGATGCATTGGCGGCGCGCGGTCATGAGGTCGAAGTCTACTGCGATACCGCCAGCCGGGGAGCGGCGCGCGGGGTAGATCAGGCCCGGAACTATCCTATACACCGCTTTGGCGGGCCCCGACCATGGATGCGCTGGCGAAAGGCCCGCGCGGTGATCGGGCGCCTGGCGGACCAGATCGGCCGTTCACGCGTGCGGGCGGTCGTGACAGATACGTGGAAGAGTCTGGAACTCATACCGGCCGAATCGCTTTTGCATGCGCGCGTTTTCTGTCTGGCACATGGCAGCGAGTTCCTCATCAAGCCCGGCAGCCGCAAGGAGCGCAGACTGCGTTCGGCGCTGGCCAAAGCCAACATCGTTGCAGCCAATTCGCGCTTCACCGCCAGCCTTGCACAGCCATTCGCACCCGGCGGCACGGAAGTGCGCGTCATCCTGCCCGGCATTGTCCCACCTTCGGGCGCGCCACGTGCGCTTCCGCCGCGTGCGGACGATGGCACGATCCGCATTCTCACCATTGCAAGACTGGAACCTCGCAAAGGCGTGGACACCGTCCTGGCTGCACTCCCCGCGCTGCGTGAAAAAATCCCCGGCATTCACTACGACGTCATCGGCAAGGGTGAGGATGCCGCGCGACTGCAACAGATGACCCAACAACTCGGGCTTTCCGGCACCGTGACATTCCACGGTTATATCCCGGACGAAAAAAAGGCCGCGCTGATATCCGGCGCGACATTGTTCGCGCTGCCCAACCGCCGCGAACCCGGTTCGGTGGAAGGGTTCGGCATCGTGTTTCTGGAAGCGGCGGCCTATGGGGTGCCATCGCTGGCCGGTGGCGATGGCGGAACCGCCGACGCGGTGGTGGATGGCGAGACAGGCCGCATGGTGGATGGCGACGATGCGGCTGCCGTGCAGCAGACACTGCTATCGATGCTAACGGATCGCGAAGCCTGCGCCCGGCTGGGCGATGCCGCCCATGAACGCTTCTGGACCACCTTTGCCTGGGACGCGGCTGTCACGCGTTTTGAACAGGCGCTGCGGTTATGAGCGTTCGGCTGGAAGACCGTGCAATTGTCGCGCTTTCAGGTCCAGAGGCACGGAGCTTCCTGCAAGGTCTCACCACCAATGATGTGGAACTGCTTTCGGTGCAGAAGCCGCTCTACGCCGCGCTGCTGACGCCGCAGGGCAAAATCCTGTTCGACTTCTTCCTGTTCCAGCAGGGCGACACCGTTCTCCTCGATGCGGTTTCCACGCAGCGCGAAGCGCTGCTCAAGCGCCTGTCGCTTTACCGGCTGCGGGCGAAGGTGGACATTGCACCGCGCGATGATCTGGCCGTGATCGCTGGCTGGCCGGGCAGCGAATGGGGCCAGTCCGACCCGCGCCTTGCCGCGATGGGTTCACGCGCCATTTGCGCACTGGCGGAAGCGCCACCGGCAAATACAGCTGCATATCATGACCATCGCCTTGCGCTCGGCGTGCCGGAAGGAAACGATTTTCGGCAGGACCATATTTTCGCGCTTGATGCCGGCCTGGACGAACTGCACGCCATATCCTTCACCAAGGGCTGCTATGTAGGACAGGAACTGACAGCGCGCATGAAGCATCGCGGAACCGCACGCAAACGCCTGCTGCCGGTCGAAGGCACCATGCTGACACGCGATGGCAGCATTGTTGGAGGTGATGGCAAGTCCATCGGCGAGATCGAGGCTGTATTCGGCACACGCGGCTTTGCGCTGGTACGCCTCGACAGGCTTGCGGAAACCGCCGGTCAGCCTCTAACCGCCAATGGTCAGGCCGTGCGCGTCATCAGGCCGACATGGCTTGCCCTCGCCTCTTGACCGTTTCCAACATCGGATCACATTGGATGCGCAGGTCTCGACGGAGATTCTCATGTTGCATCATGTCTCGGTGGGTGTGAACGACGTTGTTCGCGCGGCGAAATTCTATGACCCGGTGCTGAAGGCGCTGGGCTACAAGCGCGTGATGGAATTTCTGCCATTTGCGGTTGCCTATGGCACCGACCATCCCGAATTCTGGGTGCAGCTTCCGCACAACCAAAAGCCCTGTCACCCCGGCAACGGCGTGCATGTCGGGTTCGTCGCGCGCTCGCGAAAGGCTGTGCAGAAATTCCACGACGCGGCGCTGGCAAACGGAGGCAGCAATGGCGGCGAACCGGGTCCGCGCCCCGACTACGGTCCGGCATACTACGGCGCATTCGTTTACGACCTTGACGGCAACAAGCTGGAAGCAACCCTGCACGCACTCGTGAAAGACGTTGCCAAGAACAAAAAAGCCAAACCGAAATCCGCCAAGGCGTCACCAAAGAAGAAAAAACCTGCGAAGGCCAAACCCGCGAAGCGCAAAGCCAAGAAGAAGCAGCGGTGACAAAGACTCTCGCCACCTGCACCTGGCCAGGCACGGACCCGCTCTATCTCGATTACCACGACACCGAATGGGGCGTGCCGGAATATGATTCCCGCGCGCTCTACGAAAAGCTTGTGCTAGACGGATTTCAGGCGGGGCTTTCCTGGATCACGATCCTGCGCAAACGCGAAAACTTCCGCAAAGCATTTGGCAATTTTGCGCCAGAGAAGATCGCGCGTTACGGCGAGCCACAGATTGGTCGCCTGCTGAAGGATGAAGGAATCATCCGCAGTCGCGCCAAGATTGAAGCGGCGATCCGCGGCGCCCGCCTCTGGCTTGAGATTGAAGAGAAGGAACCGGGCGGCTTCACCGAACTGATCTGGAAGCACGTGGACGGCAAGCCCAAGGTCAACCACTTCAAATCCATGAAACAGGTTCCGGCCAAGACACCGATGAGCGAAAAGCTGGCCAAAGAGCTTAAACAGCGCGGCTTCAATTTCTGCGGACCGGTGATCGTCTATGCATTCGCGCAGGCTGTGGGCATGGTCAACGATCACATGATCGCCTGCCCCCGTCACAAGGAATGCCAGAAGCACGTTCGCTAGCCAGCCGGGACGGTAACGCGCTGCTTCATGCGCTCAATGCCTGAGGGACCGGTATAGACGCGTTCCGAGAACGTCCAGTCGCCAATGACCCGGCGCCAAAATGCGATGGCGGGGGTATTGGAGATGAATTCCGACAAGATCCATGTTCCCGGAAAGCGCTTCATGACATCGCGGGCAAACGGCAGCCCGATACCTGCCCTGCGATGCTCGCGCCGGATGTAGAATTCGGCCATGTGTACCGTTCCATCAGCCTCGCGGCGTACCAGTGCGAAACCCACCCGTTCCCCATCGACCATGGCCCAGAAGGGCCAGCGGTTCGCATCGCTCCAGTAGAGATCGAAATAGGGATATGCGAATGCGCCGTCCACGCGCGGCACATCGACATAGGCCGTCATGTCCTGAATGTAGTCCTGCAGCATCTCCCAGAACGCGGGCTTGTCTGCGTGCGGCGCCGCCAGGATTTCGACCGGCATCAGCCGCGGCCGCGATACGGCGACACCCCCGGATCGGGAAGCCATGCGCCCGACGGGAGTTTTCCCGTTTGCCAGAACACATCGATGGGAATGCCACCGCGCGGATACCAGTAACCGGCAATGCGCAAAAACTTCGGCTTGATCGCGGAAACAATGCGCTTGCCGATGAAGACTGTACAATCCTCATGGAACGCGGCGTGATTGCGGAAGCTGAACAGGAAAAGCTTCAGCGATTTGGATTCGACAATGGATTTTCCGGGCACATAGTCGATCACGAAATGCGCGAAATCCGGCTGGCCGGTGATCGGGCACAGCGAGGTGAATTCGGGCGCGGTGAAACGCACCACGTAATCCGTGCCGGCCTGCGGATTGGGCACAGCGTCCAGAACCGCATCATCCGGCGATACCGGCACCGGAACCGAGCGACCAAGCTGCAAGGCTTTGCGCTTCGCCATTGGTCAGGCCTCGTATACGCAGGACTGGCCATAGGATGGGCGCTTGATCTTCACGCGCGCCACTTCCGGCAGTTTGACCTTCGCGCTTTGGAAAATGAACTTCGCCAGATTCTCCAGCGTGGGGTTGCCGATCTCGGCGATGTCATTGAGCACACGATGGTCAAGCAATCCACGGATGCTATCGAGCACGGAACGCACTTCGCCCAGATCGCGCAGCCAGCCGGTCGAAGGATCGGGCTCGCCGCGCAGCGTCACCTCCACATAGAAGGAGTGGCCGTGCATGCGACGGTTCTCTGCTGCGCCCTGCCCCAAAAAGTGGGCGGCGTCGAAGCCGAATTCCTGCGTCAGTTCGATCATGGCGCGGGCGTTTCGCAGGTGCGGCGGGGCCGGTCAAGCGGCGGCGCTAACGAATTCGGGAACCGGAGGCTGGCAAGGCCGTCGCAAGCCCCTATATTTGCTAGGTAACCGACCCGAGACAACGGCAATTTCGATGCGGGATCAAATTCTTCCCAGAAGTCTCCGGGTGCGCTTGCGCGCCTTTCGCCGCCTGTGCCATCGCGCCGGCGCCATTCTGGCCCGCCAGCCCTACTGGCCTCCCTTGCGGACGGGTCTGAATTTCCTAAAGGAACCGGTCATCGCCGTTGCTCTGGTGTTCGCCTCCACCACCGCAATTGCGCAGCCCTTTTATGTCCCGTCCGGCTCCATGGAGCCGACTCTGCAAATTGGCGACGAGATCGTGGCCACGAAGTTTTCCTATGGTTACGGGCGATACGCAGTGCCATTCGGTACCGGACCGGAACCGCGCATCATGGCGGCCACGCCCAAGCGCGGCGATATCGTGGTTTTCAAACCCCTGAGTGACCCCGAACATCATTGGGTAAAGCGCGTGATCGGGCTGCCAGGCGACCGCATCCAAATGCGCGCGGGCCGGCTCTGGATCAACGACAGGCAGCTTCCCATACGCGCTGACGGAACCGGCGTTGTCGAAAACTCCTATGGTGTGCATCAGGATGTGCCCCGTTTCATCGAAACGCTGCCAAATGGCGTCGAACATCCGATCTTCAAATGGCGTCAAACGCCCTACGACGACACCGAAGTGTTCACCGTGCCCAAGGATCATCTTTTTCTGATGGGCGACAATCGCGACGACTCTTTTGATAGCCGCGTGCCGCTGGCAGATGGCGGAATTGGCTTTGTGCCAATGGACAATCTCGTCGGTCGCGCGCGTGTGGTTCTTGGTTCGTGGGACTTTCTCGATCCGGCCAACTCACCGGCTGGCCCGTTCGGTGTACGTTTGTCGCGCTTCTTCGCGCGCGTGCACTAACCCGCCCAGGACGTATCGATCCGCCAGACCACCGGCGTGGCCGTCACTGTCTGCTCACTGTGGCGCGCCTGTTCCAGCAGGTGCATTTCCAGCATTCGAATAAGCCTGCGGCGGTGGATTGCCGGGAAAATAGTGCCCCCGCTCGCATAGGGCATGACTGCGCGATCCACGACACTTTCCAGTTCCTGACGCCAATGCGTTGAACCGCTTCCATAACGCGCGCGCTTGTGCAGGAGCACGGGCAAGTGGGGCGCCGCGAGCGCTGCGACCTCATTCTCGAGAACGCTGCGCTCGCCGGGCCCATCGCCGAACCCCTGGAACAGGAATCCCAGAACCTCGGCGAGCACCCCACCAAAGGCGTGACGCTCGGCAGGACCGGGCGCAATTTCTTCGCAAACCGCAATTGTCCATCGCATAAGACAATGATGCGCCCGAACCCTTTAATGTGATGCTGAGAGACGTGGTTACGAAAAGGTAGCTTCGGAAAGGGGCAGATACGAGCCGTCTGCCTTATATCCCAGCCTTTCCATAACCTTGCCATGTGATTCGAAAATTCCGGCGCGTTGCGTATCGGAGAGCAAACCTTCCCAAGACCGTGGCTTGCCGGACCGGAAAAACGCTTCCGAGGCCCGCGGCCTTTCGCGAAATCCGACAGCGCGCTCTTCCTCCCGCAATTTGTCGAAACGGGTTGCGTCGATTGCCATCGCGATACGGGCGTCGCTCGCAACGAAACCCACAGCGGCAACAATTTTCTGGAATGTCGGGAAAGTCGACTCATGCATATCTTCGTATCGAACGGTCGTGACTTGATAAGGCGATCCAGAGAGCCAAGAACATACATTCTGGCTCCATGATCCGATGACTTCATGCAAAGGCGGTGGCAGTCGGTCTCTGCCAAGAGTGACCATTTCGTTTTCCCGCCCCATCACATCAATCGCCCAATCCACGTCTTTCCCCATATGTTTGGCGTAAGACACGGCCACATCGAACGGGTGACGGACCAGATGAATTACACCGTGCACGTTGTCTGGCGGCATGAACCATTTGCCAGAAGGTGTTCTTCGGGCAGCATCGTGGGTTTTCATGAAAATCGGCGCGTCAATCTCGTTTGCAAACTGTGCAAACACGTCAGGCAGCCACTCATCAATCTCATCTGGCGTTAGATCCGCAGCGTTGATCGGTGCGATGTCGTCAAATAGCACACGGCGCGGAAAACCATGAAAGTCACCGTTCAACTCGTTTAGTGCGACCGGTCCGCCCTTCATGAGGGCTTGCAGCACCAGACGCGTCCATGTGTTCCCCGATTTCGGATAACTTGCCAACAGCACAATAGGGGCGCTCATTGTACAAGTTCCTCAATCTGATCGGCAATGTCGCCTACAAGTTTGCTTCGCGCACCACCGAGCAGATGCATCCGCGTTGAAAGTGCGACACGCGCTGCCATCTGGCGATGAATTTCAAGGCACCGCATGGGCTCAATAAGTCGAGGTCTGAACGACAATCGCGAAAGAGTGTCTGCTCGCTCGCCACCTCGCAATGGCACAGATGAGGACACCATGTCCCGTCCGAAATCCACGATCAGGGAAATTGTCGCCGGATTGTGGCTCGCACTTACAGGCACCTCGTATTTCTCCAATCCGGTACGATGGCGCGTGAGACTACCCTTTTCTATTCCGAACCGCTCGCAAGCATCGCCCCACAGAAGGATGCACTCCTCTGATGGCATCGCGACCGCCTTGTTGCCGACGCAGTTGATCTGCACAATTCCATCAGCAAGCAGCATCCACCCACGACGAGTCAGTTCGTACGCGGCAGTGGATTTCCCGGATGATGAAAATCCGCTCAAAACAATCGCCCTGCCTCCTTTTGAAACGAGGGCGGAGCCGGTAAGCGGAATGTTGCCGCGTTGGTGGATCAGGGCAGCCCGAATGATTCCAGACAGAAGCAGGCGGACCTTTTCCGGGTTCGCTGATTCCTCAAGTTGGATTGCGACATCGTCGCCATTGCGCGCCTGGAATTTGCCTACACCCGGCACCGTGACGAGCAGCGTCCGGGGTGCAGCCTCGGTTCCCAATCCGATGCGCTCTGCACCTGGGAGGTGAGCGGGCAACCCGCTGTCGTGCCGGACGACTACGTCATTTAGACCTGAGATGTGCCATGCTGCGGTCATTTTATTGCCTTGATTAGGCAACCCGAATGGACGACAGCCCCCCGGATTGCAATGGAAATTTGCAGTAAGGTTTGGCCCTGCGACAGGTGAGACACCGTGGCTGACGCCAGATTATTGCGCCCGCTAAGGGGGCGTGCTAGGTCACCGGCGCGCGGATGTTAAGATTCGTCCACGCGAGTGAATTTCTTCGCTCAATCAACGGGTTACACCACGGCGGCTCCATGATGGAGCGGCCTGAAGAAAACGGGGTGCGGGTGGCTACGGACGAACCGCATAATTCTGGCCTGGCAGGACGTTATGCGTCCGCCCTTTTTGAACTGGCGCAGGAAGAAAAGTCCCTGCCCGCCGTCGAAAAGGATTTGGCAACGCTGAAGACCATGATCGGCGAAAGCGCCGATCTGCTGCGCCTTGTGCGCGCGCCGGTATTCAGCAACGAAGAACAGAGCAAGGGCATGAATGCGATCCTGCATCGCATGGAAGCGTCTGCGCTCACGCGCCGTTTCATTCTGCTGCTGACCAGCAAGCGCCGCCTGTTCGTGTTGAACGACATTATCCGCGCCTTCCAGGGCCTTGCCGCCCGTCATCGTGGCGAAATCCGCGCAACGGTCACAAGCGCCCGCGCGCTCTCCGATGCGCAGACCAAGGCCCTGAAGGATGCCCTGAAATCCGAGCTTGGCCGCGAGGCTTCGCTTGATGTGAACGTAGATCCAAACCTCCTCGGCGGCCTCGTCGTGAAGGTGGGTTCGAAAATGATTGATTCGTCGTTGCGCACGAAGCTGAACGGCATTCGTGCGGCCATGAGAGGTAACTGAACATGAACATCCAGCCCGCCGAAATTTCCGCGATCCTGAAACGCGAGATTCAGAACTTCGGCGCCGAAGCACAGGTGAGCGAAGTCGGCCAGGTGCTTTCCGTGGGTGACGGCATCGCCCGCGTCTATGGTCTCGACAACGTGCAGGCCGGTGAAATGGTCGAGTTTCCAGGCGGCATCAAAGGCATGGCGCTGAACCTCGAAACCGACAATGTCGGCGTGGTGATCTTCGGTTCCGACAGCACCATCAAGGAAGGCGACACCGTCAAGCGCACAGGCGCCATCGTGGACGTCCCGGTCGGCCGCGGCCTTCTGGGCCGCGTCGTCGATCCGCTCGGAAATCCGATCGACGGCAAGGGTGACCTCAAGAATGTCGCCGAACGCCGCCGCGTGGACGTGAAGGCGCCCGGCATCATTCCGCGCAAATCGGTGCATGAGCCTGTGCAGACGGGCCTTAAAGCCATCGACACGCTGATCCCGATCGGCCGCGGCCAGCGCGAGCTCATCATCGGTGACCGCCAGACTGGCAAGACCGCCGTCGCCATCGACACCATCATCAACCAGAAGGCCGTGAATGCCGGCACCGATGAGAAGGCGAAGCTCTATTGCATCTACGTCGCCATCGGCCAGAAGCGCTCGACGGTCGCGCAGATCGTGAAGACACTCGAAGACGCCGGTGCGATGGAATACACCACCGTCGTTTCCGCCACTGCCTCCGAGCCCGCCCCGCTTCAGTTCCTCGCGCCCTTCTCCGGTTGCGCGATGGGCGAATGGTTCCGCGACAACGGCATGCACGCACTCATCATCTACGATGATCTTTCCAAGCAGGCCGTCGCGTATCGTCAGATGTCGCTGCTGCTGCGCCGCCCGCCGGGCCGCGAAGCCTATCCGGGCGACGTGTTCTATCTGCACAGCCGTCTGCTGGAACGTGCCGCGAAACTCAACGAAGACAACGGCGCCGGTTCGCTTACCGCCCTGCCCGTCATTGAAACGCAGGCAAACGACGTGTCTGCCTACATTCCGACCAACGTGATCTCGATCACCGATGGCCAGATCTTCCTGGAAACCGATCTGTTCTATCAGGGCATTCGCCCCGCCGTGAACGTCGGCATCTCGGTGTCGCGCGTTGGTTCTTCGGCGCAGATCAAGGCGATGAAGACCGTGGCCGGCCCCATCAAGGGCGAGCTTGCGCAATATCGCGAAATGGCCGCTTTCGCGAAATTCGGTTCGGACCTCGACGCCGCCACGCAGAAGATGCTGGCGCGCGGCGAACGCCTCACCGAGCTTCTGAAGCAGCCACAGTACAAGCCCTTTGCCGTGGAAGAACAGGTGGCGGTGATTTACGCCGGCACTCGCGGTTATCTCGATCCATTCCCGGTTGCCCGCGTGGGTGCATTCCAGGAAGCGCTGCTCTCCAAGCTGCGCGCGAGCTACCCGCAATTCCTCGAAGGCATCCGCACCGAAAAGGCGCTGACCCCCGCACTCGAAGAAATGCTGAAGAAGGCGCTGGACGAAGTCTCAAAGACTTTCGCCTAAGGAAAGCTGATCGCTCATGGCTTCCGTCAAGGAAATGCGCACGCGTATCGCGAGCGTAAAATCCACACAGAAGATCACGAAGGCGCTGCAGATGGTGGCGGCGGCAAAGCTGCGCCGGGCGCAGGCTGCCGCCGAAAGCGCGCGTCCTTACGCGCAGCGCATGTCTGCCGTGATCGCCAATCTGGCTGCAGGTGTTTCCGGCCCGACGGCGCCGCAGCTTCTGGCGGGCACCGGTTCGGACAAGCGCCATCTGGTGATTGTGGCAACGGCCGATCGCGGCCTTGCTGGCGGCTTCAATTCCTCCATTGCCCGCGCCGCGCGCGAGAAGATTGCCGCGCTCATCGCCGAGGGCAAGGACGTCAAGATCATCACGGTGGGCCGCAAGGGCCGCGACCAGCTTCGCCGCGCCTATGGCAGCCGCTATGTTCAGAGCTTCGAAGTTGGCAACAAGCCCGCCACCTTTGCGTTGGCAAAACCCATCGCCGAAAAGGTGCTGGAGATGTTCAATGCCGGTGAAGTGGATGTGGTCACGCTGGTATCGAGCCGCTTCAAGTCCGTGGTCTCGCAGATCCCGACGGTGCGTCAGCTGATACCGGCGGTGGTCGAGAACGAGGGCGGATCAAAGGGCGCGTTCTACAACTACGAACCGGATGAAGCCGAAATCCTGAGCGTGCTGCTGCCGCAGAACATTTCCGTGCAAATCCTCTCCGCCCTTCTGGAGAACGAAGCCGGGTTCTATGCCGCGCAGATGACCGCCACCGACAATGCAACCCGCAACGCGGGCGACCTCATCAAATCGCTCACCATCCAAATGAACCGCACGCGCCAGGCACAGATCACCAAGGAGCTGATTGAAATCATCTCCGGTGCTGCCGCCGTCTGACGCGAAGGAAAGAGGAACGGAAAGGAAGGCCCACGAAGAAACGTCATCCACCCCGCCTAGGTTTTTATGGGGATGCTGGGGACGACCATGGGCTGGAGAAGCAAATTCGGAAGAATTGTTCAATTCTTCCGGGAAATTTTCGGGCGCAGGTGGGGCGTTGCCTCTCTTCCGCCCCCAGTGCTGACAATCGATGCGGTTGCCGTTGAGATTGTCGAAACAGACGTAACAGATACCCCCGCGGAACCGCCGCGAACGACAGAGAAAGTAAAGGAAGACGTCATGAATGCCATGACCCAAACCACCAAAGGCCGCCTCACCCAAGTGATCGGTGCCGTTGTTGACGTCGAGTTCGACGGTGCGCTGCCGGCGATCCTGAATGCGCTCGAAACCAAGAACACCGATCCGGTTTCCGGCAAGGAAACGCGCCTCGTGTTTGAAGTCGCGCAGCATCTGGGCGAGAACACGGTTCGCGCCATCGCCATGGACTCCACCGAAGGTCTCGTTCGCGGTCAGGCAGTCGTCGACACCGGAGCACCGATCCGCGTGCCCGTCGGCCCGGCAACGCTCGGCCGCATCATGAACGTGATCGGAGAACCGATCGACGAAGCAGGCCCGATCGATCAGTCGCACATGGCGTCGATCCACCGTGAGGCCCCCTCGTTTGCCGATCAGGCCGGCTCTGCCGAAGTGCTCGTTACGGGCATCAAGGTCATTGACCTGCTCTGCCCCTATACCAAGGGCGGGAAGATTGGTCTGTTCGGCGGCGCCGGCGTGGGCAAGACCGTGACCATGCAGGAGCTGATCAACAACATCGCCAAGGCCTATGGCGGCTACTCGGTGCTGGCTGGTGTCGGCGAGCGCACGCGCGAAGGCAACGACCTTTATCACGAAATGATCGAGTCGAACGTAAACGTCGATCCGCGCAAGAACGGCTCGTCCGAGGGCTCGAAGTGCGCTCTCGTCTACGGTCAGATGAATGAGCCGCCGGGCGCACGCGCCCGCGTTGCACTCACCGGTCTTTCGGTCGCGGAATATTTCCGCGACACCGAAGGCAAGGACGTGCTGTTGTTCATCGACAACATCTTCCGTTTCACGCAGGCCGGTTCCGAAGTGTCCGCGCTTCTGGGACGTATTCCTTCGGCGGTGGGCTATCAACCGACGCTCGCCACCGAGATGGGCAACCTCCAGGAACGCATCACCTCCACTACCAAGGGGTCGATCACCTCGGTGCAGGCTATTTACGTGCCGGCCGACGACCTGACCGACCCGGCGCCCGCGACCTCGTTCGCACACTTGGACGCGACCACCGTGCTTTCGCGCGATATCGCGGCACAAGGCATCTTCCCGGCCGTGGACCCGCTCGACTCCACGTCGCGCATTCTCGACCCGCAGGTAATTGGCGAAGAACACTACAACGTCGCTCGCCAGGTTCAGGAAGTTCTGCAGCAATACCGCGCGCTGAAGGACATCATCGCCATCCTCGGCATGGACGAGCTTTCGGAAGACGACAAGCTGATCGTGGCGCGCGCGCGCAAGATCCAGCGCTTCCTTTCGCAGCCCTTCTTCGTCGCCGAACAGTTCACCAACTCGCCCGGCAAATTCGTTGAGCTGCCCGATACGATCCGTTCTTTCAAGGCGATCGTGGATGGCGAATACGACCACCTTCCGGAACAGGCCTTCTACATGGTCGGCACCATCGAAGAAGCGGTCGCCAAAGCCCAGAAGATGGCGGCGGAAGCGGCGTAATGCTTCGAGACGCCCAAGCACCCTCATTCTGAGGAGCGAAGCGTTTCGAAGAGCTGTAGGCATGGCCTTTCAGCAAGAGGGTTTCGATGACTGACAAAATCGCATTCGATCTCGTCTCTCCGGAGCGGCTTCTGCTCTCCGAAAATGCCGAGATGATCACGTTGCCGGGCGCCGAAGGTTACCTCGGCGTTCTGGCAGGTCATGAACCGCTCATCACCGTGTTGCGCGCCGGCGTGATCGACGTGAAAGGCGGCGACAAGGGCGATGCGCGGTTCTTCGTGCTGAGCGGCTTTGCCGAAGTGAATCCTGGCAAGCTGACGGTCCTGGCTGAGGAAGCCATACCGATGGAGCACATCGACGCCGCAGCCCTCGACAAGCGCATTGCCAACGCCCGCGAGGATATCCTGACAGCGAAGACGGACGCGGATCGCGCCAAGGCCGTCATCGTGGTTGACGATCTGGAAACGCTGCGCGCCGCAATCTGATCGTCAGGCGGGAAGCTCTTTTTCGATACGGGCCCTGACCGCCAGCCATTGACGGAAGTATGGCTTCTGTTCGAACGCCTTCCATTCCGGCGTCTGATACATCTCAAATCCAAGGTCGCGCGTATATGCCTCCGGCATCATCCACGGCTCGCGCCGATCATAGGATTTCTCAGCCCACATCATCGCCGTTCTGTAATCGCCCAGCATGCGATAGGCGCTCACAAAGTCGGTCGCATTGATGCCATCAACCGGGCCATTTTCAGCTATGGCATCAGCGAATTTGCGCGCTTCCCGCACCTTTCCAGAAACAATATCGACGCGATACTTGCAGGCAATCTGCTGGAATATTGGCTGTTTCGGAGACAGCGCCGTCAATCTGTCAAGATAGCCACGCGCTGCATCGACATGCCCCAGTCCCAGTTCCGCGCGGCAGAGCATGAGCAAACTGTCCGGATGATCGGGCACAATGGCCAGAGCATCCTTCGCCGCAGCAATGCCCTCCTGATAACGCCCCAGCGCAACGAGATAGGCGGCAATGTTGTAACGGTCGATATAGGAAAGTGGATCGCGCGTGACGGCGTTGCGCGAAGCGCGCAAGGCCTGTTCGGGCAACCCCATGAAGCCGTATAGCGTGGCCATCGCATGCCAGACCTGCGCAGTATCCGGATGCAGCGATTTCACGCGAGCGAGTTCGTCAATGGCGACGCTCCATTCCCATCGCATGATCGACAACGTGGCGTGCGCCACAAGCGCACTGGTGTTCGAGCGGTCAAGCTCCAGCGCTTTCTTCAGGGCGGCCATTGCAGGCTCGATCTGTTCCGGTAATCCCTGGTTCATGGCCATCACGGCGCGTGAATACCCCAAGGCTGCATAGCCGTCGGCGAATCCTGGAGCCAGCTTAACGACCTGATCGAACAATTCGGCGGCGCGACGTTCGCCATCCGGTGTGCGCTTGGCCAGAAAATCCTGCCCCTGCAGAAAAAGCCGATAGGCCTTCGGATCGATTGCGGGATGATTGACCGCAATGACCGGTGATGGGGCGCGCCCGAGCAGCCTGTGTGCGAGCGCGGTACTGATGGCGCGCGCAATTTCATCCTGAAGGGCAAGAATGTCGGTCAGCTTGCGGTCGTATGTCTCCGACCAGATCTGAAACCCGTCGCCGGCATTGATCAATTCGGCCGTGATGCGGACGCTGTCGCCATATTCGCGCACGCTGCCATCCACCACCGCCCGGACATTGAGGCGGCGCGCGATGGCCTGCACATCCATCTTCTGCTCTGCCAACGCGAAAGACGATGTCCGTGCCGCCACTCGTAGATCGGGCTGGCGGGCCAACTCGGAAATCAACTGCTCGGAAATTCCGTCACTGAAGTAGCGTCGCTCTGGGTCGCCGCTCAGATTGGCAAAGGGAAGAACAGCGACCGTGGCTGTCTGAATGGCGGAGGCATGAGGCCGCTGAACGTGTGGTTGATCCTGCCGGGTGGACCAGGAGATGGCCAGATGCCCAAGACTGGCCAACAGCATCAATGCGGCACCGCCCAGCAACACCCAGTCTCGCCGCACCGTACGCCGGGCTTCGACGTGGTCCGGGGCCAAAAGCACCCAAGCGACGGCCAATGCGGCCGGAAAACCCGCAAAAGAGGCAACAATTAACCAGCGCATCACCCACGCCGGGGCATCGAAGGCCGGCAGCGCAATAGAGGCACCCTGCACGATCACCCATGCCACGACGGCGTAGGCCGCGCCGACGCTGTCCAGCCTGCGTTCCCTGATCGCCTTCAGGACGTGTTCCACGCCGCCTCCCCAAGCCGGAATCGTTCTATCACGCCACTTTGGCCGGGCGAACCGGCGGTCCCGGCTGGCGTCGGCGTTCACCGCATTGCACAATTGACAGTTCAACCGGGCAACTGCCTTTGGTATAAGGCGTTTTGGGGTGGTTGGTGGTTCAATTGGATCGGGGATGACTGCAGGAGCCGTTTACAGTCAGGGTTGGACACTGGACGACGTCCGGTGGGACGCGTTCGATCCGTCAAAGGTCGATGCGGACCTTTTGGCTGCCGTGAAGGCTGCGGCCCTCGTGGAATACAATGCCGCCGATTATGTGGCCTATCTGAAGCGCGTCTTCGCAGGTTCCAGCCCGGAGATGCTGGCCGATATCGAACATTGGGGTGTTGAAGAAACCCAGCACGGCCTTGCGCTGGGTCGCTGGGCAGAACGCGCCGACCCCAATTTCAGTCTGGAAGAGGCGTTCGCGCGATTTCGCGCAGGCTACAAGCCCCCGCATTTTCTGTCCGATGACACGACCTCCGTTCGCGGCAGCCGCCGAGGCGAGATGATCGCGCGTTGCGTGGTGGAATCCGGGACATCTTCCTACTACAGCGCTATGCGCGATGCGGCGGATGAGCCAGTCCTGAAAGAAATCGCAGGCCGCATCGCAGCTGACGAATTCAGGCATTACAAGCTCTTCCTCGATACTCTTGAGAAACAGGACGAACCGGAGTTGCCGTTCTGGCGCAGAATCATCGTCGCCATCACACGCGTGAACGAGGCCGACGACGACGAACTCTCCTTCGCGTATTATTGCGCGAATGTACCTGCCCGGCAGGAGGCCGAGCGGCCTTACATGCGAGAGGC
Source organism: Alphaproteobacteria bacterium (assembly GCA_016125165.1). Classification (GTDB taxonomy): domain Bacteria; phylum Pseudomonadota; class Alphaproteobacteria; order Micropepsales; family Micropepsaceae; genus Rhizomicrobium. The sequence goes on from WGMH01000011.1 coordinate 49,946, forward strand.
GTATGCGCGCGCTTCTTATGCGAAGTCCATTCCCCTTTATCGCCGTCATCACATCCACAAGCTGGCGCAAATGATCGCAAAGGCGGTTGGCGCCAGTCCGCAGGGCGCTTTTGCCAAGCTCGCTTCGACTGTGCTGTGGCATGTGCTGCGCGCCCGCGCGGGGCTCAACACCGTTCGGACCCAGGCGGCGTGAGCGCAGTCGCGCTGCCCAATCATATCCCGTCCGCGCAGCTAGCGTCTTATCCGGTCCGTGGCGGCAATGCATTGCGCGCGCTGGTGGACGGCGATCGCGCATTCCGGCGCATCTGTGAGGCAGCCGATCAGGCGCGGCACAGCGTTTGGGTTACGGTAGCATTTCTCTATCCGGATTTCCGCATGCCGGATGGGCGGAGTTTCTTCGATGTCCTCGACCAGGCCGCCGGGCGTGGGGTGGATGTGCGGGCATTGTTCTGGCGCACAAAATCCGAAGAGGCCGGTCACTTCCACGGCCATGCCGAAGACCACGGCTTCCTGACGAAGCGTGGTGCGCGCTTTCTGGCCCGATGGGACCGTGCGGAAAAGAACTATTGCCAGCACCAGAAAAGCTGGCTGATCGATGCGGGGCACGAGAGCGAAATCGCCTTCGTCGGCGGCATCAATCTCGACAACCCCTCTGTTTCCGCTAGCGGCCACGCAGACCGTGACGGCGAACACACTCACGACGTCTATCTGGAGTTGCGCGGGCCCTGTGCCACAGACGTGCACCACAATTTCGTTCAGCGCTGGAATGAAGCCAGTGAGCGCCATCTCGATGGCGGACTGTGGGCGCACGCGCGAGAACACGTCCTGCCCTTCCCCGCCCGGCTCTCCCCAGCGGCGGGAAACGCAATCGTTCAGATGCAGCGCTCGATTCGTGCCGGGCGCTACAGCGACTCAACGGCGACGCCAGACGGCGCGCCATTCGAGATAGCAACCGGCGAACACAGCATTTTCGAGCAATATGCCTCCGCCATCACAGCGGCCAGACACGCGATCTACATCGAGGATCAATATATCGCTTCACCCGATATCGTTGAAGCGCTGCATTCTGCGTTGAAGCGCGGCGTGGACGTGACATTCCTCGCACCCGCCGATCCGGAACCGCAGGTGAAAGCGGCGCGTAAGCGCCCCGAAGCAACACCCTTCTTCGCGCGCGTGGCGGCCCTTGGCGAATATCCGAACTTCCTGCTCGCAGGCATCGCCTCGCCGCGCACCGGCGCGCCGGTTTATGTGCATGACAAAATCATGCTGGTGGACGATTGTTGGGCCACGATCGGCTCCTGCAACATCGCCTCGCAATCCTTCTTCTGCGACAGCGAACTCAATGCCTCCATCTGGGATGAAGTATTCGTGCGCACAGTGCGCGCTGAACTTCTGAAAGAACACCTTGGCGAAGATACCACGCACCTCTCCGTACGCGCGGCCATGAAGCGCTATCGCGACGTAGCCCACGCCAACGCCGAAGCGCGCGCGGGCGGCAAGCGGATGACAGCGCTCGCCTTTGCGCTCGATCCCGCCAAGTATGCGCTCTAGGCCTTTTACGCAGCGACAACCCACCATTCACCCCAACGTTCCTTGACTTCAATCAATGGCACGGCTCTGGGCAAATGGAATGCTTCCATTCATCTGAGGAAACTGCCACGCGCGAGAACGCAAATGTATATCCCACAAGAGGTTGCCTGGAACATTGTCGACCCCGTTGCCTACTCCAAGGAAAAGCCCGTCGATGAGGCCTTTCGGTGGCTGCGCAAAAACGCGCCATTCGCGCAAGCCAGCCTTGAGGGTTATGATCCGTTCTGGGTTGTGTCCAAGCATGCGGACATTCTGACGGTCGAGCGGCAGAACGATCTGTTTCACAATGGCGACCGCCAAACCACACTGGCCACAAAGGAAGGCGACGCCCAGGTTCGTGCGATCACCGGCGGCTCACCGCATCTGATCTATTCGCTGGTGCAGATGGACAACCCGGATCACTTCAACTACCGCCGTCTGACACAAGGCTATTTCCTTCCCCAAAACATCAAGAAACTTGAGCCGCGCATCCGTGAGATTGCGCGCGGCTTCGTCGACAACATGGCGGCCATGGGCGGCAAGTGCGATTTCGCGCGCGACGTCGCCTTTCTTTATCCGTTGCATGTCATCATGGAAATTCTCGGGGTGCCGCAGAGCGATGAGCCGCGCATGCTGAAGCTCACGCAGGAACTGTTCGGCGCGGCCGATCCGGATTTGAACCGCAGCGGCAAGACGCCCACCGAAGCCGGCAACGATCTTGGCGGCCTGCTCGGCACGGTGATGGATTTCGTGAATTATTTCGATGCAATGACCGCAGACCGGCGTCGCTGCCCGCGCGAAGATCTCGCGAGCCTGATTGCGAACGGACAGATCAACGGCGAACCGCTCGCCGAGCGCGCCGCCATGGGCTACTACATCATTGCGGCGACGGCCGGTCACGACACGACATCGAACACCACGGCTGGCGGGCTCTGGGCGATGGCCGAAAACCCCGGTGAGTTCGCAAAGTTCAAAGCCAATCCGGAATTGATGCCCTTGTTTCTTGAGGAAACCATTCGCTGGGTGACACCAGTGAAGCACTTTATGCGCAGCGCCACCGCCGACACAGAGATTCATGGACAGAAGGTCGCCAAGGGCGATTGGCTGATGCTTTGCTACCCCTCCGGCAATCGCGATGAAGACGTTTTCGAGGATCCCTTCCGCTTCAAGATCGACCGTCAGCCAAACAAGCATGTGGCGTTCGGTTACGGCGCCCATATCTGTCTTGGACAGCATCTGGGCCGGATGGAAATGCGCATTCTGTGGGAGGAGTTGCTGCCGCGTCTGAAATGGGTGGAACTCGATGGCGAGCCCACGCGCACGGTGGCGAACTTCGTGTGTGGTCCCAAAAGCGTCCCCATTCGCTACGAAATGCAGTGAGTGGACGGCGGCAATGACCGAATTCAAAGTCTGGCAATGCACGACCTGTGGCTACATCTATGACGAAGCGGCAGGTGATCAATCGGAGGGCCTGAAACCAGGAACGCGCTGGACGGACATTCCAGAGGATTGGGTGTGCCCGGCATGTGGCACGCCCAAATCCGGTTTCACGATGATCGAGCTTTAGCGCTGCTTACACGCTCCGCTTCACCATCATCTGTTTGATCTCGCCGATTGCGCGGGCCGGATTGAGGCCTTTTGGGCAGGTGTTAGCGCAATTCATGATGGTATGGCAGCGATAGAGGCGGAAGGGATCTTCCAGTTCGTCGAGGCGCGCGCCGGTGGCTTCGTCACGGCTATCGGCGAGCCAGCGATAGGATTGCAGCAGCGCGGCGGGGCCAAGATAGCGATCCGAATTCCACCAATAGCTTGGGCATGATGTGGAACAGCAGGCGCAGAGGATACACTCATAAAGCCCATCGAGTTTTGTGCGCTCTTCCGGCGATTGCTTCCATTCCTTCTCCGGCGTCGCCGTCTGCGTCTGCAGGAAGGGTTTGATCGAAGAATACTGCGCGTAGAAATTTGTCAGATCAGGCACCAGGTCCTTCACCACCGGCATGTGTGGCAGGGGATAGATGCTGATGGAACCCGACACATCCGATATCGCCTTTGTGCAGGCCAACGTGTTGGCGCCATCGATGTTCATGGCACAGGAGCCGCATACGCCTTCGCGGCATGAGCGCCGGAAAGTCAGCGTGGGATCGACTTCGTTCTTGATCTTGATGAGCGCGTCCAAAACCATCGGACCACAGCCTTCCAGATCGACAGTGTAGGTATCGACGCGGGGATTGGCGTCCTGATCCGGATCGTAGCGGTAGACGCGGAAATTCTTGGTGCGCTTGGGCCGCTTGCCATTGGCCCCCACCGGTCCGGGCCAGACTTTGCCGCGCTTGACCTGACTGCCCGTCGGCAAGGTGAGTTGAGCCATGAACGTCCCCAAACGGTAATGCTTCCAAATGATTAGCAAAGCCCCGCCGGGGTGGCAACGCGGCTCGGCGCCTCAATTCCCGCCCCTTGGCGCGACCTGATACCAGTCAATCCGGCGGGTGACATACATGGTGGCCGCCAGCGCAAGGAACAGCACGATACTGCCGATCAGGAGTGCATTGTCCTCGGCCTTCAGCAGCATGTAGAGCAGGCCATATTGGGTGCCCAGGGCCACACCCAGAAGCCCGGCCCGTAGCCAGCCGCCATAGGCAGATGCGCCATAGGCCGCTGTCAGGACCACCGTTGCCGCAGCGGCAATGAAATAGGCGTTTCCGAAACCGACATGTTCGGAAAAAGACAGGAGCAACAGGTAAAATACCACCTGCGCGGAGCCGACCAGAATGTACTGGATCGCATGCAACCTGCGCCCTGCCACGATTTCCATCACGAAGAACAGGAGAAAGGCCAGTCCGACGAAAAAGATCGCGTATTTCAGCGAACGTTGGACAAGCTGGTAGTAGTCCACTGGCTGATAGAACAGGACGCCAAAGGATGAATCCTGCAATTGACGGATGAAGTTCTCGCCCGGTTCGAAACTCTGTCCGAAGCCGCGTGCGAGATACGGGATTTTCCACTCCGCATCGAATCCCTTTGTTCCGAGTCGCCGCGCGTCAGGCAGAAACGATCCGGAGAAACTGGGCGATTGCCAATTCGAGCGCATCGACGCGGTGGTGTTCTCGCCGAGCGGCGCCAGCTTCAGTTCGCGTGTGCCACACAGGGCGATACCGGTTTGCAGATCTAGCTGGCCCGGTTGCCCCCTGAGCCCCAGCGACGCATGGATGCCCGCAACGCCTGGATAATCTCGCCCCGCACTGGGTTCAAAATCGCGCTTGTCGCCATTGACGCTGATAACGGCATTGCCGGTCAATCCATGTGTGTCTCCGACGATGACGCTTGTATAGGCACGATCCCAATGCGCTTCCGCATCGGCGGGAATTAGAGCTTTCAGCGACTCGGCGGAGAACACCGCATGAATGCCAAGATTTGTACGATAGACCGGAACATCGAACAGGCCACGATGCCGTTCCTCCACATTCGCTTGCGCCACTAGTTGCAGCATGTCTGGCAAAAGCGCAGCAACGCTATCGGCGTGTGTGATCGTGGTTTTGCCGTCGACGACCGTTTCATACGTTCGGGTGAAGGGCACAAACACAATGGGCCCGGCAACGGTTTGCGGTCCGCCCCATCCGCCCGCGATATCCTGCCAGACTTCCGATGCGTAGCCCTGTCTGTCGGACAGCACGAGTTGCACAAGAAAGAGCGGCACGGCCATAAGAATTGTCAGGCCTGCGACGAGCAGGAGTTTCAGGCCGGGCGTTCTGAGCGCCGCCGCTGTTTGTTCAGACGTCATGGTATCCCCTCCACAAGGATGAGATCCAAGGGTGCTGCGCCAACCGTGGCGCAATCACGGCGGCAGCACGGCACTTTTCCGGTCAATCGCTGATCGTATTGCGGCTGGGGCTAAATCGCGCCCATCTGCTCAAATGTCCATGCCACTTCGACCGGCTGATCCTTGACCGTGCCGGATATGACGATCTGCTCCGTTCGCCGCACCGGTGCGCCGCCGAGATAGATACTCTCTTCAATGCTGAGATTGCCACCGCAGCGAAAGCGCCACCCCTCCCCGTTGGGTAGCTTCAGGATGATGCCTCCGCCTTGCGAAGTCGACATCCGCACATCGGGATGAATATGAAAGCGCACAGCGAAAGGCGTGGTCTGCTTGCGGCCTTGTACGGGAAGAATCGCATCGCAACCCGTGAGATGCGAACCTTGTTGGGACAGCGTCACTGTGCGCTGGTGGCGAAGCCCGAACGGCCTGAGATAGCCGTCATGTACCGCTTCCACCGTGCGACCGTGGAGATTTTCGCCGCGGCTGGTCGTCACTTCGCGGGGGCCGCCCAGAAGCCGCGCGCCCAGAATATCGCGCGCCGTACCTGCAGATAGTACCGAAGCGGTCGAAGTATCTGCGATGGTGACAGTGGAGTGCGCCGCCGTTGCTCTGAGCGCGCTATCCCATTTGGAATTGGCCTCGCCCGCGCTACCGCAATTCACGACAATACGGTACGGACCGGCACTGAATTCGAACGCGAGCGGACTTGCGTGGGCGTCGTTTGAAAAGGCGCCATATGGCGGCGTTCCGCAATCCATGATGAAGAGCGACTTGCCCGAAGCCAAACGCTGATATCCGGAATGGGGCGCATGGAGAAATGGCTGCCCCCGCACTTCATCGCGCGCAAGAATACCTGCAATCATGCGTGGATCGCATTCGCGGCCCCCGTTGAACAGCGCCAGCCCGCCATCACCATGACGGAAGAAACGCAGCATGGGGGCCATACGGTCATGGGCACTGCGAATGGTATGTGGAATCGGATGTTCGATCGCTGTCAATGCATCGGCCACCATCACGATATGACGAAAGGCATGGACCAGAGCTTCCGGCGAACGCGATGTGTGCCCGCCGTCGGGAAGAATTTGTTCCGCGATTTCCTGCTCAAGACGAAGCAGCCCTGCCTCAAGCCGTTTAGGATTGTCATTCAGGCAAGCGCCTGACAGCGCGAATGCAGTCGCCGCTTCCAGACGCGGCAAACCGGCGGGCGCATCCTCTGCGGTGCGCGCCAGCAGCTTTACCTGCTCGCGCAGCGACACGAAAACCTTGGAACGCCACAACACATCAGAGTTGGCGAGCACGAAGCGGCCGTGCGCGAACAGGTGGATCAGCCGGCGCGCGACCACTTGCGGCTCGAAAGCCGGTTCAGAATAGCGCGCATTGCGACGCAGCCATTGCGACAACAGATTGGTCGCCAATGTCCGCGAGGCGTCGCCCCCTGCCGCGGAGAGCGGCGGAAGCCACGCAAAAGACTGAAGCGCGTCGTTCCAGGCAGGCGTAGGCGCAGGCTGATCGAATATCGAACCCTCCTTCACGTCCACTGCATCGCCGCCAAAACGAAAACGCCCACGCAACAGTGCATCGGCATCTTCGAGACGCCTTGGCAACGCGTCATATGGGTAAAATGTGATGTGGTCGCAGAGCTTTCCCTTCAGAAAACTGCGATAGATGAAACCGCGCCGCCACAAAATACGGAACGGCCTCATCGCGCGGCGTAACAAGCCGCGCGCGATTTCCGGCCACAGGCTTATCGGTGCGCCTTGCCGCCTGGGTGCTTTTGCGGGCGTCTGCGGCTGGGACACACGCCTATCCCCGCAATGCCGCAATGTTGGCCGCATAATGCGAAGAACCGCCCTTGAAGACGGATGTTCCGGCCACCAGCACATTCGCGCCCGCGTCGATCGCTTGTTTCGCTGTTACTGGCGTGATGCCGCCGTCGACTTCCAGCGCAATTTGGCGGCCAGACCTGACAATCAAATTCGCCGCGGCTTCAATCTTCCTGAGCTGGCTTGAAATGAAAGATTGCCCGCCAAAGCCGGGGTTGACGCTCATGATAAGCACCAGATCGACAAGATCGATCACGTTATCCAGCGCATCCACCGGCGTTCCGGGGTTCAGCACCACGCCCGGTTTTTTGCCAAAGCTGCGGATCAGTTGAAGGGTCCGGTGCACATGGGGGCCTGCTTCCGGGTGCACGGTAATGCCGTCTGCGCCCGCGCTGGCGAAGGCCTCGATGAAGGGATCGACGGGCGAGATCATCAGATGCACGTCGAAGGGCTTGGTGGTGTGGGGCCGCAGCGCCTTCACCACAGCCGGACCGATCGTGATGTTGGGCACGAAATGCCCGTCCATTACATCGACATGGATGAGATCTGCGCCCGCTTCCGAAATGGCCCGCACCTCCTCGCCCAATCGCGCGAAATCGGCGGAAAGTATGGAAGGCGCGATGCGGATGGGGCTGGCGACCATGCCCCCCTACGTGCCGGATTCCCGCATATCCCGCAAGGCCGCAATGCGTGTTGTTCCCAGCAATGCGAGGGCAAAAACGGGCAGCCACACCAGACGCGATTGATACCGGAAGTGCGGTCCGGACCAGACGCCACAAATGAACGCGTTGCCGAGCAATGCCAGAAGCAGAAAAGTGGGCAGGATTCGCGCAGAAGGCGGCAGGCTCCACGCACCTGTTGCCACCAGCCAGATGAGCAAAAGAACGGCGCCTAGCGCGACTGGAACGTGAAGGATATTCAAAGCATCAAAGGGAAGCTTTCCCATCTGTTGCCGTGCCCGCGAATAGTCCGCGATTTGCCTTGAACCAGCCCGCTTCAATTCTGGAAGCGTAATCGATTGCTGCGGGACGATGCCGTCGCCGGTAGCCACCGCCCCAAATTGCAGCGCGGTGTTGGCGATGGCCCAACCGAGGTTTGCCACCGGATCGCGCTTGAGGCTCAAGGCGACCAGCATGCCTGCCTCAGTTTCCAGACTGCGAAAACCACCGATCCAGCGGAACGGACTCACATGTTCGTCCCAGAGCCAGGTATCGGCTGTTGCTGGAAAGGAATCCTTGTAGCGGCAAAGTCGGAATTGAATTTTTGAGCAATTTTCGTCCAGAACAGGTTTCAGCAATCCGTCCTGCATGAGCCGGGCCGAGAGAAAAACGGCACCGGACCGGCTGATAAACACCTGCCTCGTGAAGGCGTAGTTGGCACCAATGACAAGCGCGAACGCGACGGCGAGCGACAGCATCGGCCCCGCCAAGAACGGCACCGGAAGGCCACGTCCATCAAGCCATCTGCGGGGTGCGAACTTCACCACCGCAAGTATCAATACGAGACCCGCCGTCACACCCAGATGCGTCATGTGAACTGCGGCACTAAGAGCGGTCACGATGATCAGAAGCGCGCGCCGGCACGGGCCAAGCAATGAATTGTGAAAAGCCAGAAGGTACACACCGGCGACCGCAACGGCGGCAAAACAGTCTGGCTGAATTTGGCCTGCATACCAGGGCGCGCTGGTGCCAATCACCGTCGCTATCCCCAATGCAAGAAAGCCTTGTAGCGGCAGCATTGGCCGCAAGGCGCGCGACAATTCGACCATGACATAGGCCATGATCGCGGACTGCACCGCCGCCACAATCCACAAATTCGGCGAAGGTCCCGCTATCCGCAGAAACAGCGAATAGACCGGCGAACGCGACGCAATGAACACGTGGGCAAAGCCTTGCAGGAGATAGGCACCGGTATCGTAGAAAATTATGGGGAAACCGTTCAGCAGGGCTGCAGACAACAGCATCAACGACAATGTGACAATTGCCACACTTTCGCTCAGGGCGCCCGCGATCGGGCGGCGCAATATTGCGGGCACAACATTCATGCAGGGATGCCCCAGCCACCGGCCGGCTACGTAGCGCACTGCAGCGCACGCGCCAATGGCGGCGCACCGACCATGCGCTTAAGATTTGCGGATGAACCAGCCTGGCCCCATCAGTTTTCGGCGCCTCGCCGAGGATGACCTTGCGCTGTTGTCTGGCTGGCTGAACCGGGAGCACCTGCGCCCATTCTACCAAAAGACGCCGGTATCCATGGACGAGGTTCGGAAGAAATACCTTCCGCGCATTGAGGGGCGTGTGCCTGCGCACTGTCACCTGGCAATCATGCGGAACAACCCAATCGGCTACCTGCAATGCTATCGGATTGCCGATTGGCCGGACTGGAAGGCTTTGACAGGGATTACAGATGGCATCGGCACTGATCTTTTTCTGGGCGAGCCAGACCTGCTGGGACAAGGAATCGGCACGGCCATGCTTGACGGCTATTTGCGGGAGGTGGCGCTCTGCCTGTTCCCTGAAGAACAGGCATGTTTCATCGCGCACCACTTGGACAATGCCGCTGCACGCGCCTATTCAAGGGCGGCCGGCTTCGTGCCCTTTCAGACATTTGTCGAGGAGGGCATGCCCATGGAACTGATGCGGGTAATGCGCAGGGATCTGCGTTGATCGGACCCAGAAATCCGGCCTTTCGCCGTTGACTTGGGGGGCTCCCCTCCTACACTCCGGCTCGCTTCGGTACCTCAATTCTGGGACTTTTCATGGCGGAATCTCCGCAATCTCACTCGGCCGGGCGCCGCTCGCGCCCGCTCTCGCCATTTACCTCGATCTATCGCTGGACGCCCACGATGGCGGCCTCCATCACCCATCGCATCACAGGCATGGGTCTGTTTTTCGGGACGATATTCCTCGCCTGGTGGCTCATTGCCGCCGCTGCGGGGCCGGAAGCCTATGAGACATTTGCCAATCTGGCGGTAACGCCCCTAGGGCAACTCATTCTCTTCCTGTGCGCGCTGGGCTTGATCTACCACCTGCTTTCAGGGTTGCGGCATCTGGTCTGGGACGTGGGGCACGGTTTCACGCCAGCCAAGGCAAATACCTGGAGCGTCCTGATTTTCCTCGCCGCGATTCTCGGTGCGGCCGGGCTGTTCTGGCTCGTTTACAGCCAGAAGGGGTTCATGCCGCTATGAGCACACGCACACCGCTATCCAATGTTCAGGGCCTAGGTTCGGCAAAATCGGGTGTCGAGCATTTCTGGCGTCAACGCGCCACCGCCGCAGCGCTCATTCCCCTTTCCCTGTGGTTTATCTTTGCTGTGTTCCACCTGATCGGCCAGCCACAGGCTACTGTCGTCGCCTTCATTGCCAATCCGGTTCACGCGATCCTGCTTGGGCTTTTCGTCATTGCCGTCCTGATCCACATGATCCTCGGCGTGCAGGTGGTGATCGAAGACTACATCACCGCCGAAGGCTCCAAGCTTCTCACGCTGCTTCTGGCAAAGGCATTCACCTGGCTTGTGGGGGCGGCCTGTCTGTTCGCCATCATCAAGATTGCGATTTGAGTTGGACAACACACGATGACCGCTTACCCCATTACCGATCACACCTTTGACGTTGTCGTTGTCGGCGCAGGGGGCGCGGGCCTGCGTGCCACGCTCGAATGCGCTTTGCGCGGTCTCAAGACCGCATGCGTGACCAAGGTGTTTCCCACCCGCAGCCACACGGTTGCAGCCCAGGGCGGCGTCGCCGCCTCACTCGGCAACATGGGCGCGGACGACTGGCGCTGGCACATGTACGACACCGTAAAGGGGTCCGACTGGCTGGGCGATCAGGATGCCATCGAATATCTCTGCAAGAACGCGCCAGATGCCGTCTACGAACTTGAACATTTTGGCATGCCGTTCAGCCGCACCGAGGAAGGCAAGATTTATCAGCGCGCATTCGGCGGCATGACCTCCAACTACGGAGAAGGCATCGTGCAGCGCACCTGCGCAGCTGCCGACCGCACCGGCCACGCCATGCTTCACACGCTTTACGGCCAGTGCGTGAAGAACGACGTGAATTTCTTCATCGAGTATTTCGCGCTCGATCTGATCGTGGAAGATGGCGACGTGCGCGGCCTAATGGCCTGGAATCTGGAGGATGGCACAATCCACCGTTTCCGCGCCCGCAAAGTCATCATCGCCACTGGCGGTTATGGCCGCATCTACTTCTCCTGCACCGGCGCCCACACCCAAACCGGAGACGGCAATGCCATGGTGCTCCGTGCGGGCCTGCCATGTCAGGACATGGAGTTCGTCCAATTCCATCCCACCGGCATATATGGCGTCGGCACCCTCATCACCGAAGGTGTACGTGGCGAAGGCGGTTACCTGACAAACTCCGAAGGCGAACGCTTCATGGAGCGCTACGCACCGAGCGCGAAGGACCTGGCTTCGCGCGACGTCGTAAGCCGCGCGATGACGATTGAAATTCGTGAAGGCCGTGGCGTGGGTCCGTTGAAAGATCACATCCACCTGCACCTGTCCCACCTCGATCCGAAAATCATTCACGAACGTCTGCCGGGCATCGCCGAGAGCGCACGCATTTTCGCGGGCGTGGACGTGACCAAGGAACCAATTCCGGTTCTGCCGACAGTGCACTACAACATGGGCGGCATTCCCACGAACTATCATGGCGAGGCCCTGACGCTGAAGGATGGCAATCCTGACACGGTTGTGCACGGCCTCATGGCCGTGGGGGAAGCGGCGTGCGTCTCCGTGCATGGCGCAAACCGCCTGGGTTCGAATTCGCTGATCGACCTCGTAGTGTTCGGCAAGGCGGCAGGCATTCAAGCCGCCAAATCGATCGATCCGGAATCGCGTCAGGCAGATCTGCCGAGGAACGCCGGCGATGAAGCGCTCGCCCGACTCGACAAACTTCGTTACGCGAAGGGCAAGACACCAACGTCGCAAATGCGCGTTGCCATGCAACGGGCGATGCAGGAAGACGCAGCGGTTTTCCGCACCGGGGAAACGTTGCGCAAAGGCCGCGAACGCATTGATGCAATCTACAAGTCCCGTGACGATATCGCCGTGACGGATCGCTCGATGATCTGGAATTCTGATCTGGTAGAAACGCTGGAATTTGAAAATCTGATCCAGCAGGCAATCGTATCCATCGAAGGCGCCGTGACGCGCGAGGAAAGTCGCGGCGCACACGCCCGCGAAGACTTCCCTAACCGCGATGACGAGAAGTGGATGAAGCACACGCTATCGTGGCTCGACCAGCAAACAGGCTGGGCGAAGCTCGACTACCGGCCAGTGCATACCTACACGCTCTCGAACGAGGTGCAGTACATCAAGCCGAAGGCGCGTGTGTACTGAGGGAACCTTCGCAGGGGCCTCTTGAGCGCCTCAACCCTTGCAGCCGCACTGCTTCTACCAGATCAAACCGCTCAGGGGCCGGGAACCCAAAACGCGCCCGAACCGTTAGCAATCGAGCCGTTCAGGCCCCGTTCAGGCTTGAACCCCGATGTTTGGGGCAATGCCGGGGGACTACCCGGGCACCATGAAGACGAGGAGAACTCCATGCTGAAACGCGCAGGTTTGACACTGGCCGCTGCCACCCTGGCGCTGGCCTTCAGCGCCTCCGGTGCTGCCGCCCGCAACCACTACTATTATGGGGATTCCTGTCGCGACCAGAACCGTACCGCAGGCACCATCCTCGGGATGATAGCCGGCGGGATTATCGGAAATCAGTTCGGTCATGGCGGCGGCAAAGCCGCAGCCACGATTGGTGGTGTGTTCCTAGGTGGCGTCGCAGGCCGCTCGATCGGCGAAGATATCGATTGTGAAGACCGGCCTTATGCCTTCCACACCTATTACGAAGGCTTTGAAGGCCCGCTGGACCGCCGCTATGAATGGCGGCACCGCGATGCTTATGGCTGGATGGAGCCGACACGGCAATATCGCCGCCGGGGTCAGGTCTGCCGCGATTTCATGACAACGACCTACCGTCATGGCCGCGAATATGTGCGCCACGGCACGGCGTGCCGCGATCGGTATGGCGATTGGCACTTCATGTAAGAAGCGCGACTAGGTTCGGCTGCGAGGCCGCCTCCGGTTTCCCCTTCCGGAGGCGGCCTTTTTCTATGGGTGAAGCCGCTCGAACCCGCCGGAGACAGCGAACAACATCAGCCACGGCTCGATGACGAGATCGATGAGTCCGTGCGCGAACATCGCCGGCATCAGGCTGCGTTTGCTCGCCACGTATACGAGGGCCAGCATCAGCCCCAGGATCGACGTGCCAGCGATGGCGCCAATCATGGAGCCGATGCTGAAATTCGCCGTCATGCCGCCCCATCCGCCATGCGCAATTCCGAACAGAAGCGCCGACAGCAGAACTTGAACCCATGTGGGTGCGCCGCCATCGCGCGCCGCCGTCATGACGAAACCGCGAAATATGAGCTCTTCGCCGAAGCCCGCGGTGATGCCGATACCGAGCGCTGTGAGAATGCGGAAGGCCGACCAATCCGTGAGAAATGGTGCGCCTTTCAGCATCGGGCCGCTGAACGAAAAGCCGGCGTAAATTGCAAACGCGATGGCCGCCGCAACCCATGCCCAAATCGGCGCGCGCTTTCGCCAACCAAGATTGGCAAATCTCTGCCCGCGAAGCTTCAGAAGGAAATAGAGCGCGGCCACTTCCACCCAAATCAGCAGAATGCTGCCACTGGCGCGGAAGGCTACCATCGCGCGCGGATTGCTGAGATCGAAATGCAGCATGGCACGGGCTTGCCCGGCCTTCACTGCAACATACACACCCGCAAAGACCGCAATGAATAGCAGCAACGCCGACCATGGACCTATCGTGGGCTTGTGGGCTTTCAACGCATCATTCATGGCAAGTATCCCAATACATTGCGGCGAGCTGACACCCTACCCCTAGGGCCGGTGCAAGCGGGCTCAACCGAGACTCTCGCGTGAATGGCGGCACCTGACCAACTCTTCACAAGTCGAGGTCCAAAAACTACTCGCCATCCCCTTCAAAATAGACAATATAGCCAAATAGATGGGCGGGGATTCATATGCGAATATTTCAGACCTTGATTATCATTCCTCTTCTTGCTCTTGCCGCCTGTGCGAGCGCCACCGGCTTCGAGAAACCCATCGGAGATTTTTCTGACGCGACGGCCAAGGCTTCCACAGCCCTGCAGGCCCTCGATCAGGCCTCTGCCCAACAATACAACGCCATCAGCCTGGCAGAGGCGGTAGCAGCCCCCGGCCGCATTACCCGCAAGGATGGCGAGTGCCGCCTTCGCACCTCCAAGAGCTGCACGCTGGTGCTTCTCCCAGCCACCGACGGCGAACCCACTCTGCCGCTGCATGTCACCTCGTTGGTGCCGCACTCGATCGAAGCGATGAATGCCGTGAACGACTATGCCGCAGCGCTCAAAAGTCTTGTCACAGCGGATGCGAGTGCAGACGTGAAGGACGGCCTTGGCAAAGCGTTGGGCGCGGCGGTTTCGCTTGGTGGAACGCTCGGCGTCACCAACGCAGCCGCGCTCTCCGCCATACAGACGCCGCTGACGGATGTTGGCGTGTATCTGTTCCAACAGTACCAGAACGACGTGAAGATCGATGCCCTGCAACGCGCCACGCAGGCTGCAGACCCTACAATTCAGGCCGCCATGGACCTGCTTAGCATGGAGTATGTTGCCATCCAGTCTTCAAATGCTGCGCGCGCGTCGGACGATTATGAAGGCAAACTCGTCGAAGCGCGCGAGAAAACCGGCGACGCGGCAGAGCCTGCCATTCTTGCGCTAATCGACTCCGCACAAGCCTTCGATGCTGCTCTTAAGCTGCGCAACACAGACGTCTACGCCCAGGTCGCCAAGGCTCACAACAAGCTCACACAGGCTCTGAAGAATCCGGAAGTGAGCCTTCTCGACGCTATCGCACAGGTGCAACTGCTCGTAGAGCAGATCAAAAACCTCCAAACCGTGGCTGAGCAGATTGCCGCCTCCAACAAGAAGCCTGCGAAGTAGGAACCATCTCATGACCACAGCCGCTCAGGTGTTTCAGGATTTCCAGAGCCAGCTCGGCTCCATGGACGCAGCCGCGGACAATATTGCAGACAGGATTGATGACATTCAGACCGGGCACCCCGGTCAGCCGCCCACACAGGAGGAGAACGAGGCCGTCAGCGAGCTTCTGGCGCAGCGCCGGACGATTTCCAAGGGCATCCAGAAGCTCGGCTATGTCACAGCGATGACACTGGACAACAGCGACGACGCCCGGGATGTGGTGAAAATCGTGAAGGGCATCACGGACGATCTCAAGGCCGCACAGGACAAGCTCGTCGCCATCGGCAAGGCGGTGCAGGCCGTCGGCAATGTGCTCTCCGGCCTGTCATCGCTTGCAACAAAAATCAATTCATTGAGCACGCAGTAAGAGTTATTTGCCTTTCCACTGCGGCGGGCGCTTCTGGGCAAACGCCATCGGACCTTCCGCGAAATCCTCGCTGCGGAACATCGCGGCCACAGCCGGATACTTCGCCTGGTTCTTCATGGCTTCGGCGACAGACGGCTCCGCAAGGCCGCGGTAGACAGCTTGTTTGGAGGCGCGCACCGACATCGGCGAGAGCTCCAAAATCTGCTGCGCCCAGCGCTTTGCCGCCGCCATCAGATCATCGGCGGGCACGACTTCGTTCACGAAACCAAGGTCCTTGCCTTCCTGGGGACTCACGCGGCGCCCCGTGAGGATCATGCCGAGCGCACGCTTTTCACCAATGGTACGGGGCAACCGGTGCAGACCACCCGCAAGCGCCGCCAGGCCCACGCGCGGTTCGGGCAGCGCGAACACCGCCTTCTCGCTCGCCACGATGATGTCACACGCCAACGCGATCTCGAACCCGCCACCCATGGCGATGCCATTCACGGCGGCGATCAGGGGTTTGTCGAGGTCATGGCGCGATGTCAGGCCGGCAAAGCCACTCGCAGGCCAGGTGAGCTTGCCACCGGATGCCTGATATTTGAGATCATTCCCTGCGCTGAAGGCTCTGTCCCCCGCGCCTGTCACGATCGCAACCCACTGGTCCGGATCGCTGGCGAAAGTGTCGAAGACTCCCGACAACTCTTCGCTGGCAGGTGCGTGGATGGCATTCATCACCTCGGGCCGGTTGAGGGTGATGATGGTAAGCGGCCCTTCGCGTTCGACCTTGCAGAATTCGTAGCTGGACATGGCTTTTTCCTGGTTTTCCGGTCCCAGAGTGTCTATCTGTGCGCGCCGCTGCAAGGCTTGGGTAACCATTTCGGCATAGCTTCTGGCTGACCCAAAAGTGCGTAGCGGAAATTATCACCATGTCAGATTCATGGATCGTAAGCGTTGGAGGGCGGGCCTATGGCCCCTACTCCGTGGAGCAGATCCAGTCTTTCGCTGCGGAAGGCAGGTTGATCCCGCAATCGCTTGTCGCAAAACCGGGCGATACGGAATTCCGTCCCGCCGGTGAAGACCCATCGCTGGCGCCGCTGTTCTTTCCAATCCAGCCCGCCGCCATGGCGCAGCCGATGCACACCGATGAGCCTGCTGCGGCGCACAAATTCGGACGCAGCGAAACAGAAGGTCAGGACGGCAAGCGCGCCCATTTCGTGATCATGGCCGACATGAAATCCGGCTCAATCGCCGGACTTGAAGAAGAGATCTTCAATCTGGGGCCAGCAATCCCCATCCTTCCGCAAGTGTGGCTTGTGTCATGCGACATGTCCGTATCGGGCATTCGCAATATCCTGATGCAGAAGCTCGGAAAGCTTGATCTGCTGTTTGTTGTGGATGCCACACGTGACAAGGCGTCGTGGTTCAACTTCTCTCCAGAAGCTGACACGCGCATTCGCCGGCTGTGGAGCCGGCAGACAGAAAATATGCCGCAGCGCGCCGCGAGCTAGTCACGCATCGAGTCGCTTGAGACCTGTACGAAACCGCCGCGTGTTCTCGACATAGATTTCAGCTGATGCCTTCAGCAGCCCGGCCTGCGCCGGGCCAAGTTCCTTTACCGCGCGTCCGGGTGCGCCCAGGATCATCGTTCCATCACCGAATTCCTTGCCCTCGGAAATGAGGGTATTCGCACCGACGAGGCAGTTCTGCCCAATCCTTGAGCGATTGAGCAACGTGGAGCCCATGCCGATCAGCGAGCCATCCCCGATTGTCGTCGAGTGCAGGATCACCCGATGGCCTACCGTAACATTTGCCCCGATAGTGCAGGGCTGGCCTGGGTCCGCGTGGATGACCGAATTGTCCTGCACGTTGGAATTCTCACCCACCGTGATCCAGTCATTGTCACCACGCAACACACAACCGAACCAGATGCTCGCACCCTTCAGCAACCGCACCTTGCCAATGAGCACCGCATCGGGAGCAACCCAATAGTCGCCATCCGCAGGCAATTCGGGGATCATGTCACCCAGACTGTAAATTGGCATGGCCAACTCCTTGAATCGCCGTCAGGA
>WGMH01000008.1 GCA_016125165.1 Alphaproteobacteria bacterium
ATAGACCGGAAGATCGTGGCGCTCCTTGAAGGTGATGCCGTAAAGCTGTGTGGCAGCATAAAAAACGCCATTGATGAGAACATTGTTGAGTTCGAAATAGGGCTTCAGCTCGCTCTCATCGAGATCGTATTTCGCCTTGCGGACCTTCTCGGCATAGAGCTGCCAGTCCCAAGGTTTCAGATCGAAGTGCTTGCCGGACTTGTCGATCATCTTCTGGATTTCACGCGCTTCTGCCGCCGCCTTCTTCGCGGTCGCGGGCACGAGTTGGCCGAGGAATTTCTCGACCGCCTGCGGCGTTTTCGCCATCTGATCGTAGAGGGCATAGTCCGCATAGCTGGGATAGCCGAGCAGCTTGGCCTTTTCGGCGCGCAATTGTGCGATTTCCGAAATGATGGCCCGCGTGTCGTTTTCGTCGCCCTTTTCGGTGCGTGTCCACGAATTGTTGAAGAGCTTCTCGCGCGTTTCGCGGTTCGTCAGTGAGATAAGCTTGGGCTGCTGCGTCGTGTTCTGCAGCGGCAGCACATATTTGCCCTTCAGGCCCCGTTCCTCGGCAGCCTGCGCGGCAGCGGCAATCTCGCCATCGGTCAGGCCAGCAAGATCAGCCTTGTCATCGACGACCAGAGCACCCGCCTTGGCGCCCGCTACCAGCTTTTGCTGGAAGGATGTTTCCAGCGCGGCATCCTTCTGGTTGATCTCACGAAGCCGCACCTTGTCGGCTTCCGACAGCAGCGCGCCGGCATGGACGAAGCCTTCGTAGTTCACCTTTAAAAGCTGCAGCGATTCCGGATCGAGGTTGAGCTTGTCGCGCTGATCGTAGATCGCCTTTACGCGTGCAAAGAGTTTGGGATTGAGAAAGATCGCATCGCTGTGGGCAGCCAGCTTGGGGGCAAGTTCGGTTTGCGTCTTGTCCAGCGTGTCGTTGGTATTGGCCTGCACGACAGCAAAGAACGCGTTGGCGGCGCGCGTGAGCATCGCCCCAGAAACTTCCAGCGCCACGATGGTGTTTTCAAAAGTCGGCGCTTCACTGCTGTTGGCGATAGCGTCGATTTCGACAATTTGCTGCTTCATGCCCTCTTCGATGGCCGGGCCATAGTCCGTGTCCTTGATCTGATCGAAGGGTGGCGCTTCCAGCGGGAGCGTACTCGGCTTGGCGAACGGATTTTCGCGAGCCGGCGCAACTGCAACCGGTGCGGTGGGCGGCGTTGTTGAACAAGCGGTAAGTGCAAGCGCCGTTGTGGCCACAGCGCCCAGCAGCAAGACTTTCGTGCGATGCATAAGATGACCTTTGGTTAATGTGCGGAATCCACCGCGGAAGGCCGGATTGAATATCACTGCTTCCCCGGTGGGAAGAATTAAGTGCGGAACGGAGCCATGCCGTGGATCCGCCCCTTCGCAACATGTGCGCAGTTCCTGACCAAATGCGCATGCGAAAGCGTTAGGGACGGCGCGCGCGGATTTTGATTTCGCGCCGTGCCGGCGGGAACTCTGCCCCTAAGAGGACACACGGCAGGCCGGCCCAGAAGGGTACCTCCCCCCGGATACACGTGAACACACCTATACGTTGTATGAGTATCAGACCTCTGGCAGAGTGGCGGGCGGGGATGCTCGGGGGAGGGGGCACGATTGCGGAGACCGCCATCGACGGCGGCGAGCGCTATTGGACCTTTATTAGCTATAGCCACCGCGATGCCGCATTCGGACAGAGCCTGCCCAGGCGTCTGGAATTCTATGCCCTGCCCCGCCGCCTGGCGGATCGGACGGGGCGTTCGGGCTGGGTGCCCCAGCGGCTGGCGCCCATTTTCCGCGACCGCGATGCCGATCATCAGCGCAGCGAAGCAGAGGGACTTGTGGACTTCATGCTCATCGATCTGGGGACAAGATTGAAAGGCGTGGGCCGGCCGGACGTGATAACGGTCGTGAACGCGCGGGCGCTGACACATTACGGCAATCAGGACCTGAGCCACCTGCCCGCGGATTCGCTGGAACAGCGGGCGCACATTCTGCATGCCATGGGAGAGGACGACGAGACGCGCGGAAATCACGAAGCCGCGCTGAAGAAATTTCGCGAGGTCCGGCGCACCATGGAAGCCCTGCTCGCCGCCGCCCCGAACGATCCGGAACGCATCTTCAATCATGCGCAAAGCGAATTCTGGATCGGGTTTGTTGAATACAATCGGGGCCAATACCAAAAGGCGAAGCCCGCGTTCGAGGCATACAGGAGGCTCGCCGGCAATCTCGTTCTGCTTCAACCGCGAAACCCTCGTTTCCTCAAGGAAGACTCATATTCCGAGGGAAATCTCTGCTCAATCGCACTCAAACCACCCAAGGACCCACACGCGGCTCTCAGATGCTGCACCTCGGCACTCACCCACATGGAAGTGGCTGCGCGGCAATTGGGCTATCCCGATGGCGCTATGGACGACCTTGTGAACCGCTATGGGTGGGTATCGGAGGCCCATCGCGCTTCCGGCGACATGACCGCCGCGTTCAGGCAGCGTGAATCTCAAGAAGCACTCCTGCGTCAGCTGATGCGCAAAGATCCGCAAAACATGGCCTACAAGAGCGAATGGATCGCGACGCAAAGAATTATGGCGTGGATGGAATATTGGCGCGGCGACATGCCTGAAGCAATCGGCCGGATGAAACGCGCCGCACAGGCCATCGACGAACTTGCAGAATTCGACCGCATCAATGCCCAATGGGAGAAACAACGCCAGGCGATCGAAGCGGATATGATGAAATTGTCGAACTACGAGAATATCAGGAGCAATCGACGAAGAACGTCTCTTGAAGAAGCCGGTTTCCTTAAACCCAACCTCCCAACCAACAGAGATGTCGAACCGCTCCCAAAATCGGGAAGCACGCATTCAAATATTCTTACAGTGACCTAAGAACTCAGCATCGACCCAAAGAATGGATCGTTCAATCCCAGCCTTGTTCGCGTCAATCCGCCACCGCCCAGATTGGGCAATAGCGCGGGAATTGTTACGCCCCGCGCAGGGCGGTGGCGATCAAATCTTGTCCGGATAGACCGGCGCGATATCGACCGGAATGTCCTTGAGCGTAGCGATGACAGCACGAGCGTTGTCGTCGAGATGCGCATAGGTAGCGAAGAACGCGACCATGCCGGGATAGTCTCCGTCACCCTGACGGCGTACGATTTCAGCCACGAGATCGCCAATGCCCGCTTCCATCGCCGCTTCGTTCACGCGGAAGCGCCGTTCCTTTGCATCCCACGTGAATGCGCCCTTGGACTTCAGATAGCCATATTGGAGCGCGGCCCCGCGGCCATGGGCTTCCTCATCGCCCCAGCGCACGGCGCGGAAAATTCCGGCGAGATAGGTGACCAGAAGTTGGGGCTTTTCGATGACGGGGATCTCGCCCTTCCGCATCATGAACAGCACGTTATAGACGCCCATCACGTCGGCCTTGGCTTCTTCCGCAGTGCCACCGATGTCTTTCATCTCGGCATCAACAGTGGTCTCTCGGCCGTTCACGGTGATGCTGCCCGGTCCAAGGCTGTGAGACAGTTCGTGGAACAGTGTTTCAAAGGTCATATACTTCTGGTTCACCAGACCAGCCTGATCGGCAACCAGCGCCCGCGCCGCAATCGGCTTCAGGATGCGTTCGTACTTCGCACCCAGAACGTTGGAGAGAATGACCTTCTTCGCGCCCTTGGCTTCGCGCACGCGCTCGTCGTTCGGCAGGTTGAAGGCAACCGTCTGCGGGCCGCTGAGATTGTCGCCACCGCCGTGAATTTGTTCGGCCACGGCAATGGGTGAAGCACTCCCGCGTTTGAAGTTCTTGTAGCGATCATCCACCGGAAGGTTTTCTTCCATGTCACGCAGATAAGATTTGAATTTCTCCTGCGCCGCACTTTCCTTTGGGTCCTTCAGCGTGACAAACGCTTCAAATGCGGTCTTCTGGCCATAAAGTTCATCGGTATAGGTTTCATAGGGACCAATGGCGATCTCAATCGGCGTTCCTTGCAGATCCATCCATGCCATTTCGGATTCGAAATAGTCGTTGGTGCGGAAGGCTTTGGCGCGCAGGGAAAGAAAGCGCTTGAGGCTGGCGTTGGTGGTGACAGCGGCGGCCTGATCGAGGAGCGATGCAGCTTTCTCAAGTTCGGCTTTGTATTCAAGGTTGTAAGGTACGGCGACGAGCGCATCGCCCTTTTTGCGTATCACCGTATAGCCATCCATCAGGGCGGCCTTTTGATCGGGATGTGCTGCGAGATAGGCTTCAAACTGTCCCTTGGTAAGACCGGCAGGATAGAATCCATGGCCGGGACCGTCCGCGCCATCCGCCGCCTTGCACTGTTTCACAAAGATGGCGCTCATCTCATCAGCCGCCTGAATGAGAAGATTCACGACCTGACGCTCTTCGCTGCTCAGGAACGCGGTCTCCGGTTTCATGTCTATGGCGGCATAGCCGGGGGAGGTCGCGCCTGGACATTCGGTGGCGACAGAGGCCGTGTCTGCAAACGCAGGCGTGGCAGCGGCGGAAGCCAGAAGAAGCGCGATCAGCGGGAACTTGCGCATGGGGAAATCCATATGTGGAGTGCGCGGGGTTCTTAGCCCGCCCCCATATGTGGCGGCAACCTGGGACATGGTAAACTCACCTTGATGATGAAATATCTCGTCCGCATTCTTCGCGCTGTTCCGGAAGGCATCTGGATCAGCATCGCCGTCATCGTGCCAAGCCTTCTGGGCGCAATGAATGTGATCGTGTTCGCCATGCGCGAACCGCCACCGCAGCGGATTGTGGCCGCAGCCCCGGAGGAACTGTCCAATCAAGGCGACACAGCCGAACAGTCCGCCGGACCTTCGCCCTTCGAATTGGAGGATGCGATGACGTTCTCGGAGCGCATGAAGCGATGGGATCCGCTGGTTGAAAAAGCTGCGAAACGTTTCAATGTTCCCAAAACCTGGGTGCGAGCGGTGATTCAGGTGGAGAGCGGCGGACGCACCATGCTGGCCGAAGACGAACCCATCGTTTCGAGCATGGGCGCCATGGGGCTGATGCAATTGATGCCGGAAACCTATGACGAAATGCGAAGCATCTACCGTCTCGGCAATGATCCCTTCGATCCGCAGGACAACATCATGGCGGGTACGGCCTATCTGAAATGGCTGCACGGCAAATACGGCTATCCAGCCATGTTCGCCGCCTACAATGACGGGCCGGGCAACCTTGAAGCACGCATGGTCAGCGGCGGGTTGCTGCCACAGGAAACGCGCGATTATTCCGTGCGCATCGCCAAGGCGCTTGGCAAGAAGAACCTGCAGGCACGTTTCACGCGACCCAATGGCGAAACGATCTACATCGACGCGGCGGCCGCGACGGCCGTGCGCGCACCGTTTCCGGGCGAATATGCCCCCGGGGTGCGCGCGGTGATCGTGTTGGGACGGCGTGGACAGGGCGTTGCCGAAAGCCTGCCGCTTGCACGCGCCATCGTTCGCTCCTATGGCGGGCGAACCTAGGGAGTATTCGCGTGATCGAAATCTACGTGGACGCCGATGCCTGTCCGGTGAAACGCGAAGTCGAAGACGTGGCCCGGCGCCATGGGCTTATTGTTCACATTGTCAGCAATGGCGGCATCCGGCCGAGCGCGGATCCCATGGTGAAAACCGTGATTGTGCCCGCAGGTGCAGATGCGGCGGATAACTGGATCGCTGACCATGTCCAGCCGAACGACATCTGCATCACTGCTGATATTCCACTGGCATCGCGCTGTCTGAAGGCGAATGCCTTCGCGCTTGGCCCCAAGGGGATTGCCTTCACCAATGACAGCATCGGCCATGCGCTTGGCATGCGCGATCTGCACCAGCATCTGCGCGAGTCGACGGGCACGCAGACCTACAATGCGGGCTTCACCAAGCAGGACCGCTCGCGATTTCTGAATGCGCTGGAGAACGCGATTCAGGCCGCAAAGCGAAAGCGCGGCTGACGACCGCTACTCAGCCGCCATCGCTTCGGGTGCCGGCGCAGGGTTGGCCGTGGACCGGGGCGAGGTGAATTCGAGCGTGCCATCATCCACCTTGCCATAGCGCAGCGTCATCATGTCGAGCGCATAGTTCTGGTAGAGCTTCCATGGCGCTTTGGAACCCTGCTTCGGCAGCACATCACGCGCGCGCTGGACATAGCCCGAGGAGAAGTCGAGCCAAGGAGCCTCTTCGACCGACGCATCGCGATGCGGCACGGCGATTTTTGCACCTGTGCGATCCATGTGGTTGAGGATGCGGCAGACATATTCGCAGGTGAGATCGCATTTCAGCGTCCACGAGGCGTTGGTATAACCAAAGGCGGACGCCATATTGGGAACGTCCGAATACATCATACCCTTGTAGGACATGGTCTGGCCCATGTCTTTCTTTTCGCCATCGACGAACACTTCCATGCCACCGAGCATGATGAGCTTGAGGCCTGTGGCCATGACCACCACATCGGCTTCCAGCTCCTTGCCGGATTTCAACTTCAGGCCCCGGGAGGTGAAGCATTCGATGTGATCGGTCACCACCGAGGCGGAGCCGCTGCGAATGGCTTCAAACAGATCGGCATCTGGAACGAGGCATAGGCGCTGATCCCAGGGATTGTAGTGCGGCGTGAAATGCGTGTTCACATCGTAATCGGGACCAAGCTCCTGCCTGACCATGTTGATGAGATACTTCTTCACCTGCTCCGGCTTCTTGCGGGCCATGTTGAAGAAATACATGCCGAACAGAACATTGCGCCAACGTGTGATGCCATAGGCCAGTTTGGCAGGAAGATTGCGCCGCAGCCAGTTGGCGAAAGCATCTTCAGCAGGTCGCGACACCACATACGTGGGTGAACGCTGCAGCATGGTGACATGCGCTGCGCGCTTCGCCATTTCGGGAACAACCGTGACCGCCGTGGCGCCGCTGCCGATCACCACTACCTTCTTGCCTGTGTAATCAAGATCTTCCGGCCAGAACTGGGGATAGGCGATCTTGCCGGTAAAGCTTTCGACGCCGGCGAACTCCGGCACGTAGCCAGTGTTGTAATCGTAATAGCCACTGGCCATGAAGAGGAAATTGCAGGTGAAACGCGCTGGCGCTTTCTGT
This sequence comes from Alphaproteobacteria bacterium, assembly GCA_016125165.1. Classification (GTDB taxonomy): domain Bacteria; phylum Pseudomonadota; class Alphaproteobacteria; order Micropepsales; family Micropepsaceae; genus Rhizomicrobium. The sequence continues at coordinate 7,089 of WGMH01000008.1, forward strand.
GCGCCCTGCTCCACATCGACAGTCCATGTCGCGGTTTCGCTCGACCATGACGCGCGCTTGACCAGCGTGTTGAACCGGATGTTCTTGTCGATGCCGTTATCAGCAGCGGTCTCGCGCACATATTTGCGGATCGATGGGCCATCAGCGATGGCCTTGGCCTCTTCCCACGGTTTGAAGGAATAGCCGAGGGTATACATGTCGGAATCCGAACGGATGCCGGGATAGCGAAACAGATCCCATGTGCCGCCGATGGCATCGCGGCCTTCCAGGATCACATAATTCTTGCCGGGGCAGTTCTTTTTGAGGTGATAGCCTGCACCAATGCCGGACAGACCGGCACCGACAATCACCACATCGAAATGTTCAACAGCCATCTGCGCGCTTCCCTCGCGTAATTGGAGGTGGAGTATCTCCGAAGGCCCTCACAATGACAATATGTCAGTTGTCCCGGCGAGACGGCTTTGACAGGGTGACACCGCAGCGCAACCGGGGATTCGCCCATGCGTTCCGCCCCGGCGCGACGCGACATCAAGCATGACGTGTTGAAAGCGGTTTTCGGCTTCGAGGGCTTTCGCCCGGGGCAAGAAGCCGCCATCGATGCCGTTCTGTCCGGGCAAAACGTGCTTGCCGTCATGCCGACAGGCTCCGGCAAGTCTTTGTGCTTTCAGGTACCTGCATTGATGACGGGCGGGCTGACCATTGTCGTCTCGCCGCTGGTGGCGCTGATGCAGGATCAGGTGGCGGCGCTAAGGCTGGCGGGCGTGGCCGCCGATACCATTAATTCCGCAAAGCCGCGCGATGAGAACGTAGCGGTCTGGCGTCGTGTGGCGGCGGGTGAAACACGGCTTCTCTATCTTTCGCCAGAACGGCTGATGACGGAACCCATGCTTGCGGCGCTGGCGCGGCTAAAGGTGTCCTTGATTGCCGTGGACGAGGCGCATTGCATTTCGCAATGGGGCCCCGCGTTTCGGCCGGAATACGAAGCGCTCGCCCGGCTGGCCGACACTTTTCCGCGTGTTCCCATCATCGCTCTGACGGCGACTGCGGATGAAGCCACCCGCGCGGATATTGCTGCACGCCTCTTCGGCGGAAAAGTCGAACAGATCGTGCTGGGCTTCGATCGGCCCAATATCCGCATGACGGCGGAAGCCAAGAATGGCGGTAAACAACAGGTTCTCGACTTCGTGCGCGCGCACCGAGGACAGAGCGGGATCGTCTATTGCCTCTCGCGCAAGAAGACAGAAGCCATGGCCGCATTGCTGAACGAAAACGACATCACTGCTCTCGCCTATCACGCGGGCATGAGCAAGGAAGAACGCGAGACCAACCAGAACCGGTTCATGACCGAGCCTTCGCTGGTGATGGCGGCTACCATCGCTTTCGGCATGGGCATCGACAAATCCGATGTGCGCTTCGTGCTGCATGCTGACATGCCCGGAAGCCTCGAAGCCTATTATCAGGAAATCGGCCGTGCGGGCCGCGATGGCGCAAACGCACGCGCCCACATGCTTTACGGGCAGGGCGATATTCGCATGCGCCGCATGTTCATCGATGATGAAGATGCAGGCGAAGAACGGCGCAAGCGCGAGCACAAACGTCTGGCAGCGCTTGTATCCTACTGCGAAACGCAGAATTGCCGGCGGCAGATTCTGCTGTCCTATTTCGGTGAATTGTCTGCGCCCTGCGGCAACTGCGACAACTGTCTCAGCCCTGCCGGGCTATCGGATGGAACAAAGGATGCCGCACTTGTGCTGCAGGTGGTTGCCCGCACGGGCGAGCGATACGGCGCTGCGCATATCGTGGACATTCTGCGCGGGGCCAATACGGAAAAAGTGACGGCAGCAGGTCATGCTTCCCTGCACCAGTTCGCAGAGGGCCGTGCCCGAAAGAAAGAGGTATGGTCCTCGCTAATTCGCCAGCTTGTTGCGGGTGAATTCCTGCATCACGACATAGACGGGTTCGGCGGTTTGAGCCTTCTGGACAAGGGGCGCGCGCTTCTGGACGGCAAGCAATCCTTTCATCATCGACCACACATGGCGCAAACACCCGCGCGCCGGGGACGTGATGACAATGCCAGTGCAAACATGTCCGGGGAACAGGCGCAGCTTCTGGCCGAACTGAAGAAATTGCGGTTCTCCATCGCCGCGGCGCGCAAGGTGCCAGCCTATCTGATCTTCTCGGACCGTTCGCTGATCGACATGGTTCGGCTTTTGCCGCGCAACGCGGACGAATTCGCGCTTGTCAACGGTGTAGGCACGTCAAAGCTGGAGGCGTTCGGCCAGCAGTTTATCGCCGCGATTTCGAAATTCCACGCTTCGCGGTCGTGACCACCGGCAAGTTGGGGTCGGACTGCCAGTCTCGATAGCTGAGATAGTAGAGCCGGACCTTGGGGAATGCCGCGATCACAGCCGCCGAAGCTGCCAGTGATGAACGTGCGCCATCCTGACAATAGAAAATCAGCGTCTTGTCTGGATCGGCGCCATACCTGTTGAACGCCTTGCGAAGGCCGACAGCACCCATGAGACGCGCGACATCCTTCGGATCGAACAGAACCTGAAGCGGAATATTGATGGCACCGGGAATGTGCCCGCCGCGCGTGACGGGCGGAACCAGCTTCTTGCCGCTGTATTCTGCGGGGGTGCGCACGTCGATAAGCATTACGTCGGGATTTGTCAGGGCCCTTTCCACTTCCGCGCGCGACGCGATGGGAACAGGCGGTTGCACGACGTGCGCCAGATAGTTGGCGGGAATGGGTGGCGTGGGCCCTGTCTGAGCCTTCAGTTTTCCGTTCGCTATCAGCTTTTGAATGGCGGGCCAGCCGCCGTTCACCAGCACCGCGCTGTAAACGCCATAATGGGAGAGAAGATAGCGCACGCGTGAGGCGAACTTCAGCTCGCCATCATCATACACCACCACCGAGCGGCCCGGCCCGACTCCGATGCCGCCGATGTTGTGGCTCCATAAGGTGAGATCGTCGATCTTCTGCTGGCTGTAGCTGTCGGCAGTCCAGTCGTCCTGATCGACGCCGATCACACCCTGAAAATAGCCGGACGGATTCTCGGCGAGTTTCGACTGCACCGAGATCACGAGCGGATGCACATTCTCAAGATAGCGCGGCAAGTCCTCCGCCTCGATGACAAAGCGCGGACGGTCTGCGGCGGAAGCGGAACAGGCAAAAGCAGCAGCAACTATGACGGCTTTCACGAAGGTCTTCATGGGCCTCTCCTGCAATGTGCCGAGCCTAGGCCAAGGCCGTACCGGTAACCAGACCGGCCATGGCAATTTGCGGGGCACAGCGCCTGTGATAGAGACGCCTTCGCAATCCGTCCCAGGACACGCTTATGCGCATTTCGAAGGCTGCCGTTTTCACAATCCTCGTTCTCGGCATGATCCCGCTCGGCGGATGCGGGGACAAGGAACAGAAAGCCGAGACACAGAAGGCGGAAAAAACCATGACCTACGATCTGAGCGCAGGCTCGAACCAGAAATATCTCGCCGAGAATTCCGCGAAGGACGGCGTAAAAACGCTGCCGAGCGGCCTGCAATACCGCATCATCAAATCTGGCGCGGGCAGTTCGCCGACAAGTGGAATGGACATGGTGACCGTGACTTACAAGGGCTGGTTGATCGACGGCACCGTGTTCGACCAGACCGGACCCGGCCAAACGGCAAAATTCCCCGCTGGTCGCCTGATCCCAGGCTGGGTGGAAGCCCTGCGGATGATGAAGGAAGGCGATGAGTGGGAACTGACGATCCCCTCCAACCTTGCCTACGGCTCGCAAGGCGCTGGCGATGTGATTCCGCCGGATCAGACGCTGGTGTTCCAGATGGCGCTGCTCAAGGTGGATCACCAGACGCCGCCGCAATAAGGACGCGATGCAAGTGGGCATCTCCATCGGCGGCGTTGCAATCGCTGGCCGCGCGCTGATCGCGCCGATGACCGGCGTATCCGATCTGCCGTTCCGCAGGGCCAGCGCGCGGCTCGGTGCATCCTATGTCGCGACGGAAATGGTAGCCTGCGAGAGCTTTGCGCGCGGCCGGCCTGATGTGGTGCGCCGCGCGGCGGTAGGTGACGGGCTTCCGCTGATGGTCATTCAGCTTGTGGGCCGAGATCCGCACTGGATGGCACAGGGAGCACAACTGGCCGAGGCGGCAGGCGCGCACATCATCGACATCAACATGGGCTGTCCCGCCAAGGAAGTGACAGGCGCGCTCTCCGGTTCGGCGCTGATGCGCGATCTGGATCTGGCTTCGCGCCTGATTGCTGCAGCCGTGAATGCGACATCGTTGCCCGTGACTTTGAAAATGCGTCTGGGCTGGGACAATGCCAGCCGCAATGCGCCAATACTTGCCGCGCGTGCTGAAGCGCTGGGGGTCAAGGCCATCACCGTGCATGGCCGCACACGGCAGCAATTCTATACCGGTAGCGCGGACTGGCGCGCGATCGCTGAAGTCAAGCAGGCGGTGAGCGTGCCCGTGATCGTCAATGGCGACATCGTGGATGCACACAGCGCCCGCGAAGCGCTGGCGCAATCTGGCGCAGACGCGGTGATGATCGGCCGCGGTGCCTATGGCCGGCCGTGGATTTCAGCGGCAATCGATGCTGCTTTCCGAGATGAAACATATTGCGAGCCTGATGTGGAACAGCGCTTGGGCATCGTTCTGGACCACACGCGCGATTGCATGCACTTTTATGGCGAAGCCTTCGGCCTTCGCATGTTTCGCAAGCATCTGGGCTGGTACATCGCGCGTGCACCCTGGCCGGCGGATGAGACGGCGCGCCGTTCGGCAAAAGCTCACCTTTGCCGGATGGAGCGCGCGCAGGATATCGAGGACAGCCTGCTTGCGCTGTGGCATGGCGAAACGCTGGCGGAAGCGGCTTGACTATTACGCTTCACGAATGCCGGTGACGATACCGCGCGCAGCAAAGACTTTCTCAAAATCCGCAAGTGACAGTTCGTTGATCGCAGGTCGTGCTCCATATGATGGCGGCACGCCGTCAAGAGCTTTGCGAACAAGAATCGCCACACCGATGGACGGAATGAAGGGCCCCCGGTCGTCCTCTGCAACCAGGTGCCACGCACGTTTGCGCAGAGCACCGACGGCATCCATGCCCCCCACCTCCACGAACATGCCACCGCGATGGTCACCCCAGCGCAACCGGCGCGTCGCCCAATACATGAGGTGCGAGAGCGGAGAGAGTGTGGGCAGGATGCGCAATCGCACAAGCCACGCACAGCCGATCAGTGCCCAGTGCAGTACTTCCGGCGAAGGACCTGCACCGAACCAGACATGCCGGATTTCCGGAAAGAGCTTTTGCAGCAGAATATCATCCGGCACCGATACGCGTGAAAACAGCACATCGCGCAACGGCGAATGGCCTGGCAGTCCAATGGTGCGCCGAATTTGCGCGGTGAAGGCATAGCCGCTGGCGCGCTGTCCCGCCTGCGCCGCCATGGCCCGTATCACGTTCTCCCCCACACCCGCGCGCGGCGATGGCGCTATGCCTCCACAAACAGACGTAACAGCGCGATAGCCCTGCGCGAGGTGACGAATGACAGCAGAGGACAACGCGGGGAGCGTGGACACGCCGGAGATCGCAAATACACGCGCGCGCACGGCCACGGGATCGAAGCGCGCGATGCCGGATACGAATTCCGGTGAGTCCGCCAGATCGATGTAGGAAATCTGTCGCGCGATGCAGGCTTCCACGAGCCTGTGCCCGTATTCCTGAAACGGCCCGCTGGCATCGACAACGATATCGACCATCAGAGCAGCAAGCTGGCAATCGAGATCGCCATCGCGGTCGAAGAAAGCAGGAACCAACTGCGCCCTCGCAGCACGCGAAACGCAGAAGCGCTGAGCCTTTTGCAAATTGCGCCCCGCTACGATCAATGTGAGACGCGGTTCGTCTTCAAGCAGGCTCACAAGGCGGCCGCCGAAGGTGCCATAGCCGCCAACGATCAGGATCCTTAAGGCACAGGTCATAAGGCGATGCCGAAGAAGATCACGTCATAGGGTGACTGCAGGCGAGATATTTCGGAGAATCCATAAGCTCGATAGAAGCGTACCGCGCGAGCATTGGAGATACCCACGCCCAGATGCACGCCCTTCACGCCCCGCGCGCGCATCGCCCCCAACCAATGATCGATCATGTGCCTGCCCATGCCTTTTCCCTGCAGGCGCGGTAGAAGATCGATATGCAGATGCGCGGGCCAGGACTCGCTGAGCTTACGCGGCGTGCGCGGCGGGTGATGGAAGTGACGTATCATCCGCGCATCGAATTCGCTTTCGCCGGAGCCTTCGGGATAGCGCGCACGCAATTTTGGCCACCATTCGCTCTCCAGCCGTTTCTCGAATCTGTAGGTGTCGGCAGCGCCGATCACATAGCCCGCGACGCCTTGTTCATCCTCGGCCACGAAACAACTCTGCGGCTCCAGCGCGCCATAAGGCCCGGCATAAACATGGCCTATGACCCTCGGATCTCGATAAAGATGCGTGGCATCGGCACCCGCCAGACCGGTTTCAAGGCAGATGCGATACAGCGCATCTTCGTCCTCGGGGCGATAGGGGCGGACCGTTGCCATCGATTCCTTCCGTTCCAGCGAAAGCACTCTAAGATGCACCGCGCGGGAGGCAAAAGACATGACACAAAATCTTGCGCAGCAACTGGGATACGGCGCAGATGAGCGCCTTGCCATCTTCAATTGCGACGACCTGGGTTCAAGCCTTTCGGCCAATCTGGCGTGCGAAGAGGCTCTGCGGCGCGGGTTTGCAACCAGCGCTACCTTGATGGTGCCCTGCCCTTGGGCGCGAGAGGCGGTGGAGCGCTGCAAAGACCTCGACATCGGCGTGCACCTGACGCTGACGAGCGAATACCCGCTGTACCGCTGGCGTTCCATGACAGGGGCGGCCTCCTTGCATGATGCAGACGGGTTTCTCCCGCGCACGGCGCAGGAGGTGTGGGCAAAGGCGGATCTGCGCGCCGTCGAAGCGGAATGCCGGGCGCAGATTGATGCTGCGCTTGGTTGGGGTCTCGATGTGACGCATCTGGATTCGCACATGGGGACGATGCAAATGCAGCCAGAATATTTTTCCATCTATATGAAACTGGCGAAGGACTACCGCCTGCCGCTTCGCATGGTGAGCACGGGAGCCGAACGTCATTTGGGCTTTGCCTGCCGCGAACTGGCGCGACAAAACGGGATACTCTTCATCGACCATTTTGTTCTGCAATGGGGACAGACCACGCACATGGTGATTGAGAATGCCATTTCGAAAATGCGCCCCGGGGTAACGGAATTTTGCCTGCACCCAGTTCTGGATGGCCCGGAGCTTCATGCCTATGACCCGACCCAGGCGCATATCCGCGCGCATGATCATGCCTGCGTAATGGACGAAGGTCTGGCGCATGATATCAAGCGGGCGGGCATCCGATCCATTAGCTTCCGGCCTTTGCGCAATGCGATGCGGGGATGAAGCGTCAATGCCGAATCGGGAATTGTCTTAGCGTCGCGCCAGTTCCTCGCGCAGCATTTCAAGTTCGAGCCAGCGTTCTTCGGCTGCCGAAAGCTCGGCTTCGGAGGCGGCCAGTTTATCGGAGAGAGCCGCGAATTTCTTCGCATCGCGCGCGTACAACCCCGGATCCGAGAGCTTTTCCCGGTATGCCGCGATATCACGCTCCAGCGCGGTCATTTTTGCTGGCAACGTCTCGAGCGCATGCTGATCAGAGAAGGTGAGCTTCCTGCGGGGCGCTTCACTGCGGGTCCTTGATTCTTTCGGCTTCGATGGCTGCTGTTCGGCCCTTGCGGAAACGCCTTCACCGCGCTGCGCCACCAAATCGCTATAACCGCCGGCATACTCGACGAAGCGGCCAAGCCCTTCGGCCATCAACACCGAAGTGGCGACGCGATCGAGAAAATCGCGGTCGTGGCTGACGAGCAGCACTGTGCCGGGATAGTCATCGATCAACTCTTCCAGGAGGTCGAGTGTCTCCAGATCCAAATCATTTGTTGGTTCGTCAAGCACGAGAAGATTGGACGGTGTGGCGAGCGCCTTGGCCAGCATCAATCTTGCGCGCTCTCCGCCAGATAGAACCCGCACGGGGGTGCGCGCCTGTTCTGGAGTGAAGAGAAAATCCTTCATGTAGGTAACCGCGTGGCGGCGATGGCCGCCAACATCCACAAACTCACGCCCGCCTGTCAGGACATCGGAAAGCGAAGCGGCATCGTCCAACACCGCGCGAGTCTGATCCAGCGTGGCGAGCATCACATTGCTGCCAATTTTTATGACGCCACTGTCGGGAGAGAGCCTACCGGTCAGAAGGTTGATGAGGGTGGTCTTGCCCGCTCCGTTCGGGCCAACAAGACCAAGCCGGTCGCCGCGCGCCACGCGGATGGAAAAATCCTTTACCACAGCGTTTTCGCCATAGGATTTGGAGATTCCTTTCGCCTCGATCACCAGCGAGCCGGTGTTGTTGGCGTCGGAAACCGCAAAATTCACGTTGCCCTTTGCATGAACCTGCTCGCGCCGCTCCCGGCGCATGGCGTTCAACTTGGCAAGGCGGCCCTGATTGCGCTTGCGGCGGGCAGTGACGCCGTACCGCATCCAGTGCTCTTCGGCCGCGATGCGGCGATCAAGCTTGTGACGCTCCAGCTCCTCCTGCTCCAGAACCTGATCGCGCCAGACCTCATAATCGCCAAAGCCCTTCTCCAGCCGCCGCGTTCGCCCGCGATCGAGCCAGACCGTGGCCCGCGACAGATTTTGCAGAAAGCGGCGGTCGTGGCTGATGAGCACAAGCGCACCGCGAGAGGCGCGCAGCTCTTCTTCCAACCATTCGATCGCGGGCAAATCCAGATGGTTTGTCGGTTCATCCAGCAGAAGAATGTCGGGCGCCGAGGCAAGGACTCGCGCCAGAGCCGCGCGGCGTGCCTCCCCGCCCGAAAGGCTGGCGGTGTTCTCGCCACCGGTCAGGCCGAGCTTTCCCAGCAGGTAATGCGCCCGGCTGACGTCATCTCCTGGCGCAAGGCCGGACTCCACATAGGCGAACACATCAGCGAAGCCAGACAGGTTCGGTTCCTGCGGCAGATAGCGGATGGTTGCGCCGGGCTGGGCGAAGCGCGTTCCGTCTTCAGGTTCTATCGTGCCAGCCGCAATCTTGAGCAACGTCGATTTGCCAGATCCGTTGCGGCCAACAAGACAAAGCCGCTCGCCCGGCCCAACCGACAATTCCGCATTCTCCAGAAGCGGCACGCTGCCGAAAGCCATTCGGATGTTTTGCAACAGAAGTAGGGGCGCGGCCATGGGGAGAATTCGGATTTGCGCGGGTCTTCTAGCATGATCGCCCGCTCTGGAAACCTTGAACGCGCGCCGCACTGGCGCGGATTGGCAAAGCGGCCTAAAGACGGCACATGACGCCAGATATTCCCCCCGAATTCCGCCTGCTGGTGGCGGCTTCTCGCTGGCCGCACGATGCACGCAGCATTACGGCGGTGAAGGCTGCAGCGGACGAAGCCATCGACTGGGAGCATTTTCTGCGCGTGGCGACACGGCATCGCGTCGCGTCTCTTGCATATTCCGGCCTGAAAAGTGCGCAGGTTACGCCGCCGCCGGAAATCGCGAAATTGCTCGAAGCCTTCTCGATCCGGCAGGCGGGTCACAGCATGCATTTGGCCCATGAGGCAATGCGCATTCGCCGGGCGCTGGAAGAAAAATCCATCGAACCGCTTTTCGTGAAAGGCGCCACGCTCGGAATGCTGGCGTATGGATCGATGGTGCTGAAGCAGGGCCGCGACATCGATGTTCTGGTGAAGCGCAGTGAGGTTTTCCCGACCCTCGAAATCCTGCGCGGCTTCGGTTACGAGCCAATCCACTTTGTTCCATCCGAACCCTGGCAGATTGAACCATGGATGGACATGACAAAAGATCTGGAGGTCGTGGACCGATCGCGCGGCATGTCGGTGGAAATTCACTGGAAGCTGTCGGACAACAACGCTTTCTCGCGCACGCTGGAAAAACACTATGCCGCGCGCGAGATATCGCTCGGCTCCGGCATGAGCCTGCGCACGCTGGATCAACGGATTTTCGTGATCTATCTGTGCATACACGGCGCACGTCACGCGTGGTTCCGGCTCAAATGGTCTGCGGATCTGGCGGCCATCTTCGCGCGCGCCACGCCTGCCGAACTTCAGGACTACGCCGCGTTCGCCAAGGAATGCCGAATGGAAGGGTGCTTCGCGCAGGCCATTCTGCTATGCGACAGCCTGTTTGAACTCGAAAATGTGCGGTCGATGGCAGAGCATTTCCGCAAGTCGCGCCGCTACAGGCTTTTGGAACGCATCGCCCTGCATATGATGACCTTGGGCAAGGGCGCGACCGAGGTGTGGGACGTTCGCTATGGCTCGGTGCCGCAAATCTTTTCGCAGTTCATCGTTGGTGATGATGCCTCCTATTTCTGGAATGAGGTGCGTTCGCGCTTTGTGACAATTACGGACGTGGAAGAGCTGCGGTTGCCGCGCCACCTGACCTTCCTGTATCCGCTTCTGCATATACCGCTGGCAATCGGCCGCCGACTGCGCGACCGTGGCTTCATGCAACGCAGCGCACCCGTGGAAGCCAAGAAGACCTGAACGGTCACGACTTGCGGACGGTTACGCGACCCGATTCAAATTCGAGCACCATATCGCAGCGCGCCAGACTTTCCGGGCGATGGGTTATCATCACGATGGTCATGCGCGGTTCCAATGCAAGCAGCCGATCCAGAATCTGCCGCTCCGCAGTCTGATCGAGCGCATTCATCGCTTCATCGAGGATAAGAAATTTCGGCTTGCGCAGAATGGCGCGCGCCAGCGCGATGCGCTGACGTTCCCCGCCGGACACCGTGGAACCACGCTCTCCCAATTCCGCATCGAGGCCCAGGAGATCACGGCGTATGATCGCATCAGCGCCAGCAAGCGCGAGCGCATCCCACATTTCCACATCACTCGCATCGGGCCGGACCCACGTCAGATTGCGACGGATCGTATCGTGGAAAAGGAATGGATCCTGCGAGACATAAGACAATCCTGCCCGAAATCCATCCAGCGCCTCGGCTTTTAGCGCGCGCGCACCTAGCAGAATCTCGCCGCCATCTGGTTCGATCAACCCGACCAGAAGATCGGCAAAGGTGGTCTTTCCGGAGCCGGATTGTCCTGTGATACCAACAAATGCTCTTGGCGCAATCGTGAGCGAGACATCCTGCACGCCAGCGTGATGTTCGCCACCTTCATCCGTGTGCCGGTACGACACCGCGCGGAATGTTACCGGCTCCTGCGCCGAGGCAGGCACGTTTGCATTGGCCGAATGTGGCGCATCGGACCGCAATTCTGCTTCAAGCTGCTTGATCTTGTCGAAGGCCGGCAGGCTGTTTGCGAGTTGCTGCAGGCCTTGCTGGATCTGTGTGAGAGGTCCAGCCGTGCGTGCCAGAATTACAAGGAATGCCACCAGCACGGCAGGCTGCGTGTCCAGCAGGCCGACACCGATCAGGATAATCGCGGCGGCGGCAAAGGCTGGTGCAATGTTGAGGATCAGGCGGCTGCGGCTTTGTTCCAGAACATACTCGATCTGCCTCTGTGCCATCGCATGAAGTGTCTGATGGGCTTCGTCGACGAAGCGCGACTGCAGATTTTGGCTCACCGCCAGCTTAAGGCCGCCCAGGAATTGGGTCGTCGTATCCATCAGGCGCAGGGATGCCGTCGAGAAAATTGCGCCGAGCGAATGGGCCCGCGCCAATGTGCGCGTGATGCCAAATATCCCGATCGCGAGCAACACTATGGCCAATCCGGTGAGTGCGGGAGACAGAACCCAGGCCAGGATCACCTGAGCAATCAGCAGCACCACCGAGATGGTACATTGCAGCGCAACGGCGGTTGCCATTGCCACATTGCCGATTTCCCCGCCCATGGCATGAACGACACGCGCATGCCGAAGGCCCAGAACGCGGTCCCAGCTTGCCGAAGCCAGCGAGCGCATGAGCTGCTCGCGCTGGGCCTCCAGAAAATACACACGCAGCTGCGTGATCCGGACATCGCGCCAAAGCATCACAAGTCCGCGAAGAATCATCAATGCGATGAAGATCGAAAACAGCAGTGCAAGCTGGCCGAGATGGCTGTGAATTCCGGTATGCGCCAAGGCGTCCTGCACGTGATGATGTAGTGCATCGCCCCCGACAGCTGGCGTCAGAACCACGCTGAGAAGCGGAATGAGCAGAACGATGCCAATGCTTTCCAGAACGGCGCCTACGGCCATGAGCAATCCGGCCCACACGATCTTCCTGCCGGAGAATTCAACGAAGCCACGTATAAAGGTCACGGCGGAATGCCGAAGCGACGACGCGGCTTCAGGGACTTGGGGCGCGGACACGGAATTCCTTTCGACTAAGGAGGCGCCGTCCTTGCTCACGCTGGCGTGCCGGGGAAGGACGCCAAGAGACGGAAACGGCTTTCCGATTCGCAGCCGATGATCGGTACATCGCCATCCTTGATCCAGACATGGGCCAAAAGTCCCTCGTCGGGATCCAGCACGGCGCCATAATGCATGATTGACGGAACGCCCCGGCGACGGATCATCCAATGCACGCTGAGGCCTCGTTCAAAGCACATGGCGCGCCACGGTACGCGGTCTGCCCATGCCACCACGGCCCAGCGGATGCGGCGGATTTCGGGCAGGCGTTCCTCCTGTGGCAACAGCCGGCCGGTCGGCGCGCTCGCGACCTGCGCAATGCGCTTGAACGGCACCAGCCGAATTGCGATGGAGGCGAGCACGAGCACGAATCCGGCCTCCGCCAGCAGCGCTTTGTCGCGCCAGGAGGAACGTCCAATCGTTTTCAACCCGCTGAGAATGCGCATCGTTGCTGGAAATTGCCGCTTTTTTCCTTGTGTGCGCACAAGATATCAGGCCCCTGCCCGGTGAGGCCAGACCCACGGCCGGATTGGTGAATGTCGACTAAGCGAACCGCTCCGCAATCAGATTTGCGGCGCGTTCGGATATAGCAGGCGAGGTCTGCATGCCATAGCCGCCCTGCCCCACCAGCCAGAAAAAGTCCTTCGCGGCTTCATCGAACGCGAAGTGCGGCGTGCGATCCGGCGTGAAGGTGCGAAGACCCGCCCAGCGGCGCACAATGCGACGCACCTGCATGGTGGTGGCTTCCTCGATGCGATGCGCGATGGTCGCGACATCGATTTCTTCCGGCTGCGCATCGCAGGGCTCGGAAGGCGTTTCGTCCTCCGGAGAGGCGAGAAAATTCCCGGCATCCGGCTTGAAATAGAACTGGCTTGTCGCAGCCATAACGACCGGCCAATCGACGATATCATAGCCATCAGGTGGAGCGATCATCACGGCGGTACGGCGGAGCGGCATCAAACCCAAGTCGCCGAGACCGGCGAGACGCCCGATCACCCCGCCCCAGGAACCGGCGGCATTCACAACGATGGGCGTGCGATAGGTTTCTTCGCCCGCACGAACCGTCCAGCCCTGCGCACCGTATTCGACACCCTTCACGTTCCGTCCGGTCAGAATTTCCGCGCCGCCGCGCAGCGCCATGCGTCGGAAGCCTTCAAATAGCGCATGAACATCGATATCGGCCGTTCGCGGCTGGAATGCGAATTTGGAAAACCGGTCCCGGCGCAGGATAGGAACAAGCCCAAAAACTTTCTCCGCATTGATGGGCTGCACATCCTCGGGGCTTTCGGCAAGCAACAGATCGATATGTGGTTCCTCACCAGGCTGCGCCACTGCAATAGTGGCCCTTCGATGAAAGAGCGGCATATCGGTGAAGCCTTCGGGTGGCTTCTCAAAGAAGGGCCGCGACTCGCGCGTCCATTCCCGCACTTTGGCGTTGCCATAGGCGTCCACGAACATCGCTGCGGAACGCCCCGTGGTGTGATAGGCAAGCTGGTTCTCGCGCTCCAGCAGCAGCACCTTCGCACGGCCTGCGAGTCTGCCGGCCAGCGACACGCCGGCGATGCCCCCGCCGATGATGATCACATCCGGTTTTTTCATGGACCGACGTCCCAATCTTGCTGTGACGGTTTCATCACGAACGGCATCGCGGCACAATGCGGCGCAGACGCATGAAGGGTATGAGCATGATGATCAGGTCTGTTCTCGCCGCGCTTCTGATTCTGGCAGGGTCGAGCACAACATTGTCGGCGGAACCCGCGACAAAGGAAGGGGAAATTGCCGTTTCGCATTTCAAATTCGGCACCGGCGAAACTCTTGCGGAACTGAGGCTTCATTTCACCACGCTCGGCACGCCAAAGCGCGACGCCAGCGGGCGCGTGACCAACGCAGTATTGGTGTTGCATGGAACGGGCGGATCGGGCCACCAATTCCTACGGCCACAATTTGCCGATGTCTTGTTTAAAGCGGGAAGACTGCTGGATCCAGCGAAGTATTACATCATCCTTCCCGACGATATCGGGCACGGAAAATCCTCCAAGCCGAGCGACGGGCTACACGCGAAATTTCCGCACTACGACTATAGTGACATGGTGCGCGGCGAAATGGCTCTGTTGAAAGGACTAAAGGTCGATCATCTGCGGCTGGTCATGGGAACATCCATGGGCTGCATGCACGCCTTCATGTGGGGTGAAATGTATCCGGACTTCGTCGATGCGCTGATGCCGCTTGCCTGCCTTCCGGTCGAGATCGCGGGCCGTAACCGGCTGTGGCGAAAAATGACAATGGACGCGATCACGTCCGACCCCGCGTATATGGGCGGCGAATACATGTCTGAGCCGAAAGAAGGTCTTCGCACCGCCGTGGACATGCTGCTGATTGCGGGCAGCGCGCCGATCCCGATGCAGAAGGATCTGCCCACGCGAGATGCCGCCGATTCGTATTACGAAAAGCAGATGACGGCTCGGCTTGGCGATCTCGATGCCAACGACCTCCTCTATCAGGTGGATTCCTCACGCAACTACGATCCTTCACCCAAGCTCGAAACGGTCAAGGCGCAGGTGATGTGGGTGAATTCGGCGGACGATTTCATCAATCCGCCGGAGCTCGGCATCGCTGAGAAGGAAGCCGCCCGCCTGAGGCGCGGTACCTATGTGCTGATCCCCGCGAGCGAGCAAACGCACGGACACGGCACGCACACATGGGCCGAGCTTTGGCAAGACAGGCTGCAAGAGCTTCTGGAGAAAAGCGCGCAGTAGCGGACGCTACTTCGCGTAGGTCCAGTCACTCGCCGAAGCGCGACAGCCGCCATCCCTGTAACCAGTCCAGGCACGGCCGCGCACGAAGCGGCCCGAATGTGCGCCGGTGGGCTCGCCGTCTTTCAGCGCCTGCACGCCGTTGACAAACACATCGGAGACGCCGGTGGCGAATTGCTGCGGCTCGTCATAGGTCGCGTGGTCCTGCACCGTGTCGGGATGGAAGATCACCAGATCGGCAAAATAGCCATCCTTCAGCATGCCGCGATCCTTCAACGAGAGATTGGAGGCCGGCAGCGCGGCCAGCTTGCGGATGGCCTCCGGCAGACTGATGACTTTGTCGTCGCGCACATATTTGCCGAGTACGCGCACGAAATTGCCATAGGCGCGCGGGTGGGAATTCTTCTTCAGAAACACACCTTCTGGCGCCTGCGCCGCTTCATCCGAGCCGAAGCTGACGAAGGGCAACGCCACTTCCTTCGCCACGTTTTCTTCTGACATCAGGAAATAGGCTACATCCACGCGCGTGCCGTCTGCGATGATGAGATCGATAATAGTGTCTTCGGGACTGGTGCCACGCATCTTGGCGACCGCCGCGAGCGTCTTGCCCGTGAGCGGCTTCAGCTTCTCGGTCTTGAAGCCGAGCAGCAGCGTCCCTTCAGGACCGGCGAGGCGGTAGAGGTTCTCGTATTTCGCGTCGGGATCGCGCATTTCGGCGAGCACCCTGGCGCGGTTTTTTGGATTCTTCAGACGCTCCACCCATTTCTCCACGCCGCCGGCCTGCACCCACACGGGCATCGCCGCATCGAGACCTGTGGCACCTGCGGTGTAAGTGTACATGTCGGCGGTGACGCGAACGCCGGAGGCGCGCGCCGCTTCGATCTTGGCGACGAGTTCGGGCAACTCGCCCCAATAGGGCTGGCCGCCCAGCTTCATGTGATACATCTCCACCGGCACATGCGCCTTCCTGCCGATCTCGATCAGTTCGTCGGTCGCGCCCATGATGTCGCGGCCTTCGCTACGCATATGCGAGATGTACATGCCGCCGCATTTGCCCGCTTCGCTCGCAAGCGCGATCAGCTCCGGCGTCTTGGCGTAGTTGTCGGGCGCATAGATCAGCGAAGAACCGACACCGAGCGCGCCTTCCTCCATCGCCTGATGCACAAGCGCCTGCATGCGCGAGAGTTGTTCAGGGGTGGGATCCACATCCTCTTCGCCGAGTTCGTTCTCGCGCACCGTGGCCGCGCCGACGAAGGAGGCGACGTTCGGCGCGATTCCCTGCCGCTCAAGCCGCGAGAGGTAGTCGCCCAGCGTCGTCCAATCGACGGTGTATTTGATGTCCTGCTGGCGGCGGGTCATGGCGGCCCGCATCGCTCCGTTGATCGGACCCATCGAGGTACCCTCGCCCATAACTTCGAGCGTTACGCCCTGACGCAGATCACTCTGGCCGCGGCCGTCGACGAGAAGGCTCTCGGTCGCCCAGCTCAGCATGTTTACGAAACCGGGGGAGACGGCCTTGCCCTTGGCGTCCACGACCTTCGCCGCTTTGCCGGGGGCATGGGGGCCGACATAGACGATACGATCGGCCTTGATGGCGACGTCGCCCACGAATCCGGGTCCGCCAGAGCCGTCGTAGACCGTGCCCCCGGTGATGAGAATGTCATAGTCCGGCACCGGCTTTCCGATGGCGGAAGGGCCGAGAAGGAGGGTGGCGCCCAAAAGCGCTCCCAAAACAAAGACTTGGCCAGATATTCGCATCACACCCCCTCACAGCGCCCGGAAACGGGCCGGGGAGCAGCTTACACCCGCGAAACCGGGCGGAAATGCCGGGATTCCGGCCCCAAGATATCTGCCGGGGTTTCTGGACAGGGCCAGAACCATCTGGTATCACCCGCGCCTCTTAAAACCTGCCACCGGAGCCTTTGCTTTGCAGATCATCGTTCGCGACAACAATATCGACCAGGCGCTGAAGGCGCTGAAAAAGAAGATGCAACGTGAAGGCATCTTTCGCGAGATGAAGCTGCGCGGCCATTACGAGAAGCCGAGCGAACGCCGCGCCCGCGAACGCGCCGAGGCGATCCGCCGTTACCGCAAGCTGCAGCGCAAGCGCATGCAGCGCGAGGGCCTGCTGCCGAAATAAGGTACGCACGCATCTAAGTTTCCGAAAGGCCGTCCGCTCCGGGCGGCCTTTTGCTTTTTGCAGATCATGTTGAATGCGCGTATTTGCATTGTGCAAGCAACATAGAGCATCGATATTTCATGGCTCGACTGATCTCGGCATTGTTTCCGGGCGTGCTGACCGCGTTCGTGATACGTGGCGCGTTCGAATGGATTGGCCTGCAAATCTGGGTCTCCCAAATACCGACGGCAGATGGAGAATTTCTGCTCTTTTCAGATTTTATAGGATCATTGCCAAGTTCGGCGTTCGCTTTTTTTGTTGCGGAAGTAGTCGCAGCTTCGTTCTGTTCGAGCGCCGTTACCACATTCGTCGCGCGGCGTGGCTTATGGCCGGGACTGCTGACGGGCGCCGCGTCCATGATTTCTATTTTGGCGGGTTCGACCTTCGCTCCCCAGCCAGCTTGGATGATTGCGACCAATCTCACAGTCGCTGCTATTTCGGCTACTGCAGCAGCTTTCCTGTTTGTGACAACTAAGCGGGCGTGATGCGATAGGCGCAGCGAGATGCGCCAGCGAGAATGTGGCTGGTGCGTTCCACTTTCGCATCCTTGCCGAGAATGCGCTGGAAGAGTGAAAGCTCCTCGCGGCAAAGGCCCTGACAAACACGCGCCGCCACGCAGACGGGGCAATGATTCTCTACGAGCACATAGGCCTCGCCATCCTTCTTCACAGCGGCCATGTAGCCTTCGCGTTCGCGGATTTTGGCAAGCGCATCGAGCCGCGCCTTCAAGGTCTTCTTGCCATCCATCGCCGTGCGATAGGCCTGTTCCTGATCGGCGGTGCGCAGCTTCAAGAGCTTGTCCACGCCTTCGTCGCCGAACGCCTTCTTCATCTGGCCGAGTAGTTCGGCCGCCAGCGCGGAATGCGAATCGGGAAAATGTGCTGCGGCTTTCCCGGTGGTCTGCCACAGCTTGACCGGGCGGCCCCTGCCCGCGCCCGCCGCGCGCGGGGCGGCGGTTTCGGCAACAAGGCCATCCTCTGCCAGTGCATAGAGATGCTGGCGTACGGCCATGGGCGTGACGCCGAGGCTTTCGGCCAAGGCATCGGCAGACAGGGGGCCATCGCGTTTGACGAGGTCCAGAAGGCGGGATTTCGCGGATTCCATGGTCCGACAATTTCTAAAGCGAATACTTGCTTTAATCAAGCGGTCAGTCTAATTTATAAAGTATATACTTTCATAAAAGAGAGGGCGCGCCATGTTCACCGCCACACGGATTTCCGTTTCGGACCTGAAAGACAAGCGGCGCAAGGTGATCCGCCGCGACGGCAAGCAAATCCTTCTCATCGCACATGAAGGCGGCATCTACGCCATCGCCAACCGCTGCCCACACGAAGGCTATCCCTTAAGTGAGGGAACGGAAGGGCCGGGCTGCGTTCTCACCTGCAACTGGCACAACTGGAAGTTCGATCTTCAGACTGGCGAGGCGTTGGTGGGGCGAGATCCGTTGCGTACCTATCCGGTGCACATCGCGGGCGGCGAAATCCATCTCGATCTCTCCGATCCAACGGCCGGCGAACTGCGCGCGCGCGCGCTGAAAGGCCTTGAGGCGGCGGTACAGGATGTGGACATGCCGAGGATCGCCCGCGAAGTGGCACGGCTGGAACGGGCAGGCTTCGATGCGCGCGATGCGATGATCCACGCAATAGTCTTCCGCAATGCGCATCTGGAGGACGGCATGACCCACGCTTACGGAGCGGCGGCGGACTGGCTTCTGCTTTCAGAGAATGCGTCAACACCAGAGAAACGCCTGCTCGCACTGATCGAGCCGATTTATCATCTTGCATGGGACACACAGGGCGCGGATAGCTTTCCTTATGCCGATGGCGTGCGCGATTGGGACGCGAACGGATTTGTCTCCGCTGTAGAGGCGGAACGGGAAGCCGATGCCATCACCTTTGTGCGCGGCGCGGTGCGTGACGGAATCGCCTATGCCGATCTGATGCCGGTCTTCGGCGCGACGGCGCTGGCGCACTATGCCGATTTCGGCCACAGCGCGATTTATGCGGTCAACACCGGCACGCTGATCGAACGGCTGGGCGAAGAAGCCAAGCTGCCACTACTTCTGGCACTGACCCGCAGCATCGTGCGCGCCACGCGCGAGGAGCGGCTTCCCGAATTCCGTTTCTATGACAAGGCGCTGTTGCGCTGGAGCGGCGGCGGTGGCGATGTGCCAATCACGGCAAGCGACCTCGTGCTTCTTTCCATCGACGGCATTCTGGAACGGGTGCTGCAATCCGCGCGGCGTCCCAACGCCGAACTGTTCGATGCGCTGATGGGAGCGGCCGCATGGAACCTGATGCATTTCGATCTTGCCGTCGATCAGGTAAGCGATAACGCCATCGCCGACAATGTAAGCTGGCTCGATTTCAGCCACGCGCTCACCTTCGCGAGCGCGGCGCGACAGATTTGCGGTGTCCGCGCCAATCTTCGGCCGCGCGCGCTGCTGCAAATGGCACTGTTCGTGGGGCGCAACACCAAATATGTGCGCGAAACCAGCGATGAAGCGCGCTGGGAGGTGAAGGACCGAGATGCTTTTCTCGCGCGCGAGACCGAAGCACTTTACGACCATGGCAGCCCCGAACCCATCATCGCCTGCCATCGCGTGAAGATGATTGGGGCATTGAAAACGGAGTTGGCCGCCGCGCCGGATGCGCCCTGGGCCGATGCGATGTGCGCAGGTGTGAACAGATTTCTTAACTCTCCAATCAAACGCCATCATGGACTTCGCACCGCGAGCCAAGCGCTTGATTTCGTGACGAAAGAGGCGTGACATGCGCGACGACATTCTCATCCGGCTTTCCGGTCTTACGGCATTGGTTGGCGGCCTTCTGCGCGTTGCTAGCGCGTCCACCATCGGCATGTTCGATGAGCACGTACTGGCGCTTTCCTATTTTGCGACCGATCTTATGCTGGTGTTCGGACTGACAGGCATCTACCTCAATCATCGCAGCATGGTCGGATTTTCAGGCCTTGTGGGGCTCGCAACCGCCATCAGCGGGCTCTTGATGGTGCGCAACGCCGAGCTCTTCGGCGGCTACCAGACCAGTGCCGCCGTGGCGCTGCTCGGCACCTCGATTTTGGCCATCATGCTTCTGCTACGTACCGCAATGCGGTTTGCGCCGCTGATATGGCTCGCGGCCTTCGCGCTCGGCCTTGCCGCAACAACGGTTCCGCTTGCAGGCGTTGCGGCTGGCGTGGCGTTCGGGCTTGGCTTCGCGGTCGCAGGCGGCGGACAGATGCTCAAGCCGGGACACAGTCCGCACAAATAGCGACTTCAATCGTAACGTGAGACAGGCCGGGGTAGCTGGAGCGCAATTCCCGTTTGATCGCTTCTGCGCTGGTTTCGTCGGCACTGACGAGCGAAACGATCAGACTGTGATGACCCGGGCCCACGCGCCACAAATGCAAATCGGCGACACGCGCACCGAGCTTTTGTTCCACCATTGCGCGGATATCCCGCGCCAGCTCGGGATCGGCTTCAGCGTCGAGCAGAACCATCGCGCTATCGCGCAAAAGCCCGAAGGCCCAGACGCCGATGACGATAGCACCAAGAATCCCAACTGCGGGATCAAGCCATGAGGCGCCGTAGTAGTAGCCTCCGATTAGCGCAACCAGCGCCAGCACCGAGGTGACCGCATCAGTCAGAACATGCACATAGGCCGCGCGCATATTATGGTCATGGTCCCCTTCATGCGCATGATCATGTCCGTGTTCATGGGAGCCTTGCAGGATCAGCGCGCACACAAGATTGACGCCCAAGCCAATGGCGGCAACCAGAACCGCAGGACCATATTCGATGGGACCTGGTGAAATAAGACGTTCAACGGATTCGAAGGCGACGCCAAATCCTGCAAGTCCCAGCACGATGGCGCTGGAAAACGCTGCCAGATCACCGAATTTTCCAGAACCGAAGGTGAAACGTGCGTGTCCCGAATAGCGGCGCGCGAGCCAATAGGCACCAGCCGCCAAGCCAAGCGCGCCCACATGGGTTGCCATGTGAATGCCGTCAGCCAACAGCGCCATGGAGCCATAGGCGGCACCGGCCACGATCTCCACCACCATGAACAAGGCTGTGACATACATCGCAAGACGCGCACGCGCTTCCGCGCGCTCGTGCCCATGGGCGAGGAAGCGGTGATCGTGGGTCCAGAGCCCATGATCGTGGCTGCGCAATGCTTCGTGGGCGTGATCGTGCTGCACCATATCCATCAATATAGGCGCTGCTTGCGCATACGAAAACCGTGATGGCAGTGCGGTGAAATCAGAGAAACTTGCGCAATTCCAATTGATAAGGCTTAAAGCCCTGCGCCAGATAGACGCGTTCAGCATTGGCATTGGCGCTCAGTACCCCGATGCGCATTACTTTCAGGCCGCGGCGGCGGGCTTCATCCTCGCAAGTCTTGATGAGCGCCGGACCGACACCACGCTTACGTGCGCGCTCCTCGACAAAAAGTTCAGCGACATAGCCGACATCCCGCTGACCGGTCACCACATAGGCGGGCGCCTGACCCGGCACAAAGACGGCCCAGCCGATGGGTCCTTCGTCATCTTCCGCGATGAAGGCGCAGCCATTTTCCTTCTGCATGCGGTCATAAAGGACCGCAAAATAGTCATCGCCGACACCTGCGTCGATGCGCCGGTCAGGATCCAGCGCATGCTCAAACGCCTGCAAGGCATTGATGAATGCCACGCCGATATGTGTGTCAGCCGGAAAGACAGCCGCGCGGATGCGAATGCTCATGCGCCCATTCTCTTGAAATCGGCGCGACGCCCCGCTCAGGACTTCTGGTAAAGCGTCTCGCCCGCGTTGTTCTTGACGTTGAATAGCGTGAGGCACTTGTCATCGGCCATATCATCGCATTCCACGTCCACAAGAATGGTGAATTTGGTCGCGCCATCACCGGCACGGCAGATGACGCGCTTCTCGTTATCCGTCTTCTCGGAATCCTTGCTTTCGATCTTGCCGGTATAGGGGATCACGCCATAGTCGAGCACACGATCGACCGTCGCCTCGCATACGGTGCGCATGGCGAGCTTCGCCTTTACCGGATCATTCGCATATTTCGCGGGGACCGATTTGTGGAAAAACAGAAAATAGCCGCCGAGGCCAAGCACCAGAACGACTGCCAGAGCCACGCCACCCAGCACATAGGGATTGCTGAACAGGCTCGCGGGCTGCGGCGCCGCATAGGGCGCTTGGGGCTGCTGGTCCGGGGGCACGTCTGTCATAGGGCGGTCCTGACGATATTGCGGGGGCGAAGATAGAGGGCGGCGCGGCCCGCGCCAACCCCAATTTCGTCAATATATGCGGGCAGTTAACCGAGCGATTTGACGATCTCTTCGGTCATCTTCTTGGCGTCCCCGAAGAGCATCATGGTGTTATCGCGAAAGAACAGCTCGTTTTCCACGCCGGCATAGCCCGAACCCATGCCACGCTTAACGAACAGCACGGTCTTGGCCTTTTCCACATCCAGAATCGGCATGCCGAAGATGGGGGACTTCGGGTCGGTCTTGGCGGAAGGATTTGTTACGTCGTTGGCACCTATGACATAGGCCACATCCGCCTGTGCAAACTGGGAGTTGATGTCTTCCAGCTCGAACACTTCATCATAGGGCACATTGGCTTCAGCCAGCAGGACGTTCATGTGGCCTGGCATGCGGCCCGCCACGGGATGGATGGCGTAGGAAACCTTGACGCCTTCTTTCTTGAGAATGTCGGCCATCTCGCGCACGGCGTGTTGAGCCTGCGCCACGGCCATGCCGTAGCCCGGCACGATAATGACCGAGCCCGCATTCTTCATGATGAAGGCGGCGTCTTCCGCGCTGCCCTGCTTCACCGGCCGCGCTTCCACCTTGCCGCCCGCTGTCGCCGTCTCGCCGCCAAAACCGCCAAGGATGACGGAGATGAACGAGCGATTCATGCCCTTGCACATGATGTAGGACAGTATCGCGCCTGATGACCCCACAAGCGCGCCGGTGATGATGAGGGCCGTATTTTCCAGCGTGAAACCGATGCCCGCAGCCGCCCAGCCCGAATAGGAATTAAGCATCGACACGACGACCGGCATGTCCGCGCCACCGATCGGAATGATGAGCGTGATGCCAAAAATGAAGCTCAGAACAGCGATGGCCCAGAACATCCAGGGCTGCTGGTCCATGCAGAACCAGATCACCAATCCGACAATGGCAGAGAAGATGACGATGTTCAGGACGTGCCGCGCAGGCAGGAGAATCGGCGCGCCCGACATGTTGCCGTTGAGCTTGGCGAAGGCGATGAGCGAGCCGGCAAAGGTGATGGCGCCAATCGCAAGCCCGAGGCTCATCTCCACCAGGCTCTGGGTGTGAATCGCCCTAGGCTCGCCAATGCCATAGGCTTGGGGCGCATAGAGCGCGGCGGCGGCGACAAGCACGGCCGCAAGGCCGACCAGCGAATGGAAGGCGGCAACCAGCTGCGGCATCGCCGTCATGGCAATGCGATTGGCAATCACGGCGCCGATGGCCGCGCCAATGCCAAGACCGACAGCGATCATGCCCCAGGTCAATGCATCGGAGACGCCCGCAACCCACAATGTGGTCACGATCGCGATGGCCATACCGATCATGCCGTTGCGATTGCCCGCGCGCGACGTGGCCGGAGAGGAAAGCCCGCGCAACGCCATGATGAAGAGCACGCCCGAGACGAGATAGAGCAGCGCCGCGATATTCGGATTGGCAGTCATCGCTTTACTTCTCTTTTTTCTTGTACATGGCGAGCATGCGGGCGGTCACAAGGAAGCCGCCGAAAATGTTCACCGAGGCGAGGATCAGCGCGAAAAAGCCGAACAGCTTGGACATCCAGTCCTCGCTCGTGAGCGTCGCAACCGAAACGGCCAATAGCGCGCCCACAACGATCACGGAGGAAATGGCGTTGGTCACGCTCATCAGCGGGGTGTGCAGCGCAGGCGTGACCGACCACACCACGAAATAACCCACGAAGATCGCCAGCACGAAGATCGACAGGCGAAAGATGAACGGATCGGCTGTGAGGTGTTCCATCGTACTAGCCCTTCAATGCCGGATGCACGATTTCGCCATCGCGCGTGAGACCCGCGCCCTTCACGATCTCGTCGTCCCAGTTCAGCGCCAATGCGCCGGTTTTCTTGTCCACGATGAGACTGACGAAGTTGAAGAGGTTTCGTGCATAGAGGCTGGAAGAATCCACGGCGAGCCGCGCGGGCAGATTGGTGTGGCCCATGATCGTCACGCCATGCGCTTCAATCACTTCATCGGCCTTGGTGAGCGGGCAATTGCCCCCCTGCTCTGCCGCGAGATCCACGATCACCGAGCCAGGTTTCATCGTCTTCACCATCTCTTCGGTCACGAGCACCGGTGCCTTGCGCCCTGGAATGAGTGCCGTGGTGATGACGATGTCCTGCTTCCTGATGTGCTCGGCAACAAGGGCTGCCTGCTTGGCCTGATACTCCGCGCTCATCGGCTTGGCATAGCCCGCAGCGGTCTCGGCCTGCTTGAATTCATCATCGATCACAGCAACGAACGTTGCACCGAGGGACTCTACCTGTTCCTTGGTGGCGGGGCGGACGTCGGTTGCCGAAACGATGGCGCCAAGCCGGCGCGCCGTGGCGATGGCCTGAAGACCAGCAACGCCCACGCCCATGATGAATGTGCGCGCAGGAGCAATCGTGCCAGCGGCCGTCATCATCATCGGAAATGCCCGGCCGAAAGCGGCAGCGGCGTCAATCACCGATTTGTAACCGGCCAGATTGGCCTGAGAGGACAACACGTCCATCGCCTGTGCCCGCGAGATGCGCGGGATGAATTCCATTGCGAAGGCCGAAACGCCCTGAGTGGCCAGCTTCGCAATGGCATCGTTCTCGGTGTACGGAGCAAGAAGACAGGCCAGCACGGCCCCCTTCTTCATGGCCGCAGTTTCCGCCTGATCGGGGCCGCGCACTTTCAGCACAATGTCCGCATCGGCGAGCGTACCTGCAAAATCGGTGGCGATGGCAGCGCCCGCTCCCGAATAATCAGCATCGGCAAAGCGTGCAGCTGCGCCAGCGCCGGATTCCACGACGATTTCGAGCCCGAGCCCCTTGAGCTTCTTTACCGTTTCCGGTGTTGCAGCCACACGCGTTTCACCGGCGCGGCGCTCTTTCAATATTGCGAGTTTCATGGCGCGCGAGCGTTTCTGCTCAGCCGGAGTGCGTGCGGAAGAACGCGAGCAGGATCATGAGCACGACGATGCTGACGGTCGTCCATTTGACGAGGCCCGTGAAGCCTGCCCAAGTCCTCTGTTGCTCCCGGATATCCATTTTGCCGGATTCGTAGTGCCCGGTGTCTGCAGCCATGGTCGTCCCCAATCGGTATGCGCGAAGTGGCCGGACTATAGCAAAGGGGGTCCGGGGGGCAACGGCACTGCAGCAAAAATGAGCGTCAAATACGGCGTGTGGGTGTGGAATGGTCCCAATCGGCCAAAAGTGCCCGCAACGCGGCCACCATCGCGAGCGGCTGATCCAGCATGACGTGGTGTTGCGCCTGTGGAATCTCTACAACCGGCGCGGACCGGCCAAGCATATTGAACATGTATTCGCCAATCTCCGGGGGCAGGAGCACGGAGTTTTCGCCGCGGAAGATGGCAATGCGGCAGCGGGTTTCCCGCAATCGCTGGGCGGTGTCACCAATCGAAAAGCGCCGCCAGATCGCCGGGTCGAACTTCCAGGTGAACCCACCTTCCACCGCTTTCAGCGAATGGCGGGCAACCCAATCGACAATATAGAGATTGTCGCAGCCCTGTGGCGGCATAAGACGGAAGCGGGCTAGCGCAGCGGCCAGCGTGGGGTACACGCGGTGCGGCTTGATCTCCCGGTTGGGCGGACCGCCCTCGCGGTCCGGCGGGTTCACCGGCGAATCGACGATCACCGTTCCCGCCAACCGGTCCCCATGCAGCGCCCCGGCAAGAATTGTGACGAAGCCGCCGAAGCTGTGGCCGACAATAATGGGGGGCTCACCGGGGCCGAACATTCCCGCCGCTTCACACACGGCCAGTTGCTCACGCGCGAACAATTCCATGGAATAGCCTGAGCGCCATCCGGAATCGCCCATGCCGGACAAATCCATTGCCGCAACATTGTAGTCTCGCGCCAGAAATGGCGCGATGAAGCTCCACCAATAGGCATGCGCGGCATTGCCATGCACAAGTAGAAGACCGGGGCGAGACCGATCACCCCAGCGCAGGTAGTGTATCGCCGCCCCCTCGACATCCACATACGCACTCTCAGGGATGACATTGACGGCCGACGCAAACCATTCGGGCGCGGAAGGCGAAACGCCCGCAAATACAGCAAGCGGCCCTTCGCTCTGCATGTAGGTTTCACGCGTCGACTTTTCAGACATGTCAAAGGCGCCGGTGTGTAATCGGGCCCTGGCGCTTGCCCAATGTCTTGAAGATACCCGTTCCTGTCAGGATGTCGCGGTCACCGCACCAGATGCGCCCCTTCACGGTGAATATGTCGTCATCAACGCCGATCACTTCGCCGGTGCCTTCCACCCAATCGCCCAGCTTCGCCGCGGATAGAAAATCCGTGACAAGCCGCACCGTGACCCAATAGCGATCTGGCTTCACCAGAGAAACAATATGGCCGAAGGCTGTATCGGCGAAGGCCATGAGCATTCCGCCATGGCAGTTCATCATGCCATTGGTGTGGTGCTCGCAGACCTGGAATGCGCGCGTATAACCACCACCAGGCTCATTGCGTTGATAGAGCGGACCCATTTGGCGGCCAAAGCCGCGGAACCATTCCATGCGCCGGAACCCCTCGGGGATTATCGGCCGGTCTTCATCGAGCAGATCGTCGGTCATGCCTTAAGCTCGCACCATCAGGCTCGCCATTCAATCCAAGCCCCGTGAGGCTGGCAATCGGCGAGCAGCTTCGCCTCCCGCATACCGTCGTGATAGCGGATGAGCGAAAGCTGGGCGCCGAAGGTGCGTGCGCGATCTTCCTGCTCGAAAGACAGCCGAAAAACCGGGCGGCGGAGACCAGCGACTGTGAGCAAGTCTTCCACCGTTTGCCGCATCTCGCGGCTGAATTGATAAAGCGCGATGGTGTGGAACACACAGACCGGCTCATTTTCGGGAATTCCCCGCAAAACAGGCAGGAGGTTATCCAGCGCGTCACCGGGGCGGATTTCGATGACGTCCTCAGTGCTACGATATTGCGCGATGGCCTGATCGAGACGGGCGAGGCGCGCAGGCAAATCCGGCCAGATCAACGCGCGCAACCAGTCGCGATCGCCTTCGTCATTGAGATCGACAGGATTGAGTTCGAGCCCAATGCGCCGGGCCACCGGTGGAACGTTGCCGAGCGGTGGCACGGCGTTTCCACGCAATTCACAATCGAGCAGCAGCGCACCATCGGTAACGCTTTCGGCAACAACCACACCACCGCGCAAGAAGCGCACACCATAGCGATCCCAGATGAGGTTGAGGCCCGCGCTTGGGCCAATCTCTATGATGTTGAGCGGCGCACCGGCTTTCTCAGCGACAGCACGAAGGCCCGGATGCAGCAACGCGCTACGCCCAACTTCGTTCGTATTCGTCACGCGCGTTTCGATCAGGGACGAGATTTCGCTTTCGTGCAGCTTCACGAAATCCGCGAATTCTGGAAATGGGTCTTCTTCCGTAGGCGAGGACGATCCTCCCAATGTCGCATAGAAGCGCGCGAGCGGGTGCGCACGTCCTCGCAGCAGCAGGAAATGCACGGCTCCGAGGATCATGTTGGCGTGAGGTTGACCTGACCTTGCGCGTGCGGCGAGCGAGCGCAACTCCTCGCTCTCACCAATTGCGAGAGCAAGGCGAGCATAGAGCGGGGAGACTTCCGAAGCTTGTGCGGCCCAGTAGCGCCAATAGTCCGGCTTGTCGCTCATGCACCCTCCGGAAGCGGCACGCCTGCCGCCTTAAACGTTTCGCGCTGACGTTCGGCAAGCGCGGTGACATCGAAATCCGCGATTTCCTCTTCGAAAAGATTGTGGAAGTTCAATTCCGCGCGCAGGCGGATGAGAGCGCCGCCCAGCCCGACAGCCGCACGATCCATGAACACGAATTCGCGTGGCACCCGCACACCGCCAATCTTCTTCAGACGCGCATGCATGTCGTTGGCCTGCTTCAGACCATACTCGGCAGCGGAGACACCATTGTCGACAATGCGCACGCGATCATCGAGCAACGGATCAAAGATGAACCCCGCCCACATGTTGAGTACCGAGACAAGTTCTGGGTCAATTTTCCTGAAGCCCCAGGCCCGATATGCCTTCGCTGCCGCCTTTTCATCGTTGCGCTGAATGGCACGGTAAAGGTCGATCACACCTTCCACGAAAGAGGGTGAGAACGTCCGTATGCAGCCGAAATCCAGCAGGTTGATGCCGCCATCCTCGCGCACCGAATAATTGCCCAGATGAGGGTCGCCGTGGATCGCGCCAAAGCGCGCGAACGGTCGCCACCACGCCTTGAACAATGCGGTAGCCACGGCATTGCGCGTTTCGCAGTCCGCGTTTTCAATTGCGGCAAGCGGTCTGCCATCCAGCCAGCTCATCGTGAGCAGGCGCTTGGTCGTGAGGGCAGGGACCGGAACCGGAATGGCAATGTCGGCACGATCCTGGAGCATCGCGCGATAAAGGCGCATGTGCGCGGCCTCACGCGCGTAATCGAGTTCTTCGGCGAGCCTTTGGGCGATCTCCTCGCCGATCTCACGGGTGTCGATCGTGCCGTCCACGCTTCGTTGAAGCTGAAGGATTGTCTTGAGTTGACGCACATCCGCCTGCACGGCCGCGCCCATATCGGGATACTGCAACTTTACCGCAAGCAATGTTCCGTCCTTGGCCACGGCGCGGTGCACCTGTCCCAATGAGGCTGCATGCGCGGCATTTCGATCGAAGCTCTTGAACTTCTTTTCCCAATCAGCGCCGAGCTCGGCCATCATGCGGCGCTTGACGAAGCCTGGGCCCATCGCTGGCGCATTTGACTGCAGCTGGATGAGTTCGCGCGCAACTTCCGCCGGCAATACGCCCGGAACAGTCGCCACAAATTGCGCCACTTTCATCACAGGCCCGCGCAAATTTCCCAAAACGCGTGTGAGATCAGCGGCGTTCGCGGCACTCATCGCCTGCGTGCCGGCCAGCGCGCGGCCCGCGCCGCGGGCAGCCACTCCCGACAGACCGGCGGAAACGCGCGCAAACCGCGAGAGCCGTCGCACAAGCCCGTCTTCGTTGTCAGTGTCCTTTACCAAACATTCACCATCGCGAGCGAAACCCGAATTCCTGCTCCAAAGCGGGACTTTTTAAATCCACCTTTACCAACCACAAGCAATCCTGCGCTGCGAATTATGAAAGTGTCCCGCCATGGCGCAGACTATTCTGATTGTTGATGACGATCCCGTACAGCGCCGGCTGCTGGAAGCGGCCATCACACGCTCCGGCATGAATGTAGTGACCGCGCCAGGCGGCACGCCAGCACTGGAGCTTATCAAAGGTCCGCGCGGCGAACAGATATCTCTCATGCTGCTTGATCTGGTCATGCCAGACATGGACGGCATGGCAGTTCTAGCGGCTCTGCGAGGTACCCATCCGGATCTTCCAGTCATTGTTCTGACCGCCAAGGGGGGGATCGATTCCGCGGTGGAAGCCATGCGGGCGGGCGCCAGCGACTTCCTCGTAAAACCTGCGAGTCCGGAACGCATTACCGTTTCGATCCGCAATGCGCTCAAGATCGGCGTCCTGTCAGGCGAAGTAACCCGCCTGAAGAAGAAGACAGAGAACCGCCTTGTGTTTGAAGACCTGATCGCCTCCAGCGCGGAGATGAAGCAGGTAATACGGCTCGGCCAGCGAGCGGCACAATCCAACATTCCAATCCTGATTGAAGGCGAATCCGGAGCAGGCAAGGAATTGATCGCGCGCGCCATTCAGGGTTCATCCGAACGCGCGGGCAAACCTTTCGTGACTGTGAACTGCGGCGCGATTCCGGAAAACCTCATCGAATCCATCCTGTTCGGCCATGAAAAAGGTTCCTTCACCGGGGCCACCGACAAACACCTCGGCAAATTCCAGGAAGCCGATGGCGGCACTCTGTTCCTCGACGAAATTGGTGAACTGAGACTCGACATGCAGGTGAAGCTGCTACGCGCGCTGCAGGAAGGCGAAGTCGATCCTATCGGCTCCAAACGGCCCGTCAAAGTCGACGTGCGAATCATCTCCGCCACCAACCGCGATCTGGCGCAGCTGACGCGCGAAGGGTTGTTTCGGGAAGATCTCTACTACCGCCTGAATGTTTTCCCGATTTTCGTGCCGCCATTGCGCGAGCGAAAGGATGATATTCCGGCGCTGGCGCAGCATTTCATCGCACGCTTTGCCGCCGAGGAAAGCAAGCCCGTGAGCGGCCTGACACTGGAAGCGACAGATCTGATCAAACGCTTCGGCTGGCCGGGCAATGTGCGCCAACTCGAGAACACGATCTTTCGAGCGGTGGTTCTTTGCGATGGCGTAATGCTGGATGTATGCGACTTCCCGCAGATTGCCGCGGCAATGGGTGTCGAAGCCGGCGTCCGTCGCACGGTGGCTGCACCCATGGCCAGCGAGCCACAGGCCTTTGTTCCGGGCGGACCTCCGGTCATTGCGGCACAGCCCGTACATGCCGCCTCGCCTTACGCACTTTCAGCGACTGACGGCGCGGGTCACATGCGCAAACTGGATGAGATCGAATCCGAGATCATCCGCCTTGCCATATCTCGCTATGAAGGTCACATGTCCGAAGTGGCGCGCAGACTCGGCATCGGCCGGTCCACGCTCTATCGCAAGCTCAAGGAATTGGGTCTGGATACAGGCGAAGAAGCGGAAGAGCCGAAGCGCGCAGCGAGCTGATGCCTATCGGCGCATGCCAAGCGCGCTCATGTACAGATCGAGAATGGCTTCCTGCTCCTGAAACTCGGCCTTGTCGAGTTTCCGGAGGCGCACGACCTGACGCATGATCTTCGTATCAAAGCCCTGCCCCTTCGCCTCGGAATAGACCTCGCGGATATCGGCAGCGAGCGCAGCCTTTTCTTCTTCAAGTCGCTCAATGCGCTCGATGAAGGAACGAAGGTGCTCTTTCGCGAAGCCTGATTTGGCCATCGTACGATCCTCAAATTGCGAAGGGCGCGGAAGCTAGCCCCTGCCCAGAGGCCTCGCAACTGTATTGCTGCCGCTATCTGTGGGTCTTTTGAGCGGCGGCGAAAGCAGCCTGTTTTTCCGGCGAAACTTCGGTCTGGTAGCGCGCTTTCCACTCGGCCTGCGGCATGCCGTATACCAGTTCGCGCGCCGCATCCTTGTCAATGGCGATGCCTTTGTCCGCCGCAGCCTCGCGATACCAGTCCCCGAGACAATTTCGGCAGAACCCGCCAGAAATCATCAGATCGATGTTCTGCACATCGGTGCGTTCGCGCAAATGTGCCACGAGGCGCCGAAAGGTGGCTGCTTCCAGCTCGGTACGCATTTTCTCGTCCATCGGCGTATCTCCTTTTGGCGGCATAAGAGGCCGCGTGAATTTCACAACGGGAGGCCCCATAACATTAAGCGCCTCGTCTAAAAGTGGTTTCAATCGCTCCGCGAAGGCACGGGCATCTTCATCCGTTCCAATAAGATCCTGACGCATTTCGATCAGCACATGCGGAAGACCGCGCATCGTGCCATGCACATACATGCAATCGTTTTCCAGTTCGCCGGAATAAGGCTCGTTGTCTCCGGTTACAAAACCCGCACGCTTGAAAGCGTCCATCAGTGGCCGGGCAAGCCTGCCGTCGCGATCCCACAGGACCCCGACCTCCCATGGTCGGCGTGAGCTCTTCCATACCGGCGTGAAGCTGTGCATGGAGACGATAACTGGCGTCCGTCCCTCTACGAGCATTGCATCGATCTCGGCGGCAACGGTTTTATGATAGGGATCAAAATAGTCTGCGCGACGCCGCACGATTTCGGACTCATCTGCGTCCCGGTTGCCCGGGATGATTCGTCCGTCCGAGAGCCGCATCACCAGCGTCGGGTCATCGGCTCCGCGGTTCAGGTCGATCAGAAGGCGTGACCAGCGCGCGAGGATGGCGGTCGCGCCATATGCCGATGCCAGTGTGCGAGTAACAGCAGCGGCCCCGATGTCAAAGGCGATGTGTGCCGCAAAAGCGCCCTCATCAAGCCCCAGAGTACCATAGGGCTCGGGAAGGGCATTGGACGCATGATCGCACAGGAAGATGAGATCGACGGACTGGGTGGGCGCAATGCGCTCGAAAGGAAGATCAGCCATGGCTTTTCCACCCTAGACCGGCTTTGCGCGCGCGTTGACAGCTTTGTGCGCATGGGCGACACCATTGCGTTAACGCCATGCGACGCACCCTGACTGCTCCACTTCTTGCCGCCCTTATACTGGCCTCTTCGCCAGCTTGGGCCGATTTGAAGGTCTGCAACCAGACGGTCAGGCCGATGAAGGTTGCGCTGGGGCGCTTCAACGGCACGGACTGGATGAGCGAAGGCTGGTGGACCATAAGCCCCAGGAAATGCCGCGCCATCCTCTCGGGAAAGCTGGACGCTCGTTACTATTACCTGTTTGCAAGCAACGGCGGGGCAGGAAGCTGGGACGGAAACAAGAGCTTCTGCGTTGCCACTGGAAATACCTTTCAAGCCATCGGTCGGGGTTCCTGCGCGGCGCGGGGCTTCGACCGGAAGGGCTTTTTCGAAGTGGATACGGGAACCAAAACCGACTTCACGCAATCGCTATCCGATTAGGTTAGGGTCGCCTCATGCGACGCAGACGCAAGACCAAGATTGTAGCCACCGTTGGCCCCTCGTCCTCTTCGCCAGAGCAGCTGAAAGCGCTGTTTGAAGCTGGCGTGGACGTGTTCCGCATCAATATGAGTCATACTTCGCACGTCTTGCTTGGCGAGCTTTACGGCCGCATCCGCGCGCTGGAGGCCGAGGAAGGGCGCCCGATCGCCATTCTTGCCGATTTGCAAGGACCCAAGATCCGATTGGGTACGTTGCCCGGTGGAAAATTGATGCTCAGGGAAGGTCAGCGGCTCAAACTGGTGCGCGAATCTGCGTCCGATGATCCCAATGTCCTGCCTGTACCCCACGCCGAAGTGTTTTCCGCCCTCAGGCAGAAGCACGGCCTCCTGATCGATGACGGCAAGGTGCGCCTGCGCACCTTCGCGGCAAAACCCGACTCCGCAGAAGCCATCGTGGAGATCGGCGGCGAGGTCAAGGATCGCAAGGGCATCAACCTGCCTGATACGCTTCTTCCTGTCTCAGCCATGACGGAGAAGGATCGCGCCGACCTTTCCGCCGCGTTGGAACTGGGCGTGGACTGGATAGCGCTTTCCTTTGTACAGCGGCCCGAAGATGTTGCGGCACTGCGCAAAGAAGTGCGCGGGAGGGCCGGCGTTCTGGCCAAAATCGAGAAACCCAAGGCGCTGGAGCAACTCGACGCCATCATTGAACTATCCGATGCGCTGATGGTGGCGCGTGGAGATTTGGGTGTGGAGCTTCCGCCCGAAGCCGTGCCCGGTCGCCAAAAGCAGATCATCCGCGCAGCGCGCAGTGCTGGAAAGCCGGTGGTTGTCGCAACACAGATGCTGGAATCCATGCTGCAGTCGCCCGTGCCGACACGCGCTGAAGTCTCAGACGTGGCAGGCGCGGTGTTCGAAGGTGCAGACGCCGTAATGCTTTCGGGCGAAACTGCTTCGGGCCAATATCCGGTTGATGCAGTCTCGATGATGGACCGCATCGCGCAGGCTGCCGAAGCCGATCCGCTCTATCAATCCATCGTGGATGCACAGCGCGGCACGCCGGAAGAGACCACCGCCGATGCTATCATGCACGCCGTGCAACAGGTGACCCACACCATTCACGCGCGTGCCATCGTATGCTGGACGGGTTCCGGCTCGACAGGGCTTCGCGCCGCACGTGAGAGACCCGAAGCACCCATCATTGCACTGACACCCAGCGAGCAAACCGCACGCCGGCTTTGCATAGCTTGGGGTCTTCATTGTGTGCTGACAGAAGATGCACACGATCTGGATGATGTGGCCGAACGCGCGGCCAGCATTGCCTATCGCGAAGGTTTTGCGGGCGCGGGAGAGCGAATTGTCGTTACGGCAGGCGTGCCCCTCGGCACACCCGGATCGACGAACCTGCTGCGCGTTGTGTTCGTGGGTGGAAGCTAGAGTTCCTGACCTTCCACCGCACGAGACAATTCGCGCACATGGCGATCGAGGCCGGGCAGGTGTGGATCGAGCGCGAACGCGCGGCGCAGCATCTGCAAGGCGGCTGGCTTGTTCCCATACTCATCGAGCATGTTGCCGAGCGCCATGAGCGCCACGAAGTTGCGCGGATTGAGCTGCACGGCCTTTTGCAGGGCAATCATGGCGTTGGCATCATCGCCACTCGCGGCCAGCAATTGCCCGCGCCGGTTCCAGGCTTCGGCATAGTTGGGCGCAAAACCGATGATCGCAGTATAGAGCTTGCCCGCGGTTTTTGAATCGCCTGCTTCGAGCGCCTGATTGCTGCGTGACATCAGAAGATCAATGCTCGGGCTACCCGTATGCTCAAACGCACTCTGAATGCGCGCCTCGAGCGCTTGCGCTTCCTCTTCCGTTCCGGCTTTCGCGAGCTGCTGAAACAACTTGTCAAGTTCGGCTTGCGGATTCGGCTGTTTCTGCACCGGCTTTGGCGGAATCTGCTTAGGCAAAGGCTGGCCCACCGCGGGAAGCGGCGAAAGCACAAGCGCAAGAAGTGCGACGGCCATACGCATAGGAAAAGCCTAATCCACGGCTTTCAAATGCGCCAGTGCTGGCGGAACGGGTCCGCCTTCCGACCAGTCCAGAAGCTCTGCCAGATGCAGCACTGGCGGCGCGTCCGCGCCGGAAAGATGATGAAGGCAGCCGATGTTCCCCGACACGATCACATCGGGTTGAAGTGTGCGAATGTTGCCGAGCTTGCGCGCGCGAAGGGCGCCGGAAAGTTCGGGCTGAAGCAGGCTATAGCTTCCCGCCGATCCGCAGCACAGATGGCCTTCCGGAACGGACAGAACCTCATGCCCGGCGGTAGCCGCCAATGCCTCCCCCTGTCCAGCGAGCCGCATGCCGTGCTGAAGTGAGCAAGCCGCGTGATAGGCAACGCGCAGTTCACTCGGCGGCCTGGCGGATTTGGGCTCCGCCAGCTCGGTGAAATCGCGCACCTTCGCTGCAAACGCCGTAGCGCGCGCATGCCAATGCGCGTCGGCGCGAAAGAGATCGGCATACGACTTCATGTGCACGACGCAGCCTGTGGCGCCAATGGAAACATGCGCGGCGCCGTTTCTCTCGAATGCTTCGATGGCACGTTTGGCGAAGTCGCGCGCTTCGTCCTCGCGGCCAAGATGATGGGCTACCGCGCCGCAGCAACCTGCGCCTTCAAGCGCAACGGCGGTGATGTCTCGCCGCGCCAGCACGCGCGCGATGGCGGGGTCGATGGATGGAGCCAGCACGCGCTGCACGCAGCCGGGCATCGCGGCGACACGCATCGCATCGGACGAAGTTTCGAGCGTGAAGGTGTCGGGTGCATCAGATTGTGCCTTCCGTGCAACCTCCGCCATCGCACCTAGCGCACCGGGCAACCGCCGCGAAATCGGCGCGAAGAGGCGCGCCAGCATCATACCGAAACGCATCAGCGATGGGCGCACGGACATGTTCGCCACAAACCCGCGCAGAAGCCGCTCGGAAAGCGGGCGGCGGTAGTGCGTTTCGATATGTGCGCGCGCGGTGTCGATGAGCTCCGCATAGTCCACACCGGATGGGCATGCGGTGCGGCAGTTGAGGCATGACAGGCAGCGGTCGATGTGATGAACGGTTTCTGCGGAAGGAACCGCATCCGCCTCCAGCATTTCCTGCATCATTACGATGCGGCCGCGTGGCCCATCGCGCTCATCGCCAAGCAGCACATAGGTGGGGCATGTGGCGGTGCAGATACCGCAATGCACGCAGGCGCGCAACGCGCGCTCGGCGGCGGCAAGATCGGGATCGGCGAGTTGTGCGAGCGAGAAGTTCGTGCGCATCAGAGTCCCATCCGGCCGGGATTGAAGAGGCCGAGAGAATCAAAAGCAGCTTTGACCGATAGTGAAAGCGCGCGCTCCTGTTCGGACATTGGCGGGAATGCGAATTGGCGCGCCGCATCGCTACCGCGAACCAATCGCGCATGACCGCCATGCTTTGCCACGAGCGCATGGCGCGCGACAGCATCTTCGCTTTCAACGTCCAGCATCCACAAAGCCGCGCCACCCCAGTCAGCGAGCCAGCGTTTGGGCTTCCATGCCGCGATCAGCGCCATCGCTTCCGTTGCCGGTAGCTGCACACGCCAGACATTGTCCTCAGCCTGCGCCATCACGGCCGCAGAGGATGTGCGCGCCAGCACGGCATCGCCGTTCGGAACATCGGTGAGTGAACCACGCCCCACCATTGCTCGCAGCATCTCGCGCTTGCGGGCAATCGAGGCACTCGATCCTTCAATACGAATGGTGGCGATGCCAGAGGATGCATCATCATGCCCCGGAACGAATGTGAGCGCGGTTGGAGATATGCCGCTGGCCAGCACTTCGCGCATCAAGTTGAGGGCGCGTTCGGCCATCACATCGTAGATCGCCAGCGACCACACATGTTGGGGGCGCGGGAACACGCGCAGTGTGACTTCGGTGAGGACGCCGAGCGTTCCCATCGCGCCGCAGACGAGCTTCGGCAGGTCGAAACCGGTGACGTTCTTCACGACGTCACTTCCTGCGCGATAGGCCTTGGCGAAACTGTTAACCGCGCGATAGCCGAGCAGCGAATCCCGCGCGCGCCCAAAACGCACGGCTGCGGCGCCGTTGGCATCGGCGCTGAGCGCGCCGCCGATGGTGGTGATGCCGGGCGTGGTGCCATAGAGCGCGGCCCAATCGGACGGTTCGAAGCCGAGGCGCTGGTTCTTCTCTGACAGCACCGCATTGATCTCGGAAACCTTGGTGCCCGCGCGCACCTTCAGGATCAGTTCTTCGGGCTCGTATTTCACGATGCCGGAGATGCCTGAAATGTCGAGCACGTCATCCGCTTCTACCTGAGCACCAAAGCCGCGCCGCGTGCCGCCGCCGATGATTTCCAGCGTGCGCCTCTTATCGCGCGCCGCAGCAACGGCATCGATCACATCGGCTTCGCTGGCGGCTTTGATCGTGGCCATCAGAACCTGGGCAGGTTGGCGAAGGGCATGCGGCCCTGATGCACATGCAAGTGGCCCTGCTCCACACAGGCCGACAGCGTGGGGAACACCTTGCCGGGATTGAACAGGCCCCGCGTGTCGAAGGCGCATTTGAGACGCTGTTGCTGGGCCAGATCCTCTTCGGCGAACATCACATCCATCAGGTCGCGCTTTTCTACGCCAACGCCATGTTCACCGGTGAGCACGCCGCCCACATCCACGCACAGTTTCAGGATCGCTGCGCCAAAGGCTTCAGCGCGTTCCAGTTCGCCCGGCTTCATCACGTCATAGATGATGAGCGGGTGCAGATTGCCATCGCCCGCGTGGAACACATTGCAGAAGCCGAGACCGAACTCCCCGCTCATTTCGGCCATGCGCGCGAGCACGCGGGGCAATTCCTTGCGGGGGATCGTGCCATCCATGCAGAGCATGTCGGGCGCGAGGCGGCCCATC
Source organism: Alphaproteobacteria bacterium (assembly GCA_016125165.1). Classification (GTDB taxonomy): domain Bacteria; phylum Pseudomonadota; class Alphaproteobacteria; order Micropepsales; family Micropepsaceae; genus Rhizomicrobium. The sequence goes on from WGMH01000008.1 coordinate 45,180, forward strand.
GCCGGGAACGCCGCCTTGCGGCCAGCCCAGAGCCGCGCACGCTCGGTTTCATCCTGCGCTATGCGGATATCGTGTGCGCCAGCCGCGCGGGCCAGGACTGTGAGGCGTTCGGTGTCTTCATCCACTTCGCTCGCCAGGCCATCGAGTTCGACGATCAGCACACCAGCAGCATCGCGCGGATAGCCGGGCGCGCAGTGATCTTCCACCGCGCCGATGCAGGCCCTGTCCATGAACTCCATCGCAGCGGGGATGAGACCGGCAGCGATGATGTCGGCAACGCATTGCCCGGCAGCGGGCACATCGGCGAAGGCGAGCAATAATGTGCGGGTGGCTTCGGGCTTCTTGAGGATGCGCAAGGTCGCTTCCACGACCACACCCAGCAAACCCTCCGAGCCCGCAACGACGCCGAGGAGATCGTAACCCGCAGAGCCGGGCGCCTTGCCACCGAGGCGGATGCGTTCGCCGCCGGGCAGCGCCAGTTCGACACCCAGAAGGTTATGTGTGGTCAACCCGTACTTCAGGCAATGGATGCCACCGGAATTCTCCGCCACGTTGCCGCCAATGGTGCAGGCGATCTGACTGGAGGGATCGGGCGCGTAGTAGTAGCCCGCCTTCTCGACGGCGCGGGTGATGTTCAGGTTCGTCACGCCGGGTTCGGCCACAACACAGCGGTTGTCCAGATCGATCTCGACGATACGGTTCATGCGGCCCATGCCGATGAGGATTCCATCCGCCGAGGGCAGCGCGCCGCCGGAGAGCGAAGTGCCCGCGCCGCGCGGCACGATGGGAATGCCTTCATCCGCCGCATAGCGCAGCACCGCGGAGACTTCTTCTTTGGTCTTGGGCAGCACAACGGCGAGCGCCGAGCGGCGGTAGGCGGTGAGCGCATCGCCATCGAACGCGGCGAGGCCGGAACGGTCGGCCACCACACCATCGGGCACCAGACGCAACAACGCCGCCACGATGGAATCGCGGCGGGCGAGAATGGAGGGATCGGGTTCGGGAAGCTGCACGGCGCCTGACTCAACGCATCAGGCAAAGGCTAGCACGCTTATCCCTGGCGGGCCTTGAAGCGCGGGTTCTTCTTGTTGATGACATAAGTCCGGCCGCGACGGCGGATAACGCGACAATCCTTGTCACGTTTCTTGAGCGAGCGCAGGGAATTCCGGATCTTCATGACACGCCTTCAAAATGCCGCGGCGAGGCTTTAGGCCCGCCGAAAGAGGCGCGGAAACTACTGATCGACCCCCGCCCTGTCAACGCCAGATTCCCGCCATGCTATGAGGGGGAATCGCCCACCCGCCGGGAGCCCGCATGCGCCGCTTTTTCCCCGTTTTCCGCCCTTTTTCCTCGCGCCTGATGGCGCTTCGGACTGGGGCGCTTCTGGCCTGCGCCATGTTGACCGCCTGCGCGGCAGGGGTTCCCACGCCGACGCCGCGGGCGATGACGGCGGAGCAGAAGCTGGCCGCCGAACAGGACGCCAAGTTCGCGGCCTTCGTGCGGGACTTCAAGGCCACGGCCACGGCGGCGGGCATCAAGGCTTCGGTCTATGACCGCGCCATGAGCGGCATCAGCCGCAATGCGCGTGTGCAGCAGCTGAACGAGAAGCAGCCGGAATTCGCCAAGCAGATCTGGGAATACCTCGACGGCGCCGTGTCGGAGACGCGCATCACCAAGGGACAGGAGATGCTGGCGGCCTATCCCACCGTGCTTGCCAATCTGGAGACACGGTATGGCGTGCCAAAGGAAATCCTCATCGCGGTGTGGGGCCTTGAGAGCAACTACGGCACGCTTCAGGGCAGCTTCAACATGTTCGAGGCGCTGGCGACGCTCGCCTATGACGGCGCACGCACCGACTATGCCCGCCGCGAACTCATCGCCGCCCTGAAGATGATGCAGCAGAACGGCTACGCGCCTTCGCAGATGACATCCTCGTGGGCCGGGGCCTTCGGCAACACGCAGTTCGTTCCTTCCACCTTCCTCGACCTTGCCGTCGATGGCGATGGCGACGGTCAGATCGACCTGTGGCGCTCCCCCGCCGACGCGCTCGCCTCCGCCGCACATCTTCTGGCCAACGCCGGCTGGGATCGCGGCAAGGCATGGGGCTACGAAGTCATGCTGCCCAAGGGCTTCGCCTATGAGAATGCCGAAGTGGACAACAAGAAGCCGGTCAGCGAATGGAAACGGTTGGGCATCGTGCGCGCCAACGGACTTTCGCTTCCGGACATCGCCGATCAGGCGTCCATCTTCGTGCCTGCGGGTGCGCGCGGACCGGCGTTTCTGTTGCTGCCGAATTTCTATGTCATCCTGAAGTATAACAACGCCTCCTCCTATGCGATCGCCATTGGCCATCTCGCCGACCGGCTGCGCGGCGGTTCGCCGCTCATTCACGGTTGGCCGCGTGCCGAATTGCCCCTCTCGCGTGACCAGCGATTCCAGTTGCAGCGCGACCTGAAGGCGCTCGGCTACGATCCCGGCGCCATCGACGGGTTGATCGGCAAGAATGTGCGCGCGGCGCTGCGCGGCTATCAGAAGGATCGCGGCATGACTCAGGACGGTTTCGCGACCCTCGATCTGCTCGCGCGAATGGACGACGAAGTGGCGAAGAAGAAGTGAATCACCTCCCCCTCGTGGGGAGGTCGGCGAACCGAAGGTGAGCCAGGTGGGGGGCTCACTCACCGTCGGCACCAACCCCCACCCGAAAAATCCCTCGCCCGATTGGCGCGCGATTCTTCGACCTCCCCACAAGGGGGAGGTAATTTCCCTCACCCTTTCGGGAACGGCGTGTCGTTGCTTTCGTCCACAAGCTCCGGCTCGGGGGGAATTTCGCCTGCGTTGTAGAGCACCGGCGACAGCCGCTGCGCCGCCATCAGCGCCACCATCATCACCGCGCCGAACCCGTAGGGCAAAAACGGCGACTGCTCGTACATCCAGCCGACGAACGGGCCGAAGATGAAACCTGCCGCACCCGCCGCGTTGAGGATGCCCGCCACCGCGCCCTGTTCGTGTGGCGACACTGCGAGGGTTGCGCCCGATGTGAAGCCCGGCCGCGCCATGCCAAAGCCAAGACCCGCACAGATGAGCGCGAGCACCACCACCGAAAAATCGGTTGCCACCAGCAGCAGCAGGTTGGAGCAGATGGCGATGCCAATGCCCCAGAAGGTGAGCGTGCGTGCGCTGATCTGGAATCGCTGCACCACCACGAACTGCGCGAACAGTGCGGCCAGCGACGAGGCCATCAGCGCATAACTCGTATACTGCGTGGCGGTGTGCGTATCCTGCTTCAGAACATCCATGATGTAGAAAGCGATGGTCTGCGTGGGAATGGAAGCCACCAGACTGAGAACAAGGCCGAACAGCGCGAACGGCAGCATGCGCTCGTCGTACCATTTCACCGAACTTTTCGGGCGGTGCGCGCCCTTGGGCGCCGTGCGTTCGGGCAGGAAATACCAGATTGCCAATGCGCTCGCGACCGCCATGGCCGAGATGAAATAGAACGGCGCCAGAAGATCGACGATCGCCAGCGCCGAACCGATGGCCGGGCCAAAGGTGACGCCGAAGGCGAACGCCATCGAGGTGATGGCAACGCCCTTCAGGCGCTCGCGCGGTGTCGTGCGGTCCGCCACATAGGCCAGCGCCGCCGATGATGTTCCCGAACCGAAGGTGCCGAAGATCGCGCGCGAGGCGATCATCAAAGGAAAGACGAGAAAGAGCGGAATGATCCCCGCCATGCCCGCGTGCATCGACGTCGCGAAGGCCGCGAACGAAATCGCAAAGGCCGACAGGCCGAGCAGCATCACCGGCTTGCGGCCCCAGATATCGCTGCGTCTTCCCCAGAACGGCGCGGCGAACACCCAGATCGCTGCGGAGACCGCGAAGATCGATGTGACCTGCAGCGGCGAAAGCCCAAGCTGCCGGGCGACCGGCGGCAGGATGGTGTAGATCACCGATTGCCCCGCGCCCATGCACACCAGACTGATGAACAGGATGACGAAAGCACGCTGGCGTTCTGCGGGCGTTGTGGCGGTGAGGACACCGTGGGTTTTGAGCGCGCCAGTATGCGGCTCTGGTTGCGGCTCCAACTGCTTGCTGTGATCGTCGTAGGGGCTTGGCATCTGCTCTCTCGGGGGCAGCGAAACCACCCCAAAGGAGCGAAGCCGTCAAGGCAACACGGTGCTTTTCGATGCGCATTGCAGCGTTGCGCCGCGCGATCTCCAGTTCGGCGCGGGCCATCGCGATGCGGGCGCGGCGGCGAAAATCATTCAGCCAGGCACGGCGCTGGCGCATGGCGCGAGTAAGGCAGCCGGTTTTGACGGCGTTGCGGTTGCCGGGTTGACCGCCACGCTTCCGCTTTGCGGGTTCCATGACGGAGCGGCCTATTCGTTTTCCGGAATCGCGGGAGCCCCCTCCCCCTCTGGCCGGGCGAGATCCACCCGCTCCACGCGGATGACCTGCCGCTTCTCGTCGCTGAGGGCGCCGCGCAGCCGCCCAATGGTTTCAGCGATGCGGATGCCCATGTCCGTGGCGCTTTCGAAATTGCGCAGACATTGGGTGTGCTGGGTTCCATAGGCAGGCGTGGCCAGAATGCTGGCGCTGCCGCGTGCGATCTCGCGGGCCTCGACCAGCAGGGCCTTCAGCACGGCTTCGATCTCCACATCCGCGAGCACATCGACCTCGGTGCGGAAGGCGGTGAGGTCGATGTTGGGGATGACGACCGGTTCGGGCGGCGGCTTGCGATAGCCGGAGGCGATCTCCTCCTGCATCCAGTCGGGGAGCGATTCCAGGGATTCCGGGCTTGAGGGCATGGCGGCTTGTCTCCATTTGGGGGTTGGAGACGGATATGGGGAGAGTTGATGTAGGATTAAAGGCACATTTGAGGAAATATTCTTACTCTCTGAAGCCGCGGCGCTACCGCACGAAAGGATGATTCACGCGGAGGCCGCGGAGGCGCAGAGCAGTGCGGGAATGTGGAACGTGAACGATCAGCCGCTTCGATATTTGTGCCGGATTCGCAGGGATGGCCCGCTGTTGGGAACCATGACATCTCATCTTGTGAAGTGCGAGACGATGATGTTCTCGCATTCAATGCGAGCGGCTTCGCACATTCAAATACAACCACAGAGCATGGTCACACGCGCGCACACATGCCTGACGTGTTGAAGCGCGTGTGTTCTGAAGCATCGGAGCCACAGCCCACATCATTCAATATGCAACTACCCATTTTGGGCCGGGTTACTCTGGCCGCCCTTTGCTGCGAACCTCCAAGATGCGCGGTGCGTCTTGCGCGCATTGTGGCGGCATGAGGGGAACGAGCATGGGCGTGAATGGAGATCGTGCGGCAAGCAACACGGACGAATCGGGCAAGCCACGCGAAGATTGGATGACACCGAAACTCACGCGGCTCGATCTGGGCCTCGCCATGGCGGACCATGGGGAAACTCACTTTGACGGTCTCGGATTTTCCTGATGCCGCTATTCCTTCAGCCGTTTGAACCGCACGCTGGAAATGGCGCTGCGGCCTTGTGCGTCAACCACGGTGATGCGTGAGAGGCCTTCGCCGGTGGGTGTGAACAGCACCGGCTGAAAGCGATCGAAACTGCCGAGGAGCGCGCCATCCACCAGCCAGGTGAGCGGACCGCGCCCGCCATCGGCTTTCAGCTGGATGGATTTCTCGTTCGCGTTTGGCGCGGGCAATGGCAGCACCGCGCCATTGGGCGGAAAGGCGATGGTGGGCGGCGGCACCGATGTTTCTGCGGTTTGCGCGGGGGCCTGTTCGCGCGTGAAAAGCCGCATGCCGGCGGGAAGCTGATCGGTGGCGCGCGCCATGATCGCGCCTTGCGGAATGCGCGGATCGGGCCGCCGGTCGCGCGGCAGTAGCCCAAACATTTTCAGAAGAATGGGGGCGGCGGTTTCGCGGCCGATGTGATCGGCGCGCGGCGCGCCGTCGGGGCGGCCCGTCCAGACGCCGACGGTGTAATCGTTCGAGAAGCCGACCGACCATGCATCGCGAAAGCCATAGGACGTGCCGGTTTTGAACGCGATGGTGCGGCGGCGCGAAAGCCCCTGCCCCATCGCCCAGCCTTCGGGCAGCGACACGCCGGAGAGAATGTCGCGCAGATAGTACGCCGCGACCGCGCCGAAGAGGCGATGCGGCGGCGCCTGTTTCTCATCTTCCAGATAGCGGAGCGCGTGCGCGGTGCCGCCATTGGCGATGCCGGTGTAGAGCATGGTGATATCGGCCAGATCGATGCCGAGACCGCCGAGCGCGACCGGCAGGCTTGGGCCTTCGTCGGCTTTCGGAAACGAGATCGCGGCCCCGGCATTGGAAAGCGCATTGGTAAAACGCAATGGCCCGACGCGATCCAGCACCATCACGGCGGGAATGTTGAGCGACATGCGCAGCGCATCGCGCGCGGTGACCGCGCCCTGGAACGCGCCATCGAAATCGCGCGGCGCATAATCGCCGAAGGTGACGGGCTCGTCGGTCATCAGCGTTTGCGGATGCAGGATAAGATCGTCGAAGGCGAGACCATAGATGACCGGCTTGAGCGCGGAGCCGGGCGAGCGCGCGCGATTGGCAAGATCGATCTGGCCTTCCTTGCCCCAATAATCTGTGCCGCCGACATAGGCGCGCACGCCTTGGGTCTGGTTGTCCACCACGACGATGGCGAGCGCGCCGCCATCATCGGAATAGGCGCTTTCCTGCGCGGCGAGTCGCTCGGCGGCTTCCTGCAACGACGCATCAAGCGTGGTGACGAGGCGCGTCGTGCCCTTGTGTTGCAGCACAAGACGCTGCGCCAGATGCGGCGCGGTGAGCGGCATCGCCTGACGCGCGAAGGCGACGCCGAGTTTCTTTGCAACATTCGCATCGCTCGCGGTAACGACGCCTTCGCTCACCATGCGATCCAGGACCTTGTCGCGGCCCTTTTTCGCGCGGATGGCATGGCGATCCGGCCGCTGGCGTTCGGGCGATTGCGGCAGCGCGACCAGAAGCGCCGCTTGCGACAGATCGATGGCATCGGGGTTCTTGCCGAAATAGGCAAGCGAGGCCGCGCGCACGCCTTCGAGATTGCCGCCGAAGGGCGCGAGCGTGAGATAGATCGAAAGGATCTCGTCTTTCGAATAGCGCTCTTCGAGCTGGATGGCGCGCACCATCTGGAACAACTTGGTACCGATGCTGCGCGGGCGCGGCTCCAGCAATCGCGCCGCCTGCATGGAGAGCGTGGACGCTCCGGAAACAATATGCCCGGCACTCACATATTGCAGCGCCGCGCGGAAGACGGCGGCGGCATCGACGCCGAAATGGGAATCGAAGCGCTTGTCTTCATAGGCCTTGAGGAGTTCGAGATAGCGCGCGTTCACATCGCGCGGATTGGTTTTGAGCCGCCAATAGCCGGTATCGGTGAGAAAGGCGCGCAGGAGCACGCCATTCCTGTCCACCACCTCGGGCGAGACATGGGTGTAGCGCGTCATGTCCGGCGGATTCGCGACATCCGCCGTGGCAAGCGCAAGCACGACGCCGAGCGCTGCAAAGACGATAGGGATGAGGCGATGCGACGAAAACATCACTTTGCTCTTCTCCCTCGCTCCCGTTGGGGGAGAGGGCCGGGGTGAGGGGCCGTCACGCAGATGTTGGACACCGTGCCTGCGGCACCAACCTCTCATCCTACCCCCCCTCCCCCGCCGAAGCGGGGGCGAGGGAACACCGGAGTTACTGCTTCACCGACATCGTGCCCATCGTCGTGCGGCCCATGATCTCCGGTGTGTACATGTCTTCCACCACGCCGGCGGGCATCGCGAAGGTGCCGGGTACTGTCGCGCGCGCAATGTAAGCGAGCTTGAACGATGGCGGCGGCGGCACGGGTTTGCCCGCTTCGGGGCGCGGCTGATACATCGAACCGATGTTGAACGCGGCGACATAGCGGTCGTCGCGCGCATCCTGAAGGTTCGTGTAGGTCAGGCTGCCGAGGAACGGATAGGCCTTGCCTTCATCGCCGGAGATGGTGGATTCGATCTCAAGCCCGGCGGGCAGAAGGTCGAGCGCGGCCAGCTCGCGGTAGAAGTTGTTCGCCATCGTGCCTTCGAGCACCACGATCACGCGATCATTCTGCTTGAGGGCAGCAAGATCAGCGGGCGAGCCGTCCACCGTCCACACGCTCTTGTGGAGCGAGAGACCTGACGCGATTTCCGGCAGCGGCGCGGAAGGCGTGCCCTGCACCGACACCGAACGCCACACCGGTGCATCGCCCCGGTTGGCGATGACGATGCCGCCGTTCAGCGCGCCGAGCGACGGCGACAGATGCACCGCGTTCTTCACCAGCATCGCGGGCTTGCCGTTCAACGTGATGTTGAGCGGCTCGCGTTCCTTGGAAAGCTCATAGGCCGCGCGCAGCATCCATGCCTTTTCCTGCGTGGTGGTGGCGTTGAGGCGCATGTCCACATCGTTGGTGCGCTTCATCAGGGCGGGAACGAGCTGCGGGGTGCCGCCTTCGAGCGCCAGATCGGTGGTGGCCGCCAAATCGCGCACGAACGAGCCGTAATTGTCCTGGCTGTAGGTGAGCGGGTTGGCGTTCATCAGGATTTGCTTGGCGCGGCCAAACGCATAGGCCGAGCGCGCCTTGTCGCCCGCTTGCGCGGCAGCGGCGCCGGTGAGCGACGCGGCGATGGCGTTGTTCCACTCCCCGCCGCGCATGTCGGAGAAGTAGCGCAGATCCGACAGGTTCACTTTGCCCGCGCGCGCCAGCACATAGAAGGCATAGGCGCGTTCGGCGTCGTCAAACGAATCCGACGAGGCAGTGTTGCGCAGCCAATTGTCGCCGCGCGTGAGCGCATCGTTCGGAACGACGAAGTTCTTCGCTTTCGCCTGATGCAGGAAATCGAGCGCGAACACGCTGATGAACGGATCGGCACTGCCGCCCGGTCCCCACATGCCGAAATCGCCGGAGTAGTTCTGCATGTCCAGAACATTGTCGATGGCTTCCTGCACACGCGCGCGCAACGCCGCATCCTTCGGCAATCCGGCAAGGGCCGCCAGATCGTTGAAGTAGAGAAGCGGCATGGCCCGGCTCGTCGTCTGCTCGATGCAGCCGAAGGGATATTTGTCGAGCCAGCGCAAAAGGCCCGGAATATCGCTGTAGCCGTGGTTCGAGGAGATGTTGATGCCGACATTGGCAGTGGACGGCACGATGTTCGCAACAAGCGCGCCGTTGGCGGTGTAGGTCTGGCCGTTGCCGAGCACCTGCACATCCTGCGAGGCGATATCGAGCTGCGGCGCGCGGATCTGGATCTGCCAATCATGCGCGACCTTGAAGCCGTTCGGTCCTTTCACATTCAGCATCACCTTCGCGATGCCAAGACCCTTGCCGGTGATGACCACCGGCAGCAGCACGCGCTGGCCCTTGGCGAGCGTGCGCGTGAGCACGGTTTGCGGCGCGCCCGCTTCAAGCCCGGCGGGGCCCGATGTTGTGATGGTGGCGGTGTAATCGCCCGACGGCCCTTCGACATTGTTCATGTTGAGGGCGGCTTCGGCGCGGTCGCCCGGCGCGAGGAAACGCGGCAGCACGATATCGGCAACCACCGGATCGCGCACGGTGAGCGGACGATCCGCATGGCCAAGCTTCTTGTTCGTCCAAGCCACGGCCATCAGCCGCAATTCGCCGTTGAAATCCGGAATGTCGAGCGGGATTTGTGCCATGCCACCCGCGCCGACTTTCACAAGACCGGAGAACAGCGCGACGGTGCGCGTGGGTACCACGGCAAGCGGACGGCCGCCAAAGGCGTCGCCACCGAATTTCAGCGCACCGACGGGGGCCTTTTCCGGCTTGATGAGGCGGCCGAAATCATCGCGCATGCCGACACCGAGGCTGCGTTTGCCGAAATAGTATTTGTTGGGATCGGGCGAAGCGAAATCGGTGAGCTGCAGGATGCCTTCATCCACCGCCGCCAGCGTGACATAGGCTTCCTCGCCACCTTCGATGCCCTTCACGGTGACAGGCACAACGAGACGCTGGCGTGGCGTGATCTTCTGCGGGCCACCAATCAGCGTTTGCAGCGTGCGCGGCGCATTGTCGACGCCGAGCCATACCACGCCGATCGAGCGCACGGGCTCGCGGCCCGTGGCCTGATTGAGCGCGCGGTAATGGGTGACCAGCACATAAGCGCCCGGACCCCATTCGGCTTTCACCGGGATGTCGATGCTGGTGCCCGAGGCAGGCGCTTCGATCAGATGCGATTCAAACACCTTGTCGCCTGCAACCACGACAAGCGCCTGCCCATCGGACGACGGCTTGATGGTGACATGCGCGGTTTGACCGGCCTGATAGGCAGGTTTGTCGGCGGCGACCGGAATACGATCCGGGCGATCGCCTGCCGCGCTTGCGGCCCAGCCCGAATAGAACCGATAGGAGGTTGCTGCGCCAGATTTCGTATCGGTGATCGTGAGGCGATAGGTGCCCCAAGGCATCGCCTGCGAGAGTTTGGCGGGCGCGCCGGTGCCGATGTTCATGGTTCCGGAAGTGATGAGACGGTCGCGCGTCGTGGATTGGTACTTCCACGAGCCATTGTCCTGATACCATTGATAGGACGTGACCTCGCGCACCCAGGAGAAGGTGAGACCGTTCAGTGCGATGCGCTTGCCATCGCCATCGACCGCAACGGCTTCAAAACCCGCCTTCGCATTTTCGGCAATGGAGTCTCCATCGAAATCCGGGCGCAGGCCGATGAACACATTGCGCGTGCGCACCGGCACTTCGACCGACTTGTCGGTGGTGCGCCCGCCCGGCTCATGGATCGACACCAGTGCCACGGCTTTGAGCGGCAAGGTGGTGTCGGCCAGATCGCCGATCGAGCCGACGACTTCGGAGACACCCGCCGCATCGGATTCCGGCACGGTGAGCGCAACGACGACATCGGAGAAGGAATCGTCCACGCGGCCGAACTGGTAGTGCTTGAACGCCTCGAAGGGCTGCGCATCCACGGTGATGCGCGCGCTGCCATCGCCGGACAGCCCCGAGGCGGGCGCGCCATAGAGGAAGCGGCTTTCCACCTTGACGGTCATGTCGGTGTTCGGCGCGAGCACTTTCTGCTCCGGCGTGAGCGTGACCTTCAGGCGCTGGGGAATGAAATCGGCAACATCGAACTGCACGCGGCCAACCGGCGCGGCTTTGGTGTCGATATAGGCCGCAATCTGCCAGCGCCCGTGCGGAGATGTGTTGCGCAGGGGAACGGACCAGCGCGCGCTGCCCGCCGCGAGCTGATCGCCGCGCAGCGTGGTGCGCGCCACTTCCAGACCATCAGGGCGCGTTGCAATGAGCGTGAGCGGCGCGGTGATGGCCGCGCCCACGCGGTCACGCAGCATGGCGACGCTGTGAACCGTTTCGCCAGGGCGATAGACGCCGCGCTCGGTATAGACATAGGCATCGACCGGCCCGGGCGTCGCGCGCCCGCCGACACCGCGATCGGTGAGATCGAAGGCCGGGCGGCGCAGATCAAGGAACGAGAAATCGCCGCCCTTGCCATAGGCCATCACGACAACCGGCTCATCGCCGCCGGTGCCACGAAACAGGCCCGCATCGAAATCGGCGCGGCCATTGTCGCCCGTCATCACGGTTTGCAGCACATTGTTGTTGCGCGCGACCAGCGTGAGTTTGACGTTGGCCATCGCGCGGCCGCTCGCATAGGAGCGGGTGAAAGCGGATAGACCGCCCGCGCCCTGGAAGGTGGTGAGCGCGATATCGGAGGCGATCACCCATTGCGAGGCCATTTCCTCTGACGAGTAATCGTCAGCCGCTTTTTTCTTTGCAGCGTCGGTCGCGATCAGCACATAGGCGCCCGGCTTGTCGGCCTTCAGCATGTCGCGGATCGGGACGAGCGTGACGACGGATTCGTTCTTGACGTTCTGAACCTCCATCGTGCCAGTCCACACAACGGAGCCCTGATTGTTTTCGAGCTGGGTCTCGTCCCAGTCGTACATGGTGGTCTGATCGACCACGCCGGTTTCGATCTGCGAGAGCAGGCGGTCGCCGACGCGCACGATCTTGAGGCTGAGCTTGTCGACGTTCACCGTGGTGACGGGCACGCCTTCCATATTCTCGCGCGGCAGAACGATGCCGCCAGCGAAGCGGATGATGGCGGGCTTGTCGCGCAGTTCGACGGGGACGGTCTCTTCCTCGACCAGCTTCATGCCGCGCGCGGACGGAAGTCCCTTCTTCAGGGTCACATTATACGTGGCGTTGAATTCCAGGCCCGCCATGCAGAGGCGGTTGTCGATCGCATGCAGGGCGACGCGCGTCTCGGGATCAACGCTGAGATAGTCTTCGTAATGCGTCTTGCCGGAGACATCGAGCTTCTGGGTGAAAACGAGGCAGGCTTCGGCCTTGGCCTTGGTGGTATCGATCTCCAACCGGCGGAAGGCAAAATCGGCTTCCTCGGCCTCTTCGCCCGGATTGGTCGCGACGGTGCCCGTTATGGACGACAGACCCTGGCTCACGCGTTCGAAGAAGCCGGAACCTTCCTTGCCGCCACCGAGAAAATACAGCGCGCCAACCACAACCAGCACGACAGCCACCGCCGCCGCGCCACCGATATAAATCCGCCGGTCCATGAAATCCCCCGAAGCGCGCATTGTTTGCGTGCATTCAGACTAGCGCCGCGCACGATGCGCGGCAATTCGATGGCGACGTTGACAAGCGAAAATGGCGCAAGAATGACGTTGCGCGAAATATCTCACATTTATGCGGCTTGCGCGGCGCCCGTCATCTTCGCGCGAATCGCGCGGCGCACCATCACGCGCATGGAGATGTATTGCAGCGCAAACAGGCCCAGTTGCACGGATATCGGAACGAAGGCGGTATACCAGGCCCAGATTTTCGGACCCAGCAGGAAGGCGACGGCCAGATTGGCGAACGACAGCGCGAACAGCGACAGCGCCCAGACATATCCCCAGATTCGTGGAACCAGCGGGGACAGGTTTTCCGTCACAATGGACGGCAGATAGCGCGCCATCCAGTTGCCGCGCAGCATGACGCACCCGATGGCAAAGGCGCCGATGCTCGGCTTGACCATGACAAAGCGCGCGTCATGGGTGAGCAGGGTTGCGGTGCCGAGCACAATGACCAGGAACAGACTCATCCATTGCATCGGCTCGATCTTGCGGCTGCGCGCACGGAAATAGACGAACTGGCCGATGCCCGTGGCAATGCCCGCCAGCGTCGCCCAGATGATGTTGTCGAGCGCGACATAGAAGGCGATGAAAACGATGGTCGAGAGAAAATCCGACGCCAGCGGTCTGAGGGCCTTAAGCAGAAACATCGCGGTACTCGCCTTGTGCCGCCTGTGCGGCGGCTAGGTGGATGGACAGGCGGAGGGAACGGGAGCCAGCACGCCCCCTCCGCCTGCCTCCCCCGTTTTACGGGGGAGGAGGTTCTAACGGTTAGATGCAGCGACACGCCGTCTGGTTGCGCCTAGGCGCCGACCCAGTTGCCGTGGAAGCCGAACGGAATGCGGCGCGGCAGATGGGCGGTGGCGACAGGGCCTTTCGTAATGTCCGTCGCATCGAAGACGACGAAGTCACTGGTGTCGGTGGCGCCGCGATAGAGCGTGGCCACAAGCCAGCCATCGCCTTCCGGCGCGCCTTCGCTGCGCGGCACGAACACCGGCTCGCCCGGCGCTTCGCCTTCGGCGAACGGATAGACCGCGCGCTTGCCCGTTTTGTGATCGACATGGGCGATGGCGTTGAACAGCACCTTGCCATTGTCCTTCGTGTTCGCGGCAAAGTAGCCATGGCGATAGGACAGCGCGGTGCGGCGTTCGTCGAGGCGCGGGAATTCGCCCTGAAGATCATCGATCGGCGTGCGCTTGATGGTGTTGGAATTGTCCGACAGATCGAATGTCCAGCGCACCAGCTTGGCGGAGGTGTTCTTGCCCGGCGCGCCATCGGCCATCGGGAAGAGCGGCGCGATGGGATATTCCATCACGTCGCAATAGATCCTGTCGCCGTCTTCCCACGAATTCATGGGATGGAAGACATAGCAGGCATCGGTGGTGAACCAGCGGATGGAATCGATCGGCGCATCGCGGCGCAGAACGCCCACATGGCTGCCCTTTTCCGGCTCCCACGCGAAGGCAGGCTTGCCGCTCATGGCGCGCTGCAGGCTGCCGGTGAGCGGCAGGATGGGAAAGAGCGCATGATGCTCGGTGACCATGAAGTCATGCACCATGGATGAAATCGGCGCTTCAAAGGTGTCGAGACGGGTGACCTTGCCCGCCTTGTTCACCGTGCCATAGGCCATGCCCGCGCCGAGCGGCATGTCGCCCACGCTATAGCCGAAGAACACCATCTCGCCGGTGACGGGATCCATCTTCGGATGCGCGGTGAAGCGCTTGGCGCGGCCCGCATATTCAACATAGCCCCTGGAGGCGAGCGTTTTGGGGTCCAGCTCGAACGGCTCATGGCCTTCTTCAAGCGCCAGCAGCCTGCCCGCATGAAACACGATGTTGGTGTTGGCGACGCCGCCATCCTTGCCCATCACCGAAGGATCGGTGGTCATCGGATTGCCAAAGGTGCCGAACAGCGATTTGCCCGCTTCGTGCTCCAGCTCATATTTCGGCGTGTGCACATAACGGTTCTTGTAGGAGACCTTGCCGTCTTCGACGAAGAACGCGTGGATCATGCCATCGCCCGCGAACCAGTGATGGTTCGGATCGCGCGGTTCGAACTGCGGATTGGGACCGTTGCGGTAATAGGCGCCGGAGAGCCCCTTGGGCATTTCGCCGGTGATCTTCAGATCGGCGAATTCATCCTCGCTGCGCAGGGGCGCGAAGTTTCCGGTGAGATAGGGATTGATGCGGCCATGGATATTGGTTGGTGCGTTCAAGGGGGGCCTCCTCCGGCGCTGCGGCGTTTTATACGTTGTAAATTTATGATGTATGCGATAGCTCTTTTCAAGACCCGCTTCGCCGTTTTTTTGGAAAAACCATGCCCCGCCCCCTTTCCACCGCAGAAATCGAGGATTTCCGGGACCGCCTGTGCGAGGCGGCCACCCAGATTTTCGCCGAGCGGGGCACCGCGGGCTTCACCATGCGCGAGCTGGCCAACCGGGTCGGCGTCTCGCCCATGACCCCCTACCGCTACTTCCGCGACAAGGACGAGATCCTCGCCGCCGTGCGCGCACGCGCCTTCGACGCCTTTTCCGCCGCGCTCGAAACTGCGTTTGCCACGGGCAAGGACGTAACTGCGCGCACGGCCGGTGCGGGCCGCGCCTATATCGACTTCGCCTTCGCGCACCCCGAAGCCTATCACCTGATGTTCGACATCCTGCACGATGTCGAAGGCCGCTATCCCGATCTGGCCCGCGCCGAAGAACGCGCGCGCGCCACCATGACCCGGCACATCCATCCGCTGGTGGATGCAGGCATCCTGCACGGCGATCCGGTGCTGATCGGTCACGTCTATTGGACGGCGCTGCACGGTGCGGTGATGCTGAAACTCTCCGGCAAACTTTCCGAGGAATATGATTTCGACGTGGTCGTGAACGAAGCCATGCGCGTGATCACGCTCGGCTATTCCAGCGACAGCGGCATGGCGACGAGTCTTCTGCGCGAAAGGCATTCTTAGGAATTTGTTGAGCATGATGTTCCCCTGAACGGAGCGGGGGCTCGGCTTCATGCGGCTGGAACATTCTCACAAATCGCTGGGGACACCGGCGCATGCGATCGCGGCACGCGAGGCGGCGGGCGTGCAGTATGGCGCACTGCCCTGGCGCATCACCGAACGCGGGTTTGAAATTCTTCTGGTCACCACGCGCCATTCCGGCCAATGGATCGTGCCAAAGGGCTGGCCCATCGACGGCGCATCGCCCCACGCGAGCGCCGAACACGAAGCGCTGGAAGAAGCCGGTGTGCTGGGTGAAATCGGCGAAACCGCAATCGGCGCCTTCCGGCATAATAAAAAGCGGAAGAACACGACGCTGCGCTGCGATGTGCGCGTCTATCCCCTGCGTGTGACGCATCAGCGCGCCGACTGGCCGGAGAAGTCCGAACGCAGGGCGCGCTGGTTCAGGCTGAGCGATGCGCGCGCCGCCGTGCGTTCCAGCGAACTGAAAGCAATCATCGAATCCCTCGCCGCGACCCTGCGCAGGCACTGAGGTTCCCACACTGAACCTGACGGTGTGGATCGGCGTTTGCTTCACATGCAGGCGCCGCGCTATGGATTTCGCATGACCGAAAGGATCGTCACGCTCACGCTCAATCCGGCCATCGACATTGCGACGATGACGCAGAAGCTGAGCCCATTCGACAAACTGCGCTGCGATCCGGAGCGGCGCGATCCCGGTGGCGGCGGCATCAATGTGGCGCGCGTGATCCTGCGGCTGGGCGGCAATGCGCTGGCGGTGTTTCCCGCCGGCGGCGGCACGGGCGCGATGCTGGAACATATGCTGCGCAAGGAAGGGCTTGCCGTCCGTTCCGCGCAAATCGACGGCACCACGCGCGAAGATTTTTCGGTGATCGAGCGGGCCAGCGGAAACGAATACCGTTTCGTGATGCCGGGTCCTGTGCTGAGCGACGGCGAATTGTCGGCGTTGCTCGATACCGTGCTGGCCGAGGCGGAGGGCGGCGCGGTTGTGGTGGCGAGCGGCAGTCTGCCGCCTCATACGCGCGCAAGTTTCTACGCCGAGCTTTCTGCCGCGCTGAAGGCAAAGGGCGCAAAGCTCGTGCTCGACACTTCCGGAACGCCGCTGAAGCTGGCGCTGGAGGAAGGCGTGTGGCTCGTCAAACCGAACCGCACGGAAATCTCCGAACTCGTGGGCACACGTCTGCGCGGCGTCAATTCGTGGTGCAAGGCGGCCCGGGACATCGTGACCAGCGGCAAGGCGCAAATCGTGGCGCTTTCCATTGCCGCCGAAGGCGCTTTGCTGGTCACCAGAACCGGCTGCTGGCATGCGCACGCACCCGCAATCAAACCGGTGAGCACGGTGGGCGCAGGCGATTCTTTCCTTGGCGCACTGATCTGCTCGCTGGCTTCCGAACGTGAGCCAGCCGATGCGTTGCGCCATGCGGTGGCGGCAGGTTCGGCGGCGCTGCTGGCACCGGGGACCGAACTTGCACACACCGAAGGCATTGCACAGATGCTGGAACAGACCTCGGTTGAGCCGCTTTAATCTACGGGTTCTTGCTTTCACCGAACGACGCGCCGCGCACGGCGCTATAGACGCCATCAAAAACTTCGAGCGGCGGACGGTTTGCGACGGTGCCGGTTGAGACCGGATCGCCCAGATATTGGACACGCTGATCGGTGCCCGTGAACGCGGGCCATTGCGGCAGCCCCGCACCATTCGGGTTTCCGCTCCGCACGAAGTTCACCCAATAGGATGCCATCGTATCGGCAAGCTTTCGATCCGCCGCTGTCCAGCGCCATGGCGCCTGATCCAGATGATCGAACATGTACCAGAGTTCGGCGAAGTGGCTTGGGCCCCAATGCGCATAGATGGAATCATTCGGGAACGGCGGGTTTTGTGTGAAGTGATAGTAGTAGACAGCACTCTTGTTTTCGGCGGCGCCGAGACGCGCCCAGGCCCACATGTCCCAGCCGAAACGCAGATCGCGTTCGAACGCCAGGCGCGAAGTCTTCGCTTCGGCATCGCTTGAATACGGATAGGCCTCGAGCAAAGGCGGCGGCAGCGGGCCCCAATGCTTTGCGATTTCCGCGTCGTAGGTTGCTGCGGTTACATCGCCGAGCCCGGACACCAGCGAGCGCGCTTCGTCGGCGTTGGAGCCGATCAGCATCGGAACATCGGCTGCAGCGCCCGATACAAACGCATCATATGGCGATTGCGGTAGCACATAAGGTTCGATGACCGGATGCGTGATCAAACCGGCCTTGCCCTTCAACAATTGTGCGGCCGGCAGCTTGCGCAACTCCGCAAGCGAGGCTGCGCCGACGGAGGCAGCATAGGCCTCGCCATCTTTCTCGGCATTGGCGAGTTGATATCCGGGCGCAAGCGCGGTGGGCTCGAACAAGCCACCGCTTTGGCCGATGGCGCGCGCGAACAATCCCTTCGCCAGCGGAGACGCCAACAGCATGCTGACCGACATGGCCCCCGCGGATTGACCGGCAATCGTCACCTTGTTTGGATCGCCGCCGAAATTTTCGATGTTTTTCTGGACCCATTTGAGCGCCGCGACCTCATCGAGCAACGCATAATTGCCAGATGATCCATGTGCGGATTCGCGGGAAAGTTCGGGCAGCGCGAGGAAGCCGAACGGCCCAACGCGATAGGCAATCGTGACCACGACAATATCGCGCCGCGCCAGCCTGTCGCCCCAATAGAGCGGCATGGAAGCCGAACCGTTGGAATAGCCGCCGCCATAGATCCACACCATGACGGGCAGCTTCTTCGCATGCGCGGGCGCCCAGACGTTGAGATAGAGGCAATCCTCGCTCACCATTGGCGGAGCTTCGCCAGGCATGGAAACGCCCTCCTGCATGCAGGCAGGCGCAAAGGCGGTGGCATCGCGCACGCCGGGCCACGGCTTTACCGGGTCTGGCGCGTGCCAGCGGAGCGGACCCACCGGCGGCGCGGCGAAGGGAATTGCCTTGAAGATGGAAAGCCCATCTTCCTCCACACCGCGCACGCGCCCCGCGTCGGTCTGCACCGTCGCAGCGCGCGCGCTTGGCAGCGTCAAAGCCAGAACGGCCGCCGCCATCGCCAGAAATTTCATGTGTCCCTCTCCGTGCATCCTGTGCGGAGGAGATGAGGCTGAGGCGCGATATTTCCAAGCTTTCCGCGGTTCGCTTCAGACCGCTTCCGGTTCGGGCCGTCACATTTTGCATCGCTGGACGCCCGCAGGGACGTGACGCAGAGTGCGCCCATGTCTGATGTGGCCACTCAGCAACCGCCCCTCGCGCCGTCGCGCCGAAATCTGCGCGCCATGCGCGAAGCGGGATTGGGCTTCATCTATTGGCTCGCCTTTCTGCTGGTACAGGAGCCCAACAATCTGCTGCGCGCGAACGGACAGCTTGGCTTGAGTGAAGAGGTCACGCGGATTTTGGGCGCGGCGTTTCTTGGCGCGCTTGCGACACCCCTCGTGCTCGCGCTGGTCCGGCAATATCCGGTGGAAGGGCGGCGCGGCTGGCAAAACGGATTGAAGCTGGCCTTGGGCGGAACCGGCATCGCGCTCGGATTGATTGCGATCTCCTGCGTGCTGGCGGACCTGTTTCTGGCCCGCGAGCTGCGACCGCTCGGAACGGCGCTTGTGGAAGAGACCATCGGCAATGGTCCGCTCGTGGCGTTCTGCGTCGCCGGGCTGATGGCGCTGGCGCATGCGCGGCGCTTCTTCCGCCAGACACAGGAAGCCATGGAGGCGGCGCACCGCGCCCCCGCATCGCCGCCCTACCTCACAAAACTCGCCGTGAAGCTGCGAGGCCAGACCGCCTATCTCGAAGCAAGCGATGTGGACTGGATCGAAACGCAGGGAAACTATCTGGCGCTGCATGCGGGCAAAGATGTGCACCTGATCCGCGAAAGCCTTCAGCGCCTCGACGAACAACTCGATCCCGCCTGCTTTGCGCGCATTCATCGCCGCGTGATCGTGGCGATTGATCGCATTGCCATGACGGAGCCGCTCGGCGCTGGCGATGCGCGCATTCGCCTCAAGGACGGCGCGGAGCTGCGCCTGTCGCGCGGCTTTCGCGCGCGGCTGGGCGGCTTGCTCGATCGTGGCAATATCGGCGAAACGCGCTAGAACAGTGCGCGCAAAACCCTTGTGGTGAACATGAAACCTTCCCTCACATTTCTCGGCGGCGCGGGCACGGTGACGGGCTCGAAATATCTTCTGGAGCAGGAAGGCCGCAGGGTTCTGATCGATTGCGGGCTGTTTCAGGGCTACAAGGCGCTGCGCCTGAAAAACTGGCGGCGGCCCCCCGTCGATCCGAAATCGCTGGACGCCGTGGTGCTGACCCATGCGCACCTCGATCATTCCGGCTATCTGCCGCTTCTGGCCAAGAACGGATTCAAGGGACCGGTCTATTGCACAGCCTCCACGCGCGAGCTTTGCGGCATCCTGCTGCCCGATAGCGGCCATTTGCAGGAGCGCGATGCGGAATTCGCCAACCGTCATCATTATTCCAAGCATGCGCCGGCGCTGCCGCTCTACACCGAAGAAGACGCGATGCGCGTCTTGCGGCAACTGAAGACGGTGGCCTTCGACCGCGATTTCAAACTCTCGGACCGCGCGCGTTTCCGCTTCCGTCGGATCGGTCATATTCTGGGCGCGGCCTGCATCGAGATGAACTGGGACGGCACGCGCATTGTTTTTTCCGGTGACGTGGGCCGCTACGACGATCCGCTGATGTTCGATCCCGCCGTGGTGAAGGCAGCGGACTATCTGCTGATCGAATCCACCTATGGCGACCGCAGCCATGCGCCGGCCAATGCGCAGGACGAACTGGAACATCTGATCAATGACACCGTCCATCGCGGCGGCACGGTGGTGGTGCCCGCCTTCGCCGTGGGGCGCGCGCAGATCATGCTCTATCATCTGCAGCAGCTGAAAGCGGCGGGGCGGCTGCGCAAGGAACTGCCCATCTTCCTCGACAGCCCGATGGCGATTGATGCCAGCGATATCTTCGTGCGCCATCCCAAGGACCACAAACTGGACGAAGCGCAATGCCGCGCGCTGGCGGCGGTGGCGCATTACGTGCGCGATGGCGAGGAATCCAAGGCGCTGACGGCGAACCCGATGCCCAAGGTTATCATCTCCGCCAGCGGCATGGCGACGGGCGGACGCGTTCTGCATCATCTGAAACACTACGCGCCCGATACGCGCAGCACGATCCTGTTCACCGGCTTTCAGGCCGGCGGCACGCGCGGCGCGGCGATGGTGGCGGGCGCAGACACGGTGAAGATCCACGGCGAATGGATCCCCGTGCGCGCGACGGTGAAGAACCTCGACATGCTCTCCGCGCACGCCGATGCAAATGAGCTTCTGCGCTGGATGAAGGGCTTTGCGGAAGCCCCCCGCATGACCTTCGTGGTGCATGGCGAACCGGCCGCCGCCGACACGCTGCGCCATCGCATCAAGGATGAACTGGGATGGTCTGCGACCGTGCCCGAACAGAATGAGCGCGTGAGGCTGGTATGACCCAGCGGCATCGAAAATCGCACGGGCGGCGCATCGAACATCCGCTGCGCGCCAGAAAGCTCGGCATCGACTCCCATTCCGAGGCGCTGGTGTTTCTGCATCGCGACAGTGCGGTATGCCGCTCGGAAGGCTTTTCCGCGCACAACCGGATTCTTCTATGCGCGGGCGACCGGCGCATCGTGGCCACGCTCTATCAGGTGACAGACAGCATCATCGGCAGGAACGAGGCCGGGCTTTCCGATGTGGCATGGGAGCGGCTTGGCCTCAGCGACGGCGACGAGATCGAGGCGGTACATCCGCCGCCTCTGGATTCGCTCAGCCTTGTGCGCAGCCGCATCTACGGCAACGCGCTCGACAAGCAGGCCTTTCGCGAAATCATCGGCGATATCGTGGCGGGCGACTATTCCGATATCCACATCGCATCGTTTGTCACGGCCTGCGCCACCAAACCGCTCGACGCGGCGGAAGTGCTTTCGCTGACCGAGGCGATGGTGGAAAGCGGCGACCGGCTTTCCTGGAACAAGGACATCGTGGTCGACAAGCATTCGGTGGGCGGGCTGCCGGGCAATCGCACCACGCCCATCGTGGTGGCCATCATGGCCTCACTGGGATTGACCATGCCCAAGACCTCCTCGCGCGCCATCACCTCGCCCGCCGGTACCGCCGATACGATGGAAACACTGGCGCCTGTGGACCTTGATCCCGAGGAAATCCATCGCGTCGTCGAACAGGAAGGCGGATGCGTGGTGTGGGGCGGCGCCGTGAATCTGAGCCCCGCCGACGACATTCTGATCCGCGTGGAACGGGCGCTGGATCTCGACAGTGAAGGCCAGCTGATCGCATCGGTGCTTTCCAAGAAGGCGGCGGCTGGAGCAACGCATCTGGTGCTCGACATGCCTGTTGGTCCGACCGCGAAAGTGCGCAGCACCGCAGCCGCAATGATGCTGGAAAAAGGGTTGCTCGCTGTTGCCCAATCATTCGGCATGCGCGCCGTGGTGGTGGTGAGTGACGGCAACCAGCCGGTGGGCCATGGCATCGGCCCGGCACTGGAAGCGCGCGACGTTCTGGCGGTGCTGAACAATCACGCCGATGCACCGACGGATCTGCGCGATCGGGCGCTGAAACTGGCGGGCGCGCTGCTGGAGCTTGCCAATGCGGCGCCCGAAGGCCACGGCATCGCGGTGGCGCGCAGCGCGCTGCAGGATGGACGGGCGGCGCGCAAATTTGAAGCGATCTGCACAGCGCAGGGCGGACGGCGAACGCCACCGGTTTCAACACATCGCCGCGACATTGCCGCGACGCGATCCGGGAGGATCGACGCCATCGACAACCGCAAGATCGCCAAACTCGCGAAGCTGGCCGGTGCGCCGGAAGCGCGTGCGGCCGGCGTGGAGATGCATGCGCGACTGGGCGATGTCGCAACAAGCGGACGGGCGCTTTGCACCGTTCATGCCGAAACGCCGGGTGAACTGGATTACGCGCTATCCTATGCGGCTGCGAATGCCGACATGTTCTGGATCGAAGACATATGACGCTCACGCTTCTGGCCATGCCGGGCAACGAGGCGCAGGCGAACGCGCTTGCCGCACGGCTGGGTTGCGCCGTGATGCTGCCGCAGATGCGGCGCTTTCCCGATGGCGAGACGTATCTTCGCCTGGAAGGCCCGGTAACGCAGAACGCTGCCATCGTCTGCACGTTGGACCGCCCCGACGCAAAGTTTTTGCCGCTGGTTTTCGCCGCCGACACCTTGCGCGATCTGGGGGCCAGACGCGTCGGTCTGGTGGCGCCCTATCTATCCTATATGCGGCAGGACACACGGTTTCAGGCGGGCGAGGCGGTGACCTCCAAAAGTTTTGCGCACCGCGTCTCGGACAGCTTCGACTGGATGGTGACCGTCGATCCACATCTGCACCGATACAGATCGGCCAGCGAAATCTATTCCATTCCCGTTTCTGTGCTGCATGCCGGGCCGCTGCTGGCGCAGTGGATCGCAGCGCACGTGAATGCCCCGGTGCTGATCGGCCCTGACAGCGAAAGCGTGCAATGGGTGAGCGCGGTGGCCGCGAACCTGAACGCGCCTTTCACGGTGCTGGAGAAAGTCCGCAAGGGCGACCGCGAGGTGGAGGTGCGCATCAAGGATTCGCAAATCCTCGAAACGGGCCGTCAGGCGGTGATCGTGGACGACATCCTGTCGAGCGGCCGCACCATGCTCGAAGCGGTAAAACTGGCGAAGCGCGCGGGCGCGCCATCCCCCATCTGCCTTGCGATTCATGCGGTGTTTGCCGAGGGCGCCGAACAACCACTGACGGCGCAAGGCGCGCGCATCGTGACCGCCGATACCATCGCCCACCCCACCAACGCCATCGCGGTGGCGGGTTTGCTCGCCGATGCGATCAGGGCGTCAGTGGCCGCCTGATGGCATCTGCACGGGGCCCGTGGGTTTGGGCATCAGCCAGATTCCGGCGGCGGTGACGAGCAGGATCGCGCCCACGATCAGGAACACCTGATTGGTGGACAGCATCACGCTCTGGCTCTGCACCATGTTGCTCAGATAGTTGAGCGCCTGATCGCTGGACAGGCCCAGCGATTTCAGCCGGTCGATCAACTGGTCCGCGCCATTGAGATTGCCGACGACATCCGAACGGTTGAGCGTGGCGCGATTGGCCCACAAAGTGGTGATGATCGCGGTGGCGAAGGCGCCCGACATGGTGCGCAAAAAGTTGATCAGCCCGGCGGCAGAGGCAGTTTCCTCCGGCAATACGGCGGACATCGCCATGCTCATCATCGGCACGAAGAACAGCGGCATCCCCAGACCGAAGCCAAGCTGCGAAATCGCAAGCTGCCAGAACGTCATGTCCTGCGTAAAGCCGATGCGGTACAGCGTGGTGCTGGCAATGATGAGAAGCCCGCTGCTCATGAGCAGGCGTGGATCGACACGCGAAATCATCATCGCCGCGACAGGCGCCATGACCAGTCCGAGCACGCCGTTGAAGGCCATGACACTCCCCGCCCAGGTGGCGGTGTAACCGAGGTTGGTTTGCAGCCAGAGCGGAATGAGCACGATCGAACCCATGAAGCTGCCATAGGTGAGCAGCATCGCCGCCGCGCTGACCGCAAATCCGCGATGACGGAAGACGCGCAGATCCACGATGGGATTTTCCTGCGTCATTTCCCAGATCAAAAAAGATAAAAAGCCGAGGACCGCGATCAAGGCCATGGTGACGATGAAGCCGGAAGCAAACCAGTCGTCGTTCTCGCCATTGTCGAGCATGATCTGCAGCGCGCCCACCCAGACCATCAGAAGGATAAGACCGACATAGTCCACAGCGTTTTTCACCGTGGGCGTGTCGCGATGTGCCAGACGCCGCCACGTGAGCACGGCGCACGTGATGGCGATGGGGATATTGATGAAGAATGCCCAAGGCCAGCCCCAACTATCGGCCAGCGCACCACCGACCACCGGCCCCGCGACCGGGGCGAGAATCGTCGTCATCGTCCAGAGGCCGAGCGAGAGATTGCGCAAATGGGGTGGCGCCACGCGCAGCAACAATGTTTGCGACATCGGCATCAGCGGGCCACCCATCAGCCCCTGCAAGATGCGGAACGCCACCAGCATCGCCAGCGAATCCGCAAGGCCGCACAGAAACGAGAAGAAACCGAAGCCGAGCGCCGCCACGACGAATACGCGCACGGCGCCGAAACGCTGCGCCAGCCAGCCGGTGAGCGGAACGGTGATCGCTTCGGCGATGGCATAGGAAGTGATGACCCAAGTGCCTTCGCTCGTGGAAATCGCGAGGCTGCCGGAAATATGCGGCACCGCGACGTTGACGATGGTCAGATCGAGCACGGCCATGAAGTTCGCCATCGCCAGAACGGGGATGGTGAGCGCCAGCGCCATGCCCGTCAGCGGCAGGGAGGTGTCGTCGCGTTGGGCCATGGCGGTTGCGCCTGTTACTTCGCCAGATCGATGGTCACGTTCATGGAAAGGCCGACGCGCAAGGGATGCTGCTCCAGTTCCTTCGGATCGAGCGCGATGCGCACGGGAAGACGCTGCACCACCTTGATCCAGTTGCCCGTGGCGTTCTGCGCGGGGATCACGGCAAATGCCGACCCCGTGCCGCCGCCAATGCCGGCGACATGGCCATGGAACACCACATCCGAACCATAAAGATCGGAGGTGAGTTCGACCGGTTGTCCGACCCGCACGCGCTCAAGCTGGCCTTCCTTGAAGTTGGCATTCACATAGGCGCGCGAGATGGGAACCACGCTCATCAAGGGCGCGCCGGGTTGCACATGTTGGCCGACCTGCGCGGTGTTCTGCGCCACCACGCCATCAATGGGGCTGCGGATCGTTGTGCGATCCAGATCGAGCCTGGCCTTGTCGCGCGCGGCGGCCGCGGCAAGGATTTCCGGATTGTGCGCGGCATCGGCGCCATCAATGAGCGCCCGCTGCGCGGCAAGCTGATGTTGCGCCTCGTTGAGCGCGGCCTTGGCGGTTTGCAGCGCATTGCGTGCGGCGGTGAGTTCTTCGCCCGACACCGCTCCGGTGCTGGCGATGGAAGCGCGGCGCGAATAATCCTGCTGCGCACGGGCCAGATCGGCACGGCGCGCGGAAACCTGTGCAGCGGCACTGTCGGCATTGGCGAAATACTGTTCGACACGCTGTTTTGCCTGCGCATAGGCCGCATTGGCCTGCGCCAGCGCCAGCTTCGCATCGGAGGAATCGATCACCGCGAGCACATCGCCCCTCCGCACATGCTGCGTGTCATGCACGGGAACGGCGATCAGCGTGCCGTCCACGCGCGGCGACACCTGCGAAGTGGAGGCCTCGACATAGGCATCATCGGTGGAGACATAATTCGAGCCAATGAAATACCACCAGCCACCCCAAGCAAGCGCCACCAGCACAATCAGGCCGCCAAGACCCGCGAACAGACGCTGGCGCAGAAGACTGCGCCGCTCAGCCGCCGAAAGCCCCGGCGGATTCAGCCATTCGCGAAAGGCCGAATTGCGCTGCAGCTTCGGGGAATCCAAGACGTCCGCCGTTACCATGTGAAACTCCTCCACCGCCGATGCGGCATTGTCCTAACCGTTGATGACGAAACCACCGCCGAGCGCGCGCACCAGTGCGACATCCTGCGTAAACGCGCGGGCCTTCAAATCGGCCACGGCGCGGCGCTGCTGCACCAGCGTGTCTTCGGCAGAAAGAACATCGAGATAGCGCGAGAGCCCGCGGCTGTAACGCAGCCTGGCAATGCGATAGGCATCTTCGCTCGCGTTGAGTGCGGCAGTGGAATGCTGAAGTTCGTTCTGCGTCG
Source organism: Alphaproteobacteria bacterium (assembly GCA_016125165.1). Classification (GTDB taxonomy): domain Bacteria; phylum Pseudomonadota; class Alphaproteobacteria; order Micropepsales; family Micropepsaceae; genus Rhizomicrobium. The sequence goes on from WGMH01000008.1 coordinate 71,636, forward strand.
CGCGCTGGTTGGCAAGCGCATCGGCAACATCGCGAAGGGCGCCGGTAAGTGTTTTGTCGTAGGTTGCGACCGCCTCGTCATATTCGCCGCGCGCGCCACGATAATTGCCCTCGATGCGCCCGGCATCGAAGATGGGCAGATGGATCGCCGCGCCAACCTGACCGATGCGCGAGGCCGGGCTGATGAGATCGGAAACGCCAAGCGATTGAAGCCCGACAAGCGCGGTCAGATCGATGTTCGGATAAAAATCGGCATGCGCCACATCCACGCGGCTGGCGGCGGCTTCGGCGCGCAGACGCGCGGCCACGATATCGGGACGGCGGCTCACAAGATCGGCAGCGAGCGAAGACGGAACGCCAAACGGCGCAACCTTTGTATTTTCCGGCATCGGAATTTCGAGCCCGCGATCGGGACCCTTGCCGAGCAGCGCGGCAAGCTGGTTGCGCACCAGCGCGATCTGTCCATCGACGCGATCGGTATCGGCCCGGGCAGCGGCAGCACGCGATTGCGCCTGCGCAAGTTCGCCGGTGTTTTCGAGACCCTGCTTCACGCGATCCGCAACCAGATCCGCGCTTTGCTGGCGCACACGCACCGCATCTTCGGACGCGGCGCGATCGGCTGCGAGTTGCACCAGTCCGGCATAGGCGCTGGCGACAGCGGTGGAAATGGTCAGACGCGCGGCAGCAACATCCACGCGCGCCGCATCCGCTTCCGACGTGGCCGCTTCGAACGATGCGCGGTTCTTGCCGAAGAGATCGAGTTCATAGGAGGCATCGGCGGTGACGCGGCCATTGCTGTGCCAGCCATGCGGCAGAAATGCCTTGAACGCATCGGGAAAGCCCTGATTGAGGCTTTGCCGCGCTTCGCTGGCGGTGGCATCGGCGGAGACGGTGGGAAGCAGATCGGCATGCGATACCTTTGCAGCGGCATCGGCCTGATCAAGACGCGCCACCGCGATCTTCAGGTCGGGCGAGCCGGCGAGGGCTTCGGCAATGAGGCCATTGAGCTGGGGATCGCCATACGCGGTCCACCAGTCGGCGGCGGGCCAATCGGCGGCCGGCGCGGAGAAACTTTGCGCGGTGGCGTAATCACCGACCGGGCGGGGCTGGATCATGGGACCCAGATCAGGCGCGCAGGCGGCGAGCGCCAGGAGGGACAAAGAGACACTCGCCGCCTGTGCCAATGACCGCAGATGCCGATTCAGACTGCTTTGGGGAGGGCGGATCATCTGTACCGTACCGTACGGTCATATTGCAAAGCAGCATTTAAGGGCCTATATGGACCCTGTCAAGAGGAAACTGTACGGTACGGTCATGGAAGAAACGATTCTGCAAGCGCCGCCCAGACCTTCCCGCGATGAAAAGCGGGAGACGATCCTGAAGATCGCCTATGAGGCCTTCCTGGCGGACGGCTATGCGGCCACCTCCATGTCTTCGATTGCAGCCAAGGTGGGTGGCTCCAAAGCCACCCTCTACAATTACTTCCCCTCCAAGCAGGACCTCTTCGTCGCAGTGATCGACGAGAAATGTCAGGAGGTGCAGGCGCTCCTGATCGATCTGGAACTGGACCCGGCAGACTTTCGCACCGCGCTCATCCATATGGGCGAAGGATTGCTGCGGATGGTGCTTTCGGATTCGCGCATCGCCACCTTTCGCCTCATCACGGCGGAGACGGGACGCTTTCCCGAGCTGGGTCAGGCCTTCTATCAATCCGGTCCGCTGCAAAGCCAGCAAAGGCTGTCACGCTTTTTCGAGCGCGCGATTGCCGACGGCAAGCTCACGCCCGGCGACACCTTCGCCATGGCCGGGCGTTTCTTCTCGCTGGTAAAGGGCGAATTGCATCACCGCCGGCTGTGGGGCGTGATGGCCTATCCGGACAACGCGGAAATCGAGGCTCATGTGGATGAAGCGGTGCGCATCTTCCTCGAAGCCTATGGCACCGAACCAGCGTCACATTGAAGCCTCACGACATTGCGCGCGTGTCACTGGACCGGTCCATGACACACCGTTCATTCTGACTGCCACGATCAGGACGGGCGCGCGTTGAAAGAGATATTGGCATTTCTCCTGCGGCACAAAACGGCGCCAAGCATGCTTGCGCTTGTGCTGTCCGCGCTCATGGTTCCCGCCGCCACACCCGCGCACGCCGAAGAACATCCGGAACGCGAATTTCGCGAATGCACCGATTGCCCGGTGATGGTGGGCATTCCGGCCGGTACGTTCACGATGGGCAGCTCTTCGCAGGAAGAAGGACGCTTCGATACCGAAGGTCCGCAGCATACGGTTTCGGTGCGCGCGTTTGCGCTCGGCAAATTCGATGTGACGAGCGAAGAGTTTCTGCGCTTTCTGCGCGACACCGGCTATCAGCCCGCGCAATGCAATCCGCGCCTGAACATGGGGTGGCGATCGCCGGGCAAAGGATTGGCCTATCCGCCATTCGACACCGAACCACGGCGCTGGCCGGCCGTGTGCCTCGATTGGCGCGACGCGGAAGCCTATATCGCCTGGCTGAATGCAAAGGTGCGCACCGAACGCCCGCAACTGGGCAAGCGTGCTGGACCCTATCGACTGCCGAGCGAAGCGGAATGGGAATATGCCGCGCGCGGCGGCACCACGACCTCGCGCTGGTGGGGCGATGCACTTGGGCGCAATCGCGCCAATTGCAATGGCTGCGGCAGCAAATGGGACAATGTGCTTCTGGCGACCGTGGACGCCTTTCCTGCCAACCCGTTCGGGCTCTACGGCATGCTCGGCAATGCGTGGGAATGGACGGCGGATTGCTGGAATCCGAATTATGTCGGCGCGCCGAAAGACGGCAGCGCCTGGAAAAACGGCGATTGCAAAAAGCGCGTACTGCGTGGCGGCTCGCTCAACAATGTGCCGGTGTTCATCCGCTCCGCCTCGCGCAGCGCGGGCGAAGCCAACGGCCATGAATATGATTACTCCAGCATCGCGGGCTTCCGCCTCGCGCGCGATCTGCCGTAACCGCTTTCAGCGCAATGCATCGCGCGGGTTGAGGAGGAGGGTAACCTCCGTGCCCTCGCCCACCAGCCCCGGCGGCAGGATCAGCGGCGAAGACAGCAGCACCGCGTTTTTCGCACTGAGCGCAATTTCGTGGAACGCCTTGTCGGTCCTGAAACGTGCATGATCGACGACATCGGCTTTCAGCACCTGACCATTCCTTCCCAGCACCACATGAATGGCGACGAGAAATGAGGATTGGCCGAGCAGATCCAGATCGAGACTCCAGCGACGGAGCACCTGCGCGCGGATGAGATCCTTCACGCCATAATTGCCGCTGGACTCCTGCGTGCCGTTTTCACCGGCGCTGGCGGATCGCGACGATACCGCAGCCGCATTGCTCGACTGGCGCAATTGCGCGAGCGAGCGCAGCTGCGCGGCAAGCGGATCGGCAGGCGTGGGCTTTGCGTTTTCACGCACGCGCACGGGCTTCGGTGTTGATGCCTCCTGATGCGCGGTGCTCTTCACCGGCACGGTGCCGGATTGCGCGGTGGGCCCGCTGGCGTTTTCTTCGCCCTCACCCAGAAGCACCGTGACCGGCACCAGACGAAATTCCGGTATCGGCTTCTGCTGCATCCGCATCAGAAATATGAGGGCCGCAAGCCCCAACGCATGCAGCATGATCGAGGCGACCACACCGGGCGACAATGCGCGCAGCCATGGCGGCTCCTCGCGCGGCGGGCCGGAAAATTCGGGGATGTCAGCCGGTATAGCCGTCACAATGACAAACGCGACATGGTCTTCGTGATGCCGATGCTAGAGCACCGGGGCCCGCGGACAAAGGGCGCCCGGATTGCGGGCGCATTACCATCGGCGCTGGCCTTGCGACCCTCAATGCGCAAAACTCAGCGGCAAAAATCGCGCCCAGGGCGCAAAACGACAACGAACAGGGGCGGCCCGGATGACGGCACAGGATAATGATTTCATCGCGCGCGAAGCGTTTGCCTATTCGCAGGCCCTGCAGGCTTACATCTTCTGCTTCCCGCTGATGATCACCGAGCGCGAGCGGGCGCGGCGCGAAAATCTCAAAGGGCCCGTGCCGAACGAACCCGTGGCGCCGATGAACAGGCTGGGACACATGGCGGGCCTTGCCACCGCCAAGGGCGACCTGCCCTACAGCCCCAACAACGACACGGTTTACACCGGCATCGGCCTTGATCTCGCCGATGAGCCGATGATCCTGCGCCTGCCCGACATCACCGACCGCTATGTGTCGCTGCAGGTGGCCGACGCTTACATCGAGAACCAGCCCTATCTCTATTCCACGCGCGTGAATGGCGGGCGCGCCATCGACATCTGTTTCACCGGACCCAAATGGGAAGGCAAAGTGCCTGCAGGCACCGTGCAGCAGCGCATCACCACCAATCAGGTTTCCATCGCGCTGCGCATTGCCGTGCGCGATGAGGCCGATCTGGAAAACATCCGCCGCTATCAGGCCGCCATGTCGATCACCGCGCTCTCGGACTGGCATCTGGGTGCGGGTGTGAAACTGCCGAAGGTGCTGGAGCCGAAAATGCGCGGCACCTTCGATGGCGATTTTGCCTATTTCCGCCGCGTCGCCGAGCTGATGGCGGAAAATCCGCCGCCACCGAAACACGAAGCGATGTTTGAAATCATGCGCCGCATTGGTCTTGTGCCCGGAAAGCCCTTCGATCCCGAACCGCTGCACCCGGCGGTGCGGGCGGGTATCCTGCGCGTCGAACGGCAGGGCATGCTCTTGATTGACCTGTTGCGCCGCACGCGCGGCACGCCGACCGACACGGGCTGGACCGCCAATCGTGCGCAGGAAGCCAACGATTTCGATTATCCCACGCGCGCGGGCAATGCGCTTGTCGGCCTGATGGGCAACGATCCGGAAGAGGCACTCTATTACAACACCTTCTACGACGGCAATGGCGAGCCGCTGCATGGCGGACGCGCCTACAAGATTCATTTCCCGGCAGACCAGATTCCGAAGATGGGAAATTTCGGCTTCTGGTCACTGACCATGTACGACGCGATGCGCATGCAGTTCATCGATAACCCGATCAATCGCTATGCGCTTGGCAGCCGCGACGGGCTTCAGCGCAACGACGACGGCTCCATCGACATTTTCATCCAGCCCAATGCGCCGCGAAACAATATGGAGACGAACTGGTTGCCGTCGCCGCCGGATGGCGATTTCAAGGTGACCTTGCGCATCTATGTGCCGACACCGGATTCGGTGAAGGCCTATCGCAAATGCACGCTGCCGGTTCCGGCGATATTGCCTGCGGAAGGGTGAACGCCGCGCCAGATTGCGCGAGATCAATGACGCGACAGCACACCGTGCCGTGAGATTTCCCAAAACAAGACATGGAGCAACGCCGTGGCCATCAATGTTAAACCGGTGCCGACACTCGATCCGCGCATCAACGAAATCCGCGATCTCACCGCGCGCATCGTGAACAAGGAAATCCTGCCTTATGAGCGCATGCTCGCGAACCGCTGGAAGCGCGATGCGAGCGAAAAGGAAAAAGACGAAGCCAAGGCGCGCGCAGCCACCATCAAAAGCAAGGTGAAGGAAGCCGGTATCTGGGCGCCGCATCTGCCGCCGGAATATGGCGGCTCGGGCCTCAGCTTTCTCGAACACGCCTACATGAACGAGATTCTCGCCTACACGCCCGGCGGCGCGGCGCTGTTCGGCGTGGTGGCGCCGAACTCCGGCAACCAGACGATCCTGCTCAAATACGGAACCGAAGAACAGAAGCGCAAATGGCTGGTGCCGCTGACCGAAGGAAAAATGGAATCCGGCTTCTCGATGACCGAACCGGATTCACCGGGTTCCGATCCGCGCTCCATCAAGACGACCGCGCGGCTGGAAAACGGCGAATGGGTCATCAATGGCCACAAATGGTTCACCTCCAACGGCTTCCGCGCCGACTTCCTGATCGTGATGTGCCGTACCGAAGGCGCTGGCCGCGATACCGGCCGCATGACGCAGATCATCGTGCCGACAAACACGCCGGGCGTTCGCATCGTGCGCGGCGTGGAAGTGTGGGGACGGCCAAGCGACCACTGCGAGATCGTTTATGAGAATGTGCGCGTGCCCGAAGAGAACGCGCTTGGAAGCGCGGGCTCCGGCCACAAGGCGGCGCAGGACCGGCTTGGCGCAGGACGCGTGTTCCACTGCATGAATTCACTGGGGCAAATGTGGCGCGCCTTCGACCTGATGGTGGAGCGTGCCTCAATGCGCGAAGTGCATGGCGGCGTGCTGGCCACCAAGCAATTCATTCAAGGCTTCATCGCGGACTCGTATATCGACATCCAGTCCGCGCGGCTGATGACGATCCGCTGCGCCGAGATGATGGAGAACGGTGGCGACCCGCGCACGGATATCTCCGCGATCAAGATCTATGTCCCGGCGGCCTATCAGCGCGTGGTCGATCGCGCCATTCAGGTGTGGGGCGCAGCGGGTGTTTCCGGCGACCTGCCGCTCGCGGGCATGTATATGGGCGCGCGCACCCTGCGCATCGCCGACGGCCCCGATGAAGTCCACCGCATCCTCATCGCCCGCAACGTGCTGGCCCGCTACGGCTCGGGAGAAGGCTGGGATTTTGGGAATTGAGCAATGGCACAGCGCGTCCGGTCATGCCGCCGTTGCTAAGCGCGCCATGGCTGTCCGCAAGGGACGTTGTGCCGTCGCAACGAAGGTGTAGGCTTGAGCGTGTTCGCGTAACAGGCCAAGGGGCCGCATGTGACCGTTCATTTCGTGTATGTGCACAACAATCACATCAACACAACGAGTGCGATTGGCCGCGAAATCCCGAAGCGGCTGCAAGAGCGCTTCGATGTCCGTGTGCATCATCCGAATGCGGAAGGGGCTGTCCGTCCCAAGCCCGGCGACATTCTGATCGGGCATCCCAATCGCTATGGGCCCTGTTTCTTCAGCCGCAGCTTTGCCCATCCCGGCTGGGCACGGCGCATCGTATTCGCACCGCTCTCGCTTGGCATGCTGGAAGATGCCGCCGCCATCGACCCGATCGTGCAAGCGGCAGATATCTGTCTGGCGATTACGGGCGCGTTCTGGTTTGACAGCATTGCCGCCTCCCCCATATCGCATTGGCAGCACAAGACCATGCGATGCGATCTTGGCGTGAACCGCGCCCAATTCCCGAACATAAAGAGCCGATTCAATCCGGCCGGCCGGAGGCGCTTTCTGTACATCGGCAATGCCGATCCAATGCGCGGCGGGGATTTCCTGATGCGCCTCGCCAACGCAAATCCTGAGCTTGAAATCGGCTGGATACGGGCGTCCGACAGCCGCCATTGCCTCGATAGCATCATTGAGCCGCAGACCCGCCGCTTGGCGAAGGCCATGGCGAATTCGCGTCTCAAAATCTACGCCGATGTTCACTGGCATCGACCGGAGGGACTCAAGATCATCGCAGATCACGATTTCCTTCTGCATTGCGGACGCAGCGATGCAATGCCATCGGAAGTTCTGGAAGCGGCAAGTTGGGGCCTTGTTCCCATCACAACACCCCAGTGCGGATTTCCGGAAGACGACTGGATGACCCACATTCCGCTGGATGATATCGGGAACGCCAGCGCCATTCTGCAAAACATGAACACATGCGCAGATGGCGAATTGTTTGCGCGGCAGGCTGCCGGATTCCGCCTCCTGGATTCGCAGTACAACTGGGATCATGTGACGGATCAGGTGCGCGCGGCCATAGAAGCGCCACTGCCCGTCACGCCTGCCGATGCGATGTGGCAGCAACGCGCCCGTCGCAATTCGCGCATGCTCAAGAGGCACCTGCTACGCACGCGCTACAAGCGGCGCATTGATGCGATGTTGCAGCGTTTCCCGCGTCCGTTCGAAGGCGCAATACGCCGTGACACGCTGACCGCCGAAGGCTGACGCGCGTGCGCATTATCACGACAGTCACGACGTGGCGGCTTAGTGGTGTCAATACGTTCAATATCAATCTCGTAAGGGAAATCCGGAAGCGCGGTTTGGACGCGGAGATTCTTGTTACCGATCCCCATGCGCCCGTTCCGGCGCCACTTCCGAAACCCAAGGATGTTCCGGTTCACGCGCTTTCGCCGGGAGGCAAAACGGCAAAGCAGGATCGGAAAGACGCGCTGATTGGCTATATCCGGTCGCAGGCGCCCTGCATCGTTCTTGCAAACGATATTACGCTTTCCACAGCGGATCGGGAGCGGCTCGGAGCCTCGGTTCGAGTGATCGGAATCATTCACAACGATACCGGCGCTGACATCCGATTTGCGCAGGCAATCGCGCCTTGCGCCGACGCCATTGTTGCGGTTAGCGGCCACATTGTTGCCTGTATTGCCAAGAAGGACCCCAACCTCGCATCGCGGATCACGCCGATTCCCCATGGCATTCCGCTTCCCGAGGCACTGCCGCACAAATCTTGGGATGGACGGCTGCATGTGGTTTATGCCGGGCGGCTGGCACAGGAACAGAAGCGGGTTCTGGATGTTGTTGCCGCGGTGGCTGCGGCCCACGGCATGGGCGCCGACATTCAGCTCACCGTGGCGGGCGCAGGAACGCAGCGCGGTATCATGGAAGCGCTTGCCCGCTCCGCACTGCCGCCCGAACGAACGGAATTTGTTGGCGCGCTTTCTCCAGAAGCCGTCTCGGATTTGTTTGCGCGTGCGCATGTCAATCTTCTGACCTGCGATTATGAGGGCTTCGGGCTCAGCCTGCTGGAAGGCATGGCACAGGGCTGTGTTCCCGTCGTGAGCCATATCGATGCCGGATACCGCACATTTGTGCGCGCGGAAGAGACCGGGCTGCTGGTGTCCCCAGGTGATGTGCGCGGCTTCGGCGCGGCGCTAAATCGCTTGGACAAGGATCGCAGCATGCTGAAGGCAATATCAGGCCGCTGCATAGACGCCGCGCAATCCTACGGCACCGCAGGCATGTGCGATGCCTACATTGCCCTGTTCAAAAGACTTGGGGCGCCGTTCTGATTGCGAGCCCCGCAGTCTTGCCGGAAGCCGGGGCCGTTTGTATATGGGCGGAATGCTGGCGAAGGACACTTCAGAGATCGCAGTATCGCCGACCGATATTGTCGCGCGGATGCCCGATATGGTTGCCGCGTCCATCGACGAAGTGACTGCACTTATGAGTGTCGAAGTCAGCCGCTATTTCATCCTCGACAAGGGCGGCACAGTCATATGGGACCGCATCCTGAAACCCATTCTGGTTTCGGATTTATGCGCCGCCTTGGTGCAGGACTACGAGGTCACGCCCGAAGCGTGCGAGCGCGACGTGCTGGAATTCCTGAATGAGATGCTGAAGCGGCGCCTTATACAGATTCAGGCTGGCGCTGGCGTCTAGAAGCTGCGTCCTTGGCCTCAGGAGACACCGCTGAAGCCATCGGGGCCAAACCCCGAATTGAGACCGGTCTCGTCCACCTCTATGTCCGAGACATGCGGCTTCGGCCAAGGCTGCCGGTTTCCTGCGCCATTGGCAGCATCCGGCTGCGACTGTTCGTGCCCGATGGAAGTATTTGTCACGCGCTACACCCGAATTCTGTCTACCCGGCAGACCGCCTGCCGTTCCCCTATACGCCCCAACAAACCGCTGTGGGTCTGATCGAAGCATATACGAAAAAGTACGCTACCGCGCTGCGCCGAGGCAAGGTCATCTTGCGCCCCCGGACAAACCGCACTGCACCCTCATCGGCCGATCCGGCATACTTGTGACAGGATTGCAACATCGAACGCGGGGACTTGCGCCAGGAGGCCGTCCGGAGCAAATCCAGCCTTCCTTCAGGCAGGCTTCCCTCAGGCTCGTACAACGGCGCAGAGGATCATCGATGCATGCGATACTTCTGGCCGCGGGACGCGGCAGCCGAATGGGCGCACACGCAGAGACTGTGCACAAATCCCTGCTGCGCATCGGCGCAGAGACATTGATTGCACGAATGATCGACGCGCTCGATGTCTGTGGCGTCGATGCCATCACCATCGTTACAGGCCATGAAGCTGGACGTATCCGCGAACATCTGACCGACCGGTATCCGGGCCGGCAATTCAAGTTCGTTCACAACCCTTATTATGCGACGACCAACAATATCGTCTCGCTGCACATGGCGTTTGAGACCTTGCCGTCCGGCGAAGACGTTTTGATCGTGGAAGGCGATCTCATCTGCGACCGCTTGGTTCTGGAGCGGGTTCTGGCAAATCCCTCGCCCAACATCGCACTGGTGAGTCCCTATCAGCGCGGAATGGACGGCACGCTCGCCGTGTTCCGCGGCGATACCATCGAGAGACTCGTTCTTTCACATCAGCAGACAGACGGCTTCAAGCCAGATGGCGCATACAAAACCGTCAACATCTACAAGCTCGGCGCGGAGTTTTGCGATCTGCACTACCGGCCGCGCCTTGCCGCTGCCATCAGTGCGGGCAGTCGCAATGATTATTACGAGGCCGTTCTGTCCGAAATGCTCCTGGAACCGGCGCTGCATGGAGCGCTGCGGGCAGAGGTCGCAGATCCCGGATCATGGTCGGAAATCGACAATCCAAACGATTTGGAAATCGCGCGTTTCCGGTTTGAGCCGGAGAATCGCCGCGCCCAACTCGACAAAGCATTTGGCGGCCTCTGGAATTTTCCGGTCGCCGACTATTGCTATCCCAAAAATGCACGATTCCCGGATGCCCGGGCGCTAAACGAGCTGCAAGACCATTTTCAGACGCTGATCACGAACTATGGATCGGCGCAACATGTTCTAGATCGCAAGATGGCAGACTTCATGGGCTGTCTGCCGCGCTTCACCGTTGCGCTCAATGGCCTGTCGCAAGTCTATCCATTTTTGCGCAATCGCTTCATCAATGCCCGCGTTCTGTTGCCCACGCCGAGTTTCGGCGAATATGCGCGCATGTTCCCGGATGCGGACACCTATGACGACGAGGTCGGGATTGATGTGGAAGCCTTGCAGAAACGGCTGACGAATTTCGATGTCGTCGTAATCGTCAATCCTAACAATCCCACCGGATCCTGGATACCGACTATGGCCATTTCCGGCTGGGTGCACGAATATCCCCGACAGACTTTCATCGTCGATGAATCTTTCGCTGCCTTCGCACGCTCGCAGAGACTGCTACAGACCTATGCCGAATTGCCGGAGAATGTCATCGTTCTGAACAGTCTTGGAAAGTCACTCGGTGTGCCGGGCGTGCGCCTTGGCATGGCCTATTCGAGCAGTTCAGATTTTATCAAAGCCCTCCGCGCTGAACTTCCTATCTGGAACATGAACGCGGTTGCCGAAGCGATGCTGGAAATGGCGCTGCGGCGGCGCGCTGATATCAACCGAACATTCCAGCAGGTACGCATCGACCGGGATGCGATGGCTGAGAGCCTGAAGCGAAATCCCGCCGTTGAGAATGTCTGGCCCAGCGAAGGCAATTTCCTTCTCGTGCGCCTCCACCTTCCGAAGGAACGTTTGGGCGCCTTCCTGGACCATCTTCTGCAGCATCATGGTTTCTATGTGAAAGATATCTCGGCGAAATTCCGGCAACCGGGAGCATGGGTACGTTTGTCGGTGGGATTGCCGGAACAGAACGAACGCCTGCTGGAGGCCATGACCAATGCACTTCAGGCTCTCAGCCGAACCAGTTGACTGTGGAACAGTTGCTGCTGTCGCCGCCAATCACCGTCACGCCGCTGACATTCAACCAGGCATGGGCCGCAATGGGGCGTTGCGAAACAGGCAAATCGACAGGCGCACCCATTCTGCGAAGTCCCAAATAGATCGTGCAGTCTATGCCACGGCGCCGGAGCATTTGCCGCGCGGCAATGGTTTGCGCGAGGCATTGCGGCGCCATCGGCAGTCGAAGAGCGACCTGCTCCACCGTTTGGCCCACACGCTGCGCAATCGCTGACGCATCCGGGTGGGACGCGGGAGGAGCTTCGCGATACTGCCGCCCCATCGCCCTGGCCGTGATGCGAAACGGTAGCGCGTGTACGGCAACATGCGCGGCGACAAGCAGCAATGCCGCCTCCACCTGCATCATCCTGTGACCGATTCGCGTCATGCTGCGCTCACAAAAACGCCTGTTCCAGCAAAGCCACCGATTCTTCAATGCGCGAAAGATCAATCGGCCGTGTCAGCGCAAAGGCGCGCACGGCACCGGCAAGCTGCGAACAGGATTGAAACGTCTCCCGCTCCCGGCCCAACGGCTTTACGAACATCCGGCAATAGGTATGACGGAGACTCAACTCCAGCGTTTCGTGCAGATCGAGACAGTCGAGGGACGGCTGCCCGCCCCTACGCAATTCGACCAGCGCATCCAGCCGCACGGGATCTCGCGGCGCGCGGTCTGCCATAAGCTCGAATTTTTCAATTTCCGGCAGAAGCCGCTCGGCTTGTGGCAGTTTGAGCGCATCGATGGCATCGCCCAGAAGCCTGATGCGGCCATAACCGGGCGCAGCCCATGCCGCGCCATGATGAAACGACAGCGCGGACACGTCGTCGATCAGCAATCTATGACCCCGGCGCATAAGATACGCGGCCATCGTGCTTTTGCCCGCGCCCGAGTGACCGACAAAGCCCACACCCAACCCACCGATACTGACGACCGTGGCGTGCAGAGGCAAAAGCCCACGCTGATGCAGAAGAACACCAAATGCGAGACCGAGCAGCCGCCACCGCAATGCGGCTGATCCTTCCAGCCCCGTATCGGTACGGATCGTTGTACCGCGCGTGATTTCGAAGCGCCCGATATCGGGAAAATTCAGCGAAACGCGATCAGGCGTGGCTTCAAAGCCGGCCACCTCCGGCATGCTGTTCCAATGCGGAATGTCCGCGCGGGAAATGTGAACATCGGTTTCTTCCGGGCCATGAGCTTCAGGCAAATCGCCAAGGTCGATTTCGGACTGCACGTCGAGTCCGAACAGGCGATAGCGATGACCAGCGGCCGCACGCATGCCGTCACGCTCCCGCATTTGGAAGCCGCGCGCGCTTCAGCGCAAGACGCGTGAACGTCTCTACGCCATGAAGCGCATCTTCCACAGCCTGCTTGCAGCGGTATTTGCGTACCATGCCGCGCAACTGGCGCTGGTTCTGTGCTTTTCTTCCGAGCCACGCCGGGTCACTTGGAGGCCGAGGTACCGGCGCGACGATGCAATCGATGACCTGCTGCGTAACCCGGTCCCAATTGTAGGTCGCGCGCATGCATGTATCTGCTTTGGCATGCCACGCCAAGAGCTCGCTTTCGGGGCACTTGTTCAGGCCATGCAAAATGGCGCTTGCCGCCGCTACATCATCAAGCGGGATGTTGGGGATCCAGCCATCGGCCGGAAATCCGCATTGCGGCGTCGCGACCGGCAACAGGCCGATTGCCGTAGCTTCCAGAACCGTGGTCGGGTTGGAATCCGAACGGCCACACGCCAAGAGAAAATCGAATTGTCCGAGCAGCGTCCGGCAAAAGCTGTTGCTCCAATCGGCCCACCCATGGTGAACGATGCGCCCGGACAGCATGCGCCGTTCAAGGCGCGCATACTCCCGCCTCAACGTTCCGGAAGGGCGCATACGATCGCCGGTGGCGCCGATCCAGTGAAAGGACAAATCCGGATTTGCATCGGCGAGATCGCAAAAGTAGTCGACGCCCTTCATGGGTCCTGCATTGCCGACATAGACGAAGCGCCGCTTTCGCGGCGGATTGAATCCGAATTTGGTGCGCGGATAGTCCGCCGGTTCGATGCCAAGATCGCATCGCATCGTTTTGTAGTGCCAATGCGAGAGCGGCGAGCGCTCCATCCCTTCCGTCCAATACGGACCGCACAGTGCGAGATAGTGGTCGGCCAATTCGACAAGCGGATCGATCGCGGCAGCATCGAGCGGCATGCCATAAGAGAAGGGGCAAAATACGATGCGTTTCGCCCAGCCACTCTGCCGAAAGGACCGATTGAATATCGATGCCTCGCCATAACGGTCGGGATGGCCAAGCAGAATGTCACCGGCGGCCGGCTCGACCACGCCTGGATCGCCCGGGTCGTGCACTTCAAGCGTAAATTTGGACGACAATCGCTTTGCCAGTTCGTGCGTGATGCGCTGTGGCGTCTTGAGGTGGGGGCCTCTGCGATAGACGAAATGCAGCGTGCTCATGGCTTCGCCATCAAAACAGGCATCAGCCATTTGCGCGCCGAGGCGAGGACAGGCGGATACCAGAGGCCGGCAAGGCATCCCGCGACAATCGGCGCCTCCGAGCCGGGAAAAAAACAAACGCCTGCCAGAAAGGCGATATTGCAAACCCACGCCGTGGGCCGGATTTGCCGTTCGATCTGCGCGAAACGACTGAACAGCAAACGCCAGCCGCCGCGGTCCGCCACCCTCGCAGAACGACGTTGCGCAGCTTCGCGTTGCAGTCGGTGAACAAGCGTATGTGCGACGGCCGGAGCGGCTAGCTTCTTCTGCGCAAAGCGGTAGGCCCTAAGATCGGTCAGTCCTTGCGAAAGCAGGTAGGCGACACAAAGCGTCGCGATCCAGATGTTTCCGTGCAGCACATGCAGGCACGCGCGCGAAAGCCCCGACAGTCCAAGCACAACCCGATCCGCCGCCAGATCCAGCCTTGCGCCGGCAAGCGAACTTTTGCCTTTCAACCGCGCTAATGCACCGTCGGAACAATCCAGAATGAAGAAGATTCCATAGGCGATGCCTGCCGCTGCCCACCAACCCGCAACAAAAAGGCCTGCAGCCAAAACACCGAACGCCCCGCCCAGAAGCGTGACGGCATTCGGCGTAAGAACGGTGAAGTTGGCGAGCAGAAAAGTGAGCGGTTCGGATGACGCCGTGAACGGCCGCTCAAGGGCGTTGATTGTCTTCGTGCAGCGGCGAACCTCTGCGAAGGGATAGGGTCGGCTGCCTGCGAAAGTCATGTTCGCGCTGTCTGGCGCCGAGAGAGCACCCAGCGGTACGCATCGCCCAAGGCCCGCTTCAGGTTGTAGCCGTGCGGAAGATATCGCCGCTGCACACGCCCGTTCCGGAGCACGAAGGGCGCAAGGTCGGTGGTTACCGATTCCGTTTGCCCACCAAGAAGCGCCACATTGCGCAGCGCCTCTTCGCCTGCAAGGAAATCATGGTTCTGATGTATTGCCAGCACGCTGGCAGTGGCATCGATCACCTTGCTGCCACTGCGCATGGCTTCGGACACAAGCCAGTGATCCCACCAGCCGCGGCCTATGGCAAATGGCGGCACCTTGCGAAACATTGTGTTGGGAAAGGCGAAATAGTCGATCGCCTTGGGACCCCAGCGCACGCCTTTTTCCATAGCGCGGCGTCGCATGGTGCTTTCCCAATCCGGACGTGAAAAATCGATCGCATAGCGGACATAGAGATTCGTGCGCTGGCCGATCAGGAGAAAATCACCGGGTGGGACAGCATCGATCGCGCGCATGATATCACGCATAAGGATGATGTCTGCGTTCACATAGAGCATCAATCCGCCATGGGTGACTTCATGCGCCTTGGCAAAAACCGAACTCAGCAGCGGCGTACCGAACTCGTTGTACGCAACATCGGCGATGTGTTCTGTGCCCAATGCGCGCGCGGTTTCGCTCGTGCCCGAATCGTTGCCAAGCAGGATCACCCGCGGCTTCGGCCTGAGCGCGAGCCAGCTTTGAATGGCATTGCGCTGGGCCACACCGATATGGCGCGTAAACGCCTTTGGCGTTGCGAAAATGGTGAGTGTCACGTTGGGGCTGAACGCTTGTCGGTACCTGCGGGCATGCTATAGGAACGGCACAAGACATGGCTAGGGACGTTTCGCGCCGGCATGGCCCACATTGCGGTAGTTGGTCTGGGCAAGCTGGGCGCCCCCCTCCTCGGTGTTCTGGCCAGTGGCGGCCATCGCGTCATGGGCGCGGACATCAATCCGGATTTGGTAAACGCCATTCGAAATCGCGCGGCTCCAGTCCCGGAACCGGGACTTGCGGAATTGCTTGGCGATCCGGGCACGAGGGTCGGCGCGACAACCGATGTTCGCGAAGCCGTTGACGGCAGCGACATCAGCTTCATTGTCTTGCCCACGCCAAGCGAGCCGAGCGGAAAATTCTCGTGCGCGGCTGTCGCCGATGCCGTGCGCCAAATCGGCGCAACGCTCAAGGGGCATACGGGTTATCATCTTGTCGTCGTCGTCAGCACTGTTATGCCGGGCGACATGGATGCCATCATCCGGCAGACGCTCGAGGATAGCGCAGGCCGATCCACCGGCGACACGCTTGGCCTTTGCTACAATCCCTCTCTGGTAGCACTCGGCAATGTCGTGGCGGGATTCCAGAAACCGGACCTCATCATCATCGGCGAATCCGATGCGCGCGCGGGTGATATGCTGGAAGGCATTCACCGATCCATTTGCACGAACAGTCCCGCGATCCGCCGCATGTCGCTGCGCAATGCAGAGATCGCAAAGATCGCCATCAACAGCTTCGTCACCACGAAAATCTCCTTCGCCAACATGCTCTCGGAAATTTGTGATCGCGTGCCCGGCGCCGATGCTGCTGTTGTGACTGAAGCTGTGGGCTGCGACCCGCGTATCGGCGGAAAATACATACGGCCCGCGCTCGGTTACGGCGGCCCCTGCTTTCCCAGAGACAACGCCGCCTTTGCATCATTTGCGGAATCGCTCGGTGCGGGCGCGGATTTGGCGGAGGCGGCAGACCGTATCAATCGCCGGCAAGTGGCACGTGTGTGTGCACTCGCGCAAACCCATCTGCCAATGGGAACCATTGCAATACTTGGCATGAGCTATAAGCCCGGCACGCCCAACTGCGAGGAGAGCCAGTCAATCATGCTGGCGCGCGCGCTATCGGATGCGGGATACCGCGTTTTGATTTCCGATCCCGCTGCGCTCGATTTGGCAAGCGCACTGCTTGGCGACCGGGCCCAACCCATGGCGGATGCCGCAGAGGCCGTTCGCTCCGCAGATTTGGCAATCATAGCGACGCCTTGGCCTGACTATTCGCAATTGCCAGAAAGCGCCTTCTGCCGGCCGGGCAAAAAACTGACGGTGATCGATTGCTGGCGACTGGAATGGCTAGGTGCGCTGTCTGAACACATCAACCTGATCTATCTTGGACAAGGCGGCCCTGATCTTGCCCGATCGTGAATTCCTTTCCGACAGCCGCGTGGTTGTTACCGGAGCCGGTGGCTTCATTGGCGGCTGGCTTGTGCGGGAAATGATTGCGCGTGGCGCGCGCACCGTGCGGGCCGTGGACGTGAAGCCCAAGGAAGCGTGGTTTCAAATCCAATCATCCGCCGAAAACGTGGTGGCGGATCTTCACGCACCAGACGCCTGCGCGCGCGCATGCGACGGGATGGACCATGTGTTCAACCTTGCCGCTGACATGGGCGGCATCGGGTTCATCGAAGGCAACAAGGCTGCCTGCATGGCATCCGTCGTCATCAATACAAACATGTTGCTGGCAGCGCTCAAGACAAAGCCGGCGCGGTATTTCTATTCTTCATCCGCGTGCATTTACCCGGCGGCACGGCAACACGCCACGGACGACGCGCCGCTGCGCGAGGATGACGCCTACCCCGCCGACCCGGAAGACGGTTATGGCTGGGAAAAGCTGTTTTCTGAACGCGCCTGCCGCCATTTTCATGAAGACCATGGCTTGCCTGTCCGGATTGCACGGCTTCACAACGTGTATGGCCCGAATGGTTCGTACATCGGGGGCCGTGAAAAAGCGCCCGCCGCGATTTGCCGCAAGGTGATTGAAGCAAAGCTTTCAGGCAGCCGAGAGATCGAGGTTTGGGGAGATGGCGAGCAAACACGCAGTTTTCTTTACATCAGCGATTGTCTTGAAGGCATATTTGCCATTGCACAAAGCGACGTTCCCGATCCGCTCAATGTCGGCTCGGCAGAGCGGGTCACCGTCAATCACCTGATCGACATCGTGGAAGATCTGGCCGGGGTAAAGCTCACGCGCCGCTATGTCGATGCAGCGCCAAAGGGCGTTCGTGGAAGATCATCCGACAATACGAAGATCCGGGAACGCCTCGGCTGGGAGCCTTCGATCCGGCTCGCGCAAGGCATGGAGAAAACATATGCCTGGATCTACGATCAGATGAAGAGCGCGCGCTAGAACCGTTTGCCGGTCTCGCGTGCATAAAGTGCGCGAACAAGGGCAGCACTCATCAATTGAGTCCCCTTTACGCCAGGATGGAAGCTGTCGAAGTAGAGAACGCCCGCGGCAGCGTCGTACACCTGGCAAAATGCGCGTGTGCAAATTGCCCTGGCTGGATCGAAGATCGTCGCGCCTGTCTGCTTGGCCACGGATTGAAGATAGCCACGCCACGCACCATAGGCACCTTCATTCAGGCTTTCGACCGGAATACCCAGCGTATCAACGGAAAGGCCCGCGTTCAGGCGCAATGCGACCGTTTCCGGCACTTCAAAATGATATGATGGCGCTTCCGAGATCAGCACAACGGTCTTACCGGCGCGTTGCAAGGCGCGGACTGTTTCGGCATAGCCTCTGCGAAGCTCATTCTGATTATCATAGTAGGCACCAGCGACTGTGAGGATGACGTACTTGATGTGCCGGTCCGCTGCGAGCGCCCGCACCATGTTTGCATTCCACGCTTCGCAATTCGGCCGTCCAAAGGGCCGGTAGCGCTGCGCAGGTGGGCAGCCTGTTGATGTAACTTCCATCACAGAGCGATTTTGCGCCATGGCGGCCTGGCCCAAAACGTAGGCAAGTTCGACGCCCAAGCTGTCGCCATAGACCGCCACATCGGGCCTGCGCGACAGATTGCCAATCCAGCAATTCTTTTCATACGAGCGCGGGAGGCCAGCGTTGTTATGACAGGCTCGCCGTGCGGGACTGTAATCCTGTTCGGCCGCAAGCGCGCGCAGAGCTTCGCTGCTGAATCGCCCGGGCCAGCCATCAGCCCCGGAAATCGAGAGCCCAACTGCCAACAGCACAAAGACCGAAAGCGCCGACCCTATCCAGATACGCTTGGCCGCCTCGCCCGTTTCGAGAAACGGCCGTTCGACAAAAGCGAATGAGGCCGACGCAACAACCGCCGACGCCGCAAGAAGCATGAATATGGCCACGGGTCCGAAATCCGGACCGAGCGCTATCCTTCCAAATGCAAGCAACGGCCAGTGCCACAGATAGAGCGAGTAGGAAATCGTACCGACCCAAAGCAAAGGGCGAAACGCAAGTATGCGCCCACCGATACCCTGCGCATCGCTTGACCACGCGATGAGGCCGGCACCGCAACATGGAACAAGGGCGGCAAGGCCCGGATACGGGACTTGAGGCGTAAGGAAAATCATACCAGCGGCAATCATGACCAGCCCCGCGAGACTGGCTGCGCCACCATGCCGTTCGCGAAGCGCACTCTTTGGCGCAAGCGCGACGGCGACACCGATCGCAAATTCAAAGCCACGCGAAGGGGCCAGAAAGAATGCGGCATTCGGATTTGCATGCGTCCAATATTCCGACAGCGTCAAGGAACTGAGCGCACCGGCCAGAATGGCGATCCAAAGATGCTGTCCGAACCATCGGCGAAAGGTCAGCAGAATTGGCGGCCACAGCAGATAGAATTGCGCTTCAACACCGATCGTCCAAAGGTGCAGCAACGGCTTCCATTCCCGAAGGCCATCGAAATATCCTGTGCTGCGATAGGCTTGAAAATTGGGAACAAGCAGAGCCGCGGCAGTGATGTTCCGGCCCAATTCCGCGAACGCGCCGGGCGGCAGCAGCAATGCCCCGACGAACCCGCAAGTCACCACCATAACAACCAATGCGGGAACGATCCTGCGGATTCTCTGCTGATAGAAAGACAAAAAGTGAAACCGGCCGCGCTCGGATTGCGACAAGACAATCCGCGAGATGAGGTAACCCGAGATGACGAAGAACACGTCGACGCCGGTGAACCCGCCGGGCAACAGGCCGGGAACGGCGTGGCCGAACACGACAGACAAGATTGCAAGGCCGCGCAGACCATGAATATCCGGCCGGAATTGCCCGCTCGCATTGGCGGATCGCGGATGGAATCTTGCGGCCAAAATCGAATGCCCCTGGGGAAGACGCCGAAACACAAAATCGTTGCCGGTCGAAATGCCGGGGAGGTGATTTTATCGTCCCAAATCCCGGAACGATACTCGCCGGGCGACACTCCGGATTGTCGCCCGAATCACGTACTGCCGGCGCTGCCGGGATGTCGGGATTTGACCGGATTGCGAGGCTGACTTGCCGCTCCGGCGAGACACAGATCCCGGCTTCGCTCGCTTGCACGAGCTTCGCCGCGGTATTCTTCACAGCTGCGAAACGAGGAATGGTGGGCGCGACAGGGATCGAACCTGTGACCCCTACCATGTCAAGGTAGTGCTCTACCGCTGAGCTACGCGCCCGTAGCCCCTGAAGGGGGCGGCACCTATAGCCGCAGGCAGAGGCGCGAGGCAAGCGGCATATCGGCCCGAATTCTGCCCTTCCGGCTTGCCGCAAAGAAAAGGCGAGAAAGCCGGGCCGGCTTCCTCGCCTACCCCCTCTCCCTTAAGGAGAAAGGGCCATTTCCGGGCGCGGGGTCAGCGCGCGTTTTTCAGGTTGAAGGTCACCGATGCCATGGTGGTGCTTTCCACCGCAACGCCGCCACGGATCGCCGGATTGTAGCGCCAATGCGCGAACACCCAATCGGCCGCCGCGCGGTCAAGCTCGGCCACGCCGCTCGACTGCATGATGTCGATATGCGTGATGCGGCCCTGCGCGGAGATGGAGATCTTCAGCTTCACGCTGCCTTCCTGACCCAAACGGCGCGCATTGGCCGGATAGGGCGGAATGGTGTGCGTGCTGCCAAGCGTCGAAGCCGCCGTATCGGCGATAGCCACCTGCGGCGTGCTATCGGCCGGCGGCAACTGAATGGTGGTTTGTGTCGGCGGTGTCTGAATGTCGATCACCGGCTCCACCACGGAAGGCTTCTGCGGCGCTTGTTCGAGCACAACCTTCGGCGGCTGTTGCTTCGGAATCGGCTGTTCGTCCGGCTTGTCGGGAAAGAGCTTCATCACGATTTCTTTCGGCGGCTTCGTCACAAGCGGCACGCCGATCGCGTTCATGAAGGCATAGATCGCCGCGATGTGCAGCGCGCCGACAAACACCACGCCAACATAATAAGAAGCCGAGCGGTGCTTCAGCCCGCCCGCTGGGTGATACAGTGCCCCAGGATTTTCCATGACGTCCTCCCGCGCATGGAGCCGGGTGCCTTCAAGCCACCGTCCGGCGTTCGTGGCTCGCGTCTTGGCCATACCGGCTCATTCAAAACCGGACGCCATCAGGAAACGCGCGGAATGGGGCCGTGCGGCGGAGAGATTGCGGCAGGGATGGGGCAGTGGCGGAACTTCGCCAACAATCATCAATATAAATGCTGAACCGCGATCAGGCCGCAGCCGCGATCATGCGTTCCACTTCACCCACGATCTCGCGCAGGTGAAACGGCTTCGACAGCACCTTTGCCTGCTTCGGCGCGTTGGACGAAGGGTGCAGTGCAACAGCGGCAAAGCCGGTGATGAACATGATCTTGAGACCCGGTTCCATCTCGGCGGCGCGCTTGGCAAGCTCGATGCCGTCCATGCCGGGCATGACAATGTCGGTAAGCAGAAGATCGAAGCGGAAGCCCTTGAGGCATTCGAACGCCTCGGTGCCGTCGCCGAAATCGATTACGTCATGGCCAGCCTTCACCAGCGCCGCCGCCAGAAACCGGCGGAGCGATTCATCGTCTTCGGCCAAGAGGATGTGCGCCATAACCCTGCCCCTTCCCCCAACTATAAAGCCTATAGGCGCAATTTCGTAAATGGCGGTTAACGGCCAAAGGCGCACTTCGCCAAGGGTTGATCCGACCGCGCTTCTGATGGTCTGTTGAATGCTGGAAATCAGGCGAATCCGGGCAGCGGGCATGGCGGACGAGGAAGGGGAGGCACACGACCCGGAAATGTATGGGTTGGCCCTTCGCCCCTATCGCATCGTGCGGCCCAAAGCGCAGCTGGTGCCCTTCGTTTTTGCCTCGCCCCACTCGGGCCGCCGCTACCCGGCAAGTTTTGTGAAGGCCAGCCGCCTGTCGGCGCTGGCGCTGCGCCGCTCCGAAGATGCGTTCGTGGACGAACTGTTCGGCGCGGCAATCGGCTGCGGCGCGCCGCTGATCGCGGCGGAATTTCCGCGCGCCTTTCTCGATGCCAATCGCGCGCCCGGCGAACTGGATGCCGCGATGTTTGAAGGCCCGGTGGCGCTGCCAATGGAACCGCAAGGGCCGCGCGTGGCTGCGGGGCTGGGCGTCATTCCCCGCATCGTGCGCGATGGTGCCGAGATCTACCGCGGGCGCCTGCCAGCATCGGAAGCGGCATGGCGGCTATCGCATTTTCATGTGCCCTATCATGAAGCATTGGCCGCGCTGCTGGATGAAACGCATCGCCGCTTTGGCGTGGCGGTGCTGGTGGATTGTCATTCCATGCCCTCGGCCGCTGCCGTGCCCGACGTGGTGATCGGAGACCGATATGGAATCTCGGCCTGCCATGCACTGATGCGCCAGGCCGAACACGCTTTCTCGCAGAGCGGTTTCACCACGGCGCGCAATGTTCCTTACGCGGGCGGGTACACCACGTTGACGCACGGCAGGCCCGGACGGGGCATCCATGCGCTGCAGATCGAACTCAGCCGCGCGCAATATCTGGATGAGGAACGCATCACGCGCACGCCGCGCTTTGCGCAGGTCGAAGCGCGCATCGCGCGCGCGCTGGAACATCTGACGGCGATCGACCCCGCGCTGCTGGGCGCGGGGCCACGCACATTCGCGATGGCGGCGGAATAATCCGGATCAGAGCCTGGCCCAGTCCGCATCGCTCACTTCGTCGAGCACAACGCGGACATGGCAATAACCGAGCACATAGCGAAAGCGGCGCGAGGCGACCTTGCCGCGATAGATTTCGCGTTCGCCCATGCGGCTGCGCGGAATTTCCACGAAATCGCCGACCTCCGGCACCACGCCAAAGCCGCCATCGCCAATGGTGAGATCGGCGCTGTTGCCGATGTCTTCGAGCGTGTCGCTGCCGGTGGGACGGAACTGGTAATCGATCTCGAACTTCACGGGGGCAATCCTTCCTCAAACGGCTGGGAGTTTGTTGGTCCGCAATCTCTGCACAGCCGGGCCTGCCGTCAATTGCATTGCAGCAAACCCATCATCAAATCCTGAAGAAAAAAGGCCGCCCCCGAAGGAGCGGCCAAGTTCAGGGAGGAAACGCCCAGGAAGGGCCGCAGCATTCCGAACCGAAATTCGCAATGCCGCGCTGCAACAATATAGGCGCCACACGAGGGGGCCACAAGCGCTTCCGCAAAAGTTTTTCCGCTGCCGTAACGTCAAAAAATATATTGTATTCAATAAGTTGTCACATTGGCGCGCAATCGGGCACGCCGTTGCACAGCCTTTGTGCAGCGCAATATATCCGTTAAGATTCATGAGAGTTTCACAGCGGATTCGCAAAACCATCATTGCGCCGCAACATGGCCGTCGCGCACGGCAGGCATCGAGGGCCACGGAAGAACTTCAGGCCGATTCGCCGAATGGTCTGAAGCGTTTGCGGAGTGGACGATGTCGAATCTCGCCTGGACCCGAAACCTGCTTTTCCGGGCCGACGGCACCGGATCGAGCCCCCTTTCAAGCCCCCAGCGGGGCCGGGGCACAACCCCCATGGCGCTGCTGCCGATGAAGCGGCACCGCACGATCTTCATTTCCGATACGCATCTGGGAACACGCGGCTGCAAAGCGGACGCGCTGGCCGATTTCCTGCAGCAAAACGATTGCGAGACGCTGTACCTCGTCGGCGACATCGTTGATGGCTGGCGGCTGAAGCGCCGCTGGTTCTGGCCCGAAGCGCACAACCGCGTGCTGCATCAGATTCTGCACAAGATCGACAATGGCGTACGCGTGATCTTCGTGCCGGGCAATCATGACGAAGCCTTCCGCGAATTCTGCGGCCGCAACATCGCGGGCGTGGAGGTGATCCATGAGGACATCCACGAAACGGCGGATGGCAAGAAGCTGCTGGTGCTGCACGGCGACCGGTTCGACGCGGTGATCGCCTATGCCAAGTGGCTCGCTCATCTCGGCGACCGCGCCTATGCGCTCGCGCTTGATCTCAACACCGCGTTCAGCTGGGTGCGCCGCACGATCGGCCTGCCCTACTGGTCCCTGTCGGCCTATCTCAAGCGGAAGGTGAAGAATGCTCTCGAGTACATTTGCCGGTTTGAGGAAGCCGTTGCTCGTGAAGCGCGCGAGCGCGGACTCGACGGCGTCGTGTGCGGCCATATTCATCACGCTGCGAAGCGGCAGATCGACGGCATCCTCTATCTCAACGACGGCGACTGGGTTGAAAGCTGCACGGCGCTTGTCGAAGATGCCCGGGGAAATCTGGAGATTCTCCGCTGGACAGATGCGAACACGCGGCCTCGGCCGGCTGTTGCGGAAGAACCGGCCGCAGACCCCGCAGGCGCCATCGCGGTTCCTGTCGCCGCCTGAGATTTTCGCCATGACGCCGCCGGAACAGGCGGCGGAGCATCATCGCGTGCTGATCGTCACCGATGCGTGGCGACCGCAGGTGAACGGCGTCGTGCGTACGCTGGAAATGCTGGGACGCGATCTTTCTGCGATGGGCCATGACGTGCGCTATGCCACGCCCGAAGGCCGCTTCACCGTTCCGCTTCCCACCTACAACGAAATCCGTCTTGCCATCTTCCCGCGCAAAAGCCTTGAGAAGATGATCGACAACTTTCACCCGGATGCGATCCATATCGCCACCGAGGGCACGCTCGGTCTTTCGGCACGCGCGATCTGCGTGAAGCGACACATACCCTTTACGACCTCGTTCCACACGCGCTTTCCCGAATATGTGCAGGCGCGCTTCCCGCTCATTCCGGTGTCGTGGGTCTATGCCTTTCTGCGCTGGTTCCACGGTCCCGCCGACGCGATGATGGTGGCGACGGATTCGCTCAAGCGCGAAATGCAGGCGCGCGGCTTCACCAATCTGAAGATCTGGTCGCGCGGCGTCGATGTGGACCAGTTCCACCCGATTGCCGATGCGAAGATGCCCTTCGCCGGACCGATCTGGCTTTATGTCGGCCGCATCGCCGTTGAGAAAAATATCGAGGCTTTCCTGCAACTCGATCTGCCGGGCACGAAGGTGCTGATCGGCGACGGGCCGGCGCGCACGCATCTGCAGCAGCAATATCCCGACGCGAAATTCCTGGGCCCCAAAACCGGCGAAGACCTCGTGCGCCACTACGCGGCGAGCGATGTGTTCGTGTTTCCAAGCCGCACCGACACCTTCGGGCTTGTGATGCTGGAGGCGCTCGCCTGCGGCGTGCCCGTGGCGGCGTTTCCGGTGGAAGGCCCGCGCGATGTGCTGGGCGATGCGCCGGTGGCGGTGCTCGACGAGGATCTGCGCGCGGCCTGCCTGAAGGCACTCACCATTTCGCGCGAAGAAGCCCGCGCCTATGCGCTCACCCGCTCATGGCGCGCCTGCACCGATCAGTTTCTGGCGAATTTGCCGGAGATGTGACGCTACTCGCCCACCGTCACGAGCACCGCGCCGGTGGCTCTGCGGTTCTGCACGTAGTCGATGGCGCTCTTCGCATCGTCGAGCTTGAAGCGGGCGCCGATGCGCGGCGCGATCTTGCCGGAGGCGGCCCAACTCAAGACTTCCTGCAACGCCGAGCGCGCCGCCGGTTTGGCGGCCGCCACCGTCAGCGGCGTGTTGGCGGCGAGAATCTTCACATCGCGGGCAAAGGCGGTGCGCGCGTTCAGGCTGCCCACCCGGCCGCCGGCGAAGCCCGCCACCAGATAGCGCGCGCCCAACCCGCAGGTGGCCAGCGCAAGGTCGGAGGCTTCGCCGCCCACCGGATCGAAGACCACCGCCGAACCCGCGCCGCCGGTGAAGGCTTCCACGGCATCGGTGAGCGCGGTGGCTGTGGCATCAATCACGTGATCTGCGCCCTGATCGGCGGCGGCGGAGCCGCGGGCATCGCCTGCCGCAACCGCCATGACAGTGGCGCCGAGCATCTTGCCGACGGCAATGGCGGCCAGACCCGCCAGGCCGCCTGCGCCCAGCACCAGCAGCATCTCTCCGCCGTTCAGGCCCGCCTTGTGGCGCAGCGCCAGGAGCGCGCCCGCATAGGCCATGGGCAGGGCGGCGGCCACGTCCGGCTGCAGGCCCTTGGGCAGCTTCAGGCAAAGCTGCGCCTCGGCCACGGCCTGTTCGGCAAGCCCGCCCCAATCGGTGAAGGCGGCAACCTTGTCGCCCTTCTTGAGGCCACTGACGCCCTCGCCCAGCGCCGCCACGGTTCCGGAGACCTCGAGGCCCGGGATGAAGGGGGTGGGCGGCAGGGGCAGCCGCTCGCCCGCAGACGCTGCCAGATCGGCCAGATGGAGGCCTGCCGCCGCGACGGAGATGAGAACCTGCCCCGGACCGGGTTCCGGCGGATCGAACGACTCCAGATTGAGGGCCGACGGGCCATTCAGACGATGCGCACGCAGACCTTTCATGGCCCCACTCGGAACAGATGACGCGCGAAATTGCCCCGCGCCCCGGACTGGCGCAACCCATGCCCAGCCTGCCTTTCAGCCGCAGATGCGCGAATTTGCGAACGTGATAAATTCACCGCTTCCGATCTTGCCGGCCTCCCATGAACCCGAAGAGCAAGCACGCGCCTCTGGCGCCACAGGAATGGCTGTTCCTCGCCCTCGTGATTGCGGGGTGGAGCCTGTTCGTATGCGCGCTCGGCAAGGACATGTCGTGGGACTTCCGCAATTACCATTGGTATGCGCCCTACGCATTTCTGAATGATCGCCTGGGATTCGATCTCGCTGTCTCCCATCACGCCACCTACTACAATCCGCTGCTTGATGTTCCGTTCTACTGGCTCGCGACGCACACGCGCGCCTGGGTGGCGCTGGCAACGCTTGGCGCGGTGCAGGGCGCGAACATCATTCCGCTTTATCTGATCGCCCGCTCGCTGTTCCTCATCGAGGAACGCAAACTGATTGCAGGCGCCGTATCGCTTGTGTGCATGACGGGCGGGCTGACCATCAGCCTTGCAGGCACGACGTATTACGACAACGTGCTGAGCGTCGCGATTCTATCGGGACTTGCGCTGCTCATCACGCAGCGCGACGTGCTGGATGGCGGGCCGCTTGTGAAAGGTGCGCTGATCGCGGCGCTGGCCGGATTCGTGACCGGGATGGCGGCGGGTCTGAAACTGCCGATGGCGCCATATACGATCGGTTTTGCGGCGGCGCTTGCGGTGCTTCCGGGCGATGCGAAACATCGCAGTGTGCGTCTGATCGCGGGCGGCATGGGCGGGGTTCTGGGCGTTGCCATCTTTGCCGGTTACTGGTGGCTGAAGATGGACCACCTTACGGGCAATCCGCTCTTTCCCTATTTCAACGATTACTTCCACTCGCCGCTCACCGGCGATGCCACCTTCCGCGACACACGCTTCCTGCCGGACAATCTGAAGCAGGCGTTGCTTTATCCGTTCCTGTTTTCCATCGACTGGCGCGTGGCAAACGATCTGCCGTTCCACGATATTCGCGTAGGCCTTGCCTATGTGGCAGTGATCGTGACCTTGCCCTTCACCATTTTCCGTCTGCATGCGCGCAAGGGACTTGTCTCCATCGACGCGGCCACCGCGCTGTTTGCCTTCGCGGGCGTGAGCTACACGGTGTGGGTCAGCCTGTTCGCCATCTACCGCTATATCCTGACGCTGGAGATGCTCGCGCCCATCGTGATCGTGGCGGCAATTGCGCTGTGGCCGGTGTCGCGCCCCATACGGCTATGCACCATGGGCATCATTCTCATTCTGGCGGTGATGAACACGCGTGGCGGCATTCTGGACCGTGCGCCGCTCGACGAACCGTATGTGCAGGTGACGCTGCCGCCCATCGAGCACCCCAGGCACACCATGATCCTGATGACGGGCGAAGCGCCGATGGGGTTCATCGTGCCGGAACTGCCGCCGGAGATTCCCGTGCTGCGCATCGATGGCTGGCTTGTGCAGCCGAAGGACGGCTCGGTCCTGACCCGGGAAGCCATGAAGCGTGTGGCCGCCTTCACCGGCGACATATTCCTGATTGCCAACCCCTATGAGATGGGTCGCGCGCGCGATGCACTCACGGATTACGATTTGTCCATCGACTGGCTGGGGTGCCGGGATATTGAAACAAATCTCGGCGGGCCCTATCGCTTCTGCCCAGTGGAACGGGGAGCCGAGGAAACACCATGACCGCACCGCGCATCGCCATTCTGGTGCCCTGCTACAACGAAGAGGCGGCCATCGCCACGGTGGTGCGCGACTTCCAGAAGGCACTGCCTTCCGCCGCCATTTACGTCTACGACAACAATTCGCGGGATCGCACCGCAGAGATCGCGCGCGCGGCCGGCGCCATTGTCCGTCACGAACCGCGCAAGGGCAAAGGCAATGTCGTGCGCCGCATGTTCGCCGATGTGGAAGCCGACATTTACATCCTCGTGGATGGCGACGACACCTATGACGCCTCCGCCGCGCCCATGCTGGTGAACCGGCTGATCGAAGACGGTTGCGATATCGTTTCGGGACGCCGGGTTGCCACCGCCGAAGACGCCTATCGC
This sequence comes from Alphaproteobacteria bacterium, assembly GCA_016125165.1. Classification (GTDB taxonomy): domain Bacteria; phylum Pseudomonadota; class Alphaproteobacteria; order Micropepsales; family Micropepsaceae; genus Rhizomicrobium. The sequence continues at coordinate 100,291 of WGMH01000008.1, forward strand.
GCGGGCCATGTGCTGGGCAACAAGCTGCTCACCGGCCTCACAGCGCTGATGTTTCGCGTGAAGCTGCTCGACATGCTCTCCGGCTATCGGGTGATGTCGCGGCGCTTCGTGAAATCGTTTCCGTTTACAGCCAGCGGCTTTGCCATCGAGACCGAACTCACGGTGCATGCCGTGCGCATGCTGGTTCCGATGCTCGAGATCGACACGCGCTACAAGGAGCGGCCCGTCGGCTCGGTGAGCAAACTCAACACCTGGGGCGATGGCTTCCGCATTCTCTTCACCATCGCGGCCCTCGTGCGCGAGGAACGCCCGCTGACGTTTTTCGGAACGATCTTCGCGGCGCTGTTCCTGCTTTCGGTTCTGTTTGGTACGCCCGTGGTGATCGAATATCTGCACACCGGCCTGGTGCCGCGCCTGCCAACGGCGGTGCTTTCGACCGGGCTGATGCTGCTGGCATTTCTTTCGCTGGCGAGCGGGCTGATCCTCGATACCGTTACGCGCGGACGATGGGAGGCCAAGCGCAATTCCTATCTCTCCATGCCCGGCCCGCAGGATCTGACAGCGCCGTGACCGATCTGGCGCGCTTCCTGCGCTTTGGCCTTGTGGGTACGGCGGGATTCTTCGTGGATGCGGGCGTGCTGGCTTTCGGGCTGCACCTTCTAGGCCTCGATCCCTACAGCGCGCGCGTGATTTCGTTTCTGTGCGCGGCCACGTTCACCTGGTGGGGCAACCGCACGCTCACCTTCGCGGACCGCGCGGCGCAGGGATCGCGCGGTCTTGCCGCCGAATGGGCAAAGTTCGTCAGCGCCAATGCCCTTGGTGGTGTTGCGAATTACGGCACCTATGCCGCACTCATCACATTCGCGCCCGCGCCACTGAACAACCCCTATGTCGCGCTCGCCTTCGGTTCCGGCGTGGGGCTGGTGTTCAACTTCGCGATGTCAAAATGGTTGGTATTTCGCGGCGCTACCTGAGCTTCTTCAATTCTTCCACGATGGCCGCGCCGCCGGGCGCATCGACATCCACGCGCAGCGTTTCGGTCATGCGCGCCATGGTCATGTAGAAACCGCAGGTCATGATGATCTCCACGATCTCCTGCGGTGAGAAATGCTTCTTGGCTTCTTCCACCGCCGCCTCGCTCGCCTTCACATCGCGGATCACTTCCACCGACAGTTTCAGGCACGCCTTCGCCCTGGTATCGAAGCTGGCATCTTCAATATCCGGCTTTTCCAGCGCGGCGATCTGCACCTTGGTGCAGCCGGCGTTCTCGGCAATCGGCACATGCTGCACCCATTCATAGGTGCCCCCTTCCATGCGGGCCACGAGCAGGATGATGAGTTCGCGCAGATCCGCGCCCAGCTTCTGCCGCGCCAGGATATTGCCGCCGAAACGCATGCCCGACACGAACATGGTGGGCGCATTGGACCACATGCGGAAAATGTTGAGTTTGCGGGGCAACGCCTCAAAACGTTCCTTCGCGTCTTGCGGCAGGGCTGCGGTATCGGCATAGGGAATAAGGGGCATGGGCGGTCTCCGATTTTCTCTTTCGCCCACTCCAGCACGGCGAGCGCGAATTGACCAATCCTGCCAGCACACCCAGAAGGCCCGGCTCCATCGAGCTGGCGGTGCTGCTTGGCACCATGATCTCGGTTGCCCCCTTTTCCATCGACATGTATCTGCCCGCCCTGCCCGAACTGGGCCGGGAATTCGGCACGAGCATCGCCGAGGTGCAACGCACGCTCACCACCTTCTTCATCGGCTTTGCGGCCGGTCAGGCATTTGCAGGTCCGTTTGTCGACCGCTTCGGCAGGAAGCCGCCGCTGTTCGTGGGGCTTGTGCTTTTCATCCTCACATCCATCGGCTGCGCCTTCGCGCCTTCGATCCATGCGCTGGCAGCGCTCAGACTTTTGCAGGCGCTGGGCGCCTGCGTGGGCGGGGTCGTGGCGCGCGCAGTGGTGCGCGATCTGCTCTCGCCGCAGGAAGGCGCGCGCATGCTCTCACACATGCTGCTGACAATGGGGATTGCGCCGCTGGTGGCGCCGCTCGTGGGCGGCTATGTGCTCATTGCCTTTGGCTGGCAGGCGATCTTTCTCATTCTGGGCGGCATCGGCGTTCTGATCTTTGCGGCATCCGCGCTGCGCTTGCCCGAAACATTGAAGCCGGAGAACGCGCGCAAACTGCACGGTATCGCCATTGTGCGTGACTATGCCTGGCTGCTGCGCCAGCGTGGCTATATCAGCTACACCGTGGCAGGCGGGCTATCGCAGGGCGGGCTCTTTGCCTACATCACGGCGTCCCCACATGTGTTCATCGATTATTTCGGCGTGCGCGCACAGAATTTCGGCTGGATCTTTGCCGTCAATGTCGCGGGCATGATGGTGGTCTCGCAGTTGGGCGCGGCAATGCTGAAACGTCATCGCTCCGATACGATCCTGCGCCTTGTGCAGAGCATTCAGGTGACGGCCGGACTTGCGCTGGTGATCGGCGCAGTAACGGGCATAGGCGGGATGTGGTCGATCCTGCTGCCGCTGGTGGCATACATGGCCTGTACCGGCGCGGTGATGCCGAACGCCACCGCGCTTGCCATGGCCGACTATGGTCATATTGCGGGGCTTGCCGCTGCGCTGCTCGGTTCGATTTCGTTCGGAATCGCGGCAATGGCCTCGTTTGTGGTTGGTATCATGCCGGGCGAAGGCGCGGTGCCGATGGCGGTCACCATTGCCGTCTGCGCCAGCGCAGGCCTTGCCTGCAATCTGCTGGCTACGCGGCGGCGGGATCGGCAATCACCGATTTGATGATCGCGAACACCTCGGCACCCGGCACCAGTTCAAGCCGCCGGGCAGAGGCGCGGGTGATGCGCGCGATGATATGCGCATCGCCACAGGCCACACGCACATCGGCATGGCCTGCATCGTCATTGCGGATTTCGGCAATAATGCTCTTGAGAACATTGTTGGCGCTGATGGCTTTGGGTTCCTCACGCGCCAGCATCACATCCTCGGCACGGATGCGCACGCGCACCCGAGCGCCGACGGGACGATTGAGAACCGGCACGGCAATTTCACCGCCATCGAACGCCAGAATGGTGAGTCCATCGGTCGCGCGCTGCTCGGCAATGCGAGTTTCAATCACCGAGGACAAGGCAGATATGCCGGTGAGATCGGCAAGCACGAAACTGCCCGCCAGATCGAACACACGCCCCTGTGCCGCCACGCGGCCTTCCTTCAGCACGATCATGCGGTCGGCGAGCCGCATGACTTCATCGAGCATGTGACTGACATAGAGCATGGGAATGCGCGATTCATCGCGCAGCCGTTCCAGATAAGGCAGAATTTCCGCCTTGCGCGCCGCATCAAGGGCAGCCAGCGGCTCATCCAGCAGGAGCAGCTCGGGTGACGACAACAGCGCCCGGCCGAGCGCCACGCGGCTCTTTTCGCCGCCGGAGAGTTTGACCGGCAACCGTTGCAGCAGATGTGCAAGACCGAGCATGTCGATCACGCGTGCGATTTCGCTATCGTCTGCTTTTTGCAGCGCGCGGCGCCAGCCGAACAAAAGATTGTCCTTCACGCTCATGTGCGGAAACAGCTTCGCATCCTGAAAGACGTAGCCGATCCGGCGTTCGCGCGGCGGCACGGACAGGTTTGCCGCGGTATCGAGCACCGTGCGCGGCCCCATGAGGATGCGTCCTTCGCGCGGGACAAACAAACCGGCGATGGCATTGATGACGGTGGTTTTCCCCGCGCCGGAAGGGCCGAAGAGCGCGGTGACGCCGGCAGCCCCGATCTCGAACGCCGCGTCGAGCCGAAAACCTCCGAAATCATGGCGGCAGAAGACCGATATGCTCATCGTCCGATCATCTTCCGGATGCGGCGGTCGGCGATTTCCGCCAGTGTTACACCGATCAATGCCAGCGCAATGGCGATAAGCGAAAGCCGCATCGCCGCATCTTCGCCGCCGGGCGATTGCAGCGCACTATAGATCGCAAGCGGCAGCGTGCGCGTTTCGCCGGGAATGTTGGAGACGAAGGTGATGATGGCGCCGAATTCACCAAGGCTGGCGGCAAAGGCGGTGATGGCGCCCGCCACAATGCCCGGCAATGCCAGCGGCAGCGTGAGATTGAAGAAGCGGTCGATCCGCCCAGCGCCCAATGTCGCGGCCGCATCACCAAGACCGGAATCGATGGCTTCAAGCGAAAGCCGTATCGCGCGCACCTGGAACGGAAAGGTGATGATGGCCGATGCCAGCGCTGCACCTTTCCAGCTGAACACCAGGCGTATGTCGAAGGTTTCAAGCAGCCATGCACCAACTGGACCGCGTGTGCCGAAAAGCAAGAGCAGCAGGTAGCCCATCACCACCGGCGGCAGCACCAGCGGCAGATAGACCGCACCATCAATCAACGCCTTGCCGGGAAAGTTTCGGTGGGCCAGCGCCGTCGCGGTGAGAATGGCGAGCGGCAGGGCCACGCTCACAGCAACCAGTGACACGCGCAATGACAGAAGCAACGCTTCGAGTTCCGGCGGGGTGAACCAAAATGTCATGTCGCCATCCTAGCCATCCCGCAGGGAGAAAAATCAAACCGTTCACCATGTCACGTGCAGGTTTGCGCAGAGCGCCGCCAGCGGCCACAATATGGCGCACGGAATGTATCGGGGGGTACATGGGGCCAAGGGCCATTCTCATGGGTGCTGTCGCCTTCGTTGCCACCATTGTCGGCGGCGCGGGGCCCGGCGCGGTGCGGCTGGCCGAGCTGGCCACGCAGGCTTCGCCACAAACGATGGCCGCCAAGCCTGACGCGACCAAGCCGACGGCGCTGGATGGCCTGCCCGCCATTCCCAATTCCTATCTGGTGGTGAATCGCTTCGACCGCTGGACCGATGCGGACGAGCGGGCCTTTGGCGAATTTATTTCCGCCATCGGCGATTCGGGCTGTCGCAATGTGAATGCGTGCCTGCACAGCCCCGCCAATCCGTTCCGCGCTTCCGATCCGCAGGGCATCTATTTTCATGCGGACTGCGCGGACTTTCCCTATTTTCTGCGTGCCTATTTCGCGTGGAAACGGGGCCTGCCGTTCTCCTACGAACTCGCCGTGAGCCCGCGCGGACGCGGACGCGACATCCGCTATACCGCCAATGGCAATCAGGTGAGCGAGCGGCGCGATGTGCTTTCGGGTTCGTCCACCGGCTATGCGCTGCTGGAAACGCTGCGCGACGTGATTTCTTCGGCCAGCTATCGCATTCATCCCGATCTCGATAGCCCGCGCCCGGACATGTATTCGCCTGCGATCGACTCCAAATCGATCCGGCCCGGCACGATGATCTATGACCCCAATGGCCATGTCGGCATGGTCTTCAAGGTGGAAGCCGATGGGCGCGTGCGCTTCATGGATGCGCATCCGGACAACTCGGTGACGCATGGCTATTACGACACGCGCTTTGTGCGCGCGCGGCCGGGAATGGGTGCAGGATTCAAGAACTGGCGTCCCATCACGCTGGTGGACTACACGCGCCGCTCCGACGGTGTGCTGGTAGGCGGGCGCATGGTATTGGCGGCCAACAGCGAGATTGCCGATTATTCCGATGAGCAGTTTTTCGGCAATGTGAAGAACCCCTCGGACGATTCCTGGAATGCGGGCAGCTTCAAGCTGAACGGCGAGTGGTTCGACTATTACGACTATGTTCGCGCCAAGCTGGCGGGTGGCAAGCTGGAATTCGACCCCATCAAGGAAGTGGGCGACATGGTGGATTCCAACTGCTCGGATCTGCACTTCCGAAAAGAAGCGGTCGATCTGGCGCTGGCAGCGGGCATCCAGCAGCACGCACAACCCGGCTCGCTTCCACCCAACATCTATGGCACCGAAGGCGACTGGGAGACCTATTCCACGCCCTCGCGCGATGCGCGCCTGAAAACCGCCTTCAAGGAATTGCGCGACAAGGCCGAACGCTTCGTGACCATGTACAGGCTGCACGACGCCAAGCTGCACTATCAGGGCACCGATCTGGTCGCCGACATGCTTGCGACCTATGACGCGCATGCCGCGCAATGCACCCTGACCTATCAGCGCACCGATGGTTCGCCCGTGACAATGGGCTATGAGGAAATGCGCAAGCGTCTCTTCGCCATGTCGTTCGATCCCTATCATTGTGTGGAGCATCGCTGGGGCGCGCGCGAACCGGCGGAGCTTGCCACCTGCAATGACGGCGCGAACAAGCGCGCCTGGTATGAAGCGGAACAGAATCTGCGCAACCAGCTCGACCGCACCTATGAAGCGCGGATGGATTTCGGGCTGGAGGAATTGCGCGAGCCGGGACCGGGCAAGGGTGTCGCACAGGCGCCGGATATCGACACACGCGCCTATCTCGTGAGCGTTCGCAACCTCATGTCATCTGCCACGGGCACGCAGCCCGCTGCGCGGCAGGCCAACTGAACCGCGCACATCTCCGCCTTCTGGCAAACAAAAAGGCCGCCGGTAAAACGGCGGCCTTTTCGCAATGGTTGTTGCGGCACGCCTAGTGGGCGCGGGCGTAGATTTTCCAGAGGCTGGCGATCATCGCCTGATTGGCGTTGGTCTTGGGGACCTCGTTAAACGCCTTGATCGCCGCATCGCTCTTCTTCTGCATGAGCAGCGCCATGCCCAGACGCGTCTGCGCCAGATCCATGTTGGTCGGTTTCTTGGCGATGCCGGCCTGGATCAGGTCGGCGGCGACATCATACTTGCCGTAGCCGTAGTAATCCTCACCGAGCTTCACCAGATCGTCGCCGCTGCCCTTGGCCTTCAACTGGGCCGTACGTGCGGCCAGCGTTTTCTGATCCTGCGCCATCTGTGTCTTGGCGAGACCCTGCAGACGTTGTGCGCGGGCGTCCTTCAGCGTTCCGCTGTCGAAGCCTTTCTGCAGCACGGTGACAGCTTCACCGGGCGCGCCATACTGCAGCGCCAGCTGCGCCAGCAGGAAGTAATCGCGGTCGGTGCGCATATTGCCGGTCAGGAAACGCAGGCGATAGACGTCGAGCAGCTGATAGTCCTTGCCGCCTTTCGCGCGTTCCGCACCCGAGAGCAGATTCGCCCAGTATTGCGGCTTGTTGTACTTCACGACGAGCTGTTCGGCGGCCCAGTTCACGGTGTCGTTGTCGCCGCTCTTGAAGGCCGCGCTCATCACGAGCGAGAGCACCTGTTCGGAGCTGGCGAGCGGACGCAGCATGCGCACCGCGGTGCCGTAATTGCCCATCAGGTAATAGGCCTGACCGACAACCACCTGGCTCGAATAGTCATAAGCGCCGAACTTGCGCAGGCAGTCCGCGTCTTCGCCGACCACGAGATTGTAGCGGCGCGCATTGTAGTCGTTGGCGAATTTGGCCTTGCAGCCGGTGACGCTGTTGGTGCTGCCCGCGCCGGTTTTGGCGGCGATGAATTCGCGCGTCTGCGCGATGGCGTTCTTTTCATCGCTGGTAAGGCCGCCGGCACCTTCGGCTTCCTTCACTTTTGCGAGAGCACCGGCGCCATTGCCGTTTTTCGCCAGATCGATGGCCTGTTGCAGGGGTTTGCCGACAGCAGGACGAACCGCGGCGGCATGAGCAGCCTGGGTGGTGGCGAGAACCGCACCAGCCATGCTGGCGCTGCCCAGTAGCAGCGCAAAAGCCAGCGCGGAGAAGGGTTTGGTAGTCATCTCGAGACCTCGTAGTTTACAAATAGTCGCGGGTCTCAGGCGCATGCGACCGCATGTTCCCTGTCCGCGGTCGCCCCTCACTTACTGTACATATTCCTCCGTGCCCACAATGCCAATCTTCACAACGCCACGGCGTTGCGCGTTGGCGAGCACTTTGGCGACCGTGTCGTACTTCGCGAGGCGGTCAGCCCGGATGTGGTACTCCTGCTGGAGTTCCGTTTCGTTCAGACCGTCCTGATAGAAATAGCTGTCCAGTGTCGCCATCGAGACCGGAGCATTGTTCCAGTAAACCGTGCCGTCGAAGTCCACCAGAATGTCCACCGGCTGCTTGTCCGGTGGCGGTGTTTGCTCGGGATTCGGCTTCGGCATGTCCAGCTTCACGGCATGCGTCTGAATGGGCAGCGTCATGATGAGCATGACGAGAAGCACCAGCATGACGTCGATCAACGGCGTCGTGTTGATGTCAACCATCACCTCGCCATCACCGCTCTCATTGCCGACGTTCATAGACATTGGGCAGAGACCTTTCTTACGCGAACCGCGCGCTGGACGCGGTCAATCCTACTTTACGGACCTACTTCATGGGCTCGGTGATAAAGCCGACCTTGGGCACGCCTGCACGCTGGCAGGCGTAAACCACGCGGCCGATGGCTTCGAAGCGCACATCCTTATCGCCGCGGATGTGCACTTCGGGGATGGGACGGCCCTCACCAACCGAGCGGCGGAGTGAATCCTCGAGCTTCGCAATCAGCTCGTTCACGTCCGCCACAGGCGCGTTGTTCCAGTACATATTTTCGTCGGCATCAATCGCGATGATGATGTTCTCGGGTTTCGAGATCGTCGCGATGTTGCGGGCGTTCGGCAGGTGAACCGGCACCACCTTCAACGCCACCGGAATGGTGATGAGGAAGATGATGAGCATCACGAGCATCACGTCCACGAGAGGCGTGGTGTTGATGGTCGTGTTCAGTTCGACCTCTTCACCGCCCGACGCACCGACATTGAAAGACATGTTCTGTTACTCCGCGTGCAAGTTGATCGCTACGAGTGGGATCACTTGCCCTTGGTGACCAAATAGACCTGCAGGTCGCCGGCGAAGCTCTTCAGCTTCTCCTGGATCACCTTGTTGCGGCGCACCAGGAAGTTATAGAGCATCACCGCCGGAACGGCCACGAACAGACCGATCGCGGTCATGATCAGAGCTTCACCCACCGGACCGGCGACCTTTTCGATCGACGGCTGGCCGGAGAGGCCGATCGCCACGAGGGCGTTCAGGATGCCCCACACCGTACCGAACAGACCGACGAACGGCGCCGTCGAACCGACCGAGGCGAGGAAGGCGATGCCGGTCTGCAGCTTGGCATTGATTTCTTCCAGCTGACGGGCCAGCGCCATGCCGATCCAGTCGTTCTGGTTGACCATGCCAGGGCTACCCGAGGCGGAGCGTACGCCCGCTTCGGCGACCGAGCGGAACACGCTGTTCTTGGCCAGCTTGTCGATGCCTTCGTTCAGGTTGTTGGAGCTCCAGAAGCGCTTCTCCACCTGCGAGGCCTGACCCAGCATGCGCGACTGTTCCCAGTACTTCGTGAAGAAGATGTACCAGGTACCGACGGACATGATCGCCAGGAGCACCATGACGGTACGGGACACGAAGTCACCGCTGGTCCAGATGTGCTTCAGACCATACGGGTTTTCCTGTTCCTTCGGCGGTTCGGCCGGAGTAGCAGCCTTGGGCTCTTCGGCAGCCGGCGTAGCAGCTGCGTCCGTGGTGGCTGGCGTGGCGGCAGTATCGCCCGGCTGCATCATCGCGGGCTGGTCGGTGCCGGCGGTGTCGTTCTGGGCGAGAGCCTGGCCAGCACCAAAGCCGGTCAGGAGGAAAACAGCGGCGGCGACCGCCAGAATTCTCGAATTCATGAGTGCGATACTCCGTAAGTAGATGAACCAAAACCCCAAAGATGCGGGGTCAGCCCCCCGTGAGCTTGTAAACGATCTTGCTAGTGAGACTTGACTCGATCGGCGTGCCATCTGCGGTCAACGCCGGCTTGTAGCGCCACGATCCGACACATTCGAGTGCGGCGGCGTCGAGACGATCCTTGCCGCTGGACTGGGCAACCGACGCATTGGTGACGTCGCCCGAAGCGGTGATAGTGAACTTGACCAAAACGGTGCCTTCTTCGCCCAGTCGCTTGGAGACCGGCGGATAGCCCGAATAGCAATCATGCTTACGGCCCGTGGCCTTGGGTCCGGTTGCCATGCTCGGCGGCGGCGCCTTGACCTGTTGAGTCGACTGCACGGTGATCGCGTTGGTGGGACCCGTGTCGACCTGAATGTTGATGTCCGGCGGCGGAACAAATGGCGGCGGCGGCTTCTGCAGATCCGGCGGCGGCGGCGGCGGCGCCTTTTCTTCCTCAGGCGGCTTTTCCTTCACGACCTCGGCCATGATGTCTTCAAGTGGCTTGGGAACCATGCGGGCGGCGAGGCCGCTGGCGAGCGCATAAATCGCCGCCACGTGCAGGGCGCCAACAAGGATCAGGCTGACATAACGCCTGGGCGAAGCGACAGACGTCTGAAACGCGCGAAGGTCGTGTTCTGGTTGCTGCATCGAATCACTGCTTCCCGACAAAGCGAAACCCGGCGCGGTCGCACCGGGCCTGGTTCAGACTGACAAAACTCACGCAGACCCCCCACGCCCCGCAACTGCGGTGTCCGTTGTTATCATTTTTATACATCGTAGTCACAGCTTTTGGCTCGGTCTAGCGTTTCGAATGGTAAACGGCGGGACATTTGCGAAATTTTGCAATCCTTAGAGCACTTGCCCCCTCAAGAATCCGTTACCCACAGCGGGTGAGGCGTTTAGGGATGTTGCCTATACCGTGCAAGCGCCAATCGCATGGATTCACGCGCTTGGCGAGCGCCCGCGGGCAACATCCGGTGGAAAAAAGCGGCAGCACCGCGCTACGCACCGTGCACAACGTGTGCAGGCTGTGCGGCGATTGGTACCACCAAACTCCTCCCACCAGTTTCATCCTCGCATCCCAAAATGGCGAAAATGCGCCATACAGATTCCGTGTGCGATGGCGCCGCCGTATTGCTCGCAATTTTTGCAAACGCTCGAAAATCAGGCTGAACGCGCGCCGACGCAATTGTGACACCGGCACTGGAATTGCGCCTGCATTGACGCTGCATGCACGCCTGTCATAGCGTTTGCGTGCGCGTAAGGTTCCCGTTTGGGATTGAAGGGAACGCGGTGCAACACCGCGGCTGCCCCCGCAACTGTAACCGGCGAGCGTTCGTCCATCATGCCACTGAGGCCCGTAAAGCCTTGGGAAGGCGGGCGAAAGCGAAGAACCGGAAGCCAGGAGACCTGCCTTGCGCCGTCGTCCTGCTCGCGGCCGGGGTGTGCCGAGAGCTGCGGGTGAACCGCCGAGGCGACACGTTGGGGTCGTCGCGCGGGGCACAAAATGTCTCTTCGTTCGTATTGTTGCGCCGTTGCCGGCTCCTGGACCGCTAACCCAGGGGGAACCTGCATGAATCATCATCATCGCGCAGCCTTTGCTGCGCTCGTTCTTTCTTCGTTTTTTGCTGCAGCGCACGCAAGCGAATCACAACCCGAAACCGTCGTCGTCACTGCGACGCGAACGCCGCAGCCGCGCGAGGTCACCGGCGTTTCGATCAGCATCATCAGCGCCGCAGACCTGAAAGCGCGACAGATCGTGTCTGTCGGTGATGCGCTGGCGCAAACACCGGGCCTGACCATCGTACGCAATGGCGGCACGGGCCAACCCACGGCCATCGGCATGCGCGGCGCACCCGCCGGTCAAACGCTGTTGCTGATTGACGGCGTGCGCATCAACGATCCGAGTGTGACCGATGGCCCACCCGTTCTTGCCGATGTGCTGGCAAATGGCGTCGCCAGGATCGAAATCCTGCGCGGACCGCAAAGTACGCTATATGGCAGCGACGCCATCGGCGGCGTTGTGAATATTCTCACACAGCGCGGTGGCGTGAATCCGTTTGCCCTGCGCGCCTCCGTCGAAAGCGGCAGCTTCGACACCTACCGGATCAATGCGGCCGCAAGCGGCACATGGGATGATCTGGAATATGGCGTTGCTGCCAATCTGTTTCACAGCAATGGCACGCCATCTGCCGAGAAACATAGCGGCAATCCCGAGACGGATGGCTATGGCAATCTCGGCCTAACCGCGAACACGCGCTATCGCGCCAGCGACAATGTGAGCCTTGATCTGCGCGCGTATTACACGCGTGCCCGTTCGGATTTCGACGACAATTTCGCCTTCACGCCGCCCTATCTTGTTGCCGACAGCGCCGCCTACAACACCAATGTTCTGACGGCGGGATATGCGGGCATCAATGCCGATGCCTTCGGCGGCATTTTCCGCAACCGGCTTTCGGTATCGGCGAGCCATAGTCACCGGCAATTCTACGATTCGGCGTTCGACGTTTTACACAGGAACGGAGACAACAACGGCGATTCGCTGCGTTTCGAATACCAGGGCATCGTTGATGTTTCTGCGTCGGATCAATTGACGTTTGGCGCCGAAACGCAGCGCGCGTCCTTCCAGAGCGACAATTTCAATTCCTTCTTTGGCAACACCCATGAGCACGGACACGCCACAATCAGCGGCTTCTACGCGCAATACCAAACGGCCTTGTTCGACACGCTGACACTCATCGGTGGAATCCGGCGCGACGAGCATGATGTTTTCGGCGGGCATACATCGCTGAAGCTGGCCGGCGCATGGAAGCTGATGGACGGCAGCACCGTGTTGCGCGCAAATTACGGCGACGGCTTCAAGGCGCCGACGCTCTATCAGCTCTATTCGCAGTATTCCAATCCGATTGCCGCGCTGGCGCCCGAAGTGGCGCGCGGCTGGGAAGCCGGTATCGACCAGTATTTTCTCGGTGGCAGATTCCGGGCGTCACTCACCTGGTATGAGCGGCGCACACAGGATCAGATCGACTTTTATTCCTGTTACGGCGTCATCGCGCCGCAATACGCAGCGGCCTGCGCGGCGCGCGCGGCTGAGGGCGGATTCTACTACAATGTCGGGCGCACCCGCGCACGCGGTCTTGAGTTCGAAGCCGAGGCAAGGCTCTTCGATCAGCTCTCGCTGACCGGCAATCTTACAGCGGCGAGCGCGCGCGATCTGCTCGCCAATGCCCCGCTCGCACGGCGTCCGCATGTCATTGGCAATGTCGGCGTGAACTATCATCCCGAAGGCTGGTCCATCGGCGCGCGACTTGGTTTTGTGGGCAAACGCTTCGATGGGGCGTTCAGAAGCGGCGTACTCGGCAGCAACACCGTAGCCGATGTGTTTGGCACTTACGATCTGGATGACGATCTGGAACTGTTTGCGCGGGTGGAGAACGCCTTCGATGCACGCTATGAGCCGGTGTTGGGATATGGCGCGCCGGGCCGGTCGTTCATGATCGGCGTGCGCCTCTCACGCTAGCCGACACGCTGCTGCGCAACGCGGCCCGGCATCTTGCGGAAGGTGCCGGGGCCGTATGCTTCCAGCGCGCGCGTGGACCCGCGGGGCGATTCCGATGCGCCCAATATCAGGCAACCATCCGGCGCCAGCGCGGCTGTGAGCTTTTCCAGCACCGCAGCCTTGGTCGGCGCGTCGAAATAGAAAAGCACATTGCGGCAGATGATGACGTCCAGCTCGCCGAGCCAGGCATAGTCGCCCATCAGGTTGAAGTGATGGAAGTCCACCATGCGGCGCACAGGCGCGGCGATGCGCCAGCCACCATCTTCATTCGAGAAATGCCGCAGACGGCGTTCCGCGGTCAGGCCGCGTGCGAGTTCTTCCTCGCAGTAAAGACCCTGACGTGCCTGCGCGAGCGCGGTGGCGTTGATGTCCGTGGCAATGATCTGTACCGCCCAGTCCTTCAGCGCCGCACGCTCCTCGTCAAGGATCATGGCAAGCGAATAGGGTTCCTGGCCCGTGGAAGCGGCGGCACACCAGATGCGCAATTGCCGCCGGCCGGCGCGGGCGCGCAGCAGCGCGGGCAACACGGCATTGCGGAAATGCACAAACGGTTCTTCATCACGGAAGAACGATGTTTCATTGATGGTCATCGCTTCGACGACCGCCGTCACCAGCCCCTGGGGCTCATGACGCAGTTCACGCACCATCGTCTCCACGGATTTGAATCCGAAGCGGCGCGAAACCGGAATGAGCTTGAAGGCGACCTGACGCATCCGGTCAGGTTCGATGAATTGTCCGCTTTGGCGATGGATCAATCGCGACAGAAATTCGAGATCGCTTTGCGCAACCGACGACAGCATCACAATAGGCCGACATCCGTGAGCTTGGCGACGAGTGCATCGCGGTCGAAGGGCTTGAGGATGTATTCGTTGGCGCCCGCGTTCAGCGCCTCGGCGATCTGGCCGGCGTCGTTCTCGGCCGTGCACAGCACCACCACCGGGCGCGTGCCGCCGATTTCGCGGCGAAGCCCGCGCAGAAATTCGATGCCGGGCGCCGGCGGCGCCCCCCAGTCGAGCAGGATCACATCGGGCATTTTGGCGCGGCACGAGACGAGCGCCTCGCCGGTGTCGGCGGCTTCCTCGGCGCGGACATTCAAGTCTTCGAGGATCCGGCACGCCACCTTGCGGATGACCCGGCTATCGTCAACGACAAGACAATGCTTCATCGCAAATACCCCCGGCGCCCTTCACGCAATGTGATGAACGAAGACCCTAACGCCCGCGGGTAAACAGGCCCTGAAGCCCGGCCCGAAAGGTTAGCCGGCCACCAGTTCCACGGTGTTCTCGCCGGTCGAGAGCGTCAGGCCGGCATTCAAGAGACGCGCGAGCTTGTGGGTGAGATAGGGCTGGATGGAGCGGCCATCGAGCGGGCCCGAAGGCTCGCCCCGAAGCGCCTTTTCCACTTCTTCCAGAACCCTTGCGTTCTGCCCGGCGGCGCGAACGGTGAAGCCCGGCGCCGCGGCTTCGGCGGTGGTTTCCACGATCACCTTGCCGCCGCGCGGCAGCGAATCCGCCGCCAGAAGCGTGGCGTTCATCAGCAGCTTCGCCCAATCCTTTGGCCAGTTGAGATGCGCGGCGCGCCAGTCGATCTCGACCTTTCCGCCCTTCACAAGGCCGGTGACGATGCGGCCGACTTCATTCAGATCGAGCTCCGCACCCGCCGAGCCCGCCGCTCCGAAAGCAATGCGGGCAAATTGCAGGCGGGCCGCGGCCTGATCGGCGCTGGAGGCAACCAGTTTCAGCGCATCGGCGCGCATGGCCGCATCGCGTTCGTCTTCCAGCACTTCCAGCCCGTTGACCACCGCGCCCACGGGGCTCACAAGGTCGTGGCACACGCGGCTGACGAGAAGAGCGGCAAAATCGAGATCGTTCATGGCGCGTCCTGGAAAAATATGGTTGGCGAAGGGTTACTTGGCCCTCCGGCTCTTAAGGAAACCTTAATATGGCGAACAGCCCTTCGTCTTTCGCGCTGGCTCTTGGGGATATCGCCTGGGAGGCGGGCGAAATCATCCTGCGGCACTACGAAGAGGGCACGGACAGCCGCAAGAAATCCGACCATTCGCCTGTGACCGACGCCGACGAAGAGGCCGAACGGTTCATTCTGCAGCAGTTGGCGAAGATCGCGCCGGGCGTACCGGTGATCGCCGAAGAAGAAGCCGCCGCCGGACGCATCGCGGAAATCGGCGCGCACTTCTTCCTTGTCGATCCGCTCGACGGCACCAAGGAATTCCTCAACCGCAACGGCGAGTTCACCGTGAACATCGCCGAGATCAAGGACGGCGTGCCGGTGCGCGGCGTGGTGCATGCGCCGGCGAAGCAGCGCCTCTTCCTCGGCGACGGCGAAAACGGCGCGTTCGAAATCGCGACCGCGCCCGGCATCAAACCCGATTTCACAAAGCTCGAACCCATCCGTGTGCGCACCGCGCCCGCGGACGGCATGATCGCGGTGGCAAGCCGCAGCCATCGCGACCACAAGACCGATGAGTACCTCAACCACTACAACGTGAAGGACTTCATCACGGCGGGATCGTCGCTGAAGTTCTGCCTTGTGGCAGCGGGTGAAGCGGACATCTATCCGCGCCACGGGCCCACCTGCGAATGGGACACGGCAGCAGGTCACGCAGTGCTGAACGCGGCAGGCGGAACGGTGACGCGGCCCGACGGCACGCCGTTTCTCTACGGCAAAACGCGCGACAAGTTTCTCAATGGCTACTTTGTGGCGCGGGGGTTGGCTTAGGAAGCCTCCCCATCGGCCACACCAATCGCCGAACTTATCCGCGCAGGATTCGAGCGGCGTCACGCCAGAACTTTGATTTTCAATCGGTTTTCACCTCGCATTCGTTTTTCGATTTTCGTGTACCCCCTCCCCGCCCGGTCCGGCCAGTTTGAATTTCCGAAATTCGGAGGGGACTTGTTTAGTTCTGGTGCGCACCAGATCCCACAGAGATCGGAACGGTATCGTCACGTTCAAGGATTGACTTCGCCAGACAAGCCACCAAGCACGCGCAAGACTCATGTTAGAATTTCGCGAGACTTTTGAAGGCCAATATGGAAGACGGCAAACAGAACAACCTTTTCGCACACATCCAGACTGTGCTCATCGGCGCTGTGGGTCTGGGCGTGCTCGCTGGTACCTATGCCGTAGTCGATCTCATCGACCCCGATGCATCGCCGTATGCGCATACAGCGATCACTGGCGCATTGGCGTTGGCGCTTCTTGGTGCCGGGTGGCTTGCAGTCAAAGCCGGACGCGAAACCTACGCCAGATGGGCGCTTGCCAGATTGCCCGTCGCGAGCAGCGCCCGGCTCAGCATTGTCGTCGCCACGCTCAAGGGCGACAAAGGCGGCGAGCGATCGCATCGCGTTACGCTATCTCTTCGCGACCAGCTTGGCGAACGCGTTCAAGTCCTGCCCATCGGCATCACGGTGCTTCACGCTTATCCCTATGATGACCGGCAGCGCCAGACCGCAATGAAAGTCGTCCGCCGAATCCTCGAACAAACGCAAGCAGACTTGTTGATCTGGGGAACAACGCATACCGCCGAAAAAGTTATCGACTTGAACTTTGCGGCCAGGCAGACAGCGCACGCGAGCAGCCAGTCTTACGCTCTCGATACAACTTTGCGGCTGCCGGAGAATTTCGGCGGCGATCTGGGCGCGGCGCTGGCGGCCATAGCTGCAACTTCGGCGGCGCCAGCGGTGGACAATGCTGGAAAGTTTCTCGTTCCAATTCTGGAACCCGTGGTAAGCCGCCTTTCGCATTTTATCGGCAATCCACCAGCGACGCTGACGGGGGACAGCCGCGCCGACGTTTTTCATGCTTACGCTCTGGCTTGCGCACGTTTGGGAGAGCAAAAGGGCGATTCCAGCTTTCTCCTCGCTGCCGTCACCGCCTATCGCGAGGCGCTGAAGGAATGCACGCGCGAGCGCGTCCCACTCCCCTGGGCCACGACACAGAACAATCTGGGGAATGCGCTTAGGAGCCTTGGCGAGCGGGAGAGCGGCACCGCAAGGCTGGAAGAAGCCGTCACCGCCTATCGCGAGGCGCTGAAGGAACGCACACGCGAGCGCGTCCCACTCGACTGGGCCATGACG
>WGMH01000014.1 GCA_016125165.1 Alphaproteobacteria bacterium
AGAAGCGCAATGCTGTCCGTCGAGACTCTTGGTCTGCCAACCACCCAAACGACCTTCATGCGCGTTTATCTCCCGAGGAGAACAACAATTCTGTTCTCCCTGAACAAGTGGGAAACCGATGTGCAACGAATGGACGCTTACCTCCACTGACCACCCCTACTACGCTCACATGGGACCACTTGGCCGCACCATCGGAGCGACGTGAGAAAGGGCGCCCTTCACGTCGGCCAATCGGTGTGAGAATCGTGATGCCAAATGGGGCGCGATTTGGTGGAAGCCTGTCACCAATTGCGCCGTGCGGCGGGCGCGATAGAGGTCACTTCCGTTGAGAGTTTGGCGTGTCTGACGCGCGTATTTTCGGAGAGTCTTGTCTTTGAACGGCCATGTGCAGAGTCACAAAGAGACTGCCCGGCGCAACGCCGGATGACGGTGTTTCGGGATGTCCGGTACCGGTGTGGAGGGCAAAGAACAGGCCGTTGGCAATGGTCGCCGCGGGCCTTCGCAGTGTCGAAAACATCTGCTGGCCGAGCCGCCCCAAGTATCTCACGGTCTCTTCCGGCAAGGGTTTGCGGTCGATCAGATAAGCGTCGAAGCGCTTGGAACCGGCATTGTAGGCAGCGAACAGGTTGGGATAGCCGTAGCGCTTGTAGAGCTCCGAAAGGTACGCGGTGCCCGCGACGACATTGGCGCGCGGATCGTAAGGATTGGCCCCGAGAGAGTAGCTTGTGCTGAGATCGCGCCAGGTGCCGGGCATGATCTGCATGAGGCCCATCGCCCCTTTCGGTGACAAGGCCAAAGGATCACCGCCGCTTTCGGCCTGCATGACAGCCTTGATCCAGGATTGTGGGATGCCGAATTTGTGCGACGCCTCGGCGATGAAGGTCTGCCATTGATCGAGCGAGAATGGGGCTGCGGCAGATGCTGCGAACGTCGCCTTCGGAGTCACAATCACAGAAAGTGCGATGCAGCCTGCGATCAGTGCACCGCTGGAACGCCGCATCAGCGATGCCATAGCGGCACCAGCCTGCCGATGATGGCGCGCGTCGGAACCGGCCCGAAATATCGGCTGTCGAAGGAATCGCGCACGCCTTTCATCAGCAGGAACACTTCGTCGGGCCGCAATGTGTGGCATCCTGTCCAGTGCGGAAGCGGGCGGCCAAGGTGATCGGCGATGAGTTGGTCGGCGACGGTTCGCCCGTCGATGCGGACCTCACGATGGAGGGCGCAAACCGTGTCGCCGGACCGCGCCGCGATGCGTTTCACCAACGGCACCGCGGCAGGCAGATAGCCGCGCCGGGCGGCCAAAGCCCGTACCGAAACCGGCGTGCGCACGAGAACGAGATCGCCGCGCCGCAACGGACCCACCGGCAGCACGCGGTAGAAGCCGATGGGGGCGCTGGCGCTCGCATTATATATGAGGAGTGGCCTCGGTCGGCCGAAGACGGCAAATCCGAGCAAGCCCAGGCTTGCGAGCCCGGCAGCGACAACGGCGAACAACCGAGCGCGGCGATGCTGCTTTTCGTGGGCACAACGCGCGCTGCTAGACATGGGCCTTGCCGTGATCGTGACCGTTCGGCGCGTCCGATGGCTCGGGTTCCCGCGTCCAATTGTGGCTGTGGAGTTCCGACCAGGCATCGAGTTCGGCGATGTGGTAGCGCACATAGCGGCCGTGCTTGCGATAGCGCGGACCGCGGTTCTTGCGACGCATTTTTTCGAGGGCCATGCGGCCGAGGCCGAGATAATGTGCAGCCTGGTCGGTGGTGAGAAAGGGGCTGCCTTTCTTCGCGTCGTTGGCGTGGCGGAGTTCGTCGTCCATGGGTGGCCTCATCGGTTTGGCGTGGGCGGCGACGGCTAGTCTCGTCGCATCGGGGGCGAGGCTGGACCAAGACGGCGCGCGGCGGGGCGCTCGAATTACGCTCCCCCCGAAAAACGATCCCCTGACGCGCAAAGCCCCCGCGCACGCGGCGCGGGGGCGTGGTTGCGGACCGCTCAATCGACCGGATTCCAGATGACGGCGAACACGTCGTCATCGTCCTGGCCGGCGGCGCGGCCGAGATTGGCGTAGAGCTTCTTCGGCCCGAAAGCGGGATCGGAAAGGCTCAGGCTCACATAGTCCTTGCCCGAGCTTTCGCCCTTGCGGACCCAGCCCGCGCCGATCTCGATGCCCTGGCTGTAGACGCGATAGTCGGGCTGGGTGTCGCCGTTCTTCGCATTGTTGGGCAGGATATCGATGGGGGCGCGGAAGGACAGCGTCTTGAGCTGGCCCTTGAACGACGTGCCGTCTTTCGACTTCGTGACATGACCGATAGCAGGCATTTGCGTGTCTCCTTGACTGCGCCAAGAGACCATTCTCTCGGCGCGGGCGGACCGTGATGGGCGAGATGGAGCCGCGAACCCGAAGGGCCGCAGCGCAGCGAAGGACCGGAGCGGCACGGATTTTTGGAGCAACGCGGCCGCGAGGAGCGCCCGAAGGGCGCGGGGAAAAATCCGGGCGGGATGGTTTCGCAAGGGGACGGATCGCCCATAGGTCTGACGCCCATAGCCGAGAGAATCGATGTCTTTCTTGGCGAAGGAGACCGTCCATGCCGTTCGGTCATGCCGGGAATCTGAAGACGGCAACGGGCCAGCCTATGCTGATCGTCGCGTCGCATCCGGCTGTCTGCCCACGTGCGAAGAGTGCGATCCCGGACCACGCACACCATCAGCCGTGCACAAGATCGGCGGCTATCCGTGGGCGAGAACGTGCAAGCTGTGCGTGCCGCGATCCTGCCGGGCCACTAAAGATGCCAATCCGGCCGCGCCGCCGGATAGGCTGCGGGATGCATCGTCGCCATCCGGTCGTGCGGTCCCGCATCCGCCCCACGCCGTGCGCGTGGGGGCGCGCGACCAAACAAAAAAACGGGCGGCAGATCGCTCCGCCGCCCGAATCATCACACGCTGCATGAAGCTCATGCGGTGGACGCCGCGCTGTTCTCGGCGATACGGCAAGCGCCGTTGCCATAGCCCCGGAACGGAAACGCCATCCAGCCCGGAAGCCAATGCTCGACCTTCTCGCGGCCATTGGTGCCTACCAAGCAATCGCGGATGATCTGCTTCTGGGTCTTGAGCTTCTCGGCGGCATTGCCCTTGGCGACGGCATCGCCCGCGACCTCGGCCAGCATCGCGTTGACCGTGGCGCGGTCGCGCAGAAGCTCGAAGAAGGTCTCGTCCGCCTGCCATTGGCCGCGCGGATCGGGCTTGAGAACATTGCCGACGGCCTCCACCATCGCGCTGCCGACCGCCAGCGTGTCGGCCATTGCAAAGGCGGCGATGCGGGCGACATCGGCATCGGCGAGCGCCAGAAGACGGGCAAAGAGGCGCGCCGTCCCGGCGGCGTCGTTGCCCGTGACCACGGCGTCGTCGCCGGACTCGCCGCACTCCAGCAAGGCCATCACCGCTTCGCGTTCGGCGGCGAAAGCCGCTTGCGCCGGGCTGCGTTCAATGCTGGCGGCAATGTCCTTGCCGCGTGTGCGCTGCGGATCGGACTTGACCTGCCAATTGCCCGAAGATGCGAGCGCATGGGCTACCAGCGCCCGCCATGCCGTGGCCGGTTCGGCCATCAGCGCGAGCCGGACGGCGGCGTGGCGGTGGAGTTCGAGATAGTTCTCCATCGCTTGGGTCATGGCCGGACGGTTGGCCGGACCGCTCTTGGCCAGACCATTCGCATGGTCCTTAGCTTCGCTTTTGCGCGCTTCCTTGCGCGTGAGCCAGCCCTCGTGACACTCGACCTCGCCGCGCTGCGAGACGGTGACGAACACCTTGCCGCCCTTCTTCTTGGGTGTCTTTTCATGGGCCCATTGATCGAAACGCTGGCCCACCTCCAGCACCACGACCTCGGCCCATTTGGCGGCGACAAGCGCCTCGCGCTTGGCCTCGACCGCCGTCATCTGCAACTGCCAGAACAGGTCCGTGTCGGCGAAATAGCTCTCCTCGCCGAACAGATCGGTGACGATCTGGCCGCTGTACGCGGTGAGCGGAAACAACGCCACCTTGGTGGCGATGGACTGCCCGCCGAACAGCCACGCCTTCAATTGATAGCCGAAGGGGACGTTGGCATCCTCGTCCTCGAACAGCTTGAGCCAGTCCTTTTGCTGGGCCTTGCTCGCCATCGTCAGATAGCGAACGGTCTCGGCGTCGATCTCCTCGGCGCGATAGGCGTCGCGGATTTTGGGGAGCAGATTGCCGAGCGCCAGACGCTGCTTGACCATGATCTCGGTCAGCCCGAAGGTCGCGGCGATGGCCTCGATGCTGCGGCCTTCCTTGATGAGCTTGGTGAAGGTCTCGTACTGGGTCATCTCGTCGGGATCGAGCCGGGCGAGGTTCTCGATCAGCGAGGCTTCGAGCGCCGCCGCATCGTCGCCCGGCTCCATGACGGCGCAGGGAATTGGCGCGATCTCGCCTTGCTCCTCGGCAATCGCCTTGGCACTGAAATAGCGCCGCCGCCCGGCCACGATCTCATAGCCTTCCGCATTGGGACGGACCAGAAGCGGCTGGAGAATGCCGCGCGCGCGGATGCTGGGCAGGATGTCGGAAACGTCCGGCGCGTGTTTCGCATGGCGCATGTTGATCGCGGCGGGATGCAGTTCGTTCAAGGGGATGTGTCTCAGTTCCATGATGCTCACTCCGGATTTTGGGTGGATACGCGCGCCTTGGGCGCGGCTTCGGCCGGACCACCCGGCGGAAGATCGTTCGACCAATCGGCCAGCGCGTAGCGCGCGCCGGTCTCGTCAGTCTCAAATGTGGGATCGTTCGGGTCTGCGCCGTCGGTGTCGTAATCGCGGACCTGGACACGGGCTTTGCCGCCCGCGATGGCGACGTGCTGCACCACGCCGCCCGAGACGGTGACGGTCACAAGCGGCGGGGTGCCGCGTTCGCAATAGGCGCTCGGCACCGGCAACGCGGAGCGGAAACCCGTCCACGGATCGGCGGCGTCGCCTTCCCCAATCGCGTCCACGAAGGTGGGGCCGCAATCGTCCAGCGACTTCCAGCACGGATCGTCATTGGCCTCGGCGATGGCGCGTTCGCAGGCTTGATCGAGGCTCTCGGCCTCGACCACCACGGTGTTGGCGTAATAGGCGGCATAGGTGCATTGGACGGTCCAGCGTTTCATGGATAGCTCCTCAGAACAGGCTCAACTGGTTGCGGGCGTCCTCGTCGAAGAGGCCGATATTCAGGGACTTCTGCGCCTTCATCGGTTGCAGCGGCTGGGTCTGTGCGAGCGCCAAGCGCTCGCGCAGGCTGACGGGCCGCACGCCGGGGATCAGGGTTTGCTCGCCGCACTCCGTGCATTCGCTGTCGAGGCGGAGTGGCGCGCTCATGCTTCGGCCTCGCATTCGGGCTGCGCGGCTTGGAAGGCGAGAAGGAAGTCCGCCGCCTTGGAGGCTTGGCTCGCGGCGTGAAAAATGGCGCGGCTATCGGCTTTCAGAATGTCGAGCCAATGGCCGATGTAATCGGCATGGCGGATTTGCGGCACGATGTTCATGTGCGCGCACAGAAAGGCGCTGGTCAGTTCCGCGATCAGTTCCTCGCGCGCATAGGCCGATGAGCCGAAGCGGTGCTGCAGGTCGCGATTGAGGCGCGCGGGATGGGCCGTCCAGTGACCGAGTTCGTGAAACAGGGTGCAGAAATAATCCGCCGCGCTCGCAAAGGCTGCGCCGGACGGGATGCGGATGAAGTCCTCGCGCGGATTGTAATAGGCCTCGCCGCCGCCTTCACGGATGACCGCCCCGGTCGCTGCGGCCAAGGCATCGCCCATGCGCCACAAATCGGTCTCGGGGTGGGGAACAGGCGGGGCCACGACATGCGCGGGCAAGCCTTCGCATTGCTCGACATTGAAGACGATGAAGCGCTTGAGAAAGGGAACGGCGTTCGGCTCGTCGCCGGTTTCGCGCGCGCGCTCGTGCTCGGATTTGGGGATGAAGCGGTCGGCGTAACAGATGGCGGTGCCGCGCTCGCCCTTCTTGACATGGCCGCAGAGGCTGAGGGCTTGGCGGAAGGTCAGCCATTCTTGGCTCGCATACCCGCGCCGGATGACGGCATCCCAGAGGATCAGGATATTGATTCCGGCATAGGTTCTGCGACTGGCCGCGCTGCGCGGCATGCCGAGCGGCGCGCACGCCGCCGACCACGGCTTCACCCAAGGCACGCAACCCTGTTCCAACTCGCGGACGATGCGGTCGGTGACTTCTTCGTAAATCGAAACGCGGCTGGTGCCGCTGGCGGATTGCTTGGGGTTCTGGCGCATGCGCTGCCTCCTGCTCGGACCTCGCGCCCGCAATTCCCCGGAAGCGGGGTGGGCGGCGTCTTTCGACCGGAGAGGCCCGCCGTCAGAGGCGGGGGGCACCGTCAGGGCGGAGCGCAGCGCAGCACCCGGAGCGGAGCGGAGGGTTGCGCCCCGCCGCGGCGGGCCTAGAAGGGAGCGCCGCCCGCCCCGCGGAGGGGAATTGCAATGAACAATGTCATCGCCGGCAGGCGATGGCCTTATGGGCAGCGCAAGGGATCGAAGCCGAAGGCCGAGACGCCAGGGGCGGCTCGGTTCACGAGAGCCCGGCCGCGCAAAGCGCGGGGCGCCCGACCTTCAGATCTGCGTTGTGAGCTTCTTGCGCAATTGCTCGATCCGGCGCTTCACGCCGAGCTTGGGCTCAAGGGCGAGGCCCTCTTCATAACAGCGCAGTGCTGCCGGAAAGTCTTCCAGTCCGTCGAAGCAAATGCCCTTCAATTTTGGCGCCCGTGCACGGGAGCGTGGATCGTCGGCGCGAATCGCGGCGAGTGCCTTGTCGGTACTGGCGAGCAAGCGGCGTGCGAAGGCGCCTTGCGGCCGCGGATGCGTCTCCTTGATGACCCGATCGATCATATAAAGATCGCCACGATCGAGCGCGGAATCGACCCACAACGTCCGGTCCAGGAATTCGCCGACCAGCGTATAGCGCAGCGGCGGACCCTCGCGATACGACAGCGAAACAGTGGCCCCGTCGTCGCCGAAGGCATAGGTGTTGGCCCAGCCCGATTCCGGCCGCCACGCGGCGATCTCGCCCGGCTTTTCGAGGTCAAAGACGGTCAGGACGGAGCTGTCGCGCTCGTATGGAGAATTGCAGCTTTGGCAGACGGCATAGCATCCATCGCGGGACAGGACATTGTTGAAGAGATTGGCCTTGAATTTGCGCTGCAGGATTTCGGAGCCGCCGGGGCGAAAAGCATAAAAAGTTCCTCTCAGCTCGGCTGTAAAGAAGCGCCAATCGTTGAGGACAAAGGTGCCGTTGTCGGCGACCTTGCCGTCGTTAGGGCGCTCCATTCGCCCTTCGGCGATGATGACATCAGAATCGAGCAACAGATAGCGGCCCTTGCCGCTTGCGCGCGCACCGCCT
Organism: Alphaproteobacteria bacterium; assembly: GCA_016125165.1. Classification (GTDB taxonomy): domain Bacteria; phylum Pseudomonadota; class Alphaproteobacteria; order Micropepsales; family Micropepsaceae; genus Rhizomicrobium. Next base: position 7,404 of record WGMH01000014.1, read on the forward strand.
TGCGTGCCCGCGTCATTGCCGTCGCGCCAGGCCAAGGTGTAGCGTCCGTTCGGTGACGAACTGCACTGGCCATAGAATGCCCGTGATGGGATGTCGATGAAGGTCGCCCCGAAACTGGTAGTCCGCACCGTCTTGTCGACCGCAGCCGAACGGCGTCCGAACAATCTCGAAAGCGGCGACATCGTTATTCCCCTAGCGCGCATCATCCTAGCAAACCCGGCGCGCGACGCCGACAATGAAAACGGGAAGCAAGACTATCGCGGCGTTTGCTGGCGCCGCCATCCCGCCGGCGTCAAGACCATTGTTGCGACCGCCCGGGCTTGCGGTTTGCGCAGTGCCGCCCTGATAGCCGGAAAAGCTTTGACGATTGCGGGGCTTGAGGCCCATGCCGCGCTGCCGTGCAATTTGAACTCATAGCCAACCTGAGACACGGTCTGCCCTGCAACTTGGCTGGGTGCCGTGAAGGAATCGATCTTGACGATAATTCGCCGTGCAAAGCACAGATCCATTCCGCCAAAAAAGGAGTCGTGTTCCGGGTGAAGGACGTTCTCCTGACCCGGAGCTACTATATAGCGAATGCGGTTTGCGGGTTTGGCAACCGCGGTCAGGACGCCGGCCTTGGCCAAGGCGAGGAGCTGGGCCTGCATCGGTTCAATGCCGCTTTTTTCGATCTCGACAGGTAGCGTCAGCGCAAGCGCCAAACATGCGGGATGACGATCATAGTAGACTTGAAGGGCCGCCTTGAACTTGGCAGGCGAAGCAGGGCTTGACCCATGACAGGCATTGAGCAGCGGTGCCAAGGCCATCAGCACCAAGACCTTCTTAGCCGCATTCGACGGAAAACGATTCGTGCGCTTGTTGTCGTCCACCATCGCAATTTGCTCCGGCTTGGCGCGTTGCTGCTACTTCAACAGCCGGCGATAGCCACCGTGAACGAGGACATCACCGAGGCGAATGAGCCGCTGGACACGACATCGTAAGTAGTCTGACGCACCATTCCAATCGCTTTCGACACAGCCACGGCCGAAAACAGCACCTGCGATTTCGCGCTGCTCTGCGCCCGCCATGCGGGCATCCCAGGCGCGCAGCGCCATCATCCATCGTCGGGCGCGGCAGTTGGGTGGCATGAGCTGGCGCGGGAAGCGGCCGAGCCGTGTTGCGGCCGCAAGGCGTCGCATCGTCAGAAGCTTCGCGTCCAGGGAGCGGACGCCGCTCAATTCATAACGAAGTCGAACGGGGCCGCGCAGCACAGTGCCCCGGCGGACATCCAAGCGAAGCTGACATGTCACATCACCGAGTAGAACGTGTTCAATCGCGCCTTGGGCAACCAAAGCCGGCATTGGAAAATGCGTCAGATCGAAACTGTCCGCGTCCTGCGCTCGCGCCGGGGTTGCCTCGACGCTTACCACGGCGGGATCGGCGTCAGCGGACCATAGGGCGAGCGTGGGCTCGCCCTGTCTGTCGGGAAGCGCAGCGAAAGTGGATCCCCCAGCCACGGAGTTCGTCCTCCTTTTCCAATGGCATCAGGGCAATGACCGGATGGGTTCGCAGGATCCGTGGCGTCGGGGCCGGCCGTTGCAGGACGACATGGACGAAGGAGGGATCGCGTCGCAGGCATTCCGCTGCCCAGGCTGGGCGATCAAAACGAAGCAGGGGCAGATAGGCTCCAGCGATACGCCAAGCGCCCTTCCCCGAAGTTGATTTCGCATGGTTCATCCATCGCCTCCTATGTCTTTGGGCAGAAGGAACACGAACCGTCCACGGCACCGAATTGGCACCGTTTGCTCATCGCCGGCGCCAAGGCCCTCACCTGGGACGGCATACAGCCGGAGGGCTTTCAAAAATGCCGGATACAACGATAAAGGGCAGTCACGGGCCAGCTCTGTCAAAAAAGGTCGGTGCTTGACACATTCGGGCGGAAAAGCGCCCGCAGCGCTAATTCAGCGGCGTACCAGGAGGCGTCAAATTGCTGGCCGCCCGGTCCAGCAAATGGCGATAGCCTTTGGTGGTCATCCAGCGTGCGCGCGTCAGATGACACTGCCAGCAATGATAGCTGCGTTCGGTCTCCAACTCGGGTCTCGGTGCAGGACGATGCGTGCGACTTCCCGCCAATCGGCCGCCTCCGCATCGGCATCAAGAAGACGGAGATAGGTGACAAGATGCTGTTCGTCGTAGGGCGTGAGCGATTCCGACCACGGAACCGAGTCGGCGACATCCGGGTCCAGCGCGACGGCAAGCGGTCTTTCTGTGCTCATCTAACCTTGCGTCCCTTCGCCTTGAGATCGGCTGGGCGGCAATAGAATATCCCATTCTGGGATAATCCGGAAACGGGATTATCGGGGAGATCGGCTTTCGTAACCAGCCGGTCATCATGCCCAAATCTCTCCGTACGCCCACGCAGCAGCATTTGTTGCAATTGCTCATCAAACTGCGTCGGTCCAAGAATCTGACGCAAGAGGCCGTCGGCCGCAAGCTCGGCCGGCCGCAATCTTTCGTCGCAAAATATGAGGGCGGCGAACGACGCCTGGACGTGATTGAATTCGTGGAAATTGCGCGCGCACTGGGCGCAGACCCGTGCGATGTCCTCAATGAGCTACTTGGCAAATAGACGCCTCCATTCAGAGTGCCAAGTAACACGTGAACGGCCTGACAGAGCAAATGGCGATCGGCGCGATGGAAGTTCTTGCTGTTTTGGGAACGCGGGCCTCAACCATACGACAGACGCCGGTGCCTCAATCATGGATGATTTGACAGACTTCTCCGAGAGACTTCGCGCCGGTACAGGGCGGGCGTTTTGCCTGCGCGCTTGCGGAAGTGAAGGGTAAAATGACTCTGGCTTGAGAAGCCGGTAGCAAGGGCAATCTCGGCGATGGGAAGATTGCCCTTAACCAGCATCTCCTTTGCGACCTGCACTCGACGATCAATCAGATACTGATGAGGCGGCATGCCCACACTGGCTTTGAAGGCCTGGCCGAAATGGTGCACGCTTAGTCCCGTCAATGCCGCCAGTTCTCCAAGACCTATATCCTCCTCCATATGGCCGTCGACATATTCCAGAACCCGACGAAGTTGGGTGGTGGGTAGGCCACCTTTTGTCAGCGAGAAATTGTTTGATTTCATTCCGTAGGAGCGGAAGAGGTGAATAATGAGCGCGGTGGCAAGAGCTTCTGCGTAAAGCCGACCGCCCGTTCCACCGTTGGAGATTTCTTGATCGCCGAGAGCTGCAATTCTTTGAATCACAGGATCGCTGGCGCCGACAGCGACATGCACGGGATGGGCGTCGCAGCCAAATGCCTCCATAACCGTTCGGGCTATGAGACCATTGTCCAGTGCAATAATCAGTGCTTTGGCAGTGACGTCCCATCGATGAAAGACGGGAAGATCGGCACAGTTGATGTTGACGTCCCCCGGCTTGACCAGCTGGCGCCGCAGACGGTCGCGATCCGCGTCGCGCCATTCCATTTCGAAAAACGGGGGTCCATGAACGGCGACAATAGTTTGCCTCGAGCCGAGAGTTACGCCGGGATTGGGCGGAAAGATCGATCGGCTGAATGTCACCCCGCCAAGTGGAAGCCGTGCGGCATACGTCACGTGCGGGGTTGGTGTCCCAGCCGAATAGTCGATTAGAACAGCATTGTCAGCCCTTTGTGGCATTACACGGCTTCGCGCTATCAGCTTAACTCCCGGCTCGTCGCCACAACGCGTGAGCTGGACAACCAAAGCAGTTGGTCGCTCAAAGACACGATCCCGCCGTCCTAAATTGGCACAACGACAACGAATCGCCAGTCTTTGGGCGTTTAGAGTCGGAGCATCCAATTGCGTTTTCGTGCAGCGACGACCAAAGGTTACATGGGCTAGAAAGTAAGGCTAGCAATGTCACATAAATTTCGCCTGTAGCGGACATGATCGCGACCGAATTTGTAGAAAAACGGATTTGAACAGTATTTTTGATACTTTCGTCAAACATTGAAATCAAAGAGAAGCGCTAATTGCCGCAACTCGCATGCATCTCATGCACCGATCCGGAGATTAATGTCGTCAATGGACGAGATTACGTTTGCCAACCGTCAAGATCCAGCTCGGGCGGATAATCGCCCCAATGGCGCACTTGGCGATGCGCTTGGAAATAGTATTGGGCCGGCGTCCCGGATTGAATGGGTCGTCCGGCGGATAGTGCGCGTATTCGAAAAATTCGCGACCGTTCAGCAAATCCGCCGCGAAATTGATGCCGCTTTTCTCCAGCATGCGAATGCCATTCACGGCTTCGGCTGTCGCTTCGGCAATTTTTTCCATATCGGGGTTAGCGGTCAGGTTCATTGAGTATTTCCAAACGCCGAAATGCACTATAGGCGCCATAAGACGCAACGAAATACGGCACTGCGTAGGTCAACAGAAGTTTGACAATGTCGATCGGCCGTCCATCCATCATTGCGTCACCCTGATTGATGACGTTCAGGATGCTGCCAACCACAAGAGAAACCAAGAGCGCACGAAGGACAACGTGTTTTGAGAACACCTTGCGAAGGGCCACCTGATCGATGCGATTGAGCGTGCCACACATGGAAACCGAAACCCCAGCATGGCCGGTCATCAATACCGGCTTGTAAGTTGTAGCAGCCAGGCCGGAGCGTGAAAAACCAGAGCCGTTTCCAGCACCTGATTGAGACCGGTTGCAACGAAAAGGCCCAGGAGGATTAGAAGGCTGCCCAGCAACATCTTGCCGGCGCGTCCGAAACTGTCCAGATGGGATCGCCAGCGGAGGAAGGTGGTGCGCGACACCGCCCCAAGTACCAGCAGCGGTAGGGACGCGCCAAGGCCAAAGGCGAGCATGATCAAAGATGCCTGCGCCAGATTCTGACCTGTCGATGCCATGAGCGCGGCCGCACCCAGCATCGGTCCCGTGCACGGTCTCCACACAGCCCCGAACAAAAGGCCAAGACCAAACTGGCCGGAAAGTCCTGTGACGGGAATTCCGCTCGCGCGCTGTTCGAGCCCGCCGACAAGAGGGCCTATCGCTGTCGCAAAGCGGATCTGCAATTGCGGCAGGAGAAGCACGATACCGAAAGCGACCAGAAGGCCTGCGCCGATCGGCTGGAACATGTTGCCGCCAAGCCCGATCGAGAAACCAATGGTGGCAACAAAGAGTCCGATTGCGGTGAAAGACAGGGTCAGGCCGGCTGCGAGAGCCAACGGGCCCCAGCGATGGGCTGAAACGGCACTGCCTGCCACAACCGGCAAGGGTCGTGTCTCGGATTTGGTGGAAATTCTCGGGCTGCGTTCTCCGAGCATGGGGATTTGGGCCTGATCAGGCTGCGAGGTCAAGCGTGATCGGTTCGATGGGTTGAGAGAGGGTTTCCCATCCGTCGACCTTTCGCATCT
>WGMH01000004.1 GCA_016125165.1 Alphaproteobacteria bacterium
AGATGCGAAAGGTCGACGGATGGGAAACCCTCTCTCAACCCATCGAACCGATCACGCTTGACCTCGCAGCCTGATCAGGCCCAAATCCCCATGCTCGGAGAACGCAGCCCGAGAATTTCCACCAAATCCGAGACACGACCCCCGGGTAAGCCCAGCCGCTTCCGCAAGATCGCTGGCTGCGATCGGACCACGCCTGGCGATCACCTCCGCGCAGCGAAGATCCGTACGATTGATGCCCATATAGGCACAGGCCGCATCATTGAAAGCGTCCGTTGCTTCGCGATAATTGTGAACGGCAGTGCCAATGGCACGAACCAGAGTCTCACGCGCTTTGTTAGGCATTCTAATCACTCAACTTTCAAATCAACTATCATGATCACGCGCAAAATGGCAACGCTCACACGCAAGGCGTGTGCAATTTTCGCGGTTCAGGTTAATGCGCGCGCACCATCTTCGGGCGCGGGCGAGGCTTTGCGCGCCAGCTTCTTGCGGTTCTCGAGCACCCGCGCTAGCGCAAGCGAACAGGCGATGCCGAATAGCGTGAAGGCGAATTGTAGCCAGCCGGATTGCCACTCCAGCCAAAGCACATGGCTCGCCACGGCGAGGATCACGCCCTCACAAAAGACAGGAAGCGAATGCCGACCGCAATCGATCAGCGCATGCGCCCAGCGATTGCGCATCAGCGCATCGCCCGGCGGCAGATAGTGACGCGCGAGCCATGCGAGCGCGAGGAAGTTGACCACGCGCAGAATGCCGAGCGTGCTTTTGTCGTTTGGAAGCGGTACAAAAAGCAGTGACGGTATCGAAGGAATGATTTCATGCAGCGTGAGGCTGCCCATCACCAGTGCGCCGAAGCCGACAATACACCATGCGACAACAGGCAACCATCGCGCCCGCCCGGCATCGGGCACTGTTAGCGCGCCAGAACCAAAGGCCGCGCCCAAAACGAAAATGAACTGCCACGCCAGCGGCCGGAAGAACCACGCCCCGCCATAGGGGAATGTCGAAAGTTGCCAGGCACCGAGTTGCACGCCGAGATAAATCGCAACGGATAGCGCGAGGGCTATCCAGACGTTGCGTCTGAGCACGACGAGCACAAATGGCAAGAGCAAAAAGAACAGGAAATAGACCGGCAGGATGTCCAGATACACCGGCTGAAAGCGCAAAAGCAGACCATGAAGGGCTGCGGACGCAGGCTGACTGAAAGCGGCACCCGTGCGGAAGTGGCCGATATATTCCTCCGAGCCCGTAAGCCAGACGATGGCCGCGACCGCAGAAATGTAGAGCACGAGCAGAATGATCTGCGCCGCATAAATGACCGAGCCGCGGCGATATATGCGCGCCATGGCGGCGGCAAAGCCCTGCTCCCGCAAGGTGCGCCCATAGACGAGGGCCGCGACATAGCCCGACGTGAAGAAGAACAATTCTGCCGCGTCGTTGAACGCGAAAGACTGCAAGGTGACGTAACTCAAAATGCTCGACGGCACATGATCGATAAAGATCATGAGCAGCGCGATGCCTTTAACAAGGTCGAGGCGGTAATCGCGAGTCGGTGACATACAAACTCCGGCCCCGCCGGACGGCGGGATGCGCTGGCTTTTAGCCCCTATCACGGGCGCTGCCGGTTGGCTTCCAATTTTTTGACGCGTCCATTGGTGGTCACCGCCGGATGCACGGGATACAAGGCTCGCTACCCGGTAGGCGCGCGGTCTAACGCGACCGGACCGCGGAAATGCATGTTGAGATGTTTCCTGCCGCGACTTCGCCTCTAGGCGTTCTCTTCCGCCTTGGGCTTCTTCGGGGGCGGAAGTGCCTTGGGCTTCCGGCGCGCAGCAGCCTCTTCGTTCGTGATGAACTCGAAGACGAGCTTGTCCGCGTCGCGATCCAGAAGCACGCGCACGGTACCGCCGTGCTTCAATTTGCCGAACAGAATCTCGTCGGCGAGCGGCTTCTTGATGTGATCCTGGATCACGCGCGCCAGCGGTCGGGCACCGAAGGCATCGTCGTACCCCTTCTCGCCGAGCCAGCGCGTGGCTTCGGGTGTGAGGTCGAAGGTCACGTCGCGATCGGTGAGCTGGGCTTCGAGTTCCAGCACAAACTTTTCAACGACGCGGTCGATCGTGGCGCGACCCAGCGGCGCAAATGCTATCGTGGCATCGAGGCGGTTGCGGAACTCCGGCGTGAAGAGCTTCTTGATTGCCTCTTCGTCCTCGCCTTCCCGCTTGCCCCGCCCGAAGCCGATGGCTTCTTTCGCAGCATCTGACGCTCCAGCATTCGTGGTCATGATCAGCACCACATTGCGGAAGTCGATCTTCTTACCGTTGTGATCTGTCAGTTTGCCATGATCCATCACCTGCAGAAGGATGTTGAACAGGTCGGGATGCGCCTTTTCAATTTCGTCCAGCAACAGCACACAATGCGGATGCTGATCCACACCATCTGTGAGCAGCCCGCCCTGATCGAAACCCACATAGCCCGGCGGCGCGCCGATGAGACGGCTGACAGTATGACGCTCCATGTATTCGCTCATGTCGAAGCGAAGGAGTTCGCAGCCGAGAATTGAGGCAAGCTGTTTGGCGACTTCGGTTTTGCCGACCCCCGTGGGACCGGAGAACAGATAGCAGCCGATGGGCTTTTCCGGTTGGCGTAGCCCGGCGCGTGCCAGCTTTATGGCCGACGATAGTGAGTGAATTGCTTCGTCCTGGCCGAAAACCACGCGCTTCAGATCGGTTTCCAGATTGCGCAGCAGTTCCGTGTCATTCTTCGACACGGATTTCGGCGGAATACGCGCCATCTTGGCCACGACATCTTCCACCTCCTTGACGCCTATAACCTTCTTGCGGCGCGATTCCGGAACGAGCATTTGCGAGGCGCCGACTTCGTCGATGACATCGATCGCCTTGTCGGGCAACTTGCGGTCGTTGATGTACTTCGCAGCCAGCTCGACGGCCGCCTTGATGGCGTCATTGGTATAGCGAAGCTTATGATACTCCTCATAGTAGGGCTTAATGCCCTTCAATATCTTGATCGTGTCGGGGATCGAGGGTTCCACCACGTCGATTTTCTGGAAGCGCCGAACGAGTGCGCGGTCCTTTTCGAAATACTGGCGATATTCCTTATAGGTCGTTGACCCGACGCATCGCAGGGTGCCGGCAGCGAGCGCCGGTTTCAAAAGATTGGATGCATCCATCGCGCCGCCGGATGTAGCGCCTGCCCCGATCACCGTGTGAATTTCATCGATAAAAAGGATCGCGCCCGGTATCGCCTCCAGCTCCTTCACCACGGATTTCAGCCGCTCTTCGAAATCGCCGCGATAGCGGGTGCCGGCAATCAGCGCTCCCATATCCAAGGAATAGATGGTGGATGATCTCAGAACTTCGGGTACCTCGCCTTTCACGATCTTGCGTGCAAGACCCTCGGCGATGGCGGTTTTACCAACGCCGGAATCGCCGACGAAGAGCGGATTATTTTTCTGGCGGCGGCACAGAATCTGGATCGTGCGCTCGACTTCAGCCTCGCGGCCGATGAGCGGATCGATGCGGCCCGACTTCGCCTTTTCATTCAGGTTCACGCAATAGGCTTCGAGAGCCTCGGTACCCTGCTTGTTCGGCTTCTCTGCGCCCTCTTCTTCCTCATCGGCGCCGCGCGCAGCCTTCTGCTGGCTCATTCCGGGGCGCTTGGCGATGCCATGGCTGATGTAGCTCACGGCATCCAGGCGCGACATGTTTTGCTCTTGCAGGAAATAGACGGCGTGACTTTCCCGCTCGGTGAAAAGCGCAACAAGCACATTGGCGCCAGTGACCTCGTCACGGCCAGAATTCTGGACATGAAGGACGGCGCGCTGCACCACGCGCTGGAAACCTGTTGTTGGCTTGGCATCCTCGCCATCCTCTATAACGAGTGTGAGGAGTTCCTCATCGACATAGCGCATCACGCTTTTGCGCAGCGCATCGACATCGACATTGCAGGCTTTTAATACCTGCGCCGCGTCAGCGTCATCGATCAGGGCGGCGAGCAGATGCTCCAGCGTGGCATATTCGTGATGGCGATCGCTGGCGAGCTTGATGGCCCGGTGCAACGCCTGTTCAAGGCCGCGCGAGAGTGATGGCATCCGCCCGTTACTCCTTCTCCATCGTGCACTGCAGAGGATGCTGGTGGCGGCGGGAGAATTCAATCACCTGCGCCACCTTTGTTTCGGCAACCTCATAGGTAAACACACCACAAACCCCTACGCCGTGACGGTGTACTGACAACATGATCTGCACGGCATCTTCGCGATTCTTGTTAAAGAACCGCTCAAGAACGAGAACGACGAACTCCATTGGCGTGTAATCGTCGTTCAGGAGCAGAACCTTGTAGAGGCTCGGCTTCTTCGTTTTCGGACGTGTTTTTGTGACGATTCCGGTTCCCGCGCCGCCCCGGCCCGAGCCCTGATCGCCATCGCTTTCGTTATCGCCGCCCATGTTCCATTGAAGCATGCTTCGTTCTGCCAGCAGTCTAGCGGAAAAAGCCGGCGGCTGTGCAATCGCCATGCGCGACTGGTTATCGCCCCAAAAGCGAAAAGACCCGGGGCTTGGCGCCTCGGGCCTTTCCTAACGCCGTTCCGCTGTTCGGGGGGAGGAGCCGCGGAACGATGCAATACTCTTGAGGACGAGACTTAGGCCGCCTTCGCGCTCTGAACCACTTCCACCCAAGCCTGGTAACGGGCCTGCAGCGGCTCGATGGCTTCTTTGGCAGTGGACGCGACGATCTCGCCGACCTTGGTCATTTCGCCGACATAGGCGTCAAACGCCGTCTTGGCGAAGTCCGTCTGAAGTTCCAGCGCTTCGTGAACAGACTTGGTGCCCATCAGCGATTTCGCGATCGCCATGGAATCTTCGAGAGACTGCTTGGAGAATGCATAAAGCTCGCTGTTGAGGGTCTCGACACCCTTGCCGGCGGCATTGGCAGCCTTGAAATACGCTTCAACCGAATCGCGGCCATAGCTGAAGAACTTGTCGTAATTCTTCGCGGCGCTTTCGAAGCTGTTCTTGAATGCTTCCGTGCCGTTCTTGAAGGCGGATTCAATGCCTTCGGCAGCGCCGATGGTCTTTTCCGCGGTCGTCTTTGCTTTCGTTGCCATTGGTGTGCCTCTTTCTTGTTGACGCTACGGGAGCGACGGGCCCAAAAGACCCATGCCGCGCCGCAACAATTCTTATATGCAGTGCAGCATATTCAATGTCAAGGCCGAATGTTGCAGTGCACCATAATTGAAATTCCGGACTGACGCCCAAATCCGTTAACCAAAAGCAAACGCTTTCGGGGTTTATAAACCATTCGTAAATGCCGGAAACTTAAGGTGGATTCCCGGCCTGAGCCTTGCAGCGCTCGACACAATTTGGTCTAGTTTGCCCCTACGTGGGGCGTACTGCTTAGGGGTTGTAGCAGAATGAGCCATCCGCCCGTCCGTTGGGGCGTTTCCGGACGATTCGGCGCTGCCATCCGCGCAGGGCTGGTGGTCGGACTCGCCGCTGTGTTTTCAGTCGCCCAAGCCGAAGCAAAGCCTCGGAAGGCCCACGCTGCGCGGTCCGCTCCGGTTGGCCTGACAGCACCCGGCAAGGATGCCGCCCTGATCATTGACGGTGAAACGGGCAAGACCCTCTATGCCCGCAACGCCGGGCTTACGCGCCACCCTGCGTCTCTCACGAAGATGATGACGCTCTACATGCTCTTTGAGGCGATGCATAAAGGGCAAGTGTCGCTTTCGACTGAATTCCCCGTATCGGCGCACGCCTCCGCGCAATCACCAACCAAACTCTATCTGAAGCCAGGTGACTCGATTTCGGTCGAAACTGCAATCAAGGCCATTATCGTTCGTTCGGCCAACGACGTCGCCGTGACCGTTGCGGAGGGACTTGGCGGCAGCGAGTCCCAGTTCGCTGCAATGATGACGGCAAAGGCCCGCGCGCTCGGAATGAGCGATACGGTCTACAAAAACGCATCCGGCCTTCCGGACAACCGCCAGATCACGACGGCCTATGACCTGGCAACGCTCGCGCGCCACCTCGCCTACGACTATCCGCAATATTTCCATTATTTCTCGACGCCTGGCTTCACGTACAAGGGCCGCTATGTGCCGACACACAACAATCTGCTCGGCAACTATGAAGGCACCGATGGTATAAAGACCGGGTACACGCAGGCTTCCGGTTTCAACCTTGTGACGTCCGTAGTGCGCGATGGCGCCCATATCATTGGCGTTGTCATGGGTGGCCGCAGTTCCGCCAAGCGCGACCGGGAAATGGTTCGTCTTCTCGACAACACGTTCGGCCAGATCGCCGAAAACCCGCGTCTTGTCGCCCGTGCTGTTCTGCCTTGGAAGTCGCCCAGCAGCGGCAACCAGACCGGCCCGGTATTGGCGGGGTTTGTTGTTCCTTCCACCGTTATCCCAACCAAGCGCCCATCGCCGACGACCATCGCCAAGGGACCAACTCTTCGTCAGGTCCCACAGGATGAAGACGCAGCAGAATCCGCTGGAGATATCGACGTTGACGAGGATGATGACAGCACGTCCGACAACGTAATCGCTGCGGTGCCTGCTCCAAGACCCATTCTTGCGGCCTATAAGCCGCGCGAACAGAATATGCCAATTCCGACATCGCGTGCTTCTGCGTTATCTGACAGCACCGATGTGTTGGGCGGTCTTGCCCGCTCCGCTGCCAAATCGCTCGGTATCAAGGATTGGACAATCCAGATCGGCGCATTTACGGACATGGGCATTGCGCGCGCACAATTGGCTTCCTACGCGGAAAAATCGATGGATGTCCTCGGGCAGGCGCAACGTATCATCGTGCCGTTCCAGGCGGTCGATGGTCACACGCTGTACCGCGCCCGCTTCGGCCCATTCGCGGAACGTGAGGCCCGAGAAGTCTGCACGCGCCTGACAGAACGCGGGCAGACCTGTTTCGCTGCCACTGTCCGCTAACCCAGCAGCACGTCTTTTGCTTCGTTGATCTTGGCAGCGAGATAGTCCGATCCACCCTGATCGGGATGGTTCTGCATGATCAGCCGCCGATGGGCGGCACGGATTTCCTCAGCGCTCGCTCCCTCTTGCAGTCCAAGTACCCTTAGCGCCTCCGCCGGCGTCATGCGGCTTGAGTGCGAGGCCGGTTGCTTGCGACCCATGGTCTGATCGCCGCCCCTTCCCGGAAATCGCATTCCGCGGGGCCAAATGCTGCCACCAGTGAAGACACCCCATGCAGCGCTGCCCAAGAGAATTCCCAGACCAATGCGCTCTGTCAGCAGAGCCGCCACAGCGATGAGCGCCAACAATCCCGCACCCGTATAGCGGCTCGCCCGAAGGATCTGGGCCGGTTCGGCACCGATGAACAGTCGTACGCCGCCCAGAAGCAGTAGCAGCACCAGCAACCCGATAGCCAGTGCAGCCATTATGCCTTGCTCTCATTCGTCATCGAATGGCCTCCGCCACTATCCAATGTCGGCATTGGCGGCGCATTTTCCAAGCTCTAAATGACGGCGCCGCGCGCATCGATGCCAGGCAATTTCAGGGAACCAACCAGTTCACGAACTTCTTGCCGCGCTGCGACATGTGACATGGAGAACGATATCTCCAGCCCGGGCTGTGGCAGATCAAGCATGGTAAGCCCGAGCGGAAACAACTCCCGGAAGATAACGCGTTCGGCAAACCCGGGCGCGACACGAAAGCCGATACGTTTTGCAAGCAGGTCAAGCGCAGTTTCCACGCGCTGCTTATTGCGCGCGCGCGTCGAGGCCACACGGTTTCGCATTACAATCCACTCAAGTGCGGGTTTGCGAGCCAAAAGCCGCTTCTTACGGCAATCCCATACGAAATCGCTGTAAAGGCTCGGCCCCGCAATCTCGAATGATTCCGGGTCAATGCGCGCCAACAGATCGAAATCGACAAAGCTGTCATTCAGCGGTGTGAGAATCGTATCGGCATTGGCGTGGGCATGCCTCGAAACAGGCGTATCGGCGCCCGGCGTGTCTATGATGATAAAATCATGCGCCGGACGGGCAGCATTCAAAATCTCATCCAGATGAGCAATATTTTGAACCCCCGCTTCGTCTAAAGACGTCAGCGTCGAGCGCGTGAACTCCATGACGGCTGGCATCATCAGCGCCGCGCCTGTCCGCTTTGCGAAGGCCGCACGATTTTCGAGATACCGTGAATAGCTGCGCTGGCGAATGTCGAGATCGATTGCCGCAACAGATTTGCCGAGGCGTGTGAGTGCCACGGTCAGATGCATGGTAGCGGTAGTCTTGCCCGAACCGCCTTTTTCATTGCCCACCACGATGACGTGGGCATCTCCAGCGCGCGCCATCAGGCGTCGCTCGTGCCGCTCAGAAGTGCGGCATTGCCGCCTGCTGCTGTGGTATTTTCTGTATAGCTGCGTTCGTGCGCGAAGCGGTGGAGGTAGCGCGGCCCACCTGCCTTGGGCCCTGTGCCCGAAAGTCCTTCACCGCCAAACGGCTGCACGCCCACCACGGCCCCGACCTGATTTCGGTTCACATACATGTTTCCGACATGCACGCGTTTACGCACATATTTCATCGTTTCATCTATGCGCGTGTGGAGACCGAGAGTGAGACCATAACCTGTGGCGTTTATCGCCTCACAGACCTTGTCCAGCTTGTCTGCGGAATAGCGCACCACATGCAGGACGGGGCCAAACACTTCGCGCTTAAGCCGCGCAATGGAATCAATCTCGAATACATGAGGCGCAAAGAAGACACCGTTGGCATGTTCCGCACTCAACGGCAGCTTGCGCAGCAACTTGGCCTCGGTGGTCATGCGCATCGCATGATCTTCCAAAATGTCGCGTGCCCCTTCATCAATAACCGGGCCAATATCGGTGTCCAGCCGGAACGGGTCACCAATGCGGATCTCGTCCATCGCTCCCAGTATCAATTCGAGCATCTTGGGTGCGACATCATCTTGCAGGAACAGAACGCGCAGTGCCGAGCAACGCTGGCCAGCGCTGTCAAATGCGGACGACAAAACGTCACGCGTTACCTGCTCCGGCAGCGCGGTGGAATCGACGATCATCGCATTCTGTCCACCAGTCTCGGCAATCAGCGTGGCAAGCGGACCACTGCGCGCCGCGAGGGCGCGGTTGATCGCATATGCAGCCTCGGTCGACCCGGTAAACGCAACACCCGCAAGGCGCGGATCGGCGAACAGCGTACTGCCGATACGCGGACCATCGCCAGGCAGCAGATGTAAAACTTCCACGGGCACGCCAGCTTTGTGCAGAATCCGCGTAGCGGCCGCTGCAATCAGCGGCGTTTGCTCGGCTGGCTTTGCCAGCACCGAATTGCCAGCCGCGAGGGCCCCGGCAACCTGACCGGTGAAGATGGCGAGTGGAAAATTCCACGGGCTGATGCAGGCAAAAACACCACGTCCATGAAGTGAAAGTTCATTGTCCTCACCGGTGGGGCCTGGCAATTTCATCGCGCCCTCGAAATCCGAGCTCGCCTGAACTGCATAGTACCGCAGAAAATCCACCGCCTCTCGCACTTCACCGAGTGCGTTCGGCAAGGTTTTACCTGCCTCGCGCACGGCTAGCGCCATCAGTTCGGCATTGTGAATTTCAAACAGGTCTGCCGCCTTCGCGAGAATTTCTCCGCGCGCCCGGCCTCCAAGATCGTCCCAGTCGCGTTGCGCTTTCACAGCAAGCGCAAGTGCCTCTTGTGCATCCTTGGAGCTGACTTCGACAGTGTTTCCAACTACTCGTTCACGGTTTGAAGGATCGCGGACATCGACAGGTACACCAGGACGTGCAGTGCCCCCTATGAGGGGTGGAGCAACATGTTTCTGCTTCAACACCTCCTGCATGGTTTCAATTTGAGGCCCGGCGATAACGGGATCGCTCCAGAGGAAGCCACTGGAATTCTTACGGCCCGGCAGGATGTCGCGCGGCTTTGGAATATGTGTGCTTCGACGCGGGCTATGTTTCGCCAGTTCTTCCACGGGATCGGCGATGATGTCTTCGACAGGCGCCTCTTCGTCAGCCAGCCGGTTCACGAATGAGGTGTTTGCACCGTTTTCCAGCAGGCGGCGCACAAGATAGGCAAGCAAATCCTCATGCGTTCCGACTGGGGCGTAGATACGCGTTCCCGCACCCAGCGATGGCTTTTTGACTTGACGGTAGAGTTCATAAAGCGCCGCGCCCATGCCGTGCAGCCGCTGATATTCAAAATCAGTGCGACCTTCCGCGAACACCTGAATAGCTGACAGCGTATGCGCATTGTGCGTCGCGAATTGCGGATAGATCCATTGCCCCTGAGCCAGAAGGGCGCGGGCGCAAGCGAGATAGGAGGTATCAGTGCCGCATTTGCGCGTGAAGACGGGATAGTCGGGCAGTCCCAATTCCTGCGCGCGCTTCACTTCGGTATCCCAATAGGCGCCCTTCACAAGGCGGACGGGAATGCGCCGGTTCTGTCGTTTGGCAAGGTCGCCCAGCCACCCAATGACGGGCAGACAGCGTTTTGAATAGGCCTGCACCGCAAGGCCCAATCCATCCCAACCTTTCAGCTCCGGTGCCTCGCCCATTGCCTCGAACACATCGAGCATGAGATCGAGACGCTCAGCCTCTTCCGCGTCCACCGTGAAGCCCACATTGGCGGCTCTTGATTCCGCAGCCAGCGCTACCAGCTTCGGCAGCAATTCGCCCATCACGCGTTGGCGCTTTACCCACTCATAGCGCGGATGCAGCGCGGACAGCTTCACGGAAATCGAATTTCGTTCGAATACCGGAATATCCTGGCCCGCGCCCGGAGTTGCGATGGCTGCCAGTGCCTTGCGATAGGATTCGTAGTAGCGCACGGCATCCTTGGCGGTATAGGCAGCTTCACCCAGCATATCGAAGGAAAAACGATAGCCTTCGGCCATATATGCCCGAGCATTTTTCAGCGCTTCCTCAATCGTGCGGCCCAAAACGAACTGTCCGCCGAGGATGCGCATGGCATAGGTGATAGCCTGACGGATGACCGGCTCACCCGTGCGCGCCACCAATTTCTTCCAGATTCCTTCAAAGTCCCATTTGGCTGCCGCATCCAGATTGACGACCCGGCCTGTGAGCATGAGCGCATAAGTCGAAGCGTTGACGAATGCGGATTCCGATTTGCCCTTGTGGCGAGCCCAGTCGCCGCTGCCAATCTTGTCGCGGATGAGCTTGTCTGCCGTTTCAGCATCGGGAACGCGCAGGAGGGACTCCGCGAGGCACATCAGGACCACTCCCTCTTCGCTGGAGAGGGCATACTCCTGGGTGAAGGCATCGACGCCGCTACGCTCATCACGGGAGGCGCGTATCCGGGTCACAAGCTCCCGCGCTAGCGCCTCGGTCGCGGCGCGTTCGCCAGCACTGAGGCGGGCTTTGGCGATAAGCGATTCGAGGACGGCATCCTCGTCAGCCAGAAAGGCTTCAGAGATGGCTTGGCGGAGCGGATCGTGTGTGTGCATGGGGTTCGCGTTCGGGGGCGCCTCGCGGACGCTTCTAGCGCGTTCGGCATGGCCCGCGCTATATCTCCCATGCCATGCCCCAGCTTCCGATTGCCTCAACCCTTGAAGACCTGCGCGCGCGCATTTCCGGCTGGCGCAAGGATGGTGCGCGCATTGGTCTGGTTCCGACAATGGGTGCGCTGCATGAAGGGCACCTCTCGCTTGTGCGCACGATCAAATCCCACGCGGACAAGGCTGTGGTGAGTATATTCGTGAACCCTGCCCAGTTCGCGCCGCACGAAGATTTCGACCGTTATCCGCGCACCCTCGGCACCGATCTGGAAAAGCTGGCGGCGTCGAACGCGGCGGATCTGGTATTCGCCCCGTCCGTTCGAGAGATGTATCCCCAAGGTTTTGCGACCGGCATCTCTGTTGGCGGACCGTCCCAAGGTCTCGAAACCGACTTCCGCCCACATTTCTTTAGCGGCGTCGCCATCGTGGTGTGCAAGCTGCTTCTGGCGGCCATGCCCGATGTGGCGATCTTCGGCGAAAAGGATTACCAGCAGCTGCTCGTCATCCGTCGCATGGTGGCCGATCTCAACATGCCAATTGACATTCCGGGCGGCGAAATCGTGCGCGAAGCCGACGGTCTCGCCATGTCATCGCGCAACGCATATCTCAATCCGCAGGAGCGCGTAGTTGCGGGCATGATGAACCAGATACTCCGACTCATTGCCAACCATGCACGGAATGGCCGCCCGATCGCCGACGCCGAAGCGGATGGGCGGCAGGCGCTTCTGGATGCCGGCTTCAGCAGCGTCGACTACATCGCAATCCGCGATGCGGATTCGCTTGCGCAGATCACTTCACTCGAGCGACCCGCACGCATCCTTGCCGCGGCAAAGGTCGGCACCACGCGCCTGATCGACAATATGCCCGTGTGACTATAGTAATCCCAATTCCGCCAGTTCGGCTTCGAGCTGGGGCGTGAGGCCTTTGCCGCCTTTGAGGCCGCGCACATCAGGGGGGGCATCCTTCGCGGACAGATAGCGCCAGCCCTGAAACGGGCGATGCTGGCGGCGCAGTACCGGAACCACTTTCGGCTCAAACACCAAACCGCAATGCGGCGTGCCGTTCTTGGTGGTCGGACGGAGCGCCAGCAGCCTGGTGCGGCACACAATCTGGCCCTTGATCACCCAATAGAGCGATCCGCCATCGAGCAGTTCTTCGGCGCGCTTTGGCGTCATGCGCGTGACATGCACCATCTCGGCTTTGCGGCCGGCCTTCTTGAGTTCGGCGCTGCGCTTGCGCACCCAGTTTGTGAAGGTCTCCAGCGACTCCGACCCCACGCTGAGCTTGATGAGGTGAAGCGTCATGCGGCCTTTGCCTTTTCGAAGCGAACGATGATCGTGCCCTCACCCACCTGATCGCCAGCCGTGGCTTCCACGCTTTCGATTTTCGCATCGGCAGCGGCAGAGAGGGTGTGCTCCATCTTCATCGCTTCCAGAACCGCAAGCGGCTGGCCACGTGTAACGTGATCGCCGGCCTTCACGAAAATCTGCACCACCTTGCCGGGCATGGGGGCAGACACACTGTCCGTTGCCGAGCCAGCGGCCTCGCTGGCGGTGAAGGGGTCGTAGAGGGATAGAACCATCGTTTCGCCGCCCTGCATCAGGGCAATGTCCGCGTTCGCGAGCCGAGCCACGGCGGCCGCGGACGGCGCGACAACCTCATCGCCCACGACGAAACGTTCGCCGTCGCGCCCGTAAACAACCTGAACGGCAAGGCGCTTGCCCGCATGGCTGAATTCAACAGTTTCGCGCGCCTCCCCCTGCAAACGAAACCCATCACGCGCACTCCACGGGTCGCCGCCACACACATCTTGCCTGCGGGATGACACGAGGAATTTTGCGGCGGCGGCCAGGTCGCGTGGCAAAGGTTCGCGCGACGGCGGCACCAGCGTGTCCAGCTTGCGGGGAATAAACCCCGTATCGATGCGTCCTGCCAGGAAATCAGCATCATGCAGGGCCCGCACGAGAAATGCGGCATTGGTGTTGAGCCCGGCGATTTCGGTGTGCGCCAGCGCATGCGCAAGTTTGGCGGCGGCCTCATCGCGCGTATTGCCGTGGGCAATCACCTTTGCGATCATCGGATCATAGAACGGGCTCACGGCATCGCCCGCGCGCACGCCGGTATCGACACGAACGCCTTCGCCGGCGAAGTTCAGATGCTCCAGCGTGCCGATGGCTGGCAGAAAGCCTTTCTGCGGATCCTCGGCATAGAGCCGCGCCTCGATGGCGTGTCCGTTTGGCGCCAGTTCGCCTTGCGTCTTCGGCAGCTTTTCACCTGCCGCCACGCGCAGCTGCCATTCGACAAGATCAAGCCCCGTGATGCCCTCGGTAACCGGATGCTCCACCTGCAGGCGCGTGTTCATCTCCATGAACCAGAAACGATCGGCCCGCAGACCGTCGGAGGCATCGGCAATGAATTCCACCGTACCGGCGCCCGCATAGTTCACGGCCTTGGCGGCCTTCACGGCTGCCGCGCCCATCGCCGCGCGCATCTCGGCGCTCATGCCCGGCGCGGGCGCTTCCTCGATCACCTTCTGGTGGCGGCGTTGCAGCGAACAATCACGCTCGAACAGATGCACGGCATTGCCGTGTGTATCCGCGAACACCTGCACCTCGATGTGGCGCGGCTGGGTGACATATTTTTCGATCAGCACCTTGGCATCACCGAAAGCCGATTGTGCTTCGCGCCGCGCGCTTTCGAGTGCCGCCGCAAAGTCCCCGGCCGAATCGACCCGGCGCATGCCCTTGCCGCCGCCGCCCGCCACCGCCTTGATGAGGACGGGATAGCCGATCTTGCCGGCCTCGCGGGCCAGTGTTTCGGGTGACTGGTCATCGCCCAGATAGCCCGGCACCACAGCCACACCGGCCTGGGCCATGAGAGCCTTGGCGCGATCCTTGAGGCCCATGGCAGAGATGGCTGCAGGCGGCGGTCCAACGAACACGATGCCTGCCTGCGCGCAGGCTTCGGCGAAGACGGTGTTCTCTGAAAGGAAGCCATAGCCGGGGTGAATGGCCTGGGCCCCGCTTTCCGCAGCGGCGTCCAGAATTGCTTTGATTTTCAAATAACTTTCCTGCGCCGGAGCCGGTCCGATACGCAAGGCTCTGTCCGCCATTGCCACGTGCATCGCGCCGGCATCGGCGTCGGAATAGACGGCGACGGTTTCAATTCCCATCCGGCGCGCCGTTCTGATCACGCGGACAGCTATCTCGCCGCGGTTCGCAATCAGGAGCGTGGAAAACATGGCCCGACCATCACCGGTTGTGAACTTCATGCATTCGTTTACGCCTGCTTAATTAGCTCCTGCAAGAGTCGCGCTCAGGAGAGGCTAGCCCATGCATCAGCTTGTCTATGTCAGCAGCGCGGTCCGCAAACCCGGCCATGAAGACATCGCCGCAATCCTGAACGCTTCGCGCCGCAACAACAGGCGCCTTGGCGTTAGCGGCATGCTTCTTCACATCGGCGGAAAATTTCTGCAAGTGCTGGAAGGCGAACGCAGCAACGTGCACGAAATCTTCGGTCAGGTTCTGCTCGATCCCCGACACGAACAGATAGACATCCTCGCGGACGAACGCAGCTTTGGCCGCAACTTCGGCCAATGGAGCATGGCCTTTCTCGAACCATCGCGCATGCTGGCGCCCGATGTTTACGACATCGCGCGGCAGGCGATGGCCGGAAAGGTTCACCCCGCCAACGCGGCGAACCTTCCCATGCTCATCAAGACATTCTACCGCGCCAACACGGGCGAGATTGCCGCCTGATCGCCTTCAATGGTGGCCACTGCCACCCTTGAGGAACAGGCCCTTGATGAAGAACAGGATCGCAATCACGATCACATAGCCGATATAGAGAACCAGCGCGTGCCGCCAATAGACCATCTCCATCAGATGCGGCGGCAGGCGGAACGCGGCCTTGTTCGCAATCACCGGCACCAGAATATCGACAATCAGATGCACCAGCGTGGCGCCGAGCGCGACCGCCCAGATGCGCTTCCACGCGGGCAGAAGCAGCGCCGCCACCAGCGCAATGATAAGGCCCTGCACCGCATTCACGCTGTGAAAACCTTCGCGCAAGAAGGCCAGCACGTCATTCACGATCTGCTGAAAATCCATGATCTTCCCCCGATTAGGCAGACGTCCAAGGTTAGCAACGCGCTAACCAATCCCGAGTTCCGCAAGGCGGAACTTCCGCCCCGCTTCTAACACCGGATTGAGACACTTCCCCGGGCGAAGCGCCACCGACCCGAGCGCGCAAAATACTTGATGACGCCCACGTCAGGATTGCACCAGCACTGCCTCGCGCAACGATACCGTCTTGCCGCCCGCGAGGGGTTGTTGGCCGATTTCCCGAAAACCGCGCGCATCGTGAAACGCGAGGGAGACGGGATTGGGCGGAACGATATCGATCTCGGCCGTCACGCGATTGATGTGGTGCGCACGCGCGAAGGATTCAAGATCGTCATAGAACGCATGCGCCAGCCCCTGCCCGCGCGCGGACGGCGCAATCACGATGCGGTCGATATAGACGAAATCGCCTGGCCTGGAATCGAACCAGCGGAAGTTGACGCTGTCGTAGTCCGCCCCCTTGCGGAAGGCGAGCAGGAACGCGGCAACTTTGCTTTCATGTTCCCAAACTTTGAAATAGCAACTGGCCTCAGCCAGCTTCGCCAGCCGCGCTTCATCCAGCGGACTGAGCACGGCAACGGATTCTTCGTTCAGCGCGAGAACGGCAGGCCAATCGCTCTGTGTTGCGTCGCGGAGCAAGATCGCTTCCCTCAATCGTTATGGCCAGTGTTGTTCCCACCGCAATTTCCAATTCTCACCATGGCCGCCCTTGAGGCGGCCACCCAGTGCGCGAACGTCCGTGAGCGCAAAGGACTCTTTTCGGCGCGTGGACACACGCCTGCTGGGTGGCCGGGTCAAGCCCGGCCATGGTGAGTGTGGTCAGATTTCCGTGCGAGACGCCTCATAAATCTTCATCCCGCCCGGATCGGCAGCGAGTTCCTGAAGCCGCTTCCAGAACACGCGGCTCTCCTTCACGGCGAAATGCGTGCGCAGCGCTTCGGGACTTTCCCACCGCTCGAGGAAGATCAGCCGGAGCGGATTCTCCGCATCCACCGACACTTCATGGCTGATGCAGCCCGGCTCAAGCCGCGAGCGATGCACATGCTCCAGCGAGACGTGCATCATCTCATCGATGGTGTCAGCTTTCGCAGTGACGTGTCCGGTGACGATGAGCATGGCTAGCCGCATCTATTTCGTCCTAGTGAGGAATGATGTCTATGTCCAGAACAGTCGAAGAACCGAGATCGTATTCACAGCGCACTGTAACATTGACTAACGTACCGTATTCATTTTGAAACTTTGCGCTTTTTTCTATCACAATCACTCTTCCTGTTTTGGGAAAATCATCTCCGACTTGATACCAACCGAAGACCGTCCATGGCCACACGGGATATCCGTATTTGACTTTCGATTCCGCAGCAACTTTGCAAGCTATTTGAACCTCAGACCAACCAGAATAGTTATTTGCAAGATCTGAATTATTGGCGCATGCAGTCCAGTCTGACTTGCACGAATTTGCCGGTTCAACGATTTCGCTTTTTTTGTTTCTGCCGGCGAACGAAGCTAATAGACCAACAAGAACAATAACTGCAATGACCGTGATACAACCAGGTGATATCGCGCTCGACCTGCGCAATTTAGGGAACACTGGATCAGTCGTTCGAGGTTTCTGATCCGACTTATGGGCAAACACGTAGCCACAATATCGACATACCAAAGCAGCAGATTTAATGTCTTCAGCGCAACGCGGACACACCTTCATCTCTGCCGCACTATCTGGATTGCTGGTCAATTCTTTTCCGATATGATCGTCCATATATCCCTCAATAAGAGCCGCAACGCTCACATCCTAAACACACCAAACCGCGTTTCTGGCACCGGTGCGTTCAAACAAGCTGAAAGAGCCAAAGCCAACACACGCCGCGTATCGGCGGGGGCGATGATGCCGTCGTCCCAGAGGCGGGCGGTGGCGAAATAGGGGTTGCCCTCTTCCTCATATTTCGCGCGGATGGGTGCCTTGAAGGCTTCCATCTCTTCGGCGCTCCATTTGTCGGCGTCGCGGTTCACGGTGGCGAGCACAGAGGCCGCCTGTTCGCCGCCCATCACGGAGATGCGGCTGTTCGGCCAGCTGAACAGAAAGCGGGGCGAATAGGCGCGGCCGCACATGCCGTAATTCCCTGCGCCATAGGAGCCGCCGATGATCAGCGTGATCTTCGGCACCTGCGCGCAGGCCACTGCCGTGACCAGTTTGGCGCCATCCTTGGCGATGCCGCCACTCTCATATTTCCGGCCCACCATGAAGCCGGCGATGTTCTGCAGGAACAGCAGCGGAATGCGGCGCTGGCAGCACAGCTCGATGAAGTGTGCGCCCTTCTGCGCACTTTCGCTGAAGAGAATCCCGTTGTTGGCAATGATGCCGACCGGCATGCCCTGAATGCGCGCAAAGCCGGTGACGAGCGTGGTGCCATAGGTCTTCTTGAACTCATCAAGCTCCGAACCATCCACCAGCCGGGCGATCACCTCGCGCACGTCATACTGCACAGCGAGCGATGTGGGCACGATGCCGTTCAGCTCTTCGGGATCGTAAAGCGGCGCACGCGGCTCGATGATCGGGATATCCGGTTGCTTGGCATAGTTCAGGTTCGAGACGATGCGGCGCGCGATGGCGAGCGCATGGGTGTCGTCGTTCGCATAGTGATCGGCGACGCCGGAGATTTTCGCATGCACATCCGCACCGCCCAGTTCTTCGGCGGTGACGATCTCGCCCGTGGCCGCCTTCACCAGCGGCGGGCCGCCGAGAAAGATCGTGCCCTGATTTTTCACGATGATGGTTTCATCGCTCATGGCCGGAACATACGCGCCGCCCGCCGTGCAGGAGCCCATCACGCTGGCGATCTGCGGAATGCCTGCCGCGCTCATGTTCGCCTGATTGAAGAAGATGCGGCCGAAATGTTCGCGGTCCGGGAATATCTCCGCCTGATTGGGCAGGTTCGCGCCGCCGCTATCGACCAGATAGATGCAGGGCAGCCGATTCTGCGCCGCAATCTCCTGCGCGCGCAAATGCTTCTTCACCGTCACGGGATAATAGGTGCCGCCCTTGATGGTGGCATCGTTGCACACGATCACGCATTCGCGGCCCGACACGCGGCCGATGCCGGTTATGATACCGGCGGCATGAATGTCATCGCCATACATGCCGAAAGCGGCAAGCGGCGAAAGCTCCAGAAACGGCGAGCCGGGATCGATCAGCCGCTCCACTCGCTCGCGGGGCAACAGCTTGCCGCGTTCGGTGTGGCGCTTGCGGCTTCTCTCATCGCCGCCGAGCGCGGCGGTGGCCATGCGCTCTTTCAGTTCCTGCACCAGCCCCGCCATGGCAACGGCGTTGGCCTTGAAGGCAGGGGATGTGGGGGCGATGGCGGAGGTGAGTTTGGTCATGATGCCTTGGAAACAAGGGACCGCGGCAGTGTCGCCATTTGCCGGAAAGGTTCAACATAAATACTGAACGCCAAACATCACCTCCCACAATATCTTGATCGTTGAATTCGGTTCGCAGCGCCTGCACAGCCCCGGGGAGGGGTGTTCCCTGCCCGGCGCAGGCGGTGCGCCCGTCAAACGTGACAACGACAGATGGCCCCGCCGCGCGCAAATTCAAGCGCGCCGGGTTTTGCCGCGCCGGAGATGGCGGCGGTTAGAGAAGTTCCACCGCCACCGCCGTCGCTTCGCCGCCGCCGATGCACAGCGAAGCGATGCCGCGCCTGCCGCCGCGCGCCTTCAGCGCATGCAGGAGCGTAACGATGATGCGCGCGCCCGATGCGCCGATGGGATGTCCAAGCGCGCAGGCGCCGCCGTTCACATTCACCTTCTCATGCGGCAGATTGAGATCGCGCATGGCAATCATCGCCACATTGGCGAAGGCCTCGTTGATCTCGAACAGATCGACATCATCTGCCTTCCAGCCCGCGCGCTGCAGCACCTTTTCGATGGCGCCCACGGGTGCGGTGGTGAACCAGCGCGGTTCATGCGCATTGCTTGCCTGCGCAACGATGCGTGCGAGGGGCTTCAGTCCGCGCCTATCCGCAACCGCCGCGCTCGTGAGCACCAGCGCCGCCGCGCCATCGGAGATGGAGGACGAATTGGCGGCCGTAACCGTGCCATCCTTCGCGAAGGCGGGTTTGAGCGTGGGAATCTTCGCAGGATCCGCCTTCTTCGGCTGCTCGTCGGCCTTCACTTCCACTTCGCCGCCGCGCGTCGCGACCTTCACGGCTGCGATTTCCGCATCGAACGCGCCGGAGCTTTGCGCGCGCCTGGCGCGGTTCAGGGATTCGGTGGCATAGGCATCCTGCTGCTCGCGGGTGAACTGATAGTGCCGCGCGGCATCCTCGGCATAGGTGCCCATGAGGCGATGCTCATAGGCATCCTCAAGGCCATCGAGGAACATGTGATCCTTCACCTCGCCATGGCCGAGACGATAGCCGCCGCGCGCCTTGGGCAAGAGGTAGGGCGAGTTGGTCATGCTCTCCATGCCGCCCGCAACGATGAAACCTTCACCACGGCCAAGCGCCAGCTCATCGGCGGCAATCATCACCGCCTTCATGCCGGAGCCGCAGACCTTCGAAATCGTGGTGCAGGGAACCGTGTTGGGGATGCCCGCGCCGAGAGAGGCCTGACGCGCGGGCGCCTGACCAAGACCCGCGGACAGGACATTGCCCATCAGCGTTTCACTGACATCTCCGGCGGCGATCCCGGCGCGCGCCACGGCCGCCCGGATGGCCGCAGCCCCAAGCTCGGTGGCGGCAAGGCCGGACAATTCACCTTGGAACCCGCCCATAGGGGTGCGCGCCGCGCCCAAAATCACCGTGTCTGTTGCTGCCATGGCTCAGATTCCTGTGTTCGCAGCCGCAACCCGCACTAGGACCGCGGACAGAATCTGGGTTACCATTTCCATGGGTCATCGGCCATGCCCTCGGTAAGGTGTGGCTGTCTGGTGGGTTGGGGAATGAACAAGGTCACGAAATCCCTGTTGTCGGGGTTCGCCGCCTTCGTGCTGCTGGCGGGCGGGTATGCCGTCTTGCTGAACCAGAACGTTAGCGTGCCCGCAGATTTCGCGGTCATTGGCCTGATCGCTCTGGTCTTTGGAGCAACCGTTTCGCTTTTTGCACTGACTGTACAAAACCTTCCGGCAAAAAAGCTGAGTGGTGCAGCCTTCCACAAGACCAAGCTGTCTGCATTGCCGCCGCCGGAAAAGGATACGGACCGGCTTATTGTCACACCGATCCCGCACATGGAGCATGCCTGGAAGCTGGTGGTGCGGCCCGACACAACGGCGGAAAGCCTGCTGGAAGGCAGCGAAAAGCATCGCGAAGAAGAAGCCTTTGTCACGGTTCGCAAGACCTCGGAAAAGTCGTCATTCAATCCACTCCAGCTGAGGGACATCTTCAGTCGACTCAAAGATAACGAAAATCCGATTTCGGTATTGCTGCGTGATGAACACAACGAATTCGCCGGCTATATCCCCGGCCCGTCGGTGCGCCGCTTCTTCGTGGACAACAGGAACAGCGAATCCGAAATCACGCACCGCATCATCAATGCGCTGAGCAACACCAAGGACAGCAGCATCCTCCGACAGATTGACGGCGTAGCCGCCACGGATTGGATCAGCGACGACGCAACTGTTGAAGACGCGGCCAAGCGCATGACCCGCGATCAGTTGAAAGGGCTTGTGGTTTTGCAAGGCGGACGGCACCGCAACCCTGTCGCGCTTATTTATCTGGACGATCTCGCTGCGGCGATGATCAAGTTTTCGGACTGATCAACCCGTTTCGTGGAAGAGTTCGCGGCCGATGAGCCAGCGGCGGATTTCGCTTGTGCCCGCGCCGATCTCATAAAGCTTGGCATCGCGCAGCAAGCGGCCCGCGGGGAAATCGTTGATGTAACCATTGCCGCCAAGGCACTGGATCGCCTGCAGCGCCATCCACGTTCCTTTTTCGGCGGCATAGAGGATCGCGCCCGCGGCATCCTTGCGCGCGGTCTCGCCACGATCACAGGACTTCGCCACCGCATACACATAAGCGCGCGCGGCAGAGAGCGTGACATACATATCCGCCAGCTTGCCCTGCATGAGCTGGAACGAACCAATGGATTCACCGAACTGCTTGCGATCGTGCACATAAGGCAGAACAAGGTCCATGCACGCTTGCATGATACCGAGCGATCCCGCCGCCAGCACCGAGCGTTCATAATCCAGACCGCTCATGAGAATGGAGACGCCCGCCCCTTCCGCGCCGAGACGGTTTTCTTCCGGCACCTCGCAATCTTCGAAGATGAGTTCGCCGGTGTCCGAGCCGCGCATACCGAGCTTGTCCAGCTTCTGCGCCGTGCGGAATCCCTTGAACCCCTTCTCGATCAGGAAGGCGCTGATGCCGCGATGTCCCGCGCCGGTGTCTGTCTTGGCGTAGACCACGAGCGTATCGGCCAAGGGGCCGTTGGTGATCCACATCTTGGTGCCGTTCAGCACGTAACGATTGCCCCGCTTCTCGGCCTTCAGCCGCATCGAAACGACGTCCGAGCCCGCGCCGGTCTCACTCATGGCCAGTGCACCGACATGCTCACCGGAGATCAGCTTGGGCAGATAGCGGCGCTTCTGTTCGTCGCTGGCGTGGCGGCGAATCTGGTTCACACAAAGATTGGAATGCGCGCCATAGGAAAGGCCGACCGATGCGGAGCCGCGGCTGACTTCCTCCATCGCAACGCAATGTTCGAGATAGCCGAGCCCCGTACCGCCCCACTCTTCCTCGACTGTAATACCGAGCAACCCAAGCTCGCCCATCTGCGGCCACAGATCGCGTGGAAAGGTGTTGGTCCTGTCAATCTCGGCGGCGCGCGGCGCGATCTTGTCGGCGGCGAAACTGCGCACAGTATCGCGCAGCATTTCGGCGGTGTCGCCCAGATCGAAATTCAGTGTGGGATAGGAATTGGGGATCATCACTGGTGCTCGCTAGAAGAACCGTTTCATGGCGACAGCCTTCCCTGAGCCAGATTTGAAGTAACGCTCCAGCTGAGGGGAAAGCTGCTCCGTTTCTACCGCCACATACGCTTTGAGCGCCACTGGCCGATACGCTTTTGTTGAGCGCACACCACCACTCTGGTGCACTGCAATGCGTTCCCTCAGATCACCCGTTGAGCCGACATAAATGTCGCCATTGCTCAACCGCAAGAAATATACGTACCACAATCGGCGCCCCCGAAATCCAATTGGATCCCTTGGTCACCTCACGACGCATTTTTGTGAAGCAAAGCGACTCGTGCGAACGCCAATTCGCCTGTGGCATGCCACCCGAAGCTGCTGATGTCAGACAGTCACCCTGCGCGCTTTGCGCTTCGGGAGACACCCAACGCCGCTCCGCAGCGTAGGGTGGTGCGGTCGAGAAGACTCGAACTTCCACGGGTTGCCCCGCTACCACCTCAAGGTAGTGCGTCTACCAATTCCGCCACGACCGCACGTGCACAGGAAATCACTGATAGGGGCGGGGGTGTAGCAACCCGGCATGCCAAGGGCAAGCGGCATTAAGGCCCGTTAGGAGGGCTAGATGCCCTCGCCGTCCACGCCCAGATGGATGCCGCATTCGTCGCGGTCCAGCCCTGACCAGCGCCCGTCCCGATAGCTCTCGCCAGACTGGATACGGCGGGTGCAGGGCATGCAGCCGATGGAGGGATAGCCGTCTTCCACCAGCGGATGGCGGGGGAGATCATGCGCTGTCAGATAGGCCTCCAGATCGGCCTGGCTCCATGTCACCAGCGGGTTGAACCGGAAACGGCCTTCGAAGTACTCGACCGCCTGCATGGCAGCGCGTGCCTGCGTCTGGAACCGCTTGCGACCCGTGATCTGTGCGGCGAAGGGTTCAAGCGCGCGGCGCAGCGGGATCACCTTGCGAAAGCCGCAGCACGCATCGGTATCACGCGACCACAGTGCGCCCTCAGGATCGAGGCGCTCCCGCTGGACAGGATCGGGCGCGAGCGCGCGCACATCGCCCAGGCCCAACACATCCTGCAAGCGGTCGCGATAGCGCAGCGTTTCGCCAAAGAGCTTGCCGGTGTTGAGAAACAGGATCGGCGTTGCCGGATCGATCTGCGCCACCAAATGAAGAAGAACTGCCGATTCCGAACCGAAGGAGGATACGACGGCGGTTTCGCCAGCGAAGGATTCCTTGAGCGCAAGCCGCAGGATGCCAAGCGCATCGCGTCCTTCAGCTTCTGCGCGCAGCGCGGCCAGCCGGGCTTCGGTTTCCGGCGGCAATTCCGATGATACGCGCCGATCAAATATGCGCGGCGCAAGGCCTCTTTGCCGGTCGATCACAGTGGCGCTCACGGCAGCAATCCGTGCTCACGCACATAAGCTCGCGTGCGTTCGGAAACCTGCGACAGCGAAAGGCCGCTGCGGCGCCACTTGCGGCGCTCATCGGCGATGGTCTCGATCTGCAATTCCCAATGTTCGCCAAGCTGCCGCTCGATCCATTCGCGGAACAGTTTGGAAAAGCCAGGCGCTTTGCCGCCCGTGGAAACCGTGACCAGCAAATCACCGCGGCGCACACTGGCAGGCACATGAAAATCGCAGAGTGCGGGCATGTCCTCGACGTTCACGAGCACGCCCGCCGCCCGTGCGATTTTGGCAAGTCGCGTGGACGCGGCAGCATCAAGACCCGCAACAAACAGAACCTTCAAACCTTCCAGATCATTCGCCGCTGCATCGACCGGTACCGCTTCGGGAAGAACGCCAGACGCCCGAAGGGTGGCCTCGCGGCGCGCCAGACCTTCGCCTGCCCCGGCCAGACCGGCACGAATTTCAGTAGGATCCAGAACGATCGGCAGCACGGTGGCACCCTGCGTTCACTGCCAATCCGGCAGTTCCACACAGAAGTATGGCGCGACCCCAATAAATGCAAGAAGTCACTGGTAAATATATTTTTCTACACTCAAAATTCGGTGTTATTGATACGTGCGCAGGATTTCCGTGATCGAAACCCCGATGCGTTCACCGCTGAGCACGATTTCGCCCTTCGCCACCGGCCGATCATTGGCAAGCACCAGAACAGAATCGTCCTGCCGGGAATCCAGTTCGATCACCGCGCCACGGCCCATGCGCAACAGCTGGTGCATGGGAATAACGGAACGGCCCAGCACGACCGAGATTTCGATGTTGACGCCTTCGAGATTGGAGGACATGGAGGCTGCCTGGCGAGGATTTCAGCCCCGATGCTGACCCGCCTATGCTTACGAGGCGGTTAATGGACGCGCCTGCATCTTCACTGCAAATCGCCAACCGCCCG
Source organism: Alphaproteobacteria bacterium (assembly GCA_016125165.1). GTDB lineage: Bacteria > Pseudomonadota > Alphaproteobacteria > Micropepsales > Micropepsaceae > Rhizomicrobium. The sequence goes on from WGMH01000004.1 coordinate 24,918, forward strand.
ATCGAATGGTCGGTGCGCGACGGCTTATTGCCCTATCCCGACGCCGTGGCGTTCATGGAGGCGCGGGCCGCAGCCATTGCCGAAGGAACGGCATCCGAAATGGTGTGGCTGGTGGAACATCCGCCGATCTACACCGCCGGCACCAGCGCTCATGAAAAGGATTTGATAGACGCGCGTTTTCCTGTCTTTCAGACCGGTCGTGGCGGCCAGTTCACATATCACGGCCCCGGACAGCGCGTGGGCTACGTGATGCTGAATCTGCATCACAACGGCGGCGATGTACGCGGCTTCGTGCACGACCTGGAAGAATGGCTGATCCGGTCGCTGGCCTCATTCAATGTGAAAGGGGAAAGGCGTGCGGGGCGCGTTGGCATCTGGGTGGTACGCCCCGATGGCGGAGAAGACAAAATCGCGGCCATTGGCGTGCGTGTGCGCCGTTGGGTGACCTATCACGGGGTATCCCTGAACGTGGACCCTGACCTGTCGCATTTCGGCGGTATCGTGCCCTGCGGTATTCGCGAGCACGGCGTCACCAGCCTCGCGTCGCTTGGCTTGCCGGTGACCATGGCCGATGTGGATGTGGCGATGCGGACCGCGTTTGCAGAAGTCTTCGGCGCAACGGCGTAGGCCGCACTTTCAGGGAACTCCGTAAGTATCTGAAACGGCTGAATGATCCTCATTCAAGTCAAATCAACTTTTAGTTGCATTACTGAAATATCACCACTATAGCATGTATCGCGTATCGTATGAATCTGGGGATCAGACCTGATGGAAAATCGCAGCGAGATGGCAACCCGCGAGCCCGCACCAAAGCGCGCATGGCAAAGGCCTGAACTGACGAAAATGCCCGGCGAGAGTGCGCAACTGGCCAATACCGGCAACACAGACAACAACAGCTTGAGCTAGGGCCGCCGCTTATAGGGAAGGGCGCCGGTTGAAACCCTTCTCGGCCGGCGGATCGGCGCGATGCAATTCCACATTGCCGACGCGTGACCCAGCCGGGCCGCGCATGCATTGGGCCACAAGTCCCTCCACGGCCTTGGTCGTCCCCGAACAAAGCACCTCCACAGTGCCATCGCTACGGTTACGCACCCAACCATCCAGCCCGAGCTTCCGCGCCTCGGCGATCACAAAGTTGCGATATCCGACCGCCTGGACCTGTCCCTCGATGCGCAGCCGCAAGGTGGTGACTTCTTCGCTCATGGCTGCTTTTAGCCGTTGATGCGGTCATTCCAAAGCCTCAATTCCCCCGCACACGTGACATTCGCGTGTCGCCCGCCTGCAAGGCACGGCTGATCTGCGTTTTGCACGGGTTGAAGCAATAGGTGGTGAGACAACAGCTTGGTTCAATCACCAATTGGGGGCGTTCATGCGTATTGCGTTGACGGCGATGACGGCGGCCGCGTTTTTGACATGGGCACTGCCGTCGCAGGCCGCAGAACAGCCCGGCGATGGTGTCCTGAGCTATCAGCCCAGCTTCTTCGCAGACGCCCGTCCAAATACGGCCTACGACATGGTTGGCCGATTGCCCGGCTTTTCTTTCAATGACGGCGATAGCGCGCGCGGCTTTGCTGGAACGGCTGGCAATGTGCTGATCGATGGACGTCGCCCCACCTCCAAGGACGATGATCTGCAATCCATCCTGACGCGCATCCCCGCCTCGGATGTGGACCACATCGAGGTCATCCGTGGCGGCGCGCCCGGTATCGACATGCAGGGGCATACGGTCATTGCCAATATCGTTCGAAAGAAGGCGGACTCCACGCACATCGTGTTGAAGGCCAACAACAATTTCTGGCCGGATGGCCACATGGTGGGCGGCGCCAGCGTGGAGATGACCCACCGCGATGGCGACAAGACATTCGAAGCCGCGCTTTCGATGTTTCCGAACTATGATGACAGCGTGGGCAAAGGCCATCGCTATTCGCGCGATGTCGGTACCGGCATCATCACGCACAGCACACTGAGCACACACGCCGCCGATCAGGGCTACTCGGCGAAGGGCTCCGCCGCGCTGCCATTGCTGGGAGGGCAATTCCGCGCGAACCTCACGCTGCAGACGAGCCCGTTTCACTCCAGCGTGAAATACAACACGCTTGGCACGGTGCAGCTCTATACGGACGCCTCCACCGATCACAGTGGCGAGCTTGGGCTGCACTGGGATGGCAAATTCGGGGGCGTCGAAGTCGAAAGCCTGTTCCTGCAACGGCTTGGCAATACCACGGACAAGAACGTTGCGGTGGAGCCCGGTTCGCTGGAGATATTCACCTCCGACAGCGACACGGGTGAATCCATTTTCCGCACCACGGCGCGCTATTCGCCGTTCAAGGGCCTGATGCTCGAAAGCGGCGCGGAAGGGGCATTCAACTATCTCGATGGCCAGACGGCCTATGAGCAGAACGGGGTGCCGGTTCCCCTGCCCTCCGCCAACGCACGCGTCGAAGAACGGCGCGGCGAAGCCTTTCTGCAGGGCACATGGAACATCAGCAGCGATTTCCTGCTCGAAGCTGGCGCGCGCTTCGAATATTCGAAGATCAGCGAGACAGGGGCCACGAGCCTGAGCCGCAACTTTTTCTATCCCAAGCCGCGCGCGGTTCTGACCTGGTCGCTCGACAAGGAAACGCAGCTGCGCGCCCGCTACGAAAAAGTTGTGGGGCAGCTCGATTTTGGCGACTTCATCGCCACCAGCGATCTGTCATCAACCGGCGTGAGCGCGGGTAATCCCGATCTCAAGCCCGATCAGCGCACGCAATACGAACTGTCCTTCGAGCATCACTTCTGGGACAAGGGCGCCATCGTGCTGACCCTCATGCACGAAGACATTACCGATGTGACCGACCTTGTACCCATCTACACCCTGTCGGGCGCATTCGATGCGCCGGGAAATATCGGCAACGGCAAGAATGACAAGGTCAATCTCGAGATGACTTTGCCGCTTGACCGGTTCGGCATCACGGGTGGCTTGCTGAAGGCGTCAACCACGCTACAGCGCAGCCGCGTACACGATCCGGTAACGGGGCTGTTGCGCGGCATATCCCGCGACCGGCCGCAGGATATCAGCGTGAACTTCACCCAGGATATCGAGAGCCTGAAATCGACCTGGGGCGTGTTCTGGTACAATGGCTGGGACGAGTATCGCTATCGCCTGTCGCTCGTGCAGCACTACCGTGTGCGACCGCCCTACATGGAAGTGTTCTGGGAATACAAGCCGACGCCGGACTGGAGCCTGCGCTTCGAAGTGGACAACGCGGCGGCTTTTCAGTTCGACCGCGAGCAGGATTTCTATTCCGGTCCGCGCGACATTTCCCCGCTCGTGACGGTGGAACATCGCCAGATCCAGAGTCAGCCACGGCTCTACGTGTCGATCCGCAAGACGTTCAACTGACGAAACGCGGCGGCAGGCTTACGCGAATTCGAGGATCACCTCGTCGAGCGCAAGGCTGTCGCCCTTCTTGGCATTGACCTTCTTCACGGTGCCGTCGCGTTCGGCGGTGAGGACGTTTTCCATCTTCATCGCTTCAACAACAGCCAGCGTTTCGCCCACCTTCACATCCTGCCCTTCGACGACATTCACCGAAACGATCAGGCCGGGCATGGGGCAAAGCAGGAATTTGGATGTATCGGCCGCGACCTTTTTTGGCATCAGCTTGGCGAAATTGGCGGCGGCAACCGAACGGGCAGAGGCCGTAACGCGCATGCCGCCCTGCACGAGCCGATAACCGCCCTGCACGCGCGATACCTGGATGGCAAATTCACCTGCCTTCTGGCGCAGAAACAGCGTCGGCAGACCCGGACGCCAATCTGTGACCGCCTCAAAGGGATGGCCATCGACACGCATGAACAGCTTGCCACCCGAGAGCGAGGCATCCGTTACGTCGTGACTTTCATCATCGAGTTTCACGACATAGTCACGGCCCGGCACATGAGCGCCGTTCATCGCCCCCGAGATCATGCCAGCACGTGTTGTGCGCACCAGCTTCATGGCAACGGCGGCGGCCACGAAGCGGCGCGCAGCGTCGACGTCCATCGGGCGGCCATGGAATCCATCGGGGAATTCCTCGGCGATGAAACCGGTGGTGAGCCGCCCCTCGCGGAAGCGGGTGTTGTGCATGATCGCCGTGAGGAAGGCGATGTTGTGATTGATGCCTTCGATGCGGAATTCATCGAGCGCCCTGGCCATGCCGTCGATGGCAGCTTCGCGTGTTGAACCATGCGTGCACAGTTTGGCGATCATGGGATCGTAGAACATGGAAATCTCGGCGCCTTCATAGACGCCGGTGTCATTGCGAACGGTGATATCGCCCTGTTTGCCTTCGGCAGGCGGCTGATAACGCACAAGCCGGCCCGTGGACGGCAGGAAGCCGCGATAGGGATCTTCCGCGTAAATGCGCGCTTCCACCGCCCACCCCGTGAGCTTGATATCCGATTGACCAATGGGAAGCTTTTCGCCGGCAGCAGAACGGATCATCAGCTCCACCAGATCAAGACCGGTGATAAGTTCGGTGACCGGATGTTCCACCTGCAGGCGGGTGTTCATTTCGAGGAAGTAGAAATTGCGGTCCTTGTCGACAATGAATTCAACCGTACCCGCGCTGTCGTAGCCGACGGCCTTACCCAGCGCGACGGCCTGTTCGCCCATGGCCTTTCGAGTTGCCGCATCGAGGAATGGAGACGGCGCTTCCTCGATCACCTTCTGATGACGGCGCTGAATGGAGCACTCGCGCTCGCCCAGATAGACGACATTGCCGTGCTTGTCGCCGAGCACCTGAATTTCTATGTGGCGTGGCTCGGTGACGAACTTCTCGATGAAAAGCCGATCATCGCCAAAGCTGGCGCGCGCCTCATTTTGCGAGGACTGGATCGCCTGCACCAGTTCATCTTCCTTGTGAACGATGCGAAGCCCCTTGCCGCCACCGCCAGCGGATGCCTTCACCATCACGGGATAGCCGATGCTCGCCGCAATTTCGCGCGCATGCGCGGCATCGCGAATTTCACCAATGAACCCGGGAACGGTGGAAACCTTTGCAGCCTGCGCCAGCTTCTTGGATTCAATCTTGTCGCCCATGGCCGCGATGGCGCGAACATTGGGGCCGATAAATGCCACGCCGATTTTCGCGAGCGCTTCGGCGAAGGCTTCGCGTTCGGACAGAAATCCGTAACCAGGGTGGACGGCTTCGGCGCCGGTGTCCTTGCAGGCCTGGACGATCTTGTCGATCAGAAGATAGGACTGAGCAGATGGTGGCGGCCCCAGATGCACGGCCTCGTCGGCCATCTCGACGTGCAGAGCGTCCTTGTCGGCATCGGAATAGACCGCCACGGTCTTGATGCCCATCTTGCGGGCGGTCTTGATGACGCGGCATGCGATTTCGCCGCGGTTCGCAATCAGAATCTTCTTGAACAAGCTCGTCCCCCAGGGGCGCCAAACGCCGTGCTGGTGCAAGGTTTTAGGCCCCCTTGCGCCCGCCGTAAACGGCCAAAAATGACCGCGTGGCCGCCCCTGACGGAGCGGCCACAGGCCTTTGCTACTTCCGGCCCGCCATCGACTTGTCGCGGATGGCGCGGAATTCGTTGCCATCGTACCAGTTGGGCCAGTTCTCGCTGTTCGCGAGCTCATCGCCCACTGTGTAGTAGGCATCGAGATCCTGAATTGGTCCTGACAAATCCCAGTTCGGATCGAACTCGTCAGAAGGCTGGTGATAGCGATGCGCGCGATAATCCTCGCCCGCAGCCTGCCCTGCCGCCGTGCCGCCCTCAATCAGATCGAAGCCACCAGCCGGATCGAGCATCGGCACGCCGACCTTCGAAAGGCTGATGTGGTCGGAGCGGTAGAATCCGCCGAATTCCGGGTGCGGATCAGGCGTGATGACGCGGTTCTGTGTCTTCAGAACTTTCGTCAGCAGATCCTCCAGTTCGGATGCACCGTTTCCAACCAGCACCAGATCGTGCGCACGGCCCTTCGGCAGGTTGGCATCGAGGTTTATGCCACCGACGATGTGATTGAGCGGCCAGACGGGATTGGTGGCGAAATATTCCGAACCGAGCAACCCCTGCTCTTCCAGCGTCCAGTTGATGAACGCGATGGAGCGTTCCGGGCGGCGCTTGTCCTTCGCGAAGGCTTCGGCGATTTCGAGGATGGCTGAAGAGCCCATGCCATTATCGACGGCGCCGTTGTAGATCTTGTCGTCACCGGCGACATCCGGCTTGATACCGAGGTGATCCCAATGCGCCGTGTACAGAACATATTCGTTCGGACGCTTTGAGCCGGGCAGCACGCCGACAACATTGCGTGTTTTCAAAGTGTCGATCTTTGAGTTCAGCGTGGCCGACAGCGTTTCACCTTCCATCGCCACAGCCTTGAAGCCGCGCTGGTTGGCGGCGGCCTTCTGCGCGAGATAATCGAGCCCTGCGCGCTTGAAGAGATCCTTTGCGGTATCGAGCGAAATCCAGCCCTGCACCGGCACGCGATCCATCTGCTTGTTTTTCGCATCCAGCCACGACTTGGTACCCGAATTGGAATTGCGCACGACCTGCCAGCCATAGGCAGCGGGCGCATCTTCATGCACGATGATGGCGGCGGCGGCGCCCTGACGGGCCGCCTCTTCATATTTGTAAGTCCAGCGACCGTAATAGGTCATGGCCTTGCCCTTGAAGAATTTGGGATCGGGCGAGGCATCTTCATTGCCGGGATCGTTGACGAGGATGATGACGGTCTTGCCCTTCACATCCACGCCTGCGTAGTCGTTCCAATTGTATTCGGGTGCGACCACACCATAGCCGACGAACACGAGCGGTGAATCCTTCACGCTGACCTTCGTTCCCTTGAAGCGGGGCGTCCAGTACACGTCTTCATCGGGGAACTTCGGATTGATCTGGCCTTCCTTCGTATCGAACACGAGCGAAGAGTTGGCGGCATCCAGCGTGATGTTCACAGTGGGCACCATCTGGAAATAGCTGCCGTGATTGCCGGGCTTCAGGCCGATGCGCTTCATCTCGTCGGCGATCCACTGCGCGGCGGCTTCGCCGTTCTTCGTGCCGGGACCGCGGCCCTCAAAGGCATCATCAGCGAGTGCCTTGTCGCGCGCGGCGAGATCGGCGGCGGTGATTTCGGGAGAGGTGTCGGGGTGGCCGGGATAAATCCCGGCGGCGATCACAGGCGCGGCGAGAAGGGACAGACCCAACCCCACCAGAGCGGCACGCGATACGGTGAAGGACATCAGAACAATCTTCCCCTTGTTTTCTTTTGGCGGGGGCATCCTACAAATTGGGCCGGGAGGCGCAACGCGCCCATGCGCCACAAGATGTTGTGGAAGTTCCCGCCCCGCGCATTCGTTTTTCGTTTTTCGCGATTTTCGAGGGGGGAGAGGGGGTAATCTCCCGCCCGGACAGACCACCGGGGGAACACCTGATATGGGCCGGATCGCCAGATTTGCAATGGGCGCGCTGCTTTGCCTGCCCCTCACGGATGCAGCCGCCGCAATGGAAAAGGGAACTTCAATGTCAGGACCGGAATATCTGAACTCTCCCGCGGCAAAGGCCGCTGGCCTGCCCTTCAGCCAGGCGGTGCGCGTGGGCGATGTGCTTTATCTCTCCGGCGCGCTCGGCAACAAGCCAGGTTCGATGGAGATGGTGCCGGGCGGCATGGAAGCGCAGGCGAAGCAGACGATGGAAAACATCGGCGCGACGCTGAAGGAATACGGCTATTCCTTCGACGATGTTTTCAAATGCACCGTGATGCTGGCCGACATGAAGCAATGGGGCGATTTCAACAAGGTGTATGTGCAGTACTTCAAGCCCGACCGCCTGCCCGCGCGCAGCGCCTTCGGCACAAGCGGCCTTGCACTGGGCGCCCTCGTCGAGCTGGAATGCTGGGCCTATGCGGGAAGGAAGTAACGTCCGCGCCAGCGCCGCATCACGCCATTGATCCTCAGGCGGTGAGGCCTGATTTAATCATGCGCGTGAACTGCGCATCGAGCTGTTGCCAATCGGCATCCACGCCGCGCCTGATCCACCAGCGCACCAAGCCGATGAAGGCGCTGGCGGCAAATACGGCGGCGCGGCTGCGTTCTTCCGGCGACATGGCCGGATATTTCCGCGCGAGGCGATGAAGCGCCACCGCGCGCAACTTTTCCTCGCCGGCCGCCATCGTGGCATCGAACGCGGCCGATTGCGCGAGGCTGACGGCGAATTCCCGATACTCCGCAACATGGTGCAGCAGCGGCGCCGTGGGCAGCAGCCCAACCGCATCCATGCCGAAATGCTGCACCTCACCCTGATCGGTGCGCGCGATCATGTCCACGAACGAGGACACGAGAAAGGCGTCCTTGCCTTCATAATGGCCATAGAAGGTGGAGCGGCCGACGCCCGCCTCCGCGAGGATTTCCGAAAGCTTCAGCGCATCGAAGCCGCGCAGCTTCACAAGCGCGACCATCGCATCCACGAGTGCGTTTCTGGTTTTGGCGGCCCGCCTGTCCATCCCTGCCCCGGCTTTTCCCGAACAAAATGCGCCGGATGTCCGGCAACACGCGCCGATCACCCGAACGTCACTGCATCGCGTGCGACAAATCATTACCTGATGGCGGCGAGGCAGCACAGACGTGCGCGAGGGAGCACATTCACATGGCCGAGAGCAATATCTGGAGAATAGCGCTGATCCTGAGCGCGGTGTTTCTGACCGCGCTCATGCTGATGCACCCATCGGGCACGCAGGCGGCGGCGGATGCCCATCGCATTGTCCTGCCGGGGCGGTTCGTTCATGCGGGGGCGATTGCCGCCGAAATCCTGATCATGTTCGGCGTGGTGGGGCTTTGCTTCCGCCTTGGCATCACGCGGACTTGGGTGGTGTTCGGGCTCGTGGCGTTTCTTTTCGCGGCAGTGGCGCTGATGGTGGCCGCATCGATCAATGGCTTCGTGGCGCCGAAGCTGATGAAGGCGCTGGAAACGCACAAACTGGAAGAGGCGCAGGTGATTGCCGTTTCGAGCTTCGGCTGGTGGCTGAACCAGACGCTGGCGAACATCGCTGCCTTCGCCACCAGTGCGGCCATTGTCGCCTGGAGCGCCGCATGGCCCGCCGCCGGGTGGCGTGCATGGCTGGCGCGCGTGCTGGGGCTTGTGGCAGGCATCGTTCCGCCCGTGCTGCTGGCCGGGCCGTTCATCACGATGGACGTGCATGGCGCGGCGCTGGTGGCGCTGATGCAGAACCTCTGGCTGGTGCTGGCCGCGCTTCTGGCCCCGAAGGCGGAAGGGTAGCACGCGGAGACGCGGAGGGGTTCACGCGGAGGACGCAGAGGGCACGGAGGAAGATCGCGCGTGGATGGTGCGTTCGCTGAATGTTGATTGCGAAGCGGGATGTTGGCGCTTCGCGCCGGGGTTCTTCGCACCTGTCTGTTCAGGTGGCAGGATCGTTTGACGCGCTTTTTGCCGAGATCATTGCGATCGCCAGTTCAGGAATTGCAATTGTTATAGGCGATTCGCGCCAAATCCCTTCGAACACCGTTCAAACGCATCACAAACTGCGCGCAAATTTGACTTGCGCTACGTCAACGTGCGCCGCCTTGCACCACGACCTTCGGGCGAAGCCCAACATTGCACTCTCGCAGCGCACAAACTTTCGAAACTGGGCGCACGGCATTTCCTCCGCGTCCTCAGTGTCCTCTGCGTGAACCACCACTCCGCGGCTCCGCGTCTCCGCGTGAACCCTACCGCCCGTCGTCGGACCAGTGCGGCGGATCGGAGATAAGCTTGATGACGCCGAAGGTTTTGCCCACCGCGATCAGTTCGGGGTTGGTGCCATCGCGCGGGGGCGATGCGATGGTGTGCAGCTTGCCGTCGAAATCGCGCAGCTGAAGCGTGCCCTGCCAGCCGATGGTCATGTCGATGGCGCGGCGTTCGGTGTGGCGGCTGGTGAGCGAGGGCCGGAATTTGAGCGCATAGGTCGAAGCCATTTGCGCGGCGGCGCTCTTCGCATCGGAATGATCCCACTGGATATCGACACCGGACATGCGCGGCACTTCGCGCGGGTCATAGCCCTCGCGTGCAATCATCCAGCACCAGTGCATCAGATAGGCCCGTTCCGGCGGGCGGAAGGTGGCGCTGACGGTGACGCTCGCGTGCCCGTTCTTCATCACCGAAATGAACGCCTGCGTCCGGTCGCGAAAATCCGGCAGCAGGTCTGCGGTCAACGCGCTCCCCGGAAAGCGCGAACACCATGCGGGGCCGGAAGGTTGGGACATGGAAATATCTTCAAATTCGAATCACAGCACAAGCTTAGCACCAACTCTTGCGTGGAGGTCCGTGCGGCATTGGCTCGCCGCGTCAGACAAATGCAAACTCTTCAACTCCTAAAAGAACAAAACCAGTATCGCGATAAATATTGCCGTTACCCCAAGCGCAATCGGAGCATTGACGAGCAACGCGCGCCTTAGCGATACCAACTTCAGAAGCTTCTCGGCCGTTAGTACGCCATCTCCAGACGACCTAAGTATAAATTCACTGCGAACCGAAGGGATATTCCAACCAACGCCAATTCCGCAGACTTCAAAAGACAAACCGACTATCAAACCCGGTATCAGAAGAGATCGATCCTCAACCAGAAATCCGGCAACCATAAAGACAGAGAGTCCGGCCAGTACCAATCCTGCGCAAACCCATTGCAGCAATCGCATGCTGGCATCTATGTGAGCGTCAAATTCACCATCAAACTCAATTCGGCGATATCTCAACCAATGAACAAGCCCGACAAGAACGATACCCAGAACCAAGACATCGTTTATGTGCCGAAGAGTCACGCCCACGTCCTACAACGGAATATTATCGTGCTTCTTCCAGATTTGCGGGACCTGCTTGTTCTGTAGCGCGCGCAATGCGCGGGCGATGCGCCAGCGGGTGGAATGGGGGCGGATGACGTCGTCGATATAGCCGCGTCCCGCCGCCACGAACGGGTTGAGGAAGCGGTCTTCATATTCCTTGGTGCGTTCGGCGATGGCGTCCGGGTCCTTCATGTCGCTGCGGAAGATGATTTCCACCGCGCCCTTCGCGCCCATCACCGCGATCTGCGCGGTGGGCCATGCGTAATTGAAATCCGCGCGCATGTGCTTGGAGGCCATCACGTCATACGCACCGCCATAGGCCTTGCGCGTGATGACGGTGACCTTCGGACATGTCGCTTCAGTGTAGGCGAAGAGCAGCTTGGCGCCGTGCTTGATGATGCCGTTGTGCTCTTGTGACAGGCCCGGCAGGAAGCCCGGCACGTCCACAAAGGTGACAATCGGGATGTTGAAGCAATCGCAGAAGCGCACGAAGCGCGCGGCCTTGCGCGAGGCATCGTTGTCGAGCACGCCCGCCAGCACCATCGGCTGGTTGGCGACGAAGCCGACCGAGCGCCCTTCGATGCGGCCAAAGCCGGTGATGATGTTCTTCGCGTAGGATTCCTGAATCTCGTAGAAATCGCCCTCGTCCGCGACCTTCAGGATCAGTTCCTTCATGTCATAGGGCTTGTTCGGATTTTCCGGCACCAGCGTGTCGAGGCTCATTTCCACGCGATGCGGATCGTCTTCGGTGGGCCATGATGGCGGCTTCTCGCGGTTGTTGAGCGGCAGGAAATCATAGAGGCGGCGGATTTCTTCCAGCGCGATGACATCGTTCTCGAACGAACCATCGGCAACGGACGATTTGTGGGTATGCACCTTGGCGCCGCCGAGTTCTTCGGGCGTGACGTCTTCATGGGTGACGGTCTTCACCACATCGGGCCCGGTGATGAACATGTAGGAGGTATCGCGCACCATGAAGATGAAATCGGTCATGGCGGGGGAATAGACGTCGCCGCCCGCGCAGGGGCCCATGATGACGCTGATCTGTGGCACAACACCGGATGCGAGCACGTTGCGCTTGAACACTTCGCCATAGCCGGCAAGCGAGGCGACACCTTCCTGGATGCGCGCGCCGCCTGCATCGAAGAGGCCGATCACCGGCGCGCCGTTCTGCATGGCCATATCCTGCACCTTGCAGATCTTCTGCGCGTGCGTTTCGGAGAGCGAGCCGCCGAAGACGGTGAAGTCTTTCGCGAACACATAGACCATGCGGCCATTGATGGTGCCCCAGCCGGTGACGACGCCATCGCCGGGAATGCGGTTCTTGTCCGCGCCGAAATCGGTGTTGCGATGTTCCACGAACATGTCGAACTCCTCAAAGGAGTTCGCATCCAGAAGAAGCTCGATGCGCTCGCGCGCCGTGAGCTTGCCCTTGGCATGCTGGGCCTCGATGCGGGCGGGGCCGCCGCCAATGCGGGCGCGGGCGCGGCGGGCTTCGAGTTCTTGCAGGATGTGCTTCATGGGAGGGCCTGTCGGAGGAATAGCAATGGGATCGGGCGGGAGACTGCGGGCGGATCGCCGAGGGGTCAAGCGGCCAGAAGGCGCAGGAATTTCGCAGCCGTTTCAAGCTCCTCGGCATGGGCCCGGGCGCGGGCTTCGGCTTCGGCATCCGTGCCCCATTTCTCGGCCTGAAATTCCTCGTCGATGCGGGAGAGCGCAAAGGCTTGCGCAGCGTCAAGCCTGCCAGCCGCCACCGCCAGTGCCAAAACGAGAGAACCGGTGAGCGAGGTGATCGCATGCAGCGGCACAAGACCGAATTCGCTGTGCCCCGCGACGGCCGCGCGCAAGGCGGCAAGCACCGCCTCGTTCTGGGCGACATGCATCACACCCGCGGTGACGGCAAGGCGCGCGCCATGGGTCTCATGCGCCCAGTCGAGCAACGGATCCCACGCCTTCGCCTGACGGATCACCAGAACATCCGGACCCTCGGCGCGGTAGGACAGAAGATCGGTGCCGCCATAGGCTGCGATCTGATCGATCACCGCTTCGCGCGCCGCAGCGATACTGTCGATGGCGGTGTTGGCAATGCGGGTGAGCGGCATGGTGGCGGGAACAACCTGATCACCCTGCCCCACCCATTCCTGTGCAATCGCTTCGCCCAGCGCGCGCGTGGGCAGCGCCAGGGGATTTCCGCCCGGCGTCTTCACCGCGCGGCCATCGAGCAGGATGGCATTGGCATCGCTCACGCTCGCGGATTTGTAGAAGCGCTTCATTTCTTTTTCTTCTGCGCGAAATGATTGGCGGTGTCATTCGGATTGAAACCGAGCAGCGACCAGCTCTTCAACATGTGCGGCGGCAGCGGCGCGGTCACCTGAAGGCGGCCGCCATCGGGATGGGCAATGTCGATGCTGCGCGCATGCAGATGCAGCTTGTCGGCGATCTCGCCCTTGCCGCGCACATCCGCGCCGCCATATTTGAAATCGCCGATGATGGGCGTGCCGAGTTCGGCCAGATGCACGCGGATCTGGTGCGTGCGGCCTGTGACGGGTTTCGCCGCAACCCATGCGAACTCCGTGCCCGCGTGGTCGATCACCGCGTAATCGGTGACGGCGTGCTTGGCGCCTTCGGCATCCTTGTCCGAAGCGGTCATGCGTTCATCGCGGCCGCGCGGGCCATGACCGCCCTCCTTGGCCAGCGCGAGCTTGATGGTGCCCCGCGACTTGTCCGGCACACCTTTGGTGAGCGCCCAATAGACTTTCGACGCATCGCGTTTCTTCAGCGCTTCGCCAAGCGCGGTGGCGGCAGGCACGGTGCGCGCGATCAGGAGTACACCCGATGTATCGCGATCAAGCCGGTGCACAAGGCGCGGCCGCTGCTTCTTGCCGAAGCAGAGCTGATCGAGCAGGCCGTCAATATGCTGCACCTGCCCGGTGCCGCCCTGCGTCGCGAGGCCCGGCGGCTTGTTCAGCACGATCACCGCGTTGTCCATATGCAGGATGTAATCGTGAAGCTGGATGCCGCCTGTGGTTTTCGCTGCCGGCTTCGGCTTCTCGGTCTCGTCGGGAAGATGTTCGAGCTGCGGGGGTATGCGCACGCTCTGCCCCGCCTCCACGCGGTCGCTGGCCTTGGCGCGTTTGCCATCGAGCCGCACCTGCCCCGTGCGCAACAGCTTCTCCAGACGCCCATGCGTGAGCGCTGGGTAATGCCGCTGGAACCAGCGATCCAGTCTTATGCCGCCTTCGTCCTGTGCGATCTCGGCAAGCGTGCTCATGCGGCGACAAGACCCCGCACAACCCAAAGGCCCAGAAACAGCGCCAGCACCGACAGCAGCGCCGAACCTGCGATGTAGAGTGCCGCGCTCATGTAATCGCCGCGCTCGATGAGCAGCGCGGAATCCAGCGAGAAGGTGGAGAAGGTGGTGTAGCCGCCGAGCACGCCCACGGTGAGGAACGCGCGCAATTCCGGCGTGACACTCCATTTGAGCGCCATCAATTCGGTGAGCGCGCCCATGATGAAGCCGCCTGTAATGTTCACGACGAAGATGCCCCAAGGAAATCCCGGCCACGCCGCATCCTGAATGAAGCCCGCCGTGGCATAGCGCGCGAGCGAACCGGCCGCGCCCCCCAGCGCAACCGCGAGAATGATGCCGAACTGCATGGGCAAACCTTTCGATTGTCTGGGGCGAGCTATAGCAGATTCCGGCTAGGCGGGACCCGATCTTTTGGTCCGGAGTTTCGCCCAGTAATCGAGGCGCTTGGCGATCTCGCGCTCGAAGCCCGTCTCTTTCGGCACGTAGAAGCTCTGCCGTTCCATGGCTTCGGGGAAATAGTTCTGGCCGGAGAAACCTTCTTCGGTTTCGTGATCGTATTCGTAGCCTTTGCCATAGCCGAGATTTTTCATCAGCTTGGTGGGCGCGTTCAGGATGTGCGCGGGCGGCATCAGCGAACCGTGCTCGCTGGCCGCGCGTTTCGCCGCGCCATGGGCCACATAGACCGCGTTCGATTTTGGCGCAGAGGCGAGATAAAGCACGCACTGCGCCAGCGCCAGTTCGCCTTCGGGGGAACCCAGAAAATCGAACACATCCTTTGCGGCGAGCGCCTGCACCACTGCCTGTGGATCGGCGAGACCGATATCCTCGATGCTGGCGCGTACAAGGCGGCGCGCGATGTAAAGCGGCTGTTCGCCGCCTGCCAGCATGCGCGCAAGCCAATAGAGCGCCGCATCCGGGTCGCTGCCGCGAATGGATTTGTGAAGCGCGGAAATGAGATTGTAATGCTCCTCGCGGCTCTTGTCGTAGAGCGGCGCACGGCGCTGTACGGCGGACACAAGCCCGGCAGGATCAAGAGGTTTGACGATCTTCAGAGACGAAAGCTCTTCGACAAGGTTGAGCAGGTAGCGGCCATCGCCATCGGCCATGGCGCGCAAGGTGGCGCGCGCATCGTCGGTGAGGAGCAGCTTCTCTCCGAAATGCTTTTTCCGCGCGAAGCAAGAGCGCTTCGAGGGCCGCATCGTCGAGCCGGCGCAGCACCAGAACCTGCGCGCGGGACAAAAGTGCGCCGTTCAGTTCGAAGGACGGATTTTCCGTTGTCGCGCCAACGAGGATCACCGTTCCATCTTCCACAACGGGCAGGAAACTGTCCTGCTGGCTTCTGTTGAAGCGGTGGATTTCATCAATGAAGAGAAGCGTGCCCTGCCCCGTTTTGCGGCGCATGCGCGCGGCCTCAAACGTCTTCTTCAGATCGGCAACACCGGTGAAGACCGCCGACAGCTGCACGAAATGCAGATTGAAGGCATGGCTGAGAAGACTCGCGATGGTGGTTTTTCCGGTGCCTGGTGGGCCCCACAGAATGATCGAATGCGGGCGCTTCTGCGCCACCATGCGCCCGATGGGACCTTCCGGCCCGATCAGGTGATCCTGCCCCACCACCTCGGACAGAGATTTTGGCCTAAGCCTGTCTGCCAGCGGACGTGGTGCCTCTGCCTCCAGACCACCAGCTTCGAACAAATCGCTCATCGCCCGAATATAGGACGGAGAGGACCCGCCGCGCATGGCGCGCGTTCGCACAGCCGGGCGTTTGGGCTGGCATCCGCCGAAAATCAGTCAAAAGCCGCTCATCGACAGAATAAGGAACTCGGGAACTTGTACAGTTCAAGCATTAGAAGTGTCTGTACTTGCACGTATTTTGAAGTTTTCAAATAGAATGATAATATTCACAAACACAGAGCAGCAATATTGGATAGTGTGACTGTGTTCCACGTTTCGACCCCCGAACGCGAAGCTGCCGGACAAGGATCGCCCAACCACCCGGACCGGCGTGGCGTCGCGCATAACGCGCCTCAACCGCTCTTCCCCTGAATGGTGCGGCGCGTTTAACGCCGCCGTGGACCGACTTCGCCCAGACCGGTCCACGGCGGCACTTTTTTGAGGCGCGTCAGCCGCTCACCGACAGTCTGAGAATCTGTCCGTTGCGTTCCACCGCCAGATCCCAGCGGCCACGCGCGGCGGCAAGCGCCTGCTCCAGATCGCCTACGGAATCGATGCGCTGGCCGTTCACACCGCGGATCGCATCACCGGCCTGAAAACCATAGCGTGCCGCCAGCGTGTTCGGCGCAATTCCAACAATGACAACGCCGGACGCATCGGGATCAAGACCCAGATCCGTCGCGGTTGCCGGCGAAAGGTTCTCGACCCGCGCGCCGGTCAGCGGATTGCGCCCGCCGATGGTGCGCGCATCGCGCGGCGTTGTTTCCGGCGGCACTTCCAGTGTCACCGACACATCGCGCACCTGCCCGTTCGAACGGACCTTCACGCTTGGCGCATCGCCCGCCTTGTGAACAGCAATGCGATAGTTCAGGGCCTGCATGTCATCGACGGGATAACCGTCGACCGCGAGCACAATGTCTCCAACCTTGAGGCCTGCATCGGCGGCAGGACCATCCTTGTAGACATTCTTTAGCAGGACACCATTCGGCGGAACCCCGAGGCTGCGCGCGATATCGCTGGTGACGGCCTGCCCATCGGCGCCGAACCATGTGAACTTCACGCCGCCGGAATTGGCGCCATCCACAAAACGGCGCACCAGATTGGCGGGGATGGCAAAGCCGATACCGACCGAGCCGCCCGTGCGCGAATAGATCATGGTGTTGATGCCGGCGAGCTTCCCATCGGTGGTGACGAGCGCGCCACCAGAATTGCCGGGATTCACGGCAGCATCGGTCTGGATGAAGAACTGATAGTCGCTGGCCGACACCTGCGTGCGCGCCAGCGCAGAAACGATGCCCATGGTCACCGTTTGACCAACACCGAACGGATCGCCCACCGCCAGCACCAGATCGCCGACCTGCAGCTTGTCGCTATCTCCAAACGATATGACGGGCAGCTTCTCGCCCTTCGTTTCAATCTTGAGAACCGCAAGATCGATGCGCTTGTCTGCCTGCACCACGCGCGCCTTGAACTCGCGCTTGTCGGACAGCGCGACCACTATGTCCTGCGCGCCGTCGATAACGTGGTTGTTGGTGATGACCAGACCATCGGACCGCACAATCACGCCTGAGCCCAACGACTGCTGTACGCGATCACGGAATTGCGGATTGACGCCGAAAAAGCGCTGAAAGAAGGGGTCGGCAAAGACCGGATTGACCTGCTGCTGCACGACCGTGCGGGTATAGACATTCACCACGGCCGGAATGACCTTTTTCACCACCGGGGCGAAGGTCATCTGCACTTGTCCCATCGACTGGGGAACGGCGGTCTGCGCCGATGCACTCAGCGGCAGCGCGGCCAGAAGGCCCGCCGCCAGAACGGCACCCAGAATCGTTTTCATGCGAAAGCCTCCAACGCCAAGCGCGTACGCATCTACAGGCGCTCTATATATCAGCGCCCGTGACGTTGGGATTAAGGATTGGAAGGCCCGCGATCGCGCGGCCTTGCGGATCAGCTGAGGAGGTACCCGTCCAGGCCGGAATTTCTCGTGAAGGCGGCCAGATCAAGCCCGATACGCTGCACACCGGGGCGCTCCCAAATGGCGCGGGGCGCCTCCTGCATCTCGCGCTGCGGGTGTTCGCAAATATTATCCAAACGCTCAATCATGACCCGCTCCGCAACACCCCAGTCAACTCTTGAACTTATGAATACCACACTTCACGAATACAACCAATAGCATGCAAATCGCCCTATCCGGCAAAGGTGGCGCAAGGAAAACACCGGTAATACAACACGGGAATATCCGGGAATTAACCGTCAGAATGGCGTTGCCACCGGAGGTCCGCCGCGAATTCGCAGGCGCATCCAATGCGGGCTGCCCACCGGGACGGCGTACCCATGCGGGGCGTCAAAAAAAGAAGAGCGGCCGCAAGGGGCCGCTCTTCCCGATTCCTGATGGAGGCTGGCTCAGTCTTCGCTGTCGCCGTCCACGGTGACCGGACCGGAGTCCTGACCCTTGGCGTCTTCGTCACGATCGACGAATTCAATCACGGCCATCGCGGCATTGTCGCCATGGCGGAAACCGGCCTTCAGCACCCGCGTGTAGCCACCCGGACGTTCCGCATAACGCGGCCCGAGCACATCGAACAGCTTCTTCACCTGCGCTTCGTCGCGCACGGTCGAGATGGCCTGACGGCGCGCATGCAGCGAATTGCGGCGCGAGAGCGTCACCAGCTTCTCGACGATGGGCCGAAGCTCCTTCGCCTTGGGCAGCGTGGTCTTGATCTGCTCGTGCTTGATGAGCGCAGCCGCCATGTTGGCGAACATCGCCGTACGGTGCGAACTGGTTTTGCCGAGCTTGCGGCCTTGATTGCGATGACGCATGACGCCTTATTCCCCAAAACGGATCAGTACTGATCCTCGTAACGCTTCGCGAGGTCTTCGATATTTTCCGGCGGCCAGCCCGGCACTTCCATGCCCAGGTGCAGCCCCATCTCGGCCAGAACGGCCTTGATTTCGTTCAGCGACTTGCGGCCAAAGTTCGGCGTGCGCAGCATTTCGCCTTCGGTCTTCTGAATGAGATCGCCGATGTAGACGATGTTGTCGTTCTTCAGGCAGTTCGCCGAACGCACGGAGAGTTCGAGCTCGTCCACCTTCTTGAGAAGAACCGGATTGAAGGCGAGATCGGGCTTCGCCTCTTCGGCAACGCGCTCGCGCGGCTCTTCAAAGTTGATGAAGACCTGAAGCTGGTCCTGCAGGATGCGCGCGGCATAGGCCACGGCGTTATCCGGCGTGACGGCACCATTGGTTTCCACCTGCATGGTGAGCTTGTCGTAATCGAGGATCTGCCCTTCGCGGGTGTTCTCGACCTTGTAGGAAACCTTCTTCACCGGCGAGAACAGCGAATCCACCGGGATCAGGCCGATGGGCGCATCTTCCGGGCGGTTGCGATCGGCAGGCACATAACCCTTGCCAGTGGCGACCGTCAGTTCCATGCGGAAATCGACGCCCGAATCCAGCGTGCAGAGCACCAGATCCGGATTGAGGATTTCGACATCGGCGACCGCCGTGATCTGCCCTGCCGTGACTTCGCCGGGGCCCTGCGCGCGCAGCGTCAGGCGCTTGGGGCCTTCGGCGTGCATGCGAAGCGCAACCTGCTTCACGTTGAGCACGATATCGGTGACGTCTTCGCGCACGCCTGCGATGGAAGAGAATTCGTGCAGCACGCCTTCGATCTGGATCGCGGTGACAGCCGCGCCCTGGAGCGAGGACAGCAGCACGCGACGCAGCGCATTGCCGAGCGTAAGACCGAAGCCACGCTCCAGCGGCTCGGCGACGAGAGTCGCCTGCTTGCCCGCATCGTGCCCCGCTTCAATGCGCAGCTTCTGCGGCTTGATCAGTTCTTGCCAGTTCTTCTGAAACATTTTGGCCTCATCGTATCCCGGACGCGTCGGACCACGCCCTATACGTTCGATGGGTAGCTAGTTCCGAACTACAAACTTGTTTGGTCGCACGGCCGGACGGAAAACCGGTTTCCACTTTTCCTGGCCGATGCTCCCGGATTTCTTTCGCTTACACGCGGCGGCGCTTGGGCGGACGGCAACCATTGTGCGGAATGGGCGTGACATCGCGGATCGCGGTGACCTGCAGACCAACAGCCTGCAGCGCGCGCAGCGCCGATTCACGGCCCGAACCGGGGCCGGACACTTCCACTTCCAGCGTACGCATTCCGTGTTCAACGGCCTTCTTGCCAGCGTCTTCCGCAGCAACCTGCGCCGCATACGGCGTCGATTTGCGCGAGCCCTTGAAGCCCATCATGCCTGCCGACGACCACGAGATCGCGTTGCCCGCGGTGTCGGTGATCGTGACGATGGTGTTGTTGAACGTGGCGGCCACATGCGCGACGCCGACGACAACGTTCTTCTTCTCTTTTTTGCGCGGACGGCCCGCGCCCTTCTTCTCGGCAGCCATGGGATTACTTCGTCACTTTCTTCTTGCCGGCAATCGCCTTGGCGGGGCCTTTGCGCGTGCGCGCATTGGTGTGCGTGCGCTGACCGCGGACCGGAAGGCCCCTGCGGTGACGAAGGCCGCGATAGCAGCCAAGGTCCATCAGACGCTTGATGTTCATCGCCACTTCGCGACGCAGATCGCCTTCCACGAGATAATCGCGGTCGATCGTTTCGCGAATCTGGATGACCTCAGCATCGGTCAGGTCGCTGACACGGCGGTCCGCCGCGATCCCAACCTTCTCGATGATTTCCTTGGCCTTCTTCGGACCGATTCCATGGATGTAGCGCAGCGCGATTTCGACGCGCTTTTGGGTGGGAATATTGACGCCAGCGATACGCGCCACGGTTCTCTCCTTTGCCCTTAAGGGGCTGAATTCCTTACGTTTTCACGCACAAGCGACATACCCGCATCCACGACGCGAACGAGGGCCAAAACCGCCATTTTTCGAGGGTTGGATAGCCGCAAGGGCGCGGATTATATGAATTGCGCCCTTCGCGTCAACTCCCGTTAACAGCTTATTTCCGAGGCCTTTTCCGACCCGGACCCGGGCCGAAACTGGCCTTCTCAACCATGCGATTCCATGGCCTTTGCGATGGCCGCCGTGACCGCCTCAATGGGGGCCATGCCGTCCACCGTCACCACCTTGCCCTGCCCGGTGTAGTAATCGATCAGGGGGGCGGTATTCTTGTAATAAACTTCCAAACGGGCCTTGAGGGTCTCCGGCGTATCGTCGGCACGCGGGGTTCCCCCGGCGGCAAGCGTTTCCTTCATCCGCTGCTCGGCCCGGCTGACCAGCACCTTGTCATCGACCTTGAGGACGATGACGAGGTCGATCTTCTTGCCCCTGCGCGCCATCAGGGCGTCCAGCGCTTCGGCCTGCGCGATGGTGCGCGGGAAGCCATCGAAGATGGCCCCCCCGGCGCAGTCCGCCTGATCCAGACGCTCGGCAATGATGCCGATGACCACATCGTCGGACACCAGATCGCCGCGGGCGAGAATGGCTTCGACCGTCTTGCCAAGCTCCGTGCCCGCCTTGATCGCGGCACGCAGCATGTCCCCCGTCGAGAGCTGGGGCAGACCGCGCTTTTCCTGAAGGATCTTCGCCTGCGTACCCTTGCCCGCGCCCGGAGGCCCGAACATGACCAAATTCACCGCCTGTTTGCTCCCCGCAGTTTGGCCTTCTTGATGAGGCCCTCATATTGCTGCGCGATCAGATGGCTCTGAATCTGCGCAACCGTATCCATGGTGACGCTGACAACGATCAGGATCGACGTGCCGCCGAGATAGAACGGCACCGAATACTGGAACACCAGCCATTCCGGCAGAAGGCAAACCACCACCAGGTAGAGCCCACCGATCACGGTGATGCGTGTCAGCACATAGTCGATGTATTCCGCAGTCTTCTTGCCCGGACGGATGCCCGGCAGGAAGCCGCCATACTTCTTCAGGTTCTCGGCCGTTTCTTCCGGGTTGAAGACGATCGAGGTGTAGAAGAAGGCGAAGAAGATGATCATCAGGCCATAGCACAGCAGATACAGCGGCGAGCCGTGCGTCAGATAGGTGACGATCGTCTGCAGCCACTCCGGCACGTTCTGCGAATTGAAGCTGGCGATGGTGGTGGGCAGAAGCAGGATCGACGACGCGAAGATCGGCGGGATCACGCCCGACACGTTCAGCTTCAGCGGCAGATGCGAGGATTCCCCGCCGAACATGCGGTTGCCAACCTGCCGCTTGGGATATTGCACCAGGAGGCGGCGCTGCGCGCGTTCCATGAAGACGATGCCAAGGATGAGGCCGACGACAAATACTGCGCCGAACAGCAACACGGCGAAGGAAATCGATCCGGTGCGTCCAGCTTCGAACGCCTGCGCGATCATTTGCGGAAAACGCGCGACGATGCCCGCGAAGATGATGAGCGAGATGCCGTTGCCCACGCCGCGCGAGGTGATCTGCTCGCCGATCCACATTAGCAGCACGGTACCGCCGGTGAGCGTGATGACGGTGGAGATGCGGAAGAACATCCCCGGATCGATCACCACATTGCCCCAGTTCTCCAGACCGATGGCGATGCCATAGGCCTGAATCGCGGCAAGGAACACGGTGCCGTAGCGCGTGTACTGGTTGATGGTCTTGCGGCCCGCCTCGCCTTCCTTCTTCAGCGTTTCCAGTTCCGGGATGACCGTGGTCATCAGCTGAATGATGATGGAAGCGGAGATGTACGGCATGATGCCGAGGGCGAAGATCGCCATGCGCCCGATGGCGCCGCCGGCCAGCACGTTGAACACATCGAGCAAACCACCGCCCTGCTGCTGCAGCTGCTGGGCGAGCGTTGTGGGGTCAATGCCTGGAAGCGGGATATAGGTGCCCAGACGCGCGACAATGAGCGCGCCCAGCGTGAAGAAGATGCGCTGACGCAGCTCGGTCGCCTTGCCGAAGGCGCCAAAATTGAAATTCGCGGCCAATTGTTCGGCGGCAGAAGCCATTGCTAACTCCCTGTACCGTCGAACCCTACACTGCCGCTGACGGCTGCGCGACGGTCGCTATGTCCCACCTGCCCCGCATTCGGGGCAGGCAAAGGATTACGATCCTGCTCAGACCTGGGCGGCGCGCTTTTCGGCGGCTTTTGCACGGCGTTGCTGACGCTTGCCGGGCTGACCCTTCTTGTTCGCATAGACCTTCTTGGCGAAGGTGGTCTTGAGCGAGCCACCGGCCTTTTCGACCGCTTCAATCGCGCTCTTGGAGGCACCGGCCACTTCGATCTCGACCTTCGCGGTCAGTTCGCCCTTGCCCAGAACGCGCACGCCATCGCGGCTGCGATGGGCAAGACCCGCCTTGCGTAGCGTTTCCTCGGTGATCTTGGACCCGGCGTCGAGCTTCTTGCTGTCGATCGCCTTCTGGATGCGGCCCAGATTCACTTCGGCGAAATCGTTCGCGAAGATGTTGTTGAAGCCCCGCTTGGGCATGCGCATGTGCAGCGGCATCTGGCCGCCTTCAAAACCATGCACCTGATTGCCCGTGCGCGCCTTGGCGCCCTTCACGCCGCGGCCCGACGTTTTGCCGAGGCCGGACGAGGAACCGCGACCGACCTTGGTCTTGCGTTTCGTCGAACCGGGATTGTTCGAGATATCGTTGAGTTTCATCACTTCTTCTCCTCGACGACCTCAACGAGGTGCTGCACGGCGCGGATCATGCCGCGCACGGCGGGGGTGTCTTCCAGCGTGCGCTCGCGGCGAATCTTGCCGAGGCCGAGACCTTTCAGGGTCTGTGTCTGCACATCCGGCTTGCGGTTCGCGCTGCGGATCTGGCGCACGGTGATCGTCTTCTTCGCGGTCATCGTCTTCAATCCCAATCAATCAGTTCGCGGAGGCTTCCGCGCCCTTTTGGCCTTCGCGGCGAGCGATGATCTCGCTCACGCTGCGGCCACGGCGCTGGGCCACCATGCGGGGGCTTTGCTGGTTCTTCAGCGCATCGAATGCGGCGCGCACCATGTTGTACGGGTTCGAGGTGCCGAGCGACTTGGAGACAACGTCGCCAACGCCCAACGCTTCGAACACCGCGCGCATCGGGCCACCGGCGATGATACCCGTACCAGCCGGAGCCGGACGCACCACAACCTTGCCCGCGCCATGATGGCCACGCGTTTCATGATGGAGCGTGCGGCCATCCTTCAGCGGCACGCGGATCATGGCGCGCTTGGCGGCATCGGTCGCCTTGCGGATGGCTTCCGGCACTTCGCGCGCCTTGCCATGACCGAAGCCAACGCGGCCGCGCTGATCGCCAACCACGACAAGCGCCGCAAAACCGAAGCGGCGGCCGCCCTTCACAACCTTGGCAACGCGGTTGATGTGCACGAGCTTATCGACAAATTCATTGTCGCGCTCTTCGCGATCACCGCGGTCTCTGCCTTCACGGGCCATTCTCAAACCTTTCTCAGAATTCCAGGCCGCCTTCGCGGGCCGCGTCTGCGAGCGCCTTGACGCGCCCGTGATACATGTAACCGCCGCGATCGAACACGACTTCCTTCACACCCTTGGCGATGGCGCGTTCGGCGATCTTCTTGCCGACACCGGCCGCAGCCTCGACGTTGTAGGTCTTCGCGGCCTTGCCCTCTTTCTCGTTGGTGGAGGCGACGGCAAGCGTGACCGCCTGCGCATCGTCGATCACCTGGGCATAGATGTGCTTGCCCGAACGATAGATGGAAAGACGCGGACGGCCCGTGCTCGTCTGCGAGAGACGGTAGCGGTTGCGTTCCTTGCGGCGGTCGAACAGCGATTTGATCTTCGGCATGGCGATTACTTCTTCTTGCCTTCTTTGCGCAGGATGTGTTCCTCCGCATATTTCACGCCCTTGCCCTTGTAAGGCTCCGGCGGACGGTACGAACGGATTTCCGCCGCAACCTGGCCCACGAGCTGCTTGTCGATGCCCGAGACGGTGAGCGCGGTCGGCTTTTCCGCCGTGATCGAGATGCCGGCCGGGATCGGGTAGTTCACGTCATGGCTGAAACCAAGCTGCAGGTTCAGGGTCTTGCCCTGCACCGCCGCGCGATAGCCGACGCCGTTGATCTCCAGCTTCTGTTCAAAGCCCGTGGTGACGCCGGTGACGAGGTTGTTCACCAGCGTGCGGGACAAACCCCACATCTGGCGCGCACGCTCCATCTCTTCACGCGGCACAACATTGATGCCCTTTTCGTCGACCGATACTTCGACCTCATCGACGAGCTTCACGGACAGTTCGCCCTTGGGGCCCTTCACGGTCACGGTCCGATCCTTGACCGTGGCGGTGACGCCCTTCGGCAGGGGAACCGGCTTCTTGCCGATACGCGACATATTCCTTCTCCCTTGCCCGATCAGAATACGTGGCAGAGAACTTCTCCGCCCACATTCTTTTCGCGCGCAGTGGCATCCGTCATCACGCCCTGGGGCGTGGAAACGATCGAAACGCCAAGACCCTGACGATGCGGCTTCAGCTCGGACACGCCCGCATAAACGCGGCGGCCGGGCGTGGAAACGCGCTTCAGCTCGCGGATCACGGGGCGGCCCTCGTGATATTTCAGTTCGATCTCAAGTTCCTTGCGGCCCTTGGCTTCCACTTCCGCGTAGCCGCGGATGAAGCCTTCGGCCTGCAGCACATCGAGCACGCGAATACGCAGATGCGAGTTGGGCGAAGAAATCTTCGACATGCCGCGCAGCTGACCGTTGCGGATGCGCGTGAGCAGATCGCCGATGGGATCCGTGATCGCCATATCCTTTGTCCTTTCTTCCGCTTACCAGCTGGCTTTGGTCATGCCCGGAACCTGGCCGAAATTGGCCAGATCGCGGAGCTTGATGCGCGACAGCTTGACTTTGCGGTAGTAACCCTTTGCGCGGCCGGTCAATTCGCAACGGTGATGAATGCGCGTCTTGGAGGAGTTGCGCGGCAGCTTGGCGAGCTTCAGATGCGCGGAGAAGCGCTCTTCCGGCGCCACCGACATATCCTCGGTCACCTTCTTCAGCGCGGCCCGCTTGGCGGCATACTGCGCCACCATCTTCTCGCGCTTCTTGTTGCGGTTGATCTGACTGGTTTTCGCCATCGGCCTTGCCTTAATTCACGAACGGGAACTGGAAGCCCTGAAGAAGCGCCTTTGCTTCGTCATCGGTCTTCGCAGTCGTGTTGATGATGATGTCCATGCCCCAGACGGTTTCCGTCTTGTCGTAATCGATTTCGACGAAGACGATGTGTTCCTTGATGCCCATGGCATAGTTGCCGCGGCCATCGAAGCTCTTGCCGTTGAGTCCGCGGAAGTCGCGCACGCGCGGCAGCGCCATGGTCACGAGACGATCAAGGAATTCGTACATCCGGTCCTTGCGCAGCGTGACCTTCGCGCCGATCTGCTGGCCTTCGCGGATCTTGAAGGTCGCGATGGCCTTCTTGGCGCGCGTCGGCACGGCCTTCTGGCCGGCAATCGCGGTGAGATCGTTCAGCGCCTGCTGGATCTTCTTGGAATCAGAAGCCGCCTCGCCCGCGCCGATGTTCAGCACGATCTTGTCGACGCGCGGAACCTGCATGGCGTTGGTGTAGCCGAACTTCTGCATCAGCTCGGTCTTGATGACGTCGTTGTAGCGCTTCTTGAAACGCGGGACATAGTTGGGGTCGCGCGCGGTTTCGCCAACCGACACCTGCGTGCCGGCATTGCGCTCTTTGCGCTGAGCCTTCTTGTCGATTTTCTTGCCTTGCTCAGACATCGATGACCTCGCCGGACTTCTTGGCTACGCGCACCTTGCGGCCATCTTCCAGGACCTTGAAGCCGATACGCGTGGGCGCACCCGACTTCGGATCGACATGCGCGATATTGGACAGATGGATCGGCGCTTCCTTGTTGACGATGCCGCCCTGCTGGCGCTGCGTCTGACGCTGGTGGCGCTTGACGACATTGACGCCGGACACGAGCGCGCGGTCTTCCTTCGGGAACACCTTGAGCACTTCGCCCTTTTTGCCCTTGTCGCGGCCCGTCGTAACGATCACGCGGTCGCCTTTTTTGATCTTGGCGCCCATCACAACACCTCCGGCGCGAGCGAAATGATCTTCATGTGGTTCTTCGAACGCAGCTCGCGGGTGACCGGTCCGAAAATACGCGTGCCGATCGGTTCATTCTGGTTGTTCACCAGGACGGCGGCATTGTTGTCGAAGCGGATCAGGCTGCCATCGGGACGGCGCACGCCATGGGCGGTACGCACGATCACGGCCTTGAGCACTTCGCCCTTCTTCACGCGGCCGCGCGGCATCGCTTCCTTCACCGACACAACGATGGTGTCGCCGACATCGGCATAGCGGCGCTTCGAACCGCCGAGCACCTTCACGCACATCACGCGCTTGGCGCCGGAGTTGTCGGCCACGTCGAGTTCTGACTGCATCTGGATCATGGGTTGCTCCTCAGACGCCCTGCTCGTTGCGGCCGATCACTTCCCAGCTTTTCAGCTTGGAAATGGGGCGGCACTCGCGGATACGCACCACGTCGCCGGTCTTGAATTCCTTGTTCTCGTCATGGGCGTGATAGCGCTTGGAGCGGCGCACGGTTTTCTTCAGCACCGGATGCGTGAAGCGGCGCTCAACCTTGACCACGACGGTCTTGGCGTTCTTGTCGCTGACCACGACGCCTTGCAGGATTCGTTTGGGCATTCTCTTCTACCTTCTGTCCCTTATCCGGCCTTGCGCTGGCGCTCGGTCAAAATCGTTTCGATCCGGGCGATATCGCGGCGCACGACGCGCACGCGGCCGGTGTTTTCCAGCTGCCCGTTGGCGCGCTGGAAGCGGAGGTTGAACTGCTCCTTCTTCAGCTTGACGAGCTGATCGGAAAGCTCGTCCGCCGATTTGGCGCGCAGATCGTCCGGTTTGGTCTTGTTCTTGGCCATGGCCTTCGTCCCTTACCCGTGCACGCGCGCGACGAAGCGCGTGGCAATGGAGAGTTTCGCAGCGCCCAGACGCATCGCTTCCTTCGCGGTTTCGGTATCGACACCGTCGATCTCGAACAGGATGCGGCCCGGCTTGATCTTGGCGACCCAGTATTCCGGCGCGCCCTTGCCCGAGCCCATGCGCACTTCGGCGGGCTTCTTGGACACCGGCACATCCGGGAACACGCGGATCCATACGCGGCCAGCACGCTTCATGTGACGCGTGATGGCGCGGCGCGCCGCTTCGATCTCGCGCGCGGTGATGCGCTCCGGCTCGGTGGCCTTCAGGCCATATTCGCCGAAATTCAGAATCGTGCCGCCCTTGGCCGCGCCATGAATGCGGCCCTTGAACTGCTTGCGGAATTTTGTGCGTTTCGGTGACAGCATGGTTCTATCTCTTAGTCAGCGGCAGCCGGCTGCGGACGTTCACGGTCACGATCGCCACGGTGTTCGCGATCGCGCTCACGATCGCCACGCGGCGGACGGTTGCCCTGTTCGGCAGCTTCCGCCTGGCGCTTTTCGGCGGCCATCGGGTCGTGCTCCATGATCTCGCCCTTGAAGATCCAGACCTTCACGCCGCAAGTGCCGTAAGTCGTCTTCGCAGTGGCAACGCCATAGTCGATGTCAGCGCGAAGCGTGTGCAGCGGCACGCGGCCTTCGCGATACCACTCCACGCGCGCGATTTCCGCACCGCCGAGACGGCCGCCGCAGGTGATGCGGATGCCCTGGGCGCCAAGGCGCATGGCGGATTGCACGGCGCGCTTCATCACGCGGCGGAACGCAACGCGGCGTTCCAGCTGCTGCGCGATGTTTTCGGCGACCAGACGCGAATCGATTTCCGGCTTGCGGATTTCGACGATGTTCAGGTGCACCTCATCGTTCGTGTAGCGCTGCACTTCGTTCTTCAGCTTTTCGATATCGGCGCCCTTCTTGCCGATCACCACACCCGGACGGGCCGAATGAATCGTGATGCGGCATTTCTTGTGCGGGCGCTCGATCACGACCCTGCTGACGCCGGCAGCCTTCAGGCGCTCGGTCAGGTGATCGCGGATCTTGATATCTTCCTGAAGGAGCTTGCCGTATTCCTTCTTGCCGGCATACCAGCGGGAATCCCACGTACGGTTGATGCCAAGGCGCAAGCCCGTCGGATTGACCTTTTGACCCATCAGGCCGTCTCCTCAGCCGCAGCCTTCGCCGCGGGTTTCTTTGCAGTTTGATTCTTCGTCGCAGCCTTGCCCTTCTTCTTGGGCGCGGCTTTCTTCTGCGGCTCTTCCTCGCGCTTCTCTTCGACGACGATTGTCACCTGCGAGAAGGGCTTCTCCACGCCTGCGCCGCGACCGCGGGCACGCGCATGGAAGCGCTTGAGAACGAGATTCTTGCCGACGGAGGCTTCCGTCACCACCAGATCATCAACGTCGAGATCGTGGTTGTTTTCGGCATTCGCAATCGCGGACTGCAGAACCTTCTTCACAACCTTCGCCACGCGCTTGGGCGAGAAGGTCAGCTCAGCCAGTGCCGCTTCGGCCTTCTTGCCGCGAATGGACTGCGCCACGAGGTTCAGCTTGCGCGGACTCGTGCGGATCATGCGGCCAATGGCTTTGGCCTGATTGTCGGCGAGGACACGCTTGAGGGGTTGCTTACCCATATCAGCCTCTCTTCGCCTTCTTGTCGGCCGAGTGGCCATGGAAGGTGCGCGTGGGCGAGAACTCGCCCAACTTGTGACCAACCATGTCTTCGGTGACGAGCACGGGGATGTGCTTGTGTCCGTTGTAGACGCCGAAGGTCAGACCGACGAACTGCGGCAGGATCGTGGAGCGGCGCGACCAGGTCTTGATCACATCCTTGCGGCCAGAGCTGCGCGCGGTCTCTGTCTTCTTGAGCAGATAACCGTCTACGAACGGGCCTTTCCAAACTGAGCGAGTCATTCCGTCTTACCCTTGCGTCTTGCCGTGGCGCGAACGCACGATGAACTTCGTGGTGCGCTTGTTCTTGCGAGTCTTGGCGCCCTTCGTCGGCTTGCCCCACGGGGTCACCGGGTGACGGCCACCCTTCGTGCGGCCTTCACCACCACCATGCGGGTGATCGACCGGATTCATCGCCGTGCCGCGCACGGAAGGACGCTTGCCCTTCCACACATTGCGGCCCGCCTTCGCGATCACTTCGTTCATGTGATCGGGATTGGACACCGCGCCAACAGTGGCCATGCAGGCCAGCGACACGCGACGCACTTCGGCGGAGTTCAGACGAAGAATGGCGTAACCGGCATCGCGGCCCAGATACTGGGCATAGGTGCCGGCCGAACGGGCGATCTGGCCGCCCTTGCCCGGCTTCATCTCGACATTGTGCACGATGGTACCCACCGGCATGGCGCCGAGCGGCATCGCGTTGCCGACCTTCACGTCGACTTTGTCACCGGAGATGACGGTGTCGCCAACAGCCAGGCGCTGCGGCGCCAGGATGTAGGACAGCTCGCCGTCCTTGTACTTGATGAGTGCGATGAAGGAGGTGCGGTTCGGATCGTATTCCAGACGCTCAACGACCGCGGGCATGTCGTGCTTGCGGCGCTTGAAATCGACGAGGCGATAGCGCTGCTTGTGGCCGCCACCCTGCCATCGCACGACGATGCGGCCGGTGTTGTTGCGGCCACCCTTCTTGTTCTGACCTTCGGTCAACGCCTTGACCGGGCCGCCCTTGTGCAGACCCGAACGGTCGATCAGCACCAGCTCGCGCTGGCCGTTCGTCATCGGGCGGTATTGCTTGAGCGCCATGACCTTACAGTCCCGTCGTGATGTCGATCTGGTGGCCCTCTTCGAGGGTCACGACCGCTTTCTTGAAATCGCTGCGCTGATAGGCAGAGCCGCGCGCCATCTTCGTCTTGCCTTTGACGCGCACGGTGTTCACCGCCTTCACCTTGACCTTGAACAGGTCTTCGACGGCCTTCGCGATCTTCGGCTTGGTCGCATCCAGCGTGACGCGGAACACGACCTGATTGGCTTCCGACAGCTTCGTCGCCTTTTCGGTGATGACCGGCGAGAGGATGACGTCGTAATTGCTGCTCATGCCAGACGCTCCTCGATGGCTTTCACCGCGCTCTTGGTCAGCACGAGCTGATCATTGCGCAGGATGTCGTAAACATTGAGGCCCGAGGCCGGCAGCAGCGACACAGCCGGAATGTTGCGGGCGCTGAGCGCGAAATTCGTATCGAATTCGCCATCAACGACCAGCGCCTTGTTCAGACCGAGCTTGCCGAACTTCTGCGCGATGTCCTTCGTCTTCACAGCCGAAGACTTCGCATCATCCAGAACGATCAGCGCCCCGACTTTCGCCTTCGACGACAGTGCATGCTTCAACGCCAGGGCGCGCACCTTCTTCGGCAGCGCGAATTCATGGCTGTGGTTCACCGGGCCCATGGCCTTGGCGCCACCCACGAACAGCGGCGCGGAACGGGCGCCGTGACGGGCCGTGCCGCCGCCCTTCTGACGGCCGAAACGCTTCTTCGTGCGATCGATCTCACCGCGCGTCAGAACCTTGTGCGTACCGGCGCGGCGCTTGGCGAGCTGCCACACGATCACGCGCTGGATCAGGTCAATGCGGGGTTCGAGGCCGAAGATATCGTCCCTCAGATCGATCTCACCGGCTTCGCTGGCATCCAGCTTGAGGACTTTGGTTTTCATCTCAGCCCTCCTGCGCCGGCTGTGCAGCCGCCGCACGCTTCTTCACGCTCGCGGGCGAAGGCGCTTCCTTCGGAAGCGCGCGCTTGGCCGCATCGCGCACGAACACCCAGCCGCCCTTGGCGCCGGGAACAGCGCCGCGGATCATGATGAGGCCGCGCTCGACATCGACCTTCGCGATCTCAAGATTCTGCGTGGTCACGCGGTCGGTGCCGTAGTGACCATGCATCTTCTTGTTCTTGAAGGTCTTGCCGGGATCCTGACGGCCGCCCGTGCCGCCCAGAGAGCGGTGCGAGATCGACACGCCGTGCGAAGCCTCAAGACCTCGGAAATTCCAGCGCTTCATGGCGCCGGTGAAACCGCGGCCGATGGTGATGCCCGTGACATCGACCTTCTGACCTTCGACGAAGTGATCGGCCTGGATGAAATCGCCCACCTCAAGCATGTTCGCTTCATCCACGCGGAATTCGGCGAGCTTCTTTTTGGGTTCGACTTCAGCCTTCGCGAAATTGCCGCGATCGGCCTTGGTGAGACGCTTGGTTTTCGCAAAGCCGGAACCGAGCTGGACGGCTGTGTAGCCATCCTTCTCGGCCGTGCGCGTCGCCACGACCTGACAGCCATCCAGCTTCAGAACCGTGACGGGCACATGACGGCCGTCCTCCAGAAAGAGGCGGGTCATGCCGACCTTTTGCGTGATGACGCCTGTGCGCACCGCGCTTACTCCTTAAAGCTTGATCTCGACATCGACGCCCGCCGCAAGGTCGAGCTTCATCAGCGCGTCGACCGTTTGCGGGGTGGGATCGATAATGTCGAGAAGACGCTTATGCGTGCGGATTTCGAATTGCTCGCGGCTTTTCTTGTCCACATGCGGCGACCGGTTGACAGTGAAGCGCTCAATGCCCGTCGGCAGGGGAATGGGGCCCCTGACCTGCGCGCCGGTGCGCTTCGCCGTGTTCACGATCTCCCGCGTCGAGTTGTCGAGAATGCGGTGATCGAAGGCTTTGAGCCGTATACGGATATTTTGGCTCTGCATGTTCTTCTTCTCCAGATACGGCTCTTAGCCTTCAGGCCGATTACTTCAGGATCGCCGCAACGACGCCCGAACCGACGGTGCGACCG
Source organism: Alphaproteobacteria bacterium (assembly GCA_016125165.1). Lineage (GTDB taxonomy): Bacteria > Pseudomonadota > Alphaproteobacteria > Micropepsales > Micropepsaceae > Rhizomicrobium. The sequence continues at coordinate 57,373 of WGMH01000004.1, forward strand.
CCTTCGCGAATGGCGAAGCGCAGCTTTTCTTCCATCGCGATCGGAACAATCAGCGAGACTTCGATCTCGATGTTGTCGCCCGGCATCACCATTTCGGTGCCTTCCGGCAGCTTCACAATGCCGGTCACGTCGGTGGTGCGGAAATAGAACTGCGGACGATAGTTGGCGAAGAACGGCGTATGACGGCCGCCTTCTTCCTTCGTCAGCACGTAGATACCCGCCTTGAAATCGGTGTGCGGCGTGATCGAGCCCGGCTTTGCCAGAACCTGACCGCGCTCCACGCCCGTGCGGTCGATACCGCGCAGCAGGCAACCCACGTTATCGCCAGCCTCACCCTGATCGAGCAGCTTGCGGAACATTTCGACGCCCGTGACGGTGGTGGACGAAGTCGGCTTGATGCCAACGATTTCGACGGTTTCGCCAACCTTCACGATGCCGCGTTCGATACGGCCCGTGACCACGGTGCCGCGGCCCGAGATCGAGAACACGTCTTCGATCGGCATGAGGAACGGCTGATCCTTCGGACGATCCGGCTGCGGGATGTAACGATCGACTTCTTCCATCAGCTTGAGGATGGCGTCGCGGCCAAGAGCCGGTTCGCGGTCTTCGAGGGCGCAAAGGGCCGAACCACGCACGATCGGAATGTCATCGCCCGGGAATTCGTAGGACGACAGAAGTTCGCGAACTTCCATTTCCACGAGGTCGAGCAGTTCCGGGTCATCGACCATGTCGCACTTGTTCATGAAAACGACGAGGGCGGGCACGCCGACCTGACGGGCGAGCAGGATGTGTTCGCGGGTCTGCGGCATCGGGCCGTCGGCAGCGGACACGACCAGGATCGCGCCGTCCATCTGGGCAGCGCCGGTGATCATGTTCTTCACATAGTCGGCGTGGCCTGGGCAGTCGACGTGCGCATAGTGGCGCTTTTGCGTCTCGTACTCGACGTGCGCCGTCGAGATGGTGATACCGCGCGCCTTCTCTTCCGGCGCCTTGTCGATCTGGTCGTAGGCCGTGAAGGTGGCGCCGCCGGATTCGGCCAGCACCTTGGTGATCGCGGCGGTCAGCGACGTCTTGCCATGGTCGACGTGGCCGATCGTGCCGATGTTGCAGTGCGGCTTGTTCCGCTCAAACTTGGCCTTTGCCATCTCGTTTCTCCGTCAGTCTGCTTCTCTGATGCCGGATCTCTCCGGCGGTTGTTACGCGTATTTCGCTTTGACTTCGTCCGCGATTGCCTGCGGAACCTGCTCGTAGTGATCGAACTGCATGGTGTACTGCGCGCGACCCTGGCTCATCGAACGCAGAACGTTGATGTAGCCGAACATGTTGGCGAGCGGCACCATCGCGGTGACCACCTGCGCATTGCCGCGCGTATCCGTGCCCTGCACCTGGCCACGGCGGGAGTTGAGGTCGCCGATCACGCTGCCGAAGTAATCTTCCGGCGTGACGACCTCGACCTTCATGATCGGTTCCAGCAGCTTCACCGCGCCCTTCGACGCCAGTTCGCGGAACGCCGCGCGCGCCGCGATGTCGAAGGTGAGCGCGTTGGAGTCGACTTCGTGGTACTTGCCGTCAATCAGCTTTGCCTTGAAGTCGATCACCGGGAAGCCGGCCAGAAGACCGGAGTCTTTCTGTGCGCGAATGCCCTTTTCCACCGAGGGGATGAATTCCTTCGGAATCGAGCCGCCAACCACTTCGTTTTCGAACACAAAGCCTTCACCGGGCTGCAGGGGTTCGAATTCGATCTTCACTTCAGCGAACTGGCCCGAACCGCCGGTCTGCTTCTTGTGGGTGTACTGGATCGTCACCGGCTTGGAGAGCGTCTCGCGATAGGCGACCTGCGGCGCGCCCACGGTCGCATCGACCTTGTAGGTGCGCTTGAGGATATCGACCTTAATTTCGAGATGCAGTTCGCCCATGCCCTTGAGGATCGTCTGGCCGGATTCGCTGTCCGACGAGACGCGGAAGGAGGGATCTTCCTGCGCCAGGCGGTTGAGCGCGACGCCCATCTTTTCCTGGTCGGCCTTGGTCTTCGGCTCGATGGCAACCTCGATCACCGGATCGGGGAATTCCATGCGTTCCAGAATGATCGGCTTGTTCGGATCGCAGAGCGTTTCGCCCGTGGTTGTGAGCTTGAGGCCGGCGAAGGCGACGATATCGCCCGCATAGGCTTCCTTCACGTCTTCACGGCTGTTCGCATGCATCAGAAGCATGCGGCCGACGCGCTCGGTCTTGTCCTTCACGGAGTTCAGCGCGCCCGTTCCGGATGTGACCATGCCCGAATAGATGCGCACGAAGGTGATGGAGCCCACGAACGGGTCGTCCATGATCTTGAACGCGAGGCCGGCGAACGGCGCCTTGTCGTCGGCAGGACGCTCTTCTTCGGTGTCCTTGCCGGGAATCGTGCCGCGCACCGCCGGAATGTCGAGCGGCGACGGGAGGAAATCGACAACGGCGTCGAGCAGCGGCTGCACGCCCTTGTTCTTGAAGGCCGAACCACACATCACCGGCACGAAGGCAAACGCCGTCGTACCCTTGCGGATGCACTTCTTCAGGTCTTCATAGGACGGCATCTTGCCATCGAGATAGGCTTCGAGGATCGCCTCGTCCTGCTCAACGGCGGCTTCGACGAGCGCGTGATGCAGTTCTTCGGCCTTGTCCTTCAGATCAGCCGGAATTTCGACTTCGTCGAACTTCGCGCCGAGCTGCTCTTCGTGCCAGATCAGCGCCTTCATCTTCACGATGTCGACGAGGCCTTTGAAATCGGCTTCCGCGCCGATGGGCCAGGTGGTGATCATCGGCTTGGTGCCGAGGCGATCGATCATCATGTCCACGCAGCGCTGAAAGTTCGCGCCCATGCGGTCCATCTTGTTGACGAAGCAGATGCGCGGAACCTTGTACTTGTCAGCCTGGCGCCACACCGTTTCGGACTGCGGCTCGACACCGGCGACGGCATCGAACACGGCAACCGCGCCGTCGAGCACGCGCATGGAACGCTCGACTTCGATGGTGAAGTCCACGTGGCCGGGCGTGTCGATGATGTTGATGCGGTGATCGTTCCAGAAGCACGTCGTGGCGGCGGACGTGATGGTGATGCCGCGCTCCTGTTCCTGCTCCATGAAGTCCATCGTGGCGGCGCCGTCATGGACTTCGCCGATCTTGTGGCTCTTGCCGGTGTAATACAGGATACGCTCAGTCGTCGTCGTCTTGCCGGCGTCAATGTGCGCGGCAATGCCAATGTTGCGATAGCGATCGAGCGGCGTTGTGCGGGGCATGGTCGTGGTTCTCTACGCTTTACCAGCGGTAATGGGAGAAAGCGCGGTTCGCTTCCGCCATCTTGTGGGTGTCTTCACGCTTCTTCACGGCGGAACCGCGATTGTTCGCGGCATCGATCAGCTCGCCCGACAGGCGGCCCGTCATGTTGGCTTCGTTGCGGCCACGCGCGGCGTTGATGATCCAGCGGATCGCGAGCGCACGGGCACGGTCCTGACGCACTTCCACCGGCACCTGATAGGTGGCACCGCCGACGCGGCGCGACTTCACTTCGATGGCGGGCGACACGTTGCGCAGCGCTTCGTGGAACACGACCAGCGGATCCTGCTTGGTCTTCTGCTGGATCGTGTCGAACGCGCCATAGATGATGCCTTCGGCAGCGGACTTCTTGCCGTCATACATCAGGCTGTTCATGAATTTCGCGAGCACGAGATCGCCAAATTTGGCGTCCGGGTTGATTTCGCGGCGTTCAGCGCGGCGGCGGCGGGACATCTGTCGTCTTCCTTCTTACTTCGGACGCTTGGCGCCATAGAGCGAGCGGCGCTTCTTGCGATCCTTCACGCCCTGCGTGTCGAGCACACCGCGAATGATGTGATAGCGAACGCCCGGAAGGTCCTTCACGCGGCCGCCGCGGATCAGCACCACGGAGTGTTCCTGAAGGTTGTGACCTTCACCGGGGATGTAACTCACGACTTCGTAGCCGCCCTTGCCGGTCAGACGAACCTTCGCAACCTTGCGGAGCGCCGAGTTCGGCTTCTTCGGCGTCGTCGTATAGACGCGCGTGCACACGCCACGCTTCTGCGGGCTGCCTTCAAGTGCCGGAACCTTGTTGCGCTTCGGCTTTTCGCCGCGCGGCTTGCGGATCAACTGGTTGATCGTAGGCATCTACCGTCCTGTCGTTCGTCCAACGCCGCTTTCGCGGCAAAACAAATTGGGGCGCCGGCCAGAAGGCCTGCCCCGTCTTCGCGGAGGATTCGGAAGGCCTGGCCGTCCGAGTCGCGCGTTCAACGCTTCTAACTTGGCTTCCCAACAGCGTTTTTCGCGAATTCGCGAGACAGCCTGTCCAAAGAAGGTGGGGCCTTATAGTGACGCGGTTTCAGGGCGTCAATAGAGGATTTGGCAAGGAATTGGGCGAAGGGGACCACCCCGCCCCGGCGGTCCCGCGCCGGGACCGCCTGACACATAATTTCACGGGCTTATAACAGTGTTGCTGTAATAAAATTACAGAAAGTGAGGTTCCGGAGTTGCTTTCAAAGCACCATCAGCTCGCGGACTGCCATGACCATCAGAACGATGGTCGAGGTCGCGAAGACAAGAAACCGCAGGTTCACGATGTTCGCGGTGCCCTGAACCAGCGTGTGCACCACCCGGAGCCCCACATAGGCCCAGGCCAGCCAGATGTGAGTCGGGTCGGAATGGCCGGCGAGGAAGATATAGAAGACCAGCGCATAGAAGATGGTGGGCTGTTCCATCAGGTGGTTGTAGTTGTCGGCCACCTGCCGGACCCCGTCGGGCAGCACATCCAGCGACCCCGGGAACCGGGCCTCCTGCGGATTGAGCTTGGCCCGCTGCATCGCCGGGATGCGGGTGGCGTACATCCATATCCAGACCAGAAGCGACAGGCAGACCAGCGCAAGCACCGGCGTAAGGATCGAACTCATTGGCATTCCCCCTGAACAAATGACTTTGGAGGAGGATAGACCGAGTCGTCAGCGCAGCGAGAATTCGATGGGGACCGTGATGTCCAGCGTCTGCTGCGGCCAGCCGTCGGGGATCGTCGGCAGGGGCTGCGCACGGGCAATGAGGGACCGCGCTTCGCCATCGAGCAGCGGGCGGCCGGAACTACGGGCGATATCGAAGGCGAGCACCTGCCCTGTCCGGTTCATGATGAAGTGGAGCAGCACGACGCCCTCGATATGGGCGGCCCGGGCCTGCCGGGGGTAGCGCTTGTAACGGTTGAGATGGGCGAACAGGCGCTGCTGGAATGTGACGGCGGTTTCGCCCGGCGGCGAGGATGGCGCCTGTTGCACCGAAGGCTGCGTGGCGGCGGCAACAGCTATCGTCTGCTGTTCGGCGGGCTGCGCGATGTTGACGGTGGGAACCGGCACTTCGGGCAATTGCGCGTTCATCAGCTGTGGCGGTGGGACAGGCCGGACCTCCCTTGGCCGGGACGCGTCACGCACGACTTCAGCCATCAGCACCTTCTCGACCGGCATGACATTGGCCACATGCATGGTGCCGAACAGAAGCCCCGCCAGAAGCAGCACATGCACCGCGATGGTGACGGCGCCCGCGACAAGGCGCGCGCGATCGGGCTCCACGATTTTTTTTCCACGCAAATCCGCGAAGACCGCCAACGGTGTCGCCTGCTCGATCTGGCTCATGGGAAAAGGACCGTTCATGCGCCGGTGCCTCCCACTTTTTCGACAAGGCGCCTGTGGTTGGCGCGCTTGGTCACCCACATCACGACGCCGGTGATGACAAAGAGCAGCGGCAGAAAGCCCGAGAGGAAAACCAGAAACCGCCAGAGCGGGCCGAACTGGCCTTCATGCAGCGGCCGCTGCCACGCCATGAATGTTTCGCTGCCCGATTTGGGATCGCGAACAGCAACCACCTTGCCTGCCCAGGGATCGACGAACACGGTTGAGGTGATCGGGTGGTTCATGCCCGCGCCGCGCAGCGAAACACGGATCGCCTGATCGAGGCGCGCGGGGATGGAGAGCGATGCCACCTCGCCATGCGGCACAGCCGCTTTTGCAATCTTCATGGCCTGATCGGCGCCGATGCGACGCGCGCCTTCGATGGCCGTGACCTTCGGCCCGTTGCGCAGATCGACCGTGGTCGCTGACGTTCCGCCCGACATCGCGCCGATGGTTTGCGGAAACACGATGGCAACGCCGGTGAAACTGACAACAACGAACACGATCCAGAACCAGATGCCTGTCGCGCCATGAAGTTCGCGGTGAAAGCGTAAACCCGTCGCATCGCGGCGCACGATGAAGGCATATTTCCATTTGCTGTTTCCGGGCCACCACAGAACGATTCCGGAAAAGCCGAGCAACAGCATCAGCACGCCCATCCAGCCCACGAGCTGACGCCCCTCGCGGCCAAGGAACAATTGGCCGTGCAGATCATGGGCGAAGCGCATGATGGGAGCCATCGAGCCCTTGCGCGTTCCAAGCACCTGTCCGCTGACCGGATCAATGTAGACTTGGCCGATCATGCCCGCAGACGGCGGGCCATTGGTGCGGCCCTGCTGAAATCGGACAATCGCGGGATCGCCCTGTTCTTCCGGCAAGGTGACTGTGGCCGATGCACTGCGCGGCGCATCGGACGCCTTGCGCGCTGACGAGATGAGCCATTCAAGCGGCAGCGCCGGACCATGTGTGTTCGCGCGCGGCACAGGCGCGAACATCGCCTCGATCTCGTCATGATAGACAAGAACACTGCCGGAAAGGCCGAGCGCAACAAACACGATGCCGAGCACGAGCCCTGTCCACAGGTGGACCTGAAAGAGGATGTTGCGGATGGAGAAGTCACGCATGCTTTCGATACTCACGCTTCCGCCCATTGGCGGACGAGATTGTGATAGACGCCGGTAAGCTGCACCGCCTCTGCGCAATCGCCATCGCGCGCGCGCAGAGATCGGATGGCATTGTCGAGATCGTAGAGAATGGCGCGGCGGGAATCTTCGCGCACCATGCTCTGAATCCAGAAGAACGAAGCCCAGCGGCTGCCGCGCGTGATGGCGCGCACATGATGGCGGCTGGTGCCCGGATAAAGCACCATGTCGCCCGCATCGAGCTTCACCGCGATTTCACCGAACGTGTCTTCCACCACAAGCTCGCCACCGTCATAGCTTTCGGGCGGCGAAAGAAAGAGCGTGGCCGAAAGATCGGTGCGAAAGCGAACGGGCGTTCCCGTGGCGAAGCGGATGGAGTTGTCGATATGCGTGCCGAAGGTCATGCCTTCGTCGTAGCGGTTAAACAAGGGCGGAAAGACGCGCAGCGGCAGGGCGGCGGAGGTGAAGATCTCGTTTGTGCCGAGCGCGCGCAGGATGATCTCTCCCAGTTCGCGCGCGGCGGGTGCATTTTCCGGTATCTGCAGGTTGTTCTTCACCTGTGCGGATTGCGCGCCAGCGGTCACCTTCCCGTCTACCCATTGCGTGCGCGACAGCACATCGACGCAATGGGCGACCTGATCGGGAGACAATACCGCCGGTACGCGCACCATCATGTCTTCATACCCACCGAGAAGACGAAGTAGCGCCCCGGCGCCGGTGTGCCGCGATTGCCGAAGGCCTGCGAATAGTTGAGCTGGTCCGTGAGATTGTAGCCGTTGAGGGCAAAGCGCCACTGGCCGGCTTCGTAGGCAATCAGGCCATCGAGCGAGAAGGTCTCGGGAATGCGCGCGATCTGCGAAAGCCCCATGGGGTTCGGCGCGGTGCCGCTTGTGAGATAGCGCGTGTTGTATTCGTCCTGATAGGTGACGCCGCCCGCAACCGTGAAGCCCGGTGCAAGATCGCCCAGTTCATAGGTGGTCCACAACGAAGCGGAATTTTTCGGTACGAAAATCACCGGCATGCCGATGATGTAGGGATTGGGATTGCACACACCCCCGCCGCAACTGAACGACTGAAGCGTTTCGGAATCGAGATAGGTGTAGGCCGCCTGCAGGCTCAGGCCTTCGGCAATCTGGCCGGTGGCGGAGAGTTCGAGGCCGCGCACGCGCTGCTTCTCGCCGGACTGCGTTTCGATGATGCCGCTGGTGGGATCGACCTGAACAGCATTTCCCTTCGTGACCTGGAACAGCGAAGCGGTGAGGCCGAGCGCGCCATCCAGCAGATTGATCTTCGCGCCAGCTTCGAAGGTTTCATTCTTCTCCGGTTCGAGGCCGGTGTTCGCCGTGGTGACCGGCGTTGCGGCACCGACCACCGATGTCGCCTGCGGTGTCGAAGATTTCGAATAGGAGAGATAGAAGGTCTGGTTCTCATCCGGCTCGAACACCAGCGCCGCGCGCGGGCTGAAGAACTCGGACTTCACCTTCAGTGTTGCGATCGTGCCCGATACGTTGATGGTCTGGTAGCTGGCGTCATAGCTGTCCCAGCGCACGCCTGCGATCACGCTCCACTGATCGTCGAACCAGAAGCGGTCCGTCGCAAAGAACGCGAAATCGGTGGAGTGGCCGTGGGAATCCGTTGTCGTCGTGGCCGTGGCGCTCGAACCGGCGATGGTCGCGAGCGTCGGGCGGAACACGGTGTAATCCGGCGGCGGATTGTGATCGGGTCCAAACAGCGGGCGGCCGATGTTGGAACGCGATTGCGTGTGCGTGCCGAGATCGTAGGTATAGGTCAGCGTGGAAGGCAGCGTGTAGGCGTAGAACGCCTTGTCGTTCGTCTGTTCGTTGTAATCGAACCCGGCAATGAGCTGGTTGCGCGTGCCGTTGGAGAAATCATTGTCGGCGCGCGCGGTGGCGATGTTCTGCCAGCCCCACGCATCCATGTTGTAAGGGCCACCGCCGCCGATACCCGCCAGCGCATTCTGCGGCGTTGGGCCGAAAAGCGTGGCGGCGCAGAAATTCGTGGCGGAGGTGTTATCGCAGCGATCGACGGACGTGTACTGGAAATAGCGGTTGTAATAGGCAAGGCGCGTGTCGTTCGTGAGCACGAGCCACGGCGTCGCCTGATGGCTGGCGCGCAGCGTGACGATATCGGTGTCGGTCTTGTCCCGGTCGGTATTGAAGCCGAGGAAAGTGGAACGAGCAACGCCATTCTCGGACGCCGGAACGGCCACCAACTCGCCAGGCTTCTGGGCGATGACGATGCCGTAGTCGGGAATACGGTCATCATGCTGGTGCAGATAGGAAAGCGTGACCGTGGTCTCGGTGCCGATACCCCACGCAATGGAAGGCGCAACGCCCCAGCGCTCGGACTTCACCACGTCGCGGTCAACCGCATGCGCCGAGGTTGCCATCACATTGATACGCAGCGCACTGGTATCGCCGAGCAGATAGTTCACATCGGCCAGACCGCGATAATAGGGCCCCTCGCCCACCAGACCTTCCAGCGAATAGCTGGTGTCCAGATATGGCGTCTTCGACACGGTGTTGACGACACCGCCGGTGGTGCCGCGCCCGAACATCATGCCGGACGGGCCCTTAAGCACCTGCACTTCTTCATAGTTGAAGCTGTCGCGGGTGTAGGAGCCGAAATCACGCAGGCCGTCGAGATACACATCGTCCTTCGCGTCGAAGCCGCGAATTTTGAACTGGTCGCCCGCCAGCGTGCCGCCTTCGCCGATGGCGATGGTGATGCCGGGCACATTCTTCAGCGCCTGTTCGAGGCTGGCCGTGCCCTGCTCTTTCATCGTTTCCGAGGTGATGACACTGGCCGCTTGCGGTGTGTCCTGCAGGCTGCCGGGCATGGTGGGCAGACCGGTTTCGCGCCGCGTGCTGTTGCGGGCGCCGTTGTCTTCCACCTTCAGTGTGCCCAGATCGAGTTTGCCGCTTTCCGGCGGCGTCTCCTGCGCCAATGCGCCTTGCGGCGTTGCGATCATTCCGGCAGCCGCCAGCAGCGCGCCAACCAGTGCGCTTTGCGAAACGCCCGAAATGCTTTTCCAATTTCCTGTACGCATCGTCTCAATGTTCCCCGTTCTGGAAGGTCAGTTCGTCAATGGTGACAACCTGGCTTGCTTCCTGCGGCGCATGGCCTTCGGGGCTGGCTTGGCTGCGGGGGCGGTCATGCCCCCTTGGTCAGGATCAGTTTTCCGTTGCGGGTGACCCTGAGCCGGTAGTCCTCTCCCTTGTGTTCGAGGATGGCTTCGCCTCCCTCTCCCACGATTTCCTGCACGGCGATCCGGCGGATGGATCGCGCCGTCCGCCTTGCTGCTGATGCCGGAGGTTTTTCGACCGGCCCCATCTGCAACCTCGCGTGCTTGTTGCGACTAAGTACTAGATGCACAGCATTGTTGCAAATAATTCTCAAGTGCGAGATGTCGCAGGGTTTATACAATAGTTTAGAATTATTCCAAATCACTGACACCCTGCCCCGGTTCCGGCATCAAAGCGCCCCAATTCCGTCATGCGCGAAGCGCCAGCTTTGGCTGTCTTGAGGGGGATACCGACATGCGCAAACACATCGCCTTCGCGGCTGGTTTGGCCGCATTGCTCTTTTCAGCCACCGCTAACGCCGAGAACGAGGAAATCGTCGTCACCGGATCGCGGATCGTGGACTACGAATCCGCCAGCATTCCCAACACCGTGCTGGTAAAGCGGGCGGACTTTCTCATCACCCGCGTGCGCGTGGTCTGTGACACCCGCGATCCGGGCGCGCGCATCAACGAATTGAAGACCACGCTGCGCAACATGATCCGCGCGGCGCACAGCAACGGAAAAATCTCGTTGGCCGTGACCAAGGACGACATCGTTTCGCCCTTTGATGAAACCATGATCGAACGCGCAATCCAGCCGGACAACAAGGTTGAGACAAGCGTTGCCTATGTGATCGTAAAGACGCCCGTGACAAAGGACGACACCTTCGATGGCGCCGCCGCCCGCATCGAGAAATTTGTGAAGGCGACGCCGATATCGGGCCGCACCGAAATCCTTCGCGAGGCGCGGTGGGATCTAACCATCGTGGGACCGGAGCAATACCGCGCCGCGCTGCTCAAGCTGATCGTGGATGACGCGAAACAGACCGCCACCGCCTTCGGCCCGGAATATGGATCATCGGTGGAAGGCTTGCAGCATCCGGTGGAGTGGTATCAGTCCGGCCCGCTCGATCTGTCGTTGTTCATCCGCTACGCGCTGCACACCGCGCCGCATTAGCTCGCGCGAGAGAACAGATCGCCCTCGCGCACGGCATGCGTCGCTTCGTGCGCGAGGAGCGCCTTCTTCAAGGGAAGGCCGCCACCATAGCCTGTGAGGCTGCCATCCGCACCGATTACCCGATGGCAGGGCACGATCAGGCCGATGGGGTTTTGTCCGTTGGCAAGCCCCACGGCGCGCGCGCCACCCGGATAGCCAAGTTCCTTCGCCAGCGCGCCATAGGAAGTGGTGACGCCATAGGGAATGCGCCAGAGCGCTTCCCACACTTCGTGCTGAAAGCCCGTACCTTCCGCCGCACGGGTGACATCGAAACTCTTGCGCGTGCCCGCATCGTATTCGGCAATCTGCTGCTGGACATCCGCCAATGCTGTCTCGTCGCGCACGGCGTTGCGGTCCACGCTGGCCGCGTTCTTCGCGCGCAGATGGAAACGTAGGAGACGTCCCTTGCCATCCACCCACGCGGCAAAATCGCCGAAGCGGCTTTTGATCGGCGACCAGTAAACCTTGTCCGTACTCATGCCGCATCCTTGAGGCTGGCCCACAGATGGGCAGTTGCCAAACTGCGATGCGGCGCGAAGGCGCGCATCATCCGGTCCACTTCTTCATGTTCGGGCCGGTCGTTGCGCCTGTGCAGTTTCTGCAGGGCGGTGGCGAGCGCACTGTCGCCCACCGGCGCGCAATCGGCAAAGCCTGCGCCGCGCAGCAGCATATAGCGCGCGGTCCATGTGCCGATACCGCGGATTTTCTTCAGGCTTCGTTCCGCCGCCACCGCCGAGCCTGCCGCCATCGCGTCCGGATCGAGCGCGCCGGAGGCCACCGCTTCGGCCGCACCGATCACATATTCCGCCTTCGAGCGCGAATAGCGCCGCGCGGTGAGATCGCCCACTGTCAGATTGGCAACGCGCGCCGCATCGGGATGGGCGCGCATGGCACCAATCTTCTCGCCCGCAAGGTTCAGTACTTCGCGCCGAAGCGCGGCGGCAAAGGGCACATTGATCTGCTGGCCGATGATCGCCCAGCACAGTCCGTCGAACGCCGTGGCCGTGAGCGGCAGACGCATGCCGCGGCGGCGCGCAAGCATTGGCAGCATCGCCTCATCGCGCGCCATGCGTGTTTCAAAACCGGCAACATCGCCTTCAAGACCGAGCATGCGCAGCGCTGCACCATGCACAAAGGCCGCGCCCGCGCGCGACATGTTGCGTTCCGGATGAAGCCGGCACCACGCGCCCGGCCCTTCCAACGCCACTTCCAGAACGCCAGCGCCATCGGGCGTTTGCAGCGCCTTGAAAATGCGATGACCTTCCACCCGCTCGCACGGGCTTTCCTTGTCGCGGTCGTGATAAGCGAGAATTTCCTGCGCGCGATAGCCGTGCGGCAGATGGAGCAGAAACACGCTGGACCCCTTCAGCGCGCGATAGGCGCCGGGCGTCATGCGCGTGAGCGCAAGGAACTGGCGATGGAAAACGGATTCGCTTTCGAACCCGGCTTCAAAACCGATATCCACCACACGCGATTCGCCGTCGAGCAATGCGCGTTGTGCAAAATGCACCCGCTCGCGGCGAAGCCATGCGGCAGGCGCAAGATGGGCATGATCGCGCATCAATTCGCCGAGCTTCGTCTGGCTGACGCCACAGGCCGCCGCCAGCGCCGGGGTTCCGGCAAACGCATCGGGCGCCGCGCGCACACGTGTAGCCAGCCCATCGAACAGCTGAATGTTCCCATCCTCGCCGCGATAATAGAGATCCGGACGGCAGCGCTTGCAGGCGCGCAGCCCCAAAGCCTTTGCTTCGTCTTCGGTTTTGACGATGCGCACGTTTTCGGGCTTTGGCGGACGCGCCGCACAGGACGGCAGGCAGTAGATCCCGGTGGTGAGCACACCGATGATGAACTTGCCGTCGAACTTTCCGGCGCGGGCCTGGGTGCGGTCCCATGTGAAGGGCTTCGGTAACATGGTTGTCATCTTATGCGTTAAGGCTGCGGTCAGCCTCCCAATTTCCGCGTTTGATGTCCGCCCGGTTCTTGCTTAGTCTCTCGCACATGCGAACGGGGTCAAGATCAGGGACCAAGGCACGCGCCACGCGCGCGGAGCTTTCGTTCGCGCGCCTTGTGGCGACGGCCATCCTGCTCTTCGCCTTCACCATGCAGGCCTATCTGACGCAGACACACATGCACAATGTGTTCGTGGACGCGAAGGGCGCGCTGCAGGTGCAGGACATCGTGCCCGGCATCGGCCTGTCCAAGAAAGGCAACGCGCCCGCCAAACTACCGTCAGGCGATCAGACCTGCCCGGTCTGCCACCAGATGGCGCAAGCCGGCAGCTTCCTGACGCCTGCCGCAGCGGCCACCCTGCCGGTTCTGTTTGTCATTTCCGTCATTCCGCTGGTCGATGCGCTTCTTCTTTCCGCATCGCCGCTGTCGCATGCCTGGCAAGGGCGCGCGCCACCTTCCGCATAACTCCCAAATCATCGCTGCCATGACTGCGTGATGCGTCCGCAAGGAAGCGGAGCTGCGCAAGCAAGGCTCATTTGGTTTTCGCTCGCGCGAGGTCGCGGGCATCCGAAAGGACCGGAGTTATGCGTTCGAATCGTTTGAAGGCGGGCACCGCGCTCGCCGCATTGCTTGCCATTTCCGCCACCACAGCTGCCGCGAAAGACAGCGTGGAAACCGTGGTCGTTACCGCCTCACCCATCGCGGGCAAGGCCGACCAATTCGCCACCATCGTCTCCACGCTCGACGCCAAACAGATCGCCGAAACCGGCGCGATGAACATTGGCGATGCGCTGAAGAACATCCCCGGCGTTTCCGCCACCGGCTTTGCCGCCGGTGCAAGCCGCCCGGTCATCCGCGGCTTCGATGCCAACCGGGTGAAGATACTGGAAGACGGGATCAGCAGTTCCGACGTCTCGGACATCGGCCCCGATCACGACATTCCTATTGATCCGCTATCGGCGCGGAATATCGAAATCGTGCGCGGAGCGGCCACTTTGCGCTATGGCAGCCAGGCCATCGGCGGCGTGGTGAACATCCTGAACGACCGCGTGCCGCAAGCGCTGGTGGATGGCCCGAGCGCCGAAGGCACTTTCACCTTTGGTTCCAATTCCGATCTCGACCAGCAATCGGCACTGATCGATGGCGCTATCGGCGATTTTGGTTTCCATGTCGATGGGTTCCTTCGTCACGCGGGCGACTACGACACGCCAAAGGGACGGCAGGCCAATTCCTTCTTCAATGGCAGCGGCGCATCGCTGGGCGGTACATACTTTTTCAGCGACGACACCCATATGGGTGCAGCGCTGATCATGAACACCGCGCGCTACGGCATTCCGAGCGACACCACCTATATCGACATGAACCAGACGAAACTGATTACGCGCTCCACCTTCGCCATCGATGTGGGCCCGCTCAATTCCATCACGGTCGATGGCGGATATGCCAACTACCGTCACACGGAAGTCGATCCCACGACCGGGCCGCTCGACCAGTTCCTGAACGAGGAATGGGACACGCGCACCGAAGCGGTGTTTGGCCAGATGGGGCCGCTCTCCTCCACCGCCATTGGCTTTCAATGGCAGAACCGCGATTTCTCGGCCAATGGCGATGCGCGCGACTATCTCGACCCAACGACGACGAAATCCTTCGCAGGGTTCGCCTTCACCGAAGCACCGCTCGGCTCCGCGCTGAAACTGCAGGCCGGTGGGCGCGTGGAACAGGTGGACATCACCGGCACGCCGGTGACCGGGCTCTTCACCAAGACCAGCTTCACGCCAGTGAGCGGTTCGGTTGGCCTTCTCTACGATGCGACCGATTGGTTGAAGCTCGGTATCACGGCATCCAGCGCCGCGCGCGCGCCCGCCGTGACGGAGCTTTTTGCGCATGGGCCGCATGACGGGCCGAACACCTATGAAATCGGCGATCCCAACCTTGGCCTTGAACGCGCCAATTCACTCGAAGGAACGATGCGGGTCGAACTCAACGCGGTAAACTTCGAGGGCTCGCTCTGGACCACGCAATTCAAGGGCTACATCTACGGCGATCTGGACGGACAAACCTGCGACGAAAGCGGCACCTGCGTGGTGGGTGGTGCGCTCGATTTCAAGCACCTCCTCTACAAGCAGCAGGACGCGAAGTTCTGGGGCCTGGAAGGCAAAGCCGAAGTGCCGCTGATGGATGCGGGAAGCGGCTCGCTGCTGGCCGAGTTCATCGGCGACTATGTGCGCGCGACCTTCAACAAGGGCGGAAACGTGCCGCGTATCCCGGCCTACAAACTGGGCGCGGGGCTTTCGTGGATGAGCGATGCTTTCGACGCCAATGTGATGCTGCTGCATGTGGGCGCGCAGAACGACCTTGGTGCAGGCGATACGCCGACCAAAGGCTATATGTCGCTCGACGCCTCGTTCGCGTGGCGGCCCATTCCCGACAAGGAATGGCTCGAATTTTCGCTGGTCGGTCACAACCTGACCAACGCGGTGCAGCGGAATGCCGTCTCCATCAACAAGGACGACATCATCCTCCCCGGCCGCGATGTGCAGCTTGTGCTGCGCCTGAAGACGTAAACTGTCATCATCGGGGCGGTGCAGCTTCGGCCGCGCCGCCTTGACGATGAAATACGCGCGACTCCGGCTATGCTCGCATCATGCGCGAGCGGCCGACCGTCAGAGTGTTGCTGTTGGGACCGGACAACCGGCTCCTTCTCATCCGCTTTGAAGACAAACGGCTGAACAAAGGCCGCGTGTTCTGGGCCACCGTGGGCGGCGGGCTGGAAAACGGCGAAGACGTGTTGACCGGCGCGCGGCGCGAGATCGCCGAGGAAACAGGCATCACCGATGCGGAGCTTGGTCCCGTCGTGTGGCTGGACGATGTGGTGATCGATATCGCGGGCGAGTCTGTGTTCTTCCGCGAGCAATACATCGTGGCACGCACCGCGCGCACCGATTTCGATTTCAGCGGCTGGACCGAGCTTGAACGCGAAGTGATCAAGGATATTCGCTGGTTCACGGTGGACGACATCCGCGCAAGCACCGAGCGCATCTATCCTGATGTGCTGGCCGACTGGCTGCCGGACATTTTGGGCGGTATTTTTCCGCCGGAACCGAAGTGGATTCCGCGAGCCTGATCCAAAGCACTAATGTCATGGCCCGCGAATGCGGGCCATGACAACAGAATGGTTTGTAACCGTAGCGATAAAAAGGGGCCGGTGTTTCCACCAGCCCTTTTCATTTGGATAGGCAAGAAAAAGCGGATTACTCCGCGGCTTCCTGCGGCGAAGGCCCTTCGATCTGCGCGATGGGCTGGTTCTTCGCCATTTCGTCCTGGATCGCCTTGTCGCGTTCGGCTGCAATGTGGCGCAGACGCGCGATGGCGCCGCCGGTGCCGGCCGGAATGAGACGGCCGACGATGACGTTTTCCTTGAGGCCTTCGAGCGTATCCACCTTGCCGGCAACCGCCGCTTCGGTGAGGACGCGCGTGGTTTCCTGGAACGACGCGGCGGAGAAGACCGAGCGCGTCTGCAGCGAGGCCTTGGTGATGCCGAGCAGCACCGGACGGCCTTCGGCCGGCTTGCCGCCATTCTCGACCGTCTTCTTGTTGGCTTCCTGCATTTCCAGCCAATCGACCTGTTCGCCGGCTAGCAGTGTGGTATCGCCGCCGTCCAGGATTTCCATCTTCTGCATCATCTGGCGGACGATCACTTCAATGTGCTTGTCGTTGATCTTCACGCCCTGCAGACGATAGACGTCCTGAATTTCCTTCACGAGATAGGTCGCAAGTTCTTCCACGCCCTTGATGCGCAGAATGTCGTGCGGCGAAGGATTGCCTTCGACGATGTAGTCGCCCTTCTCCACATAATCGCCCTCGCGCACCGAGATGTGCTTACCCTTGGGGATCAGGTATTCGGTCGGGTCGATCTTCTCATTGCGCGGCTTCACGATGACGCGACGCTTGTTCTTGTAGTCCTTGCCGAACTCCACGAACCCGTCGGTCTCCGCCAGCACCGCCGCTTCCTTCGGCTTGCGCGCTTCGAACAACTCCGCCACGCGCGGCAGGCCGCCCGTGATGTCGCGTGTCTTGGCGCCTTCCGTCGGAATGCGGGCGAGAACGTCGCCGGCTTTCACTTCCGCACCGTCTTCCACCGAGAGAATGGCGTCGACCGAGAGGCCATAACGCGCTTCGCCCGTCGGCATCGAGATGATCTTGCCCTTCTTGTCGACGACAATGAGCGCCGGCCGCAGGTCCTGCGACTTGGAGCCCGTGCCACGGCTGTCGATCACCACCTTGTTGGATACGCCGGTCTTTTCATCCGCCACGTCGCGCAGCGAGATGCCGGAGACCAGATCCTCGTACTTCACGATACCATCGGTTTCGGTCAGCACGGGGTGCGCGTTGGGGTTCCATTCGGCGAGGCGGTCACCACGCTTCACGGACTGTCCTTCCTCCACCTTCAGCTTGGCGCCGTAGGTGATGCGGTAGGAGGCGCGATCATTGCCCTTCGGATCGACGATGGCGATCTGCATGTTGCGGCCCATCGCAATCGTTTCACCGTCGGAGTTCTTCACGAGGTTCTTGTTGACGATCTTGATCTTGCCGTCATAGCTGGCCTCGATCTTCGAAGAGCCCGCAACCTGCGCCGCGCCACCGATATGGAAGGTGCGCATGGTAAGCTGCGTACCCGGTTCACCGATCGACTGTGCCGCAATGACGCCAACCGCTTCGCCGATATTCACGGATGTACCGCGCGCCAGATCGCGCCCATAGCACTTGCCGCAAACGCCATCGGTGAGTTCGCACGACAGAACGGAGCGCACGCGCACCTTCTGCACATGCGCATTCTCGATGCGCTCGGCCGCGTCTTCGGTGATTTCCTTGCCACGCTTGAGAATGACATCGCCCGTATCGGGATGCTTGATGTCTTCCGCCGCGGTACGGCCGAGGATGCGATCCGTGAGCGAGGCCACCACCTGCCCGCCATCGATTTCGGCCTGAACGGTGACGCCACCCTTCGTGCCGCAATCTTCCTGCGTGATGATGCAATCGTTCGCCACGTCCACAAGGCGGCGCGTGAGATAGCCCGAGTTGGCGGTCTTGAGCGCCGTGTCGGCCAGGCCCTTGCGCGCGCCGTGAGTCGAGTTGAAGTACTCGAGAACGGTGAGCCCTTCCTTGAAGTTGGAAAGGATCGGCGTTTCGATGATTTCGCCTGACGGCTTGGCCATGAGGCCGCGCATACCGGCAAGCTGCTTCATCTGCTGCGGCGAACCGCGGGCGCCGGAATGGCTCATCATGTAGATGGAGTTCATCTCAATGACGCGGCCCGTATCCGGGTCGATCTTCGGCTCGGAAATCTCCTTCATCATTTCGGCCGCGACCTGATCGGTGCACTTCGACCAGGCGTCGACGACGAGGTTGTACTTTTCCTTGTCGGTCGTCAGACCATCGAGATACTGCTGCTCATACTCACGCACGCGATGGCGCGTTTCGTCGATCAGCTTGGTCTTGGTGGCGGGCACGACCATGTCGTCCTTGCCGAAGGAAATGCCGGCCTTGCAGGCTTCGCGGAAGCCGAGAGCCATCAGCGCGTCGGCAAACAGCACCGTCTCCTTCTGGCCGCAATGGCGATAGACCTCGTCGATCAGGTGAGAAACTTCCTGCTTGCGCAGCAGGCGGTTCACCAGGTCGAACGGGATCATCTTATGACGCGGCAGGATTTCCGCGATCATCAGGCGGCCCGGTGTGGAGGACACGACCTTGGTGACCGGATTGCCTTCCGAATCCACAGTTTTGTAGCGCGCCTTCACCTTGGCGTGCAGCGTCACCGCGCCGGAAAACAGCGCGTGTTCGATTTCGCCGATGTCGTTGAACAGCGAACCTTCGCCCGTTTCCTTGTCCTTTTCGAGCGACAGGTAATAGAGGCCCAGAACGATGTCCTGCGTCGGCACGATGATCGGCTTGCCGTTGGCGGGGCTGAGGATGTTGTTGGTGGACATCATCAGCACGCGCGCTTCCAGCTGCGCTTCGAGCGACAGGGGAACGTGCACGGCCATCTGGTCGCCGTCGAAGTCCGCGTTGAAGGCGGTGCAGACCAGCGGGTGAAGCTGGATGGCCTTGCCTTCAATCAGCACCGGCTCGAACGCCTGAATGCCAAGGCGGTGCAGCGTGGGCGCGCGGTTGAGCAGCACCGGATGTTCGCGGATAACCTCTTCGAGGATATCCCAAACTTCGGGGCGCTCTTTTTCCACGAGCTTCTTGGACTGCTTCACCGTCTGGCTGAAGCCCTTGGCTTCCAGACGCGCATAGATGAACGGCTTGAACAGTTCGAGCGCCATCTTCTTCGGCAGACCGCACTGGTGCAGCTTGAGTTCGGGACCGACTACGATCACCGAACGGCCCGGAAAGTCCACGCGCTTGCCGAGCAGGTTCTGACGGAAGCGGCCCTGCTTGCCCTTCAGCATGTCGGCGAGCGACTTCAGCGGACGCTTGTTGGCGCCCGTAATGACGCGGCCACGGCGGCCGTTGTCGAACAGCGCATCAACCGATTCCTGCAGCATGCGCTTTTCGTTGCGCACGATGATATCCGGGGCCTTCAGCTCCATCAGGCGCTTCAGACGGTTGTTGCGGTTGATGACGCGGCGATAGAGATCGTTCAGGTCCGACGTCGCGAAGCGGCCGCCATCCAGCGGAACGAGCGGACGCAATTCCGGCGGAATGACCGGAACCTGCGTCAGGATCATCCATTCCGGGCGGTTGCCGGATTCGATGAACGCTTCCACGACCTTCAGACGCTTCACCAGCTTCTTCGGCTTTTCGCCGCCATTGCAGCCGGCGATTTCCACGCGCAGATCGTTGGCGAGCTTTTCGAGATCGATCGCCATCAGCATGTTGCGAATGGCTTCGGCGCCGATCATGGCGGTGAAGCTGTCTTCGCCGTAATCATCCTGCGCCTTGTAGTACTCGTCTTCCGTCAGAAGCTGACGCTCCTTGAGCGGCGTGAGGCCCGGCTCGATGACGACGTACATTTCGAAATACAGGACGCGTTCCAGGTCCTTCAGCGTCATGTCGAGCATCAGGCCGATGCGCGAGGGCAGCGATTTCAGGAACCAGATATGGGCGACCGGCGAAGCCAGTTCGATGTGACCCATGCGATCGCGGCGAACCTTCTGCACGGTGACTTCGACGCCGCACTTTTCGCAGACGATGCCCTTGTATTTCATGCGCTTGTACTTGCCGCACAGGCACTCGTAGTCCTTCGTCGGACCGAAGATGCGTGCGCAGAACAGGCCGTCGCGTTCCGGCTTGAAGGTGCGGTAGTTGATCGTTTCCGGCTTTTTGATCTCGCCGTGGCTCCAGCGCAGGATCTGATCCGGCGATGCCAGCGAAATCCGTATCCGGTCGAAGGTGGGGACTTCCTTGCCGGCCTGGAAGACGTTCAGCAGCTCTTGATTCATTTTCGAGCCTTTCTCTTACTTTCCGTGACCGAGGTGCGTTTCGCGCATGGCCCGGCCACTCTTTCCAATGTCATCACACCGATGGCGCGCACCGCGCGCGCCGCACCGGCGGGTTACCCGTTCATCAGCTCCACATTCAGGCCGAGCGAGCGCATTTCCTTCACGAGCACGTTGAACGATTCCGGAATACCGGCTTCGAACGTGTCTTCGCCACGGACAATGGCTTCATAGACCTTGGTGCGGCCCGCAACGTCGTCGGACTTCACGGTCAGGATTTCCTGCAACGTGTACGCCGCGCCGTAGGCTTCGAGCGCCCACACTTCCATTTCACCGAAGCGCTGGCCGCCGAACTGCGCCTTGCCGCCCAACGGCTGCTGGGTGACGAGCGAGTACGGACCGATCGAACGGGCGTGGATCTTGTCGTCCACCAGGTGATGCAGTTTCAGCATGTAGATGTAACCGACCGTGACCTGGCGCTTGAATGCATCGCCGGTACGGCCGTCATACAGCGTGACCTGGCCGGAAGACGTCAAACCGGCCTGACCGAGCAGATCGACGATGTCCTTTTCCTTCGCGCCGTCGAACACCGGTGTTGCCATCGGCACGCCGAAGCGCAGGTTCTCGCCCATCTCCATAAGGCTCTGATCGTCCAGCTCCTTGAGCCGCTCGTCATCGCCATAGACCTGCTTGAGCGCGCGGCGTAGCGGTTCGGCTTTCGCGTCACGCTTCACCTTGTCCACGACCTCGCCGATCTGGCGGCCAAGACCCGCGGACGCCCAGCCAAGATGCGTTTCGAGAATCTGGCCGACGTTCATGCGCGAAGGCACGCCCAGCGGATTGAGCACAACGTCAACCGGCTGGCCGTCTTCGAGATACGGCATGTCTTCCATCGGCAGGATGCGGCTGATCACGCCCTTGTTGCCGTGACGGCCGGCCATCTTGTCGCCCGGCTGCAGCTTGCGCTTCACCGCCACGAACACCTTGACCATCTTCATCACGCCGGGCGCGAGTTCATCGCCGCGGCGCAGCTTCTCAACTTTGTCGGCGAAGCGCTTGTCGAGCCGGTTCTTGGATTCGTCGTACTGCTTGCGCAGGGCTTCGATCTCGGCCATCGACTTGTCGTTGCGAAGGCCGATCTGCCACCACTGATGACGCGGCAGTGTGTCGAGCACGGCCTGCGTGATCTTCGAATCCGGCTCCATGCCCTTCGGGCCATGCGCGGCCGCCTTGTTGAGCAGGATTTCCGCGAGACGCGAGAAGATGTTGCGTTCGAGGATCGCCAGTTCGTCGTCACGGTCTTCGGCCAGACGCTCTTCCTCGGCGCGTTCGATCGCCATGGCGCGCTGATCTTTGTCGACGCCGTGACGGTTGAACACGCGCACTTCCACGATCGTGCCGGTAACGCCCGGCGGAACGCGGAGCGAGGTGTCGCGCACGTCGGCGGCCTTTTCGCCGAAGATGGCGCGCAGCAGCTTTTCTTCCGGCGTCATCGGGGTTTCGCCCTTCGGCGTCACCTTGCCCACCAGAATATCGCCCGCCTGCACTTCGGCGCCGATGTAGACGATGCCCGCTTCGTCGAGGTTCTTCAGCGACTCTTCACCCACGTTCGGAATATCGCGGGTGATTTCCTCGGGGCCGAGCTTGGTATCGCGCGCCATCGTTTCGAATTCCTCGATGTGGATCGAGGTGAAGACGTCGTCGCGCACGATGCGCTCGGAGATGAGGATGGAGTCCTCGAAGTTGTAGCCGTTCCACGGCATGAACGCGACGAGCGCGTTTTTGCCGAGCGCCAGCTCACCGAGTTGCGTCGAAGGACCGTCGGCGATGATGTCGCCCTTGCGGATGGCATCGCCGACCTTCACCAGCGGCGTCTGCGTGATGCAGGTGGACTGGTTCGAACGCTGGAACTTCTTCAGGCGGTAGATATCGATGCCCGGCTTGGTGGGATCGGTTTCTTCCGTAGCGCGGATGACGATACGGGTGGCATCGACCTGATCGACCACACCGGAGCGGCGTGCGGCGATGGCTGAACCGGAGTCGCGTGCGACAACGTCTTCCATGCCGGTGCCAACCAGCGGCGCCTCGGGGCGCAGCAGCGGCACAGCCTGACGCTGCATGTTCGAGCCCATGAGCGCGCGGTTGGCGTCGTCGTTCTCGAGGAACGGCACGAGCGCCGCGGCGACCGACACAAGCTGCTTCGGCGACACGTCGATGAACTCGACCTGGTCCGGCGTGGTCATCACAAAGTTTCCGCCCTTGCGGCAGGAAACCAGTTCGTCGACCAACCGGTTGCGGCTGTCGAGGTTCGCGTTCGCCTGGGCGATCGTGTACTTCGCCTCTTCCATCGCCGACAGATAAATCACCTCGTCCGTGACGCGGCGATCCACGACTTTGCGATACGGGCTCTCGATGAAGCCGTATTTGTTCACGCGCGCGAACGTCGCGAGCGAGTTGATGAGGCCGATATTCGGGCCTTCCGGCGTTTCAATGGGGCAGATGCGGCCGTAATGCGTCGGGTGCACGTCGCGCACTTCGAAGCCGGCGCGCTCACGGGTCAGGCCGCCCGGTCCAAGGGCCGACATGCGGCGCTTGTGGGTGACTTCCGAAAGCGGGTTCGTCTGGTCCATGAACTGCGAAAGCTGCGAGGAACCGAAGAACTCACGCACCGCCGCCGCAACCGGCTTGGCGTTGATGAGATCGTGCGGCATGACCGTGTCGATATCGACGGCGCTCATGCGTTCCTTGATCGCGCGCTCCATGCGCAAGAGGCCGACGCGGAACTGGTTTTCCATCAGCTCGCCCACCGAACGCACGCGGCGGTTGCCGAGATTGTCGATGTCGTCCACTTCGCCGCGGCCGTCGCGCAGATCGGCCAGCGCCTTGACGATGGCAAGGATGTCTTCCTTGCGCAGCACGCGCATCGTATCCGGCGCATCGAGGTTCAGGCGCATGTTCATCTTCACGCGGCCAACGCTCGAAAGGTCGTAGCGCTCACTGTCGAAGAAGAGCTGGCCGAACAGCGTTTCCGCGGTGTCGAGCGTGGGCGGTTCGCCCGGACGCATGACGCGGTAGATGTCGATCAGCGCCTGTTCGCGGCTGTGGTTCTTGTCGGCCGCGAGCGTGTTGCGGATGTAGGCGCCGATGGTGATGCCATCGACGTTGATGACTTCCACTTCGTTGAACTTGTGCTCGGCAAGCGTGGTCAGGCCCGCCGCCGTCAGTTCGTCGCCCGCTTCGACGTAAATCTCACCGGTCGCGGTGGAGACCATGTCGATGGCCGAGAAGCGGCCAAGCAGTTCCTCGTCGGTGACGTGAATGGACTTCACGCCCTCTTCCGCCCATTTGCGCAGCGCGCGCTGGGTGATCTTGGTGCCGGTTTCGGCAAGAACTTCGCCGGTCTTGGCGTTGGTCCAGTCGCAGGCCGTCTTGGCGTTGCGCATCCATGTGGGTTCGAGCGGCGTCGTCCAGCCGCCATCCTTCACCTTCTTGAACGCGATCTTGCCGTAGAAATACGCAAGGATCTCTTCCTGCGACAGGCCAAGCGCATAGAGCAGCGTCGTCGCCGGCAGCTTGCGGCGGCGGTCGATGCGCACATGGATGATGTCCTTGGCGTCGAATTCGAAATCGAGCCACGATCCGCGATAGGGAATGACGCGGGCGGCGAACAGCAGCTTGCCCGAGGAATGCGTCTTGCCCTTGTCGTGATCGAAGAACACGCCCGGCGAACGGTGCATCTGGGAAACGATCACGCGTTCGGTTCCGTTCACCACGAAGGTGCCGTTCTCGGTCATGAACGGCAGGTCGCCCATGTAGACATCCTGCTCCTTGATGTCCTTCACCGACTTGGCGCCGGTTTCCTGATCCACATCGAACACGATGAGGCGCAGCGTCACCTTGAGCGGCGCGGCATAGGTCATGGAGCGCTGCTGGCACTCCTCAACGTCATACTTGGGCTCCTCGAAGTGGTAGTCCACATATTCGAGCAGCGCGCTTTCCGAAAAGTCCTTGATCGGGAAGACGGACGAGAACACCGCCTGCAGACCTTCGTCCAGACGTGCGCCATCGGCCTGCTTGTCCACCTGCAGGAACTGGTCATAGGAGGTCTTCTGAACCTCGATGAGGTTCGGCATTTCCGCCACTTCGACGATGCTGCCGAAGGTTTTGCGAAGACGCTTACGTCCAGTGAAAGAGAGTGTCATTCCGCGATCCCTTATTCTCTAAGCCGGGTTCCGCGCGGGCCGGGGGCGGCCGCGGGGGTCATTCAGTAGGCAATTCAAATGGCAAGACCCACCGGCCCAGGCGGAGCGAATCTCCGCCTGGGGGTGGGGGAACCAAATATGTACGCGCGAGCGGTAATTCAACCCGCTCCCACTCCTTACTTCAGCTCGACCTTCGCACCAGCGTCTTCGAGCTGCTTCTTGATCTTCGCCGCTTCGTCCTTCGGGACGTCCGCTTTCACTTCCTTCGGGGCGCCTTCGACGAGGTCTTTGGCTTCCTTCAGGCCGAGGCCGGTGATGGCACGGACTTCCTTGATGACGTTGATCTTCTTGTCGCCGGCATCAGCCAGGACGACCGTGAACTCGGTCTTCTCGGCTGCCGGAGCAGCGGCAGCACCTGCCGCCGGAGCCGCCGCCATCGCGACCGGAGCCGCGGCGGAAACGCCCCACTTTTCTTCGAGCATCTTCGACAGCTCGGCGGCCTCGAGGACCGTCAGAGCCGAAAGATCGGTAACCAGTTGTTCGAGATTTGCCATTTTCGTCTTTCCTTAGTCGGGTTTGGATATTGTCTGGTATCGCCTGGCTTACGCCGCTTCCTTGGTGGAATACGCGCTGATGACGCGGGCCAGCTGACCGGCGGGCGCCTGCAGAACACCGGCGATCTTTGTCGCCGGGGCCTGAAGCAGACCAACGATCTTGCCCCTCAGCTCATCGAGCGACGGCAGTTCCGCGAGGGCTTTCACGCCCGCCACGTCCAGTGCCGTCGTTCCGACCACGCCGCCCAGGATCACGAGCTTCTCGTTTTCCTTGGCGTAGGCGACCGCCACCTTCGAAGCCGCAATCGGGTCATTGCTGATGGCAATGCCAGTGGGGCCTTTGAAAAGGTGGGCAATCGACTCTGCAGCCGTTCCCTGGAGCGCACGAACGACAAGACGGTTTTTGGCAACCTTGAACGTGGCGCCTGCCGCGCGCATGCGCGACCGGAGCTCGCTCATCTGTGCCACCGTCATGCCGGTGTAGTGGGCGACCACCACCGAGCCGGCGCCGGCAAAAAGACCGTTGAGGTCTTTGACGACTTCCGCCTTCTGGGTTCTTTCCACTTTGCTCTCCTTTGATGGCCTGACGCTTTTCGGCGTGAGACCACCTTCAACCGGCGAACGTGACGATCCGCTCACCGCCCTGTGACATGCACACGGTTGCTGGCCGTGTGCCTTCCCGTCCCAGGGTCCAAACCCGAATGGCGAAGCGAACTTCGCAAATCCGGTTTCTTTCCCCGTCTGCGCTGGAAGATTAAGTACCGAAGTACACCAGCGGTCTCGGACAGGCTTTCCGGCGATCGTCCGCCGAAACACTCTTTCCGCATCCATCGGCAAACGATGGACGCGAAGAACCTCGTTACACCTGCGCCACGCCTACGGAGGCAGGCGAAATCTTCACGCCCGGACCCATCGTTGAAGACAGCGCGATCTTCTTCAGATACGTGCCTTTTGCGCCGGTCGGCTTCGCCTTAACGACGCTGTCCACGAACGCTTTGACGTTCTGCACGATCGCGTCTTCGGTGAAACTTGCCTTGCCGACACCGCCCTGCACGATACCGGCCTTCTCGACGCGGTATTCGACAGCGCCGCCCTTGGCATCCTTCACGGCGGTGGTGACGTCCATCGTCACCGTGCCGACCTTCGGGTTCGGCATCATGCCGCGCGGGCCGAGCACCTTACCGAGACGGCCAACCAGACCCATCATGTCCGGCGTCGCGATGCAGCGGTCGAAGTTGATTTCGCCCTTGTTCACGATTTCGAACAGATCATCCGCGCCGACGATATCCGCACCGGCCTTCTTGGCTTCGTCGGCCTTCGCGCCCTTGGCGAACACGGCGACGCGCAGCGCGCGGCCCGTGCCGTTCGGCAGCGAAACGACGCCGCGCACCATCTGGTCGGCATGGCGCGGATCGACGCCGAGATTGATCGCAACTTCGATCGTCTCGTCGAACTTCGCGGTCGCACGCGACTTGATGAGCTTCACGGCCTCTTCGAGGTCGTAGAACTTGTTGCCATCGACGCCTTCGATGACCTTCTTGAAA
This sequence comes from Alphaproteobacteria bacterium, assembly GCA_016125165.1. GTDB lineage: Bacteria > Pseudomonadota > Alphaproteobacteria > Micropepsales > Micropepsaceae > Rhizomicrobium. The sequence goes on from WGMH01000004.1 coordinate 84,198, forward strand.
CGCTTGGAGAGTTTCGTCATCGCCGTTACTCCGCCACCTGGATGCCCATCGAGCGCGCGGAGCCCTCGATCATCAGCATCGCGGCCTCAACGTCATTGGCGTTGAGATCCTTCATCTTGGTTTCAGCGATCTGGCGCACCTGGTCCTTCGTCACCGTGCCCGCGAAGGCGCGGCCCGGAGTCTTCGAACCGCTGGAAAGTTTCGCCGCCTTCTTCAGGAAGAACGACGCCGGCGGCGTCTTCATCTCGAAGGTGAACGACTTGTCCGAAAACGCGGTGATGGTCACCGGGATCGGCATGCCCTTTTCCATGTCCTGCGTCTTGGCGTTGAACGCCTTGCAGAATTCCATGATGTTCAGGCCGCGCTGGCCGAGCGCAGGACCGATCGGCGGCGACGGATTGGCCGCGCCGGCGGGAACCTGCAGTTTGACGTAACCCACAATCTTCTTCGCCATTTTCGCCGCCTCCTTTGCGGCTTAGCGGTTCAAGCGGAGCGAAGCGCTCCTCCCGCAATCACCAGGTCAGACTTTCTCGACCTGCGTGAATTCCAGTTCCACCGGCGTTGCGCGACCGAAGATCGACACCGCCACCTTGAGGCGCGAACGGTCTTCGTCCACTTCTTCCACCACGCCATTGAATGAGGTGAACGGACCGTCGGCCACGCGCACCTGTTCGCCGATTTCAAACATGATCGAGGGCTTGGGACGTTCCGCGCCTTCGGTCACCTGATTCAGAATGCGATCCACTTCCGCCTGACGAAGCGGCATGGGCTTGTTGTTCTGTCCGAGGAAGCCCGTGACCTTCGCCACGTTCTTCACAAGGTGATAGGCCTCGTCCGTGAGCTGCGCCTTCAGCAGCACATAGCCGGGAAGGAATTTGCGTTCCGCGTTGACCTTCTGGCCGCGGCGAACTTCCACCACTTCCTCAGTCGGAATCAGCACGTCTTCCACGAGATCCTCGAGACCCTGAATCTGGGCCTGACGCTTGATCTCCTCGGCCACCTTCCGCTCGAAATTCGAGTAGGTGTGGACGATGTACCACTTCGCGTTCGGGTTGCTCTGACGAGCCGGTTGTGTGCCTGCTTCGCTCATATGAGGCCTATCGTTCGTTGTTCCCGCCGCACTCAAAGCGCGCCGATGAGCCAGCGTTCGCCCATCGCCAAAATCCAATCCACACCGAAGAAGAACACCATCGTCAGACCGACCATGATGAACACCATGATCGTGGTGAGGTAGGTTTCCTTCCAGCTCGGCCACGTAACCTTTGAAGCTTCCCGGCGTACTTCGCGGAAGAACTTCAGCGGACCGCCGCGTGCGGCGCGCGGGGCTGGCACGTCCTTGCTTGCGGTATCGGCCGCTTTCTTTGCCGTGTCTGCCACCTGAGCTGTTCCGTTCTTCGCCGATCCAATTGGCAGGAGTGGCAGGGTTCGAACCCGCGACCTACGGTTTTGGAGACCGCCGCTCTACCAGCTGAGCTACACTCCTTCGGGCAAAAGACAGCGCGCCGGGCGGGTCTTCCTTAAACCCGCCAGCGCGACACCGGCTTTTGCCGAAGGCGGGGCTTTTACCAGTCACCCCCACCCTTAGCAAGCGGTAAATGCCGGGATTTTTGGGGGCAGACAGGCCCGCGCAACCCATGCAGATTGCCGCCCATGCCGCCGTCCTCCGACCCCTTTGTCCAAGCCCTGCGCGTCTCGCCGGAACTCTTCCCCCACCTCTTCGCGCCGGGGACCGATTCCGTTTCCATCGCCCGGCTGACAAGAGCGGGATATGAGACGGCCAGTTTCCTGGACGAGCGGGCCTTTCAGGGGGTGGCGAGCCGGGTTGTGCCCTTCGCCATGGTGACCGAAGCCGCAGATGACCTGCCAGAGGCTTGCGACTTTATATTCCACATTGGTCATGTGGGTTCTACCCTGCTCGCCCGGCTGTTGGGCCAGCATCCCGCCATCCATTGCCTGCGGGAACCCGCCATCTTGCGCACGCTGGTGGCAATGCGCACCGACCCGGCCCAGCTACCCCGCCCCATCAGCGAATCCGATTTCGACGCCCGGCTCACGACCTTCCTCCGCCTCTGGTCCCGCACCTTCGCGCCAACCGAGCGCGCCCTCATCAAGGCGACGAGTTATGTGTCCGCGCTGGCGCCGGAGATCATGGCCCGACCCTCCGCGCCGCGCGCCATCCTGATGAAGGTGAGCGCGGAGACATTCCTCGCCACCATCCTCGGCGCACCGAACTCGCCGCGCGAACTTCAGCACTACGCGCCCTCACGTCTGCGCCGGTTGCAAAAGCGATCAGGAAACGTCGGGCAACCGCAAAGCATGGGCGAACTGGTGGCGATGAGCTGGGCGGCGGAAATGGCCTCGCTCACCGAAGCCGCAAAGATCGCGGGCGAACGCGCCATGTGGCTCGACTTCGACGATTTCCTCACCAATCCATCCGCATCGCTGGCTGCATGTTTCGCGCATCTCAACGTGACGGCAAGCGCAGACGAAATCACGGCCATCGCCGCAAGCCCCGACATGACGCGCTACTCCAAAGCCCCTGAACACGCCTACGACACCAAACTGCGCGATGACGTCCTCGCCGAGGCGCGCGCCATGCACGCAAGCGAAATCGCGCGCGGGTTGGAGTGGCTAGAGGGGAATGGGATGGCGATTTAGGCGCGGCTTAAATTGGAGCGGGTGAAGGGAATCGAACCCTCGTCTTTAGCTTGGAAGGCTATGGCTCTACCATTGAGCTACACCCGCGAAGGATTGACCTTCTCACGAAACATATGGCTTGCCGAGCCCTTGCTCGTGAAACAAGCCCGCCTTCGCCCTGTGGGAAGGCTGGTGGGGGAAGTAGGACTCGAACCTACGAAGGCGTAGCCAGCGGATTTACAGTCCGCCCCCTTTGCCGCTCGGGACATTCCCCCAAACTCAGGAATTTGCTCGCGGATTGTTCAGCCGCGGCGGGCGGATATCGGGCAATTGGCGGCCTGTGTCAACCGCAAGCGGCGCCAAGGATAATCGCGCGAAACTTCCCGGAGACGCGCGGGCCAGAACATGCCTATAAGACCGCCATGCCCCGCAAAGACCGCCGCCCATCGCGCCCCTCAGCCCGCCCGCAAACCCGCTCGCATGGGCATCAACCGCAGCGCCCGCAAAGCCCCAAGCGTGGAGCTTCGCCGCGGCAGGCCTCCGGCATCTGGCTCTATGGCCTCCATGCGGTGAAAGCCGCGCTCGCCAATCCGCGCCGCAAGCTGCATCGGGCCGTGCTGACGGAGCGCGCCGCCGAAGAGATCGGTGCGAAGCTCCTTGGCCGCGTGCGCCACGAAACCGCCGATGCGGATGCGGTGGGAAAATTGTTGCCACCCGGCGCGGTACATCAGGGCGTGGCGCTCAATTGCGAGCCCCTGCCCCAGCGCGATCTGGAGGAAGTCTTGGGTGCGCCGGCCCGCGACGCCGCCGGCCAACCCGTCGCAGGCCGGCGAAGAATTGTACTGGTGCTCGATCAGCTTTCCGATCCGCACAACACCGGCGCCATCCTGCGTTCGGCGGCGGCGTTCGGTGCATCGGCTGTGGTGGTGCAGGACCGCCATGCGCCGCCCGAAGCCGGTGCGCTCGCCAAGGCCGCATCGGGTGCGCTCGACAGCGTGCCCTATGTCAGCGTGGTGAACATCGCGCGCGCGCTGGATGAGCTTGCGAAACTCGGCTTCTGGCGCATCGCGCTGGCGGGCGACGGTGAAATGGACTTCCGCGAAGCCGTGAACAATGCGGGCGATGTGGCATTGGTGCTGGGCTCGGAAGGCGCAGGCATCCGTCGCCTCGTGCGTGAGCATTGCGACACCGCGGCCTTCCTTCCCATCGAAAGCGCGATGGAAAGCCTCAACGTGTCCAACGCCGCCGCCATCGCGCTCTACGAATTGCGGCGCTGAGCGAACGGGGAACTTCCGTCTTGCTGAACCATTATCTTCGTGCAACCGCGCACGAGGCTAATGGTCATGCGTTCCATCTTGCTTTGGGTGATCGGCATTCCCATTCCGATCATTATTCTGATCTGGCTGTTTACCGGTCACGCCTGATGGCGATCAGAACAACGCCGCGACCACATCCTCGCCGCCGAAGTCCTCGATGAACACGAGCACCTTGTAGCCCTGCGTCAGCTGCACGCGGCCATCGGAATTGTGCACCAGCATGCCCGTGTTGCTCATGGTGGCGGTGCGGCGGTCATAGGCGAATTTCGGCATCAGGCCCTTGTACTGCTTCTTCACGAGATCGAAGAGCAGCGCCGCGTTTTCGGGTGCGAGGCGCACACATCCCGCGCTCGCGCGCGTCCCCAGAAGGCCGATGTCGTCGCCATGCGCGGCATGAATGGCAAGGCCCGTTTCATTGCCTTCATTGATCCAGTTGAAGAACATCGCAAACGGCATGGGCTGGTTCCACTGCACCGAGCGGTAGCGGCGGAACATGCGATCCGGATCGAGTTCGTAATAGCCCTGCGGCGTGAAGCTCGGCAGTTTGCGGCCGGCGGAATTGTATTCCACCTTTTCGCGGCCCGTGGATGCGGGCCAGTTGTAGAGCATTTTCAGCCCGTCATCCGGCTGCTTGGCATAGACATACATGCGCTGCGCCAAGGGCCCGCGCGAGGCCTTGCTCACATAGAGAAACAGTTCGAAATGGGCGAGCAGTTCGGGTGTGAGGCTGTCACGCAGGCGCTGGCTCACGCGCGCGATCTCGGCCTGCGAAGGCGGTTTCGTATCCACAAAAGAGGGTTCTGCGGGCTGCTCCGGCGCAAGCGTCAGCGGCGCTTTCGGTTTCGCGGCTTCCGCTACCTGCTTCTCGGCGGGCTGCTCCTTGGGCTTTTCCGTGCGCTCGGCAACAACCGGCTTTTGTGGTTCGGCACGCTTTGCTTCCATCACTGGCGCGGGCGTTTCGCCGATGCTGGGGCGCAGTGCGGGCGTCTGCTTCTTCCCTTCGCCGCGCGCGATTTTCTTTTCCGGTTCGATGCGCTTTGCCGGCGCGGCCTTTTCCGGTGCTTTGGCCACCTGCACCGGCGGGTTCACCGTGTCGCCGATCACCGCCACGGCGACGGCAACCTGTTTGCTGGTGAACTCAAAGGCGGGAACGGCAACATCGTCGCGCAGCGTGACGGCGGCATATTGCGCGCCCGCCTTCAGTGCGGCGGCGGTTTCGGGATGGCGATCCAGCAGGATGGCGACCGTGTAGACGGACGCCATGGCCATGTAGGCCGCGCTGATCTTCCTTAACAAACCCATCCGCCCGCCAACCCGAATTTCCAGCGAATTTGCCCGTTTCGGGGCCCAGTGTCCCGTTTCGGCGCATGGCGAGGTTAACAGCAACCCGCGGCGCGGGCCAAGCAAAAGCCGCCTGAAATCAGGAAAGAACCGCCACGGTGGTCGGGCCGCCGGGGTAATCTTCGATGAACAGCAGCACCTGGTAGCCCATTGTCATCACCGGCTTGCCGGAAGCCGTGCGCAGGATCTCGCCACTCCTGCTCGTGGAGCCTTCCGAATCGACGCGGAACACCGGCACCGGACCATAGTCTTCGCGCTTGAATCGTTCGAAAAGTTCCTGCGCGAGTTCGTGCGGCAGCCGTACGCAGCCGCCAGAGGCGCGATGGCCAAGCTCCTTCACATGGCTGCTCGCCGAATGCAGCGCGATCCCCGTAAGGCGGCCGCGCTTGGTGTAATTCAGGAACATGGCCCATGGCATGGGCGCACGCCATGTGCGCGACCAGTGGCGTTCCGCAAAACGATGCGGATCAAGCTGGAAGATGCCAACGGGCGTCGAAGTGAAATAGCGCTCCCAGCGTTCGCGGCCTGTGGAGACGGGAAAACTCTTCTCATAAACAAGATCGCCGATGTCATCCTTGTGGAAGACGAACATGTGCTGGGCCCACTGCCCCTCCGCCGCTTTGCTCACATAGAGATAGACGTTGAAGTACCCCATCAGCTCTGCCGGCACCTTCATGCGCAAACGCTGCGCGACGGCATCCGCGGTTTCGTTCGTGATGGGACCGGCGGACGCCGGCGGTTCCGGCGGAATGGTTTCTTCGTTCTGTGCGAGCTTCACATAGGGACGCGGCGCGGGAACGGGGATGGCGTTCTCTTGCGCAACAACCGGTGGGGCCGTAGCAATGCGTTCGCCCGTCAGTTCGGCGATCAACGCCCGCGCGCGTTCCTGATGGTCAGCACCGACGATGGCCGCTGACCACATGGCGAAAAGCGCGCACGCCACCCACGCGAACTGGCGAAACAGCCTCATACCCGATCTCCCAACCTCCGGAAGTCTAGCGGCTTCTTACGACGCGCCCGACTCCACAACCCGCGCGATATCGGTTTTGAGCGTGCGCGTGGCGCGCCAGTAACAGTAGGCACCGGATAGCGCGGTAATCATGCCGAAGAGCATGGCATAGCGGTAGGAATCGTTCCCGGCCCAGGGCGTGAGCAGGTCTGCGAAATAACCAATCACCGGCGGGCCAAGACCGTAACCGATGACGTTCAGCACGAAGAGCAACAAGGCCACCGCCGTTGCGCGCATCCGCAGGGGCACGAGGCGCTGCGTGACCGCATAGGCTGGCCCCACATAAGCCGCACCCACCAGCGAAGGAACGATCGCCGCCGTGAGCGCGATATAGATGTTGTCCGTGAGATAGAAGAACGGCGCGAACGGAATCGCGACGAACACCGCGATGATCGGCACATAGAGATTCCAGCGCACATCCTTCGCGCCGAAGCGATCCGCGAACACGCCGGCAAGATAGGTGCCGAGCGCGCCGAACACGCCGGTCAGAATGGAAAGCACAAGACCGATCTGCGCTTCCTTGAGGCCGTGCGAGTAATAGAGAAAGAGCGGAATGAAGGTGATGCCAGCATACCCGCCGAAAGCATTCAGCCCCGTGCCGACAGACATCCAACGAAACGAAGGCTGCGCCCACAGATAGCGCGCGACCGTCCAGAAACCCTGCGCGCCGCTCTTGTCTTCGAGCTTTTCCACCATGCCGCGCTTTGGTTCGCGAACGGTGAGTTGCACAACGACAGCGAGAATGAGCCCCGGGATGCCAGCGGCCCAAAAGGCATGCCGCCAGCCATAATGCTCCGCGATCCAGCCGCCGCCGAAAAAGCCGATGAGAAGGCCAATGTTTAAGCCCGCTGTGTAGAACGACAGCGCGGCGGCGCGTTTCTGCGGCGGATAAAGATCGGCAATGATCGAATTGATAGCCGGGCCCGTTCCTGCTTCACCGATACCCGTGCCGATACGGAATGCGAGCAGATGCCAGTAGTGTTTGGCGTAACCGGAAAGCACCGTCATCAGGCTGAATAATGTCATCGACAGGGTAATGAGCGTGCGCCGGTTGGTCCGATCGGCCAGAAGCGCGATGGGAATACCAAGGATGGCGTAAAGCAGCGCAAAGGCAGGGCCGTTCAGAACGCCGATCTGCCAGCCTTCAAGATTGAACTCGACCTTGATCTGCTTGGAGAGGATGCCGAGGATCTGCCGGTCCAGATAATTGATGACGTAAACCAGCGTCACCATCACGAGCACGTAATTCGTGTAGGCAGGCGAAAAGCCCGTGGACTCCGATTTGCCGGTCAGAATTGGCCCATCGGGCGCGGCAGCTTCGCCCGCCTCGGCGGCGGATGGCTTGTCGGACAATGAGGGCTCCCCGGCCTGATTTTCTATCGTTGGCCGGGAGCCTAGCAGAATGTGGCCCTGTGCAAAGGGAAACCGGCCTTACGGCTTTTTCAGGCCGAAGCGCTCCCCCTTGCGACCCTTCACGGCGAGGTCGACGGTGGTAAGCCGCCGTTCGCCTTCCACGCGCATTTCGCTTTCGAGCACATTCATCATCGCCACGTAGTCGCCGAAGGAATCTTCCAGCGCTTTCGTGTAGCCCTGCGCATCCTGCGCCTTGTTCATCTGCACCTTGGCGAAGCGCAGCGCGCCCGGTGTATTTTCCGCGACGCGGCGCGCAAAGCCATATGTCTCGCGCTCCAGATCGGCCTGTGGCAGCACGCGGTTTACAAAGCCGTAATCCGCCGCGTCTTTCGCGGTGATGAACCGGCTTTCGAAGCACAACTCCTTCGCGCGTCTGATGCCGATATCCCACGGGATCGACATATACTCCACGAAGCCGGCGAGAAACTGCGCATCCTCGCTGGCAAAAACAATGTCGCAACAGGCCGCCAGCATCCAGCCCGCATAGATACAATAGCCTTCGACCATCGCGATGGTGGGCTTTTCGAAATTGCGCCAGCCGATCAGCAGATCGAGGTTGTATTTGCGGAATTGATCGTAGCTTTCGATGCCGGGCTCCGCGCCCAGCGCCTTGCGATAGGCCAGCGCGTCGGGCGTTCCAAGATCGTGCCCGGTCGAAAAGTGCCCGCCCGAGCCGCGCACGATGACGACGCGCAGGCTCTTGTCGGCCTTCGCCAACTGAAATGCGCTCTCGATTTCATCAAGCATGCGATAGCTTTGCGCATTGCGGAATTGTGGACGCGCCAGCGTGATGATGCCAAGCGGACCATCGGTGGTGAATGTAACGTCGTGAAAACTCATGGCGCGCCCCCTGCTGTCGGGCACACTATTTCACGACTCGCCGGAAGCTGTCATCGCCCTCAGGCGGCAAGATGGCTCAGGGGAAATTCCAGCCGTACCGAAAGCCCGTCGCTGCGCCATTCGCGCGAAAGCGTTGCGCCAAGCTGCGCGGTGGCAAGATTGAGAACGACAGAACCGAAGCCCGAAAGCTCGGGCGCGGTGTCGATCGCCGGCCCGCCATGCTCAATCCAGGTCAGAACGCCATTGCCCTGCGCAGCGTCACAATGAAATTCGACGGCGCCATCCGGCAAGGACAGCGCGCCGTACTTGACCGCATTCGTCGCCAGCTCGTGCAGGATGAGCGCGATGGAAACCGACGCCAGCGAGCCGATCGAGGGATCGTCTCCCGTGATGCGTATTGGGTGACCTGCGCTTTCGCTGCCATAGGGCTCCAGCACCGCGCGCACCACGCGCATCATGCTTTGCCCCGGAGGATGGAGTGACGAACGGCCCGCGCCGCTCGCGGGCAAGATGTCGTAGGCCTGCGCCAGCGACGTGAAGCGTTGCCGCAAGGCGCGCACAAAGCTCTGCGCCTCCGGGTAGCCGCGCGCGGTCAGCGCCGTCAGACCTCCGACAACGGCAAAAATGTTCTTGATCCGGTGCGTGAGTTCGCGGCTCACAAGTTCGAGCTGACTCTCCGCAAGCATGAGTGCGTGAATGTCCGTGCAGGTGCCGAACCAGCGCTCGATCTCTCCGCCCGCGCCCTTGAGCGGATGCGCGCGACACAGTGACCAGTGATATTCGCCGGAATGATGCCGCAGCCGGTAGCGGATCTCGTACGGCTCCCCGGTCTTGAGCACCTCCCGCCAGAGTACGCGCGCCAGATCGACATCGGCAGGATGCACGACGTGCCAGCGCGCCTCATCGCCTGCGGCGGCCTTGGGAATGCCCGTGAAGTCATGCCAGCGGTCATTGAAATAGTCGTGGATGCCGTCGGAATTTGCCGACCAGACGATTTGTGGAATTGCATCCGGAATGGTTCGCCAATCCGCCTGTGGCGGCATGGCGGCTGCAAATGTGGACAAGTATGTCGCTTTCAATTGCGGGGAGCATGCGCCCGACGCTGCAAGATTACCCCGGACGTGCCCCATCCTGGCCGGAACAATTTAGGGAACCTCAAAGCGATCTGTCTGTTCACTAGTGAGCAGAAGGCGCGAATAAAAGGCGCTACATGTTCCACGTCCATGGGGAACACGAATTTGGGTTCGGAATTGCACATGCACGCCGCAAGCAATGTGGCGAACAATCTTTTGCGCGCCTTGCGTGCGGATGATCTGGAGATCATCAAACCGATCCTGTCGGTATGGCAGGCGAAAAACGGTCAGGTTCTTCACGAGCCGGGCGACGTGGTGGAATTTGCATTCTTTCCCTGCGGACCCACGCTGTCGTCGTACACGGTCGTTCTGCCGAACGGTCATCATGTCGAAACCGCGATGATTGGCCGTGAAGGCGCGGCCGGCGGTATCGTCAGCAATGGACGCCTGCCTGCCTATGCGCGCTGCGTCGTCCATCATGGCGGCACCGTTCTGCGCGCGTCTCTTGGCGATATCGACAGGGTGAAGTCGCAATCACCCGCCATACGCAATCTCTTCTCGCGCTATGCCGATTGTCTGGTGGCGCAGGTGTTTCAGTCTGTGGCCTGCAATGCCGCACACACCATCGAACAGCGCACGGCCAAATGGGTGCTGGCGGCCATCGAGCGCACGGGCGATCGCACCATCACGCTCACGCAGGAACAGCTTGCGACCATGATGGGTGTGGGCCGCAGCTATGTGAGCCGCGTGATCCAGACTCTCAAATCCATCGGCGCGGTGGAAACACGGCGCGGCTCGCTTGTCATCCGCGACATGGAAACGATGAACCGCCTGAGTTGCCGCTGCAACGAAGCCGTGAAGGGTCACTTTCGCGAGGTCCTCGCCGGGGTCTATCCCGGCTAGGTCAAAGCATTCGTGCCCTAGGGCAGCTTCGTGTAGGTCGTCGTCATGGCGGTGCCGCGCGGCATTGGCTGCGTGGTGGTGAAAGCTGCGCCGCGGCAGCTATAGGTCATCGCGGAATCCTGCGGCCCCTGCGGATGCGTGTTCACGGTGATCGGGCGGCCATCGGGTCCGGTGATTGTCACCTTGCCCTGCGCATTCATGGCCTCTGTGAACAGCTTGAGCGTACCGCGCCCTGCCGACCAGTGCCCGCTCGCCTGCCCCTGCATGGTGCCGGTTCCGTGCATCGTGCCGTCATTGGCTTCCACATTCGCCTTGGCCGTGGCGTGACCCGTCATGAAGGTGCCATCGGCTTTCAGCGTGATGGTGTTGTTCTGCGCGGACATCGCCGTGACATGCGCCTTGTGAATGTTCTGGCGCATCCACTCTTCCGCGCCGCCCGATGTCATCTTCCAGGTGCCGACAAGACAGGCATCGCGCGGTGCATGCGAATCCCATCCCGCCTGGGCGGCATCGGACATGGCCATGATGGCGCAGGCGGCAAGAACAACGGCATTGATGCGCATGACCCTGAACTCCTGTGGTGGCGGCAAAGTGTGCCACCAAGCCAGAGGAGCCGCCACGCTAAATCGCGAATTTGCCGCTCTTGGCCCAGCCGCGCGGAACCAGACGGCCCGCCTGCGCGCGCGCGCCCTTCCAGTCCTTCAACTCGTTCGGCGTGAAGGAGCGGTTGTTCTCGTCTTTCAGGCCTTCCTTCCATCGAAACGTGGTCGCGTCGAGCAGGCCGCCATCCTTGTAGCGCTGCAAATAATTGCCCTGCCCGCGTGCCATTTCGGGAAGATCGGCCAGCGGGAAAATCACCATCTTGCGGTTCTCGCCCACCGCAGCGATGGAATCGCCATCCACAAAGCGGCACACGGTCGCTTCTGATCCTGTCTTCACATTCATCACGCGCTTGCCCGCCTTGGTCATGGCGACGGCTTCGTCCTCGTTGGTGATGAAGCCGTGGCCCGATGTGGATGCGAGCAGCAACTTACGGCCTTCCGCATGCACAAACATCGACACGAGATCGGCGTCCGACGGCAGATCGATGAAGGTGCGAATGGCCTCGCCATTGCCGCGACCGCCCGGCAGCTTGGCGCAATCGAGCGTGAAGAAACGGCCATCGGTGGAGAACAACATCAGTCTGTCGGTCGTTTCCGCATGGACCCAGAAACGCTTCCGGTCGCCCTCGCGGTATTTGACGGCATCGCTCTCTTCGATGTGCCCTTTGAACGATCGCAGCCAGCCCTTCTGCGAGCAAACGACGGTGATCGGCTCCTTCTCCACCTGCGTTTCGATGGTGGCGACTTCCTCGGCAATGGCGAGGAGCTTCTCCACATCCTTTGCGGCGGCGATCAGCGTGCGCCGTGCGCCGAGCTTGGTCTTGAGACCGAACTTGGCGTCGATCTCCCTGACTTCCTCAATCAGCTTTTCGTTCTTCAGATTCTCCGAACCGAGCAGCTTCTTGAGCGTCTTCTGCTCCTTGGAAAGCGCGTCGTGCTCCTGGCGGATTTCCATCTCCTCCAGCTTGCGCAGAGACCTGAGCCGCATGTTGAGGATGGCTTCCGCCTGCACCTCGGTCAGCTTGAACGCCTTGATGAGCGCGGGCTTCGGCTCATCTTCGGTGCGGATGATCTTGATGACCTTGTCGAGGTTCAGAAAGACGGCGAGATAGCCTTCCAGCACCTCCAGCCGGTGCGCGATCTTTTCGAGGCGGTGTTTGCTGCGCCGTTCCAGCACCTCGCGCCTGTGATCGACGAACGCCAGCAGCGCTTCCTTCAGGCTCATCACCTTGGGCACGGTGCCCTTGTCGAGCACATTCAGATTGAGCCCGATGCGCGATTCCAGATCGGTCTGACGGAACAATTGCTCCATCAGGATTTCCGGCTCCACGGTGCGGCTCTTCGGCGTCAGCACAATGCGCACATCCTCGGCGCTTTCGTCATGCACGTCGTCCAGCAGCGGCAGCTTCTTGGCTTCCAGCAGCGCCGCGATGTTCTCGATCAGCTTCGCCTTCTGCACGCCATAGGGAATCTGATCGACCACGATCTGATACATGCCGCGCTGGCCATCTTCCTTGAACCAGCGTGAGCGCACGCGGAACGAACCGCGCCCCGTGCGATAGGCTTCCGCGATGGCTTCCGGCGGATCGACCACGATGCCGCCGGTGGGAAAATCCGGCCCCTTCACGATGCCCGCTATCGTGGCGTCGCGAATGTTCGGATTGCCGATCAGCTTGACCAGCGCCGCGCACAGCTCGCCCAGATTGTGCGGCGGCACATTCGTCGCCATGCCGACCGCAATGCCCGCCGAACCGTTGGCGAGAAGGTTCGGGAACGCCGCCGGCATGACCACCGGTTCTTCTTCCGCACCGTCATAGTTCGGCTTGAAATCGGTGGCGTTCTCGTCGAGCCCTTCGAGCATCGCCTGCGCCACTTCGGTCAGGCGCGCTTCGGTGTAGCGTTGGGCGGCGGCGTTATCGCCGTCGATGTTGCCGAAATTGCCCTGGCCGTCCACCAGCGGATAGCGCGAGGAAAAATCCTGCGCAAGCCGCACGAGCGCGTCATAAACCGCAAGCTCGCCATGCGGGTGGTATTTGCCGATCGTGTCGCCCACAACGCGCGCGGACTTCTTGAACGCCGAGTTGGGCGAAAGGTTGAGCGCCCGCATCGCCCACAGCACACGCCGGTGAACGGGCTTCAAGCCGTCGCGCGCATCGGGCAGCGCGCGCTGCGTGATGGTGGATAACGCATAGGCGAGATAGCGCTCGGAAAGCGCGCTCGAAAGCGGTTCGGAACGGATTTCGTCGTCAGCAGTGTTTGCCATCGGTACCCTATATCAAACGCACCATGGCCCGGCTTGACCCGGCCACCCAGCGCGTCCGCGTCTGCGGGCGCGACAGACTCATTTCCGCGCGCTGACGCGCGCTACTGGGTGGCCGCCTCAAGGGCGGCCATGGCGAGAACTAGCAGATTCGCGTTCCGCCATCTCCAGGAGGCGCAACCGCGCGGGCGGCGTCTGCTTGGCGTGCGGCACAAGCACACGCTCGGCGAGAAAATGCGCGGTCAGTTTCAGCCCCGCCACAAGATCTTCCGGCGCGCAGGCATTCTGCGAGGCGAGCAGGAACGGCGGCAGCTTCAGCATGCGATCTTTGTAGTCCTCGCCGCCCGCGCGCGAGACCGCCCGGCCCGAACGCGGCGAAACATATATCAAGTCCTCCGTCGCGCCCGTGGCGGCACAATGCGAAAGGTCCATGCCAAAGCCAAGTTCATCCAGCAGCCCCATCTCCCAGCGCACATACAGGGGCCCCCAATGCGAAAGCCCGTCTTCCAGCATCTGGTCGAGCAGCACCTCACCGGCTTCGAATACCGATGCATGCGGTTCGCGCTCCGGCAGTGCGGCGATGGCAACGGACGTAAAAGCGTTGAGCCCCGCAAGCGCGGCGCGGCTTTCCATTAAACCGGCACGGCTCTGTGCCGGTTCGGCCGTGAAACTTCCCAGATGCTCGTTCAGCCGGGCGCGCCACACCACATGCAGCGTGTTGCCCGGTTGCAGCATCGCCTTGGATTTGCGCGAACCGCCGCCGCGCACCAGCCCCATATGGCGGCCGTGATCACGGGTCAGCGCATCGACAATCGCCCCGCTTTCGCCGTGCGCACGGACGGACAGCACAATGGCGTCGTCAGACCATTCCATTCCGTTACCCTGTCATGGCCCGCGAATGCGGGCCACCCAGGTGACGGCTGGCAATATTTCGAAGGTGCATGCCTTTAATTTTGCCATCCGCTGAAGGCGTGCAGAACCCAACTGGGTGGCCCGCATTCGCGGGCCATGACAATTGCGTTTGGGTTCCGCTCAATTCTCGCCTTCCGGAAACTCCAGTCCCATCTCGCGGTAGTGCTCGCGTTCGTTCGCCCAGTTCTCGCGCACCTTCACGAACAGGAACAGGTGCACGCGGCGCCCGAAGATCTCTTCCATTTCCTTGCGCGCCAGTTCGCCGATGGTTTTCACCGTGCGTCCACCTTTGCCCAGAACGATGGGCTTCTGGCCTTCGCGCTCCACGAAGATCACCTGGTCGATCTTGACCGATCCATCCTTGCGCTCTTCCCACTTCTCGGTTTCCACCGTAGAGGCATAGGGCAGTTCGTCGTGCAGACGCAGATAAAGTTTCTCGCGCGTGATCTCGGCAGCCAGCAGACGCGAGGGAATGTCCGCCGCCTGATCCTCGGGATAGAGCCATGGCCCCGGTCTCATGCGCGCAGCCACCCATTCGGCCACATCCTTCACATGCTCGCCCTTGAGCGCGCTGACCATGAAGGTCGCCTCGAATATGCCTTCGGCATTCAGCTTTTCGACCAGCGGCAATAGATCGGTGCGCTTCATGCCATCGATCTTGTTGAGGATCAGCGCGGCCTTGCGTTCTGCTTTCTTCAATCCCTCCACGATCATGCGGGTGTCGCGCGCGGCAAGACCATCGGGATGGGCGGCAAGTTCGGGCGAATCCACGATCAGCAGCACCACATCGGCATCGCCCGCCCCGCTCCACGCCGCATTGACCATGGCGCGATCCAGACGGCGGCGCGGCTTGAAGATGCCCGGTGTGTCCACGAAAATGATCTGCGCGTCGCCTGTGATAGCAACGCCGCGCACGGCCATGCGCGTGGTCTGCACCTTGGGCGAAACGATCGAGACCTTCGATCCGACCAGTGCGTTCACAAGCGTGGACTTTCCCGCATTCGGCGCGCCCAACACGGCGGCAAAGCCGCAACGGGTCTTATGTTCTTCGCTCACGCCTTCATCAATCCCAGTTTGTCCATCATCGCGCGCGCGGCGGCCTGCTCGGCCTCGCGCTTGGAGGAACCTTCACCCAGTACCGGCTCTTCGCCATGCACGCTGACTTCAACGCGGAAGTGCGGCGCATGATCCGGCCCTTCACGTGTCACTAGCCTGTATACAGGCGCAGCGCGGCCTGCACCTTTGCGCCCTTGCGACCATTCTTGCAATGCGGTCTTGGCGTCGCGCATATCCGCATTCAGATTGGCGAACGCATCGGCGAAATACCGGTCCACGAACACGCGCGCCGCATCCATCCCGCCATCAAGGTAGATCGCGGCGATCACTGCCTCGCAGACGCCAGCAAGAATCGCCAGCTTCTTGCGCCCGCCGCTGCCCGCTTCGGAGGCTGCCAGAATGAGGTGTTCGGAAAGACCGGCGCTTTCGGCAGCCTTCGCGCAGGTGTCGCGCTTGGCGATGGCGTTGAATTTCAGCGCCAGCGCGCCTTCCGCGTCGCCGGGATAGAGCGCATGCAGACGTTCGGCCACGATCAGGCCAAGCACGCGGTCGCCCAGGAATTCCAGTCTCTCATTGGAGGCTTCGACGCTGGCGCTGGCATGGGTCAGCGCGCGCGCCAAAAGGGCGGCGTCCCTGAAGACGTGACCAAGCGATTTGCCGAGGGCCCGGGCCTCAGCCAACCCAATGGAAGAGGCGTCCATAGCGGATCGCCCACGGCCACTTCCAGAATTCCCAGAATTGCGCGCTGCCATCGGTCGAGAAGAAGATGAGTTCGGCTTTGCCGACAAGGTTTTCGAAGGGAACGTAGCCCACACCGGCCCGGCTGTCGTCCGAATTGTCCCGGTTATCGCCCATCATGAAATAATGGCCGGCGGGCACGACGAACACGTCGGTATTGTCGCTGAGGCCATTGGGCGTGCAATCCAGCACCAGATAGGATTTGCCGTTTGGCAGCGTCTCGCGATAGCGCGGCACGCTTTCCCCAACGCCGGGGCACGGCGGATCGCCCACATAGTCGTCCACCCGTTCCTTCGGCACCGCCTTGTCATTGATGTAGAGCTGGCCGTTCAGCATCTGGATGCGATCGCCCGGAAGGCCGATCACGCGCTTGATATAGTCGGTGGAATTGTCGCGCGGCAGCTTGAACACCACCACATCGCCACGCTCGGGCGCCGAGCCGAACACGCGTCCGGAAATCGGCGCCATGCCGAACGGGAAGGAATAGCGGCTGTAGCCATAGGCATATTTCTCGACGAACAGATAATCGCCGATCAGCAGCGTGGCCTCCATCGAACCGGAGGGAATGTTGAACGGCTGGAACAGGAAGGTGCGGATCACCAGCGCGATGGCCAGCGCATAGGCGACCGTCTTCACCGTCTCCCACCAGCTCTCGCCTTCGCTCTGCGGCTTCTTGGCAACCGGCTTTGACGCGGGCTTCGCAGCGGCAGCGGGCTTTGGCGCGGGCGGCGGAGGCGAAGGTTCCACGGGCGCCGGCTCGGCATGGGTTTCTTCGGCATGCGCATGATCGTCATGACCATGATCATCGTGACCATGATCATCGTGACCATGCCCGTCATGACCATGGTCATTGTGGCCATGGTCATCGTGGCCATGATCGTGTGCGGAGATTTGTGCCGATTCAGCCAATCCGGTTTCGGAGGTCTGCGGTTCCACGGCGGGATGCGCCGCTTCCGGATGCTCAGGCTTCTTGTCGTCGTCCGATGAAATATCGCTCATGCCGCTTCCGCCGGACCCTTTCCCCAAGGGCCCTCTGCCCGTTCCCTGCGAAATGACCGGAGCAGGGCCCAGAGGTCAAGGCGAAGGGCCGCCTGCTCACGGATTGGGCGCACCGTGCGACCCCTCTGCAACAGCCGAAATGATGACGATGGCCTGCGCCAGCGGAAAATCGTCGGTAATCGTTAAATCAATGACAGCCTTGTGACCTGGCGGCGTGATTTCGCTCAACCGCTTCAGCGCGCCATTGGTGAGTTTCATCGTCGGCTTGCCGCCGGGCATGTTAACCACGCCCATGTCGCGCCAGAACACGCCGCGCCGAAGGCCCGTGCCGAGCGCCTTGGAACATGCCTCCTTCGCGGCGAAACGTTTCGCATAACTCGCCGCGCGCTGCGCCCGTCTGTCGGATTTCACGCGCTCGGTCTCGGTGAAGATGCGCATCAGAAACCGGTCGCCGAACCGCTCGATGGATTTCTCCACACGGCGGATGTCGATGAGATCGGAGCCAAGACCGATGATCATGCGCGCGCCTCGTCCATCAGCCTGCGCATTTCGCGGATGGAGTTTTCCAGGCCAACGAAGATCGCCTCGCCAACGAGAAAATGACCGATGTTGAGTTCGCGGATTTCGGGAATGGCGGCGATGGGCTTCACATTGTCGTAAGTGAGGCCATGGCCCGCATGCACTTCAAGGCCAAGCCGCGCGGCGACGGCGGCGCTTTTGCGCGCGGCCTGAAGATGCACTTTCACCGCTTCGGCGTCGTTCGCGATCACCGCTTCGCAATAAGCACCCGTGCAAAGCTCCACCACCGGCGCACCGAGATCGCGCGAGGCTTCGAGCTGACGCTCGTCCGGATCGACGAACATCGAAACGCGAATACCCGCATCCGCTAGCCGGCGCACATAGGGCACAAGATGATTGTGCTGTCCCGCCGCGTCGATACCGCCTTCGGTCGTGCGCTCTTCGCGCTTCTCCGGCACAAGGCACACCGCATGGGGCTTGTGGCGAAGCGCGATCTCCAGCATCTCGCCCGTAGCCGCCATTTCCAGATTGAGCGGAATGGTCAACTCGCGCGCCAGATTGTCGATATCCGCGTCGGAGATATGCCGCCGGTCTTCGCGCAGATGCGCGGTAATGCCATCGGCGCCAGCCGCCGCCGCCACGCGCGCCGCCCGCAGCGGATCGGGATAGGGCGCGCCACGCGCGTTCCGGATCGTCGCCACATGATCGATATTCACACCGAGGCGCAACTTGCTCACTTCAGCACGCGCGTCCCGGGTTTCACGGCCGGAATGTTCTTCAGATGCGGCGGCAACTTGTCTGCCTTCCACGCCTCCACCTTCCACGCCGTCAGCGGGATGAATGGCACACCGAGCTTGAGCTTACCGCCGGTGCGATCGACCAATGCGGCAACGGCGACCGGCTTGCCGCCAGCCTTGCGAACGGCAGCGAGACATTCCTTGATCGAGGTGCCGGTCGAGACGATATCATCGACAATCAGAACCGGCTGTCCCTTGGTCAGTGTGAAGTTGCGGCGAAGCTGGAATTCGCCATCGACGCGCTCCACGAAGAAGGCGGGCAATCCAAGCTGACGGCCCATCTCGTAGCCCGGCACAATACCGCCCAACGCGGTGGAGACGATGGCGCTGAACGGCGTCTTCACCTGCGCGCGCACCTTCTTGGCCAACGCCTTCATCAGCTTTGCCGTGGTCTTCGCATTGGTGAAGATCAGCGACTTCTGCAGATAAAGGTCCGAGTGCAGGCCGCTGGCGAGGATGAAATGCCCCTCCAGAAGCGCACCGGCCTTTTTGAACTCGTTCAAAACCTTTTCCGGTTTCACACTGCCTCGCCTTCCAGGCCCTCCTGGGGCCCGCGCACGCGATCGACCGATTCGACCGCCGCGTTCACGCGTAGCGCGCCCAGGATATTCTGCAAATGCGCCACGTCGCGCACTTCGATGTCGACCATGAACTCAAAATAGAGCGGGTTGCGATTGGTGGTGCGCAGATTGAAGATGTTGCCGCCATTGGCCGCGATTACCGTCATCACCGCCGCCAGCGAGCCCGGCGCGTTCTTCACGCGCACCAGAACGCGGGCCACGTTGTTGCCTTCCGCCGCCGCCTGTGCGCCCCAGCTCACATCCAGCCAGTCGGCCATGTCCTGCGCCTTTTCGAGTTCGCCGCAGTCGATGGTGTGAATGACGACCCCCTCGCCCGGTGTCATCAGCCCCACAATGCGGTCGCCCGGCAGGGGGTGGCAGCAGTGTCCGAGCCGGTAGGAAATCCCTTCGGTCAAACCGCGAATGGAGATGGCCTTCTTGCCGGAGCCGGGCGCGGAATGCGATTGCACTTTCTTGTGCCGCTCCGGATCGCGCTTGATCTCCGGATAGACCGCTTCCAGAACGTCGCCCGCGCGAAGCGCGCCACGACCCACTTCGGCATAAATGTCGTCCACGCGCGCCTGACGCAGCTTCTTCAACACGCCGTCCAGCGCCTTCTCGGTCAGTTCGTGGCCTTCTTCGGTGAAGGCTTTCTCCAGAATGCGTTTGCCGAAGCTCACATGTTCGTCGCGCTGCGCATGGCGCAGGAAGCGGCGGATTTCCGCGCGCGCCCGGCCCGTCACCACGAACTGCTCCCACAGGGGCGATGGCGTCTGGTTCTTCGCGGTGATGATCTCCACCTGATCGCCGTTCTTGAGCGGCGTGTGCAGCGGCACATGCGCGCCGTTCACCTTCGCGCCCACCGTGGTGTGGCCAAGATCGGTGTGCACCGCATAGGCGAAATCAATCGGCGTTGCGCCCTTCGGCAGCGAAATCAGATCGCCCTTCGGCGTGAAGCAGAAGACCTGATCCTGATAGAGGCTCATGCGCGAATTTTCGAGGAAATCCTCGGCGGATTCACCGCGCTCCAGCAGCTCCACCATTTCGCGCAGCCACTGATAGGCGTTGTTGGTGCTTTCCGCGCGTTCCTTTTCGCTGATCTTCTCGCGATAGCGCCAGTGCGCCGCCACGCCGCGTTCGGCGATATCGTGCATCTGCTGCGTGCGGATCTGCACTTCCACGCGCGTCTGCTCCGGCCCGATCATGGTGGTGTGAATGGAACGATATCCATTTGGCTTGGGATTGGAGATGAAATCCTTGAACCGCTCGGGGATCATGCGCCACGTGCGATGCAGAACGCCCAGCGCCCGATAGCAGTCATCCTCGCCGCCAACGATCACGCGGAATCCCAGAATGTCGGAAAGCTGTTCGAAATTGAGCTGCTTGTCCTTCAGCTTGCGCCAGATCGACCATGGCCGCTTGGCGCGGCCATAAACGAACGCGTCAATGCCCTTCTCCGCCAGCTTGCGCTTGATCTGGTCGGCGATGCGGCCGATACGACCGCCGCTGGTGGCATCGAGGCGCTCCAGCCGCCGCACGATGGAATTGCGCGCTTCTGGGTGAAGCTCCGCGAACGCGAGGTCTTCCAGCTCCTCGCGCATGTCCTGCATGCCGATGCGCCCGGCCAGCGGCGCATAGATGTCGATCGTTTCCTGCGCGATCCGGTTACGCTTTTCCGGTTTGCCGATGTATCCGATGGTGCGCATGTTGTGCAGCCGGTCGGCCAGCTTCACCAGCAGAACGCGAATGTCGTTCGACATCGCCAGCATCAGCTTGCGGAAATTCTCCGCCTGCTTGGTACGCTCGGAAATCAGTTCGAGCTGCGAGAGTTTGGTAACGCCATCCACAAGCGCCGCGATCTCGCTGCCGAAATTCTCCGTCACATCCTCGATGGTGACATAGGTGTCTTCCACCGTGTCATGCAGAAGCGCCGTCGCGATGGTAGGCACGTCCAGCTTCAGCTCGGTGAGGATGGCGGCCACTTCCAGCGGATGGGCGAAATAGGGATCGCCCGATGCGCGGAACTGCTTGCCATGCGCCTTCATCGCATAGACGTAAGCCTTGTTCAGCAAAGCCTCGTCGGCATCGGGATCATAGGCTTTGACCCGGTCCACCAGTTCGGTCTGGCGCATGAGCTTGCGGCGCGCGCGCGGCTTGGGCGGATTTTCCGGCAGACCCTCGGCTGCCTCTTCCTCCACGCTCGCCAGCACAGCCGTATCCGTCGCGGGTGCAGAATCCTGCCCCGCGCCCTTGGTCTTGGCGGTCTCCATCGGTGTGCGCATGGGATAATCAATATAGGCGCGAAATCGGACCGTTAGAAATGAGAAACGGGAAAGAAAGGCGGAACACCACGCCTCCCGCCCACCCAAGACGATGACCCCGGCGTGGCAGCTGGCTTGACGGCCATCTAAATTTGCATATTGTATACAATATGCACACTTTGAAACGAACCCGGACACGGGATCAAGTCCGCGCCCTCATCCGCCAAACCATTATCGGCGGCGAACTCGCGGCCGGCACGCGGCTCGACGAGATTGGTCTTGCCGCAAAACTTGGCTCCAGCCGCACGCCGGTGCGTGAAGCCCTGATTGCGCTGGAAGAAGAAGGTCTTGTTCGCTCGCGCCCCAACCACGGCTTTCTGGTTGCGCCGCTCGATGAGCAACTCGTGCGGGAGCTCTATCCCATCCTCGCCGCGCTGGAAGCCGCGGCGGTCGAGTTGGGCGGAGAGGCGCTGCGTGCGCAGGTACCGACGCTAAAGGATATCAACGCCCGGCTCGCAAGCGAAACAGGGCGCGCCAAGCGCTATCAGCTCGACCGCGGGTTTCACCGCGCGCTCACCGCGCCATGCGCCAACGCGCAGTTGCTGCGCCTTCTCGAACAGCATTGGAATCATGCCCGCCGCGTGGATGGCGGCCAGGCGCGAGGCATGGCCAATCACGAAGGCTCTTGCGCCGAACATGCACAAATCATCGCCGTCATAGAGGGCGGCGATCTCACGCGAGCCGCAGAATTGCTGCGCAAACATTGGCGCGATGGCCAGAAGGTCGTTCTGCGCTGGATGGAGACGGGAAAATGAAACTATTAAACGCCCTGGCGGCCTCAGCCGCGCTCGCAGCGCTGTGCGCCGCCTCGCAACCGGCCGGCGCCGCAAAGAGTCCCGCCACGATCCATGCTGATCTGCATTGGGTCGCGCAGGAGATTGAAACAGCGGGCGTGCTGGACGAACTCAAGCGCAGAGGCCACACGGGCGTCATTGCCATCCGGGACGTGTCGCTCGTCGATGCCGCAAATGCACGCGTCATTGCCCATCAAACCATGATCGTCCGCAATGGCAAGATCGATTGGGTTGGCGATGCGGCGCGCGCACCGGATGCCGCCGGTGCCTTCACGATCGATGGCAAGGGGCTCTATCTCGCGCCCGGCCTCACCGACATGCATGTGCACACCGATCAGCTTTCCGAACAATTGCTGCGGATCGCAACCGGAATCACATCCTTCCGCGAGATGGATGGTTTTCCGTGGATGCTGGAAACCCGCCGCGCCATCCAAAGCGATGCGCTCCTCGCACCCAACGCCTATATCGCCGGCACGATTATCGCCGATCAGCCATTCTACGGATATGCCGTGGTCGTGCGCTCCGAAGATGAAGCGCGCAAGATCGTGCGCGATCAGAAAGTCTGCGGTTACGACTTCATTAAGGTGCACAATTCCCTGGCGGAGCGCCTTTTTGATGCCGTTGCCGATCAGGCCCACACCGAAGGCATGGATCTGGTCGGACACATCCCGCACGACATTTCAATCGATCATGCCCTGCACAGCGCACACATGCGCACGGTCGAGCACCTGAAGGGCTTCATCAACGACAGAAACCTGATCGTCAGCGAGGAAGACTACGCAAAGGCGACCGCGGGCGTGGAATATTGGCAGGCTCCGTCGCTCTATACATCCATCGGCTATCTGCATGGCGATGCCGCAAAAGCCGAGCTTGCCAAGCCCGCCATGCAGTATGTGCCGCTCCGCAGGCGTGAAGAATGGTTGCAGGCCGCAAACGCAACGTCAGCACGCGACGACAAAATCCACGCGCGATTGACAGTCGCGCAACAGGCCGCAATAGACCGCCTCCTGCCGCTTCATCCCCGTTGGCTCGTGGGTACCGATGCGGCAGGCTACAATTTCAACATTCCCGGCTATGCGCTGCTCGATGAAATCGATCTGATGGCCAGCGCCGGGATCCCGCAAGCAGACATTCTTCGCGCCGCAACGCTCGAACCCGCAAAGGCGATGCGGCAAACGGATTTTGGCGAGATCATGCCGGGCATGCGCGCCGATTTGGTCATGCTCGGGCAAGACCCGACAAAGGCGTTGTCCGCGTTCCGCGACAATCGCGGTGTCATGCTGCGTGGGCGCTGGCTTGCGCGCGCAGACATCGACAATGCCCTCACCCGCCTAGCCGCCATCGAAGCCGAGCAGGATGCGGATTTCGACGTGAGCGCAGCTGCCATGCAGCAAATGGTGGCGGCGGTACGGAACCTTTCTGAAAAGCATATCGCCCTCGAAGCGATGCATCTTGCGGAAGCTGTGCAGAGCCTGCGCGACCTGGGTCTAGCCAATGAATCAGCGCAACTGGAAATGCTCGTGACTTCGCTTCAGACCGGCGCCTGCGCACAGGTCACACCGCAGGGTGGCGATTAGTCCGAAAGGAGCCGGCCTCAATTGCAAAGCAATAGAAAAACAGGCGGCTCCGATGGCGCCGCCCGTTTTTGATTCCGACCTGGCGTTGACGATTACTCGTCGTAGTCGCCTTCCGGTTCCGGCTGTGGCTCGGCGCGGCGCTGGGCTTCGGAGGTGAGTGCGCGCAGCAGCTCTTCCTCGGTCACGGCGCGATATTGCGGATCTTCGCGCAGATCCTCTTCCGTGCGCTGCTCCTCCGGCTCGTCCACTTCGGCGTGCTTCTGGAGCTGCTTGATATAATCCTCGCGCGCCTCATCGGGCTTCAGCTGCTTGCCGGCGATTTCGCGCAGGGCAACAACCGGATTTTTATCGCGGTCGCGGTCCACCATCGGCTCGGCGCCGCCAGAAAGCTGGCGGGCGCGGAAACCGGCAACCAGAACCAGATCGAAGCGGTTCGGCACCTTGTCGACGCAATCTTCAACCGTAACGCGGGCCATTCAGGTGTCCTTTGCAAGCAAATTCAAAGGGTTGTGCGGCGAAGCACACCGCAAACCTTTGGAAGGCGCGGGACCATATATAATGCATGCGCAGGGGGCAAGTGCCGCCGGACCTTGAAGGCGGCGGGCTTCATTCCCAAATCATGGCGCGGCTGCATCCGGTGCCCGGTGTGGAAAACCTCCGGGCTTGGGGTTGCCCCAAAGCCAGCAAGATCAAGGGTTTGGCGCACAGCCGCCCCCCTCCCCCCGTGGGGGATACGCGATTTTTGAAAAACGAATACCGGACGGGTCAGGCGCCATTGCCCGCGCGGTGCGCATCGAGAAGCGGGCGGGCGCGCAACCAGACGGTAATGGCCCTGCCCCAGATCATACCGGCGGCAAATAACAGGCCGCCATCGGTCCACCACAGGGCGCTCTGGGTGACATGTCCCGGTGTCCCGCTGGCGCCGTTCATTTCGGGGAAGACAAGTTTCAGCCCATAGCGAAGGGCGAAGAGCGCGAGGATCAAAAGGGTGCCCAGCGGCGTTGCTGCACTGGTGAGGGTTCCGGTTTCGGGGTGCACCGAAAGCGCCATGTGCCGGGCGCGCAGCCAGCCGACGGCTCCGCCCAGGAGGGCCGCGCCCAGAAACGCCCCCACCACCATCAGCGGCGGGGTCCTTGCGAGGGAAACGACATAGAGCGTCAACAGGGTAAGGATCACCGGCATGATCCACATCCGGCCAAGGCGGACATTGCTGGGCTTGGCGCGATATCCGCGCCACAGAATGAGCGCGACGGCAATCAGCGGCGCGAGATAGGTGAGATAATGCGGTTCCATGCTTTCGCCATATCACAGTGGTATCGTCCTGCCATGAACGGGATGCGTCTTTCCTTGCTGCTGGTTGCAACGTTGGGGATTTTTCTCTCCGGCGCGGCGGCGAAAAACCTGCCTGCAGGATGGAAAACCTACAGCGATACGAAACTGGGATATTCCATTTCCTATCCGCCGCATTGGCGCGTCATCCCCGATCACGTCTATCCCGGCTTCGGGCCCGACCATCCGATTCACGGCGTCGCCTTTGAAATTCCCGAGGCGCTGACCAAGGGAACAAATCTGTCTTCGAACCTGACACGCCTGAGCGTGGAGAGTGTTCCCTTCGTGGCGGGAAAGCGGTGTGACATCGCACGCTTCATTCCCGATCCACAGAATGTGCGGCTGTTGCGCGAAAACGGAATGGCCTGGATCGCCGGCGATACAGACGATGCTGGTGCGGGCAATCTCTATGAAATCACTGCGTTCGCTCTGCCCAACAGCAAGCCGTGCCTGGCCGTTCGTTATTTCGTCCATTCCACGAATATCGGGAACTACGATTCTGGAACGGTGAAAGCCTTCGATCGCAAGGAACTCCTGATGATGTTCGATGCGATCCGGCGCACCTTGCAGACGCGGCGTGATCAGAAGAGAGGCGGCGGTTGAACGGGATAAACAGCATCGCGATCGGATTGCGGCAGTGTGGCGATGAGCGATTTCACCGATTCTCCGCTCACAGGATGCATCCAGTCCGGCGCAACTTCCGCGAGCGGCAGGAGCACGAATGCGCGGGAAGAAAGTCGGGGATGAGGCAGTTCCGGGGGGCCCGGCTGAATTTTTCCGTTTTGGTCAACAATGTCCAAATCCAGCGTGCGCGGCGCATTGGGTATGCTTCGTTTCCGGCCAAAGGATCGCTCAATATCGTGAAGTACACTTAGAAGCTGTATTGGCGTTAGTCTTGTAGTCACCAGTGCAACAGCATTGATGTAAGAAGGATCGGAAGCATTCGGCCATGCGGGCGCGTGATAGAGTGATGAAACCCGCTGCGGCGTTATGGCGTTAGATTGAAAAGAGTTCAGGGCCGCAATGACCGTTTGCACCGGCGGCCCAGCATGCGATAGGAGATTTGAACCGAGAGCGACGATTACCATGAAGATGAGAACCCGCGTTGTGATCCGGGTTGAACATTGGACTAGAAGCGATATCTAGCACGGTTACCGCGTCGCCGGTGAGGTAGCCGGTCCATAAACGGCAAAAAGCACGAATTTGCAGGAGCGCGTTATGTTGTTTTATCCGCAGGAAAAGCTGGCTCTGTTCATCGACGGTGCGAATCTCTACGGCGCCGCGAAGGGCCTTCAGTTCGATATTGACTACAGGAAATTGCTCGAAGTGTTTGCCCGCAAAGGCATTCTCGTCCGCGCGTTCTATTACACCGCCGTCGCCGAAGATCAGGAATTTTCGCCGCTGCGTCCGCTCGTGGACTGGCTCGACTACAACGGCTTTGCCGTCGTGACGAAGCCGCTCAAGGAATTCACCGACTCGCAGGGCCGCCGCCGCGTGAAGGGCAACATGGACATCGAACTCGCCATCGATGTGATGGAAATGGCGGATACTGTCGATCATATCGTCATCTTTTCGGGCGATGGCGATTTCCGCCGCCTGGTGGAAGCCGCGCAGCGCAAGGGCCGGCGCGTGAGCATCGTCTCCACGATCCGCACCCAGCCACCGATGGTCGGCGACGATCTGCGTCGTCAGGCTGACAACTTCATCGATCTGGAAGATCTCCGGGCGATGATCGCGCGCGAAGGCGGCCCGCGTTCCATGACTGGCCAGCAAGATCGCCAGTTTCAGGACGTGGGCTGAGGCTCGCCTGCCCCGTGCAGGCACGCTAAACCTTTTCCATGACGAGCGAACCCAGACGCGATTGCGCGCTGTGCCCCCGGCTTGCCGGTTTCCGCGCGCAAAATCGCGAAACCTATCCGGCCTATTTCAATGCACCAGTGCCGAGTTTCGGCACGCATGATGCCCGCCTCCTGATCGTCGGCCTCGCACCCGGTCTTCACGGCGCCAACGCGACCGGCCGCCCGTTCACCGGCGATTATGCGGGGGACCTGCTCTACCGTACGCTCCTGCGCCACGGTTTGGCGAAAGGCACCTATGGCCGCGTTGCCAGCGACGGGTTGGAGTTGGTGGATTGCGCGATCACCAATGCCGTGCGCTGTGTGCCGCCCGAAAACAAGCCAACACCGGCGGAGATCAACACCTGCCGACAGTTTCTAACCGCAACGATTTCATCCATGCCGCATCTGCGCGCCATCCTCGCTCTCGGCAAGATCGCGCACGACAGCGTGCTCACCGCCCTCGTCGCCCGCAAGAAGGATCACCCCTTCGGCCACGGCACGTCATATGGGATCGGCAGGCTTCTGCTGGTCTCGAGCTATCATTGCTCCCGATACAACACGAACACGGGCAAGCTGACGGAAGAGATGTTCGATGACGCGGTGAAAGAGGCCAAGATAGCAGCGATGCCTCAGCTGTAGCGTTCCTCTTTCCACGGATCGCCTTCGTTGTGGTAGCCGCGGGTTTCCCAGAAGCCCGGCACGTCGTGATCGCTGAATACGATACGCGTGACCCACTTGGCGCTCTTCCAGAAATACCATTTGGGAATGACCACGCGTACCGGACCGCCATGTTCGCGGGCAAGCGGCTCCCCTTCCCAGCTATGCGCAAGGATCACATCATCGTCCGCAAACACTTCCAGCTTCACATTGGTGGTGTAGCCATCATAGGAATGAAACAGCACATGCGTGGTTTCGAGCTTCGGCTTCACCAGATCAATGATCGTGCGCGCTGCGATGCCATCCCAATGGTTGTCGTACCTGCTCCATGAGGTGACGCAATGGATGTCGCTGACGAATTGGCTCGGCGGCAGGCCTTTGAAGGCATCGAGCGTGAGCACAATCGGGTTTTCGACGGTGCCCAGGATCTGCAATCGCCAGCGGTCCGGCTTCACATCGGGCTGCGCGCCTAGATCGAGTACCGGCCAGTTGGTGACGAGCTTCTGCCCCGGCGGCAGGCGATTGGCATGCCCGGCATCCTGATGGCCGGTGATGAGCCGCCCATCCTCCGCCCATTTCTCCTTGGTGCGGATGAGCTTGTCCTTGATCTGGCCGATGATGGCGGGTTCTTCCGGATCGTCCGCCACGGAGCTATCCCTTGTCCCGCATCAGCCGCGCCT
Source organism: Alphaproteobacteria bacterium (assembly GCA_016125165.1). GTDB lineage: Bacteria > Pseudomonadota > Alphaproteobacteria > Micropepsales > Micropepsaceae > Rhizomicrobium. Next base: position 112,369 of record WGMH01000004.1, read on the forward strand.
TGTCGCGCTGCCAGTCGCGCTGCTTTTCGGTCTCGCGCTTGTCGTGGAGCTTTTTGCCCTTGGCGATTCCGAGCTCGAGCTTGGCGATACCCTTCGGCGTAAAATACACCTTGAGGGGGATCAGCGTCATGCCTTCACGCTGGATGGCGGCGGAGAGCTTGCGCACATCGCTCTTGCGCACGAGCACTTTACGCGCCCGGCGCGGCTCATGGTTGAAGCGATTGGCCATCTTGTATTCGGGGATGTAGGCGTTCACGAGGAACAGCTCGCCATCCTTGGCGTGGGCGTAGGATTCGGCAATCGTCGCCTTGCCGCTGCGCAGCGCTTTTACTTCCGAACCCATAAGCTGAAGGCCCGCCTCAAGAGTGGACTCGATGGCGTAGGAATAACGGGCCTTGCGATTGTCGGCGACGACCTTGCGTTCGTCCTCGCCCTTCTTTTTCGCCATGATCAGGTTTTCAGAAGCCCGGCAGACACCATCGCTTCGCGCACACGCTTTTGCGCCATGTCACTGGCGGGCACGATGGGAAGCCGGACTTCGTTTTCACAGAGCCCCAGGAGATGCGCACCAAACTTCACAGGTGCCGGGCTGGATTCCACGAACATGGCGTCATGCAGAGGGGTCAGCTTGTCCTGGAGCTTGAGCGCGGTATCGAAGGCACCCTGCATGCAGGCATTCTGGAAATCGGCGCATAAACGCGGGGCGATGTTTGCCGTGACGGAGATGCAGCCATGGCCACCATGGGCCATGTAGCCGAGCGAGGTAATGTCCTCACCCGAAAGCAGCCGCCACGTGGTTCCGCATGCCAAGCGTTCGCGGCTAGGACGCGCGAGATTTGCGGTCGCATCCTTCACGCCCACAATGTTTGCGATCTTGGACAAGCGCGCCATGGTTTCGACAGAAATCTCAACGACGCTGCGTCCGGGAATGTTGTAAACGACGATGGGGATGTCCACCGCATCGGCAATGGCAGCAAAATGGCGATAGAGACCTTCCTGCGTCGGCTTGTTGTAGTAAGGCTCGACGGAGAGCACAGCATCGGCCCCCACCTCCTTGGCGTGACGCGTAAGCGCAATCGCCTCGGCGGTGCTGTTGGAGCCAGCTCCGGCAATAACGGGCACTTTCCCCGCGGCTTCCTCCACGCAAATCTCCACCACCCGCATATGCTCGGCATGGCTGAGCGTCGCCGATTCACCGGTAGTGCCAGCGGGCACCAGCCCGTGCGAGCCTTCTGCGATCTGCCATGCCACGAAGCGGCGGTAGGCCACTTCGTCCACCGCGCCATTTTTCATGGGCGTGATGAGGGCGGGCATGGATCCTTTGAGGCGGTCGCGCAGGTCGCGCATGAGACTTTTCCAAGAGCTGTGAGGGATGTGTCCAAAATGCAAAATAGCGCCGTGTTCCCCATTGCGGCAAGGCATGGCGGCTAGTCTCGCAGCGAGTGCCTGTTTATGGTTGTCAAAGTGCGGCCCCAGGGCCGATTCCGGATATTCCCAAAACCGTTCCGACAAGGCCGATGCGTATCCGACCAGCCCTCCTCCTGACCTGCGCGATCCTGATCCCGACCGGCATCGTGCTTGCGCAAACCACACCACCCGGCCTCGTGCGACAGGGCAACGTGGTCATGATGCAGCCGATCTCCGACACACAAAGCGATGCTGAGAAGGGCCCTCCGGCAAGTTCTGAACTTAGGCCCAGTTCCGCGCGGTCATTGAGCGCTGCCGATCACGACATCTATACCCGCGCCTTCGCCGCTGCCGACCGCGGTGACTGGACCGGCGCGCGCGGCCTAGCCGCTCAGGGTCATGATGCCACCGCGCGTCGCATTGTGGAGTGGCGCTACGTCACGGACAGAAACAGTGGCGTCTCATTTGGCGAAATCAACGCCTTCATCAAAGCCAATTCCGGCTGGCCATTTCGCGACTCCATGTTTGCGCGCGCGGAAAAGGCGATGGACCCCGCGATGGATCCCCGCGCCGTTGTTGCATGGTTCGCGGGCCGCGATCCGGTAACCGCACTTGGCAAGGTGCGGCTGGGTCAGGCGCTTGTCGCTGTTGGCGACGCATCAAAGGGGCGCGAGATCATCAAGGACGCCTGGATCACCGGCAATTTCGAACCCGCCGACGAACTCAATATTGCGCAGCGCTATGGCGACCTCCTGACGCCCGAGGTCGAACGTCAACGCATGGACCAGCTACTTTGGCGGGGCGACACCACGGCGGCCAAACGGGAGCTCTCTCGGCTTTCGTCCGCGGACGCCGATCTGGCACGCGCGCGCATTGCGCTTCAAACCGGCTTGGGCAATGGCCTGACGCTCGCTGATCAGCTTTCGGGTGCGCAACGAAATGATCCCGGCCTCATATTCGACCGCGCGCGGGCTCTTCGTCGCGCGGGCAGCATCGATGCGGTGGCACCGCTCCTGGAGCGCGCGCCGACGCGGGAAATGGCGCGGATCAATCCATCCAAATGGTGGAGCGAACTTTCGCTGGCAATTCGCCAATGCATCAAGGACAGCAACTACAGAAGCGCTTACGCACTTGCCGCTAACAGCGGTCTGACCGCGGGCACCGAGTATGCGGAGGTCCAGTTTCTGGCAGGCTGGCTCGCACTTCGTTTCCTGAAAGATCCGAACCGGGCGCTTCCGCATTTCAAGAAGCTGGAAGATGGCGTGTCGCGTCCCATCAGCCTTTCGCGCGCGCGCTACTGGCAGGGCCGAGCCGCCGAGGCTGCTGGCGATCTGGCAAGCGCCTATGGCTATTACAAGAGCGCTTCACAGTTCTCCGACACATTCTATGGTCAGCTTGCCGCCGCGCGCATAGACGCGACGCCGACCATCAAGCTCAAGGAGCCATGGGTGGATCCCAGTGGCGTGCGCGATGAGTTCAATCGCGACGACCTCACCCGGGCAATCCGTGTACTGGCAGACATCGGCGCGGAGAGCCTGGTGCGAACCTTCGCCATGAAGGCTGCGGACAGCTATCCCGATCCCAAGCGGATCAAGCTGCTGAACGAGCTTCTGGTTCAGCTGGGCTTCCGCGAGGTTGCCGTGCGGGTGGCAAAGAATGCCAGCTACGACGGGAATGCGATGTACACCTACTTGCATCCTGTAATCCCGCTACCCGCCTACAATGGACCGGATCCGCGCCCGGAACAGGCCCTTGTCTTTGGAATTATCCGGCAGGAAACGGAGTTCGACCCAGATGCGGTGAGCGGTGCTGGCGCACGCGGAATCATGCAGTTGATGCCCTATACCGCGAAGAAGATCGCCAACTACACCAAGGTGCCATATCGCCCGAACGACCTGGCGCGGGATGTGAACTACAACATCCAGCTTGGGATGGGCGAATTGTCGATGAACCTGAATGACTGGGGCGGGTCATTTGTACTGACCGCGGCAGGCTACAACGCAGGGCCCGGCAACGTGCGCAAATGGCTGGATCAATATGGCGATCCGCGCAGCCCGACCACCGACCCGGTCGACTGGATCGAGTTGATACCCTTCAACGAAACCAGAAACTATGTGCAGCGCGTGCTGGAAAACACGCAGGTCTATCGTGCTCGCCTGAGCGGCAAGGAAGAGCCGCTGCGCATCATGACGGACGTCTATCGCCCGCGCCTGCCCGACCAGAAGCCGCTGGCCTACACCCCGCCGCCACAGAGCTTCGTACCGCCGGATCAGGTGCCCACACCGACCCAGCGCCCGGATCACTGAAACGGCTTCAGTGGAAAATGGAAAGCCACTCGCGCGCCAGCCTCTGGGCTTCGGCGATCTGACTGGTGTTCATCTCCGCTGCAATCTGCGCCCGCCATCTTTTGGCGATGTCGCTGCCCTTGATGGCAGCCAGATTGAACCACTTGTGCGCGGCGACGTAATCGACGCCCACGCCCTGCCCCGTGGAATAGGCCAAACCGAGATTGTAAAGCGCGTCAGCGCGCCCCTGTTTCGCATCCGCTTCGTACTGCGTCAGCGAGTCCACATCGATGCAAGCCATAACTTGCGCTCCCCTCGTGAAGCCGGACACCCGGCGTTCGCTCACTACAGCGGGAACCCCATCCCGCATGGGGAAATCGTGGCTTCGACAAGCTAAAGCGAAGTTAACGATAAAATTCAGGATTCATTAACGGATCGATTGCGGAATTCGTCCGTATACGGACATACACTGCTATGAGCGTGCGCGCTGGCCAAACAGAATTTTGCGTGCTGCTTCCTGGGCCTTCGGATCAGCTTGCTGTGCTTCGCGCAGTTCACGACCAAGCGCCAGGCCGCGCTCGACAGCGGGGCGCGCGCGTTGGCGGCCGATCCATGCCTTTACATGGGGAAATTCGTCGAGCTTGTGCATGCGGCCTGCACTCAGCGCCCAGCCCAGGCAGGCCATGTCGGCGATGGAATACTCGTCTGCAAGATATTCACGTTTGGCCAATTGCGTGTTCATCACGCCAAGAAGGCGGTGCACTTCATCGAGATAGCGCTGGCGGGCATAGTCGTTGCCATCCTTTGCATAGTTGAGAAAGTGGTTCGCCTGTCCTGTCATCGGACCGAGGCCCGCCATCTGCCAGAACAGCCACTCATCGACAGCCACGCGATTGCGCTCGTCCTTCGGATAGAACTTGCCGGTCTTGCGCCCGAGATATTGGAGGATAGCCCCGGACTCGAAGACCGAAATCGGCTTGCCGCCCGGACCATCAGGATCGACGATAGCGGGCATACGGTTGTTCGGAGCGATCTTCAGGAAAGCGGGCGCGAACTGCTCACCTTTGCCAATGTGGATGGGGATCATCCGGTAGGGGAGCTTGGCCTCCTCGAGAAAGATGGAGACCTTCCAGCCATTGGGCGTCGGCCAATAGTAAAGGTCTATGGGGCGCTGCCGAGACCGGGTGGATTTGCTTGCCCCGGAAAAAGAAGAAGGGGAAGCCTTCGCAGACTTCCCCTTATTGGGCTTAACCGCGGCTGCCCTGACTGCGCGCTTGCGCTGCGCCCGGGCTGCCGCGGCTTTAGCCTTCGCCACTAGGCGCCCTTACGCAGCCGGAGCCGGGGCGGCCTTCGCTTTGCGCTTCGTTTTGCGCTTGGCTTTCTTCTTCGCCTTTTTGGCCTTCTTGGCCTTCTTGGCGGTCTTTTTGGCTTTGCGCTTCGTCTTGCGCGCTACCGTCTTCTTCGCGGCCTTAGCGACTTTCTTCTTCGCTTTCCGCTTCTTCGCTTTTGCTGGCATGTCTAACGACTCCTCTAAGTTTTCAGGGTCGTGCGACTCGCACCCCCAAAACGTTGAGAAATATGAGTAACTTGCCTTAACGAAGCAATACTACCCCGCATCGGGGGGAATGGGCCTTACCCCCCGATTTCATAAAACCCGCATTTTTGCTGCATTAAATTCATTCGTCCTTATACGGACGAATAATCCTGCCCCAAGCGTCCACGAGGGTCAACGCCTTGCAAATGTGCGAATCAGGCGTCGTCTGGCAGTCCGAGTCGGACTTTCAGCACGGCGTTCACGGCCTGCGGATTTGCTTTTCCACCCGTCTGTTTCATCACCTGACCGACAAACCAGCCCGCGAGTTTGGGTTTGGATTTCACCTCTTCCACCTTCGCAGGGTTGGCTGCGATCACGGCATCGACCGCCGCTTCGATCGCTCCGGTATCGGTCACCTGACGCAATCCGCGCGCTTCAACGACCGCTTTCGGATCGCCGCCTTCGCTCCAGATGATGTCCAAAAGGTCCTTGGCGATCTTTCCGGAGATGGAATTGTCCGCGACCATCGCGAGGATCGCGCTGTTGGCTTCGGCAGACACCGGACCATCAGTGATCGAGAGACCTGCCTTGTTCAGGCGCCCGAAATACTCGTTGTTCAGCCAGTTCGCTGCGGACTTCGCCTCGCTGCCGGCAGCGAGCATCGCCTCGAAATAGTCTGCGGTTTCCTTTTCGGCCACGAGAACCGATGCATCGTAGGCCGATAACCCCAGTTCCATGAACCGCGCCTTCTTCGCATCAGGCAATTCGGGAAGCGATGCTGCAATATCGTTCACCCAGGCCTGATCGAGCACGAGCGGAAGCAGGTCCGGATCCGGAAAATAGCGGTAATCGTGGGCTTCTTCCTTCGAACGCATCGAACGGGTTTCACCTGCGCGGGAGTCGAAGAGGCGCGTTTCCTGCCGGATTTCGCCGCCTGCTTCCAGAATTTCCACCTGCCTGCGGGCCTCGAATTCGACCGCCTGCACAATGAAGCGCATGGAGTTGACGTTCTTGATCTCGCAGCGCGTGCCAAGCGGCCCCCCGGGCTTGCGCACGGACACGTTCACGTCCGCGCGCATGGAACCTTCCTCCATGTTGCCGTCGCAGGTGCCCAGATAGCGCACGATTGCCCGCAGCTTGCGTACGAAGGCGGCGGCCTCTTCGGAGGATCGCATGTCCGGTTTTGTCACGATTTCCATCAGCGCGACGCCGGCGCGATTGAGATCGACGAACGAGTGATCCGGATGTTGATCGTGCAAACTCTTGCCCGCATCCTGCTCCAGATGCAGACGCTCGATGCCGACACGGATGCTCTCACCATCCTTCAGATCGATGGTGACCTCGCCTTCGCCCACGATGGGGTTCTTGTACTGCGAGATCTGATAACCGGCGGGAAGATCAGGATAAAAATAGTTCTTCCGGTCGAAGATGCTTTCCAGATTGATCTTCGCCTTCAGGCCAAGGCCGGTGCGAACCGCTTGCTCGACACAGAATTTGTTGATCACCGGCAACATGCCAGGCATCGCCGCGTCGACGAAGGAGACCTGCGCATTCGGCGCCGCGCCAAACGCCGTGGCCGCACCCGAAAACAGCTTGGACTGGGAAAGAACCTGCGCATGGACTTCCATGCCAATCACGATCTCCCAGGGACCGGTGGCTCCTGCGATGAGCTTGTTCTTGTCCGGTGCGGCGTTCATGGGGCCCTCCACCACGTTTCGGGGCGGCTTGTGAAATTGGCGGCGACCTCGATGGAGCGGCCCACCTTCAGCACGGTCGCCTCGTCGAAGGCTTTGCCAATGACCTGAAGGCCCAGCGGCAAGCCGTTGGCTGTCAAACCAGCCGGAACGGCAAGGCCCGGAAGGCCCGCAAGGTTCACCGTGACGGTGAAAACGTCGTTCAGATACATCGAGATAGGATCATCGCTCTTGGCGCCAACCGGGAATGCCGGTCCCGGCGTCGCCGGTGTAAGGATGGCGTCACATTTGGCAAAAGCCTGCTCGAAGTCCCGCGCAATCAGGCTTCGCACCTTCTGTGCTCTTATATAATAAGCGTCGTAGTACCCGGCTGAGAGCACATAGGTTCCAATCAGGATGCGGCGACGCACCTCTGCCCCGAAACCTTCGGCCCTGCTCTTCTCATACAACTCGGCAATCTCGTGGGTGCCCTTGGCGCGATGGCCGAAGCGTACGCCATCATAGCGCGCCAGGTTCGAGGAGGCCTCGGCGGGCGCCACAATATAATACGCAGGCAATGCATACTTTGTGTGCGGCAGCGAAATCTCCACGATCTCTGCGCCCTGCGCCTTCAGCCATTCGGCACCCTTCTGCCAGAGCGCATCAATCTCCGGCGGTGCGCCGTCGAGGCGATACTCCTTGGGAATACCGATGCGCAGCCCCTTCACGCCGCTTTCGAGACCGGCTTCATAATCGGGGACCGGCAGATCGACGCTGGTGGAATCCTTCGGATCAACGCTTGCCATCGACCCGAGCAGGATCGCGGCATCACGCACCGTGCGTGTCATGGGTCCGGCCTGATCGAGTGATGATGCGAAGGCCACAATGCCCCACCGCGAGCAGCGGCCATAGGTCGGCTTGATGCCAACCGTGCCGGTGACGGCGGCGGGCTGACGGATCGAACCGCCTGTGTCGGTGCCCGTCGCAGCAAGACAGATGCGGCTGGCAACAGCCGCCGACGATCCGCCCGAAGACCCACCCGGCACGAGCGCCGCATTGGAATCCTTCGCCCGCCACGGATTGAGCACGGGCTTGTAGTAGCTGGTTTCATTGGACGAACCCATCGCGAATTCGTCCATATTGGTTTTGCCCAGCATCACCGCGCCGGCATCCCACAGGTTCTGCGTTACCGTGGATTCATAGGGTGGGATGAAGTTGCCGAGAATGTTGCTGCCCGCCGTGCTGCGCACGCCCTTTGTGCAAAACAGATCCTTGATGGCGAGCGGCAGACCTTCAAGCTTTCCTGCCTCGCCCTTTGCGATACGCGCATCGGACGCTTTCGCCATTGCGAGCGCGCGGTCAGGGGTCTCGGTCACAAAGGCATTGAGCGGTCGCGCGGCTTGCATCGCTGCAATGAATGCCTGCGTCAGTTCCACCGACGAGATCTTCTTGCCGCGCACAGCATCGCGCGCTTCGGCCAGGGTGAATTCCGTTGGATCGCTCATGCCGCATGTGGCTCGCGTATCGCGAGCCCCTTCTCATAGAACACTGACCAGCTTGTATCCGGATAATCGAGCACAGCACCGCATCGGTTAAAGCCCGCGCGCTCGTAGACGCGCCACGCCGCCGGGTGGCGGTCGCCGGTTTCCAGAACGAGCTTTTCAAAGCCTTCCTTGCGCGCGAGCCCTTCGATTTCCGAAAGGATCATCCCGCCGATGCCGCGCCCCTGAATGGCGGGGCGCGTGTACATCCGCTTCACCTCGCCAATGCGATCGCCATGGCGCTTTAGTGCGCCGCAAGCCACCGCGAGGCCGTTCTCACGTGCGATGAATACCGTGGTATCCGATCGCGCCATCTCTTCGGCGGTCATGTGATAGCAGTGCTCTGGCGGGGTGAGTTCGAGCAGAACCGCATTCAGTTCGGCAATAAGGGCTCGAACCTCGTCCTGCAACGGGCTCTCGGCGGCGATGGAGACACTCACGGGCTTACTCCACCACCTTCGGCACGACGAAGAAATTGTCCTCCGACAGCGGGGCGTTGGCGGTGACGGCCTCGGGCTGGCCGCCGTCGGTGACTTTGTCTTCGCGCATCTTCAGCCGCTGGGCTACGACGCTGGTCATGGCCGGCACGTCCTCGACATTCACTTCGCCAAGCTGTTCCACCCAGGCCAGAATCTGGTTGAGTTCGCGCTCCATCGGCTCCACGCGCTCTTCTTCGAGCGCCAGACGGGCGAGCTTGGCGATACGCCGGACGGTGTCCTTGTCGACGGACATGGCTTTAAACACTGTGCTAGAAGTCTGCCGGTCTTGCTACCAACCGCCGGAACCGCTGGCAAGGTGAAGAGGCGAAAGCGCTGAAATGCCGCTCGAAATAACGCAAATCGATCATGTTCAGATTGCCGTTCCGCGCACCTTGGAAGCCGAGGCGCTTGCCTTTTACCGGCAGGTTCTGGGTCTGACGGAAATCCCCAAGCCGGAGGCTCTGCGTGGTCGTGGCGGGGCATGGTTTGCAGTCGGCAATCTGCAAATGCACGTAGGCGTCGATTCCGAAGGCGGGGGGCCCAAGAGCAAACGCCATGTCTGCTTCCTCGTGCCCGATCTCGCCAGAGCCAAGGCCGAAATCGTGTCGCGCGGCGTGGCGATCGAAGAAGAGAGCGTGGCCGAGGGCCTGTCGCGTTTTTTCATCCGCGACCCCGCCGGAAACCGGATCGAGATCGGGCATCGGTGATCGTCGAACTCTCCGCGCTGAAGGGTGCGCTGGCGCCCTCATCCCGTCTGCTCGGTCTCGATCTGGGCGAGAAAACCATCGGCCTTGCGCTCTCAGATACTTTGCTGACAGTGGCGACACCCCTGGAAACGCTGCGGCGCAGCAAGTTCGGAACCAACGCGGCTGAGCTGGAGGCGGTGATCGCCCGGCAAAATGTGGGCGGTCTGGTTATCGGATTGCCACTCAACATGGATGGAAGCGAGGGGCCATCGGCCCAGTCGGCACGAGCCTTCGCACGCAACTTCGCCACACGTTCACCGTTGCCCATCGTGTTTCAGGACGAGCGCCTCTCAACCGCGGCCGTAACGCGAACGCTTCTGGAGGCCGATGCTTCCCGCAAGAGACGGTCACAACTCGTGGACAAGATGGCCGCCGCTTACATATTGCAGGGCGCGCTCGACCGGTTGCGCCATATGGGGGATCGATGACGACGACAACCGAGGATCCGGACAACCGGCCCGCCCGCTTCCTGTGGCTGCCGCCATTTCTGCGTCCACCCGCCGAAATTCCCGTACGGCAGGAACGCATTCTGCTTCTAGTGGGATCGGCGGCGCTGTTCGGCGGCTACGACATGAACATCTTCGGGATGGCGCTGCCGCAGATTCAGCAGTCGCTCAACATTCCCGAGAACATGGCGGGGCTCACCATTTCCTTCTTCAGGCTGGCCACGTTCGCGGCGCTTCTGCTCGCCATGAGTGCCGACCTGTTCGGGCGGCGGCGGCTTCTGCTTGTCACCATCGTCGGCGCCGCGGTGATGACGATCCTCACCGCCTTCGCGCACACCTATCCGCAATTCGTGTGGGCGCAGATCGGCGTGCGCGTGTTCGGCTACGCGGAAGAGATGCTCTGCTATGTGACCGTGGCCGAAGAGATCAACGCGCGCGTGCGCGGATGGTCCACGGGCACGCTGGCAGCGATGGCCGCCTTTGGCGGCGGTATGGCGGCACTCGTGTTTGGCGCGGTGAATTATCTGCCCTTCGGCTGGCGTGCACTCTACGTGATTGGTGGCTGCTCGCTGTTCGCGCTTGCCTACTTCCGCCGAAAGCTGCCGGAAACAAAACGCTTTGAAGTTCGTAAGGACGAAGTGCGAAAATTGGCGTCCACCACAGGAGCGGCGCTTCAGGCGGCAAAGCGCCTCTTCACGGAATATCCGCGCCGCATCACCGCGCTGCTTATCGCAGTCGCCTGCTTCGGATTTGCGAATGGTGCAGCGGCAACGCTGATGTCGAAATATCTTCAACAGGCGCACGGGTATGCGCCCGGCAATGTGACGACACTTTTTATTCTTGGCGGCACGATATCGCTGGTCGGAAATTTCTTTGCGGGACGCCTCAGCGACTGGCTTGGCCGTCGTGTGATGACGGTTGTTTGCGTGCTACTGATGGCGGGCGGCTATGGCGTGTTTTATAGCGGCGTCGACAGCTGGATGCTGCCCGCAGCCTGGATAGCAGGATTGATGGGATATCTTTCGGCAGCGGCAATGTTCTCCGGCTATCCCTCAGAACTCTTCCCAACGGCGTATCGCGCAACGGCATCGGGCATGCGCTATCTCACCGATGTTCTGTTTGGCGCAACCGGACTTGCCCTCGAAGGCGTGTTCTATGACTTTTTCGTGAGCCGGGGATTTGACCCATTGCTCGCGCATGGCCCGGCGATCATGCTGCCGCTCGTTCTTGTTCCCATCACGATTGTCTGCGTCATGTTTCTTCCGGAAACCGCAGGCCGTTCGCTCGAAGACCTCACCGAAACTCCGACGGCATGATTACTGTCGTTTCCGCTCTCCTGCCCACGTTCCTGATCATCGCGATTGCGGTGGCGATCAAGCGCGCGCAGATATTGCCTGAGGCCGCATGGCTGGGCATGGAGCGCACGACCTATTTCGTTTTTTTTCCGATCTTCCTGTTCCGCTCGCTGGCCGATGCGAATTTCGAAGGTTACGACGTGTGGCCCCTCGCCTATGCGTTGCTTGCCGGCATCGGAACCATGGCGGTGACGCTTGCGATCGTCCGCATCCCTCTGGGTGCAACCGGCCCCCAATACACAAGCATCTATCAGGGCGCGATTCGCTGGAACGGATTTGTGGCGGTGGCAACGCTTCAAGGTCTGCATGGCACCATTGGCGCCACCCTTTCGGCAGTCGCATTTGCCGCCATCGTTCCGGTGGTCAATGTATTATGTGTGCTGGTGCTCGCCCGCCACGCCACGGGGGAAACGTCCAAGCGCCTGATCATGAAGAGCGTGGTCACCAACCCGTTGGTGGTGGCTTGCGTTCTGGGCATTGCGGCCCGCGCAGTGTCGCTGCCGATCCCGGGCCCCATCGACGCCACGATGAAAGTGCTGGCCGACGCGTCGGTCACGCTTGGCCTGTTCTCGGTGGCGGCGGGGCTCGATTTCCGGGGACTAGTTTCCAACCCCCGGATATTGGCGGCCACCGCATTCTTGAAGCTGTTCGCCATGCCTGCATTCATGGCGCTGTATTGCACGCTCTTTCACGTTACCGGAGCCGGCCGCGCCGTGGCCGTAGTCGCGGGCGCAGTCCCGACCGCCGCAAATGCCTATATTCTGGCCCGCCAGATGGGCGGCGACGCCCCCCTGATGGCCAATATCGTCACAGCCACCACGCTTTTGGCATTTATCACCATGCCAGTTCTGGTTTGGCTGCTCGCCTGACTTGCGGGCGCCCCTCCCGATACCTATAAGCCGGTCTTCAAATGAGCGGCGCGGCAGACGAACCGATCCTACAGACAGGCCATCTGCTTGGCATCGACGCCCTGTCCGTTCCCGAAATCGAAAGCCTTCTGACGCTCGCCGAGCGTTATGTCGCGCTGAACCGCGCCCCCGAGAAAAAGCAGAACGTTTTGCGTGGCCGCACGCTCATCAATCTGTTCTTCGAATCTTCTACCCGTACGCAAAGCTCCTTCGAGCTGGCGGGCAAGCGGCTGGGTGCCGACGTTTTGAACATGGCGGTGAAGAACTCTTCGGTCTCCAAGGGTGAGACGCTGATCGATACTGCCACGACGCTCAACGCGATGCGCCCCGACATTCTTGTGGTGCGCCATCAGGATTCAGGCGCAGCCGAGCTGCTTTCGCGCAAGGTGGATTGCTGCGTGGTGAACGCGGGCGACGGAGCGCACGAACACCCGACACAGGCGCTTCTGGACGCCCTCACGATCAAGCGGCGTCGCGGAAGTTTCGAAGGTCTGTTGGTGGCGATCTGCGGTGACATCGCTCACAGCCGCGTGGCGCGCTCGAACATTCATCTGCTCTCCAAGATGGGCGCACGGGTGCGCCTGATTGCGCCACGCACACTCCTGCCCGCCGATGCGGACCGGCTTGGCGTCGAAATCTCGACCGACATGCGCAAGGGGCTTGAAGGCGTGGATATCGTGATGATGCTCCGCCTTCAGCTGGAGCGGATGGGCGGTGCGTTCATTCCTTCCGCCCGCGAATATTTCCACTTCTATGGTCTTGATCGCGAAAAGCTGAACTGCGCCAAACCCGGCGCGCTTGTCATGCACCCCGGCCCGATGAATCGCGGCGTGGAAATCGACAGTGACATTGCCGACGACGTAGAGGTCAGCCTGATCCGCGAACAGGTAGAAATGGGCTTGGCGATCCGCATGGCAGTGCTCGACGCGCTGGCGCGCGGCCTTCCAAGGGAAGGACGCAACGCCGCATGAGCAGCAAACGGATCGCCTTGCGCAATGCGCGCCTGATCGACCCTGAAAGCGGCCTCGATGCACGCGGCGGCCTTCTGATCGAGAATGGTCGCATCGCGGATGTAGGACCGCGGCTGTTCAATGACGCCGATCCTTCCGACCCGGAAGTGATCGATTGTGGTGGACTGGTGCTGGCGCCCGGCCTGATCGACATGCGCGTTTCAACCGGCGAACCGGGCAGCGAATATCGCGAGACGCTGGAATCGGCGAGCAATGCAGCAGCGGCGGGCGGCGTGACCACCATGGTCGTGATGCCGAACACCGATCCGGTGATTGACGAGCCCTCCCTCGTCGACTTCATCAAGCGCCGCGCGGCGGCCACGGCGCGCGTGCGCGTGGTTCCCATGGCGGCGCTGACGCAGGGACTTTGCGGCGACGTGATGACGGAAATCGGTCTGCTGCGCGAAGCCGGTGCAGTCGCCTTCACCGATCCGGATCGCACCATTGCAAGCGCCCGCGTGATGCGCCGGTGCCTTGCCTATGCCGGCACCTTCAATGCGCTGGTGGTGGGACACGCCGAAGATCCGGAGCTGTCCGGAAATGCCGCCATGAACGAAGGGGAATTCGCCACAAGGCTCGGTATTCCCGCGGCGCCCGCCATGGCGGAGACCATCATCGTGGAACGCGACATCCGTCTCGTGGAACTGACGGGCGCGCGATACCATTTCGGCCAGATTTCCTGCAGTGCGGCGCTCGAAGCCATCAAGGCGGCGAAGGCACGGGGCCTGCCGATCACGTGCGGCGTGTCTGCGCATCACCTGACATTGAACGAACTGGACGTTGGCGCCTATTTCACCTTTCGCAAGGTGAAACCGCCGCTTCGCTCCGAAGCAGATCGCAATGCGATGGTCGAAGGCGTCGCGGCGGGCGACATTGATGTGATTGTGTCCAGCCACGATCCCCAGGCCGCCGACACCAAGCGCCAGCCATTTGCGCAGGCCGCGTTCGGGGTTGTGGGGCTCGAAACCCTCCTGCCTGCAGCACTCACCGTCTATCACAATGGCCGCGCCAGCCTTCTTGACGTTCTGCGCACGATGACAATTGCGCCCGCACAATTGCTCGGTCTCGATGGGGGAGCCCTGCGCAAAGGGAGCCCCGCCGACCTTGTCCTGTTCGACCCGGATGCCTCGTTCAAGGTTGCGGCAGACCGGCTGCATTCCCGGGCCCGCAACACGCCCTTTGAGGAACGCCGCTTCGAAGGCCGGGTGAAGATGACGTTCGTGGGCGGCGAGAAGGTATTTGGCTAGGCCGGGGGGCGCTTTATTTGGGCCGCGAACCCTGCCATCGTTTGCCCATGTTCGAATTCGTCCATCCCCAATCTTGGCTCGCTGCTGCGCCGGCCTATGCTGCGGCGCTTCTCTTCGGCTATCTGCTCGGTTCAATCCCCTTCGGCCTCATCTTCGCGCGCATTGCTGGCGCGGGCGATGTGCGCCAGATCGGCTCCGGCAATATCGGCGCCACCAACGTGCTGCGTACGGGCAATCGCTGGGCAGCGGGCGCGACATTCGTATTTGATGCCGCGAAGGGCGCGACTGCTGTTCTGTTGACGCAGCAATTCTTTGGCGATGAGCTGGCGGTATTCGCGGCACTGGGCGCGATCCTGGGTCATCTGTTTCCGGTCTGGCTCGGTTTCAAGGGCGGCAAGGGCGTCTCAACCTATTTCGGCATCATGACCTCGCTCGCGTGGCCGGTTGGATTGCTTGCAGCCGCAAGCTGGCTGGCGATAGCGGTGGTGTTCAAGATTTCGTCGCTGTCGGCGCTCGTGACGGTCGTGCTGGGCATTGTTTTCATGATCCTCTTTCATCATCCGCTATATGCGACGCTGGCGGCGGCATTGGCTGCCATCATCTGGTACATGCATCGCGCGAATATCGCGCGGCTGTTATCGGGAACGGAGCCGCGCATCGGACAAAAGTCCGCGTGACGGATTCGCTTTCCGAATCCGAACGGCTGAGTTGGCTGCGCCTGTCGCGCGCGCAAAATGTGGGTCCGGTCACCTTTGCAAATCTGATCGCGCGGTTCGGCTCAGCCGCAGTGGCGCTCGATGCCCTTCCGGCCATGGCCAAACGGGGCGGACGCGAGGAATTGCGCATCCCTTCCGAGGCGGATGCCAGACGTGAAATCGCTGCTCTGCAAAAGCTTGGCGGCCATATGATTTGCAGCATCGAAACCGGCTATCCCCAGGGGCTTGCCGCTCTCGATGCGCCACCACCCGTGCTCTTTGTTCTGGGAAACCGAGATCTGCTGGATCGGGAAATGGTGGCGATTGTGGGCGCCCGCAATGCCTCGGCGCTTGGCCGCAAGCTCGCGCACCTGATCGCAGCCGATCTGTCCACGAACGGACTTGTTGTTGCTTCTGGTCTGGCGCGCGGTATTGATGCTGCTGCCCATGAAGGCGCGTTGGTGGGCGGCACTTGTGCGGTCGTGGCAGGCGGCGTCGATAATGTCTATCCGCCAGAGAACGCAAAACTCTACGAGCGCATCAAGGCCGAAGGCGTAATCGTTTCGGAAATGCCGCTCGGTCAGGCCCCGCAAGCACGTCACTTCCCGCGCCGCAACCGCATCATCTCCGGTCTGTCGCGCGGCGTGGTTGTCGTAGAAGCGGCTGAGCGGTCCGGTTCGCTGATTACGGCAAATTATGCACTCGAACAGGGCCGCGAAGTGTTTGCTGTTCCCGGATCGCCGCTTGATCCGCGCGCCAGGGGCACCAACCGGCTTATTCGCGAAGGCGCAACGCTTACCGAAAGTGCGGATGATGTTCTGGCCGTTCTGCGCCCGATGTTGGGGCACAGCTTCCGCGAGCCGGACGCGCCACCCGGCGCCCCTGTCCCGTCGGCGTCGGTTGAAAGCGAGGCCGACAGCATCCGCGATCAGATCGTCGAATTGCTCGGCCCGGCGCCGGTCGACGTAAACGAACTTGTCCGCCAGAGCGGCGCCACCCCGATGGCGGTCACCACTGTCCTTCTGGAGTTGGAACTGGCGGGCAGAATCAGCCGACATCCCGGCAATCGGGTTTCGATCGCCTGAATTTCCGGGAGATTGGTTTGTCAGGGGTGATTGGCAAGACGGAAGGCTTCCTCCGCCGCGTCCGCGATACGTTCGGCGAGCTTGATCTGCTCCTGCTTCATGGCAATGCCTCGAAGCGAAATGAGCATGTCGTAAGTATATTGCGCCGTCTGCCGTACCGTCATATCTGGCGGGGGCGTGTTGCTGGCCGTTCTCATTATTTCCGCCTCTTTTGAGCTGGAGGCCGCGCTCCCGACGGCACACGCAACTCTATTACAGGCAACTTACAGTTGCAGTTCCGCGCTTTGCAAGCGTGAAAATCGCCAGAAAATGGCGGAATGCGGGGAAAACCATACATGCCCATTTTGGGGACGGCAGAGGCTACCACCCAAGGTGGTTTCAAGGCCAGCGTTGACAGCGCTTGGCTGGATCGCCAAGTGTCGCGCCGTCGCAAAACACAGCGGGTCGCCTTCGTCCCCCGGTTTCCGGGTGGTTTGGCTCCTGCATCCCAAGAGTTCCATAACCGCGCATGAACGTTCTGGTCGTCGAATCCCCGGCTAAGGCCAAGACAATCAACAAATATCTGGGCCCCGGCTATCACGTGCTGGCCAGCTTTGGCCATGTCCGCGACCTGCCGCCCAAAGACGGGTCTGTCCGTCCGGACGAAGACTTCGCCATGAGTTGGGAGGTGGACGCTCGCGGCCAGAAGCGCCTGAAGGACATCGCCGATGCCATGAAGGGCGCGGACAAGCTCATCCTCGCCACCGACCCTGATCGCGAGGGTGAAGCAATCTCCTGGCATGTGCTGGAGGTGCTGAAGCAGAAGCGTGCCCTGAAGGATATTCCGGTGGAACGCGTGGTGTTCAACGCGATCACCAAAAACGCGGTGCTGGATGCCATCGCCAATCCCCGCCAGATCAATGAAGAACTGGTGGATGCCTATCTGGCCCGTCGCGCTCTCGATTATCTGGTGGGCTTTTCACTGTCGCCCGTTCTGTGGCGCAAACTGCCAGGTGCGCGCTCGGCGGGCCGCGTGCAATCGGTGGCATTGCGGCTGATCGTCGAGCGCGAGGCCGAAATCGAAGCCTTCAAGGCACAGGAATACTGGTCCATTGATGCCGATGTCGCGGTGAGCGAAGGCAATTTCTCCGCACACCTCACGCATCTTGATGGCAAGAAGCTCGACAAGCTTTCCATCGGGTCTGAAGCCGATGCAACGCGCGCCGTTTCCGCGATCAATGCCCAGCGCTTCGCCATCGGCAGCGTCGAAAGCAAACCCGTCAAGCGTCACCCGGCTCCGCCGTTCATCACCTCCACCCTGCAGCAGGAGGCGGCGCGCAAACTGGGTTTCGCGGCCAAGCGCACCATGCAGATCGCGCAACAGCTCTACGAAGGTGTTGCCGTGGAAGGCGACACGACCGGCCTCATCACCTATATGCGTACCGATGGCGTGCAGATGGCTGGCGAAGGCGTTGCCGATGCGCGCCGCGTAATCGGTGACAAATATGGCAAGCGCTATCTGCCAGACGTGCCGCGTGCCTACTCAAGCAAGGCAAAGAACGCGCAGGAAGCGCATGAAGCGATCCGTCCGACCAGCTTCCAGCGCACCCCGGAGCGGGTATCGCGCTATCTCGATAGCGACCAGGCGCGGCTCTATGAACTGATCTGGAAACGCGCCATCGCCAGCCAGATGGAAAGTGCCGAGCTGGAGCGCACGACCATCGACGCGATCTCCGCCGACGGAAAAATCACGCTGCGCGCCACTGGGTCGGTCACATTGTTCGACGGCTTCCTCACGCTCTATCAGGAAGGCAAGGACGACGAGACCGACGAAGATGGCGCGAAGCTGCCGCGTGTGAAGGAAGGCGAATCCGCGAAGGTGGAAAACGTCACGCCTGCGCAACATTTCACCGAACCGCCGCCGCGCTACTCCGAAGCCAGTCTTGTGCGCAAAATGGAAGAACTCGGCATTGGCCGCCCTTCCACCTATGCCAGCATTCTTTCCACGCTTCGCGACCGCGCCTATGTGCGCATGGACCGCAATCGCTTTATCCCCGAGGATAAAGGGCGGCTGGTCACGACCTTTCTGACCAGTTTCTTCAAGCGCTATCTGGAATATGGCTTCACCGCCGATCTGGAAGAGAAACTGGACGAAGTTTCGGCGGGATCGCTGAACTGGAAGCAGCTGCTGCGCGATTTCTGGCGCGACTTTTCTGCCGCCATCGGCGAGACAAAAGACCTCAAGATCAAGGATGTCATCAATACGCTGAATGACATTCTTGGTCCGCACATTTTTCCGGCCCGCACCGACGGGCAGCCTGCCCGCAAATGTCCAAGCTGTGACAATGGCGAGTTGAGTTTGAAACTGGGGCGCTTTGGCGCGTTTGTCGGGTGTTCCAACTATCCGGAATGCCGGTACACACGCCAGCTTGGACAGACAGAAGAAGAAGCCGGAAGCGGCCAGCCGCAGGAACTGGGAGCAGATCCGGAAACCGGCGAGCCGATAACACTGCGCAATGGACGCTTCGGCCCCTATGTCCAGCGTGGCGATGGCAAGGATGCGAAGCGTTCGTCCATTCCCAAGGGCACCGATACCGCCAATGTCGATTTCGAAATGGCGCTGAGATTGCTTTCGCTTCCACGCGAGGTCGGCAAGCATCCGGAAACCGGCGAACCCATCATGGCCAATTTCGGACGATTCGGTCCCTACGTGGCGCACGAGAAGACCTACGCGTCGCTGGAGTCGCCCGATGACGTGTTCACAGTTGGTCTGAACCACGCCGTGACTCTGCTGGCCGAAAAAAAGGCAAAGACCAAGAGCTTCAGGGGTCCGGAGCCCTTGAAGGAACTCGGCAAAAATCCGCAAAGCGGTGCCGAGATCAAACTGATGCGCGGACGCTTTGGTCCCTACGTCAGCGATGGCGATACCAACGCGACAATTCCCAAAGGTTCTGAACCGCTTTCGGTCACGCTGGAACAGGCGATTGCGCTGATCGCCGAACGCGAAGCCAAGGGCGGCGGAAAAAAGAAGAAAAGCAGGAAGGCACCAGCAAAGGCCCCGGCGAAAGCCAAGGCACCTGCGAAGGCTCCTGCAAAGACCGCGAAGGCGGCGTCAAAGCCGAAGACCAAGCCGAAAGCGGCGCCCCGAAAGAAGAAAGAAAAGTCCGGCACCGCAGAATAGTGTCCGGCCATCATGGTCCGCGCTGGCGGCGCATGACATATTGGCCAAATGGCAAAGAAGAAAAAAGATAACGCCCTCACCCGCGAACGGGTGCTGGAAGCTCTGGCCAAAACGCCAGGTGGCGCCAAGCGCGATATCGCGCGCGCGTTGGACCTCAAGGGCTCGGACCGCATCGCGCTAAAGCGCATCCTTCGCGAGTTGGAAGACGAAGGCGTCATCGAACGCGGCAAGAAGAAATCCTATTCCACGCGGGGTGCGCTCCCCGAAGTGACCGTCCTCGAAATCAGCGGCCAGGATCCCGACGGCGAAATTCTAGCGCGCCCCGCGCGCTGGGAAGGCGAAGAGGAGCCGCCCCCCATTGTCGTGGTGCCAGGGCGTGACGATGAGGGTGACACCTCCTTGCGCACGGGTGAGCGCATTCTGGCGCGCCTGAGCGAAACGAAAAACGGCTATGAAGCGCGCATCATCAAGCGGCTGGGCGCGAGCGTGCACCGCGTGCTTGGCGTGTTTCACGAAATCAAGGGCCGCGGCGGCCGCATCGCGCCCATCGACCGCAAGACACGTTTCGAACTGATCGTCGATCCACGCGATACCAGTGGGGCGAAACACAACGAACTTGTGTTGGCCGAGCCGTTATCGGGCCGTGCATCGGGATTGCCGCGCGGGCGCATACTGGAACGATTGGGCGACATGAACGCGCCAAAGGCCGTGAGCCTGATCGCGATCCATGCCCATGGCATCCCCACCGACTTCCCGAAGGATGCCGTCGAAGAAGCCGAACGCGCGTCCGAAGTCGAAAAGCGGGGGCGGACCGATCTGCGCCACGTGGCGCTTGTGACGATCGACCCCGAAGACGCGCGCGATCATGACGATGCGGTGTGGGCCGGGCCGGATGACGATCCGAAGAACAGCGGAGGCCACATCGCCATCGTCGCCATTGCCGATGTTGCACATTACGTGACGCCCGGTTCGGCGCTCGACCGCGAGGCCTATAGACGCGGCAATTCCGCATACTTTCCGGATCGCGTCGTACCTATGCTGCCCGAACGGCTGTCCGCCGATCTGTGCTCGTTGATGGAAGGCGTGGATCGGCCTTGTCTTGCCGTGCGCATGGTCTTCGACAGGCAAGGCAACAAGAAGAGCCACGAATTTATTCGCGGCATCATGCGTTCGCCCGCATCGCTCACCTATGCGCAGGCGCAAGCCGCGTTCGACGGCAAGCCCGTCAAGGGACAGGAAGCACTGGCGCGCGAAACACTCATGCCGCTCTGGCGCGCCTATCAGGCACTTTCCGAAGCGCGGAAAAAACGCGATCCGCTGGAACTGGATCTGCCGGAGCGCCGCATCGTCATCGGCGAAGACGGCAAGGTGAAATCCATCGACTACCGTGAACGTCTGGAATCGATGAAACTCATTGAAGAGTTCATGATCCAGGCGAATGTTGCCGCCGCGGAGACACTCGAGAAAACACGCACGCCCCTGATCTATCGTGTCCACGAAGCGCCATCCAAGGAGAAGATCATGGCCTTCGCGGATTATCTGCGCACAATCGGCGTTTCCTTCGCCAAGGGACAAACCATCAAACCCGGCACCTTCAATCGCATTCTCTCATCGGTCACGGAAGCACCCAGTTCCGATGTCATGAATGACGTCGTTCTGCGCACGCAGTCGCAGGCTGTTTATGCGCCGGAGAATGTCGGGCATTTCGGCCTCAACCTGCAGCGCTATGCGCATTTCACTTCGCCCATCCGGCGCTATGCCGATCTCGTCGTCCATCGCGCGCTGATCCGCGCAATGAAATTGGGCGAAGGCGGATTGACGGACGGTGAAATGAAAAAGCTCGGCGAAACCGCCGATCATATTTCCATGACTGAACGCCGCGCCATGGCGGCGGAACGCGACTCCACCGACCGCTATGTTGCCGCCTTCATGGAAGAACGCGTTGGCGCCAGCTTTGAGGCCCGTGTTACCGGCGTGACGCGCTTTGGTCTCTTCGTGCGTCTGAAGGAAACCGGCGCCGAAGGTCTTATCGCTGCGCGCACGATGGGTTTCGAATATTTTCGCCACGACGAAAAGCAGCATGCCCTGATCGGCGACCGCAGCGGCACGCGGTATTCGCTTGGCGATATCTTGAAGGTGAAGCTGATGGAAGCCGCCCCGCTCACCGGCGGTCTGCGGTTCGAGCTTGTGGAGGCCAATGCTCCGGCTGCGCGCAGACAGAACTTGCCGCCGCGCATACATCGTGGCAAGCCCATCCGCGACCGCACATCCAAGCGCCGCAGATGAACAAGAAATCGCCCTTCGACGAAGACAACCAGACCATCGTGCAGCATGTCCTGCGTCCAAAGGATGCCGGTACGTTGATCCTCACGCGCAAGGAAGGTGGCGAAACGCGCCTGCTGATGGGACGTCGTCATGAAGGCATGGCGTTCATGGCCGGAAAATATGTTTTTCCCGGCGGCCGCGTCGATCTGGCGGACTATCGCGTGCCAGCGGGTGGCGAGCTGGCGCCCGATGTTTTGGCGAAAGTCTCCAGAGGTATTCCGCCGGCGCGCGCCCGCGCGGTGGCGCTGGCAGCCGTGCGTGAGACCTTTGAAGAAACGGGCGTGCTCGTGGGCGAACGTACGGACAAGACGCCGCGCACACGTGCCGGACACTGGGCGAAATTCTTTGCCCATGGCGTGGTGCCGAAACTGGACGCCCTGCAATTCGTGGCGCGCGCGATTACCCCGCCCAACCGAACACGCCGTTTCGATGCGCGCTTCTTCTGGGCTGACGCATCGGCCATCGCGCACATGCTGGATGCGCACGAAAACACCGAACTGCTCACACCCTGCTGGGTCACCTTCGCGGAGGCGCGCGCTCTGGATCTTCCCAGCATCACGCGTACGGTGATCGATGAAATCGAGGCACGCCTGTCCGAAGGCGCGGCGCGGCCCGTTCCCTTTTTCCGCTTCCGTCGCAACAAGCCGAGCATTGAATATCTGTGAGCGGAAGTCGCGCCCTTAGCCTCACGGCCATTCTCACGGCCTGCATCGCCTATGGCGCGGGCATGGGCCTCACATTGCCTCTGCTGTCGCTCATTCTGGAACGCACGGGCGTACCGGGCGCCGTCAATGGGCTCAATCTGGCCACGGGCGGCTTTGCGGCACTGGCGGTAACGCCGTTCATGCCGCGATGGATTGCAACCCTGGGCGCGCCGCGTTTCATGGCGATTGCGCTGTGCACAGCCGCGCTCGCGCTTGTCACCATCTATTTCGTGCCAAGTCTGTGGCTGTGGTTTCCCGTACGCTTCGTTCTTTCGTCGGGGCTCAATGCGCTGTTTGTGGTCAGCGAATTCTGGATCAACCAGCTGGCGACGGAGAAAACCCGTGGCCGCTACGTTGCGCTCTATTCCATGTGTGTGGCCGGCAGCTTCGGTATCGGACCCACGGTGCTGCAGGTCATCGGGACCCACGGCTTTGCGCCGTTCGGCCTTGGTGCCATCATGTTACTTCTGGCGCTGGTTCCGGTCATGGCTGCGCGCCACACCGCGCCACGCATCGAACCCGGAGAGCATCACTCGGTCTTCGGCGTGTTGCGCTTTGCGCCCGTGGCGTTCGCGGCATCTTTTGTTTTCGGCGCGATCGATGCGGGCATGGCGGGGTTGATGCCCGTCTATGCCGTTCGTTCCGGCTATGACGAAGCGGCCGCCGCGCTCACCGTTACCGCCATCGCCCTGGGCAGCATCGCCTTGCAATATCCCATTGGCTGGCTGTCAGACCGCATGGACCGGCGCGTGCTCCTCATGCTTTGCGCCAGCACCAGCATCGTTGGTGCCGCGCTCACGCCATTGGTGGTTCACGCGCCCGACCTCTTCTACCTGCTTCTGTTCATCTGGGGCGGACTGGTGCTTGGCATGTACAGCGTGGGCCTCACCCTGCTCGGCCAGCAATTCCAGGGCCGCGTGCTCGTGAATGCCAATGCGGCGTTCGTGATGTCGTATTCCGCGGGCCTCCTCTTTGGTCCGGCGGCGGAAGGCCTGGCGCTGGACGCGTGGAATCCCCACGGGCTTCTGGCCGCGCTGGCCGCCATCTCCATCGTTTATATTGGCGTTCTGGCGGTGCGGCGCAGATAACCCGTTGCAATTTCAGGATAAATTCCATCCCATTGGCCACCTTGACTTCGCGCTTTCCGTGAGTAGGTTACCGGCCCTTCGGTACTTTTTGAGGACGCGCGCACATGGCGAAGCCCACCACCATCAAGATTCGCCTGAACAGCACGGCGGACACGGGCCACTTCTACGTGACCAAAAAGAACACGCGCACGATGACCGAGAAATTTTCGATCAAGAAGTACGACCCCATCGCCCGCAAGCACGTCGAATACAAGGAAGGCAAGATCAAGTAATCTTGGCCTTCGCCGCGAATTTCGAAGCCCCGCCCGCAAGACTGCGCGGCGGGGTTTTCATTTTCGGGCCCGGCCATGGCGGGCCGCCCCAAATTCGCTAGGCTGTCAAAAAAGCCGAAGGGGAAACGTCATGCTGTCCAATCTTTCGCGCCGCGCCTTCATGGGCACGGCTGTCACTGCCGCCGCTGCCGGAATTGCGCCCCGTCTTGCCTTTGCCAAGGGTCCGATGGCTGCAACCGATGCCGTGGCGCAGGCCGCCGCGCTTCGCGCCGGTGAGATAACGCCACTCGAACTGGTCGATGCCGCTATCGCCCGCATCCAGTCGGTGAATCCGAAGGTGAATGCTGTTGTCGCGGAGTTCTTCGATAAGGCGCGTGCGCAAGCGAAGCAAAATTTGTCGCAAGGTCCGCTTTCCGGTGTGCCCTACCTCATCAAAGACCTCGATGATGTGAAGGGCGAGATTGCCACCTCCGGTTCGCGGCTCATGGCCAAACATGTCGGTCAGGACAATGCGCCGATGGCGGCGAAGGCAATCGACAGCGGTATGATCGTTCTTGGCAAAACAAACACGCCGGAATTCGGACTCACCGCAACGACAGAGAGTCTTCTGTTGGGCGCCTGCCACAACCCCTGGAATCTGGAGCACTCGACGGGCGGCTCTTCCGGCGGCGCCGCAGCGGCAGTCGCCTCGGGCATGCTGCCTGTCGCGCACGCCTCCGATGGCGGTGGTTCGATCCGTATTCCCGCCTCCTGCTGCGGCGTGTTCGGACTGAAGCCTTCGCGCGGGCGCATGAATCTTGGCGGCTCCAAGATGCCCGGTGATATCGGCGTTGAGAACTGCGTCAGCCGCACGGTGCGCGATAGCGCCACCATGTTTGCGATCTCCGAAGACACCGCAGCGAACGCCGTGTTCAAGCCGACGGGCTTCGTCAGCGGACCATCAAAAACTCGCCTGAAGGTCGCATTTGCCACGCGCGCCAACACCGGCGCGGAACCCGATCCCGAGGTCAAGGCGTCCATCGAAGCCACCGCGAAGCTGTGCGAGTCTATGGGCCATCACGTCGTCGAAGACATGCCGCCGGTCAATGGCGAGGAATTCATTGAATGCTTCATCACGGCGTGGGCTGCGGGCGCAGCTTCGCTTGTCCAGCTCGCGCAAAGCCTGAAGCTGAAACCCGAAGACGTTCTGGAGCCTTGGACGTTGGGGCTCGCGGAATATTTCATGAATAAGCCGTCTGGCGCGCTGGAAAAGAGCCTCGCAAATTTCAAGACCGTAGAAGCGCAAATGGAAACATTCTTCGCCAAACATGATGTTTGGCTGACGCCGGTTCTTGCCGCGCCGCCGCCAAAGATCGGGTGGCTGTCGATCACCTTGCCCTTTGAAACACATTTCAAGCGGGTGACCGAATATGTGGCTTATACGCCGCTCCACAATGCGGCAGGCACGCCGGCGATGTCGGTGCCACTGGGATGGAGCAAAGCGGGCCTTCCCATCGGCAGCCATTTCGCCGCTGCCAAGGGCAACGAACGCATGCTCTACGAACTGGCATATGAACTGGAAGCGGCCCAGCCTTGGGCAAACAGGCACGCCAGCACATTCGCTGGCTGACATTCAGCGAGGCCTCTCCGGAACCGGTGAGGCCTTGCGGCCCTTTCTAGCGTACAGCTTCGACCTTCTTCACGAACGGTACGATCAGGCTGGTGATCTCCGGGATCATTGGCAGCGGCATGTCGTGTCCCCAGCCTTCGATCTCATGATATTCCGCGCCGGGAATGCACTCCGCCGTATGCCGTCCGGCCGCGCAGGGAATAAGATTGTCGGCCGTGCCGTGCAACACAAGCGCGGGAACATCCAGAGTTTTCAGCCTTTCCGTGCGCGGCGGGCTGACAAGGATTGCCGCCCAGTGGCGCGCCGTCCCCTCAGGATAGAATGAGCGGTCATAATTCTCGCCAATCAGCTTGCTGAGACGGGCCTCATCGAACGGATACTTGGTCGTCGCGTAAGTCCTGCGCCCCTTCAGCGCCTGCGCAATTACGTCCTCGCGCCGGTCACTTGGCGCGCGCGCCATTAGCGCGGCCTGTGCCTCGGGCGTGGATCGCGGTAGAGCGGGATCGCTCGTCGTTGAAAATATCGAGATCAGCGAGCGCACTTTTTCTGGATGGTTCAGCGCAACGAGCTGCGCAATCATGCCACCCATGGACGCGCCGGCAATGTGCGCGCTGTCGATTCCGAGTTCGTCGAGCAGGCCCGCTGCATCGGCAGCCATGTCAGCCAAGGTGTAAGGAACGTCGGGCTTTTTGCCCGCCATGACATCGGCCTGCACGGTCTTCATGTCCGGCAGTATTCCGTCCCACTTCTGGCTCAGGCCGACATCGCGATTGTCGAAGCGGACAAACCGGATGCCCTGATCCGCCAGCGTGCGCCGGAATTCATCCGGCCAGGAGGTCATCTGTGAACCGAACCCGTTTATGAACAACAGCGGTATGCCGTCCTTGGGGCCAATCTCATCCCATTCCAGCGTCACGCCATTCGCGCGAATTTTTGCCATGATCAGGCCGCCTCTGCTTTCGCTTCAACTTTCGCGACGAACGCACCCACGTGCTTGAGATAGATGGGAACCAGCGCGTCGGTAAAGTCA
The DNA here is from genome assembly GCA_016125165.1 of Alphaproteobacteria bacterium. Taxonomy (GTDB): domain Bacteria; phylum Pseudomonadota; class Alphaproteobacteria; order Micropepsales; family Micropepsaceae; genus Rhizomicrobium. Next base: position 138,968 of record WGMH01000004.1, read on the forward strand.
TGCGCCATGCCAGGCACGATCACCAGCTCGCAGCCAGGAATGCTTGCAGCCGTATCTTTGCCGCCTTCAACGGGAACCAGCGGATCGTCGGCGCCATGAATAACGAGGCAAGGCACCCGAACGCCCGCAAGTTTTTCATTGCGCGGCGGCGCAGACACAATAGCCGCCATCTGCCGCGCAATGCCCGTAGGCTCATACGGAACGCGATCAACCTGCTCTTCTGCGAAGGCGCGAATTTCTTCATCAGTGGCCGGATAGCCGGGGCTGCCGATCACGCGCCATGTGCTGATAGCAGCCTTGATACGATCTTCGCGGCCTGTGCTTGCGGGCGGCGTCATGAGTGCGGCCATGGCCTCCGGTTTGGCCTGCGGAAGATCACGCTTGCCCGTGGTGGACATGATCGACGTCATGCTCTTGGTTCTGTCGGGATGATTGGCCGCCACCAGCTGCGCAATCATGCCGCCCATGGAGGCACCGACAATATGTGCCTGCGCAATGCCGAGCGCTTCGAGCAGGCCCGCCGCGTCGGCAGCCATGTCGTCGAGAGAATAGGGAGCATCCGGTTGCTGTCCCGACATCAGTTTCCCCATCAGCTCGCCGACGTTGGGCGCACCCAGATGCAGAAGATGCGAGGACTTGCCAATGTCGCGATTGTCAAAACGGATCACCCGGAAGCCATTGTCGGCAAGGCCCCGGCAGAACGCCTCGGGCCAAACCGTCATCTGGGCCGAGAATCCCATGATCAGGAGGATCGCCGGATCGGTCTCCCGGCCAAAGCTGTCATATTCGATTTCGATCCCGTTGGCCTTCACTTGCGGCATGGCGATCCCTCTTGGTTTTGGTTTTTGTCCGGGCCAAGTTTAGCAGAGGGCGGCGGCACGTTGACAAGCTGTCAGAGCCCCTAGAGCCTCTGCCGGATTCCACCTCAAGCCCCTGTAGATGAAACGCGACCTCGCCCGCCTCGCCAACGAAACCTTCGACCTGCTCATCATCGGTGGTGGTGTTACCGGCGCCTGCATCGCACGTGATGCCGCCATGCGCGGCCTATCGGTTGCGCTCGTGGAGAAGAACGATTTCGCCCATGCCACCAGCGCGCACAACACCAAGCTGATCCATGGCGGGCTGCGCTATTTGCGCAATCTGGAATTTGGCCTGGTACGTGAATCCCTTAAGGAGCGGCGCATCTGGCAGCGGATCGCGCCGCATCTCGTCAGTCCCCTGCCCTTCCTGGTTCCGCTCTATGGCGGCGGGTTCAAGGCTCGCGCAACACTTGCCGCAGGCCTGACGTTATATGACCTTCTGTCATACGACCGCGGCTGGCTTGACGATCCCGCCCAGCGTCTTCCCGCGCACACATGGCTTGGCAAAGACGAAGCCCTGAGGCTGGAGCCCGTTCTGGATGGTCCGGGTTTTCAGGGCGCGTTCCGCTATTACGACGCGCAGATGTATGCGCCGGAGCGTTTGGCATTTGAGAATATTCTGGATGCGGCCATTCATGGTGCAGCAATGGCCAACCATGTCGCGGCAGCCAGGCTGCTGCTACGCGACGGCAAGGTTGAAGGCGCAAATGTGCGCGACACATTCACCGGCGACGCCTTCGATGTTCGCGCCACATTGACCATCGTCGCCGCCGGTCCGTGGGCGGATATCTTCCTGGCCGACGCCCTGCATCACCCATCCTCTCACAAATTGTTGCGCTCCAAAGGCATTCATCTGCTCGTCCCGTCCATCGTGGGCAAGGAAGCGCTGGCGGTGGCGGCTGGTGGCGGTCATTTCTTCGTGGTGCCGTGGCATGGGCTTTCGCTGCTGGGAACAACCGATACGGCCTATCCCGGCGCACCAGACGAGGTCGGCGTGAGCGAGGCCGACATTGCGGGTCTTCTCGCCTTCATCAACAAATACCTGCCCGCCGCGAAGCTGAAGCGCGAAAACGTCATACATTTCTATGCTGGCCTGCGCCCCTTAGTGGATGACGGCTCCGGCAGCACCTATGGCGCCAGCCGCAAGGCCGAAATGGTCGATCACGCCAAAGACGATGGTGTCGATGGCATGTTCTCCGTCATCGGTGGCAAGTGGACGACCTCGCGCGAGCTTTCGCAGAAGGTTGTCAACGCTGCAGTCGCCAAATTGCGCAAACCGGCGCGCGCCTGTGCGACCGGCACAACGCTTCTGCCAGGCGGCGTGGAACGGTTTTCAAAATTTGCCGCCCACCTGCCACCAACCCTCGCCAATGGTGAACACCTTGCGCGGCTCTATGGCAGGCGTCTCAACGACATGCTGGCGGAAGCCAACAACCGCCCGGATCTTTTGCAGCCGCTTACCGCCCAAGGCGATATCGGCGCCCAGGTCCTGTTCGCCATGCGCGAGGAAGCGGCCATGACATTGAATGATGTGCTGATGCGGCGAACGACCATCGGGCAGCTTGGCAATCCGGGTGCCGGTGCGATTGCGGCGATTGCCGATCTGATGGCGGCGGAACTGGGATGGGATGACGCGCGCCGCGCCCGCGAGATAGAAAGCACATGGCCGAATTTCCTGACGAAGGCAGACGCGGCATGACAGCGTTCGTTGTTGTCAATCCGGCATCTGGCGGCGGCCGCACTCGGCGCGACTGGCCGCTCATCGAACGCGGCCTCAACGAAATCTACCGCACACCTGTCATCACCTTTACCCGGCGGCGCGGCGAAGCGGCTCAGCTTGTGCGTCAGGCGCTGATAGAGGGCCATCTGCAGATTGTCGCTGTCGGCGGCGACGGCACGATCAACGAAGCCATCAATGGCTTCTTCGATGTGAATGGTTCCATTTCGCCCGATGCCGTGTTTTCGTTCATCACCAGCGGCACCGGCGGCGACTTTCGCAAAACCTTTGGCGTAGAAGCCGGCGCAGAACCGGCGCTTGCGCGCTTGCGCCATGCCAGTGTGCGGCGTGTAGATGTGGGACGCATTTCCTGCCTCTCGCTGACCGGCGAACCTGTCGTTCGTCACTTCGTGAACATTGCCTCGTTCGGACTTTCCGGTCTGATCGTGGACAGTGTGAACCGCGCGCAGTTTTCAAAGCTGTTCGGCGGCAAGTTTGCGTTTGCCTTCCACAGCGCGCTTGCCATGCTGCGCCACAAGGATCGCACCGTCCGCTTGCGCCTGCACAACGATATGGACGAGATTTCCCGCATCTCCACGGTTGCCATCGCCAACGGCCAATATTTCGGCGGCGGCATGCGCGTGGCACCGGGCGCCAGTCCCGATGATGGAACATTCGATGTCGTGGTTCTGGGCGGCGCGGCGAAGGGACAATCATTGAAGGCGATGAATCTCATCTATACCGGCGAACATGTCGGCCAGCCCAATGTGCGCGTGCTTCGTGGTCCGCAAGTGGTGGCCGCGCCTGTGGCAGAAACGGGACACCATCCGGTTCTGATCGAGGCCGATGGCGAAAGCGCGGGCCAATTGCCCGCGACATTCGATATCCTTCCACGCGCGCTGAACCTGCGCGTGTGAGGGGACCATGAGCATCGACCGCGCCAGAATCCAATGGAACGGCTGGGGATGGACGGCCGCCAAAGACACATTGGCGGAACGTGACGAGGTGTGGACATGGCTTGCAGCCGAACTTGGCATGCCGAGCCTGCTGGCCACGCCCGCGCGTCCGCTTGCGGAAATTTCGCTTGCCCCCTCGCGCCTCACCGATGCCCTGCGGCACCGCTTTGCGGAAATGCTGGGCAACGACCGCGTGCGCACCGATGATTATGAGCGCGCATTCCACGCCTATGGCCGCTCCTATCACGATCTGCTGCGCATGCGGCTGGGTGATCTGTCCGCCGCCCCCGATGCAGTGCTCTTTCCGCGCGCAGCTTCGGAAGTGCAAAGCGCGCTCGACCTCTGCAACGAAAACTCCATCGCCGTTGTGCCTTATGGCGGTGGCACAAGTGTCGTCGGCGGCGTAACCGGTCAAGCGAACGGCTTTCCGGCATGTGTCACGATGGATCTCTCCGGCATGGGCCGCATGCTGAACGTCGATACGGTGTCACGCATCGCAGAAGCCGAAGCGGGCATTTACGGCCCCGCACTGGAAAAGGAATTGCAGTCCAAAGGCGTAACGCTTGGCCACTATCCGCAATCCTTTGAGTTTTCCACGCTCGGCGGGTGGATCGGCCATCGCGGCGCGGGACAGAACTCCGTTCGCTATGGCAAGGCGGAGAACTGGCTGGTGGCCGCGAAAATGGCGACACCGGCGGGCATGATGGAAACACCGGCATTCCCGGCCTCGGCGGCGGGACCCCGGCTGTCCGATCTCATGGTGGGGTCCGAAGGAACACTTGGCATCATCACGGAAGCCACATTCAAGGTACGCGCCATACCCGAAGCGATCGACTATTGCGGATACCTGTTCCACGATTTCGCCACCGGCGTGGCCGCCATCCGTGAAGCCGTTCAAACGGGGATATCGGTCGCGATGCTGCGGCTCTCCGATCCCGAAGAAACACGATTCTATCGTGCATTTGGCACGCTCGGCAAAAAGCGCTCCGCTTTCGATGGCTTTGCCGATGCGGTGTTGAAATATCGAAATTTCGGACCCGGCGCCTGCGCCCTCATCGCCGGCTTCGAAGATACCGATGATGCCGTCCGCGCCAACCGGGCCCGCTTCGCCCGCATCGCGCGCAATCTTGGCGCCATGAACCTGGGCAAGGCACAAGGCGAACGCTGGCGCGCGGGCCGCTTCCACGGGCCCTACATGCGCGAACCGATGATGAATCGCGCCGTTGGCGTCGATACGCTGGAAACCGCTACGCACTGGTCAAACATCGACCGCCTCCATGCCGCCGTGCGCAGCGCGCTGAACACCGCGATCGAGCGCACCGCGCCGCGCCCCGGCGCGAAAGGCATCGTGATGTGTCATGTCAGCCATGCCTATACAGATGGTGCGAGTCTGTATTACACGATGATTTTTCCGCGTGCGCTTGATGGCGAGATCGCACAGTGGAAAGAGATCAAGACGGCGGCATCCAATGCCATCTCCGCGCATGGCGGCACGATCAGCCATCATCACGGCGTTGGGGAAGACCACCTGCCATGGATCGAAGCGGAAAAAGGTGCGCTTTCCATCGAGGCATTGCGCGCGGCAAAGCGCGCACTCGACCCAAAAGGCATCATGAACCCGGGGAAACTTATCCCTCCGACAGCGCATCCTTGAGCGCACGCGCGGCGGCGGCGAGCGCTTCGGGCGCCTGCGGCAGAACGCTCTGCATATAGGTGAAATCATGCACCATGTCGGTGTAATCCACGATCGTCACCGAAACGCCCGCGTCCAGCAGCTTCTCCGCATAAGCCACGCCTTCGTCATGCAGCGGATCAAAGCCGGCAACCGTCACATAGGCACGTGGCAATCCCTTCGCGCTTTCCGCTGACAGCGGTGAAATGCGCGGATCGCTGTCGTCGGCGCCAGACGGCAGATAGTGATTGTAGAACCAGTTGAGCGTGGCGGTTTCCAGAAAATAGCCTTCCGCGAATTCCCGCAGCGAATTGGTTTCCGTGCCGATCTGCGTGACGGGGAACATCAGAAGCTGAAAGTCGATTTCCGGCCCGCCCTTCTTCCTGGCCTGCTGACACACGATAGCCGCCAGCGCGCCACCGGCCGAATCTCCGCCCACCGCAAGCCGGTTTGCGTCCACGCCCAGTTGGCTGGCGTTCTCGGCGATCCATTCCGTGGCGCGAACGGCATCGTCTACAGCGGCCGGATATTTGTGTTCCGGCGCCAGCCGATAATCGACCGCAATCACGCGACAACCCGATTCATTGGCAATCAGGCGGCAAAGGCCATCATGGGTATCGAGATTGCCGAACACGAATCCGCCGCCGTGAAAATAGACCAGCGTGGGCAACGGTTCCGCGCTTGCCGCCACTGGCGTGTAACTGCGCAAGGGGATCGGTCCATCTTCGGATTCCGCCGCCAGATTGACCACCTTTCCAATAGGCACGTCGCGCGGGCCGGCTACCTGCATCATGCCTGCAAAGGTCTCGCGCGCCTGATCCGGCGTCATCTGCCAGGTCTTGGGTCCGGGAACGGCGGAGAGCTGGTCCAGAAATGCTTTGACCAGCGGATCGAGCGGCATGGAAGAACCTCATTCAGAACGGGCCGCGAGTTTGCGCAGCCACGGTCGGTTCATGCAAGCGGCAAGATGCAGCTGTCAGTTGATCGTAAGTGGCGCCGCGGGGTCGAGGCGCAGAGAGACGATATCGTCGATAAAGCAGCAGAGCGTCTGCCAGAACGCGGCGCGATCCAGAGCGCCCTCCGACTCGAGCGCGGCCCGCGTGCGACGCGCATAATCAAGCGCCGCCGAACCATGTTCAGCGGCGAGGTCGGCGGCCAGCTCGCGGAAGTCCTGTGCCTTCATGTGCATACCATGCGCCTGGCATGGTAAGCGCCCGGTTAAAATCCGGGATTGGAGGCAAGAAACGCCTGTTCTTCGCTGGTTGATGAACGGTTAAGCGCCGCATTGCGGCCTGGAAAACGCCCAAACCGCGCGATCACCTCGCGATGCTTCAGCGCGAAAGCATGGTTTTCGCTGTCCACGCCAATTCGTTCGGCAATCAATTCCACGGATCGGTTCTGGTCATTCAGGTTTTCCGAATGCATGAAAGGCAGATAGAAGAAGATGCGCATGGGCCCTGCAATGGCAATATCGTATCCGGCCGCCACGCTGTCATAAGCAACATCGCGTGCCCTGCCGTCTGTTGCGAAAGCGCGCGCATCGCCGCGAAATATGTTGCGGGGCACTTGATCCAGCAGGATCAGCAACGCCAGAGAACCCTCGGCGTCATTGCGCCATTCGTCCAGCCGGCCATCGCGGGCGGCTTCATGCAGATCACCGAGCTTTGCAGCGATTTCGGCGTCCAGCGCGGAATCTTTCACATACCAGCGCGCCGGTCCGACATCGTGCAGCCAGAAATCGACGATCTGCTTTGGCGTCATGGGATCTCGATCACCTCTTCGGGTGAAGGGGAAACGTAGAGCCTGTCCGCAAGTTCCTTTCGGCGCTCCATCGTGGCGCGCTGGTTGATGTAGCCCTTGTCGGTGATCTCATGTCCATCCACAGATGGTGGTTCGGTCATGAGAAGCACGCGCTTCACGCGAGTGGAGGAACCAGGATTGGCCTTGTTGTAGGCAACGAACTTGTCGATGACGAACTGGCGCACTTTCGGATGTGCATAAAGCTCGGCGGCGGTGGCCGGTGCGCCCTCGCCAACGATCGCCTGCGCGGCCTGATAATTCGGCCATGCCAAAAGCGCGACAAAAGCCTTGTCGTGACCGCACACCACGCAATCGGCGATCAGCGGCGAAGCCGCCGCCACGGCATGGGCGCGCAATGTACCAACGGAAACCCAGGTGCCGGAATCGAGCTTGAAGTCCTCCGTCACGCGGCCGTCGAAGACAAGGCCCTGCCCCGGATCGCTTTCGTCGAGAAACCGCGCCGCATCCCCCAGCGAATAGAACCCTTCCTCATCGAACGCTTTTTGCGTCAGGTCATCGCGCTTGTGGTAGCCGGGCGTCACGGTGGGGCCCTTTACGCGCACCTCCATTTTTGTTCCGTTGGGAACGAGCTTCAGTGTAATGCCCGGCAGTGGCAGACCAATCAGTCCGACCCGCTCCGTGATCCAGTGCACCACCGTGATGCCCTGTGTTTCGGTTGCGCCATACATGGTGGTGAGCGGTATGCGCATTCCGGTGGATGCGATGGCGAGCGCCTGAATGCGCTCATAGATGTCCTGACTGAGCGTCGCGCCGCCATAACCTACAAGGCGCAGCTTGGCGAAAAACTTGTCGCGCAGTTCCGCGTCGCGTTCCATGGCGTCGGCGAGCCACGAAAGAGCAATCGGCGCCGAGCCAAAGCCCAGAGGTGAAATCTCGCGCAGGTTGCGGATCGTTTCCTCGAACATGCCGGGCAGCGGTTTCCCGGCATCGAGATAGACCGTGCCGCCCGCATTCATGTTGTTGTTGAAGCCGATATTGCCGGCGGAGATATGATTCCATGGCATCCATTCGAGCGATTGCGGAATTTCGTCCGGATCGGGCTCTTCGGTGCGCAGCGCCGTTTGTCCGGCGATGACCGCACACATCATGCCGTGTGTCTGGATCACACCCTTTGGCATACCGGTGGATCCGGATGTGAAGAGAAACTTCGCCACCGTGTCATGGCCGATCTTCTCGACGGACTTTGGCACGGCAGGGCCATGATTGGTCTTCAGAAGATTTTCGTAGGCTGTCGTTTCGCGGCCGGGAATAGGGATGGCAGTGACGACTTCGACGCCTTCGAGCGGAAGGGCATCCAATGCACGCGCATACAGCGGCCCCTGCTCCGCGAAGATCATTTTCGGCTGCGCGGTTTCGAAGACATGCTTCAGCTTGGAATGATCGCCGCTCATCAGCGAATACGCGACCGAAACCGGGGCAACAGGCACCCGCGCCTTCATGGCGCCAAGCATCATCACGGCATGGCGAATGGAATTGCCGGAAAGCACCATGAGCGGGGTGTCGGGACCAAGACCGCGGTCGATCATGGCTTGCGCCACGGCATTGGCCTGCGTGTTGGCTTCGCCGTAGGTGATGAAGCGCCAATCGCCATATTTGCCATCGGGTTGCGGGATGCGTTCGCCAATAAAGTTCCGCTCGGGGTGTTCGGCGGCCCGCTCTTCCAGAAGGTGAGCGATGGAGCGGTGCATCTCGCCCAGCGCGTGGCGTTGGGAAATGTAGATTGTGCCGTCGTCCTTCCGCACGATTTCCAGATCGGGTGCCTTTTGCGGCAGAGGCTTGAAGGGCGGCAAATCGGTGGATTTCACCTCAAGATTCATGGATTTTCTCCCCGGCGCCGAAGAACTACACTTCGGGCTCGTTATTCCCTATATATTACCCTGAAGGTGCGGGATTTTCCGCCCAACAGGATTTGTGCCGATGCGTGGCAAGAGCGTTCTTCTCATCATTGGCGGTGGAATCGCTGCCTACAAGTCCCTTGAACTCATTCGCCGTTTGCGCGAGCGCGGCGCTACGGTAAGGGCGATCCTCACGAACGCCGGTTCGCAGTTTGTGACGCCGCTTTCCGTTTCGGCACTCACAGGTGAGCAGGTTTTCCAGGACCTGTTCAGCCTGACTGACGAATCGCAGATGGGGCATATCCAGCTCTCGCGCTCGGCCGATCTGGTCGTTGTCGCGCCCGCCACCGCCGACCTGATGGCCAAGCTGGCGAACGGTCATGCCAACGATCTGGCGACAACCGCCCTCCTCGCCACCGACAAGCGCGTGTTGATGGCACCGGCCATGAATGTGCGCATGTGGAACCATCCGGCCACGCAACGGAACCTCAAACAGCTGAAAGCCGATGGCGTGCTGTTCGTGGGCCCGAACGATGGCGAGATGGCGTGCGGCGAATTTGGGCCGGGCCGCATGGCCGAACCCACAGAGATTGCCGAAGCCATTGAGCGGGCGCTCATGCAGCAGAGCCCAGGTCCGCTCACCGGCATCAGGGCGCTTGTGACGGCGGGCCCGACGCATGAGCCGCTCGATCCCGTGCGCTTCATCGCCAATCGCTCCTCCGGCAAGCAGGGCTATGCCATCGCGCGCGCGCTTGCCGATGCCGGCGCGGACACGACGCTCGTTTCCGGTCCCGTGGAAATCGCGCCGCCGCCGCGCGTGAAACTTCTGAAAGTGGAAAGCGCACGCGAGATGCTGGCGGCCTGTGAGTCCGTTTTGCCGGTGGATGTGGCGGTGTGCGCCGCCGCCGTCGCGGACTGGCGTCCCGAAGTCGCCACCAACAGCAAGATCAAGAAAACGGATGATGGCGCCTCGCCTTCGCTGAAATTGGTGCACAACCCCGACATTCTGGCCACGCTCTCGCGCAGCGAAAAACGCCCCGGCCTTGTGATCGGCTTCGCAGCGGAAACCGACGATGTGATCGCGCATGCACAAGCCAAGCTGCAGCGGAAGGGTTGCGACTGGATCGTCGCCAACGATGTAAGCCCCTCCACCGGCATCATGGGCGGCGACCGGAACACCGTGCACATCATTTCCAAATCTGGCGTGGAAGACTGGCCGGAACTGGAGAAGGGCGAAGTGGGCCGCCGCCTCGCTGTGCGCATTGCGCAAGCATTGGGGCGCGCTGCGTGAAAATATCCATTCAGCGCCTTGCCTCCGACCTGCCCCTGCCCGCCTATGCAACGGACGGCGCGGCGGGGCTCGACCTTCATGCCGCCGAAGAACGCACGCTCGCTCCGGGCGAACGCGCGGCGATTGCCTGCGGCATCGCCATTGCGCTGCCTTCCGGTTTCGAAGCCCAGATACGCCCGCGTTCCGGCCTCGCTCTCAAGAGCGGCATCACCGTGCTGAACACGCCTGGTACGATCGACAGCGACTATCGCGGCGAAATCAAAGCCATCCTCATCAATCACGGACAGGAACCGTTTGCCATCACGCGCGGCATGAAGATCGCGCAGATGGTGATTGCCCGCCATGAAGCCGTGGAGTGGAGCGAAATAAACGAGCTTCCCGCGAGCGATCGCGGCACAGGCGGCTTCGGTTCCACAGGGCTGCACACGCGCAAGTGACAAAGATGCTGAAACTATCCCGAAAGACTCTTCTGGCTCTCGAAGCGGTGATCGATATCGCTTTCAATGCGCGTCCCGAACCCGTTCAGGCCAAGGAAATTACGGCCCGTCAGGGTGTGCCGCAGCGCTATCTCGAACAGGTGATGCAGCAATTGGTGCGGGCGGGCATTCTCAAAGGTGTCCGTGGACCGCGCGGCGGCTATCGCCTTGCCAAGGAACGTCGCCGCATTTCCGTTGGCGAGATCGTGCGCGTGGCGGAGAGTATCGATGATGGTGAGACCGAAGCCGCTGCCCCGCATTCGGATTTGGGTGCGCGCATCGTCACGCCGATGATTGCCTCGCTGCAGGACGAAGTCATGAAGCGGCTTGATGGCATCTCCATCGAAGATCTTTGCCAGCAGGCGCGCGCCGCCGGCGTCGATTGCGGTGGTCCGAACCCCGCAGATTTCACCATTTAGGACAGGAGACATCCATGGCATCGCCCCTGAAGCCCGGACGCGGACATATCTACAACTCCATCACCGAAACCATTGGCGATACGCCGCTGGTGCGGCTCGCGCGCTTGCCGAAGGAAGCCGGCGCGAAGGCAGACATCTTGCTGAAGCTCGAATTCTTCAATCCGCTTTCAAGCGTCAAGGACCGCATCGGCGTCGCCATGATCGAGGCGCTGGAAAGGGATGGAAAGATCACGCCCGGAAAATCCACGCTGATCGAACCCACCAGCGGCAACACCGGGATCGCGCTTGCCTTCGTGGCGGCGGCGAAGGGCTATAAACTTATCCTCGTCATGCCGGAATCGATGTCGCTCGAACGGCGCAAGATGCTTGCGCTACTCGGTGCCGAACTGGTGCTGACAGAAGCCGCCAAAGGCATGAAGGGTGCCATCGCGAAAGCGCAGGAGCTGATTGCCGCCACGCCCGGCGCAATCATGCCGCAGCAGTTCGAGAATCCTGCGAACCCGGACATTCACCGCCGCACCACCGCCGAAGAAATCTGGCGCGACACCGATGGCGGCGTCGATGCCGTGATCTCCGGCGTCGGCACGGGCGGCACGATCACCGGTGTCGGTCAGGTGCTGAAACAGAAGAAGCCTTCGGTGCGCATGATCGCGCTGGAGCCGGAAGATTCGCCCGTGCTGTCCGGTGGACAACCGGGCCCGCACAAGATTCAGGGCATCGGAGCAGGCTTTGTACCGGGCATTCTCGATCGCGGCGTGATCGACGAGATCGTCACCATCTCGAATGAAACCGCGTTTGAAACTGCGCGGAAGGTCGCCCGATTGGAAGGCATACCTGTCGGCATCTCGTCGGGTGCCGCCATCGCCGCGGCGCTCGAAGTGGGCGCCCGGCCGGAGATGGCAGGCAAGATGATCGTAGCGATCATCCCCTCCTTCGCTGAACGCTATCTGTCGACGGCGCTGTTCGAAGGCCTGTAAATCGCGCCGGTCAGCCCATCATTTCAAGAAGGGTCGATACGGTCTTCCAATTGCGCGCGGTTCCGCGCGTGCCGAGGAGTTTCTCCAACGGCACGCGCGCGAGCTTCTTGGACGTCCCGATACCGCCCGGATACCAGAGATACGCCTCGTGAGGTCCCAGCCGCGCGGCCTCTGGCGCAATGTCCAGCTCTGCGAGTGCTTTCTGCGCGGTGGAAGAAGGCTTGTCCGCCAGAAACATGATCAGCAAATGGCTCGGGTCTTTCTTCGCTTCGGCTGTGAAAGGATTTCCATCCAGCGACGCCTCCAGTTGCGCCTTGGAACGGACGGTCACATCCGGCGAAATGCCGAGCTGCTTCTTGATGGCTGCGGCAATCGCAGCCTCGATTTCGGCCGGCTTGCCCTTCGATTCAAAAACGGCATTCCCGCTGTTCAAATGGGTTCGTGGATTCGAATAGCCCAGTTCCTCCAGCAAGGATTTCCAATCAGCCATCCTGATTTTGTTGTTGCCGCCAACGTTGATGCCGCGCAGGAAACAGACGTATGGCTTCATCTCAGCCACTGATTTCCATGAGCCGGTCCGGCCGGTCGGTACAGATCGCATCGATTCCGCCCGCGATCAGCGCGCGCATGTCGGATACATCGTCCACTGTCCACGCACCGACCTTCAGCCCCAATTCGTGTGCATCCGCCATCATTTCGGGTGAAGCATCTTTGAAAAACGGGAACCAGCCATCACCGCCGGCAGCTCTGATTGCTTTCAGGATCGAGCCCCCATGGTTGACTGCGTCGAAACCTCCCGCCCAGGGCGACGTGCCCGTCTTTGCCCAATGGCGCAGCGCCATCAACGCAGGCGCGGACGGCGGATCGCGATCCGGCGGCGGCACGCCTTCGCCGAACCAGGTTTGATCGAGCGTGGTGAACCAGCATTCGACACCTGGCGCAATCTTCTTGGCATGCAGAAGTCCGGGCCAATCGAACCCCACCAGAACGGTGCGATCCAGAAAATTCATGTCACGCACCACAGCGAGTGTGGCTTCTGCCAGCGCTTCCGGGCTCGCCGAAATTTCCCGCTCGGTGAACGATGTTTTCAACTCGATGAACAGCCGGAAGGGCCTGACACGTACAGTTTCAATGATTTCGGCCAATAGAGGAATTCTGGCTCCATCCACGGCACGGACTTCCGCATGCGCTTTGGCGTATTTGCTCGCAGGATCTGGCCGTCCAACGTCGAAGGCGCGCAATTCCTCCAGCGACAGGTCTTTTATCAGCGGCGTTGGTTTGGTGAGCCAGTGTCCGTTTGCGTCGCGTGTGATTTCCGGCTTCAGTCGATAATCATGATAGACGACGACCTCACCGTCCCTGGAAAGCTGCACGTCCAACTCGCCGCCATCACAACCCCGCATCACGGCATCATGAAATGCCGCAACTGTGTTTTCGGGGAAGAGCCCGGCTCCACCACGATGCGCCATGCAAAAAACAGACATTGGAAATGCCGACCGGTTGGGATTCGGGCAATAGGATTACCCGCGAACCGGCCTGCGGGCTAGCGCGCCCAGTCATGATAGAAAATGCCGGTCAACGCCCACATGGATTTTCCATCGGAGGCCGTAATCGGCACACTCAGCACCTCAAACCGCAATTGGGGCCGCGTGCCCTGCGGAATGCTGACATCGCGCATGACGGGCTCGCCGCTGTGCAGCATCTCGCGAAGGTCCGAACAGCGATGCGACGCCACCTCATTGCGGAAGATCGTGGAATATTTCTCGCCCGTCACGTCTCGCCCGAACCGGCGGAGCAAGGCTGCGCCTGCCAGCCGGATGCGAAAATCGCGTCCCCCATCAACAGGCTCGCACAACATCAGATTTCGCATGATGGGACCGAGCGCCCGCGAAGGCACATCCCGCCCCACCATGAAGCGACCTTGCCCGTTGCAGTCAGACCAATAGTCATAAAGCAGCCGTGCACCGAAGTGCCGCGGCTTGGACAGCGGGCGCACGTCCTCATTGTCCGACGACTCTACCTTGCCCCAGACGACACCAAGAGCCTGCACGCCGAAGTACCTCCGGAAACACGAGCGGGCCCATGCCCCGCGACACGAGGCGGAGACTACGCTCCGCCTCTTTCGCAAGACTGAAGGTGCTGCGTCAGATTTGAATCAAGAATGATTCAAATGCCACGGTTCAGCTTCGAGGGCGGTTCTTGCCGATGAAACCGAACATGTGCCCGGCCACATTGCGGATCTGGATCTGGTCCGAGCCCTCGGTGATGCGATACCGGCGGTGATGACGATAAATATGCTCGAACGGTTTATGGCGTGAATAACCCCAGCCGCCATGCACCTGCATCGCCCAGTCCGCCGCGTTGCAGACAAGGTTGTTGCCCTTGTAGTTACACATGGAGACTTTGTCGGAGAGATAGAGCTGGATCTCCGGCCCGGTCATGCGGTCCATCTCCCACGCGGTGCGGTAAATCAGCCAGCGCAGCATTTCCGCTTCGGTCTGCAATTCCACCAGCGGCCACTGGATCGCCTGATTGTGACTGAGCGGCTTGCCAAAGGGCTTTCGCGTATTGGCGTAGTCGATCGCTTCATTGATGCAATATTGTGCGGCGCCAAGACCAGAAGCCGCCTGACGGATACGATTTTCGTGCACGAAATGGCGTGCGAGCACGAGGCCATTGTCCACTGGGCCGAACAAGGCGCTATCGGGCACCCACACATTCTTGAACGTCACATGGGCGTGGTCCGTGGGCATGTTGAATGTCCACTGATAGCTCTCGATCTTCACGCCTTCCGCATTCATCGGAACGATAAGACAGGAAAGCCCACGCGCATCGCCATCCTTGCCGGAGGTGCGGCAGAATACCATGTCGTGCGTGGCAACATGCACGCCGGTGTTCCACATCTTCTCGCCGTTGATGCGCCAGCCATTGCCATCCTTCACGGCGCGGGTTTCCATCCATGTGGCGTCCGAGCCGTGCTTCGGCTCGGTCAGGCCGAAGGCGATGCGCACCGAGCCATCCAGCATGCCCGGCAGCACCGTCTTTCGCTGCTCCTCGGTACCGAAATCCCGCATCATCAGGATTTGCGGGAAGTTGCCGACAACGGATGTTTCGTTCTGCAAATCGTTGTGCAGGCCAAGCCCCTTGGCGGCCAGATGCTCTCGAATGATTGCCATGGCGAGGTTGCCGATATTCTTGCCACCGAATTCTTCCGGCAGTGCAAGACGCAGGAAGCCCGCCTTGTCGGCGCGCTTGCGCATTTCGCGCAGCAGGTCTTCCCAATCCTTACGCGGCAGGCCGCCATGCTCGAAATCCGTGCGCGCCCACTCGCGGCGATAATCGAAAAAGCGGTCATTATCGTCCTGCTTCTGCAGCGGCACGATTTCCGCGTCGATGAAGTCGTCGATGCGGGCCAGAAGATCGGTGATCTCCTTGGGAATGCTGAAATCCATGGGGGTTCCTCCAGATAGCTTTGGCCGAAGTGTAGCGCCTGACGGGGCGTAAGGCGCAAGTCCGCAGGAACCGGCCCACCCCGCCCTTTTGCGGGCGATTTCTTGATTACGGTCAAAGAGCGGTCATGATCACAGGCGCGATACTGATCAAAACTGCCATTGGAGGAATTGCCGTGTCCGCCACCGCTACGCTTGAACGCAAAGCATCTGCAAAAGTGGAACATTTTGACGTCTTCATCGTCGGTGCCGGTGTCTCCGGAATTGGAGCCGCGTATCACCTGAAGGAGCAATGCCCCGGCAAGAGCTTTGTCATTCTGGATGCGCTGGAAAGCTTTGGTGGCACGTGGCTGACCCACAAATATCCGGGGATTCGCTCGGACAGCGATCTCTACACATTCGGCTACCGCTTCAAGCCCTGGGTCGGCGCCCCGATCGCCAGTGCCGAGGAAATCCTGAAGTACATGGGCGAAGTGATCGAAGAAAACGATCTGGCGCCTCACATTCGCTATCGCCACCAGATTGAATCAGCCAATTGGTCGAGCAAGGAAAACCTCTGGACCATAACCGCCAAGCGCACCGACACAGGCGAGACCTTCCGGTTCACGGCAAACTTCCTCTGGATGTGTCAGGGCTACTACCAGCATGCCAAAGGCTACACGCCTGAATGGAAGGGCATGAACGAGTTCAAGGGAACCATCGTCCACCCGCAGACCTGGCCTGAAGACCTCGATCTGAAAGACAAGAACGTCATCGTCATCGGCTCAGGCGCCACCGCGGCAACGCTCGTTCCGGCTATTGCGGGCGATTGCAAACACGTCACGCTGTTGCAGCGATCGCCCACCTATTTCATCCCGGCGCGCAATGCCAACGATCTGGCCGACCAGTTGCGCGCGCTCGAAATCGATGAGCACTGGATTCACGAAATCACGCGCCGCCAGATTCTGAAAACACAGGACGAGTTCACGCGCCGCTCTTTCGAAGAGCCCGAAGCGGTACGCAACGAGTTGCTGGCAGGCGTACGCGCCTATCTGGGACCGGATTATGACGTCGAAACACATTTCACGCCGAAATACCGCCCGTGGCGGCAACGGATCGCCTTTGTGCCGGAGGGAGATCTGTTCAAGGGCATCGCCGGCGGCAAGGCAACAGTCGTCACCGATCACATCGAGCGGTTCACGGAAAAAGGGATTCTTCTGCAATCCGGCAAGGAACTCAGCGCGGATGTCATCATCACTGCCACGGGCTTCAATCTCAGCGTCCTGGGCGACATACCCTTCACGGTTGACGGTGACCCGGTGAACTTCGCAGACACCGTCACCTATCGCGGCATGATGTTCACGGGCGTCCCCAACATGGTGTGGGTGTTCGGCTATTTCCGTGCGAGCTGGACATTGCGGGTCGATCTGCTTGGCGATTTCGTTTGCCGCCTGCTCAACCACATGAAGGCGAAGGGCAAGAAGTCCGTCAGCGTCGAATTGCGGCCGGAAGATGCAGGCATGAAACTCGAACCGTGGATGGATCCGGAGAATTTCAATCCGGGCTACCTGATGCGCCGCATGCACCTGATGCCGAAGCGCGGCGACAAGCCGGAATGGCAACACACGCAGGACTACTGGAAAGAGAAGAGCGAGCTTCCAAAGATCGATCTCGATGGTCCGGAATTTCACTACAGCTAAATCGCGCTTGACTTGCGCAAACGCGAAGCGTAGAAGCCGCGTCCTTCGCGCACATGGTGTGCGTGAACGAACATGAGTCAACAGATGCAACTCGATTGCAAAAACATCGCGAGCTTGCCCGGCGGCTTCAAGCCATCGGCAGGGCTGCGCGCGGCTCATGGGAGCGATCTTGGATAGCAAGATCGGAACGTCCGATTGTTTGGACCCTCCCGAGCCACGCTCCGGAGGGTTTTTCTTTGCCTTCCGCGCGACGTGTTCGAACCAGAGTGCCGGCGAAAGCCGGAACGGGAGACCCGGATCCCGGGGCTCGCGCATTCCTGCGCGCGCCCGAAGCGCGGGGCCTGCCGGAGGGAACGAGGCAATGCGCCGGACACCGATGGCAGGGCGAACCTCACAGGGTTCGCTATGGCGGCGCGCCATTCATCAGAGCGCCGCGACAGAATTTGTTTTGCAATTTGCTTCGCCGCATTTCGCGGCAACCCGTTCCGGGTGGTGAAGCGTGCGGTTACTTCGATGCCACGAACCAACCCGAATGGGATGGACTCCGCAACGCGTCTGTTCCCCCGGAAATTCTTAAATCGAAATGCCCGTGGTGAAGAGCACTGTTACTTCGCCAAGGTGAGGACTGCGGTTCGATTCCGCACGGGCGCACGCCCGTAGCTCAATGGCAGAGCATCACCTGCCCCGAAAGGGGCAGTACAGTCTCGAATGTTCCCGGGCAAAACTCCTTGTCCGTTTGCGCAAGCAAGCGATGGCGGTGGTGAAGGTGCTTGCTACTTCGTGGCAGACGCTTCGGCGTCCGCGGGTTCGAGTCCCGCAAGGCCGAAAGGCCTATGCCCGCAAGGGCAGTCGCAACACCGGACGTTCCCCGCCAACCCCTATCGTTCGTTCCGTGGTGAAGATTGCTGTTACTTCGACCCTTAATCGAGTGGCCGCGGGTTCGAATCCCGCCGGGTGTTCCATGCACCCGTAGCTCAGCGGTAGAGCACTTTCCGGCGCAAGCCGGGTCTCAGCATCGCCCGTTCCCGGAACGCACGATTTCGTTCAACATCCACACAAAGAGGAGGCCCCCATGGCCAGGCTCAACAAGCTCCTGCGCGCATTCACCCATGAAGGGGCCCGCGCAAAGCGTTTCACCCCCGAACAGGAACTGAAACGCACCCTGATGAACTGCCTTCTGTGGGAGGACCAGTTCTATGTCGATGGCCTCACCCTGGCCGAGCGCATGAAGCAGCTTGTGCCCATGGTGGCGCCCGAGAAGGTGGCGGCACTCGCCATCGAAGCGCGCGAACAGATGAAGCTGCGCCATGCGCCGCTTCTGGTCGTGCGCGAGATGGCGCGGCATGAGAAGCATCGCGTTCTTGTGGCCGATACGCTGGCGCGCATCATCCAGCGTCCCGACGAACTCACCGAGTTCCTCGCGATCTACTGGGCCGATGCGCTCGGACCCATGCAACAGCGCAAGAAGCATCCCGTCTCTGCGCAGGCGAAGAAAGGTCTTGCCCGGGCGCTGGCCAAGTTCGACGCCTACCAGCTTGCGAAGTACGACCGCGACGGCCCGGTGCGGATCAGGGACGTGTTGTTCCTGACCCACGCCAAGCCGAAAGACGCAGCGCAGGACAAGGTCTGGAAACAGCTTGTCGATGGCACGCTGGCTTCCGCCGACACCTGGGAAGTCTCGCTCTCTGCCGGAAAGGACAAGCGCGAAACCTTCGAGCGCCTGATCGCTGAAAAGAAGCTCGGCGGGCTCGCGCTTCTGCGCAATCTTCGGCTGATGCAGAAGGCCGAGGTACCGCGCAAGACCATCGCCGATGCGATCGATGCCATGCGCACCGACCGCATCCTGCCCTTCCGCTTCATCGCGGCGGCGCGCTATGCGCCGGATTTCGAGGATGAACTCGAATCCGCGATGCTGAAGTCGATCAAGGATCATCCGCGCCTGAAGGGGCGGACGCGTCTTCTGATCGACGTGTCGGGATCGATGGATTTCGCCCTCTCCGCGCAATCGGAGATGACGCGTCTGGAGGCGGCCTGCGGTCTTGCCGTTCTCGCGCGCGAGATTTGCGACGAGGTGGAAATCTTCACGTTTTCCGAAACGGTGAAGAAAGTGCCGCCCCGCCGCGGTTTCGCGCTGCGCGATGCCATTGTGCAGAGCCAGCCACACGCCAGCACCTATCTCGGGCGTGCGGTGAGCGAGATCGACACGCGGAGCACGCGGCTGATCGTCTTCACCGACGAGCAGTCCCACGATGTCGTGCCTGCGCCCAGGGGCAAGGGCTACGTCATCAACGTCGCGTCCTACCAGCATGGTGTGCGCGGCGATGCGTGGCAGCGCGTGGATGGCTTCTCCGAAAGCGTGATCCGCTGGATCATCGCGCAGGAGACGACGCTCCACTAAGGCGTCTATCATCAACAACAAGGAAAGAAGGAGGCCCGGCTGCGCGCATCGCGCGTGGCCGGGATGTGCCATGTACGAAGTCATGGAAACAGGGGCCGCGCCCATCAAGGCGTGGATCAAGGGCGTGCCGGTGGAAGATTCTGCGCGCCGTCAGCTCGAAAACATTGCGCGGCTGCCGTTTGTCTATCGCCATGTCGCGGTGATGCCGGACGTGCATCTCGGAAAAGGTGCAACGGTGGGTTCAGTGATCGCCACCAGGGCGGCCATCGTTCCTGCGGCTGTGGGTGTGGACATCGGTTGTGGCATGGCCGCGGTGATGACCAACATCACGGCATCGCGCCTGCCGGATTCACTTGGAGCCGTCCGCTCTGCGATCGAGAGCGTGGTGCCGGTCGGGATGGCATCGCACGGTCAGGTAACACGCCGCGCCGACAAGACATGGTACGGAACCCTCAAGACCCGCTGGGAATCCATCGATGCGAAGCATCCGAAAATTTCCACCGGGAAATCCGCGGCGCTTCAGATTGGAACGCTCGGCGGGGGAAACCACTTCATCGAGCTTTGCCTCGATGAAGCGGACCGCTTGTGGGTGATGCTGCACTCCGGCTCGCGCAATGTTGGTAACCGCATCGGCGGATATTTCATCGAAAAGGCCAAGGAACAGATCGCGCAGACGGACATCCGTCTCGCCGACAAGGACCTTGCCTGGCTCGATGAACACACGCCTTTGTTCAACGACTATGTCGAAGCCGTCGGCTGGGCGCAGGACTACGCACGCGCCAACCGCGAGGCGATGATGGACGCGGTGCTCGCAATCCTTCGCGAGCACTGGCCGGATCTTGAAGTGGGCGAAGTGGCGGTGAACTGCCACCACAACTACGTCCAGCGCGAGGAACATTTCGGCGAGAAGGTCTGGTTGACCCGCAAGGGCGCGGTGCGCGCCGGCGCGGGCGAACTTGGGATCATTCCCGGTTCGATGGGGGCCAAGTCCTTCATCGTGCGCGGAAAGGGCAATGCCGAATCGTTCGAAAGCTGCTCGCATGGCGCGGGCCGCGCCATGTCGCGTGCCGATGCCAAGCGGCGCTTCACCGTCGAAGACCATGTGAACGCGACGGCTGGCGTCGAATGCCGCAAGGACCATGGGGTCATCGACGAAACGCCGATGGCCTACAAGGATATCGATGCGGTGATGGCGGCGCAGAGCGATCTTGTCGACATCGTGCATACGCTTCGTCAGGTCGTGTGTGTGAAGGGTTAGTGAAAGGTGCCGGCGGCGAGAGCTTCCGGCGCCTTTTGCGTTTGCGAACGTTGCGGCACGGCCACGCGCAACGCCGAATGTCTGCATTGCGTGCGCCGCACGTTGACTTTGCAAATATCGAGGCGTAGCAACTGCCCACGCACGGCATGGGGCCGCGCGAATCTTTGCGAGCCAAAATGGAAATCACGACCACCATGGTTCCGGTACCGGCTGTTCCGTCCGCCCTTTGTGGCGGCGGTCGCGCCGCATCGGCTCGCGAGGGGAACGAGGTCTAGGTTAGTCCTGCCCGTTCTGAGTTTTCACCCCTCCCGGCCCGGCCTTCGGAGGGGTTTTTTGTATCCAAACCACGCCGAGAATCCGGGTCCGGGCAATAACGAAAAGCCCGTGTCATGACTGATATTGCTGAAATCGATCTTGCAAATGCCGGTCGCCGCGTAACCGGTCACGGCATGGACGCCTGGCTGGATGAAGCCTGGGAGCTGTTGAAGCTCGCCGGGCCATTGGCCGCCACACAAGTTGCCCAGATGATCATCATGGGCACGGACATGCTGATGCTTGGGCATTTCAGCACGACCGCGCTTGCTTCGGCGACCATCGGCAACACCATCTTCTTCTTTGCGTGGCTGATGGGTTTTGGCCCGGCATCGGCGGTTTCGCCGATGATCGCGCACATTCTGGGCGCGTGGCCGGACAATCGCGCGGGCGTGCGTGCCGTCGTGCGCATGGGCCTGTGGTCCGTGCTGATTGTTTCGCTCCCCTTGTTCGTGCTGCTGCAGTTCGCGGAACCGATCCTGCTGCTGCTCGATCAGAAGCCCATGCTTGCCGAAGGTGCAGGTCACTTCGTATCGGCGCTGGCCTTCGGCCTGCCCTTCACCATCGGCTATCAGGTGCTGCGCAACTACACGACGGCACTCAGCCGTCCTGTTGCGCCATTGATCGTGATGGGCGTGACGATCGTGTTCAACGCGCTGCTTGATTATATCCTCATCTTCGGCAACTTCGGTGCGCCGCGTCTGGGGCTGCAGGGGTCGGGCATCGCAAGCGCCTGTTCGTTCGCGTTCAGCTTCATTGCCATGGTGGTCGTGATCTGGCTCACGCCGGGCTTGCGGAAATATCGCATCTTCCGGCGTTTCCGCCGTCCGCATTGGGAGAAGCTGGGCGAAGTGTTCTGGCTCGGCGTTCCAATCGGGCTCACCACCATCTTCGAGGCGATGCTGTTCAACTCGGCAACGCTGGTGATGGGCACGTTCGGCGTCGCCAGCGTCGCGGCGCACCAGATCTCGCTGCTGGTCCCCTCCTTCACCTTCATGGTGCCGCTGGGGATCGCGATGGCGGCAACGGTACGCGTGGGTCTTGCTTCGGGCGCACGTGACATCGAAGCGGCACGGCGTGCGGGCTATGGCGCCATCCTCATGGGCACCGCGTTCATGGCGCTCATGTCGATTGTGTTGTGGAGCTTCCCGCGCGAGATCGCATCGCTTTGGGTCGCCGATCCTGTCGCGGATGCCAAGGTGATCGCGCTTGCTGTCGTGTTCCTGCATGTCGCCGCCGCGTTTCAGGTGTTCGACGGCATGCAGGTGGTTGCGGCCCTTTCGCTGCGTGGGTTGAAGGACGCGCGCATGCCGATGTGGATCGCCGCCGGCAGCTATTGGCTGGTCGGCGCCCCCGTTGGCCTCTGGCTCGCCTTCGGTCTTGGCATGAAGGGCCTCGGCATCTGGATCGGCCTTGCGCTCGCGCTCGGCGTTGTGGCCGGACTGATGTGCTGGCGCTTCTGGTATCTGACGCGCGCGCGCTGATGCGGTGGGGCGGACATTGTCCGCCCCGTCTCAGCGCTCAAGATGCTTGGCTCTGAAAACGGGTATGGCCGAAACACGGATGTTCCAGCGAACATCACGGCGCGGGATGCTGCTCTTGAAACGCGTCATTCGCATCCCGACATGAACACCACGGCCGAGCTGTCTGTTGCATCCTGGAGCCCGTTGGCGGGGAGACCTTCCCCCCCCTCCCTCCCCCTCGGAATCGGCGATTTTTGGAAAACGGCTACACACTTGCTTTCGTAGCATTTTTATCCAATTCGAGGTCGGAACAGTGTGGAAAACTTTGGCATTGGCGGGAGGTCGAATTCGCATTTTTGTAAGGCCCCCACCCCGGCATTCATGGCTCGCGGTGCAGGCGTTGTCCGTCCGGTCTCAGCGGTTACACTGCCGCCAACAAGAAATTTGGGAGCCTCGCCTATGTTCGACTTTTCGCGATTGGATTCGGTCGCAGACATCTCTCGCCTGCAGGCCAAGGATCAGCCGGATGCGGTCGCGCTGGATTTTAATGATCGCATCACGACCTATCGCGAGCTTGACGAACGCGCGAGCCAGGTGGCGCAAGGCCTTATCAAACTCGGCCAGAAAGCAGGCGCCCGCGTCGGCTTCATCGGCAAGAATACGGACCGTTACTTCGAAGTGCTGATGGGTGCATTCAAGGCGCGCAACGTGATCGTTGGCGTAAACTGGCGGCTTGCCGCGCCGGAGATTGCCTATGTGCTGAACGATGCCGGCTGCGAGGTTCTGTTCGTCGGCAAGGATTACTACGACATCATCGGCAAAGTCGCGGCATCCTGCCCGCAACTGAAAACCATCATCGCGATGGATGGCGGATACCCCGCTTGGGCGTCTTACGAAACCTGGCGAGATGGCCAGCCGAAGACGGATCCCATGCTGCCGGTTGCGCCGGACGACGATGTGATACAGCTCTACACCTCCGGCACCACGGGTCATCCCAAAGGCGTGCAACTGACCAACGCGAACTACCTCGCCATTTTCGATGCGCTCGCCACATCCGGACTCATTCGCTACACACCGGACGATACCGTGCTGATCGCCATGCCCTTCTTCCATGTGGCGGGCGTGAACATTGGATTGCTTTCGCTAAGCCAGGGCGCACGCGGTATCGTTCTTGGCGATGTCGATCCGAAAGAGATCCTGCGCCTCGTGCGCGACAAAGGCATCACGCAGATGTTCATCGTGCCCGCGGTGATCCTGTTCCTGCTGCAACAGTCGAACGTCAACGAGTTCGATTATTCAAAACTCAAGAACATAACCTATGGTGCCTCGCCCATTTCCGACGATGTTCTGCTGCGCGCCAAGCAGACTTTCGCCTGTGAGTTCACGCAGGTTTACGGCCTCACCGAAACGACAGGCGCGGGCACATTCCTTCCACCGGAAGATCATGACCCCGCGCGCGGCCGCTTGCGCTCGTGCGGCAAGCCGACACCGGGTCACGAAATCCGTATTGTCGATGGCAATGGACAATCGCTTCCCGCTGGCGAGGTAGGCGAGATCGTCATCCGCGCCCGCAGCGTGATGAAGGGTTACTGGAATAAGCCCGATGCCACCGAGAAGGCCATCGTGAGCGACTGGTTTCACACGGGTGACGCCGGATTTTTCGACCCGGATGGCTATCTCTATATTCACGACCGCGTGAAGGACATGATCGTTTCGGGCGGCGAAAACATCTATCCGGCCGAAGTGGAGAACGCCATTTTCGGCCATCCCGCCGTGGCTGACGTGGCCGTAATCGGCGTCCCGGACCCCAAATGGGGTGAGGCCGTAAAGGCAATTGTGGTCCAAGAACCGGGCAATACGGTTACTCCGGAGGAAATCGTGGCCTACGCCCGCGAGAGGATTGCGGGCTATAAACTGCCCAAATCCGTGGATTTCATCGAGGCCCTGCCCCGAAATCCGAGCGGCAAGATTCTGAGGCGGGAGCTGCGGCAACCCTATTGGGAAGGTCGCACAAGACAGGTAAACTAGAATCAAATGAAGGGGCCCGTATGGGCCCAGCCGCGGAGACGCGGGGGGAGCAAAGCCGATGCAGAAGCTTTGGATCGGATTGGCAGGGTTCAGCACGCTGGTGCTAGGCACACCCACGTTTGCCGGTACGCCCCATGCGTTCAATGCTGCAAGGCCGCCAATCGTATCGGAAGACTTTGAAGCCATTCCCATCGTTTCGCGCGGCGATGCGCTGTCGATCGCATGCGATGCCCTGCAATACAGAAAACCTTCGAGCGATGTGCGCGTGGTCCTCACCATCTCAGCTGCGCCTGGCGAAACCTCGCCCGGCTACAAGCAGGTGATGGCGACCGAAGAGGAATTGATGCGTGGTGCCGTTCGTGTGCGCGTACCGAATGTTCCCGACATCGAAAACCACACCATCAATCTCGATGTCTATGTGATCAACGATGAAGGCAGCAATAAGAGCTGCGACGCCGGTCACTGGAAGATATCGTAAGCCCTACAATACACCCCACGCCAGAAACCCCAGCGCGGCCGCAGCTATCCAGATCGCTACGCGCACATGGCGCGTACGCGCGGTCTGCGCGGCCGCAATCTGCTGGATCGTATCGGGGTGGAGGCGCATCCCTCCCTGCGCCAGCATGGCCGATACAATCTCGGCATTCTTGAGAAGTTGGGGCAGATCTCGCGCCAGGCGTCCCAGCGCATTCACGCCCTCGCCCATATCGCGCAGTCGCGCCTCCGGTCCAACCTGTTCGAGCATCCACCGCTCGATCACGGGCCGCGCGGCTTCCCAGATATCGAATTCCGGGTCAAGGCTGCGCGCGACGCCTTCCACGACGACCATGGTTTTTTGCAACAGAACGAGCTGCGGCTGCAGTTCCATGTCGAAGCGACGCGTTGTGTCGAAGAGCTGTTGCAGCAGTCTCGCCATCGACATGTCTTTCGCGGGGCGTCCAAAGATCGGCTCGCCGATCGCGCGCAATGCCTGCGCGAAGGTCTCGATGGAATGACGCGCAGGAACAAAGCCCGCATCGAAATGCACAGCCGCGACGCGCATGTAGTCTCGGTTCAGGAAGCCACCCAACGTCTCAGCCATGAAGCGCCGCATGGCCGCATCAAGCCGGCCCATGATTCCGAAATCGACAGCGACAAGTCGCCCCTCGGTATCCACAAACAGGTTTCCCTGATGCATATCGGCATGGAAGAAACCGTCGCGCAGAGCCTGCGTAAGAAAGCTGCGCAGGATCTGCACGGCTATGCGCGCCGGATCGTGTCCGGCTTCACGCAGGATTCCCGGATCGCGTGCCGGCGTGCCGTCAATCCACTCCGTCGTCAGCACGCGCTCGGACGTGCATACCCAATCCACAGCCGGAACGCGGAAGTCCGCATCGGCCTTGGTCCGCTCCGCCAGTTCGGATGCAGCAGCGGCTTCCATCCGCAGATCAAGCTCCAGCGCAACGGACGCCGCCAACGTATCGACCAGTGCGACGAGCCGAAGACGGCGTGCTTCCGCCGAGTAACGCTCAGCCATGCGCGCACCGAAGGCAAGCGCAGACAGGTCACGCGAAAATTCGATCTCAACGCCGGACCGCAGCACCTTCACCGCAACCTTGCGCGGTTCATCTTCGGCCGTCACCGCCTCATGCACTTGCGCAACCGAGGCGGCTGCGACGGGTTTGCCGAATTCGCTGAATAATTCGGCGGTAGATTTGCCGAGCGCCGCTTCCACGACTGCCTTCGCTTCATCCTGCGAGAATGGCGGCAGGCGGTCCTGCAGGTTTTCCAGCGCCCTCGCGATCTCATCGCCGACGACGTCGGGGCGCGTCGCCAGAATCTGGCCGAGCTTGATGTAGGCAGGTCCGAGGCTTTGCAGCGCCAGCGAAAGTCGCATGCCGGGTGACAGATCGCCCCGCGTCTTCGCGCGCCCCAGCATCGATTTCGCCAGCTTGAAATGCGCCGGCACCGCATCGGCATATTCGCGCGGCAGTAGCGCATCGTAAGCGCTCAACACTCGAGCCGCATGCAGAAGGCGGCGGATATCGCGCCACGTGCGCAGCATCGTCAGATCCGCCAGGCCGAGTGCATGGCCGCGATTCCACCGGTCATGTTGCGCACCTTCACGCGCGAAAGCCCCGCCTTCTCGATCATTTTCGCAAACACATTCTGCGCGGGGAAGCGGCGGATGCTTTCCGCCAGATAGCGATAGGATTCTGCATCCTGCGCCACCATCTCGCCCAGCTTCGGCAGCACCGAGAATGAGAAGCGATCATACACCGCATCAAAGCCCGGCACCTGCACCTTACTGAATTCCAGACAGAGGAAGCGCCCGCCCGGCTTCAGCACGCGGCGCGCTTCTGCGAGAGCACGATCAATATGCGTCACGTTACGAATGCCGAAGGCGATGGTGTAGGCATCCATGCTGGCATCGGGGATGGGCAGCTTCTCCGCGTCGCCGCACACCCAGGTGAGTCCGGCATCGCCACCGTTCCCTGCACGCAGCCAGCCTTCGGAAAGCATGTCCGCGTTGATATCGCACACAATCACCTCAGCCTCACCACCCTTGGCGCGCGCGTGGGTGCGGATGCGTGTGGCGATATCGCCAGTGCCTCCGGCAACATCGAGCACCTGCCAATCGGGTTGCGGGTTCAGCCACTCGACCATGGAATCTTTCCACAGCCGGTGAACACCGCCGCTCATCAGATCGTTCATCACGTCGTAGTGACGCGCAACGGAGGAAAACACCCCGCGCACGAGGTGTTCTTTCTCGCCTTCCGGCACCTCACGATAGCCGAAGGAAGCGGTTTTTGTGTCAGCAGTCACAGGTCGCCTGCTAGCAGGAAATTCGGATCAGTATAAGGTGCGCCTGCCCGTCCGGATACCAGCAGATGCCCGAGTTGCCCGAAGTCGAGACCGTTCGCCGCGGCCTTCTACCCGTGCTGGAGGGCCATCATATCGTCTCTGCGAAGACCCGGCGCGGCAATCTGCGCATCCCTTTCCCGCCCCGGTTCGCCGAGCGGCTGAAGGGCCGTACGGTTCAGCATCTAAGGCGCCGGGCAAAATACCTTGTGGCCGATCTCGACAGCGGTGAAAGCCTGATCGTGCACCTCGGTATGAGTGGGCGCATGACCATCTACCGCAAAGGCAAAGTGTTTATGCCCGGCGAGTTCGAGCAGGACACCATAGCGGCCGAGGAAGGCCATGGTCTGCATGACCATGTGATCTTCGAAACCGATGCGCCGGCGCGCATTGTCTTCACAGACCATCGCCGCTTCGGGCTGATGACACTCTTGAAGACCGACGAGTTAGATGCCGACAAACTATTCAAGGACATCGGGCCCGAACCACTCGGCAATGCCTTTTCGGAGCCGGTCCTTTCCGCCGCGCTGAAGGGAAAGAAGACGTCCATCAAGGCCGCTCTGCTCGATCAGCGGGTCGTGGCCGGTCTCGGCAATATATATGTGTGTGAAGCGCTGTTCCGCGCCCATATCTCGCCCAAACGCAAGGCGTCGACCATCGCTGGCAAACGTGCAGAGGTTCTGGTACCGGCAATAAAGCGCGTTCTGGGTGACGCTATCGAAGCAGGCGGTTCAACCTTGCGCGACTATGCCAAGACCGATGGTTCGCTCGGCTATTTCCAACATCGCTTTTCCGTCTATGACCGCGAAGGCGAACCCTGTCCCGCTAAAGGTTGCAAAGGCACAATCAAACGTCTCGTGCAGGCCGGACGATCTACGTTCTTCTGCCCGGCCTGCCAGAAATAGGGATCAGCCTTTCTTTGGCGGTCTGATGTCTGCGGGCATCGCCTCGCCCGTCTCCAAAAGGCTCTTGAGGCTCGACAGAATGCTCGGCCACCCACCAGAAACCGCCGCAATGAATTTGGATCCTTCCGCGTCGATCACGTGCGTGACGGTAAGCTTGGTCGCGCTGCCCGTCGCCTCAATCTCATAGGTACAGCGTGAGACGCCCTCCGCTTTGAGCTCGGACATCAGCTCGTGCTGCCACTGGATCACAAGACGGTGCGGCGGATCGGATTCGAGGATTGTGCCGGCATCGGCCACGCGCCCGTCCTCGAACAGCATTTTCCAACTTGAACCTTTGGTCCAATCGCATTCCTGGTGCATGCCGAACCAATATTTCCTCTGAAATTCGGTATCGGTCAGCGCGTGCCAGAGCTTCTTCGGCGTCGTGCGGATATAGGTGACGTAGACGAATTGGCTCATGCGCCTTGCTCCTTCATGTATTCCAGCATTTCGGGTGGAAGCGGCGGCGGCGTGATGACAGGCGTCGTTCCAGTCTCGAGCAACGATTTCAATCCGCTCAAGATGGCGGGCCAGCCGGAACGACCACCACCGAGGAGTCGCTCATCAATGCCCTCCGGGTGTTCTTCCAACATCGTGAGGCGGATGACGTTCTCGCCGGCTGGCTCGATCCGGTAAGACACGATGGAATCGGGCAAGTGCGAAAGCGCAGGCATGCTCACCACGCGCCATGTAAACCGCAGAAGATGCGGAGGGTCGTACTCCAGAATTTTGCCGTCGATATGCGGATTACCTTCGGGCGTGCGGTACCCAATGCGGCCGCCCACCTTCCATTCGCCTTCGATTTGGAGGCCCGAAAAATAGAGCTTTGAGAATTCCGCGGACGTCAGAGCGTTCCAGCATTTCTCCGGCGTTGTCGCGATGTAGATGACGTAGATCGTCGGTTCGGTTGTCATTTCCGCCATTATTTGTCCTCCAGCGCGCGTTTGAGGTCCGACAGGGTTGCAAGCCGTCCGCGTTCGAACTTTCCGATCCAGCGTTCGGTGATGTCGTTGATGGGCACCGGATTGATGAAATGCAGTTTCTCGCGCCCGCGTTTTTGCGTGGCGACTAGGTTCGCCTCTTCCAGAATGCGCAGATGCTTCGTCACCGCCTGACGCGACATCGCCAGCCCCTCACACAATTCGCCCAACGTCTGGCCGTTCTTGTTGTGGAGCCGGTCCAGAAGTTTCCGCCGGCTTTGATCGGCCAGCGCCCGGAAAACGGCGTCCATGCTCATGTGTACTTATATGCAACCATTTAGTTGCCTGTCAAGCTGCCGCAATAGAGTAGATTTCCGGCCATGACCGGGATTCGCATCACACCCAACCTTTCGATTGACGAGAGCCTGATAGCCGAGACGTTTATCCAGGCCTCAGGTCCGGGCGGCCAGAACGTCAACAAGGTCGCAAGCGCCGTGCAGTTGCGCTTCGATGCAGCGAATGCGCGCCTGCCTTTCGATATTCTTGCGCGGCTGGAAGCACTTGCCGGATCGCGGCTGACGAAAGACGGAATGGTCGTCATCACCGCGCGGCAGTTCCGCGACCAACAGCGAAATCGCGAGGATGCGCGTGCGCGCCTGATAGAATTGCTGCGTGCGGCGACAGTCGCGCCAAAGAAGCGCCGCCCCACCAAGCCGACTAAGGCCAGCAAGGAACGCCGGCTGGAAGGCAAAAAGCGCGCAGGCGATATCAAGCGCCTGCGGGGCAAGAGTATTGAGGATTAGTCTTGCAAATGCAGTTGGGGCGCTTCAGGGAAGTGTCCCCAGATACCCGGAGCTTGAACAGATGGCCTACAACAACCTGCTCGCGACGATCGAATGCAATGTTGGCGTGATCACGCTGAACCGGCCTAAGGCGCTGAATGCACTCAATGCCGAACTGCTTGGCGAACTCGTGCAGGTGCTGGAGGAATGGGACGCTGGCGACGAGGTGCGCGCCATCGTGCTCACGGGCTCAGAGCGCGCCTTCGCCGCCGGTGCCGATATCAAAGAGATGGCGCCACAGTCCTACATGGACATGTTCAAAAGGAACTTCTTTGCAGATGCAAACGATCGCATCGCCGCGATCCGTAAACCCATCATCGCGGCGGTGGCCGGCTATGCGCTAGGCGGCGGTTGCGAGCTTGCCATGCTTTGCGATTTCATCATCGCAGCCGACAATGCAAAGTTTGGCCAGCCGGAGATCAATCTGGGCGTGATGCCAGGCATCGGCGGCACCCAACGCCTCACACGCTTTGTCGGCAAGTCCAAGGCCATGGAGATGTGTCTCACAGGCCGCAACATGGATGCCGCAGAAGCCGAGCGCGCGGGGCTCGTCAGCCGTGTGGTGCCGGTGGCGGACTTGTTGGCTGAAGCCATGAAGGCGGCTCAAGCCATTGCAGAAAAATCCGTGCCGATCGTGATGATGACGAAGGAAACAGTGAATCGGGCCTATGAAACTACACTCTCCGAAGGCGTCCGCTTCGAACGGCGGCTGTTTCACGCCATGTTCGCGACCGAAGACCAGAAGGAAGGCATGGCCGCGTTCAGCGAGAAGCGGAAGCCGGACTTCAAGAACCGTTGAAGCTGGCGCATGCCCAAAGCTTAAGGCATACTCGACACCATGAAGGCGTAATTCCCCATAGCGGCCTCGCCGCATGCCATGCCCGCAGATTGAAGCGGGCGTACGTGCATTTTCGCACTTTTTGAATACGGGGAAGCTTCCGTGTTGTATCTGAAACTCTCTGGTGCCCTTTTGCGCCAACCCGACTTCCTGCGCCTGTGGGCCGCGCAGACAGTTTCATCTTTCGGAGCTCGCATCACCCGCGAAGGGCTACCGATGGCGGCCGTGCTCAGCATCGGCGCCACGCCCTTTCAGCTCGGCCTGCTGGCCGCATTGTCAATGGTGCCTGCCATATTGGTAGGCGCTCTTGCAGGCGGTTTGGTGGACCGCACGCATCGACGCAGCATTTTGATCGCCGCCGACGTGGCGCGCGCACTGGTGCTTGGCACCATTCCAGTGGCTGCGTGGTTCGGCGCTCTCACAATGTCGCATCTGTCCGTTGCCGCGCTCTTCGTGGCCGGGTTCAGCGCGTTGTTCGATATCGCCGATCATGCCTACTTGCCGACGCTGATCACACGCGACCAACTGGTCGAGGGCAACAGTAAACTCGCTGTCACCGAATCCGTTGCAGAAATTGGCGGACCAGCATTTGCAGGCATCTTGTTTCAAGTCCTTACTGCGCCCTTCGCCATCGCGGTGAATGCGGTGACCTACGCGATATCTGGCGCTTTCCTCTGGACAATCCAAAAGGAAGAAGCGCCGCACGGGCCGGCCCGGAAACGCCTCCATTGGCTGGAAGACATCCGCACAGGCTGGCGATTTACTCGCGATGATCCGCACATGCGCCCAATGTTTTGGCTTGCGGCTGCATCGGCGCTATTCGGCATGTTCTTTGGCGCACTTTATGTGCCCTTCGCCATTGAGGTCTTGCACCTCACTCCCGCAATGCTCGGCGTCACCATCGCGATGGGGGGCGCGGGCTCGCTGCTCGGCGCGGGTCTTTCGAGCTTCTTGATGCGTCGCCTTGGCATGGGCCCGGCAATAGCTATTTCGGCTATTGGTGGCTTAGTATTCGCGCTCTTCGTGCCGCTCGCGCACGGAACGCCGACACTCGCCATGGGGTATCTGATTTCGGCCCAGATTGGCGGCGATGCGTTCGGAACTTCGGTCATCATTCTCATCACAAGCCTGCGCCAATCCATTTCGCCCGGTACCGCACTCGGCCGCGTGGCGGGGCTGTTCAAGGCTTGCGCCGGAATTGCCGGATCAATGGGGGCGATTGGGGCCGGGTTGCTGGCTACGGGTATCGGGATCCGCGAGACGCTGGCGGTCGCTGCCGCCGGCTACGCCATCGTGCCGGCGATCGTGGTCCTTTCCCCGCTACGCAGGCTGAAGACGACGCCTGAAGCTACGCATTGACCCCAAGGCTGGACCGGGATAGAAGGCGCGCCTTCCGAACGACCCACAGGACGACAAATGCCTAATATCGCCTCGGCCAAAAAGCGCACGCGCACCACTGCCAAACGCACGGCCATAAATCACGCCCGTAAGAGCCGCATCCGCACCTTTACCCGCAAGGTGGAAGAGGCGCTGGCTTCAGGGGACAAGACGGCAGCAACGGCTGCCCTCAAGGCCGCAGAACCCGAAATCATGCGCGGCGTCACCAAGGGGGTCATTCACAAGAACACTGGAAGCCGCAAAGTCTCGCGCCTTGCCAAGCGCGTGGCCAAGCTGGGCAGCTGATCCTTCTGACCACACGACTGAATTCTTTGCAGAATTCCATTCGAACGGGGTTTGGACATGGTCCAGGCCCCGTTTTATTTTGTCCGTACGCGGATTTTCATCGAAATTTCGTCAAACCGTCGCATGCAATCTGACCTGTCACAGCTAAGTCGCTGATTCGACACATGAAGTCTGCAGGAGGCGATTTTCCGTATACTGTGCAATCACTTAGCCTATTAACAAATTCGTCGAATCAGGTCGCGAATCGCTTTTTGTTCTGCTTGCGAGGGGCTTGGCGTTAGGGATATGTTAACCAGTGTGACAACGGGGCGATAAACAATGCCTAAGAGAGATAACAATAAAATTACAATACCTCTTGGCAGTTCCAAGTATAACCTCGTCATATACAAGTAAAAAATCAAACAAGACCAGTAAAACCGTGGCCATTATTTGGGCGCGGTGGTGGCGGCGTCTTTGCGGGGAGCGTTCTAACAGTGACAGGGCCGACTTCTTCAGCTTATGCGGGCGATGTGGACGTCCGCGAAGCCTGGAAAATTCTCAAGGAGAATGAGCGCGCGCAGCTGATCGATGTTCGCACCGCGGCGGAATGGGCGTTCGTCGGCTTGCCCGACCTGGGCGAACTGCACCGGCCTGTTCACCGTGTGGAATGGCAAACCTTCCCTGCCATGCAGGTGAACGCGGACTTTGTTGAGCAGGCCAAGGTTTTGCTCGACGGAGTTGGCGCAAGTGTTGAGACGCCAATTCTGTTCCTGTGCCGTTCTGGTGCGCGAAGCCGCGCCGCCGCAGTGGCGATGACTGCGGCGGGCTTTAAGCGGTCGTTCAACATCGCCGCTGGTTTCGAGGGCGATGCTGATCCAAGCGGTCATAGAGGAACGGTCGGTGGATGGAAGGCGGCAGGCCTTCCATGGCGACAGACCTGATTTTGCGCGTTCCGGTTTGGCGTCGTTTCACATCAATCCAAGGCAGCCGGCCCATATGCCGGCCAAGAAAAGAAAGAAGGGGTACGCAATGGCACACGCAGTGGGCAGGCAATCACAGCCGGAGTGGGATGTTATCTGGGCTGGCGCGCGCGAACGCCTGCGGCGGGAGCTTGGCGATGCGACATTCGACGCGTGGATTGCGC
Organism: Alphaproteobacteria bacterium; assembly: GCA_016125165.1. Lineage (GTDB taxonomy): Bacteria > Pseudomonadota > Alphaproteobacteria > Micropepsales > Micropepsaceae > Rhizomicrobium. The sequence goes on from WGMH01000004.1 coordinate 172,770, forward strand.
CACTGACGCTTGCAGGCGCAGAGCACGGAGAAATTCGCATTGGCGCGGCCAAGCCTTTCGCGCGCAATTGGGTAGCCAATCACTATGTGGCACGCATCGAACGCGCCATGCGTGCCGAAGGTGGCGACCCGGTTTCAATCACCATCATCCTTTGTGCACCACAGCCCTCCATAGGGGGCGGCCTTTCGTCGGATCACATAAATCCCGCAAGATCTACCGGGGCGATGTACATGCCTTCAGCTCCTGTCGCCGCAGAGGGCACAGGCGACGATCGCCGTGGCTTGTGGAACCGTATGCTGCACCCCACCCAGACGTTCGAAACGTTTATTGCGGGCCAGGCAAACGAATTTGGCTTTCGCGCAGCCAGGAGTTTCGCAGACGGCGAATCCGATAGTGGCCTGCTCTACATTCATGGCGGTTTCGGTTACGGCAAAACGCATCTTTTGAATGCAACCGCGCTGGAAGCCCGCAAGCATGGCAAGCGTGCGCTGTTTCTTGGCGCTGAGGACTTCATGCGCCAGTTCCTCGGCGCTCTGCATCGCCGCGATACTCTGACGTTCAAAGACGAACTTCGCGCCGCAGATATGCTGCTGATCGATGACCTTCAGCACATTTGCCGTTCATCGTCCACAGTCTCCGAATTCCTTCATACCGTAAACGCCTTTGCGGATTCCCGGCGCAAGCTCGTAATTGCGGCGGATCGTGCGCCGTCGGCGCTGGAAGCGTTGGGAGCAGACGTCCGTTCGAGACTTTCGGGCGGCCTTGTGATCGGCTTGGACAAACCAGATCGCGACACGCGCTTTGCTATCCTGAAATCGCGCGCTGAGGAATTCACGCGCGCACGTCCGCACGCCATGCTTCCGGTCGACGTGCTTGAGCGTATCGCGGAAATGGAGGATGCCTCCCCACGTGATCTGCTTGGAGTCTTCACGAAACTTGCGACGTACGCTGATCTGACCAAAAAACCTGTTACGCTCGAGATTGCGGAAGAAGCCGTCGGGCAGCGCTCCGCCCCAGGCCGCCGAACTTCCATCGAAGATATCCAGCGCAAGACAGCGGAATATTACAAGCTGGATATCAAGGACTTCCAGTCACCGCAGCGGACCCGGCGCGTTGCTCGCCCTCGGCAGGTGGCAATGTTCCTTTCTCGCGAACTCACGATGCGATCGCTACCCGAAATTGGTAGGCGCTTCGGAGGACGGGACCATACGACGGTCCTGCATGCGTGCCGCCGCATCGCGGAGCTCTGTGCAGAGGACAAGACCTTCCGCGAGGAAGTAAACTTCCTCCGCTCCATGCTCTCCCAGCCACGGTAGGGGGATTCGGGCAGCGTTCGAGGATGTTTTGGGGGCGGGTGGCATGCGCATTTCCGCGCTGCTGCCCACCCTTAACCTGTTCACTTTTCCCCCCACTTGATATACTCCAGAACTTGAGACTCACTGCCCCTAAGAAACTCAAGTATTTCAAGGAATTACTGACTGTTTTCGGAAGGCGATTCCGGGCAGTCAGCCGGGGGCTCCGAACCGGCAAAGATCAAGCGCGAAACCCATGAAAATTTCCGTCGAACGCGGTGCCTTCCTGAAGGCGCTTTCCCATGTTCAGAGCGTCGTGGAGCGGCGCAATACGATCCCTATCCTCTCGAACGTCATGATCGAGGCGGCGAAGGGCCAGTTGAAACTTACCGCCACTGATCTGGATATTGAGATCGTGGAAGCCCTGCCCGCAGATGTCTTGCGCAATGGTTCGGCAACAGCCCCCGCCCACATGCTCTATGACATTGTGCGCAAATTGCCGGAAGGCTCGCAGGTACTGGCCGAACTTTTGACTGCCGAAGGTGGCAGGCTCCAGGTCTCCGCCGGTTCCGTGCGTTTCGAATTGGCATGCCTGCCTCGGGAGGACTTCCCTCAGATGGCTGCGGGCGCCCTGCCTCACCGCTTTCGCCTTGCGGCAGACGATCTGAAGCGCATGATCGACAAGACGCGCTTTGCAATATCCACTGAGGAAACCCGCTTTTATCTCAATGGCATCTATCTGCATGCCGCGAAGGAAGGAAAATCCCATCTCCTGCGCGCCGCGGCAACGGATGGCCACCGTTTGGCCCGCTTTGAAGCGGAGCTTCCAGATGGTGCGGCCGACATGCCTGGCGTCATTATCCCGCGCAAGACGGTTGCGGAGGTGCGCCGCCTCCTAGACGATGCGGAAGGTGCCGTCGATATCGCTCTGTCCGATACCAAGATTCAGTTCGTGACCGATGGCATTGAACTGACATCGAAGTTGATTGACGGCACGTTTCCCGACTATCAGCGCGTTATCCCGTCCGGCAACGACAAATCGCTTGTCGTTGATCCCAAGGAATTCAGTCAGGCGGTGGATCGTGTTTCGACGATTTCCGCCGACAAAACACGGGCGGTCAAACTGAACCTGAGTAGCGACAAGCTGACACTTACTGTTGTCAATCCGGAGTCTGGCACAGCTCAGGAAGAGCTTGGCGTAACCTACAGCGCCCCGGCTATCGAGATCGGGTTCAATGCGCGCTATTTGCTGGATATTACCGGCCAGATCGGCGGCAAGGAAGCGAGGTTCCTGTTGGCAGATTCGGGATCGCCCACACTGATCGAGGACGCAGATGATCCCAGTACGCTGTATGTCCTCATGCCCATGCGGGTGTAGCGCTTGATAACCGCACTTCATCAACCAACTTCTCTACCCCTTGCGGGAGAGAGACCGCTTACCTCGCCTGCTCAATCAAAGCTTGCGGTGATGCGTCTGACGCTCACCAATTTTCGCTCATATGCGTGCGCAGAATTGCAGACGGATGGGCGACCGGTGGTCCTTGCGGGCGCCAATGGCGCAGGAAAGACCAACATACTGGATGCCATTTCATTGCTTTCGCCGGGCCGCGGTCTTCGCGGTGCAAAACTAGGCGAACATGTTCGGCGAGGCCCTTCAGCGCCCTCCGAGGCCTTATGGGCTGTTGCAGCCAGCGTAATGCGAGACTGCGAGACCTATGAAATCGGCACAGGTCTCGCTATCGGCCCGGGTGGCGGGGAACGACGGCTGGTTCGCCTCAATGGCGCTCCGGCACAAAGCTCAGCGGACCTTGCCGATATCCTCAGCATTCTTTGGCTGACTCCCGCGATGGATCGCCTTTTCATCGAAGGCGCGAACGGTCGACGGAAATTTCTGGATCGTCTTGTCCTCGGATTTGACGCACGTCACGCATCCAATTCGACACGCTATGAGGCAGCCACACGAGAACGCGCACGCCTCCTGAAATACGGTCCAAGAGATCCCGGCTGGCTCTCTGGGCTAGAACAGCAGATGGCCGAAACGGGCGTCGCAATTGCACAAGCCCGTGCAGGGTCCGTTGAGAAACTAAATGCAACGCTCGCCGAGCGTGCTGAAGCAGGTGAGTTTCCCGCCGCTCAATTGGCATTGCGAGGCGACATGGAAGCACTGATCGCCGATGCGGCCGCCGATTCTGTTTCGGCCATGCGGTTGATGTTGGAAAAACTGCGTGCGCGCGATGCTGAATCTGGCCGCACCTTGTTCGGACCACATGTAAGCGATCTGAGTGTACGCCATACTGCCAAGCGTGCCGACGCGCGCGAGTGCTCCACAGGCGAACAAAAGGCCCTACTCATCTCCATTGCGCTGGCTCACGCATGGACATTGGCTCGCGGTCGAAATGGCATGGCGCCGATATTGTTGCTGGACGAAATTGCAGCCCATCTCGATGGGGTTCGACGCGCTGCGCTTTTCGAAGAAATTATCGCACTGGGCGCGCAAGCATGGATGACAGGTACTGACCATTCGCTGTTCGAAGGCCTTGAGGGTCGCGCGGACATTCTGTGTGTATCTAATGGAGCGCTTGAGCGCGCAACGGTTTAACCATGTCATCGCCCGTTACCCCCAATCCAAACGAATATGGCGCAGATAGCATCAAGGTATTGAAGGGCCTTGATGCTGTACGCAAACGCCCGGGAATGTATATCGGCGACACCGATGACGGCTCGGGCCTGCACCATATGGTGTACGAAGTTGTTGATAATGCTATCGATGAGGCCCTCGCGGGCTATGCAGACCGAGTGGATGTAACACTTAACGCGGATGGTTCGTGCACTGTAAGGGACAATGGCAGAGGAATTCCGACAGACATTCATGCGACTGAAGGCGTATCCGCGGCAGAAGTAATCATGACCCAGCTTCACGCTGGCGGGAAATTCGAACAGAACGCATACAAAGTATCCGGCGGCCTGCATGGTGTTGGCGTATCCGTGGTAAATGCCCTTTCCGAATATCTTGACCTGCGTATCTGGCGAGACGGCAAAGAACACAAGATGCGTTTCCGGAACGGAGATGCGGAAGCGCCTCTCGCCGTGGTTGGAGATTCCAACGGGATGCGCGGCACGGAGGTGACTTTTCTTCCCAGCTCTCAAACGTTTACAAAAACGGAATTTGACTTTTCCACTCTCGAGCATCGACTGCGGGAACTAGCTTTTCTGAATTCGGGCGTCACCATTGCGCTAACTGACAGGCGTGGCGTCGAAAAGAAGGAAACTCTCCTTCACTACGAGGGCGGCCTGGAAGCTTTTGTCCGTTATCTGGATCGCGCAAAGAACTCGCTAATTCCTGCGCCTGTATTGATTACTTCGGAACGCGATGGCGTCACTGTTGAGGCTGCGCTCGCATGGAACGACAGCTATCACGAGAGTATGCTTTGCTTCACAAACAATATACCTCAACGTGATGGCGGCACCCACCTTGCAGGATTTCGCGCAGCGCTAACACGCGTGGTGACCAAATACGCGCTTGATTCCGGAATTGCCAAGAAGGAAAAGGTCGAACTCACTGGCGATGATTGCCGCGAGGGTCTGACCTGCGTCTTGTCTGTAAAGGTTCCCGACCCAAAATTCTCGTCACAGACGAAGGACAAGCTCGTCTCCTCAGAGGTGCGCCCGATTGTGGAAGGCATTGTGATGGAGCAGCTTGGTGGCTGGTTCGAGGAGCATCCCAGCGAGGCCAAATCCATAGTTGGAAAGGTTGTGGAAGCCGCTGCGGCCCGTGAAGCAGCGCGAAAGGCGCGCGAGCTAACGCGCCGCAAAGGCGCGCTTGATGGCGCCTCTCTGCCCGGCAAGCTCGCGGATTGCCAAGAACGCGATCCGGCCAAGTGCGAGCTTTTTCTGGTTGAAGGCAACTCCGCAGGCGGAAGTGCCAAACAGGGTCGCAACCGCGACAATCAGGCGGTACTTCCGTTGCGTGGCAAGATATTGAATGTTGAGCGCGCCCGCTTCGACAAGATGCTGTCGAGTCAGGAAATCGCGACACTGATCACGGCGCTGGGTACCGGGATCGGGCGTGAGGAGTTCAACCCCGACAAGTTGCGTTACCACAAGATCATCATCATGACGGACGCCGACGTCGACGGCGCCCATATTCGTACGCTGCTTCTAACTTTCTTTTACCGGCAGATGCCGGAGTTAATCGAGCGCGGTCATCTGTTTATTGCGCAGCCACCGCTTTACAAGGCCACGCGCGGAAAGTCGGAGCGCTATCTCAAGGACGAGCGTGAATTTCGCAATTTCCTTGTGGCAGAAGGATCTGATGGTGCGACCTTCACCCTGCATACTGGGGAAGCGTTAGCTGGCTCGGATTTCGATGCGCTAGTGGAAAAGGCACGGGCGGCCGTAAGTGCGCTGGATGGCTTTCCACCTCATTACCAGCGCTTCGTGTTGGAGCAGGCTGCTATCGCAGGTGCCATGAATCCTGATGCATTGCGCGATCCGCAGCGCGCGACAGATGCCGCTGCCTATATTGCGCGCCGATTGGATCTCCTATCCGATGAAACAGAGCGCGGCTGGCAAGGCGAGCCAACCCCGGATGGTGGATTGAAATTCTGGCGTGATGTCCGCGGTGTGCGTGAAGCGGTTGCCATAGATGGCGCGGTGATCGAAAGCGCTGATGCGCGAAAATTGGATCGCATGGCGGCAGACTTGCAAGCGAGCTACCTGAAGGCAGGCATATTGCGCCGCAAGGATGACAGTCGCGAGATTCGTTCGCCTTCGCAGCTTCTGGAGACGGTGCTGGAATGGGGACGCAAGGGCCTTGCCATGCAACGCTACAAGGGTCTGGGGGAAATGAACGCAGAACAGCTCTGGGAGACGACGCTGGATTCAAATGCGCGCACTCTTCTTCAGGTGAAAGTGCAGCATGCCGATGAGGCTGACGACCTGTTCGCAAAGCTGATGGGTGAAGTCGTTGAACCGCGTCGCGATTTCATACAGGACAATGCCCTGAACGCTGCACTCGACGTGTAGTGAGGCGAACCCTGGCATTGTTCGCGGTAGTCCATTGCGCGATATCGCCTATCCTTTCCAACAAACCTGCCCCCTTCCGCGGCATCAGCCGTCGCTTCTGAAAGCGGCCTAGGCCGTTGCCCCTGCCAGCCAGCAGGCGGCCGGCGGGCGCACGCCGCTGGCGGTGACATACTTCGACAATGCCTGCGCTGCCCTTGCCTTCAGTTGTTCCCGCTGCGCTTCATTCAGTTCGGTCGCGGCGCGCGCGAGCGGTCCGATTTCGAGCGCCTGCGAAGAGGCGGCATCGAGGTCCGCGCCCATGTTCATGGTGCAGTCGAGTTTTTCGAGACGCACATTGTTGAAGCCGGCCTTCTCCAGAATGTCTTCCGTGCGTGCGCCGTCACCGAGAGCGAAGGGGCCGGGAGCATAGGGATCGGCGGGCGGCGCTTCGGGAAGAAGATCGCGAGCGGCGAAGAATGGCGCTGACGCCCAGATGTTTTCCGGGAAGGTGCGCCAACACACGAAGGCGATACGTCCGGTGCGGGAAAGCGCGGTGCGAATATTCTTGAATGCCGCATAAGGATCGGCAAAGAACATCACGCCGAAACGCGAGAACACCAAATCGGCGTTGGGCTGGAATTCGTATGTTGAAGCATCGGCCTCAACGAACGCAATTTCGGCCTGCGATGCCTGCGCGCGGGCTTCTGCCACAGCGAGCATCGGCACAGACACATCAACACCAGCAACGCTGCCTTCGCGGCCCGCGATCATAGCCAGGCGCAAAGTGGTAGTGCCGCAGCCGCATCCGATATCGATGATGCGTTCACCCGGCTTCGCATTGGCGAAGGGCAACACCGCATCGGTGATTTCGTTCATAGTCAGGTCGATGCGTTCCTGCATCGCCGCCCATTTGCGACCCTGAATATTCCAGTATTGGATCTGATCGGCGTTTCCTGTCATGCCCCGCCCTTTCTCTTGCGCATCGCCAGCGTGCGGAGGCGCAAGGCGTTGAGCTTGATGAAGCCCTGCGCGTCCTTCTGGTCGTAGGCGCCCTTGTCGTCTTCGAATGTGACAAGATCCTGCGAATAGAGCGAGTAAGGGGACGTGCGCCCGACCACGATAACGTTGCCCTTATAGAGCTTGAGGCGGACCGTTCCGGCCACAAATTCCTGGCTCTTGTCGATCAGCGCCTGCAGCATTTCCCGCTCCGGCGAGAACCAGAAGCCGTTGTAGATCAGCTCCGCATAGCGGGGCATCAGCTCGTCCTTCAGATGCGCCGCGCCGCGATCGAGCGTGATCGATTCGATGGCGCGGTGGGCGGCAATGAGAATGGTGCCGCCTGGCGTTTCATAGACGCCACGCGACTTCATGCCGACAAAGCGGTTTTCCACCAGATCGAGACGGCCAATGCCATTGGCGCGGCCGAGTTCGTTGAGCTTTGCGAGGATCGTGGCGGGAGAAAGCATCTCGCCATCGATACTGACGGCATCGCCCTTCTCGAATCCGATCTCCACATAGGTGGGTTTGTCGGGCGCGTCTTCGGGTGCGAGCGTGCGCATATAGACCATGGAGTCCGGTTCGATTGCCGGGTCTTCCAGAACCTTCCCTTCGGATGAGGAATGCAGAAGGTTCGCATCCACCGAGAACGGCGCTTCGCCGCGCTTGTCCTTGGCAATAGGGATCTGGTGACTCTCCGCAAACTCGATGAGCTTGGTGCGGCTGGTCAGATCCCATTCCCGCCACGGGGCGATAATCTTGATGTCCGGTTTCAGCGCGTAATAGGTGAGTTCAAACCGCACCTGATCATTGCCCTTGCCGGTCGCGCCGTGACAGACGGCGTTCGCCCCCATCTTTTCCGCAATCTCGATCTGCTTTTTCGCGATTAGCGGACGGGCAATGGAGGTGCCCAGCAGGTACGTTCCCTCGTAAAGCGCATTGGCGCGGAACATGGGAAACACATAGTCGCGCACAAACTCTTCACGCAGGTCCTCGATAAAGATGTTCTCGGGCTTGATACCGAGAAGCTCCGCCTTCTTGCGGGCGGGACCAAGTTCTTCGCCCTGCCCCAGATCGGCGGTAAACGTCACCACCTCCGCGCCATAGGCCGTCTGCAACCACTTCAGGATCACAGACGTATCGAGGCCGCCCGAATAGGCAAGCACCACCTTCTTCACACCGGATTGCACGACCTTTTATCCCTTGCCCAAAACCGCATTTATTTCCACAAGCCCTTGGCGGAAAACGGTTTATTCGTTTTTCGATTTTGGGCCATTTCCGGGGGGGAGGGGGTATGAGCCCACCGGCCAACCGGGAACAGAACGGTTAGATATAGGGACGGCAACCGGGGTCAAGACAATGTTGGGTTTGTCTGGCCCGTCTTCAAGTGCGACCCCAACCGTCAGTCAGGCTGGACGGGGAAATCTGATCCAGCGCAGCGATTGCCGCAGGCAATTGCGCGACAAGCGTACAAGAGAGAAACCCATGGCCACGATCATTTTCCATTCCATGCCGGACAGCGCCTATCTTTGGACCGCCATGCTGGTGGCCGCCGAGAAGGGCGTTTCCTACGAATTGCAGCCGCTGACGCTAGGCTCGCCCGAACATCTGAAACTGCACCCCTTCGGCAAAATGCCGGTGATGCAGCATGGCGATGCGATCCTGTTCGAGACCATGGCGATCGCGCATTACATCGATGCGGCGTTCGACGGCCCGTCACTGGAGCCCGCCGATGCGCTCGGTCAGGCGAACATGTGGCGCTGGATCGGGATGGTGAATTCCTACGTATTCCCGACCATGAACCGCTTCATGAAGGAGCGGCTGGTCAAACCGCTTTGGGGCATCGAAACCGACAAGGCCTTCATCGAAACGGCGCTGACACAGTTGCCGCTACAGATGCGCCTGATTGATGAGGCGACGGCAGGTGGAAAATTCCTTGCGGGCGATTGTGTTTCCATCGCGGACTTCTTTCTGTTTCCGCATTTGCTGTTCTTTGGGCTTACAGATGAAGGAAAGGCGTTTCTCGAAGCCCACGGGAATGCCATGGCGTGGCTGGAGCGAATGATGGCGCGGCAGAGCTTTGCGCAAAGCCCGATGAACGAGGCTTACAGGTTGTTTGTGGCGCGCAACGCGGCGTGAGGCGCTACCACGTTCCACCATCGACGCGGATCACCTGCCCCGTCACGTAGCTCGACGCGTCGGACGCGAGATAAAGCGCGGTGCCCACGATCTCTTCCGGCTTACCGAAACGCTTCAGGCCGAGCGATTGCTCATAGGCCTTGTTCTCGCGCCAGACGGTGGAGACATCGGTGAGGAACGGACCCGGCGCGATGCAGTTCACGCGCACTTTTGGGGCGAAGGCTTTGGCGAGCGCGACCGTCATCGCATTCACCGCCGCCTTGGCGCCCGAATAGGGAACAGTGTGCGGCTCCGGTTTGAACGACGCGGTGCTCGACAGATTGATGATCGCGCCGCCCTCGCCCGCCACCATCCTCTCGCCCACGAGAACCGAAAGACGGAACGGGCCCTTGAAGTTCACGTCGATCACCTTGTCGAACAAGGCTTCGGTAGTTTCGGTGAGCGACGGCGCCAGCGGTGACATGCCGGCATTGTTCACCAGCACATCCACGCGGCCGAAATGCGCGAAGGCGGCTTCGGCCAGCTTGTCATTGTCGTCCCAATTGCCGACATGCGCCGCAAACGGCAGCGCGCGGCGGCCAAGCTTCTCGACTTCGTGCGCCACCTCCTCGCAGGCGGCGAGCTTGCGGCTGGCAATCACCACGTCCGCACCCGCCTTCGCGAACGCCAGAACCATCTCGCGCCCCAAACCGCGGCTGCCGCCGGTGACGAGGATGATTTTGCCGGTGAGGGTGGTGGAATTGGTCATGCGGCGTCCCGACAGATTCGTGCGGTGTTGAGGGTTTGACGATAGCCTTTCCTCTCCCCCTGTGGGAGAGGATGCGAAATCTTGCACTTGGCGGGCGCGCCAAGTGCTTAGATTTCGCTGGTGAGGGGTGGGCGCTCTATCCGCAAGGCAAGGGCTATTCCCTCCAGAACGCCATCGAAATTCGTATTCAATTCGTGATTGGGAAAGCGAAGGACACGAAAGCCATCCTCTTCGAGGCGCTTTGTGCGCGCGGAATCATAATCTGCAACTTCCGGGAGCCCATGCTGCCCGCCATCGAGTTCGATGATGAGCTTGCGGTCAAAGCAAACGAAGTCGGCAATGTACGGGCCAATCGGCTGCTGGCGGCGAAATTTGAAACCGTGGAAAGCACGTCCCCGCAATGCCTGCCATAGCTTGCGTTCTACATCGGTCTGATCCCGACGGAGCTTACGGGCGAAATCGTGCCTCATCCCCCTCACCCTGCAAAATCCAAGCACTTAGCCTTGCTAAGTGCAGGATTTTGCGTCCTCTCCCACAAGAGGGGAGAGGAAAAAATATCCTAGAACTATGCGGACTCTGCAGCTTCCAGCGCCATCCGCTCTTTCGCGCGCAGCTTGATGCTTTCGCTTTTGAGCTGGCCGCAGGCGGCCATGATGTCCCGGCCGCGCGGCGTGCGCACGGGAGAGGCGTAGCCTGCGCGGTTCACGACTTCGGCGAATTTTTCGATCTGGTCCCAGTCCGAGCATTCATAGGGCGCGCCGGGCCACGGGTTGAACGGGATGAGATTGATCTTGGCGGGAATGCCTTTCAGGAGCTTCACCAGCTCGCGCGCTTCAGCGAGGGAATCGTTCTTTCCCTTCAGCATCACATATTCGAACGTGATGCGGCGCGCGTTGGAAAGGCCGGGATAGGCACGGCACGCATCCATCAACTCGGCAATCTTGTACTTCCTGTTGAGCGGCACAAGCTCGTCGCGGATGTCATCGCGCACGGCGTGCAGCGAGATGGCGAGCGAGCAGCCGATCTCCTCGCCCGCGCGCGGGATCATGGGCACAACGCCAGCCGTGGAAAGCGTGATGCGGCGCTTCGAGAACGCAAGGCCCGACGCAGACGCCGCGATCAGCATCGCGGTTTTCACATTGTCGAAATTGTAAAGCGGCTCGCCCATGCCCATCAGCACGATGTTGGTGATGCGCCGATTCTCACCCGCGTTCTTGCCGCCGGATTCGGGCCAATCGTTCAGGGAGTCGCGCGCGATCAGCACCTGCCCCACGATTTCGCCGGGCGTGAGATTGCGCACGAGGTTCTGCGTGCCGGTGTGGCAGAAACGGCAATTGAGCGTGCAGCCCACCTGTGAGGAAACGCAGAGCGTGCCGCGATCCGGTTCCGGGATATAAACGGTTTCAAACTCGACGCCCGGCCCCGCACGCAGCAACCATTTGCGTGTGCCGTCGCTTGAAATCTGTTCGGTCACGACTTCGGGACGGGCAACGGTGGCGGTATCGGTCAGCGCCGCGCGCGTATCCTTCGCCAGATTTGTCATGCCCGCGAAATCGCGCGCGCCGCGCACATAAATCCAGTTCCAGAGCTGGCTGGCGCGCATGGAGGCGGTGGCCGCATCGGCGGCGCCGTGCGCGATGAGCGCGGCCTTCAACTCTTCCATGGGAAGGCCGATGAGGGAGGTGGGCGTGGTCATGGGTCTATCTTACAGCATATGCGCAAGCGATGCAGGCGGCTTCCCCCGCCCGAAATGCTGCGCATTTCGACCTCCCCACGAGGGGGAGGTTATTTTTTGTTACGCGCCAGCGAGCTTACAGCTTGCACTCCTGATGGATACGATCGAGCGCCGCCGAAATGCCGGAGAGCGAATAGGTATCCTTGGTCAGCGTTCCGCGCCGGGAAATGCCGGTGACGATGACCTGCGCGCCGCCACGCATGGCGTCAATCAGGCGCTGCTCATCGGCGGGTTTCTCCACCCAGGCGCTGCCGTCATCGCCATCATTCTTGGTGAAAAAGGTGAACTTGTCGGAGCCGACCTGCGCGGTGACCGTGCTGCCATCCTTGTAGGGATAGCCGGGAACCACCTGCGCCTCACCCTTTGCCTTGCGCGCCGGCCAATCGCTGATCATGAAATAGATCGGATCGCGCTTGGCCTTCTTCGGGTCAGAAGATTTCGGCTTGGCGATGGCATAGCAGACCTGCGAACTGCCAGTTCCGACTGCGTAGGCCGACCAGTCCTTGAACGCACCCAACAGCTTGGGCGCATCAGCCGCGGCGGCGGGAAACGCCAGCGCGGAAAGGGCAATCGAAAGTGCAAAAACTCGCGTGCGGTTCGTCATTGTTTCTCCGGACCGGATTGGAACATCGGGCGCCCTTTCCTGCCTGAGGATTGGGGCCTCAATATGATGTTTGCGCGGGGGCGGAGAATAAGGGCACGCCCTTGCTCCTGTCCACAGGCGGGACAAGAAAAAGCGTGCGGCGTTAAGGATTTAGGCCGCCATCAGCGCCTCTTCCACATCGCGCAGGCGGTCCTTTCCGAAATAGAGTTCGGAGCCGATGAAAAAGCTGGGGCTGCCGAACGCACCGCGCGCGGCAGCGGCTTCGGTGTTGTTCATCAGCGCCTGTTTCACCTCCGGGGATTGGGCGGCTTCCAGCAAAGCCCCGGCATCGAGCCCGGATTCGGTGAGGGCCGCGGCAATCACCGCCGGATCGTCCATCTTCTTGGGCGCTTCCCACATGTGATGGAAAACAGCGTCCACATAGGGGCGCAGCTTGCCCGACTGCTGGGCCGCCACCGCGGCCCGCATGATGCCCAGCGTGTTCACCGGAAAGTGCGGATTGAAGGTGAAGGCGGTGAGGCCATGTTTGCGGATGAACCGCTGCATCTCCAGCTGCTCATAGGCCATTTTCCCCTTCACTTCGCCGAACGCGATCATGGGCGGCCGGTTGTTGGTGAGCTTGAAGAGGCCGCCAAGAAGGATCGGCACATATTCAAAGGTTGCGCCCGTGCGCGCCTCGATGGACGGGATGACCTTGTGGGCGAGATAGGCGTTGGGGCTTCCGAAATCGAACAGGAATTCGACGGTCTTCGTCATCACCATTTTTCTCCATAGGGTCGGATATCGAGTTCGAAAGTCCAGCCGTCGCGGGGCTGGTTGTGCAGATACCAATAGGCATCGGCAATGGATTTGGGATCCATCAGCACATCGGCCGGAATGTTGGCGGCGGCTTCGGCGCCGCGCGCCGCCTTGATGCGATCGCGCACGAAGGCGGTATCGACTCCGGCATCGATGATGAGATGGGCGACATGAATGTTTTTCGGCCCAAGTTCGCGCGCCATGCTTTGCGCCACCGCTCTGAGACCGAACTTGGCGGAGGCAAACGCCGCATAGCCGATGCCGCCGCGCAAGGAAGCAGTCGCGCCGGTGAAAAGGATCGTGCCTTTGCCATGGGGCAACATCAGGCGCGCGGCTTCGCGGCCCGTGAGAAAGCCCGCATAGCACGCCATCTCCCACACCTTTCGGAACACGCGCTCCGTGGTTTCGAGGATGGGGAAATTCACATTGGCGCCGGGATTAAATACGCAGACTTCGAGCGGTGCATGCGCATTGGCTTCCTCAAGGAAGGCAACGACGTCTTCCTCCTTGCGGGCATCGAGCGCGCGCGCCTCGCATTTGCCGCCGCCGGATTCGATATCGCGTTTGAGCGCGGCGAGCTTGTCGGCGCTGCGCCGCCCGGCGAAGACGGTGTAGCCCTCCGCCGCGAACCGTTTGGCGATGGCCGAACCGATATAGTCGCCCGCGCCGATCACGGCGCAAGTGGCATTCCGTGCCTGCATCGCCCACCTCCATCTTGTTTTAAGACTAATAAGTCTTGTAATAAGACTATGTCAATGGCACGATCTGGCCATGCGTTGGGACAATCTGAAGAAAGAGCACTGCTCCCTCGCCCGCTCATTGAGCGTGCTGGGTGACCGCTGGACCTTGATGATCCTGCGCGATGCGTTCCTGCGCGTGCGCCGGTTCGAGGATTTCGAGCAAAGTCTGAAGATTGCCCGGCGCGTGCTCTCCGAGCGGCTGGCGCTCTTGGTGGACGAAGGCATCCTCGCCAAGGTGCCCTATCAGGAGCGGCCCACGCGCTACGAATACCGGCTGACCGAGAAGGGCCTAGACCTTTATCCCGTCATCATCTCGATGGTGCACTGGGGCGACAAGTACTACGCGGGCAAGGACGGCCCGCCGATGATCCACACGCATGTTGCCTGCGGCCACGACTTCAAAAGTGTGATCACGTGTTCGGAATGCGGCGATCCGGTTCCGGCGCGCGACGTGCGGGTGCGCGCTAGCGCTACTCCCGCAAGCCGTAACCGCGCTCGAACAGCCGCCACACGACCACACCCAAAATCGCAACCATCGCGAGCGTGAGCAGCGCACCGAGCGGTTCGGGTGCTTCGTTGAAGCCGATCATGGAATGGCGAAGGCCATTGATGAAGTAGAAGAACGGATTGCCCCACGCGATCCAGCGCAGCCATTCGGGCAGCATCTGCACTGTGTTGAACACGCCGCCAACGAAGGTGAGCGGGGCGATGAAGAAAACGTTGAGCATGGTGAGCTGCTCGAAATTGTTGGCCCACAGCCCAACGATGATGCCGAGCAAACCGAAGATGATGGAAACCGAGGTAACCCAGAACAGGAACTCCAGGATACCGCTCATGGAGGTGGCGCCGAATGCCGCCCCGATCGCGAGGATGCCGACCGCCGTGACGATGGAGCGGAATACCGTCATCGCCAGCGATCCGATGATCATCTCAACGTAAGAGAGCGGCGCGACCAGCGTTTCCTCGATGTAGCGCAGGAAGCGCTGGAAATAGATCTGCGAGGTCGATTGCAGGAACGCCGCGTTGACAACGCTCATCATCAGGATGCCCGGCAGCACGAATTCGATGTAGCGGTGCCCGCCGATGGTGGAGATGCGCCCGCCCACGACATAGCCGAACACGAAGATGAACAGCAGCGCGGAAATCCACGGCGCCAGAAACGCCTGAATCGGCACGCGCATCACGCGCGAATATTCACGGCGGATGATGGTGTAGAGGCCGATCCAGTTTATGCCGAGGCGCGGCAGCGGCGCGGAATTGTCGTTCGTCATCATGCACCTGCCGCTGCGATATGGTCCGGCTCGGCGCCGGTCGCCATCAGATAGGCGTTTTCGAGCCCGCCAGCCGAACCAATGAATTCTGCCTTTGTGCCCTGTTTGGTGATCTTGCCGCCGGAGATGATGCCGATGGTGCGGCAGAGCCGCTCCACCTCTTCCAGATAGTGCGAGGTGAGCAGAATGGTTTTGCCTTCGGCGTTCAGTTCCAGCAGGTAGCGCCAAAGATCGCGTCGCAATTCCACGTCCACGCCCGCCGTCGGTTCATCGAGGATCAACAGCCTCGGATCGTGCACCAGCGCACGCGCCAGCACGACGCGGCGCTTGAGGCCGCCCGAAAGCTCACGAAACTGCTTCTTGGCATGGGGCACGAGATCGAACTTCTCGATCAGCATGTCCACGCGCTCTTTGCGCTCGGCAGCGCGCAATCCGAAATAGCCGCCCATCCAATCGATGATCTGCGACACCGTGGCGAAAGTATCGACGTTGAACTCCTGCGGGGAAAGTCCGATCAGGCGGCGCGCTTCGCGATAATCCTTCACCGCGTCCACGCCGAAGATTTCGATCTTGCCGGATGTCGGCTTCGCGATGCCGGTTATGCAATGGATGGTCGTGGACTTGCCCGCGCCGTTCGGCCCGAGGAAGCCGAAGAAGTCGCCCTCCTGTATGGTGAGCGACAGATCGTTCACGGCTTTGGTGCCGCTACGATAGACCTTTTCGAGATGCGAAATGGAGACGGCGGGCGTCATGCGAATCCGGTTCCGTTGGAGGGATGCGCACTATAGCCATGCCCGATGCCGGGAAAAGCCTTAGTTGCAAGGGGAAATAGCACGCATTCTTGGCCGCCCCTTCGTGGGGAGGTGATTTCTACTTCGCGCGTTTGCGCAGAATCGGGCCGCCCCAGGTGTGCTCCGGCGGCAGGGGCGGCGGCGCCTCGGGGCGCAGCGGCCGGCCGGGATAGCCGCCGAGGCTGATAAGCCTGTCATAGAGAACAATGGCGCCCGCCATGCCCACATTGATGGAAAATCGCGTGGGGATCCTCACGGTGAATTTGCAAGCCTTCAGCGTTTCCGGCGCGAGCGAGAGGCGCTCGGCCCCAAACACATAGGCCGCGCGCAGCGGGTGTTTGAAGCGCGGCAGCTCCACCGCATCGTCGGTGATCTCCACCCCTACCAGCTCGCAGCCCTGTGGTACGCGCATATCTGCCACGGACTCGAATTGATAGAACGGCATCTGCCGGTCGGCGCGGGAGGTATCGGATTGCGCGTCCGAAAGTTTCACCTGCGCGTTCAGCGTGAAGAAGAAACTGGCGTTAAAGGCGTGGGATATGCGCAGCAGATTGCCAAGGTTCATGGGCTTTGAAACCCCGTCCATCCCCACTGCGAAATAGCCGCGCATGCGCTTCACCCCCTGCCCTTGGCGCCCGCGTTGCTGTAAGCATCTGCTCCGCCAGACAAATGTTTCTATCATGACCAATCCCGTCCTTGTCGAACTGACCCGTGGCCCGCTGGTGGAGAGCATCCACCGCGGCTCTTTCGCCATTGCCGATGCGGATGGGCGGCTAGTTGCTTCCATTGGCGATGTGAAATCGCCGGTCTATTCGCGCTCTTCCCTCAAGCCCATTCAGGCGCTGCCGCTGGTGGAATCCGGCGCTGCGGAAGCCTTCGGTCTATCGGATGAGGAAGTGGCGCTAGCCTGTGCTTCCCATTCCGCCGAACCCATGCACACCGATCGTGTGGCCAAATGGCTCGAACGCATCGGCTGCACGGTGGACGATCTGGCCTGCGGCGCGCACCCCATCCGCGACGAAGCCATCGCCGCGGACATGGTGCGAAAAGGCCTGAAACCTACGCGGCTGCACAACAACTGCTCCGGCAAGCACACGGGCTTTCTTACCGTGGCGCGGCACTGGGATATCGCCACCGCAGGCTATGAGAAGCACGATCATCCCGTGCAAAAAGCCGTTGCCGCCGCGCTCGCCGATCTGACCGGCATGAACGACGATTTTCCGTGGGGCATCGATGGCTGCGCCGCACCGAACTTCGCCGTGCCGCTCGATGCGTTCGCCATGGCAATGGCGCGGATGGCATCGCCGGACAAACTGCCACCGCAGCGCGCCACCGCCGCCAAACGCATCGTACGCGCGATGACGAAGTACCCGGAGCTCGTGGCCGGAACCGGCCGCGCATGCACCATCCTGATGCGCGCGATGGACGGCGTTGCGGTGAAGACCGGTGCGGAAGGTTTTTTCATCGCCATCATACCATCGCGCGGGCTTGGCGTGGCGCTGAAAATCGACGACGGCGCGGGCCGCGCTTCCGAATGCGTGATGGCGGCGATCCTCGAACGGCTTGGGCCATTGGGCAACAGCGAAGCCGCGCACGCTTATGCGCGCGGGCCGCTTCGAAACACCCGCGGCGAGATCGTCGGCGAAATGCGATCCGCCGGCGCACTCGAATCCATCAAATGGAGTGCGCTGGCCTAGCCGCCGGATTTTTCGGCTTTCGCCTTTTCCTTCGCATCCTTGTCGGCCTTTTCCATCTCCGGCGTGTAGGCCTCAACGGACTTCACCGCACAGCGCAAATGGCCAAAACCGGAATCATGCGTAACGATGGTATCGCCCGCCGACATGCAGCTGAGCCGCGTGCTACCCGGCGAATCGACGCCGATGGTTTGCCGGAAGGTGAGCCCGCTGCATGGGGCCAGCAGTGTGACCTTGAACTTCTTGTGCAAATTGTCGGTGATGATCAGCGTCTTGTTATCGGGCGCCTTGAAATCGTTGATCTCGCCAACACGCAGGCAAACGCGTTCTTGCGGGGGCGGCATGTCGCCCGCCTTGGCAGGCAGAATCGCCAGAGTGGCCGTAGCGGCCGCCAGCCAGAAAGTCGTTTTCATATCCCAAACTCCCAGGTTTCCCCGAACGGGAAAGGAACCCCTCTCGCTCATAGTATAACCCGTTTGGGCGCATTTCGTTCATTACAGCCAGCTAACCGAACCGCCTTGGCTATCGCGGCATCCTTTGCGTAATCTCGCGCCCGCACACCATTCAAAGCCGAGAGGAAAACGCCATGAAAGCCGTTCTTTGCAAGGAATTCGGACCGCCCGAGAGCCTCGTGCTCGGCGACGCACCCAGCCCCAAGCCCGGCAAGGGCCAGGTCGTCGTTTCCGTGAAATCCTGCGGCGTGAACTTCCCGGACGTGCTCATCATCGAGAACAAATATCAGTTCAAGCCGCCGCTGCCCTTTTCGCCCGGCGCCGAAGTTGCCGGCGTTGTGAAAGAAGTCGGCGAAGGCGTGACCAGCGCCAAGCCCGGCGACCGCGTGATCGCCTCCACGGGCTGGAACGGCATGGCAGAGGAAGTTGTGGCCGATGCTGCCAAACTGATTTCCATGCCCGATGCGATGGATTTCGATACCGGCGCGGGCCTCGTGCTGACCTATGGCACCTCGCACTACGCGCTGAAGGATCGCGCCTATCTGAAGCCGGGCGAAAATCTTGTGGTGCTGGGTGCGGCGGGCGGCGTTGGCCTGGCTGCTGTCGAAATCGGCAAGGCGATGGGCGCGCGCGTGGTGGCGGGCGCTTCCTCGCAGGAAAAAGTCGATCTCGCCATGAAGCATGGCGCCGATGACGGCTTCGTCTATCCCACAGGCTCGCTTTCGCGCGATCAGCAGAAAGAGCTTTCCGAGGTGATCAAGGCCAAGACCGGCGGCAAGGGCGCGGATGTTCTCTACGACCCTGTTGGCGCCGACTATGCCGAACCCGCGCTGCGCGCCATGAACTGGGACGGCCGCTATCTCGTGATCGGCTTCGCAGCCGGCGAAATTCCGCGCGTGCCGCTGAACCTGACGCTTCTGAAGAGCTGCCAGATCGTTGGCGTGTTCTGGGGTGCATTCACTGCGCGCGAACCGAAGAAGAATCATGAAAACCTTGCCGAACTGGTGCGCTGGATCGCGGAAGGCAAGATAAAGCCCTACATCAGCGCCCGGTTTCCGCTGGCGCGCGCGGGCGAGGCCATCCGTATGCTGGCCGACCGCAAGGCGCTGGGCAAAGTTGTAGTGACCGTTCCGTGATGGGCAGAAGGGTCGCATGAGCACGCATATGCACAACCATCCAACGCGCCATTGCGAAGTGTGCGGGCAGGACAAGCCCGCCGCCGACACAATGGCAGCCGTTCTCGTGCGACCCAATGTTGCCGATATCATCCGCAAGCGGAAACCGGACTGGACCACCGAAGGCTATATCTGCAATTCGTGCCTCAACAATTTCCGCACGGATTTTGTGCGCGAACAGATGGAGAAGGATCGCGGCGAACTTTCGAAGCTGGAATCCGAAGTCGTAAGGAGCATTCAGGAAAGCCAGCTGATTGCCGAAAACCTGAACAAGGAGTTCGACCGCAACCTCTCCTTCGGCGACAAGGTAGCCGACCGGGTGGCCGCGTTCGGCGGCAGCTGGAAGTTCATCGGGCTCTTTGCCGGTGTGCTGCTGATCTGGGTGTTCATCAACACGGTGATACTGCTGACGCGGGCGTTCGATCCCTACCCCTTCATTCTGCTCAACCTGTTCCTGTCCATGCTGGCGGCGATTCAGGCTCCCGTCATCATGATGAGCCAGAACAGGCAGGAGGAGCGCGACCGGCTGCGCGCGGAAAACGACTATCAGGTGAATCTGAAAGCCGAGCTGGAAGTGCGCGCGTTGAGCGAAAAGATCGACCAGCTTCTGCATCACCAATGGACACGCCTTCTGGAAATCCAGCAGGTGCAAATGGAAATGCTGCAGGATCTCGCGGGGAAAGCACAGAAATGATCCGTGCGGTGCGGCGTGCCCGGGGGATTGCGCTTGTTGCTGCCTTCTTCGCCGCTGGACCCGCACGCGCGGCGGACTACACCGGCGTCCACACCGTCGGCATCATAGTGGCGTTGGGCGATGTGTTTACGCGATCGATGGACGCCCGGTTCTCCGCCTATGACCTTGCCGAGCGCGTGCCAGTGAGCGGCTGGGACATAGACGAACAGATGGGCGATACCGTAGCCGAAACCATTTACGGACGGTTTGCCATCAAGGCCGTGAACTATGGGGCCACCGAATTCCATGCCGTGGGCAGCGACGGCCGCGACACGCGCGACAGCATCGAAATGCTGGTGCGCGGCATGCCCGCAAGCAATGCCGTGGACGCCTATGTGATCGTGCACAAGATCGCCGCGCAGAGCGCGCGCGAGGACGCAAAGCTGCGCGGCCTCGGCGTTCATTGCCGCGACTTCGTCTGGCAGGGTGTGAGCTGTGACGTCTATGCCTTCTATGCGGTTACCATTGCCGATGCGCGCGACGGCCATGTGATCGCAACTTCGCCCGCGCGCCTGCCAAAAGCGGAAGACGGCTCCGAAGAGCCGGTGCGAACCGATCCGAGCGGCGAATGGACGGGGCCGTTCGTCGCCGATGGAGCGCAGGAGATTGCGCCTTATCGCGCCGGATTGTTTTCGCTCCTGCGCGACAGCCTGCCGGTGGCGCTGGCGGGATTAGAGCTTCCAACATCGCCAACGCTGGTGCCGGCGACGCCACCCCCTTCACAAACGCCCACGCAATAACCACATAGGGACTCTCGCGGGGAGGAAACACGCATGTCCGTTCTTGGCTGGATTCTTTTCGGGCTCATCACCGGCTTCATCGCCAACAAGGTCGTTCGGGGCCGCGGCGAAGGCTGCATCGTGAATGTGGCGCTGGGCCTTGTGGGCGCGGTCGTGGGCGGGCTTCTGTTCTCGCTCCTCGGTGAACCGATCTTCTGGCATTTCAGTCTGAAGAGCATGTTCGTCGCCATCCTCGGCGCGGTGATCGTGCTCTACGGTTATCACGCGATCACGGACAGGCGTTGAGGCCTACTCCGCCGCGTCCTTCGGTAGGTAGATTTCGCCGCCGCCCTGTTTGAACTCTTCGGCCTTCTTTGCCATCGCGGCGCGGATTTCGGCGGTGGAGAGGGAGTCGTTCTGGCCCCAGTCATTTTGACCTTTGGCAGCGTCGCGCACTTCCTGGCTGATCTTCATCGAGCAGAATTTCGGCCCGCACATGGAGCAGAAATGCGCCACCTTTGCGCCGTCGGCCGGTAGCGTTTCGTCGTGGAAGGCCTGAGCGGTTTCCGGATCGAGCGCGAGCGCAAACTGGTCGCGCCAGCGGAATTCGAAGCGCGCCTTGCTCATCGCATCGTCCCAGATGCGCGCGGCGGGATGGCCTTTCGCAAGGTCTGCCGCGTGCGCTGCGATCTTGTAGGCGATCACGCCGGCCTTCACGTCGTCGCGGTCCGGCAGACCGAGATGCTCCTTCGGCGTCACGTAGCAAAGCATCGCCGTACCGAACCAGCCGATCATGGCCGCGCCAATGGCGGATGTGATGTGATCGTAACCCGGCGCGACATCGGTCGTGAGCGGACCCAGCGTGTAGAACGGCGCCTCGTCGCAGGCGGCGAGCTGGCGGTCCATGTTCTCCTTGATCTTGTGCATCGGCACATGGCCGGGGCCTTCGATCATCACCTGAACATCATGCTTTTGCGCGATCTTGTTGAGTTCGCCGAGCGTATCCAGCTCCGCGAATTGCGCGGCATCGTTCGCGTCCGCAATGGAGCCTGGGCGCAAGCCATCGCCCAGCGAGAACGAGACGTCATATTGCTTCAGGAGTTCGCAGATTTCCTCGAAATGCGTGTAGAGGAAATTCTCCTTGTGATGCGCCAGGCACCATTTGGCGAGGATGGAGCCGCCGCGCGACACAATGCCGGTCACCCGTTCCGCCGAAAGCGGAATATGCGCGAGACGCACGCCAGCATGTACGGTGAAATAGTCCACGCCCTGCTCGCACTGTTCGATCAAGGTGTCGCGATAGATGTCCCACGTCAGTTCTTCGGCGATGCCGCCGACTTTCTCGAGTGCCTGATAGATCGGCACCGTGCCGATTGGCACCGGCGAATTCCTGATGATCCATTCGCGGATGGTGTGGATGTGGCGGCCCGTGGAAAGGTCCATCACCGTGTCTGCGCCCCAGCGGATGGACCACACCAGTTTTTCCACTTCCTCGGCGGCGCCGGAGGTGACGATGGAGTTGCCGATATTGGCATTCACCTTGGTGAGGAAGTTGCGACCGATGATCATCGGCTCGGTTTCGGGATGATTGATGTTGGCGGGAATGATCGCGCGGCCCCGGGCAATCTCGTCGCGCACGAATTCCGGCGTGATCTCATCCGGGATAGACGCCCCGAAGGAATTGCCGTCGCGCAGCTTGCTGCGGCCCAAATTCTCGCGCGCGGCGATGAATTTCATTTCCTCGGTAATGAGGCCCTGACGCGCATAGTGAAGCTGGGAGACATTCCGGCCAGACTTCGCGCGCAGCGGTTTCAACCCCGCGCGGTCGAATTGCGGCACGGAGAGTAGCTCGCCCGGCTTCAGCCCATCATCCTGCGGTTTGCGGGCCCGGCCCTCATATTCCTCCACATCGCCGCGCGCCAAAATCCACTCGCGGCGGCGGGGGGCAAGACCCTTCTCGATATCGATGGAGACCGCTTCATCCGTATACGGACCAGATGTGTCGTAAAGGCGAACCGGCGGCTCGCCGCCCGAAAGCGTCACCTCGCGGAACGGCACGCCGTCCACCATCACCTTGTGCGACCCGGGAAGGGACCCGCGCGTAATCTCGGCGGACTTCGGATTCAGAATGGGCTTGTTCATGCGCCTCTCCCTACGCCGGTATGAGCCGGATCAGGTTCAAAGGGACTCGCGGAATTGCGATCTCAGTCCTCCATAGCCTTGGCGAAGGAGGACGCCCCTGGGACAGGGCAATTCATCGTGGGACGCCTTGAGCAAGTCAAGACGGAACCGGCTAAGCTGGCGGCGATGGAAACAGAAATTTCAATCCGCCGGGCATCCGCGAACGATGCAATCGAAACCGCCGCGGTCTTCACTGCCGCCTTCGCCAGTATGCCCTTTGTGCCCAAGATTCATTCTGCAGATGAGGATCGCGCCTTCATTGCCGGACTGATCCAGCAGGCTGAGGTCTGGCTCGCCATTCGTGACGCACGAGTCATCGGATTGGCTTGTCTGGATGGCGATTGGCTGGCGCAGCTCTATGTGCGTCCTGATTTCCACAATCGCGGTGCAGGCGCGGCCCTGCTGGCACACGTGAAGGAAGAACGCCCTGGAGGATTTCAGCTCTGGACTTTTCAGGCGAACACCGGCGCGCGGCGGTTCTATGAACGGCATGGTTGCGTGGCAGTGGAGTTCACCGATGGCGTGAACAACGAAGAGAAGACACCGGACGTTCGCTATGCGTGGCGGGGTGCCCAATGATCGCAGCAAACCAAATTGTCATTCGCCGCGACTGCGGCGAACCCAGATGACGTCAACGCCATAATTCGCGAATTGAGCGCTTTCAACTGGATGGCCCGCATTTGCGGGCCATGACATTAGTGGATCACCCCTCGCCCATCAGGAACGGCATGAGCCGCGCGAAATACGCTTCCTGATCGTCCCACATGGCGAGGTGGCTGCCCTTTTCGCTGATCCAGAGCTTGGCGCCGGGGATGATCTTGGCTTCCTGCGTGATTTGCGCGGGGTCCATCTCGTCATGCTTCGCACCCATGATGAGCGTGGGCACGGTGATGTCGTGCAGCTGCTGCCAGCGGTTCCAGTCTTTCAGATTGCCGGTGATGACGAACTCGTTCGGTCCCTGCATGGTGTTGTAGATTTCCATGTTCGCGCCGCCGAACGCACGCTGAACCGGCTCCGGCCAAGGCTGCATGCGCAGCACATGCTCGGCGTATATGCGATCCAGTATCTTCTGGTAGGCAGGCGCATCCGTGCGGCTCAACGCTTCATAGTGCGCCAGCGTTTGCTGATCCTTGCGCGGTAGCTGGCTACGAATCTGCGTCGCATACATCACATACGCCGGGATGCTGGCCGTCATGTTGGAAATGACGAGGCGGCTGAGATTGCGGCCATAGCGAAGCGCATATTCGATGGCAAGAATGCCGCCCCACGAATGTCCATAGAGCACGAAATTCTCAAGGCCGAGCGCGGTGCGCACCGCTTCGACTTCCTGCAAGTAGCGTTCGAGCGTCCACAGGCTACGGTCCGTCGGCTTATCGGATTTTCCACAGCCAAGCTGATCGTAATAGATGATCTGAAGTCCGCTCTGCGGCACATAATCGGTGAAGGCTTCGAGATAATCGTGGCTGAAGCCGGGGCCGCCATGCAGCAGCAGGACGTTGGTGTCGCCCTCGCCCACGGCCTGAGTCCACACCTTGTAGCCGCCAGGAATATCCACCATGCGCGGTTCGGCAATGGGCGGGCGCGGCTTCGGCACGGGTGGCGGTCCGGACGGGATCGCCACGGGTGTGCCGCTGTTGGCAGTCACGGAATCGGCGAGACCTTCGAAGAACTTCCAGCGCGGCTGCGCAACCAGCGCCGCGCCAGCCACCACGCCTCCTGCCAACAATGCCCGCCGTGTGGTCATGACAGCCCTCCAACCCGCATCAGTGTACGACAATTCGCCGGCGCGATGCAGGCTTAAAGGGTCCTGCCGTTAACGCTTACGATGCCGCGAAGCGCTGGAATTCCGCGATTACCGCTTTCACCGCGGCATTCACAATCTTTTCGCCTGCTTCGACCGACGCCTGCGAGGGATCGGAGCCGATGCGGCCATCGGGGAAGCGGCGGCGATAGTCCTCCGCATCGAAGATGGGGCCGTTCGGCGCGATCTTCGGCGACATCTCCACGCGCTTCACCGCTTCCGGGTAACCGAAATAGGTGACGGATACTTCGCTCGGCGTCGCATGGCTGCCCTCGCCGACCGGAAAAAGCTGCTTGCACACATCCATTACGCCGGACAATTCCCACCAGTTGCGCAGCATGCAGCGCAGCGGCGGCTTGTTCGTGCCCGCCTCGCCGAAGCTGATGCCATGATACATTTCCGAGAACGCGGCGTTGATGGTGTTGATGTTGCCGCCGTGCCCGTTCAGCCAATAGATGCGCTCGAAGCCGTGGCGCGTGAGCGATTGCGCCCAATCCATCATCGCCGCGATCATGGTAGAGGGGCGAAGCGTGATCGTTCCGGGGAACGCCATGTGGTGCTGCGCCTGCCCGACATTAAATGTGGGCCCCACGAGGATGCCCGAGTCATCGCCTGCGCGCCTGGCAATGATCTCCGGGCACAGCGCATCGGTGCCCAGAAGCCCGTTCGGCCCATGCTGCTCGGTCGAGCCGATGGGAATGACGATGGCCTTCGATGTCTCGAGGTACTTGTCGATTTCCGGCCAGGAGGAAAGATGAAGTTGCATGGCGCGTTCCGCTTGTTCTGCTAGGCTTATCGCAGGAGTGGACGCATGACGCAAAACCTGCTGGCGCATGCCGGGCTTGCATGGCCGGTGCCGTGGCTGCAAACGCTTCTCTGTGCGCTTGCCGGGCTGGCGGCGCTTCTGGCGTGGACGCCCATTGCCGACCGCATCGCCACGCCGCTGTTTCCGAAGCCGCCCACGCTCGGCGCGTTCCGCGGCCTGCAGCAGTCCACGCTCAAGCTGGTTATCGGCATCATTGTGGCGTGGGTGCTCGGCGGTTTTCTGGAAGAGCTGTTGCTGCGCGGCGTGATCCTGCAGGCGGTAGAAGCATTCTTCGGGCAATGGGTCATGCCCGGATGGGCCGCGACCTTCGGGATTGTTGCGGCGGCGGCCGTTGCTGCCGTTCTGCATCTCTATCAGGGCCCGCGCGCGGCCTTTATCATCACGCAGCTATCTGTGCTGTTCGGCGTTCTGTTTGTGGCGAGCGGATACAATCTGTGGGCCGTTATCCTCGCGCACGGGCTCTATGACACGTTTGCGTTCATACGGTTTGCGATGGGTAAGTCGCGATATTCGAAAGATACAGCTACGGCGCCGTCTCCCGCCGATACGCGGTAAGCGCGGTCGCTAGCCCCACGACACTGCCAAAAAGCAATAGCAAGGCGACAACGGTAACAAAATGCGCCCCCGCATCGTCCTTCTGAAAGGAATGGCCAGCGACATCCATATAGGCGGCGAGATTGAGACCCAAATAGAACGACCACGCCGATGCAAGGTAAATTAGTGCGGCCCCTCTGAGCGCCGATAACGCCGACCCAAGAAGCACTATGATGCAGATTGCCGTCGTTATCCCAAAGAAATCGCCGCGATTGATCGACAATTGGAAAATGCCGAGAAGCGCGAATACGATCGCAAGTATAGCGGAGGTCCGTCGCATCCGCCTTATCCCAAGAAACCGGTCAATTTCTCCAGCGCCGCCATCCACATCTTGCGTTCGCGCTCTACATCGGACTCTTTCGCCATCTTGTTCACCTGCACGGCGATCTGCGATTTGCTATCGCCCTTCGCATAAAAACCGATTTCCAGCCGCGCGCCGGATTTGCCCCAGCTTCCACGGAGATATTTGTCCTTCGTTTCTGAGGACGGCACAAATTCGGTTTCCGGGAACCAGCGTTTGCGCTGTGTCGCATCCGCCGTCAGGGCGTAGAGTTTCGCAAGCGGCAGATTCAGCGTCTTGGAGGCGCTGACCGAATAGCCATCGGTCTTCTCGTGCTTCTTGCGGCCGCCGCGCGCGCGCTCGAATTCCACGGTGATCATCTGCGCCCACCAGCCCGGCACGCAGTGCTTTTCGTGCAGCAGCGAAACAATCTCCTTGTGGCTCATAGCAGCCGCGTTGGCGCGGTTCAGGATCACGAACCAGCCCATCCAGTTCTTGCCGGTTTTGGCTTTGACCGCGTCGGCGCTCATGGCCGGATTCCAGCCTTCCGCACCGGCAGGCTTTTTGGCCGCTTTCGCCGCCGGTTTCTTCACTGGCTTTTTCGTCTTTTGCGCTGTGGCCGCCATGCCCTAGTCTCCCGCCCGACACGCCATTCTAGCCACATGACGGAGTTCTGCTATGCCCGAAGCGAAGGGGCCCCTCGACGGCGTCCGCGTTCTCGATCTCTGCGAGTTCATCTTCGGCCCCTATGCCACGCAAGTGCTGGGCGATCTGGGCGCGGATGTGATCAAGGTGGAGAACCCCGGCGGCGACCGCCAGCGCGGCGGCACCAAATTCGCCAAGAACGAGAATATGGGTTCCATCTTCATGTCGCTGAACCGCAACAAGCGTTCGGTGATCATGGATCTGAAAACCGATGAAGGCCGCGAGCGGCTGAAGAAGCTCATCCCCACAGCGCAGGTGTTCATCCACAATGTGCGCGAAGATGCGATGGCGCGGCTCGGCTTCTCCTATGAAGAAGTGAAGGCGCTCAATCCTTCGATCGTTTATGTGCATTGCGTTGGCTATGGCTCCGATGGGCCTTACGCGGGCCGTCAGGCGTTCGACGATCTGGTGCAGGCCGCTTCGGGCACCGCCGATCTGCTGCCGAAAGTGGACGGCAATCCCGACATGCGGCTGATGCCGAGCTTCGTGGCAGACAAGGTGTCGAGCATGCACGCGCTGTGGGCGACGCTCGCCGCGCTCTATCATCAGAAGGCGACAGGCGAAGGTCAGCATGTGGAAGTGCCGATGTTCGAGAGTTTCACCAGCTTCATGCTGGTGGAACACCTCTATGGCGAAACATTCGAGCCACCGGTGGGCAAGATGGGCCACACCCCTGCTCTCGCCTATGACCGCCGCCCGCTGAAGTGCAAGGACGGATGGATCTGCATCCAGCCGGTGAGCCGCGCGGCCTCTGCGAAATTCCTCGAACTCGGCGGCATACCGAATGCCTATGAGAGCGACCGCTTCGTGAACGCGCCGAAAGGCGGCAAGGTGGCCGTCTATTACGAGATGCTGCGCGAAGCCGCCGCCGCGCACACCGTAGATGACTGGATGCGCCTGGGTGACGAGAACCGCATCCCGATCATGCGCGCCAACACGCTGGATGGCGTGCTCGACGATCCGCACATGAAGGCGGTGGATTTCTTCCAGGTGCGCGAACACCCAAGCGAAGGCAAATGGCGCGCAATGAAGCCGCCGGTGAAATTCTCGAAGACACCCGCCACCATCCGCCGCGAACCACCGCTGCCGGGACAGGACGGGGATGAGATCGGATGACGCCTTGAAGCTGCAGGCGTCCGCAGTCCAATATTGAATTTCAGAACACTCTGGTGAAGAGAACCGGAAGGAAGCCCTATGTCCGACACCTTGATCCCCGTTCCCGCCGAATGGAAATCGCGCGCCTATCTCGACAAGGCGAAATACGAGGCGATGTATGACGCTTCGGTGACAAACCCGGATGCGTTCTGGGCCGAGCAGGCGAAGCGGGTGGATTGGGCGAAGCCCTTCACGAAGGTGAAGAACGTTTCGTGGGATCCGGACAATCTCCACATCAAATGGTTCGAGGACGGCGAGCTGAACGTGGCCGCCAACTGCATCGACCGCCATCTGCCGAATCGCGCCAATCAGACGGCAATCATCTGGGAAGGCGATGACCCCACCCAATCGCGGCATATCACCTACAAGGAACTGCACGAAGAGGTCTGCCGCTTCGCCAATGTGCTGATCGCGCATGGCGTCGGCAAAGGTGACCGCGTCACCATCTATCTGCCGATGATCCCCGAAGCAGCCTATGCCATGCTTGCCTGCGCGCGCATCGGCGCGGTGCATTCGGTGATCTTCGCGGGCTTCTCGCCGGAAAGCATCGCGGGCCGCGTGACCGATTGCGACAGCACCATCATCATCACCGCCGATGAAGGCGTTCGCGGCGGCAAGCCCATTCCTCTGAAGCAGAATACGGACCTCGCGCTGACGCAGTGCCCGGATGTGAAAACCGTACTCGTGGTGAAGCGCACCGGCGGCAAGGTGATGATGAAGGAAGGCCGCGATGTCTGGTATCACGAGGCGCGCGCGAAAGTTTCCGCCGATTGCCCTGCCTTGCCGATGAATGCGGAAGACCCGCTGTTCATTCTCTACACATCGGGCTCCACCGGCAAACCGAAGGGCGTACTGCACACCTCGGGCGGCTATCTGATGTATGCCTCGTTCACACATCAATACGTGTTCGATTACCACGAAGGCGATATCTACTGGTGCACGGCGGATGTGGGATGGGTCACGGGCCACAGCTATATCGTCTATGGCCCACTCTCGAACGGCGCGACCACGCTGATGTTCGAAGGCGTGCCGAATTATCCGACCACCTCGCGCTTCTGGGAGGTGATCGACAAGCACAACGTCAACATCTTTTACACAGCGCCTACCGCCATCCGCGCGCTGATGCGCGAAGGCGAAGCGCCTGTGAAGAAGACAAGCCGCAAATCGCTGCGCCTTCTCGGTTCGGTCGGCGAGCCGATCAATCCCGAAGCGTGGCTGTGGTATTGGCGCAATGTGGGCGATGAGCGCTGCCCCGTTGTCGATACATGGTGGCAGACCGAGACCGGCGGCATCCTGATCTCGCCCCTGCCGGGCGCGACGGATCTGAAGCCGGGCTCTGCGACGAAGCCGCTGTTCGGCGTGCGCCCGCAGCTTGTGGACGCAGACGGCGCGGTGCTGGAGGGCGCGAACAGCGGCAATCTCGTGCTGCTCGACAGCTGGCCCGGCCAAATGCGCACCGTCTATGGTGATCACCAACGCTTCATCGACACCTACTTCAAAACCTATCGCGGCAAATACTTCACGGGCGATGGCTGCCGCCGCGACGAGGATGGCTATTACTGGATCACGGGCCGGGTTGACGACGTGCTGAATGTGTCGGGCCACCGCCTCGGTACTGCCGAAATCGAATCCGCGCTGGTGGAGCATCATGCCGTCGCCGAAGCCGCAGTGGTCGGCTATCCGCACGACATCAAGGGCCAAGGCATCTACGCTTATGTCACGCTGGTCATCGGCGTAGAGCCGACCGAGGCGCTGGCGAACGAACTGAAGCAGTTCGTCTCCAAACACCTCTCGCCGATTGCGAAGCCCGATCTGATCCAGTTTGCGCCCGGATTGCCGAAAACACGCTCCGGCAAGATCATGCGCCGCATCCTGCGCAAAATTGCGGAAGGCGATACATCAAACCTTGGCGACACCACGACGCTGGCCGATCCCGGCGTGGTGACAGATCTGGTGAAAAACGCAGCGAAGAAATAGGCGATATCAGGGTTCGGAAAACTCCGGCATGTCGCCATCAAGCTCAGCGGCATAGAAAAGAATCTCCGCCCTGTCCTTGCGCAAGGCTGCGCGAACCTGCGTGAAGGCATCATATTGCGCATTGCGATGCGTGGGCGCGCCGTAGGCTTCCACCATCGCGGCATAGAGGGTCGCCTCCTCGCTCTTGTCGGTCATAATCCAGACCATCTGCAGACGATCATCACCAATCACGAATTCGGCCCAGCGCGGTTTTCCCATGAACGGAAAGCCGTCACAGTCAATCTGTACTTGCCGGTCTTTGACCCGCGGCAGGAAGGGGGGAACGATGTCACGCAGCACGCTCTTCGCGCATTTCCCCTGGAGCGCGGCCTGCATGTCCGCCGTGGACGCGCCAAAGCGGATCAAATCCGGTTTGGCGAAAGGCTCGGCCTGAGCCTCCTGAACCATCAGAATCATACCCAAAACCGCGACCAGTCCGATGAATCTGCGCATGGCTTTACCCCTCTGCTTCGGACTGAGGCTAAGCGCGGCGCAATAGAGGCGCCGCATGCATTGTCCGCATGGCGAGATTGCAGGCGTTGCGCGCCCTTTATTGGGGGACTTCGCGGCCGCGCTGCGCCCCGCTAGACTTTGGCAAAACGATACCGGGAGGAAGTGGATGCTCAGCTGGCAGGTCGGCGACGTGAAGATCACGCGCGTGGTGGAACTGGAAGTACCGATACCCTACAGCGAAAGCTCGTTCCTCAAACAGGCAAGCCCGGAGGCGCTGAAGAGCATGCCCTGGCTCTCGCCGCATTTCGTAACACCGGAAGGGGCGCTGATCCTTTCCATTCATGCGCTGCTGGTGGATGCACCGGGCCTGAAGCTGGTCGTGGACACCTGCGTCGGTAACGACAAGCACCGGGCAATGCTGCGCGGACAGGCGCTGCATACTGATTTCCTGAAACATATCGCCGAAGCTGGAATTCCGCGCGAGGAGGTCGATGCGGTCGTGTGCACGCATCTGCATGTGGATCATGTTGGCTGGAACACGATGCTGGAAGGCGGCAAATGGGTGCCCACCTTCCCGAACGCGAAATACATCATCGGCAAACGGGAATACGAACACCGGCTGAGCGAAAGCGATGCCGAAGCGGCGCAGATCATGGACGATTCCATCAAGCCGATCTTCGATGCCGGGCTCGCGCAAACGGTGGAAATGGATCATCGCATTTCACCGGAGGTGCGGCTGATGCCGACAACAGGTCACACACCGGGGCATGTGAGCGTGGTGATCGAATCCAAAGGCGAAAGTGCCATCATCACAGGCGACATGATGCATCACCCCTGCCAGATCGGGCATCCAGACTGGTCATCTGAATTCGACGGCGACAAGACAGCGGCCGCGGTAACCCGCAACGCCATGGTGAAAGACTGGGCTGACAGCCCTTCCCTGATCATCGGCACACATTTCGCCGCGCCCACTGCCGGATACATCAAGCGCGATGGCGCGAGCTACAGGTTCGAGGTCTGAACGGAACTTGACGCCACGCCGG
Source organism: Alphaproteobacteria bacterium (assembly GCA_016125165.1). Taxonomy (GTDB): domain Bacteria; phylum Pseudomonadota; class Alphaproteobacteria; order Micropepsales; family Micropepsaceae; genus Rhizomicrobium. Next base: position 204,715 of record WGMH01000004.1, read on the forward strand.
GCGATGGCGTCCGGGCGGACGCGCCCCGAGGCTTGACCTGCCCGAGCGAAGGACCTTCAGTTCGAAGGTGTCATGGCCTCCGCCCGATCGGCGGCCATGGTCAAGTTTCGCCGGGGGGTGAACGGTGATCGGCAGGAATTCCAGGCGCGCAATGCGCGGCATTGCAATATTGGCGAGCGCGGCGGTGTCGATTGTCGGCATCGTGGCGAACACCGCGCAAATTGCGGACTTCTTCGGGATCACCGCGGCGCAATTCAACGCGATGCGGCCATCCTTCGTTTCCGCGTCCGTCTGGAACCTGCCCGACCGGCGCTTTTCCGGCCATCCCACGGGCGACGATTTTCCCGCGCTTATGGATCAGGCCAAGCAAGCCCGCGACCGCAACCACTTCACCGAATCCGTGCGACTCTACAAGCGCGCGGCGCGAAAGCCCGGCCTGACGCCACGCCAGCAGGCGCAAGCCTATAGCGGCATGGCCTATGCCTATCTGCGCATGAACAAGCTGGGCGACGCGAAAGCCGCCGCCACAAAATCCGCAACCTTCGGCGACAACGCGGGAAGCGCGGCGATCGTGCTCGTGAAGGTGCAATGCGCAGCGCACGAACCGGCGGAAGTGGTGGCGCAATCGCTCGACACGATGCGCCAGAAGCTGAAAGTGGAATCCTGGCAACGCCGCAGGCTAGAGCGCGACGAAGAATTGTTTCTGATGTGTGGTTACGCCGGCGCGAAGCCGGACAAGAGCGTGCTGGATTAAATCAGCGCCGGTGCGTGCGAAGAGCGGAGATGCTGCCAGAGACACCAGCGTCCAACTTGACGGTCAACTTACAGCTTCGGAACTTCCACAGATATCTTGGCTTCCGGCTGACTTCCGAAATGGCCGCCATTGGCGATGAATATTCCAAGGCCAACGACCGCTACCAGTAGCCCGCCGACCAAAAAGGAAAGGAACGTGCTGGAACCACCGCCCGCGTTATCAGACTTCATAACGTCTCCTCGTGTGCATCGAGGAAACGGAAGAAGCGCGCGACGGTTCCGCTCAGGAACCCGCGTAGCCATCCATCGCCTTGGCCATGGCGATGTCGTTTTGCGTGATGCCACTGGCATCGTGGGTCGATAGCGTCACGTCCACCTTATTGTAGACGTTGAACCACTCCGGGTGGTGATCCATCTTCTCGGCGAGCAGGGCGACGCGCGCCATGAAACCGAAGGCCTGATTGAAGTCCTTGAAGGTGAAAACGCGACGGATGGCATCGCGCCCCTCAATGTCCTGCCATTGTGGCAATTCTTTCATGGCGGCGGCGCGGGTGGCGGGATCGAGTTTTTTCATGGCGCTACCTATATATTTGCCGTGGACCCAGAGCAATTTCCCATGCGCGCCCCATCCCTCGACGATTTCGAACGCATGGCGCGGGAGGCTTTCGCCGGCCTGCCGAAGGAATTCCGCGATCTGGCGTCCAATATCGTTTTTGTGGTCGAGGATTTCCCAAGCGAAGACGTTGTGCATGGCATGAGGCTGGAATCCGAATTCGACCTGCTCGGCCTCTTTCACGGACCCGGTCTCGCTGCGGAGGAAGGCATGGGCGTGAACGGCATTCAGACCATGATCTTCCTCTACCGCCGCCCGATCCTCGATTATTGGGCCGAACATGACGAGCCGCTGGACGGGATCATCCGCCATGTGCTGATCCACGAGATCGGCCATCATTTCGGCCTCTCCGATGAAGCCATGCACGCGATCGAAGACAGCGACTAGGCCAGCGGATAGCTCTGCATCGGCACATAGAGGCTGCCGTTCGGTGTCAGCGTGCTTTCATAGAGCGTGAAATCGTTCACCGGGAATGGCGCGCTTTGATAGAGGCCGTGGCCGGAGAGGAATTCCATCACCTTGCCAAGCGGGGCGCCGCGCAGATAGGCGAGCGTGACATGCGGCTTGAACTTCCGCTGCTCGGCGGGAAGCCCGATGCGCTGTAGTGCGCTTTCGATCTTTCGCTGAAGGCGCAGGAGCGCATCGCTCGCCTCAACCCCCGCCCATAGCGCACTCGGATTGTTACCGCCGAAATGGCCTGTGCCTTTCAACGTCAGCGTGAGGGAAGGAGCGGATATGCCGGCAAGCGCTTCATCAATTTCGCGCGCATCCCGCCCGTCCACCTCACCAATGAACCGCAGCGTGAGGTGCATGTTCTCGCGCGGGCTCCAGCGCGCACCGGGCACGCCCGATTTCAGCATTTCAAGGCTCGTTCGCACGGCATCGGGCATGGCGATGGCCACGAACAGGCGCATCACGCCTTGATCCCGAAGCGGCCGAGTGGCAAGCGCGCACGGAACAGCCACACCGAAGTCAGATAGAGCGCGCCCGCGCCCAGAATGGCGAGCGCCAGCGCGATCTCGTCTCGGAAATGGCCCGGATGCAGCATCACGCCGAGTCGCGCACCACCCCATGCGCCGAGGCCCGCCGCCGCGCCAGCCACAAGCACCGGAACGACCGCGCGGCGAAATGTGGATTCAATGTCTAGCAGGGCACGCCGCTGACCGATGAAGGTGAGAAGCCCCACGTTCAGCCACGCGCCCGCCGCAGTGCCGAGCGCGATGCCTGCGACGCCGAGGTTCAATCCCCACACGAACACCACCTTTAGCGCGATGTTCACGAGGATGGCTGTGACGGTGATGCGCGCAGGTGTGGCGGTGTCATGCCGCGCATAGAAGGTGGAGGCGACAATTCGTACCAGCGCAAAGGCGGGGAGCCCCACGCCATAGGCCGCCAACGCCACCGCCGACAACGCCGCCGCGCTGTTGTCGAACGCACCATGCGCGAAGATTGCGCGCATGATGATATCGGGCACGGCGAGAAAGGCTGCCGCAAAAGGCAATGTGAGCAGCAACGAAAGTGCGGCGGCGTTGTTCTGTGCCTTGTCAGACCCGGCGCGGTCGCCTTTCGCAAGCCTGTTGGACATTTCCGGCAGCAGCACCGTACCGAGCGCGATGCCGAGCACGCCCAGCGGAAGCTGATTGATGCGGTCGGCATAGTAGAGCGCCGTCCGGCTGCCGGTGGGCAGAAGGCTGGCGATGATCGTGTCGATGAAGGGTGCCACCACAACGCTCGCCGCGCCGACGGTCACCGCGCCATAGGCGATGAAGAACTCCTTCACCTCGGCGGTCCAGCGCGGCCAGCCGATGCGCAAGGTGAGCCCGTCGCGCTTGCCCGCCCACAGGATGAAAAAGAGCTGCGTCACACCGCCCAGAAGAACGCCCCACGCCGCCGCTTCGGCCGCATTCGGAAACCAGTGCCAGGCTATCAACGTGGCAATCATGGAAAGATTGAGCAAGTTCGACCACGCGGCCGCCGCCCAGAATTTCTCGATGGCGTTCAGCATCGCCGAAAGCTGCACGGCGACGACCGTGAGAATGAGATAGGGAAAGGTGATGCGCGCAAGATTGACAGTCATTTCGAACTGACCGTCTTTCCCCGCAAAGCCCGGCGCAATCAGATGGATGACAAGCGGCATCCCAACAAAGGCGAGTACAAGGATCACAAGCTGGGCCGCCATCTGCCAAGAGAAGATGCGATCGGCGAACACTGCCGCCGCGTGATGCTCGCCACGCGCACGCAAAGCGGCATAGCGCGGCAGGAAGGCGGGGTTGATCGTACCCTCGCCAAAGATCGCGCGGAAATAATTGGGGAACATGAAGGCGACGATGAAGGCATCCGACATCAGTCCCTTGCCGAGGATCCATGCCATCAGCACGTCACGCACGAAGCCGGTGATGCGCGAGAGCAACGTGAATCCGCCAACGGAAAGGAGCCGTTTGAACATCTAGGGCGTCTTCTTTGGAACACGCGCGACAAGTTTTTCGGCGTAGGGCAGGAGCTTTCCCACGACGATCTTCACGCCTTGCGGATTGGGATGAATCCCATCGGCCTGATTGAGCTTCGGGTTCATTGCCACGCCATCGAGCGTGAAAGGATAAAGCAGCGCGCCATATGTCTTCGCAAGGTCCGGGTATATGGGGTCGAAAGCCTTCGCATAGTCCGGTCCCAGATTGCGCGGCGCCATCATGCCCAGGAGCAGGACCGGAATCTTCGCCGCTTTCAGTTTCTCAAGAATTGCCGTGAGGTTCTTGCGTGTGACGGCGGGCGGAATGCCCCGCAGCGCATCGTTGGAGCCAAGCTCGATGATCGCGGCGTTCGGGTGATCTGCCAGCGACCAGTCCAGCCGCGAAAGCCCGCTCGCGGAGGTGTCGCCCGATACGCCAGCATTGATGACGCTGACAGCAATGCCCTTTTTCTTGAGGGCCGCCTCCAGCACCACGGGAATCTCCGTACCCGGCGGCAATCCATAGCCCTGCGTCAGACTGGTGCCGAGCATCAGGATTTTCACCGGCGCGGCGAACGCAGGGGCCGAAGCCAGCAAAAGGCCAAAGGCCACAAGGAAGATGCGCTTGAATTGGCGGCCAATCATGCCATATCGCCTAGGGAGTCGCTCATGCGGCCAAGCTCCAAGCATGAGGCGACCCGTGAATCAAGAAACGCCCGCATCTGCCGCTCAACTGGCTGCCGTCCAACTGGACGACGTTCGCCTCACGCTGGCAAGCGCCGCCGGGCCGGTAAACATTCTGGGCGGCGTGTCGCTTGCGGTGCCCGCGGGACAGACCATCGCCCTGCTCGGCCCCTCGGGCTCCGGCAAATCCTCGCTCCTGATGGTGGCCGCAGGTCTCGAAGCGCCCACATCCGGCCGGGTGTTCGTGGCGGGCACCGAGCTGACCCATCTGGGGGAAGATGCTCTCGCCCGCTTCCGGCGTGGCAATGTGGGCATCGTGTTCCAGTCGTTCCACCTCATTCCCACCATGACGGCGCTCGAAAACGTCGCGGTGCCGCTCGAGCTTTCTGGAGCGCCCGATGCCTTCGATCGCGCACGCGCGGAGCTCGAAGCCGTCGGTCTTGGCAAGCGGGTTGAACACTATCCCGGCCAGCTTTCCGGCGGTGAACAGCAGCGCGTGGCGCTCGCCCGTGCGCTCGCGCCGCGGCCCAAGGTGCTGTTCGCGGACGAGCCGACCGGCAATCTCGACGGGCATACGGGCCAGGACGTTTCCGATCTTCTGTTCGCGCTTCACGCCCGCACCAACACCACGCTGTTTCTCGTCACGCATGAGGAAGCATTGGCCCGCCGTTGCGAGCGCATCGTGCGCCTGAAGGATGGCGCTATCGTGGCCGACGAGCGCGTGGTGGCGGCGTGACCAATCTGGCACTCGCCTCCAGCTGGGCATTGCGCGAGCTGCGCAGCGGCTTTTCCGGATTTCGCATCTTCTTCGCCTGCCTTGTGCTCGGCGTGGCTGCCATTGCGGGCGTGGGATCGCTTTCCGATGCGTTTCTGACCGGGCTGCGCGAGCAGGGCCGCGTGCTTCTGAGCGGTGACGCGGAAGTGCGGCTTGTGCATCGCGAGGCGAACCCGCAAGAGCGCGCGTTCCTCGAAAGCCAAGGCGCGATTTCGGAAGCCGCGTTCCTGCGCGGCATGGCTTACGCGATAAAGAACGGCACAGAAGACGAACGGCAACTGATCGAACTCAAGGCCGTCGATAATGCCTACCCGCTCTATGGCAAGCTGGAATTGACACCGGCGGTCGATACCGCGTCCGCGCTTTCGTGCAGCGGCACCATCTGCGGCGCAGTGGCGGAGCAAACATTCCTCGACCGCGTGAACGTTGCGGTCGGCGGCACCATCCGCATCGGTACACAGGATTTCGTGGTGCGCGCGGTGGTGGACAAGGAGCCGGATCGCATCTCCGGCGGATTCAGCCTTGGCCCGCATGTGATGGTTTCCAAGGAAGGCTTGAAACGCACCGGGCTCGTCACCGTCGGCAGCCTCATCAACTACGCCTACCGCATCAAATCGCCATCGCTCGATGGCGATGCGTTCAAGGCCAAGGCGAACAAACGCTTTCCCGATGGCGGATGGGAAATCCGCGATCACACGCGCGCGGCACCCGGCATCCGCCGCTTCGTGGAACAGGTGACGATGTTCCTGACACTCGTGGGCCTCACCGCACTCGCGGTAGGCGGCGTCGGCGCGGGACAGGCAATCACGGCGTTCCTCGACAGGAAGCGCAGCGAGATCGCCGTGCTGAAATCGCTCGGCGCGGATGGTGGCTTGGTGTTCCTCGTTTTCTTTTTCGAAGTGATGGCGATTGCACTTGTGGCAGTTGTCGTAGGCCTCATCCTTGGAGCGATGATCCCCTACACGGTCGGCGCGCTTTACGGCACGGAGATTCCCGCGCCCGCGCATTATGCGGTCTATGTCCAGCCGCTGGTGCTGGCGGCGGTGTTCGGGTTGCTCTCGGCGGCGGCATTCTCCATTCCGCCCCTGGCGCGCGCGCGCGAAATCGCACCGGCCAGCCTCTTTCGCGATCTCATCGTGCGGGCGCGCGGTCATGGTCGCCTGCCCTACCTCATCGCGGCAGCGCTGTGTAGCGTGGTGGTCATTGCGCTCACCGTTGCTGTTTCGCCATCGCCAGATTTCGCGGGCTATTTCCTTGCCGGTGCGGTTGCCATTCTCGCATTGTTGCGCGGTATCGCGGCGGGATTGCGTATGCTCTTGAAACGCCTGCCGCGCCCGCGCCGCCCGGATGTGCGCATGGCGCTCGCCAATCTCACACGGCCCGGTTCGGCGACCGGCGGCGTTGTCACCGCGCTTGGTCTGGGCCTCACGCTGTTGGCCACCGTGTCACTGCTCGACAGCACCATTGGTGCGCAGATCAAGGATCGCCTGCCCGGCAGCGCACCGAGCTTCTTCTTCGTCGATATCCAGCCCGATGAAGTCGCAGCCTTCGACACCGCGATCAAAACCGCACCATCGGCGGCAGACTACAAACGCACGCCGATGATCCGTGGCCGCATCGTCAAGCTGAACGGTACACCGGTGCGCGAAGCGAAGATCGCCCCCGATGCGCGCTGGGCGGTGAATGGCGATCGCGGCATCACCTATGCAAGCACGCCACCCGAAGGCACCACCATCGTGGAAGGCAAATGGTGGGACAAAGATTACCATGGCGAAACCCTGATCTCGTTCGACAAGGCACTCGCTGAAGGCATGGGGCTGAAACTCGGCGACACCATGACCCTGAACGTCCTCGGCCGCGAGATGACCGGGCGCATCGCGAGCTTGCGAAAGGTGGATTTCACCACAGGCGGGCAGAATTTCCTTTTGGTGCTTTCGCCCGGCCTGATCGACAAGGCCCCGCACTCTTTCCTTGCCACGGTGCGCGTGAACGCTGCCGATGAGCCCAAGCTCTACCGCACCATCACCGACAAATTTCCGAACATCTCCAGCATCCGCGTGAAGGATGCGATTTCGGAAGTGAACGGCCTCTTGCAGCAGCTGGGCGATGGGGTGCGCGCGGCGAGCCTTGTGACCATTCTCGCCGGATTGCTGGTGCTGGCGGGCGCAATCGCGGCAGGTCAGCGCGCGCGGCTCTACGATTCCACGATTCTGAAAGTTCTGGGCGCGACTCGTGCGCGGATCGCAGGCATCTATGCGATGGAATACGGGTTTCTGGGCCTCATCACCGGCTTGATCGCGCTCGGCGCGGGCACGCTCGCCGCGTCGCTGGTCGCGGAGAACGTGCTGAACGTCGCGTTTGTGTTTGACCTGAAAGCTGCCCTCATCACTGTGTTCGCTGGCGCCGCCGCCACGCTCGGCTTCGGGCTGATGGCCGCATGGTCCGCGCTCTCCGCCAAGCCGACGAGTCAGCTACGCAATCCTTAGCCGAACGCCCTCGCGTGCCGCACTTTCCACGGCCCGCCCGCAAGCGCGCCGGGACGAAGTTCGTGCGCCTGGAAGTGCGGGCCGGAATAGGGGCTCTCAAGTTCCCGCGCCAATTCCTGCGAATAGCCGAAGCGGCTGTAATATCCCGGATCACCGAGAACCGCGATCGCCGCAACTCCGCGCGCGGCGCACAGCCGGTGCCCCTCGCGAATGAGTGCGCCGCCGATGCCGCGCTTTTGCAATCCGATACGCGCGGTCACAGGCGCAAGCGCCGCTAGCGCACGGCCAGTGGGTTCCACGGACAGCCGGCTGAACATCACATGGCCCACCACCCGACCGTCCTCCAGTGCCAAAAGCTCCGCCACCACATCGCCATCGCGCCGGAACGCCGCAATCAGTGCCGCCTCGCCGTCCCCGCTGCCATAGCGCGCGGCGAAGGCTTCGCGTACCATCGCGGCAATGGCGTCTGCGTGCGCTGCACAATCCTCGGTCAAAGTCAGCCCGGACATTGTAAATCCTTTATGATTCGGACCGATTTTCGCCGCCGGGCGTCCGAAATCCGGTCCTGCCAGCCTTGAACCTCGCCGCCCGGCACACGATATTACGGAAGTCCCGGATGTGCTCCGGGTAAAGGAGATTACGAATGGCTGACTACGACAATCGCGTGTTGCGCGGCACTGCCGTTGCCGACACCTACGACGCCGGCCTGCGCGCTTACATGTTGAGCGTTTACAACTACATGACCATGGCCTTGGTGCTGACAGGCGTCAGCGCGTGGGTGGTGGCAAATGTGGAGCCGGTTCAGGCGCTGTTCTTCGAATACACCGCGAAGGGCTATGGCCTCTCCGGCCTTGGTTGGATCGCGCTTCTGGCGCCGATCGGGCTGGTGCTGCTGCTGTCCTTCCGCATCCAGAAGATGAGCGTAGGCACCGCTCAGGCCGTGTTCTGGGGCTATGCTGCCCTGATGGGCGTTTCGCTGGCCCCGATCCTTCTGCTCTACACGGGTGCGAGCGTCGCCAAGGTGTTCTTCATCACCGCCGGCACGTTCGGCGCGATGAGCCTTTGGGGTTACACCACGCAGCGTGACCTGACCGGTTTCGGCTCGTTCCTGTTCATGGGTTTGATCGGCATCATCCTCGCCTCGGTGGTGAATATGTTCATCGGCTCCTCGCAGATGGACCTCATCATCTCGGTTCTGGGCGTGCTGATCTTCACGGGCCTCACCGCCTATGACACACAGAAGATCAAGGAGTTCTATTCGGCGAGCGCTGATGGAACGATGCTTGCGCGCGGTGCCATCATGGGCGCCCTCAAGCTCTACCTCGACTTCATCAACCTGTTCATCATGCTGATGCGCCTTCTGGGCGATCGCCGCTGATAACAGCCAGTGCTACGAAGGGCCCCGGTGGAAACACCGGGGCCCTTTGCTTTTGAGGGACATCATGCCGATCGACACCATCGATCCCAACCCGGTCGAGCTTCATCCCCATTCGCCGCATTGGGCCGATATGGCGGTGGAGGAATCCGCGCGTCTGAAAGCAGCGCTGGGCGTTCTGCTCGTGACCGTGCATCACATCGGCTCGACGTCGATTCCCGAAATTCTCGCCAAGCCCATCATCGATCTCATTCCCATCGTGCGCTCTATCGAGGCGCTGGATGACAAGGAAGACGCCGTTCGCGCCCTTGGCTACAAATGGTTCGGAGAATTCGGCCTTCCGGGGCGGCGCTATTGCTACCGCGTCGATCCGGTGTCGAAGAAGCGACTGTTCCAGCTTCACTGCTATCAGGAAGACAACGGCGCGGTGACACGACACCTCGCCTTTCGCGACTATCTGCGCGCGCACCCGCGGTTGGCGAAAGAATACGAAGCCGAGTAGTTACGCGCCGCCGCGGCACAGCCTGACGACACCAACGCCTACAACGACGAGAAGGATGGCTGGATCAAGCGGATCGAGAAGGACGCGCTGGCATGGTGGGCTAATCGTCCGCCAGCGCCTTGATAAGCTTGCGGTCGAATATGCGCAGCACGTTTGCGAGTTCATGTCCGCGCTTCAGCACATGGCCGGTGGCCGCGATCACGGAATATTGACCCTGCCGCGCGCGCAGCTTGGGCCGCTTCTCCACGATGTAGAGCGGCATCTCGCTCGCACGCCGGAAGACGGAAAACACCGCGCGGTCATCAAGGAAGTCGAGGGCATAGTCGCGCCATTCCCCAGCGGCAACCATGCGGCCATAGATGTTCAGGATCTGGCTGAGTTCGCGCCTGTCAAAGCGCACCTGCGCGGCTGTAAAGCCGCCGCCGACAGATCCGCTCCAGCTTTCGGACCGTGCGGCGGAGCGATGGCCCGCACGGAGGAAATCTATGGGTTCCTCAGCCATGTGACAGCAGTGTGATCCCGCGGAAAGCCAGGTGCAACCCTGGCCGCGAAAATGCCCCGATTACATCAAAGTCGGGCCGCTTTCGCCTGCCAATCTCTCCTTGTCGGTTGGTCGTGACGGCGCGTTACCCGGATAGACCAGCCCCCCAGCCCCCGCGGGTTTCGAGCCTCCGGCCAACCGACACCAAATCCCCTTTTGGTTCTCCCAACTTCGCCCGGACGCTTGTCCGGGCGAAGTTTTTTGCGTCTGCTGGCGCGAATGAAATCCAGACCACGGGGAAGAAACATGCGGCTCAAGGATCGCGTTGCCATCATTACAGGGGCAGCTTCGGGCATCGGCGCGGCCACGGCGCAACTGTTCGCAGAGAACGGTGCGCGCGTTCTGGCAGTCGATCTGCCTCGCAAAGGTCTGGCGGACGCACATGCACAGCACGCCGGAATCGCGACATTAGAAAAGAGTGTGAGCGATGACGATGCACCCGATGCGATCATCGGCGCCGCCATCTCGAAGTTCGGCGCGCTCGATATTCTGATGAACAATGCCGGGGTCGCGTCCAACGCACGCGCGGAAGATATGAGCCAGGCCGATTGGGACCGCACGATGGCGGTGAACGTCACCGCGCAATTCCGCTTGTGCCAAAGGGCCATTCCGCATCTGAAAAACAGTCCGGCGGGACGCATCATCAATGTCGCCTCCGTCATGGCTGAAGGGACCGACTACGGGCTCGCCGCCTATTGCGCATCGAAGGCTGGCGTCGCCGGATTGACGCGGACGCTTGCGCTGGAACTCGGCAAGTTTGCCATCACTGCGAATTATCTGGAGCCCGGCGCGATCCGCACCGGCATGACGAGCGGATTGTGGGACGCCCGGCCTGACGTGGCAGATATTTGGGCGAAGAAATCCGCGCTGCGCCGCCTGGGACAACCAATCGATCTCGCGCGAGCGGCATTGTTTCTGGCGTCCGACGATGGCGGCTTCGTGACCGGCCATGGTCTTGTGGTCGATGGTGGTTTGATGTTGCGGGTCTAGCGCTTGCTATTGTTCCGCGCGATTTCGCGAAGGTTATAGGCCATCTGGCCGAACGGTCCGCCCAGTGTACCCGTAAGGACGCAGACGGAGGTGCCGATGGGCAGATAACCTGTAGCCACGTCACCCAACAGCACCGAAAGACCGAAGCCCGCAAAACCGCCAAGCCCACCCGCAATCGCCCCGCCGGTGGCGCCGGAAAACCAGCCTTTGCCAGTGTTCATGGAATACATATAGCCAGCGGTCGCCGCGACCATCATGCGCGCGAATAACGCGTGTTCCAAAACCCAGCGGCTTTCATGCGCCAGAAGCGCCAACACAAGCTGGATGGCAAGCCCGGCAATGGCGGCGATGGCCAGAAGGCGCGTGTTGATGACGAAACCTCCACAATCGGCTTTGAGAACATGGAGCCAAACGCAACACTACGGCCACTTTGCGGCAGCCCGCGCCCGATTGCGTGGCGAACGGCACGCACGGGCACCGCAATCGGACGCAATGTCCGATTCGTAAGGATTGCACCCTTGCTTGCGGAAGGCGAATTCTCTAAGGCGAGCAATGGCAGGGGGCGCCGCGATTTCAGCATGATTGAGATTGAGGGACTGACCAAAACTTTCGGGCCGATAGCGGCCGTCGCTGGTGTGGACCTCAAGGTCGCGCGCGGCGAGGTGCTCGGTTTTCTGGGCCCCAATGGCGCGGGCAAATCCACCACCATGAAGATGGTGACGGGATATCTCTCGCCCACCGCGGGCCGCGTGCGCATTCTGGGTCACGATATCGAAACCGACACCCTCGCCGCACAGCGCCAGATCGGATACCTGCCCGAAGGCGCGCCTGCTTATGGCGACATGACCCCGCGCCAGTTTCTGAGTTTTATCGCCGAAGCGCGCGGTTTCTCCGGTGCGACTTTGAAGGAAAAGGTCGCCGCTGCCGTCGAGAAGACCGACCTTGATCCGGTTCTCGATCAGCCCATCGAAACGCTCTCCAAGGGCTTCAAGCGCCGCGTGGGGTTTGCGCAGGCCATCCTGCATGACCCCCCGGTTCTCATCATGGACGAACCGACCGACGGCCTTGATCCCAACCAGAAGCATGCCGTTCGCGCACTCATCAAGAAGATGGCAGCGGACAAGGCGATCATCATTTCCACGCATCTTCTCGAAGAGGTTGAAGCGATCTGCACCCGCGCGGTCATTATCGATCGTGGGCGCGTCGTTGCAGACGGCACGCCGGCGGCCCTGCTTGCCCGTTCACGTCATCACAACGCTGTAACGCTGACGGTTCCCGCCGATCAGGCCGCACAAGTGAAGTCGCGGCTCAAGACCATTTCGAGCATCGGTTCCGTTGAAGAAGCCGCGCGCAAGGATGGCAGCGTGCAGATCACCGCATTTCCCAAGGCAGGCGCGCTTCTGATCGAAGATGTGAGCGCGCTGGCGAAGGCCGAGAAGTGGGACGCCCGGGAGCTTTACGCCGAACCCGGCAGGCTTGACGAAGTGTTCCGCGCCATCACCACCCATGATACGAGGCGCGCCGCAGAGGATCACGCATGAAAGACGTGTGGACGATCTTCAAGCGCGAGTTTGCAGCGTATTTCGCGACGCCGCTCGCCTATGTGTTCATCGTGATCTTCCTGTTCGCGATGGGCGCGTTCACATTCTACATCGGCCGTTTCTACGACAACGGCATGGCCGATCTCACGGTGTTCTTCACCTATCATCCCTGGCTCTATCTGTTTCTCGTACCCGCCATTTCCATGCGGCTATGGGCAGAGGAACGGCGCACCGGCACGATGGAATTGCTGCTCACCCTGCCCGTTCCGCTGTGGGCCACGGTGACAGGGAAATATCTTGCGGCGTGGGCAATGACGGGGGTTGCGCTTGTTCTGACCTTCCCCATCTGGCTTACGGTCAATTACCTTGGCAGCCCCGATAACGGCGTGATCCTGGCAGGCTATATCGGCAGCTTCCTGATGGCGGGTGCGTACCTAGCCATCGGCGCCTGCATCTCGGCGGCGACCAACAATCAGGTGATCGCGTTTGTCGTGAGCGTGACGGTGTGTTTCCTTTTTACTATCTCCGGCGCGCCGCTGGTGCTGGATTTCTTCCGCGCCTGGGCGCCGCAGACGCTGGTGACAGCAATCAGCTCGTTCAGTTTCCTTACCCACTTCGCTTCGATTACCAATGGCGTGATCGACCTGCGCGATCTGGTGTTTTTCTTCTCGCTGATTGCGCTGTTCCTGGGCGGGAATGTCGTGCTGGTCGATCTGAAGCGAGCCGGGTGAGGCGATGAAGCAGATACCACGCCGCCTCTATGGAGCACTTGCGCTGGCGCTGGGCGCGATCATCTTTGTCGCGCTCAATATTGCCGTGGACAGCACGATCACTTCGGCGCGCATCGACCTGACCGAAAACGGGCTCTACACGCTGTCGCAGGGCACGAAGAACACCGTCGCCAAGCTCGATGAACCGATCACATTGAAGCTGTATTATTCCGCAAAGGTCGCGGCCGACTATGCGCAAATTCAGGCCTATGCCACGCGCGTGCGCGATCTTCTGAACGAATATGCCGCGCGCAGCGGCGGCAAGATCACGCTGACAGAAATCGATCCGGAATCCTTTACGCCCGAGGAAGATGAGGCCACCGCCGCAGGGCTGACCGGCATACCCACCGATAGCGGGGAAATGGTCTATTTCGGACTTGTCGGCACCAACACCATCGGCGGGCGCGAAGTCATTCCCTATTTCTCGCAGAACCGCGAAAGCTATCTGGAATACGATGTTACCTCGCTGATCTATCACCTCGCCAATCCGAAAAAGCCGCTCATCGGGATCATTTCCAGCTTGCCGCTCGAGTCGGGCGCGGGTGGCATGGCAGCGATGCTGCAGGGCCAGAGCCAGCCCTATGCGATCTATCAGGAATTGAGCGCGGCCTATCAGACGAAGATGCTGGAGCAGAACTTCACGTCCATTCCCAAGGATGTGGATGTGCTGCTCATCGCACATCCCACCGGCCTCAACGACCAGCAGCTTTATGCCATCGACCAATTCGTGCTGAAGGGCGGGCGGGCGCTCGTCTTCGTTGATCCCAACGCGGAGATTGCGCAAGCGCAGGCCGGAATGGACCCGCGCGCGGCGGGCGCCGCCATGTCCGATCTGCCCAGGCTCTTCAAGGCATGGGGCATCGACTACAATCCGCAGAAGATTGTCGCGGATGTAGCACTGGCGCAGCGCGTGCAGACGCCGGACCCGCGCAATCCCGTTGCCGCCTACCCGGCATGGCTGCGCCTTGGTCCTGACCAGTTCGACCACAACGATCAAATCACCGCCAACCTGCAATCGCTCAATCTGGCAAGCAGCGGCTTTCTGAAACCTGCCAGGGGCGCGACGACGAAGTTCACGCCACTCATCATCAGTTCGGATCAGGCGGCCGCGCTGGATTCGGTGATGGTGCGCATGACACAGAACCCGCAAGACCTGATCAAGCTTGTCGAGCCCACTGGAGAGCAGTTCGTCCTTGCGGCGCGCATTTCCGGCACCGCAAAGACGGCATTCCCCGGCGGTGCGCCCGTGCCTGGCGGCCCTGCCGAAGTGATGCAGTCGGCGCACGGAATCAATGTCGTGGTCATGGCTGATGCCGACATCTTCGATGATCGCTTCTGGGTTCGCATGGAAAACGTGTTCGGCAAACGCGTGGCCTCACCTTTCGCCGACAATGGCGCCTTCGTTCTGAACGCGCTGGAGAATCTGACGGGTTCCGGCGACCTCATTTCGCTGCGCACCCGCGCCACCTCGAACCGCCCGTTCACGGTCGTGCAGGAATTGCAGGCCAACGCGCAGGCAAAATTCCAGCAGGAGGCAGAAGCCCTGCAGCAGCGCATCAATGATGCGCAAACGCGGTTGCGCTCTCTTGAACAGGGCGAGGAAAGCGGCAAGACGCTGACGCTTACGGCGGAACAGCAGGCGGAAATCGAGAGATTCCAGACCGAGTTGATTCAGTCCCGCACAGCGCTGCGCGACGTGCAGCGCAAGCTGCGCGAAGACGTGGACGAACTTGGCGCGTGGCTTGCGTTCTTCAATATCGCGGCTGTGCCGCTTCTGGTGGCGGCATTCGCCATCGGCCTTGCGATCCTGCGCCGCCGGCGCCGCGCGCGCACCGCGAGGGTATGATGGCAACGCTCGCCGACATTCTGAACGACCGTCGCGGGCGCAATCTGGCCATTCTGGCGGGGGCAGCGATTGTCACCATCGCGATCGCCTTCTTTGCCCTTTCCGGGCAGAACGCGCGAACCGCCGACAACGAGTCTGGCGAACTGTTCTTTCCGCAATTGCGCATCCGTTCAAGCGATGTCGCGAAAATTCACATCGTGTCGGCGAAGGATGGAACGTTTGACGTTGCTTTCCTGCCGGATCGCGGCTGGGTGATCCCATCGCGAGGAAACTTCCCGGCATCTTTCGACCAGGTGAAGCGCACGGTCACCGGGCTCTCCGAATTCACGAAGATCGAGCCCAAAACCGCCAAGCCCGAGCTTCTGCACTACGTGGACCTCGAAGACCCCGCAAAGGGTGGCAAGGGCATAGAGATCGTTCTCACCAGTGAGAAGGGTGAAACCATCGCGGCGCTCATTCTGGGCAAGAGCGAAGACATCGGTGATTCCACTGGCGCGGTCGGGCTTTATGTGCGCGAGCCTTCTTCCAGCCAAAGCTGGCTCGTGCGCAGCATGCTCGATCTGCAAAGCGATCCAGCACAGTGGATGGAGAAAGATATCGTGGGGCTCGACCGGTCCCGCATCAAGGAAGTGTCTGTCGCGCCGAAGATCGGTCCCGCCTTCATGGTCCGTCGCGACAAACCAAGCGACGCCAATTTCGTACTGCTGGACATGCCAAAGGGGCGTGAACTCGCCTACGAAAGTGCGACAGATGCCGTTGCCAGCGCATTGACGGGATTCAGCTTTTCCGACGTGCGCCCCGAAACACCCGGCGAATTCGACAATGCCGCGCGCCTGACGGCCGACACTTTCGATGGTCTCTCCGTCACCGCCGATGTGGTGAAAAGCGGGGCTGATACCTGGGTGCGCATTTCCGCCGAAGCCGCGTCAGGCGCAAAGCCGGATATCGAAAAGGAAGCCCGCCAGATCGCCGCAAAAGCCGGCGGATGGGCCTTCAAGCTGCCCGCTTACAAGGCGGACCAATTCCAGACCACCCGCGACAGCCTGCTGAAGCCGCTGGAAAACGCCAAGCCTGCCGGATGACCCCGCGACCCCGCATCCCGTGACAATCGCGCGGCGCCGCGCTACGGCTGACGCATGGCCGAAGAACCCCAATTCCTGCGCAATCTCTGGTACATGGCCTGCCTTGCAAGCGAGGTGAAGCCGGGCGGATTGCGCCGCCAGATGCTCTTGGGCGAGCCGGTTCTCGTTGGCCGCACCAGGGCCGGCAAGGCGTTCGCCATGCGCGATATCTGCCCCCATCGTGGCGTGCCCCTTTCGGCGGGCAAGGTCGCAGCCGATGAAACCGTGGAGTGCCCCTATCACGGCTGGCGCTTCCGCACCGATGGCGTTTGCGCGGCGATCCCCTCGCTGGTCGAGGAAAACGAGATGGATCCCACCAAAATTCGCGTGAAGCCTTATCCGGCCTGCGAACAGGATGGGCTGATCTGGGTCTATATGACCGCGCAGGAGCGTGACGCCCCTGCCCCAACGGCGCTTCCGCCCAAGGTGCAGAACATTACGAACGCGAAACCGCGCTGGGTGGAAAGCCAGACCTTTCGCTGCGGGATCGATCACGCCGTGATCGGGCTGATGGACCCGGCACATGCGCCTTACGTGCATGGCCGCTGGTGGTGGCGCGTGAAGCAGAAGCTGAAAGAGAAAGCCTACGCGCCCCTTCCTACCGGCTTCATCATGACACGCCACGCGCCGACCAAACCCGCCTACAGGCTGGTGGCGCCGGATGTTTCCACCGAGATTACCTTCGAGCTGCCGAGCACGCGCTTCGAAAACATCTCCGGCACGCTGCTGGGCCGCCGCGCCGATGTCGTGGGCCTCACATGCTGCACGCCGCTCGATGCCGACACCACGCAGGTGACGCAGATTTTCTACTGGCCCGGCTGGCTCGGTTTCCTGAAGCCGTTCTTCGTCCTGCTCGGCCCCACCTTCCTCGGCGACGACCGAAGGATGGTGGAACTCCAGCGCGAGGGGCTGAAATTCAATCCGGCGCTGATGCTGATCCAGGACGCCGACCAGCCCGCCATCTGGTATCACCGCCTCAAGAAAGCGTGGGCTGAATCGGTCGAAAACGGCACAGCTTTCGTGAATCCGGTGAAGGAGCGCGTTCTCAGATGGCGAAGCTGAAAACTGCGCTTTTGGTCGTAGCGATGTCGCTCCTGTCCGTCGGACCTGTAAGGTCCAACGAGACACCAGCAAACTTTCGCGAAATCAATATCACGTCAGATTCCGAGCCGGGATGGTTGCCGTCTGCCGAGCTGTCAGATGCAGCGGAACATGATGCGCGCGCGTACCTTACCGCTCGGGACTCGGGAGAAATTGCAAAGGCCTATGCAATGCTTGCCGATATCAATCGCGCCAACATGCCCTATGAGCGATATTCCGGCGATCAGACAGCGATCCACGACAAACTTGGGGATGTTATCGAGCGCCGCTTTCTAAAAGTCACTTGGACCAAGAATCCCAGGAACGCACCGGCATTAGGCATCTACGTAGCGATTGATCTCGCAGGCCGATTTACCAAGGCCGATCGCTTCTGTGGATACATGATCCTGTATCAACCCTTGTCCGGCAAACCGTTCGGGGTAATGCGCGAGGAAGAAAATTTCATCGAAAATGCGCAGGCCGATTCTATTGCGAAGACGCATGGCCCTGCCGAGGTCGAAAAAGTTTGGACGCAGCTTTCAAGCCATTGTCCCAACTATCCGGGGGTGAATGCCCGCCCCTGATCGGCACGACGCCATAAGGCTTGCCCCCGGCCCGACTCGTCGCTAAACGATCCCCTTAACCTGCAATCCGGCCGGACATGGACACGCCCCAAGCGTGCGCCAGCCCACGCGCGAGAGAACATGCCCAAACGCCAAGATATCCACACCGTCCTCATCATCGGCGCCGGGCCCATCGTTATCGGGCAGGCTTGCGAGTTCGACTATTCCGGCGCGCAGGCCTGCAAGGCGCTTCGGGCCGAGGGCTACCGCGTAGTGCTGGTGAATTCGAACCCGGCGACAATCATGACCGATCCCGGCCTGGCCGATGCCACATACATCGAACCGATCACGCCGGAGTTCGTGGAAAAGATCATCGCGCGCGAGAAGGCGCATGTGCCCGAAGGCAGCGTGTTCGCTCTGCTTCCCACCATGGGCGGACAGACCGCGCTCAACACCGCCCTCAGCCTGCGCAAGCGCGGCACGCTGGAGAAACACGGGGTCGAACTGATCGGCGCCTCCGCCGACGCCATCGACAAGGCCGAGGACCGCGAGCAGTTCCGCCAGGCGATGATCAAGATCGGGCTCGATGTGCCGCGCGGCATCACGCTGAAGGGCTATCTGCGCCACAGGAAAGATGAGTTCGGCAATTTCCTCTATGACGGGCAAAACAATCCGATCATGGAGCTTTCGCCGGAAGCCTTCGCCCATGCGCTGCAAGCGCTGGACGAAGTAGGGTTGCCCGCTGTGATCCGCCCCAGCTTCACGCTGGGTGGCACCGGCGGCGGCATCGCCTTCAACCGCGAAGAGTTCTTCCAGATTGTGGAACAGGGCCTCGATGCTTCGCCGACCAACGAGGTGCTGATCGAGGAATCCGTTCTTGGGTGGAAAGAGTATGAGATGGAAGTCGTGCGCGACCGCGCCGACAACGCCATCATCGTGTGCTCCATCGAGAACGTGGACCCGATGGGCGTGCACACAGGTGACTCCATCACCGTGGCACCGACGCTGACCCTGACCGACAAGGAATATCAGCGCATGCGCTCCGCCTCCATCGCGGTGCTGCGCGAGATCGGTGTGGAGACCGGCGGCTCAAACGTGCAATTCGCCGTAAACCCGGCGGACGGACGCATGGTGGTGATCGAGATGAACCCACGCGTGTCGCGCTCGTCAGCGCTCGCATCAAAAGCCACAGGTTTTCCCATAGCCAAAATCGCGGCAAAGCTGGCAATCGGTTATACACTCGACGAACTGACCAACGACATCACCAAAGTCACGCCCGCCGCCTTCGAACCCACCATCGACTATGTGGTGACGAAAATTCCACGCTTTGCCTTTGAGAAATTTCCGGGCGCTGAACCACTGCTGACCACTTCCATGAAGTCGGTGGGCGAAGCGATGGCCATTGGCCGCACCTTTGCCGAATCCGTGCAGAAAGCGCTGCGCTCCATGGAGACCGGGCTCACCGGCTTCGATGAGATCGAACTCGCCGACAATGCAGACGGCATCCGCGCGGCCCTCGCCACCGCCACGCCTGACCGCCTGCGCGTAACGGCACAGGCCATCCGCCAGGGGTTCCCGCTGGACGACATTGCGGCCATTACCCACTATGATCGCTGGTTTCTGGAAGAGATCGCGGCAATCATCGCGCGCGAAGCGCAGATTGCGCGTGACGGGCTTCCCGCCGATGCGGAATCGTTCCGCCGCCTGAAAGGCATGGGCTTCTCCGACGCGCGTTTGGCCAAGCTGACAAATCAGAATGAAGCAATGGTGCGCGCGCACCGCCGCAAGCTGGGCGTCCACCCGGTGTTCAAACGCATCGACACTTGTGCCGCCGAATTCGCCGCGCTAACGCCCTATATGTATGCCACCTACGAGACGCCCGTTGGTGGCAAGGTGGAATGCGAGAGCAATCCCACGGACAAGAAGAAGATCATCATTCTGGGTGGCGGACCAAACCGCATCGGTCAGGGCATTGAATTCGATTATTGCTGCTGCCACGCGGCCTTCTCGCTTTCGGCGCGCGGATTCGAGACCATCATGGTCAACTGCAATCCCGAAACAGTCTCGACGGATTACGACACATCCGACAGGCTTTACTTCGAACCGCTGACCGCCGAGGACGTTCTGGAAATTGTCCGCAAAGAACAGAGCAATGGCACGCTAGCTGGCGTGATCGTTCAGTTCGGGGGACAGACGCCGCTGAAACTCGCCAACACGCTGGTAGCGGAAGGCATTCCGATCCTGGGCACATCGGCAGACGCGATCGACCTTGCCGAAGACCGCAAGCGCTTTCAGGTACTACTCAATGAGCTGGGCCTGAAACAGCCGCGCAATGCGACCGCCATGACCGCCGAGGAAACCGTGGCCGCTGCAGCGGAGATTGGATACCCGGTCATTCTTCGTCCGTCCTATGTCCTCGGCGGGCGCGGGATGGTTGTGGTCAGCGATGAGACAGCGCTCAGGAATTCCGTGCGCAGCGGAGAACTCTTCAAGATTTCCGGCGACAATCCGGTTCTGATCGACGCCTTCCTGCATCACGCCATCGAGATCGACGTGGACGCAATCTGCGACCACGATGGCGATGTGTTCATCGCGGGGATCATGGAGCACATCGAGGAAGCAGGCGTACATTCTGGCGACTCAGCCTGTGCCCTCCCCCCTCATTCGCTCTCGCAGGAGATCGTCTCCAAAATCAAGCAGCAGACCATTGCGCTGGCGCGCGCGCTCAAGGTGCGCGGGCTGATGAACGTGCAGTATGCCGTGCAGGATGGCGAGATTTACGTGCTAGAGGTCAATCCGCGTGCCAGCCGCACCGTCCCCTTCGTCGCGAAGGCCATTGGTCTTCCGGTTGCCGCCATCGCGGCGCGCGTCATGTCGGGCGAAAAACTCAAGGATTTCGACCTGAGCCGTGCAGCGAAAACCCACATCGCGGTAAAGGAAGCGGTGATGCCGTTCAATCGCTTCCCCGGTGTCGATACGATCCTGGGGCCGGAGATGCGCTCCACTGGCGAAGTCATGGGCCTTGACGAAAATTTCGGTCGCGCCTTTGCGAAGAGCCAGGTCGGCGCAGGATTGAAACTGCCGCTTGCCGGAACGGCCTTTATCTCAGTGAAGGAAGCCGACAAGGAACTCTCCGTCGTTCCCGCCAAGCATCTTCTGGAAATGGGATTTACGGTGATTGCCACACGCGGAACCGCCAAATTCCTGCGAGATGCGGGACTGGAAGTCGGCGTGGTGAACAAGGTTCTGGAAGGCCGCCCGCATGTCGTCGATGCAATCAAGAACGGCGAAGTGCAGCTGGTCTTCAACACGACTGAAGGTGCGCAGGCCTTGGCAGATTCGCTTTCCATCCGTCGCACAGCCTTGCAGCAGAAGGTTCCCTACTACACCACCATCGCGGGTGCGGCCGCGGCGACGCAGGCCATCGAGGCGCTGCGCGGCGGCGATCTCGACGTTCAGGCGCTTCAGGACTATGCCTGAGCGTCAGGCATCCAGCTTCAGTTCGGGGATGTAGTACGCAATCGTTTTGCGCAGGCCGTCTTCCAGAGACCAACGCTCCGAAAAGCCGGTGAGCTTCTTGAGTTTGTCGGTTTTGGGCGCACGCCGGCGGACAGAACCTTGCGGCGAATCCCTTAATTCGATTTCGCCCTTCATGCCCGCGATGTCCATCATCAGTTTGGCGACATCGATGATCTTCATTTCCCGCGTGCTGCCGATGTTCACAACTTCACCAATGCAGGCGTCGCTCTGCGCAACCGCGATCGTGGCGGCGATACTGTCGTCGATATAGATGAACGCGCGCGTATCTTCCCAGCCGTCCAGCCGATAGATGCCCTTGCGCGCGCGGTTCAGGAAATCCGGCACCACGTGCTTGTCGCCCATGCGCGGACCATAGGTGTTGTGATAGCGCGCGATGGTGAAGGGAAAGCCGAATTGCCGCGCACCCTGCACCGTGAGCACTTCGCCGTGCAGCTTGGATATTGCGTAAGACCAGCGGGGATTGAATACGTCCGAAATGGACAGCGGCACGTCCTCCGCCGTCGGCACTTCCCAGTTGAATTTGGTGACGGTGGATGCGTAGGCCTCGCTGGTCCCTGCATAGAGAAACCGCGTCAGGCGCCGCGCCGGACCGTATTTTTCGATCAGGAAAAAGGTCGGCAGCGTGGAACAACGCAGCACTTCGAACGGGCGTTCGTAGAAATTCTGCGTCCCATTGAGGGCGGCCATATGGTAGATCGCGTCCACATCATCCGGCAGCGCCATGACCGAGGAACGGTCGGCAAGATCGATATCCACCCCCACGACATTCGGGCGCGCGGTCAACGCCTCATAAGCGGCGTCGGCTTCGCCGCGCACATAATTGTCGCAACAGATGACCGTGTTGGCGGGATCTTCGGCGAGAATCTCCGCCAGACGGAATCCGATGAAGCCTGCGGCGCCCGTAACGAGAATTCTCACGCTCACACCTTCGAATCGATCATATCGCGCAGTGCTCGGGTATTGCCCAATCCGGCATAGACAATACCATCAGGCAGCGCCAGATCCTGTGCGCGATGCTGGTTCCAATAGTCGTAGATGAGGCCGGGCGTCGCCATGGCCCCCGCCAGCTCCGCAATTGGCATGCGCGCAAAGGCTTCGTGATTGTTCTGAATGATGACAAGCGAAGCGCCATCAAAAGCCTGTTCCAGTGTCGCGCAAGCTGTCACATCGAGCATGGCGACAGCTTCGGGCTTCACCACCGGGTCAAAGGTCCGGATCGTTGCCGCCGGAAAAATCTCTTTCAGGCTCGCAATCATCGGCAGGGCGAGACTGCCACGCAGGTCATCCGTCTCCGGTCGCCCCTTGAATGCCAGGCCCAGAAAGGCGATCGCACGCGGTGAACCGCCCGCGCCCTTCATGGCCTGCCATGAATGCGCTGCAGAGCGGATGGTGCGCACCGGCAATTCTTCGTTCCAGTGTCTGCCTGCAAGACTGAGGCGCGGTTCGAAACCGTGTTCGGCAAGCCCTTCGGCAAGAATGTAGGGATCCTTTTCCAGGCACGGCCCTCCCACCGGTCCAGGCATGGGCAGGTTGGCGCGCGGATAGCCGAGATTGCTGGCAGAAATCACCTCGCCGGCATTGATGCCTACAGCCTCGCACATCGCCGCCACCTCGTTGGCGAAGGCGAAGATGTAGTCGCGCTGCGTGTTGTTGATGAGCTTGATGGTTTCGGCCGTTTCCAGATCGCTGACACGCACCACCGAGTTGGTCAGAAAACTGAAGAGCTGCGACGCGCGGAACGTTGCCGCATCATCAAGGCCGCCCACGATCTGCGGCAGCGTGCTCAATTCCTGCAGGGCTTTGCCTTCCAGCGTGCGTTCCGGACAGAAAGCGATGTCATAGGCAACACCTGCGCCATCCAGAATCGGCTTGACCAGATTGCGGGTGGTACCGATGCGCACGGTGGAGCGCAGTACGACCAGATCACCGGGCTTCAGTACATCGCGCAGATCGTTGCAGACCGTACGGATCGCCCCCACCTGTGTCTGCTTGTCGGCGCCTACGGGCGTGCCAACGGTTACGATGAAGGCGGTGGCAGGCATGTCTGCCGTTAGTCTCTGCTGAACGGTAAGCGCCCCCCTGCTCACTTGAAGCGCAAGGTGACTGTCGAATCCGGTTTCGGCGAAATGCGCGCGCCCGGCCCGCACATGATCCAGCACGCGCTGGTCACGCTCCACGCCAAAAACCCGATATCCGGCTTCAGCCATGGCAACTGCGAGCGTGAGCCCGACATAGCCCAGGCCGATGATGCAAACCTGTCTGTCCGGGTAATTGGCAGGAACCAGCATGAACACCGCGCGATCGGGCGCTCATAGCGCCCCTGAATGAGGAAAAATGACGCTGGCGATTAAGCCCAGCCCGGATTTGAGCGCAACCCCTGGTGCCGATCTGCGTTGACGCTCGGTCGATTGCTTCAAAGTTCCGCCGCTGAAACCCTGTGTTCATGCGCCGCCGAGGCGGCCCAATCTCTTGAAAGCCAGCATCGGCGATCTTACTATATCGGCCACAAGCGCCGC
This sequence comes from Alphaproteobacteria bacterium, assembly GCA_016125165.1. Classification (GTDB taxonomy): domain Bacteria; phylum Pseudomonadota; class Alphaproteobacteria; order Micropepsales; family Micropepsaceae; genus Rhizomicrobium. Next base: position 228,857 of record WGMH01000004.1, read on the forward strand.
CGATTTGGACGGAAGAGTCCAGGCGTTACAAGTACTTAAGGCAAATATGTCGCCTTCCGCGCCGGCCCTCCGCAAAAAAGCGGAACCGGAGGGGGTGGCTTTGCCGCTGTCAGGACGTTTAGAGCCATGGAACGCATACCTATGACCGCCGGGGGCTTCCAAGCCCTGGAAGAGGAATTGAACAAGCTGAAGAATGTGGAGCGGCACAGCATCATCCGCGCCATCGCGGAAGCGCGCGCCCACGGCGACCTCTCGGAGAACGCGGAATACCATGCCGCCAAGGAGCGCCAGGCCTTCATCGAAGGCCGGGTGATGGAGCTGGAAGACCAGATCGGCCGCGCCGAGGTGATCGATATCGCCAAGCTGTCCGGTGGCTCGGTCAAGTTCGGCGCGACCGTCACACTGGTGGACGAGGATACCGACGCGGAAAAGACCTATCAGATCGTTGGCGATCTGGAGGCTGATGCGAAGCTCGGGCGCATTTCCCTGTCCTCACCGATTGCCCGCGCGCTCATCGGCAAAACTGTCGGCGACACGGTGGAAGTGGCAGCGCCCGGCGGCGCGCGCTCATACGAAATCCTCAAGGTGGAATTCCGGTAAACGTGAAGCTGCCCCTTTGCGGCTGAAAATTCGCCGCATTCGGCAGGTGTTCTGTCATCGGGATGGCGCTTTGCTTCGGGGGGGCCTCGCCTATACTACCGAAGCACGGCGCGGGAAGCGGGATTCGCACATGGCCACGGTTGCTCTGGTTGACGACGACAAGAACATACTGACCTCGGTCTCTATGCTGCTTGAGACGGAAGGCTACAATGTTCGCGCCTATTCTGATGGCGCCGCAGCGCTGACCGCGCTCACAGCCACCCCGCCCGATCTGGCAATTCTGGACATCAAGATGCCGCGCATGGACGGGCTGGAGCTGCTGCGCCGCCTGCGCCAATCCGGTGATCTGCCGGTGATCTTCCTCACGTCCAAGGACGAAGAGATCGACGAGCTGATGGGACTGAACGCAGGCGCGGACGATTACATCAGAAAGCCGTTTTCGCAGCGCCTGCTTCTGGAGCGCGTGCGCGCCGTGTTACGTCGCGCCGAAGCGCGCAAGGGCACCCAGCCGCCCGCGGGCGAAGCCAAGAAGGAGGCGCTGATCCGCGGCAAGCTGGCCCTCGACCCGCAACGCCACGAATGCACATGGGATGGCAAGCCAGTGCGGCTGACCGTTACCGAGTTCCTGATTCTGCAATGCCTTGCCCAGCGCCCCGGATTCGTGAAGAGCCGCGACAACCTGATGGACGCGGCCTATGACGATCAGGTCTATGTGGACGACCGTACGATCGACAGTCACATCAAACGTCTGCGCAAGAAGTTCAAGGTTGTCGACGATGATTTCGACGCCATCGAAACCCTCTACGGCGTGGGCTACCGCTATCGCGAAGCCTGAGAAAAGCCCCTTCGACGTGCGGCCAGCCCTGAGCGCGGCCCTCTCGCGCACGTCTGGCTATTCGGCGCTATCGCGGCGCATCATTTTTTTCAACGCGGTGGCGCTCGTCGTTCTGATGGGCGGCGTCATTCTTGTGCAATCGAGCCGTGTCGGCCTGATCGACGAACGCCTCTCCGGCATACAGGAACAGGCCCAAATCGTGGCAAGCACATTGGCCGAGTACACCACGGTGGAAGAAGGCCGGGCCATCAATGTCGAACAGGCAGAACCTCTGCTGCGCCAGCTGATTGCGCCGACGCGCTTGCGCGCCCGCCTGTACGGCACCGATGGCCAGCTCGAAATCGACACGCGCAACCTTTTGGCGCGCAATGTGGTGCAGACGGTTGAGCTTCCGCCACTCAATACCGTGAGCCGCATCAAGGAAACCTGGAACGATTTCTATGACGGCATCATGGGTGTGCGCCCACTGAGCGATCTGCAGCCGTATTTTGAAGCGGGCAAAGATGGCCGAGCCTACACGGAAGTCACCCGCGCGCTGAGCGGTGATGTGACCACTGCGGAACGCCTCGACAATCGCAACCGGCTTGTTCTTTCGGTGGCAGTGCCAGTTCAGCGTTTCAAGGCGATCTATGGCGTACTGCTGGTTTCCACCGAAGGCGGCGACATCGACAACATTCTTCGCGAAGAGCGCGCCACACTTTTGCAAGTCTTCGCTGTTGCATTGGTGGTGATGATCCTGTCATCGCTCTATCTGGGCGGCTTCATCGCTGAACCCGTACGCAGGCTGGCGGCAGCAGCAGACCGGGTAAGACGCGGACGCGCCGGGCGCGATGCCATTCCTGCGATGTCGGAGCGCAATGATGAAATCGGCGCCCTGGCATCGAGCCTCTCTGCCATGACCAATGCGCTTTATGCGCGCATCGATGCCATCGAAAGCTTCGCGGCAGATGTGGCCCATGAATTGAAGAACCCGCTCACGTCACTGCGCAATGCTATCGAAATGCTGAACCGCGCCACGACGCCAGAGCAGCGTGAAAAGCTTCTCTCCATCATCCGCGCCGACATAAAGCGCATTGACCGGCTGATTACGGATATTTCCGACGCTTCGCGCCTCGACGCCGAACTCAGCCGAGAGCATTCCGTGCCTGTCGATATCACGCATCTGCTGGAAACCATCGTGCAGGTCTACCAGTTGACGGAAATTCCTCGTGGCGTGAGCATCGCGCTGGCGCCCAACCTGCCCATGGATGCGGTCGTTCTGGGCAATGATGAACGGCTGGGCCAGATTTTCCGGAATCTGATCGATAACGCGCTTTCGTTCAGCCCGGACAACGGTACCGTCACGATCTCTGCGCTTGTCGGTGGCGGCGCCGTTCGCGTGCTGGTGGAAGATGAAGGTCCCGGCATTCCGGAAGAAAACGTCGAAAGCATCTTCAATCGCTTCTACACGGAACGGCCTGCCGAACATGGTTTCGGCAAAAACTCCGGACTTGGCCTTTCCATCGCACGACAGATTGCAGAAGGAAGTGGTGGCCGCATCTGGGCCGAAAACCGCGCGCGTGGCGGTGCCCGCTTTATCGTTGAACTTCCCATTGCGCGCATGGGTTGAAGATGGAACCGGCGACTATCCATGCCACGACGATCCTGCTTGGCGACGCTGGCGCGGCCTTTGGCGGCGGCAGCGATGCAGGCGTATTGCTGCTTGGCAAACCGGGAAGCGGAAAATCCTCGCTTGCGCTCAGGCTGCTGACGTTAGGCGCGCAGCTGATCGCGGATGATCGCACCCATGTGTTCCTGCGCGAGAACGCACTATGGGCGCGCGCGCCTGCCGCGATTGCCGGACTTCTGGAGGTGCGCGGCGTGGGAATTCTGCAGGTACCACACGCCGATTGCGCGCGGATCTGGCTCGCGGTGGTGCTTGAGCCGGGCGTGAAAAATGCGCGGATTCCCGTTCCCCGCTACTTTGAAGCCCCGGCTGGATTCGCCGATGCCGCGGCTGTGCCCCTGATCACCCTCGATGGCGCCAATCCGGCCGCGGCCGAGCGGATTGCTGCGGCTGCCGCAGCGTTTCGGCTGGGATTATTCCGCGAACAGGCACATTCCGGGTAAGGGCTTCCATCCCCGGCCAAGGTTGATATCGTTCGCCCCGCTCACCATCTATGCATCGGAAATGATCGGTATCGTTCTCGTCACGCACGGCCGTCTGGCCCAGGAATTCATCGCCGCTATGGAGCATATGGTGGGGCCCCAAACCCATTTGCGCGCCGTATGCATTGGTCCGGAGGACGACAGCGAACGGCGCCAGCGCGAGATTGCGGCGGCGGTCAAATCGGTCGATCTGGGCGACGGCGTCGTTGTAGCAACGGACATGTATGGTGGCACGCCCTGCAATCTGGCGCTCACGCTTCTGGACCCCGGCAAGGTGGAGGTGCTCGCAGGCGCCAACCTGCCCAGTCTCGTAAAATTGATTGATGTGCGCACCAAGTTGCCGCTCGAACAGGCGGTGAAAGAAGCCATCGACGCAGGCCGCAAATATATGCGCGCCGGCTCGGCCGACCTTGTTGCCGGAACAAAGCGCGCATGAGCCAAGCCGGGCGTATCACCGCCACCGCAACAATCACCAACAAGCGCGGCCTTCACGCGCGCGCATCAGCAAAAGTTGTGGAAGCCGCCGCGCGCTTCAAGGCCACCATTACCGTGCGCAAGGGGAACCAAACGGTCGATGCCCGCTCGATTATGGGACTGATGATGCTGGCAGCAGGTATTGGATCGGAGGTGGAAATTGCCGCCGAAGGCCCCGATGCCGCCGATGCCATGACGGCAATTCTGGCGCTGGTAGAAGCGAAGTTCGGAGAAGATTGATCCCCCGCTATGCACGACACGCGGGTTGCGCACCGGGCAGCGAGCGGTCAACCTCGCCCCGTCATTGGGGGAACCGACATGGATTCCAAAAACGGATTGCCCGGCTGGGCGCCCGCCGCCATCGTTGTGGGAACGTTTGTGCTTGTTTGGGCGCTCATTCCTGGCGCTGGCAAGAACGAAGAGAAGAAGGACGGCGCGTTTCCAAACGATCAGTTCCCGTCCACTTACGCCGCCTATCCCTCAAAGCCCACGCTGATCCGCGGCGCGACCATTCTGACCGCGACGGACAAGGAAATCAGCAACGGTGACGTTCTGCTGAAGGACGGCAAGATCGAAGCCGTTGGCACCAATCTGGATGCGCCCACCGACGCGGTGATCGTGGATGGCAAAGGCAAGTTCGTCACGCCGGGCATCATCGACATTCATTCCCATTTGGGCGTCTATCCTTCGCCTTCCGCGCAGGAAACGTCGGACGGCAATGAAGCGACCAAGCCGACGACACCGGAAGTTCGTTCGGAAAATTCCGTCTGGCCACACGATCCCGGATTCACACGCGCGCTTGCAGGTGGCGTCACGGCCATGCAGATCCTGCCCGGTTCCGCCAATCTTATTGGCGGCCGCTCGGTGGTGCTGAAAAACGTGCCATCGCGCACAACACAAGGCATGAAATTCCCCGACGCGCCCTACGGTCTGAAAATGGCCTGCGGTGAAAACCCGAAGCGGGTGTACGGCGACAAGGGCGGCCCTTCTACCGAAATGGGCAACATCGCGGGCTATCGCGAAGCCTATCAGAAGGCGAAGGAATATCGGGCGAAGTGGCAAGCCTACTGGAAAAAAGGCGAAGGCTCGGAACCGGATCGCGATCTGGGCCTGGAGACGATGGGCCTTGTTCTGGATGGAAAGATTCGCGTGCAGATGCACTGCTACCGCGCCGACCAGATGGCCACGATGATCGACGTGTCAAAGGAATTTGGTTTCCATATCGCCGCCTTCCACCATGCAACGGAAGCCTACAAGGTCGCGGACCTTCTGCGCGAAAACAACACCTGCGCTGTGATGTGGGCGGATTGGTGGGGATTCAAGATGGAGGCGTATGACGCCATTCCCGAAGGGATTGCCATGGTCGACGCCGCGGGCGCCTGCGCCATGATCCATTCGGACGATCCACTCGGCATTCAACGGCTCAATCAGGAAGTGGCCAAGGCGATGGCAGCTGGCCGTCGCATGGGCCTCAACATCCCGCGCGCACATGCCGTGGCCTGGATGACGAAAAACCCGGCCAAGGCACTGGGGATTGACGACAAGGTGGGCACCATCGAACCCGGCAAGATGGCGGACGTGGTGCTGTGGGATCGCGACCCGTTCAGCGTTTATGCGCACGCCGAAAAAGTCTTCATCGACGGCGCGCTGATGTTCGACCGCGATGATCCCGGGAACAGTCCACGCTCGGACTTCGAACTTGGACAATTCCTCGATCAGGGCCACACCGGAGGAGCGGGACAATGAAGTACGCGACACTCGCAACACTCACCGCCGCGCTCGCGCTTGGTGCATCCGCCCTTGCCCAACCGGCCGTCACGCCGTCGTCGTCCGTAATGGTGGCGCAGCTTCCACCAACAAATCCGCCAGTGCTCATTCGGCATGGCCATGTGTTCACTATGGGAAGCGCCGGCACGCTGTCTAATGCCGATGTTCTGATTTCCGGCGGCAAGATTGCCGCCGTGGGACCAAACATCGTAGCCCCTGCCAACGCACGGGTAATCGACGCCAAGGGCAAGCCGGTAACACCGGGACTGATGGCATCCTATACGCAGCTGGGAATAGAAGAACTCGAGCTCGACAACGAGAGCAACGATTCCAGTGGCGATCAGGCCATCAACACAGCAGCCTTCGATGTCACCGACGCCATCAATCCCAACTCCACACTGATACCCGTGGCGCGCATTGCCGGAGTGACCCGCGTTCTCACCGCGCCAGTGGCGGGACCGGGCGTATTCTATGGCAAGGCCGCGATCCTTCATCTTGGCAACGGACCAGACCTTCTGGTGAAGCCGAATGCCGGCGTCTTCGTCACGCTTGGCCCGGTGGGCAGCGATGATTCACGGGGCACCCGCCCGGACACCTGGTCCGTGTTCCGCGAAACCATGGACGACGCGCGCGAATATTGGGCACACCGCGCAGGCTATCACCTGCCTGGTGGCAGCCGGGATCAGCGCACGCTGCGCATTGATCTGGAAGCGCTTGGCCCGGTCATTCGCGGCGAGGTGCCGCTGATCGTTCATGCTGAACGCGCCTCCGATATCCGGCAGGCCCTGAAATACACTGCGGCCAACAAACTGAAAATGATTCTGCTGGGCGCCGAAGAAGGCTGGATGGTGGCCAAGGATATCGCCGATGCACATGTGCCCGTGATCCTCGATTCCGTCACCAACCTGCCGTTTCACTTCTCCAGCATCGGCGCAACGTTGAAAAACGCGGCCCGCCTGGATGCGGCTGGCGTGACCGTGATCTTCGAACCGCAGAATGACGATCCATCGCAATATGCGCGCACCGTCACGCAAATTGCAGGCAATGCGGTGGCGAACGGCATGCCCTATGAGCACGCGCTGGCCGCCATCACCAGCCGCCCCGCGGCGGTTTGGGGCATTGCAAACAGCTATGGCACGGTCGAAGTCGGAAAAGATGCCGATGTGGTGGTGTGGGACGGCGATCCGCTGGAAGTAACAAGCGCGCCGACCGCCGTGTTCATCCGTGGTGACAACATGCCCATGGTCTCGCGTCAGACCATGCTGCGTGAGCGCTACAAGAACCTGAAGGACAAGGCGAAGCCCTTCGCTTACCGCTAAAGTGCGGCCGCGTTCGCGCGGACCCAATCGTAGAGCACAAGATCGCGTGCGTTCAGACGCGCGATCTTGGCGCGCGCCGCAGAGCCAATATCATCGCCGCTGGCGTGGCGCGTTCGATTCTCATGCGGAAATTCGAGCGAAACACCAAGCTTCGCCGAAAGCCCCCGCGCGAACGCCTCGCGCTCTTCAATGATGCCTGCATGGAGCACGTGCTCGCCGAAATAGGCCGCAAGGTCCGCCTGGCCATTCCAGCCAATCAATCGCGAAGCAAGACTTGCATAGGCATCACCGTATTCCAGCAATCCATCCAGGAAACCCGCGAAGTCCCATTTGCCAGCGAGCTTTGGCAAAATGCCTTTGTCGATGCGCGGGCCGAAGCGCTTCTTGTTGAAGCTCTGGCGGGCATAATTGTACTCCGATAGCGCGCGCGCATAGGGATCGCGCATCAGGACGATCATCTTCATCGGCAGTGTCAGGCCCGCCGATAGCGTTGGAAAGAGATTGTGCCCGCCGCTGATGATATCTCCGCGCCGCGCACGCGCATTCACCGCATCGAACGCACCCTGAACGCTGGGCGTTCCGAAGGCACGAAGCAGGTTTCGGCGCAGTGTGCGCTGAAAGCGCAACCGCTGAAAACGGGAAACCTTGCCATCGAAATCTTCAAGTGTCGGAATGTCGATGACGGTGCGGCCAGATGCGCTCAACATGCCATCGAGGCTGGTGCTTCCACTTTTGGGAATGCGCACACACAGCAACAACGTCTCATCGGCGATATGCGATGCTCCCTGCCCGATCATGCCGCCAGTATTGCCCCCATGCATGGCGTTCAACTATGCCACACCATCGCCCTTGTCCATGCCACCCCACCGGTAGTCAAGACAAAATGCGCCCCTCGCGAGACAGCCAGCACTCCGCGTCGGCGTTCGTAGTCTGTGCAAAAATGCGAAAATTCGCGCAAGGCGATCCCTCGTCAAAACAGCGGTTTTCCCGTTGCGCTGGGCAAAGGCACGTCCATGATCTTTGCAAGGGTTGGTGCAATGTCGCGCATATCGATCACACCAAGGGATTTGTTCACCGCAACATTTGGCCCGTTGATGATGAAGGTCGCGTTCATTTCCGGATGATCGGGGAAGTAGCCGTGCGTTCCGTTGCCCGGCGATGCCGTGATAACCGCACCCGTTGTCTTGTTACCCATTTCTACGCCCAGCTTGAAGTCAACGAAGAAACTTGCCTCTTTCGCGCCACCCATGGCCTTCACGGTCTTGGCATCGGCAATGCGCGCAATTCCGCTCTTGGGGTCTGTGGCCAGCTTTTTCAGAAGATCCGCGACTTTCTTTTGCAGTGCCTTGTCGTCGGGACGCGCCAGAACGACCGCGGCCGAGCCGCCCGCACCCCACGGCATGGCATCCCATGCAGAAATCTTTCCTGTCTTTTCATCCAGCGTGATCAATCCGGCTTCGACGAATGGCACCATCAGGTTGGAATCTTCGGAGATCGGAGCAAAGCCGTGATCCGAGACGATTGCCACCACCAGATCCAGCTCAGCCTTCCGCGCATCGGCAATCAGCGAACCGACAATTGTATCAATGGTATTCAATGTATCGGCCGCTTCCGTGGAACCGGGGCCGTATACATGCTCAAAATGGTCCAAGCTAACCAGATGGAGCGTCGTGAATTCGGGGTGCTTCAATGCGATCAGTGCGGCCGCATAGCTGGCGCGCACAGCATCGCTTTGCGGCGTCTCGTTGAGGAGTTTGGACAGCGGCGTGTTCGTTGATTTCTCCAGGTCTGCAATCAGTCCGGGCGACGATAGCGCTTCAACCAGCTTCAGATCGTCCGCCGTGCCTGCGCGCCAGACTTCGGGCACGTTATAGGTTACGCTTCGCGCTCCAACGCTTACGGGCCAACTTACACTGCCGACCACCTCGCCCTTGCCGTGCACCGCATCCCACAAGGTCGGCACCTTGATGTCGGACGCGTACCAGTACCAGCCGCCGAAATTCTTCTGGAGCGGATCAAACGTCGTATTGTTGGAAATGCCATGCAGCGAGGGCGCGACGCCGGTGATCAAAGTTGTGTGGTTCGGGTAGGTGACCGTGGGCAGCACGTTGTTCACGCCAGCCGCATAGCTGCCCTCTTTCGCCAGCGCGCGCAGCACAGGTGCGTTAACAAGCGGATTGCTGGCCGGGTCCAGAACATCGCTGGGTTTGAGGCCATCGATCGAAATCATCAGAACCGGCGCCGCATTGGCGGCACCCGATGCAAACACGGCCCCCAGCAGCAAAGCGGCAAATCGAATTCCACGCATGCGTATTCCTCCCCGGTCTGATGCGGTGACTCTATTCGCAGAGTTCGATGATGGTCGCATGTAACTTTTTGGCTGCCTGCGCCTTGAAATGATAAAGTTCTGTTCCATATATGTTCTCACAATCATCACTCACGCGGGAGAATGCAGATCAGATAAAGATATGCAGATTTCTTTATATGCTTCTTGAACGGTCCGGTGGGCCGCGCTATACGGCGGGCGGAACGCGCCCCACACCCAAAGGATTTCTGATATGGCCCACGATTACGTTGTCAAGGATATCAACCTCGCCGATTGGGGGCGCAAGGAAATCGATATCGCCGAAACCGAAATGCCCGGCCTGATGGCCACGCGCGAAGAATACGCCGCGCACCAGCCGCTGAAGGGCGCGCGCATTGCCGGTTCGCTGCACATGACCATTCAGACCGCTGTGCTGATCGAAACCCTGACGGCACTCGGCGCCGATGTGCGCTGGGCCTCGTGCAACATTTACTCCACGCAGGATCACGCAGCAGCCGCGATCGCGGCGGGTGGCACGCCCGTATTCGCGGTGAAGGGCGAAAGCCTTGAGGATTATTGGGAATACACCCACCGCATCTTCGAGTGGAGCGATGGCGGCGCACCCAACATGATCCTGGACGATGGTGGCGACGCCACGCTTCTGGTGCATCTGGGCCTTCGCGCAGAGCAGGGCGACACCGCCTTCCTCGATGGCGCGACCAATGAGGAAGAGGAAGTTCTGTTCGCGGCCATCAAGCGCCGCCTGAAGCACAAACACGGCTGGTACACACAGCTTGCGCACAGCATCAAGGGTGTGACCGAGGAAACCACTACGGGCGTACACCGCCTCTACATCATGGAGAAGGAGGGCAAACTTCTCTTCCCGGCCATCAACGTGAACGACAGCGTGACGAAGTCGAAATTCGACAACCTCTATGGCTGCCGCGAGTCTCTGGTGGACGGTATCCGCCGCGGCACCGATGTGATGATGGCCGGCAAGGTGGCAATGGTCGCAGGCTTCGGCGACGTGGGCAAAGGCTCCGCCGCTTCGCTACGCCAGGCCGGTTGCCGCGTACTCGTGTCGGAAATCGATCCGATCTGCGCCCTGCAGGCCGCGATGGAAGGCTATGAAGTGACCACCATGGAAGACGCCGCCCCCCGTGCGGACATCTTCGTGACCTCCACCGGCAATGTGGACGTGATCACAGTGGAACACATGCGCGCCATGAAGGATCGCGCCATCGTTTGCAACATCGGCCACTTCGATTCAGAAATTCAGGTGGCCGGCCTGAAGAACTTCAAGTGGAAGAATATCAAGGATCAGGTGGACGAGATCGAATTCCCGGACGGCAAGAAAATCATCCTTCTGTCGCAGGGCCGCCTCGTGAACCTGGGCAATGCCATGGGCCATCCGAGCTTCGTGATGAGCGCATCGTTCACCAACCAGACGCTCGCCCAGATGGAACTCTATTGCAATCCGGGCAAGTACGAGAAGAAGGTCTATGTCCTGCCCAAAAAGCTGGACGAGAAGGTCGCACGCTTGCACCTTGCGAAAATCGGCGTGAAGCTGACCGAACTTTCCAAGAAGCAGGCGGAGTACATTTCCGTTCCGCAGGCTGGCCCTTTCAAGCCGGATACGTACAGGTACTAAGACGATGAGTTCGGATGCAGAAGCTGACGACGAATTGAAGTTTCCCAGCGTGACGTCAGCTTTTGCACCACCGACGCTCGAGTGCTTTGCGATCTCGCCCTTCGCGCCGAAGATTGTACCGGCGTCGCCCTCGCGCGATTGGATGGATGCTTTTCCGGGCCGCCATCCCTATCGTTGCCTGCCGCTCGGCATTGCCAATGCCTATGGCTGGGAAATCCTCTCGCCATGCGATCTGCAGGTGAGCTGGAAGGGTGGCCCAGACGCCAAGGACATCAAGATCAAGGCGACCGACGGCTATGAGCATGTCGATCATATCGCCGCATCAAATTTCACGCGCGGTATTCTCACGTTTCACCTGGGCTACATCTTTCGCACTTCGCCCGGCTGGCAATTGCTCGCCACCGGACCATTCAATGAGCCCAAGGCACGCGTTGCGCCCCTGACAGGGGTCATCGAAACAGACTGGCTGCCCTATCCTTTTACAATGAACTGGCAATTCACGCGCGAAGGCACAGTGCGCTGGGCGAAGGACGAACCGTTGTGCGTGATCGTGCCGATTGTGCAAGGCGCACTGAATGATGTGGTGCCGGTTGTTCGAAATGTCGAAGACGATCCGGAACTGAAGCGCCAGTACGAAGTCTGGCGCGACAAGCGCACGGAATTCGTGGGGCGCCTGGAAAAGAACGACATGGCCGCAATCAAGCAGGCCTGGCAGCGGTATTATTTCCGTGGCGAACTACCGGAAGCTGGCATCAAGGCGCCCTCCCACGAGCACAAATTGCGGCTGAACGCGCCGCTCGACACGCGCAGGAAATAGTCACACCCGCACCAGTTCAACCTGTGCCACATCCGAGCGGCCAACCGAAAACGTTGCAGCGCATATGTTCAAATAAAACTGCCAGTTGCGCAGCGCACGATCATCGAAACCCAGCGCGCGGATTTCGTTCTCACGCTCTGCCATCCGCCGGGACCATTCGCGCAAGGTTCGTGCGTAGTGCTGACCGAAGCGGAATGTGTCGAGTACCTTTAACCCTGCTCGTTCGGCCTCTTCCCGAAAGCGTGCGAGCGACGGCAGCATACCGCCCGGGAACACATAGTGGCGGATGAAATCGCTGCGCTTGCGATAGCCGGCAAAGTATTCGTCCCCGATTGCGATGGTCTGGATCACGGCACGACCGCCTTCCTTCAGACGATCGGCGACTGTGCGGAAATATTGCGGCCAATAGCGCTCGCCGACAGCCTCGAACATTTCGATGGAGACGATGCTGTCGAACGTGCCCCTCACATCGCGATAATCTTCCAAACGGATATCCGCCTTGCCACCAAGGCGCTGGGTCGCAAACCCGAACTGGGCTGGTGAAATAGTGAGGCCCGTAACATCGTGTTTGGCGTCAACCGCCGCCTCGGCAAACCCACCCCAGCCACAACCTATTTCCAGCACCCGCCCCTTGTCAGTCTCGAGGCGCTCCAAAATGCGGCCATATTTTCGACGCTGCGCATCAGCAAGGGAGGATGCATCGCTTGGATATAGCGCAGAAGAATAGGTCATTGTCTCATCGAGCCACAATTTATAGAAATCGTTCCCGACATCGTAATGCGCCTGAATATTCTTCTTTGAGCCGCTGACTGAATTGCGGCGAACCAGAGCATTGTGAATCACAAAACCCAGGCGGTTCAGCCAGTTCCCATGTGCATATCCTTCCAGCTCATCGAGATTGAGCAGGAAAACAGAAACCAGATTCTCGATGTTATCGGTGTCCCACGCCCCAGCAATATAGTCTTCGCCAAGCCCGATATCGCCACGCGAGAGCAGCCGTTCCAGAACAGCCCATTCGCGAATGTGAAAGCGTGCGGATGGCCCCGCTTCCGCTCCCGCGTAAATCTCCTCGTCACCTTCCGGCGAGACGAAAGTGATGGAACCATACCGCAAACGGGACAGCGCATCGCGCCATTGGCGCGCCAGATATGATTTGGGGACAAGACTCATCGACCAATTCCCCTGAATATGCCTGACAACCTTACCGCAATGTTTTGCGGATGGGGACCCTGTTTCTTCTATTCCGCGGCAAGTGCGGAGGCTGTTCGGATCGGGAGTAAACTGCCGCCAGCTTCGGGCGCCCATTGCGACTCCGGTACGGACATTTCGTTTCGCCAGGGAACTGACACGCCCAAACGTTCCGCGACCGACACCGCGCTTTGAAGACCGTCCTCGTGAAATCCATGGCGCAGCCACGCGCCACAAAACCATGTGTGTTTCTGCCCCTGCAGTCCCTGAATTTCCGACTGCGCGGCGATTGCGCGATGATCGAACACCGGGTGGGAGAACTGCTGCCGCAGGAATACCCGCTCGTCCGGAATTGGGGTCGACGGGTTGAGCGTGACAAATACAGGACGATCCATACGAATGCCCTGCAATCGGTTCATCCAATAACTGACTGAGATGGCAGGCTCCTCGGACGAGCCGTCCGACCGGTAGTTCCACGCGGCCCAGCACCGTTTGCGCAGCGGCATAACGGACGGATCGCGATGCAAAACGACCTCATTTGGCTGAAACCGGAAGGCTGACAGGATATCGCGTTCCCGGTCTGTCGCATCCGTCAGCATCGGCAGGATCTCGTCTGCGTGGCAAGCAAAGACTATGTGGTCAAAGACTCCGTGCGTTCCATCCGCGAGCGCCACGTTAATGCAGCCAGCATCACGGCTTACCGAGGTGATTTTTGCGTTGGTTCGGATGCGGTTCGCAAAACCGGCGGCAAGCCGCTTAACATACGACCTTGACCCGCCTGTTACAGTGAACCATTGCGGCTGCCCTGAAATGCTTAGCAGATTGTGATTTGCGAAGAATTGTACCAGCGTGCTTGCAGGAAATTTTCGCATCTGGCTGGGTGGACAACTCCAGATCGCCGCCGTCATGGGCAGGATATAGTACCTGCAGAATTCTTCGCCCAACTGGAGCGCATCAATCAATTCATCCAGGGTCCAATGCGGATTTGCATTTACGGCATTGAGTGCATGTCGATTGAATTGCGTGACATCATGAAGGAGGCGATAAAACATCGGCCGAAACAGGTTTCGCCGCTGTCCGACAATTGTGTTCAGGTTCTCAGCACCCCATTCGAAAGCGCCATCCGCAATGCTCGCCGCAAATGTCATGTTGCTGGCGTGTACGGGAACGTTTAAATGGCGAAACATCGCCGAAAGATGAGGATAGTTCTGATGGTTGAAAACGATGAAGCCGATATCAACTGCAATCTGTGCATCATCATAGTTCAATTCTGCCGTGCATGAGTGCCCGCCGATACGGTCCGCCCTCTCGAAGACAGTCACGTCGTGGCGTTGATTTAGAAGAAATGCGGCCCCAAGGCCGGAAATGCCCGTACCGACAATTGCAATTCTGGCCATGATCTCACCACGTTACGTCTGTGGCCGATACGCGTTTGCGCGACGGGCGGATCACGGCGGCAGAGAAATGATCTGATCACTGCCTGCGCGCGTATGTACTCAAAATATCGGAGGACCATCATGCTGAGTGCCGCGGCAATCTATGTCATCATGCTGGTGGTGATGGCGATCCTTGATCTGGTTTGGATCAGTCAGGTCATGGGCCCGGTGTTCCAGTCGCAGCTCTCGGCCGTCATCTCTCCGGACGTCAACATGCCGGCCGCAATTGCCTTTTACTTGATCTACCCCGCGGGCATTACGCTGTTCGCGGTTGCGCCGGCCCTCAAGGGCGGCGGCTGGTCAGAGGCCCTTTTGTGGGGCGCTCTATTCGGCTTCTTCGCATACGCCACATACGATCTGACCAATCTGGCAACCCTGCGCGTTTGGTCCCTGCGGATCGCCCTGATGGATATTGCCTGGGGGACGTTCGTTACTGGCGCGTCGGCAACCCTCGCGGTTCTTCTGGCACGCCTGTTCCGCCTTACATGACTGTTAACCACTTGGCTTGGCGCAAGGCCTTGTGTCTGTTTCAATATTTGGTCGATTCATGATTTCTTAACCACAATCCCTATCCGGACTCACGCCTCCTGCGTATCATATTGATTCCAAAGTGATTCGTCGCTTGCGGCAGGAATCGGGGGGCGGCCAATAATGAGTCCCATCGTGGGACATAACAGGCGCCATAGGGTCGGGGATCGCGGAGCCTTTCGACAACGGCTACTGGCTTGCGCAGCGCTGCTTGCGCTCGCACCTGAGCCAGCGTCGGCGGCGGATGGCAGTCTTGTGACAATGGCGGTCTCTGCGGGCAGCATTGCGCTCGCCGTGGCCGCCTGCCTGTGGGCCCTTTCCGAACAATTCGCTGCCCAGCGGCTGCGGCGACTGCTGCGCAATGCCGGTGCCCGGGCGCGCGCTTCGGCAAGCGCACGTGATGCCCTGATTTCCGCAGGACGGGAGGCCGTGCTGGTTTGGGGCCGGGCCGACCAACCACCGCTTTCTTATGGCGGCGCCGAATTGTTGATGGACGCCTGTCTTAAAGGCTCGGACGCCGTTGAGCTTTCCAAGGCCATCGATGCCCTGAGCGACAGCGGCACCGCATTTTCTCTGACCGCTCGGGATGCGCAGGGCCAAGCCTTTCTTGTCAGAGGCCGTGCTGTGGGTGGCATGGCGGCTGTCTGGATTGAACAGCAGCGCGAGCAGGCAAGCGCGGCACCCGATCTCGCCGTGCTTTTGGACGCCATCCCAATTCCGGTGTGGTTGCGCGACAAGGCGCTTTCCCTGCAGTGGGTAAACCGCGCCTATGCGAACGCCGCCGGGCTCGCTGATACCGATGCCGTTATCTCATCGCAGACACCGCTCGACAAAACAGAGCGCGATCTTGCAAGTGCTGCGCGTGCCGAAGGCGAGCCGCTGGAGGCCAAACGGTTTGCGGTTGTGGGCGGGCAGCGCCGTGCGCTTGCTTTTACCCATACGCCCGTCGGTGACGGACGCGTGGTCGGCGCCGCAATTGACGTGACCGAAGTGGCAACGGCAGAAGCGAGACTGCAACAGCACATCGATGCGCATGCCGACACGCTGGACAAACTCGCAACCGCCGTTGCGATCTTCGGCCGTGATCAGCGCCTGACATTCTTCAACCGCTCCTTTGTGACTCTGTGGGGTCTTTCGGATCAATGGCTCGAAACCCATCCCACAGACGGAGAAATTCTCGACAAATTGCGCGAGATGCGGAAACTTCCCGAGCAACGCGACTTTCAAAGCTGGAAACGCCAGCGCGCAACACTTTATGAACAGCCTGGAGATTACCTGCCCGAGGAGCTTTGGCACGTTCCCGGCGGAAAAACCTTGCGGGTGGTTGCTCAGCCTCATCCCTTCGGCGGCCTGACATTCCTCTATGAAGACGTCACGGAAAAGCTCGCGCTGGAAAGCTCGTACAACACGCTCATCAAAGTCCAGTCCGCGACGCTCGATACGCTGCAGGAGGGCGTGGCTGTATTTGGGCCGGATGGACGCATGAATCTGCACAATGCGTCGTTCGCACGCATATGGGAACTGGATGAAGGGACGCTGGCGGGCGAACCACATGTGCAGCGCCTCGCGGACGCCAGTGTGGCACGCTTCGGCGACCGCGACTTCTGGGATCGGCTTGTGGCCAGCATCTCCTCCGGCGCGGACCGCAGAAAGCCATGGGGCGAAATCGAACGCTCGGACAGCCGCATCATCGCGCCGTCGCTTTCACCCCTGCCCGATGGGGCGACACTTGTTACGTTTGCCGATGTGACCGACCGCTTCCGTATCGAAAGCGCGCTGCGAGATCGCAATGATGCGCTTGAAGCCGCCGATCGCCTGAAATCCGATTTCGTACAGCATGCCTCGTTCCTGTTCCGCGATCCGCTCAACGCCGTGCAAGGCTTTGCGCAAATGATGGCGGCAGGTGCGGCCGGCCCCTTGGAACCAAAGCAGGCGGAATATGTGCAGGACATTCTTGCCGCCGCGACCAAGCTGGAAGAAGTGACGGGCGACATTCTCGATCTGGCCATGATCGATTCGGGCGCGATGCGGCTGGAACTTGGCCGCGTGGATCTGCACGAGCTTCTGGCCCGCGTCGCGCAACCATTGCGCCAGCATGCAGAAAGTCTCGACATCGCCTTTACGCTCGATTGCGCAGACGATGTTGGCATGGTCATCGTGGACCAACGTCGCATCCGGCAAGTCGTTTTCAACCTCCTTTCCAATGCGTTCAAGTTCACGCCACGCGGCGGCGCCATCGTTCTGGGCGCCCACATTGAGGGCGACGACGTGCAAATCTGGGTTTCGGATACCGGCCCCGGTATCGCGCCGGAAGTGAAGGCCAATGTGTTTGAACGGTTTTCAGCCAAAGGCCGCGCTGGTCAGCGTGCCGGGGCTGGACTTGGTCTTGCCCTCGTCAACCGGTTTGTGGAGCTGCACGACGGTTGGGTGGAAATTGCCAGCAGCGATTCTCATGGAACGCTCGTCCGCGCGCACCTTCCGCGCCGCCTGCACGACAATGGCCCCAAGGGCGACACCAAGGCCGCTTAACCGGCATCTCTAACAGCCAATCTGCCGCGCTTCTGGGGGCCCAATCCGAGCGCTATAGTAGTTTCCGAAGGTCTGCCAGCGAGGCACTCGTGTCCATTCTGAACTATGACGCCATCCGGGCATCCGACACACGGCATGCCCCCTTCGATTTTTTCATGGGAAAAGGTGTCCTTCGTGAGGAGCAGATACCAGCCCTGCAGGCCAGTTTTCCCGACATCAAGCAGACAGGCTTTCACCCACTTTCACAAATGAAGGTGGAAGGGGCGTTCGGAGAACTGATCTCCGAAATCAAGGGGCCGGAATTCACAGCCGCCGTTTCCGATACGCTGGGCACGGATCTTCGCCCCTACCCGCAACTCATCACCATCCGCAAAGTGTCGGCCGCGCACGAAGGCCGCATTCATTGCGACTCCGAAAGCAAGATCGCGACCTGCCTCATCTATATGAACGACACTTGGGATTCGCCGGACGGGCGCTTCCGCGTGCTGAAGAACGATCACGACTTCTCGGACTACGTTGCCGAAGCGAGCCCGGAAGTGGGCGCGATCGTGGCCTTCAAGCGCGCCGATCATTCCTGGCATGGCCATACGCCCTATGTGGGCGAGCGCCGCGTGGTGCAGATCGCGTGGGTGCGCAGCCAAGCCGACATCGACCGCAAGAACAAGCGGCACAACCTTTCGACCTTCTTCAAGAAGCTGTTCAAGGGCGAAAAAGCCGAGGCCATGTAAGCCCCGGCCTTCGCCTTACGTTCCGGTGAAGTTGCCCGGCCGGCGTTCGGCGACGGCGCGGACGCCTTCGGCGAAATCGTTCGTCTTGCGCAATTCGGACTGGATGGCGAACTCCTTGTCGGTCTGCGCCCGCACGGCGGCAGCAAGATCGGCGCGCAAGGTGGCGCGTGTCTGCTGCACGGCAAGCGGCGCGTTCTCCGCAATCTCGTTCGCTAGGGCGATGGCGGCAGAGCGCAATTGATCGAGCGGCACGCAATCGTCTGCGAGCCCCCAGGCAAGCGCTTCCTCGCCCTTCACGCGGCGGCCCGTAAGGCACATGAGCGCTGCCCTCTGCGAACCCACGATGCGCGGCAACGTGTGCGTGATGCCAAAACCGGGGTGAAAACCGAGCTTGACGAAGTTGGCGCTGAAGCGCGCTTCCGGTGCGACCACGCGGAAATCGGCCACCAGCGCCAGACCAAGCCCCGCGCCCACCGCCGCGCCCTGCACCGCGGCAATGATCGGCTTCTTCGCGGAGAAGAGCCGCACGGCCTGATCGTAGAGGCTGCCGATGCCACCATCGCCGACGCCGCTATCGGAGCCCGAGAAATCCGCGCCCGCGCAGAACGCCTTGCCGGCGGTGCAAAGCACGGTGGCGCGCAAATCCTTGTCGGCATCGATATCTTCGAAGGCGGTCGCGAGATCGGACATCAGCCCCACGAACACATGATTGTAGGGCGGGTGATCGATCTCGACGATGGCGACATGCCCATCGCGCTTCACCGAGACCTTGCCATATTGATCCTTCACACTCATCGTTTCGATCCCAGAAGATTTCTTGCCACCACCCATTTGTGCACTTCGGTGGGGCCGTCGTAAATGCGCATGGTGCGCAGCTTCGATGCCATCAGGTGCAGCGGCAATTCACGCGTCATGCCCATGGCGCCGAAGGTCTGCATCGCGCGATCGACCACGGTCCACGCCATTTCGGTGGCGAAGGCCTTGATCATCGAGATTTCCTGCCGCACGTCGCGGCCCTGATCGAGCTTCCACGCGCAATCATAGGTCATCAACCGCGCGGCATGGATTTGCGTGGCGGCCTCGGAAATCCACCACTGGATCGCCTGACGTTCCGACAGCGGCAAGCCGAACGTCTTCCGCTGCGGGGCGAATTCGCAAATCATGTCGAGCGCACGCTGCGCCATGCCGATGGACCACGAAGCCATCTGGATGCGGCGCGTGCCGAGGCGAAGCTGCATCGGCGCAAAGCCCTGCCCTTCGGTGCCGAGCAGCTTCCAGCCTTCCACGCGGCAATCTTCGAGCGCCACCTCATAGGTTGCCGCGCCACCGATCATGGGAATGCGGCGGAGCACCTTGAAGCCCGGCGCATTGCCATCGACCAGAAAGGCGCTGATGCCGCCGCGCGCGCCTTTCTCCTTGTCAGTCACCGCCATCAGGATGGTGAAATCCGCTTCGGCGGCGCGGCTGATCCAGATCTTGCGGCCGTTGATAATCCAGTCCTCGCCATCGCGCACCGCGCGCGTTGTCATCGCGGCGGGATCGGAGCCAGCGCCCGGCTCGGAAATACCGATGGCGGAAACGGTTTCGCCGCGCACATAGGGCGCGAGATAGGCTTCGCGCTGGCGCTCGTTCACCGTCGCCATCAGCATGCGCAGGTTCGGTGAATCCGGCGGCAGCGTGTAGGGCGTGACAGTGCGGCCCATCATTTCGTTCACGCCAACGAGTGCGACGGCGGGAAGATCGGTGCCGCCGACATCGACCGGCGCATCGAGGCCCCAAAGACCGAGCTTCTTCGAAATCTCGTCGAGCCGCGTGTAATCGGATTCCTCAATGGTGAGCCCCTTGCCCGAGGCTTCGCGCGCCAGAACGCCGGCCTCCAGCGGCATCAGTTCGTCGTTCACGAACCGCTCCACGAGGTCTTTCAGCATCCGGTCTTCTTCGCTGAGTTCGAAATCCATAGGCGTTTCCTTGGGGCGTTGTTCGGGTGCGGTTGTTGTTTTCCGGGGCGGCATCAAAGCGGCATTCGGGCCGGGACGGAAGCGGCAGAAATATTTTTGCGGGCCCCTTTCCGCAACGCCACCGGCATACCGGACCAACAAAAATGCCGCGGAATCCCCGGAGATTTACGGGCCGCGGCGGTTCAGGCGCAATTTCAGAGATAAGGAATTAGGTGGGGACCAGCGTTGCGCTGTTCAAGGGGGTGCGCGCCCTATTTTTTTGCCGATTGGGCCTTAACGGGACGCGCACGCTCCTCGACTACGGCTTCAGAAAGTCCACGATCATCTTCGTCGTCTCTTTCGGGTTTTCTTCCATGATCCAGTGGCCCGATCCCGGAACGATGCCGCCCTTCACGTTTGTGGCGACATAGCAGAGTTCGGTTGCCATGCCCGCGCCATAGGATTTCTCGCCGCCGATAGCATACACCGGCATGGTGAGCTTGCCCTTCGCGAGCATCGCCTTGTTGTCGATGCCATCCTGCGGGAATGCCTTGAACTGCTCGAACGCATCATGGATCGCATGCGGGCGCGCATAGAACGCGGTGTAATAGCGGCGCGTCGCTTCATCGATGTTCTTCGGATTGGCTGAAAGCTCGTTCCAGAAGCGGTCGAGATAAATGCGTTCGCGCCCGGCGACGAGCCGCTCTTCATCCGGCCCATAGAAATTGAAGTGCCACGTCTTGGGATTGAGAAGCTGTGCCTGCCAGGTGCCAAGGCCGGGCAGCGGCGCATCAATCACCACCCACTTGCTGACGAGGCCGGTATAGTTCGCGGCCAGCGCATAGCCAACCATGTTGCCGATGTCGTGGGTGACGAGTTCTGTCTTTTGAATCTTCAACTGACTGAGAATGCCGGCGACATCCTTCGCCTGATTGAGCTTGGTGTAACCGGTCTCGGGATGGGCCGAGAGCCCGATGCCGCGCAGGTCGGGCACGATCACCGTGCGCGTTTTCATCAGCTCGGCGGCAACAGGCGCCCACATATCGCCGGTATCGCCGAAACCGTGCAGCAACAGAACCGCAGGACCATGACCGCCAACACGCACATGGATGGTGGTGCCGTTGGTCTTCATGTCCTGAATTTTGAACGCAGCCGGAAAGGGCTGAACGGCTGCATTTGCCGTTCCGCCAAGACCGCAGAGCAACACCGCGGCCAACAAAAGTTTGCGCAAGAAAGCCTCCCGAGAAGCGCGCCGCAAAATCGGGCGCGCGGGAAGATGCTATACCGGCGCAAAGAGCGCGAAACTCACAATCGGTTTGTGGGTTTGAACTACTTTCCGACAGGCGACCAAGTGCAATCAGGTCGGGGCTGGGTACTTTCACGCCGCGACGGCTCTAGCGCCGTCTGCTGCACAAGATGCTCGATGGAAACTAGTGTGGCGCCCGTCAAGAAGTACAGAGCACGATGATCAGCCTGGTAGCCACTGAATAGCAGGCAGCGCGATACCAATTTCTATAAGAAGCGTGCTTCCGATCATTACCCAGACAAATACTGTGTAGATATCGGACAGTTCTTCCCCAAGGGGCCCTTCCGCAGCTTTTGGCGTTCTAGTCGCCTGCACAACAGCATCGAACAATAGATAACCTTCGTTGCGCGCGGCACGACTTCTCTGAAGTGCACGCTCAAATACTTTATTAATCACATGCCACGCAAAAAATATCGCCACCACGCCAAGAACTAAAAAGACCGTGTAGAACCACGGCTTGTGGTTTCCAGAAAAGCGTGAGAGAGCCAAAATCGAAGCCTGCATTATTATCGCATAGTACGTCGACTGCCATTGATAGTGCTTGTATTCGCGTATGTCCGATAAGCGCGCGTCTTGCATGAAAATAAGTTGTTGGTGAGCTTGCTCGTTCATTGCTCTACTCCCAATATCGCACACTCGAAATCAAACTCTCGCGTAGCGCCCCAAAAGACGTCAAAACAAGAATAAACACCAATACGTCCTGTTCAAGAACGTACAACTGTAGTGCACAGCTTCTCGTCGACCGATATCTATTAGTGTCGACACGCGCCGACTGGGTGGCCGGGTCAAGCCCGGCCATGGCGCCTTGAGTTGGTAGTAGGTAGAGTGCGCCGCCTAGTGCTGGCTCTTCGGCATGCGGACGGTGAGGCCGTTGAGTTCGGGCGTCACCTTGATCTGGCAGGAGAGGCGCGAGTTCGGCTGCAGGTCTTGCGCGAAGTCGAGCATGGTTTCTTCCATGTCGCTCTTGGCCGGGATTTTGTCTTCGAAGGCCGCGTCCACATAGACGTGGCAGGTCGCGCAGGCGCAGGCGCCGCCGCAATCGGCATCGATGCCGGGGATGAGGTTCTTCACCGCGCCTTCCATGACGGACCAGCCATCCGGCACATCGACTTCGTGTTCTTTGCCGCTGTGCTCGACATATTTGATCTTGGACATGGCGGTTCCCCTGCTGGGCCTCTCTCGCAAGTTCGTCTTGGGCGGGCTCTAAATGACGCTAGCGTCAGGATATGTTTTTCATAGGTATGGCCGTGTCTGCAAGCCTTTCCGGCGCGACCCTTGCGCCCTCCCCGATCAGCTTGCGGCCAACGATGTATTCCGGGGCGGCGTTAACCGCCTCCACGGCGGCCACCACCCCATCGCGAAGGTGGAAAACCGCGAATTTCCGGGCGGCGGGATCGCCCCGTAGCACCTGCACGTCGCCAGGCTGGATCAGCCCCGCGATCTGGAGCTTGAGGTCGTACTGATCAGACCAGAACCACGGCACCTCGCTATAGGGGGTGGGCTTGCCCACCATAGCGAGCGCGGCGTGCTTGGCCTGATCGATGGCGTTCTGGACGCATTCGAGGCGGATCTCGTTGCCGTCGCGCCCATGGTGGCGGGTGCAGTCGCCGGCCGCGAACACAGCCGGATCGGAGGTGGCGCAGAAGCGATCGACGATGATGCCGTCCTGGCAGGAAAGGCCCGCCGCCTCGGCAAGCCCCGGGTTGGGCATGATGCCGATACCGACCAGCGCCAGATCGAACGGATGGGACTTGCCGCCCGCGCGCACCGCTTCGAGCTTGCCGCCGCCCTCGAAGGCTTCAACGCCGGTGTTGAGCTTGAACTCGACGCCCGCCTCGCGGTGAACGCGCTCATAGAAATCCGACAGGATCGGAGAAACCGCGCGCGCCATCACGCGATCCAGCGCTTCGAACACGGTGACGGTGAGATCGTATTTGCGCGCCACCGCCGCCACTTCAAGGCCGATATAGCCGCCACCAACGATGGCGATGCTCTTGGAGGTTTTGAACGCGGGACGGAGCGCATCCACATCGGCGATGGTGCGCAGGTAATGCACTCCCGGCAGCTTCGCGCCCGGCACCCGGATTTCACGCACGCGCGAGCCCGTCGCGATGAGGAGCTTGTCGTATGCGAGCGAGCGCCCATCGGCAAGCGCAACGAAGCGCGCCGTACGGTCGATGGCGGTGGCAGCGACACCGAGGATCAGTTCGCACTTCGCTTCCGCGTAAAAGGCGTCGGGCTTCAGGAAAAGTCTTTCGCGATCCATCGCACCGGACAGATAGGCCTTGGACAACGGCGGGCGCTGATACGGCGGGAACGCTTCGTCGCCGACGACCGTGAGCGATCCCGCGAATCCCTCGGCCCGAAGGGTAGCTATCGCCTGCACGGCCGCCTGCCCCGCGCCGATGATGACAATCCGCTCCGTCATGGTGTCTCCGCCAGCCAACCCGAAATGTCCCAAACGGGCCGGGGTTACCATGTTAGACGTGGCTTGGGAATGCGGAGGATTCCCGCGCGTTGAGGCGCACCCTGCAGCACGCTAGAAAGCCGCTGATGACACCCCGATCCTCCCGATTCGAAGGCCGGTTTGCGTTGCCCGACATCGACGCGACCGAAACGCTGGGCCGGCGCATCGCGGCGGGGCTTGCGCGCGGCGACCTCGTGACGCTGGAAGGCGATCTGGGCGCGGGGAAAACTACGCTGGCCCGCGCCATCCTGCGCGGGCTTGGCGTGGCCGAAGATGTGCCGAGCCCAACTTTCACCTTGGTGCAGGTATATGAGACTGCGCGCTTGCCAGTGCGCCATGTGGACCTCTATCGCGTGGAAGATCCCATGGAGATCGACGAGTTGGGACTGGACGAAGCGCTCGGCGAAGGCGCGGCGCTGGTGGAATGGCCGGAGCATGGCAGCGGCCGCTTGCCGGAGCCTTCGCTGCATGTGCAACTGACCGCAGATGATGCGCGGCAGGCCGCCGTGAGTGGCGATGCGCGCTGGAAAGAATTTTTGGGCGGATGATGGACACCGATCGCAAAGAACAGATGCAGGCGTTTCTGAAAGCGGCGGGCTGGGGCAACGCCGCGCAGCATCCGCTACCGGGCGATGCCTCCACGCGCCGGTACATTCGCCTTGAGAGGAACGGCACGCGCGCGATGCTGATGGACCAGCCGCAAAATGCTGAAGCGCCGCAGTGCCCTGCGGGTGCGACGCCCGATGAACGTCGCGCGCTGGGATACAATGCCATCGCACGCCTGGCAGGCGCGGACACCGGGCGCTTTGTTGCCGCAGCAAACTTTCTTCGCCTGCATGGATTGAGCGCGCCGGAAGTCTTTGCCGCCGACCATTCGTACGGCTTCGTGTTGAGCGAAGACCTTGGTGACGCACTTTACGCCGATGTTCTGAACGATGGCGGCGATGCGCATGAACTTTATGGCGCGGCAGTGGACGCGCTCGCCAAGCTGCACCTGGCCGGCGCGCCATCCCTGCTGCCGCCAGACAAGCCGCTGCATCCCTACGACGAGACCGCGCTCATAGCAGAAACCGATCTTTTGACCGAATGGTTCATGCCGCTCGCGCTTGGGCGGGCCGCAAGCGAAGACGAAATTGAAACACACCGCATGCTGTGGCGCCCGATTCTGCATGCCGCGCTTTCCGCGCCGCCCGTGTTCGTGCACCGCGACTATCATGCGCAAAATTTGATGTGGCTGCCGGGACGCGAAGGCCTTGCGCGCGTGGGTATGATCGATTTCCAGGACGCGGTAGCTGGCGCTGCAAGCTATGACCTGATCTCGCTCGTCGAGGATGCACGGCGCGACGTGGAGCCGGAACTCGCGCGCGCCATGAGTGCGCGCTACCTGGACACTTCACGCAGGCTGGGATCAGACATCGACGAGGAGACCTACAGGTCGCAGATGGCCGTGATGGCAGCGCAGCGCAATGCCAAGATTGCGGGCATCTTTGCGCGTCTCTACAAGCGCGACGGCAAACCGCGCTACCTTGCCTATCTGCCCCGCGTGTGGGGCTATCTGAACGCAGATTTGGAACATCCTGCGCTTTCGACGCTCAAGGCGTGGTATGACAAGACCATTCCGCGCGAAAGGCGCGGCGTACCGGAAGGACTTTCGCAGTGAGTTCGAAGATCACCCGCGCAATGATCATGGCGGCTGGCCTTGGCACGCGCATGCGTCCGCTGACCAATGATATCCCCAAGCCGATGGTGAAAGTGGCAGGCAAGCCCCTGATCGATCATGTGATCGACCGATTGGTGGGCGTTGGCGTAACGCTGATCGTGGTCAATGTGCATTACAAGGGCGATATCCTGATTGAACATCTATCGAAGCGTACAGACGTGGAAATCCGGATTTCGGATGAGCGGACGGACCTTCTGGATTCCGGCGGCGGCATCTTCAAGGCGCTGCACCATTTTGAAGGGCAACCCTTCTTCCATGCCAACGCCGATACAGTATGGGTCGAAGGTGCAAGCCACGCATTGCCCGCAATGGTCGCGCGCTGGAATGAAGACAAGATGGACGCGCTTATGCTACTGGCAGCAACGGTGAATACCGTATGCTACGATGGCCGCGGCGATTTCATGATGGATGCCGAGGGGCTTCTGACGCGCGTTCCTGATGGACGTATCTCACCCTTCGTGTGGATGAGCATTGAAATTGTCCATCCGCGGCTCTTTGATGGCGCGCCAAGTGGAAAATTCTCCATCAATCCGCTTTGGGATGTGGCGATCAAGAAGAAACGGCTCTACGGCATGCGCCTCGATGGCGTATGGATGCACATCGACAGACCCGATGCGGTGCTCGAATCCGAGATTTACCTCGGCGATCTTGCGCCCGCCTGACATCGAAAATGGCGCCCAACATTCTCACCATCCCGGCGGGCGCCCCCTTTGCCGAGACGCTTGCGCGCGGACTGGTCGCGCGCTTCGATCCGTCGAGTGATCCGCTGTCTCTGGCATCCACGACCATCTATTTGCCGACACGGCGCGCAGTGCGAACACTAACCGAAGCTTTTGCGACGGAATTGGGCGGCGCAGCATTGCTGCCACAAATGCGCCCACTCGGCGATGTGGACGAGGACGATATCCTGTTCGATCAGGATGCAGGTGATCTGGCACTCAAGCCCAGCATTCCCGCATTGCGGCGCCGCTTCCTGATGGCGCGCATGGTGATGCAATGGGAAAAGTCCCGGCGGGGTGAAGTTCTCACATTCGCGCAAGCTGCGTCACTGGCGCGGGGATTGGCACATTTTCAGGATGAAGCCGACACGCAGCGGCTGGATCTGAAGAAACTTGACGCCCTGGTGCCAGATTCGCTTGCTGATCATTGGCGTGACGTTCACAGATTTCTATCTCTGCTGCGTGACGTATGGCCGGAAATTCTGCACGACGAGGGCGCTTCCAATCCAATGGTGCGCCGTAACGATGCACTGAGTGCGCTTACCCGCAGCTACTGTTCACACGGTTCAAAAGAGCCCGTTATTGCAGCAGGCTCCACCGGCAGTATCCCAGCGACCGCGGAACTGCTTGCCGCGATTGCACACCTTGAAAACGGACAGGTAATCCTGCCGGGCCTCGACCTCGACATGGATGAGGCAAGCTGGGACGGACTTGATGAGGGCCACCCGCAATATGGCATGAAGCAATTGCTGCAGAGCCTTGGCGTTGCACGGGCAGACGTGACCCGATGGGGCGCGCCGGAAGGTCGACGTTCCGTCTTGCTGCGTGAAGCATTGCGGCCCGCGCCAACCACAGATGCCTGGCAGGCATTAGCACACGGCGACACGATTGATATCGCACAGGGGCTAGAAACCTTCTCGCTGATCGAAACCGCCCAACCGCAGGAAGAAGCGCTCGTCATTGCGCTAATATTGCGGGAGGCGCTAGAGGACGCAGACCGCACCGCGGCGCTGGTGACACCGGATCGAAATCTTGCGCGGCGCGTGGCAAGCGAACTGGCACGATGGGACATCGCAATCGATGACTCCGCCGGACGCCCCTTGGCAAACACGCCACCAGGTACGTTTCTGACATTGCTAGCAGAAGCCGCTCACGAGGATTTTTCGCCCGTTGCGTTGCTGGCCCTTTTGAAACACCCGCTGTCGGCAGGCAGCGAAGAGCCCGATAGCTTTCGTCGAAAAGCACGTGCGCTGGATCGCCACGTTCTGCGCGGTCCAACGCCCGATGCGGGGCTCGCTGGACTGCTGCGCATCATCGAGAGCAAGGATGATATCGAGCACCCCATTTTCGGCGAATTGAAACCGTGGCTCAAGAACCTCGCGGTCATATTGCAACCTCTTGCAGAGCTGTTGCGAGATCCAGACGTTCCGCTTGGTGATATCATTGCCCAACATGTGAAATCCGCCGAGTCTCTTGCGGCAATATCTGATTGTGATGGAGCGGCGCAACTTTGGCGTGGTGATGCTGGGCAAGCAGCGGCATCACTGATGACCTCGATGGCTTCTGCTGCAAATCAAACCCGTATCGATGGCCCATCTTACGCCGCACTATTTCGAACACTTGCGTTGGAACAGCAGGTGCGCGTGCCCCATGTGGGCCATCCGCGGCTGGCAATCCTTGGGCCGCTGGAAGCTCGCCTACAAAGCTTCGATACCATTGTACTAGGCAGCCTGAATGAAAATGCCTGGCCGCAACCCGCCAGCAATGATCCATGGCTGTCACGGCCCATGCGCAAAGACCTTGGTCTTGAAGCGCCAGAACGTGCAATCGGACTGGCTGCGCACGATTTCGCCATGCTGGCGTCTGCACCACGTGTTTTCCTGACGCGATCGCTGAAGGTAGACGGCTCACCAACGGTCGCGTCCCGGTGGTTGCAACGGCTGAAACAATTGACCGAAGGCCTGGGTCTCACGAGTAACCTCGCGGCGGATCGTAACTACATCGCGCTTGCCCATGCACTGGAAGAGCCGCCCGAAAAGCCGGAGCGCATGAAACGGCCGGCCCCTTCGCCGCTCGCAAGTGCGCGGCCGAAAAGCCTTTCCGTTACGGAAATTGAAACATGGATTCGCGATCCCTACGCCATCTACGCCAAACACGTCCTGCGACTTCGCCCTTTGGATCCGCTCGAGGCAGAGCTCGGCGCGCGCGAACGAGGAACGTCCATTCACACCGTTCTGGAGGAATTCCTGCGACGGTATCCGGACAGCCTTCCCGCGGATGCCGAAGCGACCCTCATTGAAATTGCTCGAGACTTGTTCAACCGGGCAGGCATTTCCAAAGCCACCTTGGCGGTTTGGATGCCAAGATTTCTCAAGGCTGCACACTGGTTTGTGGCAATGGAGCGCGGGAGGCGCTTTTCGATCTCGCGATCCTTCGTAGAGCTGCAGGGGGAATGGACATTCCGTGTTTCCGGAAAAGACTTTCGCCTGCGCGGACGCGCCGATCGTATTGATGTTCTGAAGACCGGCGGGGCGGCGATTGTGGACTACAAGACCGGCCTGCCACCTTCGAGCAGTCAGGTAAATCAACTGTTTGCACCACAACTCCCGCTTGAAGGCGCCATTTTGAAACATGGCGGCTTTGCCAATGTTGGCCCATTGAAACCTGAGGAGCTTCTCTACATTCAGTTCACAGGTGGGGCGGTGCCAGGCGAACAGAAACCTGTGAAGGGAAATATTTCCGACCTCGTCGCGAAATCCGAGACATTCCTGGTGGCACTGATCGCCCGCTATGACAATGACGCGGAGCCCTATCTGCCGCGTGTTTTGCCATATCGGGCAGATGTGCCGGGGGACTACGATCATCTCTCTCGTGTCCGCGAATGGTCCTTGACTGGCTGGGAAAGCGAGGAGGACGGCGAATGACGCATGATCCGCTCGCCGCCGCCAATCCGCGCCATTCGGCATGGGTGTCTGCCAATGCGGGCGCTGGCAAAACCTACACACTGGCAGCTCGCGTCTCGCGCCTGCTGCTCGATGGTGCCAAGCCTGAGCGCATTCTGTGCCTGACCTACACCAAGGCGGCCGCAGCAGAGATGGCCGACAGGCTGTTCAAGCAGCTCGGCAAATGGTCGATGCTGGATGACAATGCATTGTCGAAGGAGATCGCCAGCATAGGTGCGACGGCGCACGATGCCAAAGCGTTGAACGATGCGCGCAAGCTTTTCGCGATGGCACTTGAAACCCCTGGCGGCTTGAAGATCCAGACGATCCACGCATTCTGCCAGCACCTTCTGGCGCGCTTTCCGCTCGAGGCCGGCATCCCCCCATCGTTCGATGTTCTGGATGACCAGACCGCACGTGAACTGATTGCCGCAGCGCGTCAGCGCATTCTGGAGCGCGCGGGTTCCGGTGATCCCACACTGGCGGCCGCCACCACGCATTTGATTACCCAAACCAGCGAGGCGCGGTTCAGGGACATTCTGGACGCGGCGCTGGGCAGCGACCGGCGAAAACTTGAGGGTTTTCTGGAATCCACACCGGCCGCGAGCGATGGCTTCTTCCAGGCGGTGCGCGCGGCGCATGGCGCAGGGGTGCACGATACCGAGGAAAGCATTGCAGCGGATTTCCGTGCGGCGTTGAAAGACAAGGTGGCTACACTTCGGAGCGCCGCCGAGGCGCTGTCGAAAGGCGGAAAGACCGACGCCGCGCGTGCCGATACCATTTTGGCGGCGCTTGCTGCCGACAAAGCTATCGATTTCTTCACCCGCCTGCGAGAAGCACTGCTGACCAAAGCTGGCGAACCATTGAAGACACTGGCCACCAAGGCCGTTCAAAATGCCGATGCCGGACTTGAGCCGTTCCTGCGCTCCGTTGAAACGCACCTTCTGGCGGCGGAAGAGCGGCGCCGGGCCGCACACGCGGCCTCTCTGGCCGAAGCGGCGTTGACGCTTTGCGATGCCGTTCACCGCGAATATGCCCGCGAGAAGCGGCTCCGGGGCGTTCTGGACTATGATGATCTGATCGCGCGGGCTCTTACGCTTCTCGAAAAGAAGGATGCAGCCGCATGGGTGCTTTACAAGCTTGATGGCGGGCTCGATCACATTCTGATTGATGAGGCGCAAGACACGAGCCCCGCGCAATGGCGCATCGTGCAAAAGCTGACGGAGGAATTCTTCGCCGATAAGGGCAATGATCGCCGCAGACGCACGGTGTTTGCGGTGGGCGACGAGAAGCAATCCATCTTTTCGTTTCAGGGCGCCGATCCGAAGGAATTCACGCGCAACCGGCACTATTTTGCGAGCCGTGCAGGCAAGGAAGAATTCGGCTTCGCGAACGTTCAACTCGCCACTTCGCGGCGCTCGGTGCCCGAAGTACTCTCCTTCGTCGATCAGGTGTTCGCCGATCCCGCAGCGCGTGAAGGTCTCACCTCCGATGGTGCGAATGTTGTCCATTCCGCGTATCGGGCGACGCACAAAGGGCATGTCGCGTTCTGGCCCTCCCTGAAACCGGATGAAGGCCCGGAGCCCGACGCCCTGCATCCGGTGGATGTGCAATCGAAGGCAAGCCCGGTGGCACGGCTTGCCGAGCAGATTGCACAACAGATCAAAAGCTGGACTGACGGCAGGACACGCCTGCCCGGTCACGAGAAGGCCATTCAGCCCGCCGATATCATGATCCTTCTGCCGCGCCGGGAGCCCTTTGCCAGTGAGATCATTCGCAAATTGAAAGATCTCAACGTGCCGGTAGCCGGCGCGGACCGTCTGAAGATCGGCAATCAGATTGCCGTGATGGATTTGATGGCGCTGGGCCGTTTCGTGCTTCTGCCGGAAGACGATCTGAACCTGGCGGCACTGTTGCGGTCGCCGCTGGTCGACATCAGCGAAGAGGATTTGATGGCGCTCTGTGCGAACCGTGAAGGTTCGCTGTGGCGCGCACTCAGCATACGGCGGACCGAATTTTCCGGAGCCCATGCCTTTCTGTCGGCAATGCGAAGTCGCGCAGACTTTGCACCACCATACGAATTCTTCGCGCATGTGCTGGGCGTGCTTGGCATGCGGCGGCGGTTTCTGGCCCGTCTGGGGGGGGAAGCCAAGGACGCCCTCGATGAATTCCTGTCGTTGGCGCTTTCCTACGAAGCCGCCAATCCGCCATCGCTGCAGGGCTTTCTGCACTGGATTGAGCGCGGCGATGCCGAGATCAAGCGCGACATGGAGCATGGGCGCAACGAAGTGCGCGTCATGACCGTGCACGGGGCCAAGGGGCTTGAGGCTGACATCGTAATCCTGCCGGACACAACGTCGCTTCCCGAAGACCCCGGCAAACACGGCGATCTTCTTTATACGGACGGTGTGCCGGTCTACCCCGTTTCCAATACCTCCGCGCCGGTGAAAGTGCGCGCGGCCAAGGACGCTGCGAAAGAAGAGCGGCTGCGCGAGCATCGCCGGCTTTTGTATGTGGCACTGACGCGGGCGCGCGATGTGCTGCAAATCTGTGGCTTCGAGAGCAAGAGGGGGGTAAGGCCCGGCTCCTGGTACGAGCTGGCGGAACGGGCGGCGAAGACGTTGGGCCGCGAGCTGGTGCAAGGCGGGGAAACGCTGCGCGTGCTGGGCCATGCGCAGTTCGAGACCATCGCGGCCACGGAGCCGCAGGCAACTGGCGGAGCACACATTCCCGCCTGGGCTACGACACCCGCACCGAAGGAGCGGGAACGCCCGCTGCTGATCCGGCCCTCGCAGGCCGCGGGCGAAGACGAACCACCCGCGAAAACTCCGGGTACGGACAAATCAGCCTTCCAGCGCGGCACATTGGTGCACGCCCTGCTGGCGCGGCTGCCGGACATCGCAGCATCCGCACAGCGCGATACGGCCATTGCGTTCCTGCAAGCGCGCGGCATGACGGAGAGCGACGCAGCAATCCTGACGGAACAGACGCTCGCTGTGATGACCGATCCGCGATTTGCCGATGTGTTCGCGACGGACGCGCGGGCGGAGGTGGCCATCGTGGCGGAGCTGCCGGAAATCGCCGAAGGCGCACGCGTGAACGGACGGATCGACCGGCTGGCCGTGAACGAAACCCGCGTGCTGGCGGTGGACTTCAAAACAGGCACGCCGAAAGAAACGGCACCCCTGCTCTACCGCACACAAATGGCGCTCTACCGCGCCGCACTGGCAAAAATCTTTCGTGGCAAGCGAATCGATTGCGCCCTGATCTGGACCGACGGACCGGCGCTGACCACGCTTTCGGCGGAGGAACTGGACGGGGAAATCTCCCGCATAGCTGCCCGTCTTGCGACAGCATGACCCCTCGCCTTGACCCCACAGGGGGGCGTTCCTAGATTCAATTCCGAAGCACCCATTCCCCGAAGGTTTCCATGTCCGCTCCCGTGAAAGTTTCCGACGCCTCCTTTCAGTCCGATGTCCTGAACGCCAAGGGCCCGGTGGTGGTGGATTTCTGGGCGGAATGGTGCGGGCCCTGCAAAATGATCGCACCGGCGCTGGACGAACTTTCCGCCGAATTCGGCGACAAGGTGAAAGTCGTGAAGATCAACATCGACGAGAATCCCGGCGTACCGACGAAATACGGCGTGCGCGGCGTGCCCACGCTGATGATCTTCAATCAAGGCCAGGTCGCAGCCACGAAAGTTGGCGCGCTGCCGAAATCCAAGATCAAGGAATGGATCGAAAGCTCGATCTGATTTCACGGGCAGGCAAACCTGCTTTCTGACAGGCTGCTTGCATTCCCATTCCGAAGCCGCGGGCAAAGGCGCATCTCTGGCGCTTGTTGATGCGTGCGCCCTGGCGATTGCCGCGTTCGCGCGCACCTGAAAGGCCCGCAGACGCCTGCGCAGATCGCGCACAGGCGCGCTGTGTGCGCCGGTCTTCCATGCATTGCGGTTGCCGCGGGGCGCTCCAACCCTTGGTTGCCAGACCTGATCGGGACGCAACAGCTTGATCGTTGATTTCCGTTCGCACGTCACGCGGCGGCACCGGGAGGGGGAGCGGCGGGATCGCTCGCGCTTTCACTCCGGGAATACTCGAACTTCACCAGCTGGCGCCGCTCCGCGCCATTGCCGCCACCACGCACCTGCGCCACGGCTTCACCGAGCTTCGCACCGGTGCGCGCCATGCGGCACGCCGCATCCATGAAGCCGATCCGGTCTGTCGCGCTGGGCGAAAGCCGCGCGGAGTGAAAGGCAATCTCACGCACGAAGCTGCGGCATTCCCCGATCAGGGCGGTGAGTTCAGCCTCCGCATCGGCGGCAGGCGGCAGGGGCGAAAGCACCTGCGGCGCCCGCAGCCGGGAGTGGTTGAAATAGACATCCGGCGAATCCGTGAGCGGGTGCAGTCCGTTGTGGCGGGCCGCCTCGGCTTCCCGTTCCACCTCCCAATCTGCTGGCGATTCAAGGGGTTGAGTGGGGTCGTGTTCGTCTTCCGTGGGATGGGACATGTTCATACCTCTGGGTTGCAACCCAGAGATGTAGGCGCGAACGGGCCCGATTCAAGGGATTCCTTCCTATGCCAGAACCCAACTGGGTGGCTCGCAGACGCGGGCCATGACAGTTGTGTGAATGTTGGTGGTGATCCTAGAGCGGTCAAGCATCTGTTTTTATTTTGAATTAATTGATGCGATCCCCGCTGAACAGCTTAAGTGCCTCTTCTTCCGAGATGGCCCGGTTCGAATAGACGCCTTTCTTGGTAGGAACACTAAAAACCATGTCCTTTTGCGCCATACGGTAGAGACGCGAGGTCATTGTCTGCCGTTTGATCTTTTCACCGGTTTTGCGGAATAGCCCTACAATCAAGCGATCAAGAGAAATAATGCCGCCAGCGTCCTCTATGAGACTTAATATTGCGTACTCCGTCTTATCGCCCTCAGAAATGCTGAGTTCATTGAGTACGTCTTCGGGTAGCCCCTCGATTTCCTCCGGGGAGAGTGTGAGCCGCAGTTGGCCCTGGGCTGGCACGGGACGGCTCTGAGCATTATCTAGCGCTTTATCAGCACTTTCGAGATCAGCGAGCAGACTCTCAAACTTCTGGCGGGACTCTGAATGAAGCTTGACCCGGTAAGAGTCGGAACCAAAGCGATCCAGCATTCGAGTCTGGAAAGTCACCTGATCCTTGACAAATGCTAGGTGTTTTTGCAGTATGGACATTAAGTTCTGCCTCCTCGGTGGGACTTATAGGGACGTGGTAGCGGTAGTTTCCTCCGTGTCTGACCAGTAACTTGGCGGGCGCTGAGGGATTCGAACCCTCGCCGGGGGGATGAGCCCCGGTACGGTTTTTAAGACCGCTGCGATCAACCACTCTGCCACGCGCCCATAAGATGATGTTTGGCCAGACATATAGATAACAACACAGTTTTTAGGGGGCCTGCGGCCGGAAATAGCCACGGGCCCCCTATCCGCATTGACCCTACGCCTATGTAGGCGAAAGTTCAAGGGCGTGTGCAATGGAAATGATGAGAAAATGAAATCGGAGATGAATCCGCGATCAGGAAATCCCTTGGGGCTTTTATTTCCAGCGGGCCTTTGCAGCTTTTCGGGCGATTTCCTTGCGTTTTTTAGCAGTGCGTTTTTTAGCAGACAGAGCCTTCGCGCGCGCGCAGCGCCGCCCTTCAAACCACCACGCCGACCAAGGGCGACGGCTGCGGGGTCTTTGCCGCTATCGTCAGGCGGCGGCGCGACCGCTTCCTCAGCCTCGCCAACGGACAAGGCGACGATCAGCCGCCCCAACTGGTTCGCGTCGGTCTGTCTCTTTGGCTTGCTTGAGCGCTTAGGCATAGCCGGATATCGGCACCTTGGGGACGGCCTCTCAATCGGGTCAAATTTCAAAATGCGTCACTACCGGATGTTCGAGGCTTGGGCGCAGCTTCGTCCAACCCGAAGATCACCCGTTCTCCGCCAGCACCACGCCGGCCAGATAGAGCGAGCCGCAGATGAGAATGCGGGGCGGGCCTTCGGCGGCGCGGGCGCGGGACCATGCGCTGACCTGCATCATCGCATCCAGCAGATCATCCGCCGGTGAAGCCTCGAGCCCCGCGCCGCGCGCCATGTCGTAGAGCGCGCCGGAACCCAGGCTGACCTCTTCGCCGGGAATGGCAATCGTGGTGACATGTTTGGCAAGGCCGCGAAACGGCGCAAAGAAGCCGCCCGCGTCTTTTGTCTTCAACATGCCGGTGACGAGATAGAGCGGCTTGGGTGAACGCTCTTCCAGATCCGCAAGCGCGCGCGCGACGGCGGCGGCGCCATGCGGATTATGACCGCCATCCAGCCACAACTCGCAGCCGCCGGGCGCGATATCGACGAGCGGACCACGCGTCAGGCGTTGAAGCCGCGCGGGCCATTCGACATTGCGAAGCCCCTGCTCCACAGCGTCTTCGCGGCCCCAACCGCAACCGGCATGGCGCAAGGCGGCGATGGTTGTGGCGGCGTTTTCAATCTGGTGCTGGCCAATAAGGCGCGGCAACGGCAAATCCAGAAGGCCGTCGCCATCCTGATAGATCATGCGCCCATGCTCCTGATGGGCGAAGAAATCCTGACCGAAAGCGAACAGCGGCGCGCCCAGCGCATCGGCCGTGCGCGTGACGACATCGCGCGGCACATCATCCAGATTGCCCATGACGAGTGGGACGCCGCGCTTGACGATGCCCGCCTTCTCCGCCGCGATACCGGCAAGCGAGGTGCCAAGAAATTCGGCGTGGTCGTAGCCAATGGGTGTGACTACCGTCATGCGCGGTCTGGTGACGACATTCGTGGCGTCGTATTTGCCGCCAAGACCTACCTCCAGCACCAGCGCATCGGCAGGGTGGCGCGCGAAAGCCAGAAATGCGGCGGCGGTGGTGATTTCAAAAAAGGTGATCGGCGCGCCCGCGTTCACCCGCTCGCATTCCTCCAGAAGCGCGGAAAGCTCTTCCTCGCCGATGCATTTCCCGGCAAGGCGGATGCGCTCGTGAAAATGCACGAGGTGCGGCGAGGAATAGACATGAACCTTCAGGCCCTGCGCTTCCAGCATGGCGCGCGCGAAGGCGCAGGTTGAGCCCTTGCCATTGGTGCCTGCCACATGAATGACGGGCGGCACATGACGTTCCGGATTGCCGAGCGCATCGAGCAGGCGCTGGATGCGATCCAGCACCAGATCGATGCGTTTGGGATGCAGCGAAAGCAGGCGTTGGAGAATGGCGTCGCTCGCGGGGGCGGCAACGCTCATGGAGCCGTTCCGTTTCCGCGGCCATTGGCCGGCGGTTTGGGCATGGTGGCATTGGCGCTGATGATCTGCGGCGTGGCCTGAGAGCGCGGCTTCGGCTTGTTCATCAGCAAATGCGACAGGCGCGAGAGCGTCTCACGCATCTCATGGCGGTGAACCACCATATCCAGCATGCCGTGATCCAAAAGATATTCCGCGCGCTGGAAGCCTTCCGGCAAACGTTCGCGGATCGTCTGTTCGATCACGCGCGCGCCGGAAAAACCGATGCGCGCACCCGGTTCGGCAATCTGCACATCACCCAGCATCGCGTAAGACGCGCTGACGCCACCATAGGTGGGATCGGTGAGCACGACGATATAGGGCAGCCCCGCATCGCGCAGCATGTCCACGCCGATGGTGACGCGCGGCATCTGCATGAGCGAGAGAATGCCTTCCTGCATGCGCGCACCGCCAGAGGACACAAACAGGATGAACGGGCGGCGCTCTTCCACCGCGCGCTCCATGGCGATGACAAGGCCTTCGCCAACACCCATGCCAAGCGAGCCGCCGAGGAAATCGAACGGCTGCACCGCCACCATGACGGGAAGCCCGTCCAGCGTGCCACGCGCGACCTGCAATGCTTCCTGACGGCCCGATTTGCCGCGCGCCTGCTTCAGCTCATCGGCATATTTTTTCTCGCCGCGGAATTTCAACGGATCGGCGGGAACCGACGGCTGC
The DNA here is from genome assembly GCA_016125165.1 of Alphaproteobacteria bacterium. Lineage (GTDB taxonomy): Bacteria > Pseudomonadota > Alphaproteobacteria > Micropepsales > Micropepsaceae > Rhizomicrobium. Next base: position 266,252 of record WGMH01000004.1, read on the forward strand.
GGCAGCTCCTCAAACACACCGGCATCGAAGATGGAGGCGAAGCGCTCCTTCGGACCGATGCGCATGTGATGGCCGCATTGCGGACAAACATTCTGTGCCGCATCGAGATCACGATGAAAGATCATCTCGCCACAGGCGGCGCATTTGCGCCAAAGATTGTCCGGCGTCTCGCTGACGCGGCCAGCCATGAGGCTCTTGATCCGGGGCCTGACGAAATTGGCGATCCAGTTCATGTTTCTAACCTAGCACGGATGCGGGGCGCGCCGCATGCACGGATTGCGCGAGGGCACTGCAGAATTCGATGACCGCGTTCACCAGCGAATCGCCCGATTTTCCGGCATTTCGCGCGTCCTGAATGCGATCCACAATAGCCGAACCCACAACCGCCGCATCGGCAAAACGCGCGATGGCGGCAGCCTGTTCCGGGGTGCGGATTCCGAAACCGACGGCAACCGGCAAGGTGCTGGCCGCCTTGATGCGCGCGACGGCCTCGCGCACATCGGATTCGGCAAAGGTCTTGGTACCCGTAACGCCCGCGATGGACACGTAATAGATGAAGCCCCCCGCGCCATCCAGAATGGTCTTAAGACGCGCACCCGTGCTGGTGGGCGTGGCGAGCCGCACGATATCGATGCCATGCGCGGCGGAAGGCACGCGCAACACTTCATCTTCTTCCGGCGGCAGATCGACGGTGATCAATCCATCGACGCCGGCGCTGGCGGCTTCCTTCGCAAAGCGCGCTGTGCCGAAAGCGTGAATGGGATTGTAGTACCCCATCAGCACGATGGGCGTGATGCTGTTGGTCTTGCGGAAGCGGCGCACGATATCGAGCACCTTGACCATGTTCATGCCGGCTTCGAGCGCGCGCAGCGATGAAGCCTGAATGGCGGGACCATCGGCCATGGGATCGGAGAACGGCACGCCAAGTTCGATGACATCGGCACCGGCGGCGGGAAGTTTTTCGAGAAGCGCCGAGGTGGTTTCCGCATCGGGATCGCCCGCGGTGATGAACGGCACGAAGGCGGCACGGCCATCCTTCTTGAGCGCGGCGAACGTGCTGGACAGGCGGCTCACAGTTTTTCTCCGAGCGCGGCGGCGGCGGAGAACACATCCTTGTCGCCGCGACCGGATAGGCAAACGGTAATGATCTTGTCCTTGCCCATTTGCGGCGCGACGCGCGCCACATGCGCCAGCGCATGCGCGCTTTCCAGCGCGGGGATGATGCCTTCGAGGCGGCTCAGGAGCTGAAACGCTTCGAGCGCTTCCTTGTCGGTCGCCGAAAAATATTTCACGCGGCCCTGATCCTTCAGCCAGGAATGTTCGGGGCCGACGCCCGGATAATCCAACCCCGCGGAAATGGAATGGGCTTCGAGGATCTGTCCATCGCGATCCTGCAGAAGATATGAGCGCGCGCCATGCAGAACGCCGGGCGTTCCCTTCGTCAGCGTGGCGGCATGATGCGCGGTGTTCACGCCCTCGCCCGCCGCTTCGACACCGTGGATTTCCACGTCGCGATCATCGAGGAAGGGATGGAACATGCCGATGGCATTGGAACCGCCGCCGACACAGGCAATGACAAGATTCGGCAGGCGTCCCTCGGCTTCGGCAAGCTGCGCTTTCGTCTCGTTGCCGATGACGCACTGAAAATCGCGCACGATGCCCGGATAGGGATGCGGGCCGGCGGCGGAACCGATGATGTAGAACGTGTCTTCGACATTGGCGACCCAGTCACGCAATGCCTCGTTCATCGCATCCTTCAGCGTGCGCGAACCGGAGGTGACCGCGCGGACTTCCGCGCCCATCAGATTCATGCGGAAGACGTTGGGCTTCTGCCGCTCGATATCGACCTCGCCCATATAGACGACGCAGGGAAAGCCGAAACGCGCGGCGACTGTGGCGGTGGCAACGCCATGCTGGCCCGCGCCGGTCTCGGCGATGATGCGCGTCTTGCCCATGCGGCGCGCGAGCAGAACCTGGCCGAGGCTGTTGTTGATCTTGTGCGCGCCGGTGTGATTGAGGTCTTCGCGCTTGAAGTAGATTTTCGCGCCGCCCAGATGCTGCGTGAGGCGCTCGGCAAAATAGAGCGGATTGGGGCGGCCGACAAAATGCTTCAGCATGCCGTTCAGTTCGGCATGAAAGGCCGGATCGGCTTTCGCTTCTTCGTAGGCCTTCTCCAGATCGAGCACGAGCGGCATCAGCGTTTCGGCCACGAAACGTCCGCCATACGCGCCGAAATGACCGTTCGCATCCGGACCTTCGCGAAAGGAATTGGGCAGGGAGTTCATGCGCGTGCTCCTGCGTATTGCGCATTGCGCGCGGCATCCACAAATGCGGCGGCGAGCACAGGATCCTTCACGCCGGGCGCACTCTCGACACCGGAAGCCGCATCCACGCCCGGCGCGCCACTGATGAGAATGGCGCGCGCGACATTCTCCGGATTGAGCCCGCCAGCCAGAAGCCATGGGCGTGCCATGCGGCGGCCCGCCAGCACCTGCCAATCGAACGCAACGCCATGTCCCCCCGAAGCAGTGGCGTTTGGCGGAGGCTTGGCATCGAACAGATACATCTCAGCCACATCGTCATAGGCGGCGACATTTGCAAGGTCCGCCGCCTCGGCGACACCGAACGCCTTGATCGCCGCAATGCCAAAACGCGCGGACAGCTCGCTGACACGCGCGGGCGTTTCCCGGCCGTGAAACTGCAGATAGTCCGGCGCGATCGCCTGCGCGACCGAGGCCGCAAATTCATCCGTCGGATCGACAACAACGGCGACAACACGAATGCGGCCTCGCAAATGGCGCGCGACGGCGGCCGCCTGCTCCAGACCAAGATAACGATGGCTGGTGGGCTGGAGGATCAGACCGGCGAAATCCGCACCCGCGCGCACCGCCACGTCAGCGGCGGCCGTGCTGGTGATCCCGCAGATTTTGACCTGAACGCCCATGCTTGCCCGGAACCTGTGAGGGGCGGCTTATCCCGCGCCTGCGAACGCTTTTCAAGCAAAGCGGGCGCGAAAGGCTAATGGCTTGGCAATTAAGGCCTTTTCGTGACCCGGGCTAGGCTTTGAGGCTGGCGGCGATATCCGCTGCCGCGCGCGCCGGATCGGCGGCGGCGGTGATGGGGCGGCCGATGACGAGAATGTCTGCCCCTGCGCGGGCCGCCTCGGCGGGTGTCATCACCCGCTTCTGGTCGGCGATATCGGAGCCCGCGGGGCGCACGCCGGGCGTGACGATGAGAAAGCCGGGACCGCAGGCTTCGCGCACCAGCGCGATCTCCTGCGGGCTGCACACCACGCCATCGAGACCACTCGCCTTGGCGAGTTTCGCGAGGCGCACCACCTGATCGCGCGCGGGCGATTTCTGGCCAACGCTTTCGAGCACGCCGTCATCCATGCTGGTGAGCACGGTGACGCCAATGACCTTCATCGCCGGATCGACGCTTGCGGCGGCCTCTTTCGCCGCGCGCATCATCGCTTCACCGCCGGAGACATGAATGTTGAAAATCTTCGCGCCCAGCGCGGCGATGGCGCGCGATGCGCCCGCGACGGTGTTGGGAATGTCGTGGAACTTCGTATCGGCGAATACCGGAAGGTCCAACGCCACGATCTCGCGCACAGCATCGGGACCAAGCGCGGTGAGAAATTCGAGACCGACCTTCAGACCGCCAACATGCGGCGCGACAGCACGGCCAATGCGAAGAGCTTCGGAAAGATTGGGAGTGTCGAGCGCAACGTAAACGGGACTGGAATCGCGTGCGGTCATGACGGGTGGGTCTTAGAACCGCTTGCAGGCTCAGGCAAGCGATTTGCTCCGGCGCCTGGCGGATTCTGCGCGCCTTTCGCCGCAAGCCGGCGGCGTACCTGCGTGATGGCCGCAACGAACCAGCCAATCAGCATGCCAATCAGGACGCTCACGAAAATCAGGGCGTAGAGCGGCGCCTGAACGGCGATGGCAGGATCGGACTGCGAAAACGGATCGAGGCTGAAGGTGACGGCCTGACGGTTGGCAATCGCCAGCCAGCCCAAGATCAGGGCGGCGGGAATGCCGAACACATAGGTGGACAGTTTCACTTCGTGGCGTGGCTCTCGGCAGCAGGTGCCGGGGTACGCTCGGAGGCGGCAGAGTTCAAGCGCTCACGCAGTTCCTTGCCGGTGCGAAAGAAGGGTGCGCGTTTCTCTTCAACTTCGACAGGCTCGCCCGTACGCGGATTGCGGCCCATGCGCGAGGGACGCACCTTCACGGAAAACGCCCCGAATCCCCTCAGTTCAACGCGATGGCCTTTGGCGAGCGCATTGCTGATCTCGTCAAGCACCGTCGTGACGATGCGTTCCACATCGCGGTGGTACAGGTGCGGATATCGTTGCGCGAGCCGCGCGACCAATTCGGACTTGATCATCCCCAGCCCCCGGAGGGCGTCCCAGCCAGCAAAGATCCCCTCTGCCAGCGAAGTTAACCTTGTCAGAGGGGGCTTGGGCCGTCAACGCCGTCAAGCGGAAGTCCCTGAATTCGCGGTGTTTTCTTTGTTTAAGTGTTATCCCGGCAACTTCCGGAGCCCCGAGAACGGGCAAAAGCGCCCCAGACGGGTCCGACTCAGGCCGCCACACGGGCTTCGGCGGCGATGGGGAGGGAGACGCTGACGGTCGTGCCGTGGCCGACCTGGCTCTCGATCCGCCACTCCCCGCCATGCATCTCCACCAGCGAGCGGACGAGCGCCAATCCAAGGCCGGTCCCCTTGTGTGTTGCCCCCGCATCATCACGCACCTGCACGAACGGGTTGCCCAGACCTTTGAGCGCATCAGCCGGAATGCCGACGCCGGTATCAGACACCGACAGCACCACGAAGCCATCCCGGCGCACGGCATCGATCCTGACATGCCCGCCCGCGGGCGTAAATTTCACGGCATTGGACAGAAGATTGAGCAGTATCTGTTTCACGGCACGGCGGTCGGCTTCGACATGCGATGCTGTTTCGCACATGCAGCTCTGCTCCAGCTCAATGCCATTGCTCGCCGCCTGTTCCTGCATCAGTGCAATGCAGCCAGACACCAAATCGCAGACATCGACGGTTTCGCGGCGCAGTTCGAGCTTGCCGGCCTCGATCTTCGACATGTCGAGGATGTCGTTGATGAGGTCCAGCAGATGGCGGCCCGCATCATGGATCTGGCCCGAATATTCGCCATAGCGCGCATTGCCAAGCGGCCCGAACAACTCGTCTTTCATGACCTCGGAGAATCCGAGAATGGCGTTCAGGGGCGTGCGCAATTCGTGGCTCATGTTGGCGAGAAACATGGATTTGGTCTGCGCAGCACGTTCGGCCACATTCTTGGCGACGACCGCTTCCTCGCGCGCGTTTTCCGCATGCGTGATGGCGGCGGCCAGACTCTGTTCCATCCGGCGGCGTTCTGCCAGGGCAGCGCCCACCAGCACGACGGTCAGAGTCATCACCGCCATAAAGATTTCCAGCACGATCATCTGCACCCGCAGCGAATGACCAGCCAGTGCACCGGAGACCGCGCCATCGAGCGTGCTTCCCATCAGGTAACCGCAGGTGATGAGAACGCCAAGGATACCGCCTTCGAAGCTGCGCTTGAAGGTGATGAGAACCACGGCAGGAATGAACAGGAAGGCGAGCGGATAGCTCTTGAGGAAATAGTTGAGGATGACGGTGGACAGCACCGCGGCAATGACCGCCAGAGTCGTGAGCAGTTCATCTGCCTTGAACATGCGGGCAAAATTCGCCGCATGCATCGTCATCATCAGCGGCAGGATGACGAGCAGACTGAGCGCCTGCGTCGCATACCAGTGGATGAAGGTATCGAAGTAGGGCAAGCCTGGCGAGACATACAGAACCGTTGCCGCCAAGAGGCCGGAAACAATTGGAGCCGGACCTGCCGCCAGCGCGAAGAACGCCAGCAGCGAATTCATATGTGTGAAGCGGGCATCCAGCCGGAAATGCCGAAGCGGACAGGCGACCAGAAGCACATTGACGATGTTGCAACCCGCCAGAACGGCGGAGATCAGCGGATCGCCATGCGTAAGCTGATTGGCGAACGCGATGGCCAGCCATGACACAACGAACAGCATGCGCCATTCCGACATCGGGCGCTGCAGCACCGCCGCGGTCAGGATCGCATCGGCAATCCAGAACAGCGGCACATAGCCAAACTGCCAGGTGATCGGGCCGCAGGCATAGGCTGCCGCAAACACCACCAGCGCCAAGACGGGAACGAGCAACGGAAGCGGCAGACGGCCCGCAAGTGGCCAAGTTGCTCCCTTTGAAACCGGCATCTTCTCCCCTGCCCCATGCATGGCGGTTCGCGAGCCGAAGGCATCGCGCGAATATGGGGGAACCTAAGCCATGGGCAGATAATGCGGCGTTAAGCGATGACTGTGGGTTTCATCCCCAAAAGTCAGGATTCCCCCCAGGGTTTGCCGATTCCGTGCCGGCGCTTTTGAAAGAACTGTCCCAAAAAGAAAAAGTGCGCGGAACTTTCGCTCCGCGCACCCGGAAGAATTTACGAAAAATTAGGCGTCGTCGTCTTCGTCGCCCTTGCCGCGCTTCTTGAGCGCCGCGCCAAGGATATCGCCGAGCGAGGCACCGCTGTCGGAGGAACCGTATTGTGCAACGGCTTCCTTCTCTTCGGCCACTTCGCGCGCCTTGATGGAGAGCGAGATCTTGCGGCTGTTTTTGTCGATGCTGGTGATCTGCGCATCGACCTTGTCGCCAACGCCGAAGCGTTCGGGACGCTGATCGGCGCGGTCGCGGGCCAGATCCGAACGGCGGATAAAGCTCTTCACGCCATCGGCAAGGCTCACTTCAATGCCACCATCGTTGACTTCGGTGACCGTGACCGTGACGACGCTGCCCTTCTTGAGCGGACCAACCTTGTCGAGCGGATCGTCGCCAAGCTGCTTGATGCCGAGCGAGATGCGTTCCTTTTCGGCATCCACATCGAGCACTTTCGCCTTGACCATCTGGCCCTTTTCATAGGCCTTGACGGCTTCATCGCCCTGCTGATCCCAGGAGAGATCGGACAGGTGGACCATGCCGTCGATGTCCTGGTCGAGGCCGACGAACAAACCGAACTCGGTGATCGACTTGATCTCGCCTTCGATGACGCTGCCAACGGGATGTTCGGCGGCAAAAGCGGACCAGGGGTTATCCTGCGTCTGCTTGAGGCCGAGCGAAATGCGGCGCTTGTTGGAATCGACTTCCAGCACCTGCACTTCGACTTCCGAACCCGGCGTGACGATCTTCGAGGGGGCGACGTTCTTCTTCACCCAGCTCATTTCGGAAACGTGCACCAGACCTTCGACGCCCGGTTCCAGCTCCACGAAGGCGCCGTAATCGGTGACGTTGGTGACCTTGCCGGTGAAGCGCGCGCCAACCGGATATTTGGCGCCGACGCCTTCCCAAGGATCGGTCTGCAGCTGCTTCATGCCAAGGCTGATGCGCTGCGTATCCTGATTGATCTTGATGATCTGCACCGTGACGGTCTGGCCGACGGAGAGAACTTCCGTCGGATGCGACACGCGGCGCCACGCAATATCGGTGACGTGCAGAAGACCATCGACGCCGCCCAGATCCACGAACGCGCCGTAATCGGTGATGTTCTTCACAACGCCTTCGACCACCTGCTTTTCCTGCAGCGAGGCGACCAGCGAGGTGCGTTCCTCGGCGCGGCGTTCCTCCAGAACGGCACGGCGGGAAACGACGATATTGCCGCGACGGCGATCCATTTTCAGGATCTGGAACGGCATCTGCTGATTCATCAGCGGGCCGACATCGCGCATGGGACGCACATCAACCTGCGAACCGGGAAGGAATGCCACCGCACCATCGAGATCGACGGTGAAGCCGCCCTTCACGCGGCCAAAGATCACGCCGGTAACACGCGACTGATCGTTGAACGCCTTTTCGAGACGGATCCAGCTTTCCTCGCGGCGGGCCTTGTCGCGCGACAGGACAGCTTCGCCGAGCGCATTTTCAACGCGCTCCAGATAGACCTCGACCTCATCACCTTCCTTCACCGCGACCGGCTGGCCGGGCATTCCGAATTCCTTCAGCGCAACGCGCCCTTCGGTCTTCAGGCCGACATCGACGACGGCATAGTCGTTCTCAATGGCAACGATCTTGCCCTTGATAACGGAGCCTTCCTGCGGGGACTGGGTGGTGAAGCTCTCTTCGAGCATCGCCGCGAAATCATCGCGGCTGGGCGTGGCAATCTTTTCGGCGGTGGCGGTACGGGCCATGTGTTTCCTTAAGCAGAGTGTTTTGCCGATCCAGCCAATCGACCGGACGGACTTCCAGATGAGGCTTTGCCCCGCCTGGCAGGTTGGTTTCAGATAAAGATGTCTCGCGAACTGCCCGAATGAGGCGCCGCCGGGTCTCCTTCAACCCCTGGGGCGGGCCTTGAGCGCCTGTTCGACCCTGGGTTCCACCAGAGCCAAGGCTGCCGCGAAGGCGGGCTCTATACCCAAATGCGTCGTATCGAGCAAGGCGGCATCCGATGCGGGCTTCAATGGGGCGACGGCGCGGGTCCTGTCGCGGATGTCGCGCGCTTTGAGTTCTTCCAGCAAGTCCGCCTCGTTGGGGGAGGCGCCATAGGACTGCAGTTCGAGAAAGCGGCGATGGGCCCGAACCTCTGGCGCCGCATCCACGAACAGCTTGGCCACAGCATCCGGGCACACCACCGTTCCAATGTCGCGGCCATCGATCACCGCTCCAGGCGCACGCGCGGCAAAATTGCGCTGATAGGCCAGAAGCGTTTCGCGCACCCCCGGGAACACCGAAACAAGCGAAGCCATGTGCCCGATTTCCGCGCTGCGGATGCGTGGATCGGCAGCCTTGGCGGGATCGATGATGCGGGCAGCGGCCAGTGCATCGGCTTCGGCATCCGGATCGCCTTTGGCCTCATGCACGCCAAGCGCAACGAGGCGATAAAGCGATCCGGAGTCCAGATGGTGAAAGCCAAAATGCTGCGCGAGCCTTTTGGCGAGCGTGCCCTTGCCGGATGCTGCGGTGCCATCGACAGCGATGACAATGCTCATGCGTTCACCTGAACGAAATCGGCGCCAAGATTGCGCATGAGGGTTTCGAAACCGGTGAACGAGGTGGCGATCATCGCCGTGTCATCGACCGATACCGGATGTTCCGCCGCCATGCCGGCAACGAGAAACGACATGGCGATGCGATGATCCATGTGGGTGGCGACGCGCGCGCCGCCCGCCATACCCTGCCGCCCGTCCACGATCAGGCCATCGGGCAATTCCTCATGGGTCACGCCGCAGGCCTTGAGCCCGGCGGACATGGCCGCAAGGCGATCACTTTCCTTCACGCGCAGTTCTTCCAGCCCGCGCATGGTCGTGCGTCCGTCGGCAAAGGAAGCCGCAATGGCGAGGATGGGATATTCGTCGATCATCGCGGGCGCACGTGCGGCGGGAACATCCACGCCCCTCAGCGCGGAATGTCTGGCCACCAGATCGCCGATCTCTTCGCCGCCGCTGAACCGCCGGTTGACGATGGCGATGTCGGCCCCCATTTCGCGGAGCGTTTCAAGGAGGCCCGTGCGGCGGGGATTGAGCAGCACGCCCGGGATGGTGACTTCGGAGCCGGGCACGATCAGCGCCGCCACCAGCGGAAACGCCGCGGAGGACGGATCGCGCGGCACTTCCACATCCGAAGGTTTCAGATCCACCTCGCCGGTGACGTAAACCGCTTCACCGCCATCCGGCAGCGATTCCACGGCGATCTTCGCGCCGAAGCCGGCCAGCATTTTTTCCGTGTGGTCGCGGGTGAGCGCCGTTTGCGCGATGCGCGTCTGACCCGGCGCATTCAGCGCTGCCATCAAGAGCGCGGATTTCACCTGTGCGGATGCGACCGTCACCGTATGATCAATGCAGATGGGATCGGATGCGCCTGTGAGCGTCAGCGGCATCAGCCCGCCCTCGCGCGCGACATAGGTTGCGCCGAACTTCGTCAGCGGCTCCAGCACCCGGCCCATAGGGCGGCGGCGAAGCGACGCATCGCCCGTGAATACCGCGCTGATTGGCGTGGTAGCGATGGCGCCCATGACAAGGCGCGAACCGGTTCCGGCATTTCCAAAATCGAGCACGGATTGCGGCTCGGCGAATCCGCCAACGCCAACCCCATGCACCGCCCAATGTCCCTCGCCCTGCCGTTCCACATCCGCGCCCAGCGCGCGCATGGCCTCCGCGGTGCCCAGCACATCCTCCGCTTCCAGCAGCCCGGTGATTTCGCTGCGGCCCACAGCCATCGCACCCAGGATCAGGGCGCGGTGGGAGATGGATTTATCCCCCGGGACAAGGGCCGTTCCGGCCAAAGGACCGGTGCGGCGGCTTGAAAGCGGACGGGGCGAATGGCCATGGCTCATGCGGCCTTATGGAACGCTTTGACAGCGCCCCGCAACCGTGGCAAACGACCCCCCTTTTTGAAACTGCTTCACGGCGGAAGGCAAAACTTGGTCAAGGCCGAACTCGGAACGAAACGCGTGTGCCCCAGCTGCGGCGCGCGCTTCTATGACTTGCAGAAGCGGCCCATCACGTGCCCCAAATGCGAGGCATCATTCGAACCCGAAGCGCTCTACAAGCAGCGCCGCCCGCGCCAGCCGGAGCCCGTGCAGCCGGTCGCGACCGAAGCAGAGGACGACGAGGAATCCGAGGACGAGGAAACCGAGGCCGAGGAGACCGAAGAGGAAGAAGAGGCGGTGATCGACGAGCCCGCGCTGAAAGTCACCACGGGTGACGACGAAGACGCGGACGAGGAAGAGGCCGACGAAGAAGAAGAGATGGAAGACGCCGGCATGTCCGTCGTCGATGCCGAGGAAGACCTCGAAGATCTTGACGACGAAGATCTCGGCGACGATGACGAAGAAGACGACAGCCTGCTCGAAGAAGACGAAGACGATGACGGCGATGTTTCCGATATCATCGACGCCGATATCGAAAAGGATGACCGTTAAGGTCTGAGACCGCGCGGGGCCCCAGCCTCGCGCAGCACTGGAATGGGGCCATAGCTCAGCTGGGAGAGCGCCTGCATGGCATGCAGGAGGTCAGCGGTTCGATCCCGCTTGGCTCCACCATCCCCAAACCGGAACCGCGCAGGTCTGCTACGCTGCATCGTTTTGCATTGCGTTGGACAATGCATAGCTTGTGCTTCGACCGCCGCCTGGTTCTTTTGAGAGAACGCCACGCTTCAATAAGTCATCGATGTCCCGCAATGCCGTATCCTGCGAGCACTTTGCAAGCTGAGCGTATTTCGACGAAGTGAGCTTGCCCTGAAAGCCGTTCAGCAGGCGATTGATGACCAACCTTTGGCGATCATTGAAGGACTGGCCCGCATGGACTTCCCAGAAGCGGGCTTTCTTCATCACAGCAGCAAGGATTGCTTCCGCTCCGTCGAACGCCCGCCCCAGACAACCCAAGAACCAGTCGAGCCAAGCTGTGATATCGAGATCGCCCTTTTGCGTGGCTTCAAGAATATCGTAGTAGGCTTTCCGCTCTTCGCGAATTTGTGCCGACATGCTGTAGAACCGCTGCGGGCACTTTTCTGAACGTGCGAGCATGAGATCGGCAATGGCGCGTGCGATGCGTCCATTGCCGTCATCGAACGGGTGAATGGTGACAAACCACAAGTGCGCGATGCCAGCCTTGAGCACAAGGTCGACCGGCTGCCTGTCGTTAAACCAGTGGAGAAAGGCGCTTATCTCCGTATCGAGACGCGAGGCTTCGGGCGCTTCATAATGGACACGTTCATGTCCTATCGCGCCGGAAACGACTTGCATTGGACCGGCGGCATCACCGCGCCAAGCGCCAGTCTTGATCTTGGTCATGCCGCTGCGGCCAGTGGGAAACAGGGCCGCGTGCCACGCAAACAAACGCTCGTCGTCGACCAGGCGGCCGTAGTTCTGGGTGGCGTCAAGCATCATTTCGACGACGCCTTCGACGTTGCGATCTGCGGGCGTCAGCGCCCCGATATCCATGCCCAGTCGACGGGCGATGGAGGATCGAACCTGATCGCGCTCAAGGCTTTCGCCTTCGATCTCGCTGGACTTGATAACTTCCTCGGTCAGGGTCTCAAGCTGGGCTTCGGCCCGCAGGGTGAAGCCCAGTGCTTCCATGCGCCCGACAAGGCGCCCCTGCCGGTGGCGCACCGAGGCGAGCCGCTCAGTGATCTTCTCCGCGTCCCAGTGAAATTCCGGCCAATTCGGCAGATCGTGGATGTAGGTAGCCATAATTTCCGCACTTTCTGCGGTGATTATGGGTTTTATTCGCCGCAAAGGCAAGGCTATTCTCCGCACATTTCGCGGTGATTAAGCAAATTCTCTCGGCGCCCGGCGACGAAAGCTGAAGCGCAAAGCAAACATGTTTTTCGGATTTTCGAGTGGACCAGCCACTACGGCGGGTTCGATAGGCGCGCAATCACGTGCAGCGATTTACTGTGGGGATAGTCCGTACCAGAGTGCAGAAGTTATCGGCTCTCAGCTGTAATTATAGTACGTATCCGTATAGGCGTTATCGGCGCCATAGGAAATTCCGTACTCTGCATCGTTATTCCAGAGGCGCTGAATCTTGGGGCATTCCCACGACGCGCGGGCGACCGTGCCAGTCAAGTCATTACCCGAACCAGAATTGCCCTTGTCGCGCACGCTAAGTCCCCCGAGCTGATGGCTCAAGAAACGGCAATTCGCGGTTTTTGTCAAAGCCCGAGGTGTTGCAAGCGGGAAACAATCACGGGCAACAATCCCCGCGTGTGGTGGAGCGCCAGACAGCGTACATCAGGCGGGACGGACGCTGTGTTCACCAGACGACACAGCCAAGCGGGACGTGCGCAGGTGCCGGGCGAACCTGTGCAGGCCACGGCCCATCTGTAACGCCGCCATGAGCACCAGCCAGACAGCCGCCGCGGCAACAACATCAAACGCAACCATGAAGACACCGGCGCCGAGAAGGAAGTGCCCCGCACTCACAACTCCTGCGGAGATGCCGATGACAACCACCGTCAGCACCTGAAACACAAGGATGATCGCGCCCACGCAGAGTGCGGTCCATTCCGGCCAGCGGAACGCGGCGAACACCGCATGTAAAGAGACGTTTCTGCCACCCATGCCCCGTAAACGGCGCAGCGCGGGTTTCGTTCCCCTACCCCGCCCCTAGCGCCACAGCGGCGCTATACGTAACGAGCGAGGCGACATAGGCCAGCGCGAACATGTAGAGGAACATGACCACTGGCCAGCGCCAGGAATTGGTTTCGCGTTTCACCACGGCGAGCGTCGACATGCATTGCGGCGCGAACACGTACCAGGCAAGAAACGACAGCGCTGATGCCATCGACCAGCTTGAGGCAAGACGCGCGGCAAGCGACGCAGTATCGCCATCCGCCGCCACGGCATAGACCGTTCCGAGCACGCCCACCGCAACCTCCCGCGCCGCCATGCCGGGAATGAGTGCGACCGTCATCTGCCACGAGAAGCCGATGGGTGCGAATATCGGATGCAGGAAATGCCCGATCATGCCCGCGAGGCTGTAATCGATTGCCGGTCCCGTAGCGTCTGCGGGCGCACCGGGAAAGGTGGAAAGGAACCACACGATCACCATGAGCGTGAAGATGATCGTGCCCGCGCGGCGGAGGAATATCTTTCCGCGCAGCCACACATTGTTCAGCACATTCTTTGCGTCGGGAATTTTGTAGGCGGGCAATTCAATCAGAAACGGCTCGGTTGCGCCGCGCCACATGATGCGGCGGATCACGAAGGCAACCGTGAGCGCGCCGGTGATGCCCGCAGCATAAAGACCGAACATCACCAGCCCCTGCAGGCTGGCAAAACCCCACACCTCACGATCGGGAATAAAGGCGGCGATGATCAGCGTGTAAACCGGGATGCGCGCCGAGCAGGTGGTGAGCGGCGCAACAAGAATGGTGGTGAGGCGATCACGTTTGGAATCGATGACGCGCGCAGCCATGATTCCGGGAATGGCGCAGGCGAAGCTGGAAAGCAGCGGAATGAAGGCCCGGCCATGAAGCCCCGCGGCGCCCATCATCCTGTCCATCAGGAAGGCGGCGCGCGCCATGTAGCCGAAATCCTCCAGCAGGATGATGAAAAAGAAGAGCACCAGAATCTGCGGCAGAAACACGATCACGCTGCCAACGCCGGCGATGACGCCATCGGCGATGAAACTGCGCAGCAGGCCATCCGGCAAATACTGGTTTGTCCATTCGCCGAGCGTGGCGAAGGCCGCATCGATCAGGTCCATTGCAGGCGTGGCCCAGGTGAACACGGCCTGAAACATCAGGAACAGAACGGCCAGCAGAATGATCGTGCCAGCGACGGGGTGCAGCAGTACCGCATCGAGGCGACCGGTCCAGGTGTCGGGGCGCAGCGGCGGCTTCACATAGGTCTTGAGAAGCTGCACCGCATCGCGATGCGCCTGACGAATTTCGGCGGCAGAGGGTTCATGCCATGCGGCAGGCACATGCGAGGGCGCCGCGAAAAGCTTGTCCACTTCGCCGAGGACTTCGGCGAGACCGCGCTTGCGCACCGCCACGGTGGTGACAATGGGAATGCCGAGCGCCTGCGACAGCCCCTCAAGATCAATGCGGATGCCCTGCCGCTGCGCGATGTCATACATGTTCAGCGCCAGCACCATCGGCCTGCCGACATTTTTCAATTCCAGCACAAGCCGAAGCACGAGACGCAGATTCGTGGCATCGGCGACGCAGACAATCACATCGGGCGCGGTTTCACCCGCAAAACGGCCAAGAACCACATCGCGCGTGACTTCTTCATCGGGACTGCGCGCACGCAACGAATAGGTTCCGGGCAAATCGACAAGCTGCACGCGATGACCGGCGGGCGTTGTCGCCGCGCCCACCTTCTTCTCCACCGTCACGCCGGCATAGTTCGCCACCTTCGCGCGCGAACCGGTGAGCGCGTTGAACAGCGCGGTCTTGCCCGTGTTCGGATTGCCGACCAGCGCAACCCGGCGGCCGTTCATCAGGAC
The DNA here is from genome assembly GCA_016125165.1 of Alphaproteobacteria bacterium. GTDB lineage: Bacteria > Pseudomonadota > Alphaproteobacteria > Micropepsales > Micropepsaceae > Rhizomicrobium. The sequence goes on from WGMH01000004.1 coordinate 281,272, forward strand.
ATCGCTCATCGCGGGTCCATCGCTACGATCACCGCAGCGGCTTCCCGGCGGCGCAACGCCACGCGCATATCGTCCAGCCTGAGCGCCAGCGGATCGCGGCCAAAAAGACCCTCTTCCAGAACCTCAAAGCGCGCGCCTTCGACGAAACCGATTTCCAGCAGGCGGCGTTCGAGTTCCTCGGCCACAACGCCATGCAAAAGGTCGGAAGCCACAGCCAGACCCACCACAATGCCCCTGTCGGACTTGCGGGCTTCACTCAGCCGGATGTTGGACGGCGCAGTTCGCAAGGCGTTTCCCAGACGTGTTTTTGATAATCATTCGCATATATAGTCTCACCAGACGTAAACCGCTAGCGGCAAACAGGAAATCGGTTAGAAAGCCGCAGCACCCGTTCAGGATCAGCGCCCTTGCCCGCTTTCACCGATGCCCGCCAAGTGCCGAAGGCCAGCGTGCTTGAGGCCGATCTTGCGATCATCGGCGGGGGGCCTGCGGGCATTTCGCTGGCGATGGCGCTGGCAGGGCTGCCGATCCGGATATTGCTGCTGGAATCCGGCGGCATGGAATTCGAGGCGCCGACGCAGGCACTCTATGAGGGCTCGCAGTCCGGCGTTCCCTATCTGGCGCTGGACGGATCGCGGCTGCGCTATCTGGGCGGCGCCACAAACCATTGGGGCGGCTGGACTCGCCCGCTCGATCCCTCGGATTTCGAGCAGCGCGACTGGGTGGCCCATTCCGGCTGGCCGATAACACGCAAAGACCTCGATCCCTATCTGCGCCGCGCGCAGAAGCTGATCGAAGCGGGACCGTGGATCTTCGACAACAAAAGAGCTTGGACGCGCGCAATGGGCGCGCCACTGGCTCTTGGCGATGGCGGGGTCTACACGAGCTTCTTCCAGTTCAGCCAATGGAAGGGCAACGCACAACACCTGCCCACGCATTTCGGCGAACGCTATGCGGACGATCTGAAGAAGCAGGCAAACCTCGAAGTCATGCTGCATGCGAATGTGACGCGGCTTGGCCTTGCCCGGGATGCGGCTTCTCTCGATGTGCTGGACGTAGCAACGCTTTCCGGAAACCACTTCAAGGTGAAGCCGCGATACACGGTGGTTGCCACTGGCGGCATGGAAACGCCGCGGCTGCTGCTCGCCTCCAACGATGTGATGACAGCGGGCGTGGGCAACCAGAACGATCTGGTGGGACGCTATTTCGCCGACCATGCCATTCCGCGCGATTGCGCGACGCTGGTGGTGTTTGAAGGGGCGCTGGCACCCTATTATGTCGCCGCACGCGATGCGGCTGGCGCGCATTTCCGCGCAACCTTCTCGCCGACCGAGGCCTTCAAGGCCGAACATCAGGTGCTGGGCTCGCTTTCGACCGTGGAATATCCGGTGAAGCTCGACGCGCTGGGGCTGGCTGCGGTTTCGGCAATGGCGAAGGCCACCAATATGGACAGCGCGGACATGAAGGCGTTTTCGCTGGGCACGGGGCTTGAGCTTTCACCGGATCCGGACCGGCGGCTGACGCTCACACAAGAGCGCGACGCGCTGGGCATGCCCCGCCTCAATCTGCACATGACCATCGCAGATTCCGATTTCACGTCCTATCGCGAAACCATGCGCGAGCTGGGACGCCAGCTCATTCTCGCGAAATCCGGCATGATACGGCTGAACCATCGCAGCCGCGCCGACTGGCTGGCCGCCATGGACTGGGCCAATCACCACATGGGCACGGCGCGCATGCATGAAGACCCCAAGCAGGGCGTGGTGGATACGGATTCCAGGGTGCATGGCATCGGCAATCTATATGTGGCGGGAAGCTCGGTGTTTCCGACCTATGGTTCATCCAACCCCACGCTCAATCTGGTGGCGATGACCCTGCGGCTGGCCGATCACGTGAAGGGATTGTTCGCATGACGATGAAGGACCGGCGCGCCGCTGCGCGGCGCATGATGGCGCGGCGTCCGTTCCTGGCGGGCATGATCGGCGTGACCGGTGCCATCGTGCTGGGCGGCGGCGTGTATGAAGCCGCGCGCATGATGTCCTATGGGCGGCGCCATAACACGCAGTATGACGATCTGCTCGATTTGCTCGACGACCGGCATGAAGCAGGCCGCATTGGCCGCGCGGTGCTCGAAGACGCGCAGTTCGAGCCCTGGACCGCCGCACCGCAATTGCGCAATCGCATCGCGGAACATGGCGATCTGGCAGGCGCCATAGAAGACGACGCCGAACAGGCGCGGCTGGTGGAAGTGAACGGCTGGATGTTGCCCGAAACGCTGGCGCTTCTGTGTGCGCTGTCGGCGGTGATGGGCTAGGCCGGAACAGCCGGTATCAAGCCCCGGAGCGAATTGCCGAAGAATATCTGTTCGGCACGCGAAATATCGGCCTCGGTGAGAACCTGTTCGCGGCAGACCCCGCTCTCGAGCATCTCCTCGCGCAGAACGCCCGGCAGCAATCCGCACGATAGCGTCGGGGTGACAAGGTCGCCGCCGATCTTGAGGAAAATGTTGGTGCGCGCGCCCTCGCACAATTCGCCGCGTTCGTTCAGGAACAGAACCTCATCGCTGCCCGTGAGCGCAGCGAGACGCTCGAGTTCATCTTCGTAGAAACCGCGCCACGTGATCTTGTGGCGGATGAGTGCATCGGCGCTGTTCAAGCGGTTGGGGGAAATGGCGAAACGCCATGACGGCTTCGGCTCCGGCAGCGGTGCTGATGTGCAGGTGAACGACCCGTCCTCATCCAATTGCAGACGCACGCGGAGGCGCGGAGACGCGGAGACGCCATGTTGTAGCGCTGTGATCGCGTCATCTCTTGAAAACGGAATCGCGAGCGCTTTGGCGGAACGCTGCATGCGCGCAAGATGGCGATTCAGCCGGACGAAGCCTTCATCTTCCGTCCAGCGCAGCGTTTCGATGAGGCCGAGGGGCTTGCGCGCCGTATCATAATAGCGGGCTTTCAGAAGGCATTCGGCATATTCGCTTTCACCGGTGGAATCCGAGACCACCGCGCCACCTATACCCAGTTCGCCTTCTCCATCCGCGATGGTCAAGGTACGGATGGCGACATTGAAGCGCGCCAATCCATCGGGGGCGAAGTGACCAATGGCCCCGCAATAGAGGCCGCGCGCATCGGCTTCCAGATTGCGAATGATTTCCATGGCGCGAATCTTTGGTGCGCCGGTGACGGAGCCGCAGGGAAAGATGGCGCGCACGATAGCTTCGATGTTCGTGCCAGGCCTGAGCCGGGCGGTAACGGTGGAGACCATCGTGTGCAACGTGGGATAGGTTTCCAACGCGAAGAGATCGCGCACTGCAACGCTGCCAGTCTGGGCGATGCGCCCCAGATCGTTGCGCAGCAGATCCACGATCATCAGATTCTCGGCGCGATCCTTCACGCTCCTGGCAAGCGCATCTTTTGCCTCTTCATCGCCCGCATCATCGGCGCCGCGCGCAATGGTGCCCTTCATTGGGCGCGCCGTGAGGACGCCTTCCGCCGTCAGGTCGAAAAACTGCTCGGGCGACAGCGAAAGGATGTGGCGCGCGCCATCGCAGATGAAGGCGCCATGCGCGGCGAGCGAACGGGCACGCAACAGGCCGTAGAGCGCCAGCGCATCGCCCGCAAAGGCAAAGCGCGAGCGAAACGACAGGTTGGCCTGATATATGTCGCCCGCCTCGATCAGGTGCTGCACGCGGGTAAAGCGGTCCAGATAGTCCGTCTCGCTCCATTGGTGGCGCAGCGGCCCGGCATAGGCGCGCGTCAGCGTAGCCAGCGCCTCTTCCCCGATCACCTCCGGCTGGCCAAACACGCCAAACCAGAGCAGCGGAACCATGCGGTCCGGCGGCAGGAGCGGGAGGAGACGCGGCTCCAGCAGATACCCGAGCTCATAGGCGAAATAGCCCGCCAGATGCCTGCCGGCGGCGCGGGCTGCGGCCATGGCCGCAAAAGCCGCCGGAACCTCATCCGCGGCCTGCGCGGCAATCACGAATTCGGGATCCCGATAGCGCACAAGCCGCGCCTGCCCCGGACGGGCATCGTCCAAAATCACCTGAATCGGGGCGGCACTCATGGGCGGCTTCTGCCCCTGCCCGCGCGCGCATGCAATGCGGGTCTTGATTGGACGGAAAAATACCCCACATTTGTTCTGGAGGCGGCGCCCGATGGGGCCGTCATAGGTGATTTGTAACCGGCGGCCTTGAAAATAAGGCGCCGGCAGAGCCGCTCAAGGAGGGCTTTGGCGATGACACGGAATACCTATTTCAACAGCCCGTTTCTTCTGGGCTTCGAGCACCTGGACAGGCTGCTCGAACGGACCGCCAAGGCGGCCGGAGACGGCTATCCGCCCTACAATATCGAGGAAGCAGGCGAAGGCCGCCTGCGCATCACGCTCGCAGTTGCCGGGTTCAGTCCTGACGAGCTGAACGTGAGCATCGAAGACAACCAGCTCGTGATCCGTGGCAAGCAGATCGATTCCGGCGAACGCAATTTCCTCCATCGCGGCATTGCCGCGCGACAGTTCCAGCGCGCCTTCGTGCTCGCGGACGGGATCGAGGTGAGTGATGCGAAACTGGAGAACGGCCTGCTCTCCGTCGAGCTGACACGCCCGCGGCAGGAAACATCGGTGCGAAGAATTGAAATCCGTTCGGCCAAGCCGGGTGGAAAATGAGGGGCGTGTGCCTACATAGATTAAACAGGAGGTCACCATGACCGACAGGTATGAGAGTTTCGAAGCAGATGACATGGCGCACGGCCCCCGCCTCGCCTACATCAAACCGACGCGCGCAGATGAAGCGCGACGGCTGGGCATTGTGCCGCCCGGAATCGAAGTTCCGGACAACGTGACGCTCTATGTGCTGCATGACGTGAACGGCGCGGTGCTTGGCTTCACCGATGGTTATGACAGCGCCTATGGCGCGGCGGTACAGAACGAACTGACACCCGTCAGCGTTCACTGACACGCACACGCCTGAAACGAAAAAGGGGCCGCGCGAAGCGGCCCCTTTTGTTTTGACAGGCTGCGCGAATTACGCGGCCTGTGAATTGGGACCGTTGGAGCGCTCGGTCAAAAGCGCATAAAGCACTTCAGGCTTGGCGGCAGCGCGCAGCTTTTCGCAGGTGGTCTGGTTGCGCAACACGCGCGAAACACGCGCCAACGCCTTCAGATGATCCGCGCCCGCATCTTCCGGGGCCAGCAGCACGAACACCAGATCGACCGGCTGACTATCAACCGCATCGTAATCAATGGGTGTTTCCAGGCGCGCGAACATGCCGACAATGCGCGGCAGACCGGCAAGGCGGCCATGCGGAATCGCAATGCCCTGGCCCATTCCGGTGGAACCCAGTCGCTCCCGCTCGATCAGCGTTTCGGCAATGCGCCGTTCCGGCAGACCGGTGAAGTGCGACAGGCGCTGCGCAAGTTCCTGCAACAGCTGCTTCTTGTTCTGCGCCTTCAGGTTGGCGGCCACAGCTTCCGGCGCCAGCAAATCGGTGATTTCCATGTGAACTTTCATACCCCCAACGCCCCGCGACGCGGACACGCTAGTCGTGATGCCCCTTCAACTTGCGCATGTAGCGCCGCACCTGCTTGTCCATGTGCTCAAGCGCGAGTGCGAACGCCTTGTGCGCGTCGTCCGCTTCGCCTTCGGACTTCATAACCGCACCGGCATCCAGATGCACGGTGCAATCGGCATGAAACATCGAACGCTCGCGCGAGAACACGACATGCGCATCGAATCCGCCGTCGAAATACTTGCCGACAGATTCGGAAAGCTGCACGCGCACCTTTTCGGGCAACGCCTCACCGATCTCAATCTGCTTGCCGGAAACCCTGATTCTCATGTCTTCTTTTTGCTGCACGGCCTGACGGGTTCCCGTTGTTTACCGCGCACTTGCGCGACCGTTTCGAAAAAGGCGGCGGACCATATGTCGAGGCCTCACCGAAAGTCAACGAAGCCTGTCACCTATAGGATATCGGTGCGGATTCACAGTGTTTCAACCTCCGCCGCTCCACGGAAGACGGAATTCTGAGGGCTTCGCGGTATTTGGCCACCGTGCGGCGGGCAATGTTAACGCCGTCTGCGGTGAGCAGCGCCACAATCCTGTCATCCGACAGGATTTCCGCCGCGGATTCGTTGTCGATCATTTCGCGGATGCGGTCACGCACCGCTTCGGCAGAGTGCGATTCGCCACCATCGAGAGACTGGATCGACGCGGTGAAGAAATACTTCAGTTCGAATACACCCCGCGGCGTCGCAATATACTTGTTCGAGGTAACGCGACTGACGGTCGATTCATGCATCCCAATGGCATCGGCGATGGTGCGCAGATTGAGCGGCCGCAGGTGGCGCACACCATAGGTGAGGAACCCGTCCTGCTGGCGCACAATCTCGCTTGCAACCTTCATGATCGTGCGGGCGCGCTGATCCAGACTTTTCACAAGCCAGTTGGCGTTGTTCAGGCATTCTGTCAGATAATTCTTCGAATCCTTGTCGCGCGCGCTGGACGACACCTTGGAATAGTAGCGCGCGTTCACCAGCAGCCGCGGCAGCGTGTCGGAATTCAATTCTACATGCCAGCCGCCATCGACGGCTTCACGCACGAACACATCGGGCACCACCGGTTGGACCGGCTCCGAGCCGAAGGCCAGGCCCGGCTTGGGCGTGAGCGTGCGGATTTCGGCGATCATGTCGGCGATATCTTCGGCATCGACGCCGCAGATCGACGTGAGACCGGCAATATCGCGGCGCGCAACCATATCCAGATGCTGGAGAAACGTCTCCATCGCCGGATCGCAGCGACCCTTTTCGCGCAATTGCAGCGCAAGACACTCCGCCAGATCGCGCGCGGCGACACCTGTGGGTTCAAACCCCTGCACAGTCTTCAGAACCGCAAGAACGCGTTCCGTTGGCGCCCCAAGCCGCGCCGCCATCTCCTCGATGTCTGCGCGCATGTAACCGGCTTCATCGACCGCATCGATGATGGAGGCCGCGATCAGGCGGGCCTCACCATCCAGCGCGGCAATCGAAAGCTGATCGAGCAAATGATCCTTGAGCGTAACGGCAGAGGCCAGCGCGCCTTCAAGCGCAGATTCATCGCCATCAATGCGCGGACCCGAACGCAGTGTTGTCCAATCCGCGAGGGGCGCCGCGCTTCCGGCCTCGCCCGGCGTTTCGCGCTCGGCGTACATGTCTTCGTGCGAGGCATCCATGTCCTCGGCGCGCGAATAGTCTTCACGCGTGAGCGCGCTATCGAGGGTTTCGCTGGCAGAACTCTGCTCTGCGGCAGAAGGCGGCTCTTCGGCGGGACCGCTATCACGGTCATCGCGTTCGAGGAGCGGGTTGCGTTCGAGTTCCTGGGTGACGTAATCGGCCAGTTCCAGATTGGAAAGCTGGAGCAGCTTGATGGCCTGCTGCAACTGGGGAGTCATGACCAGCGACTGGCCCTGCCTCATCTCCAATCTTTGCGCGAGTGCCATTGCCCCTGACCCGTGAACTACAGCGAAAAACGCTCGCCGAGATAGACGCGCCGCACATCGCGGTCGCCCACGATCTCGCTTGGCGTGCCTTCCTTCAGCACCTGACCTTCGTGAATGATGTAAGCACGGTCGATGATATCGAGAGCATCGCGCACGTTATGATCGGTAATCAGAATGCCGATGCCGCGCTCCTTCAACTGTACGATCAGATCGCGGATTTCCGACACGGCGATGGGATCGATGCCGGCGAGCGGTTCGTCGAGCAGGATATAGGATGGATGCGTGGCAAGCGCGCGGGCGATTTCCACGCGGCGGCGCTCACCACCGGAAAGCGCAATGGCGGGCGTATCCTTCACATGCGTGACGCCGAATTCGGCCATCAGTTCTTCGACGAGCGCCTCGCAGCGGCTTGAATCGCTTTCCACCAGTTCGGCGGTGGCGCGGATGTTTTCTTCGGCGGTGAGGCCGCGAAAGATGGAGGCTTCCTGCGGCAGATAGCCAATGCCAAGACGCGCGCGCCGGTACATCGGAAGATCCGTCACATTCAGGCCGTCCAGCTCGATAGTGCCGGTGTCGGCGGGAATGAGGCCCGTAATCATGTAGAAACAGGTCGTCTTGCCCGCGCCGTTCGGTCCCAGAAGGCCGACCACTTCGCCGCGATGAAGCGTGAGACTGACATTGCGCACCACGGGGCGCTTGCGAAAACTCTTGCCGATCTTCGAGACCACCAGCCCTCCCGAGCCCTCGACCACGCGCGGCAAGGACATGCCGTCGCGCGCAGGATTTTCGCTGGTGTCACCGGGGGATTGGTCGGTCATGGCAAGAACTGTGCCTATTCGTATTTAAGGAAGGATGAAGTTTGCCGCCTACTTGCCGCCATCTTTCGACTTTTGGGGGACAAAGAGGCTCTGCACGCGGCCACCTTGCATGCCCTGCGCCGTGAGCGCGGCCAGCCCGGTTCCGAGATTCACAACCAGCTTTGTGCCGCGCATGACGTTCTTCTCCTTTGCCAGCACGACGTTGCCGGTGAAGGTGATGGTACGCGGCGCCAGCTCATAGACCCCAAGATCGCCCGACGCGCGCCCGCTCGGAGAATCGAACAGCACATGACCATTGGCTTCGATACGATCCGCCTGACCGTCCTTGACGCCGACCTTCACCTTGTCCGCGCGCAACTTGAACGTGCCCTGTGTGACAACGACATTGCCGGAATAGGTGCCGACTTTGGTATTGAAATCACCGAGGAAAGTGTCTGCCGAGACAGATATGGGGGCGCTGGTATCATGCTTGCCCAAGCCCGTGACCTGCTGGGTCTGCGGCTGTTGCGCCTGCGGTTGCAGGGTGGTCTGCGTTTGGGCAAAAGCCGTTGGCGCGGCAAGAAGCGCGCAAGCGGCGGCAATGGTGGCCCAGCGATTCATTTCTTCCTGACTCCACTCTTCGATTTCTTCAGCGCCCCGGCATAGATGGTCATATGCACATTGCCGCTGAGCTTGATCTGCTTGGTGTCGCGCGTGATCTCGAACCGGTCGGCGCTGAGCGTACCCAGCGGTCCATGACCGGTGACCGGGTGCGGACCCACGAGCACGCCCTTGCCCAAATCCATGTTCATCAGATCGGTGTGAATCTCGTAACCCTGATCCGAATAGGCCGCGATGTTGTCCCTGAGCGTGGCCGTTTTGGATTCCGCATCGAGCGTACCCGTCGATGCGGTGACGCTGATCCAGCCGTTCTGCTTTTTCAGGGCGATATCGGCCTGCACATTCACCAGCGCGGCGCGGCGCGCGCCCCGCGCAAGCTGGCGCAGCGTGTCTGCCGTTACGACGAACGCATCGCCATCGGACGTGGTGCCCGTGAGCTTCGGCTTCACCATCGTCAGATCGTCCTTCAGGCTGGCGAGCGTGTCGAAAGTCATCGCCACCTTGTCCTGATCGCGGGTCTGAACCGAATAGGCGATCACTGCCAGAATGACGCCGCCCGCCGCAATCAGAAGCGCGCGCTTCATGATGACGACAAAGCGCGTGTAGCGCTTGGCCTCATCGATGCTGCCGCGCGCGCGGGTGGCCCAATCGCGTTGCTGGCGCTGCGGCGGCACAGAGCCCATGGGCTCGGCCACCGCGCCGTTGGACTTGCGGCCTGCCATCAGCTCAATCCTGCACGCAGGCAATCGTGAATGCTGAGGAAGCCGACAGGTTTTCGCGGATCGCCGGCGGGATCGACAACAAAGACGCTGGTGACCTTTGGCGAGCCCGTGTTCATGATGGTGAGCGCTTCGGCGGCAAGCATGCTGGCAGGTACGGTCTTTGGCGAGGCCGTCATCACGTCGCGCGCCTTGCGATCGAGCAGCGCCGGTTCCATGTGCCGGCGCAGATCGCCATCGGTGACAATGCCGATGAGCTTGCCATCAGCATCCACTATGCCCGCCACACCGGCAAAGCCGAAGCGGTTGGACGTCATCGTGATGAGCACATCGCGCATTGGCGTGTCGGGGCCGACGAGCGGAAGTTCATCGGTGCCGTGCATGATGTCACTGACGCGCACCAGCATCTTTCCGAGCGAGCCGCCCGGATGGAAATTGCGATATTGATCCGCGGTGAAGCCGCGACGCTCCATCAGCGCGACTGCGAGCGCATCGCCCAGCACCAGCATCACCGTTGTGGAGGTGGTGGGGGCAAGGCCCATGGGGCAGGCTTCCTTCGCCGGCGGCAGCACCAGCGGAATGTCGGCGGCCTGCAACAGCGTGGATTGGGGATTGCCCGCAATGCCGATGAGCGGAATGCGCAGCCGCTTCGCATGGGTGATGAGATCACCCAGCTCGGCCGTCTCGCCCCGATAGGACAGCATCAGCAGCGCATCTTCCCGCGTGACCATGCCCAGATCGCCGTGGCTCGCCTCGCCCGGGTGGACGAAATGCGAAGGGGTACCGGTGGACGCCAGCGTGGCGGCAATCTTGCGGGCGATATGACCGCTCTTGCCCATGCCGCTGACGATGACCCGGCCCTTGATGTTCAGGATGGCATCAACCGCCCGGCTGAAATCGCCGTTCAGTCCCGCACCAAGCGCGGCAATGGCTTCGCCTGCATATTCGCAGACGCGGCGCGCGGCATCCTGATCGGAATGGACCGAGCCAGCGGAGGCCGGCTGGGGGGCAGCGGACATGAAGACACCCTTGTTGTCCGGGGCGGGCGCCGGAAACGGCAAAACCGCAACGGAAATGACCCCTTGGCCTGATTGCGCCCGAACCTCTGGCCCGTCAAGCCCTGGGGGACGCGAAATTCGTGCCAATTCCTGAACAAATTATGAGCGCGATGGCGGGCCGCTGCAACCTGGCTGCCGCAGCGCGGTAAACGGCGCGCCATACAGGCCTAAAGCGCCAGGCACGCCTTGCTGACTTTGGACAGGCGCATGGCGGCATCGCCACGCAGCAGGCCCGAAAGCTCCGCCGCGTTGAAGTTGCGCCCGTTGCAGGCCAAGAACCCCCGCGCTGTTCCCTGCTCCGCGCCATCGCACAGCGCCGCAAAACGATAGGCAAGAACACCGCCGCCGCACGATCCGCAGGCGCCGTCGGTGCGCGTGGTCTTGCCGCCAACCATGCACGCCTTCTCGATCACCCGCCCCGGCTTCCAGCTTGCAGCATCGGCGGCGGCAAAAGGCGAAGCCAATGCCAGAAGCACAAGTGCGAGAGACAGAGAGCGGACAGCAGACATGCGCTTTGCGGTCATGGCATTCAGTGGGCGAAAATATCGATGTCGGGCCAGCCGGCAAGATCGAGCGCGGCGCGTGACGGCAGAAAGTCGAAACAGGCCCTGGCCAATTCCGTTCGGCCTTCGCGTGCCAGCATTTCGTCCAGAACCACCTTCATCCTGTGCAGATGCGCGACATCGTTGGCGGCATAGGACAATTGTTTCTCGGTCAGTTCGGAGGCGCCCCAATCGGAGCTTTGCTGCTCCTTGGAAAGCTCGACGCCGAGGAGTTCACGCACCAGATCCTTGAGGCCATGCCGGTCCGTATAGGTGCGCACGAGCTTGGAGGCGATCTTGGTGCAATAGATCGGCGCGGTGATGACGCCGAGATATTGCCGGAACACCGCCACATCGAAGCGCGCGAAGTGAAAGAGCTTCAAGCATTTCGGATCGGCGAGCAGGCGCTTGAGATTCGGCGCATCGTATTTTCCGGCGTCGAACTGCACGGCGTGGCAGACGCCATCGCCACTGGACAGCTGCGCGAGGCACAACCGGTCGCGATGCGGATTGAGACCGAGGGTTTCGGTGTCGATGGCGACCATCGGGCCGAGGTCCAGACCGTCCGGCAAATCGTTCTTGTAAAGCTTGATCTTCATGAGCCGCTTTTAATCCGCCCCGCGCTTGATGCCAAGAAGGTGCCGTATTGGCGGTGGGGTTGCCGCCAACCGACGGCGTCTTGATCTGTGAAGTCCCCGATTCACCGCTTAACCAGCCAAAAGCGATGACAGCGGGCAGCAATGCGATGTCGATTGTCAGGAGTATTGTGTGCCACTCGCAGCCCCGGTGCCTCCCACAGATTACCGCCCGTTCACGCAAAACCAAAGACGGGCAGCACACCACAACCGGAGGGGGGCAGAATAATGGAGCTCGCCTTTCGGGCCGCTGACCATGTCGGCGGCAAGCTCATTCTCGACGCCAGGTGTGTTCGCAAGTTGACGCGGCTCGAACCCGCAGCGATCTCAATCACGCGGCGCTTCGAAAACGAACGGTCCGAAGTAGAGCGCCTGATCGAAGAGATCTACTGGCGGGAATACGGGTCCGCCATTGCCCATCACTACCCTTCAATCATGAGCGTGCACGATGTCTCGGGCAAAGCATTATGCGCCGTTGGCTTCCGATGTGCTGCCGAAGAACCGCTGTTTCTCGAGCAATATCTGGGATCCCCAGTGGAAGATGTACTCGCGGAAGAGCTTGGCGCAGGAATTCCACGCTCAAATATCGTTGAGATCGGCAATCTTGCTTCCTGCGCGCGCGGTGCATCCGTATTTTTGTTTATCGCACTCGCAGCCTATCTGCGTGAGCGCCACTATACCCACGCAGTCGTTACCGCGACAGACGCGCTCAGGCGAACCTTCGATCTCTTCGGATTCCGGCCAAATGAACTGGGTGCAGCCAAGGCGCAAGCGCTGATCGACGGCGGCGCATCATGGGGAAGTTATTACAGCCGGAACCCGAAAGTGCTCGCTAGCGCTGTGTCTCCGTGCTTCAGGGCGCTGGAGCGATTTTTGCCTTCTACGCGCAATAGCGACCTCGGCCGATTGTTCGCCAAAATTCATCGCAGCGGGTCAGTAATGTCATGAGCTATGTCCTTGAAGCGATATCAGGCCACGCAAGGGCCAGCCAGCAACAGATCGCAGTGAGTGGTGGCAAGATCGCGCTGACTTATGGCGCCCTCGAATGCCGCATTGCAGAGGTTGCAAATGCGCTTGAAATCGCCTGCCCCGGGCGCCGCCCTATCGCGCTGGTTGCAGAGAATACTCCGGAATGGGTACTGATAGACCTTGCGGCAGTTCGACTTAAGCGAACATTGGTGCCGCTTCCGAAGTTTTTCACGCCGGAACAGATGCGACACGCGCTAGCGCAAACGGGTGCCGAATTTCTCATCAGTGACATGCCGGTCAACAATGGCGTTCCTCTGCAGGCTCTTGGGAGCGAGTTTCAAGTTGAACGCCTCGATCTGCCAGAGGTTCTTCTTCCCCCATGCACGCAGAAGGTTACCTACACCTCGGGTTCAACAGGCCAACCCAAGGGTGTGTGCCTGTCGCAAGATGGGATGGAAACCGTTTCACTTGCGCTTGTCGATAGCATCGGCGCCCACTACGCCGGCGTCCATTTTGCGGCATTGCCGTTGGGCGTTCTTCTGGAAAATGTGGCTGGACTATATACCACGCTACTGGCTGGCGGGCGCTATCACGTGCTTCCGCAGTCTGACATCGGCTTCAGCAAGGCGTTTGTCCCTGACATCGCGGCGCTTGTGAACGCATTGGCGGCCACGCAAGCCAATACGCTCATTCTCGTCCCCGAACTCCTGCGCGGGATTGTCGCGACAATGGCAGAAGGAAATATCCGGCTGCCAGACCTTCACCTTGTGGCTGTGGGCGGTGCCCGCATTGCGCCAGCAGTTCTGGAAGCAGCTACAAAAGTCGGCATTCCTGTATACGAGGGGTACGGGCTCAGCGAAGCCGCATCCGTGGTGGCGCTCAACACTCCGTCGTATCGACGAGCAGGCAGCGTTGGGCGTGTGCTACCCCATGTGCAATTGAGCGTTTCTGCTGACGGCGAAGCAATCCTGCACAACCCGGCGTTCCTCGGTTATGCCGGCGAAGGCGCAGCCAATCTCCCCTATTCAACTGGCGATATCGTCCGCCTAGACCGCGAGGGATATCTCTACATCGAAGGGCGAAAGTCCAACACGCTCATAACCGGCTTTGGGCGCAATGTCTCGCCGGAGTGGGTAGAAAGCGAACTCACCGCGCAGCCACAAATTGCGCAGGCATTGGTGTTCGGCGATGCCGCACCGGCACTGGGCGCGCTGATCGTGCCCCGTTCCATCACCATTCAAAACAGCGAAATCGCAGCAGCCGTCGCATGCGCCAACGCCGCCCTCCCCGCTTATGCGCAGGTCCGGCATTGGACGAAGGTGTTCCCGTTTACGCCTGCAAACGCCCAATTGACGGGCAACGGCCGCCTGCGTCGCGCGACCATTCACGCCGCGCACAGGGAAGTCATGCAACGCTGCCTGACTGATGAAGGTCAATACATCTCCTTTTTCGAACGTCTGGCTCACGAAACGATTGCGGAACGCGAGTATTTGATGGCCACGCCACAGATACGAGATGGCCTGGAAGGCCGCATCACGCGCGAAACCTATCTGCTTTATCTTCAACAGGCGTACCACCATGTGAAGCATACGGTTCCGTTACTCGAGCTTGTGCGAAGCAAGCTTCCAAAGGGGCGCGAGTGGCTTTACGACGCACTCAGCGAATACATCCATGAGGAAACCGGTCACGAGGAATGGATCCTCGATGACATCCAGAATGCTGGTGGCAACAGAGAAGCAGCGCGCGCGAGCCAGCCGGCTGCCGCAACCGAGATGATGGTCGCCTACGCGTATGACTACGTGAACCGCATCAACCCTGTTGGGTTCTTCGGGATGGTGTTTGTTCTGGAGGGTACCAGCACCCAGTTGGCGACGAGAGGTGCCCAGGCACTCATGCGCTCGCTGCAATTGCCGCCCAGCTGCTTTCGCTACCTGACGTCGCACGGCGCGCTCGACATCGGTCATATGGAGTTTTTCCGGTCGCTCATGGACCGCATCGATATCGAAGAAGATAGAGCCGCCATCGTGCATATGGCGCGCCGCATGTTCGTGCTGTTCGGAAACGTATTCCGCGCGATCCCGCACAACGCGGCGAAGGTGCAACATGCAGCTTGAGGGTCGGAAAGTTGTGCTCACCGGTGGCGGCGGCGGACTGGGCCAGCTCGTCGCACAAGGACTGCAAGATATCGGTGCAGACCTTCATGTGGTCGACCGTGTCGACGCGCTACCCTTCGATGCAAAATTCCTAAAGGCCGACCTCGGGGACGAGAGGGGGATCGCAGATGCGAGCGCAGCGGTTGTCGCGCTGAAACCCGACGTCCTTATCAACCTTGCGGGTGTGCAATATTTTGGGCCCTTCGAGCGTCAGGCAGCCGCTCAGATCGCAAGCGGTTACATGGTCAACCTGATCGCGCCGGTGTTGCTTTCCCGGGCGGTGATACCAGGCATGCGCGAGCGCGGACACGGCCAGATCGTGAATATTGGCTCCGTGTTCGGTTCGATCGGGTTCGCGCATTTTGTCACTTACTCCAGTGCAAAATCAGGGTTGCGGACCTTCAGCGAAGCCTTGCGCCGCGAACTGAATGGCACCGACATCGCCGTAACTTACATCGCGCCGCGTGCGGTGCGCGCTGGCCTCTCCACACCAGAAATCATGCGCTATGCGGCGGTGACCAAGATGAACATGGATCCGCCCCAGGCGACGGCTGCACGCATTGTTCAGGCTATCGCCAAGCGGCGGAAGGACGTTTTCATAGGCTTTCCCGAAAGCTTTTTCGTACGCGTGAACGGTGTGCTGCCGCGCCTCGTAGACACGGCACTGGCGCCGAACGACAGAAAAGCGGCGACCCTGTTTGAATCCTGAACCCGATCGATGGAGTTACTCATGAAAACGTCCAATCTGGCACTTTCTACTGCACTGTTTGCCTATTGCTTCGCATGGCCTCTTTCCGCTGTGGCTGCGGACAATGCCGCAATGCAATCCGATGTCGTGCGGCTGGAACACGGCTGGGCGCATATCGTCTATCAGGTAAAAGATCAGAGCGCGCAGCTGGACCAGATCGACGCGTTGCGCAAGGACGCCGCTCAAGTGGCGCAGCATTACCCCGGTCACGCGGAACCGCTGATCTGGCAAGGCATAATCACGAGCGAGGAAGCGGCCATCGCTAGCGTATTCACGGCACTTGGTTGGGCCAAGGATGCGCGTGCACTTTTCGAAAAAGCAGAGAAGATCGATCCAAACGCGCTGGACGCCGCTGTGCCGACCAGCCTGGGGACACTCTACTACCGCGTGCCTGGCTTTCCGGTGGGCTTCGGTGACAACGATAAGGCGCGCCAATATCTGGAACATGCGGTTGCTATCGCGCCCGATGGCATGGATGCAAATTATTTCTATGGGGACTTCCTCTTTCAGCAGGGTGAATACGCAAAATCTGCAAAATATCTGAAGCATGCGCTCGAACTTCCCGCGCATCCGGACCGGCCAGTTTGGGACGCCGGTCGCCGTGCAGAAATCCGCGCACTGCTCGCAAAGGCACAGCGCAAGCTCGCATCGGCTTCGTAAGTGTCTCTGCGCACTACCCTTACGCCAGCAACACAACACCGCAAGAACGGACTTGCACACATTCTGGGCTGCCAGCTGCGCTGTCCGGCTGGCTGGGCTGGCCGGCATCTGGCCTGGGCGATGCGCATCGCAAACCGGCGCGCCAACGCACTTGCCCTGGATGCGCTTGCACCACGTGACGGCGAAAGCATTCTGGAAATAGGCTTTGGACCCGGCGACACGATAGCGAAATTGCTAAAGCACATCCCAACGGGCACGATTTTCGGGATCGACCACTCGACCGACATGCTGGCGATGGCGTCTCACAAGAACGCCAACGCAATACGAAAAGGCCGACTACACCTGCACCATGGACGAAGCGACGCGCTGCCCATCGCTGACGGCAAGATCGATTCCGTTCTCGCCGTGAATGTGGCCTATTTTTGGTCCGAGAGGGATGTGGAAGAGGCGTGCCGAACTCTCGTCCCCGGCGGTAAGCTCGTCGTGTACGTGACCGAGCGCGATTCAATGCGGCATTGGTCCTTCGCGCATACCGGCAGCCATCGCCTTTTCAATGCCGGGGACCTGCGCCAACTATTGGCAGAGGGAGGCTTTGACGCCGCATCAATCGACATCGCGGTCGTCGACGCCGGCATGGGCGTTCAGGGCCTGATCGGCACGGCGCGAAAATAGCCGAAGCGGGAAGGCTTGGCTGCCGCTACGGCTGAGCTTTGCCGGGCGAACTTGCCGCTTGCCCGCGCGCGTGGGCCAAGGCAGGCTCCGCTGCTCGAAATATCAGGCTGGTGGCTCCCGTGAAAACGCGCATTACAGAAATGCTTGGCATCAAGCACCCTATCGTTCAGGGCGGTATGCATTATGTCGGCTTTGCGGAAATGGCCGCCGCTGTTTCCAATGCGGGCGGACTTGGCATCATCACGGCACTCACCCAGCGCACCCCCGATCTGCTCGCCAAGGAAATCGCGCGCTGCCGCGAAATGACCGACAAACCCTTCGGCGTGAACCTGACTTTTCTGCCTTCGGTCACGCCACCGGATTATCCCGGCTACATCAAGGCCATCATCGATGGCGGCATCAAGGTGGTGGAGACCGCGGGCAACAATCCGCAGAAATGGATGCCGCTCTTGAAGGAACACGGCATCAAGGTCATTCACAAATGCACCTCCGTGCGCCATTCGCTGAAGGCCGAAGCGATCGGCTGCGATGCGGTGAGTGTTGATGGTTTCGAATGCGGCGGCCATCCCGGCGAAGACGACGTGCCGAACATGATCCTTCTGCCGCGCGCGGCCGAAGAACTGAAGATACCTTTCATCGCTTCGGGCGGCATGGCGAACGGCCGCTCGCTGGCGGCCGCACTGGCCATGGGCGCGGAAGGCATCAACATGGGCACGCGCTTCATCGCCACCAAGGAAGCGCCGGTGCACCAGAAGGTGAAGGAAGCGCTCGTTGCAGCCACCGAACTCGACACGCGGCTCGTGATGCGCCCCTTGCGCAACACCGAGCGCGTGCTGAACAACCCGGCGGTGGAGCGCCTCCTCGAAAAGGAAAAGACGCTCGGCGCCAACCTCAAATTCGAAGACATCATCGCCGAAGTGGCGGGCGTCTACCCGAAGGTGATGACGGAGGGCGAAGTGGGCGCGGGCGCCTGGTCCTGCGGCATGGTGGTGGGCCTGATCCACGACATCCCCACCTGCAAGGAACTGATCGAGCGCACGGTGAAAGAAGCCGAAGACATCATCCGCCAGCGGCTGGAGCGGATGCTTTAGGAGCATCTGCGGGAATGCCTGGTGCCCAGAAGAGGACTCGAACCTCCACGCCTTGCAGCGCTAGTACCTGAAACTAGTGCGTCTACCAATTCCGCCATCTGGGCAGGCCGAAGGGCGGGATGTTTAGGTGGCCGGAAAAGTGAAGTCAACGCATAGCTTGCCGATGGCCCGGCGCCCGGATTCAAGGCACTGAGCACGCTCAGATGGCGGCACCCGGCGGACGGGCGGCAAAGGGCGCGCTTTCCTGCCCCTGCCCCATTGGCTATGAACGGCCCTTGAATCGGACCTATCCCGTGGAGCATTTCGCCATGACCTCTCTCGTCACGATCTTCGGCGGCTCGGGGTTTGTGGGGCGGCATACCGTGCGCGCCTTCGCCAAGGCCGGATGGCGCATCCGCGTCGCGGTCCGTCATC
Organism: Alphaproteobacteria bacterium; assembly: GCA_016125165.1. GTDB lineage: Bacteria > Pseudomonadota > Alphaproteobacteria > Micropepsales > Micropepsaceae > Rhizomicrobium. The sequence goes on from WGMH01000004.1 coordinate 299,821, forward strand.
CCAACCTCGCCAACTATCTCTTGCCCATGGGCAATGTGGGCCAGATCGCCATCGTGAAGACCGACGCGACCGACGCCGAACAGGTGGCGCGGGCCGTCGCCGGATCCGACGCGGTGGTGAACCTTGTCGGCATTCTCTGGCAGAGCGGCCATCAGAGCTTCGAGGCGGTTCACGCCGAAGCGGCGGAGAACATCGCCAAGGCCGCAAAAGCGGCGGGTGCGAAGGCGCTGGTGCATGTGTCGGCTATTGGCGCGGATGAGGAATCCGAAGCCAAATATGCAAAGAGCAAAGCCGATGGCGAAGCGCGCATTCGCGCGGCGTTTCCGGATGCGGCGATCCTTCGACCCTCGGTGGTGTTTGGGCCGGAAGATTCCTTCCTCAACAAATTCGCATCGCTTGCGGCGATGCTGCCGTTCCTGCCGTTGATCGGCGGTGGACACACGCGCTTCCAGCCTGCGTTTGTTGGCGATGTCGCCGCCGCGATCCTGAAATGCGCGGGCGATGAGACAACGCGCGGCAAGACCTATGAACTTGGTGGGCCGGAAACGATCAGCTTCAAGGCGCTGATGCAATTCCTTTTGAAACAGACCTGCCGCAAGAAGCTGCTCATTCCCGTGCCGTTCGGCCTTGCAAGCCTGAAGGCGGTGTTCCTTGGCCTTCTGCCCAACCCGATCCTGACGCTGGATCAGGTGAGGATGCTGAAGACCGACAATGTGGTTCATGACGGCATGCCGGGTTTTGCCGATCTGGGCATCACACCGGATTCGCTCGAAGCAATCGCGCCTTCGTATCTGTGGCGCTTCCGCCCCAAGGGCCAGTTCGAAGCGGTGGCGGATGAGGCGGCTGAGGTCACCTCGTAAAACCTTGGGATGTCATGGCCCGTTCGCACGCTGCCGCTACGAACTTGCGGGCCATGACAATTGAGGGTGTGAATGCGACCGTGTGTTGCTTCAACTACCGCAGCATCAAGAACGCGATAATCCCAAGCCCTGCGGCGATGCGGTACCAGGCGAAGGGTTTGAGGCCAAAGCGGCCGACGAAGGCGACAAACGTCTTCACCACGACCCACGCCACCAGAAACGACACCACAAAACCGATGGCGATTTCGAGCGCGGAATCCATCGTGAGCACGTCGCGGTTCTTGTAGAGATCGTACACCGCCGCGCCGAACATCGTTGGCACCGCGAGGTAGAAGGTGAATTCGGCGGCGGCCTTGCGGTCCACGCCTAGCAATTCGCCGCCAAGGATGGTTGCACCCGATCGCGACACGCCGGGAAAAATCGCCAGCACCTGACAGAAACCGATCTGCAGCGCCTTGGAGAGCGGCAGATTGTCGGCATCCATGAAGCGCGGCTTCGGCGCGATGCGTTCGAAGAACAGGATGATGATGCCGCCCGCGATCAGCGTGGTGGCGATGACGAGTGGCGCAATATCGGGCCGGAAGAGCACATGCTTGATGAAGCCATGCGCGGCGGCACCGATCACCGCCGCCGGAAGAAACGCCACGATCACGGCGAGCGCGAAGTGACGCGATTGCGGGCTTGAGGGCAGCGTGACGGTGACATTCCAGAACTTGCGCCAATAGACGGCGACGACCGAAAGGATCGCCCCGAACTGGATGACGATAGGGAACACTTCGCCCTTGGGCGCGAAGCCCAGAATATCCTCGAAGATCAGAAGATGTGCCGTGGAGGAGACGGGCAGAAACTCGGTGAGCCCCTCGACGATGCCGAGGAGGATGGCGTTCAAGATGTCGTACATGGCCCGGACCCGAAGCAGCGGCGCGAACTTCGCTGTGACGGCGGAGCAATTCAAGTATTTCCAGAAGCTCGGCCACTTCGTAACCCCACTTCGCCAGCGCGCGCATTTCGGCAATGCGCGCCCGCGCTTCGGCACGGAATTCTCTGGCGGCTCGCGAATAGCGGCCATGAACCAAGCGGTTTGTGTTGCCGCGCGGCGCACCCCGTCTGCGTGTCGGAGGGGGCACAAATTTTTCGAGGTTCAATTCGCCCGAGCCACCCGCAAGCGATTGATCCGCTGCCACTTTGGCTTCGGCAGGACGGCGCGGGACCAGAACGCACTTGCGGGGACGAAAGAGACGACGAGGCATGCCTCCGATGTGGGAAGACAATAAGCCTGCGACAAGACTATTTTAGGAAATATTCCATATAGACAGTATTTATGACATATTGGCGTTGCATGACAGATGACAAAGAACCCTGCGGCGAAAATATCAACCTATTATAGTCAGTGTTGCTGCCATATGAATGACATCTCTACTGGATTCGAAGGGCAGAATCCCTTACACGAGCCCATCCCGGTAACCCGATTGCGTGGAGGCCGAAATGGCCGAACGAATGTTGCGCTTCATCTCCCTGCCTCCGCAGATGCCGGAAAAGCGGCCAGCGGCAGAGCGCGCTCGCGACTTCCACGAGATCTATGCCGACTACCTGGAGCAGAAAGCGGCCGAGCAAGCCTCGCGCTGCTCCCAGTGCGGGGTACCGTTCTGCCAGGTGCACTGCCCGCTTTCGAACAACATTCCCGACTGGCTGAAGCTGACCGCCGAGGGGCGGCTGGAAGAGGCTTACGAGCTCTCGCAATCGACCAACAACATGCCGGAAATCTGCGGCCGCATCTGTCCGCAGGACCGCCTGTGCGAAGGCAATTGCGTGATCGAACAATCCGGCCACGGCACGGTGACCATTGGCTCGGTGGAGAAATATCTCTCCGACACCGCCTGGGAGCGCGGCTGGGTGAAACCGCTAAAGCCGCGCCGCACGCTGGCGCAATCGGTTGGCGTGGTCGGCGCGGGTCCGGCGGGGCTTGCTGCCGCCGAAGAGCTTCGCCGCATCGGATACAAAGTGACGGTCTATGACCGGCACGACCGCGCGGGTGGTCTGCTGATCTACGGCATTCCCAACTTCAAGCTGGAGAAGGATGTCGTGGCCCGCCGCGTAAAGCGGCTGGAAGATGGCGGCGTGGTGTTCAAGCTCGGTTTTGACGTGGGCCGCGATGCTTCGCTCGCCGATCTGCGCAACCAGCATGATGCGGTTTACATCGCCACTGGCGTTTACAAGCCCCGTGAAATCGAGGCGCCGGGCGTCGGCCTCAAATGCGTGGTGCCTGCGCTCGATTATCTCATCGCCTCCAACAAGACCGGGCTTGGCGACAAGGTTGCCGAATTTGAATCCGGCATGTTGAACGCCAAGGACAAAAACGTGGCCGTGATCGGCGGCGGCGACACGGCGATGGACTGCGTGCGCACGGCCATGCGGCAGGGCGCAACATCTGTTGCCTGCATCTATCGCCGCGACCGGGACAACATGCCCGGTTCCTTGCGCGAAGTGGCGAACGCCGAAGAGGAAGGCGTGCGCTTCGAGTGGCTGACGCTGCCGAAATCCTTCCTCGGCAAGAAGAACGTGGAAGGCGTACGCATCGTACGCATGCGCCTTGGCATGGCCGATGCGAGCGGCCGCAAGACGCCGGAAGAGATCAAGGATTCCGATTTCACGCTGGACTGCGATCTGGCGATCAAGGCGCTGGGCTTCGACGCCGAAGATTTGCGCACGTTGTTCAACGCGCCGGATTTGAAGATGTCGCGCTGGGGCACCGTGGATGCCGATGCCAAAACGCACATGACCAGCATGGACGGCGTGTTCGCCGGTGGCGACATTGTGCGCGGCGCTTCACTGGTGGTTTGGGCGATCCGCGATGGCCGCGATGCGGCAGCCGCCATGCACAAATATCTGGCCGCAAAGGCCGCGCGCCTGCGCGAAGCGGCGGAGTGAAGACGATGGAAGAGATTGAACGGTTCATCCGCAACGCCAAGACCCTTGAAGACGGGCACGCCTATTCGCCGGAACAGGAGCACGATGCCTGCGGCGTCGGCCTGATCGCCGCGCTGAATGGCAAGCCGCGCCGCGATGTGGTGGTGCGCGCGATCGAAGCGTTGAAAGCGGTGTGGCACCGCGGCGCCGTGGATGCCGACGGCAAGACCGGCGACGGCGCGGGCATTCATTTGCAGGTGCCGCAGGATTTCTTCCGCGATTCCGTCGCCGATACCGGACACAAAGTGCGCGAAGGCGATATCGCGGTGGGCATGATCTTCCTGCCGCGCACCGATTACAACGCGCAGGAGACCTGCCGAACCATCGTCGAATCCGAAATTCTTTCCTTCGGCTTCTATATCTATGGCTGGCGTCAGGTGCCGGTGGATATTTCCATCATCGGCGAAAAGGCCAACGCCACACGGCCAGAGATCGAGCAGATCATGTTCGAAGTCGGCTCCATGCCGGATGTGGAGGAACTGGAGCGGCAGCTTTATCTCTGCCGGCGGCGCATCGAGAAGCGCGTGCGCGAAGCGGCCATTGCCGATTTCTACATCTGCTCGCTGTCGTCGCGTTCGCTGATCTACAAGGGCATGTTCCTGGCGGAGCAGCTTTCCAATTTCTATCCCGACCTGAAGGACGAGCGCTTCAAATCCGCGTTCGCGATTTTCCATCAGCGTTATTCCACCAACACGTTCCCCACCTGGCGGCTGGCGCAGCCGTTCCGGATGCTGGCCCACAACGGCGAGATCAACACGCTGAAGGGCAACGTGAACTGGATGAAGAACCACGAGTTCAAGATGGCATCCGAACTGTTCGGCAAGCATGGCGGCGACATCAAGCCGATCATCCAGCCGGGCAGCTCGGATTCCGCAGCGCTCGATGCGGTGTTCGAAGTTCTGGTGCGCGCAGGCCGCACCGCGCCGCTGGCCAAGACGCTGCTTATTCCCGAAGCGTGGTCGAAAAAGGCATCGACCATGCCGGATGCGCATCGCGCCATGTATGCCTACGCCAACGCGGTGATGGAGCCATGGGACGGGCCTGCCGCGCTTGCCGCAACCGATGGCCGCTGGGTGATCGCAGGCATGGACCGCAACGGCCTTCGTCCGCAACGCTACTCGATCACCGAAGACGGTTTGCTGTTCGTGGGTTCGGAAACCGGCCTTGTGGTGTTCGACGAAACCAAGATCGTGCGCAAAGGCCGCGTGGGCCCCGGACAGATGATCGCGCTCGATCTGAAGGAAGGCGCGTTCTACGAAGACCGCCAGATCAAGGACCGGCTCGCAGGCGAATATCCGTACGAGAAATGGACCAGCAAGATCGTGGAACTGGAGCCGATCATCGGACCGGGCCCGGAACCGCGCATGTATGACAGGCCCACCCTGCGCAAGCGGCAGATGGCAGCGGGGCTGACGCTGGAAGACCTCGAACTCATTCTTCATCCGATGGTGGAGGACAGCAAGGAGCCCATCGGTTCGATGGGCGACGACACGCCACTGGCGGTGCTCTCCGATCAATACCGGCCGCTTTCGCATTATCTGCGCCAGAATTTCAGCCAGGTGACGAACCCGCCGATCGATCCCTTGCGCGAGGAACGGGTGATGAGCCTGAAGACGCGCTTCCGCAATCTCGGCAACGTGCTGGCGCAGGACGAAAGCCAGGCCGAAGTGTTCGTGCTGGAAAGCCCGGTGATCTCCACCGGCATGTATGAACGCATGCGCAAGCACCTTGGCGGCAGCTTCTACGAAATCGATTGCGTCTTCCGCGTGACCGAAGGCGTGCCCGAAGACAACGCACTGCGCGATGCTATTGCCCGCATTCGCGCGGAAGCCGAGGACGCGGTGCGGCAAGGCTATAGCCACCTGATCCTGACGGACGAGCGCATCGATTCCGGACTGGCCGCCATTCCGATGATTCTGGCGACGGGTGCGGTGCATTCGCACCTGCTGCGGCAGGGGCTGCGCAGCTATACCTCCATCAATGTGCGTTCGGCCGAATGCTTCGACACCCATTATTTCGCGGTGCTGATCGGCGTGGGCGCGACGACGGTGAATGCCTACCTGGCGCAGGAGTGCATTGCGGATCGCCATGCGCGCGGACTGTTCGGCACCGTTCCACTCGGCCAATGCGTGAAGCGCTATCTGGATGCGGTGAGCGCCGGGTTGCTGAAGATCATGTCGAAGATGGGCATTTCGGTGATCTCGTCCTATCGCGGCGCCTACAATTTCGAGGCGGTGGGACTGTCACGCTCCATGGTGGCGGAGATTTTCCCCGGCATGTCGAGCCGCATTTCGGGCATCGGGCTGCAGGGCATCGCCGCGAAAGTGGCCCGTCTGCATGCGCGCGCCTTTGACGAAGAGGTGATCGCGCTGCCGGTCGGCGGCTTCTATCGTGCGCGCGCCAAAGGCGAAACGCATGCGCATGGCGCACAGCTGATCCACACGCTGCAACAGGCGGTGGCGACGGATTCCTACGGCACCTATCGCCGCTATTCGGAGGGCGTGTGGAATCTGCCGCCGGTTTCGCTGCGCCATCTGATGGCACTGAAGCCCGGCGGCGAGCCGGTGGCGCTGGAAGAAGTGGAATCCACCACCGAAATCCGCAAGCGCTTCGTAACGCCGGGCATGTCGCTCGGCGCGCTTTCGCCCGAAGCGCATGAAGTGCTCAACATCGCCATGAACCGGATCGGCGCGAAATCCGATTCCGGCGAAGGCGGCGAAGATCCCGTGCGCTTCCGCCCCAAGCCCAATGGCGACAACCCGAACAGCGCCATCAAGCAGGTGGCGAGCGGGCGTTTCGGTGTGACGGCGGAATATCTGAACCAATGCCGCGAACTGGAGATCAAGGTGGCGCAGGGCGCCAAGCCCGGCGAAGGCGGACAATTGCCTGGCTTCAAGGTGACCGAGATGATCGCGCGGCTGCGCCATTCGACGCCGGGTGTGATGCTGATCTCGCCACCGCCGCATCACGACATTTATTCCATCGAAGACCTGGCGCAACTGATCTATGATCTGAAGCAGATCAATCCGGATGCGCGGGTGTGCGTGAAGCTGGTGGCCTCCACCGGCATCGGCACCATCGCGGCAGGCGTTGCCAAGGCTAAAGCCGACGTGATCCTGATCTCCGGCCACAATGGCGGCACGGGCGCCAGCCCGCAGACCTCCATCAAATATGCCGGTGTGCCGTGGGAAATGGGGCTGACCGAAGCCAACCAGATCCTGACGCTCAACAATCTTCGCCATCGCGTGACCTTGCGCACCGATGGCGGCATCCGCACCGGACGCGACGTGGTGATGGCCGCGATGATGGGGGCGGAAGAATTCGGCATCGGCACGGCATCGCTGGTGGCAATGGGCTGCATCATGGTGCGCCAATGTCATTCCAACACCTGTCCCGTCGGCGTGTGCACGCAGAGCGAAGCGCTGCGCGAAAAATTCACCGGCACACCGGAAAAAGTTGTGAACCTGTTCAGCTTCATCGCCGAAGAGGTGCGCGAGATTCTGGCCGAACTTGGCTTCCGCAAACTGGAAGAAGTGATCGGGCGCACCGACCTGCTCTACCAGATGAGCCGCGGCGCCGAAGAACTCGACGATCTGGACCTCAATCCGCTTCTGGTGCAGGCCGATCCGGGCAATCATGCGCGCTATTCCACGCAGAAGGGCCGCAATGAAGTGCCCGATACGCTGGACGCACAGATTGAAAAAGACGCCCAACCGCTTCTGCGGGACGGCGAGAAAATGCAGCTCACCTACAATGTGCGCAACACGATGCGTTCCATCGGCGCGCGCATCTCTTCGCGCATGGTGCGCAAATGGGGAATGACGGGCCTGCCGCCCGCGCATCTGACCTTGCGGCTGCGCGGCTCCTGCGGCCAGTCGCTGGGTGCGTTTTCGGTGCAAGGCCTGAAGATCGAAGTGTTCGGCGATGCCAACGACTATGTGGGCAAGGGTCTTTCCGGCGGAACCATCGTGGTGCGCCCGATGACCAGCACGAAATTCGTGGCAAGCGAAAACACCATCATCGGCAACACCGTTCTTTACGGCGCAACCGCGGGCAAGCTGTTCGCGGCGGGACAGGCGGGCGAGCGCTTTGCCGTGCGCAATTCCGGCGCGGTGGCCGTGGTGGAGGGTTGCGGCTCCAACGGCTGCGAATACATGACGGGCGGCATGGTGGCGATCCTCGGCCCCATCGGCGACAACTTCGCCGCGGGTATGACGGGTGGCATGGCCTTCATCTACGACGCCGATCAACGCTTCGACGAACACGTCAATTCCGACAGTGTGGTGTGGCAGCGTGTATCAAGCGCGCATTGGGAAGGCGTTCTACGCGGACTGATCGAGGAGCACCGCCTCGAAACCGGATCGGCCTTCGCGCAGCAATTGCTGACGCAATGGGATCTGGAACTGCCAAGCTTCTGGCAGGTGTGCCCGAAGGAAATGGTGGACCGCCTGCCCTATCCGCTCAGCGACCGGATGGCAGCGGCGGAATGAGCTTGCGCGGGATACCCCTTGGGGGTATTCCAAGCCAATGAATGACGACGGCAAAGTGACCGATCCGGTCTGCGGGATGCGCGTTGCGCCGGATTCCGCGCGGGCCAAGGGCAACACGGCGCATCATCACGGGACGGATTATTTCTTCTGCAATCCGAAATGCCGCGACAAGTTTGTGGCGGAGCCCGCGAAATATCTCGCCCCAAAGCCTGCGGCGGCGGCGACAGACGCCGAGAAGAAAGCGATCTACACCTGCCCCATGCATCCGGAGGTGAAGCAGGTGGGGCCGGGGGCGTGCCCGATTTGCGGCATGGCGCTGGAGCCGCTTGATCCCACCGCCGAAGCCGACGACAGCGAATATCGCGACATGCGGCTGCGCTTCATCGTTGCGACGGTGCTTTCGCTGCCGGTGCTGGTGCTTTCCATGGGCGGCGAATTCGGGCTGTTCGATTCCGTGCTGGATGCTTCCATGCGGGCGTGGATCGAAGGCGCGCTGAGTTTGCCGGTGGTGCTGTGGGCGGCGGCGCCGTTCTTCGCGCGCGGATGGAAAGGCGCGATCACCGGCAATGCCAACATGTTCACGCTGATCGCACTCGGCGTTGGCGTGGCGTTCGCTTACAGCGCGGTGGCGCTGCTGTTTCCCGATCTTGTGCCGCACATGTATCGCATGGGCGATGCGCCCCCCGTCTATTTCGAGGCATCGAGCGTGATCGTTGCGCTGGTGGCGCTGGGTCAGGTGCTGGAATTGCGCGCGCGAGCGCAAACCGGCGCGGCGGTGCGCGCACTGCTCGATCTTTCACCCAAGACCGTGCGCCGCAAGACCGCGAGCGGCACGGAGGATGTGCCGCTGTCCGATGTGGTGGCGGGCGATGTGCTGCTTGTGCGGCCCGGTGAAGCGGTGCCGACCGATGGCGAAGTGATCGACGGCGAAAGCGCGGTGGATGAATCCATGCTCACCGGCGAATCCGTAGCGGTGACGAAGGCCAAAGGCGACGCGGTGACCGGCGGCACGCTGAACGGCGATGGTGCACTGACCATGAAAGCCACGCGCGTGGGCGCGGACACCATGCTTTCCAAGATCGTGTCGCTCGTTGCCGAAGCGCAGAGAAGCCGCGCGCCCACGCAGGCGCTGGCCGACAGCGTGGCGGCGTGGTTCGTGCCGCTCGTCGTTGGCTGCGCGTTGGCGGCATTTTTCGCGTGGTGGCTGTTCGGGCCGGAGCCTTCGTTCAATTACGGCCTGCTTGCCGGCGTTTCAGTGCTCATCATTGCCTGCCCCTGTGCGCTCGGCCTTGCCACGCCGATGTCGGTGATGGTGGCGGTGGGCAAAGGCGCGCAAGCGGGTGTTCTTGTGCGCAATGCCACATCGCTCGAACGCTTCGCGGCGGCAGACACGCTGATCCTCGACAAGACCGGCACGGTGACGGAAGGCAAGCCGACGTTGTTCGCTATTCGCGCGCAGGACGGCGCAAGCGAAGACGATGTGCTGACGGCGGCGGCAGCGCTGGAACGCGGCAGCGCGCACCCATTGGCGCACGCGATCGAGGTGGCGGCGAAGGAGCGCAAACTTTCTCTGCCAACCGTTTCCGGTTTCGAGAGCGTGACGGGGCAAGGTCTTAAAGGCAGCATCGGCGGCAAGCCCGCGCTGGTGGGACGCGCGGAGCTTTTGAAAAGCAACAGCGTCGATGTGTCGGCGCTTGAAGATGAAGCCGAAATGCTGCGTGCCGATGGCGCGACCGCGATCTTTGTTGCGAAGGATGGAAAACTGCTCGGCCTTGTGGCGGTGAAAGACCCGCTGAAGGCGGACGCCGCGAAGCTGATCGGCGAACTCTCCGAAAGCGGATTGTCCATCGTGATGGCGACGGGCGATGCCGAAGTCACCGCGCGGGCCGTGGCGAAGGAAGCTGGCATCGACGAGGTGGCCGCCGGGATGACGCCGGAAGGCAAAGCCAAACTGGTTTCGGAGCGCCATGAACGCGGCCAGGTTGTGGCATTCGCAGGCGATGGCGTGAACGATGCCCCTGCCCTTGCGGCGGCAGACGTTTCCATTGCCATGGGCACGGGCTCGGATGCCGCCATCGAAACGGCTGGGCTGACGCTTTTGAAGGGCGAGCTTTCGGCCCTGCTGCGCGGGCGGCGGCTGGCACAGGCCGCCATGGCCAACATGAAGCAGAACCTGTTCTTCGCCTTCTTCTATAATGCACTGGGCGTGCCTCTGGCGGCGGGCGTGCTTTATCCCCTGACCGGCTGGCTGCTTTCGCCCATGATCGCAGCGGCGGCGATGAGCGTTTCCTCTTTCAGCGTGATCGCCAATGCGCTGCGTCTTCGCAACGCACGGCTCTGAGGCTAAGCTCCATCCGGGGGAAGCGGGCGTTTTTCGGGTTCATGCGTGAATTTCTCAACTGGTACTGGCATGGCCGGGGAAAACGGAAGCCCTGGGTGCGGCGCATCTTTGCGATGGCGCTGTTCTATGCGCTGGTCGTTCCGGCCTTCATCGTTCTGCTGTTCCGCTTTGTGCCGGTGCCCGCCACACCGCAGGTGGTGATCGGGCTCATCAGCGGCGATGACGTGCATTATTCCTGGCGCGAGGCCGACGAGATTTCGCCCTATCTTGGCCGCGCGGTGATCGGAGCCGAAGATCAGAAATTCTGCAGCCATCACGGCTTTGACTGGGAAGCCATCGACAAGGCCCTGAAAAAGCACAAGCGCAATCCCAAGCGCACGCTGCATGGGGCGAGTACCATCAGCCAGCAGGCGGCACGCAGCCTGTTCGGCACCGTCACGCGAAGCTGGGTGCGCAAGGGCGCGGAAGCCTATGAAACCGTGCTGATGGAATTTCTGTTGCCGAAAAAGCGGATCATGACCGTGTATCTGAACACGGTAGATTGGGGGCACGGGAACTATGGCGCGGAGGCTGCCGCCCAATCCTATTTCGGCAAACCGGCGAGCGACCTGACAGCGGCGGAAGCGGCGCGTCTGGCCTCCATCCTGCCCAACCCCAACAAGTGGAAAGCCGTGAAGCCCGGACCCTATGTACGCAAACGTACCGGCAAGGTGGGCGCGCGCATCTTTCAGGTGCGCCGCGACGGGCTGGACTGGTGCCTGCAATAGGCCTCCGGTTCCCTCCAGACGCAAACACCCCTAGATTGCCAATCCATGCGCCGCATCGTTCAACTGCTTCTTGCCCCGACCTCCCGCTTTGCCCGGCTGATGATCGCCGAAAAGCGGCTTACCTGCGATCCGGTGAATGCCGAAGATCCGCATGCGCATCTTCCGGTATTCAGCGACCTGGACGGCACGCGCTGTGAAGGCATCTGGCCGCTGGTGGATCATCTGGAAGGCAACTACCCCGATCATTCGCTGGTGCCAGAAGATGCGGAGGAACGGCGCGAATCCTTCCGTGTTCTGGATTGGGCGCTGGGGCCATTCGAGGAAACCGTGACACGTCGCATCGTGTTCGAGAAAGGTTCACCGCGTTACACCGGCGCGATGCACAAGCGCGCACCAGACATGAACACGGTGCGGCTGGGGCGCGATGCGCTGAAACCGGCGTTGGAAAAAATCGGCTCGCTGGCGGAATTGCACGGCTATCTCGCCTGCCGTTTCTGCACGCTGGGCGATCTGGCGATGGCGGCGGAGCTTTCCACGCTCGACTATTTCGGCGAGGTGCCCTGGAGCGATTATCCGGCGGCGGCGGAATGGTATGTGCGCATGAAGTCGCGGCCATCGTTCCGTTCGCTCCTGGCCGATCGCGTGCCCGGACAGCCGCCCGTTTCACATTATGCCGAACTCGATGCCTGAGCTTCGCGAGGCCTTGCGCACGCAGGGCCTGAACGAAGGATTCGATGTGGTGCGCTTTGCCCGCGCCACCGCGCCCGATGGCGCGCGCGAAGGGCTCGCCGCATTTCTGGGCGAAGCGCGGCACGGCAGTATGGAATGGCTTGCCGCCAATTCGGAACGGCGCGCGGACCCGAATGTCCTTTGGCCGGATGCGAAAAGCATCATCGTTCTTGGCATCAACTATGGGCCGGAGCGCAATCCGCTGGAGGCGCTGAAGGCACGCGGCAATGGCGTGATCTCCTGTTACGCGCAGGGCGATGACTACCACGATGTCGTGAAGAAGATGCTAAAGCGCTATGCCGGACGCATTGCGCAGGACCACAAATGCGATGTGAAAGTGTTTGTCGATACCGCGCCGGTGATGGAAAAGCCACTGGCGCAGGCGGCGGGACTCGGCTGGCAGGGCAAGCATACCAATCTTGTGAGCCGGGAATTCGGTTCATGGCTGTTTCTGGGTTCGGTGTTCACGACGCTGGATATCGAACCTGATGTTGCGGAAGTGGATCATTGCGGCGGATGCCGGCGCTGTCTTGATGTGTGCCCCACGGACGCGTTCCCCGCGCCATACACCATCGATGCGCGGCGCTGCATTTCCTATCTCACCATCGAGAACAAGGGGCCAATACCGCACGAATTCCGCGCTGCTATCGGCAATCGCATCTATGGCTGCGACGACTGCCTTGCGGTGTGCCCGTGGAACAAATTCGCGCAGGCCTCGCGGCACGCCCAGTTTCATGCGCGCGATGGGTTGCGCGCGCCTTCGCTTGGCGAGTTGGCTGCTTTGGACGACGCGCAATTTCGCGTTCTGTTCCGCGCCTCGCCCATCAAGCGTATCGGGCGGGACCGGTTTGTCCGCAATGTGCTGATCGCCATCGGCAATTCGGGCGATGCCACGATGGCAATCCGTTGCGAGCGATTGTTGGACGATGCCTCGCCGCTCGTGCGCGGCGCGGCGGTATGGGCGCTGTCACGGCTGCTTGCAGCAGATGTATTCGCGGCACTGCGCAGTGCGCGCATGGACAGCGAAGACGACGAGACCGTCCGCGCGGAGTGGAACGTGCTACTTGCCGGGTGACGGCGCAGGCGCCACAAGCTGATCCAGATCCGCCTTCGCCGATCTCGCCGCCGCACTTCCGGGCGCGCTGGCGATTACCTTGTTCCAATCTGCTTTCGCCCCTTCGGTGTCACCGGCCTCGGCTTTCATTTCGCCACGTTCGACCAGCGCATCGGGATAATTCGTGACAACCTTGAGCGCGGATTCCAGATCGGCGCGTGCCTCGTTCTTGCGGCCAAGCGCATGGCGGGCACTGGCGCGCAGCACGTACAGATCAGCGCGGTTGGGATCACGTGACAGGATGCTGGAAAGATCGGCTTCCGCACCCTTCCAGTCCTTGCGCATGCCACGGGCGCGGGCGCGATCCGTCAGCAGATCGGCATCGTTGGGGGTGAGCGCCAGCGCAGCATTGAGCGCGGCTTCCGCATTTGCGGAATTGCCCGCCAGCAACCAGGCATTGCCCGCCTGACCAAACAGCATGCTGCGCTGCGCCGCGCTGTTACCCGCAGCCCCGCGCGCAAGCGTATCGAGCTTGGTGGCCGCTTCGGTGTAGCGGCGCAGTTGCACCAGCGCCATCGCCGCACAATGCGTGGCCGCCGCCCCGCCGCCCGACACTTCCCACTTCGCGGCTTCCGAATAGGCGCGGTTCGCATCGCTGCGGGCCAGCGACAGACAGCGATCATAACGCGATGCGCCCTGCAGCGACGGATCATCCAGCCCTGCAGCAAAAGCGGGCAAAGCAACAATCGTTAATGCGGCAGCAATTGGAACAATGCGCATGGAACGCACAAAACAGGGGCCCGCAGCGGAATGCAAGACTTCCCGCGCGATGACAAATCGGTCATGGTCTTGCCCGCATTCAGCCTGTTTCATCGCCCTTGTCAGACCGCCCCGCCATCTTGCAGGTGATCCCCGCCCTCGACATCGGAGGCGCGGAGCGCACCACCATCGATGTTGCCGACGCACTGGAGCATGAAGGTTTTCACGCGCTGGTGGCCAGCCGTGGCGGGCAGATGGAACCGCAACTGGCCGCGACCGGCGGCGAACTGATCCGCATGAATGCCGAGGCCAAGGGGCCGCATATTCTGCTTTCCAATGCGCGCATGCTGCTTTCGCTGATCCGCACACGCGATGTGCAGCTGGTGCATGCGCGCAGCCGTGCACCGGCGTGGAGCGCGCTGTGGGCGGCGCATTGGGCCAAGGTGCCGTTTGTGACCACCTATCACGGCATCTACAATGCGGGAAACCGGTTCAAGCGCTTTTACAATTCGGTCATGGCGCGCGGTGACCGCGTGATTGCCAATTCGCAATGGACCGCAGATCACCTGATCGCCGAACACCGGATCGATCCGGAACGCGTGCGTGTGATCCATCGCGGTGTCGATACGGCGGTATTCGATCCCGCAGGCGTAACGCCCGAACGCATAGCGGCCATGCGCGCGGCCTGGGGCATTGCCGATGACAGCCTTGTCATTCTTCTGCCGGGACGGCTGACCCGCTGGAAGGGACAGATCGTGTTCCTGGAGGCGCTGGCCCAACTGGCGCGCGAGAACGCACTGACACAGGTTCACGCGGTGATCGCCGGCGATGCACAGGGCCGCGATGCCTTCGCCGATGAATTGCGCGCGAAGATCGCAAGCGACGGACTGAGCCTGCATGCGCAGCTGGCCGACGCCATTGCCGACATGCCTGCCGCCTATCTGGCCGCGGATATTGTGGTTTCGGCATCCACGGACCCGGAAGCGTTTGGCCGCGTGGCTGCCGAAGCCGGCGCAATGGCACGGCCGGTCATTGCCACCGATCATGGCGGGGCCCGCGAAACGGTGTTGCACGGCGCTTCCGGATTTCTGGTGGAACCCGGCAGCGCGGGGGCGCTGGCGGAGGCAATGCAGAAATTGTGCGGGCTGGACGCCGACATGCGCAGACGCATGGGCGAAGCCGGACGGACACATGTTCTCAGCCACTTCACCAAGACAAAAATGTGCGCCGACACGCTGGCGCTTTATAACGAGTTGCTTGCGGGCTGATGGACAGGCGAGTTCCATCTGTTAGGCTCGCAGCCATGCACGGAGGGAGAAGCGCATGACATTGATGCATCGGACCATTTGCGCGGGACTGTTCGGCATTCTTGCACTTTTCATGCTTTCGCTGCCCGCGGCCGCGCAATCGGTTCCCGCACGCGCGCCAACCACCGATGTGACGGTGCAGTCGCTGGCGCCGGTCGTCACGCATGACACACTGGACGCCGAGAAAGCCACGAATGCCTACCTCTCCCGCATATCGGGCGCGGCGCGTGAGCGCTCGGATTCCTATTTCGAAGGCAGTTCGGAAATCCTGCCCTTCGTGGACACCATCTATGCGGTAATCGCGGCCGGGCTGCTGCTGTTCTCTCGCATCAGCGCACGGGTGCGCAACTTCGCACAGGGCCTTACGCGCTCGCGCTTCTGGCAGGTACCGGTCTATGTGGCGGTCTATACCGTCATGACGGCGGTGCTGACCTTTCCGCTCACGGTCTATGAAGGCTTTTTCCGTGAGCACCAATATGGGCTTTCCAACCAGACCTTCCTGGCGTGGTTTGGCGAATTCGGGATCAGCTTTGCGCTGGACGTGATTGTTTCGGCCATCGTGCTGTCTGTGATCTACGCGGTTATCCGCCGGGCAAGGAATACATGGTGGGCCTGGGGCACGCTGGTGATGATCGTGTTCATGGCGATCGGCGCGACCGTGTTCCCGGTGTTCATCGCGCCACTGTTCAACAAATATGAACCGCTGAAGGATGGACCGATCAAGGCGGAAATCCTTTCAGTCGCGCGCGCCAACGGCATTCCCGCCGACAATGTTTACACGTTTGATGCTTCAAAGCAGAGCAAGCGCATTTCCGCCAATGTGTCGGGCTTCGCGGGCACCACACGCATTTCGCTGAACGACAATCTGCTCAATCGCTCAAGCCAACGCGAAATACTGGCAGTGATGGGCCACGAGATGGGCCACTATGTGCTCGGCCACAACTACACCGGCTTCACATGGTTCGGACTCGTGTTTCTGGTTGGCTTCATGTTCGTGAACTGGGGCTTCCGGTTTGCGGCGGGCCTGTTCGGCGGGAATTGGGATGTACGAACGATTGACGACCCCGCCGGACTGCCGATCATCATGGCACTGGCGAGTCTCTATTTCCTGTTTGCGATGCCCGTGACAAACACCATAACGCGCACTTTCGAAGCGCAGGCCGACATTTTCGGCGTAAATGCCGTGCGCCAGCCTGACGGGTTTGCGGAAGCCGCTTTGCAACTGAGTGAGTATCGCAAGCTCGATCCTTCGCCGTGGGAAGAATTCCTGTTTTACGATCATCCCTCGGGACGCAGCCGCATTCACATGATGATGCAGTGGAAGGCTGAACACATCAACGATCCCGACATCAAGGCGGGACCGAAATCGCCGCAGTGATGGTGAGCCCGTACGCCCGGCATTTCTCGCGCTCCATCGGCAGGCCCGGCGCGCCGTTTCACTGCGCGGCGCATAGTCACCATGCGTGGCCGGATGTGACGCTGGATGCGCAGGTGGCGGCGTGGGATCTGGCGGCAGAGAAGCTGGACCACAAATGGGATCATGTGTTCGGGACGGTGATGCCCGAAGCGCAATCGCATCTGGCGCGGCTTCTGAGCTTGCCCGATCCAAACACGATCACCTTCGGGCCGAACACACATTCCTTCGTGGTGCGGCTGCTTTCCAGTTTTCCAGCGGGCAGGCCCGTTCGCATTCTGACAACGTCATCCGAATTCATGAGCTTTTCGCGCCAGACCACGCGAATGGAAGAAGACGGGCTTGTGAAACTGTCGCGCATCCATGTCGAGCCGTTCGAGAGCTTCGAGGAACGCTTTGCCGAGGCCGCGCGCAAGGGCGGGCATGATCTGGTGTTCTTCAGCCACGCTTTCTACGATTCCGGATTTCGCGTGAATACGCTGAAGGAGATCGTGGCGAGCGTGTCCAATCCGGCAACGCTGGTGGTGATCGACGGCTATCATGGCTTCATGGCGGTTCCGACGGACCTTTCCACCATCGCGGATCGCGCATTCTATCTGGCAGGCGGATACAAGTTCGGCATGTCGGGCGAAGGTGTGTGTTTTCTGCACTGCCCGCCCGGCCATGCGTCACGCCCACGCGACACCGGCTGGTATGCAGGCTTCACGGCGCTCGGCGATGGCGCGAACGGCGTGCCCTACCCCACCGACGGCGCACGCTTTCTGGGCGCGACGTTCGATGTATCCGGGCTCTACCGCTTCAATGCGGTGCAGAACTGGCTGGCACGCGAAGGGCTGACAGTTGCAGGGATGCTCGAATACGGGCGCGGGATCGAGCGTGCATTCCTTGCCGAACTGGCGCGCGTGAGAGGCATCGTTACGCCGTCGCAATTGATGGTGCCGTGGGAAGAGCGGCGCTCGCGCTTTCTGGCCTTTCGCACAGAGAAGGCCGGCGAGATCACGGCAAGCCTTGCAGCACGAGATATCATTGTGGATTACCGCGCTGACCGCCTGCGCTTCGGGTTTTCTATCTATCACGATGAAGACGACGCGCGGCGCATGGCGCGGGCGTTGGCGAGTTAGTTTTCAGCCACTCGCAATTGTCATTCGCCGCAAATGCGGCGAACCCCGGTGAAATCTGATTGACCCTTACGGAGCTATGGTGTGTCAACTGGGTGGCCCGCATTCGCGGGCCATGACAAGTGAGTTTGGCGGCGGGACTTTCGGGTCAACCGAACTGTGCTTCGAAGTCGGCGACCAGCGGGTCTTCGGTTTCAAAAACGTAGTCCACGCTCTGGGCTGTGACGGAGCCGCCGCCGCTCCGGCGGCGCAGCATCCCGATGGCTTCCATCAAATTTCCGCGCGGGCACAGCAGCGAAAATTCGCCGTCGGTATTGCCGGATGCGGGACGCGACAGCACGCGCACGGCGCATTCCTTCTGCAGATCGGCAAGCACCGCATCGGGGTTGCGATCCAATCGCGCACGCAGAACGAAAGCCGCCTTGGCGCGCTCGCGCGCAGCCAGACGCGCCAGCAAAGTCTTGGCGGCGGAGAGCGCACCGGAATCCCATGCCGCGATCTTGCTGGCGGCAAGCTGCGCCTGACTTTTCAGGATCGTGCCGTCTTCGAGAGTCTTGAGACCATTGGCCGCGAGCGTGGCACCCGTGGTGGTGATGTCCACGATGGCTTCGGCGGTGCCGGCGGCGGGCGCGCCCTCGGTGGCGCCCAGGCTTTCGACGATGCGGTAATCCCAGATGCCGTGATCGGAGAAGAACTTGCGCGTGAGCGTGACGAACTTCGTGGCAATGCGCAGGCGGCGCTTGTGACGGCGCGAGAAGGCGGCGCACACATCATCGAGATCGGCCATGTTCGAGACATCGACCCAGCCTTGCGGCACCGCGACCACGACATTGGCAAACCCGAAGCCGAGCGGCTTGATGAGCGATACAGACTCTTCCAGCGACGGGCCGCTTTCTCGCAGCAGGTCTTCGCCGGTGACGCCCATGTGAATGTCGCCCGACAGCAACGAGGCCGCGATATCGGCAGCTGGCAACAGCATCACGTCGATATCGGCGAGGCCCTGCAGCGTGGCACGATAGCCGCGCCCGCCCGCTTCCTGTCGCACGGGCATGCCCGCATCGGCAAAATAGTCGAGCACGTATTGCTGGAGGCGACCCTTGGACGGCACGCCGATAAGAAGACGCCCGCTCATGGCGCACCTGTCGTGGCACGCTTTGCGCCCATCACACGCTCGCTGCGGATGGCGCAGCCGATGGCCGGCATTGAGCCTTCCGCGCCAAGGGATTCCAGCAACGTGTCGTAACGCCCGCCGCCCGCAATCTGCACCGGACCTTCGGCATCACGCGACCATATCTCGAACACGAAGCCGGAGTAATATTCCATGTTACGCCCGAAATGGGCGACGAAGCTGACCCGGTCGTCGGCGATACCGAGATCGGCCAGCGTATCGAGCCGCGCCTGCATCGAACCGAGCGCGGCATCAAGCTTCACGCCCGCGTCCTTCGTGAGCGTCTTGAGTTGTGCGAGTGCATCTTTTGCGGGCGCGGAGATATTGAGAAGCCGCGCCAGCTGATCGGCAATGCGATGATCGAGCTTGAGCGCGGCGGCGTCTGCGGCCTGTTCGACAAGGCGTTCCACGATTTCCTCGCGCGTGCGGCCCGTTTGCGTGGAGGAACCGAAGAGGTCCATCAGCCCTTCAAAGGCCGGGCGCGCTTCGCTTTCATCGAGTGTGCCCAGATGCGCAAGAAGTCGCTGCGCATCGGAGGTGACGCCGCGCGACAGCGACTGAATCAGCCCATCGAAATAGCCCGCGCGCCAGAAGTGACGCTTGAGGCGCCTGCGCCACTGCGCGGGGATATCGAGCGCATCGACGAAATCGGCGAAGATTTCGAGGTCGCCGATCTTCAGCGTGAAATCGGAGACGCCGCCCGCGCGGACGGCTTCAATGGTGACGGAAAGCAATTCCGCATCGGATTTCTTTTTGCCTTCACCGATGAGTTCGGCGCCCATCTGCCGGAACTGATAGGGGCGCGGCGAGGTGCTGTCCGGAATGCGGAACACCGGACCGCCATATTGCAGGCGGCCAATGCCGTTGCCGTTCTCCACGATCCATTGCTGGCAGGCGGGAATCGTCTGTTCCGGGCGGAGGCAAAGCTCCTGCCCCGCGGGCCCCGCGAAGGTGAACATGCGATGGCGCATCTCTTCGCCGAGATGTTCGATGAAGACATGCGCATCCTGAATGATCTGAAGCTCGACGGATTTGTAGCCGCGCGCATCGAACACCGCGCGCATGGCGGCTTCGAGCGCATCCAGTTCCTGGGGGCTCGCGGAAGCGTCTGACGATTTGCGGCGCGGCATGGGTCAGTCCGTCCGATCCAGAATGCGGCGCACGCCCGCGACAAGCTCGCTGCGCGAAACATCGAATTCAGTATCGCCGCTTTTGGCGCGCCATTCCTCGCGCGTCGCGGCATCTTTCGCGCGCTGCGCGCCGCGCACGAGGTCTTTCAGCTTCACAACGCCCTTGGCGCGCTCATCGCCGCCTTCGATGATGGCGACAGCCGCACCGCGCTTGTCAGCATATTTCAACTGCGCGCCAAGGCGGCCCGAACCGAGATAGACTTCGCTCGCAATGCCTGCATCGCGCAATTCACGCACCATCTTTTGCGCGGTGACCTGCCCTTCGGCATCCATCACCGTGACGATCACGAGTTTGGGAGCCGTGCCCGCACCGAGCAGGCCTTTCATCGACAACGCCGCAGCAAGGCGCGAGACGCCGATGGAAACGCCTGTGGCCGGAACCTTGGTGCCCTTGAAGCGCTCGACCAGATCATCGTAGCGGCCACCACCGCCGACGGAGCCGAAACGCACGGGCTGCCCGTTCTCATCTTTCACTTCAAAGGTGAGTTCGGTCTCGTAGACGGGGCCGGTGTAGTAAGCGAGGCCGCGCACGACGGACGGATCGAAGCGCACACGATCGTCGCCGAAGCCTGAGGCCGCAAGCGTGGCATCGATGGCCCGAAGCTCGGCGACGCCTTCAAGGCCCGCTTCGCTGGTGCCGACGAGTTTCTCCAAGGTCTGGCACACGCTTTCGCGGCTGCCATCGCTGCCCGCCGAAAGAAACGCTAGCACGCGTTCGACGGACGCATCATCAAGACCCGCGCCCGCGGTGAAATCGCCGGAGGGATCCTTGCGGCCCTTGCCGAGCAACAGGCGCACGCCATCGGTGCCCAGGCGGTCCAGCTTGTCCATCGCGCGCAACACCGCGCCACGTGCCGCCTCGCCTTCCGAGCCCATCGGCACGCCGATCATTTCGAGAATGCCGTTCAACACCTTGCGGTTGTTGACCTTGACGATGTAGTCGCCGCGCGAAAGGCCCACCGCCTCCATCGCATCGGCCACCAGCATGCAGAACTCCGCATCCGCCGCCATCGACGCTGTGCCCACCGCATCGGCATCGAACTGTGTGAACTCGCGATAGCGGCCCGCGCCCGGCTTTTCGTTGCGGAAGACCTGGCCGATTTGATAACGGCGGAACGGGAGCGGCAACGTTTCGAAATTCTCGGCCACGAAGCGGGCAAGCGGCGCGGTGAGATCGTAGCGCAGGCAAAGCCATTGCTCGTCATCGTCCTGAAGGGCGAACACGCCTTCGTTCGGCCGGTCCTGATCGGGCAGGAATTTGCCGACGGCATCGGCGAATTCGATGCAAGGCGTTTCGAGCTGCTCGAAGCCGTAGCGTTCGTAGACCGCCCGAATCTTCTCGATCATGCCCCGCACCAGATGCAGATCCGCCCCCCGGCGGTCGGCGAATCCCCGCGGCAGGCGCGGACTGAGAAGTTCGGGGACGGGCGGCATGGCACAGAACTCTTGGCGAAAATTGTGGAACGGCCCCTCTTCTAGGGGGCCGGTGGGGCCAAGGCAACAGAATGGGCTTTTCGCCGGTTGAGAGCACTTTCCGCCGCGATTTTCATTCCGTCATCGCCCGGCCCATCGGAACAGCGAGGTCCGGGCGACCCATTTCCTCGCCCAAAGAATGGGTCACCCGGATCGCTCGCAGAATGCGCGCGACCGGGTGATGACGGATTTGCGTTTGCGGCTACCTCTTGCTTCAGAAGCGCATGCCGCCGGCTTCGGCGCGGGCCACGAAGGCGCCAGCCAGAACCTCGCGCGCTAGAACGGCAAGTTCGGGCGCGAGCGAGCGGTCTGTTCGCACCAGCTTGAAGTGCTTACCAACCTCGGCGAGCACGCCTTCGCAGACCGGGCTGAGGCGGCACTGCTCCGCCTTCAGGGGCTGCCAGCCGTTGCGCCCGTCTTTCTTCTTGGTGGGAATGCGGCGCATCTCGCGGCGGATGGCGGCGGCCTGAAACGCAAAGGCAAGCTCGATGGCGAGGCCTTCGGCGGCACGGTCCAGCGCCTCATGCAGGCGGAGGCCGACATTGGCCGCCATGCTGACATGATCTTCCTGCCCGGCATCGGTGGAGATGGAGAGCAGATGGCTGGGCATGGCGAGGCCCCAGATCGCATTGGTGAGCGAGGCGGTGGCGTATTCGGGGATCATAAGCGCCGAGGAGATCGCCTGACGGAAGACATCCTCGTCCTTCGCGTTGTCGGGCAACACACCGGGCCACTTCAGATCATCGCCAAGGCCCTTGTTGCGGCGGCCATCGACCGCACGCGCGCAGCGCAGATTTGAGAGCGCCGAGACGATGGCGGTGGCCTGCAGCAATCCATAAAGGTCGATGGCGACAGGCATGCCATGGAAATGGCCACCAGAAACGATATCGACGAAGTGGCCATCGAAGCGGTGGAATTTGTCGCCCTTCGGCGCATGCAGCAGCAGAAGGATGGGATTGTCTGTGACGCTGTTGGTTTCAATCTCGAAAGTTTTCACCGCGCGATCGAGAAGTTCGGCGCAGGTGCCGAGGATCTGACCGGCGCAGCGGATGTTGTAGGGGTCTTGCAGATCGCCATCGACATCGAAGGGCCGATGCGCCTCGCGCAGCGGCGAGTTCTTCATCAGATCAAAAATCCATGCCGCCATTTTCTGCGCGCCCTGATGGGGACGAAGCGCATGAAGGTCTTCGCGGAACGGCGTATCGGCACCCAGCATCACCTGCGCGGACAGCGCCGTGGTGATGGCGGCGGTTTTCAAAAGCCTATCGAACTTGTGCGCGGCAAGGATGCCGAGCGCAGTGGAATATTGCACGCCGTTGTTGAGGGCGAGGCCCTCTTTCATCTCCAGTACAAGCGGTTCGATCTTCGCGGCGCGCAGCGCCTTGGCCGCGGCTGTATGCTTGCCCTTTACGATCACCTCGCCCGCGCCGATCAGCGCCAATGCGACATGAGAGAGCGGCGCAAGATCGCCGCTGGCGGACACCGAACCGTAGCGCGGCACCACCGGCGTGATACCCGCGTTCAGCAGTGCGATCAGCGCTTCCGCAACAGCAGGACGGATGGCGCTATGGCCGCGGCAGAGCGATTGCGCGCGCAGGATCATGGTGGCGCGCACCACATCCACTGGCGCGTGCGGGCCGACGCCGCTGGAATGGGAATGGATCAGCGACTTCTGCAATTCCTTGAGCCAGGAGGCTTCGACATCCAGATCGACGTTGTGGCCGAAACCAGTGTTGAAGCCGTAGGCGCGGATTTTTTCCTCACGGTTCTGCGCATCGGCGACGAAGCCCTCAATCTGCTTGCGGCGCTGGGCAAGCAGCTTCTTCGTGGCAGGCGCGAGCGCGACTGGCCGATTGTCCAGCGCCACCGCCAGCACATCGGCGGTGGTCAGATCCTTGTCGTGCGAAAGAACGAGGGGGCGCATTGCGGAGCACTCCGTTTTTCGCGGCGGAATGGGAAACGGCAGCCGCGCGCGAGCGACTCCTTAAGAGGATTGCCCCTCAGCAGCAAGAAGGCCGCGGCCGGGAAGCAACGAAGTTGCAAGCCCGGCACGCGGCCCGATGCGAAATGCCAAATGCGGGTGTCCATCCCCGGAGGGTATGCCGCAGTCCCATCCAGTCTCGGCCGTTATGCTCAGCGTCCGTTTGCGTTGCGGACAGCGAATTTCGCGGCGAGCGTGTCTCCCCCCTTGAAGGTGAGCGTGACCTCAATGTTATTGCCCGGTTTGATGGCAGGCGACGCATCCATACACATGAGGTGGTAACCACCTGGGGCAAACGCGAGCTTGCCGTGCGCAGGAATATCAATGGCCGTTACATGCTCCATATGCATCATGCCGCCCGCCATGTCGCTTTTGTGCAGCATGAGCATACCGCATGCCGGCGATGTCGCGCCGGTAAGCGTAAGCGAATTGCCGCCGTTGTTCGTCAGGGTGAAATAGCCGCCCGACGGCGTGTTTGCCGGGAGTGCGCGTATCCACGCGTCACTGACCGCTGCATTCGGCGAAGCCGCCAATCCTGCCGTTGCAATCAGAATTGCAGGGACAGCAATCATCAAAATTTTGCGCATGTGGTTCACCCTCTTTGTTTCAGTTCATATGGGAAAATCAGCCGCGAGATGCGGTCGGCGAAAAACAGAAGGAGGACGGAAAGGCCGAAAATCGGTAAGATAACACACAAGATGATCGCCACGCCCCAAAGCCACAGTGGCCAGCGGCCGCCTGTGCGCGGCGGCGCAGAAAGGGTTCCCTTCGGTCGCCTTGTCCACCAAGAGGCAATACCGGTTACGCTCAACCAGACAAGTGAAAACGCAAACGCCGTATTGAGCCAGATATTCCACGCTCCGAAGTCGCCCTGATGCACATGGATGCCAAACGCGACCATGCGTGGGATGGCAGGCAATTGATCGGAGGTGACGTCATGCGCAATGACGCCACTTGCGGCATTGGCAATGATAGTGTGGTCGGCTGCAACAGTTTGCGAATTGGCAAGCCACCAGTCTGCATTTTCTTCTGGAGCCAGTCGCACTTCGAGCAGACCGCGCACCCCACGAGCGCGCACGTTTCGCACCGCTTCATCGAGACCGGGAAGCGCAGCAGACATTTGTGCTGCACGTGCGCCGCCGCGCGAAAACGATGCGGGGCTCTGCTGCCCCGTTGCCGCCTGCACGCGCTCCAGAATCTCGCCGCCCCAGAACCGCGTCCAAGGCAGTGCGCTGACAAGGAAAAACAGAAACACCGCCGAGAATAGCACCGCGACCGTGGAATGCAGATCACGCAGAACCACGCGCGCGCCCGCACGAAATCGTGGCATGAGAAAGTATGGAAAGCGGCGTCCACGCGGCCACCACAGATAGAGACCCGTGAACAGCATGACAATGGCCCAGCAATCGCCAAGCTCCAGCAGCCAGCTGCCAGGTTTCCCCAATGGCCAACCGCCATGCAGCAGCCGCGAAAAATTTGGCAGCCATTCGATATAAGAGAGCGTTCCCAGAACGCGCGCGTGGAACGGATCGACAAATACCGGATATGTCAGGCCGTGCGCGTCGCGCAACAGCACAGCCGTTGACCGGTTCTTGTCTTCCGGCAACAGGATGGCGGCAATGATGGGACCACCTGCCACATGCATGCTGTGCGCCGCCATACCATGCATGTGATTGTTCGCAGCGGGCGCGCTGGTTCGGCCCTTAGCGAAGGCAAGGGCAGCGGCAACCTGTTCGCTGGGCAGCTTCGAGATTCCCTGCGGGATCACAAACCGTTGCGACGGATGCAGCACATCCATTGCACGCTCGGACCACAGATAGAGTACGCCCGTAGCCGACTGCCACAAAACGAATGGCACCACGATCAGCGCCGCAAAGAAATGCCAGCGCCAGAACATGCCATAGAGATTCCGCCGCCCGGCGGCGCCACCAGACTGGGACATGATGCTCGCCACGCGATCAGCAGCGCGGCGTCTGGCAGGGTTCGCGCAGATGCAGTCCCATATCAGCCAGACGGATTTGGAGATCATGTGCCGACGTGGGACCGAAGTTCGGTAGCGTCTTCAGGTCGCGCTCTGTCCATTCGGTCACGTCGCTAAGCCGCATGATGCCACTGCGCAGAAGCGCATTGGTGGCCCGTTTGGGCAGTCCCAGAACCGAGAGCGGCATGGACAGAATTTCGGCACCGGACGCGGCACCGTTAACCCGTCCAGACAAATGGCGGACATCCGAAGACATCTCATCCATGGATGTGCGTTGTGTAGGGGGCATGGCTGCCCTTTCCTCGCTGATGGAGAAATCACGCGCAGGCGCGAACGCCAGCGTGGGCGAAATCGGATCAGGCGAAGTGCGGCGGCGCGCGCGGCGATTGCGGCGTATATTGGTAATGTGCCGTAAGAATCGTCAGCCACGCATAGTTCGCTTCCGCAGTCGCAAAAGAGACCGGCGCAGGCAAAGACGCCATAAACGGGCCGCTAGCTGAATGTGCGGTAGCGGCGAACGGACAAACCGAATTGGCTTGCCCGGATTTGTGATGGGGATTTTGCGTCTCGCCGACAGCGCCCGAAGCTGTTTCGACGCCCTGCATCGTGCAGATAACGAAACCGGGGTCGCCGCTCGCCGTTTGCCCCGGCATCCACCCAGCCGGAAGTAGCGCGCGCAGCACAATCGCAGCAAGCGCCAGATGAACAGCCACAGCGTGGAATGAGCGCTTCACAGGCTCCCCCTTAATACAAGGTTGGGCGACTGCTGGGGAGGAAGGCAAGCCGCCGGATGTCGCAGCACCGTCGCGCTACGACCCTCGAAAAAGGAAAGGCCGCGGCCGGGAAGCAACGAAGTTGCAAGCCCGGCACGCGGCCCGATGCGAAATGCCAATTGGCGGCTATTTCTTTGGATGCGCTGCCGCCCATTCGGCCTGCGCCGATTGCAGCGTATAGGCGCGGAGCGCTGCCACATCATCCTTGTTGAGAATATCGGCGAAGGAGGCCATGCCCTTGTCCTTCAGCGCACCACCCAGAATGATGTCGCTGTAGGATGCCCAGATTTCCGGCGATGAATGGCGCAGGTCCGGCACCTCGCGCGAGGATGCCAGCAACACGCCATGACACACCGCGCAGTTGCGGTGATAGATGTCAAAGCCCTTCTTCGCCAGCACCGGATCAACCTTCTCGTC
Source organism: Alphaproteobacteria bacterium (assembly GCA_016125165.1). Lineage (GTDB taxonomy): Bacteria > Pseudomonadota > Alphaproteobacteria > Micropepsales > Micropepsaceae > Rhizomicrobium. Next base: position 326,610 of record WGMH01000004.1, read on the forward strand.
CGGCGGCGCGATGGTGGCAGTCCCCTCCACCTTGATCGGTTCGACTATTTTCGTGCCGCCGACTTTAAAGGCGAAGATGCGGCCTTCGTTGTTGCCGTTCTTCATCACCGGCGTGTTGGCGTCGCTGGTAGCGCCAAGACCGCCCGAACCGCCGAATGCGGCCGCGATGGCGATGTATTGCTCGCCATCCACTTCATAGGAGATGGCTGGCGCGGTCATCGCCGTCTTCAGGTCGAGAGACCAGACTTTCTCGCCCGTCTTGGCATTGTAAGCGGCGAAGATGCCATCCGAACCACCCGCAAACAGCAGACCGCCAGCGGTGGTGAGCATGCCGCTGTTCCATGCGCCGGTCATTTCAACCTGCCACGCCATTTTCTGCGCGACAGGATCCCATGCGCGGATGAAGCCCTTGAACGGCGGCGGCGCCTGCCCTTTCTCGATCCCCGCAAGCACCATCTGGCCAAGCTGCGCGAAGTCGCTGACGTTCCACGCGCCGGGCACATAGGAAAGCTCCTTGTGCTGCGCGTAGATGAAGCTGCCGTCGATCACCGGGATGTAAACAAGGCCCGTTTGCGGATCGAACGACATGGGCTGCCAATTGTGCGCGCCGATAGGCCCCGGCACCTGTGCGGACGGCAATTTGCCATAGCGCACGCCCGGATTTTCGATGGGCTTGCCCGTTGCCATGTCCACGCCACTGGCCCAGGTGATGGTGGTGTAAGGCTTTGCGGAGATCAGCTTTCCGGTCTGGCGGTCGATGACATAGAAGAAGCCGTTCTTGGGCGCCTGCATGATGACCTTGCGCGGGGCGCCATCGATGGTGAGATCGGCCAGGATCAGATGCTGGGTCGCGGTATAATCCCAATCGTCACCCGGTGTCGTCTGATAATACCAGACCAATTCGCCGGTATCGGGACGCAGCGCGACAATGGAGGACAGATAGAGATTGTCGCCGCCGCCCGGTGAACGCAGATTGCGGTTCCACGACGAGCCATTGCCCGTACCGATATAGACGAGATCGAGGTCGGGGTCGTAGGCCATGGAATCCCATGCCGTGCCGCCGCCGCCCTGCTCCCACCATTTCTGATCGGTGTTGCCGGTGGACCATGTCTTCATTGCCGCCGCCATCGCCGCATCTTCCGGCGGCTGACGCGGATCGCCCGGCACGGTGTAGAAGCGCCAGACTTGGCGGCCCGTGTCGGCGTCATACGCCGTGATGTAACCGCGCACGCCATATTCCGCGCCGCCATTGCCAATCAGTACGAGACCTTTAACGATGCGCGGCGCGCCCGTGATCGTGTAGGGGCGCTGGCGATCAATGGTGTTGATGTCCCAGATCGGCTTGCCGGTTTTCGCATCAAGCTTCACGAGACGGCCATCGAGCGTGCCGACATAGACCGCACCCTTCCACAGCGCGACACCGCGATTGACGACATCGCAACAGGCAAAGCGTCCCCACTGGCCGGGCACCTGCGGATCATAAGCCCAAATCTGTGCGCCAGTTTTTGCATCCAGCGCCCACACCTTGCTCCACGAGCCGGTGACATACATCACACCGTTCACAACGATGGGCGTGGATTCCAGACCGCGCACGGTGTTGGTGCGAAACTGCCAAGCCACGCCGAGATCTTTGACGTTACTCGTGTCGATGGCCTTGAGCGGCGAATGGCGCTGTTCGGAATAGGTTCGCCCATTGGAAAGCCAATCGCCCGGATTGGCATCGGCGTTGATGATCTTGTCGCCATCAACCCCATCCGTCGCGGCCAGGCGCGTGGCAATATCTTCGCCGCCACTGGCAGACATCGGAGAGGTGCCGCCATGCAACGCCACCATGACGGGTGCAAGCAGCAAAATGACGGCAACAAGCACGGCCTCGACCGGACCGAGATAGCGCGGATTCATGGAAGGCTCCCTGAAAAGCTGCTCTTGGCGGCAGCGATGCTGAAAGGCAGGTTAGGAGCAGTTGGCCGGGGCCACAAGATTGACGCTACGGTGGCTTTGGACCGGAAGGCGGGCAACGCCATGCCTATCTGCCAAGCGCCCAGACTTCAAAGCCAATCCGGCAGGCCGAAGCTCTATGACCGGACATACACGCCATAGCGGGGATAGCGCAGTTTGGGACGATCGCTGTATCGGTCGGGGTTTTCAAATTTGCTGATGGGCGGGCTGATGATCAGCCGGTTTTCCTTGCAGATGAACATGTTCTCATCAGGGTTGGGATTGGGTTCGGGCGTGCTGACGCGCGCGGGAAATCTCTGTGTTGAGCTGCCATAGGGCGCCGTCGTTGAATGTGTCTTGCGCTCGGTAATGCGCAGCGGCTCAACGACGCTCATGGTGATGCGGTCTCCCGAAGTCGAATAGGTCCAAGATGCTTCATAGCTTCGCACGATCGTGACCTGGAACCGCACCTGACCAACCGCCTTGACCGGCCCGTCAAACCTGAGATTGCTCGCGGCGAACCGTGCATGACCTTCATGGAAGGACATCACCACATCGCCATGACCATGCAGCTGGTAATCCGGGGATGGCGACAGGCTTTCAAGATTGAGATCGCTGATGGTCCAGTCGCCCGCTGGACAGCTGCAAACCAGATTGGCGCGCCGCTGCGTGTCCGGCTTCACGAACACAACGCCATCGTGCAGGGACATTGTTGCAACGCGGATAGTCTTCGGACTTCCACACGCGACGCTCAACGGACTTGGCATGGAAGTCCATGAGCCCCTTGCTTGCGAAAACATCGGGGTTGTCCCGCGCAAGGCGCTGCCCACGGCAAAGAATCCTGTCGGCTGGTATTCACCGGGCACAAAAGTAATCGTGCCGCGAACCAGCGTGAGCGCAGGGACCGTGGCGGGCGAATAATAATCCGGGTCCGCACGGGGAACGCCCGTTGTGGTGTGCAGGGATGTCATCACGGGGCCAAACTCGCTACCCGCAACTTCAACACCGCTGGGCGAAACAATGCGTTCATCAACATAGTCCTGCGCGAAATGCCGGTATTCGGATTCGGGCATGGCGCGGCTGGCGCCTTCGAGCTGGCTCATGCTCCCCTCGGCGAGGCCGCTGATGTAGGAAACCATGCGCGGCGCCCCGAGCCAGATGAAGAACACGACATTCGCATACTGGTTTTCGAGCAGGGAATGCGTTGTCGACCGTTCGCGGAAGAGACTCAAATTGTGGCGTAGATCACTGTCGCCCACGCGTTCCGGCATCGCGAAATCCTCAAACCACTCCGCGGAGCCTTCCGTCCACCATCGTGAATCCGAGCGCGCGGCCTTGGCGGGCCAATTGTTGTATTGCACACAATGAAACATCTCATGTGTCAGCGAGCGCGCAAGCACGCCCAGATCCGTTGATGCCGAATCATAGATCATGATGGCGCAGTCGCTCACTCCGTCAGAGCGAGCGTTGGTCTCGGCCCGCGCGCCACCGGCATGGTCATTGACGATGACCATGTGAACCGTGTCCTGCAGGCGCGCGCCGGGAATTCGGCGCAAGCCCGAGCCCACTGCGTTTGCGACTTCGCCGATCATATGGCGGATTTCGCCAAGCCTGTGGTCGGAGAGACCGCCTGCCGCTTCATTCTCAAGAAGCAGTGTCAACTGGGACCGGCGCGCGCCCCAGTCGATGACCGTGCGATGAATGGGGCTGCAAGTGCCGTCCGGGAATCGTTCGAAGCCCCAGTCGATGGTTTCGCAATATTCTGCACGGGCAGGACCGACGCCCATCAACACGAAAAACAGCAAAGCAAATGCCGCCCAAACTGGGCGAACCTTCGACACCGTGCCCATGCAAGTCCCCGCAACGATTTGCGCGAATGTAACATAGACCAGCCGTTCGGCATGGTGGTCTTCGGGCAACTCCACATCGCAGGGAATGCCTGCATCCGATCTGACATCCGCGCGAAGCAGAGGATACACGCGGAGCTTCGGAGCGGAAATTATCCACGCATGACAAATGCCGCGCTGCAAATGTCTCTTTCTATTTCAATGCTTTAGTCGTTTTCCAGAAATCGCCTGTTTCGTGGGGGGAGGGAGGGGGCCGCCCTTTTGGTCAATTCTACAGCTGCAACACATACCGGTGTCAGAAGGTCCTTATGTCGGCAAGCTGGTGGCGACATTCAAGAGGCAACAACACATGAGCCGCCAAAGCGATCTCGTGGATCGCGCCGCGATGCCCCCTGCAAGACAGGTGTCCGCCCGCCGGCGCAAAACGCCCGCGTGGTTCCGGGACCCTGATGATGGGTTTATCCGAACTGGTTTTCCTGCGCAGCGCGGGTAAGCGCGAGTTTGGCGCTCGAAGGTCCTTCTTCGCGGTAACCCTGCCATTTGTCACGCCATGCAAGCTTGGCGAAGCGTTCGCCATGCGGCGCGATTTCCTCGTCAGTGAGATCGCCAAAGTCTTCTGCTGGCATCACGAAGCTGCGGCAGTAGATGGTGGCATAACTGACGCGCGTGCCGTCGCTCGTCTTTGGCAATGCGCCATGCCAGGTGTTGCCGTGAAAGACGCAAAGCGAACCCGGCTTGGCGATGATCGGTACGACGATATCGTCACTGCCCTGCCCGCCGATGCATTTCGGCTGCTCGGCCAGCGTGGGATGGCGGCAGAGCTTGTGGCTGCCAGGCACCATGAAGAGCGCGCCGTTCTCGCGCGTGTAGTCGCTCAAGACCCAGGTGACATTGCACACCATGCCCCACGGCGGCAGCGGCGGCGGCACGGAAAGCGTGTCGCAATGCATGAAGACAGGATTGATCTTGCCCGCCTTGAGAATGGAGCTGCTCTGATAGATGCGCAGCGACGAGCCCAGAATGTAGGACGCCAGAGCATATCCTGCCGGTGAGACGGTGGCTTCGCGGAACAGCGGGTCGCGCTTGACGGTGTGAAAGAGATGTTCGCCGTCCACCGCGCGCGCCTGATTGGAATTGTAATCGGCGATGCTGCTGTCGGTGCCCTTGGTGTGACGCCAGATGGCATCCGCCAGTTTGTCGGCGAATCCGGCCGGCGCGGCCAGTTCGGGCGGCACCACGGTGAAGCCAAAGGTATCAAGTTCCGCCACATGGGATTCCAGCCCCAAGCGGCGGATTTCACGGTAGTTGTCGTTGACACCCTGGCTGGTGGGCCACGCGCCGATTTCCATTGGTCTGCTCCTGCGGATTCCGCGCTTGAAAGACCCGCGAAGCCCCCCATTTCCACTATCACAGTAGCGGAATTCGCACCGTCGGGTGTCCGCTTGTTCAAACCACAACGCACACGCCAAGGATATTTTCATGAGCGGCAAAGCCCTCGTTGCCGGAGTCGGCATGATCCCCTTTACGAAGCCGGGCCAGAGCGAAAGCTATGAGGTGATGGGCGCGAAGGCCGCGCACGCCGCGCTGAGCGACGCAGGGATCGGATATCCCAAGGTGCAGCAGGCCTATGTCGGCTATGTTTATGGCGATTCCACCTGCGGGCAGGCGGCACTCTATCCGGTGGGGTTGACGGGCATTCCCATCATCAACGTGAACAACAATTGTTCGACCGGCTCGACGGCGCTGTTTCTGGCGCGGCAGGCGGTGGAATCCGGCATGGTGGACTGTGCGCTGGCGCTGGGCTTCGAGCAGATGAACCCCGGCGCGATCGGCGCGGTGTTTGCCGACCGTGTGTCACCGCTGGAGCAACACAACCAGACGATGACGCGCGCGCAGGGCTTCGACGACGTTGCGCCGAGCGCCGCGCAACTGTTCGGCGGCGCGGGACGCGAATATGCCGAGATCAATGGCACACGCACGGAGACCTTCGCGAAAATTTCGGAGAAGGCGCGCAAGCACGCCGCCAACAATCCGTTCGCGATTTTTCGCGATCCGCTCAGCGTGGACGAGGTCATGGCCTCCAAGCACATCTACGGGCCGCTGACACGCTTTCAATGCTGCCCGCCCACCTGCGGCGCAGCGGCGGCGGTGATCGTATCCGAAGCCTTCGCGAAGAAACATGGCATCAAGGGAATCGAGATCGTGGCGCAGGCCATGACCACCGACGGGCCGAATGCCTTCGCGCGCGATTCCATGATCGATGTCGTGGGTTACGGCATGGCGCGGCAAGCGGCCGATGCCGTGTATGAGGCCGCGGGCCTTGGGCCTTACGACTGCGATGTGGTGGAGCTGCACGATTGCTTCACCGCCAACGAGCTTCTGACGTATGAGGCGATCCGCCTGACGCCCGAAGGCACGGCGGAGAAGTTCATCTGGGACGGCGACAATTCCTATGGCGGGCGCATCGTCACCAACCCATCGGGCGGCCTGCTCTCCAAAGGCCATCCGCTCGGCGCCACCGGACTTGCGCAATGCACCGAACTGGTCTGGCAATTGCGCGGTCAGGCCGGAAAGCGGCAGGTGGAAGGCGCGAGCGTCGCACTTCAGCACAATCTTGGCCTTGGCGGTGCCTGCGTTGTGACGATGTACAAGGCCTGATGCAGAAGTCCGCCTGCAAATGTCATGGCCCGCGAATGCGGGCCATGACAACCGGGTTTGTGATCTCAAACCGCTAACCTGTGACGGCGGTGAATCTCAATTCACCTGACGGTCGCGGCCTTCCCAATAGGGCTTGCGCAGTTCGCGCTTGAGCACCTTGCCGGTTCCATTGCGTGGAAGCGCTTCCACAAAGTCGATGGACTTCGGCACCTTGTATCCGGCGATGCGCGTGCGCGCGAAATCGATGATCGCGTTCGCGTCGGGCTTGCTGCCGGGTTTCAGAACAATCACGGCCTTCACCGCCTCGCCCCATTTGTCATCCGGCACCGCAATCACGGCGATCTCCGCAACGGAGGGATGGCCATAGATCGCGCTTTCCACTTCGGCCGGATAGATGTTTTCGCCGCCCGAGACGATCATGTCCTTCACGCGGTCCTGCACATAGACGTAGCCGTCTTCATCCATATAGCCGGCATCGCCCGTGCGCACCCATCCATCATCGGTGAGCGTGGCAGCCGTTGCCTCCGCAAGGTTCCAGTAACCGTTCATGCGCGTGGGCGAATGTATCCAGATTTCACCCTCCATGCCCGGCGCCAGTGTGCGGCCCTCGGAATCGCGGACTTCTATCCTGGCGCCGGTGACCGCACGCCCGGCCGACCGCATGCGCGTGTTGCCGCTGAAGGAATGATCCTCGGCCGGCAGGTAGGTGACGGCGCCGGCCGTCTCCGTCATGCCGTAAAGCTGGATGAAACCGCACTGGAACACTTCCACTGCTTCGCGCAGAAGATCGAGCGGAATCGGCGAGGCTCCGTAAAGAAGATATTTGATCGACGAGAAATCCGTTTCGCGGCATTTGGGATGCTGCAGCAATTGCTGGATCGCCGCGGGCACCAGCACGAGCTTTGAAACACGGTCACGGCGGATTGTCTCCAGAACTTCTCCCGGTTCGAACTGCGTGAGGATGATGTTTCGCGCGCCGTTGTAGTAGCCGACAACGCCCCAGCCCGTGCCGGAGATGTGAAAGGCCGGCATGGTGACGAGACTGACATCCTTGGCATCCCAATCGTTCCAAAGCAGTTGCGGATCATACTGATCCTTCATGATCGCGCGGCTGCGATCATGCGCATAGAACGAGTAGTGCGAAAGCTGCACGCCTTTGGGATGGCCCGTGGTGCCGCTGGTGTACATCTGAACGATGGTATCGGCGGGGTTGCCGCGATAACCAGTATCGGCGGCGCTCTGCTGTGCAAGCCATTGATCGTAATTTGGCCAGCCTTCCGCCGCGCCATCGGTGACGATGACCTTGATGTCCTTCTTCAGGTCGGCAAGCACCGATTTGAGAAGACCGGCGAAACGTTCGCCGATAAAGATTACATCGGCGCCGCAATCGTTGAGGATGTAGGCGATTTCCGGCGGCGCGAGACGCCAGTTCACCGACACGAGCACACCACCCATCTTGGCAGTGCCGAACAGGATCTCGAAATAGCGATCCGAATTCTGGTCCAGCGCGGCGACGCGGCTGCCCGGCTTCAGACCCAGCCCGATCAGGCCGTTGGCAACGCGCGAACACCGCTCATCCCAAGCGCCATAGGTGGTGACGCGATCGCCATCGACAACCGCGACGGAGTCCGGTCGGTTCGCGGCGTGATAGCGCGGCACATCGGCAAGGGTTTCGATCTCGGGGATATAGGTCAAGGCGTCCTCACAACAGGCTTGTTGTTGTTATTGCGATTTCTATTCCGCCGCCATGGCCATGGGATCGAGCCGCCGTTCGGATTTGCATGCGGCCGGAACAATCGAGGCCAGGACATCGAACGCGCTGTCGCCTTCGGCGAGCCTGTTGCGGCAAATCTGTTTGCCCTTGCCGACATGCTTTTCGATGGTGCTTACGGAGAGCTGCATCTGCTGCGACATCTCCTTGTAGGAGAGTTCGTCCACGACACGCAGCGTGAAGGCTTCGCGGCAGCGATGCGGCATGCCATCCATCAGCTGGCGGCAGGCCGCGGCCTCTTCGGACGCGATCATCTGTTCCTCAGCCGTCGCCGTGCGGCGGGACAGGACGTCATCGAGCGCGGTGCGCATGGCATCGGAATTGCGCAACCGGTCGTTGCGAATGTGATTGAGGGCGAGATTGCGCGCGGCCTTGAAAAGAACGGCGCGCGGCGAATTCACACCACCCTGCTCCAGCGCCCGCCAAACGCGGATGAATGTCTCCTGCACAATGTCCTCGGCCTCACTGCGGTTGCGGACAATACGGTTGACGAAAAGCCGGAGCGCCGCGGCTTCCTGACGATAGAGCGTCTCCAAAGTTCCGCGAATCCGGGGCGCAGGCTCGTGGTCCTGGCTGGAATTCGAATCGGGCAGAGACAGCGCGCTGCCGATTCCAGAGTGCTCAAGCCACATCGCCCTCTCCCTTGGCTCGACTCGACCGTTCCTGCTTTCCCGAGGTGCCGAAGCCAGTTTTTTCTGGCTTTCCGCCCGCTCAGCAGGTAATTTGACCCCTAGGTAAATCTCTCTACCGACTGGTCGGAAATATTCCCGTCAAGACGGATGAGAGTCAAGGGGTACACTCCCGCGCGCAGCCGGATGCGTTCGGGTTGGGGGATGGAAAGCGGATGAGTGAAGCAGCGGAGCGGCCAAAAGCAGCCAAGGCGTCCCGACGCGCCTGGAGCGGCGCCATTCAGGGCCGTAGCGAACAATTCGAATTAAAGCGTCAGGTGGTGCTGCGCACGGCGGCGCGGGTGTTCAGCGAGCGGGGGTTTCACCAGACAACACTCGTGGATATTGCCGACGAGCTGCATATCTCCAAGCCGACGCTCTATCACTACTTCCGGAGCAAGGACGAGATTCTGCTGGAAGTGCAGCAAATGGCCATCGCGCAGATCATCGATGTGCCACTGGAGCCCGAATCCGGCCACAGCACGGGCCTGCAGCAACTGAAGGAATTCGTGAGCCGCTACATCTCCATGATCGTGGACGATTTCGGTACCTGCCTGATAATGACCGGCGTGCTGCCGCTGCAGCCCGAAAATCGCCTGATCGTGCGCAAAGGCAGCAAGGACATCGAAAAGATGATGCGCGAAATCCTGCGCCGCGGGGTGGCGGACGGCTCGATAGCGCCCTGTGACCCCAAGATCACAGCCATGCTGTTTTTCGGCGCCATGAACTGGGTACCTTACTGGTATCGCACGAGCGGCGAGATTGCGGTCGATGGGCTGGTGCAAAGAACCCTCGACTTCGTGCTGACCGGGCTGGAACCGCGGACATAGCGGAATTTCCCGGTTTCCGGTGTCTGTCCCGAAGGGTTTTGGGCCCAAAGAAATTGCGAAAGCGCAGGGATGATCCGTTCACGCCATTACACACCCGCACATGAAGCATTCCGCACGACCGTGCGCCGCTTCATGGAGCGCGAATGCGCGCCCCATTTCCGCGATTGGCAGGCCGACGGAAAGACACCACGCGAACTGTGGCTGAAGGCCGGCGAAGCGGGCCTGCTCTGCACCAAGGTGAGCCCGGAATATGGCGGCGGCGGTGGCGACCTCTATCACAATCTCATCATCATCGAGGAACAGACGCGCATCTGCTTCAACGAACTGACGTTCTATCTGCACAGCGACATCATCGCGCCCTACATCGAACTCTATGGCACCGACGATCAGAGGCAGCGCTTTCTGCCGCGCATGTGCCGCGGCGAACTGGTTGCGGCCATCGCCATGACGGAGCCGGGCGCTGGCAGCGACCTTGCCGGTATCCGCACCACCGCGCGCGCGGACGGCAATGGCTATCGCCTGAACGGCCAGAAGGTGTTCATCAGCAACGGACAGGTGGGCAATCTCATCTGCGTTGCGGCCAAGACCGATACCGAAGCTGGCGCCAAGGGCGTCAGCCTGTTTCTGCTGGAAACCGATGGCGCGGACGGCTTCACGCGCGGCAAGAACCTCAACAAGATCGGCTGCAAGGCGCAGGACTCCTCGGAACTGTTCTTCGACAACGTCTATGTACCGCCGGAAAACCTGCTTGGCGGTGCCGAGGGGCGCGGCTTTCCGCAATTGATGATGCGCCTGCCCGAAGAACGGCTGATCATGGCGATGTCGGCCATTGCGAACATGGAGGAAGCGGTGGCCGAGACGGCGCGCTACACGCGCGAGCGCGAGGCTTTTGGCCAGCACCTGATCGACTTCCAGAACACGCGATTCAAACTGGCCGAATGCAAGACCAAGGCGATGCTGGGCCGCGCCTTTCTGGAACACGCCATCGATGCGTTCATCGACGGCACCTTCGACACCAATCAGGCCGCGATGATCAAGCTGTGGACGACCGAGCGCCAATACGAGGTGCTGGACGAGTGCCTGCAACTGCATGGCGGCTATGGCTATATGACCGAATTCAACATTGCGCGGCGCTATGCCGACTCGCGGCTGGGGCGCATCGCTGGCGGCACCAGCGAGATCATGCGGGAAGTGATCGGGCGCACGCTATGACCGCATCCACCCTGCCCTTCAGCGAAGAACACAACATCTTTCGCGCATCCGCCCGCCGCTTCTTCGAAGAAGAATGCGCGCCCGAACAGGCCGCATGGGAAGCCGCCGGCATGCCATCGCGCGGAATATGGAAGCGTGCCGGCGAACTGGGCTTTCTTTGCCCGCGCCTGCCGGAAACCTATGGCGGTATCGGCGCGGATTTCCTGTTCAGCGTGATCCTGCTGGAGGAACAGGCGCGTTCCGGCGCGGTCGCACCGATGATGTCGCTGCAAAGCGACGTGGTGGCGCCTTACATCCTGCACTACGGAACCGAAGAGCAGAAGCGGCACTATCTGCCGAGAATGGCGAGCGGTGAATGCATCGGCGCCATCGGCATGACCGAGCCTTCCGGCGGCAGCGATCTGCAGGCCATCCGCACCACGGCGCGGCGCGACGGCGATGACTATGTGATCAATGGCCAGAAGACCTTCATCTCCAACGGTATCACGGCGGACATGGTGGTGCTGGCGGCCAAGACCGACGCCAGCGCGCGTGGCAAAGGGGTGAGCCTGTTTCTGGTGGATGCCGATACCAAGGGTTTTGTGCGCGGCCGCAACCTGAAAAAGCTCGGCCAGAAGGCCTGCGACACCGCCGAACTGTTCTTCGACGACATGCGCGTGCCCGCGCGCGCGCTTCTTGGCGGCGCGGAAGGGCGCGGGTTCGGACAGCTGATGGACCGGCTGGTGGAAGAACGGCTGATGACCGCGGTGGCGGCAAGCGCGATGATCGACCGCGCCATCGACATGACCATCACCTATACGAAGGACCGCAAGGCCTTCGGCAGCCGCGTGATCGACTTCCAGAACTCGCGCTTCAAACTGGCCGACGCGAAAACCGAAGCCACGGTGCTGCGCGTATTCCTCGACCGGTGCATCCGCGATTTCATGGACGGCACACTCGATGCCTCCGCCAGCGCGGCGCTGAAATATTGGGCGACCGAGCAGCAATGCGCGATCATCGACACCTGCGTACAGCTGCATGGCGGCTATGGATATATCGTTGATTACCCCATTGCCCGCATGTGGCTGGACGGGCGCATCGCCAAAATCTACGGCGGGGCGAACGAGATCATGAAAGATATCATCGGCCGGACGCTTTGATTATGGACAAGGACATCCCACAGGACGAAGCAACCGTTCTGCTCCGCATTGCGGACGGCATCGGCCATGTGACGCTGAACCGGCCGCGCAACGCCAACACCATCGACATCACGCTGGCGCGCGAATTCATGCACGCCATGCAGCGCTGCGAGGATGAGGCGTCGCTGCGGGCCATCGTCATTCGCGGCAATGGCAAGCTGTTTTGCGGCGGCGGCGACCTTGTGGCGATTCATGCCAATGGCGACGGCGCAGCCAGTTATGTGCGCGAACTGCTCGTCTATCTTCATGAGGCGATATCCGCTATCGCGCGCATTCCCGTGCCCGTTGTGGCCGCCGTGCAGGGCGCCGCGGCGGGCGCGGGACTTTCTCTGGCAGCCGCATGCGATCTGGTGGTCGCCACGCATTCCTGCCGTTTCGTGATGGCCTATCCGAAAGTGGGCCTGACGCCGGACGGTTCTGCGACATGGTTCCTGCCGCGCGTGATCGGACTTCGCCGTGCGCTTCAGCTTGCACTGACCAATCGCGAGCTTTCCGCGGAAGACGCCATGCAGTGGGGCATTGTATCCGATGTCGTTGCCGACGAGGCGCTGGAAGATCGTGTAACGGCACTGGCAACGCAATTGGCCAATGGACCGAAGCATGCGCTCGGTGAAGCGAAACGCCTGCTGCGCACTTCGCTCGAAACCGATCTGGAAACGCAGATGGTGCGCGAGACGGATGCCATCTGCCGCGCGCTGCGCCGGCCGGAAGCGATGGAAGGCTTCAAGGCCTTCACCGAAAAGCGCAAACCGGAATTCCGCTGAAAGACCCGAATTCTAGTTGATCTCCGGCGGCCGCCGCTTTGCCCAGGGCGCTGCCTGTTCAAGCTGTGCCGCCAACCGGAAGAGCGTGGCTTCATCGCCAAGACGGCCAACAAACTGAACGCCAATCGGGAGCCCCTCGGGGCTCATGCCAAGCGGCACGCTCATCGCCGGATTGCCGGAAATGTTGAACGCCTGCGTATTGATGAACCGGTAGAGGGCCTCACCATACGCCTCGCTGCTGGTCACATGCGCAATGGAGAGTTCGCCGACGGGAACCGGCACGCGGCCCAATGTCGGCAGCAGCAGCACGTCCGCGGATTCGAACGCGCGGCCCACCGCGAGCGTGAAATCGTTCTTGGTGGCGAAGGCGGCCATCACATCCGTGCCGGATGCGGCTTTGCCTTGCTGATAGACCATCCACGGCAGGCTTTCGAGTTCATCGGGGTGCACCGGCTTCTGGCGCAACGCGGCGATGCGATCGAACATTGCCGACGCGGACGCGCTGACGATGAGATTGGCTGCATCCGTCGCGGCCTGAAAATCGGTGTCGATCTTCGCTTCGGTGACGATATGACCGAGGCTTTCACAAAGCCGCGCTGCGTCGGCTGTGGCCGCGGCAACCGGCGCTTCGATCTCGTAACCGAGCAGGTTGAAAGGCATATAGCCGATACGCAATTTGCCCGGAGCGCGGCCAACCTCGCTCAAGAACGGCGTCTGCGGCGGCGGCAGCCAATATGAGTCGCCTTCCACCGGATGACACGCCGCATCGAGAAGTGCGGCGCTGTCACGAACGCTGTGCGTCAGCGCGTGGTTGATGGAAAATCCACTCCAGGCATCGCCGAGCGGCGCTGCGGACACACGTCCGCGCGAAGGCTTGAGGCCGAAGAGGCCGCAACACGATGACGGGATGCGGATGGAGCCACCGCCATCGCTGCCATGGGCGGCGGGGAGAATACCTGCGGCGACAGCCACCGCCGCACCGCCAGAAGATCCGCCGCAGGTGCGGTCCGGATTCCACGGATTGCGCGTGACACCATAGGCGGCGGGCTCGGTTGTCGCCGCCATGCCGAATTCCGGCGTGTTGGTTTTGCCGAAGATGACAAGGCCGGCTTTGCGATATGCGGTGACAAGCGCGCTGTCTTCAGGCGCGGGGGGACTGTGTTTCAGGAGGCGCGAGCCGCCACCGGACGCGGTGCCTCTTACCATGACACCGAGATCCTTGATCAGGAACGGCACGCCACGCAGCGGGCCCTGCGGCAATCCATTGCGGATGGCCGCCCGCGCTTCATCCGCAAGTACATTGATGACGGCATTGAGCTTCGGATTGACAGCATCCAGCCGCGACAAAGCCGCGTCGAGCACTTCGCTTTCGCTGACGGATTTTGCTGCGATCAACGCCGCCAGACCGACGGCGTCATAGTCGCGATATTCTTCGAACCTCACGCCTTGGCCTTCTGACGCCAGGGCTCGTCACCCGCCTTATAGGTTGCCGACACACCCTTGTGCACGCCGGACGGATCGACCGGCAAGCCAAACACCTCCATGCAATGGCTGTGACCGATATGGTGCATGGCGAAGGCCGCAGTGAGCGCGGCGGGACGGCCCTGCGCATCCTGCGTGTTGTTGACGGCGAGCTTGGCGAGACGCAGCGCGAAAGATGGCCTGAGCGCAATCTGCTGCGCCAGTTCCAGTGTCGCGCTTTCGAGATTCGCCCGCGGAACGACGCGATTGACCATGCCCATCTGGCGGGCTTCTTCCGCGCCGATCTGCGCACCGGCAAACAGCATCTCCTTCGCCTTGCGCGGTCCCAATTCCCATGGGTGCGCGAAGAGTTCGACGCCGGGAATGCCCAGCATGAGCGTTACGTCTTCAAACACGGCATCGTCGGCGGCGATGATGATGTCGCTCGGCCAGGCCAGCATCAGCCCGCCCGCCACGCATTTGCCCTGCACGGCGGCAATCGTGGGCTTGGGGATGTTGCGCCAACGTTCGCAGAAGCCGGTGTAGAGTTCTTCTTCGCGCGCCATGCGCCCTTCGGCACCGGGACGGCGATAGCCGGTGGCGCCGGTCACGGGCTTGTAACGGTCCTGCGTTTCCAGATGATCGCGCTCGCGCAGATCGTGGCCCGAGGAAAAATGCGGCCCGTTGGCAGCGGTGATGATGACTTTCACGCTCTCGTCCTGCGCCGCGCGTTCATAGGCATCGTTCAGTTCGTAGAGAAATCTCGTGTCCTGCGCATTGCGCGCTTCAGGACGGTTCAGAACGATGCGCGCGATATGCTCCGCAGGCCGCTCAAAAAGGATGTAGTCGGCGTTCGCCATCTTCGGACTCCTGATGTGAATATCGGTCAGAGCGTACGCTCTGCGAGATCATTGTGCATGCCGACAAAGGATGGCGGTACCTTTGAACGGTCGCGGCCGGTCGGTTTCATCTTGCCGGAAGCGACACCCTTGGCGGTCATCTCCTCAACCTCATGCATCGCGTCCGGCGAATAGACCTTGCGCGCCAGCGGCAACACGAAAGTGTAGTCCACCTCGGTGCGGACATCGGCCTCGGGGATCGCAGTCTCCTCGAAATGGACCTTGCCGTTCTTGATGATGCAATGCCACGCAATGATGCCATTGCCGTGCTTGTCGAGGTGTTTGGGAACGCCAGTGAAAACCTCGCAGAGGGAAAGCTCCAGACCGGGCCCCTCCTTGGCCGTGTAGTACTCCAGCCGTTCCCTGAGGGCCGCAATCCATTCGGGGCTGGCAAATTCGAATTTGGTCATGAGCTGAGGTTCCACCACGGTTTTCTGCTGCTGCGTGGACACATCAGCCCCCTTGAATCCGCTATCCTTTCCAGACATGCGGGTGCCGCAGCGTCAGGCGTTGAAGGTCCGAAAGCCGGTCCGGTGCGGGGGGCCCGAGGCGATATGGAACTTTGGCGCGCCGCGCACCAGCTCAAAGATGCAGCAGGCCAGCGTGAAGCCGATGGCTTCATCCTCCTCATTGCGGCCGCCCCCGCGCGAGACCGGATAATCCGGATCGCGGCAGGAGGAGAGTACGGACTTGATCGCCTCAATGGAGAGCGTAGGCGGCAGGACCGAAATCTGCTCATGCAGCGCGGCGTAGCGCAGATAGGTGCTGCGCGTGGGCCGCGAGGTTTTTCCGCGCGCCTGTGGCGAGAGGTCGGCGCTCACCAGCGGATGGTTGGTATGATAGATGGGGCGCGCAGGATCGTGCGGCCCATATTTCACGACGCCGCCGGCCGAGGATTCCAGCATCATCACGGCATCGGGATCGCCCATCACCCAGTTGAGGCCGGAGGCATGGGGAAGACGCGCGACGGTAGCCTGCGCGTCCGCGAGCGATCGCGATTCCAGAAGTTCGCGATAGATCGCAAAAATGGGAACGCCTGCAATGTCGCCGCGCAGTTGCGTGAGTGCGTTGTCGCACACCGCAAAGCCGTGGCTGTTCATGCCGTTCAGACTGATCATGCCCGGTACGGTGAGCGCAAGGACATGGCCATCCGAGCGGTCGCAATTGTAACGCAGCAGAACCTGATAGCCATCGAGATAGATATCGAGGTCGAGGTTCTGGCCGATGAGAGTCGCCTGATCCGGCGTGCGGCCAAGCGCGATGGTGCTGCAGGCTTCGGCAATGGCTTCGGGCGGCGGCAGCGCCAGCCAGAATTCTTCGTTCACGTGTTGAAGCGCAAGCACCTTGCGGTAGTCCGCACCGGAGCCTTCGGCGATTCCCCGCACCTCTTCGAGGATTTGCGGCGTGTGCGTGCGCAGCGCCTCTTCGAACTTTGTCTCGGCATAAAAGCGCTCGAGATAACGTTGCGGAGAAAGGCCATAGACACGGTTCAGGCTTTCAAACCAGCGCTCCAGCA
This sequence comes from Alphaproteobacteria bacterium, assembly GCA_016125165.1. GTDB lineage: Bacteria > Pseudomonadota > Alphaproteobacteria > Micropepsales > Micropepsaceae > Rhizomicrobium. Next base: position 343,352 of record WGMH01000004.1, read on the forward strand.
ATTCGTGAATGCGCGAACGCAAGGCTTCGCCGTGACGGCGGCCCCGCTCGCGCGGGGTGCCTTCAATGGCAATGACTTCAAGCGCGCTGGTATCCATGGTGCCGCAACTTCCCCTTCTGAGACACAAGGATGGCTGAAAGTCCGCCACTCCCAAATTCCGAGCGCCTGCTTCATGCTGACTTTGCAAACAGGAGCTTGCCATGACGGATGACGAACGGGCCAGGATCGAAGCGGCGTGCACACGGCTTCAACAGCGCTACGGCACCCTGGCAGACCGGCAGGATCCGAAATTCCGCGATCTGTTCACGGCGGACGCAACGATAACCCTGCCGGAATATCCACCGTTCACCGGCATCGAAACTATCATGCAGGGGCAGTCGCAATGGCGCACCGCCGGCATTCTGATGCGGCATGTCAGCACCAATTTCACCATCGAGGTGCAGGACGAAGAGCATGCCGAGGGCATCTGCTACCTGATGGTGTTCTATGGCGGTGAACAGCCGCCGGACGCGCGCGAAGTGGTTCCCACCACGCCCATTTCGCTCGGCGAATTCCATGACCGGTTCGTGAAGACCCCCGACGGCTGGCGATTCAAGAGCAGGACACTTCACCGCATCTTCCGGGGCACCCAGCCAGCCTGACGGTCTGGCGGATTTTCGGTGTCAACGTGTCTGATTTCTCGCGGAAATAGCGGTGAGAAAAGGAATTTTTCCATGGAAATTGGCGACTGGAAGGCAACGGCAGAGCTGAACAGCATCTACCGGCAGGCCCGCGAGCTGGGGCTCGAGACAAATCTGGCCGAACTGGAAGCCTTCGGGTTCACCATCGTGGAGCCCGGCAAGGCCGCACCCAAAGCCTTCACCGACCGCATGCTGGACGCTGTTCTGGCCGTCGCCGAACGGGAAGACCCAAAGGCCACGGCGCTTGGCAACCGCGCGCAAAGCGAAAAGCCCGCCTATGGCCGCCAGTTGTTCCATCTTGCCGCCAAAGACCCCATCTTCGCAGAAGCGATCATGAACCCGACCGCGCTGACCCTCGGCCGCTATCTGATGGGCGCCAGCGCGCGGCTTTACAGCACCGTCGCCTTTCTGAAGGAGGGCGCGGCAGGCTGCACCAACATGCACAGCGACTCCGTGGGCATGCCGCCGCCGTTTCCGCAGTACGGACACGTCTGCAACATTTCCTGGCTGCTGACCGACTACACCCGCGACAAGGGCACCTTCTTCATCGTCCCGGGAAGCCACCGGCTTTGCCGCCACCCCACGCCCATCGAGCAGCCCAAGATGATGGGCGGCGTAAACGACGACGAGATCGGCATGCCGATCGAAGCCAAGGCCGGGTCGCTGTTCGTGTTCCACGGCAACACCTGGCACGGCACCTATCCCAAGAAGGACGATGGCGTTCGCGCGCATGTGGTGACGGCGCTGGCGCGCAATTATGTCGATCCGGCGGAAGACTTCTCCGACCTGTCCGATGACCTTGTGAACAAGATGGGGCCGGATTTCGCACGGCTGATCGGCCGCAATGCCTGGCAAGGCTATGGCAGCGAAGGTCCCCGGTATGAGAGGATCATCGCGGTGCAGCGGGCCAATCAATCCCCGGCTGCGTGACACAAGGACAATTCCGTGCGGTTTGAAGAGTATCAGGACTACGACGCCGTAGGCCTTGCGCAGCTTGTCGCCAATCGCGATGTGACGGCCTCCGAGCTTTTGGATGTGGCGTTGGCGCGAATGGAAAAGGTCAACCCATCCGTCAATGCCGTGGTGCGCGTACTAGAGGACGAAGCACGAGCGGCCATCGCCGCCGGATTGCCGCAAGGGCCGCTCTGCGGCGTGCCGTTTCTGCTGAAGGACATTTCAGCACATATGAAAGGCGTGCCGACCAGCGCCGGTTCGCGCGTGTTCGCCAATATCAAGGCGGACACCGACAGCACGCTGGTGACGGCTTACAAAAATGCGGGCCTAGCCATCTTCGGCAAAACCAACACGCCGGAATTCGGTTTGGCGGCGACAACCGAACCGCAGCTGTGGGGACCGACGCGCAATCCCTGGGATCTGGAGCGCACGGCGGGCGGATCGTCTGGCGGCGCAGCGGCAGCGGTGGCGGCGGGCATCGTTCCGGCCGCACAGGCAAGCGACGGCGGCGGCTCGATCCGCATTCCGTCTTCATGCTGCGGACTGTTTGGCATGAAGCCTTCGCGGGGACGCGTCTCGTTTGCGCCGCATGTGGGCGAAGGCTGGGGCGGGCTCAGCCAATTGCACGCCATCACGCGCAGCGTGCGCGACAGCGCAGTGCTGCTCGACATCGCATCGCAGCCGCAGCCGGGCGATCCCTACTGGCAGGCACCGCCGGTGCGGCCGTTTGCCGAAGAGGTTGGCCGCGATCCCGGACAATTGCGTATCGGCTTCACCACCGCGGCTCTCATCTGGGGCCAATTGCAGCCGCCCTGCGTGGCAGCCGTGCAGGATGCGGCCGCCTTGTGTGAATCGCTCGGGCATGCGGTGGAGGAAGTCACCCCGCCCGGCAATTTCCAGATGATGGCGATGGCGGTGAATGTTGCGGTGAGCGCCAGCATTGCCTGGACACTCGACCGCGAAGCCGAGCGCCGTGGCAGACCCATCGCGCAGGATGAAGTGGAAACGCTGACCTGGGCAAACTACCAGGAAGGCAAGAAGGCCACTGGCCATGCTTATGTGAGCGCGATCCAGAACATTCACGCGTTCGGCCGCACGATGGCCAAGCTGTTCGAGAAGTACGACGTGCTGCTGCTGTCCACGCTCGGCAGGGTGCCACCGCCGCTCGGCTATATGAACACAAACGCCGCAGACCTCTCCAACTATGGCGAACGCCTCTACACCTTCATGCCGAACACCCAGCCGTTCAACGTGAGCGGACAGCCCGCAATGAGTGTTCCGCTGTCATGGAGCGAAGAAGGACTGCCTATCGGCATCCAGTTCGCCGCGCGCGCGGGCGACGAGGCAACGCTGTACCGGCTCGCAGCGCAGCTGGAGCAGGCACGGCCCTGGAAACACCGCCGCCCTGCCCTGACCGCATGAAAGCGACTGCGGCAGCATCGGACACGCAGACTGCAAGTGCGGACAGCGATGAAGCCGCGCGGTTCGTTCACCGCGCCTATGGCATTTGCGGCAGCGCGCGGACCATCGCTTGCGAACGCGACCAGATATTTCACATTGCATCGGCTGACGGGCGCGAGTTCCTGCTGAAGATTTTCCATTCCGATGAGAGCCCGGACGCCATCCGGCTGGAGACGGCAGCCCTTCTGCATATCGCGGCGCGCGATCCGGTGCTTCCCGTGCAGCATGTGATCCGCACGGTGGCTGGCGCGACCGAGGCGATCTTCGCGCGCGTTGGCGAGCCGCCGCGTATCGCGAAACTTCTCAGCTACCTTCCAGGGGCGCTGCTGGCTTCCGTACCGGCGACATCGCCGCTGCGCCGGCAGATCGGCACCATGCTGGCCCGGCTCGATATCGCGCTGGCGGGCTTCGCGCCAGAAGGCATTGAACGCGAGCTGATCTGGGACATGCAGCGGGCAACGGCGCTACGGCCGCTGCTCGAACATATCGACAATGCGGAACTGCGCGCGCTGGCGGCCGCAGCGCTGGAGATGTTTGAGCAGGAAAAGCGGCGACTGGATTTGCTGCCGAAACAGGCGATCCATAACGACTTCAACCCATACAATATTCTGACCGATGCGCGGGCGCCCGAAAGGATCGGCGGCATTATCGATTTCGGCGACATGGTCCGCGCACCGCGCATCTGTGATCTGGCGGTGGCAGCCTCCTATCATGCAACCGATCTTTCGCATCTTCTGGAGCTTGTCTGCGCCTATCATGCTGTGAACGCACTGACAGTGGACGAACGTGCTTTGCTTTTCACGCTGATCCGCACACGTCTGGCGATGTCGGTAACCATTTCCGGTTGGCGCGCCAAGCTGTATCCGGAAAATGCCGCCTATATCCTGCGAAACACGCCTTCGGCGCGCGCGGGGCTTGTCTATCTTGCCGGGCTCGAACCGGAAGCCGCACAGAATGCGCTGAACGAAGCGCTGAGGTAATCACATGGCCGCCGCGAACTACTACGAAGCCGCACGTTCAACGAACGTTTCACCCGAAGATGCAGCGCTGATCGCACGCCGCAAGAAGGTCCTGGGGCCCGCCTACCGGCTGTTCTACGAAAACCCCGTGCATATCGTGCGCGGCGAGGGTGTGTGGCTCTACGGGCCGCATGGCGAAGCCTATCTCGATGTCTACAACAACGTGGCCTGTGTCGGGCATTCAAACCCGCATGTGGTGGACGCCATCGCCAGACAGGCGGCGATCCTCAATACCCACACGCGCTATCTGACCGAGGGCGTTCTTGCCTATGCCGAACGGCTGCTGGCGACCTTTCCGCAAGATCTCAGCCAGGTGATGTTTGCCTGCACCGGAAGCGAGGCCAACGATCTGGCCGTACGCGTGGCCAAGGCCTACACCGGCGGCACCGGTTTCATCGTCACATCGCTTGCCTATCACGGCACAACGGAAGCCATAGCGACGATGTCGCCGTCGCTCGGACAGCATGTGAAGCTGAACGAACATGTGCGCACGGTTCCCGCGCCCGACACATATCGGACTGCCCCTGAAGCGATCAGCAAGGTGTTCGCCGCGCATGTGCGCGCCGCGCTAGCCGATATGAAAGCGAATGGCATCAAACCCGCGGCATTGCTGGCGGACATGCTGTTCACCAGCGACGGGGTCTATCCCGATCCGAAGGGCTTTCTCGCCGAAGCCGTGGCGGCGGTGCGCGAGGCTGGCGGCATTCTGATTGCCGATGAAGTGCAGTCAGGCTTCGCGCGCAGCGGGGATGCGATGTGGGGTTTCCTGCGTCACGGACTCGATCCGGAGCTTGTCACCATGGGCAAGCCGATGGGCAATGGCCATCCGATTTCCGCAATGGTGGGCCGCCCCGGCGTGGTGGATGCGTTCGCGCGCACCTCGCGCTACTTCAATACGTTCGCCGGCAATCCGGTTTCCTGCGCCGCCGGTATGGCGGTGCTCGATGTGCTCACGGAACAGAAACTGCTGGAGAATGCGCGCGACGTCGGCGCGTATATGAAAGCAGGCATTGCGGGGCTGGCCGAAAAGCATGCGGTCATCGGCGATGTGCGTGGCGCAGGCCTATTCCTCGGCGTGGAACTGGTAAACGACCGCAAGACGAAGGAACCAGCGTCGGAAGTCTGTACGCGCGTGGTCAATGGATTGCGCGAGAAGCGCGTTCTGATTTCCTCGACGGGCCCTGACGTCAATATCCTGAAAATCCGACCGCCGCTGGTGTTCTCGCGCGCCAACGCTGATCAGTTTCTGTCCGCATTGGACGATGTGCTGTCCACATTGTGAACGAAAGGCCTGAACAATGGCGTTTGACGATGTGGCGGCGGCAACGGAAACCGTGTTGCCGGAATCCGCGAAAGCGCTGAAACGCGCGCCGGGCGAACTATCGAACTCCCGGCTGGCGCTCTATGCCCTACCCTCAATCCCGATCGCATTCCTGTTTCTGCCGGTGGCGATGCTGATGCCCGCCTATTACGCGCGCGAAATGCATGTGAGTCTCTCGGCTATCGGCGGCTTTCTCGTCATCTCGCGCATGGCCGATGTGTTCCTCGATCCCATGATCGGACGCTGGTCGGACAACACCCATTCCAAGTTCGGGCGGCGCAAACTGTGGATGGTGATCGGCACACCAATCCTGATGCTGGGCGCTTTCATCCTCTTCATGCCGATGGTGCCGGTGAACGGATGGTATCTGCTGATCGCCTCGTTCGTGATCTATGCCGGCGGTTCGACAGTGGGCCTGCCCTACGCGGCGTGGGGCACGGAATTGATGGATACCTATCACGGCCGCTCGCGCATGGCGGGATTCCGTGAAGCGGCGGGCGTGGTTGGCGGCCTGCTGGCGGCGTGCATTCCGGCCATCACCGGCCTCTACGGACACGGCATTGACCGCTTCACCATGAGCATCATGGGCGGCGCCATCATCGTGTTGACACCCCTCATGGTGTTTGTTGCGATCACCTTCGTGAAGGAGCCGCCGGTCAAGTCGCGCGTGCACGTGCCGCTGCTGCCCTCGCTTCTGGCGCTGTTCAAGAACAAGCCATTCCGGCTCTTCTGCGCGGCGTACATTGTCTACACCATAGGCGCGAGCATACCGAGCGCGACAATCGTGTTCTTCATCTCGGACTATCTGAAGGCACCCAATCTGGTCGGACCCGGTCTGTTGCTGGTGGCGCTGATGACGATCATCGCCGTACCGATGTGGCTGAAGGTGAGCCGCCGCTTCGGCAAACACATCGCGACGGCAGCCTCGCTTCTGATCTCGATGGCGCTTTATGTCGGCGTCACGCCGTTTCTGCATCCGGGAGACGGCTGGCTCTATGTCGGCTTGCTGGCGATCATGGGAATCTCCAGCTCGGGTTTTGTAACGTTGCCGATGGGACTGATCGGCGACATCATCGATTACGACACGCTGATCCACCGCCAGCCGCGTGGCGGCATTTATTGGGGCGTATGGTCGTTCGCGCAAAAGGTATCGCCCGCGCTCGCCATCGGCGTGACGTTGCCGCTGCTCAAATATCTCGGCTTCCAGCCCGGCGAACAGAACACACAGACTGCACTCGATGCGCTGAAATACGTCTATTGTTTCGGTGCGGGCCCGTTCCTGCTGACCGCGGGCATTTTGCTGGCATATTTCCCAATCGACGCACGCCGCCACGACATCATCCGGCGGCGGCTGGAACAGCGCCAGAAACGGGCGGAAAAAGCGGCGCAATAGGCGGAATGGCGGCGTCTGCGTGTCTGAATCCACAAGGACACGCAGGAGTATTCCGCCATGAAAACCGAAGAATACATGTCATACGACGCCGTGGGGCTGGCGGAACTGGTCGCGCAGCGCGATGTCACACCCGCAGAGCTTCTGGACGCAGCGTTGGCGCGGCAGGCGCAGGTCAATCCGACGATCAACGCGGTCGTGCTCAATCTCGAAGCCGAAGCCCGCGCCGCCGTCGCCAAGGGCCTTCCGCAGGGCCCCTTCACCGGCGTGCCGTTCCTCGTCAAAGACATAACCACACACATGAAGGGCGTGGTGACAACGGGAGGCTCGCGTCTCTTTGCGAAAAGCGTCGCCGCAGAAGACACCGCACTCGCTGCCGCCTATCGCAAGAGCGGCTTCGTCATGTTCGGAAAAACCAACACGCCGGAATTCGGGCTGATGGGCATTACCGAGCCAGCCCTCTTCGGGCCCACCCGCAATCCGTGGAACCTGTCGCTCAGTTGCGGTGGCTCATCGGGTGGATCGGCGGCGGCCGTGGCGGCGGGCATTGTGCCCGCGGCGAATGGCGGAGACGGGGGCGGTTCGATCCGCATTCCAGCTTCGGCCTGTGGCTTGTTCGGCTTCAAGCCCTCACGCGGTCGCGTTTCCATGGCGCCGCAGGGCGAAGGCTGGGGCGGGCTCACCGTATTGCACACGCTGACCCGCTCGGTGCGCGACAGTGCGGCAACGCTGGATATTTCCTGTATCCCGCAACCAGGCGACGTCTACTGGCACGAGCCGCCGCAGATCCCCTATGCCGAACACGCGAAGCGCGCGCCCGGCAAACTGCGCATCGGTATGCTGACGACCAATCTTTATGGCGGACCGCAGGACGCGGAAATCACGCAGGCCGTTCGAGATGCGGGGCGATTGTGCGAAGCGCTTGGACACACCGTCGAAGAGGTGAAGCCACCCGCCGACATCGAGGCGCTGATCGGCGCGGTCACAGTCATCATCGGCGCAGCCGTGCGCAATACCGTCGACGGTGAAGCCGAACGGCGTGGCCGCCCCGTGGAAGAAAACGAGATCGAGAAAGTTACCTGGTCACTCTATGAGATGAGCAAAACACAGAGCTCCCGCGACTATCTGAAAGCCCTGCAATCGTTACACACGCTGAGCCGCGTGACCGCGCCGTTCTTCCAGCAGTATGATGTCATGCTGCTGGCCACGCTGGGACGCATGCCGATCCGCGTTGGGATCATCGAAGAGTACGGCTACGATCTGAAGGTGCTGCAGGAGAAGTTCTACGACTACGGCCCGAACACACAGCTCTTCAACATCACGGGCCAACCCGCCATGAGCGTTCCGCTGGCCTGGAGCAGCAACAATGTGCCAATCGGCATTCAGTTCGCCGGTCGCGCCGCCGATGAAGCAACATTGTTCGCGCTCGCCGGACAACTGGAAGCCGCGCAGCCCTGGGCCCAGCGCCGACCGCCGGAGGCACCATTGCGGGGCGGACATTGACAGACCCGGTACATGAGGGCGCGACACTCGGCGATCTTTTCGTCCATGCCGCGCAAAGGTTCGCCGAACGCGACGCACTTGTTGCGGATGGCCGCCGCTGGACCTATGCCGGGCTGGCAGACCGTGTTGCCCGTATGGGCGCGGTGCTGCGGCGGCGCGGCCTGAGGCCCGGTTCCACCGTTGCCATCTGCTCGAACAATTGCGCCGATGTCCTGACCTTCTATCTGTGTGCCGTGGTCGAAGGCTTCCGCATGACCCCGCTGGCACCACTCTCCTCGCTCGCGGACCGCATCTTCATTCTCAATGATGCAGAGATTGAAGCACTGGTCATCGGAAGTGATTTTGCATCGTCCATTGCCGCGATCCGTGCAGAGGCGCCGGGGCTATCGCATGTTTTCACATTGGGCGGCGGCGGCGCGGACGATCTGACGGCCCTGACCGATGTGGAGCCGGCCGCAGCACTGATCACCAAGCGCGGTGGCGAAACCGCGATGATCTTCTACACCGGCGGGACAACCGGCAGGCCCAAAGGTGTCATGCACAGCATGGCGTCGATATTTGCCAGCGTGATGATGGCGACGAGCGAATGGGAATGGCCGGTGGAACTGCGCACGCTGGTGACGACCCCGGTGTCCCACGCGGGCGGCGCGTTCGCCTGGCCGACCTTCCTCAAAGGCGGGACATTCCACGTCCTGCCGTCGTTCGCACCCGAGAGTTTCGCCGAATATGTGCGCGCGCAAAACATCACGGTCAGCTTCCTCGTGCCGACGATGATCTACCGCTTGCTCGATGCGGGGATATCCAAGGCGGATGTGGCGCCGCTTGACACCATTGTATATGGCGCCGCTCCCATCGCGCCTCCCCGACTTGCAGAAGCCGTGGCGCGGTACGGGCCGATCTTCATGCAATTGTTCGGTCAAACCGAGGCGCCGAACTGCATCAGCTATCTTGCCAAGTCTCAGCACAGGCTGGACGACCCGGAAGGGCTCGCCTCCTGCGGCAATCCGATGGCGATGGCGCAAGTGGTGCTGCTTGATGATGCCTGCCAACCGGTGCCGCCCGGCGGCGTGGGCGAGATCTGCGTGCGCGGGCCGCTGGTGATGCTGGGCTACTGGAAGCGCCCGGAAGAGACTGCGGCTGCGCTCGAAGGCGGCTGGCTGCACACGGGCGACATGGGCCGCTTCGACGCAAGGGGACGGCTGCACATCGTGGACCGCAAGAAGGACATGATCATCTCTGGGGGATTTAACGTATTCCCGAGCGAGATCGAGGCCGTGCTGGCGGAACATCCATCCATTGCTTCTTCGGCTGTGGTGGGAACGCCCGATCCGGTCTGGGGCGAAGCCGTGACGGCAGTGGTGGTGCTGCGTGATGGCGCAATTCTCGACGAAGAAGCATTGAAGGCGCTGGTGCGGTCGCGCAAAGGCGCTGTGCAAGCGCCCAAGCGGATCGTGGCGGCTGCAACCTTGCCGCTCACGCCTGTTGGAAAAGTGGACAAGAAAAGATTGCGTGCGACCCTCGGTTGACGCCACATTCCAGGGGAATCGTTCGCGTCACCGTACCAGAGGATTTTGTGCATGGCCGTCAAGAAACCCTGGGGCGCGGAAATCCAAAATCGCGAGGAGATGTTCGAGCTGAAGCGGCAGGCCGTTCTGGCGACGGCCGCGCGCATGATTCGCACGCGCGGCTTCGAAAAAACCACATTGGGCGGCATTGCCGATGTGCTCAATGTCGCCAAGCCGACGGTCTACTACTACTTCCGGAACAAGGACGAGATCATCGTCCACCTGATGGACATGGCCATAACAGATCTCATGGACCCCGAGAGCCATCCGGAAGACTACCCGTTGAAGCAGGGCCTAAACGGGGCGCAAAAGCTGGAACGCCTGCTACGCCGCTGTGTGCGCGTGGTGACTGACGATATCGGCGCCAGCATTCTGATGATCTACCCGCATCAAATGAGTGAGGAGATGCAAATCCGCGTCAGCAAGCTGAGCCTGCCCGTCGACAACATGATCCAGTCCATCCTGCGCGAAGGCGCGGCAGACGGATCGTTGGCAAAGTCAGACGAAGTCCTCAATTACCTTCTGATCGTGGGCGCGTTGCGCTATGTGCCGGTGTGGCTTGTGAACCTGAAACGCACGCCCGAGGAAGTCGCCAATGCGTTCGTTGCGCTGGTGCTGAATGGCCTGCGCACGCCCGCGCAAACAAGCTGATCTAAAAAACGAATTGGCCTGTCGCCCTCTGGGACTGGCGTCAGCCCAGTCGGCGCAAAAAGAAACCCGCCCGCAATGCTTTCGCATCGCGGACGGGCTGACAGTCGCCACGGGAGATATCAGGTTCTCGCGCGCAGTTCGATGCCGTATGTGCGGCCGATGTTGACGCTGCGCGAGATATAGAGTCCGCCGATCACATCAACGCCACCGCCAAGAACGGTACGGTCGCCGAGATTGCGGCCCCACACATAGGCGCCCCACCGGCCATCATCCGATTCGACGCCGACGCGGGCATTGATGATCATGAAGGGTTCGACGCGAATCGCACGCGTGTTCGCGGGATCGGTAAACTGGGACGCACGATAGTCCCAGTCCGTCGCAACCACGTAGTTCGTGCCGGGGAACGCCTCAAGCGGCGCAGTCCAGTTGCCGCCCCAGCTGGCGGAGTATTTGGATGCACCGGCAAGCTGGTTGCCATCGTAGTTGATGCCGACGCCGCCGCCATTGGGGAACTGGTCGTACTTCGCGTCCAGATAACCGCCATTGGCAAAGAGCGTGAGGCCATCGACCGGCATCCAGTTCAACTCCAGTTCCAAGCCCTTGCTGGTCGCACTGGCCGCGTTGCTCACAACGAACGACACGCCGGTGTTCACCTGCTCCTGCTTGTTTGAGAAGTCGTAATAGAACGCAGACGCGTTGGCTGTGAGGGCGCCATCAAACAGGATGGATTTGAAACCCACTTCATACGAGTTCAGCGTTTCCGGTTTGAAGGCCAGGCCATTCGCAAGATTGAATGGCGGCGAGATGATGTCGGCCTGGAAGCCGCCCGCCTTGAAGCCATGCGCAAAGCGCGCATAGGCGACCTGATTGGGCGTAAAGGAATATTGAAGGGTCGCATCCCCCGAGAGCGCATCGTCACGATAGTTGTCTGTCAGAGGCAGGATCGGCATCGCGAACGCATAGATCACGTGCAACGGCGCGATGATCGGGTCCAGGATCGTCGGAAGCTGCTGGTACTTCAGATCCTTCTTCTCATGCGTGAAGCGAATACCACCGCTCAACTTGAGCTTGTCCGTGATATCAAACTTGCCACTGACAAACCCTGCCCAGCTTGCGGAATTGATGGTGGAGTTGGTCTGCGCCGCTTCCGAGAAGTTGGCCGGCAGGAGGAACGGGAACGGAGGGCCGAACAGGAATGTCGGGAATCCCGGACCGGTATGAATGTGGAATTCACCGGTATCGCTCTCGTGATCGAAGTAGGCACCCGCGATCCAGGAGAGTCGCTGATCGCCCGGCGAGGTGATGCGGAATTCCTGGCTGAACCGGCGCATGCCTTCGCTAAGGCCGGTGTCGAAGCCGTCCAAGGGCCCGCCGTCCTGATCGAAATTGTAATCGCTGGTCATGTGGCGCCACGCCGTGATCGACGTGAACGTGTAGTTATTCCAGGTGTATTCCGCTTTGGCCGAGGTGCCCCAGATATCGCGCTTGGCTATCGGCATGACATTGATATCCACGCTGCGGTCGTAGGGATTTTGCGCCGGCACGGTATTGAACGGCGCGAAAGGCGCTACGGTACCGTTCAGCGTAGCCACAGTCTCGCGCTGGCCGTTCGTGTCGTCTTCCTTGTTGATGTCGGCGCGGATTTCAAACGTGAAATTGTCAAACGGATTGGCCACCAGCATGGCGTGACCACCGTATTGATTGAGGCTTCCGACCTTCGTGCCGAGATTGGGCGCATTGATGTAGCCGTCACGCGACTGATAAAAGCCGCTGGCGCGCAGCAGAAGCTTGTCTTCGATGATCGGTCCGCTCACCGTGCCGCGCAGCTGCCAGTAGTCGAGATTGCCATAGCGCACATCGGCGATGGCTTCGTATTCGTTGGTCGGCCGGTTCGTGGTGACGTTGATAACACCGGCGATGGTGTTCTTGCCGTAAAGCGTTGCCTGCGGACCGCGCAGAACTTCCACGCTGGAAACGTCCACGAGAACCGAGTCGAACGCGCGATCGCGACCCATGAACACTTCGTCGACGTTGGCGCCCACATCCGGCGGGAAGCCCGCACCGGCACCCGCGCCCGCCGAATTCGAGGTGATGCCGCGAATGTTCACGCTTGCGAACAGCGTTCCGCCGGCGTTGACGTTCGGCATCTTCTGGCCGAGTTCGGTGAGATCGCCAATGTTCTTGTTCTTGATGTCTTCAGCGGTGTTCACCGTGATCGAAATCGGAACGTCCACGTTGCGCTCGACACGCTTCTGAGCTGTTACGTAGACCGTTTCTTCCGAGCCCTGCGCAAAAGCGGGCGCGGTGAGCGCCGTGGTCGCCAGTAGCGCCAGCCCCAATATCCTGCGATTTGTTACGACGATTTCTCGAGTGCCCTGGCTCATCTAAGTCCCCTTAACGCGTGACGCCGTCTTGATCCGCCGGGCGTTTCCCCCGCCCTGCGCACCTCGGCATTGATGACAGACACGTGGCACCATGAAATCCGCCACATCCCCACTTGCCCATTCTTGACAGAAAATTTCGTCCGGTTATGGCGGACCGGCAGTTCTTGCGTGTCCCTTCAGCAACGCTGTCCGGCAAAATGCCGGGCACCGTGTCCACAGGAGGCGAGGCATGGAAATTGGTAACTGGAGCTCAACCGCGGAAGTTAATGAGTACTACCGTCAGGCGCGCCGTCTGGGCATCGAATCCAACGTGCTGGAGCTGGAGCTGTTCGGATTCACGATCATCGAACCCGAAAGAGCCTCACCCAACGGACTGGGGGAGAGATTAACGGAAGCCACCTATGCACTGCTCAAGCGCGAGGATGCGGCTGACGTTGCGCTGAATACCTTTGAAAAGAGCAACGTTGACGGACGCCATGTCTTTCATCTGCTAAAAAAAGACCCGGTCTTTGTCGAAGCCATGCTCAACCCGGTCGTCATGACGCTGGCCCGCCTCGCCACAGGCGAACGCGGGCGGCTGCATGCCACCGTGTGTTTCGCCAAGAAAGGCCTCGCCAAGCCGACGTTGCTGCACTGCGATGCCACCGAATGCCCCGCCCCAATGCCGGCCTTCGGACACTTAATCAATATCAGCTATCTGGTAACCGATTACACGCTCGCCAACGGCACACTCGCCATTGTTCCGGGTAGCAACCGTTGGTGCCGCCCGCCAACACCCATCGAACAGCCCAAGTGGTTCGGCGGTGTGAACGACGACATCGCTATTCCCGTGATCGCCAAGGCCGGCTCCATCGTCGCCTTCAACGGCAACACCTGGCATGGCGCCTACCCCAAAACAGACGCCGCCGCCGATCGCATTCATCTCTCCTATGCGTTCAGCAAAGCCTATGTGCATCCGGGTGAGAATTACGACGACATCCCGGACTCGATGGCCGAACAGTATGGGCCAGAGTTCGCCCAGCTGGTGGGCAAATACGACTGGAAAGGCTGGCGGACCGAAGGACCAAATTTCGAACGTCAACTGACCGGCGAGAAGGCACGTATGGCGGCCCGCGCGCTAGCCGCAGAATGATCGCGGCGGGCGCGGAGTCCGCGCCCGCAAACATGTCGGCCGTGTAACCGAGGGATATCAAGACAGGAAGGACGCCAATTTCGGCGCCCGGAACGCAAATTCGACTCTTGCGGGTGGGGTTCGGCTTCAGTCACGGCGTCTTCTGTTCGGAAGGTGTTGGTGATCCGGGGTTGAGGCAGCCATGGCGACGCGGGCAATTGGCGTGCATCTGCCCTGGCACCCCGCGCTTGAGGGCCGCAGGTTAACCACACCAGACCTCATTGCTGCCGCGGTTGTCGCGCTCATTGCGCTACGGGCTGCATCCGCCGCGCTGCTGCCAGTGTCGTTCGACGAGTCCTATTTCTGGCTTTGGTCGAAGAACCTTGCCTGGTCATATTACGATCATCCCCCCATGATCGCGCTGGCCATCGGGTCGGGCACCGCGCTGTTCGGCGACACAACGTTCGGCATTCGCTTTATATCTTTTCTTGCATCGCTTGTGGCGAGCGCCGCTGTTTGGCGCGCAGGCACACTCCTTCTCAAAAGCGCGCAATCCGGCGCACTCGCCTGCCTCCTCTTCAATGTCACGCTCATGGTTGCGGTGGAGACCATGGCCGCAACACCCGACGCGCTGGTGATCGCCGCATCGGCAGGCCTCCTATGGGCCGTTGCAAGACTCGAACAGTCGCACGACGCCCGCTGGTGGCTTGCCATTGGCACCATCGTCGGCTTTGCGTTGCTATGTAAATATACCGGCTTCTTTCTCTTCTTCGGGATCGGGTTATGGCTGCTGGCAACGCCGCAGGGTCGCGGCTGGCTGCGCACACCATGGCCCTTCGCCGGAGCGGTGCTGGCATTGGCTGCTCTTGTTCCGAACATTCTTTGGAACGCAGCGCATGACTGGATCTCGTTCAAATTCCAGTTTGGACGCGTCGTTACGGGCGCAGCGACCTTTCGCTACCTGTTCGAATTCCTGGGAAGTCAGACCGCGCTGGCATCGCCATTCCTTCTGGTATTGGCAGTAACCGGGCTGATGCGCGCATCGCATCGTACAGGCCGCGCTCAACGCCTTGCGTTTGCTGCTGCCCTGATCTGGCCTGCGCTTGTCTATTTCTGCCTTCATGCTCTGCATGATCGCGTTCAGGGCAATTGGCCTTCCTTCATCTACCCTGCCCTTGCGATCTTCGCTGCGAGCGAATTCGACCCACGCCGAAACGCAAGCTGGCTGCGGTTCTCACGCATGGCCGCGCTTCCAACGGCCTTCTTCATGCTGGGCCTCGTCTATGTGCAGGCCGCAAGCCCACTTCTTGCACTTGGTATCAGCGATCCCGTCGCACGGACCACGGCGATTGGCATCGAGCCTGTTGTGCGCGACATTGCCGAACTGGCGAAAAAATCAGGCGCCAAAGCCATCGTGACCGCCAAATATGGCGTGACCGGCTGGATGCGCTTCTACCTGCCGTCCACGCTGCGGATCATCCAAATCAATCAGGATGAGCGCTGGCTTTCATCGAAGCGCGCGCCATTGGCACTGCTGAACAGCCCGCTGCTGTTCGTCACGCAACATCCCGACAAGGAGTTGGAAGCGGCGCGCGAACATTTCCACTCGGTGCGCCCGCTGGAAGAACTCAGGCGCAGCCGCGGCGGCAAAACCATCGACAGTTTCTGGGTCTATGCCCTTTCCGGATATCACGGAAAGCCCGCAGGCCGCATGCCATGATCCACAACCAGGGCGCCATCCATGCATGACACCGCGACGATCGCCTCGTCATTTTCCCCTGAGCGCCTGCACACCCATGTGCGCGGCCTGAGCCCTGCGCAAGCAACGCTGCTTCTTATCCTGATCGCGAGTATCGTGCGTGTGGCGGTTGCCGGGCAAACAGGCCTCGGCACGGACGAGTCCTATACCGCCGCGAACGCCCGCATGCTCGCATTGAGCTATGTGGACTATCCGCCGCTGCACCTGTGGGTCGTTCATGCGTGGTCATGGCTTTGCGGCAGCGATGCACCGGGCGTCTTGCGCCTTCCGTTCATCGCATTTTTTGCAGGCTCGACGTGGCTGATGTTCCGCCTGACCGCGGTGCTCTATTCGGAGCGTGCGGGATTTTGGGCTGCGCTCGCGCTCAACATCGCGCCAGTGTTCGCTCTGCCGCACGCCAGCTGGATATTGCCGGACGGGCCACTGATCTTTTTCGATCTGGCCAGCGTGTATTGCATCGCCCGCCTTCTGTTCGGAGCCGCAGAGCCTTCCGTAAGCGTAAAAGGTTGGGCGATTGCGGGGATACTGAGCGGCTGCGCGCTGCTTTCCAAGTATCATGGCGCGTTCGTTCCGTTGGCGGTCTTCCTCTATGTCCTGAGTGTACCGCGCAGTCGCGGCCTTTTGAGCAACGCTGCCCCATGGCTTGCCGCGTTGCTCGCCCTGCTTGTCTTCGCGCCCGTGCTGCTGTGGAACAGCGAACACCACTGGATTGGCCTGTTCTTTCAGGGTGGGCGATTGACGGGCCACAGCATCAATCCGGCGAGGCTTATCGGCAGCATTGGCGGCCAAATGGGATATCTCGCACCTTGGATATTCGCGCCGCTGGCTTGGGTGCTCTGGCGCGCGCTTCGCGTCGGACCACGTGACGAACGCGGCTGGTACCTCGCGCTGCTCGCCTGCGGACCCATAGCCTTCTTTACGCTTGCAACCTTATTGGGGCCCGGCCTTCCCCATTGGACCATGCCCGGCTGGCTGTTTGCGTTTCCGCTGTTGGGCGTGGCTCTTGCGCGATTTGAAGCGCGAAATCCTACCCTTTCGCACGGGGCCGCTGCCACAGCGGCCGGAATCATACTGCTGACGGCAGGCCTTCTAACCGTGCAAGCTCGAACTGGCGTCTTTACGAACGACCTGCCGCCTGCTGCCGCCACAAAAGACCCTACACTCGACCTGCTTCCATGGAACGGTCTGGCGCCAGCGCTGGCGCACGCAGGGCAGGAGACAAACGACGTCTCTGCGATTGCAGCCACGAAGTGGCTTGATGCCGGAAAGCTGAATTATGCGTTCGGAGCATCTGTTCCTGTGTTCTGCCTGTGCACCGACCCGCAGGAATTCCGCTATCTGCACGACGCCAACGCATTCAAGGGCAAGACCATGCTGATCGCTACACGCGGCAGCAATCCAGCCAATGTCGCGGCGGCCCTGAAGCCCTGGTTCGACCAGGTTCATCAGCTTCGGCCCATATCGCTGATGCGCGGCGGAAAAGCCGCCATCACGCTACTCGCGTTTCGCGGCGTGGGCTTTCATCCGCGCGGGCTCGAACAATGAGCCTTGCCCCCGCCATCCATTCCGACGCCGGTGGCCAATCAAGCCAGATGCTGGAGACGCGCGGACGAAGGGCGCTGCTGTCCATCGTGGTCGCATTCTACAACGAAGAGGAAGCCATTCCGGCCTTTTTCGCCGCGATGCGGGATCTGAAGCCTGCGCTCGCCTGCCGCGTGGAGCTTGTCTGCGTGAACGATGGGAGCCGCGACAACACATTGGCGCTTCTTCAGGCATACGCGAGCATGCAAGGCGGCATTCGTGTTGTGAACCTGTCCCGCAATTTCGGCAAGGAAGCAGCCATCACCGCGGGGCTTATGGAATCACGCGGCGACGCAGTGGTGATCGCCGACGCCGACCTGCAAGATCCACCTTCTCTCATTCCGCAGTTCGTCGCCAAGTGGCGAGAAGGTTACGATGTCGTCTATGGCATCCGCGCCTGCCGAAAATCCGATTCCTGGCTGAAGCGTTCAACCGCGAAGGCCTTTTACGCCGTGTTCAACCGCATGACGGACACCGAAATCCCGGCAGATGCCGGTGACTTCCGGTTGATGGACCGCCGCGTGGTGAGTGCGCTGCTGAAACTTCCGGAGCGCAACCGCTTTCTGAAGGGCCTGTTTGCGTGGGTTGGCTTTCGCCAGACCGGCATATCCTTCGTACGCGAACCGCGCGTGGCGGGACATACTTCGTGGAGCTATTTCAAGCTCTTCAATTTCGCGCTTGATGGTCTCACCAGCTTTTCCATTGCCCCCCTGAGGCTTGCGAGCCTCTCCGGCATCACTGTATCCCTGCTCGGCTTCTGTTATGCGCTCTACCTGTTCTTGCGAACATTGCTTTGGGGTGCCGATGTGCCCGGATACGCATCAGTGATGGTCGTCATGATGTTTCTGGGCGGTGTGCAACTGATTGGGCTGGGCGTGATCGGGGAATATCTGGGCCGCCTCTACCTGGAAGCGAAGATGCGGCCCCTGTTCCTGATCTCGGATGTCTATGACAGCGACTGCAACACTGCCAGTGCGCTTGCATCATTCGGCCCCACCCAATCGGCCTACGCAGAGATGGCCAGAGGGCACATGCAAATGGGTATCATGAACAATGCCGATCCGCTTGCAGAGGAACCACATCCGTTTGAACCTCACCGCATGCAGCCGACGTGAGCACAAGCAACGCAGCCGTACAGCTTCACCCGATGGTCACAGACAATCCCGATTTCGCGCGCATGCCGACTGAAGCTACCTTGCTGGCTGTATACTTGGCCAAGCGTTTGGCGTTGCGCCAATTCCTCGTGACGCGGCTGCGCAATCGCGAAGAAGCCGACGACGCGCTGCAGGATCTCTATCTCAAGGTACGGCGCGCAGGCGATCAGGCCGATCTTTCCAACCCGGTCTCCTATCTGTTCAAGATGGCGGTCAATCTCGCGCGCGACCAGCAACGGGGGAAGCGCCGCGCTGTCTTACGCGAAGAAGATTGGGGCAACATCGCCTATGGCGCGGCGGGAGGGCAAAGCGTAGCCGATACCCCTTCCGCAGAGGATGGCTATGCCGCCAAGCAGAAGCTTGCCGCCGTTCGCGCGGCGCTCGAAACGCTTTCCCCGCAATGTCAGCGGGCATTCCTGCTGCATAAGTTCGAGGGACTCTCCCATCGCGAAGTCGCCGATCGCTTGGACATTTCGACAAGCACGGTGGAAAAGCACATGAACACCGCCATGAAGCATCTCATCAGGACATTCGATCGTGACCAGAATGCAACACTCTGATGCATTGAGCATCACGACGTTGGCCGTCATGGCGGCGGACGCCGGTCAGTGCCGTCTATCAAGTGCAAGTACCAGATATTGAGGGAAGGGCCGTGAGCGTTTCGCAACACCAACCGCAAGACCATATGGACGAGGCCATCGCCTGGCACGCCCGTCTGGCGTCGGAAGATGTCAGCGAACGCGATCTGACGGATTTCTCTGTATGGCTCGATACATGCGCTGAGAACCGCAAAGCCTATGACAGCGTCTGCGCCTTCGATATGAGCCTTCAGGACTCTGTCGAAAGTTTTGCCGGAGAGCGGGAAGACCATTTGCACCGGACGGTACACCCGTTGACCGGCCGCCGGTCCGTCCGGTTGACCATTGCCGCTGCTGGCGCGGCATTGGCCGCGGCGAGCCTTGCACTCTACATAGCAGGACCATTTCAGACCGGCAGCAATTTCGCGACAGCCTACGCCACCCGGATCGGCGAACAAAAAGTCATAAACCTCGAGGATGGCAGCAAGGTCGAGCTTGCTGCGGCATCGCGGCTGACATTCTCTCAAGACAATGCCGAACGTCACGCAGCACTCGAACAGGGCGAGGCGTTGTTTCATGTCGCGAAAGACAAAGACCATCCGTTCATCGTAGCAGTGGGCAATCTTGCCGTGCGTGTTGTCGGGACGGTGTTCGATATTCACAGTAGCGCCGATGGAGCTTCCGTGGCCGTTCTGGAGGGCCACGTTCAGGTTGGCCCAAGGAACAACATCGACAGCGGCGTTCCGCTAGCACGGGGCGATAAGCTCACATATTCGAAAGCACGCGGCACCGTTGTGCTGTCCCGGATTGATCCCGCGAAAGCGGCGGCTTGGCGCGAGGGTTATCTGGTTTATGACAATGCGCCTCTCTCGCAAGTCGTGGCCGATCTCAATCGCTACTTCGCAGATCCCATCGCATTGGGTGACGACTCGCTTTCGACGCTCAAATTCTCCGGCGTACTGAGGGTCGATCACGAACAAACCGTTCTTGTCCGGCTTCAGGAATTCCTGCCCCTGACAGCCACGAAGGGCGCCGATGGCCGCATTCTATTGCAAGGGTCCAAGCGGCGTGATTAACACGCCTGCTGATCCATGGGCGGGAATGAATGGTGTCGAGGCGTTCCGGCAGAACGATCTGGCGGCGAATGCTTGTTTGTGCGTTCCTGCTTGGCGCGCACGGGAACGGTCATGCGCAAGGCAGCGATATTACCGTGCACATTCCCGCGAAGCCGCTCGCGGATGCGCTCATCGAATTTGCCTTTGCCGCGCATATCTCCATCAGCGACACCGGCATCGATTTCGGCACCACCAGCAGCAACGCCGTCAATGGGACCTATTCCAAGGAAGTCGCACTGGCGCGGTTGCTTGATGGAACGGGCTTCCGGTTCGAATTGCTAGACGCCGGCGCCATACAAATTCTGCCCAAGCGAGCCGCGACCGGACCAACCGCGCCGACCGAGACCGTCATCGTAACCGCCACCAAGCGGGAAGCACTGGCCCAAAGCCTTCCCTATTCCATTTTTGTGATTGAAGGCAGCGAGATCGACGCCAATGGCATCCGCACACCGGGCGCGCTGGCCGGGCGCGTGGCCGGAATGACAGCGACCAATCTTGGCCCCGGCCAGGACAAGGTATTCCTGCGCGGACTGACAGACAGTGTGTTGCCAGGCCTGAGTGAGTCGATGGTCGGCCTCTATCTCGATGAAACACGGATTGCGGATGATGCGCCCGATCCGGATATCCGGCTGGTCGATGTCGAACGTACGGAAATCATGCGCGGGCCGCAGGGTTCGCTTTACGGCGCCGGTTCTCTCGGTGGACTGGTGCGCATCGTAACGCGCAAACCCGACCTCGATGCAGCCAGCATCATGACCAGCGCTTCGGCCGCAACGACTGATGGCGGCAATCTCTCTGCATCAATCGATGGCGTTCTGAATGTCCCGATCATTGAAGGCACCTTCGGCCTGCGGGCCGTTGGCTATTATGAAGAGGCAGGCGGCTATGTGAACGACATCCGCTTGGGCCGATCCAGAGCCAATGAAGCACACGCAGCCGGCGGAAGGTTTGCCCTGCTGTGGCAACCCGACGGATGGCTGACCGTCACTGCCAGCATCGCGGTGCAAGAACTTCGGGCCAACGACTCGCAATACATCGTCAAAGGCGCACCCGGTTTTGATCGGGACCTTTATGTGCGCGAGCCGCATAGCGATGACTTTCTATCTTCCAGCCTCACAGCGGAAGCCACACTGGGCTGGGCAAACATTGTAACATCAACCGGTATCGTCAATCGCCGCCTGGACGATATCTATGATGCCTCAACGGTCTGGCAATCGCTGACTGGTTATCCCACCGGCACCAGCCCCTTTGGCGTCGCCCGGCAGATTCGCGCCTACACGCACGAGACACGATTGGTTTCGACAAGTGCGGGGCGCCTGCACTGGCTAGCGGGGCTTTATCTTTCGCATCGGGATGAAGACTACCAATCGCTGCTGCGCGGACCGGATGCAATCGGTGCGACAGTGACGGCACGGAACGAAAACCGTGAAGACCGCGCCAATGAAGGCGCCATATTCGGCGAGATCGCCTACGATTTCACCGATGCTCTCACCGCCACGCTGGGCGGACGCGCCTTTGTGGCATCAAAAGACGTATCGGCGCGCGTGCAGGATCTGACCTCAAGCGGCACAACCCGGTTTCGCGGCAGCAACAGCCAATCGGGCTTTGCCCCAAAACTGGTGCTCGATTACCGGGCCGCGCCGGGGCTTCTCCTCTACGCCCAGTATGCCCAAGGCTACCGTCTGGCCGGCGTAAACGTCGATGACGCCAACGGCGCCGTGAATCCTCCAACCGCGTCTGCAAATGTGTCCGATTTCGATTCAGACCGCCTGACCAACTATGAAGTGGGCGCCAAATGGAATGACATCGCTCTTGGCCTGACCGCGAATGGCGCACTCTACTATGTCGATTGGCGCGACGTGCAAACCGATCAGATTGCACCCAATGGCGCCTACTACACGCTCAACGCGGGCGCTGTTCGCGACTTTGGCGCAGAGGCCGACGTCAGCATCGTGCTGTGGAACGATGTGACGCTTGGCGGCAACGCCTTCTGGAATAACGCCCATCTGGGCCACCCCAACCCGCTGCTCGTCAGCACCGAAGGGTCATTGCCAGGAGCACCAAATTTCGGCGCCGGCTTGACCGCGCGCTACGACACCAGACTGTTCGGCGAATTCCCGGCGTTTCTGTCGGCAGCCTACAGCTATGTTGGCACATCGCATCTGGGCTTCGATGAAACCACACCCGCCATGGGTGGCTACCACCTCACGAGCCTGCGCGCGGGACTTAAAGCCGGAGACTGGACCCTTACGGCATTCGCGAACAATATCTTCGATGATCGCGGCAATACATTCGCCTTCGGAAATCCATTCGACAGCAGACCGCAGATCACGCCACCCCGCCCACGAACAATTGGATTGAACATCTCACTGTCGCAATAGGCGCTTGTGGCACGGAGCTTTTCGGCTTCAGAAACACCCACCGTCCTATGCCGCGCCCGTCAGTTGCCGGATTGGGGCGTTTTCCACACATACAGCCAGCGTTTCAGTCAACACCACCTTTTTTTCAATGCCTTAGTCGAATTCCAGAAATCGTCGATTTTAAGGGGGAGGGAGGGGGAGAACCTGCCCTATTCGGCAATTCCACGCCTGCATCACAAGAGATGGCGGAACGGCTTTATGTGGGAATGTGCACAGTAAATTTCAAGAAGGTGAATACTTTTGTCCTGTAACACCGAGCAGAAAGCCAATTACGTATAATGTCCCCTTAATTCCAATGCCCTCCGGCAGATGGGTGTCTTTGCAAAGCCGATTCATGCGGAGACGTGGAAGTTTTCGACTCATCACAGTAGTCGCATTGCAAATGTCCCCAGCTGTATGGAGGCGGCAGCATTTGCGCCGCTGCAGCGATGACGTGAGTAGTTGCTTATAGTGTCACATTAATTTTGAAATAGAGAACAAGAAAATTATGGAGATTGAGGTCGCAATCTTCGTCATGGATATGATGTAATAAAGGCACTTAAGAAACTGCGCCAGAAATTGCGCCTCGCAATCTTTTCAAGCGGCTATATATAAATGGCGCACCAATAAGCAGATAAACAAATAAAAGAAATGTTCCAACTACGGAATGGCTTGGAGCCTTTGTTTCTGCCTCACCTTGACATATCGCCTGCGCTGCAATCCATAGCGAGCCAAGGAACAAAATCACCGAAACAAGCATGAGCGCCGGCGGGGCAATACGAGAAATAGTTTCGAAAAATGTGCCAGCGTTGCGGAGTAGCGATGTCAACACAACAAAAATAATCGACATTGCGCCCGAAAAGATGAGATTGCGCACCCTGCGAGCATAGACCGGCAGAACTGATGATTTTGTGCTTCGCGAAATGGAAAAGTCGGAAATCACAGCAGATTGGTATACCCAAAGAGCCTGGATCCCGAAGGCCCCCGCGACAAAAAGCACTCCTAAGACAAACACAACAACGTTATCACCAAGGAAACCATAGAGAGCCGGTCCCGTCGCAAATAGTAAGTACAAGATGATGAAATAGACTGGTTTCAGTGGAAGTTTTGGGATTGACATGTCTAACCTCGTCACCATGGACACTGTGCATTTTGGCTTGTTGATGAATCGAGACCAGCCTTGATATGGAACCCAAACATTAATGCCATCTCCAAATCAATCCCCGCCACCATTGAGTCATCTGATGCAAAGGGCTGATAAGCCATACGTTGATCAATTGGAGAAGTGGGACTTACTGGGCCGGAGCGCCGTGAGCTTGTGCCAACCGATAAACCACTCATATTGCCTGAAATTAAGGGGACATTATACTAATCTCAGACAACCTCTCCGCGGTGGCAGCAATCGATTGAGCCGGTTCGAGCGACACGATGGCACGTTTGTCGCCGGGCGCAATCTGCGCATGTGTGGTTGGGTTGGAAGTGGTGCCCAGGGGCGGAATCCAAGCGAGCCATAACTACCTTGATCTTCTTGAGCTTTTCGTTTGGCGCGTGCCGTGGAATACCAACGAATATACCAACAGCGACGTTCGGTGGGCGGTTGCGACCCGCTTCCACATGCGCAAACGCACACTATACCAACAAGCATGCACCGGCAATGTTGGTATGCGGCGCGCGATTGGACCCAGTTCGGGCAAATTTATCATGGAACCCAATATGACTTTGTGGCGCGGATTCGCATCACTGGGTTGGCGTCTTCGATCTATCGGCGCGCGGATTACCGTACCTGCACTACGCATCAGTTAGACCCGCTTGCAAAAGGTCGATTATCTGCTTGCGTATGTGCCGGTTCTCCGGGCGAAGGAATGCAAGATTGAGGCGCGCCCCCTGGCGGGTACGGACGAATTTCGTGAGCTGCGTCATACGTTCGTCCTGCGACGCGCGCGAACGCTTCACCTCCTCAAGCTCAGTGTAGAAATCCGCCACCCGGATGCCCAAGACACGCGCCGCAACATAGAGCCGCCCCGCACTGATCCTGTTCGTCCCGTTCTCGTATTTCTGAATCTGTTGAAAGCTCACGCCAAGCCCAGTGCCAAGTTGTTCCTGCGACATTCCCGCAAGCAATCTGAGACGCCGGATTTGGTAGCCGATGTGCGTGTCATACTCCGTGGTCGTGCGCTTGTTCGCCCGCTTTGCGGTTGCGGTCATTTCGATCCCCGACGCCTCTGCCGGGTTCGCGCGGGCGAACGCCCGAGCCCGATCCGTTTCGCAAAGGCGGAACGTTGTGCGGCATAGTTGGGCGCGACCATTGGGTAGTCCACTGGCAATCCCCATTTGGCGCGATATTCGTCGGGACTGAGGTTGAAGCGGCTTCGCAGATAACGCTTGAGCATTTTCAGCTTCTTGCCGTCCTCAAGGCATACGATGTGGTTTTCGGTCACGGACCTTCTAATCGGAACCGCAGGTTTCAACGCCGGGCCTGCCGCTGGTGCGCTATCGGGTGCGAGTCCACGCATCGACGTGTAAACCGATTTGATGAAAGCGGGGAGTTCGCCCACCGGCACCGCGTTCTTTTGCACGTATGCCGAAACCACTTGGGTTGTCCGCACAAGGATTTCCAAGTTGTTTGACCGCGTTTCTTGCGGGAGCGCGTTGACAGCGCGTCCCGTGAACTCGCCGCCAAGGCGTCCGTATAGGTTGGTTCCGCAAAGCCGAAAATGCATTTCGCCGTCCGGCACAATCTCAACCAGCGCCAAATTCCCGATCCAAGGTCGCAGGGCCTTCGGGTCAAAATCGCCGCGCCGGGGAAGCGCGTTGGCGTCCCGCTTCTTATCCCAGAACTCGCGCAATGTGGTCAGCCTTTGACGTGCTTTGTCCATATCGCTTCCTTGGTGGGGGCGTAGGGCGACTAATCCCGCTCAACCGGACAGGGCAGTGATATTCCCAGCACTACCCCAAGTCATGACGAAAGTCATCACTATAGTGACTGGCATGGACCCAGGGAATCGTTCGGCTTTCTCATATGAGATTGGCGCGAACATTGGGCCTGAACGTCCGGCGATACCGCAAAGAGCGAGGCCTCAGCCAAGAGGCGCTGGCCGACGCAGTTGGTCTCGCGGTAACTTATGTCGGGCGGATTGAACGTGGCGTCCGAAATCCCACGCTGGAGGTTGTAGAAAGATTTGCCAAGATCCTCCACGTCGAGCCGCTGGACTTGCTTCGATAGGACGGCATGAAGAGTTCATATCACCTGTCCGCGATGGCTGGCGCTGCTCGGCGCTCTATCGTTATTACCCTGTTAATCGTTGCTATCGTGACCGTGGCTCGCCCCGTGGCTTTAGAAGAAGTGCAAACTGCGCGAATGGGAGGATCGTTAGCACCTACGGATGCCCATCGACCCCCTTGTCACTGATTATTCGTCTAATTGTCGACGTCTCCTCACATGCAAACACTTCCACGCCAGCATTGGCATCGCGGCGATGCGTGTCCGAACTTCCGGCGAAGCATTAAGTAGATCGGCGTTGATCTCGCCGCGTTCGAGCACACTATCCAAGAACGCTTGCTCGCTCTTTGTCAGATCGAGAAGGAAGGCAAACCGTTGCTTGCAAAGCGCGACGGTTTCCGCAATCCAGGCATCGATGTCGCTCTTGTTCGTAAAATGATTGCGCGGCAGACAGATGGAAAGCTTCTGCCGCAATTCGCGCGGGTCCCCCTTGATGGTATCGAGTGACACCGTGCGCCAGTCACGCCGCCCGGACGCACCGATAGCCAGAAAGGCAGCCTTTATGGCCGTCCAATCGAGTCCTTCAATCGACAGGATGCGGCGGGCGTCGAAGAGGTCGCGCGCCGCGTGACGATCCATGAGCGCGACGAGCTTGCCCGCGACAATCTCATGGAGATCAAGAACGAGAATGCCATCGGCGTGCATAGTGCCGAGCGGCACCGAACTCATGCGCGCCGTCCCGAACAAGGGCTGCCGCATCATGTAGTTCACATCGACTTCCATCGTGCCGCCGCCGCCGAGCGCCGACATGTAGCGACCAATCCATTTGCCCCCGGCGTGTTCGCCGGGCTGGCGGCGTACGCTGTACCCTTGGGCCGCAAGAAGCCGATTAAGGGCCGCATCGACATTTGGCCTGTCCACTTCCATCTCGGCGCGATCAAGAGCACCCACATAGTTCAAGTCGATGTCGACCGAGAGACGATCAAGCCGGAGATGAAAAACGTTCAGGGCCGTACCGCCCTTCAGGGCAAGCCTCTCCGACAAAACCGGATCGTGCGCGATCTCCTGGAGCAAGTCCAAGAGCCGCATCACTTTCTCCAGAGTACTGGCCTGGTAGCCGGTCTCACCTGCGAGATTTTGGAGGGTTTGAGCCGAAGGCGCCGCCATCACAGGCCCTCGAATTTGCGCTCGATAACCTCTACGGGAAGAATGACCTTCCAGCCGGGGGCCACGCGCCCTTCACCCGGTTTCGCGCCAAGCGCGTAGCGGGATTGGGGTGGGGCTAGTGTGCGCAATTTCTTGAGCGCAGCATCAGGCACTCCGAGCCGCGTCTGTTCGCGCTCCAGCCAATAACCGAGGGCGCCCGCCGCGGCGGCGTTGCCGAGCGCACACGCATAGCGGACCAGAGCTGCTGTATCGACACGCGCGACTAGATCCAGCGAGTTGAACAGCTCTTCGACTCCGCCTGCGAGGTCGTAGCGGTCGAACAGATCGATGATTGTGCGCTCGATCGTCGTCACCTTCACTTCGAGCCCGAGGCGATCGACCGTTGTAACGCCGTCCGGCGGCGCGAAGCCGCGCGGCGGCTTGACGAAGCGGCAAACGAAATCGGCCGTCTCGAAGGCACCGGGCTCGCCGGAAGCTATGACCTGCACCTCCCGCCCGTCGGTGTAGGCGCAGCCATGCAGTTCAAGAGCCGAGTGATAGGCGATCACGCTGCCGCGGCGCAGACGGGATGCCGCCAGGAAGCGGTCGACGACCCACTTGGCAGCATCGGCATGCTTGGGAACGGAAGCGAACACACCGCGCGCGATCCGCCGGATGTTCCCGGCGCGAAGATGCTGGGCGAGCATCACGGTGACCACCTTGTCGCCGGGGCGGCGGCCTACAGCCTTGGCGTACTCGGCGCGGTCGAAGACCGGCCGAGCGCTGAAGAACGGGGCGGATACGAGCTGGGCCATAGTTTCAGATTGGTTTTCTAAAATTGACTAAAACCATATATTACATATAGCTTCGACCATCAATAGAAAACTGCTTGTCGGCACCTTGAAAATATGCCAAATTGGAAGAAAGATATATGTCAGATATGGTTCTATCAGAGTAAAACGAACAAAAAGGCCAACCCAAATCGCTCAACCCAACGGACATCGAGCCGACCTACAATGACATATGGTATTGATTTGGAATAGAAATTTCAAAACTACACTAAGCATCCCTCCGAAATGGAACCGCTCCAGCCAAGCTAATAGCCGCGCCCTCCCATAATGGCGAGCCATAAGGTCGGTGCAATCATCATCGCCATGGCGACGCCGGCAGTTAACGCCACCGTCCGGAGCTTCACGATGACGTGCGGTATAGATGGCTCCTTACCGCTAGCCGTCGGCTTTCTCCACTCGCCGCCGATTCCATACAAGCTGCGCCGTACTGCCGTCGCCCGACGGGAAGAGCGCAGCGCTGATCGGTTCGGTCAGGCTGGGATCGTCGAGCTTCACGCGCAGATAGTCTTTCGGTTTTTCACCATTAGAGTGCGCTTCCCAGGCATCGCCGATACGCGATTGCCCCACGAACACCCGAAATGCCGGTGCGTTGTCGTTGTCGCGATTGTCGTTCGGGACGAAGCGGAGCTTCGTGTTGATCGTCAGCGTGTGGATGCTGCCGGTCCAGCCGCCATCCTTGGCGGGCGTAAATGTACCGATCGAAGACATGGTCATTCCTCCGTGTTGGTGGGTGATGCGGGTTGAT
The DNA here is from genome assembly GCA_016125165.1 of Alphaproteobacteria bacterium. Classification (GTDB taxonomy): domain Bacteria; phylum Pseudomonadota; class Alphaproteobacteria; order Micropepsales; family Micropepsaceae; genus Rhizomicrobium. The sequence continues at coordinate 371,939 of WGMH01000004.1, forward strand.
GGGAGGCGCGGCGTCCGCGTCGTCGGATATCGGCATTTGGCGGCGGAGCCTGAAGTCCGTCCTTCTGCGCCTTGGCAAACCCGCGATCGCTCGCAAGGAACGCGACGAGCATGAAAGGAATGAGCTCAGAAACAGACTCCGCTTGCCCGTAAGTCGTGCGATAGGCTTCCGCGTATTGACGGAGCGCGGCGTTCAGTTCCGGTTGCAGCGTGATGGTGATCTTGACCGGTGTCCGGTCCGGAAGTTTCGCGAGCTTTAAGTCGGGCATGATCTGTCTCCCTCAACCCCGATACGGCCGCAAGATGAGGTCTTTGTGCACGATGACGCGCAGCGGCCAGCCGGGCCGGACCGTGATCGTGGGCTGGATGTTGAGATCCTTCTCGACGATGCGCTGGCCGGCCTGGTTCGTGCTTTCCTGCGTCGATTCGCGGATCGCTTCGACGAGATTGCTCTGGCTGCTGCCGAAGGTGACTTGCGTACCCACACCTAGCAGCGTGGACATGGCAATGCCCTTGAGCAGCGTCCAGGTGTGGTAATCGACCTCATCCTCGAGCCCGGCATAGCCGGCGGGATCGGTTGCGGGCAGATTGTCGATCTGGATCGAAGAGCCGTCCGGCATGATGATGCGCTGCCAGACGACCAGTGCACGCGATTGGCCGAACGCGACGACGCTGTCGTACGACCCCATGAGGCGGGATCCCTGCGGGATTAACAACACGTGCCCGGAAACCGAATCGTAGACGTTTTCGGTTATCTGCGCGGTGACGAGTCCCGGAAGATCGGAATTGAGACCCGTCAGAAGACTGGCCGCGATGACCGTGCCGGCCAGCACCTCGTAGGGCGATGCCGGCGTCTGAAGTGCGTGATCGTTATAGATGCTGCGCACGGCGGCTTGATGGATGAAATCGATCTTGCGCTGCTGGTCGTTCTGATCTCGTTCTGGATCGAGGTTGAGACGGCCGGCGTTCGCGGCCGTACTTCCCGTTTGTCGTCCTGTCGCGGAAACTGGTGTCGGGGCTGCCTTCGTCGCCACCGCATTACCGTGCTGCGTGACCTGAAAGAACACCCCAGACTCGCGGGCGTGCTCCGCCTCCTGGGCCAAGCGCATGCGCTCGGCCCGCGCCGCCGCGTCGTCGGTCGAGCCGCCCGGCGTCACGCCAAGCTGTCTTTCTCGCTGCACGATCCCGAGCCCCAGATCGCCCGGCAAGGGCGGGCCGAGCTTCGGCTTCGGTATCTGGCCATAATTGGCGGGCAGCTTGGCAAGAGCATCCGGCTCCGGCTTGTTGGCCGTCGTGGCGGTCTGGTCGCCATTCTGATCCAGCTGGAAGTGTGGTGTCTTGAGCGCCATCCAGGTCACCCCAAAAATCGCGAGGCAGCCGATGGCCGCGATACCGATAAGAAGATTGCGCTTGAAGCGAACCACGCGGCGTGGCGATGCCTTCAAGACCAGGGATTCCGGATCGACTTTGGGCGGTGGCTTGGAGTCGCTCATGTTCAGTCTCCTCACCAGATACTGTCGGAGGCCGTGGCTACACCGTCAGTCCGGCTGATGCGCACGACCTGCTGCGGTTTCTCGCCAAGACGGAGCTCGGCTGCCGCGAAAAGGCGATCGACGATGTAGTAATTGCCGCGGACGCGGTAATTGACGAGCTGGCTGCCGCCTTGGGGTCCGACGACGAAAAGCGGCGGCGCCTCGCCCTGATCGATCCGCTTCGGAAACTCGATATAGACCTTGCTGCCGTCGTCGAAGGCGCGCACGGGCCGCCAAGGCGGACGGTCACCGCTGATGGCATAGCGAAAATGCAGATCGGCGAGCGCGACATTTTCCGCGATCGGGGCCGCCGCGGCGGCCTCGCGGTTTTGCTGTTGAAGCGCGACCAGTTCGTCTTGCGGGTAGGTCCAGGAGATCGCCGCCATCGAGGTGTGCGCGGTACTTTCGAGTTCGAGGTGATAGCTGCGCCGGTCCGTCATGATGACGAGGTTGGTTTTGAGGTCTGGCGCAAAGGGCTTCACCAGGACATGGACGCGCCGATCCTTACCCGGGCCGCTGGTCGTGTCGCCTACCACCCAGCGCACCGTGTCGCCGGCCGAGATCGAACGCAGCGTCTCGCCCGGCTGCAGCGCGATGTCGGTGACCTCTTCGGGCGCGGCATAGAGGCGATAGAGAGCTCCCTGCTCGAACGGATAGACCTGAATCGCGTTGATATAGCCGTGCTTCGTCGGCTCCAGCGTTGCCGTCTTGTTAGCGGCTTCGACCTGCGTGGTGGGCGGCGTCTTGTCGTGGGCCGTGCCCATGCTCGGCGGCGGCAGGAGCTGCCCGGGCAACGGCAAGGGCTCCGATACCGTGACGATCTTCATCGGTTTGGGCGCTGCGGGCTCGATCGCCGCCGGCCGAAAATCTTTGTTGTCGTAGGAGATCGCGGGCGGTGGCACTTTGCCGGCACAGGCTCCAAGAGCGATGGCCGAAACGGAAATGGCAAGTGCGGTACGGACGGTTCGCATACGGTCCTCCTTCAGTTCTTCGCGGTGGCGTCGAACTCGCGCGACCAGGCGATGCTGTCGACGTAGATGCCGAGCGGGTTCTTGCGCAGCACCTCGGCGGTGCGCGGCGGCTTGACGAGAATGGTGAGGATGGCGGTCCAGTTCGTCGCCGAAACGAGGCTGTCCTGGTCGTAGACCTTTTCGGTCCATTTCACCTGGAACGAGGTATCGGACGCGCGCACGACGCTGGTGACATCGACCGAGACGCTGCGCGTTCCCACGTCTTTGAACGGATTGTTGGCTTGCGCATAGCCGTTGAGGAAGACGGCTGCGTGATCGGTGGCAAAGCCATAGGCCTCGAGCCAGTCCTTGCGCACCAGGACGGGATCCATGGGCAACGAGCGGACATCGGTGATGAAGCGTGCGAGATACCAGGCGATCTCCGCATCCGTGGGCTGATAGTGCCGGGTCGCAGGGGCGACCGCCTGCACCTCGCCAAGCTTGTCGACTTCGACGACGTAAGGCGTGACCCGGCTCTGCGCCGATTGCCAGATGAGTCCGCCAGCAAGGCTGACCGATAAAGTCAGGCAGCCAAAAGCCATGAGGCGCCAATTCTTCGCCTGCACGCGAGCCGAGCCGATGCGCTCGTCCCAGAGCTGCGCCGCCTTCTGATAGGGCGTGACCGGCTCGGGTGTACTGCCATAGCGCTGAAGGGTTCGCTTGAAGAGCATGGGCTATTCCTCCCCCGCGTCGAGTTCGGGATTGGCACCGGCGCCGGGCCGGTCGCCTTCGCGGATCGCTTGCGCCGTGGTCTGGCGGAGATGACGCGCGCGCTGTTCGGATTGCAGGCGTTGCGCCCAAACCGGCATCACGGACCCACCACCTGCCGCGGCGCCGCCAGTGGCGGACGCGGACTGAGTGGACGATCTAGTCGGACTGCCGCCCGTTGCGCGCCAAGCGGCCTGGCGTCCAGTCTGCGCACTCTCTGATAACGAACTTCCCGCCCTGGCGAAGGCCGAACGCGCCCTTTGAAGAACGGCGCCACCACCGGCGCGCGCAACGCCGCCTATCCCGGCAGCGACACCAGCCATGCCAGTGGCGCCGGAGGTGGCCGAGCCAAGGCCATAGGCAGTCGAAGCCGCCGATCCCATGGCGGTGCCGGCCCGAATGGCGGCAAGTCCGCCCGACCCGGCCGCACCCAGAAGCCGGGCTCCGCCCAAGGCGGCCCCACCGGCCAAAAGTGCCGTTCCGGCCAACGCACCGGCCGTGCCGATGGCGGCTCCGGCCCCAAGCTGGGGCGCGCCGGAAACCAGACCCGTGGCAATCGCCGGACCGAAGATACCGAGCCCGAAGAGCGTCAGGGCTGCCAGCACCAGCGACATGGCGCCGGCGAGTGTCGGCTGCTGACCTTGGGCAGCGGCGGTGAAGGTGGAAAACAGCGTCGAGCCGATGCCGATGATGACGGCCAGCACCATCACCTTGACGCCAGACGACACGACATTGCCGAGCACGCGTTCGGCCAGGAACGCCGTCTTGTTCCAGAGCGCAAACGGAACCAGCACGAAGCCGGCCAAAGTCGTTAGCTTGAACTCGAGCACCGTGATGAAGAGCTGAATGGCCAGAACGAAGAAACTCAGAACGACAATAAGCCAGGCCACGACCAGCACGAGGATCGTGACGAAATGCGAGAAGAAGGTGGTGATGCCGATGAGCTGTCCGGCCTGGTGCAACAGCGGCCAGGCGGCGGCGAATCCGGTCTCGGCGAGCTTACCGGGCTTGAGAAGGTCCTGGGCCGTCAGACCCGTCGCCGTCGCATTGAGCCCGAGCGTCGAAAACGAGTTGAAGACGATGGTCGAGAGATTCTTGAAGTTGCCGATGATGAAAGCGAAGGCGCCGATATAGAGCGTCTTCTTGATCAGGCGCGCCAGCACATCGCCTTCCTGGTCGAGCGCCCAGAAGAGACCCGCCAGCGTGATGTCGATGCCGATCAGCACGGAAGTAAGCGCGACGACATCGCCGTTCAGGAGCCCGAATCCGCTGTCGATATAGCGGATGAAGGTCTGCATGAACTGATCGATGACGTTCAGGTTGTTCATCGCACCGGTATCCTGCCGCCTGCCTGATCACTGCGGCGTATAGGCGTTGCTTGTGCCAAGGAACGTCTGGAGGGCGGCTCGCCCTTCTTCCTCCGCCTCGGCGTTGTTGGCATCGTTCAGCGCGTCGGCCCGTCCCTGCGCCGCCATCAGGGATTCGATCTGAAGCTGCTGCTTGATCGAGAGCGCCAGAAGCTGGTTGGTCGCTTGACTGACCTGCAAGTTTCCCCCGGCGCCTTGAGAGGCATCGACCAGCGTGGCGAGCTTCGTCGAATCCGTCTGCACGGTCTGGGCGATCTGCGACTGGACCAGCATCGTCTGCTGAAACGCATCCCGCACATTCTGCCAGCGGGTTGCCGCGTCGTTTTCGAGCTGCGGAATGGTGGTGTTCGCACCATATTGCTGCGGATAGCGCTGCTGAAATGCGGTCTGTACCGATTGGACGTTGAAGGCGATGCCTTGCGCCTGGTTCATCAGATTGCTGATCTGTTGGAGATCGCTGGTGATCCCGCTCAACTGCGAGACATTGAGGCTCGCGAGATTGCGCGCCATGTTCTGCAGCATGGTCGCTTCGTTCTGAAGCGAGCGGATCTGATTGTTGATCTGCTCAAGCGCGCGCGCCGCCTGAAGCACATTCTGGGTGAGGTTGGCATTGTCGATCACGGCCCATTGCGCGAAGGCCGGATCGGGCAGGACGAACGACACTGAAACCCCCAGGACAAGGGCTATGGCCGTTGCACACCGCAAGCGCATTCTCATGGTGAGGCTCCTTGTTGCGCGGGAAAGCGGGCGAGCAGATCGGCGGCCCAACCAAGATCGGCCGATGCGAGAAAGGCAGCAGCGAAGCCATCCTGTCCGTGTTCGGCGAGCACGTCGTCGATGCGCTGCTGATCCGCCGGGGAAGAAGCCCCACACAGGGCGAGCGCGATGGGCCCGAGGCCGAGATCGAAGAGACGGTTCCCGCGGCGTGATTGCAGATAGTAATGACGTTTCGGCGTAGCGCGGGCGATCAGCTCGATCTGGCGGTCGTTCAGCCCAAAGCGGTCATAGGCTGCGCGCGCTTGCGGCTCGATGGCGCGATCGTTGGGCAGAAAGATGCGCTGCGGACAGGACTCGATGATGGCCGGCGCGATGGTGCTGTCGGCGATATCGGCGAGCGACTGGGTGGCGAAAACGACGGCGACATTCTTCTTGCGCAGCACCTTCAGCCATTCGCGGATGCGCGCGGCAAAGAGTGGATTGTCGAGATAGACCCAGGCCTCGTCGAGAATGAGCAGCGTCGGCCGCCCATCGAAACGATCTTCGAGGCGATGGAAAAGATAGGTAAGAACCGGCAGGACCGCGCCGGTTTCATGCATCAGGTCTTCGGTCTCGAAGCACTGCACGTCCGCGAGCGCGAGCCGGTTCTCGGCGGCGTCGAGCAGCCGGCCGAATGGACCCTCCAGCGTGTAGGGCATGAGCGCCGATTTGAGAGCGTTCGACTGCAACAGGACCGAAAGACCGGTCAGCGTGCGCTCTTCCGCCGGCGCCGAGGCGAGGCTCGACAGCGCCGACCAGACGATGTCCTTCACGTCCGGCGTGACGGCGACTTTCTCATGGGCAAACAGGGCTGCGATCCATTCGGCGGCCCAGCTTCGTTCGGCCGGGTCGTCGATGTTCCGCAGAGGCTGAAAGGCCAGCGAGCCACCGGAGCCGAGCGCATGATGCTCCCCGCCCATGGCGAGCACCGCAGCCCGAGCGGAAAATCCCTTGTCGAAAATCGCAAGCTGGGCGCCGGCATGGCGTCGGAACTGCAGCGCCATCAGCGCGAGCAGCACCGATTTGCCGGCCCCGGTCGGGCCCACGATCAGCATATGGCCGACATCGCCGACATGCGTCGAAAAGCGGAACGGGGTAGAGCCGCTGGTCTCGGCATAAAATAGCGGCGGGCCGTCCAGGTGGTCGTTGCGTATGGGCCCCGCCCAGACCGACGACAACGGCACGAGGTGCGCCAGATTCAGGGTGTGGATGATGGGCTGGCGCACATTGGCGTAAGCGTGTCCCGGCAAGGAGCCGAGCCAGGCCTCCACCGCGTTGATGCTTTCGCGGATGGAGGTGAACCCCATGCCGGTGACGATGCGCTCGACCCCGCGTAGCTTCTCGTCGGCCCGCAGGCGGTCTTCGTCCGTCACCGTGATGGTGGCGGTCAGATAGCCGAAAGCGACGTGGTCGCCGCCCAGCGCCTGGAGCGCCAGATCGGCATCCACCACTTTGTTGTCGGCGTCGGAATCGTAGAGCTGGACCGGCTGGTTATAGAGCACCTCGCGCAGGAGCGCGGTGATCGATTTGCGCTTGTTGAACCACTGCCGGCGCAACCTGGTCAGCGTCTTGGTTGCCTCGGTCTTGTCGAGGGCGATGAAGCGCGTCATCCAGCGATAGGCGAAATCCAGATGATTGAGGGCGTCGAGAATCCCAGGCTGCGTGAGGTTGGGAAAGCCAAGCACCGAAATCGTGCGCAAATGCCGGTCGCCCAGCATGGGCTCGATACCGCCGCTGAGCGGCGTGTCGGCAAGGACGGAATCGAGATAGAGCGGGGTCTCGGGAACGGCGATACGCTGACGGCGGGCCGAGACCGTATTGTGCAGATAAGTGAGTGTCCCGGCGTCGTCGAGTGCCTCGACTTCCGGCATGAAGCCGGAAAGAAGATCGCGGACGCGTTCTGTCTCCGCGACAAACCCGGCGAGTTCCTGGTGCCAATCGCGCCCCTTCCCGGGTTCGGCCCGCTCGAGAAGCGCCTCCTCGGTGCGGGCTACCTGGTCGGCTGTCGGCATATAAAGAAGTGTGAGGTGATAGGCGCTCTCGAAATGCACCTTCCTGGCATGGGCAAGCAGCGGATCGGGTTCGGTCTCGAAGCTTGCGCGGCGTTCTTCGTCGACCAGCCAGGATGCGGCGTCGGGAAAGCCCGACCGCGGATAACCCGGCGCCTCGAAGCGCTCGGCTTCGAAGAACAGAGCCCATCCGGACCCGAAGCGGCGCAGCACATTGTTGAGACGCGCGCAGGCGCCGACGAGTTCGGCTTCGGTCGCGCTTTCGAGATCGGGACCGCGAAATCGCAAGGTGCGCTGAAAACTACCGTCCTTGTTGAGCACGACGCCGCGCGCGACCAGTGCCGCCCAGGGCAGATGATCGGCAAGCCGGTCGGATTTGGAGCGGTATTCGGCGAGGTTCAACATGAAAGCCAGCCCCGCTGGCGAAGATGCCGCGCCACCACCGGCGCAAAATCCGGGTCGCGCCTGGCCGCGAAGACACTCAGGGAATGGCCGACGATCCAGAACAGAAGCCCTGCTAGCCACATTTGAAGCCCGAGGCCGAGGGCCGCGGCCAACGTGCCGTTGACGATGGCAATGGCACGTGGTGCGCCACCCAGCAGGATCGGTTCGGTCAACGCCCGGTGCAGCGGCGCCTCAAAGCCGTCGATGTGGGCCATCACACCAGCGCTCCCCCGCCGAAGTTGAAGAAGGAGAGGAAGAAACTTGATGCCGCGAACGCGATGGAGAGCCCGAAGACGATCTGGATGAGCCGCCGGAATCCACCGGCTGTCTCCCCGAAGGCAAGCGTCAGGCCGGTGATGACGATGATCATCACCGCGATGATCTTGGCGACCGGGCCTTGCACGGAATCGAGAATTTGCTGCAGCGGCTGTTCCCAGGGCATGTTCGAGCCGGCGGCATAGGCCTCGCCGCAGAAGAGGAGTGCCGCCACGGCACCGGACACAAGGAGCCGCAGGATGCGCGAGGGCGAAACGGACGGGTACGAAGACATGGGGATGAATCCTTTCGGTCAGAGGGCTTGGAGCCGGTGGATTGCGAGGTCCCGGACGGCGTAATCGCCATCGCGGTCGAGGCCGGTGACTTCGCTGATGGTCTCGATGCGGCGTGAGACTCCACGGCCCTGGATGAAGACGATCATGTCGATCGCCTCGGCGATGAGCCGTCGGGGCACGGTGACAACGGCTTCCTGGATCAACTGTTCGAGCCGGTAGAGCGCCGCCCGCCCCGAATTGGCATGCACGGTCGCGATTCCGCCGGGATGGCCGGTGTTCCAAGCCTTGAGCATGTCGAGGGCTTCGGGCCCACGCACTTCACCCACGATGATCCGGTCGGGACGGAAGCGCAGCGTCGAGCGGACAAGGTCCGCGAGCGTCACTACGCCGGGCTTGGTGCGCAGAGCCACGCAATCGGGCGCCGCGCATTGCAGTTCCCGGGTGTCTTCGAGCAGGATTACGCGCTCGTCGAGCCCGGCCATCTCCGCCAGAAGCGCATTGGCGAGCGTGGTTTTTCCCGAGCTGGTGCCGCCGGCGATAAGAAGATTACGGCGCTCGTTCACCGCCTTGCGCAGTGCCTCGGCCTGCAAGGGCGAAAGAATGCGGTCGTTCAGATAGTCGTCGAGCGTGTAAATGCGCGCCGCAGGCTTTCGAATCGTGAAGCACGGCGCCGCCGCCACCGGCGGCAGGATACCTTCGAAGCGCTCGCCGGCGACGCTGTCGTCACGCGGCGGCAATTCCGCGCTGACCACAGGGTTGCCGGAATGCACCTCGACCCGGACATGCGAGGCCACCAGCCGGATGATGCGCTCGACCTCGGCCTCGCCAAGACGCACACCGGTATCGATCCGGCCTTCACCGAGGCGATCAAGAAGCAAGCGTCCATCGGGGTTGACCATCACCTCGATCACCGCGCAATCGGCAAGTGCCGCAGCGATGTCCTGTCCCATCGCGGTGCGCAGCATGGTGCGACGGCGATCCAAGACTTCGGGATGGGAGAGGCCGCTCATGCCGTGCCTCCCACACCGTTGTGTTGGTCGTGCTCGGCCACACCGAGTTCGCGGCCAATCGTGCGGCCGCCAGCAATGCGGCGTCCAACTTGGTCGATGAAAGCCTGATAGCGGTCCTGCGCGAGCGCCCGCGCCGCAGCTTGCTCGGAGTCCGGCAAAGGCGCCGTAACAGTGAACTCGTACCGGACGAAGAGCGCCAACGTCTCCAGCAGGATCTGAATGTCCCGCTCGATGCGGCCGAGCTGCGTCGTGACGCGATCGAGACGGACCTTGAGAAGACCGTCCAATTCCCGCGCGCCGCGATTTGCGAGATAGGCGCGCAGCGCATCGGCGACGATGGCGGACTTGGAACTGCCCGGCTTGGCCGCCAACGCGTCGAGCTTCGCCGTCAACTCGTCGTCGAGATAGAGATGATGGCGCGGCTTCATTAGCCTTCCCTCAGAAATCCGGTAAGAGATCGCGGTCCGGATCGCGATGCGGCTCGGCCTCGTTCATGGCATGGGCGGACCCGAGCGGACTCATCCCGCGCAGGCGGTCGACCACGGATTGGTCGGCCGCGACATCGGTTTCATCGTCGAGCGCGAGCTCGGACGCGTGTTCGGGCGCGTTCAGCTTGGAGATCTCCTCTTCCGAAATGCCCGGATGGCGTTGCCGCTGTACGCCGCCTTCATCCTCGCTCGTGCCGGCGTCTTCATCGATAGCTGCAGCAAGTCGCTCATGGAGCCCACGTACCCTCCCGCTCCAATCGTCGGGACGAGGCTCCGGTCTGTCGCGATAGCCGTCTTCTGCCAGGACAGGTACGGGCGACACGCGCGTGGTGAAATTGCGATCTTCGTAATAGCGCAGCTTCTTGGCGCGGATCGGCGCAAGGCCGGAGACGAGAATGAGTTCATCTGCCGGCGGTAGCTGCATCACCTCGCCCGGCGTCAGAAGCGGCCGCGCCGTCTCCTGGCGGCTGATCATGACGTGGCCAAGCCAAGGCGAAAGCCGGTTGCCGGCATAGTTGCGCTGGGCGCGCAACTCCGTCGCGGTCCCCAGCGCATCAGAAATCCGCTTCGCCGTCCGTTCGTCGTTCGACGAGAAGGCGATGCGGACGTGGCAGTTGTCCAAGATAGCGTTGTTCTCGCCATAGGCCTTGGAAATCTGATTGAGGGACTGTGCAATGAGATAGGCGCGGATGCCGTAACCGGCCATGAAGGCGAGCGCCGTCTCGAAGAAATCAAGCCGTCCCAGAGCGGGAAACTCGTCCAGCATCATCAGAAGCTGGTGCTTGCGCCACTTGCCCGGATCGCCTTCCAGGCGCTCAGTGAGCCTGCGGCCGATCTGGTTCAATACCAGGCGCACCAGCGGTTTCGTCCGCGAAATGTCCGACGGTGGAATGACGAGATAGAGCGAAACGGGCCGCGTCGCATCGACGAGATCGGCGATCCGCCAGTCGCATGCTGCCGTCGTCGCGGCAACGACCGGATCGCGATAAAGTCCGAGAAACGACATCGCGGTGGAAAGCACGCCGGAGCGCTCATTCTCTGATTTGTTCAGCACTTCGCGGGCAGCGCTGGCCACGACGGGATGCACTTTCGGGTGCTCCTTCGTTCCCAGATGGTTGGTCCCCATCATCCGACGCAGCGTGTATGCGAAGCTGCGCTGGGGATCGGAGAGGAAGGTTGCGACACGGGCGAGTGTCTTCTCTTCCTCCGCATACAGAACATGGAGGATGGCGCCGACCAGCAGGCTGTGACTGGTCTTCTCCCAATGCGAGCGCCGCTCCAGCGCGCCTTCCGGATCGACCAGAATGTCGGCGATGTTCTGGACATCGCGGACTTCGTCCGGGCCTTTGCGCACCTCAAGGAGCGGGTTGTAGCGGGCCGATCGCGGATCGGTCGGATTGAACAAGAGGCAATGCGAAAACTTCGCCCGCCAGCCGGCCGTCAGCTGCCAGTTCTCGCCCTTGATGTCGTGGATGACGGCCGAGCCGGTCCAAGAGAGCAGTGTCGGGATAACAAGGCCGACGCCCTTGCCGCTCCGCGTCGGCGCGAACGCCATGACATGCTCGGGCCCGTCATGGCGCAAATACCGCCCATCGAGCCTGCCGAGAAAGACACCAGCTGCCCGGAACAGGCCGACTGCATCAACCTCATGTGCGGTCGCCCACCGTGAAGACCCGTAGGTGGTGACTAGCCGATTCTGCCGCGCACGCCATAGCGACCCGATGACCGCTGCGATGCAACCGGCAAACCCGCCTGACGCGGCGATCGCACCAGCCTTGTTGAAGAGCGCCGGAGCGTAGGCGTCGTAATAGTACCACCATTCGAATAGACGCCAGGGATAATAGAAAGGCATGCCGCCAAGCTCGAACCATGGTGATCCGAGCCGTGCTTGGAAAGCGAGTGCCGCCGCGCACCATTCCGTCGCGAGCCAGATACCCGCGATTACGATCGCGAATACGAGCAGAAGTTGGCCGATCAGGAATTTGGTGGGCGTCATGCTCCCTGTCTCCGCCGGACGACGCCAAGCGCGTGTCCCGGGCCTCGAGACAGGATTCGAGCAGATCGCCGGAAAGAGAAATCAGCTTTATCTACGTCCAAATGGGTTTATATGGGCCTTCGCACTTAATGGAGACGGGCTTGGTCACAAATTGCGTTTGTCGAAGAACCACGGGATCGCAACAGGCAAGTCTTGTGCAGTCTTAATTCAAGCCATCGCTAGTACGGGCGTCAACGAAGGACAGCCAGCGTGATGCCAACGTTGGCAGGACGAGCAGGTTCAGCGCGGTCGACGTCACCAATCCGCCGAGGATGATGGCGGCCATCGCACCTTCGATCTCATTGCCGGGCGCGCCTGCTGTCAGGGCCAGCGGTGCAAGACCGAGCGCCGTCACCAATGCCGTCATCAGGATCGGGATCAAGCGCTCCGAAGCTCCCCGGATAGCCGTGGCCAACGTCCAGGGCTGGCCTTCTTGCTCGACCAGATGATGATAATGCGACACCAGCATGATCGCATTCCGCACGCTGATGCCAAAGAGGGTGACAAAGCCGATCAGGCCGCCGAGTGTCAGGGTTCCGCCTGTAAGCACGGCGGCGGCGACCCCGCCGACGAGCGCGAACGGCAGATTGACGAGGATCAGGCCCACGGTGCGCAGGCTCCGCAGCGCCAGGAATAAAATCACCACGATGCCGGCTACGGCGAGGCCCGCATAGGCGAGAAGCTCGCGCGTGGCCGCCGCTTGCGCCTGCGCATTGCCCGCGAAGACGGCATAGACGCCCTGAGGCCAATGTACCTGTCTGGGCAGGGCCTTCCGCGCACGAGCAACAAAGCTGCCCGGTGTCACGCCACGCAGATTGACCGTGACCGGCGCAACCCTTTGACCGCCTTCGTGCAGGATCATGAAGCGGCCGTCGGTCACCGTCAGGTTCGCCAGGTCCGAGAGGGGCAGCTGGCGGCCGTCGGGCGCCGTGATCGGCAGGCTGTCCAGCTCAGTGGGCGCGCGCTGCAGTGCTGGCGGCAAGGTTACATCGACATCGAAGAGGCGGTTGCCCTCCACGACCTGTCCGACCTGGGTTCCGGAATAGGCCGCCTGGACGGCATCAAGCACATCGGTCGGCGCGATGCCGTAGCGATTGAGCGCCGCGATCCGCAAGCGGACGTCCAATTGGGGTTCGCCCTGCGGCGCCTCGATCTGCACATTTGAGGCACCGTTCAATTTCGAGAGAACGCTCGCCACCTCCTGGGCCTTGCGGTCCAGAACATCGAGATCGGTGCCGTAGATATCGACCACAACGGGCGCGGTATAGCCGGAGAGCGTCTCTTCGATTCGCTCGGTCAAAAACGTGTTGACCGAAAAGCTCGCGCCCGTGAAATCGTTCAGGGTGTGCTGGATCTGCTGAAGGGTGCGCGCCTGACCAGCGCCGGAAAGCGGCTTCAGATCGACTTCGAACTCGTTGTCGAAAATGGGTGCCGGGTCTTCGATCCGGCTGGCCCGGCCGGTGCGCTGGGCCACGGAGCGGATGCCGGGCAGCTTCAGCAGCGCGTCTGTCACCCGGCCGCCCAAATCCTGTGAGGCCTCAAGCGAGGCGCCAGGGGCAAGGCGCATATGGACGATGTAATGGCCTTCGCGCAAACGCGGCAGGAAAGTGGTCTGCAGAAATGGAAGTGCAGCTACAGCCACCAGACACAGAGCAGCGGCGCCTGCTATGACCGTGCGCGGTCGCTGCTCGATCCGGCTGAGAAGCCGACTGTAACGCGCCTTGAGCCAGGTCTGGACGGGTGGTTCACCGGCCTTCGCGTCATGGGGCAAAAGCGCCAGCGCGAGCGCGGGCGTGACCATCAAAGCCACCGCCAGCGAGGCGAAGATCGACGCGATATAGGCGAGCCCAAGGGGCGAGAACAGCCGGCCCGCCACGCCCGACAGGGTCAGCACGGGTACGAACACCAGCGCCACGATGAAGGTGGCGTAGATGACGGCGCTGCGCACTTCCAGGGAGGCGGCGACGACCACCTGCCAGGCCGGCTTGGGCGCCTCCGCCGCCCGGTTGAGGCGCAATCGCCGCAGGATGTTTTCGACATCGATGATGGCATCGTCGACAACTTCGCCGATGGCGATGGCAAGCCCGCCCAGGGTCATGGTGTTGAGACCGAAGCCCAGGCGCTCCAAGACGATGATCGCGATGAGCAACGAGAGGGGGATTGCCATGGCAGAGATCAAGGCCGCGCGCGTATGGCGCAGAAACAGGAACAGCACGCCGATCACGAGCCCGGCACCGATCAGGAGGGCCATGCCCAAATGACCGATTGCGGTCTCGATGAAATTCGCGGGCCGGAATAGAGCCGGATAGAGGCGAATATGAAGCCGAGTCAGGGCCGGCACCAAGGCCTGCAGGCGCTGTTCAAGGGCACCGGTGACTTTGAGCGTGTCGACGCCATATTGCTCGGAGACGACCAGCATGACCCCGGATTGGCCCATGATCGAGGCTGCACCCACTTTGGGTGCCGCACCATCGGTGACTGTGGCCACGTCGCCCAGGCGCAGCGTCTGCCCGCCATGGGATTTAAGCACCACCGAAGCGATCGCCTTGGCATTCTCCGGCACGCCTTTGGGGATCAAGACAATGCGCTGGTTCGCATTTTCGACGAAGCCCAGACCGATATTGGCCGTCGCCCGCCGCGCCGCGGCGACGATATCCTCGAACGAGAGACCGAAGCGCGCCAGCGCTGCGGGATGGACCTGAATCTGAACCTGTTTGACCGCACCGCCATAGATGCTGACATCGGAGACGCCGGCAACGGCCAGAATCTGCGGCTTCAAGGTCCAGTCGGCAAAGCTGCGCAAGGCCATCGGCGATTGCGTCTTCGAGGTGATCCCGATCGTCAGAACGATCCCGGCCGACGATGACAATGGCAGGAGCACCGGCGTCTGTGCCGCAGAGGGCAGATCGGCAGCGGCCCGCGCCAGCCTTTCGGTGACGCTCTGACGCAGACGGGTGAGATCGCTGCCGGGTTTGAACGTCAGCGTGATCATCGAAAGACCCTGGATCGAGCGCGAGCGCATGGTCGCCAGGCCCGCTGCGCCGGCCAGTGCGTCTTCCAAGGGATGCGTGACGAGCGTCTCCACCTGTTCGGCGGCGAAGCCGGGAACCTCGGTCTCAACAATCGCCTGCGGCGGCGCGAATTCCGGAAACACGCTCCAGCGCGCCTGGCTGAGGGCAAGAAGGCCATAGGCAACGGCCAAAACCGCGACAGCAATGACGACGCCGCGAAAACGGGTCGCGAAGGACACAATGGCGCTCAGCATTGCGGATATCGTCGTGTGGGGCAGAAGGCAACGTTCTGCGCCGTGCGCGCGTCAGTCATCGTCATCGCCGCCGGCGGGTGCCGCGCCGGGTGGCGGCTTGAGCTCTTGCGAGAGCAACAACTCGCCGCCACGGATGACGACGCGCGCGCCGGCTTTGAACCCCTTGGCCTCAAACCAGCCCTTTGTGTCGCGCGCATCGGTCGAGATCGGGCGGCGCAGGAAATGTCCGGCGGCGGTTTCGACATAGACCCACGGTTCGCCCGCATACCAGAGCACGGCCGCGTCCGGTATGACGACGCCGCCTGGCTGTGCTGTGCCGATCGGCACCGCCGCCGCAAAGCGTTGGCCGCTGCGCACGCCGCCGCCCACGGCAGAATAGTAATAGGTGGGGCCCTGAACGACGGCGTCCGCGCGCGGAGACGGTCCGATCAGGGAAGCGGGAAGGATTTGGCCCCCGGACAGAAGAATGTCGATGTCCTGTGCGGGCGTGGCCGTCGTTCCGACCGGCAAGGCGATGGCCAGAAGCGCGCGGCGGCCATCGGCATAGTCGGCGAAAGCATCGAGACCTCGCTCGGCGATCGTAGCCAACCCCGCGCCCCAGGTCGCGACGGCGCTGGCCCGCGTGCTTGCCTCGTTCGCGATGGACGACGTTCGCTGAGCCTTTGCGGCAGCCGCAGCGGCGACAGCCGCCTGTTCGTCACGCTCGGAGACATATTTGCCGTGGCGGTAGAGCGCCTGCTGACGCTTGGCTTCGGCCGCTGTTGCCATGACCTCCTCCTTGGCGGCTGTCACGGCTTCGTGCGCGGTCGCGAGTTGGGCAGCCAAGGCGGCAAGGGCTTGCGGATCTATGACGGTGGCAATGCCCTCCATCTGAGACCGATAATTTGTCGCCTGAAGCGGCACCGTGGCGATGCCACTGGCCTGCAATGTCTGTTGCGCGAGAACAATTTCGCCAGCGTGCCCCTCGCCCGCGGCCAGGCTCCCGAGCAAAATTGCGAGGACAAAGCCGAACAAAGGCCTGCGACCGAAAGGCCGCGCCAGGGCGACAACATGCTGATAGGCCTTGCCTGCACGCAATATTCCCGGCCCATTTGCCTTTGCTTCATCGATCTGAGGGTCTAGCGGAGGGCCGATGGCAAAAGCCGCTCAATCGGATGACATTTCTGTCATCTCAGCTTTTGGGGTTTCCTCGGCGGGGAACAGAAGTGTCGCCGTTGTGCCGGCGCCTTTGGTGCTCTCGATCATGGCGGTTCCACCGTGGAGCGCCATGATCGATTGGACGATGGACAGCCCCAACCCGGTCCCCTGGCCTGCGCCGTGGGTTCGCGACGGATCGACCTGATAGAAGCGATCGAACAGGCGTGGAAGATGTTCGGCGGCAATCGGCGGACCGCCATTGTGAACCGCGATCATCGCGCTGCCGTTGTCTTCCTTGCGGAGGCGAACACCTACGGACGCCCCATCGGGTGCGTGGCGCACGGCGTTGCTGAGCAGATTGGTGAGGGCTTGGCGCAGCAAGACGGGATCGGCGTGGATTTCCGCATCGCCTTCAATGGATACATGAATGCCGCGCGGGTCTGCGGCCGCGTTTAATCGGGCCACGGCCTGATCGCAAATCTTCCGTCCGTCTACACATTCCTTGTGCAAGGTCACGTCCGCGTGCTCGGCACGGGCGAGAAACAGCAAATCCTCGATCAAGGCGCCGAGCCGGCGGCACTCCTCCAGGTTCGATTCCAGCGTGGCGCGGTATTCCTCCGGCGATCGTGGACGGCGAAGACTGACCTCGATCTCACCGATCAGATTGCCGAGCGGCGTACGGATTTCGTGCGCGAGATCGGCCGAAAACCGCGACAGACGCCCAAAGGCCTCTTCGAGACGATCCAACATCCCATTGAAGGTCACGACCAGACCGGCCAGCTCCCGCGGCCAGGGCGGTGCCATTGGAATCCGCTCGGCGAGCCGCGACGGGGTCACGCCCTGAGCCGCCTCGGCAATCCGCCGCAGCGGTGCCAACCCCCGAGCCGCAACCCACAACCCGGTCAAGATCAGAATCGGGGCCAGCACCAGGAAGGTCAGGATCATGGCCTCGCGAAACGCGGCAAGGAGCGCGGTGTCGCGCGAGACATCCAAGGCAATTTGCAGTTCGAGACTCTTGGCGCCCGTCGGTGCCGCGAGGGTGACCGACGTGAGAAGAAAGCGATGACGCGCAACGGCGACGGACCGGACGCGACGTATCGCGTCTTGCGCAGACGCCTCCGGCGGAAATACGGTCGTTGGAAGCTCCGTGCCCATGCTGGGCGTCTCGCCTAAGACTCGCGCACCCGATATGACACGCGCTTCATACTCTCGCAGCCGTGTTCCGGCCGTTTCCTTTGCGATCTCGGACAACAAAGCGTGCGGCCTGCCGTGCCCGTCGCTGAAGTCTTCCTTGAGCTCCGCAATTTTGGCCTCCAGAAAGCGCGCGTGTTCTGCGGCAAAGTTGGCCTCAAGGCGCCAATAGACGACACAAGCGAACAGAGCGGTCGCGAGCAAGATGGCGACACTGTAGAACAGCGTCAGGCGGGCACCGATCGACAGTGTATGTGTCGTTGTCTCAGCGCGCATGGTCATCGAGGAGATAGCCGACGCCGCGGATCGTGTGCAGAAGCGGCCTGCCGAAGGGTGCATCCAATTTGCCGCGCAGACGCCGGACCAGCACATCGACAACATTGGTCTGAACATCCGAGCACAATCCCCAGACGCTCTCCGCGATCAGCGTGCGCGAGAGCACCCGTCCGCGATTGCGCGCCAGAAACAGAAGCAAGGCATATTCCTTCGCGGTCAATTGCAAGGCCCGACCAGCCCGCTCGACGTGATGGCGCAGTGGATCGACCGTCAAATCCTCAATCCGCAAAATCGCATCGCCTTGCGCAACGGCCGCCCGCCGGCCGAGATTGCGCAGGCGCGCGAGCAGCTCGGCAAAGGCGAAGGGTTTGACAAGATAATCGTCCCCGCCGAGTTCGAAGCCTCGCACGCGATCCTCGATTTGGTCGCGTGCCGTTAAGAACAGGACCGGTGTCTTGATACCTTCCGTGCGCAAGGCTTTGACGACGCTCCAGCCGTCAGCACCCGGCAGCATCACGTCGAGAATAACAGCGTCGAACGCGTGCTCCCGCAACAGCACAAGAGCGTCCGCGCCGTTCTCCGTCGTCTCGATAGAAATGCCTTCCTCACGCAAACCTTGCGCAAGAAAGCGACGGGTCTTGGGTTCGTCTTCGGCGATCAGAACGCGCATGGCAGTCTAATCCAATGAATCAAAGGCCGAATAGATATGCTATACTGCCCCGCCGTTCCGCAACCGGCCCACGGGCATATAGATTACCCGATTTTGGGGCGGCTCAAACCTTCGAGATAGCGGTATTCGTGCCAGGTCAGCGCGATGACAACCACATCGACGACCGTCACAAACACGAGCAGGGCCGAATGCGTGAAATAGAATCGATAAAGTTGATAGACGATGAAGAGGCCAAACACGACCATCGCCGTCGGATAGTACCAGAGCCGGCGTCGCAGCAAGCCGACGATGAGCCAGAGCTTGATGGCGCCATGACCGAAGAGATAGGCGGCGGCAAAATGTTGTGCGCTGATGGAGAGAGTCTGGGCGGCGTGCAACAGATAATTCGCCACCAGATCATGCGGGTCTTCTCTGAGTTCGCCCTGCGTGACGGCATTGGCGAGACCGACCAAAAACTTCTGCGTAAGTAAATAGGCGGCAATTCCACCCAGGATCTCCGTCACCGCAAACGCGCCCTTGAGCCACAGGCTCAGGACGAAGACGCGACGGATGGTCCTTTCGTCGAGCCATGCACCAATATGAAACTTGCCGTAAACGTTCATCCTACCTTCCCCGGTTGGCAGTGGGAATATTCTGCGATAAAGGATTTTGGTTTGTGTATTCCGGTTATTATCATCACACGTGTGGACCGTGAAACCGGCGCGGCGGATTCTTCGCACTATCCTTTGCGATAGCTCGACATGGCGAAGCCGACGACACCATCCGAGTCGAGCGTGAGGAAACCGATTGCGATTATAGATGAGGTGACCCGCAAAGATCCGCGATGATCTCGCCGGGAAATGAACTTACCTCGTAGCTGAAATCCCACTACGAAATCGATGGCCCGCGCTGACGACCCAGCGTCCAGGAAATCGTCTCCCCGCGCACGATCCCGGAAACCTGCTTACCGAGGTTGCGCTCCAGCACCGACCGCCAAGGCACCAGGGTGAACTCGCGGCTCTTTTCGATCAGCGCAAACCGGCCGCTCGCAAGGTTGAGCGAGCGGCGATAGATGCCGTCGATCCGCTCGCCGCCTTTCGCCTCCACGTAATCAAGTTCGAGTTGCCGCGAAAGCTGGTCGGCCACGCGTGTCAATTCGCGGCGCCGTAGGACCCCTAGAATATTGGCACGGTAGGTCGTCCGCCCCTGCTCCTCGCGCGCCAAGCCCTGCTCGATCAACCATTGCCGCCGTTGCGCAAGCGCGTCGCGTATCTCATGGCCGAAGCCGCTTTCGCGTAGCGTCGTCGGCTTGTCTGTGACCAGCTCACGGTCGAGCCAGGTGGCGCCGTCGGCGCCGAGTTGCTGACCAAGCGGCAAAGTCGATAGCGTCTGCACCGCGACCGGTGCATCCCTTGCCTGGCGCCGCTCATAGGTGGCGGCGCGCGCCAGATGATCGGGCGCGATGATCCATGTTCCATCGGCTTCCCGCTCGACGCCATCGGTTGCACGCCGGATCGCTTCAAGCCGGCGCACGTGCGTCTCCGCAAAGGCCGCGCCCGCTGTCGGGTCGTGCCGCAGATGAATATCGACACTATAGCGGCCCCCATTCGCCGCAGCGATTTCGGCAACAGTGCGATCAGCGGCGCGAGGCCCGGTAGACCTGGGCGAAATCGCCACGATAGAATCCTCGGCAATCGGCTCCGCGGCATCGCCCTTGCCGATCTCGACATAATGGGTTCGTCCGTCCACGCCGTCGACAACCAGGTAATGGCGGTCGTTGATCTCATCGGAAAGCCCGCGCCGGACAAGTCGTCCGATGATTGGCCCAACGTGTGGATCAGAGGGATCGTAGATGGCGTAATCGGCGGCAGCGCGGGATAAGCCTTTTTCCGCCAAATCGCGATGCAACGCCTTGATGATGTCGCCGCGCTCGCCCATGCGGCGCAACGTCGTCTCCAGCTCTTGTGACAATCGCCACTGTCCCGTCCCCGCTTCTTCGGCAAGACCGAGACGCCTCAATTTCTGCAAGCGTCCGGCCCGCAGGCTTTGCTGAAACGCATCCTTATGCGTCGCCCGAACAAGACCGTCATCGCCGCGCTCGCGCAGCAGCGTCCGGTCGATGCTGGTAAAGCGTTCCCGGTTCACTTCCTCGCGCAACCGGTCCTCGATCTCAAAGTCGGACCTGGGCCCCAGGTCGAGGCGCACAATCTCAGCGGCACGCTCACGCATACCATGGGTGACGTATTCGCGGGCGATGATGAGGTCCTTGTTGCGGTCGGTCTTGCCACGGACGATGACATGGCTATGGGCATGACCCGTGTTGTAGTGATCGACCGCCACCCAATCGAGCCCGGTGCCGAGGTCTTCCTCCATCTGGCTCATCAGCCGGCGGATAAATGGTCTGAGGTCGTCGTATTCCACGCCGTCCTCGGCCGAGACGATGAAGCGGAACTGGTGCCGGTCGCCCTCGCTGCGTTCGAGAAACGCCTTGCCGTCGGCCCGATCCTGGTCGGCGGAATAGAGCCGCCCGGGTTCGCCTTGGCGGGTGACGCCGTCGCGCTGGACATAGCGCAGATGCGCGTCGGCCGCCTTCATGGCGTTGCCGGCGAGCTTGACGATGCGCGATTTGATGATGACCCGGCGCTGGCGGTAGGCGGCGTAACGGTCGCGCGACGACAGCACGCGGCCGACGCCGGCACCGCGCCCGATCCGGCTGCCGCTGAAACGGCGTGCCGATCGACCGCTGTGGCGAACGCCGCCGGCTAGCGCCACGGCGCGCAGCACTTGGTGCAGATAGCGGGTGCCGCGCTTGCTGCCGCGGGAGCGGATTCGTCCGAGCCTTGGTTCGAAGTCGTCGTCGCGTGTCATAGCGCTGCGCCGAAACGGAAAATCGACTGCGAATACGAGCATGACGCGTCGAACGCCCATCGAAAATCGGCGCCATCGACATGCAACAATATCAGCGCCTTACACGCGCATGGCGCCATGCGCCGGACCATGACGCCATTGGCGACACCGAGAAAGGATGTGCAGACAGACACTTGCGCGCCATCTTCCGAAGATGGCGCCATTGTTTCATCTTGCCTTACGCGGCGCCCTCTCCACTGGTAAGCGTCCATTGTTCGCACATGTCCGTTTTCAAACAAAAAAGATTGTTGTTCCCGTTTGGTGCGGGAGGCGTTCTGAAGAACGCGCGAAGGTCAGTTTGGGATCACTGACGGCTGCCAATTCCACGGCAGCAATTCGTC
>WGMH01000012.1 GCA_016125165.1 Alphaproteobacteria bacterium
GCACCGCAAGGCTGGAAGAAGCCGTCACCGCCTATCGCGAGGCGCTGAAGGAACGCACACGCGAGCGCGTCCCACTCGACTGGGCCATGACGCAGAACAATCTGGGGACTGCGCTTACGTGCCTAGGCGGGCGCGAGAGCGGCACCGCGCGGCTGGAGGAAGCCGCCGCCGCCTATCGCGAGGCGCTGGGTGAATTCGAGAAGGCCAAGGCAGAATACCATGTTGGGATGGCGCGAGGTAATCTTGAGCGCGCGGAAAGGCTGCTTGCCCAGCGGCGGGGGAAATCGGGATAGCGCTCGGGCAGATGTTTCTAGCCCGCCCGCACCTGAAACAGCGCGCCATCCGCCGCCACGATGGTGAGGGCGTCGCCCTGTTTGGGTGAGCCGTCGAGGCAGCGCGCGTTCCAGCGGGAGTCGTCCACCAGCACCGCGCCGGTGTCGCCGATGAAATCTTCTGCGGCGATCACGCGGCGGCCGATATATTGCGTGGTGCGTTCGTTGAGCGTCGCATGCGTCAAGCGGATCGCCTTGCTCCATGGCGTGCGCTTCCACTGCCATGTCGCCACGACCGAGAAGATCGCGAACAACAGAAGCGCCAGCGCGCCGTCCATCTCCGGCCAAAACAGCTTGATCGCGCCCACGATCAGCGCGCCGATGCCCGGCCACAGCAGATAGGTCGTCTCGCTGATGATCTCGATGGCGATCAGCACCGCGCCGAATGTGAGCCAGTGCCAGAAGGCGACCGACTCCAGAAATTCCCCGATATGTTCCATGGCTCAGCTCTGCGGCGGAATGAAATGGGGAACCGTGCCCGTGCTTTCGCGCGGAGGCGGACGGTTGCCATCGCCGCCACCGGCCGAACCGCCACCGCCGATGCCATTGCGCATCATCTCACCGATACCGGCGAGCGAGCCCAGCAAACCGCTGGCTTCCATCGGCAGCACCACGAATTTCTGATTGGGCGCACTTGCCAGATCCGAAAACGCTTCGATGTATTTCTGACCCAGGAAGTAATTGAGCGCGTTCACATTGCCCGCCGCGATGGCCTCGGACACCATCTGCGTGGCTTTCGCTTCGGCCTGCGCGGCGCGTTCGCGCGCTTCGGCATCGCGGAAGGCGGCTTCGCGGCGGCCTTCGGCCTGCAGGATCGCGGACTGTTTGGCGCCTTCCGCGCGCAGCACCGCGGCCTGCTTTTCGCCATCGGCTTCCAGCACCGCGGCACGGCGGAGGCGCTCGGCCTTCATCTGGCGCGCCATGGCTTCGGTGATGTCTTTCGGCGGCGAGAGATCCTTGATCTCGATGCGCGTGACCTTCACGCCCCAGGGCTGCGTCGCCAGATCGACGACCCGCAAAAGCCTCTGGTTGATCTCGTCGCGCTTCGAAAGAACCTCGTCGAGATCCATGGCGCCGATCACCGTGCGCACATTGGTGAGACAGAGATTTTCGATGCCCTGCTCGAGATTGCCGACTTCGTATGCGGCCTTGGGCGCATCCACCACCTGAAAGAAGGCGATGGCATCGGCGGTGACCATGGCGTTGTCGCGGGTGATGACGGACTGGCTCGGAATCTCCAGCACCTCTTCCATGACCGAGAGCTTGCGGCCGATACGGTCGAAGAACGGCGTGATGAGATTGAGGCCCGGCTTCAGCACGCGGGTAAATCGCCCGAAGCGCTCCACCGTCCATTCGCGGCCCTGCGGCACCGATTTGACGCCGGCAAAGATCGTGATGATGGCGAGGAAGACGACAGCGAAGACAAAATAGAGTTCGGCGGACATGAGCGCCCCTTATGAGAATCGAAAGCGATGGCGAAAGCATGCGCCCATCGGGGAGCCCCTTCCACCACGCCTCTATATGGGGATTGCGGCCCTGCGTTTCACGCGTCCGGGTGCTGCGCGGCATGCAGAGCGCCCCGCACCAAGGCCTTGATGTGAAAGGCGCTTTCTACTGATCGAAATTGTTGCGGCTGGAAAAGAACACCAGCGCCATCAGCCCCGCTCCGACAAGGAACGTCACCACGATGCCAAGCCCCAGAAACAGCCAGCCCAAAGGAGACAGGCCGACGCCCGAAAGGCTGCTCCAGGCATAGGTCGCATACCAGATGGCCACGATCAGGAAGCCCGCCAGAACCAGCAGCGTGAACCAGCCGCCCGCCCCCAGCCGTTCCTGGCGGCCCGGATGGCTGTTGTCGTTGCTCGGGCCCTGCATGTCGTCTCCCATGAGCGGCCGCCCATCGGGATGGTTCCCGAAGGGCTGTTCGGCTTCCGGCTCTCGCCTTGCTGCCGAAAAAAAACCGTGTTCCATCCTTCCCATTGTTACCGATTCGCGGAACCAGCCGCGGCCCAAATGCTTCAAGTACATAATCCCAAGGAGGCCAAAATGATCCGCTCCCGCGCCCTAACCTTCGTCGCTGCGGCATTTATATCCTTCGGCCTGGCGGCCATGCCTGCCGCCGCCGAACCCACCGAAGGCAAAAAGGGCGACAAATTCGAGGAAAACGAGGTGGTTCAGGCCGCCGCCGATTTCTTCGGCGTTGCCTCCGAAGCCACGGCAAAAGCGGTGCAGCGTGTGTTCAGGGATCAGGGCCTGCCCGATGCCTACATCAAGGGTGACGAAGGCTCGGGCGCGATTGTGGTGGGCCTGCGCTATGGCTCCGGCTGGCTGATCCGCAAAGGTTATGAGCCGGTAAAGGTGTATTGGCAGGGGCCGTCGGTCGGCTGGGATTTCGGCGGCAACGCCTCAAAGACGTTCGTGCTGATCTACAACCTTCAGGATGAAGAGCGCCTGTTCCAGAAATTCCCCGGCGTGGAAGGCACGTTCTACCTCGTGGCCGGGATCGGCGTGAACTACATGCGTTCCTCGGGCATCACGCTGGCGCCGATGCGCACCGGCGTCGGCCTGCGCGCGGGCGTGAATGCGGGCTACCTCACCTTCACCCGCGAGCACACGCTCAATCCGTTCTGAGTTACGCGGGCTGGGCCTCTTCGCTCTCTTCCCTGCCGCCGCCGGACTGCGTTCCGGCGGGGGCCGGCAGATAGAGCAGGATCATCGCGGCGACATAAATCGACGAGAACGTGCCGACGATGATGCCGAACAGGATCGCCGCGGTGAAATCGAACAGCGCCGCGCCGCCGAAGATCAGGAGCGGGATCACCGAAATCGCCGTGGTGGTCGATGTCAGGATCGTTCGCGTGAACATCTGGTTGGTGGAGAGATTGATAAGTTCACCGAGAGGCATGCGCTTATATTTGCGCCGGTTCTCACGAATACGGTCGAACACCACCACCGTGTCATTGATCGAATAGCCCGCGAGCGTCAGCAGCGCGGCGATCGATGTGAGTGTGAAGTCGAGATGGAACAGCGAATAGAGCCCCGCTGTCACCAGCACGTCATGGCCGGTGGCGAACACCGCGCCCACGCCATATTGCCATTCGAAGCGCACCGCCACGTAAGCGGCGATCGCCAGAACC
This sequence comes from Alphaproteobacteria bacterium, assembly GCA_016125165.1. GTDB lineage: Bacteria > Pseudomonadota > Alphaproteobacteria > Micropepsales > Micropepsaceae > Rhizomicrobium. The sequence goes on from WGMH01000012.1 coordinate 3,470, forward strand.
GCAAGCACCGTGGCAAGGACTCCCGCATGGAAAAGCTCGCCGGACACTTTCGGGCCGATGATCTGGGTGTTGCGCAACGTGTAATCAGGCCCGAGCTTGGCCTTGATCGCATCGGCGACCGCGCGGCCCGCGCCGGAGAACGACGACGCATCTTCGGCCGTGGCCGTCTTGTCGTAATCCTTGGGCTGCACGCGGATCAGCACGCAGGAATCCTTCGGTGTATCGCAGGAGCCGCCGCCAAACGTCTGCACCTGCGGATCGCCGAAGCCGAGGCTTGTCACATCGGCGCGCATCTGGTGCACGTCGATGGTGCGCTCTGCCTTCACTTCCAGAAGCACGCCGCCGGTAAAGTCGATGCCCAGATTGAAGCCATGAAAGGCGATGGAAATGATCGCCGCGGCGAGCAGAAGCCCGTCGATGGTGAACGCGAAAAAGCGGGCGCCCACGAAATTGATCTTCGAGTTCTCGGGCAGGAAATTCAGAAGGGCCATGGGCGGGTTCGAGCCTGTCGCTGGGGTCTTTCCGGGGCGGGGGCGAGACATAGCCGCTCAGGGCGGGGGGAACAAGCAGCCCGCCCAGAGGACTCGCGCGCAATGTCTTGTTTCGCATTATAAGAATGCCCATGGCCAAGCCGCTGACATCCGCCGACCCCGGCAGACCACGTCCCGCGCCCTATGACCCTTTTCCGGTCATGGCGGCGACGGTCACGGCCGCCATTGTGGTCGGCGGCATCTATCTGGGCCGGCCCATCCTTGTTCCCCTATCCCTTGCGGTGCTGATGGCGTTCGCGCTGGCCCCGCTGGTGGGACTGCTGCGGGATATCCACCTTGGCCGCGTGCCCTCCGTGATCCTGTCGGTGCTGCTGGCCGTGGTCATCATTCTGGGGCTGGCCGGGTTCATCGGCGCGCAATTCGCAAACCTCGCCGCCGACCTGCCGCGCTATCAGACCAACCTGTTGCAAAAGATCGAGGCCGTGCGCGGAACCGCCGCGCAATCGAGCGTGGTTCAGGGCGTCTCGGCCGTTCTGAAAAAGCTGAGCGACGAAGTCACCGGCACATCCGACAACGCCAATGCGCCGAAGGATGGCAATGGCAGCATCGCCAGTGACACCGCGCAGGCCGGAAAGCCGGTTCCGGTGGAGATCGTCAACAGCCAGACCGAACCCTTGCAGGTGATCGAGAATATCCTCGAACCACTGCTGGAACCGCTGGCGACGCTGGCGGTGGTGATCATCTTCGTCGCCTTCATCCTCTTGCAGAAGGAGGACTTGCGCGACCGCTTCATCCGGCTTGCGGGCGCGGCGGACCTGCAACGAACGACATTGGCGCTCGATGAGGCCGCAACCAAGCTCGCGCGCTATCTGTTCCTGCAGACCATCATCAATCTGACCTTCGGCATGATCGTGGCGGTAGGACTCTATCTTGTCGGCATTCCCAACTCCGGACTGTGGGGGCTGGTCGGCGCGATGCTGCGCTATGTGCCTTATGTCGGCGTGCCACTGGCGGCGGCATTTCCCGTCGCGCTGTCGCTCGCCATTGCGCCGGGCTGGATCACCGTGGTGTGGACGCTGGCGGTGTTCTTCGTCACCGAGCCCATCATCGGGCAGGTGGTGGAACCCTACCTCTACGGACGGCATATGGGGCTTTCCGCGGTGGCGGTGATCGTCGCTGCCGCGTTCTGGACATGGGTCTGGGGCCCGGTGGGGCTGATCCTGTCCACGCCGCTGACCATGTGTCTTGTGGTGATCGGCCGTCATGTGCCGCATCTGCAATTCCTCGATGTGTTGCTCGGCGATGCGCCGCCTCTAGCACAAGAGGAAAGTTTCTATTCGCGCATGCTGGCCGGCGATGCCGATGAAGCGGTGGGCCAGGCAGAACAATATCTGAAGAGTCATTCTCTCTTCGCCTATTTCGACGGCGTGGCGCTGAAAGGCCTCACGTTGGCGCAGCATGACGTTGATCGCGGCGTGCTCGATGAAGAACACCGCCTTGGCATGCGCGTTTCCGTGCAGGCATTCCTCGACGAATTGTGGGAACGCGAAAAAGACGAACGCGACGATGAGGAAGAAGCCGCGCGGCTTGAAGCCATACCGGCGGAATGGCGCGATGGCGCGGTTCTATGCATCGCCGGACGCGGCGCGCTGGACGAAGCAGCGGCGGCGATGCTTGCCTATCTGCTCCGCCGCCACGGCATCGGCGCGCGCGTGATCTCTGCCGAGGATGCCGCGCCGGGACGGCTTCATCGCATTGCGCCGGAGGGCGTGCAGGTTGTCTGCGCGTCCTATCTCGATCCCGACAATTACAAGAATGCGCGCTATCTCATCCGCCGGGTGCGCAAGCGCTTCACCAGAGCCGAACCCATCGCCTGTTTCTGGGGTTTCCAGACCGACGACGCCCGCTATCTCGATTCCATCGAAGCGACGGAAAGCGATGTGGTAACGAGCCTGCGCAGCGCGGTGGGACGTATCGTGCGCCTTGTCCACCGCGGCCCGGGCGCCACCACCGCCGATGAAACCTCCGGCGGGGGCGAAACCTTCGACAACGAGGACGAAGCCGAGGAAGTGTAACGCCTGTGCCGGGGCGCTACTTCATATCCACCCGCTGTACCGGCACGGGCGACAGACACACATCCAGAATTGGCGGCGGCGTGAGCTTGTAGAAGCCCGGCGCGGGATTGCGCCGCTCGTTCTTCCATTTCACGAACGCGTCGGATTGCATGTTCATCACCTGATAGTGCGGACGCTGCGCCTCCGGCAGGTCGGCGGCCACGCGCACCGAGATGATCTTGTCGGCGCGATCCTTCTGCTGAATGACACCGCTATCCACTTTGGGATCGCCGCGCTCCAGCTTTTGCAGATATTGCATGCCATCCAGCACGCGGCCGAAAGCAGTGAGATTGCGATCAAGGCGGCGCGGGGCCTGACCGATCACGATGTAGAATTCGGTTGTCGCGGTATCGGCATCATTGTCGCGCGCAAAGGCGAATGTGCCGGGGCAATGAATGATCCACTCGCGCTTCTGCCCCGGATCGCGGCCCACCGGAAAGCCCAGCACATGTCCAGCCATGGGTGCAAAAAGATCAGCATTGCCAAGCGGCACGAAGGGCGGCAGGCCCTTCTGCGGCGCGTCGAATTCGGCCTTCAGCGGGGTCCATTCGGCTCTGCGCGGATCATCTGCCACCTGCTCCCCGCCTGTGGCCGCCGTGCCTTCACCAATGCCGCCCTGCGCCACGAACCCGTCGATGACCCGATAGAACGCCGTGCCGTCATAGAAGTGCGCGCGTGCCAGCGCTTTCATGCGCGCAGCATGGGCGGGGGCGAAGTCCGGCGCCAGTTCCACGGCAACCGTGCCGTATTTCGTATCGATCAGCAGGAGGTTGTCGGGATCGACATCGCGCCATTCCGGAACGGAAACCTCTTGCGGCCGGGCTTCCGGAACTGGCGTTTCGGCATGGCTTGCGGGCAACGCCAGCGTGAAAAGCGTGGCTGCGGCAATTGCGATGCGCCGTATCGTCATCTGCGGTCTTGTCCTGAAGGAGCCCTTCGCCAATAAAGCACCGAGAGCCCCCCATGACCACGCCAAATCCCGAGCCCGGTCCGCAGCCCGCTTCGGCCGCCGCATTGCCGACGCTGCTGAGCGTGATGTTCATCAATCTGCTCGGCTTCGGCATCGTGGTGCCGCTCCTGCCCTTTTATGCCAAGTCGTTTCACGCGCCCGCCTGGCAGATCGCGCTGGTGTTCTCGGCCTATGCCATCGGCGCATTTTTTGGCGAACCGTTCTGGGGCCGCCTTTCCGATCGCATCGGCCGCAAGCCCATACTCATCTCGACCGTTGCCGGAAACTGCCTGTGCTACATGGCGATGGCACTGGCGCCGAACGTGTATGTGGCGTTCTTCGTGCGCATTCTGGGTGGCCTTGCGAGCGGCAACGGCTCGGTGATTCAGGGTTACATCGCCGACGTGACGCCGCCGGAAGACCGTGCGGGGCGGCTGTCATGGCTGGGCGCGGCCTTTAACGTCGGCTTCATCGTGGGGCCCGCGCTCGGTGGCCTGCTCGCGCATCCCGAAAGCGGGCATGTCGGATTTCAGACACCGCTTTTCGTGTGTTCGGCGCTGTCGTTTTTCTGCGTGATCGCGCTGGCGCTGTTCGTGAAGGAAAGCCGCACGCGGGGCATCGAAGTGGCCGAGAAAGCAAGCCGCTGGGCGGTGATCGGCACTGCCGTCCGCAATCCGATGATCCGCAAAGCCATGCTGGTCACGCTGCTAGCGGGCTGCGCCTTTGTCGGCGTGGAATCGATCTTCGGGCTTTGGACGCAGGCGCGCTTCAATTGGGGGCCGCGGCAGGTGGGCGAAGCCTTCGCCATCGTGGGTGTGGTGGCGGCGATCTGCCAGATCTTCCTGATCGGCCCCTTGTCCAAACGCTTCGGCGAGGCGCGGGTGCTGACCTTCGGCATGGTGCTGACGACGCTGTGCCTGCTTCTGCAACCGCTTGGCAGTGGCGCGATCACCGTGGTGCCGCTGCTTGCCATTGCGGCTTTCGGCCAATCAATTGCGTGGCCCAACGTGGCCGCCATCATCTCGCGCAATGCGGAGATGGAACACCAGGGACAATACCTCGGCCTGAACAATGCGATGGGCGCGCTCGCCCGCGTGCTTGGACCGTTCGCGCTCGGCATGGGCTTCACGACAATCGGCGTGAATGCGCCGTTCTACATGGCGGGCCTGATCGTGTTGCCCGCGATCTGGCTGGCCTGGAGCGTGCGCCGCCGGCGCTGACTATTCGAAGGCGGGTTTGCCCGCCAGGGGCACGCGCGAAGCATTAGCCGATCATCCTTGACCCACTATTAATCGGCCAGACGATGGTCCGTGCGCGCCGGGCCAAATTGCCCCCCCGGAACGCATCAAATCCTGATTCAGGATGTTGGACGCGCGCCTACAATCGAGACCCGCTGGCCATAGCGTGAATAGGGATAGTAGTCCCAAACCGCGTGATGCTGCGTGACGCGATTGTCCCAGAACACCAATGTGTTCGGCGTCCATTGCACCCGGCACTGGAATTCCAGATGCGATTCAATGTGCCGCCACAGCATTTCGAGCAGCGCGTCGCTTTCCTTCCGCTTCAATTGCGTGATGCGCGTGGTGAAGCCGCGATTGACGAACAGCGACTTTCTGCCCGTATCGGGATGACGGATCACCACGGGATGCTCGGTCTTCGGCCAGCCGCCTTCCGGCGCGGGCGTGCCGTATCCGCCGCTATAGGGCTTGGCGCCATCGTGCATCGCGGTGAGCGTGCCCAGGAATTCCTGCATCGTTTCGGACAGCGCTTCATTGGCGCGCGTGGTGGAGATGAAGCAGGTGTCTCCGCCGCCCACCTCCGGCGTCTTCGTGATGTAGAGCATCGAACCCATTGGCGGCTTTTCATCGCAGGAGACATCGGTGTGCCAATCCTCGCCCGCCACGAACTTGGACGACTGGTCGGCCTTCACCACGAGAATTTCCGGATCGGATTCCTGTCCGTCGAACGCACTGGTCTTCGCATGTTCCGGCGCCACCTTCTTGGCGTGATAGGGATGCACATGCAGCGGCCCGAACATGCGGCCGAAGCGCTTGTGATCTTCGTTCGAAAGATGCTGCTCGCGGAAGATCAGCACCTGATGTGTGTTGAAGGCACGCTTCACCTCTTCGAACTGCGCATCGCCGAGCGGCTTCGACAGATCGATCCCGCTGACTTCCGCCCCGATCACCGGATTGAGCGGCTTCACAGAGATGGTGCGATAGGCATCCGGATTTTCGACAACCTTCAGGGGCTGGGTGAAGCGGCTCGGCATGATGTTTCGTCCCACTATGTCTGGGCGCAATCTATATCGGGCGCGCAGCCTGTGCGAGTGGCAGGATGTGTCAGCATTCGCGGTTGCAGCATGACGCCTCTCAGTCTTGTGAGCGCGGGTCCCGACCGCACCAGCCTATGATCGCAGGCGGAGGTGGCCCATGAAACGATTTTCGCTCGCGCTTGGCTTGGCGTTCCTTGCTCCCGCAACCGCATTCGCAGCGTCTGCGCCGCCGCCACCCGCCGGCTGCTCGTCGGAAGAGAGCAAGCAGTTCGATTTTTGGGTCGGCGCGTGGGACGTACACAAAAAAGCCGATCCGGACCGCACCGTCACCGCGCACAGCCTGATCGAAAAACTCTATGAGGGCTGTGCCGTGCGCGAGAACTGGATGCCGCTCAGCAAGCATACGGGCGGCAGCCTCAACACCTACATTGCGAAGGACAAGGGCTGGAAACAGTTCTGGGTGGATTCCGATGGCGGCGCGGCGGAATTCACCGGTGCCTGGACTGGCGGCGCCATGGTGTTGCAAGGGATTTGGCCGCAGCCCGGCCATCCCGATCAGATCACGCGCATGACCTACACCCCGCTTGCCGATGGCAGCGTGGAACAGATGGGCGAAACATCGGACGACGGCGGCAAAAGCTGGCAACCCGGCTTCGACCTGATTTACGTCAAGTCGGAATAGCGCGCCTCAGTCGGACGGACGAATGCGCCAGGACTGACCGGTGTAGCTTCCACACTGCGTCAGGTGGACCATGTTGTCGTCTTCGCCGCCATTGACGATATCAAGACACATGTTGCGCCCACGGAATTTCGTAGTGAGCGCGTATCGGCCATTGCCCGTTTCCTCCACGCGCCACAACTGACCGGAATAATTGCCGCAACGTGTCAGCTGCGCATAATTGTTGAAGTCCCCGCCATTGGCGACATCGAGGCACATGCGATCGCCGCGAAATTGCGATTTCAGCTTGTACCATCCGCCACCTGCATCCTCGAATTTCCAGAACTGGCCGCTGACGCGCTGGCGCGGCGCCAGGTGTGTCATGTTGTTGAGTTCGCCGCCGTTGAACACGTCGAGGTTCATGCCCTTGCCGCGAAAGTCCGTGCTGAGGCGGTAATAACCGCCATCGTCCAGATCCATCTGCGCCTGTGCCGGAGCCGCGAAGCCCGCCAACGCAAGTACAGAAAGCGCAAAGATCCGCTTCATCGTCATCCCCCGAAATGTTTGGTCGCCGGGAAGATGCGCGATCCGCGCCGCATGTGCAATGCCGGGCTCAATTCAATGCGCGTTCCAGTAGCAATAACGCCTCACGCGCGAAGGCGATCATGTTGGCTTCGCGATCCGGGCTCTGCGTTTCCAGCGTCAGCGAATGCGCGCCATTGCCATCGGCAACGGCGACGCAGGTATGCCCCGGCGCATCGCCATAGGGATTGCCGCTCGGTCCCGCCGCTCCTGTTTCCGAAATGCCCCAATCGGTGCGGAAGCGTTCGCGCACCGTTGCTGCCAGAAACTGCGCATAGGGCTCGCTCGATGAGCGCATGCCGGTGAGCTGCGTTCGATCCACCTGCAACAGCTGCTTGAGCGCGCGTCCGGTGTAGATCACCCCGCCGCCAAGATAGTATTTTGATGCCCCGGGAATGGCGAGCAATGCGGCGCTCACGAGCCCGCCGGAAGACGATTCCGCCACCGCCACCGTTTCGCCGCGCGCAAAGAGTTTTTCCGATATACGCCCGGCTATCTCGATCAATTCCTGCATTCACGCGTCCTCCGCCGCCACGCCAAGATTGGCGCGGGGCGGTGGTGCACGCAATGTCGAATTGGTTACGGGTTGGGCGTTGTTTCGTCCGGCTGCGCGGGCATGTCCGCCGGCTGCATCGGCTGGCTATCCGGAAGCGGCTGCATTGCCGGCGGCGTTGCCGGAATGGCCGGCGGCGCCGGCAGATCGTTGCTGGCAACAACATCCTGCTGCGAGCGATCGAAGAAGCCTTCGGAGTAGCTGTAGAAGCCGATACCGGCAACAACGAGCACCACAAACGCGATGCCGATGAACTTGCCTGTCGAACTTTCGCGCACCGGTTCCGGCGCGTTCATGCCTCTCATGTCACTCATGGTATCTTCCTCCATGTTCCAGGGATGAAAACGCACAAAGCCTCGCGCGGGTTTCTTGCGTGCCGAAGATGGGCGAGATTGTGGCAAGCTCCATATCGTCATGCGCCGCGCGCGCCGTTGCATCGTTCGCTCTTGCAACAAATGCCCCATTCCCGCCGCTTTTGGAGAACGCAGGCATGGCCCGCATTGCTCGCATGCAAGGCCGCACGCTTGCGGAGCCCAATACCGAAGCGCACGCTTCGCGCAAGCAAGGGCCGCTTCGGTCCATCGGGGAGAACATTCATGGACAGTGCTGTTCAGCCCGCGCCAAAAGGCGTGTGGCGCTGGATGCCGCTCAGATTTCTGGTTCTTGCCATCATCATGGTTGTTGTTGTGGGCGCAGGCGAAACCGGCCTCATTCTGGGCAGGGACCAAATACCAGAGCAGTTTCGCGAACCCGCCATCGTGGTGGCGACGCTGTTCGCCTGCATCGTTTGGATTTACGTCTATAGACTCTTCGTGCGCTGGCTGGAAAAGCGCGATGTCGCGGAAATGTCTTATGTGCGTGGCATGAGCGGCATCATCGGCGGCGCGATCATCGGTTTCCTGCTGTTCTGCGCGATCTATGGCGTGTTCTGGGCTCTCGGCATTGTCAGCTTTGGCGGCCTCGACACCACGGACGGACTCCTTGCAGCGCTTTCCATTTCGCTCATGTCGGGCGTGGGTGAAGAGCTGATTTTCCGCGGCGTCGTCTATCGGCTGGTGGAAGAGAGTTTCGGAACGCTCATCGCGCTCATCATCTCAGGGGCCATCTTCGGGCTCGTGCATCTGGGCAACGCGAACGCCACGCTGTTTTCTGGCGCGGCCATTGCGCTGGAAGCAGGCGTGCTACTGGGCGCCGCCTATTCGATGACGCGCTCGCTGTGGCTGCCCATCGGTCTGCACATCGCATGGAATTTCACCGAAGGCGGCATATTCGGCGCAGCGATCTCCGGCGGCAATGTCCGTGGCCTCATCAAGGCGCCCCTGCACGGTCCGGATCTTCTGACCGGCGGCGGCTTTGGCCCGGAAGCGTCCATCATCACCATTTCGGTGTGTCTGCTGCTGGCGGTGTTGATGCTCATCGTCGCGGCGCGGCGTGGCGAATGGGTACCGTTGCGCTTCCGCCTGCGGGCTGCATAGTACGACCCTGAATCGTCATCTGGTGGGTGTGACTTGGGCAATTCGGTCCGCGCGCTGCTGCGCTGGATGCCGCTGCGGTTGATTGCGCTTGGCGCAGCCGTCATCATTCCGGTTCTGCTGCTCGCCAACGCCCGCAACATGGTCCATGCCGCACTGGGGGGCATGGCGGGACATTCCTTCGACAGCATCTACAGCCTGATCCTGTGCATCGCGTTTCCCGGCGCCTATGCCATCGCGGTGCGCTACACCGAAGGCCGGGTGGCAGAGGAGCTTTCGTTTTCGCGCCCGGCGATGGGACTGACCGCCGGACTTCTGGCGGGTGCCGCAATCTGCGCGCTTCTTGCAGCAGTGCTGCACGATCTGGGCATGGCGACGCGTGAAGCCGCCGCCATCGCTTCTGCAATTTTCAATGCGCTCACTCTCAGTGCGGCCATCGAAGTGGCGGCGCGGGGAATCGTATTCCGTCTCCTGATGGAAAGCTTCGGCACCGCAGTCGCCTTGATCGTCACAGCGCTGCCATTCCTGGTCATCGCCTTCGGTGGCGACCACGCATCTGGCTTCAGCGTCGCCATTGCCGCTTTGATTTCGGGCATGGTTCCGGGCGCACTGTATGTGCTGACGCGTTCGCTGTGGCCTGGCATGGCGGTTCAGGCGGCGTGGCTGTTTGCGCTGCGCGACGGGGTGCCGTCCAGCCTGCTGGGCGGCACAAGCGCCATCGCGGCGCTGGCAATTGCGCTGGCACTGACAGGCCTTCTGCTGTCGCTCATCATCCGGCGCGGACTTTACGTGAAACTGCGCCTGCAGCTTCACCTCGACACCGCGCATGACACGAACCTGCCGCCGCGCGCGTCGATCTGGCGATTTATGCCGCTGCGCCTCGTCGCGATCATTTTTCTGGTCACGCTCACATTCATCATCATCGACAACGCAATTCCCCAGTTCATTCCGGCGGACGCGCTCTATCCGATGGCCGATGCGATCCGCTGGACGGTCAGCGCGATTGCCATGCTTCTGGCCTATGTCTGGATCGTCTGGCGCACAGAACGGCGCAAGGTGAGCGAACTTGCGCTGCCATTCCTGCCTGTTCCCGCCATCGGCCTGCTGGCATTCGTTGCGTTCGTCGTTGTATTTGCGCCGCTCCTCTTGGAAGCTCTCGGCGTTTCGCATGAAACGCTCTTTCCGGCCGAAGACGCCATCGGCATTGCGATCTATCTGCTCAAGCCTGCGATCTATGCCGAACTGATCACACGCGGCGCGCTCTACCGCCTGCTTGAAGAAAGTTTCGGCACCGTCGCGGCGCTGGTGTTGATGATGTTCGCTTTTGGCGCTGTCCATGCGGCTGAATCTGGCAACACGCTCGAAGGTACATTCTCGACGATGACGATGTGGTACCTGTTGCCCGGCGCGCTTTTTACACTGACCCATTCGCTCTGGGCCGGGATCGGCCTGCATCTGGCCATTCGCTTTGCGCATCTGTTCATCTTCGGCGATCCGAACCTTGCCGACACGATTCCCGGCGGCGACTACGCCATCCTTGCCGGCATCGCTTCACTGATTGCGGCGGCGCTGGTTCTGCATCTGGCCATGCGCAGGGGGCGTTACGTGCCGCCGCGCCTTCGCCTGTTCACCGATGGCGGTTTTCAGGAGAGCGCCGCCGCATAGGCTTCATGCAACGGCCAGCGCACATCCGCGCCGCTGAGGATCGTAACGCAATTGTGGATGTCCATCGGATCGCCCGTGAGCGCGGCCAGATCGTAGAGATTGATCTCGGTCGGGCCGAACACATACGCGAAGCGAATGCCGTGCGTGCGCCAGATTCCATCCACCGCCGCCCAGCCTTGCACATCGCCGGGGCGGTGTTTGCTCACGCTGGACGAGGCACGGTTGAGATAGAGACTGTCCGCGCTGCCCAGCGCAAAGCCGAAGCCCGGCGGATGGGAATGGAATTGCGCGATGGAATTGGGCGGCACATCCATCACCACCCCGCCGCCGATAGCGCCTTCCGCCATCACATAGTCGAACGTATCGCCCGCGCGAAACACATAGCCGCACCATTCGTTTGGATGCGCATAACCCTCGATCTTCACCGAGCGCATGGCGACATCGCGCTGAACGCGTTTGAGGAGGTCGAGCGGAACGGGGCCGAGCATTGCTGCCAATCCTCGCGGGCGAGCAAGCAGGGTTGGTGTGGCGGCTGCTTGCAAGCCCGCCAAAAAATGGCGCTCCCACGGGGAATCGAACCCCGGTTTCAGCCTTGAGAGGGCCGCGTCCTGACCGCTAGACGATGGGAGCCAAGCGGGAGGGGCTTATAGCCCCGGCGGGCAAGGCCGGGCAAGATCGGCCGCGAAAACCGGGGCCACGCCATGACAATCGCCGAATGGATGCTGCTGGCGGCGGTGCTGCTTTATCTGCTCACGATCGCGCCCTTCAAACCGCTGGGTTACCGCGAATTCGACAATGCGAAACCGCGCGATCCGGAATTCTACAAACTGCCCATCCGCGCGCGGGCACTGGGCGCGCATTTGAACGGTATCGAGACATTCCCGTTCTTCGCCGCCGCCGTCCTGCTCGCCGAATTCCGCCATTGCCCGCAACACATGATCGATGCGCTCGCCATCGCCTTTGTGGCCGTGCGCTTTCTCTATGTGATGGCTTATCTGGGCAACTGGCCGTGGACGCGCACGCTCCTCTGGAATATCGGCTTTGCCTTCAACCTGGCGATCTTCCTGATGCCGCTCTACGCTCGCTGAGCACAAGCGGAATGAACTCACCGCCACAATAGGCGAACGCCCTGAGCGTCACGTCCGCCGCCACGCCCGCGATCAGCCACACGAAGCCCTCCTCGCCTGCGCCCTCCCGATCACGCGGGCTCGGTTCTGCCTTGCCGTTCGGATGGGAGTGATAGCAGCCAAGGATTTCGCGCTCTGTATCGCGAAGCGCGCGCATCAGCGCGAACTGAATGGCGGGATCGATTTCGAAACGGTCAGCATCTTCAGAAAGATTGCACGCTGGATGCACGGCGATCACGCGCACAACATTGCCGTCGCGCACGCCTTCCAGCAGCCCGCAGCATTCCTTCGGAAACGCCGCGCGCGCTTCGGCTTCGATTTGCACACGGTGCGCGGATGAGAGTGTGATCGTTGAAACCATCACCGGAAGGATAGCACGGGACGGACTCACGCGGAGGACGCGGAGGGCGCAGTGCAAGTTTCCTTCCCTGCGTAGCGGAGGAGGTGTCAGGCGAGCGCGACGCGCGAGAATGACGGAGGGGGAACGGCGGTGATGCAAAACGATCTCCGTTCCACACACCCCCACCGTCTTGACGCTTCGCGTCAATCCACCTCCCCCGTAAACGGGGGAGGAAAGCGCCGCGCCCTCTGCGCCCTCCGCGTGAACCTACTTCCCCTTCACCCGCGCGATCAGCTTGCCGTCGCGCGTGTCGATAATATCCACCTCTTCGCCCGCGTCGCTCTTCACGCGCAGGATCAGCCGGTTGTCCGCCACCTGCATGGACACGATGCTCGCCCCTTCCGGCAGCGCCAGCTCCATGGGCACATCGCCGGGCTTTTTGGGGCCGGTGCCGGTCATCTTCATCACGAGCCCAACCACCAGCGCCCCGAATGCCAAGACGATCAGCACCGACAGGATGATGACGGCCACCTTCGCCGCGCGATAGGTTGGCGATGATTTGGGATCGGCAACGGATTCAGACGTGACGGATTCTTCGGACACGGAACATTCCTCAAAAAGCGCGGTGCGCACCGTGCGCATCGATGCCTCGCAGGCGGGCGAAAGGCTGGACCGGATTCTGGCCGCATCCCTGCCCGATCTTTCGCGCGCGCGGCTTCAGCAGCTGATCGCCCAGGGCGCGGTTTCGCGAGGCGGCGCGAAAATAGGAGACGGCAATACCAGGGTCAAACCGGGCGAGGCTTATGCCGTGGACGTGCCCGCCCCCATCCCCGCCGCGCCCAAGGGGCAGGATATCCCGCTTTCCATCATCTATGAGGACAAGGATGTGATCGTGATCGACAAGCCGGCCGGGCTTGTCGTGCATCCCGCGGCGGGCAATCCGGACGGCACGCTCGTCAACGCGCTCATCGCCCATTGCGGCGCCTCGCTGAAAGGCATCGGCGGCGAGGCGCGGCCCGGCATCGTGCACCGGCTGGACAAAGACACGAGCGGGCTTCTCATCGCCGCCAAAACCGAAAAGGCGATGACGAGCCTTGGCAAGCAATTCGCCAAGCATGCGATCGAGCGCGCTTATCATGCCGTGGTGTGGGGCGCGCCGCGCACCAGCGAAGGCCTGATCGAAAGCCAGATCGGCAGAAACCCGTTCGACCGAAAACGCATGGGCGTTCTTCGGAGCGGCGGCAAGGAAGCGCGCACGCGCTACAAGGTGATCGAACGTTTCGGCGATGCCGCGCGGCCCTTCGCATCACTAATCGAATGCCGATTGGAAACCGGACGCACGCATCAGATCCGGGTGCATCTCACACACATTGGCCATCCGCTCATTGGCGATCCCGCTTACGGCAATACCCGCGCTGCCCCGCGCGCCAAAACACCCGAACAGGAAAAAGCCTACGCCGCCGCCGCGAACTTTCCGCGGCAGGCGCTGCACGCCTGGCTCCTCGGCTTCTTCCACCCCACGCTCAACAAACCGATGCGGTTTGAGAGTGCGTGGCCGGAGGATTTCGCGAAGCTGGTGGAGGCGCTGAGGGGGTTGAACGGCTGACACCTGAGAGTGCATCGCTGCCGGAATTTATGTATTGCCTGATCATGTCCACGCGAGCCAAGACCAAACATCTCGCCGAGCCGGAAGAGGCCGAATTCCTTGCGGCTGTCGATGAAGGGCTGGCGGAAGCGGACGCCGGAAAAGGAATTTCCTACGAGAAAGTCCGCCGCTGGCTTCTGTCGTGGGGTAGCGAGAAAGAATTGCCGCCGCCGAAATGAAGATTGCCTTCATGCCGGCCGCCCGGCGCGATCTCGCCAACATTCGCGCCAATGCTGTCCAATATGATCCTTCTGCCACAACATAAATCGGCAATCTGACAAAGATGGAGGTAACCGCAATTGCGCTGTCACCACGCATACAACGTCAATCGATCGTGCGAACCGCCGCCACGCGATCGCTCCTTCCGCTATTCGCTGGTTTGTTTTGTCGGCTTTCTATCCTCTCCATCAAGAATAGCAAAAATCGCCAAAGCTCCCGCGATAGCAAGAACGTGCCTCTCTCCTTCCGTTTTGAAAATGTTCTTCAACACGTCGTCCGAAAAACTTGCCATTGCTATGAGAAACAAGGGATAAATTGCTGTTCCATTTGCAAAATTGAAACCTGTAGCCCTCGATAGTAGTTCGTGTGGCGGTCGTTGACGCAAATAACATAGTAGCGAGAACAAAAGACCGCCAACAAGCGACATAGTATTGAAAACTGCAACACTAGATGCCGCGTCGAGAAACGACGCCATACCCCCTCCAATTTTTCTTAGATAACTACACGAAATGAAAGAATTTACCGACAGCCGCAACGGCTGCTCCAGCAATGGCGCCGACAGTCGTTTGGTCAACAGGGGCATTTGCTAGCGTGTGGGCATCGGCAAAGCTCGCGAGCACCGCGCCGACCAATGCGAACCCTAAAACTGTTCTCGCAAGCCGAATAAACCCGGCCTTTCGCGTTGCGATCATAATCTGTGCCTCCAAGAAATCCCAAAATTCGGGAGCTGAATAGAAACGCACAACCCCACCCCGTCGCTCCGGTCGACAGGCTCAAGCTGCGCGAGGACGAAGACTACTCCAGATTGAAATTCGCGCAAGATTATTCGCCGCCAAATATAAATTCATGTTTTGTTAGTGTTTTTGTCATCACACGGCCTAATTCCCGATAGAGCAACAGATAGTACCGGGGAACAAGAAAACAAAAAGGGCACGAATATTGCGGTGCACCGTAATTTTGCACGTTTTTCTTCAATTCGTTAAATCATGTCGCATTATTGCGACCGCTTGGAGATGTTTCCCGAGCGTGGAAGACCGGGGCGCCGACGCGGCACGCGAGAGCTCACGACCGTTTGGCCTTATGTGATTGTCTATCGGGTTCGCGGCGAGACCGTCGAGGTGCTTCGCATCTGGCATGGCAGGCAGCAGGCCGGGCGGAACTGACCGATACTCACAAAGACGGTTCCAGCCGCAGTTGAATCCTGACTGGCGAATCTATATGTTCCCTATTTGTTCACATCAAGGGAACCTGTCATGTCTGCCGCCACCGCCGAATCCTGCCATTCTGTTGAAACCCAACCGGGGCCGATTGTTCTGAAACGGCAATGCCTTAAGGCGAGAATGCGGAGGTTGAACCGGGAAATTTCGGGTGGGGCCTCCCCCGCCGATTCCGGGGAAAACCGGGCTCCGAACCGGGGTGGCGCGCCGCTGGGCAACCAGAACCGGCTGATCCATGGCCGCTACACGCGGGAGCTGGAAGCGCTCCGGGCCGATGTGCGCGCCTTCCGGCAGCACACGCGCGAGCTTGTGGCCTTCGTGGACGACCTTTGCGATTGGCTGGAAGGGCGGCGGTTCCCGCCCCTTGAACCGGTGCCAAACGGAATTATCTAACCCGAGCGCGGCGGTGTGAATTTTCTTGCCGGAAAATCATCCAACGCGCTGCTTGGGCGTATAGAATATGGGTCGGGTTCAGCGGTGCAATCGGGCATCCGCCGGGCCGGGACCGTCAGGGGGTCTGAATGTCGAGCCATGGGCTGCCAGCCCTCCAGGGCGAGGGCGGATTATCCCGCTACCTTTCCGAGATCCGGAAGTTTCCGCTTCTGGCGCCGGAGGAGGAGTACATGCTCGCCAAGCGCTGGAAAGAGCATGAAGACCCCAACGCCGCCCGCAAGCTGGTGACGAGCCATCTGCGCCTCGTGGCCAAGATCGCCATGGGCTATCGCGGCTACGGCCTGCCGGTTTCGGAGATCGTGGCGGAAGGCAATGTCGGCCTGATGCAGGCGGTGAAACGCTTCGAACCGGATCGCGGCTTCCGCCTGGCCACCTATGCGATGTGGTGGATCAGGGCCGCCATCCAGGAATACATCCTGCGCTCGTGGAGCCTCGTGAAGATGGGCACCACCGCGGCGCAGAAGAAGCTGTTCTTCAACCTCCGCAAGGCCAAGAGCAAGATCAACGCCATCGAGGAAGGCGACCTCACGCCCGAACATGTACGCGAGCTTGCCGACAAGCTGGCGGTGCCGGAGCAGGAAGTGGTGAACATGAACCGGCGCCTTTCGGGGCCGGATTCCTCGCTCAATGCGCCGCTGCGTTCGGATTCCGAAAGCGAGTGGCAGGACTGGCTTGCCGACGATTCGCTCGATCAGGAAACGCGCCTCGCCGAGGCCGAGGAGATGGGCGAGCGGCACGAGCTGCTCACCGCCGCCCTTGGCGAACTGCCCGAACGCGAGCGCGACATCATCGAGGCACGCCGCCTGCGCGATGATCCGGCAACGCTGGAAGAGCTTTCGCAGAAATATGGCGTCAGCCGCGAGCGCGTGCGCCAGATCGAAGTGCGCGCGTTCGAGAAGCTGCAAACGGCGATGAAAGCCGCCCTTGCTGCCCGGCGCGCGGAAATGGGCGAGGCGGCAAGCGCTTGATTTTTCGGGCCATTTGAGCGCCGCACGGCGAAGGCGTAGGGTTTTCGCGCAGCCGGAGATTGGTCCGGACTGCATGGAGACACCAACATGAAGCGCAGCGCATCAAAGATTGCCGGTCTTGTAGCGGCATTGGCCACCGTTTCATTCGCATCAGCCGCCATCGCCGCACCAAGTTGTACGTCTTGGATGGATCAGGGTGATGGAACATCGTGGAAGCAATGCGTGAACGATGACGGTTCGCAGCACTGCTATCGCATCTCCAACACGCCGGGCAGCACCGCCTATGAAGTGAGCTGCAGCCAGTAGTCGCGCTATGGCGCGGCGGCCAAGAGCATTCGGAAATGAATATCCGCCGCGCCACTGCCGATGATCGCGATGCTGTCTGGCGCGTGATCGAGCCGATCATCCGCGCGGGCGAAACCTATCCCGTCGCGCTGGATGCGACCAAGGATCAGGGCCTCGCCTACTGGTTCGATCCGAAACACGAAGTGTTCGTTGCCGAAGAGGATGGCGCGATCCTCGGCTGCTACTACATCAAGGCGAACACCGGCGGGCCGGGCGATCATGTCGCCAATTGCGGCTACATGGTTTCGCCGCTGGCATGGGGCAAAGGCGTGGGCCGCGCACTGTGCATGCACTCATTGCAACGTGCGCGCGAGCGAGGGTTTCGCGCCATGCAGTTCAACCTCGTGATCAGCACCAATGCGCGGGCGGTGCATCTGTGGCAGTCCTGCGGCTTTGAAATCGTTGGGCGCTTGCCCGGTGCGTTCCGGCATCCCACGCAAGGTTATGTCGATGCGCTGATTTTGTTTCAGGCGCTGTAGTGCGGATACGCCGCAGAGAAATGCGGCGAATGCATTTGACGTTTGGCCATCCCTTCCCTACATAAGCCGTGGGCCACGCTCCCCCAACGGAGCGCGAACATTCTGAAAGGAATGTCTGATGACCGGTACGAAACCGGCCGTGCGCCCTGCACGGCCTTTTTTTTCGTCTGGACCTTGCGCCAAAAGGCCGGGCTGGACACCTGAAGCTCTCGCGGGCGCCTTTCTCGGCCGCTCGCATCGCGCCAAAGAGGGCAAGGCGCGGCTGAAGAAAGCCATCGACCTCACCAAATCGATTCTCGGTATCCCGGCGGATTACCGCGTGGGTATCGTGCCCGCATCCGATACGGGCGCGGTGGAAATGGCGATGTGGTCGATGCTGGGCCCCCGCCCTGTCGATATTTTCGCATGGGAGAGCTTCGGCGAAGACTGGGTCACCGATGCGGTGAAGCAGCTGAAGATCGCCGACGCGCGCGCGATCAAGGCGCCCTATGGCGAATTGCCGGATCTTTCCAAAGCCGATCCTTCGCACGACATCGTGTTCACCTGGAATGGCACGACGAGCGGCGTACGCGCGCCGAACGGCGATTTCATCTCCGCGAACCGCGAGGGCATCACGATCTGCGATGCCACCAGCGCCGCGTTCGCGATGGAACTGCCTTGGGACAAGCTCGATGTCGTCACCTTCTCCTGGCAGAAAGTGCTGGGCGGTGAAGCCGCGCACGGCATGCTGGTGCTATCGCCGCGCGCCGTTGCACGGTTGGAAAGCTACACGCCCGATCGCCCGCTGCCGAAGATCTTCCGCATGACCAAGGGCGGAAAGCTGAACGAGGGCATCTTCGAAGGCGAAACGATCAACACGCCTTCCATGCTGGCGCTCGAGGATTATCTCGATACGCTTACTTGGGCCGAAGGTTTGGGTGGTCTTTCCGGGCTCATCGCACGTGTGAACGCCAATGCCGCCGCGCTAGGCCGCTGGGTGAAGGAAAGCAACTGGATCGACTTTCTGGCGGCGGATGAGACCTATCGCTCACCCACCAGCGTATGCCTCAAGATCACCGATCCGGCGTTCGCCGCGCTCGATGAAGAAGCGCAATATGACAAGGTGAAGAAGCTCGCCTCCGTGCTCGAAAAGGAAGGCGTGGCGCTCGATATCGCGGGCCACCGCAATGCGCCGCCGGGCCTTCGCATCTGGTGCGGGGCAACCATCGAACGCGCCGATATCGAAGCCCTCGGGCCCTGGCTCGACTGGGGCTGGCAGCAGGTGAAGGGATAACCGATGCCGAAAGTTCTGATTGCCGACAAACTCTCGCCGGCCGCCGTTGCCATCTTCAAGGAACGCGGCGTCGAAGCCGATGTGATCACTGGATTGAGCAAGGAAGACCTGCTCAAGATCGTGGATCAATATGATGGCATCGCCATCCGCTCCGCGACCAAGATCACGGCCGATGTCATCAAGGCCGCCAAGAATCTGAAGGTCGTGGGACGCGCGGGTATCGGCGTCGACAATGTCGATATTCCTGCGGCCACAGCGGCCGGCGTCATCGTGATGAACACGCCGTTCGGCAATTCCATCACCACCGCAGAACATGCCATCGCCATGATGATGGCGCTCGCCCGCGAGCTTCCCGCCGCCAACGCCTCCACACAGGCCGGCAAGTGGGAGAAGAACCGTTTCATGGGCGTGGAGCTCTATGGGAAGGTTCTGGGCCTGATCGGCGCGGGCAATATCGGCTCCATCGTGGCGGATCGCGCCAAGGGCCTGAAGATGCGCGTTGTGGCGTTCGATCCCTATCTTTCGCCGGAGCGCGCAGCCGATCTTGGCATCGAGAAAGTGGAACTGAACGATCTTCTGGCGCGCGCAGATTTCATCACGCTGCACACGCCGCTCACACCCGATACCCGCAACATCATCTCCGCCGATGCCATCAACAAGATGAAGAAGGGCGTGCGTATCGTGAACTGCGCGCGCGGCGGGCTGATCGATGAAGCGGCGCTGAAGGCCGCGCTCGACAGCGGACATGTGGCCGGCGCGGCGCTCGACGTGTTCGAGGAAGAACCCGCGAAATCGAACATCCTGTTTGGCGACGACAAGGTGATCGCCACGCCGCATCTGGGCGCCTCCACCTCCGAAGCCCAGGAGAACGTGGCGCTGCAGGTGGCCGAGCAGATTTCGGATTATCTGCTCACTGGTGCGATCACCAATGCACTCAACATGCCTTCCATCAGCGCCGAAGAAGCGCAGAAAGTCCGGCCATGGATCGCGCTGGCCGAGAAGCTTGGCGCGTTTGTCGGCCAGCTGGTGGATCGCAGCGTCGATTCCGTCGAGATCGTTTATGAAGGCACGGCATCCGAACTGAATCAGAAAGCGCTGACGCAGGCGGCGCTGGCCGGATTGCTCAAGCCAGCGCTTCCCGACGTGAACATGGTCAATGCGCCCATTGTTGCGCGCGAGCGTGGCATCAAGGTGAGTGAAACGCGGCGCGGACAGCAGGGCGCCTATGAAGGCTACATCAAGGTGACAGCCGTGGTCGGCGATTCCACACGCCGCGTGGCAGGCACGGTCTTCTCCGACGGGCGGCCGCGCCTTATCCAGGTGAAGGATATCAACCTCGACGCCGAATTCGCGCCGCGCATGCTCTATGTCATCAATGAGGACAAGCCGGGCTTCATTGGCAAACTGGGCACCATTCTTGGCGATGCAAAGGTGAATATCGCTTCGTTTGCGCTGGGCCGCAGTGCGCCGGGACAGGATGCGATTGCGCTGGTGGAAGTGGATGGCGGGGTGCCCGAAAAGGCGCTGGCCGAGATTCGCAAACTGCCGCCCGTGAAGCAGGCAACCGCGCTTGCTTTCTAGAAGCGCGCGGCCCACGTTTGGCGCGCAATCGCCAAGCGAGCCGAAAGCGTGACGCCGGAAGATGGCCTGCTGATTGTCTGGGCCTTGTGGGCTGCTTCATGGATTGGCGCATCCTTCTGGACCGTCGCAACCATCAAGCGGCCGGAGCTGCGCGAGGAAGTTCTCTATCGCGTTCTCACCTTGATCGGTTTTGTGTGCCTGTTCGGCGTCTACTGCTATCGCGGACCGCTGAAGCTGTGGACATTTCCTGAAGACTTCCAATGGGTGGGCGTCATCGCGGGCGCGGGCTTCTGCCTGTTCGCGTGGTGGGCACGGATCCATCTGGGAACGTTGTGGTCCGGGCGGGTGACACGGAAGGTGGGGCACCGGGTCATTGATACCGGCCCCTACGGCCTCGTGCGCCATCCCATTTACACCGGCATTCTGGGCGCGGCGGTGATGCTGGCTGCCATCAAGGGGACGGTGATGGCGCTTGCCGGCGTCGTCTTCCTGATCGCGGGCTACTGGATCAAGGCCAAATTCGAGGAGCGGTTCCTGCGCGAGGAACTTGGCCCCGAGGATTATGACGCCTATCGCCGCAAGGTGCCGCTTCTGGTGCCCTTTGGGCCCAAAATGCCCTGACATCCCCACCGCGATGACGCTATAAGTCGCCACCGTGCCTTGGCGGATTCGCCGTGGCGAACCATTCATCCAGGTACGGCAATCATGAGCAACGTGGCCGTGATCGGCGCCCAGTGGGGCGACGAAGGCAAAGGCAAGATCGTGGACTGGCTGAGCGCGCGGGCCGATGTGGTCGTGCGCTTTCAGGGCGGTCACAATGCGGGCCATACGCTCGTCATCAATGGCGTCACCTACAAGCTTTCGCTGCTGCCTTCGGGCGTGGTGCGCGAAGGCAAGCTTGCCGTCATCGGCAACGGCGTTGTGGTCGATCCCTGGGCGTTCCTCTCCGAAGTGGAGAAGCTGAAAGCGCAAGGCGTGCATGTGACGCCGGACAATCTCGTACTCGCAGAGAACGCCGTCCTGATCCTGCCGCTACACCGCGACCTTGATGTGGCACGCGAGACCGCAAACTCCCTGCAGGCCATCGGCACGACCAAGCGTGGCATTGGCCCCGCCTACGAGGACAAGGTCGGCCGCCGTGCGCTGCGCGTAATCGACCTGAAAGATCTGAAGGGTTTGCCCGCGAAGATTGATCGCCTTCTTGCCCATCACAACGCGCTTCGCCGTGGCAGCGGTCTTGAAGAAATCGAGACCGATGAGGTGCTGCGCGAACTTACCGATATCGCGCCGAAGATCGTGCCGTTCGCCGCTTCGGCGTGGCGCACGCTCGACACCGCGCATCGCGACGGCAAACGCATTCTGTTCGAAGGCGCGCAGGCGGTTCTGCTCGACATCGATCACGGCACCTATCCCTATGTAACCTCATCGAACACTGTTGCGGGACAAGCGGCGGCAGGTTCGGGTGTCGGTCCGCGCATCGTCGGCAACGTGCTCGGCATCGCGAAAGCTTACACGACACGCGTCGGCGAAGGCCCCTTTCCAACGGAATTGACCGATGCGATCGGCGAAACGCTTGGACAGCGCGGCGCGGAATTCGGCACCGTGACGGGCCGCAAGCGCCGCTGCGGCTGGTTCGATTCCGTGCTCGTGCGCCAGACGGTTGTGACCGGCGGTATCGACGGCATTGCGCTGACCAAGCTCGACGTTCTCGACGGCTTCGAAGAGATCAAGCTCTGCGTCGCCTACATGCTCGACGGGGAGGAGATCGACTATTTGCCCGCAGACGCCAACGAACAGGCGCGTTGCGAACCGATCTATGAGACGCTCGAAGGCTGGCAGGAATCCACGCGCGGCGCACGCAGCTGGGCAGACCTTCCCGCGCAGGCCGTGAAGTACGTGCGCCGCGTGGAAGAGCTGATCGGCGCACCCGTGACGCTGCTTTCCACGAGCCCCGAACGCGACGACACGATTCTGATGCGCGATCCGTTTCTGGATCGCTGAACCCCACGCTTTCGCTACGGCAACGCCCGCGCCCTTGCCAAGGCGCGCGCGATGGCGTCAGCATTGCGCTTAAAGACATCGGCATCTGCCAAGAATTTGGGAAGGAAACATCAGCATGATCAAAACCCGCTTCACCGAGATGTTCGGCGTGGATGCGCCCATCACATGCGGTGGCATGACCCGCGTGGGCAAAGCCGAACTGATCGCGGCCGTTGCGAATGCCGGTGCGCTCGGCTTCCTCACCGCACTCACGCCTGGTTCGCCCGAGAAGCTGGAAGCGGAGATCAAGAAAACGCGGGAGATGACGAACAAGACCTTCGGCATCAACCTCACGATCCTGCCCACCATCAATCCGGTGCCCTACGACGAATACCGGCAGGTCATCATTGAAAGCGGCATCAAGGCGGTTGAAACCGCCGGCAACAATCCCGCGCCGCACCTGCCCGCCTTCAAGGCCGCCGGTGTGAAAGTGATCCACAAATGCGTGACCGCGCGCCACGCAGTGAAGGCCGAAAGCATCGGCGTCGATTGCGTTTCCATCGACGGTTTTGAATGCGCAGGACACCCCGGCGAAGAAGATATCGGCGGGATGGTATTGTTCCCCGTCACCACAGCACGGCTGAAGATTCCAGTGATCGCGTCCGGCGGCATCGCCGATGCCCGCGGTCTTGTGGCCGCTCTCGCGCTCGGCTGCGAGGGCGTCAACATGGGCACACGCTTCATGGCCACCGTCGAAGCGCCCATCCATCAGAAGGTCAAGGAAGCCCTCGTTTCCAATGATGAGCGGGCGACCGACATCATCTTCCGCACGATGCACAACTCCGCGCGCGTGGCGAGAAACGCCATCAGCCAGCAGGTCGTCGAAATTGAGCGGAAGGGCGGCGCGAAATTCGAGGACATCAAGGACCTCGTTGCCGGTACGCGCGGCGGCGTCGTCTACGACAGTGGCGACACAGACTATGGCATCTGGTCCGCCGGGCAGACGCAGGGCCTCATCCATGACATCCCCACCAGCAAGGATCTGGTCGCGCATATCATGCGCGAGGCCGAGAGCATCATCCGCACGCGTCTGGACAAACTCGTCGCCTGAGCGCTCGACATATTCGGTGACATATCTGCGGCGCGCTGGCGGAAAGAGCGGTTTTGCCGCCTCCACCAGCGCGTGGCATTCGCGGATATAGGCGCGCACATCCCGCCGGAGCTCCCGCATCTCGCGCGTGCGGCTTCCATGCTTCACAGCGTTGGTATTGCCGTATGGAGCCCCCACCCGCCGCTTGCGTGGAATACCGGCATAGGGGGAGGGTCCATAGAATTTGGACAAACAATTATCTTGCGCCAGGCGGGCGCAGTCTGGCCGGGCAGCGGCAACGTTCTGAGAAGATTCGGTTTCGGACAACATTCCGCACAAATGGGAATAAATAGGAAATATTTCAATAGACGCCGGAAGTATTATGCCGTTCCTAAAGATGCGAGGGGTCTTGGCATGCGTTAATATCCAAGTCGCCAGCTCAACAATTCCCACATCTGGCGCTTGAGAGACCTCCGAGGCAGTCAACAAGACCCTGTCCGCGCTCCCGCACAAAGGAGACGCGCATGCCTCTATATCGAATCTGTTCAAGCGCTCCGGAAGGGGCCCCCACGGCTTTGCTCGAAATTGCATGCCGGGACGATCTGGCGCCCTCGCCGCCGGCGAAAAACTCGCGGCGATCAGCGAAGTCGAAGTCTGGGACGGCGAGCGTCTGGTTGCGCGCGTGAAGCTGGGCAACGAACTGCTCGAAACCGATGATCCGCAATCTCTCTGAGTGATGCCCCGCGGGATGACTTTGAGCGCCGCTGCTGGCATGGATTGACGCCCCGCATCGGAAAACCCGCGCCATGACATCACGACCGGAACGCATCGCAAGCTGCTCCTGCGGCAAGGTGCAGTTCAAAGCCGTGGGCGAGCCCATTGTGAGCGCGATGTGCTACTGCGCCGATTGTCAGGCGGGTGGTGCGCAGCTTGAAGCGGCGGGCGCGCGCGCTGATTTTCGCGACGCGCATGGCGGCACCTGGTATCTCACCTATCGCAATGACCGTGTCGCCTGTGTCAAAGGCGAGGAATATCTGCGCGGCTTCAAGCTCAGCGATGACGCGCCGACAACCCGCACCATGACGACATGCTGCAACAGCGCGATGTGCCTGAAATTCGGGCCGGGCTGGTGGACATCCATGTTCCGTGTGCGCTTCGGCGATGACGCGCCGCCGCTTCAATCGCGCAACAATGTGCGCGCCGTGACGGATCGCAACGACTTTCCCGCAGACGTTCCGGTTTATGACCGCTTTCCGATGTCTCTGTTCGCGAAGTTGATGGGCGCGCGGATCGCGATGATGTTTGGCGTCTAGCGCGCGAAATGATTGAGCGGACCGTGGCCCTTGCCAAGGCCGGGCGCGGTTTCGATGGCGTGCTGCACATATTCGCGCGCGCGGCCGATGGCGAGCGGAAGCGACAGCCCCTCTGCCAGACCGCAGGCAATAGCCGTGGAGAGCGTGCAGCCGGTGCCATGGGTGTGGCGCGTTTTGACGCGCGGGAACGAGAGAATTTCGCTGCCGCGTTCCCACACGAGCATGTCGCGGATGAGGCCGGTGCGGGCATGCCCGCCCTTGATGAACGCCGCCTTTGCGCCGAGGTCGCGCAGGATGTTGCCGGCGCGGAACATCTCCTTGTTGTTCGCACTTTTCATGCCTGCGAGAATCTTCCCTTCGGGAATGTTCGGCGTGACCAGCGTCGCGAGCGGAAAAAGCTCGCGCTTCATCGTTTCAATGGCGGATTTGGGCAGAAGCACGTCGCCGCTGGTGGCGACCATCACAGGATCAAGCACGACGGGAATGTTGCGTGCGCGCTTCTTTGCAAGCTCCCCCGCGACCGCGCGGATGATGGCGGCGGAGCCGAGCATGCCGATCTTGATCGCATCGGCGCCGATATCCGAAAGGCAGGCTTCGATCTGCTGCGCCACGATCTTGGGCGATGCGAGCTGAATGGCCGAGACGCCGCGCGTGTTCTGCGCCGTGATGGCGGTGACCGCCGTCATGGCATAAACGCCGAACGCGCTGGCGGTCTTGATGTCGGCCTGTATGCCTGCGCCGCCGCCCGAATCCGAACCAGCAATGATGAGAAGGCGCCTGACGGTCACACGGCCACCGCGCGGATGGAATCCACGATATCGCGGACGACGGCCCGCACTTCGCCTTCGTCCTGACCTTCGGCCATCACCCGAATGACCGGCTCAGTGCCGGACTTGCGCACGATGATGCGACCCGAACCGTTCAGGCGCTGTTCGCACGCCTTGATCTGTGAAGTGACTTTTTCGTTTTCCAGCGGCGAGGCATCGCGTGCGAAACGCACATTCTCCAAAATCTGCGGGAACGGCTCATAGAGATGCGCCGCTTCGCTGGCCGGTTTGCCACCTTCGGCCAGCACCGCCAGCACCTGCAGCGCCGAGATCAGGCCATCGCCCGTGGAAACGAAATCCGAAAGGATGATGTGACCGGACTGCTCGCCGCCCAGATTGAAGCCGCCCTTTTTCATCTGTTCGAGCACATAGCGATCGCCCACTGCAGCGCGCGCCAGTTTGAGATTCATGCCCTTCAGATACTGCTCAAGGCCCATGTTCGACATCACCGTGCCGACCACGCCGCCGCCCTTCAGATCGCCCGTGGCAGACCATGAGCGCGCGATGAGCGCAAGGATCTGATCTCCATCGATGATGCGGCCACGTTCGTCGGCCATCACCACGCGATCGGCATCGCCATCGAGCGCAATGCCGAAATCGGCGCGCATCTCGCGCACCTTTGCCGACATGGCGGCGGGGGACGTTGATCCGCAATCCTGATTGATGTTGAAGCCATCGGGCTTGTCGCCCAGCGTGAAGACTTCCGCGCCAAGCTCCCACAAGACGGCGGGAGCAACCTTGTAGGCCGCACCATTGGCGCAATCGATCACGATGCGCATGCCATCGAGGCGCAGGTTGCGCGGAAAGGTGCGCTTGGCGAATTCGATGTAGCGGGCCTGACTGTCATCCACGCGCTTGGCGCGGCCAAGGCGCGCGGGCGGCACGAGACCCTTCTCAATGCCGTTTTCCATATAGGCTTCGATCTGCCGCTCGGCTTCATCGGAGAGCTTTTGCCCGTCGGGCCCGAACAGCTTGAGGCCGTTGTCATGGAAGGGGTTGTGCGAGGCGGAGATCATCACGCCCATGTCCGCCCGCAGCGAGCGCGTGAGCATGGCGACTGCCGGCGTGGGAACGGGGCCGAACTGGAACACATCCATGCCCACCGAGGTGAAACCCGCGACGAGCGCGGACTCGATCATGTAGCCGGAGAGGCGCGTGTCCTTGCCGATCACCACGCGGTGACGGTGTTCGCCGCGCGTGAAGAGGCGGCCCGCGGCCATGCCCACCTTCATCACCACCTCTGGTGTGATGGGATAGGAATTGGCCGGTCCACGCACGCCATCGGTGCCGAAAAGCTTGCGCGTCATGCAGAATGCCCCCTTGAGCTGGCCGGGTTTTAGCCTTGCACGCCGATACTAGCAGATCGGTTCACGCGGCGGCGAGGCTGGTTGGCATCACGGTGAATGCCGAGGTGTTTCAGTCCGCTGTTTCCGGTTCCAGCGCCGCATGGACGGCCAATGCGTCCTTCAGGGCCGCCGGATCGTGGGTGCGGATATAGTCTGCCCCGTGCCGGAAAGCGAACAATTCCGCCGCAAGACTGGCCGGGCCCGATTCCGCGGCCGGCCGGCCCGTGATGGTCCTGAGGAAGGACTTGCGTGACACCGATATCAGTAGCGGCAGGCCGAAGCGGGCCTTCAATTCCGGCAGGCGGCGCAGGACCGTGAACGAGGTTTGCGGATCGGTGCCCAGAAAAAAGCCCATGCCCGGATCGAGCACCAGCCGCTCGCGTGCCACGCCCGCCTTCGTGAGCGCAGCGATGCGGGTTTCGAAGAACGTCACGATGCGCTCGAAGATTTCCGCTGGTGGCACATGGATGCGCGTGGCGGGCCCGCGCCCCTGCACCGAATGCATCACGATCAGCCGCGCATCCGACGCGGCAAGTTCGGGATAGAGTTCCTCGTTCGCAAACCCTTCGATGTCGTTCAGCCAGGCGACGTTCTGCTTCAGCGCCCAGCGCTGCACCGGCAGGGAGAAAGTGTCGATAGAGAGCGACGCGCCTTCGCGCTGCATGACTTCGACGATGGGCGCAAGCCGCGCGATCTCCACATCCGGCGCGACGCCCTCGGAAGTGGGATTGGAAGATGCCGCGCCGAGATCGAGCACATCCGCGCCCAGCGCGATCAGTTCACGCGCACGCGCAAGCGCCGCATCGGGCGCGAGGTATTTGCCGCCATCGGAAAAGGAATCCGGCGTGATGTTGAGAATGGCGAAGATGGTCATTGGCATTCGTGCAAATGAAGAAGGGGAGGCTTTCGCCTCCCCTTCTACATCATTCGCCAGCAATTGCGTTACGTGCCCGGCTGCGGCTCGGGCGAGACGGGGCCGATGTTTCCGCCGCGCGGGCGGCCCGTGGAGGGGACGCTCGAGACAGGGCGCGGCTCGGAGGGCGGCGGCTCATCGAACGGCTCGCGCACCGGGCGGATACCATTCAGGAGCTGGTTCACTTCATCGCCGGACAGCGTTTCGTATTCCAGAAGACCCTTGGCGAGGGTTTCCAGATCGTCGTGATGATCGGTGAGGATCTTGCGCGCGGCCTGCTCGGCATCTTCGATGAGCTGACGCACTTCGCTGTCGATCAGGCGCGCGGTTTCTTCCGACATGTTGTTGGACTGCGCGACCGAGTGGCCGAGGAACACTTCCTGCTCATTGGAACGATAGCGCACACGGCCGAGCTTCTCGCTCATGCCCCATTCCATCACCATCGAACGGGCCATGCGGGTGGCCTGCTGGATGTCGCTGGAGGCGCCTGTGGTCACGTTCTCCGGACCGAAGGTGATCACTTCGGCCTCGCGGCCACCGAACATCGAAGCGAGTTTCGAGATGCAGTATTGACGCGTGAGGCTGAGACGATCCTGCTCCGGCAGGTTCATGGTCACGCCAAGCGCGCGGCCACGCGGGATGATCGTGACCTTGTGCAGCGGATCGTGCTGCGGCATGTGCATGCCGACCAGCGCATGACCGGCTTCGTGATAGGCGGTCAGTTTCTTCTCTTCATCGGTCATGGCCATGGAGCGGCGTTCCGCACCCATCATGACCTTGTCCTTCGCGTCTTCGAGTTCGCTGCGGCCAACAACGCGCTTGCCGCGGCGCGCCGCAAGCAATGCCGCTTCGTTGACGAGGTTGGCGAGATCGGCGCCAGAGAAGCCGGGCGTGCCGCGCGCGATGGTGCGCGGATCGACATCGGAGGACAGCGGCACCTTGCGAAGATGCACGCGGAGAATCTTTTCGCGACCGCCGAGATCGGGATTGGGCACGACCACATGACGGTCGAAACGGCCCGGACGCAGCAGCGCCGGATCCAGCACGTCGGGACGGTTGGTGGCGGCGATGAGGATGACGCCCTCGTTCGCTTCGAAGCCATCCATCTCGACGAGCAACTGGTTCAAGGTCTGCTCGCGTTCGTCGTTACCGCCGCCGAGACCGGCGCCGCGATGACGGCCCACGGCATCGATTTCGTCGATGAAGACGATGCAAGGCGCGTTCTTCTTCGCCTGCTCGAACATATCGCGCACGCGCGATGCGCCGACACCGACGAACATTTCGACGAAGTCCGAACCGGAAATCGTGAAGAACGGCACGTTGGCTTCACCGGCGATGGAACGGGCAAGCAGGGTCTTGCCGGTGCCCGGAGGGCCTACGAGCAACACGCCCTTGGGGATGCGCCCACCAAGGCGCTGGAATTTCTGCGGGTCTTTCAGGAACTCGACGATTTCCTTCAGCTCTTCCTTCGCTTCATCGACACCGGCGACGTCTTCAAAGGTGACGCGGCCCGTGCGTTCGGTGAGCAGTTTGGCGCGCGACTTGCCGAAGCCCATGGCCTTGCCGCTGCCGCCCTGAAGCTGGCGCATGAAGAAAATCCACACTGCGATGAGAAGCAGCATGGGCGCGAGATTGATGAGGATGGACACCAGCGAAGGCATGCCGTCATCGGCGGGCGTGAACACCACCTGGACGTTGTGATCCATCATGCGCTGGGTGAACTGGGAATCGATCGGTCCGCGCGTCGCGAACTGCTGGCCGTTGGTGTAGCTGCCGGTGATCTTGTCACCCTGCACGTCCACGCTTTTGACCGTGTTCTGCGCGATCTGCTGATTGAACTGCGTAAAGGTGATCGCATTTGTGTTCTTCTGCGAGCTGGTGCCCGAAAACAGATTGAACAGCGCCACCAGAAGGACGGCGATTACGACCCAAAGACCCAGATTGCGCAGATTGTTCACGGTGCTTCTTTCCTGCGGCTCGCCGTTAATGCCGCCAGAGCCAAGGCGCGGCGGACCGTCCGCCGACTTACGTATGTAGGCATGACTATACCGGGTTGCCAGCCATCAAAACGTTAAGAAATTTGAGACTTCCGGGCAACGCACGGCTGGCTCAAACCTTAACGAAAAGGCCGCATGCGCGGTTCCGCCTCAGCCCGGTTCAGGACCGCGCCGAACGGGCCGGTTCCGGCGCGACAACCAGGGTGGCAGAACCGAAATATGCCTGCGCCTTGGCCGCCGGCGCCACCCGGCAGCCATGAAGGGTGGCCCCGCCCCCCAGGGTTCCACCAACAATGGCGTCAAAAAGGCGTTCAAGGCTTTCAAAGCGGGGGCGATAGGCCTCGCCCGAGACGCGCGATAAAACCTCCGCCAATACACGAAGCCCCACTTCCCGCATGGCCATTTTGAGGCGAAGCGGATCGACAAAAGCCTGCTGGTCTTCCAGTCGCACCGCCCGGCGGAACAGATCACCCGTTACCTCTTCGAGCGCCGCGCGCGCCCGGCCCAGATGCGCGGCGGCATCAGCGATGCGCGGTACCGTCAGACCGAGGTCTTCGAGCGCCGGCCACGCCGCGCGCAATCTGCTGCGGGCAAAACGGGGATCCGCGTTCATCGGGTCTTCAATCCAGTCTTGCCCTCGCTTCTTGAGGAAGGCGCGCAAATCCATGCGGCGAAATTCGAGCAGCGGGCGGACAACGCAAAGCTCCGCGTAGCCGGCGAGCGGAAAAGCTGCGACGGTGCGCATGGCCGAAAGCCCATCGAGGCCGCTGCCGCGCGCCAATCGGAGCAAAAAGGTTTCGGCCTGATCATCTTCGGTGTGAGCGACGTAATGTCCTGTCACACCCCGCTCCCGGCACCATGCGCCCATGAGGGCGTAACGGGCATTGCGCGCTTCCGCTTCAATGTCCGCTTTCGGCTTTGCCCCTTCCCAGGACAGGACATGGGATTCTAGACCTGCGGCGCGCGCGGCTTTCATCACCCGTTTTGCATCGTCGCCCGAGTCTTTGCGCAAGCCATGATCGACGCTGAGCACAACAGGCGCGGACACGCCCCTGGCCTGCGCCCAATCAGCCAGCAGATGCATGAGCGCCATGGAATCTGCGCCACCAGACACACCGATGGCGCCCGGCCATGGCGCTCCGCCTTCGACAAGGCGGTCCATTGCGGCGGCAAAGCCTTCAAGCGCCGCGCCATTTCCCGCAGCGCCGGGCTTCGGCGACGGAGCCCTGGCGGCCCCAGGCTTTGGTGCCGCGTTCCTTGCAGTTGGCTTCTTGGCCGGGGCCCTGGTTGCTGGCGGCGCCTTGGCGGACACCGCCTTTTTCTGCTGCGCGGACTTACTTGCAGGAGGCTTTGCGGGTTGCCGTGGCTTTGGCGAGGATCGTTTTTGAGGCGTTCGGATATTTTTGGGGGAGCGCGCCAAGAGCGGTGCAACCTTCCTTGATCTGGTTCATGGCGATGAGCGACTCGCCCAGTTTGAGCATGCTCTCCGGAGCGCGCGGCGAGGAGGGATATTTCTTGATCTCTTCGGCGAAGGTGCGCGACGCAGTGGCATAGTCCTTTTGCACATAGGCGATATTGGCAACCCAATACACCGCCTGCGGCGCAAGATCATCCTTCGGATAGGTATCGGCGAAACTGCGGAAAGCGCCGCTGGCTTCGCCATACTGCGCCTTGGCAAGAAGGTTCATCGCATCGTCGAAATCAGAACGGCCAACCGAAGCGCCCGGCGCATTCTGGGGCAGCGGCGTTCCGGCAGGCAGCGTTCCCAGCGTGCCC
Organism: Alphaproteobacteria bacterium; assembly: GCA_016125165.1. GTDB lineage: Bacteria > Pseudomonadota > Alphaproteobacteria > Micropepsales > Micropepsaceae > Rhizomicrobium. Next base: position 35,118 of record WGMH01000012.1, read on the forward strand.
GGCGGCGGCGCAAGCTGGATGGGCCGGTCGCCCGGCGCGGCGTTGGAATAGACCGACGAAGAGGCCGGCGCGGCAGGCGCCGCATTGAACGACGGGCTGTTGTTGAATGTCTGCTGGCCCGACGGATTGCAGGCGATGGACGTGGAGCCATCCGGCGAGGACATCTGCTGCGCGGTGATGGTGCAGAGCTTGTAATCGAAGTCCTTCTGCATCCGCTGCATGCGGTCTGTCAGTTCCTGCACCTTGTGGGTGAGTTGTTCGTTCTGGCCGGTCTGACGGCGGAGCGAAAGCTCCAGATCGTTCACCCGCTGGCGCAGATCGGCGATGGAGTCGTCCTGTCCGTTCTCGTGCTGCTGGCGGCGGGCTATCTCTTCATCGCTTTCGCCGAAAAGCCCGGCCACCTGATAGGACGTGGGTTTGGGCGTGAGAATGCTGTCCGCGGCCAGTGCCGGTGTGGACAGCGAGAGGGCCAGAGCAAAGAGACAGAGTTCGCGCTTCATCGGATGCGGTCCTCGAATGGCGGTTCAAATTCGGGATTTGCCATTAAGCAGCAAGAGTTAGCCGAAATTTGGGCCTGACGGAATCCAGCCCCGTCGACGGCAATCCCAAAACACAAAGGGGAAAGACCCGAAAGTCTTTCCCCCCGCTATGCATTGCCGTGCGCCCCCATTTTGCGGGGTGGCTGCTGGAATGGCGTCAGGATGTTGCGCCGCTGGTGATGGTCGTCACGCCGCGGCGGTTTTCGGCCCAGCAGGACTCATCGGATTCCGTGCAGACCGGGCGTTCCTTGCCGTAGGAAATCGTATCCACGCGGCCGGACGGCACACCGAGGCTGACGAGATATTCCTTCACCGCATTGGCGCGGCGGGCGCCGAGCGCGAGGTTGTATTCGCGCGTTCCGCGTTCGTCGGCATGGCCTTCAATGGTCACGCGAACCTGCGGGTATTTTTGCAGCCACGCAGCCTGACGCTGAAGTGTGCCCTGATCCTCGCCACGGACGGCGTATTGGTCGTAGTCGAAATGGACCGTATCGCCCACATTGACGCGCAGGTCTTCGGCGCTGCCCGGCACGATCGACGACGTCATGCTGTTGTTGTTCTGGGTGACGGAAGGCGGGGTCGTATCCGCCGCTTCCTTCTTGGTGGTGGAGCAGGCCCCGACCATGAGGAGGCTGCACGCAACCGCGACAAATCCAAGTTTGGATGAGACTTTCATCATGTGATCACAACTCCCGCGAATACGAGGCCCCGAGTGCGCGAGGGACCACGCGAATTTCACCGCGCGCACCTCCAACTAACCTATCAAGTTCCCAAAAGGAGGCAAGAAAGAGGCGGCGTTCCCATGGGGAAACGCTTTTTGCCGCGCCTGGGTTTCCGCCTGCCCCTTACGAATGGTCAACGTGGTTACTGGATCAGCGGCGACCAGGCCGGATCGGACGCATCCCCCGGCGTGGGGACACGCCTGAGGTTGTGGCCGGAGATGTCGACCGACCAGATTTGCGAACCGCGACCGCCGCGCGCGCTGCGCGTGAACATCAGAACGCGGCCGTTCGGCGCCCAGGTGGGGCCTTCGTCCATCCAGCCATCGGTGATGACGCGTTCGCCCGAGCCATCCGGCCGCATGACGCCGATACGGAATGCCCCGCCATTCTGCTTGGTGAAGGCAATGAGGTCGCCGCGCGGGCTCCAGACGGGGGTGCCGTTGCGGCCCTCGCCATAGCTGATGCGGTGGGGGTTCGAACCATCGGCATTCATCACATAGATCTGCTGGCTGCCGCCGCGATCCGATTCAAAAACGATCTGGGTACCATCCGGCGAAAAAGAGGGCGAGGTTTCGATCGACGGTTCGGTGGTGAGGCGCACCGTGGACCGGTTGCGCAAATCCATCACATAGATATCGGAATTGCCGTTCTGTTCGAGCGTCATGACCACCTTGTTGCCATCTGGCGAAAAGCGCGGGCTGAAGGTCATGTTGGGGAAATTGCCGAGCATCTCCTGACGGCCGCTTTCCAGGTCGAACATGTACACGCGCGGCTTGCCCGATATGTAGGACATGTAGGCGATCATCTGCGCGGTGGGATTGAAGCGCGGCGTGAGCACAAGATAGTCGCCGCGTGTGAGGAAGATGGGGTTCGCGCCATCCTGATCCATCACCGCAAGCCGCTTCTTGCGCTGAAGCGCGGAGCCGGATTCGGAGATGAAGACGACGCGGGTATCGAAATATCCCTTCTCGCCGGTGATGCGCTCATAGATGGCATCGGAGATAAGATGGGCGATGCGGCGCCAGTTTTCCGGCGTGGTGAAATATTGCAGTCCCACCATCTGCTGTTCGCCATACACATCCCAGAGACGGAAATCGACGCGCAGCCTTCCGTCTGCCTGCATCGCTGTCTGCCCGGTGACGAGAGCCTGCGCGTTGATCACCCGCCAATTGCCGAAATTCGGCGGCGTGTTGATGTCGCGCACCGGATCGATGAAGGACGCCGGATCCAAAGATTTGAACAGGCCAGATGAAGCCAGATCGTTGCGCACGACCTTGGCGATATCCGCGCCGGAGGGTCCGGTTCCACCGCCCGGTGCGATGAAGTTCGGAATGGCGATGGGCAAAGGCTGCATCACGCCTTGCGTGACATCCACATGAAGCTGGGCAGCGGCGGGAACCGAAAGCGCCAAAGGCAGCAGCAGAAGGCCGGCGATCTTCAACAGCCATCCGGACATGCGCGTCATCTTCGCTTCCTCCTCGTCTATTCGACACCCGCCATCTTGCGCGGATCGAATGTGATCGTGATGTCCCGCCACTGCTGATAGCGGCTGGCGGGAAGACTATACGGCGCGCAGACATAGATTGCCCGCACCGCCGAATCCTTGGCGGCCTGCAGATAGGGGTCGCCGCTGGAAGAGGTGGCAGTCAATTGTGGCGCCTGTGCGACCGAGCCATCGGGATTGAGGAAAACGCGATAGGTAACGATGAGCCGCTCGGGATGCGGCGCGGCCGCAGGCGGGTTCCAGCATTTGTAGATCATGCCCTGAATCATCGCCTGCAGATCAGCGGTCATCGCATTCATGCGGCCGATGCCATCGACTTTCTGATTGGCGACACGCGCATTTTTTGGCGCGGCTTCTGGCTTGGTGAGCTGGTCAAGCAGCGCGGCCATCGGATCGGCGGGGGCCTTCTTTTTTTTCGGCCTGGGCTTGGTTTCCTCGCGCGGCGATGGAACCGGCGTCGATTGCGGCTTCTGTTCGAGCGGCTTGGCGTTCTCGTCGGGCGCGGGTTCCGCGTCGATATCCGGCGGCGTGGCCGCATCCGGCTGGATGGCGGCGAATTCCTCCTGCGGCTCGATCTTAGGTTCCTCTCGCACGGTGGGCGCGACATTGGTGGTGTCGGCAAGCGTGACAAGATCCACCGGAACGAAAGGCGTTTCGTTCACGATGTCGAATTTGTGCTGCCATGTGATGAACGTCGCCGCCACGATGGCGACGTGCAGCGTCAACGCGCCGATCCAGCCGAACGGCGTGGTCTTGCCGCCCGCGTCCGAGGCGAGCGAGATCCTAGTCCTTCTCAAGCTTGCTGCGTGCGACATCGGTAACAAGGCCAATATGCGTGAAACCCGCCGCGCTGATGAGCGCCATGACTTCCATCACGTGCCCGTAATCAACCGACCTGTCACCGCGCACGAAGATGCGCTGATCGTAGCCGTTCGAGGATATCGCCTTCAGCTTGGGCACCAGATCGTCCTGGGCGACGGGTGTGTTTTGCAGGTAGATGCGGCCATCCTTGCGCAGGCTGACCGAAAGCGGTTCGCGATCCTGACCCAGAGGCTGGGCCTTGGTTTTCGGCAGATCGACCGGCACACCGACGGTGAGCAGCGGCGCGGTGACCATGAACACGATCAGAAGCACCAGCATCACGTCGACGAAGGGCGTGACGTTGATATCGGCCATCGGACGCACGCGGTTGCGGCTGCGCCGTCCGCCTTTCGCCGAGCTTTGCACCGCCGCCGCCATCAGCGCGCCTTCTCATCGAGCTGCCGCGACAGGATCGCGGACAGCTCATCGGCAAAGCCTTCGAGCCGCGCCGAATAGCGTCCAATGTCATTCACGAACTTGTTGTAGAAAATCACTGCCGGAATGGCGGCCAGAAGGCCCATGGCTGTCGCAAACAGCGCTTCGGCGATACCCGGCGCAACCGTGGCAAGCGTGGTGTCGTGGCGCGCCGCGATGGCAGAGAACGAATTCATGATGCCCCAGACCGTACCGAACAGACCCACGAATGGCGCGGTGGCACCGACGGTGGCAAGGAACCCGAGCTGGCGCTCGAGGCCGTCGGTCTCGCGCAAAATCGTGACGCTCATCGCCTTGTCGATCCGCTCATTGATGCGCGGAATCTTCGCTTCGCTCGGCGGGTTGTGTTCGAAGGCGCGCCGCCATTCGCGCACGCCCGCCATGAAGACCGCTGCCAATGGATGATCGGCACGCTGCGCGAACTGCTGGTAAAGCTCATCCAGCGACATGCCGGACCAGAATGTCTTTTCGAAGCGATCGGCCTTGCGGCGCACAGTGCCCAGCGCGATCGACTTGTTGATGATGATCGCCCACGACCACAGCGAGGCAAGCACCAAAAGTGTCATCACCGCCTTGACGATGATGTCGGCGCTCTTGAACAGCGCGACGATGGAGATACCGCTCACCGGCGGACCGCTCGAAGGCCCATCGCTCGTCACATCCACATCGGTGGTGGGAGCCGCATCGGGTGAATTCAGTTCCTGGCTTTGCGCCACCGGTCCGGTCGGGGCCGCCTTGGGCTGCGCGGACGCAGCAACGCCCGTGACCAGAACGAAAGCCAGCGCCACGGCGGCCATACGCATGAACGACATGTAAAACCTCTTCCCGCGAGACTAGGGCATTCAGATTAGCAGCGCCGCCGCGCCAGACGGTACATGCCCACTCCAAGGTGGCCGAAATTGGGCGCGAAATGTTAAGTATCTGTTTCCGTTAACAAAGGATTTAGTTTTTCACGCAATTCAGCGGGAATCCGCTTGGGGCGGCCCGAAAGTGTCATGACGCAGGCCTCAACCTTGCCCCGCGTCAGCAATTCGCCCCGACAGTAAATGTCCTGCGCGGCGGTCATGCGTGCACCGGTAAGGGCGATGGCGCGCGTGTGGACCTCGATCAAATCATCAAGGCGCGCGGGACGCACATATTCCAGTTCAGCCTTGCGCAGCGCCCAGGCATAGGCGTCTGGTCCATCCAGTTCGGCCAGCTTGTCGATGCCCGCAAGGCGGAAAAACTCCGACCGGCCCCGCTCCATGAACCGCAGATAATTGGCGTGATACACGACCCCGGAGAGGTCCGTGTCCTCGTAATAGATGCGGATGGGCAGGATATGCACCCTGCCATCGAAACGGCCGAAACCTTCGCGCGCCGATTGCGTCATTTGGGTTTGGTCTCCGGGCAGGGATGCTCCTTCGTGCAATCCTCTTTCCCGGGCTTGAGGATCATGACTTCCACCGGACCCGAACGGCTTGGCTTTGCGGGCTTCTCGTCGGCATACACAACCTTCATCGCAACACCGAGCGCCTGACCAAAGACAAGCCAGAAATAAAACCCCACGACGGTGATGAGGATGGCGATGCCAAGGCCGACAAGACGATAACGCATCAATCCTCCTCATCCGGGAACAGACCCGTCTGTGCCGGATCCCGCGCCGGCGTTGGCAGTCCCAGATGTGCAAATGCCGCACCGGTGAGCATGCGCCCCCGTGGCGTGCGCTGCACGAAACCCTGCTGAAGCAGATACGGTTCCACGATTTCCTCGATGGCATCGCGCGCTTCGCCGAGCGCGGCAGCCAGCGTTTCGATGCCGACAGGACCGCCGCCGAAACTCTGCGCGATCAGTTGCAGGTAGCGCTTGTCGAACGCATCGAGCCCGCGCGAATCCACTTCGAGACGCGTGAGCGCATCGTCAGCGAGTTTCGCATCGACCTTGCCGTGCTTTCCCACGGCCGCGAAATCGCGCACGCGCTTCAGAAGGCGGCCCGCAATGCGCGGGGTGCCGCGCGCGCGGCCCGCGATCTCCCGCGCGCCATCTGATGATAAATCGAAACCCAGCACGCGCGCCCCGCGCTCCACGATGGAGACGAGTTCGTGAGTTTCATAGAAATTGAGGCGCACCGGAATACCGAAGCGATCACGCAGGGGCGTGGTGATGAGACCCGAACGCGTGGTGGCACCAACGAGCGTGAACGGAGCGAGCGTGATCTTCACCGAACGCGCGGAAGGGCCTTCACCGATGACCAGATCCAGTTCGAAATCCTCCATCGCCGGATAGAGAATTTCCTCCACGGCCGGATTGAGGCGATGGATTTCGTCGATGAACAGCACATCACGCGGTTCAAGATTGGTGAGGATGGCGGCAAGATCGCCCGCCTTCGCCAGCACCGGGCCGGAGGTGGAACGGAAATTGACGCCAATCTCGCGCGCCACGATCTGCGCCAGTGTGGTTTTGCCGAGGCCGGGCGGACCGGAGAAGAGAACGTGATCCAGCGCTTCGTTCCGCGCCTTCGCCGCTTCGATGAAAACCGACAGATTTTCGCGTGCCTGACGCTGGCCCACGAACTCGCCAAGATGCTTGGGCCGGAGCGAAATCTCGAACGAATCCTCCTCGCCCCGCTCGGGGGCAAGAATGCGGTCTGGGTCGGAATGTGCCTTCGCCGTAGCCATCGCGTTTGTTCTCAGCGGTCCCACGGATTGATGACCGTGAGCCCCTTGATGCGGAAGTCTTTCACATTTCGGGTCACGAATGTCATGCCGAATGCGAGCGCGGTAGCCGCGATTTGTGCGTCCACGACCGGAATATTGGGATGAATTGCCCGCAACTTGCCCCACCGGGAGGCCACCGCATCGTCGAGCACGATGATGCGACCGGCAAAGCGGTGCTCCAAATCTTCGACCCATTTCTCTAGCGATCGGCGCTTTGCGCCTTGCGGCAGGAGGGCAGCGCCATAGTGCAGTTCACCAAGCGTGATGGCACTGACAAAGAGTTGGCCGGTATCCTGGCTCGTCATCCAGCTGACCACCGTTTGGTCCGGGCGCGAACGAGCGCCCTCGGAAATGACGCAGGTATCCAGAAGCAGCATTAAAAGACTTTCCGCGGCTTTTCACGCTTCCGCGGAGGCAGTTTGAATTCCGGAACCTTTGGCGCGGAAAGCCACCAATCGACCAGCGTTTTCGGCCGCGCTTTTCCGCCGGCGTCCGAAGTGCGAATGGCGCGAACTTCCACCTTCGGCTCGCCGCGAACGGTGATGATCTGGGTTTCTTCTTCCGCAGCGCGCACGAGCTCGGAAAGGCGGGCTTTGGCGTCCTGCAATGCCCATGTCTTTTCCATCGCGGCCTCCTGACTAGTCTGACTAGTCAGATTATGCGTCACCGGTTAAGGCCCTTCAAGGCATCGCGGATCAGCACATCCACCGGCGCATCACCAAGATCGCGGGCGGCGCGGGCCACCATTTCGGCGGCCTGCACGGGAGAGTAGCCGAGCTTGGTGAGGGCCGCGACCGCATCGGCTTCCGCGCCCTTTGGTGCGGGCGCCTGCGGGATATCGGCGGGGGCTTCGCCCGCGCGCAGCATCATGGAGGGTGCCTTGTCTTTCAGCTCCGTCACGATGCGCAGCGCCAGTTTGGGTCCTACGCCCTGTGCGCGGCCAATGGCGGCTTTGTCCGACAGCGCCAGCGCCCGGCCAAGCTCGCGGGGATTGAGCGCGGAGAGTACATTCAGCGCCACACGCGCGCCGACATTCTGAACCGTCTGCAACAGACGAAACCATTCGCGCTCTTCCGCCGAGCCAAAACCATAGAGCCGGATGGTTTCATCTGTGATGCGTGTTTCGATGGACAACACCGCCTGCGCCCCAGACGCAAGACGCGCGAGCGTGGATGATGGACAATAAACGAGATAGCCGACGCCGCCGACATCGAGGATCACCGAATCCTCACTGACCGTATCCACGATACCGGCAAGTTTTCCGATCATGCCAAAGCCGATTTTTTGCCGGTGCTTCTGGCGAACGGCGCGGCGAGAGCCTCCTGGCCCGCCAAGGCAACGGCGATCTTCGCGCGCGTGCCTGCCAGGTGGGCATGCGCAATGGCGGCTGCAAGCGCATCGGCGGCATCGGCAGCTTCCACGCGCGCGGTGGGCAAAAGACGCTTCACCATCGCTTGCACCTGATCCTTGGAAGCGTGACCGACGCCAACCACGCACTTCTTGATGTGATTGGGGGTGTATTCCGCAATGTCGAGCCCCCCTTGCGCGCCTGCCAGAAGCGCAATCGCGCGCGCATGACCGATCTTGAGCGCCGCCTGCGGATCCTTGTGTACGAACGCCTGCTCCACTGCGATGGCGACGGGCCGAAGGTCGGCAATCACCGCGCCGAGCCCATCATGCAAGGCCAGCAACCGGTGGCCCAGATTCTCCTTCGCGCTGGACGTAAGGACACCATGAGCCACATGGGTGAGCCGTGTGCCTTCCACGGCGATGACGCCCCAGCCCATGCGGCCAAGACCAGGATCAAGCCCCATAATGCGAATCGGAACCGGCATGGGCGGTTTGTACCCCTTATGTTCGAGCGATGCACCCCGCCCTGCACGGGATGCGGGACGGGGCGCCACATGGTTCGGCGCCGGATCAATGGCATGATTGCCCCCGAACGCGAGGCGCGCATGACGATCGACTTCACCGTCAAACCACGCATGGAATGGCATTCCAAGCGGCCCTTCGCGATTGCACGCCTGCCAGTGGACTATGCGCATGACCTCGCGCGGCTGGCGCTGGAACGGGAAGAGCAGATCAAGGAACTTCCCGTGAGCAGAGGCTGGGAACATCGGGAAGCCGACAACCCGACGGGGTCGCGCTATCAGGCCTACAACGCGTTCCTGCTTTCGGCGCAATGCCTGCCGCTCTATTTCGCGTTGCGCGCCACCTTGAGCTTCTTCCTCCGCGAACTGCGCATGGCCGAGACATTCACCACCGTGACCTCGTGGTACAATGTGCATCGCGAAGGCCAGCGTCTGCAGCGGCATCTGCATGAGGCGCCGTTTATCGGCTCGTTTATCGCCTGGGGCGAAGGCAGCACGACAACGTACGGCCCATACCCCAAATCCAGCCCTTATGATCACGCCTTCAGCAATGTGGATGGTCACCTTCTGGTGACGCTAGGTCCTAGACACCACCACGAAGTTTCGGTGTGGCACGATCCGGACCATCCGCGCGTGAGCTATGCCTTCGACATCCACAAATATGACACCATCCCGCACGACCGATATCCGCATGGCAGGCCCTTCATTCCACTGACCGGGCGAGGCTTCAGCGGCGTATGACGCGTTTCAGAAACAGAATTGGCCGCGTGAGGAGCATGGAAAGCGCACTCACCACACGCTCCGCGAATTTCCATTCTCCGCCCAGATGCCAGCGGCGCAGGAAGCGCGGTACAGGCTGCGCGAACGCATAGCTGTGCCACGGCACATTGAGTACTTCGGGCGCGCCGCCATTTGTGAGGAGTGTTCCGTCGTAGCCCCAGAAATAGCGCGGCGCACTATCAGCGTGACGGGCATCAAGCGCGATTTCGGCGATGCCAGCAGCCTCGGCGAGCGCCTTGTCCACGAAGACCAGGTTCATGCCCGCGAACGCCACCAGCCGGTAATCCCGCGCACGCGCGAATTTCCAGATGGTGAGCGCCCCGTTCCCCCAGTTGCGCCCTTTCGGGTTCACGAAGTCGATATCGAATGGAACGGTGACGTTGTATTCGATGATGACGACGCGTGCGCGAAATGTCTTGAGTGACATCCACACCGCCAGATCATCGGAATCGATGTCGATGGACAAAAGATCGGGCGTTTGCGGCGCGCCGGCGCGCGCCAGGATCGCTTCCAGCGCGTTTTCGCCCGAAGTCTCCACACGCGCATTCACCAGCGTGACGCCGGGAGCCGTGACGTTCGCCTTCAGCGCCGCAAATTTCTGCGCATCCGCTTCGATCAGAAGCCCGCGCCAGCCCCGGGCGATCAGATCACGCGAATTGGACAGGTGCACGCCATCCCACGCGCCGAATTCCACGACGTAGCCGGATTCGATTGCGAGCCTGCCAAGAATATCCGCAAGGACCGCCGGTTCGGAGCGCCGCCGCGATTGCGAAGGAGCGGTGCCCCCAGACACCTTCAGACTTTCGCCATCAGCGCTTCGGATAGCTCATAATTGCCGAAGACATTCTGCACATCGTCGTGATCGTCGAGCGCATCGAGCAGCTTGATGAGCTGTTCGCCTTTTTCATCGGGCACCGGCGTCATGGTCTGCGGCCGCCATTCGAGTTTCGCCGAAGCAGGCTCTCCGAACTTCCCCTCCAGCGCCTCACGCACCGCGCCGTAATCTTCGAGGCTGACGATGAACTCGTGCTCCTCTTCGCCGCTGATGCACTCATTCGCACCGGCTTCAATGGCGGCTTCGAGCATGGAATCATCGCTGCCCTTGTCCTTGGGGTAGGTGATGACGCCGACGCGGTCGAACATGAAGGCGACCGAATTGGGTTCGCCAAGCGCGCCGCCGAATTTGGAGAAGGCCGCGCGCACATCGCCGCCCGTGCGGTTGCGGTTGTCGGTCAGCGCTTCCACGATCAGCGCCACGCCACCGGGGCCATAGCCTTCGTAACGCACCTCTTCGATGTTCTCCGCATCACCGCCCGTGGCCTTGCTGATGGCGCGCTGGATGTTGTCCTTCGGCATGGACTGCGCCTTGGCGGCGATGATCGCGGCGCGCAGACGCGGATTGTGATCCGGATCGGGCATGCCCTGCTTCGCCGACACGGTGATTTCGCGCGCGAGCTTGGAGAAGATCTTGGAGCGCTCCTTATCCTGGCGCCCCTTGCGATGCATGATGTTCTTGAACTGGGAATGACCGGCCATGTGCGTCTGACTTTTTGGGAACGGCCGTGAGATAGCCGCTGGAACGGGACCGGTTCAAGGGGGCCGCCCACCGCCCGGCTTGCCATGCCCGCGCCCATCGCCAAGAGTGCCCCGCTTTTTTAGCCCGAAGGGGGAGCGCTTGAGCACGAACCGGATCGAAGACGCCGAAGACCTGGCCATGGCCGCCGAAGTGAAATCGGGCGCGGCCGTGCGCTCGCCCCTGGAGGAATTCCAGGAGGGGTCAAGGCGGCAGACCACTTTCTTCGGCCATCCGCCAGGCCTCGGCTGGCTTTCGGCGACCGAGGTATGGGAACGCTTTTCCTATTACGGCATGCAGGCGCTGCTGGTGCTCTACATGACGCACTATCTCTTCACGCCGGAGCATATCGGCAATGTGTGGGGCTTTCAGCCATTCTCCGCCGCGATTCAATCCGTATACGGACCGCTTTCGCCGCAGGCGCTCGCCAGCGCGATCTTCGGCCTCTATGCGGGCTGCGTATATCTGACACCGATCCTTGGCGGCCTTCTGGCCGACCGCGTTTTGGGACGTACCAACACCATCACCATCGGCGCATCGCTGATGGCGCTCGGTCACTTCCTGATGGCGTTCGAGGCAAGCCTGCTTCCGGCGCTTTTGTGCCTGCTGCTGGGCGTCGGCTGCTTCAAAGGCAACATGGCGGCGCAGGTGGGCGATCTTTACGGTCCCGACGATCAGCGCCGTGCCGACGGCTTCATGATCTATTTCCTCGGCATCCAGATCGCGGTGATCGTTTCGCCGCTGGTGTGCGGCACGCTGGGCGAAACGGTGGGCTGGCATTGGGGCTTCGGCGCGGCGGGCGTCGGCATGGTGATCGGTCTTGCAATCTATCTCATTGGCCGCCCGAAACTTCCCCCCGAACCACGTGCCTCCAAAGGACAGGCAGCGGCACGGCCGCCATTGACGCGCAAGGATGTTGGCGTCGTCGTGATACTGATATTCCTGCTTCCGGTGCTCGCGCTTTCACTCGTGAGCAATCAGGAAATCTTCAATGCCTATCTCGTGTGGGCCGAGAAGAACTTCCAGCTCGTGTTCTTCGGCAAGACGATGCCGATCACATGGATGCTTTCCGTGGATGCGTTCGTTTCCACCGCGCTGATGGCGGCGGTAATCGCGTTCTGGCGCTGGTGGTCCACGCGCTGGACCGAACCGGACGAACTGACGAAGATCGCCATCGGCACATCCATCAGTGCTTTCGCGCCGGTGGTGCTGGCGGCGGCCTCGTGGATGGTGGCGCAAACCGGCCAGCCCGTTTCCATCGTATGGGCCTTCGCGTTCCACATCGTGAACGACCTCGGCTTCTCGATGGTGCTGCCGGTGGGCCTCGCGCTTTACTCGCGTGCCGCGCCGAAGGGCCTCGGTGGCGTGATGATCGCGATCTACTATCTGCATCTGTTCATCGGGAACATGCTGATCGGCTACATCGGCGGACTTCTGGAGAAGATGAGCGCCGTGAATTTCTGGCTGATGCATTCCGGCATGATGGCGATTGCAGTGGTGATCCTGTTCGTGGTGCGCCTGCTTTTCGGACGGATGCTGGCCCCGGCCTATGGCGAGGCAGCGGCCTGACGCCAACAACCTGATCGGGCCTCATTTCGGACCGTGCGGCGGCGCGCCACACGGAGAGACCGTCTGTCCCCTTGACATATTCTAGAATTATTCTAAATCTTACTCGCAGATACGAACTGCCCCAAACCGGGGCCAACCGCAGGAGTTCATATAGTCATGCTGACCGTCGGCGACCGTTTCCCCGATTTTGCCCTCAAGGGCGTCGTTTCCACAGATCCCAAGACCGCCTTCCGCGATTTCACGCAGGACGGCGATGTCTCCAAGTGGAAGCTCGTCTTCTTCTGGCCAAAGGATTTTACCTTCGTCTGCCCCACCGAGATTGCCGGCTTCGGCCAGCTGAACGGCGACTTCAAGGATCGCGACACGGTGATCTATGGCGTCTCCACAGACAGCGAATTCGTGCACCTGGCCTGGCGGCAGAACCATGCCGATCTGAAGGACCTGCCGTTCCCGATGCTGGCAGACATCAACAAGGATCTTTCCCGCGCGCTCGGCATTCTGGATGCGGAAGGCGTCGCCAAGCGCGCCACGTTCCTGGTCGATCCGGACGGCATCATCCGCTTCGCTTACGTGACGGACATGAGCGTGGGCCGCAATCCGCAGGAAGTGCTGCGTGTGCTCGATGCGCTGCAGACCGACGAGCTTTGCCCCTGCAACTGGCAGAAGGGCGAAGAGGTTTTGAAGGCGGCCTAATTAATCGCCTTCGGCTCCGCGGGCTCCAAGCCCCCTCCGGCCAGCGGAGCCACTTCTCCCTCACACATCGCACAGGTAAGCCCCATGTCATTCGACACCCTCAAAGAGCGCATTCCCGAATACGCCAAGGACCTGAAACTCAACCTCTCTTCGCTGGCCGCCGAACCCTCGCTGAACGAACAGCAGCGCGCGGGATGTTTCGTTGCCTGCGCCATGGCCGCGCGCAACACCGACGTGACGCAGGCGATTGAATCGGAATTCGCCGGCAAACTTTCGGCCGAAGCGCTGAATGCCGCGCGCGCCGCCGGCGCGATCATGGGCATGAACAATATCTATTACCGCTTCACGCATCTGGCCTCTTCGCCCGATTACCGCTCGCTGCCCGCACGGCTGCGCATGAACGTGATCGGCAAGCCAGGCGTCGAGAAAACCGATTTCGAGCTTTGGTCGCTCGCGGTTTCCGCCATCAATGGCTGCGGCATGTGCATTGATGCGCATGAGAAAATCCTGCGCGACGCGGGCATGACCGCCGAACAAATTCAGGCGGCGGTGCGCATCGCCTCCGTGGTGCATGCGGTTGCCTGCGTGATGGACCACGAAACGCAACGCGGCGGCGCCATGCTGCAGGCGGCCTGATTTCGACGTTTGAAAATGCCCTCTCTCCGGAACCGGAGAGAGGGTGTCTTCATCTGTTGTCGAGTTGCGCGCGCACTGAGGCGAGACCCAGCCGCGTGATGCGGTAGGGGTGGCCGTTGTGGCTTGCGATCAGCCTTCGCCGCTTCAGCTTCTTGAAGAGCGGCAGCGTGCAGTCCGAGAGGCGATAGCCCTCGCGGCTATAGCAATCGATTTCCACGATGCGCCCGGTTTCGTCGCGTGTGTGTTTGATGAATCCGCCCTGCGCGAGCACGTGCAGGACGCGTTGTTCCAGCCTGGAAATGTTCAAGGTGATGTCTTCCGTTCAGCCATGACCGGAGCGGGCGCAATTGCACCCTGCTCTCGCGTGCGGCTTCGCGGCGAAAACGCGAAGCCTTAACGGCTGACGGCAATTCCTGACATCGATACCCCCGTGCGGGTGAACGGCTTCGTTATGCCCGACCCCGCGTCAGCTGCCAAGATATGGCGCAGTGTCATTTGGTGACGGGTATCCAGATTGTCACACCGCCATTGCCAGTACGCGGATCGAACGTCTCATTGTGACGTTCAAAGCCGGGCGTTTCGGCGGGCCTGTATCCGCTCTTCGGAAACCAGCCGTTCCAGATGGCGCTGTAGGTTTCGCGCATCTCGGTGACATGACCATCATGCGCGAAGACAACGTAGCGCGCCGGTGCGATCGTAATTTCCATAAGCCCCTTCGGCAGTTTTCCGAAGCGGGACACTTCAGTGGCACAAACATAGATCAGGCCGCCATCTTCGGACCGCATGTTCACGCCGACCGGAATGCCCGGCCTTCTGTGCTCGATCTGCTGGCAGGGTCCGCTCATGAAACGCTGCCATTGCGCCGGAATTTCGTGAACATCGCCAGACTCGCGCCGAGCCGGAAGGCCCACAAAATGCATCTCGCCCAAATCTTCGAAACGCGGTTCCGGTAACTTCATGGCTTTCATCTCCAGATGACGAATCGCATCGACCAATGCGAGGCCCGCAATGGATTCGGATTTGCGCACCTCTTCGGGCGTCTTGCCGAATTGCCCCTTAAAGGCGCGACTGAAGGCTTCGTGACTCTGATATCCGGTGTCGAGAGCGACCCCCAGAATGTCCGAGGCGCCGGACGCAAGCGCATAGGCCGCCTCCGTCAGCCGACGCCCGCGCACATATTCCATGACCGAGCGGCCCGTCGCATCGCCGAATGCATGCGCGAGGTGGAAGCGCGACACATCGCAGGCCTTTGCAATCTCGCCCTGCGTCAGCTCACGCATGAGGTTGCGTTCGATCACGAACAGCGCCCTGTTCACCACGCTCATCGGTTCATCCCGTTGCCATTGACGAAACGATCCTAGCGCAGGCCATCCCTGCCTGCTTGATCGCGATTGCGGTACGCGGATGTTACTCGGGGAGCGCCTGCTTCAACCGGCCGCCGACGCGCACGGGTTCGATACGCGTGGCAAAACCCTTCGCATTGGTTTCGACGAACACGCCGCACACGGTTGCGGGACCGAGTGCGGGCGTAAAGCGGCCGCCGCTCATCTTCGAAGTGAAGCGCTGGATAGGTTCATGCTTTTCCATGCCGATGACGGAATCATAGTCCGCGCAGGCGCCGGCATCGGTCTGATAGGCGGTGCCGCCCGGAAAGATTTGCGCATCCGCCGTCGGCACATGTGAGTGAGTGCCGACGACCAGGCTGGCGCGGCCATCGCAGAAGTGGCCCATCGCCATTTTCTCGGATGTGGCTTCGGCATGCATGTCCACCACAATGGCGTCCGCGCCTTCGCCAAGCGGGCAGGCGGCGAGCTCGCGTTCAACGGCTGCGAAGGGATCATCCTGCGGTTCCATGAACACGCGGCCGAGCGGATTGATCACGAGCACGTTCTGCCCGTTCTTCGCCTGATAGAGATTGGCACCACGGCCCGGCGTTCCCGGCGGCAGATTGCAGGGGCGGAGCACGCGATCCTCGTCGCCGATGAAGGTGACGATCTCGCGCTGGTCAAACCAGTGATTGCCGGTGGTGATGCAGTCGACGCCGAGTGCGAACATCTCGTTGGCGATGGCTTTGGTGACGCCGAATCCGCCCGCAAGGTTTTCACCATTGACGATGGTGAAATCGATGGAAAGGCGCTGGCGCAGCTTCGGAAGTTCCGCCGCCACAGCCTCGCGGCCCGCCTTGCCCACAATGTCGCCGAGAAAAAGGATGCGCATGATCTAGCCAAACTGCCTGATGCCGCGCTCGGATACCAGAAATTCAAGCCTCTGATCGCTCGCGTCGCTGGGGATGGCGTCCACTTCCTGCCCGGCAAAGGCAACGCCGATGACGGTGACGGATTTCTCGCGACGCAATTGGGCGAGCGTGCGGTCGTAATAGCCGCCGCCGTAACCCAAGCGGTTGCCCTTGGCGTCGAAGGCCAGGAGCGGGACCAAGAGCACGTCGGGCGTGGCGCGCGGCCAGTGCGGTTTCGGCTCGGGAATGTTGTAGGCGCCGAGCGCCATCTCCTCGCCATCGATGCGAACGTGAAAATGGAGCGGGTGCGCCTTCTCGTGCACACGCGGATAGCAGATCTCGTGTCCGCGAGCCGCAAGCTCGGCAAGCAGAAGGCTCGGATCAGCCTCGCCCGGCAGGGCCATGTAGCCCGCAACAATGGCATGGGGTGCAAGCCGAAGTGCGTCGGCATGACGCGCAAGGCTGAGCGCCAGGTCCGGTCTGGCTGCGGCCAATTCGTCCCTTCGGACGCGCGCCTGTTTTCGCATCGCGATTTTGGAATTCATTCTGCCCGCGTGGGTTGAGGCGGTGGACGGGACCGCTACCACCGTTGGTACTGGATCCTCACGGGCCTGCAAGTGCAGGTGGGCGCCATATGCCCGGAACCACGGTTCCGGACAGGGACAGCTCCCGGTGAGTACCATTAAGGCCCCTGGGCATCGCTAACCTGACGCGAGGAGCAGTACCCGTCCGCTGGCGAACGTAGGCACCCACCCTGCTGCCCGCAAGACAAGACCGCGAACAATTGTCTGCTGAAAGTTCCGCGGGGTTCTTAACGGACCGCCACACGGCTGTTACGTTGGGGGACCAGAGTTAAGGTTTATAAGGCCCGAAGGGCCGGTAGCGTGGGGGTTTGAGCGATGGCAAAGGCATTCTCAGGCGTACGCCGCACGGCGCGCGCCAGGCATGAGGCGACGCGGCGCGCCGGTGGTGGCATCCGCGGATTTCTGCGCCAGACGGCGCAGCTTCTGGGCACAACCGTTTCGGTGCTTCTGATCGGCGCGTTGGCGGCGGCGGCATCGCTGGCGCTGATGACATTTGCCGTGCCTTTCGCGGTCATCACGAGCTACTGGCTGCCCATCGCGTTTGCCTGCGCACTCTCCGCACTCCTGGCGACGATGTTTTACATCGCACGCAAGGAAGCCGATGCGAACCGCTGGTCTGGCTTTGCCGAAGGCCTGGAATCGCAGGCTACGCCAGATAGCGGCCTTTACACCCATCGCCTCGAGCTGAAACGCGCTGGCCGCGAACGCGACGTGCTTGACCAGTTTGCGCTGATCCCGCGTGGACGCAGCGAAGCCATGGTCGTGCTCCGGCAGAACGGTACCTGGCGCAACAGCGACAATTCCTTCAGCGCCGAAAGCATTCGCGACCAGCTCCAGCGCATCGGACAGCACGCATCGGCGGAAGGTCCGCATGTGCAGTGGGCGGTGTTCACGACCAAGAAAGGTGAATTCGCCGGATATCAGAGCATTTCACATGTCGCGGCACGGGTCGGCGCCGGGTATGGCGACGCGGTGGCGATGCTGCTCTCAGCGCCCGACCGCAAGACCTTCGATGCGCGCATGGCACAGGCCGCGTCGCTTGAGCTTTCCACCAACGCCATTCCCGAAGGCACAACGGTGGAAGATGCGCTTGCGATCATGTCGGCACGCGGCTGGCAGGATGCCATGATCGTTGCGCGCGACGGCAAGCCTGTGGGCGTGGTGACGCTGGCATCGCTGATCCACGGGCTGCTCACCCGGTTTCTGCCGAAAGACCGCGTTGCGGCCATTGAGGCGCGGCTGGCGAAAT
The DNA here is from genome assembly GCA_016125165.1 of Alphaproteobacteria bacterium. Classification (GTDB taxonomy): domain Bacteria; phylum Pseudomonadota; class Alphaproteobacteria; order Micropepsales; family Micropepsaceae; genus Rhizomicrobium. The sequence goes on from WGMH01000012.1 coordinate 53,066, forward strand.
GGGGTATCGGCAAGGCGCCAGCTTCCGAGGCCGAGGCGCAGGAAACGCATGAAGATCAGGCCGAAGATGCACATCATGACGAAGATGCGCATGGCCATGACGCAGCACATGACGATGCGCACCAGACCGAGGAACACCACGCCGCAGATCATCACGACCATGGGCATCATGGCGAGGATCATGGGCACGACGACCATGCCCATGCCGGTCATGAGCATGAGGAACACGCTCATGATGCGCACGAACACGACGCGCACGGTCACGACACACATGGAAAAGACACACATGGTCATGATGCGCAGGGGCATGATTCGCATGAACATGAGGAGCATGGTCACGACGATCACGGGCATGACGCGCACGCCAAGGAAGATCATGCCACGGATGGACATCACGATGCCCATCAAGACGAACATGCGGCACACCATGACGAACATCATAATGCGCATCACGACGACCATCATGATGATCACCACGACGATCACCACCACAAGCCGAAGCATGATGACCATCACGCGCCCGCGCACTAGCGCTGCGCGTTGCGCGATCGCCTGACGTCAGGCGGCGGCGAGTTTGGCGGCGAGGCCTTCCAGACGCTTCGCCGCCGCTTCCAGCGATTCCACGGCAGAGCCTTCGGCCCGGGCCAACCGGTCCTGCACGGCATCGCGCGCGCCAGCCACTTCGCCAAGCTCGGCGGCGCGGGCGTCCAGCCGCTGCCGGGCATCGAGATAGTCGTCCGTGATGAGCAGAGCGGCCATCAGGATCAGGCGCTGATCGCCTACCTGCCCGACCTGTTCAAGAAGCTCGCGAACCTTGGAATCCACATGGGCGGCGAGTTCGCGCAGGTGTTCCTCTTCACCGTCATCGCAGGCGATAGTGTAGGCGCGCGAATTGACCATGACATTGACGAGAGGCATGGCGGCTCCTTTTCTAGCGGCCAAGCGCCGAGCGGACGTCCGAGATCGCCCCGTCAAGACGGGTTTCGACCTCTTCGGTCAGGCTGGCGATCAGGCGGTTTTCCTCTTCGAGCTCCGCAATTCGGGCCAGAAGCCGTTCGCGTTCACCACGAAGCTGGTCAGCTTCGGCGGCGCTGCGCGCGGCTGCCGCACGGGCTTCCGTGAGCGGCAGTGCGAGGTCTTCGATCGCCTTGAGTGCATCTGCGAGCCGCTGGGCGGCGGATTCGAGCGTGGACATGGCCGTTTCCTCCCTGTTCCCCCCGGCAAATCGCCTGCGGCGACCATAGGCGCACAAGTTCTGTTTGTCATGGCCGGGAAGGCATTTCGCGCCCTTGACGCACAAGGCTTCGGCTCGCTAAGGCCAAAGCCCTTTTGAGCGAGCCCGAAAAACGCATGAACATTGCCAATCCTGCGTCTTCGGGCGCGCCAGATCAGGGCGAAATCCGCCGCCTCGCGAATGCCATTCGCGCCCTTTCGATGGATGCGGTCCAGCAAGCCAAATCCGGCCATCCGGGCCTGCCGCTGGGTATGGCGGATGCCGCCACAGTGCTCTACCGCCATTTCCTGAAATTCGACCCCAGCCAGCCAAATTGGCCGGACCGTGACCGCTTTGTCCTGTCCGGTGGCCATGGCTCTATGCTGTTGTATTCATTATTGTTTTTGACTGGATATCCGGACATTGGCATCGAAGAGATCAAGCGCTTCCGCCAGCTTGGCTCCCCCTGCGCCGGTCACCCCGAATATGGCCATGCCGCAGGGATCGAGACCACGACCGGCCCCTTGGGGCAGGGTATCGCCAATGCCGTTGGTATGGCGCTCGCCGAACGCATCCTGAATGCGCGCTTCGGCGATGACCTCATCAACCACAAGACCTATGTGATCGCCTCTGACGGCGACTTGATGGAAGGCATCAGCCACGAGGCC